>NZ_CP082326.1:0-2400000 GCF_019884785.1 Crassaminicella profunda
ATGACTAAAAAAATAAATGTAGCTATTGTATTTGGTAGTAAATCAGGAGAGCATGAAATATCCCTTATGTCTGCAACATCAGTGATGAATGCTATAGATAAAGAAAAATATAATGTACTTCCTATAGGGATTACAAAGGAAGGCCAGTGGATGATTTATAATGGGCCCACCCAAAATATAGAAACAGGAGAATGGGAAAAAATCGCAAAAAAAGAATCTAAAGAAAATCCTAATAATAGGGTTTCTGTCATTCCATTAAGTGGAGAGGTTAAGAAAATTTCTGATATGGTAGATGTAGTTTTTCCAGTACTTCATGGACCTTTTGGAGAAGATGGAACCATTCAAGGATTGCTAGAAATGATAGATGTTCCTTATGTAGGAGCAGGAGTATTAGCTTCTGCAGTAGGGATGGATAAGGTCTATACGAAGAAGGTTTTTGAACATGAAGGATTACCTGTAGGAAATTATATGACTATTATGAGAAGCAAGTTTAGAGAAAATCAACAAGAGATCATTGATAGGGTTGAAAAAGAATTTGAATATCCAGTTTTTTTAAAACCTGCAAATTTAGGATCAAGTGTAGGAATCAGCAAAGCTCACAATAGAGAAGAATTGATCAAAGGGATAAAAAAAGCAGCGGAACATGATAGGAAAGTAGTGTTAGAAGCATTTATTAAAGGAAGAGAAATTGAATGTGCAGTTCTTGGAAATGAGGAGGCAGAGGCGTCTATTGTAGGTGAAATTTTACCTTCCCATGAATTTTATGATTATAACGCAAAATATTTTGATGATGGAAAATCTAAAATAGTTATTCCTGCAAGTATTCCTAAAGATAAAGCAGAGGAAATTAGAGAAATGGCTGTAAAGGCTTATAAGTCCATTGATTGTTCAGGACTTGCAAGAGTTGACTTTTTCTTAGAGGAAGATACAATGAAGGTATATATTAATGAAGTAAATACAATGCCAGGATTTACAAAATACAGTATGTATCCTTTATTATGGGAACAAACAGGACTTTCTTATAGTATGTTAATTGATCGACTCATTACCTTAGCATTAGAAAGATATAAAGAAAAATAAGAACGAGGTGCATGAATGAAAAATGTAATGTTGAAAATAGAAGGGCTACAATCAAGTATAGATGGAGAAGAGAATACAATTGAATTAGTAACAGAAGGGAAACTATATAAAAAAGGAAATGCTGTATACTTAGTATATGAAGAATCTGAAATCTCAGGAATGAAGGGTTGCACCACTACTGTTAAGGTAGTAGAGGATAAAATATCTATGAAAAGATTTGGAAAATCAAAATCAGAAATCATTTTTGAAAAGGGTAAACGATATAATACAAATTACCATACCCCTTATGGAACTTTTGATATGGAAGTATTAACAAAGGATATGAGCTATAGCATTACAGATGAGTACAAAGGGGATATTCATATAGAATATTTTGTAAACCTTGAGGGTTTAGTAGAAAGTACCAATCAATTGCGCATAAAGATTATGTAAAAGATAAAGAGAGTTGTAGATATGGAAAATAAAATAAAAACAGAAATACAAAAGATCATTAAAGAAGTGCTGAAGAATTCTTTTAAATATGAAATAGAGATAGATGCTATTGAAGTAGTAGAACCTAAAAAGGATGAACATGGAGATTATACAACCAATATAGCTTTAAAGCTTGCTAAAATTCTTAAGAAAAACCCCATGAATTTAGCTAGTGAGATGATCAATCAAATAAAAAGTGATTATGATGTATTTGAAAAAGTAGAATTTGTTCATCCTGGATTCATGAATTTTTTCTTTAAACCTTATGTTTTTTGTGAACTTTTAGGATTTGAAGAAGAAGAGATGATGTTAAACAAAAAACTTTTAAAGAAGTTACTTGAAAAGTATTCTTTAAAAGAAGCACTTGAAGTGGATGGTTTAAAGGAAATAGAATCCGTACAATATACACATAGTAGGATTTGTTCCATCATGAAAATCTTTGAAGAGGAAGGGAGCGTTATACAAAATCTTCAAAAAGAAAATTTTCATGTAAAGATGAGTCATCTTGAAAAAAAAATGATAAAAAAAATCATGGACTATCCAATCGTTGTGAAAAAATCAATATTATCGCAAAAACCAGAGATGCTGATACAATATATATTTGAACTAAATGCTTTTTTCTTTAAATTTCATGAAAAAATTCTTTTTAGAAAGCTTGACAAACAAAAATTGTATGTTACCCTAAAAATAATAGACAATATAAGGAAAATCATAAAAAATTTATTGGATGTTTTTTCTATAGAAGCACCAGAAAAAATGTAAAAATAAGAGCAGCGAAAGCTGCCTTTGTTTTGAGAAAAGTGACGAAAATCTGGCATGTGGTGATGAAAAATTGGCATTGGGAGGTGGAAATTTGGAAATGATTTTTTCGCAGAAAAATGTAGAAAAAATATTAGACCATGTGGAAGAAGGCATACAGATTATTGACGGAAGAGGACGAATCGTGTATTTTAATAGGGCTGCAGCAGAACATGAGGAAATCAAAAGGGAAGAGGCAGTAGGGAAATATATTTTAGATGTTTATCCTTCTTTAGACCCAGAAACAAGTACTCTCCTTCGGGCCATTGAAAAGGGTGCTCCTACCTTTGATATCCAACAGACCTTTTTAAACTACAAAGGAAAAAAAATCACAACAATTAATTCATCTTTTGCTATAAAAGCAAGGGATAAAATTGTTGGAGCTATTGAAATATCTAAGAATATTACAGATGTAAAGGAATTATCAGAAAGAGTAGTAGCCTTGCAAGAACAGTTAATAGACAAGAAAAAAGGAAATAAAAGCAATAAAAATGGAGATTCTGCCAAATTTGCATTTTTTGATATTATCGGGAGAAGCAAAGAAATTGTAAAAGTAAAGGGAATGGCTATGAAAGCTGCACAAACAGCTTCTCCAGTCCTTGTTTATGGAGAAACAGGAACAGGGAAAGAATTATTTGTACATGCCCTTCATACAGCTAGTTGTAGAAGGAATAAACCTTTTATTGCACAAAATTGTGGAGCATTACCAGCAGCATTATTAGAAAGTATACTATTTGGAACTGTAAAGGGAAGCTTTACAGGAGCTGATAATCGTGCAGGATTGTTTGAATTAGCTAATGGAGGAACCCTCTTTTTAGATGAGATTAATTCTATGCCCCTAGAACTTCAGGTTAAACTTCTTCGTGTTCTTCAGGATGGGACAATTAGAAGAGTTGGGGATAGTAGAACAAGACAAGTAGATGTGAGAATTGTAGCGGCCAGTAATGAAGATCCTTTAAGTGCTGTGGAAAATAAAAGGTTGAGGCGAGATCTTTATTATCGATTAAATGTTATCGCATTAAAATTGCCAGAACTTAAGGAGAGAAAAGGAGACATTCCAATCCTTATAAAGCATTTTATTGATAAATTTAATAAAAGATTGAATAAGGAAGTTTTAAAGGTATCTGATGAAGTGCTTCAGGCCTTTGAAAACTATGATTGGCCTGGAAATGTAAGGGAATTAGAGCATGTGATTGAAGGGGCAATGAATTTGATGGATGAGAACATCATCACAATGGATTGTTTACCTGTTCATTTTGAGAGATTTAATAAAAGAAGCTTAAAGAAAGAGATAGACATACAAAATCTTTCTTTAAAGGAAGCATTGAAAAACCTTGAAATAGAGATTATTCAAAATGCTCTTAAAGAGGGAGATGGCAATATTAGCCATGCAGCGGATAAATTGCAGATTCCAAGGCAAACCCTTCAGTATAAAATTAAGAAGTACAAAATAACTAAGTGCTGAAAATTTGGCATATGAAATGACAGCATTTGATATTTTTCCTGTTTTTTATCTAAAAATATAGAAAACCTTTTCCAGGAATAAAAAACATGAAAGTCGCTAAACACTAGATAAAAAGCCACTTTTGTGTTTTTTTTTTATATTTTTTTGTTAAAATAAAAACGGATTTGGCACGGTACTTGCTTTTATATTTTGGCGTATACGATACAGCAGTATAAAATAAAATTACTAGATAAAAAATTATAAGGGGGAACTTACAATGAAAAAAGGATGTCCTTACGGAACACACAGAGTAATAGAGCCAAAAGGAGCTCTTCCACAACCAGCAACAAAAATTGACAATACAATGGAAATCTATGATAATGAGATTCTACTTAATGTACAAACATTAAATGTTGACTCTGCAAGTTTTACACAAATCAAAAACCAAGCAGAAGGAGACGTAGAAAAAATTAAAGAAATCATGAAAGGTATTGTTGCTGAAAGAGGTAAGCATCAAAACCCTGTAACAGGTTCAGGTGGTATGTTAATCGGAACAGTTGAAAAAATTGGATCTGCACTTGAAGGAAAAACAGATCTTAAAGTTGGAGATAAAATTGCTACATTAGTATCTCTTTCATTAACTCCACTTCAAATAGATGAAATCGTAGAAGTAAGAAAAAATATTGACCAAGTTGACATTAAAGGTAAAGCAATATTATTTGAATCAGGAATTTATGCAGTACTTCCATCAGATATTCCAGAAAATCTTGCATTATCAGCACTTGATGTTGCAGGAGCACCAGCACAAACTGCTAAATTAGTTAAACCAGGAGATACAGTACTAATCATTGGTGGAGCTGGTAAATCAGGAATGTTATGTTGCTATGAAGCTAAGAGAAGAGCTGGCGTTACTGGTAAAGTAATCTGCTTAGCACACAGCCAAAAATCTTTAGATATTGCTAAAAGAGCAAATGTTGCAGATGTTTATATTACTGGAGATGCTACAAAACCAGTTGAAATCATGGAACAAATCAAAGAACTTACAGATGGAAAAATGGTTGATGTAACAATCAATAACGTAAACGTTCCAGATACTGAAATGGCAAGTGTTTTAGCTACTAAAAATGATGGAGTAATTTACTTCTTCAGTATGGCAACAAGCTTCACTAAAGCAGCACTTGGAGCTGAAGGTGTTGGTTCTGACGTTACAATGATCGTTGGAAATGGATATACAAAAGGTCATGCAGAACAAACTCTTCAAATCATGAGAGAAAGTAAAGAAATAAGAGAAATCTACGAAGAATTATATGCATAAAAAATATTAATAGTTGAGGGTTGACAGTTAGCAGTACATAGTGATAGACAGCTAACTGTTAACGGACAACTTAATATGGAAGATCTTCTTCAAGAAGATTGAAGGTGAAGTATAAAGTTTTTTTAGAATTTAGCAGTAAGAATATAACTGCTAATCAAAATAAGGGGGCTTTTTAAAAGATGAGAAATTACAAAGAAATCGAACTTTGGAAAGATGTAACAGAAGCACAGTGGAATGACTGGCAATGGCAAGTAAAAAACAGAATTACTACTGTAGAAGACTTAAAAAAAGTAATTAACATTACACCAGAAGAAGAAGAAGGAATCAGAGAATCATTAAAAACATTAAGAATGGGAATTACTCCATACTATGCATCATTAATGGATCCAGATGATCCACATTGTCCAGTAAGAATGCAAGCAGTACCTACTCTTGCTGAAACACACAAAAGTGAAGCAGACATGGAAGACCCACTACATGAAGATACAGACTCTCCAACACCTGGACTTACTCATAGATATCCAGACAGAGTACTTCTTCTAATCACTGACATGTGCTCAATGTACTGCCGTCACTGTACAAGAAGAAGATTTGCAGGACAAAAAGATGATGCAATGCCTCTAGAAAGAATTGATAAGGCTATTGAATACATCAGAAATACTCCACAAGTAAGAGACGTATTATTATCAGGTGGAGACTGCTTACTTGTAAGTGATGAAACATTAGAATATATCATCAAAAAATTAAGAGAGATCCCACACGTAGAAATCGTAAGATTAGGATCAAGAACTCCTGTTGTATTACCACAAAGAATTACACCAGAATTAGTAAATATGCTTAAAAAATATCATCCAGTTTGGTTAAATACACACTTTAATCACTCAAAAGAAATGACACCTACAGCAGCAAAAGCCTGTCAATTACTTGCAGATGCTGGTGTTCCACTAGGAAACCAATCAGTACTTTTAAGAGGAGTAAATGATTGCGTTCATATCATGAGAGATTTAATGCATAATCTTGTTAAAAACAGAGTAAGACCATACTACATCTATCAATGTGACCTTTCAATGGGTATTGAGCACTTCAGAACTCCAGTTTCTAAAGGTATCGAAATCATTGAAGGATTAAGAGGTCATACTTCTGGATATGCAGTACCAACATTTGTTGTTGACGCTCCAGGAGGCGGTGGAAAAACTCCAGTAATGCCTCAATATGTAGTTTCTCAATCTCCACATAGAGTAGTACTTAGAAACTTTGAAGGTGTTGTAACTACTTATACTGAGCCTACTCCATACGAAGACAAGTGCAACTGTCCAGTATGTAAAGGTGAAAAAGCACATAAAATTACTGGTGTTGGTGGACTTCTACAAGGAAATCAAGTAGCACTTGAGCCAACAGACCTTGCAAGAAGAGACAGAGGCCATCACGAGTAGAAAATAAAAGTTAGTGGCTAGTGGATTTTCTGCTAGCCCTAATATAAGGTTTTCAAGGGGGAAATTTTATGCAGCTAATGGACGCAATACAAGATAACTATAAAATCGTTTCTGTTGTAGGAATGGCAAAAAATGCTGGAAAGACAGTAACGTTAAATCAATTGATTGATGAAGCAATGGAAAGAGATATTCGAATTGGGATTACCTCCACAGGTAGGGACGGAGAAAATCAAGATCTTGTCACAAACACTGAAAAACCTATGATTTATGTAGATGAGGGAACTTTGATTGCAACTACAGAGGGGACATTTAAATATACAGAGGCAAAACTTGAAATATTGGAAGTAACCAATATAAACACATCAATGGGAAAAATCGTCATTGTAAAGGCTAAAACCTCTGGATATGTACAGATTGCAGGTCCAAATACTAATCGTGAAATAAAAATAGTGTGTGATAAACTTTTAACATATGGAGCGAATTTAGTAATTGTAGATGGTGCCCTTGATCGTATTTCGTCAGCTTCGCCATCCGTAACGGAGGCAACGATCCTTGCTACAGGAGCAGTGCTGAGTCGTGATATGAATAAGGTCATTGAAAAAACCATGCATCAGGTACAGTTATTTTCTTTGCCACAAGTAAAGAATGACAAGATCAAAAATATAGCCAGTGTGGTTATAGAAGAAAAAGGCTATTGCGTCATTGATGAAAATGATGAGATGGTGCCTATAGAGATTAAAACGGCCTTAAATAGTGGAGAAATCATTGGAAGTGCCATAAAAGATAACACAAAATATGTGGTTATTGGAGGTTCTTTAGTAACGAATACTTTAAAAAAGATTGTTGAGTCAACTAGGAAATATAAAAATGTTATTTTTATTGTGAAGGATGCTACAAAAATATTTATTTCCTCAAAAGATTGGATGTTTTTAAAAAAGGTGGGCATTCAAGTTGAGGTAGTAGATAAAATGAAGCCATTAGCTGTAACTGTGAACCCTTATGCACCTCAAGGATATTATTATCAACCAGAGGAATTTTTAACAGCTATGAAGAAATTCTTAGGTCCTATTCCTGTTTTCGATGTAGTGTTAGGTGGTGAATAAACATGTTTGTATCTGATAGAGTATATAAGAATCTAGAACTGGAGTATATTTTTGATAGAATTACAGTGTTTACTCCTTACGGTGAGCAAGCCAAAAAAGAGATGAAGCCCTATTTAGAAGGAGATAAAGATCAACTTCTAGAGGAATACGAACGTATTGAAAAAATAGTTGGCGTTATCAATAAGCACAGGTATTCTTTAGTAGAGATACGTAATATTTTCAAACATTTTAAAGATTTAAGAGGTTCTTTTAAAAGAATCGAAAAGGATCAAACCTTAAGTACAATTGAATTGTTTGAGATCAAAAGCTTTCTATTCCTAGTTTTAAAACTACAAGAAACCATTGAGAAACTTAATTGGAACGTACCAAAAGATTTAAAAATCATGCCCATGCCCAGCCTGATGGATCTATTGGATCCTGAAAAAAGTGGCGTCAATACTTTTTATATTTATGACGCGTACTCAAAAAAATTACAAGTTGTAAGAAAACAAATTAAAGATATTGAAAGTCACATTAAACGTTCTAAAAAGGAAGCAAGAGAAATTTTGCAAAAAGAGTTGAATATAAAAATAAGACCCAATGGTGAAGTTGCACTGAATAAAAGTGATAAAGAGTTAATAGCAAAGTTAGAAAACTGCCCAGGCCTTGTTTATAGCTCAGAAACTTATATGAATATCACTTTTAAGGTAAAGCTTGATGAAAGTTTAGATGAAAAGCTTAAACAAGTAGATGAACTCAAACTTCAAGAGGAGGAAGAGGAATTCGCTGTACGTAAGAAATTGACCCAAGCAATGAAAAAGCATATTGATGAATTTTACGCAAATATTAAAGCAATCGGTGCAGTGGACTTACTCATTGCAAAAGGAGCACTAGCTGTAGGTTTTGAAGGAGTAAAACCAAAAGTTGTAGATGAAGAAATGCTGTCTATTGTAGATGGAAGACATATTAAAGTGGCTAACGCCCTTCGAAAACAGGGAAAAACCTTTACCCCTATTTCAGTAAATATTAGAAAAGGGGTAACCTGTATTACAGGTGCCAATATGGGAGGAAAAACAATTTCTCTCAAATTAATAGGAGTTCTTAGTGCTATGGCACAATTTGGACTTTTTGTTCCAGCAAAAGAGATGACTTTTTCATTGAAGGACTATATCTTTTTCTCTTTAGGAGATTTACAATCAACAGATATGGGACTTAGTACCTTTGGTGCAGAAATACTAGAAATTAAAAAGATTATAAAAAGAGCTCATGAAAAAGGGATTATATTAATCGATGAATTAGCGAGAGGAACAAATCCTTCAGAAGGATTTGCCATATCCAAGGCACTTATTAATTTCTTAAAAGATAAAAATACCCTTACAATTATTACAAGCCATTTTGATGGATTAACAGATGATAGAGCGGTTTACCATTTACAGGTAAAAGGCCTTGAAGGAATAGATTATGAAAAACTAAAGCATGAAATAGATACAAAGTGTGAAATAGGTATAGAAGTTGTACACAAGTATATGGATTATAGATTAATAGAGGTTCAAAATAGAAATAAAGTTCCAAGGGATGCAATCAATATTGCAAGACTGATGGGACTACAGGAACAATTATTGAAAGATGCAGAATTGTGTCTTGAAACCTGTTAGTAGTTAGTCGTTGGTATTTTATTACGGTTAACTGCTAAGGGCTAACTGCTAACTATAAAAAAAGGAGGAAAAATAATGCATAGTAAGTTGAATCTAGACCAAAGCATTATTGCGAAAGCAAGAAATTCTGCTGAAAAAATAGCAGCAGATACACAAAAGTTTATTGATAAACATACAACAGTAACAGTAGAAAGAACTGTTGCTAGACTTTTAGAAATAGATGGTGTTGATGAAATTGAAACACCACTACCAAATATTGTAGTAGACAATATTAAAGAAGGTGGCGGATTAGGACTTGGAGCTGCTTACTGGATTGGTAATGCAATGATCCACACAGGAAAAACACCTCAAGAAATTGCTGAAATGGTTTCAAGAGGAGAATTAGACCTTACAAAGGTTCCTGTTGCTGATGACGCTAAAATTAAAGAAACAGTAAAAGCTTTAGCTGAAAAAATGGTAGCAAGAATTAAGGAAAACAGAGAAGCTAGAGATGAATTCTTAAATACATTAGGAGAAGGACCAAAGCCTTACCTATACGTAATCGTTGCAACTGGTAATATCTACGAAGACGTATTACAAGCACAAGCTGCTGCAAGACAAGGTGCAGATATTATTGCAGTAATCAGAACTACTGGACAAAGTTTACTTGACTATGTACCATATGGACCAACTACTGAAGGTTTTGGTGGTACTTATGCAACTCAAGAAAACTTCAGAATCATGAGAAAAGCATTAGATGAAGTTGGAAAAGAAGTTGGAAAATATATTAGACTATGTAACTACTGTTCAGGATTATGTATGCCAGAAATTGCAGCTATGGGTGCAATGGAAAGACTAGATGTAATGCTTAATGATGCATTATACGGAATTCTTTTCAGAGATATCAATATCCAAAGAACATTAGTAGACCAATACTTCTCAAGAATCATCAATGGTTATGCAGGAGTTATTATCAATACTGGAGAAGATAACTACTTAACAACTGCTGATGCAGTAGAAGAAGCACATACAGTTCTTGCTTCTCAGTTCATCAATGAACAATTTGCATTAGTTGCAGGTCTTCCAGAAGAGCAAATGGGACTTGGTCATGCATTCGAAATGACTCCAGATCTTAAAAATGGTTTCTTATTTGAGTTAGCACAAGCACAAATGGCAAGAGAAATCTTCCCTAATGCACCACTTAAATATATGCCACCAACAAAATTCATGACAGGAAACATTTACAAAGGACATATTCAAGATGCATTATTTAACATGGTAGCAATCATGACAAATCAAAGTCTTCAATTATTAGGAATGCTTACAGAAGCAATCCATACACCATTACTTCAAGATAGAGCATTGTCTATTGAAAATGCAAAATATGTATTTAACAACGCTCGTGATATCTCTAGTGAGATAGAATTTAAAGAGGGTGGAATCATCCAAAAGAGAGCACAAGAAGTATTAGGAATGGCAGCAGATATGTTAGAGCAAATTGAAAATGAAGGATTATTTGAGACAATTGCACAAGGTAAATTTGCTGGTGTTAAGAGAGCTATGGATGGAGGAAAAGGTCTTGAAGGTGTTACACAAAAAGACGGAAAATATTGCAATCCATTCGTGGAATTAATGCTAGGAGGTGCAAGATAATGTCAACAAATCAAGTAGATTTAACAAAAGTTAAACCATATGGAGATACAATGAATGATGGAATGGTACAATTATGCTTTACATTACCAGTACCATGTGGAGAAGAAGCAAAAGAAGCTGCTAAACGTCTTGCTGCTAAAATGGGACTTGAAGAACCAGCAGTTTGTCATGCAGAAGACCTTGGTGTAGGATACACAATGTTTGTTATGTATGGAAAATGCTCTCACACAATCGATTATACAGCTATCGAAGTACCAAAGGTAGATGTAGAAACATTTGGACAAGAGGGAGTAGAAGAATATATAGAAGAAAATATTAAGAGAAAAGTTGTTATTGTAGGTGCTTGTACAGGTACAGATGCACACACAGTAGGAATCGATGCGATCCTTAATATGAAAGGATACAATCATCACTTTGGACTTGAAAGATACATAGGTGTTGAAGCACACAACCTAGGAAGTCAAGTACCCAATGAAGAATTCATTGCAAAAGCAATTGAATTAAATGCAGATGTTTTATTAGTATCACAGGTTGTTACACAAAAGGATGTACACATTAAAAACCTTACAAATCTAGTAGAATTAGTTGAAGCAGAAGGTATTCGTGATAAAGTTGTATTAATTTGTGGAGGACCTAGAATTAACCATGAGCTTGCAAAAGAATTAGGTTTTGATGCAGGTTTCGGTTCAGGATCATATGCAGATGATGTTGGAACTTTTGCAGTAACTGAGATTGTAAAAAGAGATTTAGTAAATAGAGAAAAACTTTAGAATTTAATTGAACGCATACACTCATCCCCAAAATATAGATAAAAATACTTAAGGCAAATGCCTTAAGTATTTTTTTGTGAATATAACGACAGACATGTGGATAATGACATAGTTATAGAATTAGATATCCACAAAACAGAGAAAACTATAGACAATTTTAAAGATATAAAGAAGGGATAGCTTAAGATTATATGAAAAGCTTGTAAAAATGATTGAAGGGTTCAATTTATTTTGACGATACATAATAAGAAGAATTTATAAAAAATTAATATAGATAAGTAACATTAAAATATAATAAAGAATGTTGAAATTTTGATGTTATTAATCTATATTTTAATTAATCAAGGGGTGATGAGATGAAACAAAAATTTTCGCTAATATGTATAGTTATGATGACGTTTTTACTAACGCCGCTACTGAGTACGTATGGGATTAGTTATGGTTTAGGAGAGTCCTTTGACGGGATAGATAACTATGAATCTTTATATGAAAATAGTTCTTTTACAGATATAAAGACTCACTTTGCAAGAAAGCCTATCATAAAAATGAGCGCTCTTTCTGTTCTTAGAGGAATGGGAAATCACAAGTTTTATCCAAATCATAAACTCACAAAAGAACAGGCAGTTGTTTTTATAGTAAGACTTTTAGGCCTTGAGGATGAATCACAGATTGTAGGAGAAAAATTGACGAAGGAAATGGACACAGGAGCATATAGGTTTAAATCTCCTCAAGATGACTGGTTAGAGGGTTATCTAAAAGTAGCTCAAAGTAAAAGCATTATTACTAGAGAAGAAGTGAAAAAAATAGTAGAACTATCAGATGAACAAAAAGATAAAATAGAAGAAAAGCTTGCAAAAAAAATGCTTGTTTATGATCAAAATCGAAATCTTACAGACGAGCAGATTGAAAATATAGAAAAGAGCATTAGAAAAAATCTAGAAAGAAGTTATACATGGGGACAAGCTGCAAATCGAGAGGAAATAGCCCTTTGGGTTGGAAGAATGCTACAAATTACTCCGATTAATGGAGAGCCTCAACAAAGAATTTATACAATGAAAGATTGGAAAAGTATGAAAACCGCAGATATACCTATTATTGAGGCAATTCTTCAAAAAGGGATTATGACAAAAAACAGCAAAGGATATTTTAGCCCAAAAGCTACTGTTACAAGGGGGCAAATGGCAGCAATACTTGATAAAGCTTCTGAAGAAATATTAAAGAAACGAGGATATAAAACATTATCAGGAACTGTTGAAGAGATAGAAAATTATGTTACATCTGAGCAAGATATGATTACAAGGGATCTTTATGGTGTTGAAAATAGGATAATTACTATTAATAATGACGATGGGAGTTATACAGAAATAACTGCTAAAAAATCTAGTATAAATGACTTGAATAAAGGATTTTCAGTGTATAAGTATGGGATTTTAGGTTTGCCAAAAGACATACAAGTTGATGATTATGTAAAGTATTTCATAAATGCTGAAGGAAAAATTGTATTTGTAGAGGTGGAATAAAAAATCTCCTTCCTGGTTTGAATGAGGATGTTCATTCTTACCAAGGAAGGAGGTTTTATTGTTTTATTTATCATACTCCCAATCATAAGTATTTTTAATTTTATTATCACCATCATCATAAGTGTATTCTGCAAGTTTGTCATCGTCTTTGTCATGTACATACACTTTAATATCTTTATTATAGTCTTTATCGACTTTTTCACAGATGTCTTCTATAAAGTTTCTAAAATCACTCTTATCTCGATCGTCCCATATATCATCATTACGATCAAAATCAGTTTTTATTGTTACTCTAATTTCATCACTATATTCTTTTAAATCATATCTTGTAAACTTCATAGTTCCGCTATTATCATCTCTATAATCATCAAAATGACGTTCAAGGTCATCTTCTAAATCGTCCAAATCATCATTAGAGCTACTAGAGTTTCCATAAATATATTCTTCAGACAGCTTGTCTCGACTTATATCGTAAGTGTATTCTGCAGTTTTATCATTATCTTCGTCGTATACAATGACTTCAATGTCATCATCATAATCTCTATCAATTTTTTCACAGATTTTTTCTATAAAATCTTCAAAATCTGATTTGTCTCGATCCTTCCAATGTTTACCTGTACGATCAAAATCACCATACATGCCTACTCTGATCTTATTATTAGATAGCTGACTTACATCATAATTATCAAAGTTTAATGTTCTACCATTATTGCGATGATAATCATAATCGTCTTCAAGTTTCTTTTCTAAATCGTTAAGATTTTTACGGGTAGTACTACTAGTTGTTTTATTGTCTCTTAAGATATCTAACTCAACTTTTTTCTGACTTAATTGGAATTTCAAATTAGCAATCTCCATATTTTTTTGATCTAATTCATGCTGTAGGGTATTGACAGTGAAGCGATTGTTATCATTAGAAGATAAATTCATTGTCTTATTCTTATTGTCCCATTGAATGCCAAAGCCCATATTGTTTGCAAGATCATTGATAGAAACATAAACTTGACCGTTATAGATAAAAGGGCTACTGTAAAAGCCTAAAGGTTTACTGTCTAGGTTGATACGAATGTCATAAAACCAAGCTGTGATTTTTTGACTGTATCCAGTAGCAGTTCCTAAAACGGTGCTAAAAAGAAGTACTAATATTAATGCTAAAGATAATACAAATTTTTTCTTCATAATTAAAACCCTCCGTTAATCTTCCATATACTACCTTCATTTTATCATACATCAATGACGATTCTCAACAATTTACTTAAAATGGTTATTATGAACCATTTTTGATATTTAATACAATTGAAATACAAGGTAAGGGAAATATTTGGTAAAATGATAAATAGGGAAAAAAATAAAGATAAGTAGAAATTTGACCGATAATTTTAGTAGTAGAGTAGACGAGAGGGGGAAAGTGCATCTATAGATGCAAGTATTTATGAAAAAATATAAAGAAATTTGCTTGATTTTAGCAATTACTTTGATTTTTATGGGGATACCTGTTGAATATGTTCATGCAGAAACAGAGGGACCACAACCTATTAGTTATACTTCAAGTATTGATGGGACAGATGATATACGAGATTTGAATAAGACAAAGCTAGATGTGAATGGGAGTATTTACGTGAAGTTTTCAACACCCATTCAATTAAATAATGTAGCACCTTTGACAGGTCAAATAAAGATTTATTCAACATTAAAGACAATAGATTCTTCAAATGTGAATGAGACTAATTTTGAGTTCCAATACACAAATAATGAATTTGTTGCTATAGGAAATATAAAGAATCAACAGATTCAAACAATAGAAAAAATTAACGAAAATACAATAAAAATACAGCCAGTAGAACCTTTTTCAAATTTAACACAATATAGATTAATCATTAATAAAGAGGCTGTGAATAACCAGCAAGGAAATCCTTTAACAAGTGATATAGAGGTGACGTTTTGGACAAAAGGGTCAACACAAAATGAAACTCCTCAATGGATTGTTCAAAGTAACGGTGCGGATACTTTACAAGAAGTAACAGGAGCATCTTCTAAAACTTACAATCTCATCAATGCTCCTAGATTTGGATTCGAAGGAGTTTCGTCAGAGGGTGTTAGGAAATATTTAATATGTGGGGTAGAGATAGACAAGGAAGTAATTGCTAAACCTTCTATGCAACAATTTGATATGAATAGTAAAAATGTTTATGAAAAGGGATTAAAGCAGATTACGTTAGAAGATGTTTATGATCCTACCAGAAAAGTAGAATTCTTAGATATGGAATTAAGGTATTTTGTTGAAAATAGTATAACGAAAACAGAAATAAAATTTAATCCTGTTTATAGAAATCCAAATCATCCAGGAGATGAGATGAAATTAGAGGCTGGGAAATTATACAGAATCCATATTCCAGCAGGGGTATTTGAAACAAGAAGTGGGATGCCTCTAGAAGAACTGACGCTAAATATATATACAGAGCCAGATCCAAGTCAACCTAAGAGCATTAGCCATTTAGAAAATAATAAATTTAAAGTAACTGATTTATATAATGCAGAAGGAACTTTTTCTATTAAGGGAATAAATTTTCATCATAATATTAAGAAATTAACATTGGAACCGTTTAGTGGAAAGGCTGCAAAGTCTTTTACCATTCAGTCAAAAGATTTTGAATTGAAAGATTCTACTAAAATAGATATACATATACGTGATGACATTCGAAATGATTTAAAAATGGAAGGGAATGTAGGGGCTTATGCAGTAGAAATTACTTTTGATGATACGCCTTTAACTGTAACAGATAAAGTATATGAAACAGTAATTAATAGTGTTTATGCAACTTATAATGGTAGTGATAGAAATGATAAAATTTTTCTTCAGATAGAATCAAAAGGAAAGCCTACAGTAAAAACGAAATATCCACAATCAACAGATGGAAAGCCTTGGTATGATGAAAAAAATTTAAAGCATGATGTAAATGATGATATGACAAATGATAAATATTTTGTAAAAGCTACCTTTGATGACTTGGATAATCAATTAGGCTTGACAACAGATATACTAGATATCAAAAATTGTATCGTTCGACCTGTAGGAGGTTTAGGAAATTTAGTAGATACGGGGTTTACAGATGATATTTCAAATATGGATAATCAGAAAAAAAATGATACTATACAGAAATATATATTTGTAAAAGGTACGCAACAAGCAACGTTATATATTCCTGTAAAAGCTTTAAGAGCCCAGACAACTTATCAGGTGATTATTCCTTCGGGTATGGTACACTATAAGGACACACTTCAAGAAAATGATTCTTTTGAATGGGTATTTACAACTACTTCAGTACCTTTAGTAAAAGAATTATCTACAGGGACCATTCCAGAAGATTATGATGAAGATGAACCTATATATATTGAGGGAGATTTCTTTAGTATGGAAAGCAGTAAGATCAAGGTGTATTTCGATGATATTGAAGCGGAGGATGTAACTGTAGTTAGTGAAACACAGCTAAAGGTATACCTTCCAGATGGAAGTGACCGACTAGAACCAGGAACTTACGATATCATTGTAGAGAATGATATCAATCACAAAAGGACGGTATACGGATCTTTAGGGGTTGTAAAAGCAGGAGATGAAGAAGATATTCCGAATGAAGAATATAAAATAAAAGGAGATAGTAAAGAGGGAGAGGTTCGAAGCAATTTAAAGGTGAGTGAAGATACGTTATTCGTATCACCAAGTGATATCAATGAAAATGTATTAGAATTTGATTTGGATGAATTGATGGGAAAAGATACGTTCCTTCGTAAAATTCAATATGATGGAGATAAAAAATATAGTATAGGAATGCTTAAAACAAGGTCAAAATGGGCTGATATTATTCTTTATAGTGTGACACTTGACCCTTATGCAGAAGAGGATGAAATTACTATTCGGTTAGGTAGAACTGAGCCTTCGATCACTCAAATGTTAAAGAGAAAGATTAGAGGGAAGGGAGTTGCATCAGACTTTATCCAAGTGTCGGGAGAAAACTATAAAATAAAAAATGCACAGCTGCATATACCGCTTAAAAATAGTAATGGAAAGCATATTAAGGTTTTAAGATATGATGAGGGGACAAGAAATTTCTATGAAATACCTTATACAGTAAACTTAATTGATCAACAAGTAGCATTTACAACGAATAAAAAAGGAATCTTTATTGCAGTTAAAAATTAGATAAAAAAGAAGGTTAAAAGGTGGTGCAAATGGATGAATAAAATATTCAAAAAGGGGATAGCATGGATTTTGAGTATGATGATGATATTTTTATCTATTCCTCATATGACCCTTCAAGTTTTTGCAGAAGGTACGCCAACGGTGAATAGTATTGAGGTTTATCAAACTTATATGGATCGTGCTTACACGGTAAAACAAACGAGAGTAACGATTAAAGGGCAAAATTTAAAGGGTGAGAGTATTGCTGTATCTTATCCAGGAACAGCTTATCAGCCTGTGATGAATAAATTAATGGATGAAGATGGTTTGCAACAGTTTGAAGTTGGAAATGGTGGAGCTATCCCACAATCTATTTACATTGCAGGAAAGTATATTGATATTAATAAAGATAGCTTACCAACCATATCAGATGCAACAAGAAGAATTTATCAAGGGAAAGATAAGCTTATATTAAAGGGAACAAGCTTAGATTTAATTCAGCAAGATCATCAAGATCACACAGTAGCAGATAGTGTATATAGAACCTATAAAGTATTTTATTATGATGATGGAGGAAATAAAGATTTAGATTTTGGAACAGCTAACTTTACACCAGGAACTATCCAAACGGTGGAAATTTCACCTGATCAAATGACTGGAGATGCAGGGGTGAAAAACATCGTTATAGAGAAAAAATTTAACGATACAGCTCATAATATTCCAGTTCGGATACAAAAGCTATTTCCAAAGCAGTTTACATTGGTTCAAGAAATGAATATTAGTGATGATTTGATTATGAATCCAAATAGAGGGATGCCAGGAGATGAAGTTGAATTTATTGCATCTCATGGATTAGATAAATTCGATGTATTTTTTCTTAAGAATCTTACAGATAACTTTGATAACGCACATAAAGGAAAAGATACGAACGAACCAGTTGAATTAAACGGAAAGCAGGTGCTAATAACAAAGGTTCCAGATGGATTAGAGCAAGGAGAATATTATGTAATATTCACAAATAAAATACCAGATGGAGAAGATCCGAATTCAGCAGTGACAAAGCAATATATAGTAGGAAAAGCACCTGATTATCAGAAGTTTACAGTTATTAGTGCAGAGCAAAAGATTCAGATAAAGTCTGTAGACCCTGAAGAGGGACCAGATACAGGCTCGAAAGTAGAATTAACAGGTAAGTATTTTGGTACATTAAATATTCCAGATTTCAGACCGAATAATACAGAAAAAAAAGTAAATATGGAGCCTGCAACAGGGGAAACGAGTATGCAGATTTTTTATGGAGATACAGATGAGAATGGAGATGCTGAAAATACTAAGGATGTTACCCTTCATAACCCAGATGGAACAATAGAAGTAGTAAATGTACCCACTGTAGGAGAGTATGGAAAAGACCAAACGAATGTAGAGTACGCAAAAAGAAAAGTGAAAGTAATTATTGGTGGGGTTACAAAATTTATACAAATACCAAATAGCAGTAGCTATGATTATGCTTTTACAGATACATTAGATCGATTGGCTGTAGAAACACAACCTATTACAGATGTGGAGTCTGCACCTATAAAGGATGTTATTATTGAAACAGAAACAATTTTAAAATTAACTGGTTTTCCAAATGATATTGTGATTAAGGATCGATATGTATGGAGAGGTGGAAAATATGGAGGATATAAGTTTATCTCTAGTACACCAAAACCAGAAGTAATAAGTGTTACTCCAGAAAAAATACAAGTAGAAAAAGACAATAATAATCCGTCAAATTATATTATATCAAATGAAGAAGATCGTATGATTGCAATATACGGTAGAGATTTTTTTGTTCATCAATACATCAATGAACAGAACGAAAAAGTTGTTAGATATCCTATTATTATGTTTGGAAATCATGAAATCCGATTAAATAAAAATGCTGAAACTATTGTAGGGTCTGGAACAGAAATAGGAAATCCTGACTTGTATTTAAAAGTTTTTAATAATCAAGGAATAGAATTAGATGGAAGTGAAGGCAATGAATTTGGAACAAAAATTCTTGTAAAAATTCCAAAAGACACAGTAGTTAATAACGTAGGAAAGGTAAATGTAACGATTATCAATCCTGCTAGAAATACGAACTCAGAAGGACTTTCTGCTTCCAAGCCCAATGGGATTGAATTTGTAACGCCTCCTGATACGAAAAAGCCTGTTATAGAAAATGTAAATCCTAGGGTTGTGACAGTAAAAGGGGGAGAGGAAGTAACGATTACAGGTTCAAACTTTCAAAATGGTGCAAAAGTTTTTATTGATGGAAAAGAAGTACAAGGTATTCAGCTACAAGGAGATGCAAAAAAAATCATCTTTACGGCACCACCAGGAAGAGAAGGGAAAACGCAGCTTCAAGTAATGAATCCAGAAGGTGGTATTGATGTTTTTCCATTTGAATATGTAAAAACCTATACAGATCCTAAAATT
Source organism: Crassaminicella profunda (assembly GCF_019884785.1). Taxonomy (GTDB): domain Bacteria; phylum Bacillota; class Clostridia; order Peptostreptococcales; family Thermotaleaceae; genus Crassaminicella; species Crassaminicella profunda. The sequence continues at coordinate 19,841 of NZ_CP082326.1, forward strand.
ACTAGTTTTTCTCCAAAAACAGGAAAAACAGGTACATTAGTTGTTGTAGATGGGGATAACTTTTTAAAGCCTGATCCTGCTGCTACAAAGGATGATCTTTATAAGCTTATAGGAACAAGAATTCTTTTAGAAGGAGAAGATATTAATAAATATAATTTGAATAATAAAAAAGAAATAGAATTACAGCCTTATGCAGCAGCACCGTTAAAAAATCAAAATGAAGAAGGCTGGGAGAAAACAGGAAATATTTTAAGAATCATTAACAATCAGTTAAGTATAGCAGAATATTATCATAGCGTGATTTTAGAAGATACAGATGAAAGATATTATACGATTGATAAAAATATTAATGGAGAAATTGTGCTATCTAATGGTGTAGATAAACGGTATACCTTTACTGCTTCAAATGGACAAATCAAAGCAGAAAAGGATGGCGGTAGTGTTTATGATGTTACAGTAAGTTCAACGGGCATTACATTAGATGGATTGCAACTAAAGATGATGACACCTTTTGTGAAAGATGAAAATAATATTATTATTGGAGATTTAGTAAAGGTTGTAGGCCTTAACCAATTATATTTTACAGTGCCAATTCTTCCTGGAGATGGATACTATGATGTAACTGTAGAAAATCCAGATACAAAGAAAGACACAAGGGCAGATAGTCAGGGCTTTTACTATTATACACAGCCATCTAGTAGACCAAATATTTTATCTATAGAGCCCAATGAAGGATCTGTAGACGGGGGATATATTATTAGAATAACTGGAGAACGAATAGAGGGTAGAGAATGTTTTGTAGATAATGGAGTAAACAAAACAAGTGTATCTATCTATGGTATGCCGGTACCACCCAATGATATAACTGTAGGAATTGATGGGACTACATTAGATATTGTTGTACCTAAACTAAATGTAGATATTAAGGAAGTACACAAGACAGATAGATTATCAGTACCTGTAGTTGTAGTAAATCCTGATGGAGGAAGTGCAAGTCGTGAAAATGGATTTACTTACGTAGTTCCTATTTCTCATCCTGAGATTAATAAAATTACACCGACAAAAGGAAAAGCTTCAGGAGGAAATTATGTAGAGCTAACAGGAGAAGACTTTAGATTCTATGAGCCATATGAAGATAAAAACAGAAATCAAAAAAAGGATAATGATGAAACGTATCAAGATTTAAATGGCAATGGTCAATGGGATGATTTTACAGGCAAGAGAATTAATGATTTAAAGACACAATATGGAGATGACTATGCAAATATGGTAATTCCTGTTTTACCTAAAGTATATTTTGCTGGAAAACATGCAGAAGCTGTTGAGTTTGGCAATGGCTATATGAAAGTCATTGCTCCTAATGGGAAAGCAGGACCCGTTGATTTGTATTTGGTAAACAATGATTCAGGGATTTCTAATAAGCTAATTTATACTTATGAAGGATCAAGTCCTGAAATCACTAGCATTTCTCCTGATGGAGGGAAAAAACAAGGGGGAGATCGTGTAGAAATTCATGGACAAGATTTTTATAAAAGTGATAACAATGTTTATTATAAAGATGGAGGAAGCTATAAAATAAAAACAATAGCTCAAACGCTTGTAAGATTTGGGACTATTAGCAATAAGGATGTTCCTAGAGAAACAGAAAATTCGGGAAGAATTGATAATGGCAGAACAACGGTTCGATTAGATGGCGGACTTACGGTAAATTACGATGGTGTAAATGATACGTTAAATGTTAATATTATAGAAAATCAACAAAACTATTCAGTGACATTACCGTATGAAGACAAGACGGTATATGTTCCTGTAAATCTTCTTAGTTATACAGATAGTGAAGGTCAGTCTTTTTCTTATGTAAATGCAACAAGGGGAGATGAATGGATTCGATTTGAAATTTCAGATAGAAGATTATTTGTAGAAAGAGGATATTCGCCAAAAGTAGAATATGTAAATTCAGGACAACTTATTGTGCACACACCTTCATATTATACGGTAGGGCAAGTACCTGTAACGGTGATCAATCCAGATGGTGGAGAAGTAAGTAGTAATTTTGAATATAAAAACCCAGATAGTAAACCTCAGATTACCAATATCACAAAGGATGGAAAAAATCCTTCTTTAGAAACAATAGATGGTAAAGAGCTGAAAATTTTACGAATGACTTATAAAGGTGGTAACATGGTCTCTGTCTTAGGTTCTGATTTTAGAGAAAATGCTACTATTCAAATAGGAGAAATTCTTACAATCAATCAAGGAAAGATTACTTATCAGTTGCCAAATAAATTGACATTTGAAATGCCTGCTGTAGGAGAAGAAAATGTAGGAAAACTTTTTAGAGTGATTGTAAGTAATGAAGATTATGGTAACGCTGCATCAGATGAATTAACACCACCTATTTATATTCAATTTACAAAAGGAGAGACGTCACCTTCTATTGAAGAAATTAAACCAGATAAAGGACCAGCAAGTGGTGGAAATACTGTAACTATAAAGGGTAAAGATTTTAGAGAAGGACTTTCAGTACTCATTGGAGATATGATTGTTCCAACAGAAGATGTAACAGTAATAGACTATAAAACGATAACAATTAAAATGCCGCCTCATATGCCTGGAAAGTTTGAAGTAAAAGTAGAAAATCCAGATGGAGAGCTTTCAGATCCAAGTGGGGAATATACTTACTTAAGTGCACCTACCATTGTTACAGTAGTAGATCCAAATGATCCAGCAGAATCAAGTATCATCAATAGCATTTCTGTTGAAGGAGGACAAGAAATAAAAATTAAAGGTTCTGGTTTTGTACAAGGAGCACGAGTGGTGTTTAGTCCTGTTGTAGAAAAGTCAAATGAAGAAGGAAAAGAAAAAATATATATTAACGGAGAAGAATGGAATTTGCTAGAAGGAACGGATGGTTCAGATGTAAGATTCATTGATGAAGGAACCCTTGTAGTAAAAACACCAGCAGGAAAACTAGATACCCTAGGAATTATGATTATTAACCCTGACAGTGGAGCAACAAAAGTTTATGAAGGGATAAAATATGGACTTCCTGAACTTTTAGTACCTACAGGAGTTACAGCAGAACTTGTGTATGATCAATATATCAAGGTGAATTGGAAAGCTGTAGAAGATGCACAAGAATACGAAATTCATGTAGTCATCAATGATCATGAAAAGGTATTTATAGGAAGCACGGAGCTTACTTCATTTATTTATCAAGATCTAGATAGAAATACAAAATATAAATTTGTTGTAACAGCACTTGGAAAATATGGGGATTCTAAGTATTCTAAAGAGAGTAACAAAGTAAGAACAGGTGATAAAGTTGGGCCAAAAGATGAAGATGGAGAATTAGGTGAAAATACAACTATTGAAAAGATTGGAAATCGCGCAAACATTATTATTGGAGAAGATGATTTTGAAAAAGTTTTAAATATCGATTTAACAAGAGGGGATTTAGCAGGAGCGAAAGAAGTAATGATTAGCATCCCATCATCAGTAGCAGCAAATTATGATGCAAAGGATGTTATGGTAACGGGTCAAGATTTTAGCGTGAAATTTAATCCTAAAAACTTCTATTCAGGAGATGTAAGGGAAAATAAAAACAAAAGAGATGCAGGAGTTCGTTTCTCAATCAAACCAGATAAAAGAAGTATGGATGTAGAAAAGGGAATCAAAGGACAAACAGCTCTTTCGAAACAATATGAACTAAAAGCTTATGTATATGTGGGACAAATGAATACAGAAATGTCTTATCTACCAGCATATATGCAAATAGCCTTAGATATAGATACACAAAAGGCTGATCTGAGAAGAGTAAAACATATAAGCTTAAATGTTTATGATGAGGATGATCAAAAATGGATACCAATTGCAAATAGTAGTGGGGAAAGCTTCTCTATTATGGGAGTTACTGACAAGACCGGAAAATTTGCAGTACTTGGAAGTAGGAGGTAAGTAGGATGAAAAAAATTTGGATACTTGTTTGTATATTATTACTAACTTCAGTAATTTCCTATGCAGATGTAAATGGTCCTTATCGAGATGGCATGATTGAAGGATATGTAAAAAAGGTTTTAGAAAATCAAATACAGATTGAAGAATATGATGGGACGGTGCATCTTTTAAATTTAGATAGAAAGGTAAAGTTTCAGATTGATGGAAAAACGGTAGGACTCCATGATTTTAAAACAGGGATGGAAGTGTATGGAGAACTTCGAGGAAGAAGACTGAAATATCTTGAGAGCTATTCAACAGAAAACCTAGGATATATTCCGCTAGGAGGAAAGGTTCGAAGTGGGATTGTAAAAAAAATCGATAGAGATCAAATCATGATTAAAACACTTATAGGAAAAGAAGAGACTTACTTTACTTCTCCTGCTACTATTTGCTTAAAGAAAGGGGAAAATGTACTCCTTTCTACCCTTTACGAGGGAGATCGAGTAAAACTTTATTTTGACGAAGTAGATGCAACAATGATTAGCAGAATGAGTATTGAAGGAAATTCTATTTTAATAAAGGATTTGTATCGTGGAAAACTTGCTAGAGCAGACCAATTAGAAGATGAAATCGTTCTTGATCAGATAGAGGTATTTAGAAATGGTAGATGGAATGAAAACAAAAATAGTATAGCCATTCCCTTTTCATCAGATTTACCTTTATATGTAGGTGGTCAAAAGATTCCTTACAAGAATTTAAAATATTATAGAGGAAAAACTGTCTATATGGCTATGAAAGACTTCTTTGGAACGGACAAAATAGAAAAAATGGTTGTAAAAAGTCAGTACGAAAGAACTTATTCAAATAAGATAGAAAGAATTAACTGGTATTCAGATACCTTTGAGTTAGCAAATCATAAAAACATTAGTTTCTCTGAAGGAACCATGGTTATAAAAAATGGAAGATTGGTAGACAAAGAGTCTATCCTTCCTGAATCAGATGCATTTATTGTAGCAGATGGAAGGGGAAATAACCTTTATGCAGATGTGATTAATGTTTACAATGAAGACCTTAATAACTCAAATATTGGTCAAAATTATATATATGCAGGAAGACTCAGCAGAATATTTGAGAATGCAGTTTATTTGAAAGATTTTTACCTTTTAGATCGTAATGATTGGGAATCTTTTAGAACAAGAGATGAGGATGATGAAAAAGAATTATTCTATGATAATGATACAGTTATTTTTGATGTAGAAAATAAAAAATATATTTCACCAAAAGAATTCTTTGCGGGAGATTATGCAGTGGATGAAGATACAGATGATGATGAGCGTATTAGAAACAATCATCTTAAAGATTGGTATGGATATATCTATACAGATGGAGATAGAATCTCTAGTATCATGGTTCAGAAAGATCTTGATTCATTAAGGAGACAGAGAGTTACAAATGGTGTTGTAGAAAAAACTGAAGATGATAGCTTAGTTGGATGGACTGTTTACTTAAGAGATACAAAAGACTATAGCTACAGACATGATAAATGGATGGCAAAAAATACAACGACTCGAATGAATTTATCAAAAGCAATGATTGTAAGAAACGGTAAAATCATAGAGCCATATGAACTACAACCAGGAAATAGATTGTATATTGTAAGGGATGATTTTTATGGAAAAGTTGTTGTTGTAAAATAGTAGAGAAAGATACCTTGAAGGGGGAGATTTTTTGAAACGGTTGATTGTAAGTGTATTTATTTTTATATTATTACTCACTCCTATCACAGCATGGGCTACACCCCCTGGATTTTCTGGTGGAGTAAATAATGAGTATGAATACGAAGAAATAGTTTTTATTACAGGGGAGCCTATTAAGTTTGTAGGGACTCTTACGGTGAAAGAAAAGGAAAAAGCTGAAGAAAAGAGTGTTTCTTATAGTTATAAATTAATATCGGAGGATAAGTCTCTTAAAGGCAAATTAGATCGAACTATAACTCTTATTACGACTTTGGATAAAAGAAATGATAAAGGACAAACCATCGGAAATACAACTCTAGATAAATATAAAGAAACCATAAAATTGGGAAAAGATAAATATGAGCTAGTGAAAGATGGAGGGTATGAACTTTCAAAATCAGACGTTATAGACAATCGTCCTGCTTCTGACTTTTACTCTGGAAATTTAAAGGCAAGAAAATATTATAAAATCAATAAAGATGAAGGAGAAGTTATTGTTGATATTAGTGGAGGGAATGTAGGATATAAAAACTTTTGGGGAAGTACAGAGACAGAAATTCTAGATTATACCATTACCTCTAATAGACAAACTGAAGAGAAAGATGGAAAAACCAATGAAAATTCTTGGCATGGAACCGTAAAGGTACAGGTATCAGATAGCCTTACTAAGACATTGAAGTATTCAGATAATGAAGCAACTTTTTCAAGCTTTTATGGAGGGCATGTGAGAGTTACCAATCAAGAAATGGTATCTAGATATGACTACAATCTTCCTAGAGTTGATGATAGAGAAATCAATGATAGAAGAAGAGAAAGGTATGCTATAGAGTTAAGAAAAAAGATGGTACCAAAAGTTGAAAGATTGATTATACCAAAATTTAAAGATATTGGTGGTCACTGGGCAGAAGAATATATTAAAAAGCTATATTCACTGGATGTATTTGATGAAAATTCCGTGTTTTTCACACCAGATGTTCCCTTTACTCGAGGGGAATTCACAAAAGGTGTTATGAGAGTATGTAATATTAGGCCTTCTTTAGAAGATATGAAAAAACCTAGTAGAAGAAGAGGAAAACAACCCAAAGAAGTATCACCATTCAAAGATGTACCTGTAAATGATCCAGATTACAAATACATAAAGGATGCAATAGAGAAAAAAATCATATCAGGGGTTACTAAAGATTTGTTTAAACCAGATAAGCCTTTGACAAAAGCTCAAGCCATAACGATTTTAATAAAAGCCTTAGGATTTGAAAGTAAAGCCCCAACACCAGGATTTTATACTTCTTTTACAGATGATAATAAAATCCCTAATTGGGCAAAGGATAGTATCTATATGGCAAAAGAAATTGGTTTAATCCATGGAGATAACTATAATCGAATTAATCCAAATAAAAATATTACAAGAGCAGAAAGTTCAGAAATGCTTGTAAGATTCTTAGAATTTTTACAAAAGGATTTACAAAGAGATTATAGGGAAAATATTATTAACTTTAATTAAAAAAATAAAATAAGTATAAGGGATAGGCCAGATAAAAATGTATTTTTCTGGTCTATAATGATTTTGGTGTATATACTAAAAAAGGGGTGAATGAAATGGTTAATTTTCGTAAAAAAGTACATTGTATATTCATTTGTGTACTGACATTAACTTTAACATTAACAAGCATTACCTATGCTAATGAGGATTTTAAGAAATTTAACAATTTAGATGAAAGATTAGCATATTTAAAAGGGATTATCCAATATATTGAAAAAAACTATGATGGAAAAGTAACAGAAGAGGAACTTATGGAAGGAGCTTACAAAGGAGTATTTAAAGTCTTAGATCCACATAGCAACTATTTTGAAAAAGATGAATATAATCAATTTCAAATAGATAGCATAGGTGCTTATGGAGGAATTGGTGCAACAATAAGTGTCAAGGCGGGAAAGCTTATTATTGTAGGATTTATGGAAAATTCTCCTGCTAAAAGAGCTGGATTGAAAGAAGAAGATATTATTGAAAGTATAAATGATGAAGTAGTAAGCAAATATAATTCTAAAGAGGGGATAGATTTACTTCTAGGACATCCAGGAACAAAAGTAAAGCTAGGGATCAAAAGAAAAGGACAAGAGAGTATTCAATATTTTTATGTTCAAAGAGAAATCATTAAAATCAATCCAGTGCAATTTAAAGTAATAGATGATCATATAGGGTATATTCGTATTGATGAATTTAATCAAAATGCTAGTGAAAATGTAAAAAAAAGTTTAGAGGAGCTGAAAGCAAAAAATATAAAAGGCATCATACTAGACTTAAGGGGAAATTTAGGAGGGTTGCTACAGGAAGGGGTAAAGGTAGCAGATGAATTTATTCCTAAAGGTCCTGTTGTACATATCAACTATAAAAATAAAAAAAGAAAAACCCTTTACGCAGAAAAAGAAAAAATCAATATTCCATTAGTTGTACTCGTCAATAGACTTACTGCTAGCGCATCAGAAATTGTTGCAGGAGCTATACAAGATACAAAGTCAGGAATCATTGTGGGTACGAAAACCTATGGAAAAGGAACGGTACAACAAACAACACCTATTACTAATGGTGGAGGAATCAAGCTTACCATTGCAGAATATCTTACACCTAATGAGAGAAGTATCAATGGTATAGGTATTCAGCCTGATGTTCTTGTGAAGAATAATTTAGTGGTTAGCAAAGAAGTAATAGGATGCTTTGTGTCAATGATAGAAGATAAAAAATTTTCTTTAGGTGAAAGAGGGTTGAATGTATATGGTGCACAGCAAAGGTTGAAGCTTTTAGGGTATGAAAAAGTAGAAGCTACAAGTATTTTAGATGGAGTTACATTAAATGCCCTTAAAGATTTTCAAAAAATAAATGGTTTAGAAGAAACAGGTGTGCTGGATTTAAAAACAAGGGATAAAATCAATGAAAGAATGCAAGATCTATCTAGTGGCAAATTAAAAGATTTACAATTAGAAAAAGCCATAGAAATATTAAAAGAATAAGTAAATAATATAAAAATATGGAAAAATTATAGAGACATGGTGCCAGTCAGTTCAGTTTTCTAGCATAAAAATCCTAAAATTTTATTGACGTCCATAAAGGAATGAGATATAATATCCAAGTTATTATAAAAAGAAAAAGTCGAGCACCCTACAATGGGTGCCCTGCCATAATATAGAATGCGGACACAGGTAGGTCACCCGTAGGGGGTGGCCTCTCTCTTTTTTGAAGAATATTATTTTTTATTATCCAATGGGACATATTAAAACTTATATTGAAAAGGTGATTATAGATATGTGCTTGTAAATATAAATCTAACAACAATAAGTTTATGTATGTACTATGAACTAAAAATTAAATAGAGAATAAGATAAAAATCAAAAGATGAAAGGAGTACTTATACATGACAAAGTATATCTTTGTAACGGGTGGTGTTGTATCATCCTTAGGAAAGGGAATAACGGCTGCATCATTAGGACAATTGTTAAAAGCAAGAGGATTGAAGGTTACCATTCAAAAATTTGACCCTTATATTAATATTGACCCAGGAACGATGAGCCCCTATCAGCATGGGGAAGTATTTGTTACAGAGGATGGTGCAGAAACAGACTTAGACCTTGGGCATTATGAGAGATTTATAGATATTAACCTTGGAAAATATAGCAACGTAACAACTGGCAAAATTTATTGGTCTGTCATTACAAAGGAAAGAAAAGGAGAATACCTAGGAGGAACTGTTCAGGTTATTCCTCACATTACAAATGAAATAAAGGCTAGAGTATTAAGAGCAGGAAAGCAGACTAATGCGGATGTGGTGATTACAGAAATAGGAGGAACTGTTGGGGATATTGAAAGTCAACCATTTCTAGAAGCCATCAGACAGATTAAATATGATATTGGGAAAGAAAATGTTATGTATATTCACTTAACCCTTCTTCCATACTTAGGAAAGGCTGGAGAAGTAAAAACAAAGCCTACACAACATAGTGTAAGGGAATTAAGAGAAATCGGTATTCAGCCAGATGCCATTGTATGTCGTGCAGAAATACCTATGTCAGAAGAGGTAAAGGATAAAATCAGTCTTTTCTGTAATGTAGATAGAGGGCATGTTATTCAAAATATGGATGTTGAAACAATATATGAAGTACCATTAATGTTAGAGAAAGAAGGATTAGCTGAGATTACCTGTGAGAGACTTTCATTAAACTGTAGTACTCCTGATTTAACAGAATGGAAAACAATGGTGGAAAAAGAAAAGAATCTAAAGAATACAGTAAAAATTGCATTAGTTGGAAAATATGTAGAGCTTCATGATGCCTACCTTTCTGTAGCTGAAAGCTTAAAGCATGCGGGAATTTTTAATGATGCCAAGGTAGAAATTGATTGGGTGCAATCTGAAGAAGTGACAAAAGAAAATGCTTCTGAAAGATTAAAGGATGTAGATGGTATTTTAGTACCAGGAGGTTTTGGTGACAGAGGTGTTGAAGGGAAAATAGAAGCTATTTCTTATGCAAGACAAAACAAAATACCGCTACTAGGGATTTGTCTAGGAATGCAGCTTGTTGTAGTAGAATTTGCAAGAAATGTTTTAGGACTAAAAGATGCTCATAGTTCTGAGTTAGATCCTGAAACAACCCATCCTGTAATCGACCTTATGCCAGAACAAAAAGATATAGAGGATATGGGAGGAACTATGAGACTAGGGGTTTACCCATGTAAGGTTTATGATGGAACCCTTGCAGAAAAAGCTTATGGGGAAGATTTAATCTATGAAAGACATAGACATAGATATGAGTTTAATAATCAGTTTAGAGACGAATTAACAAAGGCAGGACTAGTGATCAGTGGAATATCACCAGATGAAAGATTAGTAGAAATAGTAGAATTAAAGGATCACCCATGGTTTGTAGCAGGCCAATTCCATCCAGAGTTTAAATCAAGACCTACAAGACCCCATCCATTATTTAGAGATTTTGTAAAAGCTTCTCTTGAAAATAGAAAATAATATGGATATACTAGTAATGCCGAGCTTATGCTCGGCATTATAATTTTTTATCTAGTATTATTAAAAATGGTTTTATTTTAATAACTATAGTTTGAATACAGATGCATCTATATAAGCTATAATAATATATTATATTGCTTAATTACATAAGTATGAATGAGATTTGTAATGAACGTTATGAGATATAAATTATATATTTAAGTATAATAATTACTAAACCTGAGGTGGTGACCGCGTGCTTTTTAACTCATTCGGATTTTTAGTGTTTTTTCCTATTGTTATAACTCTATATTTCATTATTCCCTATAGAGCAAGATGGATTTTTCTTCTTGGAGCTAGTTATTATTTTTACATGTGCTGGAATCCTAAATACATTGTTTTAATTATCATATCTACTATCATTGATTATTTTGCTGGAATGATGATGGGAAGAACAAAAGAAAAGAAAAAAAGAAAAAAATATCTTCTTCTTAGCTTAGTCTCAAATTTAGGATTACTATTTACCTTTAAATATTTCAACTTTTTTAATGAATCAATAGGGCAAATCTTTAGATATTTTCATTTAGTTTATGGAATACCAGATTTCAAATTACTTTTACCAGTAGGGATATCCTTTTATACTTTTCAAACCCTTAGTTATTCTATAGATGTGTATAAAGGAAAGATCAAGCCTGAAAAACATTTAGGGATCTTTGCACTTTATGTATCTTTTTTTCCACAGTTGGTTGCAGGTCCTATTGAGAGGTCTGATAAATTACTACCACAATTTTATGAGAAGTATAGATTTGACTATGATCGGTTTGCTAATGGACTTGTACAGATGGGGTGGGGATTCTTTAAAAAGGTAGTGATTGCTGATAGAGTAGCCATATTAGTCAATCAAGTATATAATAATGTTACAGAATATACAGGTATACAGCTTATTGTAGCCACCGTTTTTTTTACTTTTCAAATTTATTGTGATTTTTCAGGTTACTCAGATATTGCCATAGGTCTTGCTAGGATATTGGGCTTTGATTTGATGAAAAATTTTAATAGACCCTATGGGGCTACATCAATACCAGATTTTTGGAGAAGGTGGCATATATCCTTATCAACTTGGTTTAAGGATTATCTATATATACCACTAGGGGGGAGTAAGACGAGTAAACCTAGATGGTATTTTAACTTAAGCTTAACTTTTTTGATTAGTGGGTTGTGGCATGGAGCCAATTGGACATTTATTCTATGGGGATGTATACATGGATTCTATCAAATGGTATCAATTAGTACTAGAAACATTAGAAGTACATTTGTTAGAGGGATTAAACTAGATCAGTTTCCTATACTTCATAGGTTGCTCAATATAATCATTACATTTCTATTAGTTTGCTTTGCTTGGATATTTTTTAGAGCGAATAACCTTAAGGATGCTATATATATCGTAACCCATTTATTTGAAGGGGTATTAGAGATTCAAAGTATACAAACCTTAAGTGCTTATGTGTCTATTTTAGGACTTGAAAAGATAGAGTTTTTCATTGCAGTAGGAGCTATTGCACTTATGGAAATCGTACAGTTTGTAGGACGGGATCGGGAGATTTATGATCTTTTGAATAATAGTCCTATTTTCTTAAGGTGGGCTGCTTACTACATTGTTGTTTTTGCCATATTACTATTTGGCGTATACGGTAGTGAGGTTGATATTCAGTTTATATATTTCCAATTTTAGAGACAATCTTACTATGTTTGTTAAGAGGTGTTTATATGAAGAATTTTATAAAAAGTATACTGTTTATAATCATTGGAGCAATTATATTATATTATTGTAATAGTTTATATATAAATACAAACTATTATAAATCCCTTGATTATACTGAAAAATTCAATCATGTTCCAGAAGATATAGAAGTAGCTAACCTAGGGAGTTCTCATGGAATGTATGGATTTGACTATACTGATTTTGATGTAACAGGGTTTAATTTTGGTTTGTATGCTCAGGGGTTTTACTATGACTACAAGATTCTTAAACAATATGCTCCTAAGCTACGACAAGGAGCTACCATTATTATCCCCATATCATACTTTTCTTTTTATCAATCTTACCATGATGAAAAATTTGAGAAGTTTAATAAAAGTTATTATAGATTTTTAAAGCCTATATATATAAAAAATATAAAGTTAAAGGATTATATAACAAGAAGCCTTTTTCCCTTATTGGGAGAGGGGGGGAACATTAGAAAAGTTTTTGAAGATATAGAGTATGAACCAAAAGAGTGGGAAATCATAACTTGGAATAAGTTTAATGCTGAGGGAATAAAGGAAGAAGGAAAAAAAAGAGCCATGCATCATATGAAGGATATTATTCATCCTGGGAAAGAAAACAAACCAGAAACAAAGAGGGAATTAAAAAATATCATTAATTATTGTATAGAAAATAACTATAAGCCCGTATTAGTGACTCTACCGTTTTTAAAATATTATAACGACTCCTTTCCTGATGAGTTTTATGATGAGTTTTATAAAGAAATTAAAGATATACGAAATCAGTATGAAGGATTAGATTATAGGGATTATTCTCATGATAAAAGATTTATAGAGGATATAGGGTTATTTGTTGATTCGGATCATATGAATGTAAATGGAAGAAAAAAAATGACAAAAATTATTCTAGAGGATCTAGGGTTTATTGAATAAATAGGTTGATTAGCTTGTCTACTAAAAAAAGAAAAGCTGGAAGTAGAAGTAAATATTCTAAAAGTGATTAAATAAAAAGAGGAGCTCAATGAAAATCATTGAGCTCCTCTTTTTGTTTTTATTCAAGATATTGCTGATTTAAAAAACTTATCATCTAAAGAAAAAGCAATATGTTATCCTTTTATTCATGACCAAAGCATGTAATATTCTTGTAACATATACCCTAAAGCCCCTTGAAACCCTCTAATTTACTACAGGAAAAACTTACTAATATTACAGAACCATTAAAGCCATTGATTTATAGCCATAGAATTTATATAATCATCATGTAGCAAGAAGTGACAAGCTTCGACAAATTCAAACTAAAAAAATAAAAGGAGGAGTTTTTTAATGAAAAGAAAAATTTCATTATTGTTGGTACTAGCATTAATGTTAACATTAGTACCAATGAGTGCGTTCGCAGCATCAAGCAATGGTGTTGTAGCTGTACCAAAAGTATCAGATTCAAAAGTATTTACGAATTCTGATGCACCAGAATTAAGAATTGAAGAAGAAAACGTAAACGAATTTAAAGATGGAAGTTCATTCACATTGACAGTTAGTAATGGAGATTGGGAAGATAGTGTAAGTCAAACTGTTTATGCACAAGATGGAGATGGTGCTGTTGTAGGAACTCCTACAAGTGGACCATACTTCGAAATGGTAAAACGTTCAAATAAAGAAGTAGAAGTAACTTTCCACAGAGAAGGTGTTACGAATACAAAATTATCTGTTAAACTTCCAATGACTATTGATGTTGATCAAGAAGGAGTAGTAGAAGTTGAAGTTGATGGAGAAAGCTCTGGAGTAAGCAGTGGTAAATATGTAGTTGCAAATGCTGCAGATGGAGACACAATCACAACAATTAATGATACTACAGACATTATTGATGAAGGTGCAGTAATCGAAACAATCAAGCTTGAAGAAACAAGCATGGGTGCTATGGCTGATGATGAAGCACAAAAAATCGAATTAAGATTACCTTCTGATTTCAAATGGGAGATCCCAGCAGGAGCTTCTGTTGAATTAAGTGGTGGATTTAGTGGTACACTTACACCAGTTATAAGAGCAGGTGCAGATAACTACATCGATATTACAGTAGCAGCAAATGCTCTTGACTCTACAAATGGAAGAGGTAAAATCTACATCAAAGGATTAAAAGTAGTTCCTGATAGTGATGCAGACTTTGGTGAAGTAAAAGTAAAAGTTACTGGTGATAATGTAAGCACAGCAACAATTGTAGTTGGAGAATATCAAGATTATGGTGTAGCAATCAAAGCAGATAGCGATGATGATATGGCTGAATTAATCGCAGGTAGATTTGTAGATGTTGATGCAACAACAGTTGCTGACGCTACAGATGATACAGACTACGACAGTGAAGACCATGAATTAATGACATTACAATTAGAAGAAAATGCAAAAGGTGCATGGTTAACACAAAGAAAAACAAGAATCGAATTCCCAACATGGGTTAAAATTGTAGACATCACTGTAGACAAAGCTGATGGTTTTGTAAATACAAAAGATGATATAAGAACAGCATTATTAAGTGCAATTGATGATGATGATTATAACTTCTTAGAGTTCAGTGGATCTAACTTCGAATTAAATGGAAAAGCTAAATTACACTTAACATTTGAAGTATCTGTTAAAGGTGATGCAACAGGAGATATCGTTGCAGAAGTATCAGGTAGATCATTACCAAACGAAGGTAAAGTAGTTTTAGGTAAAGCATTAGCACCTGTTACACTTGAAACAAAACCAGTTGATGTAAAACTTGGCTACCAAGATCAAGAATTAGGTACAATCATATTAACAGAAACAAAAGCAGAAGCATTAAAAGATAACAAAGTTGTTGAAATTGAATTAGCATCAGATTTTGAGTGGGATGATGCGCCAACAGTAAAAGTAACAAAAGGTGACTTAGAAATTAATGAAGATTCAATCGATACAGATGGTAGATATTTAACTTTCAAAATAAAAGGTGAAAGTTCTGAAGCATCAGAAATCACTATTACTGGTGGAACAGTTGACTTAGATAGAACTTTACCTGAAGGTGACTTCAACGTAGATGTTCAAGGTAGTGCAATCGTACAAAACAATGATCCAGATGATGGAGCATATGGTTTTGATAAAAACAAATGTGCATCTGATGTATTCGCAAGAGTAATCACTCCAGCTGATGATAACACTAAAGCTGGTGCAGAAGTAAAATTCGTAATCGGACAATCTGAATACAAAGTAGGAGAAGAAGTAAAAACTGCTGACGTTGCTCCGTACATTGCAGATGGAAGAACAATGTTATCACTAAGATTTACAGCAGAAGCTATGGGCGTAACTAGTGAAAACATTATCTGGGATGGAGCTACAAGAACAGTAACAATCTTCAAAGGTGATAGAATCGCTCAAGTAGAAATCGGAAGCAACAAATTATTTGTAAATGGTGTTGTTGTACCAATGGATACGGTAGCAGTAATCAAAGATGGTAGAACAATGTTACCAATCAGATTCATCGCACAAGCACTAGGTGCAGAAGTTGAGTGGGATGGAGCTACAAGAACAGTTACAGTTAAATAATCAAATGATTTAAAATAAAACAAGAGTCGAAATGCTCTTGTTTTATTTTTTTTTTTTTGTAAAATACTCGTAATGTTTTGTAATATTCCTGTAATGGTATTTTCTTCTTGTTTTTTATATAATGGTTTTAGGATAAGTGTTAGTAAATTATTCCTATATAAGAAATAATTAAATATATATGAAAAATACATATTTGTTACACTTATATTACAGAAAACTAGAATATGTTGACTGTATAAGAAAACATTGGTATAATCAGTAATGTATTCTGGGTGGTTATCCTTTGAAATCCCATTAGTGAATAGTGTGATTTCAAAGGGTAATGACAAAAGTCAAAGATCCTTAAAATCAAAAAAACAATATTAAAAGGAGGAACTTTATAATGAAGAAAAGAATTTCTTTATTATTGGTACTAGCAATGGTATTAACATTAGTACCAATGAGTGCTTTTGCAGCATCAAGCAATGGTGTTGTAGCTGTACAAAAAGTATCAGATACAAAAGTATTTAAAAAATCTGATGCACCAGAATTAAGAATTGAAGAAGAAAATGCAAATGAATTTAAAGATGGAAGATCATTCACATTAACAGTTAGCAATGCTGACTGGGAATCTAGCGTAAGTCAAGTTGTTTATGCACAAGATGGAGATGGTAGAGAGCTTTCTGGAGTTACAAAAGGAACAGACTGGCCATACTTCGAAATGAAAAAACGTTCTGATAAAGAAGTAGAAGTAACATTCAACAGATTCGGGTTTAATGATAAGAAATTATCTGTTAAACTTCCAATGATCGTAGATGTTGATACAAACGGAGCAGTAGAAGTTGAAATCGATGGAGAAAGCTCTGGAGTAAGCAATGGTAAATATACAATTGCTAATGCTGCAGATGGAGATACTATCACAACAATCAACGATACTACAGATATCATTGATGAAGGTGCAGTAATCGAAACAATTAAAATCGAAGAAACAAGCATTGGTGCTATGGCTGATGATGAAGAACAAACAATCGAATTAAGATTACCTTCTGATTTTAAATGGGAAATCCCAAGTGATGCAAAAGTTACATTAAGCGGTGGATTTACTGGTACTCTTACATCAAAGATGACAGTAAGATCAAGTGCTGATAACTACTTAGATATTACAGTAGCAGCTAACAAACTTGATTCTAGCGAAGAAAGAGGTAAAATCTACATCGAAGGATTAAGAGTGATTCCTGAAAGTGATGCAGATTTTGGTGAAGTAAAAGTAAAAGTTAGTGGTGATAACGTATCTACGGAAACAATCGTAATTGGTGAATACCAAGATTATGGTTTAAAAATCGAAGCAGATAAAGATGACGATATGGTTGAACTAATCGCTGGTAGATTTGTAAACACTACTAAAGATAAAAATGATAAGTATACTGCTGAAAATGCTACTACTGGTAATGACTATGACAGTGATGACCATGAGTTAGTAACATTACAATTAGAAGAAAATGCATCAGGTGCATGGTTAACTCAAAGAAAAACAAGAATTGAATTCCCAGAATGGGTAAAAATTATCGATATTACTGTAGACAAAGCTGAAGGATTCAAAAGTGGAATCACTAAATCTACATTAAGAGATAATTTATTAAAAAATATTGATGATGAAGACTTTAACTTTGTAGAATTCAGCGGAGATAACTTTAAGTTATCAGGAGATAAAAAAGCTGAATTAGATTTAACATTTGAAGTTTCTATCAAAGCGGATGCAACAGGAGATATCGTTGCAAAAGTATCAGGTAGAGCAGTTCCAAAAGAAGGCGAAGTAGTTTTAGGTAAAGCATTAGCACCTGTTACAGTGAAAACTGAACCAGTAGATGTTAAGCTTGGATACCAAGACCAAAAGTTAGGAACAATCGTTCTTACAGAAACAAAAGCAGAAGCTTTAAAAGATGGTAAAACAGTTGTAGTTGAATTAGCAGAAGACTTTGACTGGGATGATGATCCAACAGTAGAAGTAACAAAAGGTGACTTAGAAATCGATAAAGATTCAGTTGAAACTGATGATAGAGAATTATCTTTCAAAATTGAAGGTGAAAGTTCTGAAGCATCAGAAATCACTATTAAGGGTGGAACAGTAGACCTTAAGAGATATCTTCCAGAAGGAGACTTCAAAGTAGATATTCAAGGGGATGCAATTGCAGCTAATGATAGTGGAGATGACGATAATCCATACGGATTTGATAAAAACAAATGTGCATCTGAAGTGTTTGCAAGAGTAATTACTCCTGCTGATACAAACACTAAATCTGGTGTAGAAGTAAAAATGCAAGTTGGAAACAGTGAAATCCAAGTTGGAGAAGAGGTAGTAACAGTTGATGCTGCTCCATATATTGATGCAAATGGTAGAACAATGCTTCCATTAAGAGCTTTATTAAATGCTCTAGGAGTAGAAGATCAAAACATTATGTGGAACCAAGCAGATACTTCTGCAACTGTATTTAAAGGTGATAGAGTAATCAAAGTAAAAGTTGGAGAAGCAAAATACACTGTAAATGGTGTAGAAGTTCCTATGGATACTGTAGCTGTAAACAAAGATGGAAGAGTAATGCTTCCAGTAAGAGCTATGGCTAACGCTACAGGAGCACAAGTTGAGTGGGACGGAGCTACAAAAACAGTAACTATTAAGTAATAATATTCAAAAGATAAAGAGCCTTTCATATGAAGGGCTCTTTGTTTTTATACACCTTTATGAAAAAAATTGAAAGATTTATATATGAATGATATAATAAATATGAATTTAATAAAAAATTATTTTATGAGGAGGGATTATTTGAGTAACTTATTACATAAATATAAACATTTTATAGCAGGGGTTATCATTGGAGGAATACTGGGAGTGGGAACTCTTTGTTATGCAGCTACAGCTGGGCCTATTAATGTTTGGATTGAAGAAAATATATCCTTTGAATTTAATGGAGAAAAAAAAGAATTGCCTAAAGCTGATAAAGTCCTTTTATATGAAAATAAAGTATATCTACCAGCATGGTTTATTGTAGAGAATTTAGGAGCAACTCTTGAATGGGATAAAAATAGTAAAACTATACAAATTCAAAGTAAAAAGAAAACTGAACATGAAGAGCAGATGGCACAAGTCCCTAATGATGATTATCAAACACTGCCATTGAAAAAACTAGTAGATGATGTATTGATTACAGTGAACGATATATCCATAGATGCAAATGAAACAAGAATATATTTAAAAGTAAAGAATATAGGAGAAAAAAATATAGTAATAGAACAAGGAAAAACAAAAATAATAGTTAATAATACAATATATGACCAAAAAGATATAGTAAATAAAGTACTACATGCATTTGACCAAGTATGGTTCAATGATATTAAGGAAGATGATGAAATAGAAGGAAGTATAAAATTACCTGCAATCAAAAAAGATGCAAAGAATGCTACACTTATTCTCAAAATGCTACAAAATGATGGAAGTGGAAAAGAAACGGATATAAAATTCAACATTAAATTAAAATAATATGTATTGTGTATAAAGACCAGCCAAGTCAAATAGGTTGGTTGTTTTTTTTTTTTGAGACTATATTACTATTTCATTACATTTATCAAAAATAAAAGGATTTTTAGTCAATATATAGAATACTTAAAAATAGAATGCGAAAATCCATGAAAGTTATAGATAAAAGGAGGAAATAAATCACAATGAATAGGAAAATAAGTTGTTTAATTGTTGCGTTAATGATTATATTGAGTACAATTAACAGTTTTGCAGCAGTAACATTTTCAGATGTTCCTAGTAATCACTGGGCAAAACCATTTATAACAAAGATGGCAGATAAAAAAATCATCAGTGGATATTTTGATGATAAAACATTAAAGGTTACTTTCAAACCAGATAAGAATGTAACTTATATAGAAGCTATGCAAATGATTTATAATACTTTAAAGGGAGCAAATAAGCTAAGACCTACTAGTGGCTTAGCTAATAAATATTATGCAACATTGACAGCGAATAAGATTCCAACTTGGGCCCACGAGGCAATAGCTTATGGACTTGAGTATAATATTTTGCATCCAGACGAATTAAAGATATTCGTTAAAAACGGTAATGCTACATATGCTAAAAAGGTGGATGTATCAGTATTCATAGGAAAAGCGTTAAACATGAAGCTTGAGGCAATTCCAGTATTGAACTTTGTAGATGCAGAAACAATAAAAACAGCAGCACTTCCTTATGTAGATTTACTAGAAAAAAACAAGATTGTAAAAGGAGATGCAGTCAATAAATTTAATCCAAATAGTATTATTAATAGAGCTGTTATGGCAACCATGTGTTCTAATACTTATGACTTATTAATAAAACAATCATCTACTGTAATTCCATCTAATCCTATAGTATCTACTACTTTAGAAGGAACCATAGATTATGTGTCTACAGATACAAAAATGATTGTGATTAAAGATACAAAAGGAGATACAAAAGCATATACGCTAAAATCTGTATATATTAAGAAAAATGGACAGTATATAGAAATGAGTGCTTTAAATAAAGGAGACTATGTAAAATTAACGTTTAATAGCAAAGGAGAAGTACAAGGAGTAGAAGTGAATAAAACGAATACATCATCTGGTGGAACAGATTCAGTAAATAGTGATGAAAGAATCATAGATTATATTTCAGAAAAGACGAATATGATAGTAGTAAAGGATGGAAATGGTGCTACACAGGTATATAATTTAAATGGTGTAAATATCAGAGAAAATGGCAAATCAAAAGACGTTGACGATTTACAAAAAGGTGATGGGGTAAAATTACATTTTAATGATAAAAATGAACTTGCATGGATAGAAATAAGTACTTCTACTACAACGTGGATAGGGAAAATTATGAGTATTACAGACTATGATGATTATTATCTTATGACTATTCGCAATAAGGATAATTTAATTCTAAAAAAAGATTTAAAAATTTATGATAATACAGAAATAGAATATAATAAAAAAAGTGTTACGGCAAAAAGGCTTACAGAAGGAGAAGAGGTTCAAGTAAAATTCATTGGTAATAGGGCGATAAAGGTTTATTTACTAGGAGAAGAAAAAGTATATGATGGAATACTAGAATCTTCTGTTATTTTTAGAGAACATCCAATATTAAAAATTGCAACAAATAATAATGAAGTATTAGAATTTGAAATTGATGAAGATGTAAAAATATATAGAGATCGACATAGAAGCGGGTTAGATGATTTAAGAAAAGGAGATCTAGCTACGATAACGGTGGAGTATGATAAGATAGTGAATATTGTAGCAGCTAGTAGAGAAGAAAAAACAAAGGATGAAGGAGCTATTAAGCAAATTATTATAGGAGATCCAACTCAAATAACTATTGAGACAGAAGATAAAAAGACGCATACTTATGATGTAGACGACGATGTTGATATAGAAATTAATGATGATGGAGATAAAAAGCTTAGTGATTTAAAAATCAATTATCAAGTAGAATTAAAAATCAAAGATAATGTAGTAAAAGATATTGTAGCAGAAGGATATGCAGATATGAATACCATTAGTGGTGAAATTACAAAAATATATTCTGATATTGATTACTTTGTTGTTAAATATTATGATAAAGATAAAGAGGAATATGTTACTAGAACTGTTGCCAAGGGATCGAATACAAAAGTTTATTCTACTTCCCAGGAGAAAATTGCATTTGGACATCTAAGAAAAAATGATAGAGTTTTTATATCTGGAAATTACAATGAGGACATTTTTGTTGCCAATAAGATTATTCAGATAGATTAAACTAAACAGCACGATGTAAAGATAAAAACAATTACATCGTGCTTTGTTAATTCAAGATTGTAGTGTCAAATAATAATGATAATAGAATAGCCCTTTGAAGTACTATAAAAATTTAGCTATAATATATTATTAAAAAGAGTATCTAAAATGGTGTGTGAAATTTTATGAAAGGATGTGTTTTCTATGAAAAAAATAATGATAGGTTTAGTATTAGGATTATTACTTTCCTTTTCTTTTGCTAATGCAGATACGTTGATAAAAAATAGTTCTACAAATTGTAATTATGTCGGTGAAAATTTAGGAGAAAAAGTTATTTGGGATGGAAGAAGCGGTATAGTACATATTGGAGAAGTCCCTCAGACTCAAATTGTATCTTTTGAGAAGGGGAAGTGCTTAACAGATAGAAAAATTGACTTTTATAATAATATCCATCTTTACAGGATCAATAATAGCACAAGTGAATCATTAAATATGGATAAAGATGCTAGATTTGATTATACAAAGGATTTTATCATGTCAGTAATGGTAGACCCTATTACGGAAAAAATAGAGAAGTTCAATAATGGGATGTGTATCAAAGCATATGATAACTGGTCAAGATTAGTATATAACATAGATGGGAAATATAAGAAATTAACAGGGCTGATAGGATTTGATTATAATTTAAATAAAGAAATAAATGAAAACTATATGATGAAAATCATTGTAGATGGAGATATAAAGCAGGAGATAGAACTTAAAAAAAGCAAATACCCTCAGCATATAGATATAGATGTTACAAATGGGAAGAAATTAGAAATTGAATTTGAAAGGCCAAAAGGTAATAAGCATGAACCTTTTATTGATTTAGTGGATATGATATTAGAGTAAAAAGCAGAATATATTTGTAGCATACAGAAAGGAAGTAATAAACATGTACAAAATATCAAAAAAAATAGCTTGCACATTAGCTATGGCTGCAATGCTTTCATGCAATACTGTAATGGCAATGGAAACTATCAAACTTCCTGTTGAAATGAAGCATTCGTTAACAGAAGATGTACAATTTGTTATTGGAGATGGAAATTATAAAGTTGGTAATATTGTAAAATCAATACCTGTACCTTCTTACATAAAAGATAAAAGTCCTATGCTTCCATTAGATTTAATTATAGAGATGATGGGCATTAGTAAAGATCGTATTGATTGGAAACCTGAAACAAAAACGGTTACAATTTTTAAAGATAATCAGATTATCCAAATGACAATAGGGAAAAATACTTTAATCATTGATGGAAATAAGATGCTTATGGATACAGCTTTAGAAATAAAAGACGGAAACACGATGATTCCAATAGATTTTATAGAAAAAGTTTTCGATAAAAAAGTAAGCTTTAATAGTATTACAAATAAAATTACGATTCCTGTGAAAAAAAAGATGAAACCAGAAGAAAATTCGAATACATGGGACTATACTTATGAAATGATGCTCAAAAAAGCGTTGGACAGTAGCAAAGATTTAAAATCTGCAGAGATGAATGTAGAGCGTACTGATAGCATAAAAGATGATGCCAAGGATGATACAGAATATATACCAACAAGATATGGAAGTGATGTAAGATACCTTAAAGGGAATGTTGCATATTTGAAATATGAAAAGGATAACTTTGAATATGAACTGGCAAAGAAGAAAGTGGATATGATTAAAGATAAGATTGCTTATGATGTAAAAAATGCTTACTATGAAGTGTTAAAAGATGAAGATAATAAAAAACTAGCAAAGCTAGCAATGGATTTAACACAAGAAAAAGCACATCTTATAGACTTAAGCCATAGGGAAGGCTTTGCCAGTGATATTGAAAATAATCAAGCAAAAAGAGATTATGAAGAAGCAAAAAAACAATATGATTTAGCAGTGAAAGAACTAGATAAGGCTTATGAAAAGTTAAATGATTTAGTAAGATTAGATACAAAAGAGAGATACACTCTAAAAGATGAAGTAATCTTTGATGCTAATGTTGAAGAAGATGTAGATTATCATATTGCAAGAGTAATAGACAAGAGTCCAGAAATATGGGCGTTAAATGAAATTGTTGATTTAAAGGATTTAAATGTTGATCTTTATGTATTTAACTTGCCAGTAGACTATAAATGGAGCTTTGATATGGATCCTTATGAAGCAAAAGAAATTGATGCAAAAATGGCAACGGTAGAATTAGGAAAGGTAAAACAGCAGTATGAACAAGGTTTAAGAGAATTATATACTTCATTAAATCAACTGAAGGATCAGTATGAAAAGTATAAGATTACATATGAGAAGGCAAAAGATGATTTAAAGATGGCAAAGGTAAACGTAGCAGTTGGTAATGAACTGCCAATTACAGAGAAAAAAGCAGTTCTTCAGCTAGAAAATAGTAAAAAGCAATTACGTGAAACCATAATGTATTATAACAAATGGGCTATGATGTATAATAAACCTTGGATCAAATCTGTGTCAAAAGAAGAGAAGGAAAATTAAAGAATGCAAAAAAGATAAAGGGAGAAAATCTTCTTTTATCTTTTTTATTTATGTATAGATTATTTTTGTTTTTATCACCATTTCATCATAATTAACAATTATAATATAATGAAAGAGTTGTAGTTTATATTTTCAAACAATCAAATATTAACAAATTCTTAAGAATTTGGATACTCGTTGAACCTATAAAATATGAGTGCTATAATGAATAAAAGAAGATATAATTTTCATACGAATATATAGAGAGGAAGTTGTACATGAATAAAAGAGTAAGAAAAATGGCTTGTGTTATTTCAATAACGGTAGCTTTATCATGGAATACAGTAGCAGCACAGGAAATGATTAACCTTCCGGTGGAGATTTCACAAAGTCAAACAGCTGAGATTCAATTAACTATTGGAGAAGCAAATTATAAAGTAGATAATAATGTAAAAACTTTAAAAGTAGCATCCTACATAAAAGGAGAGGCACCACTTATACCATTAGATTTTATAGCAGAGATTACAGGTATTAATAGTAATGATATGGAATGGAATGATAAAAATGATACGGTAACGATTTTTAAGGATAATCGTATTATTCAATTAACTACAAAAGATTCAAATCTAATAGTAGATGGTGCTAAATTTGATTTAGGTGTAGTGCCAGAAGTAAAAGACGGTACTATGATGGTACCATATCATGTTATTGAAAAGATTTCAGATATAAAGGCTAAATGGAATAGCGTTACAAAAACTATTAAAATTTCTGTAAAAAAACAATCAAAAGAAGAAGTTGCTTCAGGTGATTATACTTATGAATCGTTATTAACTAAAGCATTAAAAAATAGCGATGATTTACAAAAAGCAGAATTGATGGTTACACGTGCAGATTATGTAAAAGATGATGCGAATGATGCTATAGATTATACACCAGCAGGAACTAGAAATGGTGCTGCTGATGCAAAGGCAGATGGTATATATACAGCATATAAAAGTTCTGAAATAGGTTTTGAAAAGGCAAAGAAAAATGTAAAGACATTAAGAGAGACAATCGCCTATCAAGTAAAGAATGGTTATTATGATGTTCTCAAAAAAGAAGATAATAAAAAAGTGGCAAAGCTACAATTAGAAATAAAAAATGAAAATAAAGAGCAATCACAGTTAAAATATGAACTTGGAGTTGTCAGCGAACTACAAAACAAACAAGCTAAAAGAGATTGTGAGGATGCTAAAAAAGCATATGATTTATCAGTAAAAGAATTAGAAAAAAGCTATGAAACATTAAATCATGTAGTAGGATTTGATTTAAAGGAGAGATATACATTAAAGGATGAAATTTCTTTTGAAAAGATTAAGGATGAAGATGTAGATTCTCATATTTTAGGAGTGATGAATGAAAGTCCTGAAATATGGGGAGTAGAAAAGGATAAAGAATTAGCTGACTTAGGTGTGAAATTTTATACTTTTAATGCTGGTAATATACCTTATGAAGCGAAAAAAATAGATGCAAAAGCAGCAACGATGAATATCAATAGCAAAAAAGAAGCATATGAAAAGAATTTAAGAGCTAGCTATAATTCATTAAAGCAACTAGAAGATCAGTACGAAAAAGATTTAATTGCATATGAAAAAGCAAAAGACGATTTAGAGACAGCAAAGCTACAATTAGAAATAGGAAATATTGCACCAATACAGCTGAAAAGTGCAAATCTTCAATTAGAGGTTTCTAAAAAACAATTAAGAGAAAGAACTATGAGCTATAATATGCTGGCTGTACAATATAATAAGCCTTGGGTGGTATCTGCATTTATATAAGTAACTATAATAAATTGTATTAAAAATAAACATATAAAACTCAACTAAAATTAAAACGTTAGTTGGGTTTTATTAATATTAAAAAAAGATGCTTAAAAGGTGAATTTAAGCAAAGAAGACACTGATGAAGTAATATATGTATGGTTTTATTAAATACTATCTAAATAGAAAAAGGGGTTAAGAGTAGTGTGAATGATTTTTATGGACAATAATTAAAACGAAATATTCATAAAATATAAAAAATATGGTAAAATAACACAAAGAACATATATTAAATGATTGTGAAAGGGAGATGAAAAATGAAAAACAGGGTATTGTTATGTGTTGTTTGTATTTTAATTGTAATGATGGGTATACCAACCTATGCGTCTGAGACACCCATTAAAGTTGTTGTAAATGATGAAACATTGAAGTTTGATGTAGATCCTCAAACGGTTGAAGGAAGAACATTAGTACCATTCAGAGGGATTTTTGAAGCTTTAGGCGCGGATATTGACTGGGATGCAACCGATAAAGTTGCTATTGGAAAAACAGCAAGTACAATAATAAAACTTCCTATAGGAAAAAACTGGGCCACTGTAAATTCAAAACAAGTTAAGTTAGATGTACCTGCAACGATTATTCAAGGAAGAACTTTTGTACCTGTTAGATTTATTGCTGAAAGCTTAGGAGCAACAGTTGGATGGGATAGTCAAACCAAAACGGTAAAGATTGATAAAAATAGTGACAAAGAACATGTTAAAGATTATTCTATATGTATAGCTGGTGGCAATGGCTTTTATACTGGAGAAATGGAAGAACAAAGAGCACATGGTAACGGGATTATGGAATTTTCAGGGGCAAATTCTATGAGAGTGGTAAAATATGAAGGAGAATTCAGAAATAATAAATTTGTTGGGAAAGGTACTCTTGAATATGTAAATGGAGATAAATATCAAGGAGAATTTGTAGATAATAAAAGAAATGGTAAAGGTACATTTACGTGGGATAATGGCGATGAGTATGTTGGTGTTTGGAAAGATGATTTAAGAAGTGGTCAAGGAACAAAAGCATGGGACAATGGAGACAAATATGTTGGTTCTTGGGACAATGATAAGGCCAATGGAGAAGGTACAAAAACATGGGCGAATGGAGATAAGTATGTTGGTACTTGGAAAGATGATTTAAGAAGTAATCAAGGAACAATGACATGGGCAAATGGAGATCAGTATGTTGGTGAGTGGAAAGAGGATCAACTTGATGGAAAAGGAACATTGACTTTAGCTAATGGAGAGAAATTTGAAGGTAAATGGAAAAAAGGGTTGAAAGATGGACGAGGTAAGCTTACAGATGTTAATGGAAAAGTAACAAGTGGTATTTGGGAAGAAGATAAATTAACTGTTAACGATGAGGATTGGAAAGCTAATTAGTAATATATAATTAAATATGCAGTATTAAAAGGGGTTATCTTAAATTAATAAGATAGCCCTTTATTATTTTATATAAAAGATTTATATGAATAATACTATTATACATTGTCAAAAAAAGCAATTTAGTGTTATAATGATATGGGCATGATTTATCTTTTATGACTTTCAATATCTTTATAAAAAAACAAAAGATATTAGGAGGAATAAAAATGGAAACAATTAAAACTATGTTAAGATTAAGAATGAGTGCAAAGGATGCACATTACGGTGGAGAATTAGTTGATGGAGCACATATGGTACATTTATTTGGAGACCTTGCTACAGAATTACTAATTATGCGTGATGGAGACGAAGGTCTTTTTGCTGGATACGAAGAAATCAAATTCTTAGCACCAGTTTATGCAGGAGACTACATTGAAGTAGTTGGAGAAATCATCAAAGAAGGAAACAGTTCAAGAAAAATGAAGTTTGAAGCAAGAAAAGTTGTTGTTTCAAGAAAAGACATTAGTGCATCAGCTGCTGACGTATTAGAAGAGCCAATCGTTGTTTGTACAGCAATCGGAACTTGTGTGACACCAAAAGACTGCCAAAGAAAATAATTAAAGAAAATATTATTTTTTAAATGAAAAGTTAAGGGGGAGCACAAGAATGGAAAAATTAATTATAACAGCTGCTATATGCGGAGCGGAAGTTACAAAAGAACATAATCCAAATGTTCCATATACTGTAGAAGAAATTGCTAGAGAAGCAGAATCTGCTTACAAAGCAGGAGCTAGTATTATTCACCTTCATGTACGTGAAGATGATGGTACACCAACTCAAGATAAAGCTAGATTTAAAGCATGCATTGATGCAATAAGAAAGCTTTGTCCAGATGCAATCATCCAACCTTCAACAGGTGGAGCAGTAGGTATGACAGATTTAGAAAGACTTCAATCTACAGAAGTTGAAGAGCCAGAATTAGGACTTAAACATCCAGAAATGGCAACTCTTGACTGTGGTACTTGTAATTTTGGTGGAGATGAAGTATTTGTAAATACAGATAATACAATCAAAAACTTTGGTAAAATCATGATTGAAAGAAATGTAAAACCTGAAATCGAAGTATTTGACAAAGGTATGGTTGATATTGCCATCAAAATGCACAAAAAAGGATACATCAAAGCACCAATGCACTTTGATTTTGTATTAGGTGTTCAAATGACTGCTACAGCTAGAGACTTAGCATTCATGGTAGATAGTATTCCAGCTGGTTCTACATGGACAGT
The DNA here is from genome assembly GCF_019884785.1 of Crassaminicella profunda. GTDB lineage: Bacteria > Bacillota > Clostridia > Peptostreptococcales > Thermotaleaceae > Crassaminicella > Crassaminicella profunda. The sequence goes on from NZ_CP082326.1 coordinate 48,589, forward strand.
AGCAGGTATTGGTAGAAGCCAATTCCAAATGGCAGCTATAGCTATTGCTATGGGTGGACATGTAAGAGTAGGTTTCGAAGATAATGTTTACATCAAAAAAGGTGTTCCAGCAGATAGCAATGGACAATTTGTTGAAAAAGTTGTTCGTATTGCAAAAGAGGTAGGAAGAGAAATCGCAACTCCTGCTGAAGCAAGAGAAATCTTAGGATTAAAACCATTAAATAAATAAGTGGATAAAAGAACCTCAATAGAGGTTCTTTTTGCTTTTAACATAAAAAACTTTTGTATATAATATAGATAGATACAAAGAATCAAAATTTTCATTTTATAAAATTAAAGATGATATAATATAGTAAAATCTTAAGGGGTAAAGATTATATTTTATTAAAATATAAATGTTACAATATTACAATAAGAATATAAGCATTTATTAGATTACCAAAAATAGAGGAGGAACAAAAATGAAATTATTCATCGATACTGCAAATGTGGAAGAAATAAGAGAAATAAGCCAATGGGGAGTATTATCAGGGGTGACAACCAATCCAAGCTTGATTGCAAAGGAAGGACGTGATTTTGAAGCCGTCCTAAAAGAAATCGTAATGTTAGTGGATGGTCCTATCAGTGCAGAAGTGATGGGAGAGACAGCTCCTGAAATGATGAAAGAAGGAGAAGCTTTAGCAAAGTTACATAAAAACATTGTGATCAAAATTCCTATGACGTCAGAAGGACTAAAGGCAGTAAAAGGGTTATCAGAGAAAAATATTAAAACCAATGTGACTTTGGTATTTTCTGCAAATCAAGCACTTTTAGCAGCCCGAGCGGGAGCAAGCTTTGTGAGTCCTTTTGTAGGAAGAATGGACGATATCGGAAATCCTGGGATGGATTTAATCAGTGATATTGTAAATATTTTTGAACTTCATGGGATCAATACAGAAATTATTGCAGCTAGTATTCGCCATACAGCCCATGTGATGGAATCAGCACAAAACGGAGCACATATTGGGACGATTCCTTATAAAGTATTTAAGAATATGCTAAATCATCCACTAACAGATAAAGGAATAGAGAGATTTAAAGCAGATTGGAACAATCGATAGGGGAAAAAGTATGTTATAATCATACCAGTATGTTATAATAGTTTTGCATGGAATGGTTATTTAAGCTGATTATAAATAACTATTTCATGTAGGATTACTATAAATGCTGGATATAGATATACAACTTTTATAGATTTCTTAGTTATAAATTAATTTTCGGTTATGTTTATCTATATAGGAGTTAGAAGTTATCGTTAAATAAAATTTCTTTTTTAAGTTGTTTATCTATGGCAGCATTTAAGATATACTATAAGTATTTGTGGATTGTAACAGATATATTTTTACTGGAGGTAGGAAGATGGATAGAAATTTAGCTTTAGAACTTGTAAGAGTGACAGAAACAGCTGCACTTGCGTGTGGAAGATATATGGGCAGAGGAGAAAAGGATATTGCAGATCAAGCAGCAGTAGATGGCATGAGAAAGGCTTTTTCAGATGTAGCAATAAAAGGAACGGTTGTTATTGGAGAAGGAGAGCTTGATGAAGCACCTATGCTTTATATTGGAGAAAAGGTAGGGACATGCAGAGAGAATGATATGGAAGTAGACATTGCAGTAGATCCCCTTGAAGGAACAAATTTGATTGCAAAAGGGCTTCCAAATGCTATTGCTGTTTTAGCCATGGCACCTAAAGGAACATTGTTAAATGCACCTGATACATATATGAGAAAAATTGCTGTAGGACCAAAGGCAAAGGGGTGTATTGATTTAGAAGCTTCTGTTGAACAAAATTTAAAGGCAGTTGCAAAGGCCCTTAATAAAGATATCAATGATCTAACTTTGATTATTCAAGATAGAGAAAGACATGAAGACATCATTAAGGAAGCTAGAAAAGTAGGTTGTCGTATTAAACTATTTAGTGATGGAGATGTGGCTACAGCTATTGCTACGTGTTTTGAAGATACAGGAATAGATATATTTATGGGAATTGGTGGAGCACCAGAAGGTGTGATTGCAGCTGCTGCCATTAAATGTATGGGAGGAGAAATGCAAGGAAAGATCATTCCCCTTTATGAGGAAGATGCAATGCGATGTGAAGAATTAGGATGGACAGAAGAAAAAAGAGAAAAATTATTGACTTTAGATGATTTAGTAAATACAGATGATGTATTGTTTGTAGCTACGGGTGCTACTGATGGAGAGCTATTAAAAGGGGTAACTTATTTAGAAAATAATAGAGCAAAGACTCAATCAGTTGTTATGCGTTCTAAAACAGGAACGATTAGATTTGTTGATGCTATTCATAAACTAGATAAGAATGATGCATTGATAGAGACATTAGCTAAACATAAATAAGGGGGATTTAATAATGGATAGAAATTTAGCCATAAATTTAGCGAGAGTTACGGAGGCTGCTGCATTAGGAGCGGCAAAATACATGGGTAGAGGCGATAAAAATATCGCTGATCAGGCAGCTGTTGATGGTATGAGAAATATGCTTGATACTTTAAACATAGACGGCGTTGTGGTAATCGGTGAAGGAGAAATGGATGAAGCTCCAATGCTTTATATTGGAGAGCAGATCGGAAAAGCAGAAGATGGATGCATCCAGGTAGATATAGCCGTAGACCCTGTAGATGGAACAAATTGTGTTGCAAAGGGACTTCCAAATGCTGTAGCCGTTGTTGCTGTAGCACCAAAGGGACATTTATTAAATGCGCCTGATATGTATATGGATAAAATAGCAGTAGGACCTAAAGCAAAAGGTGTAATTAATTTAAATGCACCTGTAAAAGAGAATTTGTTAAATGTTGCAAAAGCATTGAATAAAAATATTACAGACCTTACGGTTACTATGTTGGATCGAGAAAGACATGAAGGTATTATTAAGGAATGTAGAGAACTAGGTGCAAGAATTAAGTTATTTCAAGAAGGAGATGTGGCTGCTGCTATTGCTACTTGCTTTGAAGATAGAGGGGTAGATATTATGCTTGGAATCGGTGGAGCACCAGAAGGTGTTATCGCTGCAGCTGCAATAAAATGTTTAGGTGGAGAATTCCAAGGGAAATTAGTTCCTTACGAGGAAGAAGAAAGAGAAAGATGCAAAAAGATGGGCGTAGATTGTGAAAAAGTATTACAGCTAGAGGATTTGGTAAAGGGAAATGAAGTATATTTTGCTTCTACTGGTATATCTGACGGAGACTTGCTAAAAGGTGTTACCTATGCTGAAAACAATATGGCAAGAACGCATTCTGTTGTTATGAGAGCAGAAACAGGAACCATCCGATTTATAGAGACGATTCATAAATTAGATCAAAAACCTGAATATGCAAAATAAATGATTGATTGTTAAGCCTTGACAAGTAAAATCCCACCCTATAAAATGGTAACCATTAATAGGAACTTCTAAAACTTATCTAAAATGTGGCAAGGAACCTTTTACTTTGACAGTAAAGGAGAATTGCCACTTTTATACCCCATTTTCCAGTGTTATAATATAAATAGAGCGAAGAAAAATGTGTGAACCTTGTTTAAATATTAACGGAGGTGTTGATTTGGATTTACAGGAAATAGAAAAAAAGAAGCTAGATGAGCTACGGCAGATGGCCAAGGAGCTTCATATAAAAAATATTAGTAAGTATAAAAAGCATGAGCTTGTGGAAATGATTAAAAAATGTCATGAGGGGAAAAAAGATGAACCCCCAGAAAAAGTGGTAGAAAATAAAAAAATCCCTATGGATCGACAGAGACTTCCAGAAAAAATCAATAATGAAATCGATAATAGTAGAGAAGTTGACACGGTAGAAGGTGTTTTAGAACTAACGGAAGGAACTGGCGGATTTGGATTTTTAAGATTTTACAATTTTCTTACCAGTGAAGAAGATGTGTACGTATCCCCATCTCAAATCAGAAGATTTAATTTAAAGACAGGAGATAAAATTTTAGGGATTACAAGACCTCCCAAAAGTGGTGAAAAATTTAGAGCTCTTCTATATGTACAGAAAGTCAACAATGACAATCCTGAAATTGCTGCAAAGAGACCAAACTTTGATAATCTCACACCTATTTATCCCAATAAAAGAATTACACTTGAATATAATCCTACAGACCTTTCTACAAGACTTATTGACCTGATTGCTCCTATAGGAAAAGGACAAAGAGGTCTTATTGTTGCACCCCCAAAGGCTGGAAAAACCATACTCCTTAAAAAGATTGCAAATAGTATTGCCAAAAAGCATGAAGATATTGAAATTATTGTTTTATTAATCGATGAACGACCTGAGGAAGTTACAGATATGCAAAGGTCTATTCGAGGAGATGTGATTTACTCTACCTTTGATGAACTTCCAAGTCATCATACGAAAGTAGCAGAAATGGTTTTAAATAGAGCTAAAAGACTTGTAGAGCATGGAAAAGATGTGGTTATATTATTAGATAGTATTACAAGGCTGGCTAGGGCTTACAACTTAACCATTCCTTCTACAGGAAGAACTCTTTCAGGAGGACTTGATCCAGGAGCTTTGCATAAACCAAAGAGATTCTTTGGGGCAGCAAGAAATATTGAAGAAGGTGGAAGTCTTACAATCTTAGCTACTGCTTTAGTAGATACAGGAAGTCGTATGGATGATGTAATCTTTGAAGAATTTAAAGGTACAGGAAATATGGAGCTGCATTTAGATCGTAAGCTTTCAGAGAAGAGAATATTCCCTGCTATTAATTTAAATAAATCAGGAACAAGAAGGGAAGAATTATTATTAGGTCAAAAGGAATTAGAAGTTATATGGAATATAAGACGTGCCATGTCTAATAATCCAACACAAGAAGTAACAGAAAAGATTATAGGAAAGCTAACAGCAAGTAAGACAAATTTTGAATTTGTAGAGAAAATGAGAAATAAAATTTAAACAAAAAAAGTTCTTGAACTAAGAATGTCCATATGCTATACTATAATAGTTGAAAATTAAGATAAGATTTTTTTGATATATAGTGAATGATGATAGAAAGAGGTGAATAGCATGAAACAAGGAATCCATCCAGATTACAAAAAAGTAGTTGTAAAATGTGCTTGTGGAAATACATTTGAAACAGGTTCTGTAAAAGACGAAATCAAAGTTGAAGTTTGTTCAGAATGTCATCCATTCTACACTGGTAAGCAAAAATTTGTTGGCCAAGGTGGACGTGTTGAAAAATTCAAGCAAAAATATGGCATGAAATAAAAAAATAAGAAGAATTGATTATTATAGGTTAGGGATGGTATGTCTCTAACCTTTGTTGTATATGTTGAAAATGCAAATACCGAAAGGAAGATCAACTTGGATTTTGAAAAAATATTTAGAAAGCAGGCGAGACCTACAAGTATTGGTGGGCAGGCAGTAATAGAAGGGGTTATGATGAGAGGCCCTAAGGATATTGCTATTGCTGTTAGAAAGCAAGACCAAGAGATTGTGGTAAAAAAAGAAGAAGTAAAAGGCATGGCAAAAAGTGCTTTAACAAAGGTACCTATTATCAGAGGGGTTATTGCCTTATTAGATGCTATGGTATTAGGTGTGAAGTCTCTTACTTATTCTGCTGAGTTTTTCGAGGAAGAAGATGGAACAGAAGAAAAAGGAAAATTCGAAATTTGGGTAGAAAATACCTTTGGAGATAAGGCTGGGGACATACTTATTTATTTTTCAGTATTTACAGCATTAGCTTTTGGGATTCTTCTTTTTATTATATCGCCAACAGTAGCTATGAATTTTTTAAAGGAAAAAATAAGTAGTCCCTGGATGCTGAATTTAATAGAAGGTGTATTTAGAATTCTATTGTTTATAGGATATGTTAGTTTAATATCTAGAATGAAGGATATAAAAAGAGTATTTCAATATCATGGAGCAGAACACAAGACTATTCATTGTTATGAGAGTAATCTTCCCTTAACAGTAGAAAATGCAAGACAATTTCCAACCCTTCATCCAAGATGTGGGACAAGTTTTTTGGTTTTTGTAATGGTTGTGAGTCTATTGTTGTTTTCAATGGTAGGTTGGCCAAATCCAGTGATGAGAGTTTTATCCAGACTTCTTCTTATGCCAATTGTTGCAGGGATTTCTTATGAAATCATTAAATGGGCAGGAAAAAGTCAGTCTAAAATGGTAAGATATATTAGTTATCCAGGCCTTCTCTTTCAAAAGCTTACAACAAGAGAGCCAGATGATAGTCAATTAGAAGTAGCTATAGAAGCAATGAAAAACGTTTTGACAGATGACAAGGAGGCAGACCTTTGGCAGTAAAGATACAGGATGCTTTAAAGACAGCAGTAGATAGAATTGAAAAGACAAACGCATGTACACCTCTGTTAGATGCAGAGGTTCTTTTATGTCATGTATTAAAAAAAGATCGATTATTTTTATACACCCATCGAAATGAAGATTTGAAAGATGAAGATGTGGATGCATTTAATGAATTAATTGAAAGAAGAATTGAAGGAATGCCTGTGGCCTATATTGTAAAAAAACAGGAATTTATGAGTCTTAACTTTTATGTAGAAGAAGGAGTGCTTATTCCAAGGCCGGATACAGAAATTTTAGTAGAAAATGTTATAAAGTGGGCAAAGACAAGGAACAATGATCATATGACTATTGTTGATTTGGGAACAGGAAGTGGGGCCATTACGGTAAGTCTTGCAAAATATATCAAAAATGCTTTTGTTTATTCAGTAGATCTTTCAAGACATGCTCTTGAAATAGGAAAGAAAAATGCAAGACTCAATGAAGTAACAGAAAATACTAATTTTTTAGAGGGGGATTTATTTACTCCATTAAAGGATAAACTAGAGGAAAAGGTAGATGTTCTTGTTTCTAATCCTCCATATATTCCAAAGGAAGAAATTGAAAACCTTCAAATAGAAGTAAAAAAATTTGAGCCAAAGCTTGCCTTAGATGGAGGATTTGATGGTCTTGATTTTTATAGAAGAATTGTTGAGAAGGCACCTCTATTTGTAAAAAAAGGGGGACTCGTTGCACTAGAAGTAGGTCATGACCAAGCAGATGTGGTAAAAGAGATGATGGAAAATGAAGGACATTATTCTGAGATAAAGAAAATAAAAGATTTAGCCGGTATTGAGCGGGTTGTTGAGGCTACATTGTGAAAATAGGATAAAAATGATATAATAAACTGTTAATATAAAATGTGTGAGGTGAAATTCATGTTTGATAAATTAGATTTTATAGAAGATAAGTATATGGATTTGAGCCAAAAAGTTTCAGATCCGGAAATTATTAATAACCAGTCAGAATGGCAAAAATACATTAAAGAACTTGCAGAAGTAGAACCTATCGTAAATAAGTATAAAGAATATAAACAAACAAAAGAAGGAATAGAAGAAGCTAAGTCTATTTTACAAGAAAGTGATGACGAAGAATTTAGAGAAATGGCAAAGATGGAATTAAGTGATCTAGAAGATAAAATTGGTCCTATAGAAGATGAGCTAAAGCTTCTTTTAGTACCAAAGGACCCGAATGATGAAAAGAATGTTATTGTAGAAATCAGAGCAGGTGCTGGTGGAGATGAAGCGGGACTATTTGCAGGAGATCTTTTGAGAATGTATACAAGATATGCAGAAAGAAATCGCTGGAAGGTTGAAATGATGAGTCTTAATGAAACGGGTGTAGGGGGCATAAAAGAAGTTGTATTCATGATCAAGGGAAAGGGTGCTTATTCAAGACTGAAGTATGAGAGTGGTGTACACAGAGTACAAAGAATCCCTGCTACTGAATCTAGTGGAAGGATTCATACATCTGCTGCAACTGTGGCAGTTCTTCCAGAAGTAGATGATGTTGAGATTGATATTAACCCAAATGATGTCCGTGTAGATGTTTTCCGTTCTTCAGGAAATGGAGGACAGAGTGTTAATACAACAGACTCTGCTGTGCGTGTTACCCATATGCCTACAGGAATTGTTGTTTCTTGTCAGGACGAAAAATCACAGCTTAAAAATAAGGATAAGGCATTTAAAATATTAAAGGCTAGATTATATGACAAAATGCAGGCAGAACAAAATGCAGAAATTGCTCAAGAAAGAAAGAGTCAAGTAGGTAGTGGAGATAGAAGTGAAAGAATTAGAACTTACAATTTCCCACAAGGACGTGTGACAGACCATAGAATCAATTTGACTTTGTATAAGTTAGATTATTTATTAGATGGAGATATTGATGAAATATTAGATGCATTGATTACAACAGATCAAGCAGAAAAATTAAAACAGGTAGTATAATTTCATGCTGGGGGGCAAATAGTCTCTCAGCTTTTATGGATTCCATAAATTACCTATCACTCAAAATTATGTTTCTTGCAAAAAAACAGACTGAGTGATAAACTATAATATGTATTTTCAGAAAGTAAGGTGAATACTGTATTTTCTGGAAAACCATGTATTGCATATTCTGGAAGAAAGAAGTGTGATGGTTTTGGAAGCAAAAGTAACTTTTTTATTGCACATTGGAATTCTTTTATTAGGAGCAAACATCGGTGGAATTATTAGTAAAAAATTAAAACAGCCTGCAGTTCTTGGGCAAATTCTAGTGGGTATGCTTCTGGGAATGGGAATTTTGGAAAAAACAGAGTTGATTCACCATTTATCTGAAATTGGTGTGGTATTTTTGATGTTTATTGCAGGACTTGAAACAGATGTGAATGAATTGAGGGCATCAGGAAAATCTTCTGCTACTATTGCAGTAGCAGGTGTAGTTGTTCCTTTGTTATTAGTAAGTGGGGCAGCATATATACTTAGTGGTGATTGGGTTAGTAGTGTGATTGTAGGGCTTATTTCTATTGCAACAAGTGTGAGTATATCTGTACAAACCCTTAAAGAATTAGGGCAATTAAAGACGAGACAAGGGGTCGGGATTTTAGGGGCTGCTATTATTGATGATGTTATAGGGATTATTCTTTTGACAATCGTTGTAGGAATGGCAAGACCAGGAACAGGGAATAATATATTTATTGTTATTTTAAAAATCATTTCCTTCTTTGTGATTACTATTATTATTGGGTATATTTTGGTTCAAATACTAGCAAAAATTTCTGATCGAGTGAATGTAAGGAGAAAGATTGTTCCTTATGCAATCATATCCTGTTTGATTTTAGCTTTTATATCAGAAGAACTTGGTGTTGCAGCTGTTACAGGAGCTTATTTTGCTGGAGTTATTTTTTCTATGACACCTTATCGACATAAAATATCTCATGATATTGGGTTGATTTCTGATACGATTTTTACACCTATTTTCTTTGTAGCCATTGGATTAGGTGTAGAATTAAGTACGATTGGCGTTGGATTAGGGTATAGTATGTTATTATTAGGATTAGGAATTATTGGAAAAATTGTTGGTTGTGGATGGGGAGCAAAGATGACTGGCTTTAGTGGGAAACATTCCTTGCAGATTGGTATTGGAATGGTACCTAGAGCAGAGGTATCTATTATTATTGCAAACTTAGGTCTTAAAATGAATTTAATAGGAGAGAAACAATTTGCATCTGCCATCGTTTTGGTGGTAGCTACTACATTGATTACTCCATCCCTTCTTAAATGGTCTTTTAAAGGAGAAGGAAAAATACAAGATGCGGCTTAGAGAAAGGTCTGTGAATGAAGATTCACAGACCTTTTGTATATATAAGGGGTTTTGAGAATATATATAGATATATGGAGGGGAGAAGATGGAAAAAATATGGAGCATTGCTCTAATTGGATTATGTGTAGGGGTAGTGGGGACTGGTCTTGGGGGAATGCTTACTTTTTTTATGAGAAACCCTGGAAATAGATTTTTAAGTTTTATTTTGGGACTTTCCAGTGGGCTTATGCTATCGATTGTATGCTTTGATTTATTGCCAGAGGCTTTTGGTATGGTACAATTGTATATAAACATATTGGGGATTATTGTAGGGGTATTTGTCATAGCTTTTGTAGATGGATTACTACCAAAACATAATAAGGATTTTATAAAAACAGGAATACTCTTAGGAATAGGAGTAGCTCTTCATAATTTTCCAGAAGGACTTGCTATAGGTTCAGGGTTTATAGCAGCTGATAATTTAGGGATAGGAATAGCTATAGTTATAGCCCTTCATAATATGCCAGAAGGAATATCTATGGCAGCGCCCATGCGGGCAGGAGGAATGTCCTCTTCTAAAACTTTTTTTTATACAGTACTAGCTGGGATTCCCATGGGGATTGGAGCTTTTATGGGAGCTGTTTTGGGGGAAATCTCTGAAGGTTTTATCGCCTTTTGCCTATCCTGTGCAGGAGGAACCATGCTTTATATAACCTGTGAAGAGTTGATTCCAAAATCCTTTAGCTTGAAATTTAAAAGAATTTCAAGCTTTGGGATTGTATTAGGGTTTGTGGTAGGAATTGTTATTTCTAGAATATTTTAAAACAATCTAAATAAGGTTCTTTATTAGTTGAATACATATTTTGTGATAAAATATATGCATCCCCAAAGAAAGGGGATGCCACAATAATGAGCCATACAAAAGAAAAAAATGATGGATTAGAAACTGTAAAAAAGTTCTGTTCCATTATTGGTGCAATTGTCGAAATTGTAGACAAAGTACTAAACTGGCTGAATTAAAAAAGAAAACAAGGTATGTAGCAGCATACCTTGTTTTCTTTTTTGTTATGAATCGTACATAATTTGATACCACAATGAGCCACACTGTCTATATCAAAACTAAACTTCTTATTTACATTATAACACATACTATTTTTTTTATGCAAATTCATTTTGAAAGATTTATCAAAAAAATAAAGCATTGTGAGAAAGTAGAATTTATGTACTATTTTGGTGTATAATAAATGAAAGAAATTTACGTTTACATAAGAGGTGAAACAAATGATTGAAACAAAAGTCTATGAAATAAATCCAGAATCTATTGAGAAAGATGAACTTAAAGCTCCAGCAGAAGTTTTAAAAAATGGTGGTACCGTTGCTTTTCCAACGGAGACGGTGTATGGATTAGGAGCAAATGCCCTTGATGAAAAAGCTGTGAAAAAAATATTTGAGGCAAAGGGAAGACCTTCAGATAATCCTTTGATTGTACATATTTCAAAGATAGAAGAGATAGATCCTTTGGTAGAGGAAATACCAGAAAATGCAAAAAAAATAATGGAAAAATTTTGGCCAGGGCCAATAACAATCATTCTAAAAAGGTCTCATAGGATACCAGATGTGATTACAGCAGGATTAGATACAGTAGCTATTAGAATGCCTTCCCATCCCATTGCTAATAAATTAATAGAAATGTCTGGGGTGCCAGTTGCAGCACCTAGTGCCAATTTATCTGGAAAACCTAGTCCCACAAAGGCTGAACATGTGATACATGACTTAAAAGGAAAAGTAGATGTGATTATTAGTGGGGGAAGCTGTGAGGTAGGGCTTGAATCTACCGTAGTTGATGCAACAGGTTCTATTCCTATGATTTTAAGACCCGGGGGCGTAACAAAAGAGCATTTAGAAGAGATATTTGAAAAGGTTGAAGTGGATCAGGCTATCGAAGAGGGAGGCATGGATTTGATTCCAAAATCTCCAGGAATGAAATATACCCATTATTCTCCCAAAGCAGAAGTTGTGATTATAGCAGGGGCTGTAGAAAAAGTTGTTGAAGAAATCAACCAATTAAAAAAAGAAAAGGAAAAGTTAGGACTTCGTGTGGGGATTATGTGTACAGATGAAACAAAAAAATCATATAAAGAAGGTGTAGTTATTTCCATGGGAAGTAGAAAAGATGTAGCAACCATTGCCAACAGTCTTTTTGCAACCCTTCGTCAATTTGATGAGAAAGAAGTAGATATCATCTATGCAGAAAGTATAGAACAAAAACTTTTAGGACATGCAGTGATGAATAGAATGATTAAGGCTGCAGGACATCATGTGATCAAGATTGGGAGGTAAATCTGTGAAGACGATTTTGTTTGTATGTACTGGAAATACCTGTAGAAGCAGTATGGCAGAAGTAATATTTAAAAATATCCTAGAAGAGTTAGGGGAAAAGACAAAGGGGTTAAAAGTAATCTCTGCTGGAACAGCTGCAATGATAGGGCAGAGCGCTTCTAAAAATGCTGTTGTAGCAATGAATGAAAAAGGAATAGACTTAAGTGCTCATGAAGCAACCCTTGTGACAAAGGAATTAATCAAAGAAGCAGATTTAATTTTGACCATGACAAGAAATCATCAACAACAAGTATTGTATATAGAACCAAAAGCAAAAGAGAAAACATATACCTTAAAAGAATATATAGGAGATGAGGGAGATATATTAGATCCTTATGGACAACCTATAGAGGTATATAGAAAATGTGCTAAAGAAATTGAAGAGAATTTAAAAGTATTGGTTGAAAAGATCATAGGAAAAAATTAATAAATAAGAATCTATGTAAAAGACTTGACAATATATGCATTGTGACATAAAATCAGAACGGCTATAAAGAATTGGGGGGAATTTTATGAAGATTGCTTTAGGTAGTGACCATGGTGGGTATAATTTGAAAAATGCCATAAAGAAACACCTAGAGGAAAAAGGTATAGAATGTGAAGATTTTGGTACAAATTCTAGTGAATCTGTAGATTATCCAGAGTTTGGTATGAAGGTGGCGGAAGCTGTAGTTTCAGGCAAATGTGAAAAAGGAATTGTTTGCTGTGGAACAGGAATCGGTATATCTATATCAGCTAATAAAGTACCAGGGGTAAGATGTGCAGTTGTTTCTGATACTTTCTCAGCAGCCATGTCTAGAGAACATAACAATGCAAATGTGTTAGCATTAGGCGAGAGAGTAATCGGCGTAGGACTTGCACTAAAAATTGTTGATGTTTGGTTCAACACTGAATTTGCTGGTGGAAGACATGAAAGAAGAGTTGACAAAATTACAGATATTGAAAAGAAGTATTCAAAATAAGAGATAGATCATTGAAGGTAACGACTAATTGCAAACTTTAAATTATGAGAGGAGATGTGTAGGATGGAAAAGGTATTTGTTATGGATCACCCATTGATACAGCATAAACTTACTTTAATCAGAGATAAGCATACTGGTTCAAAGGAATTTAGAGAAGTTGTAAAGGAAATTTCTATGCTGATGGCGTATGAGGTAACAAGAAATCTTTCTTTAGAAGAGGTAGAAATCGAAACACCTGTATGTAAGACAAAGTCAAAAGTATTGTCAGGAAGAAAACTAGGGATTGTTCCTATTTTAAGAGCAGGTCTTGGTATGGTAGATGGAATGCTAAGTCTTATTCCAGCAGCTAAGGTAGGACATGTAGGACTTTATAGAGATCCAGAAACCCTAGAGCCTGTTGAATATTACTGCAAACTTCCAGCTGATGTGGAAGAAAGAGATTTAATCGTAGTAGATCCAATGCTTGCTACAGGAGGTTCAGCAAATGCTGCCATCCAATTCATCAAAGATAGAGGTGCAACAAGCATTAGATTAGTATGTCTAATTGCTGCTCCTGAAGGAGTAAAAGCAGTTCGTGAAGCCCATCCTGATGTAGACATTTATTTAGCGAATGTAGATGAAAAATTAAATGATCATGCCTATATCATTCCAGGTCTTGGAGATGCAGGAGATAGATTATTTGGAACAAAATAGTTTTTTCAAAGAATAGAGAGTAGGTTCGCCTGAAATCTATTCTTTTTTTTGTGTCAAAATGATAAAGTTATGCATATAATAAGATAATGATATTTTTGTATAGTGCATATTTTCCAACAAAAATATAAAGGAAAAGAGATAAATATGTAGAATAATATATAAGATATTTGTTTTTATTTTATATGATCGTGCAGGTTTAAGGTAAGTTTATTTGTATTCTTTCGTGTATGATATTTTAACAAGATAGACAAATATTTTAAAATAAGTATTTGATGGAGGAAATATAAGGGATGAAAAGGCGAGATAAAATTAATTATTATCTTGATATTGCAGAAACCGTACTAAAAAGAGGTACTTGCTTGAGAAGGAATTACGGAGCTATTATCGTAAAAAATGATGAAATTATTTCAACGGGATATACAGGTGCTCCTAGAGGAAGAAAAAATTGCATTGATTTAGCTTACTGTATGAGAGATAAATTAAATATTCCAAGAGGACAGATGTATGAAAAATGTAGATCTGTGCATGCAGAAATGAATGCCTGTTTATCAGCAGCAAGAAGGGATATGATTGGTTCTACTCTATATTTAGTTGGAAGAGATGCTAAAACGAAAGAATTGATTGCCAATGCAAATTCTTGTGCTATGTGCAAGAGAATCATTATAAACTCTGGCATAGAGAGTGTGATTATCAGAGATGCTGAGGATGATTATAGAATAACTCATGTACAGGAGTGGATTAGTAATGATGATTCACTGACAGAAAAAATGGGGTATTAAGTGATGGAAATTAAGTTTTCTACAAATATTTTGAAAAGATAGGAATAAAATTGGTACAATTTGATAATATTTAACATTGAGTTTTTATGGTTTTTGCTGTAAAATGACTATGAGTATATGAAAATTAGGGAGTGTTATTTGTGAATAAATACTTTTTTGTATTTTTTATAGCAACAATTGTATCATTTTGTATGACACCACTGGCGAAAAAGCTTGCATATAAAGTGGGTGCCATAGATGTACCAAAGGATGAAAGACGTGTACATAAAAAGCCTATTCCAAGGATGGGTGGGTTAGCCATTTACTTAGGGGTTATAGGAAGTATCTTATTATTACTGCCCTATATGGATTTATCTGTGGATATGCTAAAACAAATAAAGGGAATACTTATTGGAGGAACGATTATTGTTTTAATGGGAATTGTAGACGATATCAATCCTTTATCTGCAAAGGTAAAGCTAGCAGGACAAATTCTGAGTGCAGCAGTTGCAGTTTATTGTGGTGTGAAAATCCAAGTACTCAATGTTCCTTTTATTGATTACCAATTTAATGTTGAATATTTAGGGCTGAGTATACCTGTTACAATATTTTGGATTGTAGGGATTACCAATACATTAAATTTGATAGATGGATTAGATGGATTAGCAGCAGGGGTTGCTACCATTGCAGCAGTGTCTCTTTCTTATGTAGGATTTATGAATGAAAGTTATATAGCAGCTATGATGACTCTAGCTATAGCTGGAGCTTGTTTAGGATTTTTACCTTACAATTTTAATCCAGCAAAAATATTTATGGGAGATACAGGTTCTTTGTTTTTAGGCTATATGCTTGCAACAATTTCAGTATTTGGTTTGACAAAGGGAGCTGTAGCTATTGCTACAATCGTTCCTGTACTTGCCTTAGGACTTCCTATATTTGACACAACCTTTGCTATTCTTAGAAGGATGTTAAATGGAAGACCTATTATGGAGCCTGATAAGGGACATCTTCATCACAAACTTTTATCAACAGGGATGGGACAAAAAAGAACCGTACTTATTCTTTATGCGATTAGTGGCATATTTGGTGTAAGTGCAGCCCTTATGAGTAGAAGCAAAGGATGGGATTCCTTATTTATTATCATTGCAGCTTGCGCTCTTATGTATATAAGTGTGGGCATGCAAAGATATCAAAAACAAAAAAGTAGCCATAAAGAATAGAACCAGGAAAATTTCCTGGTTTTTTTATAGGAGGAGAAAAGATGAGGAAATTAAAGATCATGTCTATATTTGGAACAAGACCAGAGGCCATTAAAATGGCTCCTGTAGTGAAAGCACTTGAAGAGGATGAAAAAACCGAGTCCATTGTTTGTGTAACAGCTCAACATCGAGAGATGCTGGATCAAGTACTTGATTTATTTCAGATAAAACCTCATTATGATTTAAATATTATGAAACCAGGACAAACTTTAAGTCAGATTACTGCAAGAGCCCTTATAGGACTTGAAGAGGTTATAAAGGAAGTAAAACCAGATATGATTCTAGTTCATGGAGATACAACAACTACCTTTGTAGGTGCATTAGCAGCCTTTTACAATCAAGTAAAAGTAGGACATGTAGAAGCAGGACTAAGAAGTCATAATATGTATTCTCCTTATCCTGAGGAGATGAATAGAACTCTTACAGGAAGAATGAGTCATCTTCATTTTTCACCTACAAAAGGAAATGAAGAAAATTTACTAAGAGAAGGAATAAAAGAAGATATTATTACGATTACAGGAAATACCGTGATTGATGCCCTTCTTGAAGTAGTGAAAGATGACTATACTTATGAAGATGACAGGCTTAATCATATTGATTATGAAAATAAAAAAGTAATTTTAATGACTTCTCACAGAAGGGAAAATCTTGGACAACCTATGGTGAATATTTTTTCTGCTGTAAAAGAGGTAGTAGAAAAAAATGAAGAAGTAGAAGTGGTATTCCCTGTTCATTTAAATCCAAAGGTAAGAAATTTAGCTTATGAAATATTAGGAGATGTAGAAAGGGTACATTTGATTGAGCCCCTAGATTATGAACCTTTTGCTAATTTAATAGGAAAAGCCTATTTAATTTTAACAGATTCTGGTGGGATTCAAGAAGAAGCACCTGCTTTAGGAAAACCAGTATTAGTTCTTCGAACCGAAACAGAAAGACCAGAAGCAGTAGAAGCAGGTACTGTAAAAATGGCAGGAATAGAAAAAGAAGAAATCCTTAAGCTAACGAATGAACTTATTCGTGATGAAAAAGCATATAAGAAAATGGCCAATGCAGTAAACCCCTATGGAGATGGAAAAGCAGCAAAAAGAATTGTAGAAGCCATAAAAAGGTTTTTAAGGTAACGTTTTCCTAGAAATGTTAAGAAATTAACAGAAAGAATTAGGAAAATGGAGAAAATTTAAAATAACAGAATAATTCACCTTTAAATAATTCTTGCATTTTTTAAAATTTTTTTATAAAATGAAAAAAAAGAATTTGGTGATGAAATGAAAGAATATAGTACAAATACAGTCTATTTTATTTCCTATGCAAAGTTACCCATGGAAATTTCTGCTGCAAATATGCATAAGGTTGTAGGAGTAGGATTGATTATCAATGAAGATACAGGCATTATTGAAGATACGTCTTGTACATTGATTACAGAAGAAGCAAGAAAGTTTATCAAACAAGTGATTGTAGGATATAATGTTCATGAGAATGGCATTGAACCATTGATTGAGAAAATAAAAAAACGATTTCATGGGTCATCTCAAAAGGCTATATGCGTTGCCATTAAGGGAACCTATGAAAAGTATATGATATGGAAAAATGAATAATTGCTGCTTTGCTTGCAGTAAGAATGTAACCCATACTTACTAAGTGAGTAAAATCCAGTACATTAAGTTGCACCCTAGTGTGCCTTATTGTACTGGATTTTTTTATTTCAATTCATTCATCATGTCAAATCTTTAAAGGAAAGGAGGTTTTTTTATCACAAAACTCTTTTGGTAAAAAATAAAAAGAAATGGAGGAAAGTGAATGAAAAAATTTAAATTACAATTATTTCACAAAATATTTATTGGACTGATTTTAGGGGCTATAGTAGGATTTGTTTTTAGTAACATGGGGGGAGAAGAAAATGCTTTTATAGCTAAATCGATCCCAGTATTTTCCCTTTTAGGAGATTTGTTTTTAAGAATTATCAAAATGGTAGTTGTACCATTGGTATTCTTCTCAATTATTAGTGGTGTTGCAAATTTAAAAGATTTGAGAAAGCTTAGGAGTATTGGTATTAAGACAATTCTTTTATTCTTCGGAACTGCATTTTGTGCAGTAACAATAGGACTAATCTTAGCACAAATTATTAATCCAGGAGCGGGGATTACTTTAGGAGAAGCAGCTAGTGAAGTACAAGTAAAAGAACTTCCTGGTATAGCGGATACAATCTTAAATTTCTTCCCAAGCAATCCTGTTGAGTCCATGGCAAATGGAGAAATGTTACACATTATTTCCTTTAGTATCTTTATTGGAGCAGCACTTTTGATGATGGGAGAAAGAGGAGAAGAGTTGATTCATTTAATTGATAAATGTTCTGAAATAATGTTTAAAATTACAGATATTGTTGTACAATTTACGCCTTATGGTGTATTTGGACTTATGGCAAAGGCTACTACTAAATTTGGATTAAAAATATTCGGACCTATTTCAAAATTTATTCTTACAGATTACTTAGCATCTTTTATTCATATAGCCCTTGTATATAGTTTGGTGTTGATTGTGTTTGGTAAAGTGAATCCAATCAAGTTTTTCAAAAAAGCATTCCAAACTTGGTTGGTAGCATTTAGTACATGTAGTTCTATGGCAACATTACCAGTAACCATGAGGATTGCAGATGAAGAGCTTGGGATTCCAAAAGAAAATGCAAGTTTCGTATTACCATTAGGAGCTACAGCAAACATGAATGGAACATCCATCTATTTTGGGATTATTGTTTTATTTGCAGCACAAATTTATGGTATTGAACTAAGTTTAAAAATGCAAGCATTATTAGTACTGCAGGCAACATTATTATCTGTAGGCTGTGCCGCTGTACCTCAAGTAGGACTATTAATCAGTATTGCACTTCTTACAAGTATGGGGTTACCACTAGATGGAATTGCACTGGTAGCAGGGATTTATAGAATTGTTGACCAGGCACATACTTCTACAAATGCCCTAGGAGATTTGGTAGTTGCTACAACTGTTGCAGGTATGGAAGGGGATTTAGATAGAGAAAAATTTGAGCATGGTGGCATGTTTGCAAAAAGCAAAGATGTAAAAAATAAAGCAGCTTAATATGTGTTAAACTAAAAATAAAATGTATAAAGGGGTTTTGAAAATGAGCTTAAATAAAGCACCTAAAAATCATGTGTTTTACAGAAATCAAAATTGGCACTATCCTGAAATTGAAAGAGGAGAAGGAATATATCTATATGATAAAAATGGGAAAAAATATATAGATGGATGTTCAGGTTCTGCTGTTGCAAATATTGGACATGGAAACAAAGAAATTGCGCAATTTACAAAGGAACATATGGAAAGAATTGCTTTTACTCATCTTTCAAGATGGACAGTAGATAGTATTGAAAAATGTGCACAAAAAGTTGCTGAGTGGGCACCAGGAGATTTAAATCACGTATATTTTGTATCTGGTGGATCTGAATCAACAGAAACAGCTATGAAAATGGCAAGACAATATTTTGTTGAAAGAGATGGAGCAGGAAGTAGTAAATGGAAAGTGATTTCTAAATGGAATGCATTCCATGGAAATACCCTAGGGTCATTGTCTATGACGGGGATTACTGGAAGAAGAAAGATTTATGACCCTATGCTTATAAACTTTCCTAAAATTCCTCAATTTTATCACTATAGAAATCCATGGGGATGTGAAACATTAGAAGAAACAAGTGTGAAAGCCGCTGAGGCTCTAGAAGCTGAAATATTACGTCAAGGTCCAGGAAATATTGCAGCATTTATTACTGAGCCAGTAGTAGGTTCAGCAGCCCCTGGAGCTCATCCAACAAAGACTTATTTTAAGAGGGTAAGAGAAATTTGTGATAAGTATGATGTACTATTGATTGTAGATGAGGTAATGGCTGGTTTTGGTAGAACTGGGAAAAGATTTGCAGTAGAACATTTTGATGTTGTGCCAGATATTATTACTACTGCAAAGGGAATGAGTTGTGGATATACTCCTATGGGTGCGTGTATTGCATCAGACAAAATATTTAACACCATTATGGTAGAGGGAAGCGGCCATTTTGTTCATGGTCATACTTATGCTGGAAACCCTTTATCTTGTGGTATTGCAAACAAGGTAATAGAAATTATGGAAAGAGAAAATTATGTAGAAAATGCAGCCATGCAAGGGCAGTATTTGATGAACAAAATGCAAGAACTCTACAAATATCCTATTGTAGGGGATATTAGGGGAAAAGGTCTGATGATTGGTGTTGAGTTTGTAAAGAATCAAGATACAAGAGAACCCTTTGAAGTAAAAGAAAATATTAAGGGGATTTTAACAAATAATTGCTTAGAAGAAGGTTTGGTCATTTATCCTGGAGGCGGAAGTATAGATGGGGTAAGAGGAGATCACTGCTTAATTGCACCACCAATTAATATTACAAAAGAAGAAGTAGATGAATTATTCAACGCTTTCGAAAAAGGAATTCAAAAGACGATCAATATGGTTAAATAATAAATAAAAAACGGGCATTGTTGTAAAATTGGAAAATTTCTCTTGTGTTAAGAATGGGCGCTTAACACAAGAGATTTTCCATCTAAGGTAAAAAAAGTTAAATATAACTAGGAGGAATAAAATATGGAAAAATTAATTATCACCCTTGCACATACAGGAAATGTTCCAACTAAAGCATTGAATCCACATACACCTGTTACAATAGATGAAATTGTAGAAGATATTAAGACTTGTAGAGAATTAGGAGCTGCTGTTGCCCATATTCATGTAAGAGATGAAGAAGAAAAGCCAACGAGTAGAAGAGATTTATTTGAAAAAGTTTTAAAAGGATTAGATGAAGAAAAAGTAGATATTATAAGACAAGTATCTACTGGGGCAAGAGGTGGAGAAAATACCATTGAGTGGAGAGGACAAATGCTGGATTTACCAGGGGCGGAAATGGCAAGTCTTTCAACAGGTTCCTCAAACTTCCCAACAAGTGTGAATGCTAACTCTCCAGAATTAATTGAATCGTTGGCAAAGAAAATGTATGATCATGGCATAAAACCTGAAATTGAAGCCTTTGATGTGGGCATGATTGACAATGCAAGAAGACTATTAAAAAAAGGCATTCTAAAGGGCCCAATTCACTTTAATTTTGTTATGAATGTACCTGGTGCTATTGCAGGAACTCCTAAAAATTTAATGCATATGGTAGAGTGTCTACCACAAGGTTCTACCTTTAATGTATCAGGAATTGGAAGAAGTCAAGTAAATATGATTACAATGGCAATCCTATTAGGGGGGCATGTAAGAACAGGATTAGAAGATGTCATAAAATATGACAAAGATACTTTAGCTACCAATGCGATGCTCATAGAAAGAGTAGTAAGAATTGCAAAAGAGCTTGGAAGAGAAATTGCAACACCTGATGAGGCTCGAAAAATTTTAGGAATATAATACAAAGTCATTTGTTTTTTCTTACAAAAATTTATAAAGTAATACAAAAATATAATAAAAATTGCAAAAAAGAGAGCAATTTGTCGTATATATATGATAAAATGATAGAGGCTTAGGCATGGGTCACTTACGGAGGTGTTTGTTTTGAAAAAAGTAGTTACATTAGAAGAAGCTATGAGTCATATTAAAGACGGTATGACAATTATGATTGGTGGATTTATGGCAGCAGGTACGCCAGAAAAATTCATGGATGCATTAGTAGAAAAAGGCGTGAAAAATCTTACTATTATTGGAAACGACGCAGGATGGCCGGATAAAGGAATCGGTAAATTGGTTGTAAATAAGCAAGTGAAAAAACTAATTGCTTCACATGTTGGGTTAAATCCTGAAGTTGGAAAACAAATGAATGCAGGAGAAATAGAGTGTGAATTAGTACCACAAGGAACACTTGCAGAAAGAGTAAGAGCAGGTGGAAATGGACTAGGTGGAATTTTAACACCAACAGGTGTTGGAACAATCGTAGAAGAAGGAAAAGAAAAAATCACAGTAGATGGAAAAGTTTATCTTTTAGAAAAACCATTAAAAGCAGATATTGCTTTAGTAGGTGCTAGTATTTCAGATAAAAAAGGAAACCTTTACTATAATAAAGCAACTAGAAATTTCAATCCACTTATGGCAACTGCAGCTGATTTAGTAATCGTAGGGGCAGAAAAAGTGGTTGAGGTTGGAGAAATCGATGGAAATGATGTAGTAACTCCAGCACTTTATGTTGACTATATTGTGGAGGTGTAGAAGATGAATGCAAAAGAGATTATTGCAAAAAGAGTTGCAAAGGAATTAAAGGACGGAGACGTAGTAAACCTAGGAATTGGATTACCAACTATGGTAGCAAATTATATTCCAGAGGATATGGATATTACTTTTCAATCAGAGAACGGATTTGTAGGACTTGGATCTGCACCTGAAGAGGGAAAAGAAGATAAAGACTTAGTAAATGCAGGTGGAATTCCTGTAACAGCAGTACCTGGAGCGGCATTTTTTGATAGTGCTATGTCTTTTAGCATTATTAGAGGAGGGCACGTGGATGCAACAGTTTTAGGTGCACTTCAAGTAGATGAAAAAGGAAATCTTGCAAACTGGATGGTTCCAGGAAAAATGGTACCAGGTATGGGCGGTGCTATGGACTTAGTAGTTGGAGCTAAAAAAGTAATTATTTCTATGACCCATACACAAAAAGGGAAGCCAAAAATCTTAAAAGAGTGTAATTTACCTCTTACTGCTGCAGGACAAGTAAACATGATTGTTACTGAAATGGGTGTAATGGATGTAACGGATCAAGGAATTGTTCTTACAGAAATCAATCCTGAATTTACTATAGAAGACGTAAAGAAAGCTACAGAAGCAGAATTAATTATTGCTGATGATTTAAAAAAGATGGAAATATAATATTCTTATGATAAAAAGCAGTCCTAAAGTTAGGGCTGCTTTTTGCATAGAGAAAGCATTGAAAAATACATGAAAGGGTATGGAATTGATGCAACAAAATAAGAATGCATTTATTTTGAAAAAGTTATATAATTTAACTATAGCCATAGACAATTTTTTTTTAACTGGAATAGAGTAAAATACTTCAAGAAAAACTATATAAAAAATAGAAAACTACATTATATACTATATGTATACCGAATGCAATGTGCATATCAATAAAAATACAGGAAATAATATCCATATACTTGTATATTTTATAGTTAGTGATATAATGGTATAAGGGGGAGAATTTTTTATGTCAAGAGATGTTCCCAATATCTTTAAAAATTTAGCACTCTTAACACATATTGGAATGATTATGATGATACCTATCTTTGGAGCTGTCTATTTAGGAAGCTTGGTAGATGAAAAATTAGGAACCAATCATATTTTTCTGATCGTATTCATCATATTAGGAGTGGGATCTGGTTTTTTGAATGTCTATAAAACCATTATGAAAAACATAAAAAAGCAAAAGTAAAAAATTTATAGGGAAATGTCAAAATATTAACAAACATTTGAAAGAAGAAAAATAAATGTTTTGAGATTGCAAATACTTTTATGAGAAAGTAATATTAGGAATAATCGTATTGAAAGGAAGTGCAAGCTTTTGGGATATACCTGGGATTTACAGTTAAAGATTTTCAAATATACAATAATCATTATGATTGTTCTATCTATAGGATTTGCAATTTGTATACAAAATCCACTCCCTATGATTCTAGGACTTATATTTGGAACACTCATAAATATGTTGAATTTTAGAGCTTTAGCATTAACTTTAGAAAGAGCCGTACATATGGTGCCAAGGCAGGCACAACTTTATACATCTAGTAGGTATTTTATACGATATATTACAAGCGCTGTTGTTATTTTTGTAGGGATTAAAGCAGATTATTTAAATGTAATCGGGGTAATAATAGGTTTAGTGATGATTAAAATAATTATTCTTGTTACAAACCTATTTAATGATATATCATTCTATAAAAGAATCTTTATAAGGAAGGAGGGAAAATAGTGGAAGGAGGATTTGGTCCAAAAATTGTTTTTGAAATTGCAGGAATTCCAATTACAGAAACTGTAACAAACACATGGATTATTATGGCCTTGCTGATTCTATTTTCTTTTGTAGCAACTCGTAAGTTTGAGTATATGCCAAGAGGACTTCAAAATTTTGTAGAGCTTTTGGTGGATGGTATTTATAAACTAACTGCTCAAACTATGGGAAAAGACAAAATAGGTTTTGCGCCTTACATAGGGACACTTTTAATCTATCTTGTATGTGCAAATCTAGCAGGGTTATTTGCGTTAAGACCCCCAACAGCAGATGTAAATACAACTATGGGGTTAGCGTTGATTACTTTTTTTATGATTCATTTCTTTGGAATGAAGAAAAAAGGAGTTGGAAAATATCTGAAAGGATTCTTAGATCCAATTCCAATTATGTTACCAATGAATATTATTTCAGAGTTAGCGACACCTATTTCGCTATCTTTCCGTTTGTTTGGTAATATTGTAGGAGGACTTATCATTATGAGCTTGTTATATGGAGGTCTTGCAGGATTAGGTGCAAAGATAGGCCTTTCAATGCCAATATTCCAAGCTGCTATACCAGTACCGCTTCATTTGTACTTTGATGTATTTGCTGGTGTATTACAATCATTCATATTTTCAATGTTGACAATGGTATTTGTATCCATGGCTATGGATTAATCCATCTCAACTTGAATAGGAGGTGAACAGATGGAGAATACCAATTTTATTGTAATTTTTTTAAACTGGCTGTTAAGCTTTGATAAAAAAGCTTTAATCCTTGGAGCATCAGCTATTGGAGCAGGATTTGCCATGATTGCAGGAATAGGACCAGGAATTGGACAAGGATATGCAGCAGGTAAAGGAGCAGAAGCAACCAGTACAAATCCAAAGGGATCAAAACATTCAACCATGATTATGCTTTTAGGAGCAGGTATTGCAGAAACTTCAGGAATACTATCCTTAGTAATCGCATTGATCTTATTATTTGGAAATCCACTTATTAAACAAGATGGAGATGGATTGATTATTGCTGTATCAGCTATAGCTGCAGGAATTGCCATGATAGCAGGAATAGGCCCTGGGATTGGACAGGGGTATGCAGCAGGAAAGGGCTGTGAAGCAGCTAGTATGAATCCAGATGGTTCAAGACCTTCAACTTTAGTTATGTTATTAGGGTCAGCTGTTGCACAAACATCTGGAATATTTTCGTTAGTTATTGCATTGATTTTAATGTATGCAAATCCTTTGGTTACAGGGCATCAATCTACTATTATTGTAGCTGCATCCACACTAGGAGCAGGAATTGCCATGATAGCAGGAATAGGACCTGGAATTGGACAGGGGTACGCTGCAGGTAAAGGAACAGAAGCTACAGGAAAAAGACCAAAGTATCAGTCA
Organism: Crassaminicella profunda; assembly: GCF_019884785.1. Taxonomy (GTDB): domain Bacteria; phylum Bacillota; class Clostridia; order Peptostreptococcales; family Thermotaleaceae; genus Crassaminicella; species Crassaminicella profunda. The sequence continues at coordinate 73,657 of NZ_CP082326.1, forward strand.
AATGTTATTAAAACAATGATTCTTGGGCAAGCAGTAGCGCAAACTACAGGAATATATGCTTTAGTTATTTCTTTAGTACTTATGTTTGCCAATCCATTAATGAAGCTTTTATAAACACAAAAATTCAAAATATTATGTAAAAATGAAGGAGGAATACATAATGGAACCTATCACAGGAAAAGCATTAGTATTAGCATGTTCAGCAATTGGTGCAGGACTTGCAATGATTGCAGGTATTGGACCTGGGATTGGACAAGGATATGCTGCAGGTAAAGGTGCAGAAGGAGTTGGAAGACAACCAGAAGCACAAGGAGATATTATTAGAACCATGTTACTAGGAGCAGCTGTTGCAGAAACAACAGGTATTTATGGTTTGATCATTGCATTAGTCTTATTATTTGCAAATCCACTAGTTAAACTTTTACAATAATGAATCTTTTATAAAATGAACCAGAGTAAGATTAAGGCCTTTTTAGAAGGGAGGAAGTAGATCCTATGACAGGATTAGTGGAGCTAAATTGGACGACTGCATTTCAGATTATTAATACAATTGTTTTATTCTTGGCACTCAAGAAATTTCTTTTTAAGCCTGTTACTGAGTTCATGCAATCAAGGCAGGATGGCATTTTAGCATCTATAAAAGAAGCTGAAGAAAAAAATAAAGAAGCCGATCAAAGAAAAAAAGAATATAAAACAAAGCTTGAATTTGCTGAAGAAGAAGGAAGAGAAATTATAAAAGAGGCTTCAAAGAAAGCAGAAAAGCGAGCTTCTGAAATTGTCAAAGAAGCAGAAAATAATGCTGCTAAGATGATGAAAAGAGCAGAAGCAGAAACAAAAAGACAAAATGAGAAAGCTATGAATGAGTTAAAGAACGAAATATCTTCTCTTGCAGTGATGGCTGCTGGGAAAATTATTGATAAAAGTCTAGATGAAAAAGAGCATCATGGATTAATCAAAGAATTTATAGATGAGGTAGGGGACGCCAAATGGCAGAATTAGTAGAAAGAACTTATGCACAGGCGTTGTTTGATATAGCTGTTGAGGAAAATAAGCTAGATGTATTGAAAGAAGAAATAACTTTTGTTTTAGATGCCTTTAGTATGTATCCAGACTTTTATAACTTATACAATACACCTCAAATTAGTAAGGATGAGAAGAAAAAAATCATTGAAGAGGTTTTTAAAGAAAAAATCAGTACTGAAATGATGAACTTTTTAAAAATTCTTTTAGATAAAAGAAGAACCAATTGCCTAAAGGGAATTGCGAAAGTATTTAAAAAGCTTTTGAATGATTATAAAAATATGATAGAAGGTACGGTGACCACTGCTGTCCCTCTAAAAGATGAAGAAAAATTAAGGATTGAAAATAAACTTTCAATCGTCACAGGAAAGAAAATAAAGCTTGAAAATATGGTTGATCCATCGATCATTGGTGGAGTTTTAGTGAAAATAGGAGACAAGGTGATAGACGGAAGTCTAGAGAGCCGTCTTACTGAAATGCAAAAAGACCTTGCACAAATATTAGTTTAGGAGAGCGGTGATAGAAAAATGAATCTCAGACCTGAAGAAATCAGTTCAATTATAAAAGAACAGATAAAAAGATATGAGAATAAGCTTCAAGTTACTGATGTAGGTACAGTTATTCAAGTAGGGGATGGTATTGCCAGAATCCATGGACTAGAAAAATGTATGGCAGGAGAGCTTTTAGAGTTTCCTGGTGATGTCTATGGAATGGCTCTAAACCTAGAAGAAGATAATGTTGGTTGTGTACTTTTAGGTTCAGATGACAAGATCAAAGAAGGCGATATTGTAAAGCATACAGGAAGAATTGTTGAGGTTCCTGTTGGCGATGGATTGATGGGCCGTGTAGTTAATGCATTAGGTCAGCCTATAGATGGAAAAGGTCCTATCAAATCAGAAAAGTATCGACCTGTTGAAGCAGTTGCTCCTGGAGTTATTGAAAGAAAATCAGTTCATCAACCATTACAAACAGGAATCAAGGCAATAGATGCAATGATTCCAATTGGTAGAGGTCAACGTGAATTAATTATCGGAGATAGACAAACAGGAAAAACAGCGATTGCTGTAGATACCATATTGAATCAAAAAGAAGAAAATGTTATTTGTATTTATGTTGCTATTGGACAAAAAAAATCTACTGTAGCACAAATTGTAAAGACGCTAGAAGATAGAGGTGCTATGGATTATACCATTATTGTATCTGCTACTGCTAGTGAATTGGCACCGATTCAATATATTGCACCATATGCAGGTTGTGCAATGGGTGAAGAGTTTATGCATCAAGGAAAAGATGTATTGATTATTTATGATGATTTATCAAAGCATGCTGTTGCTTATCGTGCACTGTCATTACTTCTTCGTCGTCCGCCAGGACGTGAGGCGTATCCAGGAGATGTATTCTATTTACATAGTAGATTACTTGAGCGTGCTGCTAAATTAAATGATGATTTGGGTGGAGGATCTTTAACGGCTCTACCAATTATAGAAACACAGGCAGGAGACGTTTCAGCGTATATTCCTACAAATGTAATATCTATTACAGATGGACAGATATTCTTAGAATCAGAAAGCTTTGCAGCAGGCCAACGTCCTGCCGTAAACCCTGGTATATCTGTATCGAGGGTTGGTGGAGATGCGCAGCTTAAGGCTATGAAAAAGGTTGCTGGTAAAATCAAGTTAGAGCTTGCTCAATATAGAGAGCTTGCAGCATTTGCCCAATTTGGTTCAGAGCTTGATAAGGATACAAGAGATCGACTTGCACAAGGGGAAAGAATTCTGGAGATTCTAAAGCAACCTCAGTATGCACCTGTAAAAGTGGAGCATCAAGTAATGATTATATTTGCTGCTATTAATAAATATTTAACAGATATTCCTGTATCACAAGTAAAGAGATTTGAGAAGGAACTCCTTGAGTTTATGGATCAAAGTCATCCAGAAATTGGGGAAGAGATTAAAAGTACAGGAAAATTAGGTGATGATTTAGTAGAAAAATTAAAGATGGCTATTGAACAATTTAAAGGAATTTTTAAAATAGAAGAATAAAAAGTCTGCCACGGCCATAGGCTAAGGACTAACCAGGAACGGTTAACGGCTAAATCCTAACCGTTAACTGTTATGGATGGAGGTGAATGCATGGCAGGAATGGGTATGCGCGATATAAAGCGCAGAATTAAAAGTGTAAACAGTACAAAACAAATAACGAAGGCAATGGAGCTTGTATCGTCAGCTAAATTAAGGCGTGCAAGAGAGCGTGCTGAAAAATCAAGACCTTACTTTCATACGATACAGGATACGGTGAGAGATATATTTTCAAATGCTGAAGGATTAAAACATAAGTTTTTAGAAGAAAGAGAAGTAAAAAAGAGTTGTTATATTGTCATTACAGCAGATAGAGGTTTATGTGGTGGCTACAATATCAATGTGATTAAAAAAGCATTAGAAAGTATGGAAGAAAAAAATGGTGTATCTGTTGTAACCGTTGGAACAAAAGCACGAGATTATTATCGCAACAGAAAATATGAATTAGATGGAGAATTTATTCATATTTCAGAAAGTCCTACTTATGGGGATGCGAAAAAAATCAGTAATCTAATATTAAGATTATATGAGAAAAAAATGATAGATGAAGTCTATCTTGTATATACACAATTTGTCAGTACCGTATCTCAAAACCCAGAAATCATTCAATTACTTCCAGTGAGTATGGAAAAACAGGAAGTAGAGAAAAAAGAAGATTTTGAATATGTTTCTTATGAACCTTCGCCAGAAAGTTTGTTAAATTATATTGTACCTAAATATATTGAGAGTACAATTTATGGTGCATTAGTAGAAGCTTCAGCTAGTGAACAAGGATCAAGAAGGATGGCTATGGAAAATGCTACGGAAAATGCAGAAGAAATGATTGATAAATTCACATTGAATTACAATAGAGCCCGTCAAGCAGCAATCACACAAGAAATTGCTGAAATTGTTGGGGGTGTAGAAGCACTTAAGTAGAATTACTTAAAAGAAAGGATGTGAGAGAACATGGCACAAAATATTGGAAAAATCGTTCAAATTATCGGTCCGGTTTTAGATATAAAATTTAATCCAGAACATCTTCCAAATCTACTAAATGCAATAGAAATCAACGTAGGCGACAAAAAAATCGTTTCTGAAGTAGCACAGCATTTAGGAGATGATACAGTTCGTTGTATTGCCATGTCATCTACTGATGGACTTGTACGTGGTACAGAAGCAGTAGATACAGGAGCACCTATTACTGTTCCTGTAGGAAAAGAAACACTAGGAAGAATCTTTAATGTATTAGGAGAGCCAATAGACTTAAAAGGATCTGCAAATGAGAAACAAAGATTCCCTATTCATAGACAAGCACCAAAATTTGAAGAACAAGAAACTTCATCACAAATATTTGAAACAGGTATTAAGGTAGTAGATTTGATAGCACCTTATGTAAAGGGTGGAAAAATTGGACTTTTTGGTGGTGCTGGTGTTGGAAAGACAGTACTGATCATGGAGCTTATCAATAATATTGCAAAAGAGCATGGCGGTCTTTCTGTATTTGCAGGAGTAGGAGAAAGAACAAGAGAAGGAAATGATCTTTATCATGAAATGATTGAATCAGGTGTTATTGATAAGACTTCTATGGTATTTGGTCAGATGAATGAACCACCTGGAGCAAGAATGCGTGTAGCTCTTTCTGGTCTTACTATGGCAGAATACTTTAGAGATCAAGAAGGACAAGACGTACTTTTATTTATTGATAATATATTTAGATTTACTCAAGCAGGTTCAGAGGTTTCAGCACTTCTTGGCCGTATGCCGAGTGCCGTTGGTTATCAGCCAACCCTAGCAACAGAGATGGGTGCGCTACAGGAGAGAATTACATCAACAAAGAAAGGATCTATCACATCTGTTCAAGCTGTATATGTACCAGCAGATGACTTGACAGACCCGGCTCCTGCAACAACATTTGCCCACTTAGATGCACAGACGGTTCTTTCTCGTGGGATTACAGAGCTTGGTATTTATCCTGCAGTTGATCCATTAGATTCTAACTCAAGAATTATGGATCCTGAAATCATAGGAGAAGAACATTATCAAGTAGCTCGTCAGGTGCAAGAGGTACTTCAAAGATATAAAGAACTTCAAGATATTATTGCTATTCTTGGTATGGATGAATTATCTGATGAAGATAAACTTCTAGTATCTCGTGCAAGAAAGGTTCAAAGATTTTTCTCTCAACCATTTAGTGTAGCGGAAGCATTTACAGGGATGGAAGGAAAATATGTACCTCTTAAAGAGACCATCAGAGGATTTAAGGAAATTCTTGAAGGAAAGCATGATGATCTTCCAGAATCTGCGTTCCTTTTTGTTGGACCAATAGAAGAAGCAGTTGAAAAAGCCAAGAGAAAAAGTTAGAGAAGCGAGGTGAAAATATGGCTTCTACTTTGGAACTTGAAATCGTCACACCTGATAGAAAGTTCTATGAAGGTTCTGTAGAGAGAATCGTTATAAGAACTGTTGGAGGAGACATAGGAATTTTAAAAGATCATATGTTAACGGTAAGTCCTCTAGAAATTGGTGCAATCAAAATAAAAGAAAATGGACAATACAAAGAAGCTGCATGTGCAGGAGGTTTCATTCAGATCAAAGAAGAAAAGACAACGATCATTACGGATTCAGCTGAATGGCCTGAAGAAATAGATGTAAAAAGGGCGGAAGAATCAAAAAATAGAGCTGAGGAAAGATTACATAAACCGCAGTCTAATGTAGATACCCTAAGAGCAAAAGCAGCTCTCAAAAGAGCTTTAACGAGAATTAGAGTTGCAAAAGGTGAATAGATGAAAATCCCAAATCTAAATAGATTTGGGATTTTTTTATGTCATTTTAGCTAGTTTTTTTTTGCAAAAGTTATTGAAGGGATTTATTGATTATGATCATATTTCAAATAGTCAGTGTGAAGATCTAGATCTATGAATAGAACGTATATAAAAAAATAAAAATAATATTGACAATCAATATAGAAAATGCAATAATGTGCAATAGCTTTAGGAATGGAGGACGTTTATGAACAAACAAAGTGAATTAGAAAAATATACAGAATACGGATTATCAGGTACACCAGAAATCAAGGCTGATGAAAAGAAATATTGGCTTGGGGAATTTCGAGAAAGGGTCATATTTGCATTGACCTTTGAGCAAATTAATAGAAAAGAAGCCGTAAAAGTTATAGAAGAAAAATGTAAAGATGAAAGAATTGATAAACTAATTGTGGAAAGTAGTGTTTTAGATACGATTACTGAAAAGTTTATGGATTTAGCTCATAAGTATGATAAAGACTATAAAACGATAGATATGAATGGTACAAATAAAGAAATTGCCTTAGTGTTAGCTAGCAATGAAGCAATAGATGAAAGACAGGTATTGATAAAAGAATTACCGAAGCTTCCAGACGAATTTTACTATGCTCATAGTAAAAAACTATGTAAAAAACATATGGAAGAATTACAAAAAAAGAGCCCTATGTTTATGGATGAATTTGAAGAAATGACCCTTTTAGATAAAATGATGGGCATCAAATGTGGTGTTTGTGAGGTTGTAAAAAAGTAGAAAATTTTTTTAAAATATAGACGTATATTCCCCTTTTCTTCCGTCAATACTTTTAATAACAAGGGAAGATAATAGATAGAAAATATGTTTTCGTCCCCCTTTAACATATTTGATTATTTATTTTCTTCCCTTTATATTTTATATGATTGAGGGAGAGGGCAATATGAAATCTTATTTAAATTTTAAAAAAATTTGTCTTTATTTATTTATCTTTATGAATTTATTATGTATATTATCTTTTCATACAGTGGCGATGACAAAAGAAGAAGGCATTATTAAGACTATTAAAAGTACGGATGCAGTAGTAGAAGAAGTAAACATCAATGCATATGTAAATATGGACAAAGTTTTTACCAATGGATCAAAAGCAAAAAAAATTTCCTTAGATTTAGCAGAAAAATTAGGAGTAAAAAAGGAAAAAATAGAAGATACATCAACAAAAGAAAATATTCAAATATGTTTAGTAGGAAAAGGGAAAGATGAAGAAACTATTTGTATCATTATCCAATCTACGGAATATGAAGAATTAGAAGAAACCAATATTGTAGTAGATGTTATAGACCATGAACTTGATCATTTAAATGATTTATCCAAAAAGATAGAAGAAGCTTTAACGGATTTTGGAAAACCTCATCTAACATCGTGTATTACAGCAAGCTATAAAGGGGAATTAACTCAAGTACAAAAAGAGAATATTATTGAGGATATTGAAAAAAATATGGACGCAAAGGAAGTAGAAAGCTTTAGAGATGAAGCAATGATCAGCATCACTAGTTTTAGTAGTAAAATAAAAAATTACACTTCTTATGGGGGAAAAAAAGTAAATTTGCATATAGCTCTTCGATATAATTCCTATGAGGACAAAACAAATCTTTGGATTGGAACACCGTTTATTTCAATTGGATATTAATTTATAAAAATTTCCTAAAGGAGATTTCATAAAAATGTAGAAATGTTATCTTGAGCTATGCCACGAAATAATAAATAAGTTAAAGAAGAAAGAAATAGTTTTGAAATATAGTAACAAATCCTATTAGTTGTATAAAACTTAATTTGTAAAAGGAGGATAACATGTGGCTAAAATTGTTATAGAAAAAAGCCCTCCGTTAAAGGGTCGTGTGAGGGTGAATGGAGCAAAAAATTCAGTATTACCAATTCTTGCTGCATCCCTATTATCTCAAGGAAAATGTGTTTTAGAAGATATACCTGTACTAAAAGACGTAGAAGTAATCAGTGAATTATTATCATCTATCGGTGCTCGTGTGAAAAGAAATGTAAATGAAGGCTGTGTTGAAGTGGATGGATCTAGTATTCTTCATTATGAAGCGCCTTATGAATTGGTTCGAAAAATGCGAGCATCATTTTTAGTAATGGGTCCTCTTTTGGCAAGAATGGGAAAAGCTAGGATATCCCTTCCAGGTGGATGTGCTATAGGAACAAGGCCTATTGATTTGCATCTAAAAGGATTCCACGCATTAGGAGCAGAAATTAATGTAGGACATGGATATGTAGAAGCAAAAGCAGACAAGCTCAGAGGAAACAAAATATATTTAGACTTTCCAAGTGTAGGTGCTACTGAAAATATTATGATGGCAGCTACTATGGCAGAAGGGTTAACGGTTATAGAAAACGTAGCAGAAGAGCCAGAAATAGTGGATTTAGCGAACTTCTTAAATGGATTAGGTGCAAAAATTAAGGGAGCAGGAACAGATACTATAAAGATTGAAGGGGTAAAAGAATTAGGTGCAACAAGGCATATGATCATTCCTGATAGAATTGAGGCAGGAACCTTTATGGTTGCAGCAGCTATGACTGGAGGAGATGTGCTGATTGAAAATGCCCTATCAGAGCATTTAAAGCCTACGATTGCTAAGTTAAGAGAATGCGGTGTAAAAATCGAAGAAAGTACAGACAGTATTCGGGTTATGGCGAAAAATGGAGTAATCTCCACAGATATTAAAACTTTACCTTATCCTGGATTTCCTACGGATATGCAAGCACAATTTATGACCCTTTTGAGTGTTGCAAAGGGTACAAGTGTTGTGATAGAAACAGTATTTGAAAATAGATTTATGCATGTGGCAGAATTAAAAAGAATGGGTGCGAATATTAGAATTGAAGGAAGAAGTGCTGTAGTACAGGGTGTAGAAAGTTTACAAGGAACGCAAGTAAAAGCAACTGATTTAAGAGCAGGTGCTGCTTTAATCCTTGCTGGGATGGTAGCAGAAGGTAAAACAGAAATTGGTGATATTTATCATATAGATCGAGGCTATGTAAATATTGAAAAAAAATTACGTGCATTAGGAGCAAAAATTAGAAGAGAAGAATAAAAAAAATGTGTCTTTTATAGGCACATTTTTTTTGTTCTATTTTTCTTTTGCTTTGCATAGGCTATATAGATTATGTGACTGTAAAATTTTAATAAGATTTTTACTCTTAGTACAAGACGATTCAGGTGGGGTGGGATTCATATCTGAATTCTCCATGTTCAGCTTTGCTGAACCAATGCACTAAGCTTATGGTAAAAGATACAAAGGGGGAAATGGGATGAAAAGTATATTCATGTCTATTTTAGCCATATTTATTACGATTATTTGCTTACCTATTCTATTGATTCAAGGCTGTGATGTTCATAAACCCAAAGTAATAAAGGAACCAATTGTAGAAAGTAATCAGGTTGTACGGGTATATATTCATGAAACAGGAGAAATTAAAACGCTAGATTTAGAGGAGTATATAAAAGGGGTTGTGGCAGGAGAAATGCCAGCGGCTTTTCAGATGGAAGCATTAAAAGCTCAAGCAGTTGCAGCAAGGAGTTATGCAGTATCAAGAATCAATGCTTATGGAAAAGATGGACATCCATCACATCCTGGAGCCGAACTTTGTGATAGTGTTCACTGTCAGGTATGGCTTTCAAAGGAAAAATTAAGAAAGCTTAAGGCAAAAAATTGGATGAAAGATTACTGGCCTAAAATTGAGAAAGCAGTAGACGAAACAAAAGGGATGATTATGACATATGACAATGAGCCTATAAAACAACCCCTTTTTCATTCTACCAGTGGAGGGAAAACCGAGAATTCAGAGGACGTTTTTGCTGCTTGGGTACCTTATCTTAGAAGTGTGGAGAGTCCATATGAAGAGAGAGCTCCTCATCTTGAGGATGAACAAAAGGTTTTAGTTTCAAATTTTATCAAAAAAATTAAAAATAAATATAGTGATTGTAATATAGAACCTTCCAGTATTAGTTCAGTAAAGATATTGGAAAGAAGTGAAGGAGGCAGAGTTTTAAAAATACAAGTGGGGAATAAGGTCTTAACAGGAAGAGAAATAAGAGAATTGCTAGGCCTTAGATCAGCCAATTTTAAAATAGTTATTGAAGGAGAAAATATAAAATTTATCACTAATGGATATGGTCATGGGGTAGGGATGAGCCAGTGGGGGGCTAATGGTATGGCAGAGAGAGGTCATACATTTGATGAGATATTAAAACATTACTATATAGGAGTAGATATTAGTAAAATGAATCCATAATGCAAAATTTTTGATTTAAACCCATGTATGAAATCTATTCTAGTGGCAACAATACTAGATGGAGGTGAGGTATATGGGTTTGAAAAAATGGTCAAAAAATAGTAGTCTTTATAAACTTTTGGATAAGGAAGGATTTTATATCATTTTATTCCTATGTATATGTATTGTCGCAACAACAGCAGTGTGGGTTACTAAGAAAAATATAGAAGAATTCACAGCAGAAGATATTAAAAACCCATCATTAGAAGAAAATGAGTCGTTAGATTCTATGGATATGGGATTGAATGCTCATGAGTCTACTATTATTGTTGAGGAAATTGAAGAGGATGAGAAGTTAGAAGCTACATCTTCAAATGTTGTTGAGTCAAAGCCTAAAGAAGTCAAAGAAGAAGTAAAAAAAGAAGTAGTGAAAAATAAAAAAATAGAAATGATCAAGCCTGTAACAGGGGAAAAGGGTATGGATTATGCAGCCAATCGGTTAATCTATTCTAAAACATTAGATCAATATACTACACACAATGGAATAGATATTATGGCTTCAGAAAATACGCCTGTTGTTGCAGCATTAGAAGGAAAAGTTGTAGAAGTTGTAACAGATTCTCAACTTGGAATTACCATTGCATTATCCCATGGAGACCAAATGATTACAAAATATGCAAATCTCAATACAGGGGATTTGGTAAAGGTTGGAGATTGGGTAGAGAAAGGACAAAGGATTAGCGGAGTTGGCAAAACGGCTCTATTTGAAACATTAGAGGAGCCCCATCTTCATTTTGAAGTCTTAATAGATGGAAAAAATGTGAATCCGAATGGATTTTTATCTAATAAAAACTAAAACAGGGGAGTTCCCCTGTTTTTCTCTATTCGTGAATGCTTCTATATTTCATCCTTGTTGCTTTACCGCCTCTTATATGTCTTTCTGCTTTATTTTTATCAAGTATTCTTTTTACTTGACTTGCAACTAGAGGGTTTATCTTAGGAAGGCGTTCAGTTACATCCTTATGCACTGTGCTTTTGCTTACCCCAAACACTTTGGCGGTTTGGCGAACGGTAGCTTTTTCATTTATAATATATTCAGCTATTTCCATTGCTCTTTCTTCTATGTAATCTTTCAATTGTGTAACCCCCTTTATATGAACTCCTTGATAAATACTATGCAGTAGGGAGAATCAATAGAACAGAAAATAAATAGTTTAAAAAAGATACTGGAAAAAACTTTAAAATTAAAAAGGAATTATAAAATATATATAGAATAAATTAAGGTGGATGCGACAAATTTATTGTTAATAGAACAAAATATTTATTTCATATAGAAAAATAGCTTCAAGTATAAGGATGGAAGGAGATTAAAATGTTTGGATTAGGAATGGAAGTAGGTATTGACTTAGGTACGGCTAGTGTTTTGGTATTTATAAAAGGAAAGGGAATTGTCTTAAAAGAACCTTCCGTAGTAGCTATTGATAAAAATACCAATCATCTTTTAGCAGTTGGAGAAGAAGCAAGAAGAATGCTAGGAAGAACACCAGGAAACATTGTTGCTATAAGACCATTAAAGGACGGTGTGATTTCTGATTATGAAGTGACAGAAAGAATGCTTCGCTATTTTATACAAAAAACTTGTGGGAAAAGAAAATTTTTCAAGCCTAAAATTATTGTTTGTGTACCTAGTGGTGTAACAGAAGTAGAAAAAAGAGCAGCTATAGAAGCAACTAGTGAAGCTGGCGGTGGGACTACTTATTTGATAGAAGAACCTATTGCAGCAGCTATTGGAGCCGGACTTGATATATCTAAACCAGATGGAAATATGGTTGTAGATATTGGGGGCGGAACAGCAGATGTGGCAGTAATTTCTCTAGGAGGGGTAGTTGCAAGTAGGTCTATTAAATGTGCAGGAGATAGATTTGATCAATCCATTGTAAAATATATGAGGAAAAAACATAATCTTTTAATCGGAGAGAGAACAGCGGAAAACTTAAAAATGACTATTGGATCAGCCTATCCAAGAACAAAGATCTTAACGGCTGAATGTAGAGGACGAGATTTGGTTTCAGGACTTCCAAGAACCATTAAAGTAACTTCTGAAGAAATGTTGTATGCCCTTGCAGAGCCAGTTATGGCTATTGCTGATGCTGTTCATGCAGTTCTTGAGAGAACACCACCAGAACTTGCTGCAGATATTAGTGACAGAGGGATCGTTATGACAGGTGGAGGATCTTTACTAGATGGACTCAATAAACTCATTGAAGAGAGAACTGGAATTCCTACTTATATTGCAGAAGATCCTATTGAATGCGTGGCGAAGGGAACAGGAGCATCCCTTGAGTCTATTAGTGTTTTAGAAAAGAGTATGATGAGTAGTAAGGATTTTAGAAGATCTAGGTAAGGGGTGGTAAATATTTTTGAAAAGAACGTTCATAACAACAATAGATTAGAGAAAACGGTTTTCTTGGCTAATCTATTGTAAGTTATTCTCTTATCTTTTCAAAAATATTTACTTTTTATTTTAGTAGAAAAGATTAAAAATCAAAAGATTAAAGAAGAAAAGAGTTAAAGATTAAGAATAAAATAGAGAGAAATACAAAGAACATGATTTGTGAGATGCTGTATATGGATAGCAATCCGCAAATTTTTTATTTTTTACTCAAAAAAGATAAACATTTCAGCTAGATATGTCGATATAATACATAGGATTAGGTATATAGATAAGGGAGTGACATTTCATGCTCAGGGGACTTTATACGGCAACGTCTGCTATGAAGACGAATAACAAAAAATTGGAGGTTATTACCAATAACATTGCAAATATTGATACAGTAGCATATAAAAAAGACTTAGTTGTTTCAGAGTCTTTTCCAGAGACTTTGATAAAAAAAATTAATGCACCTATGGATTTTACAAATATGGAAGCTACTAGAAAAGTGACGGTAAACAAAGAAGATAACTTATATGAAGTAAATACTACCGGTGGATATTTTAAAGTAAAGACACCTAATGGAGAGAGTTATCATAAGGATTTAAAATTTACGGTGAATGAAGATGGATACCTGAGCACATATTATAAAGATCTTAATGGGGAGATTGATACAAAATCAGGCTATTTACTTTTAGGGAACAAAGGACCCATCAAAATAGGAGATGGAGAACTGCAGATCAATGAGCGGGGACAAGTACTAGTAGGTGGAAATGTAGTAGATAATTTAGTTATGCCCGTATCCCCTAACACTATTGGAACCTTAAATGCTGGAGTAAGGCTGGATAGAGTTTATGTAAACCATGAACAAGGACAACTCTATGAGACGGACAATAATTTAGATGTAGGGATAAAAGGTAGAGGATTTTTCAAAGTTGAAACACCAGCAGGATTGCGTTATACAAGAGATGGAAGCTTTGCTTTGAACAAAGATCATGAACTTGTTACATTAGATGGATATAAGGTAGAAGGTTTTGATGGGCCTATTATTTTGGATGGATCAGATATATCCATTAATGAATTAGGAGAAATTATGGTAGACGGTGAATATATGGATACCATACAAGTGGTCGATATAGAAAACAGGAAGGACCTAAGGAAAGAAGCAAGCAATATGTATAGAATGGCAGAAGGTGTACAAGGGAAAGAAGCTGAATTTACAGGACAAGTTGTTCAAGGATTTTTAGAAAAATCAAATGTGAATGCTGTAAAAGAAATGGTGAAAATGATGAGCCTTTTTAGAAACTATGAATCAGGACAAAAAATCGTCAAAGCGTATGATGATACATTAGGAAAAGCTGTAAATGAGGTTGGAAAAGTATAGTAGAGGGAGGAAACAAATATGAGAGCACTATGGACTGCTGCATCGGGAATGAAAGCACAGCAATTGAATGTTGATACCATATCAAACAACTTAGCCAATGTAAATACTACTGGATATAAAAAGCAAAGGGTAGAATTTAAAGACTTATTATATGAGCAATTAACGAGCAAAAGTATAGATCAAGGAGAAGGAAGACCCGTAAATCTTGAAATAGGATATGGTGTTATGCCAATGGCAACCCTTCGTTCATTCGGGAAAGGAAACCTTGAACAAACAAACAATGATTTAGATTTTGCTATAGATGGGGATGGATTCTTCCAAGTAAGAGATGCAAATGACAACATATTCTATACAAAAGATGGAAGTTTTAAACTAAGTGTAGAAGATGATGAAGCAAGACTCGTTACATCAGATGGATATTTTGTACAAGCAGAAGGTGCTGATATAGAGCTAGGCAGCGATGTTAAAGAAATTACTGTTTCTCCAGAAGGAAAGATCAATGTAAAAAGAAAAGGAGAAGAGGATTGGGAAGAACTTGGGCAAATGACTCTAGTAAAATTTCCAAATCCTGCTGGTCTTGAAGCAATCGGACAAAACCTATATAAAGCAACCAATGCATCAGGTGAAGCCATAGAAGCAGAAGATGGAGATGCAGGAACGATCAAACAAGGATTCTTAGAAAGCTCTAATGTATCTGTAGTAGAAGAAATGGTAAAAATGATCACTGCTCAAAGAGCCTATGAAATCAACTCAAAATCAATCCAAACAGCAGACCAGATGTTAGAGCAGGCAAATAATCTAAGAAGGTAGATGATCAATGATGAAAATCAATCCAGTTTCAATGTCTTCTATGAATAAAGCTCAATATGAAAAAAGTAAAATAAAGAGCAATTCCTTTGAAAAAGTTTTTGAACAAGCAAAAACATCAAAAGATGAAAAAAAGCTTATGGATGCTTGCAGACAATTTGAATCCGTATTTATCAATATGATGATGAAAAATATGAGAAGCACCATTCATGAAGATGGTATCATAGAAAAAAGCTATGGACGAGAAATTTTTGAGGGCATGCTAGATGAAAAATTAGCTGAAGAAGCATCTAAAGGGAATGGAATGGGACTTGCAAAACAGATGTATGATCAGCTTTCTAAGAATATGAAATAAAGATTCATAGATTTATACAAAAACTAAGAAAAGTTGAAAGTGAATAGTGAACAGTATAAAAGAGTCGATAAACTACTACATAAATTGACTCTTTTTTATATACAGTTATATCCATATCTTACGTTTATATTAAAAGATTTATATTTTGTTGATTAATACTGTATATTCTTGTAAAATAAAATAGTTAGAGAAAATATTTAAAGGAGTGTACATAATGTTAAATAATATAGAAATTCAAAAAATCATCCCGCATAGATATCCATTTTTACTAGTAGACAAAATTATTGAAATGGAACCAGGGAAGAAAGCAGTAGGAATTAAAAATGTGACTATAAACGAACCATTTTTTCAAGGACACTTTCCAGGAAATCCTATCATGCCAGGAGTCCTTCAAGTAGAAGCTTTGGCGCAAGTTGGAGCAGTATCAGTACTTTCTATGGAAGAGCATAAAGGGAAATTAGCATTATTTACTGGTATTGAAAATGCGAAATTTAGAAGACAAGTAGTTCCTGGAGATACATTAAGACTTGAAGTTGAGATGTCTAAAATGCGTAGAGGTATGGGAAAAGGAGAAGCTGTAGCTTATGTAGGAGATGAAGTTGCTTGTAAAGCGACGATTAAGTTTGCAGTGGTTGATGGGGAGTAAGATAATATTGGTGAAGCATAGTTTTGTAGAAAGTAAAATATATTTACTTGTAAAGACATACATAACAATTTGAAGAGTGGAGGAGAAGGAATGGAGCAACAAACACAATATGATGAAATCAGTTTGAGAGAACTGATTGAAGTATTATTAAAACAAAAAAAATTAATTATAGGGGTTACAGCTGTATGTGTTTTAGCAGCTTTTGTACTAAGTTTCTTTGTAATGGAACCCGTATATGAAGCGAAAACCGTCTTGATGGCTTCAAACATAACAGATAAATACAAAGCAAAACAAAGAGGAGAAGGGATTGAAGGAATATTAGATTCAGTAGCAGAGATTCCTGACCTGACTATTGAAACATACAAAGAACAATTAAAAAATCCAGTGATTCTAGAAGAAACCATAAAAGAATTGGGATTAGACAAAAAAGAGATGACAAGACTTGATTTGGCAAACATAATTGAACTTGAGACCATCAAGGATACAAATTTAATTGCTATCAAAGTAAAGAATACAGATAAAAAATTAGCAGCAGAAATTGCAAACACTTTATCAAAAAAGTTTGTAAATTTTATTGCAACAAAATCTAAAGAACAAGCCAATAAATCATCTAATTCTATTGAGGAACAGAAAGACGTACAAAAACAAAAGTTAGATGATGTTTTAGTAGAGTACAAAGACTTTTTAGCACAACCAAAAGGCGTAAAAGAGCTTCAAGCAGATATTGATGCAAAGATCAAATTGGTTACAGATTATAAAACAAAATTAGCAGAAGAAAAAGTAAATGAACAGCAATTAAGAGCAAAAATCAATCGAGCAGAAGATGAATTAAAAACAACTCCAGAAAAAGTAGCTTTAAAGAAATCTCTTTCAGATGATCCATATATGTCACAAGTAGCTACAGAGAATTCTACTGAATCTAGTAGTGATTTATTTGGTGTATCGATAGAGGTTGAAGAAAAAAATGATAATTATTATTTATTAAAACAGACGCTATCGGATTTTAAAATACAATTATCAGAAAGTACAGCAAAACAACAAAACTTAAGAAAAGAAATCACAAGAGCACAAAACGAATTAGAAAAGCTTCAAGTAGATTTTGCAGAAAAGCAGCATGATGAACGAATTATTACAAATAAAGTAGATTTAGCTCAATCAACATACGATGCATTTAATAAAAAATTAGAAGAAATAAGTATTGCTCAATCTTCTATTTTAGAGGATGCAAATATTATTATAGAAACACCAGCATTAGAACCAATTAAACCTGTGTCACCAAATAAAAAGTTAAATGTAGTTATTGCAGGTGTATTAGGAATTATGATTGGAGTATTCTTAGCATTTTTTAGAGAATATTGGAAGAGCACAGAAGGTATAAGTAATAATGGCATGAAAGCTGCCAATTAATATTTGGAGGGACTTATGTCTACGAAAACGATGAGGAAAAGAAAATTGAATATGGAAAGTTACGGGAAAAGTAGTATCATATTTTGGTTGCTGTGTATATTGCTGTTTTATCCACCTTTTTTTAGGGGGTTGTTCTTTGAAAAAGAGCTTTTACCTACTCATATCTTTACCTTTGGATTAGGGATTGCATGGTTTTTTACTAAAATAAGATCTAAAGGGAAAATTATTCGCTCTATTCCTGATATCCTAGGATTAGCGATTGTGGGGATGTATTTTATTTCTATCTTTTATGGGGTAAATACTAGACTTGCCATAGGTGAGTTTTTAAAATATGCAAATTATTATATGATATATTTGTTAGTGAGGGATTTTACAGCAGATGATGAAAAAAATAAGAAGACTATATTAAATGTGTTACTTTTAAGTGGTGTAGTTGTTTCTATTATAGGCATTGGAAGTGCTATTGGAACTTTTAGTTATAATGGAGCATTTGTTCATGGACGTATAAACTCTACTTTTCAGTATCCTAATGCGTTAGCTTCTTATTTATTTGCTTTGTTTATAGTGGCGCTAGGATTGTTGCAAAATAGCAAGAATATAAAAGAAAAGTTTTTCTATAGTGGGATTGCAAATTTATTTATATTCACTTTCATTCCTACTTTTTCAAGGGGAATGTGGATATTAGCGCCTATTATTGCTATTGTATACTTGGCTTTAGTACCTAAAAATAAGAAAATAGAAACATTTATTTATGGATTGATTATGGGTATACCTGCTATAGTTTTTTCATCGATATTCATCAAGGGAATTGAAAAGAGCAATGTGTTTGTGCAATGGGGATTAGTAATTGTTTCAATTTTGGGGACAATAGGAGTTGTTTATTTATGTGAGAAGAAACTAAGAAGTTTTCGTGGAAATTTATGTAAATATGTTTTTGTTAGAGGATTGATAGTTATTTTTATATTATCTATATTAGGTGGAATTGCATTTAATACAACTCAACCATTAACTTTATCAAATGTAGAAAATGAAAATAACGAATGGCGATCTATATATAGAAATATATCAGACGTTTTTCAAAATGAAGAGTATCGATTGGAAGTGAATGTTACAGTAAAAAATCCAAAAGATAAACCTTATGCGGGAAGAATTGATATATACAGTGTGAATGATGAAGGGGAATTAGAAAGACTGACCCAAAAAAATATTGTGGAGAGCAAACCTTTAATATTGAATTTTACAACAACAGATACAACAGAAGTAATTAGAATATATTTTAGAAATTATTACAGTAATACGGAAGTGATATTTAATGAAGCAGAATTATATGATGAACAGAAAGCAGAAAAGATTAAGGATATAAAGCTAAAGTATAAGTATATTCCTGAAAGCTTAGTAGCAAGAATAAATAGTTATAGTGCTAATGATAATAGTATTCAGGCAAGAACGAATTTTTATAGAGATGGTTTTAATGTTATCAAAGATTATTCTATTCTTGGTGCTGGTGGTGGTGCATGGGAAACACTTTATTTTACCTATCAATCTTATCTATATTGGACTACTCAGGCACATAATTATTTTATGCAACTGTGGATAGAAATTGGTATACTAGGACTAATAGTATATATTACTTTTATAGGCATATTATTATGGAATATGTATAAAGGAATAAAGAATCTTGACAATGTAAAAACAAAATTGATGCAAGTGACGATTTGTACCGGATGGTTGACGTTATTTATACACAGCATAATGGATTTTGATCTATCGTTAGGAGCAATATCTATATTACTATGGACACTTCTTGGGTTAACCAATCAAAGTCAGTTAAACATAAAAAAGAAAGAAATAAATAATCGTTTGAGATATATTCCGATGATGATATGTATGTTACTAGTAATAGGATGCTGGAATTTGAATTTTGGACAGAAAAACATTAAAAAGGCTATAGTGTATGTACAGAGTAATGATATACAAAATGCTATACAATATTTTGAAAGGGCTACAAAAAACGATCCATTCAATGGTTTTTATCATATGGATTTGGCAAGCTTGTATGCAATGATAGGGAAACAAGAAAAGCAATATAGTGAAAAAGCTATAAAGGAAATTAAAAGGGCTGTTGAACTAGAATCTTATAATGTGAAAGTGCTAAAAAAAGCGGCACAAATATATATGCAAATGGGAGAACTTGATAAAGGATTAGATTATATGGATAAAGCGGTAAAAGTTCAGCCTATGAATCCAGATAATTATGCAGATCAAACACAAACATATTTAGCTGTAGGCAAGCATTACATTGATACAAATAATCAAAAGGGTATAGCTATAATTGCTGATGAAATCCCTAATCTGAAAGCTGTATTAAATAATAATAGTCAAAGTTCATTACATCCTTTCAAATATGATAAAAATTTACACAATCAACTTCAAAAATTAGATTACTTTTGGGAATATAAAAACAATATGGAAAAATTAAAGGGGTTGAATAAAGTTATTGTTTATAGTCAATTTAATATGGATCTAGATAAGAATGGGATTCCAGACGGGCTAGAGATATGGAATACTGAAGAAGGAAATTTGCGAGTGAAAAAAGAAGATGAATATATATTACTTACAAATAGAGGTGATGATTATGGCATACTTTATACTGAGAAGCTATCACTTCAAGAAGAAAGAAAGTATAAGTTAGAAATTGAGTATAGTAGCACTTTAAAAGATGAAGATTTTGATTTATATGTATATGACCTAACAAATAAGTCTAAAGTTATAGCAAAATTAGAAAATGTAAAAAGAACTAAAGAGTTTATAAAAGTAGCATTAGATATTATGGTTCCTAAGGGTGTAGTAGCTGGGAAACAGAAAGTGGGCATTGTGCATAGAGGAAAAAGTAATGAAGTAATAAAAATCAAAAATATTAATATAATTCAAAAGTAAGGTCAATATTTATCTTAAGTTCAGTAGTAGTATCATTTGCTATTAGATAAATGATAAAGATAGTATATTAACAGTATGAGTGGAAGGTAATGAACAGATGAGATGGATAAATACTTTTAAGAAATTGATATTTAAGAAAGGATGTCTTGAAAAATGAGGGGAAAAATATACCTTGCATCACCGCATATGAGTGATGAAGGTTATGAAATGAAATATATACAAGAAGCATTTGATACCAATTGGATAGCTCCTCTTGGAAAGAATGTGAATGAGTTTGAAAAAGAGCTTGCAACTAAAATAGGTATTAAAGCGTCTGCTGCATTAGCATCTGGGAGTGCGGCTATTCATTTGGCACTTAAAGCTGCTGGGGTAGAACAAGGAGATATCGTTTTTTGTCAAGATCTTACCTTCTCAGCTACAGCTAATCCGATTATTTATCAGAATGCAACCCCGGTATTTATTGATAGTGATTATGAGACTTGGAACATGGACCCAGTAGCTCTGGAGAAAGCATTTGAAAAGTATCCGAATGTAAAGGCAGTATTGGTTGTTCATCTCTATGGATTGTCTGCTGACATGGATAGGATTGTTGAGATATGTAAGAAGCATAATGTTGTATTAATTGAAGATGCTGCTGAAAGCTTGGGTACTTATTATAAAGGAAAACATACTGGTACTTTTGGCGATTATGGAATTTTTTCATTTAATGGAAATAAAATTATTACCACATCTGGTGGTGGTATGCTTGTATCTAACAATGTAGAGAAGATTGATAAGGCAAGGTTCTGGGCAACTCAAGCAAGAGACAGGGCTAGGCATTATCAACATAGTGAGCTGGGTTTTAATTATAGAATGAGTAATATTGTTGCTGGTATTGGTAGAGGACAGCTTAATGTATTAGACAAAAGAGTTGAGAAGAAGAAATACATTTTTGAATTCTATAAAAGAGAGCTTGGAGAGCTTGATGGTGTAGAAATGATGCCAGTCAATGAATGGGATGAGCCAAATTATTGGTTAAGCTGTATGATTCTAAGTGGTAAGGTTAGACCTTTGGAGATTATGGAGGCATTAGAGAAAGACAATATAGAGTCAAGGCCAATCTGGAAACCAATGCATATGCAACCTTTCTTTGCTGGTTATGATTTTATTGGTGATGGTGTATCTGAAAAATTGTTTGAGAATGGTGTTTGCTTGCCAAGTGATACGAAGATGGATGATGAGGATTTGAATAGGATTGTGAAGATAATTAAAGGGGTGTTTTAATGAAAGTGCTTGTAATTGCAGCACATCCTGATGATGAAGTTTATGGAATGGGTGGGACAATAGCAAAGTTAAGCGCAGAAGCTAATGAAGTTCACGTTCTCATCGTAACGGATGGATCTACTACACAATATAAAAATAGTCCGAAGCTTAATGAGATAATTAATAAAAAGAAAGAAGAAGTAAAATATGCAAATGATGTTTTAGGTGTAACAAAAGTACATTTTGGAGAATTACCTGATATGCGTCTTGATAATACTGCTCATGTTGAAGTTAACAGTGTAATTGAAAATGTAATTCGAGAAGTAAAACCAGAGGTTGTATATACTCACTTTTATGGAGATGTAAATTTAGATCATCAATATGTATACAAATCTACACTTGTAGCTATTAGACCAGTACCTAGTCAATCAGTAAAAGAATTGTATTGTTATAGAGTACCATCTTCAACGGAATGGGCTCCACAAACTGTACTAGATACATTTATGCCTACAGTCTTTGTCGATATAAGTGAGTATTGTTTCAAAAAACATGAAGCCATTAAGCTATATGAAACTGAAATAAGGAACTATCCTCATCCTAGGTCAGTAGAATATGTTGAAAAAATTGATTGTGCAACGGGGTTAAAATGTGGTATAGGTACAGCGGAAGAGTTTATGTTGTTAAGAAAAATAATTTTATGAGGATAGTGATATGATTAAAAGAATATATGATATTGTTTTTGCGGTGTTGTTTTTTATAGTATCCTCTCCTATTATGATATTTGCAGCATTAGGAATAGCCATTACCAGTAAAGGACCAATTATATATAAGGCAAAGAGGGTAGGTAAGAACGGAATTCCTTTTATTTTATATAAATTTAGGACGATGAAAGTGGATAGTGGTGAAGTGAGAGTTACTACTTTAAAAAATGATGAAAGGATATACCCATTTGGAAGTTTGCTTCGTAAAAGTAAAGTAGATGAATTACCACAGCTAATAAATATACTGCTTAATCAAATGTCTGTGGTTGGACCGCGGCCAGAAGATATGTCGATAGCAGAGGAAATATATGTTGGAAAGTATAAAGGTATATATAATGTGAAACCTGGGCTTACTAGTCCAGCTAGCCTTTTTGATTATACACATGGAGAACATTATCAAAGTGAAGATGATTATATAACAGAGTTTTTACCCAAGAAGTTAGATGTTGAGCTGTATTATGCTGAACATAACAATATTTGGTATGATATAAAAATTACATTTAAAACTGCGATAATAATAATACAAATGGTTTTTGGTAAGAAAGATTTTAAATATCCAAAAGAGTATTATCTTGTTCAACATCTGAAAACGGGGGATAATGATGAAAAATCAAATTATTATACGACAATATAAGGATGAAGATAAATATCAAATACTGGACCTTCTTAATAGAACTTTTGAAAAACAACAACATTTGAATATAGATAGAGATATTGAATGGTGGGAGTGGAAGTACGAGAAAAATATATTTGGAAAACCAATAATTTATGTAGCAGAACAGGATAATAAAATAATTGGAGTGAGACCGTTCTGGCCTTGGAAATTGAGTATCAGAGGTGAAGAATTTAATTGTTTTCAACCACTAGATTCAGCAGTAGACAAAGAATTTAGAGGAAAAGGTCTATTTTCAAAATTAACGAAAACAGCAATAAAAGAAAACAAAGGAAATATAGATTTAATATTTAATTTTCCTAATGAACAAAGCATAGGATCTTACTTGAGATTAGGATGGACTTTTATAGGAAACTTACAATGGTATGTAAAAGCAAACAAAATATTTAAATGTTATGAACTAATTAAAAATTATAGTGGCTTTGAATCTTATCATTTAGATAAAGACGATTTAATAAGTGAAGAAAAGATAAAACAAGTAAAAAATAATTTTAATTTCAATGGGAAGTTAAAAACACTAAAAACAGAAGAATTTTTATCGTGGAGATTTTTAGAGCATCCTAAGATAAATTATGGAATGAACATAATAGAGAAAAATAGAAAAAAATTAATTTATATATATGAAATAAATCAGAATGATTATGGAAGAGAATTAATAGTTTTAGATTACTTCGGAGAAATGGTATTATTTGAAGACATGTTAAGAGAAGTAGATCATTTATCAAAGAAATATCATGTAGCCTATACATTAATTTTAAAAAAATTCAATACACCTATGAAGAAATTAATAAAAAATTTTTATATAAAGAAGAAAAAGAAAAATTTTGTAGTACTACCTTTAAATTTAGGATTAGAAAATATAGTAACACAGTATAATAATTGGGATTTGTTCTTAGGAATGCATGATTCTGTCTAGCTTGTTATTGATTAAATATTTAAAGTAAGGAAGAAGGCTACTATTAGGGTAAATGAGAAAGGAAAATACAAGATATGAAAAAAGTAAGTGTTATCATGCCAACATATAAACGTTGTGATTTTATATGTAGAGCTATTGATTCTGTGTTAAATCAGACCTACTCTAATTTTGAGATTATAGTAATAGACGATAACGGAGCGGATTCTCCAGTCAGAAAAGAAATGATTGAGATAATGCAAAAATATCAATTAGATAGCAGGGTAAAGTATATTAGAAATTCAAAAAATATGGGCGGTGCGTTAGCACGAAACATAGGAATAAAAGAAGCTTCTGGAGAATATATTACTTTTTTAGATGATGATGATGTGTATTTGCCTACCAAAATAGAAGTCCAATATAATGCAATGATACAAAATGGTTGGGATGCATCAATAATGGATGGTGCAACCTATAATTCAGAAGGGAAGTTGTTAAGTAAAAAAAAACAGATGATATCTACAAATCCAAATTATAAAGAATTAATGGTTGCTCATTTAATGTATCATTTGACCAACACCAATACTTTTATGTTTAAAAAAGAAAGTTTAGAGAGCATTGGAGGGTTTGATGATATTATTGCATGTCAGGAATACATATTAATGCTTAAAGCTATTAATGGAGATTTAAATATTGGATATATTCCACAAACGCTTGTTGCTTGTTATATCCATGAAGGTGAAAGGATATCTACAGGAGAAAAAAAGGTACGAGCGGAGTATATACTTATTGAAGAAAAGAAAAAGTATTTTGATTTGCTTAACCAAAACCAAAGAAAATATGTCCTTTGTAGACACCATGGGGTATTGTTTTATGTGCAGTTTAAAAGAAAAAAATATGCAATAGCTCTAGTCCATGCGCTAAAAGGTTTTGCATATTCTCCCATAGGAACATATCATCTTTACAAAGAATATAAAGGAAAGCTTAAACAATAGAGAATTATAACTAATATAATAGGTATAAGAAATATAGAGCTTGTGTGTAGTAGCTAGATTTCAGTTATAAAAAGAAGTTATCAACAAATTAACAAAAGGAGAATATGAAATGTCACTTTATGAAAATTTAATTAATAAACAAGAGAAACTTTCAGTAATAGGCTTGGGATACGTAGGAATGCCAATAGCAGTTGAATTTGCAAAAAAGGTAGATGTAATTGGATTTGATCTGAATGAAAAAAAGGTTCAATTATATAAAGATGGTATTGACCCAACAAATGAAGTGGGAGATGAATTTATTAAACAGACTACAGTAGAGTTTACATCAAATGAAACTAGGCTTAAGGAAGCGAAGTTTCACATTATAGCTGTTCCTACTCCAATAAATGCGGATAAGACGCCTGACCTTACTCCAGTTGAAGGAGCTAGTACTATTGTTGGTAGAAATCTGACCCAAGGTTCAATTGTAGTTTATGAATCCACAGTTTATCCTGGAGTGACAGAAGATATATGTATTCCTATACTTGAAAAAGAATCTGGTTTGAGATGTGGAATAGACTTTAAAGTTGGATATTCTCCAGAACGTATTAATCCTGGAGATAAAGTGCACCGGTTAGAGAATATAACTAAAATAGTTTCAAGTAATGACGATGAAAGTTTAGAAGAAATTGCTAAGGTGTATGAGCTTGTAATTGAAGTAGGTGTTCATAAAGCTAGTTCTATTAAAGTAGCTGAAGCTGCTAAGGTTGTAGAAAATAGCCAACGTGATATTAATATAGCTTTTATGAATGAACTAGCTATGGTGTTTGATCGAATGGGTATTGATACAAAAGAAGTGGTGGATGCAATGAATACGAAGTGGAATGCTCTTGGATTCTATCCAGGACTGGTGGGAGGTCACTGTATTGGAGTTGATCCATATTACTTCATATATCAAGCGGAAAAATTAGGTTATCATTCACAAATCATTCTCTCAGGCAGAAAAATTAATGACGGAATGGGTGGTTTTGTAGCTGATGCAATTATAAAAAAGCTGATATTTGCAAATAAAGTGGTTAAGCAAGCAAATGTAGTTATTTTAGGTATTACTTTTAAAGAAAATTGTCCAGATACAAGAAATAGCAAAGTAGAGGATATTATAAAGAGATTAAAGGAATATGGTATTGAACCGATTGTGGTTGATCCTCAAGCAGATGCGGATGATGCAAGGAAAGAGTATGGTGTTGAATTAGTTGATTTAAAAGATGTGAGGGATGCGGACTGTATTGTTTTTGCAGTTGCTCATGATGAATTTAGAATGATGACTTTGGAGCAAATAGATGAGTTGTTTTGTATTTCTGATAATAGTGAAAAGATTATTGTTGATGTTAAAAGTATCTTAGATAAGAATAAAATTGAAAAGAGCGGATATAGTTACTGGAGATTATAGGAGGTGCACATTTGAGTAGTATTGGAATATGTGGTCATTTTGGAGGCGAACAACCATCTTCTAGTGGACAAACAATAAAAACTAAAACTGTTACAAATGAATTGAAAGAGTTTTTTGGTGAAGATAAAGTTAAATGTATGAATACTAATAATTGGAAATATAAACCGTTTAATATGTTGCTACAATGTTTTTTGCTTATAAAAAAATGTAGACATATTGTAATTCTTCCTGCACAAAATGGAGTAAAAGTTCTAATTCCGTTGTTTGTAATTTTAAATTTGTTCTTTAGACGAAAAATTCATTATGTTGTTATAGGTGGATGGTTACCTGAAATGGTGAAAAGAAAAAGGTGGCTTTATCATTACTTAAAGAAAATTAATGGCATTTATGTTGAAACTCATACCATGAAAGGAAATTTAGAAAGTTTAGAATTAACCAATATCTTTTACATGCCTAATTTTAAGAAAATTGATATATTGAATGAAAACGAACTTAAAAAGGAGTTTTCAAAACCATTCCCCTTGTGTACCTTTTCTAGAGTAGTAAAAGAAAAAGGAATAGAGGATGCAATTAAAGCAGTAGAGCATATTAATCAACTAGCTAATGATGTTATTTTTACTTTGGATATTTATGGACAAATAGATACATCATACAAAGATAATTTTGAAAAAATATTAGAATCATCGAATGACTATATAAACTATTGTGGTATTGTAAATAGTGAACAATCTGTTAAGACTTTAAGAGATTATTTTATTTTACTTTTTCCAACATACTATGAAGGAGAGGGATTTCCAGGAACTTTAATTGATGCTTTTTCAGCGGGAGTTCCAATTGTTGCTAGTAATTGGAAATATAATTCAGAGATTATTGAGGAAGGGAAAACAGGTCGAATTGTTCCACCTAAAAAGGTTGAAGAATTAGTTGAAGCACTTCAGTATTTTGTGGAACATTCAGAAAAACTTTTTTCTATGAAAAAATATTGTATTATAGAAGCAGAGAAGTATTCACCAATAAATGCTTTAAAGCTATTCATTAATGAATTAAAAAAATAGATAATGTAAAATATTTAGATTATAATATATGAATTACATGATGTAAAAACAAATAGTAAAAGTTATTACTAAAATATATAGAAAAAACTATTGAAAGCAGTATTACAGTGGTTAGTTTATAAGAATTTAAATTATATATAGGTGGAATAAATGAGTGAAAATAATGAATTAAATAAATTAAAGAATAAAACAGTTTCAGGGGCAAAATGGTTAATCATAGTATCTGTTGTTTCTATTCCGTTATCGTTTTTAACAAATATTGTAATTGGAAGAATTAGTGCTCAAGCATTAGGTATATATTCAACAATATTAATTTTCTTGCAGACAATAGCTACTTTTGTAGTCTTTGGTGGTCCAACGGTATTATCGAATTATATTCCTAAATCAAAGAATAAGAATGATATTTCTAATTTTATTTGGTCATATTTTATAATAATAATGGTTTTGTTTTTGATTTTTACTATTTCTACAATATTCCTGCCAGCTTTAAAAGAAAAATTATTTGGCAATATAAGTGGTATGGAATTATATTTGTCTTTGTATATAATTGCACCATTATATGTTTTAGGGTTATTTTTTCAGTATGTACTAATTGGCTTTATAGATACAGGGATATCTACTTTTTTAAGTAAGCTACATATTTTCTTAATTCCAGTCTTACTAGGTATTTCATATATTACTTTTCAAGAAAATATTGAAAGCAATTTGAGAATAATTATCTTGGTAGCTATTTTAATAACAAATATAGTAGGAAATATAATAGGGTATAAGGTTATAAGAAAGAAAAGGCTCCAAAGTGAAAAATTTAAATTTCATCTACCAAAAGGATTTTGGAAATTTTCTATTTTCGTACATTTAAGTACTATATTTACATTTGCATATAATAATCTTGATAAAATTTATGTGTTATCACTAGGTGATTTAGGACAACTAGGGATATATCAAGCTATTATAACAATTTATACCTTTAGTAAATATATACCTCAGTTGCTATTTAATGTAACTGTACCATTGTTTTCCAATCTCATAAATGATGGAAAATATGAAATTGTTAAATCAACATATTATAAACTGGAAAAATATATTATATTGATGATAATAATATTGAATCTATTTATTATTGCTTATTCAAAATATTTGTTGTTGTTTTTTGGGAAACAATATGCTACTTTTAATAAAGTTTTAATTCTATTTGCAATGTCTAATGCAATAACAATATTAAGCTATGTAAACACTCCATTATTAGTTGTATTAGAAAAAAATAAAGAGAGATTTATGAATAGCTTTTGTCAAATATTTATTCAATTAAGCTTAACAATAATATTAATTCAACCATATGGTATATATGGTATTTCATTAGCTAAGATATTTGGAGTCATTATTGCTCAGATATACCCAAGTTTTATCATCATGAAAAAATGTGATTTAGGTATAAAAATACCAAAGCAATTTTTTTTGGGTGCAATAGTAATGTTGCTATACGGAGGATTAAATCTTTTAAATGATTTAAATATTTTTATTAATACTTTATATTTAAGTATAAGTATAATAATATTTTTGACTTTATCTAAATACAAATTAAAAGATTTTAAAGAATTGTATAAAATGGCTCGCAGATAAGTAATGTGCAAAAAATATATTGAATTTAAGGAGTAAGATTATTAATGAAAGTTATTTATAATAAATGTCCTGATGCTATTAAGAAAATTTTATTTGCCCCTTTGAGAATCTTTAATAGATATAAAATAGAAGCAAAAGATATCGGAGCGTATCGTAAATATTTAATAACCAATGAAACATTAAAAAGAAAAGAACTAGAGGAAATGCAGTGGAGCAAAATGAAATCATTATTAGAATATGCGTATAAAAACGTACCATATTATAAAGAAAAATGGGATAAAGCAGGTGTAAATTTAAATGATATAAATGAGTATTCTGATTTGATAAAAATACCCATTTTGAAAAAAGATGAATTGAGAGAATACTGGAAAGATATTATTTCACAGCAGTACAAGATTGAAGATTTAATTATCCACGAAACTGGTGGGAGTACAGGGATACCAGTTAAATTTTATTATGATAGAAAAACTTATATAGCTAGACAAGAAGCACTTAATAGATGGGTTAGATTTTCTGGGTGTGATACAAAAAAGGATAAAATGTTATGGATAGGAAGACCTGGTTTTAAACTATTAAAAAACAGGGAAAAATGGGGAGAAAAAGGCGAAAAATATTATGGTGCCTATAATCCAATTACTAATAGGATGAGCATAACTACAACTAATATGACAGATAATATCCTGCAAGAATATGTTAAAAGAATAAAGTGGTTTAGACCAGATTATATTCAAGGATATGCAAGTGGAATATATGTTTTAGCTAAATATATGGTTCAAAAAGGGATAAGCTTAGAAGTAAAGGCAGTATTAACTTCTTCAGATTCACTTGTGTATGATCAACGACAAATTGTTAGGAAAGCATTTTATTGTGAAGTTTTTGATAGGTATGGCATGGGAGAAGAAGTGGCGACTGCAATTGAGTGCTCTGAACATAATGGAATGCATATTGATATGGAAAAATGTTTAATAGAGGTTATCGATAAAGATGAAAATCAAATTTTTAATAAATTAGGAAATATAATTGGAACAAATTTAGAGAACTTAGCAATGCCATTGATAAGATATGAAATAGGCGATCTTGGAAGTATGAGTAAAAGAATATGTTGTTGTGGAAAAGAGAGTTGGATGTTAGAAAAAATAGAAGGTCGTAGCAGTGATTATCTTGTGAATAAAGATGGTTCAATAATAGAGTCAGTAAGTATAGCACAGATAATACCAAAACAGTGTATTGATATTTTTGAAAAAATTAAAGAATATCAATTATATCAAATTGACATTGAAAATATTGTAATTAGAATTTCAACATTGAATGGTGATAGATTAAGCAGTTATGAAGAAGGGGAAATTATGAAGAAAATATATAAATATGTAGATAGCAGTATTGAATTATCATTTAAATATTTTAAAAAGTTACCTCGAAGTGAAAATGGCAAATTGAGACTCGTAGTATCTAATGTAAAAAAATAGAACATATAAATTTGAGTAGAAATTAATTTTAGATATTAGAGGAGAATAAAATGGGATTTAAAAAGTTAGAAGAGAATGTAATACGTAATAATTTATGTTCAGGATGTGGTACTTGTGTTGGGATATGTCCAACAAAGTGTATTAAAATTGAACTTAGTGAATATCAAAATCCAATAATGACAAATGCTGAAAAATGTATAGAGTGTGGTTTGTGTTTTGATGTTTGTCCAGGAATAGGATTTAATTTTAAAAGAAAAGTTGGGTTAGAAAATGAAATTAAATATAATAAATTATTAGGGTACTATCATTCTTTTTATACAGGACACTCAATAAATGAAGATATAAGAATTAAGTCTGCATCAGGTGGAATGGCTACATCATTAATCCATTACTTATTAGAACAAAAAATTGTAGATAAAGCATTAATTGTAGGTATGGAAAATGGCGTACCAACAATTAAGGTAGTTGATAATTATAATGATTTATTATCTGGAATGCAATCAAAATATGGATATGTACCAGTCAATAGTAAGATTAGAGAAATTAATGATAGCAATGAAAAATATGTAATGGTTGGTCTACCTTGTCATTTTCAGGGGTTAGAAAAAAGTAGTAAGTTTTTAAAGAATTTAAATGACAATATAATTTTTAAGATAGGTCTTTTATGTGGCTATACGCAGACATATGATGTTATTGATTTTATTGCTAAAAGACTAGGTATAAATAATATTGATGAATATTCTTTTTTAGGATGGCGAGAAGGTGAATATCCTGGAAATATGGCTTTTCAACATAATGATAGTGGAGAAATAATTTATAAACCTTTATATGAGTGGCTGGCTATTTCTGTTCCTTTTTTTTCAATGAATAGGTGTTTTCTTTGTGCGGATGGTGTTAATGAATTAGCAGATATTGTACTAGGAGATGTTCATTCAAATGGGAATGAAGAAAATGTAATTTTAATTAGAAATTTGTATGCAAAAAAAATATTAGAAGAAGCTCAAAATAAGAAGTATATAGATACTAAAGAAATAGATTTAAAAACTGCAATGAAATATCCAATAGGTTCTGTTGCCAGAGTAAAAAGAAAAGCACCATTAGTAATAATTGATTATTTAATAAAGAAAAATAAATCTGTGCCAATATATAATCTAGAACTTGATGAAGTTAGTAGAATTAGTCGTAATTTAATTCTAATAAAATATAAGATATATGATTTTATTAGGAAAAAGAGGATAAGAGAATTTATACTGACATTTCCAAAGCTTGCTGAATTTATAGGAGACTTTGCATATAGATTTCCAAATTCGTTACCGGGAATAAATTTATTTGTGTATATTTATCGGAAATTTAGAAAGAGTGATAGCTATGGTTCGAAATTTTAACTATATAAAAAATGAAGTTGTAAACAGCAATTTATGTTCTAGATGTGGTGCATGTGTAGGGATTTGTCCGAAACAAGTGATAACATTTAAATCTAATGTGAATTATGAACCAACTTGGTCATCAGAAGAAGGTTGTATTAATTGTGGTTTGTGCATAGATGTTTGTCCGGCAAAAGGATATTCGCTTCAAGCAGATAATAAAAATATTAATGATATAAGTGGAAATTTAGGGAGATTCATTGATGTTTATGAAGGGAAAGCATTAGATAATTATATTAATTCAAATGCTACATCTGGAGGAATTGTAACTGCAGTTTTGATATATCTATTAAAATGCAAAGAAGTAGAGAAAGTTGTTGTGGTTGAGAATACAGAAGATAGTAAAGATGGTTATGCAAAGGTAACCGTTACTTCAAATATAGAAACTATACTAAATTCAATGCAGTCTAAATATATCCAATTGCCTGTAGGGAAAGTAATAAATGAGATAAGAAATAAAAAAGAAAATATAGCAATTGTAGGATTACCTTGTCAACTTGCTGCAATTGATAAAGCCTCACAAAAATTACCTGTTATAAAATCAAGAATAAAATTTAAGATTGGATTATTTTGTGGCTTTACTTACACTCAAGATTCTGTTGAAGATATGCTAAAAATTATGGAGGTCAAGGAAATTAATTTAAAAAGAATCGTTGGCTGGAGAAATGGAGGTCTTCCAGGGAACTTTACTGTTGAATTAAATGATGGAACAATAAAAGCATTGCCTTTCATAAAAGAACATAGCATCAATGTTACATTTAATGCATTAAATAGATGTGGTTTGTGTAAGGATTGTTTTGCAGAATATGCGGACATTTCATTAGGGGATATAGGTGGATGGAGAAGCAAGGAGACTCTAATCGTTTCACGTACAGATAAAGCTGAACAAATATTAGCTGAAATGGTCAAAAATAATTTGATCAGAATTAAGAGTATTAGAGATTCTAAGTATTTGAAGAAGACAGTAATTCCATTTATGATAAAAGAAAAGATTATTAAGACTCAAATTAGAAATAAATATTTAAAATCAAAAAATATTACAAATGTAGAATGGGAATATAGAAAAGGAACAATTAGTAAAATATTGAAGATTGAATCTCTTCTTTTATATAGATTGAGCTTGTTGTTAAGAAATTCAAAAGTTAAAAGAAAAATTTTCAAAAACAAATATATGGCAATAGTTGTCGGAGAATTAATCTACTATAGATTAAGTAAAAATATCTTAGTTAGAGCGATGAAAAAGTTAGAAAAGAAATTTTTGAAAGATGAGGATGTCTTGTTGTGAAGATTTTGAATATGATTTCGTATAAGCTTAGACCTGTAAACAAAGGGGAAATTCCAGTTGGAATTATAGGTACAGGTGGATGGGGAAAAAATTTCGTAAGAGAATTATCAAAAAACAAAAATTTTGATGTAAAAGTTTGCTACGATATTAATAAAAAACTGTTAGCATCACAATCTAAGAAGTATAAGTTTAAAATTGCCGATTCATATTATAGTTTATTACATGAGTATAATATTAATAGTGTATTTATTATTTTACCAAATCATTTACACAAAGAAGTTTGCTTAGAAGCTGCAAATGCAGGTGTAAATATTTTTTTAGAAAAACCAATTGCTAATAATTACTTAGATGGAAAAGATATAGTAGATAAGTGCAATGAGAAAAATATTAAATTGTGTGTAGGGCATAGTATGAGAAAATCTTCCAATTATTTGAGATTAAAAGAAATTATATCTAAGAATATGTTAGGGGTAATACATTTAGTTGAAGCTAATAGATCAATTAATAGAGCTGAGTCAATTAAAGAGTTTGACTGGAGAAATAAGCGGGAATTTTGTCCAAATCTTCCATTAATACAGTTAGGAATCCATTATATTGATATATTATTAGATTTATTTGGAGAGCCAACAGAAATAAATAGTTTAGCACTTGACAATGTTTCTGATTCTAAGAATACAGATGCTACAATTTGCACAATGAAATTTAAAAATTCTATATTAGCGTATTTAGGTAATAGTTATTCGACAAATAACACTGACATATTGAGAATATATGGTACTAAAGGAATTGCAACATTAACAAATAGTAAGCTTGTGATTTTTAATGAAACTAATAAGGATTTGACATATAATAAGCCAGCTAAAGAGAGTACAATAAAGAACGAAATTATAGAATTTTATAATTATATAAGTAATAATATTGATATTGATATCGATGGAGATAATGCATTAAAAGTTATTCGTACATTTGAAAGAATAAGTCAAATTAATAGTAAATAATAGTAAAGATAATTATAAGTTATAAAATCAAAATGGATAAGAGGTAATTTAATAATGAATAAAATGAAAATTAATAAAGCTACAAATAAATTGTTGAATTGGATAAAAACTTGGGAAATAAATGACGGAGCCTATAATGGCTATGTCATACATAGAGGTGACTCTAAAAGACTAAAGTATATTCATGATACTCCTTGGTCACAGGGACCTATCATACAAGGCTTAATTAATATTTATAATAGAACACAGGATGAAACTTATTATAAAGAGGCTAAAAAAGCTGTAAAAGTGCAAATGAAAAGATTAAATAGTAATGGTTCTTACGATTATGCAGGCTTTGAAGATGATAGATTTAGTTCATTAGTGCATAATTCTTTAGCTAATTGTGCATTATTAGAATTTGCAAAGCTAGAAAAAGAAATAAATAATGAATCAATATTATTTATGGATATTATGAGTACAGTTAAGACAAATATTGATGAATACTTAATAAAGATTTTGTGGGATGAAAATTATGGTGCATTTAAATTTAGTGCTATAGATTATTATTCACTAGGTCAAGATAGATTTGTAGCAAATATGAACAGCGTGGCAGTAGAATCATTAATTATTTTTTATGAACTAACAAATAATGAAGAATATTTAAATTATGCGTTAAGAATAGGAGAATGGATTTTAACACAAAAAGTACAGAAAGAAGGACTATTATATGGTGCTATTTCTTATGCTCAGACTCATCCTGACATGATTGTTAGTATCTATACAGCTTTGGCATTAAGGGGAATTGATGATTTATATAGAATAACCAATGATGTAAGATATAAAAATATGATGATAGATGCAGTGGAGCATTTATATAGATTAATTGAAAATGATTTATTCTATCATGCTAGTTATGATGGGGAGCTGAGAAAAGAACCGTATTTTATTGCAGGGATAGGATTAATATTAAAAGCAATAGAAGATGTTAATATAAGTTGTAATACAAAGTATCCATTAAATAATATTATTGATAGAATATTAAGTAAACAGACTAACATTGGTGGAATCAAGTCGTTTTTAGCATATAATGGGAAGGGCAATGGTAGGAAAAATGGAAATAAAAATCTTGAAGTGTGGGAAGATAGCTCACTTGTAATGGGATGGAATGCTCATGCTTTTGAATTTTTATCAAGGCATGTCACGGGAGAGTTTAAGTTTAGAAAAATAGTTAAAAAATATATTAATATTAAATGGAATTATATTTATATTGAAACTACAAAGAGAATTTTTGTATTAAATATTTGGCCAATTAAAAGTATGATTTTATTATATATAAATAAAAAGAAAGAAAAGAGTATAATTTCTTTAAATGCCTTGAATATATACTCAAGTATTCGAAAATTTATAAATTGCAAGAAATAAGAATGAATAGAATATTAGAAAATATAGTGTAAATGTAAAATCAATTAGATAGTATGATAACGTTAAATATTGTCTGGTAGAAAAGTGAATAAAAACAATCAATAAATGAAGTTGACAAAAGTTAGCCATTAGAATAAATTTAATATTAGTAGGCAGTATTGTTTGATAATAGATAACTAATAGGTAATGATTGAGAGACTAAGAATATAGGATTTTAAATTAAAAAAATATAAGGAGCATTTACTTATGAAGATAATAATTCAAAATAGATACTACTATCCAAGTTTTGGTGGCGTTGAAAATTCACTTTATTATATTGCTTGTGAACTAACAAGAAAAGGTCATGAAGTAACTATTCTTACAAAAAAACTTGATAAAGATTCACTTGATGTAGAAAAAACAAGTGAAGGGTTTGAAATAATTAGATATGACTATAGAATACCTAAAATTTTATTTTTTGTAGATCCGTTATTTCATTATAATGTTAGTAAAAAAAAGATGGATGAACTTTTGAAAGAAAAAGAATTTGATTTGATAATAACAAGAGACCCGGTATTAGGATTAGCCTCTTATAATTGTAAATTAAATAAAATAAAATTATTATATATTCCACCAGTTATTATTAAATATTCATATGTAGGTAGAATACATTTAAAGAAAAATATAAAAAGGCAAATAATTGAATTGCTTGGATTTATTAGATTTTATTTAGAAGGTAAAATGCAGCAGATATTATTAAAAGAATGCAATAATATAATTGTTTTTAGTAATAATATAAAAAGTCAAATTGAAGAATATATAAAAAATATTAATAAAAAGAAAATATCTGTGATTCCACCAGGTGTAGATTCTAGTTTTAAAATTATAAATGAAAATACTTTGTTTGAAAAATATAATTTATCTAAAGAAACGAAGATTTTTCTATATGTAGGAAGAATTGTTAATGAGAAATATGTAGACTTATTATTAGATGCTTTTATTAAGTTGGATCAAGATAGCTCAATTTTAATGTTTGTTGGGGATGGAGCAGAATTAAATGAATTAAAACGGAAGGCGGACAAATTTAATATCAAAAATAAAGTGGTTTTTGCGGGTTATAAAAAGAATACAGTAGAATTTTATAATTTAGCCACATATTTAGTATTACCTACAAAGTATGAAGCATTTGGACAAGTTATTTTAGAATCTTTAGCTTGTGGAACCCCAGTTATCGGATTTAGAAATAATAAACATGATATTAAAGTAGCTACAGATGAAATAATAACAGATGCACAGACAGGTTTCTTATGTGATCAGTTTAGTGTTGAATGTTTATCTAAAACTATGGAAAAAGCATTGCAATTTTCAAATAATGAAATTGAATATAATCTTATGAAAGAAAGATGCTTACAAAAAGCTAAAAAAGAATACACTTGGGATAAATTTACTGATGAATTATTGTTGCTTTGTGGAAAGGAAACTGATTAATGAATATTTACTTAGGAATATTGATTCTATTAATTAACTCAATAATGGCAGTTAAGAATTATAAAAATGGATTTATAGCATATTTTATTCTATGCTTTACTTCACCTCATATCCATTTGGTGAATATAATTATTTCATATGAGATATTTGCTTTTATACCAATATTTGTAATATTTTTATGCGTTTACAAGAGGAAAAAGATAAATTATTTTATTATAACGTTTTCTTTGTATTTCATTCTATTAATTCTATCAAGGTTCCTAGCAACACTTAAATACGATTTTTTATATAATTATATAATATTATTTGGATATTTAAGATTTATTATAATAACATACATTGCAGTTAAAATTCTTAATGATGATCTTAAATCAATGGATAAAGTTTTGACGGTGAGTTTGTTTTTTAATTTTTTTATTACAATAATTCAATTGACAATACCTAAGTCTGTAAATCTCTTTTTTAATTTGTACTATAAAGAGGGCGTTATTCCATTAACTAAATATTTAGAGTATGGGATAATAAAAAGAGGGCTAGGTAGTTTTGGTATGCCAACATTACTAGGAGCTTTTGCATTGATATCATGGACTTTTTACTTAAATCAAAATAAGAATAGGGATATAAAAGGAAGATCTTTAAAATTGAGTATATCTTTAATTACAGGATTACTTTCTTTATCTAAAACATTTATAATAGGAGCAGCAGTAATTTTGATTATGTCTATATTTTTGAATCAACTAGTATATAAAAAAAAGTTTGTTTTTAATTTAAAATCGAGCTTTAATAAATGTATAATGTTAGTGGGCCTAATAGTATCAATATTAGTAGTATTAAATTTAGCAGATAAGTTTAACATTGGTTTATATTGGTATTTAGATTATTTAATGAAACCTTTACAGGCTTTTAATACTAGGTATGTTTCATATACAAGTGGTGTAGCAATTAATTTAAAAGTGATAAAAGACAATATTATTATGGGAGTAGGTCCTAATACTGTTTTGGGTGAATTTTTAGGAGATTCTATGTATTTGACTGTAATTCATAATACAGGAATTATTGGAAGTGTAATCTTACTTTCTTTTTTTGGGAAGTTAGGATTTTTAACGGTAATTAATAAAGATATATCTAAGCTATTAATGATTTTGGTACTTTTCCTAGTTGGATTTGCATATCCAATATTGTTTACTAAATTTGGTTCAATCATTATTGCTTTTTCATATTTGACAACTAAAAAAATGAAAGGGGAATAACAGATGAACAGGAAAAAAATAGTGCATATAATATCTAATTTTAAAATAGGCGGGGCACAAAAACTTTTATTAGATTTAATAAACAACAGCAATAAAAGTCTTTTTGATGTATCCGTGATTAGCTTATATAATAAGACTAATAATTCATTGGCTAATGAATTTGAAAAAGCTGATTGTCCAATATACTATCTAAATAAAAAATCTGGATTTGACATAAATATTGAATTACAATTAGTAAATCTGTTAAGAAAAATAAGGCCTGATGTAGTACATACACATATGGCTGGATTAAAGTATTCGATTATACCATTGTTATTTTGCAAAGTTAAGTTAAAGTGTAACACAGAGCATACCATAATTAAAGAAAATTACACAAATATTGAAGCCTGGGTGAAGAAGTTTGCATACAAATATTTTAATGTTAAACCGGTAGGAATATCAAATTGTGTAAGTGAATCAATAAAGAAAGTTTATAAAGTTAGTGATATTAAAACAATTTACAACGGTATTAATGTAGAAAAATATACACATGATGGAGAAAGAATTATTGATGAAAAAAATATTAAACTTATTAATGTTGCTACTTTTTTACCTGATAAAAATCATGAATTTTTAATTGAATCAATAAAGATCTTAGCAGAAAAAATTAATAACTTCAAACTATATTTAATTGGTGATGGGAAATTGAGGAATGAGATTCAGAAAAAGATTGACTATTATGACTTAGGACAACATGTTATTTTGTTAGGTTTTAGGAATGATGTAAATGAATTATTAGTTAAATCTGATATGTTTTTGATGACTTCTAAGCATGAAGGGTTTGGATTAGTTCTAGTTGAAGCTATGGCTGCTGGATTACCTATTGTGGCTACAGAAATTGGTGGAATTCCAGAGGTTGTAATAAATAATCAAAATGGATTATTAGTTTCTTGTGATAAACCAAGATTATTCGCAGATGCAATTGAAAAGTTAATTAATGAGAAATCTAAATATAAAACGATTTCATCAAATAATTTGTTAAGAGCAAAAAAATTTGATATCCAAAATACAATTTTAGAATATGAAAAATTATATTTAGAAGTAGAATAACGGTATAGATAAATATCGACCCTAATATAGAGGAGATTTATTTGACTGTAAGATATGATGTTGATTAAATTTTTAAATAAAGGTATAAAAAATGTATTTTCATAGAAATATGAATATAAATTTATTTGTATTTTAGAATGGTTTATATATTATTTAAGAACTTATATGGTGACAAGTATAGATGACAGGTATGTAACTCGTCGAAATCGAGAAAATGTGGATGCTTGTTTTCTAAACTTTTTTGGATGACTATTTACAAGGGGGAAGGCGAGTGTCAATTTTAATAACTGGGGGAGCAGGATACATTGGTTCGCATACAACAAGATATTTTTCAGATAAAAATGAAGATATAATTTTAGTAGATAATTTACAAACTGGATATAAAAAAGCTATTGAAATAGAAAATTTTTATGAGATAGATATAAGGAATAAAAAAGAGTTGGATAAGGTATTTAAATCTCATAAGATAAATGCAGTGATTCATTTTGCTGCTAATTCTTTAGTAGGAGAGAGTATGGAAAAACCATATGAGTATTATCACAATAATGTATTTGGGATGATGTGTTTATTAGATGTTATGAGAGAAAATAATGTGAATAAAATTGTATTTTCTTCTACGGCAGCTACATATGGAGAGCCTAAGAATATTCCTATACTTGAAGATGATGACACAAATCCTACGAATACATATGGGGAAACTAAACTAGCTATGGAAAGAATGATGAAGTGGTTTGATCAAGCTTACGGAATTAAGTATGTTTCCTTAAGATACTTTAATGCAGCAGGTGCTCATGGAGGTGGAATGATTGGAGAAGCTCATAGGCCTGAAACACATCTAATTCCTTTAATTCTTCAAGTTCCATTAGGGAAAAGGAATAAGATTTATATGTTTGGAGATGATTATCCAACAAAAGATGGCACATGTGTAAGAGATTATATTCACGTTATGGATTTAGCTGAAGCACATTATTTGGCTTGGGAATATTTGCGGAAAGGTGAGTCTAGCGATATCTTCAATCTTGGCAATGGAAATGGATATTCTGTAAAAGAAGTTATTGAAATGACAAGAAAAGTAACAGGATATGATATATGTGCTGAAGTGAAAGAAAGAAGGACAGGAGATCCAGCAATTTTAATAGCTTCATCAGAAAAAGCTAAAAGAATATTAGGATGGAAGCCAAAGTATGATTCATTAGAAAAAATCATTATTGATGCGTGGAAGTGGCATAGAAATTATCCAAAGGGATATGACGAATAGATAAAAATGAGAGAAAATTTTAAATATGAAAAGTTATTGTATTAGTAATAGAATTAGAAGTAAGATTTTACCCGAAATTAAGTAGTTTTTTATAGAACATTGGAGTTTGTTATATAAATTATTAACTTGCTGAAAGAAGAGTAGAAAAAAATGAATAAAAACCAGATAATTATCTTGATTTTTTGGACAGTTGTTTTCCTTTGGATGCTCCTTATTTTCAACTTATCATCTCAAGCAGCAGAGCAGTCTAATCAGTTAAGTA
This sequence comes from Crassaminicella profunda, assembly GCF_019884785.1. Classification (GTDB taxonomy): domain Bacteria; phylum Bacillota; class Clostridia; order Peptostreptococcales; family Thermotaleaceae; genus Crassaminicella; species Crassaminicella profunda. The sequence continues at coordinate 114,336 of NZ_CP082326.1, forward strand.
CAGACATAACAAAAGTAATTGTAAAAACAGTGGAGAAAGTTCATCTAAAGGTTAGTTTTGATATAAAGAATTTTAATCACATCATAAGAAAAAATGCTCATTTTTTTGCCTACCTTGTGCTTGGGTTATTAGTGATGAACGCTATGAAGAAAATAGGGCCCTGGTGCCTGTCACTTAACTTATTAATAGGGCCCTGGTGCCTGTCACTTAACTTATTAACTTATTGAATAAAGAGAGATACCTTTTGGCAAAATGAAGCTAAGAGGTGTTTTTTTATGCTCAAAATGCTCCGCAGGAAAATGGAAAAAAGGGAAAGTTACAGAGGAAATATTTGCAGGAGAGTATATTATTGTGAGAAAGACATAATCATGCTATAATTAAAGCATAATATTGAACGAAGGAGATGTTGTTATGCCTCAGATTAGACCTATAAAAGATTTAAGAAATACAACTGAGATTTCAGAACTATGTCATAGTAACAAGGAACCAATTTTCATAACAAAGAATGGATACGGTGATTTGGTTGTTATGAGTATAGAGACATATGAACGAGAGATAGCTAAAGTAGATCTTTATAAAAAACTTGCAGAAGCAGAACTTCAAATTAAAAACGGTGAGTTACTTTTAGATGCAGAGGATGTTTTTAAAGGACTAAGAAATAAGTATGTTAGAAAATAATTACAATATTAAATTTACTCCAAAAGCAAATGATGACTTAAAGGAGATTTACAGCTATATTTCTAGTAAGCTATTTGCCCAAAATGAGGCAGATAATTTACTTGAAAGAATGGAAACAAGTATTATGAGATTGAAAGAATTGCCGTTTTCTTGCAATTTCGTAGCTGATGAATATTTAAAGAATAAAGGCTATCGTAAGCTCATGGTAGATAACTATATTGTTTTTTATTTGGTAGAAGAGATGGAGAAGAAAGTCATTATCATGCGTGTTCTATATGGAAGACAAAAGTATAAGGATATTCTCTAGGTATAAATACTAACATAAGAATGTAGGAATGCAGCCTTGGTGCCTGTTACTTAACTTGTTTGATCATTAAATATTCTGAAAATTATCAAGGGAGAGAATTAACCTTATTGGGGTGAGTTCGCTCTTTTTTTGTTTAAACATTAGATGGTGCCTGTCACTTAACTTATTAACTTATTGTATAAAGAGAGATACCTCTTGGCAAAATAATGCTGGGAGGTGTTTTTTAGTGGGGAGAAAGCCTAGAGTAGAATGTGAGGGTGGGGTGTATCATGTTATACAAAGAGGGAATAATAAGGAATATATATTTCGGAAGAAGGAAGAAAAAACATATTTGTTAAATATGATAGAGGAATATAGGGATCGTATGGGATTTGAAATATATGCCTTTGTTTTTATGGATAACCACTATCATGTAGTAATGAAAACATTAAAAGAACCTTTACATAAAATTATGCATAGAATAAATAACCGATATAGCAAGTATTATAACTATAAAAATGGAAGAACAGGTCACGTATTTGAAAATAGATACAAAGGAATTTTGGTGAAAGATGATAGATATCTCTTATCTTTGATTCGTTATGTACACCAAAATCCAGTACGAGCAAAGATGTGTAAAAGAGTAAAGGATTATGAATGGAGTAGTGATCTATATTATAGAAATCATACACAAAATGAAATCGTAGATATAGATTTTGTATTAGATATATTCTCAGAAAATAGAAAAGAAGCAATTAAGTTATATGAAAGTTTTATGGATATGGAAGAAAAAGAAGAGCGTAGTTTTTTTGAAGAAGGGCTATCTATAGGAGAAAATCAAATAAAAGCTAAGATAATGGAACCAAAATCAAAAGATAGAAAAAATCTAGATGAAATATTGTATGCAGTAACTCAAGACAAAGGGATCTATGAAGAAATAAAAAAAGGATCAAGAAAAAGAAAATTAAGTATATACAAAAAAGAATATATACAAAGATCTTTAGCGTTTAATTATAAAATGAAAGAAATAGGGGAAAATATATCGATAAGTGAAGCAGCGGTATTTAAAATTAATAATAGGTAAATGTTAGAAAGGAAGAACAATCATGGCATCAGTAGTTCAAAGCTTTGCTATAGAAGGGGTAGAAAAGGCGAGAAAAGTGCAATATAAGAGATACGAAAAAATGAAAATAATTTAGTAGTTATAATATAATATTCCATGAGGTGACAAAATATGTTACCATTATAGAGGCAAATGTAAAGATATAAGTATTTTGATATTTTTTTAGTAAACAGGATACTTCAATGAAGCTGGAATAAATAGTTCGGTTTGATTCAGGTAAAAAAAGAATGGAATGATTATGATATGAATAAAAGGAATCATATAAAATGACTTTTAATAAAATTATTTCTTGGTTTGCTGTGTTCCTTTGGATGATACTTATTTTTAACCTGTCATCCCAAGTGGCAGCGCAGTCTAATCAGTTGAGTACAGGAATAACAAAAGTAATTGCAAAAACAGTGGAGAAGGTTCATCCAAAGGCAGATTTTAATATAAGGAGTTTCAACCATATAGTAAGAAAAAATGCCCATTTCTTTGCCTACCTTGTGCTTGGAGTATTAGTGATGAATGCCATGAGGAAAAGTGGGGGATATGAATATAAGTATGTAGTTGTAGCTTTATTGATTTGTGTTCTTTATGCCATATCCGATGAGATACACCAAGTCTTTGTGCCTGGCAGAGGTCCGGGAGTAAAGGATGTATTGATTGATAGTTGGGGAGCTACTGTTGGAACTTTAGTGTATTTGGGTATTGATAAGGTAGTTAAAGGAAGAAGTAAAATTTAGAGATAGAAAATAGATACCTATTGAGCGAAACTTTGAAATGGTTAAGCTTTTATTTTACAGTGAATTGTGATATATTTACATTATACATAAATACAAAATGCTCTATGAAAAATAGAGCATTTATTTTGGAGTGAATGAGATGCGTAAAAGAATTTACAATGTTTTACTACTGTTTGCTGATGGTTTAGCAATCAATCTAGCTTTTCTATTAGCTTTTTTATTGAGATTTGATGGGAATTTCATACATGGAGCACAATCTGCTGGGTATTTTAATGTATATGTACAAAACATATTGACTTTTACACTGATTAAGCTAATCATATTTTATTTCTTTGGTATGTATAATAGTTTATGGAAATATGCGAGTATAGAAGAATTAATTCAAGTAATCACAACATCTTTTGTGGCTGCGACAGCTACCCTTACTTATACATTTCTTATGCAACACCACTTACCACGTAGTATATATATTCTAACCTTTATGTTAGATATTATACTAATAGGTGGGATTCGATTTAGCTATAGGGCAGCAAGAAGGATAAGAAATAATGGAGTTGGGAGTAATAAAAACTTTAAAAGAGTGATGATTATAGGTGCTGGACAAGCTGGTGCTCTTGTAATAAAAGAGTTAAAAAATCATGAGGAGCTAAATAGTATTCCAGTAGCTGTAATCGATGATGATGATGAAAAATTACATAGAAAAATAAACGGGGTACCTGTTTTAGGAGATAGATATCATATAAGGAAGATTGCAGAAAGAAAAAAAATTGATGAGATTATTATTGCCATTCCATCATCTTCGAGGAAAGAAATAAAAGAGATTTTAGAAGAATGTAGTAAAACCAAATGTAAGTTGAAGATGGTTCCAGGAATTTATGAATTGATTGATGGACAAGTAAGTATTCAAAAGATTAGGGACGTAGATATTGAGGATTTATTAGGAAGAGATTCTGTAAAAGTAGACTTAGAACAGATAAGTGGATATGTGCAGAATAAAACTGTGTTGATCACAGGTGGTGGAGGTTCTATTGGGTCAGAGCTATGTAGACAGATTGCTACCTTTAATCCTGAAAAGTTATTGATTGTAGATATCTATGAAAATAATGCTTATGATATTCAAAATGAGTTGATAAGAAATTATCCAGAATTAGATCTTGAAGTACTGATAGCATCTGTAAGAGATCGAAAAAGAATGGAAGAAATATTTTCAAAGTACAAGCCTAACGTGGTATTTCATGCAGCAGCTCATAAGCATGTACCATTGATGGAAACAAGTCCTCAGGAAGCTATAAAGAATAATGTATTTGGAACACTTAATGTAGCAGAATGTGCAGATAGATATGGAGTAGAAAAATTTGTGCTTATATCTACAGATAAAGCTGTGAATCCTACAAATGTAATGGGGGCAACGAAGCGTATTACTGAGATGATTGTCCAGTGTATGAGTAGAAAAAGTAAGACAGAATTTGTTGCTGTGAGATTTGGAAATGTTTTAGGAAGTAATGGAAGTGTTATTCCATTGTTTAGAAAACAAATTGCCAAGGGTGGTCCTGTTACTGTTACCCATGCTGAGGTTACACGTTTCTTTATGACTATACCAGAAGCTGCTCAATTGGTAATCCAAGCTGGTGCTATGGCAAAGGGTGGAGAAATTTTTGTTCTAGATATGGGTGAACCTGTAAAGATTATAGATTTAGCAGAAAACTTAATACGTTTATCAGGTTTTGAGCCTTATGTAGATATAGATATTGAGATTACAGGACTAAGACCTGGGGAAAAGCTATATGAAGAATTGTTAATGGATGAAGAAGGATTAAAGGAAACAAGACACAATAAGATTTTTATTGGACAGCCTATATTTATGGATTATAAGGTTTTGATTACAGAACTGAATAGATTAAGAGAAATTATCATAGGTGATGGAGAAGATATAAAAGATTATATTGAGCATATGGTACCTACTTATACTAGAACGAGCTAGAAAAAATTTTTACGAAGATATACGAATGATATAATTTTTAATGGGGGTAATGATTATGAAAGTAAAAAAAGCTATCATACCAGCAGCAGGACTTGGAACAAGATTTTTACCAGCTACAAAGGCACAACCCAAAGAGATGTTACCTATAGTAGATAAACCTACGCTTCAGTACATTATTGAAGAAGCAGTAGCATCTGGTATTGAAGAAATCTTAATCATTACAGGTAGAAATAAAAAGAGCATAGAGGATCATTTTGACAAATCTGTAGAACTAGAATTAGAGCTTGAGAAAAAAGGTAAAACTGAAATGCTAGAGGAAGTACGAAAGATTAGTGATATGGTTAATATTCATTACATACGTCAAAAGGAACCAAAGGGACTTGGTCATGCCATTCATTGTGCAAAGAGTTTTATTGGAAATGAACCCTTTGCTGTACTTTTAGGAGACGATATTGTGGATGCTGAAGTTCCTTGCCTTAAGCAAATGATTGATGTATATAACGAGTACAAAACCACTGTTTTAGGTGTACAAACTGTAGCTGAAGAGGATGTAAATAAGTATGGTATTGTAGATGGAAAATATATTGAAGAGGGTGTATACAAGGTAAAAAACCTAGTAGAAAAGCCTAAAAAAGAAGAAGCACCTTCAAATGTTGCAATACTTGGTAGATATATTATTAATCCAGAAATATTTGAGATCCTAGAAAATACTACTCCAGGAGCAGGTGGAGAGATTCAGCTGACAGATGGATTAAAGACTTTGGCTGAAAGACAAGCTATGTATGCATATACTTTTAAAGGAAAAAGATATGATGTAGGGAATAAATTAGGATTTTTACAGGCAACCATTGAGTTTGCATTAAAAAGAGAAGATTTGAAGGATGATTTTAAAGCATATTTAGCGGATTTGATGAAGAATGGTTTGTTAAATGATGTGTATGAACAGGTAGCTGCTAGTGAAGAATAATATAGATGGCTAAGAATAGTGCCTATCAGTTCAGTTATTTAGTTATTAAACCATAAAAAATACCTCTTAGCAGAGTATAGCCAAGAGGTATTTTTTATGATAGAAGGACAAACATGATCTATGGTTTTGATTCTATTTGAAGATAGGATTGGAGCTGTTTTTTTATGGAGAGATTAAAAAATATAATATTAGGGGGTAATATGATATAATAATTTAAGAAGTCAATATATTATATTGAAGGAGTAGCTATGAATTTATTGTTGGGTAATAAAGATAAAGATTTTTTGAATATTTTATATAAAATGAATTAGTATAATATTGGTAATGATTTTCCATCTTTTAAAAAGACTATTGATAAATTTGATTTTGATAAGGTTTATGATGAAATACTAAATTATATTGATACGGTTGAAAGTTCATTAGAAGAACTTGATCAATTTATTTATAAATATAATAATGAAGAAAAATCACATAAGACAGAAATTTTATATAGAATTAAAGCAGAAAGATCATTATATGGTAAGTGGATTAAAAATATTGATAAGAAAAGACCGTTACGAAAAGTATGTAATGATATTATAGGCATAAGAGTTATAACTAATTTAAATAAAGATGAAATAGCCAAAAGCGTATGTGAATTATGTAGTAACATAGAATATACTAAATTAGAGATGATAAATTTTTATGATACTCCTAAAAATCCTGATGATGGGTATAGAGGAATACATGTTTACTTCAAAGAAAATCCTAAAGCATTTCCAATAGAAATTCAGTTTTGGACAAGAATAGATGCTTTATTGAATTTTTATACTCATGAGGTTATTTATAAAAGAGGATTATCAAAAGAAGCTATTAATCACTCTTTATCCCTTAGAGAATGGTTCTATAAATTGCCATTAAAGCCAAATGAAATTGAAATGTCATTTATAGATTATCTATTTGAAATCGTATTTCCAAGAGTTGGAGGTGAATAGAATATGAATCGAGCTTATTTATTTGCAAGAAGAGTAGGAACTTCAGGTACAGTAATATTAGAAACAACTAGAAAAGAAGCGGTTGAAATAATGAGGGAGAATAGAAAAAAAGGGTATCAATTAGGAATTTTATGTGGGGTTAGTTATGATTCAGTGAAAAGGGTATATGGAGAATATGCACCATTTAGAAAAGTTGAATCAGTTTCGGAATTATTGAATAGTGTGGAAGATGATAAATATATACAGTAGATAGCAAGTTTGAGGAAATTCAAAGGTGGATGAAATAGTGTCCATTAGTTCAGTTATTGTAGCTTTAGTTCTATTTACGAATAGAATTAAAGCTATTTTTTATGTTAAAATAAATACAGTGATTATAAAAATCTGAATAATGAAATGATTGAACGAGGGGAGACAATGAGATGAGCTATAGAGAACAATATGATTATTGGTTAAACAACCTATACTTTGATGAAGAAACAAAAGTAGAATTAAAAAATATAGAAAATGATGAAAAAGAAATAGAAGAACGTTTTTATAAAGAATTAGAATTTGGAACAGGTGGATTGCGTGGAATTATTGGAGCAGGAACTAACCGAGAAACAACCTTGGTGCCTGTTGTCAACTCATTTACTTATTAAATATTCTGAAAAATAGTCAAAGAGAGAATAAACCTTTTTGAGGTGAGTTCGCTCTTTTTTTGTTTGAAATTGAAATAAAGAGAATAAAATTGTGATTTTATTACATCGAAAATAAGTTTAATGTTATCTTGAAAAAGCTATATTTAGTATAAATATCATTAAAAATTTGATATAATAAAAGTAAAGTAATCAAGTAATAGACGCATAAAAGGACGTGAAAACATTTGGTAAAGAAGCATGATTTTGATGCAGCATGGAAATCAATATTAGAAGCTTTTGAAGTGGAAATTGTAGAGCTACTATTTCCAGAATTATTTGACAAAATTGTATGGGAGTTAGGAACAGAATCTTTAGATAACGAATTAAAAGAGATTCAAAAGGAAATATTTGATAAGGATCGTAGTGAAAAGATTATATCTGATAAAATCATAAAAGTAAGATTAAAAGATGAGGGAAGTAAAATATTATTTATACATGTAGAAGTACAAAGTTATAGTAGCGGATATGAAGTCTTTGGAGAACGGATGTTTAGGTATTTTTATAGGATATGGGATAAATTTAGATATAAATATGAAGACAATTCAGAAATAGTAGCAGCAGCTATCTATACGTATAAAGGGGATAGAGGAAAAGATCAAAGATATGTATATAAACTGCCAGAAATGGAAAAAGAGATACTTATTTATAATTTTAAAACGATAGATGTGGAGAAGATAAGACTTGAAAATATAAGTGAGGATAATCCATTAAAACTAGTTTTTAAGATGGCAAAAAGATTATTAGAAATAGGTGTGGCAGATGAAGAAATATATAAGGCGAAAATAGCATTAGCAGAAGAACTTAAAAATTATAACAAAGTCAAAAATGATGATCAGATAAAGGCTTTGGTAGATTTTTTAGAATATTTATTTTTGATTCAAGATGAAGTGTTAGATAGTAAGTATGAGGAATATAAAAAAGTAATGGGAGGTGTATTGGATATGACAATTGATGATATAAGGAAAATACACTATACACAAAAAGGAAGAGAAAAGGGAAGAGAAGAAGGAGCTAATGAAAGAGCAATACGAATAGCTAAAAAAATGCTTAGACGTGGAGATTCAATAGAGGATATTGTTGATGTTACAGAACTTAAAAGAGAACAAGTAGAAGAATTAAAAAAAGAGTTAATTAATTAGGGAAAAGAAGCGTTGGTGCCTGTTATCAACTCATTTACTTATCGAATATTCTGGAAATATTCAAAAGGGAGAACTAACCTTTTTGGGGTAAGTTCGCTCTTTTTTGCTGGGATTGAAATAAAGAAAACAAAATTGGATTTTTAAATTTATAATGATATAATAAAATCATTATAAAATGAATATTTATTATGGTGAAAAGATGGGTGGTGTTTGTGCAGATTTTTTAACTTATTAACTTATTGAATAAAGAGAGATACCTTTTGGCAAAATGAAGCTAAGAGGTGTTTTTTTTATGCTCAAAATGCTCCGCAGGAAAATGGAAAAAAGGGAAAGTTACAGAGGAAATATTTGCAGGAGAGTATATTATTGTGAGAAAGACATAATCATGCTATAATTAAAGCATAATATTGAACGAAGGAGATGATGTTATGCCTCAGATTAGACCTATAAAAGATTTAAGAAATACAACTGAGATTTCAGAACTATGTCATAGTAACAAGGAACCAATTTTCATAACAAAGAATGGATACGGTGATTTGGTTGTTATGAGTATAGAGACATATGAACGAGAGATAGCTAAAGTAGATCTTTATAAAAAACTTGCAGAAGCAGAACTTCAAATTAAAAACGGTGAGTTACTTTTAGATGCAGAGGATGTTTTTAAAGAACTAAGAAATAAGTATGTTAGAAAATAATTACAATATTAAATTTACTCCAAAAGCAAATGATGACTTAAAGGAGATTTACAGCTATATTTCTAGTAAGCTATTTGCCCAAAATGAGGCAGATAATTTACTTGAAAGAATGGAAACAAGTATTATGAGATTGAAAGAATTGCCGTTTTCTTGCAATTTCGTAGCTGATGAATATTTAAAGAATAAAGGCTATCGTAAGCTCATGGTAGATAACTATATTGTTTTTTATTTGGTAGAAGAGATGGAGAAGAAAGTCATTATCATACGTGTTCTATATGGAAGACTGATTTTAAAGCATATTTAGCTGATTTGATGAAAAATGGTTTGTTAAATGAGGTATATAAACAGGTAGCAGCTAGTGAAGAATAATGTAGATGGCTTTAGTTCTATTTGAAGATGGGATTGAAGCTATTTTTTATTATGACAGAAGGACAAACATGATATAATAATAGTACATATGTCAAAGAAATAAGAAGGTTGGTGGTATAGATGAATATTGATATGAGATGGAAACAGAGATTCTCTAATTTAATAAAAGCGGCTAGGCAGTTAACGGAATTTATTGAAAAAGAGGAATTGAATAAATTTGAAGTCCAAGGATTAATACAATGTTTTGAGTATACCTTTGAATTAGCTTGGAAAACTATGAAAGATTATTTAGAACAAGAGGGCTTTGATGTGAAAAGTCCTAGAAAAGCAATAAAAACAGCTTTTCAAACACAGTTGATTGATGAGGGACATATTTGGATTGATGCATTAGAAAAAAGGAATCTAATGGCTTATACTTATGATGAAGAAAAAGCAACAGAAGCAGAAGAATTGATAAGAAAAAAATACTATAAAATGATTAAGGAACTTTGTTTGAAGCTGGAGGAATTATCATGAAGTTTGGGTTAAGAGAATCTGACCTAGATTATATAAAAAAGGCTATAGGAAAATTTACTGAAATAGAGAAGGCTGCGATTTTTGGGTCTAGAGCTAAGGGGAATTATAAGAAAGGCTCAGATGTGGATATTGCTATTTATGGTGATTATATAACATTTGATACTTTATCAAGATTGCATGCAATGCTAGAGGATCAAGGACCATTACCATATTTTTTTGATATTGTAGACTATACACATTTAAATCATAAAGAATTGAAGGAGCATATTGATAGAGTGGGGAAAATTATTTACTATAGATGAAGAGACTATTAGTGAAAATAAGTATACATAGAGAGTGAGGTCTTTTATGGAGAAAATATTGGATGAAATACTTATGGAAATACGTGGTATAAAAGAAACGGTTGATAGTATAGATGAAAGGCTTAAAAAACTTGAAACTGTAAAGTCTAAGGAATATTATATAGATAAAAGATTAGTACCTAGTAATGATAAAATTAAGCCTGATTTTTATAGAATATATGATTCAGAATTTAAAGATGTTTGGAACAAGGCTATAGAATTGATTAAAGCAGAACTTACAGAAGTTAGTTTTAATACTTGGATTAAAAATATAAAATTTTTAGGAAACAATCAAGATGATATAACTATATCTGTTCCTAATGATTTCTCAAAAGGACTGATCGAAGCTAGGTATCTAAAATTAATTCAAGCAAGTTTGGAAGCTATAGCAGGAAAAATATATAAAGTTAAGATTTTAGTAGATGATATAGATGGTTTACAAGAGGGTCTTTGTAAAGAGTGTAGAAGATAACAGCCCTAGTGCCTGTCTTTTAGCTAAATGTAAATAGCTTTAGTTCTATTTGAAGATGGGATTGAAGTTATTCTTTAACATTGATTTAAAGATAGGGTTGAGACTTTTTCTATTAAGAGAAAGTGTATATGGAATAATTTACATTGTGTTAAGCTATTTGATTTATTTTAGAGATATGTAATATATGGTATAATACATGTATAAAGGGAAATAGCAAAGGAGTATTTTATGAATAAGATAGACATCAATTATCAAAATTATGATAAAGTCTTTAAAGATGCACTTAGTATATTTCATAATAAGGCATTAGATTTTTTGAATCTACATATGCCTAAAATAGAAAGATTCATTGAAACGGAATTTTCAGAGATTGAGACAAAAGAAAACAGAATGGATTTAAATTTTTTGTTAGAGGATGGAAGTATTCTTCATTTAGAGGAAGAAGTAGATTTATCGAAAAAAGATTTGATTCGTTTTGCAAATTATGATTTAAAATTATTTAATAGATATGAAAAGAATATTAAAACAATCGTTTTATGTATTAATAAAGTCAATTATGAGAATGCATATTTTGATATAGGAGCTATGAAATATGAAACTGTAGTTGTTGATTTATCTCAAATAGATGGTGATGCAAAAATAGAAGAGATTAAATCTAAGATTGCGAATAATGAAGAGGTCAACGAATTAGAATTGATATTTATACCCCTAATGGGAAGTAAAAGAAAAAAATTAGAAGTGCTTAAAGAAACAGTAGAAATAGAAAGTAAACTAGATAGGGATATAACTTTAAAAGAAAAGATGATTGCAATGACCTTAGTAGCTAGTGATAAGATTGTAAAAAGAGAAGAGTTAGAAAAAATTTGGGAGGTGGTTAGAATGTTTAAATTCATCGAATTTGCAGAGGAAAAAGGCATAGAAAAAGGGATGGAAAAAGGGATGGAAAAAGGGATGGAAAAAGGTAAAATAGATATAATTAAGAAGCTGTTAACTTTAGGTGCAAATGAAGAAATGTTGATGGAAGCATCTGGCTTATCTTTAGAATCCATACAGAAAATAAAGAAAGAAATAGATAAAGAAAAGCATTAGATTAAAGAGTGCCTATCAGTTCAGTTTGAACAGGTAGTAGCTAGTGAAGAATAATGTAGATGGCTTTAGTCTTATTTAAAGATGGGATTGAAGCTGTTTTTTTATGAAAAACTTTATTTTCATGTTAAAATAGATACTGTGATTATAAAAATCTGAATAATGAAATGATTAAACAAGGGGGAGAAAGAGATGAACTATAGAGAACAATATGATTATTGGTTAAACAACCCATACTTTGATGAAGAAACAAAAGTAGAATTAAAAAATATAGAAAATGATGAAAAAGAAATAGAAGAACGTTTTTATAAAGAATTAGAATTTGGTACAGGTGGTCTAAGAGGAATCATTGGAGCAGGGATCAACCGAATTAATAGATACGTTGTTGGGAAAGCCACACAAGGCCTTGCTAATTATTTATTAAAAGAAGTTAAAGATGCGAAAAATAAAGGGGTGGTGATTGCGTATGATTGCCGTCATAAATCAGCTGAATTTGCACAAACTGCTGCTCTTGTATTAAATGCCAATGGGATTAAAGCGTATTTATTTGAAAGTTTAAGAACGACTCCGGAACTATCATTTTCAGTAAGAGAGCTTGGCTGCGCTGGAGGAATTGTTGTTACTGCGAGTCATAACCCGCCAGAATATAATGGATATAAGGTTTATGGAGAAGATGGAGGACAGATTGTGCCTGCTATAGCTGAGAAGGTTATAGAAGAGATACAAGTGATTCAAGATTATGCAGATGTGAAGGTTATGGATAAAGATCAAGCTTTAGATAAAGGGCTTTTAGAGATCATTGGTGAGGAAGTAGATAAAAAGTACATAGAGAAGGTAAAAGGTTTAGTAGTAAGAAAAGATGTTATAGATAGCATGAAGGAGTTGAAAATTATCTATACCCCACTTCATGGTACTGGAAATATGCCTGTAAGAAGAGTTTTAGGTGAAATAGGCTTTGAAAATGTGATGGTGGTAAAAGAGCAGACTGAGGCTGATGCAAACTTTTCTACTGTGAAATCTCCAAATCCTGAGGAGCATGAGGCTTTTACATTAGCATTAAAGTTGGCAGAAGAAAATGGTGCAGATTTGATATTAGGGACTGATCCTGATTGTGATCGAGTAGGAGTCGTTGTGAAAAATGCTGAAGGAAAGTATCAGGTATTGACAGGGAATCAAACAGGAGCTTTGCTGATAGATTATTTATTATCTAGTATGAAGGAAAAGGATAGTATTCCTGAAAATGGGGCCATTGTAAAAACCATTGTTACTAGTAGAATGGGTGAAAAAATTGCAAAATCCTTTGGAGTAGAAACTTTAGATACTTTGACTGGGTTTAAATTTATTGGAGAGAAGATCAAAGAGTTTGAAGAGAATAAAGATAAAACCTTTTTATTTGGTTATGAAGAAAGCTATGGTTATTTAGCAGGTACCTTTGTAAGGGATAAGGATGCGGTAATTGCTTCAATGCTAATTTGTGAAATGGCAGCTTATTATAAGAGTAAGGGTATGACCCTTTATGATGGACTCCTTAGTTTATATGAAAAATATGGTTATTATCAAGAAGATTTAGTATCCATTACCTTAAAGGGAAAAGCTGGCATTGAAAAGATCCAAAGTATATTAGAGAATCTAAGAGAACATACACCTAAAAATATAGCAGGAAAAGCTGTAAAGGTGTTTAGAGATTATAAGAGTAGTAAAGGAATAGATTTTATAACAGGAGAAGAAGAGGAAATCACACTTCCAAAATCTAATGTACTCCACTTTACTTTCACAGATGAAAGCTGGTTCTGTGTAAGACCATCTGGAACGGAGCCGAAGGTGAAAATCTATTTTTCTGTTATGGGCGAGAGTTTAAAGGATAGCAAAGATCAATTAGAGACTATAAAAGGTGCCGTAATGGAATTAATTCAGTAGTGCTTAAAATACCTCTTGGTAGCGTATAGCCAAGAGGTATTTATTCTTATACAAAAATTTTACGGGTTACTTATATTGTGCCATTTTATTCTTTATATCTAGCATTCTATAATCAAGATGGGTGATGACATCAGCACATTCCTTTAATTGTTCTGTGATACCCTCTGGAACAAATTTGTTGAATTTATAAAAAATCTTATGTTCAAGGCTTGCCCAAAAGTCCATGGCGATGGTTCGAATTTGGATTTCCACCTTGACAGGGGCTGTTCGATCAGATAGAAATACTGGGATTTCTACGATGAGATGCAAACTTTGATAACCATTTGGCTTTGGATTTTTGATGTAATCCTTTATCTGGATAATGTTTACATCACTTTGCTTTTCTATTAATTCATAGATAGTATAAATATCGGATGTAAAGGAGCAAATAATCCTGATTCCAGCAATATCATGGATATATTTTTGTGCATTCTCAAGGCTTACTTCATGACCTTTTCTCTTTAACTTGGATACAATACTGTCGGTGGTTTTCACACGGGATTTAATGTGTTCAATGGGGTTATGGGAATGAATAAACTGAAATTCATCATTTAGTATATTTAGTTTAGTGTTTACTTCGCTTAAAGCGAATTTATAGATGAGTAGCAAATTGTTCCATTCAACTGCGTATTTTGGCATTTTTATTGGTTCCAAAATATGATCACTCCTATTTGATTTAAAATTGAAAAATAATATACTCATTATATCATATACTTTATGGTTAAGACATTAAGGGGACTGCAAAGTTATAAATTTGAGTTAAAACTAATTTGATGTTAAAATGGAATTAATTTAAAATGTAGGCGGTGAATATAATGAGTGATAATAATAAAATAATTAATCTATTAGAAAAGATATATGTAGAACTTCAAGAAACAAAAAAAGAGCTCAAATATGAAATAGGTGAAAATAGAAAATCAATAAAAAAACTAGAAACTACAATAGAAAGTGAAATTTCAGATAAGATTAGGGCTTTATATGATTCAAGAGAAGTTGTAAATGATAAGTTAGAGACCATTGGATAAAATACAGTTTGATGTTAACAATTTGACCATGAAAGTGGCTCAGAGTGATAATACAATAATTGAGTTGAAACGTAATTGGAAGAATGCCAAATAGAAATATGTACAGTCTTTATTGAAAAGATTATAAAATAGAGTGCGGTATATTGAATGCAGGATAGAAGTTTTATCCTGTATTTTCATGTTTATTTTAATTTTTAAAATTTGTGGTAAAATAGGATAGAAAAGAAAAAGATATTAAAAACATTGAAAATATAGTGACTTATTCATAACAGGGTTAGAAGGAGATTAAAATGGACAAAAAATTTAAAGTCATTAAAGGAACGAAATATGATCCTATTGACATAGAATATGATTTTTTAGAAGGATATGTAACAGATACAAGACTTATGGGTGTTATAGGACTTTGGATCAAATGGGAAAGGAAAGATGGAAAGCTTTTTTATCAGTTTTTTCATTTAGATGCAGAGGAATATGGATTGGATGATTATGAGAGTGTGTATGGTGAAGATACGATTAAAATAGAGAAAATCAAAGGCAGAATGATGGGAGGCCTTGGTGGAAAATTCGTTCCTGTTAATGAGCGGGAGGCAAAATATATTATACAAAGTTATGTTAAGAAGAATGAAGCATGGAAGGAGCCTTTGCCAGAGTCTGAGTGGGAATATGAATTTTTACTAAAGGATGAAGTTTGTTTATCTAAAGAGGAAAAGAGTAATTTATATGAGAAACTTTGTGAAGATATCGTATCTCCATTTCAGCTGATTAATTATTATATTATGCGCTGTGTGGGGAAAGATGAAGAGGCAGTAGATTATTTATTATCAAAGGATATAGACTACAAGGTAGTAAATAGACCCTCTACCTTATTAAAAAATATTATTGAAATCAATGAAGATAGCAAAGGCATTTTTTATCTTACGGAATCTTTGATAGATATTGAGAAAAAATATAAAATGGTAGTATCGGAAATAAGATTGATAGAGACTGAGAATGGTCTTAAGGTAGAAGATGCACAAATAAAATCTATGATGAAAATCACTAGTACAGAAGCAGCATTTGCCCTTATGAGAAAGGAATATTTGCTCGTTTATCATGTAAAGGATATGGGGAAACTAATCAAACTATTAGCAAATGAAAAACGTCATGCTATGAAAAATAGCTATGAGTTAGGATATTTGTATACAGAATTTTATCCTACAAATGCTCATGTAAATAGACAGACCTATTATTTAAACGAAGATGTATATGGGGTATACTATATTACCACAGGGGATCAATTAATAGCAGCAGCTTATCATCAGGAGAAAATAAGAGAAATACAAGATTATTTGATGGAAAGTGAATTTGGACAAGTTTTGGAGTTAGAAGAAAAAATAGACTTAGATCATTCTCTTTTATATGAATTCATTCATAGTGATAAGGATAATATATTTGATTTTTTGGATGAAGAATAAGTTGACAATAACTAAAATTATATGATAACATAATAAAAATGAATATTGATGCCTTTAATTTGGTCCAGAGAGGCCGGAAAGGACGGGATGAAAAAAATGTAAGCAAGGTGCTACATTTTTATAGGATGATTGTACCCTTCTGCCTCTGGTAGAAGGTTTTTTTGTGTAAATAAAAGACTTTTTATGGTAAAAAAAGGAGGAAAAAGTATGTTTATTGATGAATTAATAAGAGTGATAAAGGAAAAGAAAAGTAATGTGGTTGTAGGATTAGACCCTAGAATTGAAAGTATTCCAGGCGTTGTAAAAGATAAATATTTTAAAGAATATGGAAAGACCCTAAAGGCTGTAGCTGAAGCTATATTAGAATTCAATAAAGAAATTATCGATTATGTATATGATATTGTACCAGCAGTGAAGCCTCAGATTGCTTTTTATGAGCAGTATGGATTAGAAGGGTTAAGAGCATATATGGAAACTTGTAAATATGCAAAACAAAAGGGGCTATTGGTGATTGGAGATACAAAAAGAGGAGACATCGGAAGTACGTCTGCTGCGTATTCTAATGCTCATTTAGGAAATGTAAATGTAGAAGGAACAATCCATGAAACCTTTGCTGTAGACAGCATTACTGTTAATCCATACATGGGTGGGGATACATTAGAAGAGTTTATAAAAGAGATTAATGAAAAAGGTCGAGGAATGTTTGTACTTGTAAAAACTTCTAATAAAGGATCTGGTCAACTTCAGGATTTAGAGGTAGAAGGGAAAAAAATATATGAAGTGGTAGCAGAATTAGTAGATGAGCTAGGAAAGCAAACACTAGGAGAATGTGGATATACTTCAGTAGGAGCTGTTGTTGGGGCAACTTATCCAGAACAATCTAAAGCCTTAAGAAAGAAAATGCCAAGAACATATTTTCTTGTACCAGGATATGGGGCACAAGGAGGTACAGCAGAGGATATTATTCATTGCTTTAATGAAGACGGGTTAGGAGCTGTGATTAATTCATCAAGAGGAATTATATTTGCATACAAAAAAGATGGATATACTGAAGAAAAATATGGACAAGCGGCAAGAGCGGAAGCGTTAAAAATGAGAGATGCTATCAATAAAGCATTAGAATTAAATAAAAAATGTTACTACTAAAAAAGATATGAACAAATAGTATGAATTAATTGTATGAGGAGGGGAAATTTTGAAAAAAAATTTATATTGTAAAATACTTGAGAATATAGAGATTGCACCAAGTATTCATAAAATCGAAATGGAAAGAGTAGATGGATTTGGGGATATAAAACCAGGACAATTTTTACACATAAAATGTTCGGATGCTTATTTACTAAGAAGACCTATTAGTATTAGTATGGTACAAAAAGATAGAGTAGGGATAGTAGTAAGAAAAGCGGGAGAAGGAACCTCTCTTTTATGTGATAGAAAAAAAGGAGAGATATTAGATGTATTAGGACCTTTAGGAAATGGATTTACTATAGATGAAGGGAAAAATGTTATCGTCATTGGTGGAGGAATTGGTACAGCTCCCCTTCTTGAACTTGTAAAAAACTTAAAAGAAAAACAGGTAACTGTATTATTAGGGTATAAAGATACACCTTATCTTGTAGAAGCTTTTAAGGATTATGTGAAAGATGTAAAGGTTGCTACGGAAGATGGAAGCGCTGGATATAAAGGATATGTTACGGACTTATTAAAAACAAAGTTAGAGAATGATAAAGTAGATATTATATATAGTTGTGGTCCAGAGATCATGCTAAAAAAAGTGCAAGAAATTGCTACTGAATATAAAGTGAAATCTCAACTATCTATTGAAGAAAGAATGGCTTGTGGGGTAGGGGCATGTTTAGTGTGCACCTGTAAGGTAAAGAGTGAGGATGGTGTAAAGCATGTGAGAACATGTAAAGATGGACCTGTATTTTCAGGAGATGAGGTGATGTTTCATGAATAAGATTGATATGAGCGTAGATTTAAATGGGTTAGTGTTAAAAAATCCTGTTACAGTTGCATCTGGGACCTTTGGATTTGGCAGAGAATATGGGGAATACGTAGATTTAAATAAAATTGGAGCAATTGCTGTAAAGGGGCTTACCCTTGAAGAAAGACAAGGAAATCCTACTCCAAGAGTTGTTGAAACGCCTATGGGAATGATTAATAGTGTAGGACTTCAAAATCCAGGGGTAGATTATTTTATCAAAGAGGAGCTTCCAAATTTATCTCAGTATGATACAAAAATTATTGCAAATATTAATGGAAATACCATTGAAGAATATTGTAAAATGGCAGAGAAATTATCTAAAACATCAGTAGATGCATTAGAACTAAATATATCTTGTCCAAATGTGAAAGAAGGAGGAGTAGCATTTGGAAGAGATCCAGAGATGGTTCATAAAGTAACGAGGAAGGTAAAGGAAAACAGTGATAAGTATTTAATTGTCAAATTAAGTCCAAATGTATCTGATATAAAAGAAATTGGAGTTTCTGCAGAAAGTGGAGGAGCAGATTGTCTTTCTCTTATCAATACCTTAATTGGAATGGGCATTGATATAGAGAAGCAAAAGCCTATTCTTGCAAGAGGAATAGGAGGTTTATCAGGACCAGCAGTAAAGCCTGTAGCTGTTCGTATGGTGTATGAAGTTTCAAAGGCAGTAAACATTCCTATTATCGGTATGGGTGGAATTATGAATGATAAAGATGCTATAGAATTTTTCTTAGCAGGAGCATGGGCTGTATCTATAGGTACAGCAAATTTTGTAAACCCAATGGTGAGTATGGAAGTCCTAAAAGGGATAGAAGAATATCTTAAAAGAAAAGAATATACTTCTATCAAAGAACTAGTAGGACAATTAAAATTTTAAATCCTATAGAATGTTGATCAAATTAGGGACTTCTTCATCTTTTAACATAGTAAGCATTGCTTTTAAGGCCTCTATTTCTGCAAGAGATAGAGGTGTATTTTTTTTCTTTAAATAAATATTTGCTCTTGTCATGATTAAATCAATTTTATGAATTTCACGATGATCTACAAATAAAGGAAGAAAGTCTTTTAGACTTTGCCATTTTTCATTGGTTTTAGATAGTTTTGCATAGGCTATTTGCCAATCTTGAGTTTCGATATTTTCACTAACCTTGCTCAAAGTATTCGTAAGATCAGTAAAACCATCGTTAATGGTATCATATAGAAGGGCCCATCCACCAATAACTAAAAGAACTGCTAATGTTGCAATGATTAATACTCTCATAAATGATTACACCTCATCCTTTTTATGAACATAAATCTCTTTAGTGGCATCTGCATAACAGAATAAAACTTCTTTAGGGTGTCTAACTCCTTTTGTTTTTATCTGAGATAGAAGCCAATCTTTTGAGCAACTG
This sequence comes from Crassaminicella profunda, assembly GCF_019884785.1. Classification (GTDB taxonomy): domain Bacteria; phylum Bacillota; class Clostridia; order Peptostreptococcales; family Thermotaleaceae; genus Crassaminicella; species Crassaminicella profunda. The sequence goes on from NZ_CP082326.1 coordinate 134,184, forward strand.
ATTTTTTTTAGATTCTCATCATTAATATGGCCATCAATAATCAAAGTAACAGGGAGTCCATCATAAGATGGGGTTATATGCATATCTTCTAAAGTTACAGTTTTCTTCTGTGATTTAGGAATGATGCTCAAATCACCATTAGTTTCTAGTATTGCAAATTCAACATCTGAAAGATTATAATAATTTTTTACTCTCATTTGTTCAATCAAATCATTCATATTGATTCTTAAACGCTTCATTTCCTTTTCGTTAATATTTCCATGATTGATTAGTATACTAGGCTTACCGCAGATGAGTCCTCTAGCTTTCTCACTTTTTAAAGTTATATAGGACAGAACAACTTGAATGAATAATAAAGCAATAATAGCTGTAAAACCGTTTACTAGGGGCAATGCAGTATTTTCCATAGGTAAAGATGCAAGCTCCGAAATCATAAGGAGGATGACTAACTCAAAGGGTTGCATCTCACTAAGTTCTCCCTTTCCCATCAATCTTATACAAAATAAAACAAATAGGTACAATAATACCGTTCTTATTAAAATAATAATCATTGATCTGTTTCCTTTCACTATGTAGGATTAATCATTTTATAGTATGAGAATAAGTTGTTTGTTTTATTCTAAATTTGTCACTACTATAAATTACCACTTGATTTAATAGGATGAATACGGTATGATAATACCTGTCGCCAATAAACGATAAGTGTTAACAAAAAAGAAATTTGGCGAATGTCGAATAAGGAGTTACAAAGAAATAAGTAATGAATATTAAAACATTACCTGAAACTTCTAGAACATTTAGTGGAATATCTATTAAAAAAGATACAAAAAAGATATTGACAAATTCGACAAAAAATGATAAGATAAATAAGTCGTCAACACGACGATGAATTTTAAAATTGAACTTTGAAAACTATACAGTGTAAGAAATTAAGCCAGATATATGGACATAAAAGTCCAAAACGTTCAATTCAAAACTTTTATACTTGAGAGTTTGATCCTGGCTCAGGATGAACGCTGGCGGCGTGCCTAACACATGCAAGTCGAGCGTGAAGCTCTTTATTGATCTTTCGGGTGATTTAAAGAGTGGAAAGCGGCGGACGGGTGAGTAACGCGTGGGTAACCTGCCCTATACATAGGGATAGCCTCGGGAAACCGGGATTAATACCTGATAAAACTCTAGTATGGCATCATACATGAGTCAAAACTCAGGTGGTATAGGATGGACCCGCGTCTGATTAGCTAGTTGGTAAGGTAATGGCTTACCAAGGCGACGATCAGTAGCCGACCTGAGAGGGTGATCGGCCACACTGGAACTGAGACACGGTCCAGACTCCTACGGGAGGCAGCAGTGGGGAATATTGCACAATGGGCGAAAGCCTGATGCAGCAACGCCGCGTGAGCGATGAAGGCCTTCGGGTCGTAAAGCTCTGTCCTAAGGGAAGAATAATGACGGTACCTTAGGAGGAAGCCCCGGCTAACTACGTGCCAGCAGCCGCGGTAATACGTAGGGGGCAAGCGTTATCCGGAATCACTGGGCGTAAAGGGTGCGTAGGCGGCCAATAAAGTCTGGGGTGAAAGGCTACGGCTTAACCGTAGTAAGCCTTGGAAACTTATTGGCTTGAGTGCAGGAGAGGAGAGTGGAATTCCTAGTGTAGCGGTGAAATGCGTAGATATTAGGAGGAACACCAGTGGCGAAGGCGACTCTCTGGACTGTAACTGACGCTGAGGCACGAAAGCGTGGGGAGCGAACAGGATTAGATACCCTGGTAGTCCACGCCGTAAACGATGAGTGCTAGGTGTCGGGGGTCGAACCTCGGTGCCGCAGCTAACGCATTAAGCACTCCGCCTGGGGAGTACGGTCGCAAGACTGAAACTCAAAGGAATTGACGGGGACCCGCACAAGCAGCGGAGCATGTGGTTTAATTCGAAGCAACGCGAAGAACCTTACCAAAACTTGACATCCTTTGCATTACCCTTAATCGGGGAAATCCCTTCGGGGACAAAGTGACAGGTGGTGCATGGTTGTCGTCAGCTCGTGTCGTGAGATGTTGGGTTAAGTCCCGCAACGAGCGCAACCCTTGTCTTTAGTTGCCAGCATTTCGGATGGGCACTCTAGAGAGACTGCCGGGGATAACTCGGAGGAAGGTGGGGATGACGTCAAATCATCATGCCCCTTATGTTTTGGGCTACACACGTGCTACAATGGCTGGTACAACGGGAAGCGAAAGAGTAATCTGGAGCCAATCTTAAAAGCCAGTCTCAGTTCGGATTGTGGGCTGCAACTCGCCCACATGAAGCTGGAGTTGCTAGTAATCGTGAATCAGAATGTCGCGGTGAATGCGTTCCCGGGTCTTGTACACACCGCCCGTCACACCATGGAAGTTGGGGGCACCCGAAGTCAGCTATCTAACCTTTTGGAGGAAGCTGCCGAAGGTGAATTCAATAACTAGGGTGAAGTCGTAACAAGGTAGCCGTATCGGAAGGTGCGGCTGGATCACCTCCTTTCTAAGGAGAATAGGTTTGTTTCTTACACTGTCTAGTTTTGAGAGTTTAACTCTCAGGTAGGGGCTTGTAGCTCAGGTGGTTAGAGCGCACGCCTGATAAGCGTGAGGTCGGAGGTTCGAGTCCTCCCAAGCCCACCATTAAAGCCTTTCGAAAGAGAGGGTTTGAATTTGTACTTTGAAAACTGAACAATGCATATAAAAAAAGATTAATACTACAATTAATCTGAGAGAATCAAGAGCAATGAAACTAATAAACGTAAAGTTTATTAGTACTCCAATTACACAAAATATAAAATTTTGGTAATTGAAGCATTGCAGCAGGTCAAGTTATAAAGAGCATAGGGCGGATGCCTTGGCACTAGGAGTCGATGAAGGACGTGGTAAGCTGCGATAAGCCTCGGGTAGCTGCAAGCAAGCTTTAATCCGGGGATTTCCGAATGGGGGAACCCACTTAGGGTAATACCTAAGTACCATCTACTGAATAAATAGGTAGATAGGAGACATACCAGGGGAACTGAAACATCTAAGTACCCTGAGGAAGAGAAAGAAAACTCGATTCCCTGAGTAGCGGCGAGCGAAAGGGGAAGAGCCCAAACCTAAAGAATTTTCTTTAGGGGTTGCGGATATACTCATTAAGAGCAAAGAATTTGTAGCCGAAGAACTCTGGAAAGAGTTACCGAAGAAGGTAATAGTCCTGTAGGCAAAACTTAGTCTAGCTTGAGTATACTCCAGAGTACCACGAGACACGTGAAACCTTGTGGGAAGCTGGGGGGACCACCCCCCAAGGCTAAATACTTCCTAGTGACCGATAGCGTATAGTACCGTGAGGGAAAGGTGAAAAGAACCCCGGGAGGGGAGTGAAATAGAACCTGAAACCCTATGTTTACAAGCAGTGGAAGTTCTTTTTATGAACGACCACGTACTTTTTGTAGAACGGGCCAACGAGTTACGGTATGCAGCAAGGTTAAGTTATTTTGTAACGGAGCCGCAGCGAAAGCGAGTCTTAATAGGGCGATTTTAGTTGTATGCCGTAGACCCGAAACCGGGTGACCTATCCATGAGCAGGTTGAAGCGGAAGTAAAATTTCGTGGAGGACCGAACCCATGTCTGTTGAAAAAGGCTGGGATGACTTGTGGATAGCGGAGAAATTCCAATCGAACTCGGAGATAGCTGGTTCTCCCCGAAATAGCTTTAGGGCTAGCCTTAAAGGTAGTGATACGGAGGTAGAGCACTGAATGTCCTAGGGGCCCTCACCGGTTACCGAAGACTATCAAACTCCGAATGCCGTAATCATAACTTTAGGAGTCAGACTATGGGTGATAAGATTCATGGTCGAAAGGGAAACAGCCCAGATCGTCAGCTAAGGTCCCTAAGTACAGGTTAAGTGGAAAAGGATGTGGGATTGCATAGACAACTAGGATGTTGGCTTAGAAGCAGCCATTCATTCAAAGAGTGCGTAATAGCTCACTAGTCGAGTGATCCCGCGCCGAAAATTACCGGGGCTCAAACCTGTCACCGAAGCTACGGCATACCGTTTGGTATGGGTAGGGGAGCATTGTATATGGGTTGAAGCTGTACCGTAAGGAGCAGTGGACTATATACAAGAGAGAATGTTGGCATGAGTAGCGAGAGGCAGGTGAGAATCCTGCCCGCCGAAAACCTAAGGTTTCCTGAGGAAGGTTCGTCCACTCAGGGTTAGTCGGGACCTAAGCCGAGGACGAAAGTCGTAGGCGATGGACAACAGGTTGAAATTCCTGTACCACCGAAAATCGTTTGAGCGATGGGGTGACACAGAAGGATAGGTTAAGCGCACCGTTGGTTGTGTGCGTCTAAGCGTTTAGGAAGTTAGGATAGGCAAATCCGTCTTAACAATTCTGAGGCGTTATGGGGAGCGAAATATAAGTAGCGAACTTACTGATTCCACGCTGTCAAGAAAAGCCTCTAGTTAGATCTAGGTGCCCGTACCGTAAACCGACACAGGTAGGTGAGGAGAGAATCCTAAGGCGAGCGAGAGAACTATTGTTAAGGAACTCGGCAAAATGACCCCGTAACTTCGGGAGAAGGGGTGCCACGTTAGGGTTTATAGCCCGAGGTGGCCGCAGAGAATAGATCCAAGCGACTGTTTAGCAAAAACACAGGTTTCTGCTAAGTCGAAAGACGATGTATAGGAGCTGACGCCTGCCCGGTGCTGGAAGGTTAAGGGGACGTGTTAGAGCAATCGAAGCACCGAACTTAAGCCCCAGTAAACGGCGGCCGTAACTATAACGGTCCTAAGGTAGCGAAATTCCTTGTCGGGTAAGTTCCGACCCGCACGAAAGGCGTAACGATTTGGATACTGTCTCGACAATAGACTCGGTGAAATTGTAGTACCGGTGAAGATGCCGGTTACCCGCAGCAGGACGGAAAGACCCCGTGGAGCTTTACTGTAGCCTGACACTGGATTTTGGTATTACATGTACAGGATAGGTGGGAGACGTCGATGCATGCACGCCAGTGTGTGTGGAGTCATCCTTGGGATACCACTCTTGTAATACTGAAGTTCTAACCATAAGCTGTGAATCCAGCTTTGGGACACTGTCAGGTGGGCAGTTTGACTGGGGCGGTCGCCTCCTAAAGAGTAACGGAGGCGCCCAAAGGTTCCCTCAGCGCGGTCGGAAATCGCGCGAAGAGTGCAAAGGCAGAAGGGAGCTTGATTGCGAGACATACAGGTCGAGCAAGGACGAAAGTCGGGCTTAGTGATCCGGTGGTTCCGAGTGGAAGGGCCATCGCTCAACGGATAAAAGCTACCCCGGGGATAACAGGCTTATCTCCCCCAAGAGTCCACATCGACGGGGAGGTTTGGCACCTCGATGTCGGCTCGTCTCATCCTGGGGCTGTAGTAGGTCCCAAGGGTTGGGCTGTTCGCCCATTAAAGAGGCACGCGAGCTGGGTTCAGAACGTCGTGAGACAGTTCGGTCCCTATCCGCTGTGGGCGCAGGAAATTTGAGAGGAGCTGTCCTTAGTACGAGAGGACCGGGATGGACATACCTCTGGTGCATCAGTTGTCACGCCAGTGGCACAGCTGAGTAGCTATGTATGGACGGGATAAGCGCTGAAGGCATCTAAGCGCGAAGCCCCCCTTAAGATAAGATTTCCCATAGCGTTAAGCTAGTAAGACCCCAGAAAGACTATCTGGTTGATAGGTCGGAGGTGTAAGGGCAGTAATGTCTTAAGCTGACCGATACTAATAGGTCGAGGACTTGACCAATAAAATATGCATTGTTTGGTTTTGAGAGTATAAATTCTCAATCAATGTAATCCATTAATCTAAAACTTCTAGATAATATAGAGTTTTAAATTAATGAAACTAAGAAACGCATTTGTTTCTTAGTACTACAATCACACCAAATATAAAATTTGGGGGATTGCAGCATCCAGTGACTACAGCGAAGGGGTCACACCTGTTCCCATACCGAACACAGAAGTTAAGCCCTTCAGCGCTGATGGTACTTGGTGGGTAACTGCCTGGGAGAGTAGGTCGTCGCTGGTTACATAAAGGACTTAGGACGAAACGAGTTCGTTTTAGGTCTTTTTTTTATTTCATAAATTTGTGAATAAACCCTTTGAGTTGTTGATAAAATGAATAAATCATCTAAGTTATTCACAATTTAAAAACATTTTCACACAAGATATGATGTGATTAAAAAATTAATGAACAATTTTATAAAAATACTGTTGAAAAATATATTCGAAATTAAAATTTATCCACAACTTTTTATAGTTTATAAACATAAAAGAGCAAAGCTTAATTACAAAGCAATGCTCTTTTTATAATTTAGAGAAAATTATAAACTTCTTAAATTTGTATAGATTTTTATAATTTTTCATATAGATTAAAAAAGGCTACCATTTGAAAGTAAAATGTTTCAAAGGTAGACTTTTTTATGATGTACATAATTATGAAATGTTAATATTGGGTTCTTATAAAGAAAGACTGATTTAGATTAAAGATTAAAGATTTTCTATAAAAGATTGAATACGATTGATTCCCTGTAATAATTCTTCTGTGTCACATGCGTAGGAGATACGAATAAAATCATCCATGCCAAAGGCAATTCCTGGAACAACGGCAACTTTTCCTATGTTTAATAACATATCTGAAAAGGCAACAGAAAAGCTATCATTCCATTTTAATTTATTTTTTAGATTAGATATATCAATAAACAGATAGAAAGCGCCTTGAGGAGTAATAAATTCAAGATTTTTAATTTTTTTGAGTGCTTCTATAGCTAGATCTCTTCTGGATTGATAAGTATTTACCATTTCAACGATTTCTGACTGACAGGAAGTTAAAGCTGAAACACCAGCCCACTGAGAAATGGTACTAGGATGGGATACTAGATGGCCTTGTACTGCAGCAATAGCTGTTGCCAGGGTTTTATTTGTAGCAGAGTAACCAATTCTCCATCCAGTCATTGCAACTGATTTTGAAAGTCCATTGATGGTAATGGTTATGTTTTTTGCGTCATTAGATAATGAAGCAATACTAACAAAAGAATCTACATAACAAATCTTTTCATAGATTTCATCAGCTAAAATATAGATATTATGTTTAAGACAAATATCAACTATTTGTTGTAATTCTTCTTTTGAATATACTACTCCTGTTGGATTAGAAGGATTTGTAATAAAAATTATTTTGGTTTTAGGGGTAAGTATATTTTCAATATCTTTAGGTGTTACTTTAAAATTATTTTCCTTTTTTGTATCTAGAAAAACTGGTTTACCTCCTACGAGTTTAACCATTTCAGGATAGCTAACCCAATAAGGCTTTGGAATGATTACTTCATCACCATAATCTAATAAAGCAATAAGTGTATTTGTAATAGCGTGTTTTGCACCACTTGATACAATAATTTCATCTAATTCATATAAAATGTTGTTCTCAACTTGAAGTTTGTTTTGAATGGCTTTACGTAATTCTAATAATCCAGCTGCTGAATCATATTTTGTTTGATCCATATTTATTGCTTCAATAGCATTATTTTTAGCAGAAGATGGTGTCAAAAAATCTGGTTCTCCAATACTGAGGTTAATAATATCCTGTCCTTGACTTTTTAGTTCTTTTACCTTTGTACTGATTCCTATGGTAAAAGAAGGGGTAATTCCTTTTAATTTTGAAGATAACATGAGAGGCCTCCTTTTATAGAATGAAGTTTTAAAGACAATATATATGAATCTATGAATTATTGCAATGGGCAAAATAAATAAAAAAGATGAAGTTAAAAACTTTCTCATAAACTTAGTTTTTAGATTTTATTCATGAGAGATTAGAATATAAGTTTTTTAGATGGATCAATAGTTTTTAAAAGGATTGATACATTCAAGTGGATTTTGCTCCATGATAGAACAGTTTTTTTCATCAGAATTCTTTCTAAACATGAATGGCATATATTAACTTTTATAAATTTATGTCTATAGTAAAGGCTGTACGTCACAAAAAAATGAATATTCATACATAACATTTTATAAAAACATCATATTATTGTAAATAGGAAATTATATTTTATTGTTTATTATTTATGAGAAAAATGCATTAGGGGTAGCTATCATATCATAATATCAGCAGGAGTAATTATTAATAGATTTTATTAACTGATTGCTTAATATTAGGTATTCAACCTGTTTAGCTATATTTAAGAAATAAATATAGTAGAGTGTAGAGGTGAGGTTGTCCGCAATGAATATATGAAAAACACAAGAAAATGGTTTGTTTTATAAAAAAAGTATTGACTGTATTCCTATATGATGGTATAGTATTACTTACCTCGCTTAAAGAAGCACCTTTGAAAACTGGAATTAATTTCTGGTTGACTTTGTTTCGAAGAGATGGTAAGATATATCTTGTCGCTGTCGAAAAGCAATAATCAATCAAAAAAAATGCTTGACAGATTCGACAAGAAATGATAAGATGATTAAGTCGTCGAACGGCGATGATTTAAAAAATTGATCTTTGAAAACTATACAGTGTAAGAAATTAAGCCAGATATATGGACTATAAAAGTCCAAAACGTTCAATTCAAAACTTTTATACTTGAGAGTTTGATCCTGGCTCAGGATGAACGCTGGCGGCGTGCCTAACACATGCAAGTCGAGCGTGAAGCTCTTTATTGATCCTTCGGGTGATTTAAAGAGTGGAAAGCGGCGGACGGGTGAGTAACGCGTGGGTAACCTGCCCTATACACAGGGATAGCCTCGGGAAACCGGGATTAATACCTGATAAAACTCTAGTATGGCATCATACATGAGTCAAAACTCAGGTGGTATAGGATGGACCCGCGTCTGATTAGCTAGTTGGTAAGGTAATGGCTTACCAAGGCGACGATCAGTAGCCGACCTGAGAGGGTGATCGGCCACACTGGAACTGAGACACGGTCCAGACTCCTACGGGAGGCAGCAGTGGGGAATATTGCACAATGGGCGAAAGCCTGATGCAGCAACGCCGCGTGAGCGATGAAGGCCTTCGGGTCGTAAAGCTCTGTCCTAAGGGAAGAATAATGACGGTACCTTAGGAGGAAGCCCCGGCTAACTACGTGCCAGCAGCCGCGGTAATACGTAGGGGGCAAGCGTTATCCGGAATCACTGGGCGTAAAGGGTGCGTAGGCGGCCAATAAAGTCTGGGGTGAAAGGCTACGGCTTAACCGTAGTAAGCCTTGGAAACTTATTGGCTTGAGTGCAGGAGAGGAGAGTGGAATTCCTAGTGTAGCGGTGAAATGCGTAGATATTAGGAGGAACACCAGTGGCGAAGGCGACTCTCTGGACTGTAACTGACGCTGAGGCACGAAAGCGTGGGGAGCGAACAGGATTAGATACCCTGGTAGTCCACGCCGTAAACGATGAGTGCTAGGTGTCGGGGGTCGAACCTCGGTGCCGCAGCTAACGCATTAAGCACTCCGCCTGGGGAGTACGGTCGCAAGACTGAAACTCAAAGGAATTGACGGGGACCCGCACAAGCAGCGGAGCATGTGGTTTAATTCGAAGCAACGCGAAGAACCTTACCAAAACTTGACATCCTTTGCATTACCCTTAATCGGGGAAATCCCTTCGGGGACAAAGTGACAGGTGGTGCATGGTTGTCGTCAGCTCGTGTCGTGAGATGTTGGGTTAAGTCCCGCAACGAGCGCAACCCTTGTCTTTAGTTGCCAGCATTTCGGATGGGCACTCTAGAGAGACTGCCGGGGATAACTCGGAGGAAGGTGGGGATGACGTCAAATCATCATGCCCCTTATGTTTTGGGCTACACACGTGCTACAATGGCTGGTACAACGGGAAGCGAAAGAGTAATCTGGAGCCAATCTTAAAAGCCAGTCTCAGTTCGGATTGTGGGCTGCAACTCGCCCACATGAAGCTGGAGTTGCTAGTAATCGTGAATCAGAATGTCGCGGTGAATGCGTTCCCGGGTCTTGTACACACCGCCCGTCACACCATGGAAGTTGGGGGCACCCGAAGTCAGCTATCTAACCTTTTGGAGGAAGCTGCCGAAGGTGAATTCAATAACTAGGGTGAAGTCGTAACAAGGTAGCCGTATCGGAAGGTGCGGCTGGATCACCTCCTTTCTAAGGAGAATAGGTTTGTTTCTTACACTGTCTAGTTTTGAAGGATCAAACCTTCAAAATGAAACTCAGAAAACTTTATTTCTGAGTTTCATGCATGGGGACGTAGCTCAGCTGGGAGAGCACCTGCCTTGCACGCAGGGGGTCAGGGGTTCGATCCCCCTCGTCTCCACCATTAAAACCTTTCGAAAGAGAGGGTTTAACTTTGTACTTTGAAAACTAAACAATGCATATATAAAAAGATTAATACTACAATTAATCTGAGAGATATCAAAATGATCAAAAACGGTCAAGTTATAAAGAGCATAGGGCGGATGCCTTGGCACTAGGAGTCGATGAAGGACGTGGTAAGCTGCGATAAGCCTCGGGTAGCTGCAAGCAAGCTTTAATCCGGGGATTTCCGAATGGGGGAACCCACTTAGGGTAATACCTAAGTACCATCTACTGAATAAATAGGTAGATAGGAGACATACCAGGGGAACTGAAACATCTAAGTACCCTGAGGAAGAGAAAGAAAACTCGATTCCCTGAGTAGCGGCGAGCGAAAGGGGAAGAGCCCAAACCTAAAGAATTTTCTTTAGGGGTTGCGGATATACTCATTAAGAAAGAGGCTATTGTAGTCGAAGAGGTCTGGAAAGACCCACCGAAGAAGGTAACAGTCCTGTAGATGAAACAAGAAGACTTTCGAGTATACTCCAGAGTACCACGAGACACGTGAAACCTTGTGGGAAGCTGGGGGGACCACCCCCCAAGGCTAAATACTTCCTAGTGACCGATAGCGTATAGTACCGTGAGGGAAAGGTGAAAAGAACCCCGGGAGGGGAGTGAAATAGAACCTGAAACCCTATGTTTACAAGCAGTGGAAGTTCTTTTTATGAACGACCACGTACTTTTTGTAGAACGGGCCAACGAGTTACGGTATGCAGCAAGGTTAAGTTATTTTGTAACGGAGCCGCAGCGAAAGCGAGTCTTAATAGGGCGATTTTAGTTGTATGCCGTAGACCCGAAACCGGGTGACCTATCCATGAGCAGGTTGAAGCGGAAGTAAAATTTCGTGGAGGACCGAACCCATGTCTGTTGAAAAAGGCTGGGATGACTTGTGGATAGCGGAGAAATTCCAATCGAACTCGGAGATAGCTGGTTCTCCCCGAAATAGCTTTAGGGCTAGCCTTAAAGGTAGTGATACGGAGGTAGAGCACTGAATGTCCTAGGGGCCCTCACCGGTTACCGAAGACTATCAAACTCCGAATGCCGTAATCATAACTTTAGGAGTCAGACTATGGGTGATAAGATTCATGGTCGAAAGGGAAACAGCCCAGATCGTCAGCTAAGGTCCCTAAGTACAGGTTAAGTGGAAAAGGATGTGGGATTGCATAGACAACTAGGATGTTGGCTTAGAAGCAGCCATTCATTCAAAGAGTGCGTAATAGCTCACTAGTCGAGTGATCCCGCGCCGAAAATTACCGGGGCTCAAACCTGTCACCGAAGCTACGGCATACCGTTTGGTATGGGTAGGGGAGCATTGTATATGGGTTGAAGCTGTACCGTAAGGAGCAGTGGACTATATACAAGAGAGAATGTTGGCATGAGTAGCGAGAGGCAGGTGAGAATCCTGCCCGCCGAAAACCTAAGGTTTCCTGAGGAAGGTTCGTCCACTCAGGGTTAGTCGGGACCTAAGCCGAGGACGAAAGTCGTAGGCGATGGACAACAGGTTGAAATTCCTGTACCACCGAAAATCGTTTGAGCGATGGGGTGACACAGAAGGATAGGTTAAGCGCACCGTTGGTTGTGTGCGTCTAAGCGTTTAGGAAGTTAGGATAGGCAAATCCGTCTTAACAATTCTGAGGCGTTATGGGGAGCGAAATATAAGTAGCGAACTTACTGATTCCACGCTGTCAAGAAAAGCCTCTAGTTAGATCTAGGTGCCCGTACCGTAAACCGACACAGGTAGGTGAGGAGAGAATCCTAAGGCGAGCGAGAGAACTATTGTTAAGGAACTCGGCAAAATGACCCCGTAACTTCGGGAGAAGGGGTGCCACGTTAGGGTTTATAGCCCGAGGTGGCCGCAGAGAATAGATCCAAGCGACTGTTTAGCAAAAACACAGGTTTCTGCTAAGTCGAAAGACGATGTATAGGAGCTGACGCCTGCCCGGTGCTGGAAGGTTAAGGGGACGTGTTAGAGCAATCGAAGCACCGAACTTAAGCCCCAGTAAACGGCGGCCGTAACTATAACGGTCCTAAGGTAGCGAAATTCCTTGTCGGGTAAGTTCCGACCCGCACGAAAGGCGTAACGATTTGGATACTGTCTCGACAATAGACTCGGTGAAATTGTAGTACCGGTGAAGATGCCGGTTACCCGCAGCAGGACGGAAAGACCCCGTGGAGCTTTACTGTAGCCTGACACTGGATTTTGGTATTACATGTACAGGATAGGTGGGAGACGTCGATGCATGCACGCCAGTGTGTGTGGAGTCATCCTTGGGATACCACTCTTGTAATACTGAAGTTCTAACCATAAGCTGTGAATCCAGCTTTGGGACACTGTCAGGTGGGCAGTTTGACTGGGGCGGTCGCCTCCTAAAGAGTAACGGAGGCGCCCAAAGGTTCCCTCAGCGCGGTCGGAAATCGCGCGAAGAGTGCAAAGGCAGAAGGGAGCTTGATTGCGAGACATACAGGTCGAGCAAGGACGAAAGTCGGGCTTAGTGATCCGGTGGTTCCGAGTGGAAGGGCCATCGCTCAACGGATAAAAGCTACCCCGGGGATAACAGGCTTATCTCCCCCAAGAGTCCACATCGACGGGGAGGTTTGGCACCTCGATGTCGGCTCGTCTCATCCTGGGGCTGTAGTAGGTCCCAAGGGTTGGGCTGTTCGCCCATTAAAGAGGCACGCGAGCTGGGTTCAGAACGTCGTGAGACAGTTCGGTCCCTATCCGCTGTGGGCGCAGGAAATTTGAGAGGAGCTGTCCTTAGTACGAGAGGACCGGGATGGACATACCTCTGGTGCATCAGTTGTCACGCCAGTGGCACAGCTGAGTAGCTATGTATGGACGGGATAAGCGCTGAAGGCATCTAAGCGCGAAGCCCCCCTTAAGATAAGATTTCCCATAGCGTTAAGCTAGTAAGACCCCAGAAAGACTATCTGGTTGATAGGTCGGAGGTGTAAGGGCAGTAATGTCTTAAGCTGACCGATACTAATAGGTCGAGGACTTGACCAATAAAATATGCATTGTTTGGTTTTGAGGGTACAAATTAGTAGTTGACAAGATTCGATAAATTTGGTAGAATAAATCTTGTCGTCAACAAAAAAAAGTTTTAAAAAACATAAAAAAGTTGTTGACAAACTACGTAAAACAAGATAAAATATATCTTGTCCTCAAAAAAACTCATTGCAATTCAAATGAGAAATAAGGATAAAAATTAAGAATTATGCAATTCTAACAAATCCAGTAATAATAGCGAAGGGGTCACACCTGTTCTCATACCGAACACAGAAGTTAAGCCCTTCAGCGCTGATGGTACTTGGTGGGTAACTGCCTGGGAGAGTAGGTCGTTGCTGGTTTGTGTTCCAAGGTAGCTCAATGGTGGAGCACTCGGCTGTTAACCGATAGGTTGTGGGTTCGAGTCCCACCCTTGGAGCCAGAAGAATTGCCGGAGTGGCGGAACTGGCAGACGCACAGGACTTAAAATCCTGCGGTCCTTACAGATCGTACCGGTTCGATTCCGGTCTCCGGCACCACATATCGCGGAGTGGAGCAGTTGGTAGCTCGTCGGGCTCATAACCCGAAGGTCGTAGGTTCAAATCCTGCCTCCGCAACCATTTTAAGGCCCATTGGTCAAGCGGTCAAGACACCGCCCTTTCACGGCGGTAACCCGGGTTCGATTCCCGGATGGGTCACCAATTTTGGGCGTATAGCTCAGCTGGGAGAGCACCTGCCTTACAAGCAGGGGGTCATAGGTTCGAACCCTGTTACGCCCACCAAAATTGGCCCGGTAGTTCAGTTGGTTAGAATGCCAGCCTGTCACGCTGGAGGTCGAGGGTTCGAACCCCTTCCGGGTCGCCAATTTTCTTTAATATGAAATGGTTATGAAGTAGTTTAAATATGCTGGTGTGGCTCAACGGTATAAGTAGAGAACCGAAATCTATGATTTCGTGTAAATCACTTAGTAATGAGTTGCAAAGGCAAGAAAAGTATGAAATGGCTATAAAATGATGTAGATGTGCTGGTGTGGCTCAACGGTAGAGCAGCTGACTTGTAATCAGCAGGTTGGGGGTTCGATTCCCTTCGCCAGCTCCATAAAAAATATTAGGGAGGAGTTCCCGAGTTGGCCAAAGGGGACGGACTGTAAATCCGTTAGCTTAGCTTTCAGTGGTTCGAATCCACTCTCCTCCACCATTTAAAAAGTTAAGGAACTTTAGTTTCTGACTACTCCACTCACAATAAATGTGAAATTTAGGTGATTGAAGCATGCGGGTGTGGCGGAATTGGCAGACGCACTAGACTTAGGATCTAGCGCCTTCGGCGTGGGGGTTCAAGTCCCTCCACCCGCACCAAAATGGGTTCATAGCTCAGTTGGATAGAGCAACGGCCTTCTAAGCCGTGTGTCCGGGGTTCGAATCCCTGTGGACCCGCCATAGTATAATCAAAATATATTTGACCCATTAGCTCAGTTGGTAGAGCACTTGACTTTTAATCAAGGTGTCCCGCGTTCGAGCCGCGGATGGGTCACCAAGCACGGAGGGGTGTCCGAGAGGTTTAAGGAGCTGGTCTTGAAAACCAGTGATTCCGAAAGGGACCGTGGGTTCGAATCCCACCCCCTCCGCCATAAATCGAGGTGTAGCGCAGTTTGGTAGCGCATCTGGTTTGGGACCAGAGGGCCGCGGGTTCAAATCCTGCCACCTCGACCATAATGCCCAGATAGCTCAGTCGGTAGAGCAGGGGACTGAAAATCCCCGTGTCGGTGGTTCGATTCCGCCTCTGGGCACCATTTTGATCTTTGAAAACTATACAGTGTAAGAAATTAAGCCAGATATATCGACTAAACAGTCGAAAAACGTTCAATTCAAAACTTTTATACTTGAGAGTTTGATCCTGGCTCAGGATGAACGCTGGCGGCGTGCCTAACACATGCAAGTCGAGCGTGAAGCTCTTTATTGATCCTTCGGGTGATTTAAAGAGTGGAAAGCGGCGGACGGGTGAGTAACGCGTGGGTAACCTGCCCTATACACAGGGATAGCCTCGGGAAACCGGGATTAATACCTGATAAAACTCTAGTATGGCATCATACATGAGTCAAAACTCAGGTGGTATAGGATGGACCCGCGTCTGATTAGCTAGTTGGTAAGGTAATGGCTTACCAAGGCGACGATCAGTAGCCGACCTGAGAGGGTGATCGGCCACACTGGAACTGAGACACGGTCCAGACTCCTACGGGAGGCAGCAGTGGGGAATATTGCACAATGGGCGAAAGCCTGATGCAGCAACGCCGCGTGAGCGATGAAGGCCTTCGGGTCGTAAAGCTCTGTCCTAAGGGAAGAATAATGACGGTACCTTAGGAGGAAGCCCCGGCTAACTACGTGCCAGCAGCCGCGGTAATACGTAGGGGGCGAGCGTTATCCGGAATCACTGGGCGTAAAGGGTGCGTAGGCGGCCAATAAAGTCTGGGGTGAAAGGCTACGGCTTAACCGTAGTAAGCCTTGGAAACTTATTGGCTTGAGTGCAGGAGAGGAGAGTGGAATTCCTAGTGTAGCGGTGAAATGCGTAGATATTAGGAGGAACACCAGTGGCGAAGGCGACTCTCTGGACTGTAACTGACGCTGAGGCACGAAAGCGTGGGGAGCGAACAGGATTAGATACCCTGGTAGTCCACGCCGTAAACGATGAGTGCTAGGTGTCGGGGGTCGAACCTCGGTGCCGCAGCTAACGCATTAAGCACTCCGCCTGGGGAGTACGGTCGCAAGACTGAAACTCAAAGGAATTGACGGGGACCCGCACAAGCAGCGGAGCATGTGGTTTAATTCGAAGCAACGCGAAGAACCTTACCAAAACTTGACATCCTTTGCATTACCCTTAATCGGGGAAATCCCTTCGGGGACAAAGTGACAGGTGGTGCATGGTTGTCGTCAGCTCGTGTCGTGAGATGTTGGGTTAAGTCCCGCAACGAGCGCAACCCTTGTCTTTAGTTGCCAGCATTTCGGATGGGCACTCTAGAGAGACTGCCGGGGATAACTCGGAGGAAGGTGGGGATGACGTCAAATCATCATGCCCCTTATGTTTTGGGCTACACACGTGCTACAATGGCTGGTACAACGGGAAGCGAAAGAGTAATCTGGAGCCAATCTTAAAAGCCAGTCTCAGTTCGGATTGTGGGCTGCAACTCGCCCACATGAAGCTGGAGTTGCTAGTAATCGTGAATCAGAATGTCGCGGTGAATGCGTTCCCGGGTCTTGTACACACCGCCCGTCACACCATGGAAGTTGGGGGCACCCGAAGTCAGCTATCTAACCTTTTGGAGGAAGCTGCCGAAGGTGAATTCAATAACTAGGGTGAAGTCGTAACAAGGTAGCCGTATCGGAAGGTGCGGCTGGATCACCTCCTTTCTAAGGAGAATAGGTTTAATCTTACACTGTCTAGTTTTGAAGGATCAAACCTTCAAAATGAAACTCAGAAAACTTTATTTCTGACTGTTCATGCATGGGGACGTAGCTCAGCTGGGAGAGCACCTGCCTTGCACGCAGGGGGTCAGGGGTTCGATCCCCCTCGTCTCCACCATTAAAACCTTTCGAAAGAGAGGGTTTAACTTTGTACTTTGAAAACTAAACAATGCATATATAAAAAGATTAATACTACAATTAATCTGAGAAAATCAAGAACAATGAAACTAATAAACGTAAAGTTTATTAGTACTCCAATTACACAAAATGTAAAATTTTGGTAATTGCAGCATGGTCAAGTTATAAAGAGCATAGGGCGGATGCCTTGGCACTAGGAGTCGATGAAGGACGTGGTAAGCTGCGATAAGCCTCGGGTAGCTGCAAGCAAGCTTTAATCCGGGGATTTCCGAATGGGGGAACCCACTTAGGGTAATACCTAAGTACCATCTACTGAATAAATAGGTAGATAGGAGACATACCAGGGGAACTGAAACATCTAAGTACCCTGAGGAAGAGAAAGAAAACTCGATTCCCTGAGTAGCGGCGAGCGAAAGGGGAAGAGCCCAAACCTAAAGAATTTTCTTTAGGGGTTGCGGATATACTCATTAAGAAAGAGGCTATTGTAGTCGAAGAGGTCTGGAAAGACCCACCGAAGAAGGTAACAGTCCTGTAGATGAAACAAGAAGACTTTCGAGTATACTCCAGAGTACCACGAGACACGTGAAACCTTGTGGGAAGCTGGGGGGACCACCCCCCAAGGCTAAATACTTCCTAGTGACCGATAGCGTATAGTACCGTGAGGGAAAGGTGAAAAGAACCCCGGGAGGGGAGTGAAATAGAACCTGAAACCCTATGTTTACAAGCAGTGGAAGTTCTTTTTATGAACGACCACGTACTTTTTGTAGAACGGGCCAACGAGTTACGGTATGCAGCAAGGTTAAGTTATTTTGTAACGGAGCCGCAGCGAAAGCGAGTCTTAATAGGGCGATTTTAGTTGTATGCCGTAGACCCGAAACCGGGTGACCTATCCATGAGCAGGTTGAAGCGGAAGTAAAATTTCGTGGAGGACCGAACCCATGTCTGTTGAAAAAGGCT
The DNA here is from genome assembly GCF_019884785.1 of Crassaminicella profunda. Taxonomy (GTDB): domain Bacteria; phylum Bacillota; class Clostridia; order Peptostreptococcales; family Thermotaleaceae; genus Crassaminicella; species Crassaminicella profunda. The sequence goes on from NZ_CP082326.1 coordinate 152,028, forward strand.
GGGATGACTTGTGGATAGCGGAGAAATTCCAATCGAACTCGGAGATAGCTGGTTCTCCCCGAAATAGCTTTAGGGCTAGCCTTAAAGGTAGTGATACGGAGGTAGAGCACTGAATGTCCTAGGGGCCCTCACCGGTTACCGAAGACTATCAAACTCCGAATGCCGTAATCATAACTTTAGGAGTCAGACTATGGGTGATAAGATTCATGGTCGAAAGGGAAACAGCCCAGATCGTCAGCTAAGGTCCCTAAGTACAGGTTAAGTGGAAAAGGATGTGGGATTGCATAGACAACTAGGATGTTGGCTTAGAAGCAGCCATTCATTCAAAGAGTGCGTAATAGCTCACTAGTCGAGTGATCCCGCGCCGAAAATTACCGGGGCTCAAACCTGTCACCGAAGCTACGGCATACCGTTTGGTATGGGTAGGGGAGCATTGTATATGGGTTGAAGCTGTACCGTAAGGAGCAGTGGACTATATACAAGAGAGAATGTTGGCATGAGTAGCGAGAGGCAGGTGAGAATCCTGCCCGCCGAAAACCTAAGGTTTCCTGAGGAAGGTTCGTCCACTCAGGGTTAGTCGGGACCTAAGCCGAGGACGAAAGTCGTAGGCGATGGACAACAGGTTGAAATTCCTGTACCACCGAAAATCGTTTGAGCGATGGGGTGACACAGAAGGATAGGTTAAGCGCACCGTTGGTTGTGTGCGTCTAAGCGTTTAGGAAGTTAGGATAGGCAAATCCGTCTTAACAATTCTGAGGCGTTATGGGGAGCGAAATATAAGTAGCGAACTTACTGATTCCACGCTGTCAAGAAAAGCCTCTAGTTAGATCTAGGTGCCCGTACCGTAAACCGACACAGGTAGGTGAGGAGAGAATCCTAAGGCGAGCGAGAGAACTATTGTTAAGGAACTCGGCAAAATGACCCCGTAACTTCGGGAGAAGGGGTGCCACGTTAGGGTTTATAGCCCGAGGTGGCCGCAGAGAATAGATCCAAGCGACTGTTTAGCAAAAACACAGGTTTCTGCTAAGTCGAAAGACGATGTATAGGAGCTGACGCCTGCCCGGTGCTGGAAGGTTAAGGGGACGTGTTAGAGCAATCGAAGCACCGAACTTAAGCCCCAGTAAACGGCGGCCGTAACTATAACGGTCCTAAGGTAGCGAAATTCCTTGTCGGGTAAGTTCCGACCCGCACGAAAGGCGTAACGATTTGGATACTGTCTCGACAATAGACTCGGTGAAATTGTAGTACCGGTGAAGATGCCGGTTACCCGCAGCAGGACGGAAAGACCCCGTGGAGCTTTACTGTAGCCTGACACTGGATTTTGGTATTACATGTACAGGATAGGTGGGAGACGTCGATGCATGCACGCCAGTGTGTGTGGAGTCATCCTTGGGATACCACTCTTGTAATACTGAAGTTCTAACCATAAGCTGTGAATCCAGCTTTGGGACACTGTCAGGTGGGCAGTTTGACTGGGGCGGTCGCCTCCTAAAGAGTAACGGAGGCGCCCAAAGGTTCCCTCAGCGCGGTCGGAAATCGCGCGAAGAGTGCAAAGGCAGAAGGGAGCTTGATTGCGAGACATACAGGTCGAGCAAGGACGAAAGTCGGGCTTAGTGATCCGGTGGTTCCGAGTGGAAGGGCCATCGCTCAACGGATAAAAGCTACCCCGGGGATAACAGGCTTATCTCCCCCAAGAGTCCACATCGACGGGGAGGTTTGGCACCTCGATGTCGGCTCGTCTCATCCTGGGGCTGTAGTAGGTCCCAAGGGTTGGGCTGTTCGCCCATTAAAGAGGCACGCGAGCTGGGTTCAGAACGTCGTGAGACAGTTCGGTCCCTATCCGCTGTGGGCGCAGGAAATTTGAGAGGAGCTGTCCTTAGTACGAGAGGACCGGGATGGACATACCTCTGGTGCATCAGTTGTCACGCCAGTGGCACAGCTGAGTAGCTATGTATGGACGGGATAAGCGCTGAAGGCATCTAAGCGCGAAGCCCCCCTTAAGATAAGATTTCCCATAGCGTTAAGCTAGTAAGACCCCAGAAAGACTATCTGGTTGATAGGTCGGAGGTGTAAGGGCAGTAATGTCTTAAGCTGACCGATACTAATAGGTCGAGGACTTGACCAATAAAATATGCATTGTTTGGTTTTGAGAGTATAAATTCTCAATCAATGTAATCCATTAATCTAAAACTTCTAGATAATATAGAGTTTTAAATTAATGAAACTAAGAAACGCATTTGTTTCTTAGTACTACAATCACACCAAATATAAAATTTGGGGGATTGCAGCATCCAGTGACTACAGCGAAGGGGTCACACCTGTTCCCATACCGAACACAGAAGTTAAGCCCTTCAGCGCTGATGGTACTTGGCGGGCAACTGCCTGGGAGAGTAGGTCGTCGCTGGTTTATTTGTTCCAAGGTAGCTCAATGGTGGAGCAACCGGCTGTTAACCGGTAGGCTGTGGGTTCGAGCCCCACCCTTGGAGCCATTAAGGCCCATTGGTCAAGCGGTCAAGACACCGCCCTTTCACGGCGGTAACCCGGGTTCGATTCCCGGATGGGTCACCAATTTTAGGGCGTATAGCTCAGCTGGGAGAGCACCTGCCTTACAAGCAGGGGGTCATAGGTTCGAACCCTGTTACGCCCACCAATTTTAGTTAACATTAATATGTTAACTATGTTTGTTTAACAAATGAAAATGAAACTTAGAAACTAAAGTTCTTGAGTACTTCATTTACACCAAATATAAAATTTGGGTGATTGAATCCTGCGGGTGTGGCGGAATTGGCAGACGCACTAGACTTAGGATCTAGCGCCTTCGGCGTGGGGGTTCAAGTCCCTCCACCCGCACCATTTTAATTTTGCAGAAGTGGCTCAGTGGTAGAGCATCGCCTTGCCAAGGCGAGGGTCGCGAGTTCGAATCTCGTCTTCTGCTCCATTTTATTTTTTGAAGCGATTCTAAAAAGACTATGCTAATTAGCATAGTCTTTTTTTATTATATATTCTTTTCTAATATTTTCGTCAAAAGAGTAATACTATTCTCAACATCTTCTTTAGAAATCATTTCTGAAGGACTGTGAACATATCTACAAGGAATAGATAAAACACCTGAAGGAACCCCACTTCTAGTTAGATGGATAGCTCCTGAGTCTGTTCCACCAAATTCTAATACTTCTAATTGATAAGGAATTTGATTTTCTTTTGCTGTATCAATCATTAGTTTTTTTACAGCAGGGTGACTGAGTAAGGATTTATCTTTTATTTTTACAGCAGGACCGTTCCCTAATTTAACAGCCATATGTTTTGCATGAGGGGTATCGCCCGTACTCGTAACATCTATAGCGATAGCTAAATCAGGGTCTACTGAAAAAGCTGCAGTTTTTGCTCCTCGGAGTCCTAATTCTTCTTGAACCGTAAAGACGAAATAAAGTTCATTTGGAGAATCTTTTAAGTTTTTTATGGTTTCGATGGTAATAAAACAACCAATTCGATCATCTAAAGCTTTTGAAGTAATAAAATCACCAAGGGTAGTAAAAGAGCTATAGAAGGAAGCTACATCTCCAATATTTACTTTTTTTAATGCTTCTTCCTTTGATTTTGCGCCAATGTCAATATACATTTTCTCAAGCTTTAGCTTTTTCATATCATCTAAGTGTTCCATTCCGATTACTCCAATTGTTTTATCAGAAAATATGATCCTTTGACCAAGAGAAATATATGGAGAAACGCCTCCAATATTGGAAAATTTTAAAAATCCATTGTCCGTAATACCTGTAATGATTACACCAATCTCATCCATATGACTAGCAAGCATTACTCGTTTACCATTTCCTTTTTTAATGGCCATTAGATTACCCATTTTATCAATTTTTATTTCATCTACATAATCTTTTATTTCATTTTGAATGAATTGACGAATTTTTTCCTCATTTCCAGAAGGGCCGTACTCTTCTGTAAGTTTTTTTAATAATTCACTATTCATAATCATCCTCCTTTTTTATAGATTCAAGGAAAAGGGATACAAGTTTTATAGCGTTTTCAAAATCATCCTTGTGGATTACAGAAATAGGAGAGTGAAGATATCTACATGGGACAGAAATAGCTGAGGTAGGAATTCCTTCTCTTGTTAAATGAATTCTTCCTGCATCATTTCCACCTTTGGTTGTTTGCTTAAACTGTACCTTAATATTATTCTTTTCTGCAAGTTTTAGTAATTTTTTTATGATATTTTTGTCAAAATATGAACCACTATCAACTAAAGAAATGGCAGGACCATTTCCTAAACGAGTAGCAAAATCTGGCTCATCTATATCTGTTAGATCATAGCAAGTAGTTCCTTCTAATACAAGCGCTAGATCAGGATTTAGTCTATAGGCTGCAACCCCTGCTCCACGAAGCCCTACTTCTTCTTGTACAGAAAAGACTGCGTAAATGGTAGAATCATATTTTTCCTTTAAAATTTCCATAATCATTGCACAACCTGCTCGATCATCTAAAGCTTTGGCTTTTATAAGATTTTCTCCAAATTCTATATATTCACTATCAAAATGAATATAATCTCCTCTTGAAACTAATTTTTCAGCTTCTTCTTTTGATTTTGCCCCGATATCTATATATAGTTGTTTATGTTTTAAGGCTTTTTTTCTTTCATCTGGTTCTTGAAGATGAATAGCCTTTGCTCCAATAACACCTTTTACTTTGTTTTTGCCGATTTCAACTACCTTAGAAACAAAAATACGATCATCCATACCTCCTACAGGTAAGAATTTAATAAATCCATTTTCATCAACAGAGTTTACCATCATTCCGACTTCGTCCATATGGGCTGATAGCATGATAGATGGAAAACTCTCTTTTCCTTTTTTAATGGCAATAAGATTTCCTAAAAAATCAATTTTTATTTCATCTACATAAGGTTTGATTTTTTCATAAATAAAGTCTCGTACTTCTTTTTCATTTCCTGAAACACTGGGTATATTACAAAGCTTTTTTAGAAGCATAAAAATCCCTCCAAATCTTCATCGTCTAGGCTTGCGATAAAATAAGCAAGAAGTCGTCCTGTATTTTTTATATCGTCTAGGTCGATTGTTTCAACGGAGGTATGCATATATCGTAGTGGAATAGACAATACCCCTGTTGCTATACCACATTGGGTGATTTGCATGGATTGAGCATCTGTTCCAGAGTTACCAGGACTTAATTCAATTTGGAATGGAATGTTATATTCTTTTGCAATTTCTTTTAATCTTTTATGTATTTTTGGATGAATATTACCACCTAAAGTAATTCCGGGACCCTTTCCTAACTCTATCGTATCATCCTTAGATAATTCAGGAGTTTTGCCAAAACCAACATCTATAGCTATACCAATATGTGGAGAGACTCCAAAGGTACTAACCATAGCCCCTCTTGTTCCTACTTCCTCTTGTACGGTTGCTACTCCGTAAATATCACATGCATGATTGATTTTTTTCAGTTCTCTAAAGCATTCAATCATTGCAGCAATACCAGCTTTATCATCAAGAGCTTTACCTGCAACCCTACTTCCAAGAAGTGGAATCATCTTTCTATGAATGGTAATAGCATCACCAATACAAACTACTTTTTCAGCTGCTTCCTTGGTCATTCCAATATCTATAAGTAGATCTTCTATTCCTATAGCACCTTTTCGATCCTCAATTGTTTGTAGATGGGGTGCTTTTGTAGCAACAACTCCAAATACATCTTCTTTTCCATGAATCATGACTTCTTGAGCAAGAAGGGTTCTTTGGTCAACTCCACCAATATTGGTAACTTTAATAAATCCGTTTTTATCAATATCCTTTACCATAAGACCTATTTCATCCATATGGGCTGCTAGCATAATTTTAATAGGATTTTTAGCATTTCCTTTTTTATAGGAAATTAAATTTCCTAGTTTATCTTTTTTGATGTCGTCTGTTAGTTCTTTTAAATAAGTTTCAATTATACTTCCCATAGTGTATTCAAACCCTGAAACACTAGGATTTTCTATCATTTCTTTTAATATCTGTTTAATATCCATTATTCTCCTCCTTTCTTTATAATCAACATTTATTATAGCACATAAATATTAAGCACCAAACTTATCCAACCTCTTAGCATTGGCTAAAAGAATGCCCATTAAATAGTTACTTTCAAAAAATCCTAACCCACCATTATTACAAGCATTTTCATGGAATTTTTTAACATCATCTACCCCAGCAAATTGGCTATGAATGAGTAGGGGAATAGGATGCCAGCTATGAGAGCGCATTGCACAAGGCGAGGAGTGATCTCCTGTGATGGCTAAGACATCAGGTTTATTTTCAAGAATAATAGGAAGTGCTTTATCTACTTTTTCAATGCAGCTTACCTTTGAATCAAAGTCTCCGTCTTCCCCTGCTTGATCGGTACCTTTTACATGAATAAAGAAGAAATCATATTTATGATGATAATTTACATAAGTTTCAAATAAACCTTCTATAGAATCAGGAGCAGGAAGGAGTGTCATACCAAGTAAAGATGCAATTCCCCGATACATAGGGTAGGTAGCAATAGCAGCAGATTCTAATAAATATTTGTCCCTCATAGAAGGAATTTTTGGCTTTGATGCAATGCCTCGCATCAAAAATGCATTTGCAGGATTTTTATCGTTTATTAGTGCATATCCTTGTTTGATAAATTTATTGATTACATCTGCAAGAAATTGAGAAGATGCATTTTTTCCAGCTGCTGGAATAGGTGCTTTTCCTTCAACCAAAGGATCAGTATCATTGATCATTGATCCCATGGACTTTTCTTTGCTTCTGAATATAGTTACAAATCGGTGACCTTTCCCAGGTTTAATAATAATTTCTACACCATCAATTTCATTTATGCTCTTTAAAATATTACATAATTCTACAGTCATTTCAGTAGGGATTCTTCCTGCTCTACGGTCTGTAATCAACCCTTTGTCATTCATAGTAGCAAAATTACACCTTGCAGCTACATCATAAGATTTTAATTCAAAATCAATACCAATAGCTTCTAGAACTCCCCTCCCAATAGAATTATTCAAAGGATCATAACCAAAAAGACCGAGATGCCCTGGGCCACTTCCGGGTGTAATACCTGGAAGGATGGGATGCATACGTCCTGTAATAGATGCTTTTGCCAATTTATCCAAATTTGGAGTATGAGCATATTCTAGTGGCGTTTTATTTTTAAAGTTCATGCTTCTAATATCTCCTATGCCATCCATTACAAGTAAAACAATTTTGGAGTTATTAGACTTGATAGTATTTTGAATAATTTGTTCATAATTCATATTCATCACCTCATATATTTGCTTAGAATAACTTTAGGTTTAGTATGTTCAATTACCTATGAAAAATTGCTACTAGACAAAAAATTATAAAAATTAGGGGATATTTGATTTTATAAAGGACATTTAAAAGAATAACTTGTAGAAAATTTCCTGGGAAATATGACGAATCAAAAAAAATGTCAAATAAAAATGCCCAAAATTTGGGCGTTTTATGACTATTTTCGTAACTTTAGTTTATTGATAACTTTTGTAACACCTTCAACATCCATAGCAATTTCCTTGGCTAGTTCCATTTCATTTCTATTATTCACATAGCCTTTTAATGTGAGTTTTCCGTTGTTTACTGAATGGGCAATATCCATATAGCTTAAAGGTGTGGTACTAAGGGCTTGTGTCACATGACTATTAATGGTCGCATCATCAAATTCTTTCTTAGTAGTAATATGAATATTGTTTACAACATCTTTTATGCCCCGAACTTCAGAGGCAATACCCATGGCAGTATGAGCATCCTTTAGGGTATTTGTAGTACCTAAAAGATTTGCAACACCATCTTCAATTTTTACCCCAACACCAGAAAGCTTAGAAACTCCTTGTAGATGGGTAATGACTTCTTTTTCCATATGCTTGTCGGTAATGTTACTATCCATAGCAACTGTAATTTTATTTTCAATTTTTTGAACGCCTTCGATTCCTTTTGCAATAGATTCAGCATATTTTTTTTCTGATAAAACATCTACCATTCCAGACATGTGAACATATCCATCTCTACAGAATACATTAATATCCATACTGCTTGCCTGCATTTTTTCTTCTAATTGATCTTTAATAGTATCAGTGATCAAATCATCTTTACTAGGTATTTTATTATCTGTTATTTTATTGACACGCTTTTTGACCATAACCACCTATCCTTTCATTTTCTTTTTATTATTTTTCCACAAAATAAGAGAATCATGTAAAGATGTTCTAATATTAAATTTTTGTATCATTGGGCTATTGAATTTAAAAATAGTGTAAAATAATAAATAAGTCTAAAAGTTTAAAAATAAAAATTTCTCATAGGACTTGAAGGGTTTTGATCATCTATATTAGAATAATTAATAGAGATGATTTGTAATATTATTTTTTGAAGAGGTGTTGTGATTGAAAGAAGTAATGGAAGTATTTTTAAATATAGGAATACGAGATGTAATGGATATGGCAATTGTTGCTTTTGTTTTTTATAAACTTTTTATGCTAATTCGTCATACAAGTGCTGAACAGGTACTAAAGGGGTTAGTAGTACTCCTTATTGCAACGAAGGTTAGTGAATGGTCAAGATTATATGCCATAAATTGGATCTTAAAGAAAGCATTAGAATTAGGAATGATTGCAGTGTTAATTGTATTCCAGCCAGAGCTAAGACGTGCTCTTGAACATATAGGAAGAACCAAGCTATTTACAAAATCTATTATGGAAATGTCCCATGAAGATGTAAATGATAATATTGATGAGATTGTAGAAGCAGCCTCCTATCTATCAAGACAAAAAATAGGAGCTTTGATGATTATTGAGAGAGAAACAGGAATCGAAGATATTATTGAAACAGGAACATCTATTCAAGGAAATGTTTCTTCAGGTCTTTTAATTAATATTTTTATTCCTAATACACCCCTTCATGATGGGGCAGTAGTCATTAGAAAGGACCAGATAATGGCAGCGGGTTGTGTGTTGCCCCTTACAGAAAATCCAAATTTAAGTAAAGAATTAGGTACAAGACATAGAGCAGGCATAGGAATCAGTGAAAGATGTGATGCAGTTTCTATTATGGTCTCAGAAGAAACAGGAGCTATATCTGTTGCCATGGATGGAAAACTATCTAGATATTTAGATGGAAAGACCTTAAGGGCTGTACTTAAAAATGCATATAAACCTGAAAATAATAAGCCTTTGTTCAGTTGGAATTGGAGACAAAAACATGAATAACTTATGGAGAAAAATTAAATTTAATATAGAAAATAGTAGATTTTTTAGTAGAAATACAACACCAAAGATGATTTCAATTATTTTTGCTGTGATTCTTTGGCTTTATGTGATGGGAGAAGTAAATCCACAGAGTATTATAGAACTTAATAATGTAGATGTACAGCTTCTTAATATAGAAGACTTGCAGCAGTCTGGTCTTGTGGTGATGGGTCAAAAAGATTTTTCGGTGAATGTGAAAATTAGTGGGAGAAGAAATGAATTATATAAAATTGGTCCTAAAGATATAGTTGTTCGAGCAGATTTAAGAGGATTTCATGAGGGGGTCAATAGTGTACCTGTTGAGGTAAGTGCACCACCTAATGCAGAAATTGTAGACATATCTCCGAAGCAGATTAAGATTACATTAGATGAAATTGTAAAGGCGCAAAGGACGGTGCAGGTACGAGTTACTTCAAAGCCTACTGAAGGTTTTGAGCCTGGAGATGCGTTGGTGTCTCCCCAAAAAGTTGTTATAGAGGGACCAGAGAGTCTAGTGAATACAGTAGCAAAGGTGATAGCAGATGTAAATGTATCTGATCGACAGGAAGATATAATAGAAAGACTGCCCCTTAAGGCTGTCAATCGAGAAGGGAAGGTAGTAAATGGTGTAGAGGTGAAAAATAAATACGCAGATATAACTTTGCCAATACTAAGAATAAAAGAAGTCCCTATTGCTGTATCCTATGAAGGAGTAGCAAAGGAAGGTTTTAAAATAACCAATATTAGATTAAGTCAAGAAAAAGTAATGATTAAAGGAAAAAAAGAAATGATAGAAGATATTAAGCAAATTAAAGGAAAAACAGTGAACTTGAATGGATTAGATAGTACTATTCGAAAGGATATTACTTTAATCTTACCAGAAGGGGTAAATACTAAAGATTTAGATAAAGATCCTACTGTTCTTATAATGGTGGAAGCTATAAAGACTAAGGAGATTTTCTTTAAAAAAGAAGAAATCAATATAAAAGAGGTAAAGGAAGATTATACGATAGATTTAAGTAAGATGCCAGAGACTATAAAGGTTGAGGTAAGGGCTGTAGAGAGTATGTTAGATACAATCAATAAAGAGGATATCAATCTTTATATTAATGGAAGAGATTTATCAGAAGGATTGTATTATGTTCGTATTTTACATGAATTATCTAAAAAAGTTGAGGGAATTAGAGTTGTTCCTGAAGAAGTAGATTTGATCATAAAGAAAAGAGAAATAGTAACACCTATAGATGTAGAAGAAGAATCGGAAGAGTCTTAAATCTAAAAAAACACCTGGAAAAAAAGATCCAGGTGTTTTTGGATAAAAGGAGAAGCGCCATGAAAAGAGAGCTAGAAGTAATATTGGATTCTACCCATGATGCCATGATTGCAGTGGATAAAAATGGAATAATCACTTTATTTAATAAGGCTGCAAAGAAGTTGACAAAGCTTGAAGGGATGAAGATTCTTGGTAGATATATTACAGAAGTTGTAACAAATTCGAGACTTCCCTTTATTTTAGAGACAGGAAAATCAGAGTTAAATCAAAAACAGCCATTAGGGGATATTTCTATTGTTACAAATCGTATGCCCATAAAGGATGATATGGGAAAGACCATTGGTGCAGTAGCTGTTTTTCGAGATATTACAGAGGTTAAAGAATTAGCAGCGGAAATTACTAATTTAAAGGAAATGCAAAGTATGCTGCAAGCCATATTTCATTCAACAGAGGATGCCATATCAGTTGTAGATGAAGATGGGATTGGTGTAATGATTAATCCTGCTTATACGAGACTTACAGGTCTTAAGAAAGAAAAAATTATCGGAGAGATTTGTACAGTTGATATTGCAGAGGGAGAAAGTATCCATCTGAAGGTTTTAAAGAGCAAAATGCCTATAAAGAATGCCAGACTAAAGGTAGGTCCTTCTCGGAAGGAAGTATTAGCAGATGCGGCTCCAATTATTGTGGATGAAGAGTTAAGAGGAAGTGTAGCAGTACTACATGATTTGACGGAGATCAAAAGACTTACCTATGAATTAGATCAAGCAAAAAAAATCATAAGAAAATTGGAAGCAAAATATACTTTTGAGGATATTGTTGGAGAAGATGAACAATTATTAGCTGCTATTGATAGGGCTAAAAAAGCTGCAGTAACCCCTGCAACAATACTTTTAAGAGGTGAGAGTGGAACGGGAAAAGAATTTTTTGCTCATGCAATTCATAATGAAAGCAATCGAAAATATAGACAATTTGTTCGAGTAAATTGTGCAGCAATTAGTGAAAATTTATTAGAAAGCGAACTTTTTGGGTATGAAGAAGGTGCTTTTACAGGAGCAAGAAAAGGCGGAAGAAAAGGTTTATTTGAGCAGGCAAATGGAGGAACTATTTTTCTAGATGAAATAGGAGAACTTAGTTTGAATACACAAGCAAAACTATTAAGAGTATTGCAGGAAAAAGAAATTGTAAGAGTTGGAGGAAGTACTCCTACCAATATAAATGTAAGAGTGATTGCAGCCACTAATTTAGATTTAGAAAGAGCTATAAAGAGCGGTAAATTTAGAGAAGATCTATATTATAGACTCAATGTAATTCCTATCATTATACCGCCACTAAGACATCATAAAAAAGATATTCCATTATTAGTAAAACATTTTATCAAAAAATATAATCAGGAATATGGAAGGTTTGTTCAAGATATCTCTATCAATGCCCTAAAGAAATTAATGGATTTAAATTGGACAGGTAATATAAGAGAATTAGAAAACTTCATAGGTCGTGCCATCATTAATATGAAATTTAATGAGATGATTATAAGAACGAAACACCTTCCTGCTGCTCAAGGAAAAATCCAAAAAGAACGGATTGAGCCTGTAGAATGGTTTGAAGAAAATGATGAAGAGAAGCAAACACTAGAAGAAATTATAAAGATTAGTGAAAAAAGATATATTTTAAAGGTATTAAATGATAATAGTTACAATAAAACGAAAACGGCTAAAGATTTAGGCATATCCATAAGAAATTTATATTATAAGTTAAAGAAATACCATATTGAGTAAAAGCACACAGAAATGTGTGTTTTTTTTATATGCAAAAGTATGCACGAAACATATTGTGTGCATACTTTTGCATGAAATATATTGCATTGAATACTTTATTTCTTTTTTTCATAGAATAAAAATGGCAATAAAAAAATAAGATAGAAAAAAATAAATAGTGAAAAGTTAGTAAATTAAAACACTAGCATGAAAATTAAAACTATAGCAAAAATTACAAAATTTATTACAAGTACGTGGCATGAATCTTGCGATACATAGAATCAATCTTGAAAATATAAAATAGATAATTCGAAAAATTCACACAAATAGAAGGATAATTTACCTACTACAAAGAAATTATCCTAAATATGGATAAAAATAGGAGGTTTTCAACTTAGAGAGATAAAATTTATGAACATGAGGTGAAATAAATGATTAAAAACATGGATGAGATTATTCAATTTGCAAAGATGAGAGGGCCAAAGACTATTGCAGTTGCAGTTGCTGAGGATTTAGAGGTATTAATGGCTGTAAGTAAAGCAAAAAATATGGGGATTGTAGAGGCTATTTTAGTTGGAGATGAAGAAAAAATTGAGAAAATCGCTAAAGAAAATGATATAGACCTTTCAGGACTTGAAATGATCAATAAAAAGGAAATGAGTGAAGCTTGTCTAAAAGCAGTAGAGCTTGTTTCTACTGGTAAAGCCCATATTGTTATGAAGGGGTTAGTAGATACAGCTGTTATTTTAAAAGCAGTCCTTAATCAAGAAATTGGTTTAAGAACAGGAAATGTACTTAGTCATACAGCAGTATTTCAAGTACCAAGTTATGATCGATTGTTCTTTATAACAGATGCAGCCATGAATATTGCACCTAATGTGATGACCAAAAAACAAATCATAGAAAATGCTGTAGAGGTAGCTCATGCATTAGATATAAATACACCTAAGGTAGCGGCTGTTTGTGCAAAAGAAAAAGTAAATCCAAAAATGCAAGCCACCGTAGATGCAAAAGAATTAGAAGAAATGAATAAGAATGAAAAAATAAAAGGATGTATAGTAGGTGGACCTTTTGCCCTTGATAATGCAGTAAGTAAAAGGGCTGCTAAGCACAAAGGAATCGATCATCCTGTTGCAGGTAGTGCGGATATTTTATTGGTTCCCAATATAGAAGCTGGAAATGTTTTATACAAATCCATGGTATTTTTCTCAGATACAAAAAATGCTGGGGTAATTGTTGGGGCAAAAGCACCAGTAGTTCTTACATCTCGTGCAGATAGTGATGAAACAAAATTAAATTCTATTGCTTTAGCGGTTTTGATGGCAGCAAAAAAAGGAAGTTGAGATGGAAAGTCTTATTTTTTAGGGATGTGATGGTATAAGACCCAGGTTTAGGGTTAGAAATAAGATGAAAGGGAGAGAAAAATCTTATGACAAAAACATTAAGAATTCTTACCATTAATCCAGGATCCACATCAACAAAGATTGCAGTATTTGATAATGAAAAATCAATACTTGAGACTACATTAAGACATAGTGCTGAAGAAATCAATCAATACGAAAAAATTTATGATCAATATGAATTCAGAAAACAGGTAATCCTAGATACGCTAAATGAAAATGGCATCAATATTACAAAAATCCATGCTGTTGTAGGAAGAGGAGGACTCTTAAAGCCTATTATGGGTGGTACTTATAAAGTATCTGAAAAAATGCTTGAAGATCTAAGGTTAGGTGTTTTAGGAGAACATGCTTCTAATCTTGGAGGAATCCTTGCAAATGAAATTGCAAAACAGCTAGATATAGATGCGTTTATTGTAGATCCAGTAGTTGTAGATGAAATAGATGATATAGCAAGAATATCAGGAATGCCAGAGCTTGAAAGAAAAAGTATATTCCATGCTTTAAATCAAAAGGCTGTTGCAAGACGTGCAGCGAAAGAGTTTGGGAAAAAATATGAAGAAGGAAACTTTATTGTAGCCCATATGGGTGGAGGGGTTTCTGTAGGTGCTCATCAATGCGGAAAAGTAGTAGATGTGAATAATGCTTTAGATGGAGAAGGACCATTCTCTCCTGAAAGAAGTGGAGGACTTCCTGTAGGAGATTTGGCTAAATTATGTTTTTCAGGAAAAGTAACTATAGAGGAAGTCAAGAAAAAGATCAAAGGAAAAGGTGGACTTGTAGCATATCTTGGAACCAATGATGGTAGAGAAGTAGGAAAGATGATTGAAGATGGAGATAAAAAAGCTGAAGTTGTTTATAAAGCTATGGCTTATCAAATAGCAAAAGAAATTGGAAGCTGTGGCGCAGTATTAAAAGGTGAAGTAGATGCAGTTATTCTAACAGGTGGAATTGCTTATGATAAGGAGTTTGTTAGATGGATTCAAGACCGAGTTTCATTTATTGGTAGGGTAATAGTATATCCAGGAGAAGAAGAAATGATTGCTCTAGCCCAAGGGGGGTTAAGAGTTTTACGAGGAGAAGAGCAGGCAAAAGAATACGTATAAAAGGTGATTTTATGCTAAATGATAAGAGAGTTAAAATTATTATTGGCCACTATGGTAGTGGAAAAACTGAATTTGCTGTAAATTATGCAATAAAGCTTACTGCTTTAGGAAAAAAAGTAGCTTTAGCAGATCTAGATATTGTCAATCCCTATTTTCGAAGTAGGGAAAAGCAAAAAATCCTTGAAGATGTAGGCATCAAAGTTATCGGTAGCAGTATTGAAAGATCCACAGGAGTTGATTTGCCAGCAATTGCAGCATCTGTTCTTCATCCCCTGCAGGATGAAAGCTATGAAGTCATTTTAGATGTAGGTGGAGATGCTGTAGGAGCTAGGGTTTTGGGAAGGTATGCAAATTATCTAAAAAAAGGTAAGTATGATATGTTTGCTGTCCTTAATGCCAATAGACCCCAAACCTCAGAGGTAGAGGGAGCAATTCATCATATAAAAACTATTGAAAGTACTGCAAGAGCAAAAGTTACAGGTTTAGTAAATAATACCCATCTATTAAGAGAAACAACTATAGAAGATGTATTGAGAGGACAAAATTTATCTAAACAGGTTTCAGATCGATTAAATATTCCAATCAAATATATCAGTACATTAGAAAAGGTTTCAAAAGAACTTCCTTTCTCTATGGAAGGAGAGATTTTTCCTATAGAAATGTATATGCGAGAAAGTTGGATGTAAACTTAAGGAGGGTCGAAATTATGGCAAAAGCAAGAGGTAGGGTTTCTTTTAAAGAAAATTTGTGTAAGGGTTGTGAACTATGTACAACAGTCTGTCCCGTAAACATTGTAGTCATGGATCGAGAAAGAATCAATATTAAGGGGTATCATCCTGCTACTGTAAAAGAAATGGATAAATGTATTGGATGTGGAAATTGTGCGACTATGTGTCCTGACGTGGTAATTACTGTTGAGAGAGAAATGAGGAAGGAGGAGGAATAAATGGCAAAAATATTGATGAAAGGCAATGAAGCCATTGCTGCTGCAGCAATTAAAGGTGGATGCAAATTTTTCTTTGGCTATCCTATTACGCCACAAAATGAATTGCCAGAATATATGGCAAGGGAGCTTCATAAAACTGGAGGTTGCTTTGTACAAGCGGAAAGTGAAGTAGCAGCAATCAATATGGTATATGGAGCAGCAGGGGCAGGAGCAAGAGTCATGACTTCTTCATCCTCTCCAGGAATTGCATTAAAACAAGAAGGAATCAGTTATATTGCAGGAGCAGAGCTTCCCTGTGTAATTGTAAACATATCTCGTGGAGGTCCAGGACTTGGTGGTATTCAACCAGCTCAAGCAGATTATTTTCAAAATACAAGAGGCGGTGGAAATGGAGACTATCGATTGCTAGTTTATGCTCCAGCGACCCTCCAAGAAGCAGTAGATTTGACTATGGAAGCTTTTGACGCAGCAGATTACTATAGAAATCCAGTTGTTATCTCAGGTGATGGTATGATTGGACAAATGATGGAGCCTATTGAATTTAAAGAGCCTAAAAAAAGAGATCTTTCTCCAAAGGACTGGGCTACAGATGGAACAAAGGGAGAAAGAGAACCAAATATCATTAACTCTTTAGCATTAGATCCTGCAGAGCTGGAAAAACATAATATTAGGTTACAAGAAAAATATGACTTAATGGAAAAAAATGAAGTTCGCTATGAAGCTTACAATATGGAAAACGCAGAAGTCGTTATTGTTGCTTATGGTACAACTTCAAGGGTTGTAAAAAATGCGATTGCAGCACTAAAGGAAGAAGGAATTAATGTAGGACTTATTAGACCTATTACATTATGGCCCTATCCAATGAAAGCATTTGATCAAATCCCTCATACTACAAAGGCCTTATTATGTGTTGAAATGAGTATGGGACAAATGATCGATGATGTAAAGATTGCCAATAAGGGAAGGCTTCCTGTTCACTTCTATGGTAGAAGTGGAGGAATGGTTCCAGCCCCTGATGAAATCGTAGGAAAAGTAAAGGAAATCTTAGGAGGTGAGAGGTAATGACTGCTGTATTTGAAAGAACAAATGGTTTAAAGGATCTACCTACTCATTATTGTCCAGGATGTACCCATGGGATTATTCATAGATTAGTGGGAGAAGTTTTAGAAGAACTTAATCTGTTAGGAAAAGCCATAGGAGTTGCACCTGTGGGATGTTCTGTACTTGCCTATGACTATTTTAATTGTGATATGCATGAAGCAGCCCATGGACGTGCACCAGCTGTTGCAACAGGTATTAAGAGAGTGCATAAAGACGCGGCAGTATTTACTTATCAGGGAGATGGAGATTTAGCATCTATTGGTGCTGCTGAAATCGTTCATGCAGCTCATAGGGGTGAAAAGATTACTACTATTTTTGTAAATAATGCTATTTATGGTATGACAGGTGGACAAATGGCACCTACAACACTCATCGGACAAAAGGCTACTACAGCTCCCTTTGGTAGAGATAAGAATCATTCTGGGATGCCTTTAAGAGTTTCTGAAATGTTGGCAACCATTACAGGAGCAGTGTTTGTAGAAAGAGTTTCTGTAGATACACCAGCTAATATAAGAAAAGCTAAAAAAGCGATTAAAAAAGCTTTTGAGGTACAGATGGCAGGACAAGGATTTGGTATTGTAGAAGTATTGTCAACTTGCCCTACAAACTGGGGGCTTTCGCCTATAGAAGCTTTAGGTTGGTTAAGAGAAAACATGATTCCCTATTATCCATTAGGAAATTTCCGTACACCACAGGAGGTGAAGTAATATGGCAACACAAGAAATTGTTTGTGCTGGATTTGGTGGGCAAGGTGTTATGTCAATGGGTCAACTACTGACTTATGCTGGAATGATTGAAGGAAAGCATGTTTCCTGGTTGCCATCTTATGGACCAGAAATGCGTGGCGGGACTGCAAACTGTGGGGTTGTCGTTTCTGATCATCCTGTAGGATCTCCTATTGTAACGGATTCAACTGCTGCTATTGTCATGAACCTTCCTTCTCTTTTTAAATTTGAAAAGACCCTTGTAAAGGATGGATTATTACTTGTAAATAGTTCACTAATCGATAAAAAAACATCAAGAGATGATGTGAAAGCTTATTATATTCCTGCAAATGAAATGGCAAATGAATTAGGAAATGGAAAAGTTGCCAACATGATTATGTTGGGGGCATTTTTAGAAATAACAAAAACTGTAAAAATTGAATCTATTCTTGCGGCGCTAAAAAAAGTATTTGGACCTAGCAAAGAGCATTTATTACCATTGAACAAAGAAGCTTTAGAAAAGGGTGCTATGAGTGTAAGAAGCTAAAGATGATGACGAGTAGGAATACTCGTCATTTTTTTAAATACCGTTCATGCAAAATAATTGCATTTCATGTATAAAATAAGGTAGTTTATGTTATTTTAAATACCTTTTATGAAATAAAGGGAAATGATGTATAAAAACACTTTTAAAATTATCAGAATTTTTGTATAATATGTAAAAAGATATTTTTTTTGATTATTGTTTAAGGATAAAGGGTAATTGGTAAATATAAAGTTTTATGTTTTGGCAAGGATATAAACTTTCGTTATCTAGAATAGTATAGGTATAACAAGGGATTTATCCCTATGAAAAAATGAATAATACACATTATTCAAGACTAGTTAGGAGATTGCCTATGAAATATACAGAATATATAGAAAAAATAGAGAAAAAACTAATGGGTCATTTCGATGTTGAAAGAGATTATCAATATAAGGATTTACAAATAGATTTGTATGCAAAATATCATATAAGAAATGAAAAGTATATGGCAACAAAAAAAATTCCTATCTATGCTTTTGAGAACAATGAATATTGTTTGATAAAACATTTTGATGAGTTGACAGAGGAAAAACTAAGAAATTTTATAGAGGTTTTAAAATTATCTGTAGATGATTTTATTCATCCCCATTCAGAGCATATGTCTAGTATGATTACAGGGGTATTAGTAACAGCTAAAGAAGAGAATCAAAAAATACCAAAAATCGTCAGAAAATTCAAATTTCATAAAAGCTTTTCCTTTGGATTGAAAGGATGGGCGGATATAAGATTAGTTTTAGTCCATTTAGGTAGTGGAGATATTATTACCAATAAAAAGGGAAAGGAGGTTGGTGAGGTTTATAAGGTTTAAAAATAAAAAAATATAAAGGAGGATTATTATGAACTCATTATGGTTAATTCTTGTTAGTATCGTTATTTTTAGTATTGCATATGTAACCTATGGTAGTTGGCTTGCAAAACAGTGGGGCGTTGATCCAACAAGGAAAACACCTGCCCATACAATCAATGATGGAGTAGACTATGTGCCAGCAAAAGCACCAGTGCTTATGGGGCATCACTTTGCATCCATTGCTGGAGCAGGTCCAATTGTAGGTCCTATTGCAGCAGCAGTATTTGGATGGGTTCCTGTAATGCTTTGGATTATTATAGGGGGTATTTTCTTTGGAGGTGTACAGGATTATGGTTCACTGTTTGCATCTATAAGGCATGATGGTAAATCTATCGGTCAAATTATCGAAGCAAATATGGGTAAAAGCATGAAGAAATTATTTGCTATCTTTGCATGGCTTACATTATTATTAGTTGTTGCAGCTTTTACAAATATTGTTGCAAATACATTTGTAAGCGTTCCAGCAGCAGCTTCAGCATCTGTATTATTTATCATATTAGCTGTTGCATTTGGATTCTTTGTATATAGAAAAGGTGCACCAATAGGAATATCTAGTGTAATAGGGGTTGCGCTTTTATTCGTATGTATCTATTTAGGAAATATGTTCCCATTAGTATTAAGTAAGAACGTATGGGTTGGGATTTTATTAGCTTATATTTTTATTGCATCTGTAACACCTGTATGGATATTACTTCAGCCTAGAGATTATTTGAACTCATTCTTATTATACGCAATGCTTCTTGGTGCAGTACTTGGACTTGTATTTTATAGACCAAGTATTCAACTACCAGCATTTACAGGATTTACAGCATCTAATGGATGGAATATGTTCCCAATGCTATTTGTTGTAGTAGCTTGTGGTGCTATTTCAGGGTTCCACTCACTAGTTGGTTCAGGAACAACTTCTAAGCAGATGGACAATGAAGCTGATGCAAAACCTGTTGGATATGGTGGAATGCTTATTGAGTGTGTATTAGCAGTAATTGCTATTATCACAGCAGCTTATATTTCAAAGGAAAAGATGGCAGAATTAGCAGCTGCTGGTGGACCTGTAAACGTATTCTCAGATGGTATTGGTGTATTTATGTCGAAGCTTGGAATAGACTATACAGTAGGTAAATCCTTTGTTGCTTTATCTGTATCTGCTTTTGCATTAACAAGTTTGGATACAGGTACAAGACTTGGAAGATTTATATTCCAAGAATTATTTGAAGACCCAACAAAAGAAACACAATCTATCTTAACAAATCGTTTTGTAGCTACAGCTATAACCGTTGTATTAGGTGGATGGTTAGCATTAGGAAGCTGGACTTCAATATGGCCAATATTTGGTTCAGCGAACCAATTACTTGCAGCATTAGCACTTATTACCCTTGCTGTTTGGCTAAAGAACAGTGGCAAGAATTATATGATGTTTGCAGTGCCTATGGTATTCATGTTCTTAGTTACTGTGACTGCATTGTATCAATTGTTAAAAGCAAATATAGCTTCAGGAAATCATATTCTTGTAGGCTTTGCTATATTCTTATTACTACTAGCTGCAGTATTAGCTGTTACAGGAATAAAAATATTGACAAAACCTTCAGAAAAAATCGATGCATAGGAAAGATGGCTTTTGCCATCTTTCTTTTTTTTTAGTAAAATTGAATACAATACTTGAATATGATAAAATAGTATAGATTCACTATTTAAATTTTATCATATAATAATCATAAGAGGAAAAGATAGACTATTTATGAGAGGAGTCTACTCGAATGGGAAAGTTGTTTGGGACTGATGGAGTAAGGGGTATTGCAAATAAAGAATTGACAGCAGATTTAGCATATAAGTTAGGAAGAATCGGAGCATATGTACTTACAAAGGGAAAAAAGAAAGCAAAAATTGTCATTGGTAAGGATACAAGAATATCAGGAGATCTATTAGAATCAGCATTAGTTGCAGGAATCCTATCAACAGGATCAGATTGCTTGTGCGTAGGGGTTGTACCTACACCAGCAGTAGCATATTTGACAAGATATTATGATGCAGATGCAGGCGTTGTTATTTCTGCTTCTCATAATCCAGTTGAATATAATGGTATAAAGTTTTTTAATCAAGATGGATTTAAACTTCCAGATGAAGTAGAAGAAGAGATAGAAGAGATTATCTTAAATCATAAAGAAATAGATGTAAATCCTACTGGAAAAGATCTTGGAAGAAAAATAGAAATTGATGATGCAATCAAGCAATATGCCAACTTCTTAAAGAATACGATTGATGTGGATTTAAGAGGAATGAAAATTGCTGTAGATTGTTCTAATGGTGCAGCTTATGTAGCAGCTCCATCTGTATTATCAGCATTAGGTGCTGAGATAAAAATTATTCATCATAAACCAGATGGACTCAATATCAATTTAAATTGTGGCTCAACACATCCTGAAGAAGTACAAAAGGAAGTTCTTGATTGGGGTGCTGATATTGGATTGGCTTTTGATGGAGATGCAGATCGATTGATTGCTGTAGATGAAAAGGGACAAATTGTTGATGGAGATAAAATCCTTACAATCTGTGGTACCGGGTTAAAGGAAAAAGGAAAACTTCACAAAGATACAGTAGTTGCTACTGTTATGAGTAATATGGGACTTGAAAAAGCATTGAACGAAGCTGGATGTAGCATCACAAAAACAAAAGTGGGAGACAGATATGTTCTTGAAAAAATGAAAGAAGAAGGGTATGTCCTTGGAGGAGAACAATCAGGACATATTATATTCTTAGAACATAATACAACAGGAGATGGACTTTTATCAGCATTACAACTTTTAAGTATTGTAAAAGAGAAAAATCAATCTGTATCAAAGCTAGCAAGTGCCATGACTACTTATCCTCAAGTACTTGTGAATGCAAAGGTAAGTAATGATAAAAAAATGAAATACATGGAAGACACTGTCATCGCAGAGGAAATACAAAAGCTTGAAAAAATAATGGATGGAGAAGGAAGAGTACTTATTAGACCTTCTGGAACAGAGCCGTTAGTAAGAGTTATGCTTGAAGGAAAAGATGTAGAACAACTAAAAAATTTAAGCGAAGAATTAGCAGGAATTATTGAAGAAAGATTGAAATAGATTCACTGAAAGTTAACCTTTTGCATAAAATGTAATAGGAGCAATCTAAAAATCTTGACATTTACTAAGAAAATGATAAGATAAAATGGACTAAACTAAAGTTGAAAATTATTTTGAAATATTAATGCTCCCATAGGGTAGTTGTATCTTGTGGGAGCTAAAAAAATGCTTTGTGAATATAGTATTTTTTCACCTTTTAAATATGGAAAGGGGTGATGGATATAGAAAAAGAAATAATATAAAAATAAAAGCGCCAGAACTTAAAATCTGATCGGAAAAAAGATTTAAGTTGACGAGGACAGGGTTTATCGAAGTTTTCGGCGGATGCCCTGCGGTGTATCACCACCGAGAGAGAGTTTACAAAACCTTTGAGTGATTGAAGGGACAAATAGACTTGGGTGATAAAAAATTAAAATTGTGCGGATTTTATGTAAAAAGGTAGGAAAAATTTTAAAAATTCTACCCATAATATTTTATTGTCAAAAACAAAAAGTTAATAGTTGAGAGGAGATAGAAATATGTGTGGAGTTGTTGGATATATAGGAGAAAAAGAGGTAGCACCTATTTTAATAGATGGATTATCAAAGCTTGAATATAGAGGATATGACTCAGCGGGAGTTGCGATCTTTGATGAAGGAGAAATAAAGGTTAGAAAATTTAAGGGAAGAATGAGTAGATTAGAAGAACACTTAAATAAAGAAAAAATCAAAGGAACACTTGGAATTGGTCATACAAGATGGGCAACTCATGGAGAGCCATCAGATATAAACTCTCATCCACATACAAATTATGCTGGAAACATTGCCCTTATTCATAACGGAATTATTGAAAACTACATGAAGCTAAAAGAATGGTTAATTGAAACCAATGGAGATCATTTTAAATCAGAGACAGATTCAGAAGTAATTGCACACCTAATCGATTATTTTTATGAAGGTGATTTATTAGATGCCGTATATAAGGCAATTGAAAAAATGGAAGGGGCTTATGCAATAGGGGTAATATGCAAAGATGAGCCAGATAAAATTGTAGCAGTAAGAAAGGATAGTCCTCTTATTGTAGGAATTGGAGAAAATGAAAATTTTATTGCATCTGATATACCAGCACTTCTTAAATACACAAGAGATATGTATTTAATTGAAAACGATGAAGTTGTACTTCTTACAAAGGATGAAATAAAAATATTTAATGAATTAAGGCAAGTTGTAAAGAGAGATGTATTCAAAGTTACTTGGAATGCAGAAGCAGCCGAAAAAGAGGGGTATGCTCATTTTATGATGAAAGAAATCAATGAGCAGCCAAAGGGTGTAGAAGAGACACTTCATAGAAGATTAGACAAGGATGATTATATTGAACTTGATGGGATTCAGCTTACAAAAGAGGATTTAGATAAAATCAATAAGGTTTATATTGTAGCTTGTGGTACAGCATATCATGCAGGACTTATAGGAAAATATGCTATTGAAAAGTTTGCAAGGATTCCAGTAGATGTAGAGGTTGCATCAGAATTTAGATATAGAGATCCATTTATAGATGAAAATACATTATTTATTGCAGTGAGTCAATCAGGGGAGACATTAGATACCCTAGCAGCATTAAGAGAAGCAAAAAGAAAAGGTGCAAGAATTTTATCTGTAGTCAATGTAGTAGGTTCATCCGTTGCAAGAGAATCAGACGATGTATTCTATACTTGGGCAGGACCTGAGATTGCAGTAGCATCAACAAAAGCTTATACAACACAGCTTATATCTATGTATTTGATTGCCTTATCTATGGCAATGACAAAGGGAAGTTTAACAACTGAAGAATACGAAATGTATGTTAAAGAATTAAAAGCTATGCCAGAAAAGCTTGAAAAAATATTACAAGATAATGAAGCCATTCAACAGCTTGCAGACGAACAGTTTAACAATGAAAATGTATTCTATATTGGTAGGGGACTCGATGTAGCTGTAGCTGCTGAAGGATCACTAAAATTAAAAGAAATCTCCTACATTCACTCAGAAGCCATTGCAGCAGGAGAACTAAAGCATGGAACAATCGCTCTTATTGAAGAAGGAAGATTAGTAATAGCATTAGCAACACAAGATAAGCTTTATGATAAAATGCTTTCAAATATTCAAGAGGTTAGAGCTAGAGGAGCTTATGTAATCGGAGTAGCAAAACAAGGAAACAAAGAAATAGAAAAATCAGCAGATAAAGTGATCTATATTCCAGATACACTAGATGAACTAAGTCCAATATTAAGTGTTGTTCCACTACAAATTTTAGCATATTATATTGCAGTAGCTAGAGGGTGTGACGTGGATAAGCCGAAGAATTTGGCAAAAAGTGTAACTGTTGAGTAAAAATGCCAAATATAGAAATTTGTTTTGTAATTTTAAAATAAAATTTAATCGTTTTAAATGAAAACTTAAATATAATAATGTGATAGAGGATGAATATTAAAATATTCATCCTTTATTATATTATGGGAGAATTTTTGAGGAGTTATGTAAAAAAATATAGAAGTATTGAAAATTAATGTATGAAACAATAGCTAAAAGAGATTGTAAAACCTAGACTAGATAAAGAGTTACAACAAGAAATTGATGAGATACTTGATAAATCTAGCCAAGAGGAGAGACTAAAGAGAAATGATTGTAGCTATAGATTATAGAGTTGGTTTACATAGAAGTATACAATTTAGATGTTAGGCAACAGAAAGACTTAATGAATATATAGTAAAAGGATTCACAATGAATAATGAACGATTAAAAGAAATGAAAACTTTAGGTGTGGGGTTTTAGAATTGAATGTACCAAAACTTATGAATCTTTGTTATAATGTAGAAGAATCGTATAATTTCATATTTATATAATCTGACTGATGGATTTTATTCATGAGGAGGAAAGTTGTTTTTTAATACTAATTGCAAGGATTTTTCTGAGTAAAAGGTGAGAAAGTGATGATGGGTTAATGGTAGGTCTATATAACTTTCCTTATCTTTTAAGGGGAGTTTTTTTGTTTATTTAATTTGGTTGATGAGGTGTTTGGATGGAAAAAATGAAGGGGTTTATTGTACCTGTAATTATTTTTTTACTATGGTGGATAGGTTCAACATTGGATCTTTGGAATGCTTATATTATTCCATCTCCTGAGAAGGTAGGGAAAGCTTTTATGATTCTTCTTAAAAAGGGGATTTTATTAAAGCATGTAATGGTGAGCTTATATAGAGCTGTGTTAGGATTTATGATTTCTTTTGTAGGAGCTTTTTTATTAGCTATTTTATTATCTCTTAGTAAAAAGCTATTAGTATGTTTAGAGAGAATTTTAGATTTTATGAGGCATATTCCACCTATGGCTTTAATTCCTATGTTGATCTTATGGTTTGGGATTGGAGAAATGTCCAAGCTTGCGGTTATTATATTGGCTACCTTTTTTCCAATATTTTTAAATACTTTAAGTGGAATTATAAATTGTGATTCAAAACTTATTGAAGTGGGGAAAGTTTTTGGTTTTAGTAAACTACATATTTATAGGAAAATTATTTTTCCACAAGCAATGCCATCTATTATGGTAGGGGCACGATTGGGATTTGGATATAGTTGGAGGGCGTTAATTGGTGCAGAAATCATTGCAGCATCATCAGGGCTAGGATATATGATTTTAGATGCAGAGCAATTATCAAGACCAGATATTATGATTGTGGGGATTCTTACCATTGGTATCCTTGGTTCTATGATGGATTATATTTTATTTAAATGTACTAATAGATTATTGCATTGGCATAAGCAGGAACAAAGAGGTGAAATGAATTGGCTCAACTAGTGATCAAAAATCTATCTAAAAGATATTCTATTAAGAATAAAGAAATTATTGCTCTAGACAATGTAAGTTTATCTATTAATGAGGGAACCTTTGTAACCATTGTAGGGAAGAGTGGTTGTGGAAAAACAACTCTTTTAAAAGTTCTTGTTGGCTTAGAAGAAAAAACAGAGGGAGAAATCATGACGAATTGTAAAAATATAGGAATTGTTTTTCAAGAGCCAAGATTGATGCCGTGGCTTACTGTTAAAGAAAATATGGGGTTTTCACTCCTAGAAAGAAATCAAGAGCAGGAAGATTTAGTAGAAAAATATTTAAGGGTGCTGGATTTGTATGATTTTAAGGATGCATACCCCTCACAAATATCTGGTGGAATGGCACAAAGAGTTTCTTTAGGAAGGACACTTTGTTATAATCCAGATATTATTTTGATGGATGAACCTTTAGGTGCATTAGATGCTTTTAATAGAAGAAAACTCCAAAGAGAGATCATAGAATTATTCTTAAAGGAAAAGAAGACCATTATCTTTGTCACTCATGATGTAGAAGAAGCGGCCTTTTTAGGACAAAGGATTATTGCATTAGATCAGGGACGAATCGTTAAGGATATAGCTAATGATTTAAGTTACATAAGAAAAATCAATCATATGGATTTTTTAAACATAAAGGAAGCAATTTTAAATGCTATTTTAAGAAATGAAGAAGAATAAAAAATTCTAAAATAGAGATCAACAGGGTGTGTGTTGAATTTTGAAATCATTTATTTACAAGTGAGAGAAGTAATTTATTTTAAAATATATTAAATGAAGAAAGGAAGAGAATAATGAAAAAATTTACAACGCTTTTATGTATGATCTGTGTTTTGATGTTAGTATTAGCAGGCTGTGGGAATGGTGCAAATGAAGAGGCAAGTGTTTCTGATGAGCAAAATCAAGTGAAGGAAATAAATGTTTCCTATGTTACAGCACCTTTGAATGTACCGTCTATTGTTGAAAAACATGAAAATTTATTTGAAGAAGAGTTTGGCGATATAAAAATCAATTTTCCAGAAATAACGCAAGGCTCTAAAATGACAGAGGCCGTAGCAACAGGAGATTTAGACTTTTGCAATGCGCTAGGAGGCACTTCAGCCATAATAGGAAGGGCAAATGGGGTAGATTTAAAGATTATAGGTACTTATTCAAGAGCACCAAAATGTTTCACCATTATGACAAATAATGAAAATATTCAGTCTGTAAAAGATTTAAAAGGCAAAAAAATTGCAGGACCTAAGGGAACTATTTTACATCAATTGTTGATTTCTGCAGGGAATGAAGCAGGTGTGAGCATGGATGATATGGAATTTATTCAAATGGGCATAGGAAATGGTGTATCTAGTATGATGAGTGGAAATGTAGATGCAGCATTAGTTGCAGGACCAGCAGTGATCAAGGCACAAGAGGGTGGTGCACGTATTCTTAGAAATGGAGAAGGATTATTAGATGCTACGATTGTCATTGGGGCAAGAGGAGAATTTTTAAAAGAGCATCCTGATCTTGTAGAAAAATATATGAATGTTCATGAGAAAGCATTAAAATTCATGGAAGAAAATCAAGAAAAAATGTTTGAAATGGTAGCAAAGGAAAATGGAGTTTCTGTGGAAGATGTAAAAACTATGTATCCATGGTATGATTTTAATCCAACTATTACAGAAAAGGATGTAAAGGAGTTAGAAAAAACACAAGATTTTCTATTCGATAACGGTATGATTCAAGAAAAAATAGATATAAAAACTCTTTTTGTAGAAAAGTAAATAGGATGTAGATGAATCTAGGATTCAGCGTATATAATAAAAGTCATATGTTTTTAGGATAAAGTTACCTAAGAACATGTGATTTTTTTTAATTGATTTAAATAAAGAAATCAATTAAAAATTTAAGCATTGAAAAAATGCTCGACAAAGTATTACAGAATTTTTAATACGATTGTGGTAAAGTGATATTTGGCATATTAGAAAAAAGGGGGAGTTCAATTGAAAATCAAAAGAATAGTAACATTACCAATTGTATTAGTACTTGTATTCAGTATGATGATTAGCCCTATAAGTCAGCATACTGCATATGCTCAAAGTGATAATACTATAAACAAATATCCCAAAGTTAAAAGTGATCATATATTTGATAATCCTACTACAGCGCCGGCTTTAAGGATTGAAGAAATGAATCTAGATGAATTTGGAACAAAAAAGCAAAATTTTCTATTGAAATTAGAAAATGCAAAATGGGCTAAGAATGATAACTTTCATGATAGTACCTTTGAAAAAGAGATGGAGAGTATATGTGATGGATTAAGTGTTACAAAATTAGATGATACTACTGTAGAAGCACAAGTATATAATGATTTATCTAGTCGCCATACTAAATTAAACTTTAAGATACCTATGCTTGTAGAAGTACAGGATGAAGGGGAAGTAAAAGTAATTATAGATTCACGAGATAGTTATTTATCATCTGGAACATATACTTTTGCTATAGCAACAAATTTAGATACAATAACAACGATAGAAGATACAGATGCTTTTAAGGATAATATCGAATTAAAAACGATTGATATAGAAGAAGCAAGTATAGGCTCGTTGCCAATAGAGAATGGAAAAATAAAATTAGAATTACCTGATGGATTTGAATGGACATCAGGAGGTGATATTATAGCAATTTTTGGACTACAAGGAGCAACAGGAGTTGTAAGTATAATTGGAAATACATTAGAAATAACAATGGATTATAGTAAAGCATATAATAGAGATAGACGAGGTGATATTTTTATAAAGGGAGCGTCTATAAAAGCATTACCAGAAGCTATTTCTGGTGATGTAACAGTGAAAGTCAGTGGGGATAATGTAACAGAAGCAGAAATGGTAGTTGCATCTTATGAGAAAGAAGAAGCTATGGCTGAAGTAGAATATCCTGTAAATCAATCAATTGTATATCTAAAAGGAAAGAAAGTAATAACAGATACTCCAAATAAATTGATTGATCAGCATGTATATGCACCTATACGTGCTGTAGCAAAAGGGTTAGGAGTATCATCTTCTGAAATATTCTGGGATGGAAAAACTAAGACAATCTCTATTTTAAGAAAAAATAAAGTTGTACAGTTAGTGATTAGTTCATCTGAGCTGAAAGTAAATGGATTGGTTACAAATATGGATGTATCACCCCAAATGATAGATGGAAGAACCTATATACCAGCGAAATATGTATTTGAAGCTTTTGGTTTTAAAGTATCAGAAGATGAAAAAGCATTAAAGATAATAAATGGTCATGATTCAAATGAAAAAGATAGTAAGATGGAAACAGAGTATCCTGTAGATCAAAGAGTTATATATTTTAATGGAATAAAAGTAATGAATGAGACACCTAATAAGTGGATTAATCAACATATCTATATACCTGTAAACTTAGTAGCAAGAGGATTAGGAAATGTAGAAGTATTTTGGGATGGAGCAACTAAAACAGTCACTATTTTAGGACTAGATAAAGAAGTGAAATGTGTAGTTGGATCATCTGAACTACAAGTCAATGAATCAGTTATAGATATGGGTGTAGCACCAATGATAATCGATGGAAAAGTTTATATACCAGCAAAATATGTATTTGAAGCTTTTGGTTTCAAAGTATCTGAAGATAGTAAACGATTGAAAGCAACAAATGATCCTTCATTTAAAGAAGTTTATACAATCAATACAAAAGATTTTTCACAATATAAACAAAGTGAAGATTTTACATTAGATTTATCCAAAATTACAGTTACAAATTCTGATGGGAATCAAGTAAATAAAACAATTATATTTGTCCCTGAAGAAGCTTTAGCTAAATATGTGATAGACAAAAAAGTAATGAAAATCTCTAAGGATATTCCTGTAGGTGTTTATACTATTACAGCTATACTTGATGAAGATCAATCTATAAAAACAACTTTCAAGCTTACAATTTCTAATAAGCCATCTAATGTAAGTTCTGGAGGTGGTGGAGGTGGTGGAGGCGGTGGCGGCGGTGGCGCTACAGCACCTGATTCAGCAAAAGAAACCACAAAAGCAGTAAAAAAAGCTTTAGAAAATAAAAAGGTAAAAGAAATTAAAATTGAAGTAAAAGCGCCAAAAGGGAAAAAAGCAGCTAAAGCAACATTATCAAAAGATACATTAAAAGATATTATAAAAGCAAATAAACCTTTAACAGTAGCAACAAAGCAAGTTATGCTAACATTTGAACCCGAGGTTTTAAGTACTGAAGGTATGGGAGTTAAAGAAACTGTAGAAATTTCTGCAAAACCTCTAGAACAAAAAGAAGCAAAAGAAATGTTAAAAAAAGCTACAGAAAATAATACAGGGATCATTTCAGTTGGTTCTGAAATATTTGAATTCAGAGCAGAGGTAATGAATGATGATAAAGTAGTAGATTCAATGCATGAATTTAAAAAGTCAGTAGCAATAAGTGTTGATCTTTCTGAAAAGAAATTATTAAAAAGTGATATAGCTAAATTAACTGGAATTAGATATGTAAAAAATAAAGATGGAAGTATTACACCAGTTCAACTAGGTGGGGAATACGACGCCAAATCAAAAACATTTACATTTTATACAGATGAATTTAGTTTCTATGGAGTGGCAATGACAGAAGATGTGAAAGTAATAAACTTAAGTATTGGTAATACTGAGATTACTGTTGATGGTGAAACTACTACAACGGATGTAGCACCAATCATTTTATTAGACCGAACAATGGTAC
Source organism: Crassaminicella profunda (assembly GCF_019884785.1). Taxonomy (GTDB): domain Bacteria; phylum Bacillota; class Clostridia; order Peptostreptococcales; family Thermotaleaceae; genus Crassaminicella; species Crassaminicella profunda. Next base: position 182,717 of record NZ_CP082326.1, read on the forward strand.
CCTTAAGATTTGTTGCTGAAACATTAGGTGCAAAAGTTGATTGGAATAATGATACAAAGACTGCAAATATCAACTTAGATGATAAAATAGTAAGTGTTACAATTGGCGTTAAATCAAATGGAATGGATATTGCACCAGTATTAGTTGATGATAGAACGTTAGTACCACTTAGATATGTATCTGAAAACTTAGGTGCATCAGTAAAGTGGTTCGAAGATACAAAGTCAATTGAAATAGTTAAATAATTAATGAATACGAAATAAAATAAAGTCATGTAATTTAGGTTAAAAATGCCTAAATTTACATGGCTTTTATTCATTTATAATATTCCCACTTCTATAAGTGGGAGATTGGAAATTTAGTGTCAGGTGAAATAGAGTATTCACTTGAAGTTTCAATTTTTTGCTTTAGAAAAACGAGTTTATTTTATATGTTGTATATGCAGATATAAATGAGAATGATTTATTGTTACTTTACCTACTATTCTATATATAATATAATTGGACTTAACGAGCAGGAGTAACTTTGGCATGTTTATAGATTGCTAGGACTTGTATTGATGAAGGAGAAGGTAAAATGAATATTATGAATGTTGATGTATATACTATTTTGAAAAAAATAAGTATGTGGATAGGAATAATTATTGGAATAGGAATTGTAAGTTTTAGCGTACTTGTCATATATTTAACCATAACAGATTATAAGCCAAAAGAAATTATAAAAATTAATGCAGAAGGAAAACCAGCCTATGAAAAAGGAAATGATCAAATTTCTATGATTACTTGGAATATAGGATATGGAGGCTTAGGAGAAAAAGAAGATTTTTTTGCTTCAGGAGGAAAAAGTGTAAGACCAGATAAAAAGGAAATAGTAGAGAATTATATGAAGGGGATTACACACTTTTTAGAGAATAACAAGGCTGATTTTTATTTTCTTCAGGAAATAGATTGTGCATCAAAACGGAGTTATTATATAGATGAATATAAAGAGATAAAAGATACACTAAAGAAATATCAATCTGTATTTGCTTACAATTATAAAGTAAAATTAGTTCCTGCCCCTTTTCCTCCTCCATTTATGGGAAAGGTTGAAAGTGGGATTGCCTTATTTGGAAAGTATAGTATGAACGATACGATGAGATATCAATTTCCAGGAAAATTTAAATGGCCTGTATATTTAGCTCATTTAGATAGATGTTTTACGGTGAGTCGTGTGGATATTGAGGGAAAGGATCATCAATTGGTACTTATTAATACTCATAATTCAGCCTTTGATAAAGATGCGGTACTTAGAAAACAACAGATGGATTACTTGAAAAATGTGATTACAGATGAGTATGAAAAAGGAAACTATGTAATCGCTGGAGGAGATTGGAATCAGTTGATGCCAGGAATATCGAAGGAATACTTCACTACACATTTAGAAGGATCAGATTGGGTGGTACCTTTGCCACAAAATTGGATACCAAAGGATTGGACCTGGGGATTTGATAAAAATCTTCCAACAGTACGAGCAACAGATACAGCCTATATAAAAGGAGACACTTATTTAACAAGCATTGATGCTTTTTTTATGTCTCCCAATGTGGAATTAGTAAAAGTAGAAGTAAAAGATTTGGATTTTAAATATTCTGATCATAATCCTGTATATATGGAAGTGAAATTGAAATGATGATATAAAATTTGACCTATAATCTCTTTTAAATCATTTGATAATTTTGCATAATAAATATAATATAGGGTGCCACTAAAGCCGTGATTAAACCTGCAAGTCCAATGGATAAACTACTCATTGCCCCTTGTACTTCGCCTTCTTGAAAAGCTCTTGTTGTTCCTAGTGCATGGGTTGTTGTTCCAATGGCAATACCAATAGCAATTTTATTTTTTATTTTAAAAAGTCTTAAAATCTCTGGTGCAAAACAAGCACCAAATATTCCTGTGATGGCTACTAATCCTGCAGTTAGGGAAGGAATACCTCCTAGTACACGAGACACTTCCATAGCAATAGGAGCTGTAACCGCTTTTGGTGTCATGGAAAGTAATATTTTATCATTGGCGCCTAAAAATGATGCCATATATACAACAGAAATAATAGATGTGATAGTTCCTAGTAATACACCAATGGATACTGCTTTTAAATTTTCCTTTAATATTTCTATATTTTTGTAAAGTGGTACTGCTAATACAACTGTTGCAGGACCTAATAAAAAATTCAAAATCTTATTTTGTTCATAATAAATTGAATAATCAATATGGGTTATTTTTAAAAAGCAAATGATGATAATGATCCCAATTAATAAAGGATTTAATGCTGGATGTTTTAATTTTTTATTGATTTGAATGCCTATTAGAAAAGCAATTAGACTTAAACATAATCCAAAAAAAGGATTTTCTATTATGATATTAGTCATCTATATCTACAACCTTTCTATTTACAATAAACTCTACTACTTTACCTGTTATTCCTAATCCTATAAAAATACTTACAATCGTCGGAATAATTATTGCGATAAATTGCCCTTTAATAATATCAAAATATAGCATAATGCCTACGGCTGGAGCTATAAAAAATATTGCTAAGTGATTTAGAAAAAGATTTGCGATTTCTTCTACGTCTTTTAGTTTTATAATACCAGTAATCAAACTAATGAATAATAAAGCCATACCCATTACGTTTCCTGGTATGGGGAGATGAAAAAAATCAGATAGGATTGTCCCACAAAATAGTATAAATATTATAATGGCAAATTGTTTTATCAGGTGCATGTATTGTCTCCTTTCTATAATAGTGAAATTTTTTATCTATTATATCATTTTTCCCTTTAAATATTATCAATTTATTCTAGTTTTGTTTAAATATAATAATAAATTTATTTGTTTAATAATCTTAAATGGATATAGAAGCTTCTATTTTATAACCTATTCGTATGTAGAATAGGTGTTTTTTTATATACTAATAGAATAAAAAAGATTTTGTGATACATTCAAAAACTAAATGGCGACAAAAGTTGACAATGTTTTGAAAATTAGTTATACTAAAATAAATAAACACAAACTAACAAATAATAACTAAAAAAAACAAAATAAACAACAATAAATAACATTAAAGAACAGAGTGGTGGAAATTATGTTAAAAGCAGAAAGAAGAAACTATATTATTCAATACTTAAAAGAACATGGAAGGGTTATAGTAGATGATTTAGCAAAGGAGTTAGATATTTCTCCTATGACTATTCGAAGAGACTTGAAATATTTGGAGGATAATAACTTCATTACAAGGACCCATGGGGGAGCAGTTTTACATGATATGCTCATAGAGGAAGTACCTTATCATCAAAAAACATCAGTGCATATGGAAGAAAAACAGAAAATTGCTGAACATGCAAGTTCATTAATCAAAGAGGGACATACGATCATACTAGATGCTGGAACAACAAATATGGAGATTGCAAAAAGCATAAAAGACATGAAAAATTTGAAAGTGATTACAACAGACTTGATGATTGCACTATTTCTTTCAAAATTCCAAGGGATTCAGGTATTTTGTACAGGTGGTTGTATCCAAAGCACTACAGGAACATGTTTAGGATCAGATGCAAAAGAATTTATAGAAAAGATATATGTAGATATTGCTTTCATTGGAACAAGCTCAGTAGATGTAGAGAAAGGTTTGACTACACCTAGCCTAGAAAAAGCAAAAATAAAAAAGCAAATAATCGATTCTGCTGATGAAGCTATATTGGTAACAGATCATTGGAAATTTGAGAAAAAAGGTTTTGCAAAAATTTGTTCATTAGATCGATTAGATAGGATCATTACAGATAAAGGAATAGATCAACGTATATTAGAGGAAATCAAGAATCTAGGAGTTATAGTGGAATTAGTTTAGTAAATATATTTGCAGAGGAGGTATATTATGTCAGAAATTGTCATCATCGCAGATGATTTGACAGGTGCTAATGCAACAAGTGTTTTGTTATCAAGAGCTGGCTATAGAGCAGCTACATTTTTAAAATTAGATGATTATGATGAAAAACAACATGCTCATTTTAAAGCTATCTCTATTAGTACGGACAGTAGAGGAATATCAGAAGATATGGCATATGAGAAAGTATCATCAATAACTGACTTTTTCAAAGATAAAAAAGTGAAGCTATTTTCTAAACGTATAGATAGTACACTTCGTGGAAATGTGGGAGTAGAGATTGATGCAGTACTGGATCATTTAGGAGATGATGCAATGGCCATTGTAGTAGCAGCTTTTCCATCTTCAGGAAGGATTACTATAGGAGGATATTTAATGGTAGACTCTATACCTTTAGAGAACACAGATGTTGCAAAAGATCCTAAAACTCCTGTTGATACTTCTTGTGTACCTGAATTGATTCAAGAGCAAAGCAAGTATGCTGTAGATTATATTCCATTGAATCAAATTTTAAAAGGAGATAAAGCTTTAAAAGAAAAAATTATTTGTAGTAAAGAAAAAGGCAATAAGATTATTGTAATGGATGCTACAACCAATGAAGATATAGAGATCATTGCAAAGGCTACAAAACAAACAGGATTAAAAGTTATTGCAGTAGATCCAGGACCTTTTACTGCTACATTAACCAAAGAATTTGTAGATAGGCCTAGAATTGTACCAGGACAAAAAGTAATGCTTACTGTAGGAAGTGTAAGTGCTTTAACAAGAAGGCAGTTAGAAGCATTAAAGATAAAACATAAATGCTTATTTAAAACAGTAAATTCTGCAGCACTTATTTATGATGAGACCCGAGAAAATGAAATCAATAAAACTGTGAAGCATTTAATAGATAAAATGGAATATTACAATATTTTAGGGGTTGTAACTACTACAGATGAAACAGAAGTATTAGATTTACATGAAATTGCACAAGAATTAGGTGTTACAGAAGATGATGTAACATTAAGAATTTCAAATGGATTAGCAAGTATAACAAGAAGATTTATGGAAAAAACAGATACGGTTATAGGCGGTTTATTTACTAGTGGGGGAGATGTGACGGTAGCTGTATGTAAAGAGCTTCAATCAGCAGGAATAGAGGTAAAAGATGAAGTATTGCCCTTAGCGGTTTATGGTCGAATGATTAAAGGAAAATATAATCATATGCCTATTATCACAAAGGGTGGACTAATTGGAGAAACCCATGCAATTATCAAATGTGTTGAATATTTGTTAACGAAAGTGTCTACTGAATATCATAAAAATATATAAATTGATAAAAGAAAGGACAGATGCAGATGGACAGAAGTTATATAGGAATTCCAATGGGAGACCCTGCTGGAATTGGACCAGAGATTGTAGTAAAAGCATTAACAAAGGAAAAAATACATGAAACTGTAAAAGCAGTTGTTATTGGAGATAAGAAAACATTAGAACAAGCTATGAAATTTTGTGGTGTAAATTTAGAAATCAATGTAATTGAAGATGTTAAAAAAGGTGATTATAAAAAAGGCATACTTAATTTAATAGACTTAAAAAATGTAGATATTGAAAAGCTAGAGGTTGGAAAAGTACAAGGAATGGCTGGAAAAGCTGCTTTTGAATATATTAAAATGTCTGTTGAGTTAGCTATGGATCAAAAGGTAGATGCTATTGCAACGACACCGATCAATAAAGAAGCTTTCAAAGCTGGAGGTATAAATTATATTGGTCATACGGAAGTTTTAGAGGATTTAACAAACACCAAAGACCCACTTACTATGTTTCAAGTATATGATTTAAGAGTTTTCTTTTTATCACGCCACGTCTCATTAAAAAAAGCTTGTGAAATGACAACAAAAGAAAGAGTTTTTGATTATATTTTAAGATGCTCAGAGGCATTAGAAAGATTAGGTATAAAGAATGGAAAATTAGCTGTTGCAGGATTGAATCCACATAGTGGGGAACATGGATTATTTGGAGATGAAGAGGTAAAGGAAATTTATCCAGCTATTAAAAAAGCACAAGAAGTTGGTATAAATGTAGTAGGTCCAGTGCCTGCTGATTCGGTATTTTATTTTGCGCTAAAGGGTAGCTATGATGCTGTGTTGTCTCTTTATCATGATCAAGGACATATTGCCACAAAGATGGTTGATTTTGAAAGAACTATAGCCATTACAAATAATATGCCATTTTTGAGAACCTCTGTTGACCATGGTACAGCCTTTGATATTGCAGGTACAGGAAAGGCAAGTGAAGTAAGTATGGTAGAAGCTATTCGTCTAGCCGCATTATATGCACCAAATTTCACAAATAAAGTTCTAGCAGATTGATTTAATCATTAGAAATGAAATTTTCTAATGTTAAATAAAAAGATAAAATTATTGAGGAGGTTTATTTATGAAAAGAATGCTAAGTTTATTCATGATTGTTTCAATGCTTTTTGTATTTGTTGGATGTGGGGATAAGGGTGCTAATTCTACTGCAGACAAAGATGAAAAACAAGTAACCACAATACGTATCGCTTATACATTATCTCCAGAATCTCATTATCACAAAGGTTTAGAAAAATTTAAAGAGCTTGTTGCAGAAAAATCTAATGGGCAAATAGATGTACAATTATTCCATAGTGCACAACTAGGAAGTGAACGAGATGCAGTGGAAGGTGTTTCAATGGGAACTTTAGAGGCAACATTATCATCTACAGGCCCTCTTTCAAACTTTTCAAAAAAGTTTATGTTATTTGACTTACCATTTATTATTCAAGATAGAGCTACTGCATTTGAAGCATTAGATGGCAAACTAGGGGTAGATATGTTATCTTCATTAGAAGACAAAGGAATTACAGGATTTGGTTTTTGGGAAAACGGTTTTAGAATGTTGACAAATAGTAAACAAGCAATAAATTCTCCAGAAGATGTGAAAGGATTAAAAATAAGATTAATGGAAAATCCAGTGCATATGGAGACATTTAAAGTTTTAGGTGCACAGCCAGTACCAATGCCTTTTGGAGATTTGTTTACAGCATTGCAGCAAAAAACGGTTGATGGACAAGAAAATCCATTAGTAATTATTGATACAAGTAAATTTTATGAAGTACAAAATAATCTAGCAATAACAGGACATTTTTATTCACCAGCAGTATTCATGATGAACAAAGAATTTTTCAATGGATTAGCACCTGAATTACAAACTGCAATTATAGAATCAGAAAAAGAAGCACGTGTATGGCAAAGAGAATATTGTGCTAATCTAGAAAAAGAATTAGTTGAAACATTAAAATCAAAAGGAATGGAAATCACATATCCGGATAAAAAAGCTTTCCAAGAAGCAACAAAACCTGTTTATGATAAATTCAAAGATGAAATTGGTGAAGATTTGATAAATGCATTACTTAAGAAATAGTTTGTTATTGGCGACTCTTTGATCATCAAGAGTCGCTAAATACCTTAGGAGGTAGATCTTTTGAAAAAAATATTAAATAACTTAGAAGAATATATACTAATTATGCTTTTTCCAATAATGACAATTATTGTATTTATCTCAACTATGTTTAGATATTTTAAATTGGGAGCTATTCCATGGTCAGAAGAACTTGCAAGATATTTGATGGTATGGATTGCTTATATTGGAGCAAGTTTAGGAATCAAAAGAAATGCACATTTAGGTGTTGAAATTGTAGTAAATAAGTTGCCAGAAAAGCTTAAAATCGTTTCTCAATACATTCGAGTAGCTATTATATTGATTTTCAACTTATTAATTATTATATTTTCATATAGAATTATGAAGCATCAAATAAATATGGGACAAATTTCACCAGCATTAGCTATACCTATATGGATGGCATATCTTGCAATACCAGTGGGAGCATTGTTAATGTTTATTCGTTCTATTCAGATAATTATTTATAAAAATAACAAAGTGGTAAAACAATAAGAACAGTTAGAGAAAGGATGGAAATTTAATGGTTCTTTTATTATTTGGAAGCTTATTCGTATTACTTTTATTAAATATACCTATTGCAGTATCTTTAGGGGTATCTTCCATTGTTGCATTAGCATTTGGCAATATGCCAACTCCACCTTTTGTTGTAGCACAAAGAATGTTCACATCTGTAGATTCATTTCCATTCATGGCAATTCCTTTCTTTATGTTAGCTGGAGGATTAATGGAAAGTGGTGGAATTTCAGGGCGTTTAATTAAATTTGCTAAGGCCTGTGTAGGAAGTACTATAGGAGGTCTAGGGATTATTACAATTATTGCTTCTGCATTTTTTGGAGCAATATCTGGATCTAATCCTGCTACAGTTGCGGCTATTGGTGGAATTATGATTCCAGCAATGATAAAAGCAGGATATCCTAAAGATTTTGCTTCTGCTATTGCAGCAGCAGGTGGAACATTAGGTGTTATTATTCCGCCAAGTATTCCAATGATCACATATGGTGTTGTTGCAGGAGTATCTATTAGTACATTGTTTACAGCAGGAATTGTTCCGGGAATTATTATCGGTCTTAGTTTAATGGGGGTTATTTACTATTATGCTAAAAAATTAAATCTTCCAAAAGGAGAGCCAACAAGCTTAAAGAATTTGGTTGTAGCGTTTAAAGAAGCTATTTTAGCATTACTTATGCCAGTCATTATTTTAGGTGGGATATATGGAGGTGTATTTACACCTACTGAAGCTGCTGCAGTGGCAGTTGTCTATGCATTTGTAGTTAGTGTTTTTATCTATAAAGAATTAAAGATAAAAGAGTTAGGTCCAGTAATTTTAAAAGGGGCTATAAGTACTTCTGTTGTATTATTTGTTATTGCAACTTCTGCATCATTTTCTTGGATTATTACAAGTGCACAAATACCAGCAAAAGTAACAACAGCTATAATGGGCGTATCATCAAATGTTATAGTGATTACTACATTGATTAATATGCTTCTACTATTTTTAGGAAGTTTTCTTGAAACACAAGCTATTATTTTGTTGGTTGCACCGATTTTATTACCGCTTACTGCCACATTAGGTATTAATCCTATATTATTAGGAATCATTATTGTTGTTAATACTTCTGTTGGAATGATTACGCCTCCTATGGCTGTAAATCTTTTTGTAGCATGTGGTATATCTGGTTTAAAGGTTGAGGAGATTAGTCGTAAAATAATATCTTTCTTGATTGTAGAAATCGTTATTGTATTATTAATTACAAACTTTCCACAAATAGCATTATTTTTACCACAAGTATTACAATAAATTCATAGCCTGTTGAGTTTTGAATAAATCAGGAATTCCTTTAAAGTGATTGTAATAAAAGTCATGTGATTTTTAGGTCGAAAACGCCTAAATTCACATGGCTTTTATTGATAATGGACTTAGAATTTGTGTAAATATGAATATATACGTAAAAAATCACTTGATTTTAAGATATAATATTTTTGTAGAGAAGATGATGTTAAAAGGGGTAGAAACGGTTACCACTGTTGAAATTTAAATTATAAAAGTTAGGGGGGGAAAATGAATGATTAGATTAAAAAAAATTGGAAGTAAATTGCTAATAAGCTATTTTATTATATTATTTGTAGCTTTTCTTGTAACTGTTGTGTCCTATAATGTATTGTCTCAAAGATATTTTATGAAAGAAGCCAAAAGTCAAATGAGAACAGAGGGACAAACTATTGCGAAAACTTTGGGGAAAATGAAGCTTAAAGATCATAGCATTGGTGAAAAAATATTAGTAAAAAAGGAACTAAGGGTTGCTGGTAGATTTATTGAATCAAAGGTGATTGTTTTTAATAAAGATAAAAGAATTATTTATACAAATTGGAAATCTTTAGATAGAGAAAAAATGAAAAAATTCATAAGGGAAAAGGATAAACCATTAGAAGGATATATTACTGAGAAAGTTCCAATAAAGACACCTAAGGGTGGGATTAAAGGATATGTGTTTTTAATGATGGAATTGAAAGAATTAAAAGCAATGAATGAGATTATGAAAACAACAAGAATTTTAAGCTTTACGGTAGCTGGTTTTACTGCAATTATCATAGGCATCCTATTACAAAAGGGACTGACAAACCCTATTAGAGAGCTTATGAAGACGATGATGAATTTTTCACTGAAAGATTTTGATAAAGATTTTCGATTAGAAACAGGAGATGAAATTGAAGAACTCTCCATATGTTTTTCTTCTCTTGTGAAGAAGTTAAAAAAATATGATCGACAGCAGAAAACATTTTTACAAAATACATCCCATGAATTGAAAACTCCCCTCATGTCCATACAAGGATATGCAGAAGCTATAAAAGATGGGATTGTAGAAGGGGCTGAAATGGAAGAAAGTTTAGATATTATCATGAATCAATGTCAACGTATGAAAAAAACAGTAGATGAAATTACTTATCTTACAAAACTTGAAAATGTTGAAGAAATTTTTAGATTTGAAGAATGTGATATGGATAAGTTGGTAGAAGATGCATTAAGAAGTATCCAACCATTAGCAGATGAAAAAAATATAAAAATAGATGTAAAAGGAGACTTTGATTATAAAGGATTTTATGATGGAGATAAGATCAAACGAGCATTCATCAATATATTAAGCAATGCTATTCGATATGCTAAGGAGAATATTATCATTCAATCGTTTATGCATGATCCATATTATGAAATTCATATTATAGATGATGGAGAAGGATTGAAAGCGGGAGAGGAAGAAAAGGTATTTGATCGTTTTTATAAAGGAGATAAAGGAAATACAGGATTAGGACTTTCTATAACAAAAGCTATTATAGAAGGACATGATGGTGAAATTACTGTTTATAATCATAAGGAGAAGGGAGCCATCTTTAAAATAAAGCTGCCAAAAGGATTATAGAAAAAAATTAGATAGATGAAATTTTTGTAAATTATTCTTGTTGATAAATGTCACTATTTACGATAATCTATATTTGTGGGAATAAGGTTGGAAAGGATGATAGGATGGACAAGGATATTGCTTTAGCAAAAGAAAATGCCCAAGAGAAAGGGCGCTCAAAGAAAAAAGATAAGAAAAAAAATAAAATATGGATCAATGTATTAATTTTTATTGTAAGTGCAGGGGTTTGGAGTGCTGCTGTGTATTATGGATATACTTATGCTAAAAATTATATTGATGTATCTATAAAAAATGTGCAACAAGAAAACGCTGTGAATATTCAAGAATTAAGTGAAAAGATGGAGCAACTTAGTACAGAAATTAATAATTTGAAGAATAGAATCGAAAATACAGATGATACTATTTCTAATTCTACAGTTGTTCAAGAAAGAATTGATGAAAGGTTACAAAATCTAGATGGGCAATTAAAAACATTAGAAAAGAGCTTGAAAATATTGAAGGAGGCACCAAATGGGCAAAATTAATTTATTTATGCTTTTTTTGATTGCCCCATTTATCGGTCTCTTTGTTGTTAGTTTAGAGTTTCAGGATGAAAGTCAGTATCTAAAATTTCCCATAACTGTACTTGCAGAAGAAGCAGACAAATTATATGATGAAGTTGGTCATTTAGAAGAGAGTATTGCCAATATGGGATTGGTTGTAGAGAGCCAAAAAGAGGTTTTTCATGTTCAAGATGAACAAATTAGTGAATTATCAGAGTTGAGTGATTCACAAAGAAAATTGTCGGATGATATTTATGAGCAAAAAATATTGAATATGTTAGGACCAGCAGTGAAGGCCCATATTAGTAATCGTACAGAAATCAAAATTTTTAAATTAGCAGAGCTTGGGTATAGAGGCTATATTGCTAAAATAAAATTATTTGATCCAACGGCATTGAAAGTAGTATTGGGGAAAGATCAATTAGGAAAGTTAGAGACTACATCAAGTGCTGCAAAAAGAACAAATGCAATACTTGCAATTAATGCAGGGGGATTTTATACAGAGAAAAGAAATGGAAAGACTTATGCCCAATTAATAGGGAATACAGTGATCAATGGAAAATTAGTAGAACCTTTTAATGGTTATCCAGGAGATTTGTTTTTTGCTGGGATCAATAAAAAAGGACAAGTGATTGGAACAGTACCCCACACTGAAAATGATATTATGAAGCTTGATCCTTATCAAGGAGTAAGTTTTTCACCTGTATTATTAGAAAATGGGAAAAAAGCAGAGATTTCAACTAAATGGAAAAAAACAAGGCATCCTAGGACGATCATTGGAAAATATGCAAATGATGATTTGATTGTAATCGTTATAGATGGAAGACGAGATAATTGGAGCATTGGGATTTCTTTAGAAAGATTACAGGATAAATTGTTAGAGCTAGGAGTAAAAGATGCTTATAATCTAGATGGTGGCGGTTCTAGTGCTATGTATTATGATGGAAAAATTTTAAATAAACCTTCAGATAGAAGGGAAAGACCTGTAGTAAATAATATTGTTGTTATGCCTTAATGAAAGATAAGGAAGAAATTATATTGATTAGACAAAAGAGACAGAGAAGGATGAAAAATTATGACCTTGTAGACATTACTACGAGGTCATTTTTATGTGTGTCTAGTATAGATGATTGATTGTATGGACATTATTTTTTATAAATTTATAAGAGAAAATATATTAATCAGTAAAGGGGCTAATAAAACTGTTATGACACCTGTTAGAGCAATGGAAAGACTGCTCATAGCCCCTTCCGTTTCTCCCATTTCCAAAGCTTTAGAGGTTCCGACAGCATGAGAAGATGTTCCAATGGCAATGCCTTTTGCTACACTGTGATGGATTTTAAAAGTTTTGCATATAAGAGGTGCAATAACTGCACCAATAATTCCAGTTATAATAATGGCAATGACAGCAATCGGAGTTAATCCTCCTAAACTTTCTGATACAGCTATACCAATAGGCGTTGTAATTGATTTAGGGATTAAAGAAAGTTTAAGACGATGTTCTAAATCAAATAATTTTGATAATAAAGCAACAGCAGTAATAGAAGTAATGACTCCAGTAGTAATGCCAATGATAATAGCTTTCATATGACTTTTTAAAGCTGGAAGCTGTTTATACATAGGAATAGCTAATACCACTGTAGCAGGTCCTAAAAAGAAAGAAATCAATTTGCCACCGTTATTGTAAATTTCCAGTGGAATATTAAAACGTAATAAAATTACAACGATAATCGAGATACTTATGAGTATAGGATTTAAAATAGCCAGCTTTGTTTTTTTATAAATATATAGTCCAATGTTGAATGCTAATAATGAAATGATTATTCCAAACAAGGGGTTACTTAACATATATATCAGTCCTTTACAAATTTTTGTACAATCAGTCCTGTTACACCCATTACAATAATGGTACTTAAAAGAATAATAATAGAAAGAGGCAGCCAGTTTGCCTTTAGAAGATCTAAAGAAGCAATGAGTGCCACTCCAGAAGGAATGAAGAAAAAAGCCAAATGTTTTAAAAAGAATTCTCCACATTCTTCAACCCAATCTAGTTTAATGACTTTTAGTGATAATAAGCCAAAGAGAATGAACATGCCTAAGATGCTTCCCGGAATAGGAATGTTTGATATTTGATGAAGATATTCTCCTAATTGCCAAATACATATAATGAGTAATAGCTGTATAAATTTTTTCATGTTTCACCTCGAATTATTTATAGAATTAGTAAAATAGAAAGGTGTCTGCAAACGAACAGGCACCATAAGGTTTACAATGAATTATTTTTTATAAAGATAAAATATTTTATGAACTATTATACAAGGCAAGTTCAGATAAAGCAAATATAAAAAAAACGTTATATTAGGAAGAGTAGGACAATGATACGAAAATATATGACAAATAATAAAGAATGCAGCGGATTACTAGTAAAACAATTCAAAAAGTGGAAATGAAAATATTTATTGTAGAGAAGGAAATTTTGTTAAAGAGATAGAAAGCTACTAAGAAAAAATGTAAAGGAGGTTTTTTTATGTATCTATATAAAAATACCAATATATCTATCTTACAAGGAGATATAACAAAACTAAAAGTAGATGCTATTGTCAATGCTGCTAATAGCACCCTTTTAGGGGGTGGGGGAGTTGATGGAGCAATACATAGAGCAGGAGGTAGAATGATTTTAGAAGAGTGTAGAAAAATAGGGGGATGTCCAACAGGGGAAGCAAGAATTACTACTGCTGGAGAATTGCCAAGTAAATATGTAATTCATACGGTAGGACCTATTTATAGGGGTGGAAAGAATAATGAAGCTAGGCTACTATATAATGCATATTTTAATTCTTTAAAACTTGTAGTAGAAAATAAAATAAAAACCATTGCCTTTCCTGCTATTTCTACAGGGGTGTATCATTATCCAAAGGATGAAGCATCAGATATTGCTATAAAAGCAGTTATGGATTTTATAGAAGAATATGACCAATTAGATAGAGTGATTTTTGTATTGTTCTCTAAAGGAGATTTTGAGCTTTATGAGAAAAAAATAAAAGGAATTTTTAGAAGATAAAAGCAAGTCAAAAGGATGACTTGCTTTATTTCACTAATTTAGAGATAGTTTTAAAGGTTTCATTACCTGCATATCGACATAATTCAAAAAGAATAGATTCATAGGTTGAGATGACTGCACCTTCTTTTTTCATTCTTTCAATAGCTATTTTTTTGTCATTTTCTTTTCTTGAAGAAATACAATCTTCTATTACAATAGGCATATATCCGTTGTCTATTAGATCAATTACGGTTTGAAGAACACAGATATGTGATTCAATTCCAGCAATGATAATCCATTCTTTATTCATATAATCAATCTTTTCTTGTAAGGTAGGTTCATCATAGCAGCTAAAAGACATTTTTTCTATAATTTCGAAATTTTCCAGAACTCCCATGATTTCATCTACAGTAGACCCTAATCCTTTAGTATATTGTTCAGACACTATAAAGGGAATATCTAAACCGTTTAAGCCTTCAATAAGAATTGCTAGATTTTTTGATAGTTCTTTATTTTGCATATGAGGAAGAAGACGTTTTTGAACATCAATAATCATAGCGGTTGTATTTTCTTTTAAGATTCTCATTGGGAACACTCCTATCTTTGTTTTTTTTGTTATATTCTCCATTAGTTTACAATTTCCTTCTAATTATTTACACATAGTAATTATTTAGTAAGTATTGTATAATAATATTGAAAAAACTTAAGTAGAGTAACAATAGTATTGGGAATATGTATGTTTATTGGGGGTGATGTTTTGAACATTGAAAAATTAAAATCAATGATTGATGAGAGTAATAATATTGTTTTCTTTGGAGGGGCAGGTACATCTACAGAAAGTAATATACCTGATTTTAGAACAGCAGATACGGGACTATATAGTAATACGGGACAACAATATCCACCAGAGACTATGCTTAGTCACAGCTTTTTTATGAAGCATACGAAAGAATTTTATCAATTTTACAAAGAAAAAATGATTTATCAAGAAGCAAAACCTAATTTAGCTCATTTAGCTCTAGCAAAGCTCGAAAAACAAGGTAAATTAAAAGCTATAATCACTCAAAATATTGATGGATTACATCAAATGGCAGGAAGTAAAAATGTTTTAGAGCTTCATGGATCTGTCCACAGAAATTATTGCATGAAGTGTAGAGAAAAGTATTTTTTAGATGACGTAGTGGGAAGTGAGAAAACAGTTCCAACGTGTAAAAAATGTGGAGGGACTATAAAACCTGATGTAGTTTTATATGAAGAGGGACTCGATCAAGATACTATTCAAAAATCTGTAGAATATATAGCCAATGCAGATGTATTGATTGTAGGAGGAACATCCCTTGTGGTATATCCTGCAGCAGGATTAATTGAATATTATAGAGGGAAAAAATTAATACTTATTAACAAAAGTACTACCCCATATGATCATGCTGCTAATTTAGTGATTCAGGATAGTATTGGAAAAGTATTAGGTAGTGTTGTAGGTGAGTGATGAATGCTCACCTTTTTTATTTATATAAGAAAGTTTGAAAAATATTTAGAATTTTTATTTTAATTAAACAAGAGATAAAACAGATAATCAAACATGAAATTAAATGATCGAGTGATACACTGTAAATAATCAAACGAAGGAGGAGTTTTATATGGCAAATGAAAGACTAGAAAATGCAAAAAAACCAAGTTTTGCAGGTGCACTTTTTGTTATGTTATTCTTATGTGTTGCTATGAGTGCTCAGATTTTTGTATTTGATGAACCTTATGTTACACATATTACCTTGTTATTGGCTACTGCTGTAGCTGCAGTTGTTGCTATGAAGTCTGGTTTTACATGGGATGAGATTCAAGAAGGAATTTTATATGGATGTCAGATTGCCATGCTTGCTATGCTCATATTGATGCTTGTAGGGGTCTTGATTGCAACATGGATTCCAGCAGGTACAATACCAACATTGATTTATTATGGACTAAAGGTTATTTCACCATCTGTATTTTTATTTACTGTTTGCTTAGTATGTGCTGTTGCATCTTTAGCAACTGGAAGCTCATGGACTACAGGGGCAACTTTTGGAGTTGCATTTATGGGGATTGGTTATGGACTAGGGATCCCTGCACCACTTACAGCAGGAGCAATTATTTCAGGAGCTATATTTGGAGATAAAATGTCTCCCTTATCAGATTCAACAAATCTTGCAGCAGGGGTAGCAGAGGCAGATCTTTTTGATCATATAAAAAATATGCTTTATACGACAGTACCAGCACTCATTATATCTCTTGTGATTTATTTAATATTGGGAATGAAATATGCAGGAGGAAATATTGATACAAGCCAAATACAAGGAATTTTGGATGGAATTAGTAAGAACTATTATATTAGCCCTATTACGTTGATTCCAGCTGTTGTAACGATTGTTCTAGCTGTTAAGAGAGTTGGTGGTCTTGCAGTTATGGTAATTGCATCATTTTTAGGAATGATCTTTGCTACAGTGCTTCAAGGATATAGTATTGCAGAAATGTTTAACTTTATGAATTATGGATTTGTTTCTAAAACAGGGATTGAAGCTGTTGATAAATTACTTAGCCGTGGTGGTATGCAAAGTATGATGTGGACCATATCTCTTGGTTTTGTAGCTTTAAGTTTAGGTGGATTATTAGAAAAAACAAGAATGCTTGAAGTTTTACTAGAAAGAATGTCAAAATTCGTAAGTACTGCAAGGGGAGTAATTATTACCCATATATTTGCAAGTATTGCGGTAAACTTATTTTCAGCGAGTCAGTATATGGCCCTTATTATTCCTGGGAGGATGCTCGTACCAGCGTATAAAAGATTAAAGTTATTACCTCAAATGTGTTCAAGAGTATGTGAAGATTCGGCTACGGTAACTTCACCCCTTGTTCCATGGGGACTATGTGGTGTGTATTTTGCAGGGGTGTTAGGTGTTGAAACAGTACAATACTTACCATATGTATTTTTAGCCTATTTAGTACCAATTATAGCAATGATCTATGCAGTTATAGGAAAATTTATTTTTAAAGAAGGAGACAAGCCATCTGTAAAAACATATAATGATGGAGATGCAAAAGCAGTAGATGAAATAGCTTAAAATAGATTTTGTAGAAGGTCACCAATGTCATTGAATTATAAAAAATAGATGCAAAGCTTTTCCCTATACATGTATAGGGGGCTTTGACATCTTTTCAAAAGGTTTTGAAGATATGTCAAAGTCTACATGAAGGAGGATGCATATGAAAGCAGTGGATTTGTTGCTTTATGGTGGAATGATTATTACAATGGATCAAAATAATTCTTTTAAAAACTGGGTTGCTATTCGAGATGGAAAAATTGTAGATATTGGCATAAATGATGGTTATGAAAAATATCTAAAAGATGTAGTAGATGCTATATTTTTAAATGGAAAGACAGTAATTCCAGGTTTCTATGATAGTCATGTACACCTTGTACAAACAGGATTAAATACATTAGGAATTGATTTAAGTAAAGCAGAGACTATAAAAGATGTATTAGACCTTGTAAAGGAAAAAGCAGAAGTTACACCAGAAGGAGAATTGATTAGTGCAGTTCAGTTTGATGAATCAAAGGTTCGTGAAAAGAGAATGCCTACAAGATATGAATTAGATGAATGTGCACCAAACAATCCTGTTTGGATTAATCGTATTGAATATCATACAAGTATTATCAATTCAATGGCATTCCACATACTAAAAATACCATTTTATATAGAAGGAATTCAAAGAAATGAAAAAAATCTTCCAAATGGATGCTTGACAGGGAAAGCAAGTGCTTTAGTGAGAAACAGGATATTAGATAGCTTTTCAGAGAAAAAAAGATTAGAAGTGATCAATAAATCTATGAAAATGGCTATTGAACAAGGCATTACATCTCTAAATGCCATGGAAGGCGGATTTTCCTTTCATAATAAAGATGCTGAAATTGTATTGAAAAATAAAAATACATTCCCTATTGATGTGGCCATGTTTTATCAGACTGTAAATGTACAGAAGGTTTTAGAGAGTGGTCTTAATCGAATTGGAGGAGGAATTTTTCTAGATGGGACATTAGGATCAAGAACTGCAGCCATTAGTAAAAGCTATGAAGATGATGAGGAATCTTTTGGAGAACTGTATTATACACAAGAAGAGATTGATGAATTTATTTTAAAGGCATCTAAGAATGATTTACAGATTTCTGTTCATGCTATTGGTAATCGAGCTATTGATCAGATTATAAAATCTTATGAAGTGATTCAGAAGAAAAAAGGAGAAAATCATACGAGAAATCGTATTGAACATTTTGTTTTTCCAACGGATGAACAAATTAAAAAATGTTCAGAACTTGGTATTATCCTTTCTATGACACCAACCTATGAATATTTTTGGGGTGGAGATGGTGGCATGTACGAAAAACGATTGGGTAAAAATAGGAAACAGCAAACTAATCCTATAAAAAAGAGTATTGAAAATGGCATGATTGTATTAGGAAGTTCGGATAGTGATATTACCCCTATATCTCCAGTACTAGGAATACATAGTGCGGTAAATTGTTGTAATGTAGAAGTTGTAGATGCCCTTAAAATGTATACGGTAAATGGAGCTTATGGTGTATTTGAAGAAAATAAAAAAGGAAGCATTGAAATTGGTAAATTGGGAGACTTAGTGGTTTTAGATGAAAATCCATTAACGGTTGAAAAAAATAAAATAAAAGATATAAAAGTAATGATGACAGTTAAAGAAGGGAATATTTTGCATATAGGATAGGGGTGAGTGGATGGATAAATTAGAAATACATTTGTTCGGTGAAGTGCAGGTGTTTTGGAATGAGAAAAATATTACGGAAAATTTAAGTAGTAAAGCAATTGCCATATTATGTGTTTTATCTATTGCTCCTGAAAAATCCTATAGCAGAGACAAATTGATTAATTATTTTTGGGAATCAAGTAAGAATGATGCTGCAAAGTATAATCTCAGGTATACCTTATGGAGTATGAGAAAAATATTAAAAACAGATGAAGAAAATACTGAAAGCATCATTATTAATATAAAGGATAAATGCAAAATCAATCCTAAAGTAGAAGTAATTACAGATGTTTATGAAATAAACCATCTATTGGAATCGTTAAATGAGAAAAATAAAGAAGGATATATTGAAAAATTAGAGATGGCAAGAAAAATCCTTAGTGGAGAGTTTATGGAAAGGGTATTTTTAAAAAGTTGTCATGAATTTAATGACTGGATTTTTTATATGAGAGAAAAATTTCAACGATCCTATCTAAAGGTACTTCATCAGTTATCTCAAGCCTATATCATGGGAAAAAACTATTTGAAAAGTATTGAAATACTAGAAGGAATGTTAAGACTTAATCCATTACAAGAGGAATTATATGTTGAGATCATTGAAGTATATCTAAAAATGGGTAATCGAAAAGAAGCTCTTTTACAATATGAAAAATGTTGTGATATTTTAAGGGATGAATTAAATGTTTCTCCTATGGAAAGCACAAAGGAAATATATGAAAAGATCATTGATTGTGAGAAGACAAGTTATTACATAAAAGAATTTGAAATAAAAATAAATAGAAATGAGCATGTAAGAATATTATTTACAGAAAAAGAAAATTTTGAAAGCCTCAAGGAAAAACTTTTTTATGATGAGGAACATTTGTATACCAAATGCTATCCTATCAAAGGAGTAGATTACTATTGGATGAGTGAATTAGTAGAAGAGATTTTAAATAAAAAAGAAATCTGTGATTTAAATAATATGCCTGAAATGATTGGAGAGAATTTAAGTGTGATTCAAATAGAACTATTTTCTATGAATCATTCATATCCAATAATTAAATCTAGCAGAGAAGGTGAAAGAGTAAGAATTTTTTCGGCCATGAATCATTTGTTAAAGGGTCTTAACAAAAGAACCATTATATTCATAGAAAATTTTCAGTGGATAGATGATGTATCCTTTGAGTTTTTTAAATACTTTGTATTGAAATGTAAGAATTTTAAAGGACTTTTTGTATTATCAGGAAATTACAAAGATAAAAGATTTGAAGAACTAGAAAAATTCATAACTATAGAAAAAATGTAAAAAGGTTAAAGGGGGAAGTGTGATGGGTAAGGTTTTTGATAAAGTATTTGCAAATGGTAGGTTTATGAGAAACAATGAACAAAAGAAGATAGACTTTGTTGCAGTGAAGAATGGGAAGATTGTAAAATGTGGTAGAGCTGAGGAAATGAATGATTACAAAACTGACTATGAAATCATTGATTTAAAAGGAAAGTTTGTTTATCCAGGGTTTACAGATGCACATATGCATTTGATTGCTTATAGTCAAAAAAAATTGTATGAAGTGGCATTAAATGATGTGTATTCTAGAGAAGAATTAGTAAAAAAAGTAAAAACATTTATAAAGAAAAAAAACATAAAACCGGGAGATTGGGTAATTGGAGCAGGATGGAATCAAGATCAGTTTGAAGACAATGTATTTCCAGATCGCTATTTGTTAGATGAAATATCAACACAGCATCCAATTCATTTGACTAGAACTTGTTATCATATATGTGTTGTAAATAGCAAAGCTCTTGACTTAGCAGGAATTGATGAAAATACAATATCACCTGATGGTGGAAAAATAGATCAGGATAAAGACCATATACCTACAGGTATTTTGCGTGAAAATGCTATGGATTTGGTTACAAGGATTTTACCAGGAATTAAAGATAAAAATAGAATGAAAGAATTGATTATTAAAGGTTGTGAGGATTTAGCAAAGGTAGGCATTACTACAGTACATACGGATGACTTTCCATTTGTGGAAGATAAAGAAACCCTATGGAAAGTATTTAAAGAATTAGCTAATAATAATGAACTTCCTATAAGAGTTGTTTTACAGTTAAGGGCAGCAAAAGAAGATGATATTTACCATTATGAAAGAATGGGGTTAAAATCCTTTGATAAAATAAATAATTTGGTAGTTGGACCTATTAAGGTGATTACAGATGGTTCATTAGGATCAAGAACAGCAGCATTAGAGGAACCCTATGAAGATGATAAAGAGAATAAGGGATTAATGCTTATGAGTGAAGAAAAATTGGATCAATTAGTACATGAAAGTTTTTATCATGATTTCGATATTTGTATGCATGCTATAGGAGATAGGAGTATGAGGGCTATATTAGCATCTTATGAAAGATATTATGATTTATATAGGGAAAAAGGCTTTAGACCTTCTATAATTCATTGTCAGATTGGGAATTCTGAAATACTAAATGGATTTAAAAAATTAAATATTATTGCAAACATTCAGCCCATATTTTCAAATACTGATTGGAAGATTGCAGAAAGTAGAATAGGGAAAGAAAGACTTAAATATAGCTATTGTTGGAAAACATATATGGATATGGGGATTGTGTGTGTGGGTAGTTCAGATGCACCTATAGAAAGTTTTAATCCTCTTTATGGCATTTATACAGCTGTAACAAGAAAAGATTTAGAGGGAAATCCTAAGAATGGATGGGTACCAGAAGAAAGTTTAGATATTCATAGAGCAGTTGATTTATTTATAAAAAATGCGTCTTATCTTTCTCACGAAGAAGAAGAAAAGGGAAGTATTGAAGTAGGAAAATATGCAGATTTTGTAGTGTTAGCAGAGGATTTATTAAAAGTGGATGAAGAGCATATAAAAGATATTCTTGTTGAAAATACCATTGTAGGTGGAAAGATATTATAGTCATGAATGAGGAAAATAAAAAAATCGAGAATATAATGATAACCCATTAGTGTCAAAGGGGGACTAAAACACTTGATTATCATATTCTCGATATAAAGATTATTACCGAAAAACTGAAAAGGTATACATAAAGAATAAAATAATAAGAGAATATGAAAAAATGAATATGCATATAAAAAAAGCTTGAGGTGAAACTCAAGCTTTTTAATACGAAATTTATTTATATTCAACCCATTTAGATCCGTTATCAGCTGATTCAACGCAGTTCTCAAGAAGTCTAACTCCTTCAATACCTGCTTCAACTCCAGGGAACCAAAGATTATCAAGGGTTTCTTGATCTCCTCTGTCTGTAGCATCCATTGCTAATGCAAAACGATGATATAGATTTGCCCAAGATTCAAATAAACCTTCAGCATGTCCACAACCAATACGGTCAGCACCAACTGCTGGATCTTCGTTGTAAAGGTAGCCATGTCCACGATCTAAAAGACGCTTTGGCTCACCTTGTACTTCATAAACAAGTTGATTTGGATGCTCATCCCACCACTCGATAGATGCTTTAGAACCAACTACACGGATTCTTTGTTCATGAATAGCACCAGCGTTTACTGCAGATGCCCAAAGATTTCCTACTGCACCATTTTCAAAGTGCATTAATACAAAAGCATTATCTTCTAGTGGAGAACGGCTTTCGATGAAGCTTTGACGTGTACACATTAGTTCTTTAATTTTTAGATTAGGAACCATTACCTCAGCAAGGTAAAATGCATGTGTACCAATATCACCAAGTACATAAGTAGGACCTGATACTTCAGGACTTACACGCCATTTTGCACCAGGGTCATTTGCTTCTACTTCAGTAGAATGCCAGCCATGAGCAAATTGCATGTTGATAATTCTGATTTCTCCAAGATCACCATTTTCAATCATTTTACGTGCTTGATGTACCATTTGATATCCTGAGTATCCATAAGTTACACCGATTACTCTATTTTTCTCATTAGCAAGTGCTTTTAATTCTTCTGCTTCTGTTACAGTGAAGCAAAGTGGTTTTTCACAGATTACGTGAAGACCTGCTTCTAGTGCTGCTTTACACATTTCATAGTGAAATTTGTTTGGTGTAGCAATTGAAACTGCTTGGATACCATCTTCACGTTTTGCTTCTTCTTCAAACATTACTTTGTAATCTGAATAACAACGTGAAGGATCAACGCCTAGATTTTTACCAAAATCAATACAACGTTCTGGGTTGATATCAAATGCTCCAGCAACTAATTGGAATAAGTTATCGCGTGCAGAAGCAGCACGGTGAATATATCCTATTTGGCTTCCTCGGCCACCACCAACCATTGCCCATCTAATAGGTTGTTCAAATCTTCTTTCTTCATTAAACATAATAGACCTCCTATAAAATATATATTTTAGGGAATTCTCCATATGGAGAATTTGTTATACCTAATTATCTCCATGTATTTTTCTGATAATACTAATATCCTAGTTTTTCTAGATATTTCAAACTCTGACTAATATCAGCAAGGCTGCCATCTGCATCTCTTGGATCTCTTTCTTGTTCAATGGTAATAAAGCCTTTATAGCCTATTTCAAGAAGAGCTTTATAGATAGCATCATAGTCAATAGTTCCTTGTCCAATAGGACACATAACATTTTCTGCACAAGCTTCAAAAAATCCAATTTGACGTTTGATTACGTTGTCATAAACTTTTTTGTTGATATCTTTAAAATGAACATAATCTAAACGATCTGAATATTTTTTTAACCATTCTACTGGATCCATACAAGCATAGTATAAATGTCCTGTATCTAAACAAAGTCCAGCTATGTCAGAAGGAATATCATTTAAAAACTGAATGGTTTCATCTGCATACTCTATATAGCCTCCTGCATGAGGATGAACTACTGAACGAATGCCATATTCTTCCCATGTGATTTTTGCAATTTCACGGATATGTTTCATCATTTGTTTCCAGTCAGTTGTAGATAATCTTGGCGCTTTATCAGGGTGTCCGGCAAAAGGACTGCGGATTTTATTTACCTGATCAATAACTACAAGATAAGGTGTATCATAGCGCTGACCTATCATTTGTGATGCTTTTGGAAGTTTTGATATTAACTTACAGGTAATATGAGTTTTGGAAACTAACGTGTCAAAATTCTTAGGAGAAACTAAATCATCATATAGAGTTCCTGCAACGATTTGTAAATCCCTTTGTGTCAAGGCATCCTGAAGGATTCCAATGTCTTGCGGTAAATATCCAAAAGGTCCAAGTTCTAAACCTTTATAACCTGCCTGAGAGGCTTCATCTAAAACTTTTTGCCAAGGTGGGTTATGCGGGTTATTTGCATCCTCAACTCCCCAGGAGCAAGGTGCACTTGCTATTTTAAAACTCATAACATCATCTCCTTTTTATAGAAAAATTAACTAAATGTAGTTTCCAGTGTTTTTAAACCCCTTTGTCTAGTATGAGTAGTATGAGAAGCTTATATGTTTAAGTTTTGAAAACATTTTCACAAAGTAGATTTATAGGGTAAAAAAACTTTTTGAAATGTGGCTTATTGATTTATAAATATTTTAATTTATATATAGTTTATAGTCAAGATAAAAACGTTATTTTTATTTATTTTTAATTACTTTTTTTTATTTTTATTTACGAATATTTACAAAATGTTATATTGTTACAAGGCTATTGCATAATATTGTCGCAAATAAAAAATAGGCGGATTAAGCTGAAGAAAGTAAGTAAAAATAGAATTGTAATAGAAAAAGTAAGTAAAATATCGTATAAAAAGAGTTTTTTAAAATAAAGAAACAAAACATAAAAAACGCTAACAATTAACTCAAAATATAAAATAAAAAAAATAAAAAAACATAAAACAAAATAAAAAATGTTGAAAAAATTTGAAAAATATTGTAGAATAAAAGTGTAAAAGTTCTAAAAATTATCTAAAGTCCATATTTTCCCAAAAATGAATTTTCGTATATTCTAAACTAGACTATTCTAATCTAAGCTATTCTAAACATGATGTGAGCCAATAAGAATGATAGTGTTAATATAAACTTCTTTTAGTAATATATAAAATTTTAAAAGAAGCTTATATATATATAAAATAATGAGGAGGAAACTACAAATGAAAAAATTTTTAGCGGTATTATTATTGGTAGTACTAAGCATGTCTTTATTTGTTGGGTGTGGAAGTAGTGACAATAAAGCAACGGCAGATGAGGATGTACTAACGATTGGTGTATCTATTGCAAGTTTTGATGATACTTTCTTAATGTATATGAAAGATGGTATGGAGAGATATATTGCTGGCTTAGATGAAAAAGTAGAAGTAACTTATGTAGATGCAAAAGCTGATGCTGCAAAACAATTAGGTCAAGTTGAAAACTTTATCGCTCAAGGTGTAGATGCAATGGTTGTTATTCCTGTAAATACAGAAGCTACAGCACCGATCACAAGTGCTTGCGAACAGGAAAACGTTCCTTTGGTATATGTAAACAGATTACCAGATAATTTACCAGAAGATATTATATTTGTTGGTTCTGAATCAATCGATGCAGGGATTTTCCAGATGGAATATATAGCAGAAAAAATGGGTGGAAAAGGAAATATCGGTATCTTAATGGGGATATTAGATCATGAAGCTGCTATTAAGAGAACTGAAGGAGTAGAAAAGGTTATAAACGAAAAATATCCAGATATCAAAGTGATTAAAAAGCAAACAGGTAAGTGGTCAAGAGCTGAAGGTATGGCAGTTATGGAAAACTGGTTAGCAAGTGGAGAGAAAATTGATGCAGTTTGTGCAAATAATGATGATATGGCAATTGGTGCTATGAATGCGTTAGAAGCTGCAGGTAAATTAGACGAAATATTAATAGCAGGAGTAGATGCTACCCCTGATGCATTACTAGAAATTGACAATGGAAAATTAGATGCAACTGTATTCCAAGATGCAGAAGGACAAGGTAAAGGTGGTATGGAAGCTGCGTATAAGAAAGCAAAAGGTGAAAAAGTAGAAAATAGAGTTTGGATTCCATTCCAATTAGTAACACCAGAGAATTATAAAGAATTTATGAAATAAAGAAAGATAAAAAAATATAAAGGGTATCAATAGCTATTGATACCCTTTATATAACAAATTAAAAAAAGAGGTGAGAAAGATGGATAAGGAATATATCTTAGAACTGGAGAATATCACAAAAGAATTTCCTGGGGTTTTAGCCTTAGATAATGTACAGTTAAGAGTACGAAAAGGGTCTGTACATTCATTGATGGGGGAAAATGGTGCAGGAAAATCTACATTAATGAAAGCAATTATAGGTATCCATCAACCGACAAAGGGAACCATCAAATGGAAAGGACAACCTGTGAAGATTCAAGGTACTAATCATGCCCTTGATTTAGGAATCTCTATGATTCATCAAGAGCTAAGTCCTATTCCATATATGACAGTTTCTGAAAATATATTCTTAGGTCGTGAGCCAGTAAATAAGTTTGGTATAGTAGACCAAAAGAAGATGGATCAAGATACAGAGGAATTATTAAAAGGTTTAGGTATTGACATTGACCCTAGAACCCAAATGGTAAATTTAAGTATTGCTAATACACAAATGGTTGAGATTGCAAAGGCTATCTCTTATAATTCAGATTTAATTATCATGGATGAGCCTACATCAGCAATTACTGAAAAAGAAGTAGATAATTTATTCAAAATCATCAATAAGCTAAAAAGTGAAGGGGTAGCAATTATTTATATTTCACATAAAATGGATGAGATTTTCAAAATATCTGATGATATCACTATTTTTAGAGATGGAAAATATATTGCTACAGAGCCAGCTGAGAACTTAGACAATGACAAATTAGTTCAATTAATGGTAGGTAGAGAATTGAAACAAGTTTTCCACAAAGAAGAAGCTGAAATTGGAGATGTAATTCTTGAAGTAAAGAACTTAACAAGAGAAGGATATTTTAAAGATGTAAGCTTTGAGGTAAGAAGAGGTGAAATTTTAGGAATAGCAGGACTTATGGGATCAGGAAGAACAGAGGTAATGGAAAGTGTATTTGGGGTAACCCACAAAGATGCAGGAGAAATATTTATTAATGGTAAGAAAGTAGAAATCAATATACCAGAAGATGCTATTAAGCATAAGATGGCACTCCTTACTGAAGATCGAAAACTCACTGGGCTATATTTAATGCTTTCAGTTCAAGATAATATGATTGTTGCTAATATTGATGCATATAAAAAAGGAATGTTTTTAGATTTTAAGAAAATTGATGAGGCTTGTATAGAAGGAATAGAAAAGCTTTCTGTTAAAACACCAAGCAAAGAACAACTTATTGGGAATTTAAGTGGAGGAAATCAGCAAAAGGTATTGATTGCAAGATGGCTTTTAACCCAGCCAGATATTTTAATCTTAGATGAGCCTACAAGGGGAATTGATGTAGGAGCAAAGGCTGAAATTCACAAATTAATGTCAAAGCTTGCAGGAGAAGGAAAAGCTGTAATTATGATTTCATCAGAGCTTCCAGAAGTATTAGGAATGAGTGATCGAATCATGGTTATGCATGAAGGTAGAAAAACAGGAGAATTGATGAGAGGGGATGCAACCCAAGAAAATATTATGTATCTAGCAACAGGGAAAAAATAGACAAAAAAGATAAATAAGGGAAAATAGAAAGGAGCAAAATATATGAAGGCAAAAACAGAACAGCTTTTTAAGAAATATGGAATATTCTTTATCTTTATTGGAATGGTAATATTAATGTCCATCCTTTCTCCAGCATTTTTAAGGGTTGGAAACTTATTAAACGTTATAAGACAGAT
Source organism: Crassaminicella profunda (assembly GCF_019884785.1). Taxonomy (GTDB): domain Bacteria; phylum Bacillota; class Clostridia; order Peptostreptococcales; family Thermotaleaceae; genus Crassaminicella; species Crassaminicella profunda. Next base: position 210,690 of record NZ_CP082326.1, read on the forward strand.
TTCCGTTATAGGGCTTATTGCATGTGGTGTAACCATGATTATCATTACTACAGGAATTGACTTATCTTCAGGATCAGTTCTTGCATTAGCAGCAGTTGTAGCAGCAAGTTTTGCACAAAAGTCTGACTGGGCATCAAGAATGTATCCAAATATAGATGTACCTGTAATAGTACCAATACTCTTAGGATTAGGAGTAGGGGCTGTATGTGGATTGATTTGTGGTGTTATTATTGCAAAGACAAAAATCCCACCATTTATTTCAACATTAGGGATGATGATTGTAGCAAGAGGGGCAGCACTTATTTACAGTAATGGTAGACCAATCAGTAGTTTAAAGGATTCATACAACTTCATTGGACAAGGAAAAATCTTAGGAGTTCCCCTTCCAATCATTATTTTAGCAGTTGTGGCAATTATTACCCATGTCTTATTGACGAATACAAAATTTGGTAAATACGTATATGCAATTGGTGGAAATGAAAATGCAGCTGTTGTATCTGGAATCAATGTAGATAAATATAAAGTAATGATCTATACGTATGCTGGAATGCTTTCTGGTATGTCAGGAATCGTTTTATCATCAAGAATTAGTTCAGGTCAACCAGGATTAGGGCTAGCATATGAGTTAGATGCCATTGCATCAGCAGTTATTGGTGGAACAAGTTTAAATGGTGGAATTGGTAAAATATCAGGAACCATCATCGGAGCTTTGATCATAGGAGTTTTAAATAATGGATTAGACTTATTAAATGTATCTGCATACTGGCAACAAATCGTAAAAGGTGTCATTATTGTTGGAGCTGTAATATTAGATGAAAGAAAAAATAATGGGAAAAAATAAAAAAACATGCAAAAAAAAATAAACGAAAAAAAATAAAAGCAATTAAAAGATAATAAAAGGAAATGAAAGCAATTTCGTTGTAGGTTTACTAAAAGTGATAATAAAGTTTTATTATAAGGTTTGATTACTTTCTGGAATATTAATAAAATGTAGACAATAGAAATGCATGCAATGTTATATAGGACTTGTCTACAGTAAACACAAGGAGGAAGTAAAATGGGAAGAAAAGAAGAATTAAGAATGAGACCAGGAAAATTAGAGTATGGCTATAATAGTTATACAGAACAAGATGGAAAAAATAGCGATATGCTAATGGACTTTGGTATTTTAAAAATGAAAAAAGGTGATGTACACGAAGATAAGGAAAATAAAGAAAAAGCATATTTACTTATTTTTGGTGAAGTTACTTTTGAGTGGGAAGGAAATAAAGTAGAAGCTAAGCGTGGTTCTTGTTTCGATGAAGATCCATGGTGTTTACATGTACCAGCTGGAGTAGATGTAAAAATTACAGCAGATGGAGAAGCAGAACTATCTGTACAAAGAAAATACAATCCAAAAAAATTCCCTGCTATTTTCTACAGACCTGAAGAGGTAAGAGTAGAAACTAGAGGAACAGGTACAATGAACGAGACAAATACAAGAGTTGTAAAAACTCTTATCGATAAGTCTATTAATGAAGATTCTAGTATTGTATTAGGAGAAATCATTTGTTATCCAGGAAAATGGGGTGGATTCGCACCACATACACATCCACAGCCAGAGATTTACTACTATAAGTTCTTCCCTGAAAATGGATATGGTTTCTTAGAAGTTGGAGATGATGTAGTAAAAGTAAAACATGATGATGCAGTGAAACTAGCTGGTGGAACAACACATCCACATGTTACAGCTCCAGGATATGCTATGTATTGCATATGGACAATTCCGCATCTTGAAGATAATCCTTATATTAAGCCGACTAACATTCCAGAGCATGAATGGGTATTAGATCCAAATGCAAAAATTTGGCCAGAAAAATAAAAGGAAAACATATGAAAACTACAGGAATATTTTTCAAATCCTGTAGTTTTTTTACACATTCAAGTAAAATTATATAAGCTGAATTAAAAAATAAAAAAATAAATTTAAAAAATAACAAAAAACATATTGCAAAACAAAACGAAAACATGTAAAATTAAAAACAAGAAATACAAAACAAAAATAAGAAAACGAAATAAAAACCAAACAATAAAAATAATAAATTTTTCATTTCATACATGGGAAAGCTATAAAGACAAGATAAAAAATAATAAAGAAGGAGGGTATAAAGGTAAAGTAGGAAAACCTTGTCTAGGAAGAGATACAAGTTGTAAAACAGAAGGTCAAAACATAGAACATGTAGGAAATGGTAAGTATTTTTTACAAGGAGGAGAACTGAATATGCAAACTGTTAGATTAACAATGGCACAAGCCTTAGTAAAGTTTTTAAATAATCAATATATATCTGTAGATGGAAAAGAAACTAAATTTGTCAAAGGGGTAATGGGAATCTTCGGACATGGTAATGTTGTTGGATTAGGACAAGCCCTTGAACAATATAAAGATGAGATGGTTTTTTATCAAGGAAAAAATGAACAAGAGATTGCTCATGTAGCTATGGCTTATGCAAAACAAAAAAATAGAAAAGAAATCTTTGCATGTACTGCATCAATCGGACCTGGATCATTAAATATGGTAACTGCTGCAGGAACAGCAACAGTAAACCGTATTCCACTATTATTATTACCTTCAGATGCATATGCTTGTAGACAGCCAGATCCAGTTCTTCAACAGGTAGAAGATTCTACAGATCATAACGTAACAGCTAGTGATGCTTTCAAACCTGTTAGTAAGTATTGGGATAGAGTTGCAAGACCGGAACAATTAATGACAGCAGCTATCAATGCTATGAGAGTTCTTACAGATCCAGCAGAAACAGGAGCTGTTACATTATCATTACCACAAGATGTACAAGGTGAAAGTTATGATTATCCAGTAGAATTCTTTAAAAAGAGAGTACATTATATAGAGCGTAGAAGAATTACTGAAAATGCATTAAATAGAGCAGTAGAATTAATTGCTAGCAAGAAAAAGCCAATGCTTATCTGCGGTGGTGGAGTAAGATATAGTGGAGCAGGAGAAGAATTAAAAGCTTTTGCAAAGAAATTCAATATTCCATTCTCTGAAACACAAGCAGGAAAAGGAACTATTCCTTGGGATTATGAAATGAACCTAGGTGGCGGTGGTGTTTGTGGAACACTTGCTGCAAACTTAATTGCAAAGGAAGCTGATTTAATTATAGCAGTTGGAACAAGATTAAATGACTTTGTTAGTTCTTCAAAATTTGCATATCAAAATAAAGATGTTCAGATTCTTTCTATTAATGTAAACTCAATGGATGCAACAAAAATGGAATCTATGAGCGTTGTAGCAGATGCAAAGGATGCTTTAGCTGAGATAAGCAAAGAATTAGAAGGAAAAGGATATAAGGCTGCTTATACAAATGAAATCAAAGAAGCAAAAGATCAATGGAATAAAGAATGGGAAAGATTTGAAAACATTGAACTAGAAGAAGGTCTTTCACAAACAAGAGTATTAACAGAGCTTAATAAATTATTAGATGAAGATGCAATTGTTGTTTCTGCATCAGGAAGTTTACCTTCAGACTTAGAAAGAGTATGGAGACCAACTGTTGCTGATACGTATCACTTAGAATATGGTTTCTCTTGTATGGGATATGAAATATCAGGAGCATTAGGTGCAAAAATTGCAGAACCAGGAAGAGAAGTATATACATTTGTAGGAGACGGTGGATTTATGATGGGTCATTCAGATCTACACACAAGTCTTCAAGAAGGTAAAAAAATCAACATCTTATTATTTGACAATAATGGACACCAATGTATCCATAACTTACAAAGATCACAAGGAATTGATACATTTGGAACAGTATTTAAATATAGAGAAGAAAAAACCAATGGATTAACTGGAGCAGATGTTCCTGTAAGCTTTGCAACAATCGCAAGAGGATATGGAGCAAAAGCTTATACAGTAACAACTCTAGAAGAATTAAAAGAGGCTATTGAAGCATCTAAGAAAGATACAGTATCTACATTAATCGAAATAAAAGTATTACCAGGAACTATGACTGGTGGATATGAATCATTCTGGAGAGTTGGAACAGCTCAAGTTGCTGAAAATAAGAAAGTTGAAGAAGCAGCACAAAATATGAAAGAAATGGTTGCTCAGTGCAAACCATATTAATAAGGAGGAGAAAATTATGTTTAACAAAGAAAAATTACATTTTGGATGTGCACCAATAAACTGGACAAATGATGACCTACCTGAATTAGGTGGAGAATTAACTTATCAACAATGTTTAAGTGAAATGGCTTTAGCTGGATTTACTGGAAGTGAAATTGGAAACAAGTATCCAAAGGATTTAGATACATTAAAAAAAGCTCTAGACCTTAGAGGTATGAGAATTTGTAATGCTTGGTTTAGCTGTGAATTCACTACAAAGCCAATGGAAGAAACAATCGAAAACTTCAAAAAGCATAGAGATTTTCTACATGCACTAGGTGCAAAGGTAATAGGTTTAGCTGAAATTGGCGTAAGTATTCAAGGTGATGAAAGTGCACCAATGTTTAAAGCTGCTCCAATCTTAACAGATGAGCAATTCGAAAAAATCGCAAAAGGTCTTGAAGAATTAGGAAGACTTGCAAAAGAAAAAGATATGGAAATTGCTTACCATTACCATATGGGAACAGGAATCCAATCTTTAGCAGAATTAGATCGTTTAATGGATATGACAGATCCAAACTTAGTACCACTTCTATTTGATACAGGTCATGCAACATTTGCAGGAGAAGATGCTGTAGCACTACTTAAAAAGTATATTAAGAGAGTAAGACACGTACACTTCAAAGATGTTAGAAGTGAAGTGTTAGAAAGAGTAAAAAAAGAAGAACTAAGTTTCTTACAAGCTGTAAAAAATGGTATCTTCACAGTACCTGGAGATGGAGATATGGTAGATTGGGATGGCGTATTTAAAATATTAGATGAAAACAGTTATGAAGGATGGATTGTTATTGAAGCTGAGCAAGATCCAGCAAAAGCAGATCCACTAGAGTATGCTATTAAAGCAAGAAAATTCATCAAAGAAAAAACTGGTATCTAAGAACCAGCTAAGGAAAAGTGCATAAATGAGATAAAAATATAGGTAAGGTTCTCAAAAATCCGAATAAATGCTTCTTCTACGGATTTTTCGAGAATCTTTCCATTAAAGATAAGATTTAAACGGAGGCGGAAAAAATGAATCATATAAAATTTCAATCAGATAGGGAACTTGATGTTATTGCTGTTGGAAGACTTGGAATCGATTTAAACCCAAATGAAATCAATCGTCCATTAGAAGAAAGTATGACTTTTACAAGATATGTAGGGGGTTCTCCTGCAAATATTGCTGTTGCTACATCTAGATTAGATCTTAAAACAGGATTTATCGGAAGAGTTGCAGATGATCAGTTTGGAAGATATATTACAAGCTACTTAAAAGAAAACAACATCAATACAGATGGAATCGTAGTAGATGATAGTGGAGCAAAAACTGGACTTGCTTTTACAGAAGTAAAATCTCCATCTGAGTGTAGCTTAATCATGTATAGATATAATGCAGTAGATTTAAAAATTGAACCAAAAGATATTAGTGAAGAATATATTAAAAAATCAAAGGCTATCGTAATATCAGGAACTGCACTTGCTGCAAGTCCATCAAGAGAAGCAGTATTCTTAGCTTTAGAATATGCTAGAAAACATGGTACTGTTGTATTCTTTGATATTGATTATCGTCCATATACATGGAAATCAGAAGCAGAAACTGCAATCTATTATACATTAGCAGCAGAAAAAAGTGATGTTATCATTGGAACTCGCGAAGAATTTGATACAATTGAGCATTTAACAAATCCAGAAAATAAAGATGATGCAGTAACAGCAAAGCAATGGTTTGATTTTAATGCAAAGATTGTAGTTATTAAGCATGGAAAAGAAGGATCTTATGCATACACAAGTGAAGGAGAAAAAATCAGAGGAGTTGTATTCCCTGTTATCCCACTTAAAACTTTCGGAGCAGGAGATTCTTATGCAGGAGCATTTATTTATGGTCTAATCAATGATTTTGATATTGCTAAAGCTATGGAATTTGGAGCAGGTTCAGCTTCAATCGTTATTACAACAAATAGTTGTTCTGAATCAATGCCTACAGTATCTCAAATTAAAGATTTCATTGCTACAGCAGAAAAAGAATAGAAGGAGGCTTCATCCTATGTTAGTAAATCTAAGAGAAATTACCAAGGAAGTAGCCGATAAAAATTGTGCGGTTGCAGGATTTAATGTGTTTGGATATGAGGATGCTTCAGCTGTTATTAGAGCTGCTGAAAAACTAAATGCACCTGTTATTTTGATGAGTAATAAAGATGCAGTAGATTATATGCCCTTAGAGATTTATGCAGATTTATTTTGTAGATTAGCAAGAGATGCAAAGGTACCTGTATGTGTACATCTTGATCATGCTAAAAGTTACGAATTAATCGTTAGAGCTATTAAAGCAGGATATACTTCTGTTATGTATGATGGATCACAGCTTCCTCTTGAAGAAAACATAAAAAATACGAAAGAAGTTGTAAAATTAGCTAAAGCATTAGATATAAGTGTTGAAGCTGAAATTGGTTCTGTAGGATATAGTGATCCAAGTATAAAAATAAAGGGTGTATATACAAAACCAGAGGAAGCAGAAAAATTTGCAAAAGAAACAGGTGTTGATATTTTAGCTGTATCTATTGGAAATGTTCATAAAATGGAAACACAAGGGGCAACTATTCAATATGATTTATTGAAAGAGATTCAAGAGGTTGTACCTGTGCCAATCGTGCTACATGGTTCTACTGGAATATTAGATGAAGATATGAAAAAACTTGTTACTTATAGAGTGGGTAAAGTAAATATTGGAACAGCTCTTCGTATGGCTTTTGGACATACTTTAAGAAAAGAAATGGAAGAAAAGCCAAATGCTTTTGATCGACTTGTATTATCAAAAGCACCTATGGAAGCAGTAGAAAAGGCAGCTTTTGAAAAATTAAAGCTTTTAGGATTTTAATTTAAAAACTAAATTTTAAAGAAAAATCATATAAAATTACTTTTAAAAATTTCAGCTATGGCTATGACAGACGATCTCTTTTAGATAGAGAAAAGTTGTCTTGTCATAGCTAAATTTATAATATGGAATAGTAAAAGCTTAAAAATTTAGATGTATTTGTATTTTTATAATAGTTAGGGAATCCTATAAATGAAAAAAATAAAAGTCGGGATTTTTTATGCTTATATGAAAACGTATAAAACACTAGTATTTTAGTTAATTTAGGTATAATTTTGTGGAATAGGAAAACGTTACCAAAATATTTTTCTATTTAGATTTGATTTATGAGCTTATTATAAAGAATATAAGTGAGATATAGGAGGTTGGATATGAATAAAGTAATGACTATAGATGAAGTAAAGGAAAAATTTACAGAAGGAATGACCCTTATGATTGGTGGTTTTATGGGAGTAGGTACGGCAGAAAAACTTGTAGATGCAGTAGTAGAAAAGGGTGTAAAAGATTTAACTGTCATTTGTAATGATGCAGCTACACCAGGAGCAGGAGCAGGGAAATTAGTGAGAGCTAAGGTTATAAAAAAATATATTACATCTCATATTGGATTAAATCCTGAATTAGGAAAACAGATGAGTGATCATGAAGTAGATGTTGAATTGGTTCCACAAGGAACCTTAGTAGAGAGAATTCGATCAGGTGGCTTTGGTTTAGGGGGCGTACTAACACCTACTGGAGTTGGAACAGATGTGGAGGAAGGAAAACAAAAAATAACGATACAAGGGAAAGAATATTTAGTAGAATTGCCACTAAAGGGAGATGTAGCACTAGTTAAGGGCTATCGTTGTGACAAAGCAGGAAATGTAGTATTTCGTAAATCAGCTCGAAATTTTAATCCCATTATCGCTATGGCTTGTGACTTTGTTGTAGTAGAAGTAGAACATATTGATGAAATTGGTGAGATTGATCCAGATCACATTATGCTTCCAGGAATATTTGTAGATGCTATTATTCAAGGATAGGAGTGAAATAGATGACAGAAAAAATAAAAGGAAGAGAATTGATTGCAAGAAGAATTGCAAAAGAATTTAAAGATGGAGATGTTGTTAATTTAGGAATTGGAATGCCTACAAAGGTTGCTAATTATATTCCAGAAGGGGTAGAAATCCTTTTACAGTCTGAAAATGGTTTTATTGGTATTGGAGCTGCTCCTAAGGAAGGGGAAGAGGATAAGGATTTAATTAATGCAGGGAATCAGTTTGTAACGGTTGTACCAGGAGCATGTTTTTTTGATAGTGCAACTTCTTTTGGGATTATTCGAGGCGGACATGTAGATGCTACAGTTTTAGGGACATTAGAAGTAGATCAAGAGGGAAACATTGCAAATTATATTATCCCTGGTAAGATGGTACCTGGAATGGGTGGAGCAATGGATTTATGTACAGGTGTGAAGAAGGTAATTATTGCTACAGATCATTTAGACAAAAAGGGAAGATCCAAGATTCTTAAAAAATGTCGTTTGCCCCTTACCGCAAAAAAAGAAGCAAATTTGATTGTAACAGATTTTGCTGTAATGGAAGTAACTGAAAAAGGACTCCTTCTAAAAGAAATTGCACAGGGTAAAACAGTAGAGGAAGTAGTAAATAATACGGAAGCGGATTTAATTATTGCTGAAGACATGAAGATTATGGAAGTGTCATAGAAATATATAATTGTATATGTATTTTTGTAGGCAAAAAAGAATGAATATTCTGGGAAAATATGGGGTGATCAAAGGTTTAAATAAAAAACTTTTTGGTCACTCCATATTTTATGAAAATTTTAAAGAAGAAAATAAAATATTTGATGAAATAACAAAGGAACAGAAATATATAAGAATAAAAATAAAAAAACATAACAATAAAGAAAAAAACTTATAAATTTAAATAAATAATAGAAAAAATATAATTAAAATGTTAAAATGATATATAAAGATAGATAATTTTACAAAAGGAGGAAATATTAATGAGTCAAAATGCAAAAGAATATGTAGCAAGTCTTATAGACAGAGCGAGAAAAGCACAAGCTATTGCAGACAAATTTACACAAGAGAAGGTAGATGAACTTTGTACAGCTATTGCTTGGAATATTGTAAAACCTGAAACAGCAGAAAAAATTGCAACAATGGCAGTGAAAGAGTCTACACTTGGAAACTATGATGGTAAATATGCAAAATTGATGACCAAAATCCGTGGTGGCCTTCGCGATATGAAAGGTCAAAAATCAGTAGGGGTTATTGAAAGAGATGATGAAAAGAAAATCATGAAAGTTGCAAAGCCTGTTGGAGTAGTTGCAGCATTAGTACCTTGTACAAATCCAGAAGCAACACCAGTTCTAAAATCAATGTTTGCTATAAAGGGTAGAAATGCTATTGTTATTGCACCACATCCAAGAACAAAAAATACAAACACTTATATTGTAAATATTGTTCGTGAAACCCTTAAAAAATATGGTGCACCAGAAGATTTAGTAATCGCTGTTGATCCAGAACACGTATCAATGGATGTAAGTGGAGAATTAATGGCACAAGCTGATCTAGTATTAGCTACTGGTGGCGGTGGAATGGTAAAAGCTGCTTACAGTTCAGGTACACCTGCATATGGTGTTGGTCAAGGAAATGCTGTTACCGTAGTAGATGAAACAGTAGATCTAAAAGAAGTTGCAAATAAAATCATGAGAAGTAAGACTTTTGACTTTGCAACAAGCTGTTCTACAGAAAATTCATGTGTAGTGCAAGTTGGTATATATGAGAAGTTCGTAAAAGCTATGGAAGCTGAAGGTGGATATTTAGTAACGGGAGACGAAAAAGAAAAGCTTCAAAATGCTATGTGGCATGATGGACACTTAAGTCGAGCAATTGTAGCTCAAGCACCAGAAACAATTGCGAAAGAAGCTGGAATTGAATTGCCAGAAGGAAAAACTTTCTTTATGGTAGAAGAAACTGGAATAGGTGCAGATTATCCATTCTCAGGAGAAAAATTATCTGTAGTAACTACACTATTTAAATATGGACAGTTCCAGGAAGCAATTGATAAAGTAAATGCAATTACTGCTTATCATGGAAGTGGTCACTCTTGCGGAATCCACACAAATGATGAAGAAAGAATTTTAGCATTAGCATTAAATACAAAAACAAGTCGCTTAATGGTAAGACAACCACAATGTCTAGCAAACAGTGGAGCGTGGACAAATGGCATGCCAATGACATTAACACTAGGATGCGGTACTTGGGGTGGAAATATTGCATCTGAGAATGTAAGTTGGAAGCACTTAATTAATGTAACTTGGGTATCTTCACCAATCGAATCTACACAGCCAACGGATGAAGAATTATTTGGTCATATTATGTTAGATTAAGGGAAGTGAATTTAATAAATTTGAATCGAATACATAAATAGAGTAAGTTGTGAAACAGGAGATACTTTTAAAATAATGTTTGAAAGTATCTCCTATTTATTTTAAGAATCAAGAAGTAAATAGTTTAAACTGTCATTTGTCATATTGAAAGATGTATTTATAAGTTTAATTTGATTTTCTATGTATTTCGATTAGGTGTATTATATTAAAAAATAATTTCATATTGTTGTGTAATGTTATTGTTTGTATTATTATTACTTTTCTTATTTTACATATTTTTTAAAAAAATAATAAAAAAATTAAAAATTCGACAAGAAACGATAGATTTTTTATAAAAAAAGGTGTATAATCTATTTTGTGAGTAGATGATAACGATTGCTTATTATTATTTGTTTATTATTTTTGATTTTTATTTATTAATTATTATTTTTGATTTATTATTTATTGTTTTTTAGAAAAGCTAATAATCATGAATATAGAGAGAAGTATTATTTACATGAAGGTACAAAAAATCTGAAAATAAAGTATATTGAATACAATATACTTTATTCAAAATTTTCATAAGCTAGATTATTATCATCTAAAAAAGATAAAAGAAAAAGTGTATTTTTTTTAGGGTAAAGGTAAACGTTTTCTAAAAAAGATTTTTTTTAGTGATTTATTTAACTAAATATAAAATGATGATGAAAGGAGGCTTGAACAGAAAAAAGTTGTTGTATGACAAAAAACTATAAAATTTTACATCATGGGAGGAATTTAAATTGAGTTTATGGGCAGCAGTATCATTTATATTTTTCACAGGATTAGTGGCATTTATATCTTGGAGAATGACTAAAGATGACGATTTAGATACACAAGATGGATATTTCCTAGGAGGAAGAAGTTTAACTGGCTTAGTTATTGCAGGATCATTAATGCTTACAAACTTATCAACAGAACAAATGGTAGGATTAAATGGAGTAAGTTATCAAACCAATATGTGTGTAATGGCTTGGGAGATTACTGCAGCATTTGCATTAATCTGTATGGCTTTTATCTTTTTACCAAAGTATTTAAAGAGTGGTATTACTACAATACCAGATTTTTTAGAAGATCGTTATGATGCAAAAACAAGACAAATTATATCCGTTTTATTCTTAATTGGATATGCAGCAACGTATCTTCCAACAGTATTATATTCTGGAGCTTTAGTATTAAATGGATTATTTGACATCCCACAACTTTTAGGAATTACTCAATTCCAAGGATTATGGATTACTGTTTGGGCTATAGGAATTGCAGGTTCTATTTATGCAATTTTTGGAGGATTAAAAGCAGTTGCAGTTTCTGATACAATCAATGGGGTAGGATTATTAGTTGGAGGATTATTAGTTCCTATATTCGCATTAATTGCGTTAGGGGATGGAAGCTTTTCAGAGGGACTCAATACATTATTAACTGTACACCCTGAAAAATTAAATGGTATTGCGGCAGCGAATGCAAAAAGTCCATTAATACCATGGCCAACATTATTTACAGGAATTGTAGTTAATAATTTATTCTACTGGTGTACAAACCAATCTATTGTACAAAGAACATTAGGAGCAAAAAACCTAGAAGAAGCACAAAAAGGTGTTATTTATGCAGGATTTTTAAAATTGTTAGGACCTTTCTTCTTAGTATTACCAGGAATTATTGCATTCCATTTATATGGAGATACATTAACAAATGCAGATATGGCATATCCTACATTAGTGAGTGATGTTTTACCAAAACCATTAATGGGATTCTTTGCAGCTGTATTATTTGGAGCGATTTTAAGTTCATTTAATAGTGCACTAAATAGTTGTGTAACATTATTTACATTAAATATTTATAGACCTGTTTTCAAACCATCTGCAACGGATAAAGAGTTAGTAAAAACAGGTAAAAAGTTTGGAATTGTTTTAGCCGTAATTTCTATGCTTATTGCACCATTTATTATTTATGCACCAGATGGATTATTTGGCTATCTACAAGAATGCTTTGGATTCTACAATGTACCAATCGTAGCTGCTGTTATGGTAGGTTTCTATACAAAGAGAGTTCCAGCTTTAGGAGCAAAGATATCTTTATTCTCCCATATCGTTTTATATACGATTTCTAAATTTGTAGCAGGAGATGTACATTTCTTATATGTATTAGCTGTATTATTCCCTATCAATGTACTAATCATGCTTGCTGTTGGTAAAATCAAGCCAAGAGAAACAGCATATATACAAAAGTATACTGAGCAAGTAGATATTACTCCTTGGAAATATACAAAAGTAGCATCTTTAGGAATTATGGCAGGAATGCTAATATTATTTGCTATATTCTCTAAATTTGGAGTTGCTGCGTAGGTTAGTATTTTAATAAGAATGAAAATTCGATAAAACAAATAAGTAAAGGGTTGTTGACTTGGATCAACAACCCTTGTATTTTAGCTATTTAATAGTAATAATAGATTTCTCATCTAAAGAGTGTTGGCAGGCATAAGCGATTTTAGTAGAAAGAACACCATCAGAAACTGCTACAGAAGGCTTTTCCTTTTTGATTAAGCAATTGATAAAGTAATTGACTTCATTGAAGTAAGCTTGTTCAAATCGCTCTAAGAAGCTAGTGCAGCATTCCTTTACTACACCATGTTCATTAAAAATAGAGGTTAAATTTTTATCAGGTGTTGAACCTATTCGTAAACTTCCTTTGGTACCTATAATTTCTGTTTCTATATGATAGCCATGGGCACAGGTTCTACCAGCATAAAACATGCCTATACTGCCATTTTCAAATTCAATAAGGGCTACACCATTATCCACATCATTGTACTGTGCAAATTCGTCACGAACATAACAGCCACCAAGGGCATAAGCTGTTTTTCCTTCAGCTCCAAGATACCAACGAGCTAAATCAATATCATGAACCATCATATCTAAATATAGGCCGCCACTTGTTTTAGCAAAAGGAATAGCAACATCTACTAGAGCAATAGGGTCTAGTCCATAACATCTTACCATAAATGGCTTACCAATAGCACCTGCATCAATCTTTTGTTTTGCATAAGCATAAGATTCGTCAAATCTTCTCATGAATCCAAGCATAAAATAAAGATCAGGATATTCCTTAACCAATTTTTCAATTTCTTCACATTCTTCTAAGGTTAGAGCTAAAGGTTTTTCGCAGAAAATATGTTTTCCATTTTTTAAAGCTAATTCAATATGTTCGTAATGATATTTTGATGGAGAAATGATGGCAATAGCATCAACTTCAGGATTTTTAACCATTTCTTCATAATTGGTATATCCATATTTTATTCCTAATTCTTTTTTTGCTTTTTCTACTTTCTTTGTTGTGGCACTACAGGCTGCAATTAACTCAGCTTGAGGGATTTTATGAGCAATATTTTCAGCATGTTTCCAACCCAATTTTCCTAAACCTACAATACCAATCCTTATTTTTTCCACGATGTAGCCTCCTCTTTTGTGAGATAGTTTAAAAGCCCAAAGCAGATAATTTTTCTATGACAACTTCCTTTACTGCTTGTATTGGACTTTTGAATAAATCCTTTCGGTTATAAAGATGATTTTCATTTAAGACTTCTTCTTTTATAGCATTTCCAAAAGCAACACGAAGAGCTGTACCAATATTTACCTTAGAAATATTGGTTTTTGATAATTTTCTTAAATCTTCATGAGAAATCCCAGAAGAGCCATGTAAAACAAGAGGGGTATTTGTTACTTTTTCAATTTCATAAAGACGTTCATATTGTATTTGTGCATTTTGCTTTTGTTGTCTATGAACGGTGCCAATAGCAATAGCTAAAGCATCTACTTTTGTTTCATTGATGAACTGCTCAGCATCATGAGGAGATGTGTAAATGGAAGTGTTATCCTGATAAATATCCTCATAAGCTACAGAGCCAATTTCAGCTTCAACACTTACATCAAAAGAATGAGCAAGCTTGATTACTTTTTTCGTATTTTTAATATTTTCTTCTAATGGAAGTTGAGAGCCATCGTACATAACAGAGGTGTAACCAAGATTTATGGCTTTTTCAATTAATAAGAAGTCTTTTGCATGTTCTAATTGAAGACATACAGGAATACTAGCTTTCTCCGCCATTGTTTTGAATAGAGAAGCCGTATATTCTATGGGCATATATTCTCTTGCTGCTTTATGGGTTAATAATACAATAGGAGCGCCTTTTTTTTCTCCAGCCTCAATGACTGCACGAGCATCCTCGTATCCAAAAACATTAAAACCAGCAATAATATAGTCTTTATGCATAGCATCCTTTACCATTTGGTTTAGATTGACTAACATAATAAAACCTCCTTTATGATATTGTAAAAATGTGTCAGATTCAAAATGAAAAGTTGTAGAAAACAAAGCATTTACACTTTAAAGCTGACACACTTATAAATCATCAATATTTAATTAATTTTTTAGATAATGTGGCACTAAGAAGACCTAAAAATCCTAGGAAATAAAAACTAAATTTTAATCCACTAAAATCACTTAGGATTCCGGTAAAGAAAGGACCTAAAAACATACCAAATCCATAGATGGCTTGGAAAAATCCCATGGCTGTAGCACGTTTACTTTCTTCAATATCTTTAATACTTAGTCCCATTAATAGTGGAAAGACTAATCCTCTACTAAACCCACCTATGATTTGGCTAAACATTAAAAGTGGAACGGTAGAAATTAAAGGGATGCAGAAAGTAGAAAGGGCTGTGACAATAAATCCTCCTATAATCGTTCTCTTTTCTCCAAAGCGCTTTGTAAAAAATGTACCACTCAGTGGTGCTGCGAAAACACCTGGAAGAATAGAAAGGGTACCAAGTAAACCTAATTGAAAATCAGTAGCACCAATTTTTTCAGCAACAATAGGCGTAAAGCCAAAAACAGTAGAAAAATTAATTAATTGAAAAAGTATAGCTAAAACAGAAATACCCATCAAATAAGAATTTTTGGAAACGGCTATTAAATCTGATGTGGTGATCGTTGTATTGGAAATTTTGGGTTCTTCATAAATATTAAAACTAAATAAGATGCCTAAAATAGCAGCCCCTAAAGATAAAATAAAAGCAGAAGATACACCAAATTTTTCTACAACTACTCCTCCTAAGAACATAGCTGAAAGTTGTCCTATAAAATTGAAAGAATTAATGAGCCCCATAGCTTTTGGAGCTTCTTCCTTAGGAAAATAACTAGAAAATAAAATCGTATAGATTACCCATGTAGCTGCAGATAATCCAGCCATGATTCGATAAAAAAACAAAGAAGGAATAGAAGACGACATTAAAAATCCTAAAGAACTTAAGAGTGATAATAAAAGTCCAAGAGGAATAAATATTTTACGTTTGTTTAAATGATCAGAAAGTATGCCTAAGGGGATACGAACAATCATTTGAGATAAACCATAAGAGCCTACAATAAGACCAATGGCTTTATAAGAAGCACCCAAGGATGCTGCATAAGAAGGTAATGTAGGAACATAAGTATATAAGGAAAACCAATAGAGCATGGTTACAATGGCAAAAGTTGTTTTCTTATTCATTTGTTTAAGTGTTCCCCCTTTTGTAAATATTACAAAGTATGATTATTTTGTAATGACTTCTACATCCTTTTCTAAAAATGCGTTTTTATAAACATCGTCAATTTGATTGGTAATAATACGATCTGGTGTTGCTATAGTACCAACCTGAAAAAGTGCTATTTTATTGAATTTCATATGATCTGCAAGAAGGGTCCAGCATTGTGTAATGTTTGGTACTTGCTTATAGACAAAGGTACTTAGGGTATGGTCTACTGTAAGACCTGCCATTAAATCAATACCTGATATACTAGTAAATGCTTTATTTACATAAATATCTTTGAAATAATCATCTACTTTTTCACTACTAGATGAGATCATATTTTCTCGATAAACCAATTCTCCTCCAATTAAAAATACACGTTTTAAATGAGGGGTTAATTCGTATAAGGCACTAATATTGTTTGTAATGATCGTTACATCTTTATGCTTTAGCTTTTTAGCAAGTAAATAGCAGGTAGCACCAGAACCCAAGAATATACTATCTCCATCTTCTATGGTATTTGCAGCAATGGTAGCAATATATTCTTTTAAATCGTAGTTGAGAATAGTTGGAGCTTGTGTGATTTCTTCATTAGAAGATTCTGCTAATGTTGCACCACCTCTAGTTTTTATTAAAAAACCTTGTTTTTCTAATTCAGATAAATCTTTACGAATGGTAACATCGCTCACACTCATGATGGAACGAAGCTTGTGAATACTTACAGTTTTTTCTATTAATAGTATTTCTTTTATTTTTTCAAGCCTTTGGGTTGCAATCATTCGAGTCACTTCCTTTCAGTAGATTATTCTATAAAGAATTTTTTTATTGTTATTATAACTATTATAAAATATTACTATTAGTTTAGCAATTGTTTTGCAAAATTATATTTTTTTTACGTTTTTTTATAATTTATTGTGTTATATCTATTATTATATAATATCATGAAATATGATTTATAGTATTTAACCAAATAAATAAAATAAAAGTAATATAATGAAGATAAAAATAGTATTGTTGCAAAATAGGGATAATTCTTTAAAGCCACCTCCAAATAATTCAAATAATACTAATAGTATTAGGTAAAAAGTTATATTATTATTACATCCTTCAAATATATTATGAATCATTTTCATCCTCCTAACAAAATTTTTTAGAAGATTTCAAAGGAATCCTTTTTACTTTCTTCATAATATAAATATGTAAGGTTATTTACATGTGATATAAAAAATAGCAGGAGTTTGCATACAATTGTATAATAATATAATAATATACAAAAATATCAAATTATGGAGGGGTTATATGTTTCATAAAGGAACAATAGATCATATACAAGAAGAGAAAACAAAAGCTTATTTTATAGCAAAGAAATTAGAAGATATTGCTATAGAAATAGATGAATTATCTGAAGAAGAAAAAAAATTTATTATAGAAAGAATTTATGATAAGAATCGGAACGCTATTGTACAGCTGTGCAATACGATTATCAATTATTTAGGATGGTAAAACATGTTTACACCTCAAATCATAATATTGATCATTTTTATAAAGTATTCCTTTGGAAGTATTGAATAAGGGATACTTTTTTTATGAAAATAGTAAATGAAATATTTTCAAGTAAAGACAAAACAACGTTTATAATATTTTTATTAAATTGATATTGACTTTTAAGAGATAAGGGGAATATAATATATATAAATATATGAACAATTGTTCATATGTTGAAAGATAAAGAGTAATCTATAATGTAAAAAGATCAGTATAAATAATACTAATCAGATGAATTTAACTTATAAGGAGGATTATGATGGAACAAAAAAATAAAGATTGTTGCAGTTGTCATACGATTCATGAAGAAATCATTGAAAAGGTTCGAGAGAAGATGCCAGAAGAAGAGCAATTATATGATTTAGCAGAATTCTTTAAGGTGTTTGGAGATAGTACAAGAATCAAAATCATATGTGCTTTATTTGAAGCAGAAATGTGTGTATGTGATATTGCAGCGTTATTGGGAATGAAGCAATCTGCCATATCTCATCAGTTGAGAATTCTAAAAAAAGAAAGACTTGCCAAATTTAGAAAAGAAGGAAAAGTGGTTTACTATTCTTTAGATGATGAGCATGTTCAAAAAATATTCGAACAAGGATTTAATCATATCATTCATCGATGATAAAGATGAAAGGGGGAGAGAGCATGCGTAAGATGCAAAGAGAATTTTTATTAGAAGGTCTTGGCTGTGCCAATTGTGCAGCAAAAATGGAAAGAAGAATAGAAAAAATCCAAGGGATTACCCATGTAAGTATAAGTTTTGCCACTAAAAAATTGATAATAGAATGGGATACTTATGAATTAGAAGAAATAAAACAAAAAGTTAAGGAAATCGTACAAAAAATAGAACCTCATGTACAAGTGATTGATAAAAGTAAAAAGGAAAAGCCTCTAAAGAAGAGAAATAATCATGATATTCACCAAGATTGCTGTGGAGAACCCCATGGACATGACCACGGACATGAAGAGCATGGGTATGAAGATTGTTGTGGAGGTACCCATGGACATGAGGAACATAGACATGAAAGTTGTTGTGGAAAAACCCACGGACATGAGGAACATGGACTTGAAGGTTGCGGTGAAGAACCCCATGAACATGACCACGGACATGAGGAGCATGAACATGAAAGTAGTGGAGAACACAATCATGATCATGGAGAGTTGAATAAAAAACAAATCATTACTTTAACTAGCGGAGCTATATTATTTTTCACAGCTATGATTTTCAAATTTAGCTTCGTTACAGAACTTTCATTATATGTGATTAGTTATTTATTAATCGGTAAAGATGTTTTACTCAAAGCCATAAGAAATATTCTCAGGGGAGAATTTTTAGATGAAAACTTCTTGATGACTATAGCAGGGATTAGTGCTTTTGCTATAAAAGAATTTCCAGAAGCTGTAGCCGTGATGTTGTTCTTTAGAGTAGGTGAGTTTTTTGAAGGTGTAGCTGTAAATCGTTCAAGAAAGTCTATAGAAGCCTTATTAGATATTCGACCTGATTTTGCAAATTTAAAAACGAAGAAAGGTGTTCTTAAAGTATCTCCAGAGGAAGTAATGATCGGTCAATTGATTATTGTAAAGCCAGGAGAAAAAATACCATTAGACGGAAAAGTTATAGAAGGAACATCTATGTTGGATACATCCGTACTGACAGGAGAATCTGTACCACGAAAAGCCCAAGTTGGAGATGAAGTTTTTAGTGGAGCAATTAATCAGAATGGTGTTTTAACTGTTGAAGTTACAAAAGCTTTTGGAGAGTCAACTGTATCTAAAATATTAGAATTAGTTGAAAAAGCAAGTAGCAAAAAAGCACAAACAGAAAAATTCATTACAAGATTTGCAAGATATTATACCCCATCTGTCGTATTTGTAGCGTTAATGCTAGCTATAATACCACCGTTGTTCGTTGAGGGAGCAACGTTTACAGAGTGGATCTATAGAGCAGCTATATTCTTAGTTGTATCTTGCCCATGTGCATTAGTGATTTCTATTCCCCTTGGATTCTTTGGAGGAATTGGTGGAGCTTCTAAAAATGGCATACTTATTAAGGGCGGAAATTATTTGGAAGTTTTAAATAAGGTAGATGCAGTTGTATTTGATAAAACAGGAACCATTACAAAGGGTGTATTTAAAGTTACTAAAATAAACACAGTAAAAGATTTTAAAGAAGAAGATTTAATTTATTATGCGGCCTATGCTGAATATTATTCAAATCATCCAATTGCTGTATCTATACGAAAAATTTATCATGGGGAAATTAAAGAAGAAATAATGAAAGACTATGAAGAAATATCTGGACATGGTGTAAAGGTAATAGTAGATGGAAAAGTGGTATTAGTAGGAAATAAAAAGCTAATGGAAAAATATCATATAGAGCATGAAGAAATAAATGAAATAGGAACTATTGTGCATATAGCAGTAGAGGGTAAATATGCAGGAGCTATGATCATATCAGATGAAATAAAAGAGGATTCGTTGGAAGGAATTAAAAAACTTAAAAAATTAGGGATCAAAAAATTAGTTATGCTCACGGGAGATCATAAAAAAGTTGCAGAGGCTATTGCAAAAGAAATAGGAATAGATGAAGTTCATGCAGAGTTATTACCCCATGAAAAGGTTGAAAAGCTTGAAGCATTACAAAAGAACATGAAAGAAAACATTGCATTCATTGGAGATGGTATCAATGATGCACCTGTACTTGCAAGGGCAGATATAGGTGTAGCTATGGGAGGACTTGGTTCTGATGCAGCTATAGAAGCTGCAGATGTAGTACTCATGACAGATGAAATTAGCAAGATGGCAGCAGCTATTCAGGTTGCAAATAGAACAAGAAAAATTGTATGGCAAAATATTATTTTTTCATTAGGAATAAAAGGGATTGTCATGGTATTAGGTGCAGCGGGTATGGCGAACTTGTGGGAAGCAGTTTTTGCAGATGTAGGGGTAGCTTTGATTGCTATATTTAATGCTATGAGAGTGATGAACTATAAAGCTTAGGTTTTGCATATACAAGAGCTTACACTTATGAGATAACCATTTATATAAGTGGTGGTACAAATTGATTCAGGTAGGGAAATCCTTATCTGAATCTTTCATGTTGAGTTTTGATAAAGACATTTACAATTCAGATAAAAAGAGATAATAGAAAAGAAGGGATGCTTGGAAAATGAAAAGTGAGGAATGTTCTCGGAATATTAGAGATCGGTTTTCTAAATATTATTCTAGATTCAATCAAAAGGGGAATGGGAAAATATACATAGGGTTGCTTATGGCTACACTGATCATAGGGATTACTGTGTTCTTTTATATGAATGGTGTTGGGTATATTGTTAAAATAGATGGAAAAGAAGTAGGGATTGTAAGAAACAAGGAAGATTTGAATAAGATTGTTGATGCGTTGGAAACTTCATTAAAAGAAAAATATAATACAGATATTGTATTTGATGAACGAATTATATTTGAAAGTACCAAAGCAAGGGATGAAGAATTATCTAAACCCGAAAATTTAGAAAAAAATCTACAGAAATTTTTAGATTTTAAAGTAAAGGCTTATAGTATCAAAGTAGACAATAAAATCATTGCTAGTCTACCAAAAAAAGAAGATACAAAGAAAGTTCTAGAGGCAGTGAAAAAAGTTTATGTAGATGAAAAAAAGGAATATGATAAGATTTATTTTGTTGAGAAAGTGAAGGTTGATGAAATAAAAGTAGCAACAAATCAGTTAAAGACTTATGAAGATGCAATAAAAATCATTTCACAAGGAACAGAAAAAGAAGAACTGTATGAAGTGCAAGAAGGGGAAAATTTTTGGACCATTGCAGAAAAAAACAAGTTAAGTGTAGATGATTTAATGATAGCAAATCCTAGTATAGATCCAGAAAAATTACAGATTAAACAAAAGATTAGTTTGGTTGTAGCCAAGCCCCTTTTGACTGTTGCAACAGTTGAAAAAGAAAAATATGAAGAGGATATTCCTTATGAATCAAAATTTGAAGAAACCAACCGTTTATATAAAGGAGATAAGAAAATAAAAGCAAAGGGTCAAGTGGGGAAAAAAGAAATATTAGCAGAGGTTGTAAGGTATAATGGTACGGAAATCTCTAAAAAGACTTTAGAAGAAAAAGTTGTCAAGAAGCCTAAAACAGAAATTGTATTAAAAGGAACAAAAATTCCTCCACCAGATAAAAGTACAGGAGCATTTAATAATCCAACGAGAGGAGTGCTTACTTCTAGATTTGGGCCTAGATGGGGAAAAACTCATAGAGGCGTTGATATAGCTGCTAAAACAGGAACTCCTGTAAAAGCAGTAACTACAGGAATCGTTATTTTTTCTGGATGGAAGGGTAATTATGGAAACTGTGTGATCATTAATAATGGAAACGGCATACAGACTTTATATGCCCATAACAATAAGCTTTTAGTGAAAAAGGGAGAGAAAGTTACAAAAGGACAAGTCATTTCCTTAGTAGGAAGTACTGGAAATACTACAGGACCACATGTTCATTTTGAAGTAAAGAAAAATGGAGTTCTTGTGAATCCATTGAAATATGTAAAATATTAAGACCTAAGCTTTTAAGCTTAGGTCTTAATATTTTACCCTTTATAATTTCTAGGAGATACCCCTGTAATTTTTTTAAATACTCTACTAAAATAATTAGGATCACTATAGCCAATTTTTTTATAGATTTCTTTTATTGGAATGTCATCTAGAAGCATTTTTTTTGCTTTTTCAATCCTTATTTCTGTTAGAAATTCAATGAAATTAGCTCCGGTTTCTTGTTTGAATAATTTACTAAGATAATAACTGCTGATGGCAAATTGATAGGATAAATCTTCTAGTTTTAGATCAAGATGATAATTTTTGAGGATATACTCCTTAATAGCATGAATAATTTGACTGTTTTTGCTTTTGTAATCATCCATGTAGTTTTTCACTTCTTGGGAGATGGATTTTTTTATGATAGAACTATTTTTTTTATCCTTTACAAGCTGTATGCTGTTTTCAAAATATATTTTTTCTTTTTCTGTATAAGCACCATATTGTAAACAGTTTAATATTTGCAATGTTTCAAAATAGAAGGCTGTGTGATCTTCAAATTCTTTTTTAGTAATAATTTCAATGATTTTTTCAAATTCTACAAGATATTTTTCGTTAGAATGTACGATTTCATGACATATTTTGAATCTTTCTATTAAAGAGTAATCATTATTTTTTGCTGCTTTTATGGAAAGATTTTTTCTTACTTTAAGGATACTCCCTTTAAGATTTTCAATTTGTTGATTTTGTACAAAGGAATAGTTTATGTTTATATTTTTATTTCTTCTAAAATTTAAATATATTTCTTGTAAATTTTCTTCTACATCCATTTTTTCAAAATCAAATTTTTCAATAAGGATATATAGAATATGATGATAAGAAGATAAGATACATTCATTTCTTTTTTTTAATAATTTATAGGAAGTATCATATAACTCTCTTAAATCTGTAGGATTGGTTATATTTTTAATATGAATACCTATTAAAAAATAATTTTCAAAATTAAATTCTAAGAGGTGAGTAGTCTCTACAATTTCCTTTATTCTTTTTATATTTTCTTCTAAGATGATAGAAATAAATCTTTCTTGCATGACGGATTTTATACCGATAAGATTCTCTTTTAATCTTAATTTTTCTTTTCTATCTTCTTTTTCTTTTTCAATTACTTCTTTGATTTCTGAAAGAAGTGCAATAAGCTTTTTTCGGCGAACAGGTTTTAAAAGATAATCATAAACATCTAATGAAAGGCTTTCTTTTGCATAGGAAAAACAATCATATGCGGAAAGAATAATGATTTTAACGTCTTTTTGTCTATTTCTTATTTCTCTAGCTGCTTGTATACCATCGATGCCAGGCATTTTGATATCTAAGAATATAATATCAGGCCGGTATTCTTCTGCGTATTCAATGGCTTCTCTTCCGTTTTTTGCTTCAGCTACAATTTCTATATCATCAAAGTTTTTCGTAATGATAGCACGAACCCCTTGTCTTTCAACAGGTTCATCATCTGCAATTAATATTTTTATCATTTTTATTCCACCTTTGGGATAATTATTTTGATCATGGCACCGCCACTAGATTGATTATAGAAAAATAAAAGTCCTTTATTTTTGTAAAATAGTTTTAATCTCTCAATTACGTTATGAAGACCGATACTGCTAGAAGGTTTTGATTTTATATGATAATCATGTGAAAAGCCCTTTCCGTTATCTTCTATTTTGATGAGTATATAGTTGCCCTTCTCTGTAAGTGTGAAAACAATTTTACCGCCTTCTTCTTTTCCTTCGAGACCATGTTTAAAAGCATTTTCCACAATAGGTTGAAGGGAAAGGAGTGGGATTTTGTAGTTTAAGAGATTTTCATCAATATTTTCTATAAATTGAACCCGATCAGAAAATCTAGTTTTTTGTATAGAAATATATTCTCGAAGATATTCTATCTCGTCCAAGAGTTTTACTTGTGAAGAAGGATTTCTAAGGGTATATCGAAGGAAATCTGATAAAGATTCTATTAAATCACAGGTTTCGTCAGCTCCTTCTAGGATTGAAGTTTTTGCTATTACATTTAAGGTGTTAAAAAGAAAATGAGGGTTAATTTGAGATTGTAATGCTAAAAATTGGGCTTCTTTCTCAAGTTCTGTTTTTCTTTTTACTTCTCTCATAAGGTTTTTTATTTTTTCAACCATGAGGTTGAAGGTATTTGATAAAATGGAAATTTCATCTTGACTATGGACTTGGATGTTCTCTACTTTAAAATTTCCCTTAGAAATTTCAAGGGCATTTTTAGTGATTTTTTTTATATTTTTAATCAACTTAGATGAAAATATGAAAACAAAGAGGATACTTAGAAAAATGCTTAAGGCAAATATGAATAATATTGTTTTTGAAAAATTACTATTGTGTTGAAGGATGAGGGAATAGTTTTTAAATCTGTTTTCATAAATATGGTTATTGATTTCATCTAAACCTTCAAGGATATAATTGTATACTTTTAAGGCATTATTGTAGTTTCGAATATACCTTTCATCTGCTGTGCTAAGGGCTACCCGAAAAGTACCTTCACAGTATTTTTCATAGTTAGATAAAAGTTTTTGAAGGTCTGTACATGCGTTGAAAACTTCTATTGGAGGATTTTCATTTTTAAAATCTTTTATAGCAAAGGATGCTGAATTAATAGAAGAATAGATGGTATCAATATAATTGGTAGATCTAGTTAATAAAAGATTGTCCAAAGCTATTTTACTACTGGTGATAGAGGATTTTATGTTGTTTAACATACTGATATCTTCTATAAAGTGGTTGTATTCATTAGAAATTCGATTGATGGTATAGAGGCTATAAAGGGCAACCCAGGCAAGGAGAATAAGAATCAGTAGATAGCTTACGATTAGTTTTTCGTTGATGGATATAAACTTATTCTTCATCTAAATTCTCCTTGTCTATATAGAGTAGGTCATCAAAAACAGCATCTTCAACAAAATTTCCTTTTTTTATGTCAATTATGCTTTCGATGGCTTTATTCCCTAAACTATAAGGATTTTTTATAAATACACCTTCAATAACTCCTTTTTGCACAAATCGTTTCGTTCCTTGCATACCGCCCATACCAATAATTTTAATCTTTCCTACTTTATTGAGTCTTACAAGAACTTGTCCAGCTAGGTAGGTGGAATATTCATCATTACAGATAATCCCTTTTATGTTTTTATTTTTTATGACCATATCTTCTATGATTTTATAGGTATTTACCTTTTTTTCATCCATATAGGAAACATCGATGATGTTTATTTTTTCATATTCATTTGCTTTATTATAGATACCTGTGAGTCTTAAAGTGTTTTCTTCACTGCTCATGATGAGTCCAATTTCTCCATGATCATTTAAAACTTCAAAAAGCTTTTCAGCCATCATATTTCCTGCATAATAATGATTGATTCCGATATAAGCATTTCTTTTACTATCTAAAACGTCCCCATCTATAGTAATAAAGGGAATATTTCTTTCAATAGATTTATTGACTAAGTTTTTATAGTCATTATCATTGAGTGTATAAGAAATGATTCCATCACAATCAGATTCTATTGCTCGATCGATCCTAGAAAGATGTTTTTCTTTATTAAAATAGTTGATTTTTAGAATACTGACACTTACATTATTTTCATTGGCAGACACAACAATACCTTTACTGATTTTGTCCCAATAATCATTTTCTTCTTTTGGAATGAAAATAAAGTGATAATCTTTATTTTTTATATAGGACAAAGGATTTGTAGCGTTGTATATACTTTGTGGACGAAGAAGAATGGTAACGATCATGAGTAGAAATATAAGAAATAAGACATATTTTTTCAATGCACATCCTCCTTTTTCAACAATATTCTAAACTTTTATTCTATTATAGCGTTTCTTCACTTTTTTGCAAGGTAAATCACAAAAAAGTGAAGAAAACGTTTTCTTGAGATTTTGAATGAACTATAATTTTAAGATTTTCGACAACTATTTCAAGATGGAACAAGCTATAATAAGTTTAAGGAAAACATTTTCACAAGGGAGGAATTATAATGATTAAAGGTTTCAAGAAAACATTGGCAATTATTTGTGTATTAGCATTATCTATAGGTGCCTTTGCAGGATGCGCAAAGAAAGAAGAGCCTAAGGCAGCTGAAACAGATGGAAATGAAAAGAAAGAAATTGTTATAGGTTTTTCAATGGATACCCTTAAGGAAGAAAGATGGCAAAAGGATAGAGATATTCTTACAGCTAGAGCAAAAGAGCTTGGCGTAAAAATATTAATCCAAGCTGCTAATGGTGACGATAACAAACAAATCGCTCAAGCTGAGAATATGATTTCTCAAGGGGTAGATGTACTAATGGTTGCACCACATAATGCTGAAGTTGCAGCTGCAATAGTTGAAAATGCACATGCAGAAGGAATTCCAGTACTTTCATATGATAGACTGATTAAAAATGCTGATGTAGATCTTTATGTATCCTTTGACAATGAAAAGGTTGGTAATTTACAAGGAGAGTATATTACAAAATTAGTTCCAAAAGGAAATTATGTGTATATTGGTGGTTCCCCAACAGATAATAATGCAACTCTTTTCAAAAAAGGTGCTATGGATGTATTAAAACCACTTGTAGACAGTGGAGATATTCATATTGTATATGAGCAAATGTCTAAAGACTGGCAACCATCAGAAGCACAAAAACATATGGAAAATGCTTTAACAGCTAACAAAAACAAAGTAGATGCTGTAATTTGTGCAAATGATGGTACTGGTGGAGGAGCAATATCAGCTCTTGCTGAACAACAACTTGCAGGTAAGGTACCTGTAACTGGTCAGGACGCTGAACTTGCAGCTTGTCAGAGAATCGTTGAAGGACAGCAATCTATGACTGTTTACAAACCAATTCCAAAGCTTGCTGCAACTGCATTAGATTTAGCTATAAAAATGGCAAACAAGGAAGACGTTGAAACCAATTCAACTGTAGAGAATGGAAAAATTGATGTACCTTCTTATCTACTTGAGCCAGTAGTAGTAGACAAAGAAAACATGATGGATACAATCATTGCTGATGGATATCATCCATTCGATGAAGTTTACAAAAATATTTCAGAATCAGAAAGACCAAAACAATAATAGTAAAAAAAAGAGGTTAATTGCTTAACCTCTTTTTTCCTAAATAAATTTAGAAGAATTTAAAACTTGGAGGTGTCCCTTTCATGAACCCATATATTTTAGAAATGAAGGGAATAACAAAGGAATTCCCAGGGGTGAAGGCTCTTGATAATGTAAATTTCAAAGTACAAAAAGGGGAAGTACATGCATTATGTGGAGAAAATGGTGCGGGAAAGTCAACCCTTATGAAGGTTTTAAGTGGAGTATACCCTTATGGAACTTATGAAGGAGATATTATTCTTAAGGGGGAAGTTCAAAAATTTAATAGTATTGCCGATTCTGAAAAGAAAAAAATCGCTATTGTATATCAAGAGTTAGCCTTAGTTCCTCAAATGACAGTGGGTGAAAATATTTATCTAAATAATGAACCACTCATTTACGGAAAAACTACCATAGACGATGAACAGTTAAATTATATGGCAAAAGAGTTGTTAGATCGATTAGGTCTAAAAATCCCTACAAATACACTAGTAAGAACTTTAGGAGTAGGGGTACAGCAATTAGTAGAAATTGCAAAAGCTCTTTCAAAGGATGTGGAGGTTCTTATTCTAGACGAACCTACAGCTGCACTTACAGATAGTGAGGTTGCAACTCTCTTTAGAATCATAAAAGAATTAAAAGAAAAGGGAATTACTTTTATTATTATTACTCATAAATTGGAAGAAATATTTGAAATATCAGATACAGTAACTATCATACGTGATGGTCAAACCATATCAACCCATCCAATAGAAACATTAAATGAAGATGATATTATTCAAAAAATGGTAGGACGAGAATTAGATGATAGATATCCAAAAGTAACCCATCAGAGTGAAGAAGTGATTATAGAAGTAAAGGACTTTAGTGTTCATGACCCAATAAGCAATAGAAAGCTAGTAGATCATGTATCCTTTCAAGTGAAAAAAGGAGAAATACTAGGGATAGCTGGTCTTATGGGTGCAGGAAGAACAGAATTGGTTATGGGACTATTTGGATGCTATGGAAAGAATGTATCAGGAGAAATTTATCTTGAAGGAGAAAAAATTCGGATCAATTCTCCAAAGGATGCCATTAAATATGGGATAGGACTGGTTACGGAAGACCGAAAAGGAAATGGATTGGTTTTAGGACAGAGTATTATGATCAATACAACATTAGCGTCTTTAGATAGAATTCTTACGGGTGGGGTCTTAGATGAAAATAAGGAAACGTCTTTTGCTAATAAATACGTAGAAGATCTAAAGGTGAAAACACCAAGTATAGAGCAGTTAGCAAAAAATTTATCTGGTGGGAATCAGCAAAAGGTCGTTATCGGAAAATGGCTCATGACAGAGCCAAAAGTACTCATTTTAGATGAACCTACTAGAGGGATTGATGTAGGGGCAAAATATGAAATTTACAATCTTATGAATAATCTTGTAGAAAAGGGTGTTGCAGTAGTGATGATTTCCTCTGAACTTCCTGAAATCATAGGGATGTCAGATAGAATTCTTGTAATGCATGAGGGAAAATTTAAAGGAGAGTTATTTGAGGGCGCATCACAGGAACAAATCATGTATTTTGCTACAGGAAGGAGAACGAGCGATGAGTGTTAAAGCATTAGATAAAAAAAGAGAATTTAACATAAGAAAATATACCATGATTATTGCCCTTGTAGGTATATGGTTATTATTTACCTTTTTAGATGATACAGGAACATTTTTAACATCTAGGAATTTAGCAAACCTTTTTAAACAAATGTCAGTTACAGCAATACTTGCAATGGGAATGTTTATGATATTAGTGGATCTTCATATAGATCTTTCCCTAGGTTCTCTTGTAGGTTTGAGTGGAGGAGTATGTGCTCTTTTAATGTATAATTTTAATATGCACCCATTCCTTGCAATTATTCTTACTATGTTATTTGGTGTTTGTTGTGGAATTTTCACAGGATCATGGGTAAATGCAGGGGTTCCAGCTTTTATAGCATCTCTTGGAGGAATGCTTGCTTATAGAGGTTTGATCATGGGGATTTCAGGTGGGCAATCTATACCAACTAGTCATCCAGCCTTTCGTTTTCTAGGAACTGCTTATGTGCCTTTTAGTATTGGATGGATTGTAGGAATCATTGCATCTGTTGCTATTGTATATATGCTTATGAAGAAAAGACAAAGTAGAATAAAATTTGGATTTGAAGTAAAATCTATGGCTCTAGAAGGATTATATATGGTTATTTATGTAGGGATTATTATGACCTTTGTAGTTGTGATGAATTCTTATAAAGGAATCCCAATGCCTATTGCAATCGTTATGGTTCTTGCACTGATTCTTAACTTTGTTGCAACAAAGACAAAGTTCGGTAGACAAGTATTTGCAATAGGAGGCAATAAGGAAGCCGCAAGACTTTCAGGTGTTGATATTAAAAAAAGAACACTGCAAATTTTCATCATTTCAGGACTTATGGCAGCCGTTGCGGGGATCTTATTAACAGCAAGACTAGGAACTGCTACTACGGATGCAGGAAATGGATTTGAACTTGATGCTGTTGCATCCTGTGTAATTGGTGGAACAAGTTTACTTGGTGGAGAAGGAACGATCATAGGGGCAGTTTTAGGAGCACTGGTAATGGCTTCCATTGATAATGGTATGTCTATTCTTGATACACAAGCTTATTGGCAGTTGATTGTAAAAGGAATGATTTTGATTATTGCAGTATTTGTAGATATTTATACAAAGAAAAAAGGGAAATAAAAAGAGTTGAACCAGCTTCTTGCTGGTTCTATGTATGTTTAATAAAATAAATGATAAAGCAGCTATGCTATTTAAAAAAGTATATTTTATTCTGTATTGAATGTAAAAAGAAGGGTTATTTTAAGAAAGATAAAAAAATTCGATTTGTTGTATAACAAAATATTCTGTTTATATTCAATAGATAATAATTTAAACTGTTGTATGAATATATGCTGAATGCATATATTTTATAAGTAAAAACATATAGTGGAGGAAGTGTAGACTTTATTGTTATAATAAGTAATATGGAGGTGGATGCATGATGAAAGTTTATTGTGCCATCGATTTAGGTGGAACAAAGATGAATATAGGAATCATGACAAGAGAGGGAGAAGTAATAGATCATATTAAAATTCCTACCTTTGTGGAAAAGGGATCAGAGCAAGCTATAAAAAGAATAAAAGATACTATATATGAGTTATTAGAAAAACTTAACTTGAAAAAAGAAAATATAAAGGGGATAGGAATTGGTTCACCAGGTCCTCTAGATAGTGAAAAGGGAATTATTATTAAGAGTTCTAATTTAAAGGGATGGAAAAATGTTGAAATCGTAAAAAATCTTTCAGTCGATTTTAAAGATATCCCTATAAAACTAGAAAATGATGGAAATGCTGCTACTTTAGGAGAGTTCTTATTTGGAGCTGGAAAGGGTTCTAAAAACTTTGTCTATATAACTGTAAGTACAGGAGTAGGTGGTGGTGCTGTTATAGATGGAAAGCTTCAAAAGGGCGGCAATTCAAATGCTTTTGAAGTAGGACATACTATTATAGATTTGAATGGTCCTAAATGTAATTGCGGTAATTATGGATGCTTAGAGGCCTATGCTTCAGGAACTGCTATAGGAAGAATTGCAAGAGAAAAGCTTTCAGAAGGAAGAGAAAGCTTGATTTCAAAAATAGCAAGGGAAAATATTGTAAAATCGGAAGATGTATTTGAAGCAGCTAAAGAGGGGGATGCATTAGCCCTTGAAATCATCGAAAGGGAAGGATATTATCTTGGTATAGGACTTTATAATATTATTGCCCTTTATAACCCTGAAAAAATTAGTATAGGTGGCGGTGTTTCAAATGGTTTTGATTATTTTTATGAAAAAATGATGAAGACCATTAATAGTATGTCTTTAAAACCCAATATTGAAATATGTAAAATAGAAAAAGCACATAGAGAAGATTGTGGTCTTATAGGAGCTGGAGCTTTGGCTTTTTATGAATGATGGATATAGAGCTAAGGAGTGAATTTATGGGAAAAGAAAAAAGCAGTTATGCTACTATTACTATGGTAGAACGAGGGTTACAGATTATGCAGCAGCTTTTTTTAGCAGAGGATGCTATGGGAGTTACAGAAATATCCCAAAAACTTGATTTGCCTAAAGCTACTGTTTATCGAATTTTAAATACTTTGCAACAAAAAAATTTTATTAAAAAAGATGAAAAAACAGATAAATATGAATTAGGTCTAATTTTTATTCAGTATGGAGAAAAAGTAAAATCAAAATTAAATTTAAAAACCATATCTAAACCTTTCATGAAAAATTTAGCAGAAGCTATTGGAGAAAGTGTTAATTTAGGTATTTATCATGAAGGAAATGTAATCACCATATATAGTGAGGAAGGAGAATCCTCTGTTTTGGTGTCAAAATTAATTCCCATGTCTCCCCTACATTGTTCTTCCATGGGGAAGATTTTTCTATCTACAATGAGGGAAGAGGAAATCAAAAACTATTTTGATACAAATAAAGTACAAGAGAGAACTCTTAATACCATTACAAAATACGAAGATTTCATGAAAGAGAGAGAGGGTATATTAAGAGAAGAACTTTCTTATGATCATGAGGAATATGAGTACGGATTAACTTGTATAGCTTGCCCTATAAAAAATAGGGAAGAAAGTATTATAGCAGCTCTTAGTATTTCTGGACCAACAAGTAGATTAAAATTTAAAGAAATGGATTATATTATAAAAGAAATAAGAAAAACCGTTGATGGAATTTCTGAACAAATAAAAAATACACATTTATAGATATAAATAGTATAATTTTTTTAAAACCTCTCAAATTAAATATTGAGAGGTTTTTTTAAAAAAAAGTAGGCTGAAAATGGATAATTATACAAAAATAATCATTTTTCAAAAGATATTGAAAATATTCTCGAAATATGATAAAAACATATTAGAAACATTGTTTCAAATATGAAAATAGATATTTTTTTGAAACGATATTGAAACGCTGTTTCAGAAAGTTGATATGATTAACTATTTTTGGATAAAAAACATAAGGAGGAGTTTTTATGGATATTAATTTGATTGGTGTTCCGATTTTTTATGGTGCGGATAAAAGAGGACCTGAATTTGGACCGGCTAAATTAAGAGAGAAGCATATTGTATCTGTTTTAAGTAAGCATAACCACAAAGTGTATGATTTTGGAGATGTATATGTACCAGAAGTGAAAGAATACAATAAATATTATGAGCATGCAAACATGAAATATTCAAAAACTATAGAAGAAGTAAATACCAATCTTGCCCAAATGGTGTATTCTTCATTAAAAGCAAAAAGTTTTCCACTGGTGATAGGAGGAGATCATTCTGTAGGTCTTGGAAGTATTGCAGGGGTTAGTAAAAATAGTAAAAACTTTGCCGTTGTTTGGATGGATGCTCATGGAGATATAAACACAGAAGATACTAGTGAAAGTGGAAATATTCATGGAATGCCTTTAGCAAAGGCCATGGGAATAGGTAATACTAATTTAAAAGATCTTTATTTTGAAGGACAAAAAGTTTCTCCAGAAAATGTGTTTATTATTGGTGCGAGAGATTTAGATTCAGGTGAAAAAAAATTAATAAAAGAAAAGAACCTTAAAGTTTATGGAGTTGAGAAGATTCGTAAGAAGGGGATAGAAAACGTAGTAAATGAAATTTTTCAGGAGCTAAAGGATAGAAATATTGAAGCTATTCACTTAAGTTTTGATATGGATTTTATAGATGAAAAATATGTTCCTGGTACAGGGACTCCTGTAGATGAAGGCATGAATATTGAGGAAACGAAAACTTTTTTAAAGTGCTTAGCTGAAACAAATTTGATAAAATCTATGGATTTTGTAGAACTAAATACATTATTGGATAGAAAAGATATGACGGCTCAGTTGGCAATTGATTTATTAGATTGGACTTTTAAGTATATGTAGTTAAAAAACTAGAGAAATAAATAGAATGATTTTGTGAAATTATAAAAAACATAGTAGATTGAAAAAACAATTTACCCCAAATAAATGACTCGAGAGAAGATGCATTATTGAATTGATAATATAGGTATGTTTATGTAAAATAAAAGTAGGAGTAACTTAAAAGGGTAAAGGGGTGTTTTCAATGAAGTATAGAGTAGAGAAAGGCTTTATTGTATTTTTAATTATGTGTATGCTTTGTGGAAGTTGGTCTTTTGCATCATCAGATAATCACGTTACGAGGATTCCACATGTAAAGGATGATTGGAGCTTTAAAGATAGCTATGCACCCATATTAGTGATTGAAGAAAAATCTCCTAATGAATTCGGAGGAGAGGATCAGCAGTTTGAGCTTACATTGGAGAATGCAGAATGGTTTGAAGAAGATGATGATATAAGCGTAGCAGATATGGTATATGATGGGGTTCATATGAGTAGTAGAGGTGTTACCATGAACATTAGAAGGTTTTCTTCTAAAGAAGTAGGTGTTACTATTAATCGAGGGACTTATCCTACTAACAAAAAAGCGGTTTTTAAAATTCCTCTATATTCAAAGGTAAATCATGCAGGTGATGTTACGGTTACTATTGATTCAGACACTGCTGTGTCTGGTGGCACATATAAATATGCCCTTGCAATAGGAAAAGTTTCTGGCAATGGACCTACAGTATCCATTGGACATATTTTTGGAAAAGATCATCCCGTATGGATTACGATCAAAGAACCTTTAGGGAAAAAATTTGGTCAAAAAAATCAAACATTTATTTTAACCCTTAGCAATTCAAAGTGGGCAAATGATGTACAACTGAACCTAGAAGAAAGTATCAAAAATACTATTATCAAAAATGTATCTGATGCTAAAATTGTTTCTATAGAAAAACTCAATGATCAAAAAGCAGCATTAACAATCAATAGAGGGAAAAAAGATTTAGATCGACCCGTATATTTTTATATACCTCTATATATTCAAGTGACTCATAGTGGAAATATATCTTTAGATATTAAGAGTAAAGAAGATATAGATTTTTTTAAGGATGTTTCTTTAGAATTAGAAGTTGAGGAGTATAAAAATCCGTCTAAAATATTATACTTTATTGATGATGAGGGAGCGGTAGATATATATAATAAAAGAAAGATAGATACTACCGTATATATATATATCAATAGCCTAAATATAAATATTGATCAATCAGGGATTGAAGAAAAAATTAAATTAGATGTAGCACCTATTATTGAAAAAGGAAGGACATTAATTCCTCTAAGAGGTGTTTTAGAAGCTTTAGGGGTACAAACAACATGGCAAAAAGATATAAGGGGGGTTTTATTAGCTAGCAATGATCAAACCATTCAATTATATGTTGATTCAAAAAAAGCTTATATCAATAGTCAGCCTGTAGAAATGCCTATAGCGCCAAAGATTATAAATAATCGTGTTTTTGTACCATTAAGGTTTATATCAGAGAGTTTTGATTATGATGTAAACTGGATTCAAGAAGAACAAAAAATTATGATAAAAAAATAATCAATTAATATGAATACCCCTTCTAAAGAAGGGGTATTTTTAATGTATAATGTAGAGAGTGTAAAAATGTATTGAATATTACATTTTATGGTATATTAATAATGAAAAGTTATAAACTGTCGGAAGGGGAAAGGGAATTGGCATATACTGGGATGGATTTAATTAATAAAGCATTGATTATTGCCAAAAAAAGGTATGAAATGTACAAAAATATTAGTAAAGTTATGGAGGAAGACTTTAAAATTGCTATTGTAGCAAATATTTTAGTAAGAAGTGTGGAAAAAAACATTGATTACTATGAAAAGTTGAAGCTTGAACTTGAAAATGATGATGACGAAATTGATTTTCATACATATGATAAGATTTCTTTTTTGTTCAATAAATTTTCACAAAGATTTGAAAATCCTGTGATTAAGGATATAGATGAATTTCTGAGATTTTCATTAGATTTTGAGAATCAGGTTGTTGCATTCTATATAGATATTCAAGGTAGGTTAGTAAAAAAAGCAGAGGATACAGAAAAAAAAGCATATAAAATATTATCATCTATAATAGAAGAAAAACAAAAACATATTAATAATTTACAAATGTTTATTAAAAAGTAAAAGACGTTTTGTGTATGTTCGTAAATAAAAAAACTTTCATTCAAAAGGAGATATGAAATGCTTCATGAAAATTGTAATGGTTGTTACGCACTCAAGGGAGATCAATGCAGATTAGGATATAAGATAGAACCTTTATTTTTTAGCATATGTTATATAACAGAAGGCTATAAACCATTAGAATCATGTCCTAAACCGGAGAATAAGGAAATTTACTTAAAAATAATTCATAATAAAGTTAAAAACTTATAGGAGGGGAATCGTATGGATTATCAAAAAAAGTATGATCAGTGGGTAAAGCATGAATATTTTGATGAAAAGATTAGAGAAGAGCTTTTAGAAATTAAAGAAAATTACGAAGAAATTGAAGATCGCTTTTATAAAGATTTAGAATTTGGAACTGCAGGACTCCGTGGGAAAATTGGTGCAGGAACCAATCGAATGAATGTATATATTATAGCACGCGCAACTCAAGGTCTTGCAGATTTTATTGTTAAAAAGGGAAAAGCATATATGAATCGTGGCGTTGTGATTGCTTATGATTCTAGACATTTCTCAAAAGAATTTGCAAAAAAAGCAGCACTAGTTTTAGCAGGGAATCATGTGAAGGCTTATTTATTTGAAGATTTGCGTCCAACTCCTGAGCTTTCCTTTGCAGTAAGAAGGTTGAGTACTGCTTCTGGTATTGTAATTACTGCTAGTCATAATCCTAGAGAATATAATGGATATAAAGTATATTGGGAAGAAGGGTCACAAATCTTAGAAGATGTTGCATCAGCCATTACAGAAAATATCAAGCTGATAGAAGATTTTTCTATTATCAAAGAGATGGATGAGGAGGAAGCCATTCAAAAAGGGCTTTTAGAAATAATTGGAAAAGACATGGATGATGAATATATTGAAAAAGTAAAAGGATTAAGTTTAAGAGAGGATATAGATAAGGAAATCAATATAGTATATACGCCTCTAAATGGAACAGGAAATATTCCTGTGAGAAGGGTTTTAAAAGAAAGAGGGTTTAAAAATGTAACCGTTGTACCAGAACAAGAAAAGCCAGATCCAGATTTTACAACAGTAGGGTATCCAAATCCTGAGGATGTAAAAGCCTTTAAATATGCACAGAACTTAGGTAAAAAAATTCATGCAGATTTGTTGATTGCTACAGATCCTGATTGTGATCGATTAGCTGCTATGATTAAGAATGAAAAGGATGAATATATAGCCTTAAATGGCAATCAAACGGGTGCACTTTTCATTCAATATATACTAGAGGCAAAGGAAGAAAATAAAACATTAAAAGAAAATTCATATATTGTAAAATCTATTGTGACAGGAGATTTAGGAAAAACTATTGCAAAAGATTATGGGGTAAAAACTTATGAAGCCTTAACAGGATTTAAAAATATTTGTGGGATTGTAAATGAATTTGAAAAATCAGGAAATCACGATTTTGTATTTGGATATGAAGAAAGCATTGGATATGTGGCAGGAACTTTTGTAAGAGATAAAGATGCTGTTATTTCATCTATGCTATTATGCGAAGCCGCGGCTTATTATAAAAAACAAGGAAAGACTCTTTTGGATGTATTAGAAGAAGTTTATAAAAAACATGGATATTATCAAGAGAAGCTGATATCACTAGTATTAGAGGGAATAGAAGGAAAAAATAGAATTGATCGAATGATGAAAATCTATCGAGATACATATCCTACGGAAATTGGGGATAGCAAATTAGCTAAATATATAGATTATCAAAAACAAGTTTCTTTTGATTTTTTAAAGGAGAAAGAAGAATTGATAGATATTCCAGTATCGAATGTATTAAAATTTATCTTTGATGATGGTTCATGGTATGCTGTTCGTCCGTCTGGAACAGAGCCTAAAATTAAGATTTATTTGTATACAAAGGGAGATACATTAGAGATATCACAAGAAAAGATTAAAAATATGGAAAAAATTATTATGAAAAGGTTAGAAGAAATAGAGTAAAAAATTTTTGATAGCATCTATTGAAAAATAGATGCTATTAAGTTATAAATGCTTTTCATATGTTATAATAATGTGAAAAAAAGAATAAATTACTAAGGAAGGTATGGCATGAAAGAGACAAGATTAAAGATTAAGAATAAGTTTTTAAAAAGATATATGGCAGGATCTCCTCTCATCATAAAAGAAGCACTATATCAGATAGATTCATTGAAAGAAGAAGGTCAAATTATTCAATTGGTAGATGAGAAAAATAAATTTATAGGTAAGGGATATTATGGTCTTCAGAATAAGGGGATTGGATGGGTACTTACTTTAAATGAAAAAGAGAAAATAAATGAAACATTTTTTTATAAGAAGATATTAAAAGCAATCAAGCATAGGGAAGTGTTTTATTTAGATCATCACACAACGGCTTTTCGTGTTTTTAATGGAGAAGGAGATGGCATAGGAGGATTTACCATTGATTATTTTGATGGATATTATTTAATCAATTGGTATAGTAAAGGGATTTATGCTTTTAAGGATTATGTTATCAATACTTTGAAAAAGTTCTCTGATTGTAAAGGAATATATGAGAAAAGAAGATTTGACAGATTAGGAAAGTTTATAGACGAAGATAGCTTTGTTTGGGGAGAGGTAGCACCAGAACCTTTGGTTGTAAAAGAAAATGATGTGAATTTTGCCATCTATCTAAATGAAGGGGCTATGGTAGGCGTATTTTTAGATCAAAGAGAGGTAAGAAAGAAAATCAGAGAAAAGTATGCAAAAGAGAAAAATGTTTTAAATACTTTTTCTTATACAGGAGCATTTTCTATCTTTGCAGCTTTAGGCGGAGCAAAAAAAACTACTAGTGTAGATCTTGCAAATAGGAGTCTTTCAAAGACTATTGAGCATTTTAGTTTAAATGGTATTGATTATGAAACACAGGATATTATTGTAGAGGATGTATTTCATTATTTTAAGTATGCAGAAAAGAAAAATCTAAAATTTGATTTAGTCATCTTAGATCCACCTAGTTTTGCCAAATCTAAAAAATTCCGATTCAGTGCTGCAAAAGATTATAAGGATTTATTAAAATCTGTTATAAGTATAACAGAAGAAGATGGTACTATCGTAGCATCAACAAATTGTGCTAGCTTTGATATGAAAAAGTTTAAAGGGTTTATTGAAAAAGCCTTTAAAGAAATGGGCAAAAGATATGAAATTTTAGAAGAATACAGGTTGCCAAAGGATTTTAGAACGATAAAAGAATTCAGAGAGGGAAATTATTTGAAAGTTGTATTTATTAAACTTATATAAGGGATAAAAGATAGGGTATATGTAAAAAACAGCATCTATAAAATAGATGTTGTTTTTTGTATAAAAAAGTAATTTATTGATAAAATATGTAGAATTTATCTTTTCAGCTAAGAAAAAATATGGTATTATTGAAAATGTCGACCGGTAATGATAATTGATATCAATGAATAATGATTATAAATAGAGAGGAGTAATTTTTATATCAATAGATCAAAGAGTGAAAATATATAGTATATCAGGTGAAAAATATTAAGTAACAGGAGGATTATTATGAAATCAAAGAAAAGAGCTTTATTATGTTGCTTTATTTTTATGTTGGTATTGAGCTTAAATTGTTTAAGTGGAATAGCCACAGGAGAACAAATAAAAGATATAGATGGTCATTGGGCAAAAGAAGGAATTCAAAAAGCTATTGATGGGGGTTATGCATCTGGATATAATCAATGCTTTAGACCGAATAATCCCATTACTCGGGCTGAATTTATAACATTGATCAATAAATATTTTGGATATTCAAATGAAGGAAATATAAAATTTAAAGATGTTTCAAAGAATCGTTGGTATTATAAACAGATAGGAATTGCTACGTTAGCAGGATATGTTCAAGGAGATTCAGAAAAAATATTTAGACCAGAAGATTATATTAAAAGAGAAGAAGCAGCCGTAATGATTAGCCAAATTATAAAAGCGGATACTGAGGAAAAAAATGAAGCAAATAAATTTAAAGATCATGAAGAAATAGCAGCTTGGGGTAAAAGTGCCATGAATGTAATGGTAAAAAAACAATATATTTCTGGATATAAAGATAAAACTTTAAGACCTAAGGAAAACATTACAAGAGCTGAAGCTATAACACTTATTAATAATGTTGTAAAAAGAATATATGACCAAAAAGGAGTTTATGGTAAAAAAGATAAAAAAGAAATCATTGATACAAATGTACTTGTAAATACACCTAATGTTACTCTACAAAATTTAGAAATTCGTGGAGATTTGTATTTGAGTGCTGGAATTGGTAATGGAGATGTTACATTAGAAGGAATAAAAGTAAATGGAAAGACTGTTGTAGAAGGTGGAGGAGAAAATTCTGTTATATTAAAAAATACAATGCTAAAGGATGTACTTGTCAATAAGATGGATGGAAAGGTTCGTCTTTTAGCCAAAGAAAATACAGAAATTCAAAATATAAAATTAGCATCAGGTGCAAAATTACAAGAAAATCTAAGTAATAAGGGTGAGGGATTTAAAAATGTTGATATAGAAATAAAAAGAAATAATCAAACGGTTCAAATTGATGCCACAGTAGATGCTGTAAATGTAGAGGAAAAAACAAATAATAATACATTTATAAAGATGACTTCAAATGCAGGTATCAAAAAAATTGTATTGAATAAAAAAGTTAAAATATCTGAAACAGGAAAAATTGAGAAAGCAGTGATCAAAGCAGAAGGGGTAAAAATTAAACAAGCTATTAAGGAAATTGATATAGATAAGAAAATAAGTTTTGCAGAAATCAATGGGAAAAAAGTAAAAGAATCTAGAAAAGAAGAGGTAAAAAAACCTTCATCTGGAGGGGGAGGTGGCTCAAGTCATTCATCTTCCAATACACACAACACGGACAAACCAAATAAACCAGAGGATAAAGATAAAGAAAGTAATATACAAATATCAAATATAAAAATAGATTCAAGTAATTTAAATTGTTTTTTACTGAAAACAAAAGAAGAGCAATCAGTAGAAAAAATTATTGAAAAGGCTTTTGAAAATGTTAATAAAGAAAAAATGTTTTTAGTATATCCTTTTGAGGATAAAACAAAAGTATTAATGACTTATTTTGGCGATGATTTAAAAAGTAATATATCTATAAAGGAATGTTCTAAAGATGAATTACAAGATTTGAATAAAGGATTATATAGTGCGAATGAAGGAAATATTCTTGAAAAAGAAACAAAAGATGAAGGAAAAGAAAAGAAAAAGATTAGATTGATTGTAGGAGATCATGATACGGAAAATAAAATAATAGCAGGAGAGTATTTATTTGCTATTCCTGAGTTTGGAAGTATTACAACTGGTATAGAATTAAGTACTGAAAGTAAGTATGTAGGAGGAATCACTCTTAATTTAGAAAAAACAACCATACAAAATACAAAGAGTATAGCAGGAATTGCAAGTGGAAAAGATCGATTTGGGAATATGATTATTGAGAATAATATATTGGATTTTGGGAAAAATTCTGAATACGTTGTAAGAGGAATTTATACCATGTCTCCAGTAAATGGAAAGTTATCAATTAAAAATAATGTAATAAAAGGATTTAATTTAGGAGGCAAAAACCAATATCCATTAAATGGTGCTGGTGCAATTCAAGTGATTGAACGATTAAAAGAAAATGCAGATGTATCTATTGAAAATAATATAATAAAAGATACTGCATATCATGGAATATGTGTATGCCCTGGTGAAACCGGTAAAATTTCTATTGTTAATAATCAGTTTGACAATATTGGACAAAATGCAATCTGTATATCAAAGTTTAAAGGTGCTAATAACATAGATATTTGTGGAAATAAAATAACTGCTTATGGGACAAGAAAGATTAAGAAAAAAACTTCTTGGAATGACCCTACGTTAATTGAAGTAAACTTGTTTGAAAATGCTATTGCATTAGACTACATAGATAAGAATTACGGATTACAATTAAATAATAAGTGGTTTAATACGAAGGAAAATATTATTAATGAATTGAAGAATACGAACACAATAGCTACAAAAGAAGAGAATGATTCATTAAAAGGTGTAATGGATTCTACAGAAATTTATATTAATAGGGAGTATAATTTTGAAAATCCAGCAGAATATATCAATAAATATGAAAGCAGAGTTCCTATAAAAAATAGTCTTGTAATTGTTAAAGACAAAGATGGAGACGTTGTTTATGGACGTGACCCAGAACATTCAAGTGAAAAAATCACAGTAAAAAGTTTGATTATATCAGGAGAAGGTCAAGGAAGAGTAGAACTCGCTAAAGGGTTAGTTGTAGAAGGAGATTTGATTATTGATTTACCTCATGCAAATTTATTAAATAATGCAGAAGTAAAAGGGAAATTAATCATTAAAAATATCAAATCATTAGATGCAAGCAATGCTATATTTACAGTTGTTTCAGGAGATAGTTTTACTTTAGGATCAGCACCTGATACAGGAATGATTGTGAGTATTAAAGATGTAGTTAATAAAGAAAAACAATCTATAGCTAAAGAAAAAACAAATCTAAATAAAAATATAAAAATTTATAATGGCCGAATATGTCTAAAAAACGTTGATTATGAAATAGATGATTCATTAGACGAAATTACGTTAAAAAAGGAGTACTTAGATACATTAAAGGAAAATGGGAAAATAAGAATAGAATATACAGATTTTAAGAACAAAATAAGTAAAATTCAAAGTAGAATTCTGCAAATAAGCATTAGTGATAATAGTGCTGCTAGTATTCAACTAGTTTTTGGAAATGAGTTTGTGGTTACAGAAGCACCGAGGGAAGGGGCCAAAATTACAATTACCAATATTAAAGATAAAAATGGAAATATTGTTCCTTCAAAAAGAAGTAAGCTACAAGGAAATATAAAAATCAAGAAATATAATAAAATCATTGAAGAAGAAAATTATATTATTGATGATGAAACAGATATGATTACGATCAAAAAAGAATTTTTAGATACATTAGATAGAACCCATTCAAGCTTCATGCAATTACCAACTATGGGAGAATATGATGTTTACTATGAGGATGTAGAAAATCATGTAACTGAAATAGAAGCAGGTATTACTTTTAAAATTCTAAATCGAAGCTTTGCAACTATTAAAATTACGTCATTAGATACTTTTACTGTAGGAAAAGCACCTGATGAGGGTATAACTATATCTATTACAGATATAAAGGATTATAAAGGACAAAGTGTAGCAGCAAAAGATAGTCACCTTGTAGGTGCAATAAAAGTGATTCCATTCCCAATAGATTGGAATAGAGTTTCTGCAAAGGGAGGACTAAAGGAAGAATTTTATAGTATTGATGATGATTTAGATACAATTACACTCAAAAAATCTTATTTAGATTTATTAGAAATTGATGGAGAAAAGGATGTAGAAAAGGGATCAAAAATATTTAGAGTTGAATATAGAGATCCTGTTCATAAAACAGAAATATCTAGTTCAAAAATGCCAGTGACTATCAAGAAGGTACAAGCTCCAAGAAGTAAAAGTACACTTATTACAAGTAAAGAAAATGCTTATGAAATTGTAGAACAAGATGGACAATTTATTATTAAAGCTAAAGATCAAGTCATTAGTACCAATATAGCCATAAAAGATTTCTTAAAGCATATAAAAAGAGATAATGAAAGACAAAGACTTAGAGTATATGGATTAGAAGATGTACAAGATCATAAGATTCCATCAGAAAATATGAATCACTATAAAGCGGAATATTTGACTTTATATGAAGGAGATGCACTATTAGTTACAGCAGAAGATGGTGTAACTCATAAGCTTTATAAGATAGAAGTAAAATCAACAGAAAATGTAATAAATAATAGTATAGAAATAGAAGACAATAATATTGTTAAAGAAATAAAAAATAATATAATTAGTGTTAGAGACGGACAAGTTACTATAAAAGCGTTAAAGGATGCTTTAGAAATAAAGAATGAAGCAACTATTGTGATTAAAAATGATAATGATGATATCATAGAAAACGAAGATACGAGAGTAACTGCTACTATGAAAGTGGTAGTAACAATCAATGATGCTAGTGCTGCATACAAAATAAAAGTAGGTGGAGAACCAGTTTATAGAGCGTTATTAGTAGGAAACTCAGATTATCCAGGAGATAAAATGGATTTAGTAGGACCGCACAATGATATAAACAAATTAGAAAAAACATTGAAGGTTTCAATTTTTGGTGAAGATACAAAAATCAATCCAATTAAAAAGACAGAAAATCGATTAAAGAAAGATGTATTTAGGGATATACAAAATACATTTAGAGATGCAAAGGACAATGATGTATCGTATTTTTACTATAGCGGCCATGGAGCTAGAAAAGAAAATGTATCTTATTTATGTACCGTATCTGCAGAGGAATCAGATTGGATTAGTGTATCTGAGCTTGAAAGAGAATTAAGCAAAA
The DNA here is from genome assembly GCF_019884785.1 of Crassaminicella profunda. GTDB lineage: Bacteria > Bacillota > Clostridia > Peptostreptococcales > Thermotaleaceae > Crassaminicella > Crassaminicella profunda. Next base: position 254,511 of record NZ_CP082326.1, read on the forward strand.
TTCCAGGAAAAAAAGTAGTTATATTAGATTGTTGTAATTCAGGAGGTTTTATTGATAAGGAGTTTGTATCTGCTGGAATTAATGAGCCAAAGTATTTTAATGATGCAGTAATTAAGACCTTTAAACAAAGCAAGAGAGGTTTCTTAAATGGAAATGAATTCAAAGTATTAACAGCTAGTGCAGCCAATGAATATTCTTTTGAATCAAAAGCAGAAGCTATAGGAAGATTTACAAAAGCTTTATGTGATGGTTGTGGCTATGAAAATAAATTTTTAGCAGATGAAAATAAGAATGGTTTAATTACCCTTATGGAGGCTTATGAATATTTAGAAAAGAATGTATCTGCTACATCTCATGTGCAAGTGTATCCTTATAATGATAATTTTGTAATATTAGGAAATGCTACAGGAGTAGTGGTAGAGATCAAAAATAGTATAGTTATTTCAGCAACTGATAAATACAAAATTATAAATAATAAGACTCAAAAAGCTATTTTAAGTCAAGAAGAAAAAATTACAGATCAAGTAAAAGTAAAAGATTTCTTGAAAAATATTATAAAAGATCACCAAGAACAAGTATTAGAAGTATATCCTAGTGGAACCATAATCAATGATTTACAAAATAAAAAAGAGTTAGAAGATTGCTTAGCTAAGGGAGACAAACTTTTAGTTAGAGCTGAGGATGGTACAGCAGCATTCTATCAAATTTTTGTTAACAAATATGTAAACAAGGAAACTTCCACTACAATTAAGGCTAGTATTGATTATATGATCAATAAAAATGGCAATATTGCTAGTATGATGACAGCTATTGATACAAATAAGACGGTATCAGAATTTTTGGTGAAAATCATAAAAGATGATAAAAATCAAAAGCTATATGTATTTAGTCAAGATTCAGATATATCTAACATAAGTGAAGCGAAAAATAATACAGATCATTTAGCAGTAGGAGATCAATTGTTAGTTATAGCAGCAGATGGAGAACATAAAAAAATCTATCATATTATAGTAAAAGAAAAAATGGTAGATCCTACAAATACCAATATTAATGTAGAAAATCATTATATGATCAATCAAGCATTTAGAAGTATTAATAGTAGAGATACAAAAATTGATACAAATATGACTGTAGGAGAATTCTTAAGTCATATCAAAAAAGAAGATGAAGCACAAAAGCTATATGTAGTTGGTTTAGGAAAAGATATTAGTAATAAAAAAGCAGATAGTGATCATCTTGAAGAATGGGATCGATTAATTGTAATAGCAGCAGATGGTGTGACTACAGCTAAATATTCAATTACTGTTGAAAAGGCAAAACCAGTAGTAGAGAAGGATGATACATTAGATATCAGATCTAGTGCTTATAGAGTAGTAACAAACCCAGTAGTTGGGTACCAAATAGGATGGAGTGTCTTTAGTGGTGTGAAATTAGATACAAATACAAGTGTAGGAGAGTTCTTAGGAAATATTACTAAAGGGCATGAAAAACAAAAGCTATATGTATTTAGTAAAGATGCAGATATGAATGAGTATGGTAATGCTAAAGGTACAGAAGAGAAGATGCAAAATGAAGATCAATTATTAGTAGTTGCAGAGGATGAAAGTACAAGAAGTTATAAAATTACTCTAGCTAAAAAAGAACCAGGTATAGTCATAACACCACCAGCAGAGGAAGAAGATAAATTACCAGTACCAGGAGTAGTGGTAACAGAACCAGAAAAAGAAAAACCAGAAGTACCGAGTATAGAAGTGACAGAATCAGAAGATAAAAAACCAGAAGTACCGAGTATAGAAGTGACAGAATCAGAAGATAAAAAACCAGAAGCACCGAGTATAGAAGTGACAGAACCAGAAGATAAAAAACCAGAAGTACCGAGTATAGAAGTGACAGAACCAGAAGATAAAAAACCAGAAGCACCGAGTATAGAAGTGACAGAACCAGAAGATAAAAAACCAGAAGTACCGAGTATAGAAGTGACAGAATCAGAAGATAAAAAACCAGAAATACCAAGTATAGAAGTGACAGAATCAGAAGATAAAAAACCAGAAGTACCGAGTATAGAAGTGACAGAACCAGAAAAATAGATATAGTTAAGAAAAAAAGGTGGTCTAAGAAAATACTTAGACCACCTTTTTTAATGACTATAGAAATAGATAAGATAGAATATATTTAAAAAGTAAGATTGACAATCATAAAACAATAGTGTACTATTTAACTATAACAGTAATACAAAAGAGGTGAGTGAATGGATTTTGATACAAGAATACCTATTTATCTACAAATCATTGAAAAAATAAAAAAAGAAATTACCTTAGGAAAGTTAAAAAAAGGTGAAAAGCTTCCTTCTGTAAGAAGTATGGCAAGTGAATTGAAGGTAAATGTGAATACTATCCAGCGAGTATATCAAGAACTAGAGCGAGAAGGAATTACATCTACTCAAAGAGGAAAGGGATCTTTTGTTACGGAGGATGAGGAAATGATTAGTAAAATAAAGGATGATATGGCAAAGGGATTGATTAAAAGTTTTGTAGAAGGAATGAAAGAGTTAGGCTATGAAAATAAAGGAATTGTAAAAAGTATCAATGAATATATGAAGGAGGAGTAGAAATGGAACTTTTAGAAGTGAAAAATGTGACGAAAAAATATATTACGAAAAAAGCTTTAGATGGTTTGAATATAACTATAGAAACAGGAAAAATATACGGATTGTTAGGACCGAATGGTAGTGGAAAAACAACCTTGATGAAAATGATAGCAGGGCTACTTCAGCCAACTAGTGGAGAAATTTATATGATGGAAAAGAGAATAGGCACAGAAACAAAGAAAATGATTTCTTATATGCCAACAAGTAACCATCTTCCTAAATGGATGAAAATAAAAGTATGTATAAAGTATTTTGATGATATGTTTGAAGATTTTCATCAAGAAAAGGCAAAAGAAATCATTACTTTTATGGGACTAAATGAAGATCAAAAGGTAGGAGCTTTGTCTACTGGAATGCTTGGAAGATTGAAGCTTAGCTTGGTTCTTTCAAGGGATGCAAAATTATATATTTTAGATGAACCATTGAATGGGATAGATCCAGTATCTCGAGAAAAAATTATGGAGACTATTTTAAATGCTTGTGACGAAGAAAAAACATTGATTATTTCAAGTCATTTAGTGAAGGAATTGGAGAGAATTTTAGATGAAGTGATCTTTATAGATAAGGGAAATGTGGCATTAGCAGGAAATGCAGAAGATTTTAGAATTCAAAAGGGAATGTCTATTGATGAATTGTATAGGGAGGTATATCAAGATGCTTAAATTAATGAAGTATGAATGGATGAGTCGTTGGAAATTTTTCTTAGGAGGAATAATCTTATTAACATTACTTAACTTTTATATTGTAACAAATTCAACTACAAATATTGACCCTAGAGTGTTTGGAATTACATCAATAGTTATTTTTGTAGCAGGAATTGTTTTGATGGTAGACCATATAGGTAGAATGTATAATAGTTTATTCAAAGAAACAGGCTATTTACTATTTACTACACCTTTAAGTGGATATAAAATTTTAGGAGGAAAAATCATCACTGTAATAGCAGAATGTTTAGGACTTTCATTATATGGGATATTAATAACATTTATAGATTATAAAATCCTTTCAAGAAAAATTCCTGAGTGGCAAATTGATGCGAATATCCCTAGCGAAGCGATTATTATGATTTTTAAGTTTTTTCTAGCTTGTTTATTAGGATATATCATATTTTTATTAATGACTTATCTTTCAGCTGTATTGGCAAAGAGTTTATTTTCTGTTTTTAAATATGGAAAATTATTATCTTTTGTGTGCTTTATTATTATAGGTGAAATACTAGGGAAATTAGTAGATTTAGCAGATCGTGCTACCGCCTATTCAGTACAGATTACTACGGCTAACGGATGTGCTGTAGATTCTATTAGTAACGAATATTTTATGATAAGTATGTGTATGATTAGTTTATTATTTATGAGTACAGGATATTTACTAGATCGAAGGATGAATTTGTAATAAAAAAATAATAAAAAAGATGGTAAGGGTATTGTATAATTAAAGATAGAAAATAAAGGCCTCACCCTAAATGGGTGAGGTTACGTGCTTTAATGGAAAACTTGGAATATAGTAGTATGAGATAACATATTTTCCATTTTCTACATAAAGAATATAACTTTAAGAAAGGCGGGATATATTGAGAAAGAAAGATATTTATATTATGATTGGTTGCTTTATTCTGTTACTTGGATTTATTTTTTCAGAACATTATTCGTTAGCAAAGGAATATAAAGAAGGAATCCTTATTAAAGATAGTGAAAAGATTACTGAATACGAAAACTATGATGAAATTGTAAAGGTTGAAGATGAAAATGTTTATATGGATTTAAATATTCTAAACAATCATTTGAACTTATTAGTAGATTATGATGAAAATAACCAAGTTGCTGTAATTACAAGTCCTAATAAGGTCATAAGATTTTATCAAGAAAGAGAAGTAAAAGTGAATCAGCAGATGGTAAATAATATCTCGCCTATGAAGATGATTAATGGAAAGGTGTTTATACCTATTAACCAACTAGCAGATTTATTAAAGATAAAAATCAGATTTTCACAAGAAGATAAATCTATTGTTTTAGAAAATCAATTAGAGAAAAAAATAACTGCAAAAGCAGCAAAGGATCATGTGAATGTACGAATAGAGCAAGGTACTTGGGCTATGGAGAGTGATTTATTAAAGGAAGATGAAACAATTGATATTTTAAAGGAAGATGGAGACTGGTTAAAGGTGCTAACCCCTAGAGGAAAAGTGGGATATGTACAAAAGGAAGAAGTAAAAGATATAGAAGAAAGCATGGGATTAGAAGTAACAAATAAGCCTATCTGGAAGCCTGAAAATGAAAAAATTAATTTAACTTGGGAATATGTTTACAAAAAAGTTTCAAAAGAGGCCACTACTGGAGAATTGAAGGGATTAAATATTGTATCACCAACATGGATAGGTCTTAAAGATGCAGCAGGAAATATTAATCATAAGATCAGTAAGGATTATATTGATTGGGCAAAAAATAGAGACCACAAGGTATGGCCATTATTTAAAAATAATTTTGATCCTGACTTAACAAATACATTTTTAAAAGATGCTATTGCAAGGGAAAAAGCAATCAATGAAGTATTAAAGCTTATAAAAGAAAATAATATGGATGGTATTAATATTGATTTTGAAAATATTTTTTTAAAGGATAAAGAAAAATTGGTCTTGTTTGTAAGAGAATTAAGTAGTGTTTTTCATGAGAATGGATTAGTTGTTTCTATGGATGTGACAGCAAAGGGTGGTAGTGAAAATTGGTCTCAATGCTATGATCGAGCTGCTTTAGGACAAGCTGTAGATTATGTTGCTTTGATGGCTTATGATGAACATTGGGGTTCAAGCCCTGTAAGTGGATCTGTAGCGTCTCTTGGATGGGTGGAAGAAATAATCAATGGTTTACTTGAAGAAGTACCATCAGAAAAGTTACTATTAGGAGTGCCTTTTTATACAAGAATATGGACGGAAACTCCATCGAAGGATGATCCAACTAAAATGGTTGTAAAATCAAAGTCTGCAAGTATGAAAACGATCAATGAAATCCTAAAAAAAGAGAATATTACAAAAGTATGGGATGAAAATAGTGGCCAAAATTATGTAGAGTATGTAGAAAATAATAAGGTTCGTAAAATATGGATAGAAGATGCAATCTCTATGAAAGCAAGAGTAGATCTTATTAACAAGTATAATCTTGCAGGAATTGCAAGCTGGAGAAGAGGTTTTGAGACAGAAGACATATGGAATGTAATTGATGAAAATTTGAATAAACAATAAGCTAATGGCAATGCTATTAGCTTATTGTTTTATATAGAAACATTGACTTAAAAGAATTTTCAGTTTATAATATTGATATTTATTCAAATAATGTCGATAGATATTCAATTTTGAATATGAAAATTTCATGAGATATTTATAAATTAGGGGGAAATGTAAAAATGGATATAAAAGTAGCAAAATTTGGAGGATCTTCGGTAGCAGATGCAAACCAATTCAGAAAGGTGAGAGATATTGTCTTAGCAGATGAGTCTAGGCGCTATATTGTTCCATCAGCTCCTGGAAAGAGATATGGAGGAGATTATAAAATAACAGATTTACTTTATCTATGTCATGCTCATGTTCAGCATTCTGTTCCTTTTGATCAAATGTTTGATATGATTAGAGATCGATATTTGGGAATTGTTGATGAACTTAATTTAACTATTGAATTAGAGCCTTATCTTGAGGAGATAAAGGAAAAAATAGCAAAAGGCGCATCGGTAGATTATACTGCCAGTAGAGGAGAATATTTGAATGGACTGATTTTAGCTAATTTATTGGATTATACTTTTATAGATCCTAAGGATATGATTCTATTCGATGAATTTGGTGCTTTAGATGCAGAGAAGACAAAAGAACTTGTAGAAAAATGTTTAATGGAACATAAGTGTGCAGTGATTCCAGGATTTTATGGAGCTATGGCTAATGGAGATATCAAAACTTTTTCTAGAGGAGGTTCTGATATTACAGGTTCTATTGTGGCACAGGCAGTAGGGGCGAAAGTTTATGAAAATTGGACGGATGTTTCTGGATTTTTGATGGCAGATCCACGTATAGTAGAAAATCCAAAGCAAATTGAAAAAATCACCTATCAAGAGTTGAGAGAACTTTCTTACATGGGTGCAACTGTTTTACATGAAGAAGCTGTTTTTCCTGTTAGAGAAGCAGGAATTCCAATTAATGTTAGAAATACCAATGAACCTGATAATAGAGGAACCATGATTATAAGAGATAAAGAAAGTATTCATTCTGATACCATAACAGGGATAGCAGGAAGAAAGGATTTTACCGTTATTGCTATTCAAAAAAATAGAATGAATGCAGATATTAGTTTCGTTAGAAGGATTCTTTCTATTTTAGAAGTCAATAGTGTACCTGTTGAGCATCTTCCATCAGGTATTGATAATATATCCATCGTGATAGATGATGCCTATTTAGATAATAAGTTAAACAAAATTGTAAAAGAAATACGAGAACAATGTAAGCCTGATTCCATAGAGGTGTATCCAAATATGGCACTTATTGCTACTGTTGGACATGGAATGGTATATACAAGAGGGGTTGCAGCTAAGTTATTTGCTTCTTTAGCTGAAGATAATATTAATATCCGAATGATTGATCAAGGCTCTAGTGAGATTAATATAATCGTGGGTGTTGAAACGAATGATTTTGAAAAAGCTGTACAAGCTATTTACGATGGATTTGTGGAATAAAGTTAAAGTTAAAGCTAAAGTTAAAGGAAAACTTTATATAGGTAATTATATTTAAAGTTGAAGTTTATGTAAAACTTCAACTTTGTTTTTGAAATTTAGGTTATTAATGATAAATAATAGTATATCAAAAGTTAAAGTAAATGTTTATGAAGAACTTTAAGAGAGGATGTCCTAAGAAGCTATTTGGAATGAATAGTAAGATATACTATATATAAAATAACAGAGAATAGAAAAGCGACCTGTGTAGGTCGCTTTTCTATTCATAAGTGCCTTTTACAATGACTTTCTTTTCATCAATCATAATTTTTCCATTTGCAATAACCGTATGAATATCTAGATTTTCATCAAGAAGCAGGAGGTCTGCATCAGAATTTTCTTGAAGAACTCCCTTTTTAGGATAAATACTTAATGCTTTTGCAACATTTGATGTAAGGTAAGTAAGGGCTTCTTCAATACTGAAGTTTAGTGTGTTAACCATCTTTTTAAATTCATGGAAGATACTATTTACTTCAGATGCTCCAATTTGGGTTAAATTTCCAAACTCATCATAGTTTGACCAGCTACCATATCCATCAGAACTCATGGTGATATTTTCTATAGGGACATTTTCTTCTTTAGCTTTTAAAATAACATTACCAGGTGCTAGATGTTCATAGATGCCACAGGTTAAATCAATGATGCCACCTTTTTTTGCAAATTCAAAACCTTCCATTAATAATTTTTCATTTCTATTCACGTGTGTGGGTCGGATAATCTTTATAGGTACTTCTGTATTTTCAACTACATTCATGATAGGTTCTAATCCTTTATGACCATCCCCCATATGAACGACCAATATGCCACATTTTCCTGACATCATCCCTGAAACTCTTACATCAGAGGCTACTTTAGTAAGTTCATGTTCATTAATATTGGATGACCGATGATCTGAAAGGGCGATCTTTACGCCAATGACTTCATCAATAAATACAATATCCTTCTTAATAGAGCCAGTAATAGTTTTAGTAGGATACTCATAAGAACCTGTATGAATAAAGGCAGTGATCCCTTCTTCTTTTAAAGCTTTAGCTTTTGCCAAAACATTTTCAACACATCTTGTAGTAGCATCTGTACCTAAAAGACCTACTACTGTAGTAATACCTGCCTTTGTAAGTTTAGATAGAGTGATTTCAGGAACTCTTGTTTTAAAGCTGCCTTCTCCACCTCCACCTGTAATATGCACATGTTGATCGATAAAACCTGGTACCATTTTTTTACCTGTACCATCAATGATTTTTACTTTTTCATTGTTTAGAATAATTTCATCTTCTATTAATAAAATTTTTCCTCCACCGATGAATACATCTTTTTTCCCTAAGTATTTTGGGTCGTAAATCTCAACATTTTTTATTAATAACATGTAAGTCTACCCCTTTTATGATATTTTTTAATTATTTTTTTTATTAGGATCAAGTGGTGCAATGCCTATACCTGTTAAAGCAAGGATAATTGCAAATACAATTCCCATGTAGTTAAGGACCGCCCAAGGAAGATACTCTAAAGTTGGGACTCCTAAAGTAGCTGCCATATAGGCTCCTGCTGCTGACCAAGGTATAAGTGGAACTAAAACGGTTCCTGAGTCTTCTAATGTTCTTGAAAGATTTTTAGGATGTAGATTCTTTTGAACAAAAACATCTTTAAATAATTCTCCTGGAAGTAATATAGATAAATAAGAACTTCCTGTAACAAAAGCTACTGTGAAACATGAAGCGATTGTAGAAAGAACAATACCAGCAGTTGATTTTACCTTTGACATGATGGCTTGAAGAACCATATCTAACATACCTGATCTGCTGACGATTCCAGCGAATCCCATAGCACAGAAAATAAGTACAGTAGTTCCAGTAACAGAAACCACGCCACCACGGTTAATCAGTCTAGTTACTTCCCAAATAGCTTCTCCTTCGAAACCTGTCATGGTTACATTAAAACCTTTTACAAGGGAAGTGAAACCATCTTGGAAAGTAAATCCTTGAACAAATACACCTAAAGCTACAGAAAAAAGACTTGTTCCAAGCATAGTAGGGATGGTTGGCCACTTTCTAACAGACCCTGTAATGATAAGGAATACAGGTAAAATGAGTAATATATTCCAATCAAACATAGCATCTAATTGATTCAGCATGACACCTACTGTTTCAGGTGTATTCACATTTCCAGATGCTTTGAGTCCTACGATGAAATAAACGATTAAAGACACGATTGTAGCAGGTATAGTTGTGTATAGCATGTGTTTGATGTGTTCGTAAAGTTCACTACCAGCAGCGATAGGCGCAAGATTTGTAGTGTCTGATAAAGGAGAGATTTTATCTCCAAAATATGCACCAGCGACGATAGCTCCTGCTGTAGCAGGTAGTGAAACGCCAAGTCCTCCTGCAATCCCCATAAGGGCAACCCCTATAGTTCCAGCTGAACCCCATGAAGTTCCTGTAACGGTAGATACTACAGCTGTAATGATAAAAGCTGTAACTAATAAAAATTTAGGGTTTACAATTTGAACTCCATAATAAATAATCATAGGTACTGTTCCACTGAACATCCAAGCACCAATTAAGAATCCAACACTCCATAAAATAAGTGTTGCAGGAAGAGCTTGTGCAATTTTTTCAATAATGGCTGCTTGCATTTCTTTCCAAGTATAACCTAATCCCATAGCGATTGTTCCAGCAACAAAAGCGGAAAGGATCAGCAGTGGTTCCGTTCTAAATTTAAAATGCCCATAACCAATTGCTAATGCTAAAATCATAAAAATAATAGGAATGAGTGCCTGAACCAGTGTAGGCTTCTTTTTACTTCTTTCTTTCATATTAAATATCGCCTCCTTTTTTTATTGAGAATATATAAAGCAAGTTTTATACCAACTTTTGCAATTATATGATTAAAAAAAGAGAAATGATTTAAAGTACTAAAGTGAAAATCCTTATTTTTCAGAAGTTTCCTTCATTTCTACCAGTAAAAATAAAATTCAATTTATTTTTAAAAAATAATAGGAGTAAAAAAATAAAAACCTTTTTTTAGGTTTTTATTATCCATTCATAGGATAAATCTATCCAAGTTTATTTTAGTTTTTCTAAAATGGAAATTCCTTTTTTGGTGATACAACAGCCTTTTTTATTTCCTCTTATTTCAATTAACTGCTTTAGTCTTAAATTTTTAAGGATTCTCCTTATTTTTCCTTCGCCTAAATCTATTTTTTCTGCTTCAGCTAGAATTCTTAGTTTTCCTCGTCCAATACCTTCGTTTTCATCAATATTTGCAAGAACCCAGAGTTCATGATGATCTAAATGTATTTTTTCTTCTTGATCTATATGTTCAAGCATATAATAGGGTAAATCTGATAGTTGAAATTTTTTTTCTTCATATATAAAAGATAGATACTCTACTAAGTTCATAAGTTCTCTTACATTTCCTCGCCATTTATAATTTTTCAAAAATTCAACGGTTTCTTCTTCAAATAGATTACGCAATGGTTTAATGTATTCTTTGTTAAAATGTATGTTGATAAAATATTTTAAGAGGTGAGGAATATCTTTTTTTCTTCTCCTTAAGGGAATTGTTTTTAAGGGAAGGATATTCAGTCTAAAGAACAAATCTTCTCTAAATGTACCTTTATCTATAAGATCTAATAAGTTTTTATTTGTAGCGGCTATTACTCTTACATTGATAGGGATTTCTTCTACTGCTCCAACCCTTCTGATTCTCTTTTCTTGCAAAACCCGTAATAATTTTATTTGAAAATCCAAGGGAGCATCTCCAATCTCATCTATAAATATAGTTCCTTCATTGGCGATTTCAAAAAGACCAGCTTTTCCTCCTTTTTTAGCTCCTGTAAAAGCCCCTTCTTCATATCCAAATAGTTCACTTTCAAGTAAATTTGGTGTGATGGCTGCAATATTTACAGGAATAAAAACATTTTTGTTTCTATAGGAATGCATATGGATTCCTTGGGCAATGATTTCTTTTCCTGTTCCATTTTCTCCTTGTATTAAAATAGTAGCATCTGTCTTTGAAAATTTGGTTGCTCTTTTTAATAGCATTTTAACTTCTTTATTGGTGGTAATATAGTCATCAAAGGTATAAAGCTTGGTTGTAAATTTACTTACATAATTTCTTCTGATTTTATGATCAAGCTTTGATATTTTTTCTGTATATTCTACAGTAATAACGTATCCAAAATCGTCTTTGAAGAAGATATGCTCAATGGTGATCAATACTTCTTTTTCTTTTATATTTGTAATAATAGCATTGTTGGATGCGTTGAGATCTATATGAGGTAAAAATGAAGAGATATCTTTTAGAAGTAGATTCTTTTCATTTTCACCCAATATATTTTCAAATTGTTTATTCACTCTTATGATCTTGCCTAATCCATTTACATAAGCCACTCCAGATTCTACTGTGTTGAGAATGGTTTGAAGAAGTTTTTCTGATTGTCTGATTTTTTTTCTATTTACATCAATAGATTTAGAAATTTCAACGATATCTTTTATATACCTTGTAGTTAAGCTTTCGTTGATAAACTTTTTTAAATCAAGCCTTAATATAATTTCATAAATGGTACTGATATCTAGTATTCTAGTTCCTATATCCATGATTTCTTCAACAAAATCTGGGATTAGCTGGGTTTCTCCTGGAGTGATAGCAATAGGGATTTTAGGATAGCTTTCATATCCAGGATAGACTGGATAGTATTTAAGATAATCAACGCCAATTTCTTCAAGTTGTCGAATGGCTTCAAAAGTAGAATTCTGAGCATCGTTTACAAGCAAAACTTCTGTATCATAAGGCAGAGAGATGATTCTTTCTATATTTTTATGATTAATGACTCTCTTGGCTATGATACAATCTATATCTTTATTTATTTTGTTTATACAAACGGATTGCACAACATCACTTGTAAATAATATAAGGTCACAATCCATAGCTGAATCATCTATTTGTGTTACTCGTATGGACTTAATAGTAACAAAATCTCCTATTAAATCATTTAATTGTTTAGCGATATTAGATCCTGTAACTTGACCTAAACTAATAATGAGTAATTTTTTCATATAGAACCTCCATGAAAATAATAGTTTAAATGAAATCATATTATAATTATATTATACATAACTTGAAGTAATAAATTAAAAGATAAATGATATACTATAAATATTCATTAGTAGGAAGGTTGGAGGTAGTATAATGCTACAAGCACAAAAGATATTAAAAAAATATTATGGATATGAAACCTTTAGATCAGGACAAGAAAAAATTATTAAGAGCATATTAAAAGGAAATGATACCTTTGCGATTATGCCTACTGGGGCAGGAAAGTCTATTTGTTTTCAAATACCAGCTCTTTTATTAGAGGGATTAACCCTTGTTATTTCTCCTTTGATTTCTCTTATGAAGGATCAAGTAGATGCACTAGAAAATATAGGAATACCCAGCACCTACATTAATAGTTCATTAACAGCAATAGAAGTAAGAGAGCGTATAGATCATGCTAAAAATGGCCTATATAAGCTTTTGTATGTTGCACCGGAAAGATTGGAATCAGAAAACTTTTGTCATTTGTTAAAGAGTCTTCATATATCTTTAGTAGCAGTAGATGAAGCACATTGTGTATCACAGTGGGGACATGATTTTAGGCCAAGCTATGGGGCTATTGCACCGCTTATTAAAACCTTACCCAATAGACCTATTGTTTCAGCTTTTACTGCAACAGCTACAAAAGAAGTGAAAGAGGATGTTGTAAAGCTTTTATCTTTTGAAAATCCAAATGTCTATGTGACAGGTTTTGATCGTGAAAATTTATTTTTTTCTGTTAGGAGAGGAATGAACAAAGAAGATTTTATCCTTGATTATATAAAAGAAAATAAGGATGAAGTAGGAATTATTTATGCAGCTACAAGAAAAGAAGTAGAACATATCTATGAAAATTTAAGAAAAAAAGGGTATGCTGTGGGGAAATATCATGCAGGACTTGATAGTGATGAGAGAAAGAAAAGCCAAGAAAGCTTTATATATGATGATCTTCATATTATGGTAGCTACCAATGCTTTTGGTATGGGAATTGATAAATCAAACGTAAGATATGTCATTCATCATAATATCCCTAAAAACATGGAAGCTTATTATCAGGAAGCAGGGCGTGCAGGTAGAGATGGGGAACATAGTGAATGTATTTTATTGTTTGGAGCTCAGGATGTCTTACTTCAGAAATTTTTACTAGAGCAAAATCCTTTATCATTAGAAAGAAAAAGGAATGAGTATAGAAAACTTCAAGAGATGGTGGATTATTGTTATACGACAAAATGTTTAAGAAAATACATACTAGCATATTTTGGAGAAGAAAATATAGGCAATAATTGTGAAAATTGTAGTAATTGTAAGGATGATAGTGAACTTACAGACATAACTATAGAAGCACAAAAGATTTTTTCTTGTATCTATCGGATGAAGGAAAAGTATGGAACTTCTTTGGTGGCACAGGTTTTAAAAGGTTCTAAAAATAAAAAGGTCTTAAGCTTTGGGTTTGATCGGTTATCTACCTATGGAATTATGAAAGAATATACGGAAAAAGAAATTAAAGATATGACAAATATATTGATAGCAGAAAGGTATCTTTATCTTACGGAGGGACAATATCCTATGGTAAGATTAGCAAAGAAATCTATAGATGTATTGAAAAATAGAGAAAGAGTATTACAAAAGATACCAAAAATAAAAGAAAAAGCAGTGACAGATTCTTCTTTATTTGGAGTTTTACGTAAAATACGAAAGGAAATTTCAACAAGAGAGAAGGTACCACCTTATATTGTTTTTGCAGATAGTACTCTTCGACAAATGAGTGAAGCTTATCCAATAGACAAAGAAGCAATGCTTAATATTAAAGGGGTTGGAGAGGAAAAGTTTAAGAGATATGGAGATGAATTTTTAAATACCATAAAAAAATATGTACAAGAGAATCAAATCAAGGAGGTAAAAATACTTGATCATAAAATAGTAAAGGAATCAAAAGAAGAAAAAATACCTAGTCATATAGTTACTTTAAACCTGTACAAAGAAGGGAAATCATTAAAGGAAATTGCATTGATCAGAGAAATGACACCCTTTACCATTCAAAACCATATTATACGATGTGCAACAGAAGGATTTGATGTGGACTTAGATGATTTTATTCCGAAAGAGTATGAATCTCTTATTATCAAAACCATCAAAAAAATAGGAGCAGAAAAATTAAAACCTATTAAAGAAGTTCTCCCAAAGGAAGTAGATTATTTAGCTATTAAAGCTGTTTTGTGTAAATATAATGAGTGATATAGAAATGTCTATCTTATTTTTTATTATAAAATTGCTAAATCAAATAGGTTGTAAATATTTTTTAGGAGCTCTCAGAGGAGGGTTCTTTTTTGTAAATAAATTGACAAATATTTGATAAAGTCTTAATGTATATAAATAAACAATATCAAAACAAAAAATATACTATAAAATCATTTTAGCTTAATCTATTGAAATGATAAAAGAATGTATGTTTTAAATGGTTAGGGTGGATAGCTATAAATAAAAAAAGCATATACTCAAAAAACATGGGAAAAGGAAATTGGATAAAATTCACAAAAAATAGCAGAAGGAAACATAAAAAATATGTCGAAAATGATAGAAATAGATACGTGTGGGTATAAATACATCATGCTAGAGTAGCATTAACTTGTAAGGAAGGATGAGATTGATGAAAAAATTTAAAGATTTAAAAACAGGGATGAAGATTACATTATTAGCAGGTATAATCCTTTGTTTATCTACTGTGATGGTTTTTTATATTTTAAATGATCTGAAGCAGACAAGTTTGACAAAAACAAGTAGTATGGTAGTAGAAACTTCTAAGAAAGAGTCTGAAAAAGTATTAAAAGAAATAAAACTTGTAGAAAAATCTGTAGAGAATTTAGCTAACACGATGGGAATTCTTGCTGAAAAAGGGGAGTTAAGTAGAGAAGTCGCTATTGAGATGCTAGGGAAAAGTCTTGATACCAATGAAAATATTATTGCTCATGGATCTGGGTGGGAGCCTAATGCTTTTGATCAAAAGGATTTAGAATATACAAATAGAGAAGAATTAGGAAGTAATGGTGATGGAAGATTCCTTCCTTATGTATATAAGAATGAAAATGGGAAAATAGGCGTAGAGCCTTTAGTTGGATATGACGTGGAAGGGGATGGAGATTGGTATTTAGTACCAAAGAAAAGTAAGAAGCCTATTTTAACAGAACCCTACATATATCCAGTGAATGGAAAAGATGTATTGATGACTACTATAGCTTATCCAGTAATTAGTAAAAATGGAGAGTTTTTAGGAGTTGTAACAGCTGATATTGGTTTAGATTATTTACAAGATAGAATTACAGGGATAGAAAGTATTAATCATTTAGATGGAATAGGGATGCTTGTATCTGATGGAGGTACTTGTATTGCTAGTGGATTAGATCAAGAGATGATTATGAAAAATCTTATGGATGAAGGTTTTTTTAGTGGAAAAATCATAGAAAATATAAGAAACAATAAAGGGGATTCCTATTTTACAAATATAAAGGAAATAAATGAAGAAACTTTAATTACTTATGAACCATTATACTTTGAAAGTTTACAAACAGCGTGGTCTATTTTAACATTGGTTCCAAAGAATAAAATATTAGAAGATTATAATCAGCATCTTACTATAAATATAATTTTAATAGGAATGATTGTACTTATTTCTATTATGATGATTATAGGGATTACAAAGAATATTAATAAATCTATCCAAAAAATCATGGAACTTATGAAAAAGGCAGAAGCTGGAGATTTAACGGCTGGATCAGATATTGAAAGTAAAGATGAGTTTGGACAGCTTTCAAATAGCTATAATCATATGATGGAAAATATAAAAGAGCTGATGCAAAATGTAAAAGCATCTTCTGATACCGTATATGAAAGAGCAGAAAGTTTAGCTGAAATAGTAGATCAATCTGCTCAAGCAACAGATGAGATTGCTAAAGCAATTGAACAGGTTGCTATCAGTTCTTCAGAACAAGCAAAGGATGCAGAACAAGTGACTTTTAAAACAAATGATTTAGGAGAAAATATTCAAGAAACGGTTAAACTTGTTGGAGAAGTATTTGATTTATCTAATGATTCCAATGAATTGAGTGAACAAGGATTAAAGATTATGGGGATTTTAAACCAAAAGACAGAAAGAACCACAGAAAAGGCTGTAGAGATTAATGAAATTATAGAGCAGGTAAATGAATATGCTAATAATACAGAAACCATCATTACTCTGATTGATAATATTGCAAATCAGACAAATCTTTTAGCTTTAAATGCTTCTATAGAAGCTGCAAGAGCAGGAGATGCTGGAAGAGGATTTGCTGTTGTAGCTGATGAAATTAGAAAATTAGCTGAACAAACATCGGAAGCTACCAATGATATAAAAGAAATGATTGATAATATTCAAAACAAATCAAAAAATGCTGTATCTGCTATGGAAGATGTGAAATATACACAAAGGGAACAAAATGAATCTATCCAAAAGACAGAAGAAATTTTTAGCAAGACAGCAGAGTCATTAGTGATTTTAGTGAATAAATTAGATGGGGTAAGAGAAAATACACAAAAAATAGAAGAGCATAAAAATGAAATTATTGAAGCTATAGGGAATATTGCAGCTATAACAGAAGAAGCTTCTGCCACATCAGAAGAAGTTTCTGCTAGTACAGAGGAACAAGCAGCTTCTGTAGAAGAAATGAATGAACATGCGCAAAAAACGAAAGAATTGTCAAAAATGCTTATGAAGAATGTAAATAGATTTAAATTTTAAGTAAAATGAAGGACAGATTAAAATCTGTCCTTTATTTTACCATTTTCGACCTAAGCTAATAGGGCTATAATTAAAAAATTTTCTATTTTTAGGCCGATCACTTTCAACTGAGAGACTGGCCCACAAATTTTCATAGAGTTGGCTTCTAATGCTATTTAGATCGATAGATTTATAGATAGATGAAAGGGCGATAAGTCCTTCTATTCTTGAAATAATATCTATTACAGCCATTTCTTCATTGAGGGAATCTCTGATAAGATTTTCTTTTTGACCCTTATGAATAATATCTTTTAGGATGTTACTGATTTTAGCGTAGTATTGATTGATTCTTTCAGAAAGTTCACTGAATCTATTTGAATAAAGTTGAAAAATGGTAATAAAGTTAATAGGTTCATTGAAATCATTACCAATCATTAAAGAAAGTTTAGAATTAAAATCTAAAATACATTCAAAAAAGGATGATAGTTGATCTTTAGGTGTATCTGATAAGGTTATTGAATGTGTGATTTGTTCTTCTAAATTGTCTAATATAAAATAAATACTATTGAATAATAACCCTTCTTTTGATTTGAAATGATAATAAATGGAAGGCTTTTTTATGTCTACTGCATCTGCAATCATACTTAATGTTGTGTTTTCATATCCTTGGACTAAAAAAAATTTTAGTGAAGCCATTAGAATTTTATTCTTTGTAGTCATTATATCACCTACTCTCTATTGACAATATTATATCTCAATTTAGAAAGAGATTCAAAAAAGAATTAAATTGTAACCCTAAAAGAAGTAGTATATAATAAAATAAGTGACTCTAATAACGAGTTTTTGAACAAAATGTAGGGAGATGACATAATGGCTGATCATGATAAAGTTTTTAAGCCATTTATAGCTGCAGATAAGAACCTTCCTGAATTGACTGTTACATCAATCCTTTCAGGAATTGTGTTAGCAATAGTATTTGGTGTAGTAAATGCATATTTAGGGCTAAAGGTAGGTATGACAATAAGCGCTTCTATACCAGCAGCAGTTGTAGCAATGAGTGTAACAAGGGTAATTATGAAAAGAGATTCAATACTGGAGAGTAATATGGTCCAAACCATTGGATCAGCCGGAGAATCATTGGCTGCAGGAGTAGTGTTTACAATTCCTGCCATGTTTTTATGGGCAAATTCAGCTGGAGTCAATACTCCAAGTGTTAAGTTTGTAATATTAATTTCCTTGTTTGGTGGAATTTTGGGAATTATGTTTATGATTCCTTTAAGAAAAGCATTTATTGTGAAAGAACATGGACATTTACCTTATCCAGAAGGTACAGCTTGTGCGAATGTACTCTTAGCAGGTGAAGAGGGAGGAGAAAAAGCAAAAGCAACCTTTGCAGGCATAGGATTTGGTGCAATATATAAGTTATTAACAGATGGATTGAGAGTTTTTTCATCAAAATTAGAATTCCATATGGATCAACCATTTTCTACATTAATAGGTCTAGATGCACTACCAGCTGTTTTAGGAGTTGGGTTTATTATTGGAAAAAGAATTGCTGGATTTATGTTAGCGGGTTCATTGATCGGGTGGTTTGTAATTATTCCTTTGATATCTCTATTTGGAGTTAATAGTACTTCCATTATATTTCCCGCATCTGTTGCAATTGGAGAATTGAGTAGTTGGGATATATGGAATTATTATATAAGATATATAGGTGCAGGGGCTGTAGCTTTTGGAGGGGTGGTTAGTCTTGTAAAATCTATTCCTATTATATACGAAACGATTATTGAGACCATGAAAGACTATCATGAAATTATAGGAGGAAAAAGTGCCCTTCGAACAGAGCAAGACATACCTCTATCAACAGTAGGATTAACAATTATATTTATTATATTTGCAATAACCGTATTGCCATCCATTGGTATAGGTGTAATAGGTGCCTTGTTAATTGTAATATTTGGATTTTTTTTCGCAACAGTATCTTCTCGTATTGTAGGGCTTATTGGAAGTTCTTCAAATCCTATTTCAGGAATGACAATTGCTACGTTGATTATTGCATCCTTAGCATTTAAGAGTATTTGTGGGGAAGATAATGAAATTATATTTAATGTATTTACTGTGGGAGCTATTATATGTATTATTGTAGCTATGGCAGGAGATACTTCTCAAGATCTTAAGACCGGTTTTTTAGTAGGAGCAACCCCTTATAAGCAGCAAATAGGAGAAATAATAGGGGGTGTAGTAAGTGCTTTGACTTTAGGAGGAGTCTTAGTTTTGTTGAATACGGCCTGGGGATTTGGGTCATCTGAATTACCAGCTCCACAAGCAACATTAGTAAAATTGGTAGTTGAAGGGGTTATGCAGGGAAATTTACCTTGGTCTTTAATATTTATTGGTGTAGCTATTGGAATGGCTATAGAACTCCTGGAGTTACCAATCCTTCCTATAGCCATAGGACTTTATCTTCCAATTAATCTTACCACTACAATTTTTATTGGAGGGTTGATTCGGGGCTTGTTAGACTTAGATTGCATAAATTTAAGGGATTTTGAAAGAAATGGAAAAATCGAATTTGGTATTTTATATGCATCGGGCATGATTGCTGGTGAGGGTGTAGTAGGTGTTATATTAGCTTTATTAGCAGTACTCCATATAGAAATTGCTATAGGGATGAATATTGGTAGCTTGGGGACGATTATTTCATTTGGATTCCTTGTATATATGCTTATGAGGTGGTCTGTATTTAAAAAGATTTATGAATATGAATGATAAAAAGGTAAGAGTAGTCGGTGAACGATTACTCTTTTTTTATGGTTAAAGTATATAAATGTTTTACATTTATACTTTAACTTGATAACGTAATGAAAAAAATTTTTATTCAAATATATGTATAAATATGAAAAAATAAAGTCGAACAGTTGTCAACTGTTGTTAGATAAAATAAAATATTTTTATGGGATGATTTAAAAAAGATAGATAAGGTTACGAAAGTCTTCATTATACCTATATACCCACCGTTAGATAAAGATAAAATCCTTTATCTAACGGTGGGTATAGTTGAAAAAACAAAGGAATGGATAATAGAAATTTTATAAAAATAAGAGAAAAACTTGATGTTTGACTTTTGAAAAAAAGTTGTCTATACTACAATCTAGGTTGCAACCGTGTAATAAAAAATAAATACTTGTGAATTTTCTGAAAATTCAAAAGAGCGAACACAATTTCATATTTATTAAAATTTGAGTAGGGAGGAATGAAATATGTCAAGTACAGGTAAATCTCAGGAATTTAAACCGTTTATTTCTGCAGATAAGATTTTACCAGAATTTACTTTGACTTCAATTGTACTAGGAATTATATTAGCTGTAGTCTTTGGTGCAGCGAATGCATATTTAGGATTAAAAGTAGGAATGACAATTAGTGCGTCTATTCCAGCAGCAGTAATATCAATGGGAGTTATTAGAGGGGTATTAAGAAAAGAATCTATACTTGAAAATAATATGGTTCAAACTATTGGATCAGCTGGAGAATCTCTAGCAGCAGGAGCAATATTTACACTACCTGCTCTTTATATTTGGATGGAAGAATGGAACATGGGATCTCCTGATTTAATAGCAATAACAGCTATTGCTTTATGTGGTGGGCTTTTAGGAGTACTTTTTATGGTTCCTTTAAGAAAAGCTTTAATCGTAAAAGAGCATGGCGTATTACCTTATCCTGAAGGAACAGCTTGTGCAGAAGTATTGCTTGCAGGTGAAGAAGGTGGAGAAAAGGCAAAGATTACATTTACAGGATTGGGAGTAGGTGCAGCATATAAGTTTATTGCAGATGGACTTAAATTATTCCCAAGTGAAATAGAAGCAGCGATTCCTGGTTATAAAGGAGCAGCCATTGGTGCAGATGTACTACCAGCCTTACTAGGTGTTGGCTTTATTATAGGACCTAAAATTTCTGCATATATGCTAGGTGGTGCTGTTCTTGGATGGTTTGCATTTATTCCATTGATTGCTAATATCGGAAGTATGGGGGATATCGTTATGTATCCAGCATCTGTGCCGATTAATGAATTAGGATATTGGGGAATATGGGATAATTATATAAGATATGTAGGTGCTGGAGCTGTTGCATTTGGTGGTGTATTTAGTTTGATTAAATCTTTACCACTAATCGTTCAAACTTTTAGAGATGCCATGAAGGATTATTCAGGTAGTACAGGTGGAAATGCAAATATTAGAACAGATCATGATATGTCAATGAAAATGGTTTTAATTGGTTCTTTAGCAGTTGTTTTAGCAATGATGATGTTACCGATTATACCAGTAGGTTTTGGTGGAGCACTATTAATTGCAATTTTTGGTTTCTTCTTTGCAACAGTTTCTTCAAGAATTGTTGGTCTTGTTGGTAGTTCATCAAACCCAGTATCTGGTATGACTATTGCAACATTAATCATTACTGCTATTATATTTAAGGCAAGTGGAAATGATGGTCATACGGGAATGATCGCAACATTAACTGTAGGTGCGATTATTTGTATCATCGCTGCCATGGCAGGGGATACTTCTCAGGACTTAAAAACAGGTTTCTTAGTAGGTGCTACACCTTATAAACAACAATATGGTGAAATTATTGGTGCAATAGCAGCTGCTCTTGCAATTGGTTTTGTTTTAACATTATTAAATAAAGCATGGGGATTCGGATCTTCTGAATTACCAGCACCTCAAGCAACATTGATGAGATTGGTTATAGAAGGTGTTATGGGTGGTAACTTACCATGGGCTCTTGTATTTACTGGAATAGGCGTAGGAATTACAGTTGAATTATTAGGATTACCTGTTCTTCCAATTGCTATCGGTCTATACTTACCAATTCATTTAAGTACACCAATTATGGTAGGTGGTATTGTTAGAGGAATCTTAGATAAAAAATTAGAAAAATCAAATGAAGAAACTCATAGTATCAAAGAAAAAATTGAATGTGGTATTCTATATGCATCTGGTTTAATCGCAGGAGAAGGATTAGTAGGTATATTACTTGCTATACTTGCTGTAGCTGGAGTGAACCTTGTATTAGACATTAATTTAGGGCAAATAGGAGCATTGTTATTCTTTGCTGCATTGACTTTCTCACTTATGAGATATTCACTATTTAAGCAAAGTTCATCTAAGAAACTTTAAGTACTAGAAAGAAAATAGTATAATATTTGAAAGAATAAAAAAGGGGATATTTTTAATATCCTCTTTTGAATCTATAAAAAGAGGTGAAATGATGGCTAAAAAAATAAAGAAAGATGATAATTATTTAGAGTTGGTGCCTTTTAAAAATAAGAATCAAAAATGGGAAGTAAATGATATGGGCTTGGTGCAGTTGATTATTCCAAGAGAAGGGATTTTAGATAAAATTGTAAGGTTTTTCTTTAAAACACCAAAAGTCATGCGAATAGATTTAGATGCTCATGGGAGTTGTGTATGGAAAACGATTGATGGTAAAAGGAATGTTGAACAAATTGGTGCAATTATAAAAGAAGAGTTTGGTGAAGATGCAGAACCTCTTTATGAAAGACTTGGGACTTATATAAATATTTTAAGAAACAATAAATTTATTACATTAGAGAAGGTAAGTGAATAATATGATAGGATTTTTAGGAAAGGTAGTATTATTTGGAGTAACTATTGCTTTTTTACTGGCATGGGGATATGTGAAGCAACAAAGAAAAACAGAAGAATTATTAAAGATATTATATAGAAAATGTGAAGAGCGAATCATAAAAGAATTAAAAAAAACAGAGGAGCTTACAGGGAAGGAAATTGAAAAAATTATTCATGGAACAAAAGCCTCTTTGTTTTGGAGTAAAAATAAATTGCAGGTTACTGATTCGAAAATAGTCATGAAGCATTTATTAATGGAACTGTTAAATAAAGGCACCATTGAGATCGTTGCTAATAGTAAACCTAAAAAATACAAATTAAAATGTTGAACTTATTCAAAAATAAAAAAGTAACAGTATAAACTTTTTAGATTTAGCATAAAGGTTTATACTGTTTATTTTTTTTAGTCTTGTATTTGTATAAATAGTAGGATCGTTCATATTCAACTTTGATGAATGCATTATTTTACTGAATGATATTTTGTTTTTGACCAGAAGAAAAAGCCTTGATCTTCCATAATCTTTCCATCTGCATCTATCATTGGTTTAGGAGGATCAATTTTTTGTGTTACTAAAGAGCCAACAATAAAAGCCATAATACTTATGATAAATGCAGGAACAGCAGCTACATAAATGGTATCCCACATGGCCCAGCTGTTAAAGAAAACCCCATTAATCATATTTTTTTCAGCAATACTTGGATAAATGAGTATGTATCCTATAATCCAAGAAACTAATCCACCTATAAAGGAACTGAAGGCACCATAAGTGTTGGCTTTTTTCCAAAATAGGCCACCAATATAGGAGCTGGTAGTTGTAGGAAATAGTAAGGCTCCTGCAAAAACAATCAATTTGTAAACACTTTTAAAATAGATGCCAATAGCCATAGATAAAAGGCCTAATACTACAATCGCTATTCTGATGACTACTAATACATTTTTATTTGTAGCATCTTGTTTGAATAACCTATAGGCATTATGCCCTACTAAGGTTGAAGCAGAAAGCAAGTTATTTCCTGTTCCACTAACAATAACAGCTGCTAATGATAAAACCAAGAAAACAGAAATCCAAGGAGGTAAATATTTATTTGCAAACCAAGGAAGTACATGTTCGGCTTGAGTAATAGGGAAATCTGGATATAAGATATATACGCTCATGCCAATAAATACAGGAATCATTCCAATAAAAAGATATAATAATCCACTGGTAATGAAGCTGAAAGCAGCTGTTTTTTCATTTTTTGCAGCTAATGCTCGGGTAATTAAAGTAGAGTTATTTAAATCTCCCAAACTCATAACAGTCCAGGCTGCAAAAAAGTAGGTAAACCCAGTGAGGCCTGAATACCATTTAAAACCACCTTTTTCAGGAGAAACAGGGGTTAGGGCAAAGGCAGGAAGATTGCTATAGTTACTAGCATTTTCTAAGAAATTTTGAATACCCCCTACTTCTTTTAAAGCAAAGGGGATCATGATGAGTAAACTGATGATAATTAAAGTAATGGATACGGCATCAGCTCTAGATAAAGCCCACAATCCTCCTAGAAGGATGACGATAATAATCGTAATGGTACTGATCAGTACAGCTGTGTTCATGGAAAATCCAGTTGAAAGATGTATAATTACACCTAGAGCTACTAGTTCTCCTGCAATCCAAGAAAGTCCTGCTAAAAACTGCATAGCAACGAAAGCTGCGCCCATTTTTTTGCCATAGCGGTTGGTATAAAAATCTACAATAGTTGTATATTTTGCTTTCCTTAAGCGATATGCAAAAAAAAGACCTGTAAAGACTAAAGTAATCATTGGAGACCAAGGATCGAAAATAACACCTTGCATACCAAAAGTGAAGGCTTCTCCAGCTCCTCCTAAGATAATTCCTGCGCCCATCCAAGTGGCAAGAATAGAGGCTACCAAAAATGGGTAGGTAAGTCCTCTTCCAGCTAAAACCAAGTCATCTGATTCTTGTACTTTTTTAGAATAATGATATCCTGCTAAGATGATGGCAAAAAAATAAAGGAGTAGAAAAAATAATATCCAGTTTTTTAATTTAAAGACCGTAATCATTTCCTGTTCCAAGATGAACTCACTTCCTTTGTTAATATGTAATTTTACAAATGTATATGTAATTTATTACCATTATAGCATATGTCTATTTGCCTGAGAGAAAAAAATAGAAGAAGCATGTGTAGAATTTGATGGATTTTGTAAAATAAAATAAAAATTTTTTTCTAAATATATTGTATGTATAGAATGAATATGGTACTATTAAGCTTATAGTTCGTTTGAAGAAAACAAATGTATCTAATCAACGAACAGTGATATTGTATTGCTAGGAAAAATTACATTAAAAAGAAAGGTAGGGTGAATATGGAAAAGAAAAGATTGACAGAAGATGAACTGATAGAAACCAAAAATAGAAGTTCAATATTTACAAAACTTTATGTTTCGGTATTATTTATTGTTATTATTTGTGAATTTATAGGTATTAAAAAGATTGCTGTTGGACCTGGACAGATTGTATTACTACCTATGTTATATGCAGTAATTATAGGAATGGTGATTACACCTGATCTTTTAGGAAAACCAGTAAAAGCATTAAAAGCATTGATTTCAGACGAAGTAATGGACCTTGCAGGTACGCTAGTAATGTTTGCACTTTTACCATTGGGGGTAAAGTATGGAACCTTGGTAGGACCTAATATTGTAAAGGTTGTACAAGCAGGACCTGCATTTTTACTACAAGAGTTAGGAAATTTAGGGACTGTTTTTATAGGACTGCCCCTAGCGTTAGCATTGGGACTTAGGAGAGAAGCTGTAGGTGCAACGGTTAGTATATGTAGAGAGCCTACCCTTGGAGTAATAGGAGAAAGATATGGGATTAATTCTCCAGAGGGTACAGGTGTTTTGGGAACATATATGATGGGAACAGTTTTTGGAACTATATTCTTTGGACTTTTGGCATCTTTTGCTGCGTCTACTGGAATCCATCCTTTAGCATTAGCTATGGCATCTGGAATGGGAAGTGGAAGTATGATGACAGCAGCATCATCATCCCTTGCTGAAACAGTACCAGCTATGAAGGATACGATTCTTGCTTATGCAGCAACAAGTAATATGTTAACAGGTGTAACAGGTCTTTATTCAGTTGTATTTATTGCGTTGCCATTATCAAATTATTTATATAAAAAATTAGCGCCAAAGTTTGATAAAAAAGGAGGTCATGTAGATGCTAACTAGGACGATCAATCAGTCAAAAATTATGCTGGTTATTGGAATGATGATTTTAATTGGTCAAAGAATCGGTCAAATTATTGTAGACAAACCAGTTACTCCAATAGGTCAGGCTATTCCTGGTATATTAGCGGTTTTATTTGTTTGTATCATTTCTTTAAAAATCAAAGAAATGTTACCTAATTTGAAATTCCCAGCATTTGCATGGGCTACATTGATTGCATTGATTTTAAGTATGCCTTTTATGCCGACAGCAAAGCTATTTTTGCAATATACAAATAATGTAAACTTTTTAGCAACAACTACGCCAATATTAGCGTTTGCGGGTATTTCTGTTGGAAATAAAATTGATCAATTGAAAAAAATTAGTTGGAAGCTTGTGATCATTTCTATAGCCGTATTTATTGGTACATATTTTGGATCTGCTCTTGTGGCACAAACCATCTTAAAGATGCAAGGAATTATTTAATCGTATATGATAGGTAATCTATTTTAATAGATTACCTTTATCCTTTTATAGATAAAAGATTGAAAGAAAGGAACGAAGAATAATGGATAAAAAACAACTAAAAGAAAAAGTATGCCAAGCAATTGATGAAAATAGAGAAAAAATTATTCATTTGGGAGAATCTATTTACAAAAATCCTGAATTAGGATACAAGGAAAGTTATGCAACGAATTTTATTAGTGAAGAACTAAAAAAACTAGGATTAGAGGTAGAGAAAAATATTGCTGTTACAGGCTGTAGAGCTAGAGGAAATGTAGAAAAGGATGGGCCAAGAGTAGCTGTTTTAGGTGAAATGGATGCGGTCGTATGTAAAGAACATAATGATGCCGATCCTGAAACAGGAGCAGTTCATGCATGTGGGCACAATATTCAAGTAGCTTCTATGCTTGGTGCAGCAGTAGGGTTAACCCTTTCAGGAGTTTTAGAAAAATTAGATGGAAAGGTAGATTTTTTAGCAGTACCTGCAGAAGAATATGTAGAACTTGCTTATAGAAGCAAATTAAAGGAAGAGGGAAAAATTAAATATTTTGGTGGAAAGCAGGAGCTCATTCATAAAGGTTATTTTGATGATGTAGATATGGCTATGATGATGCATGTATTAAATTTAGAAGATAAAAAAGTATTAATTGGTGGAAAAGGAAATGGATTTATTGGAAAGAATGTTCAGTTTATTGGAAAAGAATCACATGCTGGAGGTGCACCAGAAAAAGGCATAAATGCTTTGAATGCCGCTATGTTAGCGCTTAATAATATTCATGCACAAAGAGAGACGTTCAAAGAAAGCGAAAAAATCAGAGTGCATCCAATTCTTACAAAGGGTGGAGATATTGTCAATGTTGTTCCTGCTGATGTACGTATGGAAATGTATGTGAGAGGAAGAACTATTCCTGGAATAATTGATGCAAATGAAAAGGTAAATCGTTCACTAAAGGCTGGTGCTATGGCTATAGGAGCAAAGGTTAAGATATCTGAAATACCAGGATATTTACCTCTTTTAAACCATCATGGATTAGATACACTTTTTAAAGCCAATGCATCCGAGTTTGTAAAGACAGAAGAAATTATAGAAGATGGAGATTTTACAGGCTCATTTGATTTTGGAGATGTATCTCATCTTATGCCATCATTACACCCGTTTATAGGAGGGATTAAAGGAGATCTTCATACCCGTGAATTTAAAAATGAAGATCCAGAATTATGTTATATCGTACCTGCAAAATCAATGGCAATGACGATTATTGATTTATTATTTGACGAAGCGAAAGTGGCGAAAGATATTATAAAAGATTTTGAGCCAAAGATGACAAAGAAAGAATATATAGAATTTTTAGAGACAGTATCCGGTGTAATCACTGAATAAGTTTATAAAAGTAGTGGTTAGGATGGAGTGAAAAATGCCTTAATCCTAACCCCTTTAAGGATTAGTTATAGAATAATTTTGCTTTCTATAGGAGAGGATAGAATAATAGAAGTCTTAGTATTTCCCATTTTTTTGATAGAATCAATTAAATTTTCTAGTTCCTCCATACTTTCTACTATTACTTTTAAGGTCATACAATCACCACCTGTTACGTGATGGCATTCAACGATACTGTTTTTGTTTTGTGCATACTCTAAAAATTTTTTATAATGATCTCTGTCCATAGAAATGTCTATAAATGCTTGTACGTTTTTGTTAAGCTTTTGCGGATTGACAGTGGCTTTATATCCTGTAATCACACCATTTTCTTCTAATTTTTTTATTCTTTCTGATACAGCAGGAGAAGTTAATCCTACCAATTTCCCTAAGTCTTTCATGGAAATTCGACAATTTCTCTGTAATATTTCTAAAATTTTTAAATCTGTAGCATCCATAATGATCCTCCCCTTAAAAAAATAAAGAAAAATTAGATAATAATTATAATAATAAAGTAATCATATTATAACACTTTTTGTAGAAACTGTACATAAAGGGAGGACCTTGATAAAATAATAATGAAAGCATAATCATGCAAGCTAGATAATGCTATTATGCATAAAAATATAAAAATACTTTGAAACGTGTACAGAAGATGATGGAGATGCAGGGAAAACGATTTACAATTAATAATTTGAATTATGTGTAAAATGAATAATGGGAGGGGAAACCATGGCAAAGGTTAAAATAACAGAAACGATTTTAAGAGATGCTCATCAGTCTTTAATTGCTACTAGAATGAAAACAGAAGAAATGCTACCAGTATTAGAACAACTAGATCAAGTTGGTTATCATGCTTTGGAAATGTGGGGAGGGGCAACCTTTGATGCTTCTTTAAGATTTTTAAATGAAGATCCATGGGAAAGGCTGAGAACTATAAGAAAGAAAATAAAAAATACCAACCTACAAATGCTTTTAAGAGGGCAGAATATTTTGGGTTATAAGCATTATGCAGATGATGTAGTCATTGAATTTGTTAAAAAATCTATTTATAATGGAATAGATATTATAAGAATATTTGATGCTTTAAATGATGTAAGAAATCTAAGAGTAGCAGTAGAAACAACCAAGAAAGAAGGCGCTCATGCACAAACAGCCATTTCATATACAACAAGTCCAGTTCATACAACAGAAACTTATGTAAAATTAGCAAGAGAAATGGAAAGCATGGGAGCAGATTCTATCTGTATAAAAGATATGTCAGGTCTTTTGACACCATACTATGCGTATGAATTGATTTCAGCACTAAAAAAGGCAGTAAAGATTCCTTTAGAACTGCATTCTCATATGACTAGTGGTTTAGCAGATATGATTTATTTAAAGGCAATTGAAGCAGGTGTAGATATTATTGATACAGCTATCTCACCATTTTCAATGGGAACAAGCCAACCACCTACAGAATCCATGGTTGCAACATTAAAAGGAACAGAATATGATACAGGACTCCAAATTGAGAAGCTTAATAAAATTGCTGAGCATTTTAGACCTATAAGAGAAAAAAGTATAGAAAGTGGACTACTAGATCCAAAAGTATTAGGGGTAAATATCAACACCTTAATTTATCAGGTACCAGGAGGTATGCTTTCAAATCTTGTTTCACAGCTTAAGACACAAAATGCTCTTGATAAATTTGAAGAGGTACTAAAAGAGGTGCCAAGAGTAAAGGAAGATTTAGGGCATCCACCACTAGTGACACCTACAAGCCAAATCGTAGGAACTCAGGCAGTGCTAAATGTAATTACTGGAGAAAGATATAAAATGATTCCAAAGGAAGTAAAAGCTTATGTAAAAGGTATGTATGGAAAACCAACAGTACCAATAAAGCCTGAAATTATTCAAAAAATTATTGGTGATGAAGAAGTAATTACCTGTAGGCCAGCTGATTTAATTAAACCTCAGCTAAAAAGCATAAGAAATGAAATGAAAGAATATCTAGAACAAGAAGAGGATGTATTATCTTATGCTTTATTTCCACCAGTAGCTGTAGAATTTTTTAAATACAGACAGGCTGAGAAATATAAAATAGATAGTAATTATGCGGATAAGGAACAAAAGACTTATCCTGTATAAAGAAAGGGGAATAATTATGAATGATCAATTATCGAGGAAGAATAAGGAAATATCTCCATCTCTTACATTAGCTATTACAGCAAAGGCGAAAAAAATGAAAGCAGATGGTATGGATGTAGTAAGCTTTGGAGCTGGGGAGCCTGATTTTAATACACCAGAGCATATAAGAGCTGCTGCTATTTCGGCAATGGAGAAGGGGCTTACAGGATATACTGCAGCATCTGGACTTCCTGATCTAAAGCAGGCTATTTGTGATAAATTAAAAAATGATAATCATTTAGCATATAAGCCAGAGAATATAGTTATTTCTAATGGAGCAAAACATTCACTATTCAATACATTGCAAGCAATCTGTAATCCAGGAGATGAGGTAATTGTACCTGTTCCTTATTGGGTAAGCTATCCAGAACTTGTGAAGCTTGCAGATGCTAATCCTATTCTTGTTGAAACTTCAGAAGAAGAAGGATTCAAATATACAAAAGAAAGCTTATTAAGAGCTATCAATGAAAATACAAAAGCCATTATTTTAAACAGCCCTAATAATCCAACGGGTACAGTTTATACAGAGAATGAATTAAAAGAAATTGCAGAGATTGCAGTAGAAAACAATATTTTCATTATATCTGATGAAATTTATGAAAAATTAATTTATGATGGAAAGCATGTAAGCATTGCTTCTTTAGGAGAAGACATAAAGAAATTAACCATTGTGATCAATGGTATGTCAAAGGCTTATGCAATGACTGGATGGAGAATAGGATATTTAGCAGCAGATAAAGAGATTGTTAGCATTATCAATAATATTCAGAGTCATGCTACTTCTAATCCAAATACCATAGCACAATATGCTAGTATTGCTGCTTTAAAAGGAGATCAAGAGCCAATTAACAAAATGATTGAAGCTTTTGTTGGAAGAAGAAATTATATGGTTGAAAAGATTAATACGATTAATGGAATATCTTGTAGAATGCCAGAGGGTGCATTTTATGTAATGGTAAATATATCAAAATTAATAGGAAAAATTTTCAATGGTTTTACTATAAACGGTTCAATGGATTTTGCAGAGTATCTATTACAAAATGTAAATGTAGCAGTGATTCCAGGGGTTGCCTTCGGAGCAGATCATTATATTCGATTATCTTATGCTACTTCTCTTGAAAACATTGAAGAAGGTTTAAAAAGAATTGAAAAAGCAATTCAATAAAAAATAATTATTAAAAAAAGCATCCGAAAGGATGCTTTTTCGTATTTTTATGACAAAAGAAGTGATATTTCATCAAAGGTCTATAACAATAAAATGTAGAATAAAGTAAAAGGGATAAAAATTTTGATGTAAAGATAGTATTAGGGGGATG
Organism: Crassaminicella profunda; assembly: GCF_019884785.1. Taxonomy (GTDB): domain Bacteria; phylum Bacillota; class Clostridia; order Peptostreptococcales; family Thermotaleaceae; genus Crassaminicella; species Crassaminicella profunda. Next base: position 285,987 of record NZ_CP082326.1, read on the forward strand.
AATGGCGGGATGGGCAATGTAAAGAATCATAAAGAGATAGGTCTCATTTGCTTTATTATGTGTATCTTTATTTTATCAACAAATTGTTCATTTTCACAAGACAAAAGTAAGCAACATATACTTATTCTAAATTCTTATCATAGAGGGTGTAATTGGACGGAACGTATAGAAGAGGGGATTATAAAAACGTTAAAAAGTAATGATAAAAACTATGCAATTCATATGGAGTATATGGATACAAAGAGAATGTATGATGATGAATATTTAAAAAAGCTATATGAATTATATGAATACAAATTTAAAGATAGCCAATTTGATGTGATCGTATCTACTGATGATGATGCGTTAAAATTTTTGTTAAAATACAAAGAAAAATTATTTTTTGATACACCAGTGATTTTCTGTGGAGTCAATGATTTTAAAGATTCAATGCTTATAGGGCATAAAGATTTTACGGGAGTAGTTGAAAAGGCAGATATAAAAGATACGATAGATATAGGTCTTAAGATGCATCCTAAGACAAAATATATTGCTGTCGTATTGGATGAAAGTTTCAATGGTATTAAATATAAAAAAGAAATAGAAAAAATCGAACCTTCTTATAGTGAAATAAAATTTATTCTTATAAATGGAGAAAAAATTAGTGATATTAAAGAGAATATTAAAAATTTACCAGAATCAAGTATTATATTTTGGAGTGGTATGTTTAAAAATCATGTGGGAGGATTTATTTCAACGAAAAAATGTATACAAAGTATTTCGAAAGAAAAGGCTCTTCCTTTATATAGTTGTTGGGAGAATTATTTAGGTAGAGGAATTGTAGGGGGAAAGATTGCAAGTGGTTATGATCAAGGGGAAATAGCTATTGAAAAAGCTATAAAAGTTTTAGAAGGAGAAAGGATTGAAGCTATTCCTATTATGAAAAAAAGTTTAAGTCAATATAGGTTTGACTATAACCAAATGAAGAAATTTGGAGTAAAGCTTTCAGATTTACCAGAAGATAGCATTGTCATGAATAAACCTTCTACGATTTATTCCGTACAAAAGGAAATCGTTTATAATATTTTATTGCTTATTATTATTTTTCTTATAATGATTACAACTATACTCTTTAGAAATATTTCTAAGCGAAAGAAAATTGAAAAAAAACTAGAAGATCATTTAGAATTTATGAATATGCTTATGGATACCATTCCTAATCCAATATTTTATAAAAATACAAAAGGGGTTTATATAGGATGTAATAAAAGCTTTGAAGAATTTATAGGGATTACTAGAAAAAATATTATAGGTCAAGGTGTGTATGATATTTTTCATAAGGAATTGGCCGATGTTTACTATAAGATGGATGATGAATTGATGGATCAAGGAGGTCATCAAATATATGAAGAAAAGATTCATAATCAAGATGATACCTATCGTGATGTGATTTTTTATAAGGGAGCTTATAAAAATTCAGAAGGAAAAGTAGATGGACTCATTGGTGTTGTTGTGGATATAACGGAACGGAAGAAGGCTGAGGAAAAAATACATGAAAGTGAAAAGCGATATCGTAGACTATTTGAGCTCTTACCAGAAGGAATTATTGTTTATGATGAAGAACAAATAGAGTTTACAAATAAGGCTGTAATAAATCTGTTAGGAGCAGAAGATCAACATGAAATTATGGGAAAACATATAATGGATTTTGTACATCCAGATTATCATGAAATTGTTAAAAAGAGAATGAGACGGATAAAGGAAGAGAAGGCAACAGTGGCTCCTTTAGAACAAAAAATTATTAGAATAGATGGAAAAATAATAGATATAGAAGTTACAGCTACACCATTTATGGATAATGGAAGAGTCAAAAAAATTGTTGTTTTTAGAGACCTTACAGAGCATAAAAAATCAGAAGCTTTGCAGAAAAGAATAAGGGAAGCAGAGGAACAAGATAAGCTAAAGACAGAATTCTTTGCAAATATTTCCCATGAATTGAGAACACCTTTGAATGTAATCTTTAGTAGCATGCAATTACTTGAATTAGATCTGAAGAATAGCTTTAAACTATATGATATAGAAAATTTAAATAAACGTATGAAGGTATTGAAGCAAAATGGATATAGGTTACTAAGACTAGTAAACAATTTAATTGATATTACCAAAATGGATTCAGGCTATTTTGAATTAGAAATACAAAATCATAATATTGTAAGTATTGTGGAAGATATTACCTTGTCTGTAGCAGAATATATTGAACAAAAACAAATAAACATTCAGTTTGATACAGATGTTGAAGAAAGGATTATTGCCTGTGATCCAAATAAAATTGAAAGGATTATATTAAACTTGCTTTCAAATGCTATAAAATTTACAAATCCAGGTGGAAGTATTTTTGTCAATATGCTTGATAAGGGTGAAAATATAGAAATCGTAGTCAGGGATACGGGGATAGGCATTCCAGAAGATAAGCTAGAAATTGTTTTTGAGAGATTTAGGCAGGTGGATAAATCATTAAGGAGAAATCATGAAGGGAGTGGAATTGGTTTATCTCTTGTGCAATCTCTTGTGAAAATGCATGGAGGAGACATTTGTGTTGAGAGTGAATATGGTAAAGGAACTAGGTTTAGCATAGAACTTCCAGTAAAAATAATAGATGAAGGAAAACAGAATTTACCAAAACAAAAGATTCCACAAGCTTATGCTGAAAGGATAGATATTGAGTTTTCTGATATATATGCATAGAAAATCATTGGAATATATTTCTATCGTTACAGTATAGTATATTAGAGTAAAAATTAATAGGGGATGTGGGGCGTATGTTTTTGGTAATGACAAAAAAAGCATTATATAAAGTCATTATTTTAATCCTTGTGATATGTTTGTTGATAATAGGTGCTTTTTTTAAATGTACAAAAAATACTCAAACTAATTCTGAGCCAGCTGGCTATGTTGCATTGGTTATTGATGATCTTGGATATCATGGGGACGGAACAGATGATTTGTTAAAAATTAATATCCCTATTACTGCTGCTGTAATGCCATTTTCACCATTTACCAAGAGTGATGCAGAAGCTGCATATAAAGCAGGGATTGAAGTCATCATGCATGTACCTATGGAGCCCATTGTTGGAAAAAAGGAATGGCTAGGGCCAAGAGGAATTACTTGTGATTTATCGGATGAAGAAATAAAGCTTCGGATTAAAGAAGGATTAGAAGAAATAAAATATGCTACAGGGATGAACAATCATATGGGTTCTAAGGCTACTCAGGATCAAAGAGTAATGAAGGATATATTGGCAATTGCAAAGGATAAAAATTTATTCTTTTTAGATAGTAAAACAAATCCAAATTCTGTTGTAGCAGATATAGGAGAGGAATTAGATGTTCCTTGTTTCGGAAGAGATGTATTTTTAGATAATGTAAAAAGTCAAAAAACAATAGAAAAGCAATTAGAAAAACTTAAGTGTATTGCCCTAGAAAAGGGATATGCCATAGGAATAGGACATGTAGGAGCTGAAGGGGGAAAGGTTACCATTAGTGCTATAAGAAATATGGTACCTGTTTTAGAACGGGAAGGCATTGAATTTATAAATTTATCAAGGTTAAAGGATTTGATGAAAAACAATAATAAAAATGATTTAGAATGAATTTAATTGAACGATAGCATAGTTGAGGGTTTTATATAAATGAGTAATTGTACCAATAGATTGACAAAATGGAATAAAATGCTATAATGAGGATGGTATAACAATTAAATAAAACGTGTAATGATTTAGGGAAAAGGGTGAAAAACCCTTGCTGTAGTCGCAGCTGTAACCGATGATGAGGATCAAAATATGCCACTGTCAAAAGGACGGGAAGGTTTGATTTAAAGATGACTCGGGAGCCAGAAGACCTGTCGTTATATGCTTCGGAAATCCTCCGACTTAGAGGAGAAGAAGATATATACATATAATAATATGAAAGTTTATATTGGCAAATCCAATATTTTCAAATCATAAAAAAGATAAATATATCTGAATCATCTTTCAAGTTGGAAGATGATTTTTTTATTTTTCATGAAGGGGGAATAAAGGATGAAAAAAATAAGATTAATCTTTTCTTTATGGATGATTATGGTTCTTATGATAACTAATTTAGGATGGAGTAATGCAGAGAGAGAAAAAGAAGGATCTAATGTAGTTGTGATAGATGGCGTGACCTACAAAAACTATAAAGGGCCTGTTCAAGGAGAAATCAAATATAAGGAAGGTAGACCAGCAAGTCAAAATTCAAAAGTACGTAAGGCATCTGGAGATATTGAAAGCCCATATCATGTAAATTTAGTTGTAACTACTGATTTTGGACATAAAAAAGTATATGCAAAAAATGTTGGACTTGTAAAAGATGAAGTGGGTATGGAAATATTATTTAGAAATTTAGATATTCAAACTGCCTATGGTGGTGGATTTGTGAATGCTATTAATGGAATTGAATCAAAATTTACATTTTATACAGGAAAGAATAGAAAAAAACAAGACTGGTTTTATTGGGTAAATGGTATTTTAGCACCAGTAGGAGTGGCAGAATATAGACCAAGCCCTGGGGATGTAGTATGGTGGGATTATCATGACTGGGGCACAACTATGTTTGCACCAGCTGTTATTGGATCTTATCCCCAACCTTTTAAAAGTGGATTTTGGGGCAAAAATCCAGGAACGGTTATTATGTACGCAGATGGATATAAAGATGAAGCAGAGAAACTAAAGGCAAGTCTTATGAAACAAGGGGTTAAGCAAATAGATTTATCATTTTTTAATCCAAAGGTTTTAGAAAAGCCTAAAAAATATTACATTTTACTAGGAACATGGGATAAATTATCACAAAAAAGTCAACTTATGAAGGATATCAATAGAAAAAATAAATTAATTGGTACTTATGTGAAATTTGAGGGTGGAAAGGTAAAAGCTTTAGATTTTAAAGGAAAATCTAGAGCATCTTATGACCATGCTGGCGCTATCTATGCTTATGCAGCTGGAATAGGAAGTGTTTGTCCTATTTGGATGGTGACAGGAACGGATGATGAAGGAGTAAAGAAAGCATTAGATGTACTACTAAATAAACCAAAGGCTATTGACAAACATTTTAGTGCAGTGATCTCAAAAAACGGAATAGAAAATGTACCTTATGTTAACTAAAGGATGTGAAAATATGAAAAAAATAAGTATCTTTTTGAGTGTACTTATTTTCGTCACTTGTTTTTCAATTGTAGGACAAGCACAAACTTTTCATATGGACTTAACTGTGAAAACAGGATTTGATGGAAAGTGTAAACTAGGAGGAATGAATCCAGTAAAAGTGCTTTTAACTACGAAAACAGATGTGTTTAAAGGAGTTTTAAAAGTTGTTATAGGCGAAAGGGTTTATACTCATCCTATAAATTTAGAAAGGAATACAAAAAAAGAATATACATTTTCCATACCTGTTTTAAAAGGAAATGAAGAGATAGAGGTAAGTCTTGAAAAGATGGGAGAAACAATAGAAAGTAAAAACATTTCTTTAGAAGTTTTTCCTGAAAATACAATTTTTATAGGTATTTTAAGTGAACAGCCTCAAAATTATTATGGAATAAAGACAATGAATAATGATTTATTCCAAGATAAAAATATAGAATCCATCAAATTAAATGAAACGATGGATTATAGTTTAAAGGAATTAGAAAATTTTAATGTATTACTTATAGATAATTTCTCTACAGAAAATCTATCTAGTAAAAATCAAGGAATACTAAAAAAATGGATTGCTAATGGAAATACAGTAGTCATTGGTGCAAATCAATATGATTATAAAAACTTAACAGGTATATTTGAAGGGATAGTAGAGAAACAGAATATAGGAGACGGATGGGTAATTCCGGTAAAGACTTTTGATGATATAGAATCAATCAGTGACAAAATTAATGAGAATATAACTGCATTTAGTATGAATAAAATAGTAAATACGAATGTTTTAGAGAAAAAAATCAATGATTCAAAGAATCTTTATGGAGCAGTCGATCATTTATTAAAGCCTACATATAATACGGTATTTTTCCTATTATCATTTTTAATCATTTATTTACTCTTATTAGGGATGTTTATGTATTTTGGGAAGAGACAATGGATTTTTCCAACGATTATTATAAGTTTTTGCTTTATATTTTATGGATTTTCTTTTATAGGCGGATTTGCCAATTGCAAAGCTGTTAGTGCAGCTGTAAAAATAAATCATTATGGATTAGAGGGGTATAGATTTACCAGTCTTTATCCAAACCAAAAAGGTGATAGTTCTCTTGCATTTACAAATGATGAATTTATTGATGTATGTAATAGTACAGATTATATATTAGATCCAATTCATAAAAAAGTAACGGATCTTGTGAATCAAGAAGATTATGACCAATTAGAAGGGGATGAGCCCCATTCTTTATATAGGGAAGAAGTACAATTTGGGGAAACTCATACTATGAGGATTCATTTAAATGAAGAAATGTTAGAAGGGGAAATTATCAATCCTATGGTAGATAAAATGTATAATTGCTTTTTACTCATAGGGGATACGGTTATTTCTTTAGGAGATTTGGATGGAAAAGAAAAGAAATCTATCAATTACGAAATAGATAATAGTTTAAGAACATTAGGGGATTATAATTATCTTGAAAAAATTTATGAAATAGCAAACTTAGAGGATTATCAAAAACAAATGTTTGAATACTATTTTTATCAGTTAGATCAATCTTCGTACAATGCTCATTTCTTTGGATTTAGTAAAGACATTGAAAAGATTAATATAGATAACCATAAAGAAAAGACAAAAGAAATTAGTTTGAATGTATTTGATGTAAAGATTAACAATACAGAAAAGGTATATTTACCTTGTGAGGTTATAAGACCTGTTATGAACTATGAAGAAAATGAAGAGAAGAGAGAATGTATTGTAGAAGAAGGAAAAGAAATAACAATATATTATGCTATCCCTAAAAATATAAACATAGAAGCTATCAATCTGTATACAAAGGTTGATGGAGGAGAAATAACTTTAGAAGTTTATAATCAAGATACGAAAGTATGGGAAATACTAACGTCCGAAAAACTTATGAAAAACCAACTAGGAAAATATATTTCAAAAGGACCGTTGATGATTAAAATAAAAGGAGATGGAAGAATCATTCTTCCTCAGATTGATGTAAAAGGAACAAATGGGGAAGTAGGTGATGAAAATGCTTAAACTTCTATATATAAACAAAAAAAACAAAGGGTTTATCCTATCTTATGTATTACTTTTAAGTATGGTTTTATTAGGATACCTATTCATGATAGCCATGAGAGCAGAGGGGTATCAACCTGAAATTTATAAAAAAGGGTATATATATTTTTGCAGCTTAGCATTTTTATTATCTACGATCATTCTTCCATTATGGGAAATGAAAGAGAAGGATTATTTAAAAGGATTGGTAGAGGTATTGATTTTTATTTTTTCTGCTATTCCTCTTATTTTGATTTTATTGATTGTAGGAAAAATAAGTATAGAGTATATTCTATTACCTCTTTTGATTCAAATTTTATGGGGGGTGACGATTTTTAGTATAAAAAACATATTAAATAGTCTTAAGCTTCAGATGAGATTAAAAGCTTTTGTATTGATTATTTTTAATTTTTTTGTATTAATTTTTAGTATGATTTATTTATTTTTTTATAGTCAATATGCAAACCTTGTTATTACGACTATTTTTGATAAAGACATTCCAAGTATATTTTTCATCAATCCATTATTATCCTTAACAGGGGTTTTGTACGAACAGATGGGTGGTAGTAATCAAATGGGGATGAAGCCTTTCCTTGTGTGCTTTGTATTTTGGGCAATATTTTCAAGTGTCATTGCTTATTCATCGAGTAAAATGGCAAAACACCAAGGGGTGTAGATCATGAAGAATGTAGATGTGATTTTAAGCAGACTAAGAAATAAAATTTGGATACAGAACATCTTAAAGAATATGATCAATGGATTTTGCATGGGTAGCATAGGATTTTTTTTAATCATTAGTGGTGCACATTTTTTTTCAACGACTTATGTATTAAAGAAATCTTTTATAGTTATATTAGCCCTTATAGCTTTAGGTATAATTGTAGGTTTTTTTAGAAAACCAAGCATACAAAAAACTGCATTAACGGGTGATGCATTAGGACTTGAGGAACGTCTTGTAACTTATTTAGAGTACAAAGATGAAGAAAACGTTATGATAGAAAACTTTAAAGAGGAACTCTCTAGTATTTTAACAGTTTTTGATCTAGTGAAAAAATATAAAATGAAACTACCTCTAAAAAGAATAATTATTAGTTTTTTACTATTATCTTTAGGAACTGGGATTTATTTTGTTCCTGCTGCATCCATGGATGTGGCAAAAGATCAAGAAAATATTAATAAAGAATTAAGAGAAGAAGCACAAAAGATAGATGCGTTAAAAAGCAAACTAAAAAAAGATTTAGAAGATGAAAATTTAGATAATAAGCAAAACGAGAAAATCATCTTAACCTTAGAAAAAGCAGAGAAAAAACTAAAAAATAGTTTTGACTATGATGAAGGTGCAGCAGATGTTATAGATGCTCATAAAAGAATAAAAGAAATGAATGGTGAAAGCTTAGGGGAAGAACTAAAAAGCGTAGCAGGTGTTTTTGACGGATTAGGACAAGAAGAAAAGTCTATAAAAGAGGCTTTTGTGTCAGGGGATGTAGAAAAAATAAGTGAAAAGTTAAACAATCACACATTCTCTAAACAAGATCAGGAGAAAATCATTGATCATATTAATGAGATGGAAAAAAGATTAGGAAGTCAAGATGATGGAAAAAAGGAATTGCTAAACAAGATGAAAACAGCTTTAGAAGAAGAATCTACAGGAGAAAAGCTGTCAAAAGCATTAGAAGATGTTGAAGAAAATAAAAAAATAAAAAAATTTACAGAAGAAACAGAAAGTAAATTAACTAGTATGAAAGAAAGACTTTTGGCAAAAGGAGATCAGGGTTTTAAAGGACTTTCAGGAGATGAAAAAACTCGTGATTTTGCAAAGGGTGAAAATGAAGATACTAAAAATGGAGAAATGATAACACAAAAGGGAAATGAAATAGTGCAAGGGGATATGAGTAATCAACATATGGAAAATGCAAATGGTTTAGGGGGAAGCAATGGTACGGATTTTGAAAATGAAAAATCTACAGAAAGAGTGGGAAAAGTAGAAAGACAAGAACAGTCTACAAGACTTGGAAAAAATAAAGAAGAAGCTTCTTTTGTAAAATCTTCTTGGCAAAAGGGCGGAAAGCTTACAAACAAAGAATCAGATCAAGCAATGGCACAAAAAGGAGAAAGTGAATCTTTGAATACGCTGTATGGTGAATTTCAAAAACAGGGAATGAACTATGTGGAAAAACAACAAATACCATTGTCTCGAAAGGAATTGGTACTAGAATATTTCAATAAGCTGAATGGAGGAGTAAGGAATGGAAGAGGCAATCATTAGAAATTTTTATGATGATTTTGAAGAAATCGAAAGAGAAATAAAAAAGCAAATTGTAGGACAAGATGAAATCATCAAAAAAGTACTGATTGGAATTATTGCAGGTGGAAATGTACTAATGGAAGGAACACCAGGACTTGGAAAAACCGTTTTAGTCAAGACTTTTTCAAAGGTATTAGATTTGCCTTTTTCAAGGATTCAATTTACTCCTGATTTGATGCCTGCTGATATAACAGGAACAGAAATTGTCAACAAAAATGCAGAGGGGTTGGAGTTTCATTTTGAAAAAGGACCTATATTTAGTTCTTTGGTTTTAGCAGACGAGATCAATCGAGCTACACCAAAAACACAGAGTGCTCTTTTAGAAGCCATGCAAGAAAAAACAGTAACCATTGGAAAAAATACTTATAAGTTAGAGGAGCCTTTCTTTGTTTTGGCAACAGAAAACCCTTTAGAGATGGAAGGAACTTATTCTCTTCCAGAGGCACAATTAGATCGATTTATGTTCAAATTAAACATTGAGTTGCCTCAAATGGAGGATTTGTTTAAAATTATTGATTTAACAGTAGATCAAGAAAATGAACCCAATATTAAAAAATGTGCAACAAAAGAAAAGATATTATCACTTAAAAAAGCAGCTATGAAAGTACCAATAGCTTCAAATATAAAGGAAAAGGTTATAAAAATTATGCTGAGTACCCATCCAGATAGAAGTGAAATAAAACTAGTAAAGGATTATGTAAAATGTGGAGCAAGTCCAAGGGGAATACAAGCAATCATCGCAGCGTCAAAAGTAAGAGCACTATCAGAAGGAAGATTTCATGTTTCATTAGAAGATATTTATGATATGGCTATTCCTTGTTTAAGACATAGAATTTTTCTAAACTTCAAAGCAATGGCAGACAAGGTAGATCCAGATATGATGATCAAGGAAATACTAAAGAAGGTGAAATAACTTGGATGCTTTTTTAAAGGAAATAGAAGGTTTAAAGATATTGCCTAGGAAAAGACTGCTCAAAGGAGGAAAAGGGAATTACAAAGGACAAGGTTTTGGGAATTCACTAGACTTTTATGGGCATAGAGAATATCTCAAGGGCGATGATATTCGAAAGATTGATTGGAAAGCTTATACTCGAACGGAAAAATTTTATATAAAAGAATTTACAGAGGAGCGACAGATGCATGTAAATATTATACTAGATATGAGTGCTTCCATGGATTTTGGGCTTCCGAATAAGTGGGAAATAGCAAAAAAATATGCTTTAGGGATGAGCTATTTGACATTAAAACAAAATGATTATTTGAGTTTTTATACACTAAATAATGAATTAAGAAGCATTCAGAAGAATATAAAGGGAAAGGAATATTTTTATGAGTTATTAAAAATAATTTCTAACAACCAACCTAAAGGGGTTACTGATTTTAGTAGTATTTCTGGGGTAGATCATTTTATGTCTGGGATGACCTTTATTATTTCTGATTGTTTTGGAAATGGATTAGAAAAGGTATTAAACCTTTTATGTGTAGGGGGACAGGAAGTTGTTTTAATCCATGTATTATCAGCTGATGAATTAAACCCTAATCATGAAGAAGAATTAAAGCTGATTGATGTTGAAACAGGGGATATAAGAAGAATCCATTTTAATGATAGAGTAAAAGAAATATATATAAGAAAAATGAAAGCATTTATAGAATTGTGTAAAAATGTTTGTACATCAAGGGAAGTAAGATATGTACTTGCTCCAACAGACAAAGATGCTGTTGAAATGATGACGAATTTATTAGGGGGTTTTTAAATGAAATTTTTAAACCCCTTGGGGTTACTTCTTGGATTGTTATTATTTTTTATTATTCTTCTTTATTTTAAGAAAAAGCAAATCATAGAAAAAAAGGCTTCCAATATTGCTATTTGGGATGAAGTCATCAAAGAAGTAGAAGGGATCAAGTCAAGGAAAATTAATCAATATCTACTTTTGATTATACAATTAATTATAGGGGGATTGATTGTTCTTGCCTTCTCAAAGCTTATATGGATACAAGATTTTAAAGGAGAAGAAATTACCTTTGCTATAGATTGTTCTATTACTATGAAATCAGTAGAAGATGGGAAAACTCATTTTCAAATGGCGAAAGAGAAAATAGAGAATTATATGGAAAATGTAACTCATGATAAAAGAATGAATCTAGTTTTATGTAAAGGAAGTAGTAGCATTTATTTGAAGGATGCCAAAAAAGAAGAAGTGAAAAAAGCAATTAAAAAATTATCTTGTAGTAATGAGAGTTTGAATATAGATTATGCTAGAGAAATTTTAAAAAGCTTATCAGGAGAAAAAATCATTATCACAGATAAAGATCTATCTTTAGGAATGAGTACAATCAAGGTAGGAAATAAATTTGAAAATGTGGGAATTACTTATGCAAACTATGATTATTACACAGATACCCTTTTGTGTAGAATAAAAAACTATGGAAAAAGTCAAAAAGAGGTTTTGATAGGGCTTTATGATGAACAAAAAAGAGATTTAAAACGTATCAACTTAAGTGGAAAAGAAGAAATGGATGTAAGCTTTCAAGGATTAAAAGCTTCTAAAAAGTGGACATTGAAAATAGAGAATGAGGATCTATTAAAAGAGGATAATGTATTTGTTGTAGCCCTAGGAGAAGTGTATAAAAGACAGGTTCTTTTCATTGGAGAAAATTTATTTTTAGAAAAAGCACTTCTTAGTATTCCTTATATTCATGTTGAAAAACAAAAGATAGGAGAACCAATTAAAAAAGATTATGATTTGTATATTGTAGAAAAAGAAGGAAATATACAAAACTTGCCTCAAAATGCGAATGTTTGGTATTTAAGTCCGAACCTTGAACAGATAGATGGAAAAATTAAGGTGGCATCAATGGTGAAAGGGATAAAAAGCCCTTTTACAAAAGATTTAGATTTAACAAAAGTATATACACGTCCTATTTCTTATTTAAAAGAGAAAGAAGGGTATGGGACAATCCTTCAAGCAGATGGTAAGCCTATTATGATTTATGGAAAAGAAAAAATGCAAAGAAATGTTTATGGAAGTATTGATTTTAACAAAACAAATTTAGTGATGATGCCAGATTTTCCAATACTCGTTGAGAATACAATTGATTGGTTTTTCGATGGATGTAAAATGAATGTTCTAAAGAATCCTCCAGAAAAATTGGTAGTAGGAGAAGTAAAAAATATAGAAAGTAGAAACGAGAGTGGAAAGCTTTTAGAAAAAGACTTTACAACACTTTTAGTAGCATGTGCCCTTCTTTTGATGGTTCTTGAATGGGAGGTGCATAAACGTGCAGCTTAATGGAGTCGTAAATATAAAATATATCATTCTTTTTATTATTGTTTGTATTTATTATTTTGTACAGGCTTTTAAAATTTATAAAATTTTCCCTAAAAAGAAATTTTGTCTTTGGATATCTTTGAGATTTATAGCAGTGATTTGTTTAATGTTGGTACTGATAAAGGCACAAATTATTTATACAAGTCAAAATACGACGACTTTATTTGTCGTAGATCAATCTTTAAGTGTAGTAAGTCAAAAAAGTCAAATAGAAGAATATATCAATCAACAAATAAAAGAAAAAAAATCAAAAGATTGTTTTGGAATTATTACATTTGGAAAAGAGCCTATGATAGAAACCCCTATTACAAAGGAATTCAAATCTATCAAGATTGAAACGCAAGTAGAGAATGATTTTACAAATATAGAAAAAGCATTAGCTTTTGCGACAGATTTTTTCCCGGGAAATACCAACAAAAGATTGGTGCTTTTTACAGATGGAAATGAAAATATGGGGAAAGTAGAAAATATTTTAGAAAAAATGAAAGAAAACAATATAAATAGTTGGATTTATTCACTCAAAATAAAAAATAAAAAAGATGTTCAGCTAACAGATTTAAAAATTCCAGAAAACGTTCATACGGGTGAATTAGTACCTGTGACCGTTGTATTAGATGCAAATATAGAAACAGAAGGAAATCTTTATTTTTTCCAAAATGAAAATAAAATTTTGCAAAAAATGATAGAAGTACATAAGGGAAATAATATTTTCACCTTTGAGATTCCTATAAAAGAAGAGAAAAATATTGATTTTAGAGGAGAAATTAAGTTTAAAGAAGATTTAAATACTAAAAATAATATTTTGACAAGGACGATTTTGGGAAAAGATGAGCCAAAGGTTTTAATTGTAGGAGAAAAAGAAGACACAAAGAATTTAGTGAGTGCATTCAATAGCTTAAATATAAATTATCAAAATGATTCACCAAAAGAAGTTGTGGATACATTAAAGTTTCTATCAAACTTTGATTCAATTTGTTTAGTAAATGTTTCTCATAAAGATTTATCGCAAGAATTTGAAAAAAACTTAAATACTTGTGTGAAAGAACAAGGAAAAGGACTTCTTGTGATAGGAGGAGAAAAAACTTTTGCTTTAGGAGAATATGCAAATACAACCCTTGAAAAAATGCTACCCGTATCATGTAGGATGAAAGGAAATAAAAAGCAGCCTAATACAGGATTAGTTCTTGTCATTGATGCATCAGGAAGTATGGAAGATGAAAGTGGCGGGGTTAAAAAGATTGAAATGGCAAAGGAAGCTGCCCAGAGATCCATAGAAGTTTTAGAGTCAGATGATTATGCAGGGGTTTTAGCTTTTTCAGATCGAGTAGAATGGGTTGTTCCTTTTGGGAAAGTAGAAAACAAAGAAAAAATTAATGAGAAAATAGGAAAACTTGCTTCAAAGGGAGGAACCCTTATAAAACCTGCATTAAATAAAAGCTTAGAAGAATTAGTAGGGACAAATACAAAAGTAAAACATATGATTTTACTTACAGATGGACAAGGAGAAAAGAAGGGATACGAATCCTTGTTGAGTCAATTGAAAGAAGAAAAAATAACTGTTTCTACAGTAGCCTTTGGAAAAGATGCAGATACCAATTTATTGAAAAGTTTAAGTCAAAGTACAGATGGAAGATATTATTTTGCAAAAGATTTTTACAGCATCCCTGAAATATTTGCAAGAGAAACGTATCTTGCTACTAAAAAGTATTTAAATAATCGAGCATTTCAACCAAAACTTGTGAATGAAGCAGAATTTTTTCAAGGAAACAGTGTTCCAAAATTAAAGGGATATATGGGAACAGGAATAAAGCCTAATGCCAATTTGATTTTAGAAAGTGATCAAGAGGATCCTATTGTTGCTTCTTGGCAATATGGACTAGGAAATGTAGTAGCCTTTACTTCAGATGTCAATGGAAAGTGGAGTGAGACTTGGATTCATTGGTCAGGATTTCAAAAGTTTTGGGGAAATACTATAAACTATTGCTTAGCCTCTTATGATGAAGATGAAATGAATGTACAGATTAGTAAAAAAGGAGCAAATGTAGATTTATATGTAGATACAGGTATGTTGGATTCAGGACAGATGATCAATATGATTATTCAAGGACCACAAAATATAAAAAAAGAAATTTCATTAAAACAAACAAGAGTAGGTCATTTTATAGGAGCAGAATTATTAGAGAAAAAAGGAGATTATGCTCTCACCTTTAGATTAAAAAAGGATGGAAAAATAGTAAAGAAAACAACAAGAACAGTACACCTTGATTATTCTCCTGAATATATATTAAAAGATACAGCCCATTTAGAAAATCTTTCGAGAGTAATAGGAAATAATTTTTTAGATGAAAGTACCGATGTTTTTACATTACCGATTGAAAACAAAAATAGGTCTAATATACCTTTAGATTTTATTTTATTACCATTAGCTTTAATTGCTTTTATTGGAGAGCTATGGGTGAGAAAAAGATAAATAATTGATAAAGAAGTGGAGAAGTTTTATATTAAGTAAACAAGTTAAAATAAAAGGTTTTAATCAAGTTTATCATTAAATTTAAAATATAGGGGGAAAGGGCAAAATGAAAAAAAATCAAAGTAAGTTGATCGTATTATTTTTAAGCATCATCATGGTTTTTAGCATAGTTTGCAGTAGTGCTTATGCTACAGAATCAAAGATTTCAAGAGAGGATGTAAAAAAAGCAGCAGAAAAGACGATTAAGTATTATCATGATACGTATAAGGATAAGCAATATGCAGGAATATTGGATTGGCCAGCACTTGGGTTATTTGGATTTGGAGAAGATGTAAGTGGACCTAAGTGGACTGTGAATGGGAAAAATGGAGCCTACTGGAGAGAACAACAAGTAAAAGAAGCAAAGCTAGAGCCAGGATATTATGATAATGCGTTAAGATCAGGAGTAAATACAGATTATCAAAGAACTATTATAGCTGTATGTGCAGCAGGAAAAGATCCAAGAAACTTTGGAGGAAAGAATTTAGTAGAAATTGAAAAAAGTACAATGCTTCCAAGTGGACATTTTGCAGATAGCGTGATGGATAATGATACAGGAAAGCCTGTAGGAGAAGACTTAGTCAATGCCCATATTTTTGGTATCATTGCTCTTCATTGTGCAGGAGAGCCTATTCCTAATAGAGACATGTGTCTATATTGGCTTGAAGATCAACAAAATTTAGATGGTGGATTTACCTTTGATGTAAAATATTTTGATGATCCTGAAGATTATGATTTAGTTGAATCAGATGTAGATATGACAGCAGCAGGAATTATGGCTTTAGCTATATTGGGAGAAGATGAAAGTAATCCATGTGTAAAAAAAGCATTAGATTTTCTTCATAGCAAGCAATTAGATAATGGTGGTTTTGAATCTTGGGGAACTGTAAATCCAGAAAGTTGTGCATGGGCAATTCAAGCTATTAAGCTTATAGGACAAGATCCTATGGGTTCTGAGTGGACTACAAAGTCAGGAGAAAATCCTGTTAGTGCTATGCTTAAATTTCAAATTAAGGATGGGAGCTTTGTACATGTATTAAATGAAGAAGATAATTTACCAATCTATAGCAATGGCATGTCAACAGAACAAGCCCTTTATGGCATGGCAGATGCATATAATAAAAAGGCTACTTATGATCTACTTTTTGAAAAATATAGACCAACAGCTGAAAAACATTTATTCAAGGATTTCAAACCAGGACAATTTGGTTTTAAGAAAACAGCAGATTTAATTTATAATTATATAATTGCTATAGATGAAAATGGAAATTTTCAACCAAATGAGCCTATAAAAAAAGAGGAAGTATCTAAATGGATGAAAAAAGCTTTTGATTTAAAAGAGGTTATTTCTATAGATAAGGATACAGTTACAGGAGAAGAATTCATGGGGCTTTTGGTGAAAGCTTTAGGCGAAGAAAAGGAAGGGAAGCCATCAGAAATATTAGAAATAGCGAAGGAAAAAGGATGGATGTATCCAGAATTTGACCCTCAAAAAATAGTAAATAAAGCACAATGCGCCTGGACTTTAAGACAAATCAGAAATATAAGTCATCAATAATTTCGCAAAAAAGAAGATAATATTACAAAATATTACAAAATTCTTACGCAAAATATTGAATAAACTTAAAATATATGGTAAAATTTACAATGCATGGACAAATTAAAACTAAATAGGTAACTTTGAGGTGCTTTTATTAAATAATAAAAGTTTAAAAGGGAATTGGGTGAAAATCCCAAACGGTCCGGCCACTGTAAGTGGGGAGTGACCTTTCAATATGCCACTGGGAAACTGGGAAGGCGAAAGGAAAACGTTGATCCACAAGTCAGGAGACCTGCCTAAAAGTTTAAGCATTTTAACCTTCCGAGGAAAGGGGCTATGCAGGGCAGAAAAATTCAAATGATTATTTTATTGATAATAAATATAAATGAAAAAGCCTTGACTTCCATCGGAAAGTTAAGGCTTTTTTATGTGTATTTTTAGATATTAACAAATTCTACTTAAAGGTATTTTAAAGAATTTGTTTTATATTGCTTAATATAAAAAGGCGGTAAGTAAATTTGGAAAGTAGGAGGGAATTAAAAAAAGGATCGTAAGTCTAGATCTTATATGTCATACTTAGCTGACCTTAAAAAAGGAGGATATTTATGAAGAGAAATTTTAGAGTCTTTATGTCGTTTCTAATTATTTTTACCATGATATTTGGTAATATGGGATGGATGCTAAATAAAGACACAGCCACAAAAAATGTAGCGTGGGCAGAGGAAACTGTACAGACAGCAGTATATGATGCAGTATATAGTGTATCAGTAGCAGATCCTAATGTACCAGATGATTTTACAAACGACTTATGGTTAAATACGAATTTTCAAATTCTTGAAGTGAATGATACATATCAATTAACATCAAGAAGAGTGCCAGAGATTATAGATGGTCCAATAAGTAATAATGTTAGTCATCCCGATTATACTTATAAAATCATAAAGGGAGATAGTGTTACATTACAAGATACAACAGAGAGTAATATGACTATTACAGCAGTAAAAGAAGGAACAAGTATTATTGAAGTTGGTTATGATGCAACAACTGCGAATGGAAAAGAATATGGTGCTGTGTCTAAAGTGAATAAATCTTACATGGTTGTAGATGTTGTAGCAGATAAAGATGTTGATAATGGTATAACATTAGATACAGATATTAGTACAAGAAGCTATGATACGATCTATTATAGTGAAGGAGATACAGTAGACTATTCATTTAACGTAAGAGCTACAGGAAGTGATGATGTAGAAGTTACTTGTAATGGAAATATTGTGGAAGGTAGCGGTAATGAATATACTGTAGCACTTGAAAATAGGAGTAACATAATAGGGATTACAGCAATAAAAGGAGAAAATAAAGAAAAATTATATTATGTTATTGATGCTAGAAAAATAGAAGTAAAAATAGAAAATAATTCAAGACCCGATGAAGATATAGCTGTAGGGGATGAAGTGAAAGTAAGCTTTAGAGGGATTATTTCACCTGTATATAAGTTAGCTACTATCTATAACCCAACATGGTATGCTCCAAATGGTATGTGGGGAGCAACATATGGAACAACTGTCAGATACAATAATAGTGATTTAGGAGAGGTTGTAACATATGATCACGATCAATATGATTTATATAATCATAATGCTATTAAGTTTACTGTAACAGAGGAAAAGACATATAAGTTTACTAATGGGCACATTAATTCTGAGTGGTGGGGTTCTCCTCTTGGAACTGAAAGAGATATGAGTGGTCCAGGAGAACCTAATTTAGATGCAGATGTATTACATGATGATTTCTCTATATTACCTGATTTTGAGGTGATAGTTGGAAATGGTAGTACAAATTTACCAGTAGCAGATCCTAATGTACCAGATGATTTTACAAACGATCTATGGTTAAATACTAATTTTCAAATTCTTGAAGTGAATGATACATATCAATTAACATCAAGAAGAGTGCCAGAGATTATAGATGGTCCAATAAGTAATAATGTTAGTCATCCCGATTATACTTATAAAATCATAAAGGGAGATAGTGTTACATTACAAGATACAACAGAGAGTAATATGACTATTACAGCAGTAAAAGAAGGAACAAGTATTATTGAAGTTGGTTATGATGCAACAACTGCGAATGGAAAAGAATATGGTGCTGTGTCTAAAGTGAATAAATCTTACATGGTTGTAGATGTTGTAGCAGATAAAGATGTTGATAATGGTATAACATTAGATACAGATATTAGTACAAGAAGCTATGATACGATCTATTATAGTGAAGGAGATACAGTAGACTATTCATTTAACGTAAGAGCTACAGGAAGTGATGATGTAGAAGTTACTTGTAATGGAAATATTGTGGAAGGTAGCGGTAATGAATATACTGTAGCACTTGAAAATAGGAGTAACATAATAGGGATTACAGCAATAAAAGGAGAAAATAAAGAAAAATTATATTATGTTATTGATGCTAGAAAAATAGAAGTAAAAATAGAAAATAATTCAAGACCCGATGAAGATATAGCTGTAGGGGATGAAGTGAAAGTAAGCTTTAGAGGGATTATTTCACCTGTATATAAGTTAGCTACTATCTATAACCCAACATGGTATGCTCCAAATGGTATGTGGGGAGCAACATATGGAACAACTGTCAGATACAATAATAGTGATTTAGGAGAGGTTGTAACATATGATCACGATCAATATGATTTATATAATCATAATGCTATTAAGTTTACTGTAACAGAGGAAAAGACATATAAGTTTACTAATGGGCACATTAATTCTGAGTGGTGGGGTTCTCCTCTTGGAACTGAAAGAGATATGAGTGGTCCAGGAGAACCTAATTTAGATGCAGATGTATTACATGATGATTTCTCTATATTACCTGATTTTGAGGTGATAGTTGGAAATGGTAGTACAAATTTACCAGTAGCAGATCCTAATGTACCAGATGATTTTACAAACGATCTATGGTTAAATACTAATTTTCAAATTCTTGAAGTGAATGATACATATCAATTAACATCAAGAAGAGTGCCAGAGATTATAGATGGTCCAATAAGTAATAATGTTAGTCATCCCGATTATACTTATAAAATCATAAAGGGAGATAGTGTTACATTACAAGATACAACAGAGAGTAATATGACTATTACAGCAGTAAAAGAAGGAACAAGTATTATTGAAGTTGGTTATGATGCAACAACTGCGAATGGAAAAGAATATGGTGCTGTGTCTAAAGTGAATAAATCTTACATGGTTGTAGATGTTGTAGCAGATAAAGATGTTGATAATGGTATAACATTAGATACAGATATTAGTACAAGAAGCTATGATACGATCTATTATAGTGAAGGAGATACAGTAGACTATTCATTTAACGTAAGAGCTACAGGAAGTGATGATGTAGAAGTTACTTGTAATGGAAATATTGTGGAAGGTAGCGGTAATGAATATACTGTAGCACTTGAAAATAGGAGTAACATAATAGGGATTACAGCAATAAAAGGAGAAAATAAAGAAAAATTATATTATGTTATTGATGCTAGAAAAATAGAAGTAAAAATAGAAAATAATTCAAGACCCGATGAAGATATAGCTGTAGGGGATGAAGTGAAAGTAAGCTTTAGAGGGATTATTTCACCTGTATATAAGTTAGCTACTATCTATAACCCAACATGGTATGCTCCAAATGGTATGTGGGGAGCAACATATGGAACAACTGTCAGATACAATAATAGTGATTTAGGAGAGGTTGTAACATATGATCACGATCAATATGATTTATATAATCATAATGCTATTAAGTTTACTGTAACAGAGGAAAAGACATATAAGTTTACTAATGGGCACATTAATTCTGAGTGGTGGGGTTCTCCTCTTGGAACTGAAAGAGATATGAGTGGTCCAGGAGAACCTAATTTAGATGCAGATGTATTACATGATGATTTCTCTATATTACCTGATTTTGAGGTGATAGTTGGAAATGGTAGTACAAATTTACCAGTAGCAGATCCTAATGTACCAGATGATTTTACAAACGATCTATGGTTAAATACTAATTTTCAAATTCTTGAAGTGAATGATACATATCAATTAACATCAAGAAGAGTGCCAGAGATTATAGATGGTCCAATAAGTAATAATGTTAGTCATCCCGATTATACTTATAAAATCATAAAGGGAGATAGTGTTACATTACAAGATACAACAGAGAGTAATATGACTATTACAGCAGTAAAAGAAGGAACAAGTATTATTGAAGTTGGTTATGATGCAACAACTGCGAATGGAAAAGAATATGGTGCTGTGTCTAAAGTGAATAAATCTTACATGGTTGTAGATGTTGTAGCAGATAAAGATGTTGATAATGGTATAACATTAGATACAGATATTAGTACAAGAAGCTATGATACGATCTATTATAGTGAAGGAGATACAGTAGACTATTCATTTAACGTAAGAGCTACAGGAAGTGATGATGTAGAAGTTACTTGTAATGGAAATATTGTGGAAGGTAGCGGTAATGAATATACTGTAGCACTTGAAAATAGGAGTAACATAATAGGGATTACAGCAATAAAAGGAGAAAATAAAGAAAAATTATATTATGTTATTGATGCTAGAAAAATAGAAGTAAAAATAGAAAATAATTCAAGACCCGATGAAGATATAGCTGTAGGGGATGAAGTGAAAGTAAGCTTTAGAGGGATTATTTCACCTGTATATAAGTTAGCTACTATCTATAACCCAACATGGTATGCTCCAAATGGTATGTGGGGAGCAACATATGGAACAACTGTCAGATACAATAATAGTGATTTAGGAGAGGTTGTAACATATGATCACGATCAATATGATTTATATAATCATAATGCCATTAAGTTTACTGTAACAGAGGAAAAGACATATAAGTTTACTAATGGGCATATTAATTCTGAGTGGTGGGGTTCTCCTCTTGGAACTGAAAGAGATATGAGTGGTCCAGGAGAACCTAATTTAGATGCAAATGTATTACATGATGATTTTTCTATATTACCTGACTTTGAGGTGGTAGTTGGAAAAGCCACTACAATACCAGAAAGTGATAAAGATATAATTGCACCTGACATTACAACAGATTTAGAAAGTAAAACAGTTCAAGAAGCCAAATTATCATTTACAGTAAGTGCAAACGATGATAAGGATGGAAAAGTGATACCTAGTATTACATTAAATGACCAATCAGTAGAAGGAAAAGATGGAAATTATGTAGTTACATTAAATAATGGAGACAATACTATTCTAGTAAAAGTAACGGATCAAGCAGGCAATAAAGCAGAAAAACGTTTTATAATTATTTACCAAAAAGATGAGGATGTTGTTATACCTCCAACAAAAAAATCTATTAAGGTAGATATAAGAATAGAAGGAAATAAAGAGACAATTATAGATAAAACAAAAGTATACTTAAACGAAAGCGATTTAGATTTAAAACAGTATAATATAGATAGAAATTATGAAAATTATACTACTATTCATCCAACTGTAAAAGTATTAGAGAAACAGGGTGTAAGGTATGAATTTGACAAAAAATATAATTACAATTTCTTAACGATGATTGATGGATTGAGAATGAATGGTATAAATTCTGGAAAAGATGGATGGATGTATTTTATCAACAATAGATATGCAGACCGTGGATTGAGTGAATATTCAATAAAGGATGGAGATTCAATTGTATGGTTTTTTACAGAAGACTATACAAAAAATCATTTTGCATGGTTTGATCAAGAAGAAGTGAAAGTAAGTGCTGGAGATAAAATAACATTAAGACTTCAAGGAAGATATCATAATATGAATAGTGGACAGAGTTCAACTAAAGGTATTGAAGGTGCTACGATACTTGTGAATAATAATAAGTGGAAATCCAACGAAGGATTTGTAAAAACGGATGAGGATGGAAAAGCTACAATTATATTTAATAGAGCAGGAACTTATCATGTTTCAGCGGAAAGATTTGATGGAAGCATAAGAGATATTTCAAGACCATATTGTAAGATCATAGTAGAAGGAAAAGCAGGTAATGAGGACAAAGGAGAATATGGTGATGAAGAAAATATCATCAATGATCCAAATGGAAGTGAAAAAGATATTACAAATGCTACAAAACAAGTAGCTGATAAATTAGATAAAAAAGCTAATGCAATCAAGTCAGAAAAAGATGCACAAAATGTAGTAAAAGATGCTAAAGATGTCGCTAAGATTATGGAAAAAGCAGCTGAACGTGTAAGTACTGAAGAAGGGGCGAAAAATGTAGCTAAAGAAAGTGTAAAAATAGTAAATAATTTAATTAAATCAGCTGAAAAACTAACAAAAGACAGTGATAAGAAAGAAGTAAGTGAAGCTGCAACAGAAAATATGAAAGCTACAATGAAAGTAATGGATAAAATCAATGATACAAAAGAAGTCAACAAAGTAGCAGGAGACCTAATAAATATTGCTGGTAAATTGATTAAACAGTTAGGTAATAAAAATGCAAAAGAAGTCATTGAAAGCACTGTAAAGGTTGCAGAAAAAGCAGTTGTAAAAGCAAGTGTAAAAGAGATTGATAAAGATAAAATAAAAGTAGAAAAAGAAAAGGTTGTAGCCACAGTAGATGAAGCTATCATAAAAGAAATGGCTAAAAATACAGTAGCTACAGTAAAAGCAATAAAAGAAAAATTAAAAGAAAATGGGTTTGAAACTAAACAAGCAATAGAAAATAAAGTAACCATAGAGATACCAAAAACAGATAAAAAAGAAGTAGAAGCAAAATTACCAGCGAATATGATGAAAACATTAAAAGAAAATGGTATAGAAAAAGCAGCAATAAAGACAGAAACAGCTGTATTTAATTTGACACCAAATACCTTTGGAGAAAATGAAAAGGATCAAGCAGTAAGCTTAGGTGCAAAAGAGATTGATCGAAATATGCTAACACCTCTTGAAAGAAACAAAGTACCAAAGGGATGTATCGTAGTAGATCTAGATGCAAAGATTGGAGAAGAAAAGATAAGTAACTTCAATGAACCAATTGCAGTAAGTATTCCATATAAAGGAGAAGTAAAGGAAGGCGAAGTGGTACAGGTATTCTTCCTAAATGATAATGGTATTATTGAAAGTAGAGGTGGAGCATATGATCCTGCTAAGAAGATGGTAACATTTACAACACCTCACTTTAGTAAGTACTTTGCAAAGAAAGTAGATAAAACAGAAATACAAGTAACAGAAGTAACGTTTAAAGATCTAGGGGATTACGAATGGGCAAAAGAAGCTATTGAAGCTATGGCTACGAACAAAATTATCAATGGTCGCTCAGATGAGAAGTTCGATCCATCTGCAAATATTACAAGAGCAGAGTTTGCTACACTTGTAACAAAAATGATGGGATATACTACTGAAAATATGGATATACCATTCATAGATGTAGAAAAAGACACTTGGTATTATGATTTTGTAGGAGTAGCATACAAAAATGGTTTGATCAATGGTAGAAGTGAAAATGTATTTGATCCAAATGGAAATATTACAAGACAAGAAATGGCAGTAATCCTTGCAAAAGTTCTTGACAAATCAGGATATAGTCAAGGTGGATTAAGTGAATTAGATATCTTCAAGGATGCTAATGATATAGCATCATGGTCGAAAAATAGTGTAAGTCTTTGTGTAAAAGAAAAAATCATCAGTGGTATGGATGATGGAAACTTTGCACCAAAACAAAATGCTAATCGTGCACAAGCCGCTGCTATGCTTTACAAAGTATATCAATTAATTGTAAAATAAAGAAGAATGCAAGAAAATGGAAACTGCTAGTATTACTTAGCAGTTTTCTGTCTTTTTTAGGATTAGAATAAAGAAAAGGGGTGAACCTATTGAAACAAATAGCCGTTTATGGAAAGGGCGGTATTGGAAAATCTACGATTTCTTCAAATTTATCTGCTGCCCTTGCCATGAAAAATCAAAAGGTACTTCAGATAGGGTGTGATCCTAAGCATGATTCTACAAGACTTTTATTAGGCGGAGAAAAGATTACTACCGTTCTTGATTATATAAAGGTCACAGCACCAGATGAGTGGAGCCTTGAGGATGTATTGTTCAAAGGATATAAAGGAGTGGATTGTGTTGAAGCGGGAGGACCAAAACCAGGAGTTGGCTGTGCTGGAAGAGGGATTCTTACTACCTTTGATTTATTAGAAAAGCTAGATATAAAAAAAATAGAGCACGATCTGATTATCTATGATGTATTGGGAGATGTGGTATGTGGAGGCTTTGCAGTACCTATTCGTCATGAATATGCAGATGTTGTATATATTATAACTTCTGGAGAATTTATGGCTATCTATGCAGCAAACAATATCTTAAAGGGAATCAAAAATTATGATGAAGGGCTAAAAAGAGTTGGAGGAATCATTTTTAACCAAAGGGGAATAGAAGGGGAAAATGAACGAATCAAGAAATTTGCAGAGAGTGTTAAATTACCTATATGCGAAATTTTCCCAAGGAGCGATGAGTTTACAAAAGCTGAAAAAATGGGGATTCCCTTAGTAGAAATGGAGCATTCTTCTATAGCTACGAAATTTTTAAAGCTAGCAGAAAGAATTGTTAATCATGAAGAATTGAATGAAGCTTTTCCTCTTACAGATGAAGAACTTGAAAAACAGGTACTAGGAAACAAAATGAATGTATATAAAAATAAACATATAGAAAGCTTTACAAAAAAGGAAAAACAAGTTGAGAATCAAAAAGAGAAGGATGAAGAGAATTTAAAACCTAATCAATTTTTCTCAAAAAATGTATTAATGAGAGAACCTCTTCATGGATGTGCTTTCGCTGGTGCTGTAAATATAGCTGTACAAATACAGGATGCCATCACCATTGCCCATGGACCAAGAAGCTGTGCCCATATTACTTATCAAGCCATTACCTCTACAGGAAGAAGAAGCCTTTTTGAAAGAGGAACTTTAATGAATAGTCAAATTATCCCACCCCTTGTAAGTTCAGAGATGAATGAAGGTGTTATGGTATTTGGAGGAATGGAGGAGCTTAAAAATAAAATCAATCATCTAAAAAAATATGATCCTTCTGCTATATTTGTGATCACTACCTGCCCTTCTGGGATTATTGGAGATGATGTAGAGACTACGAGAGCTATGGGAAATACAAAGCAACCTATTATTCCCATAAAAACAGATGGAAATATTACAGGAGATTTTTTACAGGGAATGATCAATGCCTATATTGAAATAGCAAGGGGGCTAATCAAAAAAGACATAAAGGAAAAAGAAGATATGGTAAATATTATTGCTGAAAAATCTATTGCAAAGAATACAGAGACAAATTTTGAAACCATGAAAAAACTTTTAGTAGCTATGGATATTGGGATTAATTGTAGATTCATTTGTAGGACAAAGGTTCAAGACATTCAAAACTTTTTAAAGGCAAAGGTAAATATATTAGCTTATGAGGATTATATGGGAAGAATGATGAAAAACTTTTTACAAGAAGAATATGATGCTCAATTTTTAGAAAGTCCATTTCCTGTAGGCTTTTCAGAAACGAAAAATTGGCTGTATAAAATAGCTGATACCTTTGATAAAAAAGAAAAAGTTCATCCTGTCATTGAAGAATACGAAAACCTTTATGAAGAAGAAATTGAAAAAATAAAACCTTATCTAAAAGGGAAAAAGTTGATGATTGTTACTTATAATCATCATATAGACTGGATACTTGAAACGGCTTTAAAGCTCGAGATGCATATTGTTAAGCTATGCATACTCAATTTTTCTCAAGAAAATCTTTTTAAAACAAAATTTGAGGATCAATTTAAAATTGAACTAAATTATGATCAAAACAAGAGAAGTGAAGATATCAAGGCTTTAAGCCCTGATATTGTGATTTCCAATTATACTTCTAATGCTTTAGATGGAGCAGCTATGACAGATACCATCCCCCTTTGTCCAGATGTAGGATTTTTTAGTGGATTGAATTTAGCAAGAAGGTGGGCAGGACTTTTTAAAATGAATTTAAGGGAAGGGTGGAAAGAAGATGAAGGATTGTTTTCAAAATATTATGCCCGATAGCTTAACAGGGGCTTTATTTGCAGTGGAAGGGATTAAAGATGCAGCAGTGATTCTTAATGGACCTACTGGATGTAAATTTTATCATAGTGCCATATCAGATTATCAATTTCCAAGGGAATTATCCTTTGATCCATTAAATTATCCAGAAGAATTTTATTTTGGACAACCTAGAATTCCATGTACCTACCTTGATGGGTATGATTATGTTTATGGTTCAAGTGAAAAATTAGAAAAGATGTTAAGAGATATAGAAGGGAAGGGGCACAAATTAGTAGCTGTAGTGAATTCTCCAGGAGCAGCTTTGATTGGAGATGATTTGAATCGCTTTTTAAAAAATGAAGTAAAAGATACGCTATGCTTTTCAATAGAAAGTACTGGTTTTTCAGGGGAGTTTGGAGATGGTTTTCAGAAGGCAGTGATCAAAATATTAGAAGCAATTCCGATGAAGCCTAGAAAAATTATTCCAAAGAGCGTGAATCTTGTAGGCATATCTATTAACAACAAATATTATGAAGGAAATATAAAAGAAATCGAAAGGCTTTTAAATCTTTGTGGTATTAAGGTGATCTCTACTCTTTGCGCAGGAGATGATTTTGATACTATAAAAAATAGTAATCAAGCAGCTTTAAATGTTGTATTATATCCAGAATATGGCTTAGAACTTGCTAAATGGATGGAAAAAGAATACCATATGCCCTATGTATTTTGTGAAGATGGCGTACCTATTGGATTTGAAAGCACAGAAAATTTTATAAAAAATATATGTGAAAAGCTAGGCGTAGATCCTTCTTATTCACTAGAAGAAATACAAAAGGCAAGGGCAAGAAGCTTTTTATACCTATCCAGATTCAATTCTCTTACGGGACTACCTAAGGGAGCATCCTTTTCTATTAAGGGAGAAGGTTCTGTTGCATATGCTATGACAAATTGGCTTTATAGCTATTTAGGAATGATTCCGGCATCTATTCAGCTATCAGGAAGTAATGACAAAAAATTTAAAGAGAAATTGTATGCTTTTTTAGAGGAAATAGGATTTGAAGATACACTTGAAAGCAATATTTATTCAAAAGATGCAGAGATAGTTTTTGCAGATGGAAATACTATTGCGCAGCTTAGGCTAAAGAATAAAAGCTTCACAGGGGTTGAAATTGCATTGCCTTCCTTAGGATATATAGATGTAACTCCTAAAGCCATGATGGGCATAAAAGGTGCATTGATGTTTGTAGAGCAGGTAATCAATGGATTACAATTTTCATAATAAGTGATCATTGGAAGTGGATAGAGATGTAAAAGAATGACGAATTATGTAAAACGATTGTGGAAGGAAATATACATGAAATAATTGACATCATATGTAAAACAGTATAAAATTTAACAGTGTAAGGAAGAAGTTTGTTTTTTTTCACAAATATTCATCAAAATTGAATACATAGCTTTTAGGTTCTTTTATCTTAAAGATAAAAGGTGAAAAGGGAATCAGGTGAAAATCCTGAACGGTCCGGCCACTGTAAATGGAGAGCGATCCTTAAATATACCACTGGGAAACTGGGAAGGTGAAGGAAAGCGTTTAATCCATAAGTCAGGAGACCTGCCAAAGGCTTTAGGTATACATCCTTCCGAGGAAAGGAGCGGTACTATATGAGATTCGTTTATCATGCTTTAAACGAGCTAAGATTAGTATATGACCCCTGTCTTCATTGGAAGATAGGGATTTTTAATTTTACACCAGGTTGACCTCTAGTAAGATCATATTATTTGAAAAATCTTTGATATGCATATGGGGTAGGGGGAAATTCATTTGAATAAAGAAAATATAAAGGTGAATGTAAATCAAAAGGAAAAAAATCTTATTGAATTAATACGTGGGACCGAATATGGTGAAATTCGTATTATTGTACAAGATAAATATCCAATAAGAGTAGAAGAAATAAAAAAATCAATCAAGTTATAAAAACTTTATAAAAAATATAAAAAGTTAGAGCTGACTAGAAAACTAGAGGCACTACCTGTTATTGGTAGTGTCTCTTTATGTTTTTGTAGGAGTTTTGATCAAAGAAGAATCTAGTATGTATTGAACTAGAGGGTTAACTTGGAAAATATTTAGAGAAATATTTCAATAAATAAAAATTTAAAGGAGGACAAAAGAAATGAAAAAAGTATTTTCGTTGATGTTAGTATTAACACTTGTTTTAGGTCTTGCAGGGGTACAAGCCTTTGCAGCTGGAGGAATTGAGGATATTACTTTTAATGATGCTAATAAGTTTACAATAGGTACAGAAGTTGGTGAGTTGATTGAATATACAGTAAAAGGTTTAGAGGTGAATGATGGAAGCTACACAAAAGTAGAAATTTCAGATCCACAAAATATTCATTGGACAACTTCTAATGCAGCTGTAGTAGATTTTGATGGAAGTGCATCAGGGGCAGCAGTAACAGTTGAAGCTATAGAAGAAGGAACAGCAACAATTACAGCAACTTATAATGGAATGTCTGTTGAAAGTCATGTAACTGTATCCCCTAAAAGCAGTACAGCAACAGTAAAAAATGTAAATATGAAAGTAATTTTCCCTGGAAAAGATAAATTACAAAATCCAAGTCAAGTAAGTGATAATGAATTATTAGATAGTATTGATGTGACTATTCCAGAATTAACTAATTTTTCATTAAAAGATATTTATGGATCAAGCTACAATGATTCTGCTGTAATGCAGGATAAAGTAACTGCTATGCATGCATTTTTGTACGCTTTAGAGGAAAAATGTGATCCAGAAGGACATACTGATGGTTGGGATTGGGTAAGAGAAAATGTTACAGTTGGTTATAGTGGTAATTTTGTTTCAAAGGTTGGGGTTTATGAAAACTTTGGAATGACCGGATGGATGTACAAAGTAAACAATGTATTACCGATGGTTGGAGCCGCTCAATATGAATTAAAGAACGGAGACCAAGAAAAATGGGGATTTGCTACTTGGGGTGAAGAGTGGTAAAAATAACAAGACTATAAAAAACATCTCTGAATATTTTTCTTTCTAGGGGAATTAGGCATCTAATTCTCCTAGAGTCATTTTAGTAAAGGGGGCATACAAAAATTATGAAAACAAATAAAAAGTTTTTTAGTTTTTTATTAGTAGTATTAATGATAGCTACAACCATTTTGCCATCATTTGCAGCTGGTATTCAGATAAAACCATTTGATGAAAAATATACAAAGGATACATATCGTTCAGGGCAGTGGCTTACCCTAACAGCAGATGAAGGTCAAGATGGGCATATGAAATGGTACAAAATAGATTCAAATGGTGAAAGCTTAGATTGGAATACAAAAGATAAGACAAGAAATTATTATATTTATTCTTTTAAAGATAAGCTTCTTAATGATACAGGAAAAAGCGTTACGTCAGTAGTTTATGCTGTATATGAAACTGTTAGTGGCTCTGTATACCAATCCGTAGAGATCCCTGTTGAACCAGATCCTAAGCCTTTAGAATTAGTAGAGGTACATCCTAATTATGAAGAAATAGGAGTAAAGAAAGATGGAGAAATTAGTCTTGTATTTAATCAGCCTGTAGAATTTAATAAAGACGGTACAGCTTCTAGAAAAATTAGAATTAGATATGATGAAAATAAAGATGGCAATGTAAGACAATATTATCCAAATAGAAATGCTTCTTACAAAAATAAATTAATATTTAGCAATGAAACACCTAATAAAGTTATCCTACAAATATGTGATGAAGAAGGAAATCCTATTCAGTTAAAAGAAAATCACTCATACAAAATTGATGTTTTTAGTGGGTGGATTCAAGCAAAGGATCACAATCCATATTTAAAAAGGGATTATTATAGCAATAAAATGATTAAATTTGGATTTGATACAAAAGTAATTCCTGTAAGTCTCCAAATCAATCCACCTAATAAAACCATCTACACAGGGGAAAGTTTCCAATTAAGTCTTACAGCAGTAGATGAGGAAGGAAGAAATGTAGCTGATTATCAACCTGCATGGGGAACAAGTAACCCAGGTGTGGCAATGGTTTCTCCAGAGGGTATTCTTCAAGCAAGAACTTCAGGAAAAGTAACCATCACAGCATCTGTAAAAGAGAAGGAAGGAATTAGCACATCCATAGATGTTGAAATTAAAAAAGGCAATGAATATGGTGAAAAAATAAAAGCAGCAATAGATGGAGCAGCAGAAGTAGCATTAGATAATCAATATAGTATGGACTGGGTTGCTTTAGGACTTGCAAGAGCTGGAAAAAGCCAAATGATTCCTAAAGATTACTTTGAAAGCACCATAAAAGAATTAAAAGCAAAAGAGGCAGCAGAAAAAGATAAGATTGCAGCTCCTACAGAATATGAAAGAAAAGTTTTAGGAGTTCTTGCAGCAGGAGGAAATCCAAGAAATATAGGTGGATATGATTTAGTAGAAAAAACATATAGTGGAGATTTAGAAGGACAAGGAATCAATTCTGTTATCTTTGGATTGATTGCATTAGATGCAGGAGAGTTTCATGTACCAAAGGATGCAAGATGGACAAGAGAAAAATTAATACAAAATCTATTAGATAATGAATGTACTTATACAAAGGATGAAAAAGAGTTAATCGGTGGATGGGCATTAAAAACAGATGCAAATCCAAATCCACCATCAGACCCAGATATAACAGGGATGGCAATGACGGCACTTGCACCATATAATAACGATGAATATCCTAAAGTAAAAGAAGCAATAGGTAGAGCTGTAGAATATTTAGCAGCAACGCAACAAGATAGCGGTGGATATTTTTCTTGGAATACAGCCAATTCAGAAGCTTGTGCACAAGCAATCATGGGACTTTGCACAAATGGAATCGATCCATCATCAGAAAAATTCACAAAAAATGGAAATAATTTATTAGATGCATTATTAAGCTTTGAACTTCCTAATCATGGTGGCTTTGCTCATATGATAGTAAATGATGAGTTGAAGCTAAATGGAATGTCAAATGAACAAGCTTTATATGCATTAGATCAATATATGTATTATCTAGAAGGAAAAGGTTCCATTTATCATTGGGGAAAAGACAATATAGCACCAACTATAGAAGTTGAAAATCTTCCAGAGGAAATCGTAAGTGAAGAAGGTAAACTGCAATTTGATGTGTATGTAAAAGATAATCGTGATGGAGATATTGTGCCACAGGTGAAGTTTGACAATCAAGTGATTCCAAAAAATGGAGCAGGAAAATATGAGATTGTTCTCAAAGAAGGTAAAAATACAATTACTGTTGTGGCAACAGATGCTTCAAATAATAAGATTGAAAAAGAATATACGATTATAAGATATAAACAAATTTATCAAACAGGTCAAAATATTGCATTAAAGGAAAATGTACCAATAAAAATAGAAGGTATAGATGGAACAATAGATATAGACCTTGGAGCGATGAATGTAGAAAATGAAGCAGCATTAAATGTAACGGATGAGACTCAAAATGAAGCTTATCAGCCGAGTGAAGATATAGGATTAAAAGTAGCTGGGCAGATTATCAATTTTGATTTTAAAGGAATACATGTTGATCAGCAACACCCAGCCACATTGAGATTATCTGCAAAAGAGGGAATAAATCCTTCTAAAGCTTCTTTATATTATTTTAATAAAGAAACAAAAAAATGGGAGTATGTTCCTAGTGCATATAAAGAAGGAAAACTTATTGCACAGGTAACACATTTTTCTGTTTATGGAATATTAGTAGATGAAAAGGCACCAGAAAACGTTCGTGTACAAAGTAAAATGGTTGCTTCAGATAAAGTGTTACTAAATTTATCAGCAGAGGATGATTCATTAGTAAAAGAATATCAAATCTTTAGAGATGATTATTCTGAAGAAGAACCTGCTATTATAGCTCGCACCAATCAATTCTTAGATGATGAAGTACAACCCAATACAAAATATCAATATAAAATCAAAGCAGTAGATGTATTTGGAAATATTTCTGATTTTAGTGAAGCACTAGAGATTACTACACCAAAGGAAGGTACTTCCGGTGAAGGAGAAGAACCAGAAGAAAAAAGAGAAAGTGTATATATACGTATAGAAGGATATGATCATACGATTTTACCAAGAACCAAAATAACAGTACCTTTATTTGATCTTACTGAGTATCTAAGAAAAGGAACAGGTGATACTGCTACAGATGATGGAAATTGGGGAGTAGATCAATTCAAATCTCCTACAGTAGCCCACGCTATTGTAAAAGCATTAGAAAATAATGGTATAAGCTATGATTTCCAAGATTATGGATGGGGATTATATATAGCTATGATTGATGGTGAAAGAGAAAAAGATCACAAAGGCATGTCTGGTTGGCTGTATAGAATTAATGGTAGCTTAGCACAAGTAGGTTGCCAAGGCACAAATATAAGTGAGGATGATGAAATTGTTTGGTACTATGGAGCCTATGGATTTGATAATGTATATACAAAAATGACTGCGGATCAAACGTCTGTAGGCGTAGGTGGAGAAGTAAAAATTCATGCAGATGGATATGAAAATGGATTTAGTAATAATGTACGTCCATTAAAAGATGCAACTGTTTTAGTAAATGGAGAGCCTTTTGAAATGGATGGAAAAGTAGTGAAAACGGATAGGGAAGGAAACGCTACATTGAAATTTGATAAAAATGGCATGTATGAAATTTCGTTAATTCGATATGCTGAAAGAGGCAAACGATATATAGATATCGCAAGACCTGTACCAATTAGCATTAAAGTAGGAACAGGAGAATCAAGTTCTCCTGAACAAAAGTTAGAAAATGCAGAATATAAAGAGGAAAGCAAAATTGTTAGTGATAAAAATGCCAAAGAGAGTGAAGTAGTAAAAGCAGTAGATGATGCTGCGGAGAAGTTAAGTAAAAATGCAGATGCAGTAAAATCAGAAGAAGATGCTAAAAAATTAATCAGTCATGGAAAAGATGTTTCAAAAATTATAGAAAAGGCCATAGAAAGAGTCAAAAATGAAGAAAGTGCAAAGGATATAGCCAAAGAGAGTACAAAGATTATAAATCTTCTAGGAAAATCAGCTGAAAAATTAACAAAAGAAGAAGATAAAAAAGATATCAGTAAAATAATAGAAGATAATATAGACATCACATTAAAAGCAATGGATAAAATAAAAAATCAAACAGATCTAAATGATATTGTAAGTAATGTGATAGATAATATTAAGAACATCTCTAAAAATATTGGAGAGAAAAACGAAAAAAATATGATGAAAAAGGTAATAAAGATAGCAGAAAAAGCAGTTGAAAAAGCAACTATAAAAGAAATCGACACACAAAAAATAGTAATAGAAAAAGAAAAGGCTATAGTAACAGTAGATAAGGGTACAATAAAAGAAATAGCTAAAAATACAGATATTACAGTAAAAGAGATCAAAAAAATACTAAAGAAAAATGGTCTTGAAAGTAAAAAGAAAGTGGAAAATGAAGTAATGATTAAAATACCAAAAGCAGACCAAAAAGAAATAGAAGCTAAATTACCTAAAGAAATGATGAAAGTATTGAAGGAAAATGATATAAAACAAGCACATATTAAGATAGAAACAACTATATTTACTTTAACTCAAGATACTTTTGAAGAAAAAGATAAAGAAATTGCTTTAAGTTCAAAAGCTATTGATCGAAATGGTCTAACTACTCTTCAAAAAAATAAAGTACCAAAAGGATGCATGGTAGTAGATCTAAATGCTAAGGTTGGAGAAGAAAAGGTAAGCAATTTCAATGAACCAATCAGTGTAAGCATTCAATATAAAGGAGAAGTGAAAAAAGGAGAAACTGTACAAGTATTCTTACTAAATGATAATGGTACTATTGAAAGTATGGGTGGAACATATGATTCAGATACAAAAATGGTAACCTTTGAGGCGCCTCATTTTAGTAAATACTTTGCTAAGAAAGCAAATGAAGATGAAATA
The DNA here is from genome assembly GCF_019884785.1 of Crassaminicella profunda. Classification (GTDB taxonomy): domain Bacteria; phylum Bacillota; class Clostridia; order Peptostreptococcales; family Thermotaleaceae; genus Crassaminicella; species Crassaminicella profunda. Next base: position 320,962 of record NZ_CP082326.1, read on the forward strand.
GTAGAAGTAAAAGTAACCTTTAAGGATCTTGCAGGTTATGAATGGGCAAAAGAAGCTATTGAAGCTATGGCAAAGGAAAAAATTATCAATGGTCGAAAGACTGGAATATTTGATCCATCAGCAAATATTACAAGAGCAGAATTTGCTACATTAGTAACAAAGATGATGGGATATCCTACAGAAGAGATGAATCTATCATTTAAAGATGTATCAAAAGATGCTTGGTACTATGATTACGTAGGAGCAGCGTATAAAAATGGATTGATCAATGGTAGAAGTGAAACCGTATTTGATCCAAATGGAAACATCACAAGACAAGAAATGGCAGTGATCGTTGCAAAAGTTCTAGAGAAAAAAGGATATGAAAAATCAAGCTTAGATCATTTAAATATATTTAAAGATACTGAAAATATTGCATCTTGGGCAAAAGATTCTGTAAGTCTTTGCGTAAAAGAAAAAATCATCAGTGGAATGGGTGATGGAAACTTCGCACCAAAAGAAAATGCAAATAGAGCACAAGCTGCTACAATGCTTTATAAGATTTACAATTTAATCAACAAATAAATTTAGATGAAAAACTACCAGCAAAAACTGCTGGTAGTTTTTCTTTTTAAATTAAAAATACATGAAAATTATGGTGATTTTGTAAAATTAATGTTGACACTATATATAAAGTAAGATAGAATTTATTTCGTGTGAATTCAATAAGATATAGATGGATGTATTATTTATAGAAAATGATACATCATTTCCTATTTTAAAATAAGTTAATAAATAAAATACTATTTAGGTGCGTTGATATGTATCATGTATCAAAGCTGAAAAGGGAATCGAGTAAAAATCTCGAACGGTCCGGCCGCTGTAATTGGGGAGTAACCTTTCAATATGCCACTGGGAAACTGGGAAGGCGAAGGGAAAACGTTGATCCATAAGTCAGAATACCTGCCTAATTAGTTTGTGTATGAACCTTCCGAGGAAAGGGGAAATACAAGGCAGGAATGTATGTGAACGATACCATATAGATGGTATTTCATTATATTATAATAAGAGCCTTGACTTTCAATGGGAGTCAAGTTTTTTTTATATAAAAAAGTTAAATAGAAGGGAGTATTAAAAATGAACAAACGGCTAATAAGTATTTTTTTAGTGATAGCTTTATTAATCAGTTGTGTTCCAACGTTCGATTTAGCATATGCAGAAGTTGAGTATATGGAACATGTACAGATTACGGATAAAGTATCATTAGTAGAAAAAAAGGAAATAAAGGTAGGGGAAAAAATAGATTTATATGCTCAGATAATTAATAATCAAGGGGATAAAGTAACAGATTATTCAAAGAAAGATACAAAGTATAGTTGGACGAGTCAAAATGATGCAAAAGCAACTGTTACTGTTACTGATAATGTATATGGAATAGGAACTATAGAAGGAATAGAAGCAGGAACATTAAAAATAACAGTAGAGAGTATTGATTGTGAAAATTGTGAACCTAAAGAAATAGAGATTACAGTAATAGAAGATCAACCAAAAGAAGTTATTGAAAGTAAAGATTATACAGATATGATTGATACTTCTTTAGAGAAGGTAAAAAATTATTATTCATCTCAAGGTGAATTAGAGTATTTACCTGCAATGGCATATTATCATTCTAGTAATGATTTAAATATAGATAAAGTAAAAAAATATAAAGATGATTATGCAACTAATTGCTGTAAAGGGATAATAAGTGCTATTATTTCTAAAAAAGACCCAAGAAAATTCAAATGTAATGGTACAACTTTGGATTATGTGAATGCATTAATAGAGATTCAGAAAAAAGGTGAAGGAAAATTCCATAGATCTTTTGATTGGCATGCTTATTGTATGTTAGCTTTAGATATGGCTGGAGCAGATTATGATAAGGAAAAAGCATTAGAAGAAATAAAAAAGAATTTTGAAACAAATGGAGATAAAGCATATGTATTAAAGTATAATCGAGAAAATATAGAATACACAGCTATTGGGTTAATGGCTTTATCTAATCATAAGGATATAGATTGGGTAAAAGAATATATAACTAAAGGTGTAAAATATATAAAATCTAAACAAAATGAGTATGGTGGCTTTGGAGCTTATGGAACACCACCAACTGAAAGACCTAAGCTTATAGGAAATATTATACAGGGACTAATTGCAGTTGGAGAAGATCCATTATCTAGTGAGTATATAAAAAATGGAAAAAGTATGTTAGATATATTGATTAGTTGTCAGAATGAAGAAACTTATTATACAGATAATAATGGAGCTTTTAATAGTTCATCTAACTCAAACAGAATCGATAAAACAGGAACAGAAATAGCTTTTGCGGCACTTGCAGATTTAAAACAAGGAAAATCTATGTATCATGAAATAAAAATAGATGAAGATGAGACACCTGGTGGTGATGAAAGTACTCCATCAGATATTGTTATCAATCTTTCTCAAAATGAAGTGATAGAGGGAGAAACATTAAATATTGAATATAAAGTAGTAGATGATAAAAATAAAGAAGTTAAAGGACCGTATGTTATATGGACAAGTTCTGATGAAAGTATAGCATCTGTTAAAGATGGAGTGATTACTGGAAAAAAAGCTGGAGATATAATAATTACAGTAAAAGTTGAAAATACTTCAGTAACAAAAATAATAAATATAGAAGTAGTGAAAAGAAAAGCAGCGAATATAAGAATATATTTAAATGAAAAGGAAGTAAAAGAAGAATTAAATATTAAAGGTATTGACAAGACTTTAACATTTACAGCAAAAATTTCAGATCAAAAAGATAAACTGATGCCTTCACAAGAAGTAATATGGTCAAGTGATAATGAAAATATTGCTGTAATTGATATTGATGGTAAGGTTACTATAAAATCTGTTGGTAAAGTAAAAATAGTTGGAAAAGTAAAAGATATGGAATCTATTACAAATACTGTTGTATTAAATATTGTACCTATTGTACCTACGAGATTAGAAGTTTCATTAGATCAAAAGAATATAGTCATAGGCAGTAAATTGAAAATAAATGTTTTGGCATATGATCAAGATAATGAAGTTCTAAAAAACCCAAATATTATATGGGAAGTAGAACCCAAAGATATGGCAACAATAGACGATAAGTATATACTTTCTGTATTAAAACAAGGAAGCATGCGTATAAAAGCTAAAATAGCAAAAACTGATAAAGATTTTGTAGAAAGTAATATACTTTCATTAAAAGCGGTAAAGTCAAAAACAAGAGAAGAAAAAATTGATGAAGCTATAGATAATCTTATACTAAGGTATAAAAATCCCACCTTTTATGGACCTGATGGACTTTCGAGTAAATATACAGATAAATTAGCATTAGCACTTAGGTCTTCTGGAATGAATATAGAAGATATCAATAAGACAAAAAATATATTTAGAACATCAGCAGGGGCTTATGGTCTTTTAAATACTTCAAAAAATATTATAACGTTGATTGCTGTAAATGAAGACCCAAAGGAACAGGTAGAAAAAATACTTGATAATTCTTTTGTGTTTTACAAAGATATAAAGGAAGAAGATGTAGATGGACTTGTATATGCAATTATAGCTCTTGATATGGCTGATGTAGACTATAATAAAAAAGAAGCTGTAAAAGCCTTAATCAGTATGATGAAAAAAGATAGTGATGGAAAAATTTATATTGAGTCTTATGAAAAGATAAATGCAAATTTAACAGCTAAGGCAATGATTGCACTCTCAAAACATAAAGATATAGTGAATGTTACTGATACAATTAATGGAATTAAAAAATGTTTAAAGAGTTTACAATGTGAATCAGGATTGATAAAAGATTTGTATGATTCGGGAGATGAAGGAAGTTGTAGAGTAACAAGTGAAGTGATTCAAGCCATTATAGCACTTGGGGAAAATCCTTTAGATGAATATTGGATGATAGAAGATATGCATAAAAATAATTTAGTAGATGCAATGCTCGCTTGCAGAGATGGACAAAGGTTTAGACGTTCATTAAATGGAAGCGTAGCAAATCCACAAACAGATGCAGCTATGGCAGCTCTTGCAGATTTAAAAATAGGAAAATCAATGTATCATGAACTAAAATATGTAAAAGTAGGAGCGCCTTCTAAAATAGAAATAACTAATGAAGACCCTATAGAAGTAGTAGAATCGTATACTGTTCAAATTAAAGCTACTGTATATGATAAGGATAATAATGTTGTAAGAAATGAAAGTATTCAGTGGGAAAGTAGTGACCCAAAAAAAGCAACGGTAGAAAATGGAGAAGTCAAAGCTTTAGAGGACGGTATAGTTACGATAAAAGTAAGTATAGCGAATCAACCGGAAATAATGAAAGAAATTACTGTAAAGATAAAATCAGGTGTTTCAGATGATGTTTTAAAGGAAAAGTTAAAGAAAGAGATAAATTTCTTAAAAGCTCATCATGAAGCTTATAGGCAATATGAATTTTTAGCAGCACCAGCAGCAATAATTTCAGGAATAGATAAGAAGGAAGTTCAAGATAAATTATATAAATATAGAAAATATACAAGTACCTACCAATACGCAAAATTAATTATATCAGCATTAGGTGCAGGTTTAAATCCAAGAAGTATTAAAATTGAAGGAAGTGTAACAAATACTGTAGATATATTAAGAGCTGCTCAAGTGAAAGATGGGAAAAATAAAGGACAGTTTATCATTAATAGTTATTCAGATATAGATTCGATTGAAGGATTAGGATATGCGATTATAGCTCTTGATATGGCTGATGCAGATTATGATGAAGAAGCGGCTATCAATGCATTGATAAATTTACTAAAAGATCTTGATATAAAAACAAAATTAGGAAAAGATGAAGTAAAAATAAAAGCGGTGGCATTAACTGCTTTTGCAAATCATAAGAGTATTGAAGGCGTTAATGAGCAAATAGAGACGATTATAAAATTAATAAAAGATGAACTAGAAGATGAAAAAAATGAAGAAGGAGAATTTGGGTCAAAACAAGGAGGAAATAGCGTAATTGCTACAGCTAGAGTGATTCAAGCATTGATAGCTAATGATATAAATCCTCTGTATTCAAAAGAATGGAGAAAAGGTAAAAACACTGTTCTTAGCAATCTGTTGAAAAAGAAATATGAACATCCAACAGATATCAGTAAATCAGGTTTTTCTGCATTTGAAGGAGGATCACGTGAATATCATTCTACATATTATGCATTTGCCGCCTTCACCGATATGTATACAAATGAGTCTATGTTTAAAAGGTTGGCAATCCAATACGATGGATCAACTTCAGTAGGAGAAATTGCAAAACTAGATATTCTACATCCAGAAAAAAATAAGATGTTAATGGGACAAACACTAAAATTACAAGTGAGTGCTTTTGACAATAAAAATAGTATTGTAGAAAATCCTGCTGTTTTATGGAAATCTTCTGACGATACTATAGCAAGTGTCAAAGATGGATTAGTTCAAGGGATCAAACCAGGAAAAGTAAAGATTATAGCATATGTAAAAGATAAGGATATAGAAAGTGAAATAGACATTTGGGTAGAAGATTTAGACGTGAAAAATATTGAGATACAATGTAAAAAAAATAGAGTAAGAGTAGATGATGACATTCCTTTAGACGTAAAAGCATTTAACAAAATAGACGGTGAAATAGAAGGAAAAAAATTCCTTTGGACTATAGACAATGAAAATATTTCAAAACTCTATGAAAAAGAAGGAAAAATGTACTTAAAGGCAAATGCAAAGGGAAAAGTTGTAGTAAAAGCAGTATTAGAAGATGATCCGAATATGATGGATGAATTCATCATACATATTTTTGATGAGAAATCAGTGAAGGTAAAAATAAGAGTCGAAGGACTAGACGAAACCATTATACCACTAACTGAAATCGAGGTAGAAAATTTAGATTTAGGAAAATATAGTGATGGCAGCTCTATTTTAGAAGAGAATCCAACAGCAATGAATGCATTGATTCAAGTTTTAGAAGAGAATCATATAGATTGTATGGATAAGAAACAGTTTGATGCTCGAAAGGATTTGTCGAATATAGATAATATTAATGGAATCAAAGAATCAGAGGATAGACCAAACGGTGGATGGATGTATTTTATAGATGATCAATACATAGGTCAAGGTATGAAAAATAAAGAAATTCAAGAAGGAAATATGATCAGTGTTGTTTATTTAAAAGATTATACTAAACAATCTTATGCATATTTTTATAGAAGTGAGAAAAAAATTAAACCAAATACAAGTTTTACTATCAATTTAAAAGCAAATGTGAGTAAAACTAAAGCTATGGATGAGTATGAAAAGATTGATATAGAGAATGCTCAAATATTCGTAAATGGAAAGCCATATGTAGTAGAAGGCAAAAATGTAGTAACAGATCAAGATGGAAATGCTGTATTAAAGTTTGAAAAAGAGGGAGAATATCATATCACTGCAACAAGAATCAAAGATGGTATTGTAAATATTACGAAACCTTATTGTAAAGTGATTGCAACGAATGAATTAGAACAATTTGAAATAAAACTAAATAATGAAAAATATCCAAAAGGTGAAGAAGCAAGATTAACGATGACGATAAAAAATAGTGATGAAGAACCTTCTAATATGCTTTGCAAAATCCAGCTATGTGATGAAAGCAACAAAGTATTAAAATCAAGTAGTGTAGAAAAAGTACTAGAGGGTAATGGAGAAACAACTCTAGCACCAGGATTTTCTATACCTGATGAGGGACATTATAAAATAAAAATATTCTTATCAGATGGAAAAGAAGAAAATATATTTGAATCAACGAAAACAATAGAGACTAACTAAAGGGGAAGAGGATGAAGATGACAAGAAAAAATAGGTTTCTTGGGTTTGTACTAAGCTTTATATTACTCATCACAGCCCAATGGAGTACAGCTTATGCAGATACTAATTTGCCAACAAAATATGATTTAAGAGAAGAGCATAGAGTAACAAAAGTAAAAAATCAAGGGGAAATCAATGGATGCTGGGCTTTTGCAGCCCTTTCTTCCCTTGAATCAAGTATTAAATATAGGGAAAATCGTGAAATAGATTTTTCAGAAAACAATATGTTGACCCAACATGGCTTTGATCTAAAATCAACAGATGGTGGAAATATGTACATGGCAACAGCGTATCTTGCTAGTTGGAAGGGTCCGGTACTAGAAAAAAAAGATCCTTATCCATCATCAGATAAAAATCTTATCAATAGAGGGATTATGAATGCTGATTATCATGTGCAAGATGTAATATTTATACCTGAAAGAGAAAATTTTAAAGATAATGACAAAATAAAAAAAGCTGTTAAAGAGTATGGTGCAGTTTATACAAATTTAAAATGGGAACCAGCTTTTTATAATAGAGAGAAAAAATCATATCAAAATAGTAGCGCTACAGGATTTGATCATGCTGTTGCTATTGTAGGATGGGACGATGATTATTCAAAAGATAACTTTGTAGCTGATGAAAAATATGGAGATGGTGCATTCATCTGCAAAAACAATTGGGATATAAATTGGGGAGAAGATGGATATTTTTATGTTTCTTACTATGATTTCAATATTGGAAAAACAGATAATGCTGTATTTCTAAGAAATAATGGGAAGGTTTATGATAATATCTATCAATACGATGAACTTGGACAAACTGATTACTATGGGTTTGCAAAGGATACAGCTTGGTTTAGTAATGTATTTGAAGCTAAAAATTATAAAGAAAAGTTAATGGCAGTAAGTTTTTATACAACGAAAGAAGATTCAACTTATGAAATTTGGATTGCTACAGATTTTAATAATATCAATTCATTAAAAGATAAAAGAAAAATCAAAAAGGGAAGTATTGAGACTATGGGATATCATACTATTCCATTAGATGATATTGAATTAAAGCCAAATACAAAATTTGCAGTAATAGTAAAGCTTACGACAAAGGGCAGCAAAGACCCGATTGCTATTGAAAGCCCTAAAGGAAAGTATGCAAGTAAAGCAAAAGCAAGTACAAATGAGAGCTTTATCAGTAGCAATGGAGAAAGTTGGACAGACTTAACGACTCGAGAAGTGAATGCGAATGTATGTCTAAAAGCTTTTACAAATAGTGAAAAAATTGTTCTAAAAGAAAATGATTTAAGAATAGAACAAATAGACAAACAAGACTTTTCAAATGGAGAAGAAGCTTTTGTAAAAGTAAATATCAAAAATGAGGGTAGTAAATATCAAAAAATTGCATTGATGGTTGGGTTATATGATGAAAGTAATAAAATGATCAATCATAGTTATATGAATGAAAATATAAAGCCAAAAGAAGAGATGAAGTTATCAGCTTCTGTATTTGTTCCAAAGAGTGGAAAGTACAAAGTGAAAGGCTTTGTATGGGATGATTCAGATAAAGGTATTTGTTATATGAAAGAGCCAATAGAATTGAATATACAATAGAGGAGATTAGGATATGATAAAAAGAAAAATAGGTAGTTTATTATTATCTTTGTTATTCCTATTATCATTAACGGCTACTTCATTTGCACAAATTGATTTTAAGATTGATGTAAATGATGGTAACATCAAAATGAACGGAACAACAGAGAATAGCAATAAAGTTGTTGTTGTACAAATAAATGATGGAAAGAAAAAGGTTTATTTTGACCAAGGATTAACAGATGGAGATGGAAAGTTTCAGTTTCAAACTCAGTTAGAAGCTAATAAAGATTATAAAGGATATTTTTTAACAGAGGGTGAACAACAAGACTTTACCTTTAAAACAGAAAAAGAAGAAATCATCATAGAAAAAAAGACGAATGTAGAGAAGATTGAAGAAGTAGTCGATGGATTAAGAAAATATTATGAAAATGATAGAGAAGAATTCAATTTTAAAGAAGCGATAGGTTATTATCATACAAGTAAAGATGTAACGAGTGGTGTTGCTACAATAAAATCAAAATACAAAAAGAATTCGGAGCTGGATTATGCAACAGATTATGCAGGAAACATTATAGGGATGATTGCCAGTAGACTCAATCCAACTACTAATGAAGATGTAAGGATCCTTGTAAAAGCACAAAAACCAAGTGGGTTATTTGAAATAAAAAATGAAAGTGGTCAATCTACTCAAACGTCTTGGAGTATTGTAGCCCTTGATATGGCAAAAGCAGAATATAACGAAGAAGCCGCTCTAAAAGCTCTTATCAATTTACAAGATGGGTCAGGTAGCTTTGGAAGTATTGACCATACTGCTATGTGTATGATGGCTCTTGAAAAGCATAAAAATATAGATGGAGTTACTGAAAGTATTAATAGAGCTAAAAAATATTTATTAGAAAATAAGAAAAATATTATTGAAAAGAAAAATGTATATACTGTGGCTACAGTGATACAAGGACTTGTTGCTATAGGAGAAAATCCTTTATCCAATACATGGACTGTAGATGATAAAAGTATGTTAAGTGCCTTATTAAGACATATGAAACAAAAAGGTAGTTTTGAAGATCGTAGCGCAAATGAACAAGCATTTATGGCTCTTGCAGATTTGTATAAAAAAGAGTCTATGTATACAAAGACTCATATAGATGATACTGGATTTAATCGTTTATTTGTAGAACAAGAAAATACTCAAACAGATCCTACAGAAACAGATCCTAAGGTTCCTGAAAATAAAAACATAATTACACTTTCCATAAAGGGCTATAAAGGAACTGTTTTATCTGAACAACAAGTGGAAATTAAAAAAGGTGAAAGTTTATGGGATGTTACGAAGCGATTACTTGATAGAAATGGTAAACATTATAATATAAAAACAAATGGATATGTAGACAGTATCGATGGACAAAAAGAAAAAGATAAAGGTGCATATAGTGGTTGGAAAGTAAAAGTAAATGGTAATCAAATAGAAACAGGAGTTAGAAACTATGAATTAAAAGGTGGAGAAAATATACAGTGGTACTATATTATTGATTATAGAACTGAGTCAGACAATAAACCAGAGAGTGAGATACAAACTCAAATAGATGCAGCAAAAAATACATTAGATGGAGATAATTTATCTGAAAGTCAAATCAAAGATACTGTAAAAGATGTATCTGAAAAATTAAAAGAAAAAGCAGAAAAAATTAATTCAAAAGAAGATGCAAAAGCTTTTATAAAAGATGTAAAAAATATGTCTAAAGTAATGGAAAAGGCTGTTGACAAAATAAAGTCAGAAGATGGAGCGAAGGATTTAGCGAATCAAAGTATTGATGTGGTAAAAACATTAATAAAATCTGCTGAGCAAGTGGACCAAAAGGATGACAAAAAAGAAATCAGTAAAGCAGCAGCAGAAAACATGAAAATGACTCTTAAAGCAATGGATAAAATCAAGAGTACAGAAGCAAAGAGTATTGCAGAAGATGTTATTGAATCAGCAGGAAGCTTAATGAAAAAATTAGGAAAAGAAAATGCTAAAGAAATTAAAGAAAAGGCAGTAGAAGTAGCAAAAAAAGCATTGAAAAAAGTAAGCACTAAAAGAATTGAAAAAGCTCAAATGAAAGTAGACAAAGATAAGGTAATCGCAAAAATAGGTGCTAACAATCTAAAGGATTTAGCAAAAATGGTAGCAAATGTTGAAAAAGATATGAAAGAAAAATTAAAGAAAAATGATATAGAATCAGATCAAACATTTGAAAAGAAAGTAACTATAGAAATTTTTGCTGTAGACAAAAAAGAAGTAGAAACAAATTTACCTAAAGATATGATGAAGAGCTTAAAAGAAAATGGTATTGAAAAAGTATCTATTCAAACAGAAGTGGCATCCTTTGATGTAACACCAAAGACGTTTGGTGAAAAGGCAATAGATCAAGAAATTAGCTTAAGTGCAAAAACAGTAGATAAGGATAGTTTACTTGCAATTGTAAGAAATAAAGTACCAGAAAAGAGCATTGTTGTTGATTTAACTGCAAGAGTAGGTCAAGAAAAAGTAACTCGATTTGAAGAACCTATGACGATTCGTGTGCCATATGAAGGAAAAGTTAAGACAGGAGAAAAAGTAGAAGTATTCTATCTAAAAGATGATGGAAATATTGAATCTATGGGTGGAAAATATGACCCTGTTACAAAGATTGTAACATTTAAAACTTCTCATTTTAGTAAATATTTTGCTAAGATAATAGATGAAGAAACACAAGTTGTAACGAATAAGATATTCATAGATCTAGGGAAATATGAATGGGCAAAAGAAGCAATCGAAGAGATGGCAAACAAAGGAATCATCAATGGTCGTGGAGAAAATACATTTGACCCATCTGCAAACATTACAAGAGCAGAGTTTGCAACATTAGTGACAAAGATGATGGGATATACTACTGAAGATGTTAATCTACCATTTACTGATGTAACGAAAGATGCGTGGTACTACTCATATGTAGGAGTAGCATACAAAAATGAATTAATCAATGGTAGAAGTGATACTGTATTTGATCCAAATGGAAATATTACAAGACAAGAAATGGCAGTAATTGTTGCAAAAGTCCTAGACAAAGCAGGAGTTGAAAAAGCAAGTTTAGATCATTTAAATATCTTTAAAGACACTAAAAATATTGCATCATGGGCAAAAGAATCTGTAACCCTATGCGTAAAAGAAAAAATCATTAGTGGAATGGGTGATGGAAACTTTGCACCAAAACAAAATGCAAATAGAGCACAAGCTGCTACAATGCTTTATAAAATTTATAATTTAATGAATAAATAAACCTAAAACTGCTAGCAAAATTTGCTAGCAGTTTTTCATAAAATTTACTTACTAAAGAATATTATGTAAAAATATATCCGTAACACTTGATATTTTATAGGAAGTGAGGTAAAATTTACTACGTCGAAGCTATTAATATATTTGTATCGTTACATAAAAAAGCTGCTAGCATGTCGTTAGTAGCTTTTTTATATGTAAAACTTAGAAAATTTTACAAATAATATTGAAACCAACGAAATAGGGTGATAAAATTTATCTGAGTAGTATAAAACATTATTGCCTATGATTAGGGAAAAGGGTGAGGTACCCTTGCTGTAGTCGCAGCTGTAACCGGCGATGAGGATTAGAATATGCCACTGTTTAGTATAGACTAGATGGGAAGGCCTAATTTAAAGATGACCCGGGAGCCAGAACACCTATCATGGCATTCTTCAATTAACCTCCGACTTAGAGGGATTGAAGATATATGTAATTGATTGTTTTTTATTATAGTGTGTATGAAGCAAATATGAATGATTCCATAGGCTATAGGCGATCAATAATGCATATATCTTTGACCTTTTCCAAATTTCGGAAAAGGTTATTTATTTTGAATGAATGGAGGTTTTAAAGGTGAAAAGATTTTTGCTATTTCTATTAATACTAGTTATGGCATGTACCTTTATAGGGTGCGGTGAAAAACCAAGTGTAGGGGATGGAAAGGTTCAGGTAATTGTTTCAAAGGGATTTGGGAATGAAAAATTATCAGAAAAGGCTGTAGATGTAGCTAAGGATACAACTGTGATAGAAGTAATGGAAGAGAATTTTAACATTGAAACAGCTTATGGTGGAGGCTTTATCAATGGGATTGATGGTTTGAAATCAGAATTTACTGGACTAAAGAAGAAGAAAAAAATTGACTGGTTTTATTATGTGAATGGTATTTTATCAGAGGTTGGAGCAGATGAATATTATTTAAATCCTAATGATCTTGTCATTTGGGATTATCATGACTGGGATAACAATATTTATGGATCGAGTATTATCGGTGCATATCCTATAAACTTTACAAATGGTCATGATGGGAATATATATCCAATACAAATCCTTTATACAAAGAGATATGCAAAGGAAGGAAATGCTCTTTTGAAATATTTGAAAGATCAGGGGGTTAAGGATATAGAACTTGTGGATTTAGAACAAGGAGAACTAGAAAATTTAGAGAAAAATAGCATCGTTATTGGTTCGTGGGAGGAACTTAAAAAGATTAATTATATAAAAGAATTTTATGAAAATGGCAATAAGTGTGGATTGTATTTTAAAGTAGATGAAGAAATCAAAGGATTAAATAACAAAGGTGAGACTTTAAAAACTTATGAAAAAGGAGCTGTTGTTGCATCTGTTGTAAAAGAATATGGTGGAGCAGCAAGTATGTGGCTAGTTACTGGAAATGATGAAAGTTCTATCAAAAAAGCAATAAAGCTTTTATATGAGAATCCAGAAAAAATCAAAGGAAGATTTTCTGTACTTGTGACAGAAAAAGAAGTAATCAATATTCCAATAAAGAATTAGGTGATTAGATGGTAAAGATTCATCCATTTACAATGATTTTGTTTTCGAGTATTTTATTTTTCATGATATTAGTGTATAGTCATCCTCTTTATATTATGTCTATACTGATTTTTATAATCCTTACCATGCTTCTTTTAGGAGAAAGCAAGATATTAAAACAAACAATGAAATATGGTGTATTTATGAGCATATGGATTATACTGATTAATCCTTTAGTATCACAAAGTGGAAGAACGATTCTTTTGAAGAGTCCAAGATTATTCATTATACCTAAGTTGAAGCTTACTTTACAGTTAAAAATCACTTTAGAGTCATTGGCGTATGGTGGGAATATGGCACTTAAATTATTTTGTATATTATTGATTTTTTCGTTTTTTAGTGTCATGACTGATCCAGATGAAAATTTTAGTTTTTTTTCAAAATATGCCCATAAGCTTACCCTTATATTATCTATGAGTACAAATATTATTCATAGATTGAAATTAGAAATTATGAGGGTGAAGGATGTAATGGTTTTAAGAGGGGTAAATTTTAGGGAGAAAAACTTGATAAAAAGGGTAAAGGCATACTATCCAATTTTAAAGGTAATATTCATATCTTCCCTTGAAGGATCATTAGACCGAGCGGAAAGCTTATATGCCAGAGGATATGGAAAAGGGGTAAGAACTTCTTATTCTCAGATTAGGATGAAAAGGATAGATTATTTACTTCATGGAATGAATTTGATTTTATTATTTTTATTAGGGATGAGTATATTTTCAAATGTTGGTTTTGTGAGTTTTTATCCTACATTTGGTGGATTTGATAGGAAGGATATTATTTTTCTTATATATATGAATATTGCCCTAGTGGTAGCTCTGTTGTTCATGAGGGGGTGTAAAAAATGGAAATTTTTAAGGTAGAGGATGTAACTTATTATTATCCAAGGAAGGAAGAGCCTGCTTTAAAGGATATTGATTTATCTATAAAAGAAGGAGAATTTTTATTGCTTCTTGGAAAATCAGGTTCGGGAAAATCTACTTTAGGAAGAGTATTCAATAGAATTGTTCCAGAGTTTTATGGCGGAAAAATAAAAGGAAATATTAAGAGTAAAGTAGATGTAGGTATGGTTTTTCAAGATCCAGAAAAGCAGTTAGTGATGGATAGCGTGGAAAGAGAAATTGCCTTTGGACTTGAAAATATAGGAACAGACTATGAAACCATGAGAAAAAAAGTAATGGAAACTTTAAGCTTCTTAAATATATGGGAACTAAAAGATAAAAAGACTTATGAACTTTCAGGAGGACAAAAGCAAAAAGTAGCCATCGCTGCAACTATTGCTATGGGATATAAGTTTTTAGTTTTAGATGAACCAACCTCCCAGCTTGATCCTGTAGCGGCTGAAGAGATTCTACATATTTTAAAAAGATTAAATGAAGAGTTAGGCTATACCATTGTTTTGATTGAACAAAGAATTGATAGATGTTTTCATTTAGCAGATCGAGTAGTATTTATGGAGGATGGACAAATTGTATTTGATGGAGAGCCAAATGACTTTGCATCTTTTAGTTATAGTCATTCAAAGAACTTTTCTCCAACTGTTGCAAATTATTTTGCAAGACTTAGTAAAATAAGTATTCCTCTTACTGTAAAAGAGGGAAGAAAAAAATTAAGAAAAGATTTTGCTTTTCAAAAACCTATTGTATTTAAAGGAATAGAAGAAGAAAAACATGAAAATAAAGAAATCATCTCTATGAAAAAGCTTCATTTTACCTATGAAAATGGAAAGGAAGCTTTAAAGGATGTAAACTTAAGTGTTTTAAAGGGAGAAGTATTTGGAATTATGGGAGAAAATGGTGGAGGGAAATCTACCCTGCTTAAAAATATTTCAGGACTTATAAAGCCTACAAAAGGAAAGCTTTTAGTGAATGGAGAAGTAGGATATCTTTCACAAAATCCAAATGATTATCTATTTAATGATACGGTTTATGAAGAAATAAAATATACACTAGATCAAAAAGGAATCAATGATTTATCAAGAATAGAAAAGGTATGTGATGAACTAGATATTTTAAAGTATAAAAATAAAAATCCAAGGGATTTAAGTGGTGGAGAGAAACAAAGGGTAGCATTAGCTTCTATCCTTGTAATGGAGCCTGAAATATTGATACTAGATGAGCCTACAAGAGGGCTAGACCGAAACCTAAAAGAAAGATTAGGAACGATTATAAAAGAACTACAAAACAAAGGAAAAACTATTATTTTAGTGACGCATGATGTTGAATTTGTAGGGAAATATTGTGAACGTGTTTGCTTGATTTTTGATGGAAGTGTAGCACAGGTAGGTTCGAAATATACGGTGCTAACAGATGGTATTTATTACGCTACACAAATGAATAAATTGTTTAGTGGGTATGTTGATAAAATTCTTACCTTAGAAGATGCTGTATCTGTAGTAGATTCTTTGAAGGAAGGCGTTGTTTGATATGAATTACGGTGTGCTATCAGCTGGAATATTACTTATTTCTTTTATTCTAGTTTTTGCATCTTATGAAAGACGAAATATTTCAGTAAAAGAAATTTCATTAATCGCTACATTGTCAGGACTAGCTGGCGTTGCTAGAGTTCCCTTTGCAGCACTTCCAAATGTGCAACCTACTACATTTTTGGTGATGATTTCAGGATATGTATTTGGACCAGGATTTGGATTCATGACAGGAGCCTTTGCAGCACTTTCTTCAAATTTTTTCTTAGGACAAGGACCTTGGACACCATGGCAAATGTTAGCTTGGGGACTTGCAGGTTTAAGTGCAGGAATCCTAAAAAAATTTATGAAGAATCCTTCTAGATTGTTTTTTAGTATTTTTGCATTTTGCTGGGGATTTTTATTTGGTTATATTATGAATTTATGGCATTGGTTATTCTTTGTTTATCCGCATACCTTCAAAAGTTTAATCATAACAAATATGAATGGCTTTTATTTTGATTTGATGCATGGGGTAGGAAACTTTGTTTTTGCCTATTTATTTGGAAAGGATTTTATTAATATATTATCACGATTTAAAGATAGGATTAGTTATACTGAGATTCCTGTTGAAAAAATAAATGAAGAAAGAGTTTAACAAATTAAATGCTAAAAAAATGGTTAATCATAAAAGAAAAAATTAATGGAAAGAAGGAGAAAAAATGAGAAAAATAACTGCTTTAACACTTGCAATTTTTATGATTTTTACAAGTTTTTCATTTGCTTTAGATTATAATGCTACAGCAAAGTATTTAGAAAAGAAAGAATTGGATGAATGGGGGATATTGGCTTTATATTCCTTTGGGGAGGATGTAAAAAATAAAACTTTAAATAAAGTGGATGATTCACAGGTTACAACAGATTATGAAGCCTATATGATGGGTGCTATAGCAAAGAGGGAAGATGTTTCTTCTTATGCGGAAAAAATTATCAAAACCCAAAGAGAAAATGGAAAATTTGCAGATTATATGGATGGTACTGGAGAAGATTTAATCAATGCTCATATATGGGGAATTATCTCATTGTATGTAGCGAATAAAGAGAATTATGATAAGGAAAAGGCTTTAACATGGCTTAAAGAAAATCAAAATAAAGATGGCGGATTTGGAGTATTCACAGGAATGGCTTATTCTGATATTGATCTAACAGGTATGGGAGTTATTGCTTATAGCATATTAGGACTAAATAAAGATAGTGAAGAAGTAAAGAAAGCTATTGGCTTTATTGAAAAGAATATAGATAAAAAAGAAACCTGTGAAGGGGTAGCTTATTACATATTAGCAAGAACGAAATTAGGAATGGATATCGATAAAAACTTATATAGCAAACTTTTAAAATATCAGTTAAAAGATGGATCATTTAAGCATTTAAAAAGAAGTTCAAGAGGAAATTATATGGCGTCTTGGCATGGATTGTTGGCTATGATGGATTATAAGAATAAGAGTTCTGTGTTTACAAGATTACATGAGTTGAATAAGGTAAAGGTTGAGAAAAAACAGGTTGTAAAGAAGTAATAGAGTGTATAAAAGCTGAACAGATGTTTATTTAAGGGAGGTACAAAAGTGAAAAAAAGAAATATTAAATCATACATGTCTTTTATCATGATATTAGCAATGATTTTTACAAGTATAGGAGCTAATTTTATAAATCCTTATGTGGTAAATGCAGAAGAAAATAATACCGAAGTTACTGCAAAGATTACTGTAGTTGGAAAATATAATGAGGTTTTATTTTCGCCACAAGAAATTACTGTTTCTAATGCTGTATATGCTTCGGATATACTCAAAGCAACTGGACTTGATGTGAAAGAAAGTGATGCAGGTTTTGTAACCAGCATAGATAATCTTGAAAGTGGAGCTGCTGACAATACATATAATATGTATAGTGGGTGGATGTATACCATAAATGATGAGCAACCTAATGATGTTCCGAGTAAGGTGAAAATAAAAGAAGGAGACAAAATTTTCTTCTATTATGTGAAAGACCATAACGATGAATTTCCTGGATGGAAGGATTTTGTTAATGTTCATGTAAGAGTAGAAAATCAAAATAATACAATATTAGAGAATACACAAGCTACTGTATTAAAGGGCAAATCTATTCTTGGAGCTATAAAAGAGGCATTAGATGAAAAAGAGATTACCTCTGATATGGATATGTCAGGAATAATCAATAAAATAAACGAAATTGACTTATCAGCAGAAGGATTCCTTTGGGGATATACAGTGAATGATGATTTGAACAAAAGTAAAATTTTAAATAAAGACTTTGATTCTGCTTGCTTAGATGTTGCTATTAATACAGGAGATGAGATTGTAGTGTATCCAACGGATATGGCTACAATTGGGTATGCTAAAATAGAAACAGATAAAACAGAGGTTTCAGAAGGACAATCATTTATAGCAACCGTATCTAAAGATGATCTGACAATGACAGGAACCTATCAGTTTGCACAAGGAGTAAAGGTTCATTTTGATGGAGAAGAATATATAACAAATGAAAATGGACAAGCTTTAATCACTCCAGAAAAAGCAGGAGAATATGAAATCTATGCAGATGGAGAAGGAATTGTAAAAACAGATAAGAAAAAGATTATTGTAAAAGAAGAAGTAAAAAACGAAGGATCAAAAATTAGGGTTAGAGTAGAAGGAATAAATGAACACTTAGATGAGGCTGTAGAGGTAAATGGGACTGCTCTAGATGCATTAAAAAAAGCAGAAGCAAATGTAATAACTGATCAGTATGGTATGGTTACCACTATACGAGGGGAAAGTGGTATTAAAGGAGTAGCAGAGAATACTAATACAGGATGGAAGTATTATGTTATAAGAGATGGAGAAATAGATGAACAAGCATTAAGTTCAGGAGCTGGAAGTTATAATGTAAAAGATGGAGATGAAGTTATATTTTATATAGGTGCATATGATGCAACAACGTGGGCAGATAAAACATATTTTCCTCAAATTAGTATAGAACCAATAAAACCAACAGCAGGACAAGCCGTAACGTTAAGAATCAGTTCGAAGAAATATGATTGGTCAGAGGGATTGGTGGATTTAGATAAAGATAAAATAAAAAAAATAGGAAACTATACAGTTGAAATAAATGGAAAGGCGTATACAAGTATATTTGGACAGGTAACCATACCAAATATACCAGAAGGTACAGTGGATTACATAATAACGAATAATAGTGATAATGAGTATCCAGATGTGGTAACATATAGAAACAGTATAGAAGTAAGTAAAGCTGTAGATGCACAAGTTAGAGTAAGAGTAGAAGGAATAAATAAACATTTAGATGAGACTGTAGAGGTAAATGGGACTGCTTTAGATGCAGTAAAAAAAGCAGCAGGAGAAAATGTAGTAGAAAATGGAGGGCTTATCACTTCTATTTTAGGAGAAAGCGGTAAATTAGGTATTGTTGAAAATATAAATACCGATTGGAAATACTATGTTATAAGAGATGGAGAAATAGATGAACAAGCATTAAGTTCAGGAGCTGGAAGTTATAATGTAAAAGATGGAGATGAAGTTATATTTTATATAGGTGCATATGATGCAATAACATGGGCAGATAAGACATATTTTCCTCAAATTAGCATAGAACCAGTAAAACCAACAGCAGGACAATCAATGACATTAAAGATCAATTCGAAGAAATATGATTGGTCAAAAGGATTGGTGGATTTAGATAAAGATGAAATAAAAGAAATAGGAGAATATACAGTAGAAGTAAATGGAAAGGCGTATACAAGTGTATCTGGCCAGGTAATAATACCTAATTTACCTGAAGGTGTAGTTAATTACATAGTTAAGAATAAAAATGATAATGATAATGGATATTTAGATGTAGTAACTTATAGAGGGATAATAGAAGAAAATAAACTTAATAAAAAAATCAAAATTCTATTAGATTTCAATATACTAGCAGTAGGAAACACTTTAAATATTACAGCACAAGTATTGGATCAAGATAACAAAGAATTAAAAGATGAAACTATAAAATGGTATACTAGTAATTCAGAAATAGCAACAATAGATCAAGATAAAGGAATTGTGAAAGGAATAAAAGAAGGAAAGGTTACCATTACTGCCAAACTTGCAAGTGATGAAAATATAACAGCATCAATAGATGTGATAGTAGCAGTACAAAAGAAAAATGAAGAAAAAATAAAAGAAGTGGTAAAAGGCTTAAAGGTACATTATGGAAAGAAAGATATATTTACTTTTCGGGAGGCAATAGGGTATAAAGCTACAAGTAATAATGTAGAAGATATAAAATTAATAGGAGATAAATTTAAAGTAAAAAGTGGAAGCCAGCCGACTGATTATGCTGGAAATATTATTGGATTACTTGCTGCAGATAAAAACCCAAGAAGTTTTGAAAATAATGATTATGTGAATGAACTTATTCATGCATTAAAACAAGAAATTTCTAAAGGTCAGTTAATATCTACTCAAGTTGCATGGGGAATAATAGGTCTGGATATGGCAAAAGAAAAAGATGAAGTAGAGAGTGCGGTAAAAAAATTAATGACTTTGCAAAATACTGATGGAAGCTTTGGAGATATAGATAGAACAGCTATGTGTATGATGGCTCTTGGAAATCATAAGGATATAGAAGGTGTTATTAATTCTATTGATAAAGCAAAAAAATATATTGAGAATAATAAAGAAAAAATATTGAATTCTTCTAATGAATGTACTATTTCAGCAGTAATACAAGGGTTAATTGCAGTAGGTGAAAATCCATTAGCAAGTAAATGGACTGTTGATGGAAAAACAATGCTATCTTCATTATTAAAGTTAAAAAATGGAGATACTTTCGGAAATGATTTAGCTACAGAACAGTGCTTTACAGCTTTAGCTGACTTATATAAGAAAGAGTCCATGTATACAGATGCTAAGATAAGCAATGAAGGATATGATAAATTATTTATACCTGTAAAAAATGACAATACAGGTAGAGGTGATATACAAGAAGGGGATAAAGCGTATATTTCTATAATTGGATACCAAAATAAAAGCATTATATCTAAGAGCGCGATAGATTTAGAAAAAGGAGATAACGCTTTAGCAGTTGCAAAAAGAATACTTAAAAATAACAATATACCTTTTGATGCTACGAGTAGCTATTTTAAGATGATTGAGAATGAAGATAATAGAGAGAAAGCTCATAAGAAAGCTTTAAGTGGATGGCTTTATCGCATCAATGGGAACTATAAAAAATATGAAAATACAGCATCTTCAGATGCAGATGTAAGCAATGGAGATTACATTGAATGGAGATACTCACTAGATGCTGGATACGATATTGGATGGGAAACAGACCCTAATAAATATGGAGGATTAGGGGATGCAAAAACAGCTATAGAGAAAGCTATTGAAGATGTAAAGAATATTTTAAATGATCAAAATGCAAGTGAGAGTGAAATTTCAAAAGCAGTAAAAGATGTGACAAGTAAAATAACAGAAAAAGCAGATACCATAACTTCTCAAGCAGAAGCTAAGGAATTTATTAACGATTTAAAAGAAAATGCTTCTATGATGGATAAAGCTGCAGAATGTATAAAAACAGATCAAGGAGCAAAGGACTTAGCAAATGAAAGTGTCAGTGTTATAAATTCTTTATTAAAAGCTTCTGAAAAACTGAATGAAGATAATGAACGAAAAAATGTAGCGAAAGTTACAGCAGAAAATA
This sequence comes from Crassaminicella profunda, assembly GCF_019884785.1. Lineage (GTDB taxonomy): Bacteria > Bacillota > Clostridia > Peptostreptococcales > Thermotaleaceae > Crassaminicella > Crassaminicella profunda. Next base: position 342,461 of record NZ_CP082326.1, read on the forward strand.
TGAAAACTACATTAAAAGTAATGAATAAGGTAAAAGATATAGATGATGTTCGTAAGATTGCAAAGAATATGATAGAAGTAGCTGGAAAAATAATGGATAAAATAGGAAAAAATAACAGTAACGCCATAAAAGAAAAAATTGTAGAAATCGCAAAAACATCAGTAGATTTAGCAGGAGCACATAAAGTAGAAAAAAAAGCATTAAAAACAGAAGGACAAAAAGTAGTAGCAAAAGTAGATGCTAATAAAATAGAAAATCTAGCAAAAGAAACAACAAAAACAATTGAAGAGATGAATGAAAAACTAAAGAAAAATATAGAAGAAACAAAAATATTTGAAAAAAAACTAGCAATAGAAATATCTGATGTACACAAAGAAGAAATAGAAGCAAACCTTCCATCAAATCTAGTTGAAGTGATAAAAGAAAATAACATAGAAAAAGTAGCCATTAAAACAGAAATAGCATCTTTTGATATAACACCAAATACTTTTGGAGAAAAAGCAGAGAATAGAGAAATTAGTCTTAGTGCAAAAAAGATAGATAGAAATGATCTACCTGCACTTACAAGACACAAAATACCAGAAGATAGTTTAATCGTTGATTTAAATGCAAAACTTGGACAAGAAAAAGTATCTAATTTTGAAGAACCAATAACAATCACTATTCCATATGAAGGAAAAGTAGAAGAAGGAAAAGAAATAAAGGTATTCTACCTTAAAGATGATGGAAGAATTGAATCTATAGGGGGAGAATATGACTCAGCTACGAAGGCAATAACCTTTGCAATTACTCACTTTAGTAAATACTTTGCAAAGAAAGTAGATAAAGAAATGACGAAAACTTTTACAGACCTTAAAAATTATGATTGGGCAAAAGAAGCTATAGAGGCTATGGCTAGTAAAGGTTTTATCAGTGGCAGAAAGAGCGGTATATTCGACCCATCTGCAAATATTACAAGAGCAGAATTTGCTACATTAATTGCAAAGATGTTAGAATATAAAGGAAAAGATGAAATACCATTTAGAGATGTTGATAAAGAAAAGTGGTATTATGATGCTGTGTCAATAGCTTATAAAAATGGACTAATCAATGGAAGAACAGACACCGTATTTGATCCAGAAGGAAATATTACAAGACAAGAAATGGCTGTAATTATTTCAAAGGTTCTAGAGAAAAAAGATTATGAAAAAGCAAATATTAAAAGCTTAAATAAATTCAAAGATAAAGATGATATTTCACCATGGGCAAGAGACGGTGTGAGTCTTTGTGTAAAAGCAGAAATCATTAATGGTATGGGAGAGAATAATTTTACTCCAACCCAAAATGCAAATCGTGCACAGGCTGCTGTGATGATTTATAAACTTTATGATTTAGTACAGGAATAAAAAAGAAAAATTAAGAATTTTTTATGATAAAATCCTAAAGCTTAAAAGGGGATGTAAACCCAAATACTTGAAGCTTTAGGATTTTGTTGATAAGATTATAAGAGAAGGAGAAATCTTTAAAAAGTAAGTATTTAAAGAAATAAGGAGTGGTATCTATGTTCTTCTATTTCAGAAATAAAAACAAAATCGTTAAGGAACTAAGAAAAAATATGTCTTTGACGGTAAAAGAATTAGCCTTTCAATTAAAATGTGAATCCATAGATCTTTTAAAAGTAGATCATTTAAAGTTAAAAGAAGTCCCTAAAGAGTTAAGAGAAAAATTAATTCCTATATTTAGAGGAGATCATTATGATAATATTCCTTGGTAGAAAATCTATTGAAATTTTTGGTTGTAAGCAGTAAAATTATAGTATGATAATGGAATAGGGGAGAAGAAAATATGAAACAAAAAACGAAAAAGATTATTGCCATGACTATTGCTGGTATGATGGTTATTAGTACATTTGCTGCTATGGTTTCTATTTTTTAATAGTAGCCATGAAAAAAGGTGGTTGTATGAATAAAGAAAGAATATTTTGCAGAAAATGCAAATACTTTTATGTAACATGGGATGTGAAATTTCCAAATGGATGTAAACTTTTTGGGATTAAGGCAAAATCTGTACCTTCTATACTTGTTTATCAGTCAACTGGAGAAAAGTGTACCCATTTTATAGAAAAAAATAAAAGAATAAATAGTTAAAGCTAAAATCATATTTAAAAAAGAAAGTTAAGAGGAAACAAAACTGAGAATTCTTTATTTTGAAAAGATTCTTAGTTTTTTTATTTGTGCATAAAATCATGATGAAAATTCGAATATAAAGAAAATTAAAAACAAATTTAACGAGAAATAGTGAGATGGAAAACGTTGAAAATTATGAAAAATTCAAGTAGGGACGATTGATTATTCAGAAAAAATAGAAATCTAGTAAAATTATAGAATTTCTTAGAAAAAATGTGAAATTATAATGAAATTAACGCGAAAATATGTTACAATGATGATGTTAAAATATTAACGTTAAAATGTTAACAACTATGGAGGGATGGAGTATGGCTAAAGCGTATATTGATTCTATGATTGAAAGATCAAGAATTGCACAAAAACAATTTGAAAGTTTTACTCAAGAACAAGTAGATGCGATCGTAAGAGAAATCGGTAAGGTAGTATATGACAACGCAGAAGAATTAGCAAAAATGGCAGTAGAAGAAACTGGAATGGGTGTTTACGAGCACAAAGTAGCAAAGAATAAAGGAAAATCAAAAACAATTTGGAATAGCTTAAAAGATAAAAAATCTGTTGGAATCATCAATAGAGATCAAGAGACAGGAATCGTTGAAGTTGCAAAACCAATGGGAGTAGTTGGAGCAGTTACACCTACTACAAACCCAATCGTTACACCAATGTGTAATGCGATGTTTGCTGTAAAGGGAAGAAACTCTATTGTAGTAGCACCTCATCCAAGAGCAAAAAAATGTAGTACAGAAACTGTAAAGAGAATCAACGAAGCCCTTAAAAAGCATAATGCTCCAGAAAACCTTATTCAAATTATAGAAGAACCATCAATTGAAAAAACAAACCTATTAATGAATGCTGTTGACGTAGTTGTAGCAACAGGTGGTATGGGTATGGTAAGAGCTGCATATAGCAGTGGAAAACCTGCCTTTGGTGTTGGTGCAGGTAACGTACAGGTTGTTGTAGATAGAGATGTAGACTTTGATGATGCTGCGAAAAAAATCATTGCAGGAAGAACTTTTGACAATGGAATCATTTGTTCTGGAGAGCAAACAGTTATTGCTCATGAAGATGATTATGATGCAGTTATGAAAGCTTTCGAAGATAATGGAGCTTACTATATAAGTGATAAAGAAACGAAAGAAAAATTCAGAAATATTCTTTTCGTAGATGGTCACATCAGTAGAGATGTAGTAGGACAAACACCACAAAAGCTTGGTGAAATGGCAGGAGTAGAAATTCCAGCTGATATAAAAGTAATCCTTATCGAAGCGGATGGTATTGGTGCAGAAGATGTGCTTTGCAAAGAAAAAATGTGTCCAGTAATGTCTACATTCAGATACAAAACTTTCGAAGAAGGCGTGAAAATTGCACAAACGAACCTATACCTTGAAGGTGCAGGACATAGTGCTGCTATTCACTCAAACAACAATGCTCATATTGACTATGCAGGAGAAAATTTAACAGTAAGTAGATTAGTTGTAAATCAACCATCTTCAACTACTGCAGGTGGAAGTTTCTTCAACGGATTTGCTCCTACAACTACACTAGGATGTGGATCATGGGGAAATAACAGTATTTCAGAAAACTTTACTTACAAACATATGATGAACATTTCAAGAATCGGTCATTATATGGCAGATAGAGTAGTTCCTACAGATGAGGAATTATGGGCATAGTTAAAAAATAAACAAAAATGCAAAAAATGGAATGACCAATTTTTGGGAAAAGGTTGGTCATTCTTTTTATTTGTTAACATTGTAACAAATTTATAAATTTTTGTGCAGCAATAGATAAAGGAATTTTTTTATGTGTAAGAACCCCGATACTTCTCTTTGGGGTTTTTTCTTTTATATTGAGAATAAATATTTCTTTTTTATCTAATGCTTCTTTTATGGTGTCCATCATGACAAAGGAAACACCTAATCCAATTTTTGTAAGTTCTATTAATAAATCAATACTTCCTAATTCGAATTCTGGACTAATATTTACATGGTGTTTTTTCATAAAATCTTCAAAAAAGTCTCGAGTAGTTGAATTTTTTTGGAGGCTTAAAAAAGGATAATTTTCTAGCTCTTTTAAAGGAAGTTTTTTTTCTTGTAAAAACTTAAATTTTTCTCCAACAATAAAAACATCCTGTGCTTTTTTTATTTCTGTATAGGATAAATCCTTATAAGTTTTTTGAAAGGGGAGGTTAATCACACTTATATCTACACTTCCCTTTTTGAAAAGCTCTGCACAGACTGGAGAAGGACGATTGGTCACATGGATTTTTATTTCTGGATACATTTCATGAAATTTTTTGAAATAGGGAAGGAGATAATATTTACAGATGGTATCACTTGCACCAATTTTGACTTCGCCCTTTTCGAGGGAATGGATTTCTCCAATACTTCTTTCTCCAGATTTGATAAAATTGAATGCTTGTTCAATATGTTTAAATAAAAGTTTACCTTCAGATGTTAATTTTACTTGCTTGGTATGTCTGATAAAGAGCTTGGTGTTTAGTTTTTCTTCTAATAATTTAATGGATTGGCTGACGGCTGATTGAGAAATATAAAGCTTATGGGCAGCTTTAGAAAAACTTAAATATTTTGCTACATAATAAAACACTTTGTATAGTTCAAAATTAATATTCATTTATAATCACTCCTAATATATATTATTAATATTATTAATTTCATTAATTAATTTTATTATGATACAATCAAATTGTAAAGAGGATGAAATGTATACAATTAAATGAATAGATTATAGGGTCAATATAAAAAATATAAGAAAAAGGCGGGGATGAAATGAGTAGAGAAGTGAGAAGAATTTATGTTGAGAAAAAATCAGGATTTGATATAGAAGCACAGCATTTATATAAAGATTTGGTAGAAAGTTTAGGAATAAATGGATTAAAAGGGGTAAGAGTACTTAATAAATACGATATTTCAGGGTTATCTGAAGAAGAATATGAAAGTGCTAAGGGGACTATTTTTTCAGAGCCAAATGTAGATGATGTTTATGATGAAATTTTCCCTTATGATGAGAAAAATCATCTATTTGCTATGGAATATCTTCCAGGGCAATATGATCAAAGAGCAGATTCGGCAGAGCAATGTGTTCAGATCTTTACTCAAAGTGAAAAACCTCATATTGTAACGGGAAAAGTTTTTGTTTTACAAGGGGAAATATCAGAAGAAGAATTTGTAAAAATAAAAAATTATTGTATCAATTCAGTAGACTCAAGAGAAGTATCTTTAGAAAAACCAGATACTTTGGAGTTGGAACTAGAGACTATACAAGATGTAGTGATCATAGAAGACTTTATCAAAAAAGATGAGGAAGCTCTTTTAGATTTTCATAAAGATTTGGGATTTGCCATGAGCATTGAAGATTTGAAATTTTGTCAAAAATATTTTAGAGACACAGAAAAAAGGAATCCTACTATTACAGAATTAAGGGTAATCGATACGTATTGGTCAGATCATTGTAGACATACAACCTTTTTAACAAAAATTGAAGAGGTACAAATAGAAAAGGGTCCTTTTAGTAGTGCTGTTGAAAAAGCATATGATGAATATTTAGCATCCAGAGAATATGTGTATGAAGATAGAGAAAAAGATATATGTCTTATGGATATTGCTGTAATGAGTATGAAGGAGCTTAGAAAAAGAGGGAAATTAGAGGATTTAGATCAATCTGAGGAAATTAATGCATGTAGTATTGTAGTTAATGCTGAGATAGATGGGAAAGATGAAGAGTGGCTTGTCATGTTTAAAAACGAGACTCATAACCATCCTACAGAAATAGAGCCTTTTGGGGGTGCAGCTACTTGCTTAGGTGGAGCTATAAGAGATCCATTGTCAGGAAGAAGTTATGTTTATCAAGCTATGCGTGTAACAGGAAGTGCTGATCCAAGAACGAAAATAGAAGATACCCTACAAGGAAAACTTCCACAAATAAAGATTACTCGTGATGCAGCAGCAGGGTATAGCTCTTATGGAAATCAGATCGGTCTTGCAACAGGACAAGTTGCAGAAGTATATGATGAAGATTTTGTAGCTAAAAGAATGGAAGTAGGTGCAGTGATTGCAGCAGCTCCAAAGGAAAATGTAGTAAGAAATAAGCCTGTTGAAGGGGATATAGTAATCCTTCTAGGAGGTAGAACAGGAAGAGATGGTTGTGGAGGTGCAACAGGATCTTCTAAGGAGCACACAGAAGAATCTATTCTTACATGTGGAGCCGAGGTACAAAAGGGAAATCCTCCTACAGAAAGAAAAATCCAAAGATTATTTAGAAATCCAGCTGTAAGTAAGATGATTAAAAGATGTAATGATTTCGGAGCAGGTGGTGTCTCTGTAGCTATAGGAGAGTTAACAGATAGTCTAGAAATCGATTTAGACAAGGTGCCTAAAAAATATGAAGGATTAGATGGAACAGAGCTTGCTATATCCGAGTCACAAGAGCGTATGGCTGTTGTAATTGATAAAGAAAATGAAGCGACTTTCATAGAATTCGCCCATGAAGAAAATTTAGAAGCTGTAGTTGCAGCAAAGGTTACAAATGATGATAGATTGAAAATGAAATGGCGTGGAAAAACTATTTTAGATTTAAGTCGTGAATTTTTAGATACAAATGGGGTAAAACAAAAAACAAAGGTAATGGTAAAAGCAGCAGAAGATGAAAATAATTATTTTACAAAGTTACCAGAAGGTTTAGAAAATAGCACTGACTTAAAGCAAGTATGGTTAAAAAATTTAGAGGATTTGAATGTGGCAAGTCAAAAGGGATTAACAGAAAAATTTGATAGTACTATTGGTGCAGGAACAGTACTCATGCCTCTTGGAGGAAAATATCAAATGACACCTACTGAAGGAATGGTAGGAAAACTTCCAGTGCTTGAAGGAGAAACCAATACAGGGACTATTATGACTTATGGATATAATCCTAAAATCGGAAAATGGAGTCCTTTCCATGGAGCATTATATGCAGTACTAGAAGCTGTTACAAAGGTTGTTTGTACGGGTGGAAACTATAAAAATATTAGACTAAGCCTTCAAGAATACTTTGAAAAGCTTGGGAATGACCCTACTAAGTGGGGGAAACCATTTAGTGCTTTATTAGGTGCTCTATATGCTCAAAATCAATTAGGGATTCCTGCTATTGGTGGAAAAGATAGTATGTCTGGTACCTTTAAAGATATCCATGTACCTCCTACTTTGGTAGCATTTGCAGTAGATACAGTAGATGTGAGAAGGGTCATATCCCCTGAATTTAAAAAGATAAATAGTAAGGTAGTACTAGTTCCATTAAGACGAGATGAAAATGAATTACCTGATTTTAAAGCATTAGATCAAAACTTTAGTATGATTACAAGCTTAATCAAAAATGGCAAGGTATTATCAGCACAATCTATTCGAAATGGCGGATTGGGTGCAGCCATTAGTAAGATGAGTTTTGGAAATAAAATAGGCGTGGTATTTGAAGAAATAGATCAGAATGCGTTATTTTTACCACAATATGGTTCAATTCTTTTAGAAATAGATGAAAAAGAAGAGATCGAAAAAATATTGCAAGGAATAGAATATAAAGTACTAGGGACTACAAAAGAAAATATAATTAGGGTAAATGGTGTAGAGATTCTTATAGAGGATGCGCTTAAAACATGGGAAAAACCTCTTGAAAAGGTATTTCCAACGAAAGAATTCGTAGAAGGAACACCAAAGAATATTTATTATGAAGCAGGTACTAAAAAGAAAACAAGTATAAAGATTGCAAAACCAAGAATATTCATTCCAGCATTTCCAGGGACAAATTGTGAATATGATACAGCCAAAGTGTTTGAAAAGGCAGGCGGTACGGCTAAAACTATGATCTTTAAAAATTTAACAGAAAAAGATATAGAAGATTCTATAGAACAGATGGTAAAAAACATCAATAATGCACAGATTATAGCTCTTCCTGGAGGATTTAGTGCAGGGGATGAGCCCGATGGTTCAGGAAAATTCATTGCAACCATCTTTAGAAATCCAGCTGTAAAAGAAGCTGTTATGAATATGTTAAAACAAAGAGATGGATTAATGATTGGTATATGCAATGGATTCCAAGCCCTTATTAAATTAGGACTCCTTCCATATGGAGAGATTCGAGAAACTTCTCCAAATGCGCCAACTCTTACCTTTAATAAGATTGGACGTCATGTTTCTTGTTTGGTAAGAACGAAGGTTGTTTCCAATCTTTCTCCTTGGTTAAGGGGTGCGAAGGCAGGAGATGTCCATACAGTTGCTGTATCTCATGGAGAAGGAAGATTTATTGCCAACAAAGAAGAAATGGAAAAAATGATTGAAAATGGACAAATTGCAACTCAATATGTAGATTTAGATGGAAATTCAACTTATGATATTCATTATAATCCAAATGGTTCCTTTGAGGCTGTTGAAGGAATTACAAGTCCTGACGGTAGAATCTTTGGAAAAATGGGACATACAGAAAGAATGGGAGAAAATATTGCAGTAAATGTAGAGGGGAATAAAGATCAAAGCATCTTTAAAGCAGGAGTAAATTACTTTAGATAAAAACCGGGGAATTCCCCGGTTTTTTAATGTTTATTTATGATGATTTTTAGTGATTTTGAAATGATTGATGGATTTTTCGAGTTGATCTGAGAGATTCTTTAATTCTTGTGCATGGGTAGATACTTCTTCCATGGATGCAAATTGTTCTTCAGCAGATGCTGAAACTTGTTGTGTTGCTGCTGATGTTTGCTCTGATGCTGCGGAGATATGGGTAATAATCTCAACGATATCATTTTTTTTATGAGCCATATCCATACTATATTCATTGATGGTTGAAACTCGTTGAATTAAAGTTTTTATTGAATGGGATACATCATTGAATATGCTTTTTGTCTTTTCTATAGCAACATCTTGCTCAGTCTTAATCATTTTTGCTTCATCTATGGCATCAACAGCTGTTTTAGATTTGTTTTGTATTTCATGAATCAAAGTTTTAATTTCATCTACTGCTTTTAATGATTCTTCTGCTAATTTTTTTACTTCTTCTGCTACCACAGAAAAGCCTTTACCATTTTCTCCAGCCCTTGCTGATTCTATTGCTGCATTTAAAGCAAGTAAATTTGTTTGTTGGGCAATGTGAGAAATTGTATCTGTAATGACACCGATTGCTTCTATACTTTTATCTACCATTAGAACGGTTTCATTTACTTTTATTGAGGATTTATTACTTTCTTTTGATTTTTCCATCAATATTTTTACTGTTTCAAATCCTGTATGACTTAGTTGATTGGTTTCATTAGATAAATCTTTCATATGATCTGCTGTATTGGATACGATTTGAATTTTATCTGCTAATGAATTTATCTCAAAAGATCCTTTTTCTGTATCCTTCGCCTGTTCATTGGCACTTGCTGCTATTTCTTCTATTGTTTTTGCCACTTCATCTGTTGCGGCAACTATTTGTTTGGTTATTCGGTCTAATGAATTGGAAGAGGCTAATACTGTAGAAGATGAATTTTTTACTTCTCCAATTAAATTGTTAATATTTTTAATCATCTTATTAAAGCTTTTTCCAATTTCTCCAAATTCATCATTTGATTTAATTTCAGCTTGTACAGTCAAATCTCCTATTGAAGCCATTCCGAAGGCTTCTCTTAAAATCTTTAAAGGTTTAGAGATGCTGTTGGAAATAAAAATGGCTAGAATGATTGCTAATATAAAGCTAAGGAGGATTCCTAATAAGACGAAGTGTTTAATAATATCTGTATCTGACAATAATTCATCCATTTCCATAGAACCTATAAGTTTCCAACCGGTTATTTTATTTGTAGTGAAGCTTAAGAATTTATTTTCTTTTTCATAGGTATACTTTAAAAAACCTTTTTCAGTAGATTTTACTTTTTCCCAGAAATTTTGTTTGATAGCTTCATCTGTACCTATTAAGTCTTGATTTGGGTGGGCAATCATAATGCCTTCTGAGTCTGTTACAAATAAATATCCGTGTTTTCCTAGTTTTTTTTCAGAGAGGGATGTGGATAATTTTTTAAGGTCAATATCTATTCCAATAACACCTACGACTTTTCCATTATCAATTACAGGTTTTGATGCAGTGATGAGGATTTGTCCTGTATTTGAATCTACATAGGGTTTTATCCAGCTTACCTTTTCTTTATTACTTATAGCAATTTCATACCAATGTCTATTTCTTGGATCATAGTTTTTAGGTAATGTTACTTTTGGATACGTATAAAGATCTCCATCTTTGGTAGCAAAATAAACATTTATATAAATGGAATTATTTATTTGGGTATTTTTTAAAAGTTCTAAGGCCATTTTGTTATTGATTTCATTATGGATTGTCTTAAAATTTGAGTTGTCTGTCAAAACTACAACTTGATGTTCCATGCCTTCTAAAAGGTTATTGATAGATGTATTTATTTCAGTTACCGATTGTTGTGTTGTAAGAGATAATTTATTTTGAAGAATACTAAAAGATTTTTCAAATGAAACATAGCCTAATAAGATTAATGGGATGATGATTGCAATGGTTAATACAATAATGAGCTTATTCCTTACCTTGTTGTTAAAAATATTTTGATTTCCTTGAATCACTGAAATATTTCCTCCTTTTCAAAAATAATGTAGATTTACCATTAAGTCTACGTCATATTCTAACACCATTTGTCGAAAAATGAAATCTATTTTGTTTACTTTTTATTTAAGCACATAGATAGTAAAAATTGGTTGGAGACATAGTAAATGAAAAGATGAATAGAGTACAAAAGCATTAAAGGGATTTTTTGGGAAAATGTAGAATATAATATCTTTGGAACAAATTTCTATGTTTAAAGATTATAGGTATGAAGGAGTAAGAAAGGAGGTCATAATACAAAGAATGTTGATGATCTATAAGATTGCTTTTATAACGGGTATTTTGTATGCTGTTGTTTCTTTAATATTGGGGCATTTATTTGATGCAGTAGATGTAGATATGGATTTTGATGGGGATATACATATTCCCATTTTTACAATCTTACCCATTAAACCTATTACTATTATTACCTTTATCACTGTATTTGGAGGAGTAGGGATTATGTGTAGCAACAAAGGAGTAAACTCTATTTTTGCTTTTTTGATGGCTATAGTCATTGCCTATGCTATTACTTCATTGGTTTACAGGTTGATTATGATTCCCTTATACAAAGCACAAAATACTAGTGCTGCATCTCAAAGAGATTTGATTGGAGTAGATGCAGTTGTAAAATCTTCTATTGTAAAAAATGGATTTGGACAAATAACTTATGTAAAAAATGGAAATACCTATGATTCCCCTGCAAAGCATGTGAATGGAGAACATCTAGAAGTAGGAACAAAAGTGTTTATAGTAGATATAAAGGAAAATATCTATTATGTAGAAAAAAAGAATTTCTATTATGAAATAGAATCAAAAATTTAAAAGGAGATGATTTAAATGGGGCAATATTTAATCCCTATAGGAATAGTAGGGGTGATTATTGTTTTAGTAATTGGTGTTTTATCCATGTGGAGAAAGGTTCCACAAGATAAGGCAATTGTTGTAACAGGTTTAAAGAAGAGAGTAATCTCTGGTGGCGGGGGATTAGTAATCCCTTTATTTGAAAGAACGGATGTTATTTCTCTAGAAAATATGAAAATTGATATTAGAACAGAAAGAGCATTAACAGAACAAGGGGTAGGAATTATTGTAGATGGGGTTACTGTTATTAAGGTAAAATCAGATGAGGAATCTATTTATTCATCAGTAGAGCAATTTAATACAGGTCGTGAAGCAGAAACCATTGAATTTGTAAAAGAGACGGCAAAGGATGTATTAGAGGGAAAATTACGTGAGATTATTTCAAAAATGACAGTGGAAGAAATTCACAAAGACAGAGAAAAATTTGCTTCTCAGGTTCAAGAGGTAGCAGCATTAGACCTTGCAGGAATGGGACTTGAAATAAAAGCATTTACCATTAAAGATATATCTGATACTAATGGATACTTAGAAGCTTTAGGAAAGAAAAGAATTGCAGAAGTAAAAAGAGATGCAGAAATTGCTGAAGCTAATGCAAGTGCTGAAAGAGATATTAAAAAAGCGCAAGCTCAAAGAGAAGCAAAAGTCAATACAGCTATAGCTTTTAAAGAAGGAGAAAAGGCAAGACTCGCAGCAGAGACAGAAATTGCAGAATTTAGTAAGGATAAAGAGTTAAAAGTACAAGGATACAGAAAAGATCAAGAAACAGAAAAAGCAAAAGCTGACCTAGCTTATGAAATTGAGGGAAACAAAGTTAAAAAAGAAGTAACTGAAACAGAAATGGCAGTAGAACTTCTTAAAAAGGAAAGAGCTATAGACATTGCAGAAAAAGAAGCTGCAAGACGTGAAAGAGAACTTGAAGCAAGTGTAAAAAAACAAGCAGAAGCACAAAAATATAAGGATATTCAAGAAGCAGAAGCCAGAGCACAAGCCATGAAATTAGAAGCAGAAGCAAGAAGATTTAAAGAAATTCAAGAAGCGGAAGCACGGGCTACAGGGATTAAGATTGAAGGGCAAGCTAAGGCTGAAGCTGTTAAATTAGAAGGGGAAGCACAAGCGAAGGTTATTGAACAAAAAGGTTTAGCTGAAGCGGAAGCCATGGCGAAGAAAGCAGAAGCATTTCAACAATACAACGAAGCAGCTGTTATTCAAATGCTTGTTGAAAAATTACCAGAGATTGCAAAAAGCATTTCAGAGCCTCTTTCAAAAACAGAAAAAATTGTTATTGTGGATAATGGAGGAGAGGGTAAAAACAATGGCGCTGCCAAGGTTTCAAATTATATCACTAGTATGGTATCACAAGTACCTGAGGTTGTAGAAGCTACAACGGGAATCAATTTATTAGATTTGCTTAAAAATAAAGTAGATGTAAACCAAGTGCTTAAGCAAGAAAAGATAGAGCAAAAAAAAGACGAAGAAGTTGAACTATATTAAAATAAATGCAAGTTATAAAATAAAAAAATAGAATCATAAAATATAGACATTTCCTTAGAAGCAAGCTAAGGAGATGTCTTTTTTTATAGAATCCCTTTCATATTCATTTTTTTTGCTAATTTTATAAGATGAATATATCTTAGTTTTGCAGCTTCTATTCTATAGATGGCATGATCTATTAAATCAGGACTTGTTACAAATTGAAAAATATTCTCTGCATTTTTCCATTCTCTAAGGGCAGATTTTATATCACATAGGAGTTGAGCTTCTTCTGTTTTTTTGTCAGCAACTTTAAAAACTTTTAAATAAAAAGTTTTAAAGATGTGATGATGGGAAACATTTTTTTTTGTAATATCATTTTTTTTATTCATCAGAATACCTCCTAGAATTGCTAAAGTCCTATAAAAAATACGAAAAAACTTTATCTTGTATATAAAACCAACCTTAGATAATTATATTTTAGAGAATACAAAAATATGCTATATATAGATTTCCTAGAAAATAAACCACATACACAATATTTTTTAGAATTTATTGTTTTGCGGTAGTTCTAAATTTTACTTTCTTTATGATTAAACCTATAACAAGGATAAAAAAGTGATAAAATATACAAAATAAGAATTATAAACAAAATAAAAGAAAAGAATGTTCGTGTTTGTACAGATTAATTACAAAAAAACTTTAAAAACATTCGAAAAAACTATTGACGAAAAAAATCCCCTTTGGTATGATAATAGTGCAAGAAAAAATAAATGAAAATTAAATGAACTACTCATATAATTTCGGAAATAGGGTCCGAGAGTCTCTACCAGGCAACCGTAAATTGTCTGACTATGGGTGAAAGCGTATCTAGGGTTCCGGCCATTAGGTGTCAGGTCCGAGTGATACGAGTATTGCATTTTGTAATACTACACCGTGGGGATAAAAGCCCGGACGGGGAGGTTTCACTTTATGAGTAATGACCTTCCCGTTCGGGTTTTCGTGTTTTATATAAATGGAAATAATCCCCAAAAACAAGGAGGAGAGAGACGATGGAAAGTACAACGAAAAAAGCGGATTCAGGAATGTTGGAAAGCTTATTTAAGTTATCTGAGAAAAAAACAACTGTAAAGACTGAAATTGTTGCTGGGGTTACAACTTTTATGACAATGGCGTATATTTTAGTTGTTAATCCAAACATATTAAGTGTTACAGGGATGGATCAAGGAGCAGTGTTTACGGCTACAGCTCTTTCAGCAGCATTTGCTACATTTTTAATGGCATTTATGGCAAATCTTCCATTTGCATTGGCACCTGGGATGGGACTAAATGCATTCTTTGCTTTTTCTGTATGTTTGGGAATGGGATATAGTTGGCAGTTTGCTTTAACTGCAGTTTTAATTGAAGGACTTATATTTATCATACTTACTTTAACAAATGTTCGTGAGGCCATTATTAATGGAATGCCTATGGTCATAAAAAATGCAGTAAGCGTTGGTATTGGTTTGTTTATTGCTTTTATAGGATTTCAAAGTGCTGGTATTATCGTAAAAAATGATGCAGTGTTAGTAGGACTTGGAAATGTGAAGGATCCTGGCGTGTTATTAGCATTAGTAGCTATTATTATAACAGGGGTATTGCTTGTGAAAAATGTAAAAGGTGCTTTGCTAATCGGCATGATTATTACAACTATTGGTGGTGTCATTATTGGAAAAACAGCTATGCCAGCTAGTTTTATTAGTACACCTCCATCTATAAAGCCTATCTTTTGGCAATTTGTTGGAATGGAAGAGATTTTATCTTGGAATATGGTACTTGTAGTATTTACCTTCTTGTTTGTAGATTTATTTGATACATTAGGAACATTAATTGGTGTATCTACAAAGGCAAATATGATAGATGAAAATGGAAGAATTCCGAAAGTTAAACAAGCATTGTTTGCAGATGCTATTGGTACAACTGTTGGATCAGTGCTTGGAACAAGTACAGTAACTACCTTTGTTGAAAGTGCATCAGGAGTTGCAGAAGGAGGAAGAACTGGTTTAACTTCCTTTACAACAGGATGTTTGTTCTTAGGATCTATTGTACTTGCACCGATATTTACTGCTGTTCCACCACAAGCTACTGCAGCTGTGTTAGTTATAGTAGGCATGTTTATGATGAGTCCAATACTTAAAATTAATTTTGATGATTTTACAGAGGCTATTCCAGCGTTCTTAACCATCATCATGATGCCTTTAACTTATAGTATTGCAGAAGGACTTGTATTTGGTGTGATTTCCTATGTGCTTTTAAAAGCTATAGCAGGAAGAACAAAAGAAGTACATCCAATGATGTATGTTGTGGCAGCACTATTTATTTTTAAGCACATAGCTGGTTAAATTAAATAGCCCGAGATAGATGAAAGGTCTATATCGGGCTTTTTCTGTCTAAAATATGAATGAAGATTTTGAAATTCAAACAAAATAAAGCTATAAAAAGGATTGAAAATAAAAAAATAGATTAAAATAGTAGAATAAAAGCTAAAATTATGAGGAGGTAAAATGATGAAGGTTGCAATGATCATGGGAAGTGATTCAGATTATAAGGTAGTTGAAAAGACAGAGAAAGTTTTAAAGGATTTTGGTATAGAAACTCAAGTGCGTGTGATTTCAGCCCATAGAACACCAAATCGTGCTATGGAATTTGCTAAAGGTGCTGAAGAAAAAGGGGTTGAAGTCATTATTGGAGCTGCTGGAAAAGCTGCTCACTTACCAGGGGTAATAGCTGCGTTCACAACATTACCTGTTATAGGACTTCCTATAAAATCATCAACAATGGATGGATTAGATTCATTATTATCTATTGTGCAAATGCCAAAGGGGATTCCTGTAGCAACAGTTGCAATCAATGGAGCAGAAAATGCAGCACTTTTAGCTATACAAATATTATCTACAAAATATCCAGTGCTTCGCGAAAAGTTAAAAGCTTTTAGAGAGATGCAAGAAAAAGAAGTAATTGAGAAAGATGAGATGTTTTTAAATAAATAAAAGAGTGTAAGAAATTCATGGATTTTTTTATTAAGGGACTGTAAGGAATTTGATAATATTAAAAATATTTACTTTTAAAATATGAATATAAAAATAGGAGGATGGGAATATGGAAAAATTAGCAATGCTTTATGAAGGAAAGGCAAAAAAGGTATTTAAAACGAGTGATGAAAAAAGATATATTGTAGAATACAAAGATGATGCAACTGCTTTTAATGGTGTAAAAAAGGGAACAATCCATGATAAGGGAATTGTCAATAATAAAATGTCAGCATTATTATTTAAAATCCTAGAAGAAAAAGGGGTTCCTACTCATCTTGAAGAATTATTAAATGACAGAGAAACTCTTGTAAAGGCTGTAAAAATACTACCCCTTGAAGTAATCATAAGAAATGTTGCTGCAGGATCATTATCCAAAAGACTTGGAATAGAAGAAGGAAAAGAATTGAATGAAACAGTTTTAGAATTCTGCTATAAAAATGATGAATTAGGAGATCCATTAATTAATGATTACCATGTATATGCTATGGAGCTTGCTACAAAAGAACAAGTAGAAAAGGTAAAAGAATATACATTTAAGGTAAACGAAGTATTAAAAGAATTTTTCATTGAAAGAGGATTAAAATTAATTGATTTTAAATTAGAATTTGGACTATATGAAGGAAATGTGATTTTAGCGGATGAAATCTCTCCAGATACTTGTAGACTATGGGATAAAGAAACAAATAAAAAAATGGATAAGGATAGATTTAGAAGAGATTTAGGAAATGTGGAAGAAACTTACCAAGAAGTATTAGATAGAATTAACAAATAGAAAAAACCTTTAGGAGGGAATTATGGTTAATGGAGTGGATTTAGACAAATTAAAAGAGGAATGTGGGATTATAGGTATTTATGCTCCAGGAATAGAGAATATATCTCAACTAGCTTATTTTGGACTACATGCGTTGCAGCACAGAGGGCAGGAGAGTGCTGGGATTGCTGCAAACAAGGCTGGAGAAATTCATTATTATAAGGAAATGGGATTGGTTCAAGAGGTTTTTTCTGATGAGATTATTGAAAGACTTCAAGGAGATGTAGCCATAGGACATGTAAGATATTCTACTACAGGAGAAAGCTATGTAACAAATGCACAGCCTTTGGTTGTACATCATAAAGGTGGAGCTATAGCTCTTGCTCATAATGGAAATCTAGTAAATGCTAATATGATAAGAGAAAAGCTTGAGGATGATGGTGTTATTTTTCAGACGAGCATTGACAGTGAAGTCATTGCCAATATGATTGCAAGAAATCATAAGATGGGCATAGAAGAAGCTATCAAGAATACTATGAAGGAAATTAGAGGTTCTTATGCATTGGTGATTACTTGTAAAGATAAGCTGATTGGGCTTAGAGATCCCCATGGACTTAGACCTTTATGCCTTGGAAAGATTGATGGTGGATATGTATTATCTTCAGAAAGCTGTGCTTTTCATGTAATTGGTGCAGAGTTTATAAGGGATATTGCCCCTGGGGAAATGATTATTATTGAGAATAATGAAATAAAAAGCATACAATATAACAAGAACGCTAAAAAGGCATTGTGTTCTTTTGAATTTGTTTATTTTGCGAGACCAGATAGCACATTAGATGGACAAAGTGTATATGTAGCCAGAAGAAACGCAGGGAAAATTCTTGCAAAAGAGCATCCAGTAGATGCAGATTTGGTTATTGCAGTACCAGATTCTGGAACGGTGGCAGCCATCGGTTATGCACAAGAATCAAAGATTCCTTTTGGCGAAGGGCTTATCAAAAATAGATATGTAGGAAGAACTTTTATACAACCAGATCAAAGAATGCGTGAGCGAAGCGTAAGATTAAAGTTGAATGTATTAAAGGAAAATATTAAGGGAAAAAGATTAGTCATGGTGGATGATTCTATTGTAAGAGGAACAACAAGTAAACAAATTGTTGACATGCTAAAGCATGCAGGTGCAAAGGAAGTTCACGTAAGGGTATGTTCACCACCCGTAAAATATTCCTGTTATTTTGGAATTGATACACCTACTAGAAAAAATCTTGTAGGAGCTGTCCATTCAGTAGAAGAAATCAGAGAAATGATAGGTGCAGATAGCTTAGGTTACTTAAGTATAGATGGATTGGTTGAATCGATCCATATGGATGGAGGAAGTCTTTGCAGCGCATGTTTTAGTGGAGATTATCCTATGGAAGTTCCAAAACAAGGAAGCAAATACTTATTTGAGAAAAGATAGAGGGGATATTATGAAAAAGTTAACGTATAAAGATGCAGGTGTAGATGTAACTGAAGGTGCAAGAGCAGTGAAGCTTATGAAGGAACATGTTCAAAAGACCTTTACGAAAAATGTTCTTTGTGGTTTAGGGGGATTCGGTGGATTATTTGAATTAGACTTAGAAGGATATAAAAAACCTGTATTAGTATCAGGAACAGATGGGGTAGGGACGAAGCTTAAGATTGCATTTTTAATGGACAAACATGATACAGTAGGACAAGATTGTGTAGCCATGTGTGTAAATGATATTTTATGTCAAGGAGCAAAGCCTCTATTTTTCCTTGATTATGTTGCAACAGGAAAATTAAAGTCTGAACACATTGCGGATATTGTAAAGGGTATAGCAGATGGGTGTATGTATGCAAAGTCTTCTCTTATCGGAGGAGAAACAGCAGAAATGCCAGGGTTTTATAGTGATGGAGAATATGACATGGCAGGCTTTGCAGTAGGGATTGTAGATAAAGAAAAAATGATTGATGGATCAAGTATTAAAGAAGGCGATGTACTTATTGGTCTTCCTTCTAGTGGTATTCATAGTAATGGTTATTCATTAGTTAGAAAATTGTTTTTTGATACATTAGGATACAAAGTAGATCAAGATATAGAAGAATTAGGATGTACGTTAGGAGAAGAATTACTTAAGCCTACTAGAATTTATGTGGATGTTTGTAGTAAAGTCATGGAAAACTTCAATGTAAAGGGAATGGTTCACATGACAGGCGGTGGGTTTTATGAAAATATTCCAAGAGTTCTTCCAGAAGGACTTGGGGTAGACGTTCATTTAGGTAGCTGGGAGGTACTTCCTATTTTTAATTTAATGCAACGACTGGGGAATATGGAAACAAAAGAAATGTTTAGTACTTTCAATATGGGAATAGGAATGATTATGGTTGTTTCAGAGAAAGACGCTGAGAACACCATTGAATATTTAAAAGATTTAGATGAAAAAGCTTATATGATCGGAAGCGTTACTTCAAAGGATGGCGTTAGCTTATGTCAAAAATAAATATAGCTGTACTTGTATCTGGTGGAGGAACAAATCTTCAATCTATTATTGATCATATTGAGAATGGGAATATAGATGGACAAATAGGTGTCGTTATTTCTAGTAAAGAAGATGCGTATGCCCTAAAGAGAGCTAAGAAGCATGGAATAGAAGGGGTTTATATAGGGAAGGAAAACTTCCCGGATTTAAACGAACGAAATTTAAAAATACTCCAAATCCTAGAAGACAAACAAATTGACTTAATTGTTCTTGCAGGATATATGAGCATTTTAGATAAGAATATGGTTGAAAAATATAAAAATAGAATGATGAATATTCATCCTTCTTTGATTCCTAGCTTTTGTGGGAAAGGATTTTATGGGAAGAAGGTACACGAAGCAGTCATTGAATATGGAGTAAAATTAACAGGTGCAACAGTACATTTTGTAGATGAAGGAACAGATACAGGTCCTGTAATTATGCAAAAGAGTGTGGAAGTGAAAGATGCTGATACAGCAGAGGATGTAGCAAAAAGAGTATTAGAGGTAGAACATGAAATTTTACCTTTATCAGTAAAGTTATTTGCTGAAGGGAAATTAAAAGTAATAGGTAGGCGTGTTACTGTGGAAAATGCATAGAAAAATAAAAAAAGCATTGAAAAATTGCGGAGTTTTAGGTAACTAAGAGTTTATAAAAAGGGGTGCTGAATATGATTAAACGTGCTTTAATCAGTGTTTCTGATAAAAGAGGAGTAGTTGAATTTGCAAAGAAACTGGCTGGTATGGGGGTTGAAATCATATCTACTGGAGGAACATCAAAGGTACTTACAGAAAATGGTATAAAAGTAATTCCTATATCAGATATTACAGATTTTCCAGAATGTCTTGATGGAAGAGTAAAAACCTTGCATCCAGCAGTTCATGGAGGAATTCTTGCTATGAGAGATAATGAGAATCATAGAAGGCAGTTAGAAGAATTAAATATTACACCTATTGATTTGGTAGCCATCAATTTATATCCATTTAAAGAAACGATATCAAAAGAGAATGTAACACTAGAGGAAGCTATCGAAAACATTGATATAGGTGGACCTACAATGCTCAGAAGTGCTGCAAAAAATCATAAGGATGTAGCTGTTGTATGTAATCCGGACGATTATACATCTATTATAGAAGAATTGGAAAAAAATGAAGAAGTATCTTATGATACAAAATATAGATTAGCACTAAAGGTATTTGAGCATACAGCACATTATGATGCATTAATAGCTAATTATTTAAGAAAACAAATAAATGGAGAAATGCCAGAAGTACTTACGATGACCTATGAAAAGGTACAAGATTTAAGATACGGAGAAAATCCTCATCAAAAGGCAGTATTCTACAAAGAAATGGGAGAGAATAAGGGTTCTTTAGTAGAAGCTAAAAAGCTTCATGGAAAGGAACTTTCATTTAATAATATAAATGATACAAATGGCGCATTAGAGCTTTTAAAAGAATATACAGAGCCTACAGTAGTAGCAGTAAAGCATACAAATGCTTGTGGCGTAGGAACGGGATATGATATTTACGATGCATATTTAAAAGCTTATAAGTGTGATCCTGTTTCTATTTTTGGAGGAATTATTGCTGCAAATCGTACAATTGATAAAAGAACAGCAAAAGAAATCAATAAAATATTTGTAGAGATTGTGATTGCTCCAGCATTTGAGGAGGAAGCATTAGAGATTTTAAAATCTAAAAAGAATATAAGAATTTTAGAACTTCCTCATATTACTCAAAAACAATCAGTAGATGCAATCGATATGAAGAAGGTAAATGGTGGATTATTAATTCAAGAGATTGATCATAAGTTATATGGAGAAGAAGAATTAAAGGTTGTTACAGAAAGAATTCCTACCAAGAAGGAAATGGAAGATTTAACTTTTGCATGGAAGATTGTAAAGCATATTAAGTCTAATGGTATAGTACTTGCAAAAGATGGACAGACAATAGGTATTGGACCTGGACAGGTAAATAGAATCTGGGCAGTAGAAAATGCCATGAAGCAATCCAATGTATCTGTAAAGGGCAGTGTTATGGCATCAGATGCTTTTTTCCCATTCTCAGATTGTGTAGAGGCTGCAGCTAAGAAAGGAATTACAGCTATTATCCAACCAGGTGGTTCTATAAGAGATCAAGAGTCTATAGATATGGCGAACAAATATGGTATTGCAATGGTGTTTACAGGAATGAGACACTTTAAGCACTAATGGAAGGAGGTAGTGCCATGAAGATCTTAGTAATCGGTAGTGGTGGTAGAGAACATACTATTGTATGGAAGTTAAATAAAAGCCCAAGGGTAGATAAAATTTACTGTGCACCAGGGAATGCAGGAACTTATTCAATGGCTGAAAATGTAGAAATTAAGGTAGATGATATAGAAGGTCTTTGTACTTTTGCAAAGGAAAAACAAATAGATTTAACGATTGTAGGACCAGAGGTTCCATTAGTAATGGGGATTGTAGATCGTTTTGAAGAGGAAAATTTAAAAGTTTTTGGTCCGAACAAAGAATGTGCACAGTTAGAGGGAAGCAAAGCTTTTACGAAGGATTTTCTATATAGACACAACATTCCTACAGGGGATTATAAAGAGTTTACGAGTTTTGAAGAAGCGAAAAAAGCAGTAGGTATTTATGGATATCCTATGGTCATTAAAGCAGACGGATTGGCAGCTGGAAAAGGGGTTGTCATAGCTGAGAATGAGGACGAAGCTTTAAAAGCTATGGATGATATGATGAAAGATAAAAAGTTCGGAGAAGCTGGAGAAAAAATAGTTATTGAAGAATTTTTAAAAGGAATTGAAACTTCCATATTGTGCTTTGTAGATGGGGAAAGTATTGTTCCTATGGTAAGTGCTCAGGATTATAAAAAGATTTTTGATGAAGATGAAGGTCCTAATACAGGTGGTATGGGAACTTATTCACCAAGTCTTATTTATGATGAAAAGCTTGATGAAGAAGTAAAAGAAAAAATCTTGGTACCTACTCTTGACGGATTTAAAAAAGATGGACTGAATTTTAAAGGAATTCTCTTTGTTGGTCTTATGATTACGAAAGAGAGTGCAAAGGTTTTAGAGTTCAATGTTCGATTTGGAGATCCTGAGACTCAAACGGTACTTTCAAGGTTAGAGACAGATTTAGTAGAGATTATGGAGAGTATCTTAGATGGAAGATTAAAGCAGCAGGAAATTAAATGGAAAGAGCAAAAGGCCGTTTGTGTAGTTCTAGCATCTGGAGGATATCCAGGAAATTATGAAAAGGGGAAAGAAATTCAAGGACTTTTAGATATAGATGAGGATGCATTTGTATTTCATGCAGGAACAAAGATGGTAGACGGAAAAGTATTAACCAATGGTGGAAGAGTGCTAGGGGTTACTGCTTGGGGAGATACTATCGATGAAGCTCGAAAAAAAGCATATGAAAATGTTTCAAGAATTTCTTTTGATAAGATGTATTATAGAAAAGATATTGGGAAATTAATTGAAAAATAAATAAACAAATTTCGACAGAGTATGATAAAATAAACATAGGCCTATTGGACCTATGTTTTTTTATCATTTCTCGCAAACGTTTGCGAAGACTGTTAGAGTAAACAAATAGTATGAGGAAATACTAAAAAATAAAACAAAAATCAAAAGAGATGGAGGAATATAATGATTAAGCAGTCAAATCTTTCATGTGAAGTAAAAAATGGTGTAGGATTTATTAAACTAAATAGACCAAAGGCGTTAAATGCTCTTTCAGTAGAGATGATAGAGGGGTTATATAAGCAGCTTTTAGAATGGAAAGAGGATGAAAAGGTAGCATTTATTTGTTTAACGGGTGAAGGAGATAAGGCATTATGTGCTGGTGGAGATGTAAGAGCCCTTTATGATCATAGAGATTCAAATGTAGAAGAATTAGCTTTTAAATTTTTCTATACAGAATATTGTATGAATTTGACTATGTATCTTTATCCAAAACCTATTTTAGTATTGATGCATGGGATCGTTATGGGTGGTGGTGTTGGAATTGCTATGCCTGCAACGCATAAAATCGTTACAGAGAAGACAAAATGGGCTATGCCAGAGATGAATATAGGACTTTATCCAGATGTTGGTGGAAGCTATTTCTTAAGCAGAATGCCAGGGTTTTTTGGTAGATATCTTGCCCTTACATCAAGAACTATAGGTCCTGCAGATGTTTTACATATTGGTGGAGCTGATTATTATTTAGAAAGTGCAAAGTGGGAAGATTTAAAAAAGGCGATTGAAGAAAAATCATGGGTTACTGCTTCTGCATCAGAGGAGTTAAGTAGGTTATTAGATACATTCTGTGAAAAATCTTTGAAAAAAGCACCTATTGCATCAATCGAAGAAAAAATTAATCAGCATTTTGCTCATAATACCATGGAGGAAATCGTAAAATCATTAGAAGAAGCAAGTAATGAAGGAGATACTTGGGCACAAGATACAGCAAAATTAATACGCACAAAATCTCCGACATCATTAAAAGTTACCTTAAAGCAGTTGATAGAAGGAAAAGAAAAAGACCTTGTAGATTGTTTTAAAATGGAGCTAGATATGAGTATGAATTTTATGAAGTGCCATGATTTCTTTGAAGGGGTGCGTTCCGTATTAGTAGATAAAGATAGAAATCCTAAATGGAATCCACCTGTTTTAGAAGAGTTAAGTAAAGATGTAGTAGATGGTTTCTTTGAATATACTTGGGAGGAAGGCAAAAACCCTTTAGAAGGATTTCAAGGATAAAAAATGAAAAACAGTTTCTATGGATATAGGAACTGTTTTTTACTTTATATAAATAGAAATTCGTGTATAATATAGGTATTATATAGAAAAAAATAGATTTGTAATGATTATAGCTCCTTAGCATATAATAAGATGAAAGAAATACAATCTGAAGGTGATGATAATGAAAAATATTGTTATAACAGTTATAATAACTATGATTGCTGCCATTATTGCGTTACTTTATGCTTTTGGCATATTTACTGCTATGTTGCAAGTAAATGGTTCTTTTATATTGATAGGAATTATATCTATTGTTTTGTTAAGTTTATTATTAGCACTGATTTACAATATGTATATAAGAATAAAAGAAATTAAGGAGGAAGATAAGGATGATCTTAGTAAATACTGATTTTATTAGTGGTAAAAAATTAGAAACACTTTCTATTGTTAAAGGGAGTACAATACAATCAAAGCATGTGGGAAAAGATATTTTAAGTGGATTAAAAACTTTAGTAGGAGGAGAACTTGGAGCTTATAGAGAAATGATGGATGAGGCAAGAGCCATATCTACTAAAAGAATGGTACAGGAAGCTGAAAAATTAGGGGCTGATGGGGTCATTAATATAAGATATGCTACTAGTGCTATTATGCAGGGAGCTGCTGAAGTAATTGTTTATGGAACAGCTGTGAAGTTTGTAGACTAAAAAAGATAATTAAATAGTATAAGGTCTACAAAATAGTATAGAGAGTGATTAAGGAAGGTATAAAGTGTGAATGGGGCAAGGTGATTACTTGATCCATTACATTTTATACCTTCCTTTTATTTTATCTAGATAGGGTAAGTTTTAAGGTTATTTTAAGATTTTATTAAGATAAATTTAAGGGTAAATAAATATAATGGACTATATTGCCGAATATAAAAGAAGAATGTTTTAATAGAATCTATACTCATTCTGTCGATTGTAATGTTTTTGTAACGATTTTTATGTGATTTTGTTGTATACTATAAATTGGTAAAAACATTTTAATGTGACAAAATTGTAAGATTAGAAGGAACCTTTGTAAGATTAAAAAATGGTTATGGCTGTGAAAATAGTATAAAATAAAGGGATAGAAGGGGGGATTATTATTAGTAATATAGTTGAAATAAAAAATGTTCGAAAGGTATATCGAGTAGGGGATGAAAAGGTAGTAGCTTTAAATGATGTTTCCCTGGAAATAAAAAAAGGAGAGGTTTGTTGCTTTTTAGGAACTTCAGGTTCAGGGAAGTCTACTCTTTTGAATATGATGGCAGGTCTTGAAAAGCCAACAAAAGGAGTTATTAAGATCAAGGGCAAAAATGTTGAGAAAATGAGTGAGAAGCAGCTTGCAAAGTTTCGACAAAAGTTTATTGGATTTATTTTTCAGTCATATAACCTATTACCAGCACTTACAGCCCTTGAAAATGTAAGTTTGCCATTAACCTTTAGGGGAATGAAAAAGAAGGAAAGAGAGAAGATTTCTTCGGAAGTATTAGATGCTGTTGGACTTAAAAAATATATTACACACAAGCCAACCCAAATGAGTGGAGGGCAACAACAACGTGTAGGAATTGCTAGAGCTTTTGTAAGCAAACCGCCTATTATTTTTGCAGATGAACCAACAGGAAACCTAGATTCTAAGACAACTCATGAAGTTATGAATTTGATGCTAGAAATAGCAAAAGAAAATGATCAGACATTGATCATAGTAACTCATGATAGAAGTATTGCGGAATATGCAAATAAAGTTGTCTATATTCTAGATGGAAATATTGAAAAAATTGAAGAAAAATAGGAAAAACAAGGGGGAACAAGGATGAAGCGAAGGACAATTACCAGCTTTTTGATTTTGATGATGTTGATAAGTATTTGTAATATAGGAAGTATCATTTCATATGCTGTGGGGGATGAAAGTGCAAACTTGATTGTAGGAAGAAATGCAGAAGTTCCTACATTTGAACCAGGAGAAGAAGTAAGATTTGCGATTCCTATAGAAAATATTGGTGCAGGCAGTGCAAAGGATGTAGTGGTATCTTTAGATACAAGTGATTTGAAAAACTTTCCTTTTGAAATGGAAAAAATGTCTGCAACAAAAAGAATTTCATCTATACATGGACATAATGATGAAGATGTGGCATTTTACTTAAAAGTTGCGATGAATGCAGAAGCAAAAACTTATCCTATCAATGTAAGTGTAAATTATGAGGGCGGGAATATATCAAAAACTATTTATGTAAAAATACAAGAAAATAAACATAAGCCTTCCTTGAAGCTTATGGATGTAAAATATAAAGACGATAGTGTATTTTCAGGACAAAAAGCTACAATGACATTAGATCTTCAAAATGAAGGAGAAACAGCAGCTCAAGATTTAAAACTAAGTTTTGAAGGTCTTAAGGCAGATGGAATTCGATTAGATGGTTATGTTGAAATTCCTACTATTAAAGAAATTCCTGCAAAGCATTTTAAAGAAGTTCCAATAAAAATATATGCAAATGAAGATTTAAAGAGTGGTACTTATGAACTTGATCTTGTGATGAAGTACAAGGATGAATACTTACATGAATATGAAAAAAAGAAAAAGATTTATGTACCTGTAGAGGGAGAAGGAGATCAAACATTAGATCTTGGATTTGAAAACCTAGTATATCCAGAAGAAGGAATCAATACAAGTGAAGATTTTACGATTAAGTTTGATTTAAAGAATTTATCAGGAAAAGATGCAAAAAACTTAAAGGTAAGTGTAGATGCAGGCGCTGAAATACTACCAAAATCAGCATCTATAAAAAATGTAAAAGCTTTAGCCGCAGGGGAAGCTACTCCTATGGAATTTAAGCTATTTGCTAAGGATGGCATTGAATCAAAAAATTATCCTGTAAAAATCAATGTAGAATATGGACTAAAGGGATCAAATTCAGATGAAAATCATTCCTTAAGTCAATATGTAGGTGTTTTTGTAAAAGGAGATCATTCAAAATTAACACCAAAGATTATTATAGATGACTATAATTATGGGAAGGAATATATTAAAACAGGAGAGACCTTTCCACTTACTCTATCATTTTTGAATACGAATAAAAGCATTAATGTAAGAAATATTAAGGTAAATATAACCTCAGAAGGAGATACTTTTGCACCAGTTGGAAGCAGTAATTCATTTTTTATCAATGAAATAGGTGCAAATGCTCGTATTAAAAAGACGATTAAATTAAAAGCTAAGTCAGATGCAGAACAAAAAATGTATAATGTAAATGCGGATATTGAATATGAAGATAGTACAGGAAAGGCACATACGGCGAAGGAAATAATAGGAGTTAATGTTATTCAAGAAGTAAGATTTGAAACATCTGATGTGAAATTGCCAGAAGAAGTTTTTACAGGAGAGAACTGTTCCCTATCTGTAGACTTTTACAACTTAGGAAGAGGTACCCTAAGAAATATGATGATTCATACAGAAGGGGATTTTGAAATAAAAGATGGAAGCAGCTATGTAGGAAATGTAGAAGCGGGGAAAGACGATTACTATGATGTTTCTGTTGTGCCGACAAAAGAAGGAAAAGCAGCAGGAAAAGTAATATTTAAGTTTGAAGATACGGTTGGAAATCCTTATGAGATTGTAAAAGATTTTGAAATAGAAGCACTAAAAATGGAAGAACCACCAATGCCTCCTGAAGGTATGGAAATGGAAGGAATGGAAAAGAATTCATCAAAAAAATGGATTTGGATTTCAATAGGTGGTGTAGTTATTGCTATTATAGGTTTTGTAATACGCAGAAAGCGTAAAAAGAAAGCCGAGGAAGTGAGTATAGATGAATAGTTGGGACTTATTTAAAATGGGCTTTCACAACCTATGGAGAAAAAAGACGAGAACCTTTTTGACGGTTTTAGGTGTAATTATTGGAACGTGCTCTATTGTGATTATGATGTCTATAGGAATTGCTATGGATCAAAGCAATAGAGAGTGGATTGAGAGTATGGGAGATTTAAGTGTTATTGAAGTCGGGGCTTCAAGATACTATTATGATGATAGTTCAAGAAACGCTAAGAAAGAAGCAAAGCTTGATGATAAAGGCGTTGCAAAGCTTGAAAAAATCCCTGGGGTAAAAGCTGTAATGCCTATAAAGCGAATGGAACTTAAAATACAAGCAGGGAAAATGTTAGGCCGTATAAATGTAATTGGTGTAAAACCCGATATTATGGAAGACTTTGGATTTGGAGTAAAGGAAGGGAGACTTCTTTTGTCATCAGATAAGGAAGCCTTGGTTTTTGGTAGTGAAACAGTTTATGATTTTTATAATCCAAGATCAAGAGATAGATACAATCGATCGGGAGAACCAAAAGTAAAATTAGTTAATGGTAAATTAATGGTTACATCAGATATGAATTATGGAGAAAAAAGAAGAAATCAAAGACGGTATGATGAGGATTATAAACCACCAAAACCCCATAAAACAAAAGGGGTAGGGCTTTTAGAAGAAAGTGGTGGTGAAAAAGATTGGAATGCCTATATGAATATTACGTATCTTGAAAAATTGATTAAAGAAGACAAAGATGCGAGACATGAAAGAAGAAGATCATCAGAGAAAGAAGATCAGTATCAACAAATAAAAGTAAAGGTAGCAGATATTCAAACGGTAGAAGAAATTCAAAAAAAGATAAAAGATATGGGATTTCAAGCTCATAGCTTGACAGACATGTTAAAATCTATGCAAGAACAAACTAAAAAAGTACAGGCGATTCTTGGTGGAATTGGTGCGGTGAGTTTATTAGTAGCGGCCATTGGAATTACCAATACCATGATTATGAGTATTTATGAGAGAACGAGAGAAATAGGAGTTATGAAGGTAATTGGAGCAAATTTAGCGGATATTAAAAGATTATTTTTATTTGAAGCAGCTATGATTGGTTTTGTTGGAGGCATATTAGGGATTATTATTAGTTATGCTGTATCCTTTGGACTCAATAAAATATCAGGTGGTTATATGGGTCCTATTGATGGAAGCTGCGGAATTTCTGTTATTCCAATAACATTAGCATTAGGTGGAGTAGCCTTTGCAACTATTGTTGGGATTACTTCAGGATACTTGCCAGCAAGGCGTGCTATGAATTTAAGTGCATTAGAGGCTATAAAAACAGAATAGATTAAAAAAGGAGCTAGGAATAGCTCTTTTTTTATATCAATCATCTATTTCTTGCTTTCTAATAAAATAATCAATAATATCTTCAAAAGAGACTACACCTAATACTTTTTTACCTTCCACAATAGGCATGGCAACGATGTTGTTTGTTCTTAATCGTTTGGAAATGGTAAGTATATCCTCTTCTTCTTGAGCAGTGATTACATCTTTCGTCATTACCCATTCTAAAGGACAAGTATCATAATGACCTGGTGAAATTAAAAATCTATAAAGATCTGCTTTTACCACCATTCCTGCTAATGCATTTTTTTCATCAACAACAGGAGCACCATTGATATTCTTTTCATTCATTATTTTTAGTGCATGAGCCACAGTATCTTTTATTTTAAAAGTAATAACAGGTTGATGCATAATGTTTTTTCCTTTCATTGTATCCCCTCCTCGAAAACTGATTATTCTATATATTCTATTTTATATCCATTTTATTCTATTTTAAAATATTTTATTATTTTTTTACAAATAAAATCAAATTGGCATTTGACAATAACAAAAAATGGAGTATACTATAATTAGCAAATGCCAATAATGAATATATGGGAGTGAATGTAGATGATACAAAAAGAGAAACCAATGGAAGGTACAAATATTAAAAAAATTATCGCTGTAATGAGTGGTAAAGGAGGAGTAGGAAAGAGTTCAGTTACTTCTTTAATGGCTGTATCCCTTAAAAATAAAGGATATAAGGTAGGAATTATGGATGCAGATATAACAGGACCTAGTATTCCTAAAGTATTCGGAGTAAATAATCAAAGAGCTTATTCAGATGGAAAAAGTATACAACCCGTTGAGACGGTTACAGGAATTAAAGTAATATCATTAAACTTATTAGTAGATCAAGAGGATTCTCCTGTAGTTTGGAGAGGCCCATTGATTGCAGGAACAGTAAAGCAGTTTTATACAGATGTAGCATGGGGAGATTTAGATGTATTACTTATTGATATGCCTCCAGGAACAGGAGATGTACCCCTTACGATTATGCAATCATTCCCAGTGGATGGTATTGTAGTAGTTTCTTCTCCACAAGATTTAGTAAAATTGATTGTAAAGAAATCTGTAAATATGGCAAAAATGATGGCAACACCTATTTATGGTATTGTTGAAAATATGAGTTATTTTGAATGTCCAGATTGCAATAAAAAGCATTTCATATTTGGAGAAAGTAAAGTAGAAGAAGCAGCAAAAGAAATGGATATAGATGTAATTGAAAAACTTCCAATTGATCCTGAGTTTGTATCTTTATGTGATGAAGGAAGAGTTGAAGTATTTGGAAAAATGCGTTTTGGATTCTGTGAAAGCTTTGCAAACAAAGTAGAAGAGAAAATAGGAGGGATTAAGTAATGAAAATTTGTATTACAAGTATGGGAAATGAAAAGGATGCTATGATGGATTCAAGATTTGGAAGATGTCCATATTTTGCAATCTATGATACTGAAACAAAAGAATACGAGTTTATGGAAAATAACGGAGTAACAGCACCAGGTGGAGCAGGAATCGCTGCAGGACAGCAAGTAGTTAGTAAAGGAGCAGAAGTAGTTATTACTGGGTTTATAGGACCTAATGCTAAGCGAGTAATAGAAGGTGGACAAATCAAAGTGTACAATGGAAAAGGTGGATCTATTGAAGCAGAAATAAAATTATATGAAGAAGGAAAGCTTACAATGATTGAAAATGCTGCACCTGCACATTCTGGAATGGGTAAATAGCGAAAGGATTGATAGAGATGAAAATCGCAGTCTTAAGTGGCAAAGGGGGTACAGGAAAAACGACTGTATCTACAAATATTGCTACGGTTATGAATTGGAACTATGTAGATTGTGATGTAGAAGAACCAAATGGTTTTATATTTTTAAAACCTGAAGTAAAAAAAACAGAATATGTAAAAATACCTGTTCCGAAGATTGATGAAGAAAAGTGTATTCGCTGTAATAAATGTGCGGATGTATGTCAATTCAATGCGTTAGCTGGAACAAAGACCGGTATTATTTTCTTTGATAAACTATGTCATGGATGTGGTGCCTGTACCATGGTTTGTCCAGTTGGAGCTATAACAGAAGAGGGAAGAAAGATTGGGAAAATAGATATAGGGAATACTGAATCTATAAAATGTATGAGAGGTCTTTTAGATATAGGAGAACCTATGGCACCTCCTATTATTAAAAGGTTAAAAGCATTAGTAGATGAAGAAACGACTATTATCGATTGTTCTCCTGGAAGTTCTTGCTCTGTTGTAGCAGCCATTGAAGGAGTAGATGTAGCTATTTTAGTAACAGAAGCTACCCCCTTTGGTCTTCATGATTTAAAAATTGCAGTAGAGCTTGTAAGACAAATGAATATTCCATTTGGAATTGTTCTTAATCGAGCTGATGAAGAGCATGACTTGATTACGAGATATTGTGAAGAGGAAAAGATTGCCCTTGTTGGAAAAATTCCTTATGCAAAAAAAGCTGCTGTTCTTTATTCAGAAGGAAAGTTACTTATAGAAGATGAAGAATACAATAAGATGTTTAAAGGAATTGGAGAGCGTATTTTGGGGGTGAAGGCATGCAGTTAGTTATTATCAGTGGAAAAGGTGGAACAGGAAAGACAACAGTAGCTGCATCCTTTGCTTATCTTAGTGAAAATAGCATAAAGGTAGATTGTGATGTAGATGCATCGAATCTTCATATTATTCTTGGCGGAGACGATATAGAAAAAAAGCCATATATAGGTGCAAAGCTTGCCCACATAGATTCTGATAAATGTATAAAATGTGGAGCCTGTGAGAAGGTTTGTAGATTTGGTGCCATTAAAGACTTTAGGATAGAGCCCTTAAAGTGTGAAGGTTGTGGTGCTTGTAAGGTAGTATGTCCTAGTGAAGCAATTCGTCTAGAGGATGAAATAACAGGAGATACTATTATTACACAAACAAAGAGAGGTCTTTTATCAAGGGCTGAAATGGTTATTGGGGCAGAGGGGTCTGGAAAACTTGTGACACAAGTAAGAAAGACTGCTATGCAACATAAAAAAGAAGATGAATGGGTTATGATGGATGGAACTCCAGGAATAGGATGTGCTGTGATGGCATCTATTACTGGGTGTGATGCAGCACTAATTGTTGTAGAGCCGACTCAATCAGGAATCAATGATTTTGAAAGAGTTCATTCTTTGACGAAACAGTTTGGAATTAAAGCTTTTGTTTGTATTAACAAATATGATATTAATGAAACAATAGTTTTTGAAATAGAAAAACTTTGTCAAAGGGAAGGGATAGAAGTTTTAGGAAAAATTCCTTTTGACCCTTGTGTCAAAACGGCTGTAAATGATTTTAGACCTATTGTAAGTTATGAAGAAAGTAAGGCAGGAAAAGAAATTATTAATATATGGAATGCATTTAAAAACAAATATAAGGAGGAAGATATCAAATGAAAATTGCTATAGCTAAGGATGGAAATATTGTATCACAACATTTTGGTCATTGTGAGGGATTTGAAGTTTTTGAAGTAAATAATGGAGCTATTGAAGGAAGAAGTTTTCTTCCAAATCCAGGTCATCGTCCAGGATTTTTACCAAAATTTATTGCAGAAAATGGAATTAAAGTAATCATTGCAGGAGGAATGGGCGCTACTGCTCAAGAACTATTTAAAGAAAATGGTGTTGATGTAGTTGTAGGAGCACAAGGTAATTTAGATAATGTAATCAATGATTATGTAGGTGGTAAATTAGAAACAGTTGGAAATGGATGTTCACATTAAGACATTATAAAATTAGGCAGAATTTATTCTGCCTTTTTTAGTATGTAACAAATTGTAAAAATTAAAAATTGTGTATGATTTGGGCGTATAGTGCATGAACTGAATTTTTTAGTATAGAAGTATTGTTTTTTAAAAATATAATACTGGGTGATATAGATGAAAAGTAAAATGCAAATGATTGAAGAAATTTTAAAAGGGAAAAATATTAAGCTTACAAAACAGAGAAAAGCAATTGTGAAGGTTTTCTTAGAACATGATGAACATTTTAAGCCTGAGGAAGTATATGATTTAGTAAAGAATCAAGGAATCGGTCTGGCTACTGTATATAGAACCATAGAAATATTAAAAATAAATGATATAATAGAAGAAATCACTATTGGTAAAGATCGATATTATGAATTGAAATTGTTTAGTGAAAAAAGGATGCACATTCATTTTACGTGTAAAAAATGTAATAAAATCTATGATTATGATAAAACAGAAATGATTTTAGATTTGATTCGACTACGGAATTTTACAGAAAAAGAATATCATGTAGATGTAGAAGATATGAAGATTGTTATGAAGGGAATTTGTCAAAATTGTAGGAGGTGAAGTTTTGCCGAGGCCAACGAAACCGAGAAAGATTGCTTTTATGCCTGAAAATAGATATTTTATACCTGTTGGAAAGATGCGTTGTCATATTCAGGAGATTCAGTTAAAGCTTGAAGAAGTGGAAGCTATGCGGCTAAAGGATATTGAAAAACTTTCACAAGAAGAATGTGCGGAAAAAATGCATGTTTCAAGACAAACCTTTCAATTGATTATTGATGAAGCCAGGAGAAAGGTTGCCCAGGCTCTTACAGAAGGAAGAGCTATCAGTATTGAAGGTGGAAATTATACTTTGAATATTTGTAAATATGAATGTAAAAACTGTGGACATGAATTTAAAGAAGCTTATGAGAAGGAAATACATGTTTGTCCTAAATGTGATTCTAGTGAGGTTGTATGTGTTGATCAAGGAAGATTCTGTATGAAAGGTTGCAGAAAACCTTGGTGCAAAGGAAAAGAGATGAATAAATAAAAGTCGAGATATTTTCTCGACTTTTATTTGTTTATTGACAATAAAATAGCCTTATGGGATGATGAATAAAAGTAGAGAGGGTGAAAGGAATGCCTAAGATTACAAAGATAGAGCAGCAAAAAAATGAGAATAGGGTAAGTTTATATGTAGACGATGAATTTTTTATGGGAATAAATAAGGAAATTGTTTATACATTAATGTTAAAGATAGGGCAAGAGGTTGAAAAAGAAAGGCTTGAACATATTATCACAGAAGAAATGTATTTAAAAGCGAAAAGTAAAGCTTTAAAATTATTACATTTTTCTTCTCGAACAGAAAAAGAAATGAGAGAAAGACTCAAAAAAAATGAATACAGTGAGGAAACCATTGAAAGAGTGATAGCATTCTTAAAAGAATATAATTTTATTAATGATTCAGAACTCACAAAACATATGGTAAGAAATAAATCTATAGGAAAAAAGTATGGAAAAAAGAGAATCAAGCAGGATTTATATAGAAAAGGTATTGATATGAATCTCATAGAAAATACTATAGAAGAAGAAATAGATGAAGAAAAAGAATATGAAAATGCATTGAGCTTAGCACAAAAAAAGATGAAAACCATAAAAGATACGGACCAAAGAAAAATATATGAAAAGTTGGGAAGATATTTAGCTTATAGGGGATATGAATATGATTTGATTCGGAAAGTAATCAATCGTTGTTTAAAATAAAAATGCTTGGAGGAGAGGTATGAATTATATACATAAGTATGCAGAGCCATTTTTTTATGAAGGAAATGATGAAGGATGTTTGTTAATTCATGGATTTACAGGAACACCTAGTCATATGCGTTTGTTAGGAAATGCATTAAAAGGAGAAGGGTATACAGTAAAGGGGATTTTGTTAAAGGGCCATGGTACTTGTGTAGAAGATATGAAAAATTGTAATTGGAAGGATTGGATGAAGGATGCAATGGAAGGATATGAAGAGCTTCGAAAAAAATGCAGCAAAGTATATGTTATGGGATTATCTATGGGTGGTGTATTATCCTTGCTATTAGCAGAGAAGTATCCAGTAGAAAAAGTAATCTCTATTGCAGCCCCTGTTCGTATATATGATCGATTGGCAAAATTCTCTTTCATTGCAAAATATTTTATGCCTTATAAAAGGTGGAAATCATCCCCTGTACAACAAGAAGAAGAATCAACCTATAAAATTGCCTATGATGCTCTTCCAGTAGGGACTGTTCCAAGTCTTTTAAAATTAATGAAAAAAGCAGAGAAAAATTTATTAAAAATCACCTGCCCCACATTGATTATTCAATCCCATATGGACCAAACAGTAAAGCCAATAAGTGCTAAAATCATTCATGATAAAATTGCTTCAAAAGAAAAAGAAATTCTTTGGCTAGAGAGGTCAAAGCATGTTTGTACTTTAGGACCTGAAAGAGAATATATGCATAAGAAAATTATTACATTTTTAAAAAATTGAAGATTTTTCAAAATCGACAAAACCAATATTTTTCCACAAAAAAACGACATAAATAAAAAGGCTTTCGTGAATTTTTAGAGAATAATTTATACTTTAAGACAAAATAAAGAGTATAAGATTAGTATGAAAAAAGGGGGACTTTTATGATAGATTTTGAAAAAAATAAAGATCAAATACCTGAGTTAGAAGAAGGAAAAAATATTTTAGGGAAATGGGCATCTTTTTTTATTCATCGATATAGGATTGTATATTTGATTATTGCTGCTATATTCGTATGGGGAATAGGAGAATTTATTTCATTACCGAGAGAGCTTTCTCCTGAAATTGTTCTTCCTTATGGTCAAGTTCTAACTACTTATGTAGGGGCAGCACCTGAAGAGATAGAAAAATTGATTACGGATAAAATAGAAAAAAAGATGGATGAATTGGAAAATGTAAAAAAAATCACCTCTACCTCAGGATATGGATATTCTTCTGTATTTGTTGAGTTTGAGCATGGAACAGATATGGATGATGCGCAGCAGAAAATGAAAGATAAGATTTCATCCATACAATCAGAATTACCAAAGGATGCAGAAGATCCAGATGTTATAAGTTTAGAGACGAATAACTCACCTATTATGATTATTAATGTAAGTGGAGATTATGATTTTGTTACCCTAAAGAACCTAACAGAAAAAATACAGGATGAAATAGAAAAAATGAAGGAGATTTCAGATGTACTTCTGATAGGAGGCCTTGAAAGGGAAATCAAAATTATTGTAGACCCACAAAAGCTTTCTGCTTATAATATTTCCTTAGATGAAATTAAAAGGGCTATAGATGCATCGAATGTAAATTTTCCAGGAGGAAATGTTGAATTAGAGGATAAAAATTACAATATACGTACGGTAGGAGAGTTTAAAGATGTAAAAGAGATTGAAAATATAGCCATTACTTATATAGGAAGTAGCCCACTACTTCTTAAAGATCTAGCACAAGTAGAAGATGGATACAAAGATGCAGAATCTTATTCAAGAATGTCCTATGGACTAAAAAGTGATCATCCTTCTGTTAAAAAAGCAGTTGCTTTATCTATAAAGAAAAAGGAAACAGCAGATATTATTAAGACAAGTGAAAAAATACATGATCTTATTCAAAATGGAAAGGGAAGTTTGTATCCTGAGGATTTACAAGTAGAAATAAGTGGAGATACGGCTGAATTTGTAGAAGATTCCCTAGGAACTGTTGTGAATAATGCAAAGGGAGGATTGCTCCTTGTAATCATTGTATTGTTCTTATTTATAGGTTTAGGAGAATCCTTAGTAGTATCCCTTGTGATTCCTTTATCTATACTGATTACTTTTGGATTTATGGGAATTGCAGGAATGACCTTTAATACTATGTCTTTATTTTCATTAGTTCTTGCAGTAGGAATGCTTGTAGATAACGGTATTGTTATTATGGAGAATATAGATCGCCTTCGATTTAAAGGTTTACCGGCAAAACTTGCTGCAGAAGTGGGGACCAATCAGATTGCACCAGCTATTGCAGCATCAACCCTTACAACCCTTGCAGCATTTTTTCCAATACTCCTAACCCCTGGGATTATGGGTTCATTTATAAAAACCATTCCAAAGACGGTTATGTTTGCTCTTAGTGCCTCCTTTATAGTAGCCATTACCATTACACCAGCATTGTGTGGAATTGTACTAAAAAAACATAGAAGTGAAGAAAAAATAAAAAAGCATCCAGCAATGGAAAAAATATTAAAAATTTCTTCTATCGTGCTAGTATTTGCTTTATCTATGTATGCTTTTAAAGAGGAAGGAACAAATGGATTTGGGATCCTTTCTATCCTATTAGCCATGATTTTTTCTATAGGTATGGGAATCAAACACTTTGGGAAGAAAAAAGAAAGCAAAGAGAGTTTGATTATAAAGACTTATGGAGCGTTTTTATACCATATTCTAGGAAGCAAATGGAAAAGACTAATGGTTATAGGGATTACTATTATTAGTTTGGTTTTAAGTATTTTATTGATTCCACTAGGGATCTTGAAGGTAGAAATGTTTTCTCAAGAAGATTATGAACGTTTATATATAAATATTGAAACACCAAAGGGAACAAATTTAGATACGACCTCAGCAATCGCCCAAGAGGTAGAACAAAGATTATTCCAGTTTCCTGAGATTGAAACCTTTGTTTCAAATGTAGGGATTACAGGGGCAGATAGTTTTGATAATATGGGTGTTGGATCTGGTGGTACACCTAATATGGCTAGAATTATTATTGATTTATCGGATAAGGAAGAAAGAGAACGATCCAGTATGACTTTAGCAAAAATTATGAGGAATAGGATAAAAGATATTCCAGGGGCAAAAATCACTGTAGAAGAATTAAAGGATGGACCTCCAACGGGTAGCCCTATATCTATTCGGATTGTAGGAGAAAACCTAGAAGAGCTAAAAAGAATTGCAGGTGATTTTGAAGAAATTCTTAAAAAAATTAATGGAACAATTGATGTGAAAAATAGCATAGAGGAAGGAGCACCTGAAATACAGGTTAAAGTCAATAAGGAAAGAGCTGTATATTTTGGACTCAATGATCAAATGATTGCTATGAGTGTTAGAAACGCTGTACATGGTGTGAAAGGGACTATTTTTAGAAGTAATCAAGATGAAATAGATGTGATGATTCGAACAAGTAAGGATCAATTAAATGCTATAGAAGATTTAGAAAAAATATATTTCTATTCAAAATTTAATCAGCCTATTCCATTTTCACAGGTAGCCAAATTAGTTGAAACAAAAAGTATATCTTCCATAGGTCATGAAGATTTAAAAAGACGTGTCAATGTTTCATCTAATTTAAAGGCAGGAATGATTCCTATGGAGGTAACCAAGGAATTCAAAGAAGCTATCAAAAAATATTCCTTACCAGAGGGTGTAAGGATTGAATATGGTGGAGAAGAAGAGAGTACAAAGGAATCTTTTACAGACATGTTTAAAAATATGATTATTGCTGCCATATTGGTATTTATTATATTGGCAGTACAGTTTAATTCACTGTCTCAGCCCTTTATTATATTATTTGCAGTGCCAATGGCACTTATTGGGGTTATGCCAGGACTTGTGATTACAGGAAATCATTTTGGATTTTTAGCATTTTTAGGGGTAGTTGCCCTTGTAGGGATTGCTGTAAATGATGCTATTGTATTAGTGGATTATATCAATTATCTAAGAAAAAATGGTTATGAATTAAAAGAAGCTGTAAAGGAAACAGGTATGACTAGATTTGTTCCAGTAATGGCAACAACCATTACTACTATTGGAGGAATTTTGCCAATGACTCTAAAGCAGTCCTTCTATGGGCAAATGGGATATGCACTAATCTTTGGGCTTGGTATGGCTACCATACTTACATTGATCGTTGTCCCAGTATTATATTCGCTCCTTGAAGAGTATAAAAGTAAACGAAAATTGAAGAAAACAATCCTGTGTAAGGAATAGAAAGGGAGTGAAATGATTGAAAAAATTATGGATGATATTCTTTATAATATCTTTTAGTAGTATTCTCTTTATTGGATGTGGAAAGAATATAGAAGAAGTAAATACAGAAAAGGTAGAGAAGAATACAGAAGAAATTATTTATGTAAAAACAGAACAGGTAGGGGTAATGGATTTTTCAAGTGTATTGTCTTTACCAGGAACCTTAAAGCCAAAGGACGAAGCCATCGTTACAGGAAAAGTAAATGGGGTTGTAGAAAATATTTATGCAGATTTGGGAAGTAATGTAAAAAAAGAAGGATTGCTTTGTAAAATAGATGATACAGTGTATGGCTTGCAGTATGAAAAAGAAAAAAAGGGACTTAATAGTGAAAAATTACAGTTTGAAAATCTTGAAAAAAATTATGAAAGAAATAAGGCCCTTTATGAAAATAAGGTCATATCTCAATCAGATTTTGAAAATATAGAAAAAGAATATGGTATGGCAAAGGAGCATTTAGAGATTACAAAAAAAAATGTAGCTTTAGCAAAGAAGAATCTGGAGGATACTCATATAAAAGCCCCTATATCAGGGATTATTAGTGAAAAAAATATTTTAAAAGGGCAAAATATAGGTCCTGGAGATCAGCTTTTTAAGATTGTAAATGTAAATCAGATGTATGCTACTATAGGTGTAGCCCCAAAAGATATTTTCTATGTGAAAAAAGGTCAAGAGGCTAGAATTAAACTAGATGTTTCCCAAAATATTTTTAAAGGTAAAGTTGCAAATATTGGACCAGAACCAGATGGGCAAACAAAAACGTATCCAGTGAAAATTTTATTAGATAATCCTGAAAATAAGCTAAAATCAGGTATGTTTGCAGCTGTAGAAATTATAATAGACACACATACAAGTACATTAGCAGTGCCTAAAAAAGCAGTGATCAAAGAGAATGAGAAAAGTTATATTTTTATACAGAAAGATGAAAAAGCAGTTAAAAAAGAAGTAAAGATTGGTTTTGAAAAAGATGATTATTATGAAATAATAGAGGCAATAAATAAAGGTGAAAAAGTTATTGTTGTTGGAAATGAAAAATTAGAAGATGGAAGTATTGTTAAGGTGAAATAAGAAAAAAATAAGTTTTGAGTATTGTTTATATACAAATAGTATAGTTGTTATTTTAGTGTGTACAAAACTATAAATATATTAAATTTGTAGATCATTTTCTATAGAAATAGAAAATGATCTATTTATTTGACCATAGACCATAGGGTAATGGGAATATTTTATAAAAAAGGATAATATTTATTGAAGAAACTATTCATATTCAGAGGAATAAGTAGTATAATATCTGTTAGATAATGAAAAACATGGGAAAAATGAGAAGTTGAAAAGTATTGTTAAATTGAAATAGGGACGGATGAAAGCCGTCCTCTATTTATGCAATGAATACGAAAAATCTCAGAGAAAGTCAGAGGATGAATAAAAATGAAAAAGATATATGGTGTAATCTATTCAATGATCTCAGCTGCTTTATTTGGTTTACAACCTGTTTTAGCAAAAATAGCCTATAACAATGGTATGAATACAACTACTTTATTGTTTTTAAGATTTTTTCTGGGAGCCATTATGATTTTTACATATATGAATGTGAAGCATATTGATTTTAAGATTAATAAAAAACAAGGAAATTATCTTATCTTTCTAGGGATTGTAGGATATGGATTAACCGCGTTTTTGCTTTTTCTAGCTTATCATTATATATCTGTAGGACTTGCTACTATATTACATTTTGTTTATCCAATATTTGTAACTATCTTGGCATTTATATTATATAAAGAAAAGTTAAAGATGAATAAAATATTGGCATTGGTATTATCCGGATTTGGCATATATTTTTTAGTAGGAGATGGATACTTACATCTTAATATGAAAGGGGTAATCCTTGCTCTTATTTCAGGGATATCTTATGCTGTTTATATGGTGGGGCTTGCCAATAAATTATTCGAAGACTTAAATAATTATGTGATGACTTTTTACTTGAGCTTAGTAGCTGCAATTTTCCTTATTGTATTAGGTTTTGTGAATAATAGTATTGTACTCCATATGAATAAAATTGGAATGAGTATTGCAATTAGTATTGCTTTTATTTCTAGTGTTATAGCCCCTATGTTACTCCTAGAAGGAATTCGAATCATAGGTCCTTCTAACGCGGCTATATTGAGTACCTTTGAACCAATTGTCGGGACTATTTTAGGAATAATAGTACTGCATGAATGCTTTACAATAAAGATTGCTATGGGAAGTGCTTTGATTTTAGTATCTGTTGTAATGGTGACCATGGCTAATAGAAATGAACAGAAAAAAGTTGAATGTGAAAAGTAAAGGAGAAAAAATCTTCTTTGCTTTTTTTATTTCTGTTTAGAAGGTAAGTATAATATATGTGTGTATACGTTAGGTCCATGTAATATGTACAAAAATTATGATAAAAAAGGTGAAATATGAAAATTGTTACTTATTTGTAACCAGTGTTCCTGTATATTTTAGTATAATCATTTTAAAATTAAATGAAGAGGAGTTGTAACAATGAAGAAAATATGGGTAGGGATATTTATAGTAATGATAATATGGGTAGGGGGAAGTCATAAAAATCAAATACAATCAATGAATGAAGAAAAAGAAAAAAATATTACGGACTATTTTATGGTATTAGAAATACCGTATGATCCTGTGTGTGATGGTTTATTGACTCAAGCTGAAAAAGAAGAACTTTTGGCTAAAAGGATATTACAACCTAAAGATGAATTTTACTCAGCAGTAACCTTAGAAATCATAGAATTATCAGATGAAAAAATAGAAATTCGTGGAGAAGTCCAAATTGAGGGGGAGATTTGTTCCACTCATTTATATACAGTACAATTAGTTCATGAAAAAAATCATGTTCCTATGGTAGTAGAAGAAATATCTTTTGCACAACAAAATTGGTTAAGCTTGTATAGGTTTGAATTAGAAAAGAACGAATTAAAAATAATTGGATCTAGTATGCTTGGTGAAGATGTTGGACTAGGTATTTTACCAAAGATAACAGTGAATGATTTTTTAGAGAAGAAAGATCAAATGATTTCAACCTATGATGGTTGTCGTATTTTATATGGACTCAATGAAGATGGTACAATATGGGTAGAACCAGATACTTGGATGAATAAAGACTTTGAAAATAAGAAGATAAAGTATGATATTCACTTAAAATGGAATGGGAAAAAATTTAAAATGATAAAAAAAGAAAATAAAGATTTATGATATGCCCTTGAATAAATAGTATGATGATAGATAAATTTATTAAAAGATAAAAAAAATTCCTTTCTAAGACGATAATAGGATATAGAGATTATAAGGAGGAGTTGATAAATTTGGTTTCTAGGATAAATTTGGTTTCTAGGATAAGTTTGGGTCAAGCAGTGAATCAATACGCTATGAAAAGAAGGGGCTTGAAGGATGACGGAGAAGCGTCAGAAAATAATAGTGAAGTTAGAAAGTATATTCGAAAGGGAAAGTATATATATGAAGTAGATGGAAATGGAAAGGTTATTCAGATTGTAGGGGAAATAAAAAAGAATCAATATGGAAAAGAGCGATTTGTTGCAGTTTTTGGAAAATTAAAATTTGATGATTTGGATAAGAAAGATAGAGGATGCATTAGGACTATAAAAAAAGAAACAAATACATGTAAGAAGTATATTAAGGAAATTCAAAAGAAATCTATGATGAAAACAGAGAATCAATTCATTAATAAAAAATTTAAAATTGAAAGAGAAAATATTATAGACGAATATGATAAGCATTTAATTTGTTTTGGGCAAGAGGGAGAGACAACCTTTAAAGATAATATTGAACAAAATTTAAAATCTAGGAAAAGTGAAGATGATCCTATTAGTGAGGCAAATATAGACGGCAAATAGCTGTCTTTTTATTTTTAAAAGTATATTTTTTACATATATATTGTTCATTACAGAAATGTAAGCTTCAATCAATAGATTGTAAGCTTAATCGATGTTTTATTTAAATAGATTTTTGTATAATAAAATCAACATAAAACATCAAAGGAGATGATGAAAAATGATATTAAATACGATTGTAGCATCTATTTTAGTGATTCCATTTTTAGCAGGGATCTTAGCACCTTTCCTTTTAAATCAAAATTGAGGATAGGAAAAAAATTAGATTTCTTATAAAAAAATAAAAGACTCCTTACTAGGAGCCTTTGTACATAAAATATTTAGATTTATTTTTTACTTAATTTAGAAAGCTCTACGGCTAATTTTGAACCTACCTTGGCATTGTTATATACAAGCTGAATATTTGATGCTAAGCTCTTTCCACCAGTAATAGCTTTTATTTTTGAAAGAAGAAAAGGTGTTGTTTCTTTTCCCTTAATATCTTTTTCTTTTGCTTCCTTAAGAGCATCTTCTATGGCAGTAGTGATCGTTTTATAATCCATTTCATATTCTTTAGGAATTGGATTTCCTATAACAACCCCACCTTTTAAGTTTAAATCCCATTTTGCTTTTAATGCTTTTGCTAGTTCTAATTCAGAGTCAACTTTATAA
The DNA here is from genome assembly GCF_019884785.1 of Crassaminicella profunda. GTDB lineage: Bacteria > Bacillota > Clostridia > Peptostreptococcales > Thermotaleaceae > Crassaminicella > Crassaminicella profunda. The sequence continues at coordinate 386,220 of NZ_CP082326.1, forward strand.
TCTACACCGAATCCACTTTTTCTAGTAAAGAATGCAGGGAATTCTTCCGTACCAAAACCAACAACAGGAACTCCATGAGTTTCTAGGTATTCTAAAGTTAGTCCTATATCAAGAATAGATTTTGCGCCTGCACATATAACGGCTACATTAGTGGTTGCAAGTTCCATTAGGTCTGCTGAAATATCAAAGGTTTCTTGGGCTTCTCTATGAACGCCACCAATTCCACCAGTAACAAATATTTTTATCCCAGCAAGAGACGCAATAATCATAGTAGAAGCTACTGTTGTAGCACCATTTAATCCTTTCGCAATGATAAAAGGAAGATCTCTTCTGCTTGTTTTTAGGATATCGTCTCCTTTTCCCATGTATTCTAATTCTTCATCATTAAGACCCACTTTAAGTCTTCCATTTAAAATCCCTATTGTTGCAGGAATAGCACCATTTTCTCTTACGATTTCTTCAACAGCTCTAGCAGTTTTTATATTTTCAGGATAGGGCATACCATGGGATATAATAGTTGACTCTAGTGCAACTACAGGTTTACCTTCCTCTAATGCAGACTTTACCTCTGGATGGATATCTAAATATTGTTTAAACATAAATTCATCTCCTTTGAAAGTTTTTGAATATTTTCTATGGACAGGGTTGGATTGATGGTTCTCTCATGGGAGAGGGCAATGATTGAAGCAAGACTTGAAAATTTAGCCGATCTTTCTAAAGAAAAGTCATTCAAATGACTAAAGACCAATCCTGCCATAAATGCATCTCCAGCTCCTGTGGCATTGATAGCTTTTATTTGAGGAGTAGATAAAAGAATAGAAGTGTTTTTATTTCTACAATATACTCCGTCTTTTCCAAGACTGATAAATATATTTTTAACTCCTGCATTTAAGAAATAATTAGAAGCTTTTTTTAAATCTTCTTTTGTATGAATTTTTATGCCTGAAAGGATTTCAGCTTCTAGTTTATTAGGTTTTATTGTATGAAAAGATCCTATAAAACCTTTTATCTTCTTCGCTTTTGTAGTAGATACAGGATCAATGAAAAAATCTACTTCCTTAAAATTAGTTACTAGATAATGAAGAACTTCTTCTGGAATATTTGTATCTACAACCACCAATTGGGCGTTTTTTATGATGTGGCTCTTTTCTCTAATAAAATCAATAGTGATTTTATCGAAAATATCCATAGCTGAAATAGCTACCTTCATATCTCCATTCTCATCTAAAACAGAAAGATAGGTGGAAGAAGGTGTATTTTTCAAAGATAAAATATGTTCTGTATGGATTCCAGAAAGTTTACATTCCTCTAAAATCTTGTTTCCGTATAAATCATCTCCTACAGCAGATATTAATTTTGTATCTACACCTAAATGTACTAGATTTTCTGCTATATTTCTTCCAACGCCTCCAAGAGACATTTTTACTTTTCCTGGATTAGAATCATGAAGGTTTAAGGGGGAATGGGTAAAGCCTTGAATATCTACATTAGTTCCTCCTATTACAGCAACGTAAGATTCTTCTTTTACGATATAGCCTTTTCCAAGGATATATCCTTTTTTCATTAGATTTGTAATATGCACTGCCACGGAGGAACGGGTAATCCCCAAATTTTCTGCTAATTGTTGTTGAGAGATGAAAGGATGTTTTTTAATTAAATCTAAAATTTCTTTTTCTCTCAATGTCATAGTTATCACCAACTTTTGATTAGTAAGTAAACTTATGTTTATATTATAACCTAAAAATATAAAAAATGTAAAGGAAATATTTACAATAAAAATGTTCTATGAAGGGTTATTAAAATATTTTTAAAGGATACAGATAGGAAAAACTAAAATTTTTCAAAAAAAGATAACGTGCTATGGCATTTTGTTTACAAAATGAGATTTTTAAGTTACAAACGGAAAATTTGATTTTGATGCTCTAATCGAATTGTTTAATAATAAAAATATATTGAAAAACAATAAAAAAGTATTGAAAAAAGATAATGAACTATGTATAATGAAGATGTAAAATTATGGGGGTGACAAAGTGAACTTACTTGCGTATGGAATAGCCTTATTTATGGCAATATACATAAAATTTATTTTCCGATATGGAAATTTTCAATACGTATTATATATCCTAAAACCTGTAACAAAAGTAGTGGAATTGTTTTTAGGTGTTTCTTTTCAATATTATGAAGGCATTGGATTTATCAATAATGATTTAAAAATGCATATTAGTAGAGGATGTTCAGGGGCGAATTTTTTCATCATGGTATTTTTAATGATTAGTTTTTCTTTCATTTCTAAGATACAGAATAAAAATAAATTACCAGCATTATTGATTTTTTTTACGGTTTCATATGTAATTACAATTATTGCAAATGCATCAAGGATTATAGGGGCTTCTTTGATGATGCATATCATAACCTTCAATATAAAATATGAAAGATTGATCCATCAATCTATTGGGGTTATTTTTTATTTTATAATTTTAATTATTACTTATTATCTGTTTTCAAAAATGATAGATAAAGGAGAGAAGACTCATGAATAAACTTTATAAACCTTATCTGATATTTGTTACGCTAACCATTCCTCAAATTTTCATTTTTATTCTGTATTATAAAATATTTGGATTGATTCATTCAGAATTAAATGAAAGCAATATTGGTTACTGGAAATTTTTATCTCTTTATCTAGGGGCAGCTTGTTTTATATTTACCTTATGGAATATAAATAACTGGATAAAGAAAAAGGAGATCCAACCTTTATGTGCTATTTTGATATTCAGTGTCTATACTATATTTTTAAGTGTTTATTCTTATAAGTATACAGAAATTATTCCTTCTAATATTCCAGCATATATGTTTTTAGGGATAAGACCTGGTATGACTGTCTTGACACTTATTATGCCAGGGCTCATTCATTCAATGCTAATGATGGTGCATTTTACTGTGGAAAAAATGAAAATAGGCAGTAATTCAAAGGATTTTTATCGTATGATAGGTATTCCAGCATTAAGTTATTTGTCTATGTATATATTGTGGGGTGCAAATAATTCTATAAAAAAGATGATGCCTATATTATTTATTGTGAGTATAATAGGGTTTTTCTTCTTTTTCATAAGAATTATTTATAGAATTTTAAAGAGAAAATCTAATTTATGGCAGAAAAATTTAGCTTTTTTAAACCTTGTAGCCTCAGTGATAGGATTAGCTGTAAATCAAGGATTAGGAAATATATTTGGGGATTTTTCACACGTGGGGTTTTATTTATTTGCTGTTATTACAGGGGGACTCATGTTAATTCCTGATAGGGATAATAAAAGAATGAGACTTGTTTTATGGGGATTGAAAAGTATTACCTTTGTTTTTACTTTTTACTTTTTTTTAGTTTTTCTTCCCCTATTACCATTTTCATTGATAGGAATGATTTTTTTAGGATTTGGCATATTAATGCTTACCCCATTGGTTTTAATGTTTTTACATGTACAATCTTTATGGTCTGATTATCAGTATTTGAAAGGGGTATATCCTAGGAATGTTTTAATTACATTACTTTGTATCGGGATATTAACTATTCCTGTTTTTACCATGGTGACGATAAAAAACGATAAAGAAAATTTAGATAAGGCGCTGACATTTACTTATGAAAGAAGTTATGAAGATGATCATGAAGCCAATATAGACCCAGCAGGTGTGAAAAGAGCTTTAAAAAATATAAAATATATAAAAGGAAATAAAAGAGAAAAGATGGATCTTTTCACTACAGACATTCCCTATTTTACTGCTCTTTATCATGAATATGTACTAGATGGATTATCTATATCTAGTCGAAAAATAATGAAGTTAGAAAAAGTGTTTTTGGGAAAATCAGATATTCATTTAGGAAATAAAAGACAAGTAGAAAATAGTAATGAAAATGTATTTATTAAAGACATCTATACAAAAACAGTCTATGATAAAGAAGAAAAGGTGTTAAAAAGTTGGATTAACTTAGAAATAGAAAATAAAGGGAGAGATCAAGAAGAATATGACACCCTGTTTAAGTTGCCAAAGGGAAGTTATATTAGTAATTATTATTTATATGTAGGAACTGAAAAAAAATATGGTTTAATTGCAGATAAAAGAGCTGCTAATTGGATTTATGAAAATACAAAAAAAATAAGGAGAGATCCAGGGATTTTAACAGATATAGGAAATAATCACATGGAATTCAAAATTTTTCCATTCAATAGGGGAGAAGTAAGAAAAACAGGGATAGAAATTATTCATAAAGGACCTATTACCTTTAACATAGATGGACATAATATTGATTTAAAAGATGATTATATAAATTCTTTAAAGAAAGAAGAAATTCTTATCAATCAAGAGATTGCCTATATTCCAAAGGAAGTGAAGAAAAAACTAGAAAAAACAACAAGGGAGCAAAAATATTATTTTGTACTAGATTATTCAGAAGGAAACGAAAATAAAATAAATGATTACATAAAAAGAGTGAAAGATTATATTAAGAAGCATCATATTGAAGAGGATGTAAAGGAAATTGTTGCTATAAATTTTGAAGAAAAAAGGATTCCTTATGATAAGCAGTGGGAAAAAGATTTAAAATACGTAGATGTAAAAGGTGGATTCTTTTTAGAATATACAGTAAAGAGGATAATTTATGAAAACTATATAAAGAATAGTAGTGAGCGTCCTGTGATTATAGTTGTTACAGATGATTTAGACAAAGCTGTAGATGGAGAGCATATGGATGATTTTTCCTTTGCGTGTCCAGAAGGGGTATATTATTATCATTTAGATAGAAATAATAATGTAGAAGGTTACATAGATACAAACAGGAAAGAAAAAGTTATAAATGAAGTAGAGAAAATACCTGTTTTTATTTGGGAAAATGAAAAGGGTAAAACCTTTTATCTATCAGATACAAGAAACGATAGCATAGTTCTTTTAGATGCAGGTTTAGAGATGAATATGGAAATGATGAAAAATTTCAAATGGGAAAATGGATTAGTTCTTCAAGGTTTGTATATGAGCTATGTACTTCATCCAGAGAAATATTATGAAAAATCTTTATCTATTGTAAAAAATAGCATTATGTCTCAGGTCATGAGTCCTATGACTTCTTTTATTGTTCTTGAAAATGAAGCTCAAGAAAAAGTTATGTTAGAAAAACAAAAACAAATTTTAGCGAGGAAAAAACCAGTCCATATAGGAGATATGACGGAAATGGATGAACCTTCTTTATGGATGATGTTATTGATTATGATAGGTATTTTTCTCTTTAGAGAAAAGAAGAGAAAAATGAAAAAAATCAGGTGATGGATAATTCATCACCTGATAGGATTTTAAAAATGTGTAAAGCCTAAAAGATTAGTTATACTAAAACCTAAGAAAAAAACCCCAAGAAGTAAATAAACAATTGTTGCTCCACCATCGCCTATAAACCTTCTTAATCCTCTAGCTTTACGGCTTTCCCAATAAAAGGCTGGTTTGGTTAGTGTACAGATAATTGTAAATATACCTACTAATAAAATAATTATAGAAGTATTCATAATGATTGCTCCTTTCAAAAAATAGTAATGCTTGGAAATTGTAGCATGAAACGACAAAAAAAGCAATAGAGGGATAAAAGAAGAAACTAGATATTGTATTTTTCAGAATAAATATAAGAAAAAAGCACATAATACAATATAATCCTAATAAGAAAGGAACTGTTAAGTTGAATATTAATGAGCCTTTAATATGTCCTAATTGTAATAGTAAATATTTAAAAATGAAGCATGAAGCTACTTATGTATACACATACAAAATAAATACATTAAATAACAAGAATTTTAGCAATCAATCAGAAAATCTGCCCTTTTTATTTGATAATAGAGAAGAAGTTAACTCAAAAGAATATATAGAATGTGAAAAATGTGGTAAAAAATATCCTTGCTCTTTTGAACATGATCATCAAAAAATCAATCTTACCATAGTAAAAAAAGCTATTAGATCTAATCATCAAGAACAACCTGAATTTTGGGGATAAAAAATGAAGATAAGGAGGTCAATGACCACCTTGTCTTCATTCTGTATATCCCCTATCTTTATCTTGATAGGAAGGTCTTTTAAATTTATTCTTTAGTATTTTCTATAGGTTTTTCATAAAATCTAGAAGAATCGATTACATCTATATCTCTTTGCATATCAAGAGGCATTACATAAGCATTTTGTGTTTTTTCTATGATGGGATAGTCTTCTTTATTATAGGTGGAATCAATTTGATCTTGTGGTCTTTCTGAATCAGAATGAATTCCTTTTTCATCTTTCATCGTATCATCTCCTCTGTATTAGTATTTCACAAAGGGGGGAAAGATATGATTTTTGTATTAAAACGCAGGAACGATTGCACCATTGTACTTTTTTTCGATAAATTTTTTCACATCTTCAGATTGTAGTATTTTTATAAGTTTTTGAATTTTTTCACTATCTTTATCTTCAGGGCGAACGGTCACGATATTTGCATAAGGGGACTCGCTTCCTTCTATTAATAAAGCATCCTCTTTAGGATTTAACCCACCTTCTAAAGCAAAGTTTGTATTGATGACACTTGCATCTACATCATCTAATGTTCGAGGAAGCTGTGCTGCATCAATTGGCTTAAAGACTAGATTTTTAGGATTTTTGTCAATATCTTTTTCGGTAGCTTCAAGTCCTGCATCTTCCTTTAATTTGATAATTCCTTTTGTATCTAGTAAAATAAGTGCACGTCCTCCGTTTGTTGGGTCATTTGGAATGGTGATAGTAGATCCATTCTCTAATGCATCAAGAGATTTAATTTTTTTAGAATATAAACCAAGAGGTTCAACATGAACATTTACGGCACTTACAAGATCTAATCCTCTTTCTTTATTAAATGTTTCTAAGTAAGGTAAGTGTTGAAAGAAGTTGGCATCAATTTCTTTCTCTGCTAAAGCAAGGTTTGGTGTTACATAGTCCGTAAACTCTTTAATTTCTAATTGTATACCTTCTTTTTCAAGTTTTGGCTTGATGAACTCTAGTATTTCTGTATGAGGTACCGGTGTTGCACCAATTGTAAGGGTTACAGCTTCATTTTCTTTAGGTTCAGCAGTAGTAGGCTCTTCCTTTTTTGCACATCCTGTAAATAATAAGGATAAAGTTAATAAACATACAAATACTTTCAAAATATTTTTTTTCATTTTTCATACCTCCAATTTATATTTTTTTATTTTTTATTAATGTTTTGTGAAAATCTATTGCCAGCAGTTTGAATGATTTGTACAAGGATAATCAGTAAGATTACTGTCATAATCATTACATCTGTTTGGAAACGGTGATACCCATATCTTACAGCTAAATCTCCAAGTCCACCTCCTCCAACAACACCAGCCATAGCAGAATAGCCTAGAATATTGATAATAGTGATAGTAATACCAAGAATCAATGAAGGCATTGCCTCAGGAATTAGTACCTTAAAAATGATTTGGCTAGGGGTTGCTCCCATGGAAATAGAAGCTTCTACCACACCCCAATCTACTTCCCTTATACTTGTTTCTACAACTCTTGCAAAGAAAGGGGTTGCAGCTATGACCAATGGAACAATTGCGGCAGTTGTTCCAATAGTTGTTCCAACAACAAGTCTTGTAAAAGGTATAATAAAGATCATCAAAATGATGAATGGTAGTGATCTTGATATATTGATAATATATGAAAGAACGCCATTCAGCCATGGATTTGGAAGAATATGATTTTTATCTGTTACAACAAGAATCACTCCTAAGGGTAATCCAAATAGAATTGTGAAAAATACAGAGACAAATACCATATATAAGGTTTCTAATAAAGATGGTGTAAGAAGTTCTATCCAATGATTCATTGTTTTAACACCTCCGCTTTTACATGATTTTCTTCTAGGAAAGATAAAATATCTAATAATTGATGACAATCTACATTCAATTGAATAGTAAGTTTTCCAATAGGCTTTTCTTGGATATATTCAATTTTCCCAGAAAGAATATTTACATCTACATCAAACTTCTTCGTAATCTTTGAAATAAGTGGTTCCCCTGCACTGTTCTCTGTAAAAGAGAGGTTTAATACTTTTCCTTTTAAATATTGCTTAGGTAAATATTGATCGTGATCTACAAAATGTTTTGTCACAGAGTTACCAGGCTTTGAAAAAATATCAATAGTAGAACCTTCCTCTACAATGTATCCACCTTCAAGGATGGCTACTCGGTTGCAAATTTCTTTAATCACTTCCATCTCGTGGGTGATGATAACAATGGTTAATCCAAACTCTTTGTTGATATTCTTAAGAAGATTTAAAATTTGTTTTGTGGTTTTTGGATCAAGTGCTGATGTTGCTTCGTCACAAAGGAGTACATCAGGCTCATTTGCTAAAGACCTGGCAATACCCACTCTTTGTTTTTGACCGCCACTTAGCTGAGAGGGATAAACGTGAGCTTTATCAGATAACTCTACAAGCTCAAGTAAACTATTTACTTTTTCCTTAATAACCTTCTCAGGTGTTTTCATGAGTCTCAATGGAAATGCAATATTTTCAAAGACGGTTTTACTATGCAATAGATTAAAGTTTTGAAAAATCATTCCCATTTTTTTTCTTGCATTTCTTAGTTCATTACTTTTTAAAGTTACTAAGTTTATGTTCTTTACAAAAATATCACCGCTTGTAGGCTCTTCCAATCTATTGATGCAGCGAATAAGAGAGGATTTTCCTGCACCACTAAGACCAATAATGCCATAAATATCTCCTTGACCGATACTTAAGGAGATATCCTTAAGAGCCGTTACTTTGTTTCTTCCTTTTGTATAAACCTTTGATAAATTTTTAATTCTTATCATTGCTTCACCCCTTTAAAACTGTATAGTGCTAAAATGAATAGATAATAAAATAACCCCCGTGAATAAAAGAGGGTTTAAAAAAACCTCTTTCATTGAGAAAGAGGCATATAGAACAATGTCTTCTTTCTCTCATCTGCCGATACAAATGTATCGCAGGAATTGGCACCGCTGCATAAATATATGCCGGTTGCCGGGTTTCATAGGGCCAGTCCCTCCACCTCTCTGGATAAGAGATATCCGTTTATTTAATTTTTCTTTGATTAATATTGAGTATAATCATTTTTTAGAATTGTGTCAATACTTTTTCGAAAAAAATTATATTTCAATAAAAAGGAGATAATAAATAAATATAGAATATTATTTAGATAAAGGGAAAAGGTGGTGACGTGATGACTTACGAGTCAAAATTAAAAAATACGTTTACGGACGAACTATTTGAAGCAATATTATTACTCCAAAATACAGAGGAATGTTATAGATTTTTTGAAGATATTTGCACTATAAAAGAAATTCAAGCACTATCCCAGCGTCTTAAAGTAGCAAAGCTTTTAAGAGAAAAGAAAACTTACAACGAAATAGAAGAAATAACAGGAGCAAGTACAGCAACTATCAGTAGAATCAATCGATGTCTTACCTATGGAGCGGATGGATACAATTTGATATTAGATCGATTAGATGAAAAATTAGAAAAATAAAAAAGTGTAGCCTATTAGAATAGGTTACACTTTTTTACTCTTCTTGAAGCCTGATCCCACAGTTTGGACAACATTTAGGCGTTCCTCTTCCAAGATATCTATGACAGGAAGGACATTTCCAAAAGCTTTTTGAAAAAATTACATAGGATATAATAAAACCTGCGAAAAGTCTAGTTAAGACACCACCGGATATGCCCATATAACCTTCTTTGAATGGATTAAATGATAATAATTCAGGGAAGAATATGCGAACCACTATGAATGCAAGGATTAAGATGATATAAGGAATACTGATTAGTAGTTGCCTTCGTTTAATTTTCTTAAAAGCAATGATTGCCTCTTCTACTTCTTGTGTATGATCATTAGGATTCATCATGTTCACCTCCAAAGAAATATTATACGTGAAAAAAATGATTCTAACAAGAAGGTACTTTTTAAAAACAGTACCTTGTATTAAACAGTAGCTTGCTATATAATGTTTTTAAAGATAAAAAATAATTCACCGAAAGGAAAGATATAAGGATGAATATTCAATTCAAAAAAGGAGTACTGGAATTATGTGTATTATCCATTTTAAGTACAAAAGATTGTTATGGCTATGAATTAGTACACAATATTTCTGAAAGTATTACTATATCAGAAGGAACTATATATCCCTTATTAAGAAGGTTAACAAAAGAAGGACTCTTTACCACATACCTTAAAGAATCTCAAGAAGGACCACCAAGAAAATATTATCAATTAACAGAGGAAGGAAAGACAGCAAAAGAAGAATTAACCAAAGAATGGTTTGCTTTTGTAGAAGGGGTTAACAAAATTGTTGGAAGGGATGAGGAAAGTGAATAAAAGTGATTATTTAAAGAAATTAGAAGAATTACTAAAAAAACTTTCAAAAGAAGAAAGAGAAGAAATTTTAAAGGATTATGAGGAACATTTTACCTTTGCCTTAGCAGAAGGTAAAACAGAAGATGAAATCATTAAGGATTTAGGAAATCCCCATGAAATTGCAAAGCAATATATAGCAAATAATGTAATCCATCAAGCAACAGAGAATCCATCATTTTCAAATATTCTAAAAGCTGTAGTTACAATTGTTGCACTTGGCTTTTTTAATATAGTATTTGTACTAGGACCTTTTTTAGGTGTTGTTGGAGCTTTGATAGGTCTTTTTGGAGGGGCTATTGGTGTATTAGTTGGTGGAGTGTCAGTATTTGCTGGAGTTGTTTTAAAGCCATTACTTGGTTCATTAATCTCTATGCCCATAGTGATGACTTCAAATCCGGTAGCAACAAGTTTTTTAGGCATAGGTATAACGGCATTAGGGGTACTTTTTCTTATAGGAAATTGTTATTTGGCAAAATGGTTATTTAAGCTTACACTAAAATATTTGAAGATGAATTTGAAAATCATAAAAAAATAATCAGTACTAACCTTAGTAGGAGGGGTTAAGATGAATAGAAAGATGAAAAAGTTTATTGTATGGACAGTTGCTATTATGATTGTGTCCTTTGGGATTTCGGCGGGATTATTTATGCAAGCTGGAGAAAATATTTTACATATAACGAATTCTGTTAATCGAGAGTCTATTGAGAATGATGTGGATATTACTAAAAATCTGGAAATAGAAAATGTTGAGAAGATCTATATAGATATGATCAGTACGAATGTGAAGGTGATTCCAGAAGATAGGAAAGATATAAAGATTCATTTTTATGGAACAACGAATGAGAAGATAAGTCCATTAAACATAGAAAAAAAAGACAAAGCTATATTTGTAAAAGAAAAAAAGAAAAATGAAATGGTCATTAATATAGGAAAAGGAAGTTTATCGGATACTCATTTAGATGTATACATTCCAAAGGATTATTCAAAAGATATAGATATAGAAGCAGTATCAGGAGATATTAATTTTGGAAAGCTTCAAATAGAAATAGCTAATATTTCAACTGTATCAGGTGATATTGAAGGGGACATAATAGATGGAAAAAATGCAACCTTTAAAACTATTTCAGGAGACATAGAAATAGAATCATCTAAAGGAAAATTATATGCAAAATCTGTATCTGGAGATATAGCTACAAAAGTTGAAAGTTTAAAGGATGATTTAGCTTTCAAATCTACATCTGGAAATGTTGAAATAAAGCTTCCTAAAACAGCGCTGTTTCGTTTACAAGCAAGTTCTACATCTGGAGAAATTAATTGTGAATTTCCTATAAAAATAGAGAAAAATAAAGGTAGAAACAATCTTTATGGGAATGTTGGAAATGATGAAGAAATAAAAAATACAATTAATATTAATACAGTTTCGGGTGATATTGATTTGGTGAAATGATTAAAAAGAGCAGTCCACATGGACTGCTCTAAATTATTTTATCAAAAATATTTTTAAATTTTTTCTTTAAGGCTGTCTTTTCATTTGTTAATTTAAAATTAACGACGGAAAACGACAAAAAGTTTCTGAAAAATTATTTAAAATAGAAAAGAGAAGTGATTTATATTTCTATACAGTATTAGAAAATAAATTTAAATATTATTTTTTATGTATCTATGAAAGAGGGATGTAGATGGATTATACTTTGATGAAACATTTAGAAAGTTTTCAAGATATAGATGTAGAATATCAAAAATTATATGCTAATTGGGTGTTAGATCAGAAAAAAATTGGACAGGCATTAAATGGCGTTTCACATATTTATCCACATTATAGCAATCATGATGAAAGTCATTCATTGACTATTATTAGAAATATTGAGTTGTTATTGGGAGCGGATCGGATTAAGCAATTGAGTCCAACGGATACATGGTTGTTATTAATGTCCGCTTATTTGCACGATACAGGAATGATTATTGTGAGTAATGTGATGCAAGATAATTGGGAAAAAGATGATTTTCAAAATTTTTTAGAGGATATAAGTAATGCTAAATATGATGGATATGATATAGAATATATTGAAGCAGCAAGGTATTTAAAGAATGTAGAAGATTTTAAGACGAAAATAGATTGGCCTATTAGAGTGAGAGAGTATGTCATTATATTAGCAGCAGAATATTTTAGAAGACAACATGCTAAAAAAAGTAAAATTGCTATTGAGGATTTAGAAGATATTTTTGGATTGAAAATAGGTGGCTTTAATTCAGTTCCTAAAAGATTTAAGGATTTAACAGGACAAATAGCATTTTTACATAATCAACCCTTTGAGGATGTACTAAAATTAGACCGGAAAGCTAATGGTGTTGGGAATGATAAAATACATCCACGATTTATTGCAACAATGATTCGACTTGGAGATTTATTAGATTTAGATGATGGCAGATTTTCTAATGTTTATCAAAGGATGCTTTTAAAAATGCCTAAAAGATCAAAAATTCATAAAGCAAAGCATGCATCTATTACACATTTTTTGATTGAGCCAAAGATCATAGAGGTATCTGCTAATTGTGATGCACCAGAAATTTATAGAGAAACAAAAGCATGGATTGATTGGCTAGAGGATGAAATCAAGAATTTAGCATTGCATTGGTCTGAAATTGTACAAGATGACTTTTTAGGAGTAGCACCACGATTTGGCAAGAAAAAATTATATTTAGAAGGAAAAGATGATTATAAAGAACAAGCTAATTTGCGGTTTGAAATCAAACAAGAAAAAGCATTTGAAATATTAGAGGGTTCAGAAATTTATGAAGATAGCAATACTGTATTTATAAGAGAATTAATACAAAATGCAATGGATGCTACAAAAATTCAAATATGGAAGGATGTAAAAAGTGGTATTTATGATTTTCTATTAAAAAAGATAGATAATAACAAGCATTCCTTTGGAAAAGAGCATATTGATTATAAAGAAAAGCTACAGTTTCCTATTGATCTTCCAAATGAAATTTGGAGAAATTATCCTATTATAATAAGTATTACAGAGGAAGAAAAGGATGAATATGTATATACCACTTTTTTATTTAAAGACTATGGGTGTGGCATTTCTTCAGAAGACTTACAAAGAATGGTTTCCATTGGAGAGAGTTGGTCTTCTGATAAAAAGCTTGTTGATTTTATTGAAGGTATGCCTTGTTGGCTTAGACCAACAGGTGCTTTTGGATTAGGATTGATGTCATCCTTTTTGGTGACTAATAAAATCATTATGAGAACAAAATATGATGATGAAAATTTAAAAGAGATTACTTTTGTTTCAAGAAAAGAAAATGGGTATGTAACAGTAAAAGATCTAGAGGAGGATGAAAATAGCTATAGAAGGAATGGAACAGAAGCTATCATAAAAATAAAAAAAGAAAAGTCTACTGAAGAGGATTTATTTGTGAAAGAAGATGTTGATAAATTTGAAGAATATAGAAATTATATAGAAAGAATGCTTGGAAAGAAATATTCAGTTATAGAAGAAAATGAAAATAGCATTCAAATCAAAATAGATAGTATGTGTATGGAATATGATCAAGATTTAAAGTGGGATAATGAGGATGATAAAATAAGATATGCATTTGTTCCAGAAAAAAATGGAGATATATCTATGCATATTTTAGAGAAAATAAGAGGTTCATATTTACATATTAATATATCTCAAAATTCAGATACATATTATGAAAATTTAAATTATAATTTTAGAGGAATAAGAGTTTGCAGAGAACGTATCCGAAATATACCGATAGCTGTTGAATGGGATCTACTAAATAGTGAAACAAAAAAGATCCTTAATATTGCAAGAAGAAAAATTAAGCGACATGAATTAAAGAGATTAAATGATTTTTTAATGAAAGAAATATTGCCTAGATGCTTAAAAAAATTCATTAAGTCTATATCTAAACCTGAAAATAAAAATCGATTTAAGGGTTGTTATGATTATATATTTTTTAAAATGAAATTGATATGCGAGATTCTTAAAATAGAGCATAAGAGTATTTTAGATGATTTGTGTAATGATTTAGTTCTAAAGATTCCAATTTTAAATAAAAAAACAGGAAAAAATTTTAATATGACAGTAAAAGAGCTTTTTGATAAAAAATCATTTATATATATGAATGAAGATGATTACTATGAGTTAGGATATGAGTATGAAAAAACAGCAAATGATGTAGTCGAAGAAATTGAAAAATTAACAAATAGAAAAGATATAACTAATGAGTTAATAATTGATTCCTTATATTTTGAAAAGGATTCAATAGATATTTCAAAATGGGTATTTGATAAATTTTATATTGAATATATATATTCTTTATATGGACAAGAAATTTTTATCCTAAGAAAAATAGGAAAAGAAAATAACAGACCAGTAACCATAAAAGTTGATAGTGATACTTATAAAAAAAATATTCTAAAATTGGGAGAAAAGTATGCGCAAGATACATTGTATCCCTTTGATAAGTATAAAGAGTTAATTATTAAAGAATTGCCAAAAGATATTGTGAGATGGTATTCTTTAAAAGAATACTATATTATCAATCCTTTTATAATAAAAGAAGATTATGCTATTAATGAAATAGATAAAGCCTTTAAAGAAATGGAAAGCAAAGAAATTGATGAAACTGTCATTCTTCAAAAGAAAAATAATCTAATTGATAGACTTTGCAATGAATGTATTACCAATAAACTTGTGAAATGGGTACTGAATCATTCTGCACTGCCAAAAGAAGAGATCACTTCTGAAGAAGTTATAAGAAAAAAATATAGAGAGTTAGTAGCAGAGTTCGTTGATTTAAAATGTGAGGAATTAATTGAAAAAAATCAAGAAAGTAAATAAAGACATCTAAAAATTAAAGTGTACCCCAAAAGTTAGATACAAAATTTAACTTTTGGAGGTGCACTTTTATATGAGGAAATATTATTCATTTTGATACTTAGATAATTATTGTACAGGCTTATTGCTCTTGAAAAATGAAATGTAGTTAAATACATCAATACAAGAAATTTATTCCAGTTATGATTTGTTGAAAATTATAGACTATTAAAGTAAAATGAAACTAAAATACTAATATTCTTTTAATAAGATGAATTCAAGGAGGAATTATGCAACCATTTTGTGTAATTACAGCAGATATTATTAAATCTAGAAAGTATTTAAATGCAAAAGAAGAAATTAATAATAAATTAGATCAATTAAATAAAAAACTAAAAAATGAACTGTTTACTTCTTTTGTTCTATCAAGAGGAGATGAAATTCAAGCTGTTTTGAATAATATTGAATTTTTACCTGAAGTTATACGGAATGTAAGATATTATTGTAGACCCTTTCAATTAAGATTAGGAGTTGGAATTGGTTATATTGAAGCCATATTGGACAATCAAAATCATAATTCGTGGGACATGAATGGGCAGGCTTTTTATTTAGCAAGGGATGCTATGGATACCTTAAATAAATTACAAAGAAAGCATAGTACACCATATAAAAAACATTATCCAGCAACATATTTATGGTCAATGAACGAAGCCTTAAATTTATCTTTGAATTCTATATATATTTTAGTAGATAGCATCATTAGAAATTGGAATGATGAACAATGGGAAACAATCATGTTATATGAATCACTTGGAACTTATGAGTTAGTTTCAAGGCAATTGTCTATTTCTAAGTCTGCTGTTCAGCAAAGGTGTGATTTAGCAAATTGGAGGTCAATTGTTGCAGTGGAAAAGAATTTGAAAGGTTTACTTCAAAGATGTAATGATTAAGTTGATTTTGAAGGAATAAAAAATAAGGGATTGAAGAAGTAAAGTCACTAACCTTTAAAGTGGAAGAGTAAAGCTTGAAAGCTTTAAAATTCACGAGTAAAGATCTAATTCTTTAAAAAATATAAATAATAAGGAATAGGAGAAGCGTATTCATATGACGGTATTATTGATAGCAATATTTGCACATATCCTAGCAGATTTTGTTTTTCAAACAGATAAAATTATAAATGATAAAAGAAATATGGTGAAGGTAGCTTTTTTAAAACATGGTTTTTCTGTATTTATGATAGTATTTATAATGCTTTTATTAAGATACCAATTTAAAGTAGTGCTATTATATAGCATGATTATATCTGTATCGCATATAGGAATAGATTATTTGAATTACAGCATTCAAAACAAATATAATCAACTTCAAGAGTGGATGTTATTTTTAATCGACCAAGTGATTCATGTATTCATTATTTTTAGTGGATGGACTTTCTTTAATTTTCCACAGCATGATTATATTACCAAGTTTTGCAGTTTTTTATTTAAACCCAAAACAATAATTGTCTTTAATCAAATTAGTAAAACTGTAGCTATGGAGAACATGCAAGAGGGAACTATTCTAAATAAAATATTAATATATGGAATTGTTTATTTATTTTTTGGAGTAGGTGGAGGCTATTTTATATCAAAGATTCTAAAGGATATAGAAAACGTAACTCAATCTGCAAATGATAATGAAGGATTAAAGAAAGCAGGCAAGATAATAGGTATTCTCGAGAGATTATTAATCATAACATTAGTAATCAATAATGCTCTTTCTGCAATTGGATTTGTAATAGCTGCAAAGTCTATTGCAAGGTATGATAAAATAACAACAAAAAAAGAATTTGCAGAATACTATTTAATTGGAACATTTTCTAGTGTATTGATTGGATTGATAGGTGGATATATGTTAATGGGAATGAGTAGAATATTTACTTAGTTTGTAAATAGAATATTAAAAAGAATGTGGGAGAAAAAATAAGAACAAACTCAAATAGCTTAAGGATGATCTATGAAAGGGGGATATAGATATTTGTTTATTAAGTATAATATTTAACCAGAATAATTTTTATGAACTGTAAAAAGAGCAGTCCACATGGACTGCTTTAAATTATGCATTACTTTTATCAAGTGAATTTGTTTTATTAGACCAAAATGTAGCTAGTAGAGGGCCTGAAATATTGTGCCAAACACTGAATATAGCAGCTGGGATTGCAGCTACAGGATTAAAGTGAGTCATTGCTAAGGATACGGCTAGTCCTGAATTTTGCATACCTACCTCAATAGCTACAGCACGTCTTTTTGCTTCACCCATTTTTAGCTTTGATGCAATGAAATAACCTAGTAAATATCCTAGCATATTGTGAAGAATGACTACCATAAAAATAGTTAAAGCAGTAGAAAGAATTCTTTCTGCATTTACACCAACAACGCCTCCAACGATCAATACAATAGATACTACCGAAATAAGAGGGAGAATCTTGATTCCTGTATTAACGGCATTACCAAAGAATTTTCTTGCAATAAGTCCTAAGATAATAGGAACTAATACTATTTTAACAATAGAGATAAATAGAGCAGTAGCAGAAATTGGAATCCATTTTCCTGCTAACCAAAGAGTTACCATTGGTGTTAAGAATGGTGCCAAAAGGGTAGAAACAGATGTCATGGAAACAGATAATGCTAAATCTCCCTTTGCTAAATAGGTCATAACATTTGAAGATGTTCCACCTGGACATGTTCCTACAAGGATTACTCCAACAGCTAAATCTGGTGGAAGATTAAAAATAACTGCAATACCGTATGCAATTAATGGCATTAATGTATATTGAGCAATCACACCAAAAATTACTTCTTTTGGTCTAGAAAATACAAGTTTAAAATCTTCTCCTTTTAGGGTCATTCCCATTCCAAACATGATAATTCCTAAAAGTAGTGCAATTTGTGGTAATACCCATTGAAAAGCTGTAGGGCTTATAAGCCCTATAGCAGCTGCTAAAACTACCCATACTGCAAAATATTTTCCTGCAGTATTGCTGATTTTCTCTAAAAATGTCATGGTTATCTCTCCTTTACTTTAATACAGCTCCTGTACTTGCAGAAGTTACTAATTTTGCATATCTTGCTAAATATCCTTTTGTAACTTTAGGTTCAGGTTTTACAAAGTTTGCTTTACGTTTCTCAATCTCTTCATCACTTAATTTTACTTCTAACTTTTTATTAGGAATATCAATACTAATGATATCTCCATTTTCAACAAGACCAACAAGTCCTCCCTCCATAGCCTCAGGAGAAACATGACCAATAGCAGCACCACGAGTAGCCCCAGAAAATCTACCATCCGTAAGAAGTGCTACGTCTTTATCAAGTCCCATACCAGCAATGGCAGAGGTTGGTGATAGCATCTCTCTCATACCAGGACCACCCTTTGGACCTTCGTATCGGATAACTACTACATCACCCTTTATAATCTTTCCATCAAAAATGGCATTTACTGCTTCTTCTTCTGAGTTGTATACTTTTGCAGGGCCAACGTGTACTAACATTTCATCAGCTACAGCTGATTCTTTTACAACGGCCCCATCTACTGCTAAGTTTCCTCTTAGGATCGCAAGGCCGCCTTTATTTCTATAAGGGCTTTCAATAGGATGGATGATATCTGTATCCAATACCTTTCGGGTTTTTAAATTTTCACCAACATTATTTCCTGTAACAGTCATAGCTTCTAGGTTGATTAAATCTTTTTTTGTGAGTTCCTTCATAAGAGCAGGGATTCCTCCAGCACGGTGTAAGTCTTCCATATGATGCTTACCGCTAGGGCTAAGCTTTGTAAGATATGGAGTTACTTGACTGATTTCATCAAATAATTCAAGGGGTAATTCTATACCTGCTTCATGAGCGATTGCTGGTAGATGAAGTACTGTGTTAGAAGAACCAGCCATAGCCATGTCTACAGTGATTGCGTTTTTAAAGGCATCAATTGTCAGAACATCTAATGGTTTTATATTATTTTTAATACATTCCATAACCTTCATTCCTGCATATTTTGCAAGTTGAATTCTCTCACCTGAGTGAGCTGCAGCAGTACCGTTGTAAGGAAGTCCCATTCCTAGTACTTCTGTTAAGCAGTTCATACTATTTGCAGTGAAAAGTCCTGAGCAAGAACCACATCCTGGGCAGGATTTTCTTGCTAATTCTTCTAATTCTTCTGCAGTCATTTTATTGTCCTTAAAAGATCCAACTCCTTCGATCACACTACTAAAATCTAATGCTTTACCATTATGCTCTCCTGCTCTCATAGGACCACCACTAACTACAACGGCTGGAATATTTAATCTTGCAGCAGCCATAAGCATTCCTGGAACGATTTTGTCGCAGTTTGGGATTAAAACTAATCCATCAAAAGCATGACCCATTGCCATAGCTTCAATAGAATCTGCAATAAGCTCACGACTTGCTAATGGATATTTCATCCCATCATGTCCCATGGCAATCCCATCACAAATACCTATTGCAGGGAATTCTACAGGAGTACCTCCTGCCATGGCAACACCCATTTTAGCAGCTTGTGCAATTCTATCTAAGTGCATATGACCTGCAATAATTTCATTTTGAGCATTGACAATACCAATAAGGGGTCTGTCTATTTCTTCTTTTGTATATCCCATTCCATAAAATAAAGATCTTACAGGAGCTCCTTTTGCACCTTTTTTTATTTGATCACTTTTCATAAAAAATCCTCCTTTGTATTGGTTAAATTAAAAAATCCCTCGTCTCTAAGATATAACATTATATCTTAGGGACGAGAGATTTTTCCCGTGTTACCACCCTAATTTACAATTCATTCACATGAATTATCTCTTCAGGTCAAATATTAACCCTAGCCATATAACGGTGGCACTTCTAACTGATGTAGAATCCCGGCCTTATCTACTCTAATGGTTTCGATTTGGCAGCTACGGAGTGATTATTATATACTGCTTTAACGCTGATTTTCAGCAAATATCAGCTCTCTGTAGTTAAAGGAATAGTATTTTTCTCTCCGTCATCACTTTTTTTGATTTATTTTTCTGAAAATTAATTAAACCTATTTTACTACTGATTGCTAAGTTCGTCAACCTAAAATATTAAAATTTATTAAAAATAAAGGGTGATTTTAAATATAAATAGTCGAATTCTATTTGTTTTTTCTAGATATAATTAGGAAATAATAAACGAATAATTAAAATGAAATACATATTGAAAACCTTGATAAGTAGAGTAATATAGCATATAATAATAAAGACAAGTTAACATTAATGTTAGGTGAGGCTCCTATTGAGATATACGCTGATGCCCGGAAATGTCGAGAGACGCCAACGGGTTAACAGGTATAATCGCGAAGGTTATATTTAATGCAGCTGACCATATGGTCAAAGCTCAATAGTGCTAAAGCTCAACATAGGAAAAGATATTTTTCTCTACTGTTGAGTAGAGTTTTTTTGTTTTCATAAAATAACGAAAGGTTGGTGATGGTTGTGGATGCTAGTCCCTTACCGAAGCGGAAAACTAGTGAAATGAATATTTTGAATAGAGCCATAACCATCATTTGGTGTTTATGGCTCTTCTAAAGGAGGGCTTTTGATGAAAGATTATGTAATTGAACTAATGAACACCAAAAGATATGCTGATGCAAGACGGGAAATGTTAGAAATGAATCCTGTGGATATTGCTGAGCTATTAGAAGAAATGGATACAAATAATGCACTGATTCTTTTTAGAATGATGCCAAAGGATATTGCAGTAGATGTATTTTCAAATTTATCCAATGAAAATCAAATGTATATTATTAATGCAATTACAGATAAAGAAATAAGATACATCATGGACGAGCTGTTCTTTGATGATATGATTGATATGCTAGAGGAAATGCCTGCAATTATTGTAAAGAAAATATTAAAAAATACAAAAGAAGATGAAAGAAAGCTCATTAATCAGTTCTTAAATTATCCTGCAGATTCTGCAGGAAGCTTGATGACTATAGAGTATGTTGGACTTAAAAAAGAAATGACTGTGAAGCGGGCTATGGCATATATTAAAAAAATTGGAATTGATAAAGAAACTATTTATACTTGCTATGTGATGAACGTGAACCGTAAATTAGAAGGAATCGTGTCCTTAAGAAAAATTGTTGTCAGTGATGATGATAAGACGATTGAAGAGATCATGGATACAGGGGTTATTTATGTAAATACCTTTGATGATCAAGAAGAAATTGCCCATGTCTTTAAAAAATATGATTTTATTGCATTACCTGTTGTAGATAAGGAAGAAAGACTTCTTGGAATTATTACTATAGATGATATTGTGGATGTTATAGAAGAAGAAAATACAGAAGACTTTCATAAAATGGCAGCTATGGAGCCTTCTGAAGAAGAATATCTTGAAACAAGTGTTTTTACATTGGCAAGAAAAAGAATTGTTTGGTTGATGGCCCTAATGATTTCAGCTATCCTTACAGGAAGCATTATTAGTAAATTTGAAGATGTACTTCAATCTGTTGTAGCCCTTGCAGCTTTTATGCCTATGCTTATGGGAACAGGTGGAAATGCAGGGGCCCAGTCAGCTACCCTTGTGATTAGGGGAATGGCGCTAGATGAGATTGATCTTAGTGATATTTTGCAAGTAGTTTGGAAAGAATTAAGAGTGAGCTGTGTTGTAGGTATTATTTTATCCTTTGTAAATTTTATCCGAATTTATTATTTTCAGCATGTAGATATTAGAATTGCTGCTACTGTATGTCTTACACTCATTGTTGTAGTGATATTAGCAAAGCTTGTTGGGGGAACATTACCTATTATTGCAAAAGCTTTAAAGCTGGATCCTGCTATTATGGCCAGTCCAATGATTTCAACAATTGTAGATGCTGTATCATTACTTATTTATTTTACAATGGCAACGAAGTTTTTAGGAATTGCATAAAATACAGGACTGTAGACCTATTATAACGAATGCTCTTTGTTTACGATACATTTAGTAAGATAAGGGAATAATTTGGAGGTTAGGGTAATGGCAAAGAACATTGTTCTAGATGAATATATTATGAAAAAAAATAAGATACCTGTATTAACAAAAGATGCAGAGTGGAAAGCTCTTTTTGAACCCTATATGACAAAATCTATGAAAAGAGTGGCAAAAGAATTAGAAAAAAAGGTAGCTGAAGAGCAAGATGCAATGAAGCAGATGAAAGTTCATAGGAAACTCAAGCAAAATTTGATGGGGAGGATTCTTCAATTATCTGATGAAGTAAATAATAGTAAGAATGAAGAAGCACTCATTAAATTAGAAGATGCAAAAGAAAAATTACTCCAGGTGAATGATCGTTTAGATGAGTTTCAATTTAAGATAGAAACATTACCAAAGGAAATAGAAATGTTAAATATGGAACTCCTTAAAGAGTCTATTGAAATTGCTTATAAGGATATAGAGGATGGTAATGAGAAACTAAAAACCCTTACAGAAGAGATTATAAAACTAAGAGATCAATTGAAGAGTAGTTGGGATGAAAAATTAAACTTAGAAAGTAGAGTAGAAGTGCTATACGCTTATTTGCATAATACATTAGGTTATGAACAAACGAATAAATTAGATAAAGAATTTCTTTAAGGCATGTAAAAATTACGTAAAAGTATGTAATTCTTACATGCTTTTTTTGCTAATAAGACAATTTTTAGGTAAAATATAACTATGGAAAATAGATTGGAGATAAAATGATGAAAGGAATAGGAATAGATATTATAGAAATAGAAAGAGTATCTAATGCTATAGCTAGGAATGATAAATTCCTACAGAGGATATTTACAACAAAAGAGATGGATTATTTTTCAATGATTAATTATCGCAGGAACACCATTGCTGGAAATTTTGCAGCAAAAGAGGCTGTTATGAAATCATTGGGAACGGGGCTTAGAAACTTTAAGTGGACAGATATAGAAATATATAGGGACGCGTTAGGAAAACCACATGTCTTTCTTTATAATAATGCAAAAAAAATAGCAGAAGACCAAGGGATTAAAGAAATACTTATAAGTATTTCTCATAGCAGAGATTATGCTATAGCACAAGCTTTTGCAAATGAATAAAGAATGATTAAGGGAACAGCCATAAGGAGTGAATTTTTTTATGAAAATTGTAAATAGTGAACAAATAAAACAATTAGATCATATGGCAATGGAGGAGTTTTTCATACCAGGTATAATATTGATGGAAAATGCAGGGGTAGCTGTTGCTCATGAAATTTTAAAATCTGTTAAGAAGAAAGAAAATAAAGAAGTTATTATTGTTTGTGGATTAGGAAATAATGGTGGAGATGGTTTTGTTGCAGCAAGGCATTTATTCAACAAAGGAATACCTGTAAAGGTATTTATTATAGGAAATCCATCGGATATAAGTGGAGATGCAAAAATAAACTATGATATTATTCATAAATTGGAAATAGATATTCAGATTTTAGTAGGTGTGAATAATTTAAAGAAGTTTTCAGAAATAATCAAAACTTGTAGTATTATAGTGGATGGTATTTTTGGGACAGGATTAAAAAGAGAAATTGATGGATTGATTGGGGAAATTATTCATACAATTAATGAATCAGAAAAAGAAGTGATATCTATTGATATCCCATCAGGAATCAGTGCAAATAATGGAGCTGTTTATGGTACAGCAGTGAAGGCAGACAAAACTGTGGTCTTGGCACTTCCTAAAATTGGAAACCTCAATTATCCGGGAGCAGATTATGTAGGAGAGCTGATTTTAAAGGACATTGGGATTCCACAAAAAGCTATTGAAAAGATGCAGTTAAATACAAACTTTATTACAATGGATATGGTTAGAGAGATTATGCCTGTTAGAAACAGAGATACGCATAAGGGAAGTTATGGGAAAGCTTATATTGTAGCAGGGTCTACAGGTATGACTGGGGCTGCAATTCTTTCTTGTGAAGCGGCACTTAAAAGTGGTGTAGGAATCATTAAAATGCCCGTTCCACAAAGTTTAAATACCATTATGGAAACAAGGCTTACAGAGGTGATTACAGTACCTTTACCTGAATTTAAAAAAGGTGTTGTAGGGATTCGTGATATTGAAAAAATCCTTAAAACAATGGAAGAAAGTAATGTGATGGCTATAGGACCGGGTAGTGGAAGAAGTAGAGAACTTGAAGAGCTTTTAAGAAATATTTTAGAACATACAAATAAGCCTATGATCTTAGATGCAGATGCATTGAATTCCTTGGCCAATAGAAAAGAATTTTTAAATTTAATCAAGTGTCCAACTATTATGACGCCTCATGTAGGAGAGATGGCAAGGTTGACAGACCTTGAGATTGATTATATAAACAACAATAGAATAGCGGTAGCAACAGAGTTTGCTAAAAAGTGGAATGTAGTAGTGGTATTAAAGGGAGCAAGAACAATTGTAGCAGGACCAAAGGAAGAAATATTTATCAATACAACGGGGAATCCAGGTATGGCTACAGCAGGAAGTGGAGATGTACTTACAGGGATTGTAACAGGACTTGTTGCACAAGGAATAGAGCCGTTAAAAGCAGCTGTTGCAGGTGTCTATATTCATGGAAAAGCAGGAGATATAGCAGCAGAAAAGTTTGGTGAATATGGTTTAGTAGCATCTGATATTTTAAAAGAAATTCCTTTTGCCATAAAGGAAGTTGTAGGAAGATAAATATAAATGCATAAGAGAGATGAATTCCACGTAAAGATGAATATAGGAATTTTTACGTGGAGGGGTTATAATGAGAAGTAGAAGGATAATATGGATTATTTTACTTATTATGTTTATTGTAGGGTGTGAACCTAAAACAGAACAAGAACTATTTTATAAAGCCCAAAAGAAGTTAAATAAAATGGAAAGCTATAGCTGCCAAGTAGAAATAATTTCTACAGGGAATAAAAATCCAGAAAAACATACCATGAAGCAATGGTTTAAAAAGCCTAATAAATATAAATTAGAAGTAATAGGTCCCAAAGATTCAAAGGGGAAAATGATTATAGGTAATGGAAATAAGGCTTGGATTTATCATCCAGGAATTGAGCAGACTTGGATGATGGAGGAATTTTTAAATTCTGAGGAGCAAAATATGTTTTTAGGATATTTTATAAGAAATTCTCTAAATTCAGAACAGGTGAAGGGGAGTATAGAAAAATTAGAAAAAAAGGAATATATTAAGATCGATACAGATATTCCAGGGAATCATGTATATTATCATAAAGAACGATTATGGATAGATCTAGATGCGTTAGAACCTTATTTATTAGAGGTATTTGACATAAAGGGTGAAAAAAGAATAGAGATAAAATACAGTGACTTTCAGTATAATCCAAAGCTTGGAGATGAGATGTTTTTAATGACTAAATGATTTTTTTACTTAGGTTACAAAGGATAACATACATAAAAAAATGGGGGGATAAAAATGTTATCATTAGAAAAAACAAGACCTGTGTGGGCTGAAATTAATTTAGATCATCTTGCTCACAACATGAAAGAAATTAGAAAGGTCGTAAGAAAGGATACATTGGTAACTGCTGTAATTAAAGCCAATGGATATGGTCATGGAGCTGTAGAAATTGGAGAAACACTTCTTCAAAATGGAGCAGATCGATTTGCTGTTGCAACACTTTCAGAAGCATTAGAGCTAAGACGTGTATACAAAGATGTACCTATATTGATTTTAGGATATACACCAGAGAGTAATGCTGAAGAAATTATAAAAAATAAAATTATCCAGACCATCTATTCATTAGAACAAGCAAAGAAGTTTTCAGAAAAAGCACAAGAACTAAAGAAAGAAGTAATCTTTCATATTAAATTGGATACAGGTATGAGTAGAATAGGATTTCAACCTAATGAAGGATCAGTTTCTATCGTAAAAGAAATAGCTAATTTACCAAATGTAATGTTAGAAGGTATGTTTACGCATTTTGCAGTAGCAGATGCAGTAGATAAAACTTTTACGTATGGACAGTATGAAAAGTTTATACATTTTTCGAATAGGTTAAAAACAGAAGGAATAAATATTAAAGTAAAGCATGTATCTAATAGTGCAGGGATTATTGATTTACCTGAAATGAATTTAGATATGGTTCGTGCTGGGGTGATTCTTTATGGATTGTATCCATCAGATGAAGTAAGAAAAGATGTGATTAAGCTAAAGCCAGCTCTTGCACTTAAGGCAAAAATTAGTCATGTAAAAGAGTTAGATCAAGAGATTGGCATTAGTTATGGATTAAAATATGTGACAGATAAAAAATCAAAGATTGCTACCATTCCTATTGGATATGCAGACGGGTTTACAAGAATGTTATCAGGAAAAGCAGAAGCTTTGGTAGCTGGTAAGAAAGTACCTGTTGTAGGTAGAATTTGTATGGATCAATGTATGCTTGATGTAACAGATGTAGAAAATGTTCAGGTTGGAGATGAAGTGATTTTAATAGGAACAGATGGAAATAATACCATATTAGCAGATGACATTGGAAATTTATTGGATACTATCAACTATGAAATTGTATGTATGGTTGGAAGACGTATTCCAAGAGTTTATATTAAAAATAATGAAGTGATAAAAATAAAAGATTATTTACAGGAGTAACGTAAATTTTGGAAATATCGTATAAAAAAGTAGTCATATTGACACACTTATAATGAATAGTATATAATGTGGTATATCTTTTAATATATACTAATGTGGATACGAATGCCTTTATATAGATTTATTTATTTTTAAAATTTCAGGAGGTGCCCATATGGCTGAGTCTAAACGAATTATGATTAGTTTACCCAATACCCTTTTACAAGAAGTAGATGATATTGTAGCAATGGATAAAAAAAACAGAAGTGAATTTATTAGAGAAGCGATGAAATTATATATTCGAGAGAGGCGTAAGATTCAAATAAGAGAAAGTATGAAAAAGGGATATAGGGAAATGGGAGCTATGAATTTAGCTTTATCGGAAGTAGGATTAGATATGGATGCGGATGCACTATATAACTATGAAGCCAAGCTTGCGGAGTGTGAGTAGTGTGATTGTAAAAAGAGGAGATATTTTTTATGCAGATCTTAGTCCTGTTGTTGGTTCAGAACAAGGAGGAGTAAGACCCGTTCTTGTGGTTCAGAACAACATAGGAAACAAATATAGTCCTACGGTTATTGTGGCTGCAATTACTTCACAAATCAATAAAGCAAAGCTTCCTACTCATATTGAAATTAGTGCCTCAGAATATGGATTAACAAAAGACTCGGTGGTATTATTAGAACAAGTTCGGACTATTGATAAAAGAAGATTGAGAGAAAAAATAGGGCACTCTGATGATGAGATGATGGATAAGGTAAATGAAGCGTTATTAATTAGTTTCGGATTAATAGATTTTTAAAATATAGAAATGAGTTATTACTTTTAAGTAATAGCTCATTTTTTATTTTCTAGAGGATTAAAAAAGTGAAGATTATAATTTTGTATAAAGTAGTATAGTCAGAAATATTTACTAGATACAATAATATTTACATATTATTGTAATATATTCGTAACCTTATTTTTATATTATACTGATATAATGGAGTTAGATTCATGACAATAAATAACAGCATTTGCGAAATATAGTACAAATTTTATCATGATGGAACAATTTCTTTAAATATTTCGTCCATAGGATAAGGAAGTCCATAGGGGAAAGTTTCCATATAGAGAGGAGAAATAGAAGATGCAGAAATGGAAAAAAATATTATTTTCTTTTGGTTTGGCGTGTTCCATTACCTTTGTGAATATACCAAACTTTGTTTATGCAGATTGGAATCATTCTGTTTATGAAGAAAAAAATGAAAATTACATAGGAAAAGGAATTAAGCATGAACAAATACGTAAGTTTACAGATAATGGGTGGGTCAATATCAATGTAATTCGAGTAAATTTAGATGACAAAGATACAAATTTAGATTTGTTATTTCACCAAAATGGATTAAATAAAAAGGCGAGATTATCAGAACTTGTAGGTCAAAGAGAAAATATGATAGGAGCTATTAATGGAGATTTTTTCAGTATGAAAACAGCTGCAACCATTGGACCAATGGTGAAAGATGGAGAACTCCTTACCACTACATCCTATACGGAGCATATGGTTCCTACTTTTAATTTAACAAAGGAAAATAACCCTTTTATTCAAAATTGGGCAAATTCTAAAATTACACTCACAAATGAAAATACTGGGTTTGAATTATCAGTTCTTGCAGTAAATAAAGAATCTGATTATGAAAATACATGCATTCTTTATACGTCAAAATGGGGAGAAAAAACACCAGCCCTTAGTTCAAAACTTACAAGTGGTATAGAATTGATCATAGAAGATCATAAGATTAAGAACATGGTACAAGCTGGGACGGGCAGTTATATACCTAATAATGGATATGTCTTATTTGCAGCAGGACAAAAGGCTGTAGAGATTGGACAAAACTTTGTTGTTGGAGATTCTATAGATTTTTCTGCTGAGACCAATCCTGATTTTTCCGATTTAGCATTAACCGTTGCTGGTGGGTCCATAATTGTGAAAGATGGGGACGTCATGTCTGATTATTATATGAATATAAAAGGAAAGCATCCAAGAACAGCTCTAGGAATATCAAGAGATGAAAGAGAGGTTTTCTTTGTTACCATAGATGGTAGAACCAAGTCTTTTACAGGAGTAAGACAAGATGAATTAGCACAAATTATGATTTCACTAGGGGCGTATAATGCCATTAACTTTGATGGTGGTGGTTCTACAGATATGGTACTAAGACCTTTAGGAGAAGAAAATAAAAAAGTAATTAATCATCCCTCAGGAGGTAGTGAAAGAAGGATTATGAATGGGATTGGAGCTATAAGTAATGCCCCTAAGGTTGATGAAATTGGAGGAATTATTCTAGAAGCTAAAGATGAAAATATGCTTATGAATACTTCAAAACAATTTACCCTAAAGGCATATGATAAAAATTACAATCCAATAGTGATAGATTCAAGCCAAGTAAAATGGATGGTTAGTGGTGTAAAGGGTGAATTTAATAATAATAGCTTCAAAGGAACAACATCAGGGGTTGGAGTTATTGCCGTAGAATATGAAGGTAAATATGCAAGCTTACCTATTCGTGTCATCGATAATCCCGTAAGTTTAAAGGTATTTCCATCAAAAATATATATAGATAAAAATAAGAAAAAATTACTTAAAGTAAAAGTAATGGATAAGGATGGGTATGGTGCAACGGTGAATATGAATGAGTTGTATGTGGATATTCCATCTAATTTAGGAATGATAGACAGTGAAGGCTATTTTCAAAGCTCTAATGAATCGGGTTCAGGACTCATGAAAGTATCTTTTGGGGGTCTTAGTAGCTTTGTTCCAGTAGTGGTAGGATCAGAGGAAGAAATTGTAGATGATTTTGAAGACAATAATGGTTCTTTCTTATCTTATCCTGCAGAGGTAACTGGAGAATATGATTTAGCAGAGCATAGTAAGATGGGTAAGCTTTCAGGAAAGTTATCCTATGATTTTACGAGCACAGACGCAACTCGGGCTGCTTATTTAGTGTTTGATGATGGGGGAATTAATTTTAATAAGGTACCTGAAAAAATTGGTATGTGGGTGTATGGCAATGAAAGTGGACATATGTTAAAGGCGAAAGTAGTAAATGGGGATGGAAATAGTACAAATATCACATTAGCACCGAGTATTGATTGGGAAGGATGGAAGTTTGTTGAAACTGCTATGCCGAAAACTATAAATAGTCCTTTTAAACTTGAAAGAATATATGTTGTTGAGACCAATACCCTTTCCAAAGATATTGGCGAAATTTATATGGATGATTTAACTGCATTTTATCCAAATAAATTTACAGGGAGTATTCCAAAAGCAGAGGAGTTTGTAGATAGTAGAAATAAAAAGTCTGACCTAAGGGGAAATTCTTCCTTTAGATTGTTTGTAAGTGAATCTATCTCAATAAATCCATTAGGCGAGAATGGGGTAGCAGAAAAAATTGCTAAATTTTCTAATGAGATGGCGGAAATGAATTTATTTACAAAATCCATAGATCCTATAATAAAGGACAAGTTTAATCATTCGAGTATCATAGCAGGTGCGGGATATGGCTCTAGCACGCACAAAAATACTTTATTTATCAATTTAGATAATCGTAAGGGTGGTTTACGAGAAACCAATTTTGAACAATGGGGTTGGTTCTTAAAACAAATGGAAAATGTAGAGAGTAAAAATGTATTTGTTACATTACCTAAGCCTTTGAATTTTAAAGATCCATTAGAAGAAAAACTATTTAAGGATACTCTTGAAAAATTAAAGACAGAAAAAAATGTAGATATTTGGGTGGTAACAGGAGAAAATGAACTATTCTCAGTATATCCAGAAGATGGCGTACACTATATGAATTTAAATAGGTATACTGTGGGTACGGATTTAGACCAATTTACGACTCCTAAAATGATACTATTTACTGTAAATGATGATGAAGTAACTTATGAAATTCTTTCTTTAGATGAAAAATAAATAAAAAAGGGAAAATCACGCTTTAAGTATTTAAAAGCGTGGTTTTTTATATTTAAAGGAGCTCTGTGCAATATATAAAAGCATATGGTATTATATTCTAAGAATACAGTATTCTATAGATTGAAAGGGGTTCATAAGTATGCTTAAAGTAATTGCTATAGATGATGAATATATAGCACTTGAGCGATTGAAACGCGTTTTGAAAAAAATAGACTATATAAAGTTGATTGATACATTTAATGAACCAGAAAAGGCATTAGAATTTTTTGTAACCACTAAAGAAAGAATAGATATTGTTTTTTTAGACATAGAAATGCCTAGAATGAATGGATTAGAATTAGCAGAAAAAATTATTGGGGAGCATATAGGAACAGATATTATTTTTTTAACGGCATATGATCAATATGCATTAGAAGCTTTTAAGGTTCATGCAGTAAGCTATTTATTAAAACCTATTGATCTAGAAGAAATGAATAAACAATTGAATCACCTATATAGAAAAAAACAAATAGCAAAAGAAGATATACAAAATAAAAAGATATTTATTCAAGGCTTTGGCGGATTTTCGTGCAAATCAGAGGATGGAAAAACCATTAAGTGGAGGACGAAAAAAGCGGAGGAATTGGTTGCTTTATTAACGCATTATCAAGGTAAAAAAATTTCTAGAGAGATGATTTTAGATAGACTATGGCCTGAAAAAGATAGAAAAAGCGCATCGAGTAATTTGTATACAACATGCTATTATATTAGGAAAAAATTAGAAAAAATTGGTGTGGAACATTTTTTAGTTCGAGATAAAGAGAACTATTATATAGATATTAAAGATAATCAAGTTGATTTTATTGATTTTAGTAAAAAAATCATTTTACCTCATAAACAAACGATGGAATCATTGATTCAACTTGCAAATACATATAAAGGTCAGTATTTAAAGGATATGGCATATGAATGGGGAGAATCCAGAGCTATATGGTTTGAAAATGAATACACAAATTTGCAATTTGAAATAGCTAGAAGATATATAGAGGATGGAGATTTTGTTAAAGCAAGTAAAGTAATGAAAACCTTGATTGAGTATCATCCTTTATGTGAGAAAGCTTATAAGAAATTAATTGAAATACTAATAGGATTAAATGATCAAGAGCAAATAAAAAAATATTATCAAGATTATGTAAATCTTTTAGAAAAAGAATTTGAAACAGTAGTATCAGAAGAGATGAAAGAAATTGTACATAATGCTTTAAGCAGTTAAGTTCAAAATAGGGTTTGACAATAAAGGAGGACTTTTTATATGCAAAGGAGTAAGAAATATATTTTTTTTATAGTATTGTTTCTTGTGTGTTTTTCTTTTACAGTAAAGGGCGAGGAAATAAATGTATATTTTGAACATATTAGCAGAGAGCAAGGACTTCCACAGGTATCAATAAATGTAATTGCTCAGGATGAAATGGGATTTTTATGGTTTGGAACCCAAGGGGGATTAACACGATTTGACGGATATGAGTTTTATACCTTTAAAACGGAGGTAGATCATCCAAATTCATTGGCAGATAACTCTGTATGGGCCATATTATTTGATGATGAAGGTACTATGTGGGTTGGAACAAATGGAGGTTTGAGTAAATTTGATAGAAAAACAGAAAAGTTTACGAATTATAGATTTGATCCTAAGGATCAGACTACATTAAGTGATAATAATGTAAGAAGCCTTCGTTTGGATTCGCAGGGAACTTTATGGGTAGGAACTAGAAATGGGGGACTTAATAGCTGTAATCCAAGAAATAAAAAACTTGTATTTCAAAGATATAAGCATGAGAAAAATAATGAAAATAGTATTAGTAGTAATTACATTCAAGATTTATATGAAGATGATCAGGGACGTCTCTTTATTGCCACTAATGGAGGAGGACTTGATCTTTTAGATTTAAAAAATAAAGAAAAGGGTTTTAATCACTTTCAATTTGATTCCCAAAATTCTAAAAGTATTTCTAGTAACAATGTTCTTTCCATCTTTAAATCAAGAAAAAAAGGTTTATTTATAGGTACTGATAAAGGATTAAATCGTTTAGATAATGAAGGTACTGGTTTTGAACATTTTAAATATGAATTAAGGAATGAAACGGTTTTGTTTGATAAATCTGTATCGTGCATAGCAGAAGATACAAAAGGAAACCTTTGGATTGGTTCTAATGGTGGGGGACTTACTAAAATGGATGCAAAGGATCATTTTCAAAATTTCACATCTAAAACAGATGGAAATAGCATAAGTGGAAGTGATGTAAGATCCCTTTATGTAGATAGACAAGGGCTATTATGGATTGGAACTTATGGCAGTGGTTTAAACAAGATGGATTATGGAAATAGAGGTTTTTCTATTCTTAAGCATAAAAAGGATAATTCTAAAAGTTTAAGTAGTGATATTATACTGTCCATACTTGAAGATGGAGATGGAGTACTTTGGGCTGGAACATGGAACGGAGGAGTAAACAGACTAAAGGATAGAAAAAATGTTGATTTAAAGCTTATCAATGACCCAGAAAGTGAGATAAGTATAGGTGGAAATACGGTGTGGTCTATGGAAGAAGACAGAAGGGGAGACATTTGGATTGGCACCTGGAAAAATGGACTCAGTCGTATAAAAAATAAAGAACGTAGTAAAGATGATCCTGAAATTTTAAGATATAATCATGACGTAAATGATCCTAAAAGTCTTGGAAGTGATTCGATTATGTCTATTTGTGAGGATAGCCGAGGAATTTTGTGGATAGGTACATGGGGAGGAGGTCTTAATAGACTTGACCCAGATGATCTTAAAAAAGGAAATATAAACTTTAAAAAATATCTACATGACCCTAAGAATGATAAAAGCCTTGGAGATAACTTCATAAAAACTATTATGGAAGATGATTCGGGGAATGTATGGATTGGAACATGGGGGGGAGGTATAAGTATGCTTTCTTCAGAAAATATAATAAGTGGCAAAAATAAATTTAAACGCTATCAAAGGTCATGGGCTGATTCAAATACATTAAGTCACAATGATGTAACAGCAATCTATCAAGATGAAGAAGGTATTTTTTGGATATGTACATATGGCGGTGGATTAAATCGTTTTGATTACAAGACAGGTCAATTTAAATGCTATACACAAAAGGATGGTCTTTCAAATCCAGAGTTGTATGGAGTTGTTCAAGATGATAACGGTTTTTTATGGATTAGTACAAATAGGGGAATCAATAAATTTAATCCTAAAAATGAAAGCTTTGAAGCCTATGATGCTAGAGATGGTTTGCAGGGAGACGAATTTAACCAAGGAGCTTTTTTAAAAGGGGATAATGGAGAATTATACTTTGGTGGAATTGGAGGACTTAGTATCATAAGCCCTAAGGAAATTGTAAAGAGTAAGTTTGTCCCTCCTGTTTATTTTACTGAACTTAGGGTGATGCATAAGGTAATAAAGCCTACTCAATCTGAAATTCTTACAAAACCAATTTATGATACGGATGAGATTACTTTGAGTTATAAAGATGCGACCTTTGGTGTGAGATTTGCAGCTCTTAATTACAGACAATCGGATAAAAATAATTATGCTTACATGCTTGAAGGATTCGACAAAAATTGGATATATACAGACTATCCCATACAAAGTGTCCAATATACTAATCTTGATCCAGGTACATATGTATTTCTCGTGAAAGCATCCAATGATGATGGTATATGGAATACACAAGGTTCAAGTTTAAAAATTACGATACTTCCTCCTTGGTGGAAGCTATGGTGGGTTAGGGGAATGGGTATACTTTTATTTGGAGGAATTTTGTTTGGGGTACATTTTACAAGGATTCGCCTTTTGAAAAAACAACAGAAATACCTTGAAAGAGAAGTGGCATCAAGAACGGAGCAAATTACTATTCAGAAAAAGGAGATTATAAAGAAAAATGAAGAGCTTTCTGAGAAGAATATATTGTTAAAAAAACAAGCTGAGGAACTACATATACTTGCAGAACAATTGTTAGATCAAAACCAATTATTAGAAGTAGCGCAAAAAGCTAGTGAACTAGCTTTTTTACAAGCACAAATAAAGCCTCATTTTTTGTACAATGCACTCAATACCATTTCCTTTTTATGTACGGAAGAGCCTGAAAAAGCAAGTCAGTTAATAGACTATTTAAGTATATTTTTACGTAATAGTTTTAACATAGAGGAAGGAAATTCCTTCATATCTATATCTAAAGAAGTAAAGCTTGTAAAAGCTTATTTAGAAATAGAAAAGGCACGTTTTAAGGACAAAATAAATATAATTTATAAAATAGATGAAAATATAGATGGTTATATCCCTCATTTAATTCTTCAGCCAATTGTTGAAAATGCTATCAAACATGGTATTTTACAAAAATATGGAGGGGGAAATGTATGGATCAAAATAGAAGATCAGCAAGATTGTGTTTATTTTGAAGTAAAAGATGATGGGGTAGGTATGTCAGAAGAAAAATATCAAAACCTTTTAAAGGGTACAGTATATAAAGAAGGGGTAGGAGTTAAAAATATCAATAGAAGGTTGATTGAATTTTATGGAAAAGGGTTAGCCATTGAAAGTGCTGAAAATGTAGGGACAATAGTAAAATTTAGTATTTTAAAAAGGAAGAAAAGATAAGTCATAGCTATCCCTTGCAAAAAATAAAAAATAGAGAAAAATAAAAAATAAGGTAGAAAAGCACCTTATTTTTTGTTTATATTTGGTTTAGATAAATATGCTATAATATTACAATATATGCTAAAATATGTTGTATTCAAAAAAGTATTTTTTAGTATTAGGAGTAGTATTGGATAGAAAATTTGATAATCTAGTAGAACAGATATGTATTATAGTCTTTGTGGCAGAAGGAGATTGTTAACTGAAAAAAATTATAAAAAGATGAATTTCTGAAGGGAGAAAAAATGAAAAAATTATTAGCTATTATTTTAATTATTACTTTAATCTTACCGACAACATTTATAGGCTATGCAGAAGAAAGTGTGAATTATAATGAATTTAGTGATATACAAGGACATTGGGCAGAAGAGACCATTAAAAAGCATCACAAAATAGGTATGCTTAGTGGGTATCCAGATGGTACTTTTAAGCCGGACCAAGAAATGAAAAGATCTGAGTTAATTACTTTAGTGAACAAATATTTTGGACTCAAGGAAGAAGGTAAGCAAAACTTTGGAGATGTATTAGGAGAAGAATGGTATGCAGGAGAAACAGCAAAAGCAAAATATTATGGATATATAAAAGATTTAGAAGCCAGGCCCGAAGAATTAGCTACTCGAGAAGATGTAGTAAATATGATGAGTCTTATAGTAGATGTAGAAGAGCAAAGAAAAACAAATGAAAAGAAAGATTTTAAAGACTTAAAGGAAATGGACGAAGAAACTGAAAAAAGCATAGAAAAATTTTCAGAAATGGGATATATTAGTGGTTATAAAGATGGAACGTTCAAACCAAAAGGAATCATCAATAGAGCAGAAATTATGACTATAGTAGAAAATGTATTAGGCTATATTGTAACAAGTCAAGAAGATTTAGAGAATATGCCAGAGGATGTCAAAAAAATTACAGTGATCAATCCAAATATTACAATCGAAAATAAAGAAATAAATGGAGATCTCTATATTTCTCCAGGGGCAAATGGAAAAGTAATTATTAAGAATACAAAAATCCATGGACAAATAGATGTATCAGGAGGAACTACTAAAAAGCCTATACAACTAGAAGCCGTGGAGGTAGAAAAGATAGTTATTACAAAAGTAAAAACAGAGCCAAAAATAGAAATCAAAGGGAAGAGTGAAATTGGAAAAATAAAAACAAAAGCAAGCGCAACTATAGCTGTATCAGGAGGTAGTCAAATAAAAGAAATTGATACACAAGGAAAAACAACATTAGATTTAGATAAAGGAACAAAGGTAGAAAAATTAATTATTGAAAAAGAAACAAAAGTACATACAAAAAAGGGAAGTAAAATCATAAATTTGGAAGCAAAGGAACAAGTAGAAATTACAGGGGATGGAAGGATTGACCGAGCAGAGATTAAAAGTAAAAATGTATCTATTGAAAAGAGACCCAGCTACATAAAAGTAAATAATGGAATAGATAATACTAAGATTGGAAATGACAAAATAGATGCTACAAATGATGATGAAGAAGGAAACTATCAGAGTAATGACCATCATAATCATGGTAATAGTAGCCATAAAGATAGAACACCACCAAATTGGGAAACAGGATCGCCTTATGCAGAAATGAAGAGTAAGGAACTTAAGATAAAAATAAAAACAGAATTAGATGAAAAATCGACTGTATACTATATTGTACAAGAAGAGAATAAAACCTTCACAGTAGAGGAATTGATTGCTAATGGGAATCATTATGATATAGAAAAGAATACAGTAATAGAAGAAGTATATGATCAGGGATTGACAGATGAAAAAAATTATGAAGTACACTTAGTAGCTGTAGATGAACATAATAATAAACAGAAAAATGTAACAGTAATTTCGGTGAAAAAAATAGATGACAAAGCTCCCCAGTGGGCAACAGGTTTTCCTTATGCACAGATGAAAAGTAGTGAATTAAAAATAAATATATTTAGCAAATTGAATGAAAAATCGACTGTGTACTATACTGTATATGAAGCTGTATATGATAAAAATTTTACAGTAGATGATTTGATCAGTATTGGCAATAGCTATGATGTAGAGAAAAATACAGTAGCAAAGGAAGTATATGATGGTGGAGTGACCTTAGGAAAAATCTACAATATATATGTAACAGCAGTAGATGAGAATGAAAATAAACAAGACAGTGTAAAAGAAATTAAAGTATCAGAAATTGACACTACCCCCCCTGTATTTACAGAAAAAGAAGGAGATGTAGTAGACAAACTGGGAACTATTAAATTTAGTGCACAGACTAATGAGCCATCTACTATTCATTATATATTAGTGGAAGACGGGAGTGCTCTACCAACAGTAGCACAAGTAAAAGCAAAGATAGATTATAAGGGTGTTAGAGTATTAACAAGCGGTGAAGGAGACGGATTTACGAATCAAGCAATGACAGAAATTCCTTATGGGAAAAGCTATGAAATGTATCTTGTAGCAGAAGATACTGCTGGAAATATTACTAGTGAAGTAGCAAAAATAAGTATAGAAAATCCTATTTTTACTAAGATCAAGGGAAATTGGATTCCTATTGCAAATAAAACAGAATTAAAACAAATAGAAGTAAATGCAGATAGTATCTTTGGAGTGGGAACACCTTGGGAAGGTACATACACAGGGGGTATGGACAAAAAATATATGTTAGTAGCTAATATGGACTTGGCAGGAGATAACTTTGTACCGATTGGATATGATGAAGCAGAAGATACAAGCGTACCATTTACAGGAAAGTTTATGGGGAATGGTTATGAAATTACTCATTTAAACATTCAAAGAGATAAAGAATTACAAGGATTATTTAGTAAGCTAGGAAGTGGTGCATGGCTTTCGGATATTATGATCAAAGAGGTTACGATGAAAACAGGGTCAAAGTCAGGCGTATTAGCAGGAGAAGC
Source organism: Crassaminicella profunda (assembly GCF_019884785.1). Lineage (GTDB taxonomy): Bacteria > Bacillota > Clostridia > Peptostreptococcales > Thermotaleaceae > Crassaminicella > Crassaminicella profunda. Next base: position 424,652 of record NZ_CP082326.1, read on the forward strand.
AAATGGAGCAGAAATTTTAAAAAGTACAATTAGTAAGGTTACTTTTGATTTATTTGAGAACAATCCAGGAGAGAAAAAAATAACAAAGTATATAGGAGGTTTTATAGGGAAAAGTACAAACACTTCTTTTAAAGAAGTAAAACTAAATGAGTTTAAGATGCTTGTAACAGGTGTGTGGAGATCAGGAGAGGCTTCTCATTTACAAAATATTGGAGGAATTACAGGACTACTTGATGGAGGAGATTTAGAACAAATTGAAGTGAAAAATATTCATATAGAATCTGTATCTGATTATAGAAAAGGGAAATATTATCCTATCATTCGATCGGGAGGACTAGTAGGAGAAATTCAAAATTCACAAACAAAGACCTTGATTGTAGATCAATGCAATGTATCTGATTTGACGCTGATTATATGTGGTGGAACTGGATATGATGAGGCTGGTGGATTGGTTGGTAAAATAGATACTACGAGTACTGAAATAGTAACAAATGGGGATATTATTGTCAAAAATAGTATGGCTTCAGGAGTTATTCAAGGAAAAGGGAAATTTTTAGGAGCTGCTAGAATTGGAGGCTTTGTGGGTATTCTAAATGGGACAAATGCTCCTAGTGGTTATATTATCATTGAAAATTGTAGTGCAGATGTTGATGTAAATGAATTAGATATACAGAGTAGATCAGCGGATGTTATGTCACAAGGTGGCACAGGGGGCTTTGCTGCAATACTTACAAAAGCTAAGGTATGTAATTCTTATGCTACAGGAACACTAGACAGTCCTTTTTTATCTGGTGCAGGTGGATTTTCATGTTATATTATGGAGGGAAGTGTTATTGAAAATTGCTATGCTACAGGGGATGTTTTAGGGTATAGGAGTTTAGGAGGCTTTGCAAGCGTTATAGAAAATAGTCAGATTGATCAATGCTACACTACAGGAAATATAGGAGAGAATGATAATCAAGGGGGAACGTTAATTTTTGCTGCAGGTGGATTTGCAAGTATGATTGATGGTAGCACTTTATCTAATAATTATTCCTTAGGGAAAGTCAAAGAAGCAAACGGAGGTACAGGGGCAGGTTTTTCATTTAGTATTCAGGATAGTACACTTACAAATATCTATACATGTTCTAAGGTTTTAGGAAATAATAATATATTTGCATATATGACACAAAATGAAAATATGATTACTAATAGTTATTGGAATAAAAGTATAAATCCTACAGGAAAGGTTATTTTCAGGAATGGGAGTACAGGAACTACTGAATTAGAAGGGAAAACGGATTTGGAATTAAAAGAAAAAGCAACATTTATAAATTGGGATATATCAGATAAAAGTGAAGGTGTAGAGACTATTTGGTTCATTGAAGAAGGAAAGAGTTATCCATACTTAAGAAAAGAATAGAGAGATAGGTATCTAGCAGTTTACTAATTCGTTAGAAATCAAGATTCAAAACAAAATAATTTTTGTAGGGGAAACACTAGACTATTTTATGGTCTAGTGTGTTTTTTTTGATCAATGAATAGCTATTTTTCTCTTTATCAAGGATAAAAAAATCTAGGTGGAGAAGGAGTCTTTTTATGATATAATGGTGAAGAATTTGAAAAAATAAGAGTGTATGTCTTTAAAGGGAGGATTCGGTTCGTTTATGAAAAAAATTGGTTTACTATTATGTGGAATAATTATTTGTTTTTCAAGTATTTTTGCTTATGGAGATACGATAGAGGCAAATAGTACAAAAAATGAAGAAAGCATGCAGTATATGGATTCAATTGAAGACAATTCAAGTGACATGAATATAATAGATAGTTTAGATACTACATATATAAACTATGCAGATGGATATAAGATCAATTACCCTAAAAATATGTGGGTAGATACGACGATTTCCTTTGTAAAGACTGTTATAGGAGATGGAGAAAAAGAGATTGAAATATACTATGACGATTTTAGAGGGACCCACCACTATGCTAATGGGTATATAAACTATAGTAATGCATTTATGAAAAATGAAAAAGATCATTACAAAGAATATGAAACAAATATGTTAGTAAATGGAATGAAAACTCATTTATTAAAATGGAATAGAAAAAAGCTTTCTAAAGTAAAAAATGATAAAAATTATTATGTGAGCGCAGAAATAAAAAAGAATAATGGTGAAGTTTACACCATTATCATAAAATCTGTAAGACCTTTTAATAGTTATGAAGAATATATGGATATTATTAGTAGCTTTCAATTAGTAGAAAAGCAAGGGAATCATCCGCTAAATATAAAGTATCAATCTACACAAAAGAATTTAAATGATGAAACAAGGGAATTTTATAAAAAGTATTTCTTAGAAAGCAATCAGTTAAAATGGGGAATATTTGAACCTACTGCACCACAAGAATTTTGGTATTTAAAGGGACTCGAGGAAAGAATTGATTATCAATTTGAATTCTTAGTAAAATATCAATCTTTAGATAGCACTTTTCCTATGGAGGAAATGATCAATGCATATAATCATAATCGATTTGTAGAGTTAACCCTTCAAACCATGCACATGAATGGAGATAATAAGAGCATTACCTATGATATATTAGATGGAAAATATGATTATTATTTTAAAGAATACGCAAGAAAAATGAAAGAATTTAAGCATCCTATTCTTTTTAGGCTAAATAATGAAATGAATGGAGATTGGTGTGTCTATTCAAGCTATTATAGCTCTAAGGATACAAATCTGTATAAGGAAGTATGGAGATATGTTTACGATTTGTTTGAAGAAAATGGGGTAGATAACGTACTTTGGGTATGGAATCCTCATGATATATCTTTTCCAGAATTTAAATGGAATCATTATTTGAATTATTATCCGGGAAATAAATATGTAGATATTATAGGACTTACTGGATACAATACAGGAACTTATTATAGAGGAGAAAAATGGAGAGAATTCAATGAAATTTATACATCCCTTTATAGGGAATACATGTCTATTTTTGAACAACCCTTTATGATTACAGAGTTTGGATCTAATTCAGTAGGTGGAGATAAGGTGAAATGGATGAATGATATGTTTGATGGATTTGCTTCGAACCATTATGAAAACATTAAGGTAGCCATCTGGTGGAATGGAATCGATTGGGATAAAGACATGAACCCTGCTAGAATTTATAGGATGGATCGACGAGAGGAATATATCAATACATTTAGAGAAAGATTGAAGTTTTTTCAATAGAATCTTCAAGGCGTTCGAAGAATTCATCATAAATTAATATTTTGATGGAGAAATCTATACTAGAAAATTTACCTTAAATGATTATATTTAATCTCATAAAAGAAATGGATTCTGCTATAATGAAAATAAAAAGGAAATATTGAGAAAGGGGTAGGTAATGAAAGAAATTGTTTTAATTTTATTATTGCAAATGGTGTATGTACCATTATTTACCTTAAGAACTATTTTTATGGTTAAAAATATGAGCATCTATGCCTCAATCTTAGGTTTTTTAGATTGTTTAATTTATGTATTTGGATTGTCCCTAGTGTTTAGTGGAGATAAAAGTACATTGGCAATGATTGTTTATGCAGGCGGATTTGGAATAGGCATTTCCGTGGGGGGATATATTGAAAAAAGATTGGCCATTGGATATACGAGTTTATCTGTAAATTTGATGTACAAAAATGATGAGATGATTAGAATACTAAGAGAAAATGGATTTGGGGTTACTGTATTTGAAGGAGAAGGAAGAGATAGTAAACGTTATAGATTGGAAATTTTAACAAAGAGAAATAGAGAAAATGAATTGATGGATCTAATTGAATTTTATGAACCTAGAGCATTTATTATTTCTTATGAACCAAGAAAGTTTAAAGGTGGATTTTTAGTAAACCGAATGAAAAAAGCAAAGAAAAAGAAGAAGTGCATAAAGGAAAAAGAAATGAATAGATAAATATGTTTACAATAAAAAAACATTTTATGATAAAATAATAGAGTATGCGTATGTTTTTTAATATATAAGGTTAAGGGGGATTCTTGTATGAAAAAGAGACGAAAGTCTGTACTTTTGCTAATGAGTACTTGTGTAGGTTTGTTGCTTTTTTCTTACGTTGCAATAGCTATGGGGACAGAGCCGGGGTCAGAGGAAGATCCAATTGTTACCAAAGGCTATGTAGAGCGTAGGCATCAACAGCTTAAATACTATATAGATGAAAAGATTAAAGAGTTAGCAGGAAATAGTAATACAAGCAGTACCCAAGGAACTGTACAAGGACCTGTTTTTGAAATAGTAGAAGTACAAAAAGGACAAAGAATCATTGGTGGAGCAAGTACAGAGATGATTATTCGTTCTGGACAAGTAGCTGCTATTGCCAGTGCATCTGGAGGGATTGCTGATTTAATTTCTGGGAAAGATTTGAAATCAGGAGAAATTGTACCACTTAATCATTTACTTTTATTACCAAGAGGTGATGGTAGAGGTGTAGCAGTTCTTATGGATAAGACTTATATATTGATTAAAGGAAGTTATGAGATTCAATAAAAGCGCCTGTGCGCTTTTTTTAAATCATGGAGGTCAGAATGAACAATTATAAAAAAACCATGAAGACAATTTTTGCAGTCATCAGTTTGACTTTTTTTGCTAAATTTCTAGGGTTTTTCAGAGATGCTTTATTAGGAAGTAAATTAGGGGCAAATATGGAATCAGATGCATATATTATGGCTCTGAATAGCACTTCCATCGTATTTGTAAGTATAGGAGCTGCCATTGTTACAGCCACTATCCCTATTGTTGTAAGGCTTTTTAATAAAAATACGAAAAAAGAAGCTTTTTCTTTTGTAAATAATTTGTTAAATAGTTTAATCTGTATTGCATTTTTTGTTACTCTTTTAGGAGAATTGTTTTCGAAACAAATCATGAAAGTTCTTGCAGGTGGATTTGATCCTTATAAGTTTGATTTGACTGTGGAATTAACCCGAATTATGTTTCCTATTTTGATATTTATATGTATTACTTATGTATTTGTGGCGTTATTACAATCTATGGAAATGTTTAAAGTTACATCCATTATCAGTCTACCCGCTAATATTATTATGATTATTTTTTTGTGTTTTTTTTCTCGGAAATATGGGGTGAAAGGATTAGCTTTTGTTACGTTAATTGGATGGATGCTTCAATTCTTAGTGATGACCCCCTTCCTGTATAAGGAAGGTTACCGATATAGACTCAGGGTTAACTTTAAAGATCCATATATAAAAGAATTTTTTTCAATGATTTTATTTATTATGATTGTATCGGCTGTTAGTCAAATCAATATTTTATTAGATGAAAAGCAAGCATCTTTTTTAGGACATGGAAAAATATCTTTTTTATATTATGCGAATATATTGTATCAAGCAATTACAACCACTACGGTTTTAGGTATTAATACTGTCATGTTTCCAAAATTTGCGCAAAAGGCAGTTGATTTAAGTGAAAAGCAGTATGCTAAGTTTATTACTGCTATTATGAAATTAATGATTTTTGTGTTATTGCCAATGACAGCGGGAATCATTATGTTAAGAGAGCCTATTATAGGATTTGTATTTGAAAGAGGTCAATTTAATCATGAGGCTACTATTATTACAGGTGCTGTATTTGCTTGTTATGCTTTAGGAATGCTTAGTTTTGGTATTCAGGATGTAGTGAATAAAGCCTTTTATGCGCGGAATGATAAAAAAATACCTGTGCAATATGCGCTACTCATCATTACTTTAAATATGGTATTTAATTTACTGTTAGGAGCAAAATTTGGTGTTTTAGGATTAGCCATAGGAACTGCAGTAGCATCTACCATAGGAAGTATTGGCTTGATTAGGGCATTTAAGATAAAAATGGGATATTTAGAGAGTAAAAAATTATGGATTACTTTTTTAAAGGTAATCATTAGCTGCTGTGCAATGGCCATAGTAGTGATGCCAACCTTAAAGATATTAAATATGCATTTTTATCATAAGGGTTTGATAGGAAAGATGATCATCCTAATGGTTCCAAGTATTTTAGGTGGAACTGTTTATGCTCTTGTAACTATGAAATTAAAATTAGAAGAAGCTTTTACCATATATGATCATTTTATTAAGCCAATAACAAAAAAAATCAAAGGAAATAGAAGGGGTAAGATGATAAAAAAAGGATGTGAAGGAATGAAGACAAATCGTATTTTATTAGGTATTTTGATCTTTGCCGTATTAATTTCTTCCATGACAGCCATGACAAGAATAAATATAGAATCTAATAATAAGACAGTGGATGTAGTATTAGATTATAAAGAATTCAAAAAAATGGCAGATCAATCCAATAAGGATTTAGCATGGTGGTTTAAAAATTTAAAAACATTAGGGGCAAGTAGCGTAGGGTTAAATGAAGAAAGCTTTGAGTCTATGATGGAGGAAAATAAACCTATAAAGGTTGAAATGATTGGAAACATCATTAAAGATATGAATTGGGAAAATAAATATCCTAAGGAATTAGTAGACTATTTCAATAAAGAAAAGATTGATGAATACGATGTTTTAGCTAGTACTAATTCAAAGGAGTTATATACGTTCATAAAAAATGGACTAGAAAATCGATATGATGAAAATAAATTTAAAATCATAGAAGGAAAAGAAACTTATTTAATTTTATTAGATGGAACAGTAGAAGATGCATTATATACACAGATTGAAAAGATTTATGATGGAAAGAAAAAAGGATTTAAAGAGGTTTCAAATCTTTATTCTTCTAAATTAATAAGATTAGGATTAGGACTAGATGAAGAAAAGGTGAATTTAATTAAAAGTAGTGGCCTTAATGTAGTTCCAAGACCGTCTAATTATAGTAGCTATAGCTCTAAAAGGTTGGTTGAAGGAACGATTGATAATTATGAAAAATTAAATATCCATCCTTCTTATATGATTTTTGGAGGAGGAGAGGTTTTAGGTTATCCAGATAATGTAAATCCTTTAGCAAGTTATATGAAAAAAAATAATATTAAGGTAGGCATGATTGAATCTAACGTGCAAAGAGAACATATCAAACAAAAGGGTTTATATGATTTAACAAGAAATTTAGAGTATAGTAGTGTAAGAATCTTTAGTGTATGGGAGTATATTCAAGAGAGATTTCAGTATTATAATTATCAAGGTGCAGAAGAAATAGAAAATACCTTAAATAGAGCGGTAACAGAAAGAAATATAAGGGTAATCTATTTTAAACCTTTTAAATATGATGGACATAGTTATGTAACGGATTACAAAGAGTATGAAAAAATGTTTGATAGATTTAAGAGTAGGTTAAAAAGTCATGATATAAAGGTAGGACCTGCTAGTATTATGAAAGCTAATCATGTAAGAAATCGTTATAAAATAATGATTTCTTGGGGAGTAGTAGCAGGCGGACTTTTATTACTAAACCATATTATAAAGTTAAAAGAGAAAATAAAGTATATATTATTAGGAATTGGAATTATTGGTGTTACAGGTATATTTGTTGTAAAACCAGCTTTAGGAGAGATTCTTTTAGCTATGAGCGCAGCAATTATATTTCCATCATTAAGTATGGCGTATTTCTGCAATAGGTGTAGCCTTTATTATCAAGAAAAAATCCATAAAGAATCTATAGTAAAAATCATAGGTTTGAGTATTAAAACTTTAGTTATATGCTCTTTAATCTCTTTTATAGGATCATTGATGGTAGGAAGCATTCTTTCAGATATTGAGTATTTATTAGAAATGAGTATTTTTAGAGGCGTAAAGTTTAGTCAATTAATTCCTATTGTTATGTTTATGATTTTATATATGGGCTATTTTGGTTATAAAAGGGATAAAGGGATCAAAGAAGAAAAAACTTTAAAATGGAAAGACTTAAGAAATTTATTATTCGATGATGTAAAGATTGTTTATGTAATCCTTGGGATGATTGTACTAGTTGTTGGATATATATATATGGCTAGAACAGGTCATGAAACAAATGTGCAACCATCTAATTTAGAAATGATTTTTAGAAATATTTTAGAAGAAAAATTTTATGCTAGACCAAGAACAAAAGAGTTCTTATTTGCTTTTCCAGCACTTATGATAGGTGTTTTTGCAGCAAAACATAGATTAAAATGGCTTGTTTTTGGATTTGGATTAGCTGCAGTAATTGGACAAACTTCTATTGTAAATACTTTTTGTCATTTAAGAACGCCTATGCTTTTATCAATTGTAAGAACGGGATACTCCTTAACTTTTGGAATTGTACTTGGAACTATTTGTGTTTGTGTATTATATAGTATTGTGATGTTCTTTAGTAAGATGAGGGGAGAAAAGCTGGATGGGTAAGGTAGTTATTTCAGGTTATTATGGTTTTAATAATGTGGGAGATGAGTCAATCCTTACTTCCATTGTGAGCAGTTTTAAGGAGTCTATAAAAGATATAGAAATAACAGTATTATCAGCAAATCCCAAAAGTACGGAGAAAAAGCATAAAATACATGCTATTGACAGAAAAAATATAAAAGAGATTTATAAAGAAATAAGAAAATGTGACTTGTTTATTAGTGGAGGAGGAAGTTTACTACAAGATGTTACAAGTCGTAGAAGTATTACTTATTATTTAGTTATTATATTCATGGCCATTCTTTTAAGAAAAAAAGTATTGATCTATGGACAAGGGATAGGACCTATTAATAGAAAATCCAATCAATGTATGGTTCGGTGGATTTTGAATAAAGCAGATGCGATTATTGTGAGAGATGAAGGGTCTAAAGAATTATTAGAGCATATTGGGATAAATAGACCACCTACCTATGTGACAACAGACCCAGTCATTGGTTTGAAAAAAGCTAGTCTTGAATTAGGAAGTAAAATATTGAAAAAAGAGGGTATCAACCAATTAAGGGAAAAACCCTTAATTGGATTTGCTATTAGAGGTTGGCGTGAGCAGGATGATTTTATAGATAAGATTTGTAGTACAGCAGACAAGTTAGTTGAAAATTTTCATATGGATGTAGCATTTATTCCTTTTCATTTTAAAGAAGATATGAAAATAATGAATGAAATAGAAAAAAGAATGAAGCATCAAGCAATCTTTATTAGAAATAGATATGAGATAGATGAAATGTTAGGACTAGTTGGAAACCTTGACCTCCTTGTAGGGGTAAGGCTACATTCTTTAATATTTGCGGCTATTATGAATACGCCAATTATTGCTATTTCTTATGATCCTAAAATTGATAGTTTTATGAAATCTCTACAACTAGATTCTCTATGCAGTAAAGAAGACTTAAATGAGGTTGATTTGATTTTAGAGATAGAAAAGGTACAAAAGAATAATGAGAATTATAAACAAATGTTAGAAGAAAAAGTAAAGAACCTTCAAGAAAAATTAAAGGTCAATGAGAAAGTGGTAATGGAATTGTTAAATGAAGGAGGGTGTGATAAGTGAATCATAAAGCAGATATTATGGGTGTATTTGTTGATCAAGGAACTTTAGAAGATGCTACTAATCGTTGTATAGAGTTTATGAATACAATGGGATGTAAAATGATTATTACACCCAATACGGAAATTATTATGAGCGCACAAAAGGATTCAAAACTAAGACAAATTATTAACCATGCTGATTTAGTAATCCCCGATGGTATTGGTATTATATATGCATCTAAAATTCAGAAAAAAGGTCTTACCGAAAGAGTGACAGGTGTGGATCTTATGCACAAAATTTTAGAGTATTGTAATGAAAATCAAAAAAGTATATATATTTTAGGCGGAAAGCCAGGGGTTGCAGAGAAGGCTTGTGAAAATATAAAAAATAAATTATCAGGAGTAGAAATAAAAGGATTTCGCGATGGATATTTTAAAGAGGAAGAAGAAGGCAAGATCATAGAAAATATCAATAGACTTAATGCTGATATACTATTTGTGGCATTAGGAGCACCTAAGCAAGAAATATGGATGGACAAATATAGAGAAAAGCTAAAATCAAAGATTGTCATGGGTGTTGGTGGAAGTGTTGATGTTTGGGCAGGAACCGTAAAAAGAGCCCCTAAAATATATCAAAAGTTAGGTCTTGAATGGTTTTATAGGTTACTAAAGGAGCCTTGGAGATATAAAAGAATGATGGTACTTCCAAAGTTTATGATAAAGGTCATATTAAATAAACAGTAATAACTGCTTAAGGCGTGGAACTCTTAGCTGAGAGTGAAAAATGTATAAATTATAAAAAGAAAATTGATTAAATATTTTACTATGATATAATAATTGGGGTGAAAATATGGCAGAGAGATTAAAATCTTCAATCTTCTTTGATTATTTGTTGATTACAATAGGAACCCTTATTATAGCTTTTGCAATAGTATTTTTCTTAGGACCCAATATGATTGCACCAGGGGGGGTAACAGGACTAGCTATTGTTATAAAAAAAGTAATAGGAATCCCCATTGATATAACCAACCTAGTAATCAATACCCCGTTGTTTATTATAGGGTTGATGGTTTTAGGTAAAAAATTTGGATTTAAGACTGCTTATGGAACGCTTATGTTATCCCTTTTTATAAGGGTAATCATAACTGTTTTAGGGGATAATATGGTGGGCACAAATGACTTACTATTAGCCAGCCTATATGGTGGTGTAATGGTTGGTGTGGGTATAGGATTTGTATTTAAAGCTGGAGGAACCACAGGTGGGACAGATCTGGCTGGAGCAATTTTAAATAAATATATACCAAGCCTGAGTATACCTAAACTCATGATGTGCATTGATTTAACCATTGTTATTAGTGCAGGTATTGTAAATGGAAAGCTAGAAACAGCTCTTTATTCTGTTATGGCTCTGTATATAATCGTAAAAATTGCAGATTTTATCATTGAGGGATTAAATTATGCAAAAGCATTCTTTATTATTTCTAATGATTCAGAAAAAATAGGACAAGCTATAATGAAGGATCTTGATAGGGGTGCTACAATTCTTCAAGGAAGAGGTATGTATACAGGAAAGGATAAAGATGTGATTCTTTGTATTGTGGATAGGTCACAAGTGACAAAGCTCAAAAACATCGTGAATGGGATTGATCAAAATGCTTTTATGATGGTGACTACTATTCATGAAGTATTAGGAGAAGGTTTTAAAAAATAATTATACATAAGGAGGGTTTCAGGTTGGCAAAAGTAGATTATGAAATGTTAAAGAAAAATGCCACAGAGATTCGAAAAGGAATTATTAAAGCAGTACATGCAGCTGGATCTGGTCATCCAGGAGGGTCATTATCTGCTGCAGATATTTTAACTACATTATATTTTTATAAGATGAAAGTAGATCCTAAAAATCCTAAATGGGAAGAAAGAGATAGATTTGTACTATCAAAGGGACATGCAGCACCTGTTCTTTATGCAACCTTAGCAGAAAAAGGATTTTTTCCTAAAGAAGAGCTATTAAAATTAAGACATATGGGTGCTATGCTACAAGGTCATCCTGATATGAAAAGAGTACCAGGGGTTGAAATGTCTACAGGTTCTTTAGGACAAGGATTTTCATGCAGTATTGGTATGACATTGTCTTCTAAGCTTGATGGAAAAGACACTCGCGTTTATGCATTACTTGGAGATGGTGAAGTACAAGAAGGTCTTGTTTGGGAGGCTGCAATGGCTGCTAGTCACTACAAGCTAGGTCAATTAACTGCAATACTTGATTATAATGGTATGCAAATAGATGGATTAAATGATGAAGTTATGACCATTAATCCTATAAAGGACAAATGGGAAAGTTTTGGATGGCATGTATTAGAAATAGATGGACATAATTTTGAAGAAATTATAAAAGCTCTTGATGAGGCAGAGGAAATAAAAGATCAACCGACTATGATTATCGCAAAGACGATTAAAGGAAAAGGCGTTTCATTTATGGAAAATCAAGTGGGTTGGCATGGTAGCGCACCTAAGGATGAAGAAGCAGAAAAAGCATTAAAGGAATTAGGAGGTGCCAATTAATGAGTCAAAAAATTGCTACAAGAGAAGCCTATGGAAAGGCACTAGCAGCTTTAGGAAAAGTAAATGAAAATGTGGTTGTATTAGATGCAGATTTATCAAAATCAACAAAGACAGCAATGTTTCAAAAGGAATTTCCAAATAGATTTTTCAATATGGGAATAGCAGAACAAAACTTAATGGGAACAGCAGCAGGATTTTCAACATGTGGAAAAATCCCATTTGCAAGTACTTTTGCTATGTTTGCTACAGGAAGAGCTTTTGAAATCATCAGAAACTCTGTATGTTATTCAAAGCTAAATGTAAAGGTATGTGCAACTCATGCAGGTATTACTGTAGGGGAAGATGGAGCTTCTCATCAAGCCTTAGAGGATTTAGCTGTTATGAGAGCTATCCCGAATATGGTAGTACTAAATCCAGCAGATGCTGTATCAGCAGAAAAAGCGGTATTTGCTATGGCAGAATATGATGGACCTGCCTATGCAAGATTTGGTAGAGCCGCAGTTCCTGTAATTTATGATGAAGATATGACATTCGAAATCGGAAAAGGAATAGAAGTAAAAGAAGGTAAAGATGCTACCATTATTGCAACAGGAATTTTAGTTGCAGAGGCTCTAGAGGCAAGAGAACTTCTATCAAATGAAGGAATTGAAGCAAGAGTCATCGATATGCATACAATCAAGCCTATCGATATAGAAATTATCGTAAAAGCTGCTAATGAGACAGGTGCCATTGTTACAGCAGAAGAGCATAATGTTATTGGTGGACTTGGATCAGCTGTAGCTGAGGTACTAGTAGAAAATAAACCAGTGCCAATGAAAAGAATCGGAACGCAAGATACTTTTGGTGAATCTGGAAAGCCAAAGGAATTGATGGAAAAATATGAGTTAACGGCGAAGGATATTGTAAAGGCTGTTAAATCAGTTATTAAAATGAAATAGTGGTAGGATTCATTTGAAAAATGATGCTGAGAGATGTTACATCTCTCAGCATTTTTATTAGGGAGGGGTTGATTTGACTAGTATAATTGTTTGTATTAATATATAATAGAATTATGAATGGAACAATTATTTTTTATAATGAATACAATGAATATCCTGTGATTGACTTTATTGAGAATCTTACATCAGGAGAAAAAGCAGAAATAATTCGTTATTTTGATTTATTAGAAGAATATGGAATAAAATTAGGATGTCCATATATACAAAAAATTGGAAAAAAACATAATCTATGGCAGTTAAAGATTCCCTATGGGAAAAAAGATTTATATTTTATTTTTTTAAATAAAAAAGATAAGGATTTCATTTTTCTTCATGGATTTAGAAATGTTCGAGAGACGAATATAAAAGAGGAATTGGAGGTTGCATTAAATCGGACTCTTGAATATGAGCAAAGAAAGGAGGATTCTTTAGGATGAAGTGGAGAGAGTATAGAGAAGAGTTAGTAAAAGATCAAGGATGCAAAAGTGAGCTTTATGATAATGAATTAAATTATAAGTTAGTAAGAGAAATCGTTCGATACAGAAAGGAAAGAAATCTTACTCAAAAGGAATTAGCAGAGATTATTGGGACAAAACAATCGGCCATATCTCGATTAGAATCAGGAAGGATGAATCCATCTGTAGATTTTTTAGTGAAAGTAGCCAATGCTTTGAATATGAAATTAGATATTAAGTTTATTACGGAATAATTTATTATAAATCTAATCCTTCCTTTTCTATTACCTCTTCTAATATATTTTTATTATAAAAAAGTCCCCATCCTATATAGGCCATAAAAATTGCAAGAAATGGATTAATTAAATTAAAAAAGGCAAAGGGTAAGTAGGAAAAGGTTGCTACCCCTAAAGTTGCTGCCTGATATGCGCCACATCCATTCCAAGGACAGAGTGGAGACCATAAAGTAGCTCCATCTTCTAATGTTCGAGATAAAACTCTTCTATCTAAGTGCATTTGGTCATATAAAAAGGCGTAAGCTCTACCAGGAACAATAATAGAAAGATATTGATCTGTTAAAATAAAATCACTTAAGATACTGGTAAAAATGGTTGTTCCAATTAAACCAGGTATACTTTTTACCTTTCTAATAATCCCTTCTAATAATACTTCTGTTAATTTTGCTTTTTCCATAATACCACCAAAAGCTAAAGCAAATATAATCAAAGAAATAGTCCACATCATAGAATGAAAACCTCCACGGGTTAAAAGCGTGTCAACAACTTTTATACCTGTATGAGATTGATAGCCAAAATGCAGTACTAAAAAAACGTCCTCTAAAGAACGATTTTGAAAAATAATAGACCAAATTCCTCCTAAAAGAGCACCAAAAAATAGGGAAGGGATAGGGTGTATTTTTTTTATAGCTGCTAGAAAGATAAAAATAGCAGGAATCATGACAATCGGTTTAATATTAAATTGATTTATTAGTGCATTTTGAATTAATTCTACTCTAGTTGAATCAAATTCTCCATAAACAGATTGAAGTCCAACAATGGCATAGATCATGAGTGATATACAAAAGCTTGGCAAAGTCGTATAGACCATAGAGCCAACATGAGAATATAAGTTGGTTTCAGCAGTGGCAGCCGCAACGTTTGAACTATCAGAAAATGGGGATAATTTGTCTCCAAAATAGGCACCAGAGATGACCATTCCTGCAGCCAAGGCTGGATTGATATTTAATCCAGAAGCAATGCCCATTAGTGCAACTCCTACTGTTCCAGAAGAAGTCCATGAACTTCCTGTAGCAAAGGAAACAATAGCACAAATGATACAACCAGTAACTAAAAATATTTTAGGTTCAATCAAATCCAAACCATAATAAACCATGGCAGGAATAGTCCCTGAAGAAATCCAGGTTCCAATGAGCATACCTACAATATGAATAATAACAATGGATTCTACAGCCCTATAGACACTTTGTAAAATGCTTAATCGAATATCAGTCCAATCATATCCTAGCCTAAGTGCCATCATTGCAGCAATAACACATCCAAAAACCAATGGAATATGAGGTTCTAAGTTAAATGCATATAATGCTAATACTAAAAAAAGTCCTAATCCTAAAACGGGTATGAATGCTTCTAGTAAAGATGGCTTTCGACGTGGTTTCATTGATTTATTCTCCTTTGAAATTTAGCAATCCCTAGTCAAATTGTAACAAATTATACTATTTTATTCAATTCAGTAAAGATTTTTTCAAAGTATTTATCATTGACAACATATAACATATACGATATATTATAACATATAAGATATATTATAACATATAAGATATATTATAACTTATATGTTATAATATGAAATTATTTTTAATAAAGGAGGAAAAAGAAATGAGTCAGCAACGAAAACCATTGTTTTGGGAAGCATTAGTTCCTGTATTGTCAATGACCATCATTATTGTAGTTACCATATTGAAGTGGGGGTTAGAACCTCATATACCTATTGTTATGGCATGTTTAATTGCAGCTATTATGGCAAAAAAAGTTGGATGTGATTGGAATGATATTCGAAGTGGAATGATTGAGAGTATTTTTAGAGCTGTTGAAGCATTAATCATTGTAATGATTGTAGGTATGCTCATTGGGACTTGGGTTTTAGGTGGAATTGTTCCAGGAATGGTATACTATGGATTAGCCTTGATTTCTCCAAGTATTTTTCTTGTAACAGGAGCTATTCTTTGTGCTATTGTTTCTCTAGCAACTGGTAGTGCTTGGACTTCATCAGGGACTATTGGGATTGCCTTAATGGGAATTGCAGCAGGCTTAGGTGTAAATCCTGCATTAGCTGCTGGTATGGTTATCTCTGGTGCCTATTTTGGAGATAAGTTATCACCTCTTTCAGATAGTACCAATGTTGCAGCTGCTACTGCAGAGACGAATCTTTATGATCATGTAGGTGCTATGATGTATACAACGATTCCTAGTTTTATTATTGCACTTATTATCTATGGGATTATTGGATTAAAATTTGGAGGAGGAGATTTTGATACATCTAGAGTTCAATTAATTCAAGAAACTATTTTATCTCAATTTCATATTACTCCTTGGATCTTAGTACCTCCTATTATCGTTATTATCTCAGCTGTAAAAAGAATTCCAGCTATTCCTTCTTTATTAGGTGGAGCCATTGTTGGTGGTATTTGGGCTATGATTTTTCAAGGTAAGGGAATTGGAGATGTCCTTTCTGCTTTTCATTATGGATATACTAGTGATACAGGAGTAGCTATTGTAGATAAATTATTAACTCGTGGTGGAGTTGATTCCATGATGTGGACTATATCTTTGATTATATTTGCATTAGCCTTTGGAGGAATTTTAGAAAAAGCACGTTTTGCAGAAGTAATCATGGAAAAAATTATTGTAAGAATCAAAACCGTAGGAGGATTAGTAGTAGCTACGATTATTACTGGAATTGTATCAGATTTTGTATTGACAGACCAATATTTATCTATTTTAGTGCCAGGAAGAATGTTTGCACCCGTTTATGATAAGATGGGATTAGAAAGAAGGTTTTTATCTCGCACATTAGAAGATGGTGGAACTCTTTGGTCTCCTATGTTTCCATGGAATGGATGTGGTGCTTATCAATCAGCAACTTTAGGAGTTGCTACTTTTTCCTATTTACCATTTGCTTTCATGAATTTAATCAATCCTATTGTAGCAATTATATTTGCTTATATTGGATTTGGTATATTTAGAAAAAAAGATCAAAATGTATCTGCTTAAAATATAAATGATTGAATAGGTGAGGATATGATGAAAATAAAAACTTATTCAGGTAAAAAAACAAGTATTTGGGTTAAAATAATGTTAATATTATTTGGAGGAGTCTTGATTATTGTCAATGTATTAGCAAAAGAATGTTTTGGAATAATTAGTGGAAGTTTGCTTATTTATCTTTCTACATATAAAAAAGAAGTAAATATTATTTCAGAAGGAATCAAAATGGATACAACATGTTTTTGGATGAAACATGAACAGGTCATCTATTTTAAAAATATGACCCATTTAAAAATTGAACAAATAGGGGATAAAACTATCCTACATTGTGTACAACAATATTTAGGTAGAAAAATTATTGTGGATACAAAATCCATTGAAAAAGTTATGGATTGGGTTCAAGAAAAAAATAATAAGATTGTTATAGAAACTGTTCCTATGAAAGCTTAAGTAGAAATAAGGTAATGAAAGATTTCATTGCCTTATTTTTATGTGTTTTTTTAGTTGAAGAAATCTGAAAATACAAAGCTTAAAGAAAGATAAGAAATAGAAAAAAACAAATTTGCTATAGAGGGAATCAAGAACATGGCAGAAAATAAAGCATAAATAACAAGGCTAGAAAAATAAATATTGAGAGAGGTAATATGTAAATTTCGATAACGAAAAAATAGATGAAATGATAAAAACACAAAGAATAAATACAATGGAGCCATACAAGAAAATACAAATGAAATATTTTTGATTAATGAATACTGGTTGTGAAATAATAAAATGCTATTAAAAAAACAGGTAATAAATAGAAAGAGAATAGTTAAATCTAAGAGTTTGTTTAAATGAGAAAGATTAGAAGATACATCTATTAATTCTTTAAGATCTTTATAAGTAAAAAAGACACATAACATGGTAAATAACATATTTGAAAAACTCAGTATATTTTTATAAATGGAAATGTTTGTGAAGTGGAATAACGCGATGATGATTAGATTTGTAAAGAAAAGATATAGACCAATAAAAAAGTGTTCTTCAAATTTTTCATTTAAGTGTAGTAGCAAAAAAATCAACTCCTTTTTAATTGTTCTAAATTGACGAATTATTCTAATAATTTAATAATACCATAAAAAAGTTATCTTAAAAATAATATATCCAAATTCCTTTAGAATATTTGTACCCCTTTTGGAATAAGCTTTAGTATATATAGAGGTAAAAAGGGGGGAGTCTAGTGAGAGGAAAACTTAATCTTAAGAGGCTAAATTGGAAGAAAATTTTGATTGTAGCTATTGTGATGATGGTCATTATAGCAGCGATTTTTGCTGTTAAATATTTTGTAAAGGATGATGATAGCGTGCCTTTTGAAGTATTAAGCGAGGAACAAATCCCACAAAAGATTCAAGAAATATTGCCAAGATACAAAAGTTTAGAAAGAGCACTGGCGTGTAAAGTAGATGGAGAAATATTTGTTATTGCAACAAGAGGAGAAAAGCCTACTGGTGGATATGCGATTCAAATAGATGGCATTGAGAAAGTAAAGATAGATGATCAAACAAAGGTGGTTGTTTATACGACCTTTAAAGATCCAAAACCAGGGGATATTGTTACCCAGGTTATTACATATCCCTTTGTTGTAGTAAAGACAGATTTAACGGATTTACCAGACAAAATAGAATTAAAAGTAAAATATAACGATTAAAGTATAAATTGGCAATGGCCTGTATCCTTAGATACAGGCCATTGCCATTATTTACATAGATGATTTTAAAGGATTATGTCGAATTATGTAAACTGGAGAAGGTTAACATAACTTGACAGGAGGAACGCTAGGATGAATTTAAAAAAGATATTTATTTCTTGTACCTTAGGAACAACTCTTTTTTTAGGAAGTATTGGTATTACTCATGGACAAACATATACCGTACAGAGTGGTGATGCATTTTGGAAAATTGCTTATGAACATGGGGTAAGTACAAAGGCCTTATTGGAAGCGAATGATATGGATGAAAATACAATCATCTATCCAGGACAGAATTTGATTATTCCTGTGAAAGAGACCATTCATACTGTGCAATCAGGAGATACTTATTGGACCATTAGTCAAAAATATGGAGTGAATTTTAAAGAATTACTAATATATAATGGAGCTGATGAAAATACATGGCTAAATATTGGAGACAAGGTGAAAATACCTTCTAGCAATGGTACCGATAGTAGTAATATAGAAAGTAATATGAATAAAGGTAGCGATGAAACAAATAATGATAGTATCAATCAGAATAATCAAGAACCTTATGTAACTTATATGAATTATACAGTAAAATCAGGAGATGATCCTTGGAAGCTATCTATTGAATATGGTGTACCTATGATAGAGATATTAAAAGCAAATAATATGAACGAAAAGGAATGGTTGAATATTGGAGATGTGATTAAAATCCCTGTTCACCATGTACCTGTAAAAGCTACACCTGGGGCTAAGTATGGAGAAAACTTGGATTGGTGGACAGGGGCTCAATATGTTGTTCCTATTGGTGCAGAATTCACTTTAATTGATTTTGCAACAGGGAAGAGATGGAAAATGAAAAGAACCATAGGAGCAAATCATGCAGACTGTGAGCCATTAACAAAAATAGATACAGCTATTATGAAAGAAGTTTGGGGAGGCGTTTTTAGCTGGGAAAGACGTCCTGTGATTGTTGAATATAATGGAAGAAAAATTGCAGCATCAGCAGCAACTACGCCTCATAGTATTCAGTATATAACAAACAATAATTTTGATGGACATATGGATCTTCACTTTTTAAATAGTACAAGACATAAGGATGGAGAAATAGACTGGGAACATCAAAAAAATATAAAAATAGCAGCAGGAATTAAATAAAAAAGTACTGCAGGTCATTTAAGACTTGCAGTATTTTTTTGAAAATAGCATTAAATCATTTATTTAAGAATATAGCAGCTTTATGAAGGAATATAAATTTAATACTGGTAGAATGATAGGGTTTAGATCATTGAAGAACTATATAAATAGTGAAAATGTAGATAGGAACCAAAAAATGTTAATATGTGGCATCTCGTTATGCTATACTTATAGAAGTAATTTGCATTTGCTTTTCTATGATTTTAATAAATGAAGATAAAATAAACTTATAATATATTTTTGATTTTGATGCTGTTCATCTATAGATTTATTAAAAAAAAGGAGAGAAAAAATGAAGAAAAAAGAAGTGGTAATGACAATAGCAATTGCTGTCTTGCTTGTTTTAAATATTAGAACAGGTTACAAGCTACAAGAACTTCAAAATACCCTGTCTAGCGTAAAATCATCTATTAATCATTTACATGGAAGCTTTGGTAGTATTGATAGTAATATTAGAGAGACCCTTGCAGATATTAGAAAAGAGCATATGTGGATTGTTGATAAAGATTATGATCTTTTCAATGTAGAAAATAAATTTGAACAAGCAAAGATTACTTTCAATTGGACATTTAGAGAACTAGGGAAAAATGATAAAGTGTATGTGTTATATGGAGAAGAAAATAATAGACAAGTAGAAAAATGGAATAAGCTAGAACCTATTCCTGTGGATGGATTAAATTATAAAGGAGAAGTAAATCTGTTTTACGATAAAAATTATCAATTTCAGGTAGTTGCAGAAAATAGTAATAGCAAAAAAACGGAAAAACTGATGAATATCAATTTATATGATGAATTAATGGATCGAATGGATTTTGAGGCGTATTTTCCAAGTATGAGTCATTCAGAAATAGAAGTTTATGCAAGGATTGAAAATTTTTACCGTGGTTTAGAAGCACTTAAAATAAAAAGAGCAAAAGCAAATATTTATTATGAAGGGAAAGTAATAAAAACCATAAATCTAACAGATATTGCTAAAAAAAAATATAGACATGGGGATATAGACACGTGGGAATATGAGAATACATTTAAATTTAATGATTTATTTAAAAATATGACATACAGTGAATTGGAAGATCATCCTAAAATACAAATTATTGTTCAAGATTATACAGGAAGAGAATATAAAAGTAAATTAAGAGATTTCTAAAAAAGGTTAGCCAAATGCTAACCTTTTAAATTTTTGTAGAAGGATTCATCATAAAATCAATCTATAAAATCAAAAAATTACAAAACTAAATTTTATCTATATACATAAGTGGGTATATATAAATATAAACTAAGATAGGGAGGTTTGATGAATGATTGAAAAATATGAAGTACCTATAGAAAAACTAAAAAATAAATGTGATATGAATTGTTTTGATTTTAATTCAACGGTAGATCTTTATCCATTGCAAGGAATTATCGGTCAAAGACGAGCAGCAAAAGCATTAGAATTCGGACTAGATATTAAGAAAAAGGGATATAACATATTTGTATCGGGTCAAAGTGGAACGGGAAGGAATAGTTATGCCTTGGCTATTACAGAAAAAAAGGCAGAAAGCAAGGAAATACCAGATGATTGGCTTTATGTACATAATTTTAAGAATCCAGATAGTCCCATTGTTTTACATGTAATGAGTAGTACAGGAAAAATTTTAAAAAAAGATATAGCAAACATGATTGAGTTACTTAGAAAGGAAATTCCTAAGGTTTTTACAAGTAAAGAATATGAAAATCAAAAAAGTGTATTGAGACAACAATATCAAAATTATTCTCAAGAAATCATCGATGCCTTAAATGAAATGGGGAAAAAATATGGTTTCATTTTTGATCAATCAGAAAAAGGATTAATTAGCATACCTTTAAAAGATGGACGTGCCATGAGTGAGGAAGAATATAAAAATTTAAATCCTGAAGAACTAGAAGAATTAAGAAAAAATTCTAATGAACTCAGTTTAGAAACCATTGATGTATTTAATAAGCTCAGAACCTTAGAAGAAGAATATAGAAACAATGTAAAAGCATTAGATGAAAAAATGTCCTTAGATGTAGTCACTTTTCATATGAATGAAGTGAAGAAAAAATTTGAAGAGAGACAATGTGTGATAGAATATTTAAAAAATCTAAAAGAAGATATTATTGAGCACATCAGTAAGTTTAAAGGGGAAAAAAATGAAGAGATGAAGAATCCCTTTGCAATGTTACAAAGATCATCAGAAACTTTCTTTGATAGATATCTAGTAAATCTTTTTATTGATCATAGTGAAAAAACAGGTGCACCTATTGTGAATGAAACCAATCCAAGCTATTATAATTTGATTGGTAGAATTGAGTATAAAAATGAATTAGGTGTGATGAAAACAGATTTTACACAAATAAAGCCAGGGGCCCTTCATCAAGCTAATGGAGGATATTTAATCCTACAAGCTAAGGATTTACTCACAAACCCATTTGCGTGGAATGCATTAAAACGTGCTTTAAAAACAAATAAAATCAATATTGAAGGGCTAGATAAGCAGGTAGGATATGTAGTCACCTCAACATTAAAGCCCCAGCCCATACCTATGGATATAAAGGTGATCTTAATAGGAGATCCATATACTTATTCTATGCTTTATTACTATGATGAGGATTTTAAAAAATTATTTAAAATTATGGCTGATTTTGACATTGAGATGGATCGAAATGATGAAAATATCTATAAAATGGCTAGATTTATTGCAACCCATTGTGAAAAAGAGGGCCTTATGCATTTTGATAGAAGTGCTGTGGGAAAAATGATTGAATATAGTTCAAGGCTTGCAGATGATCAAAACAAGCTTAGCTCTAGGTTTAACCAAGTGGTTGAAATTTTATATGAAGCAGATCGTTTTGCAGAAATGATGGATTCAAATGTTGTCAAGCTTGAACATATTGAAAAAGCCATCAGTGAGAAGAAATATAGAAACAATAAATATGAAGAAAAAATCCTCCAAATGTTTGAGGACGGAAGTCTTTTACTAGATGTAGAAGGAGAAAAAATCGGAGAAATCAATGGACTAGCTGTTACAGGAACAGGGGAATATAGCTTTGGAAAACCAAGTAAAATTACAGTTGCTACATTTAGAGGAAAGAGTGGTATTGTTAATATAGAAAGGGAAGTAAAAAAGAGTGGAAGTATTCATGATAAGGGCGTACTCATCTTAAATGGATATATTGGACAAAAATTTGCTCAAGAAAGGCCATTGTCTTTATCAGCCAGTATTGTATTTGAACAATTATACTCAGGCGTAGATGGAGATAGTGCATCTAGTACAGAGCTTTATGCACTCCTTTCAAGTCTATCAGAGGTTCCTATAAAGCAATATATTGCAGTAACTGGTTCCGTTAATCAAAGAGGACAAATTCAACCTATTGGTGGGGTTAATGAAAAAATAGAAGGATTCTTTAAAGTATGTAAATTAAAGGGTTTGACAGGAAAACAAGGAGTAATGATTCCCCATCAAAATGTGAAAAATCTAATGCTTGCGGATGAAGTCATCCAAGCAGTTGAAAATGAAATGTTTCATATTTATGCTGTAAAGACAATAGAAGAAGGAATTGAAGTATTAACAGACGAAAAGGCAGATGATAAAAAGAAAGATGGTACTTATGAAGAAGGAACTGTGTATCATCTTGTGAGTAAAAAGCTTCAAGCCTTTTCAAAAGATGGGCAAAAGAATCAAAAGAAAAAGAAAAGGAAAAAAACAAATAGGGCAGAGTAGCTGCCCTATTTACATGAAAAGATTTGGGTTTCTGTAATGATAAAATCAACTGGATAATCAAAAGAATCATTAGGAACCTGATCAATGATTTGTAAATCAAAGGCTAGACCAATTGATGGAATATCTTTTGAAAGTTTATCTAAAAAACGATCATAATAACCGCCACCATATCCAATCCGATACCCTTCTCTGTCAAAGGCTACTCCAGGAACAATAATCAAATCTAAAATAGCTTTATTGACTTTTCTGATATATTCTTTTTTTGGTTCTAAAATACCATAAGTCCCTTTTGTAAGTTCTTCTTTTGGATCTAAAAGCTTGGATAAAATCATTTCTTTTGTTTTTGGAACACTGATAGGCAGGATAACATTTTTATTTGAAGATAGTAAATCTTTAATGATTAAATGAGTCTTCACTTCATTTCTAAAATCCATGTAAATCATGATGTTTTTTGCATTTTTGTATAAGTCTAAAGTTTTTAATTTATGAAAAATATTTGTACTTTTTAAGCAAATCATCTCATTAGAAAGTGATTTTCTGCTTTCTAATATTTTTTGACGAATCTTTTTTTTATCCATACGAACCCCTCCTATGAACTTTGATTTTATCTTTAAAAAAATAGATAGAGTAAATGATAGATTTAATAACAAAACAAGTCATATAGTGATAATATTTAATATTTATTAAAAATAACCTTTAAAAATTTGAAGGTTATTTTTAGGAATAATTATATTTGGTTTATAGGGCTAGAAAAACAACAATAAATGAGAATAGCATTGATTTAATTGTTGAAAGATAAGCTATTTTAAAATAATTATACCAAAAATGTTAAAAATTAAAAATAAAAAGAGGAATAGGATTTGGAAATTACAAAAAAAAATAATATAATAGACTCAGAAGTTTATATTTTTTTGAAGAAATAAGCCAAATGAACCAGAAATTTATAATAAAAGGATAGAGGAAATGTAGAAGGATATGTAGAATTATATAACTTTAGGAGTTGATAAAGGTGATAAAATTTTTAAATGTTACAAAAGAGTATGGAAAAGGTGTCAGAGCTCTTTCAAATATAAGTATACACATAGAAAAGGGAGATTTTGCCTTTGTGGTAGGACCTAGTGGTGCAGGAAAATCAACCTTTATTAAATTATTATTGAAAGAAATAGAACCAACAAAAGGAAAAATCAGTATTCATGGGATGGATATTACAAGACTTAGCACAAGAAAGATTCCAGAGCTTAGAAGGAAAATAGGTGTGGTTTTTCAAGATTTTAGGCTTCTTTCAAATAAAACAGTTTATGAAAATGTAGCTTTTGCTATGGAGATTATTGAAGCTACTCCAAAGGAAATTAGAAGACAAGTTCCAACAATTCTTGCTATGGTAGGTCTTAGTGGAAAGGCAAAAATGTATCCCCATGAGCTTTCAGGGGGAGAACAGCAGAGAGTTTCCATTGCCCGTGCCATTGTAAACAGTCCATCTGTTTTAATTGCAGACGAGCCTACAGGAAATCTAGATCCAGATACAGCATGGGAAATTATGAAGCTTATGAAACAAATTAATCGAAGAGGAACAACCATTGTTATGGCTACACATGCCAAAGAAATAGTAGATATGATGCAGCAACGGGTTATTGCAATAGAATGTGGTAAAATTGTGCGAGATGATAAGAAGGGTGTGTATGGCTATGAAAACTAGAACCATATCCTATATGGTCAAACAAGGATTTAAAGGTTTTTGGCGCAATCGTATTATGGGGACGGTATCTGTAGTGTCTATTACTTGTGTATTAATGATTTTAGGGATTGTATTTATGATTGTATTAAATATAAACAGTTTGGCAGAAACAGCAAAAGGACAGTTTGATTCTATACAAGTGTATTTAAAAGATGACTTAACACAGAGCCAAATAGAAAACATGGGGGGGCTTATTAAAGGAATCGATGGCATAGAATATGTGGATTTTTTATCTAAGGAAGAAGCTTTACAAAATATGAAAAAAAAGTGGGGAGAAAACGGGTATCTTTTAGAAGGACTTGAGAAAAATCCTCTTCCCAATTCATATATTATTAAGCTAAAGGATATATCCTATGCAGATTATGTAGTCAGTCGAGTAGAGGGATTGCAAGGATTAGACGAGGTAAAATATTATAAAGATATTGTAGAAAAACTTTTAAAGATTACCAATTTCATAAGGTTGGCAGGAATTATTGTGATTGGTATTTTAATACTTATTTCCATGTTTGTTGTTGGAAATACCATTAAACTAACGGTTATTGCACGAAGTAGAGAAATTAACATTATGAAATATGTAGGTGCTACCAATTGGTTTATTCGATGGCCTTTTTTAATAGAAGGAGTGTTGTTAGGATTAATGGGATCATTGATTGCTCTTTTCATTGTTGGCTTTAGTTATAAACGTATATTTGATTTTATCACACAAAAGTTGTATGTGATGATTTCAGCATATATGATTCCAGCACCTGTATTTATTGAAAATACAGCTATTATTTTCATCGTGTTAGGTATGGGAATTGGTGCTTTAGGAAGTATATTCTCCATGAGAAAATTCTTAGAAGTATAAAAGTTATTAGGGGGAATTAGGTAATGAAAATAAAATACAAAAGATTATTTGTTGTGGTGGTAACCACCCTATCTTTACTCATTACAGGAAATACTTTTGCATTAAATGGGACGAGTGATCAGAATAAACTTAATCAAGTAAACAATCAGATTAATCAAGCACAAAGAGAATTGAATGCTAATAAAAAGAAACAAAAAAGCATTAATGCTCAAATAAACGAATTAGATAGAAAGATTGATAAAACAGAAAGAGAAATAGATGATATCAATGTAGAGATGAATAAGACAAAAAAGAAAATTACTAAGGCAAAAGAAGAGTTAGTACAAGCAGAAAATAATATTGATAATAAAAATGATACATTAAATGCTAGGTTAGAGGTAATGTATAAAAATGGAGATATTGGATATGCAGAAGTACTTCTTGACTCAGAAAGTATTACAGACCTTTTATCTAACTTAGATATGCTCAAAAAAATATTTCATCAGGATATGGATTTACTAGCTTATATGAAAGAACAAAGAGATGAAATCAATACAAAGAAAAGAACACTAGAAAGTCATAAGAGCAGCATGAGTGCTATGCTTAAAAATATGAATAGTAAGCAAAAAGAGTTAGAAGTAAGTAGAGGTGAAATACGTAGCGTCAAGGAAGACTTGAAGAAGAATAGCAAAGAGCTAGAAAAGCAAATTGATGCAATGAATGCTTATGCACAAAAAATTGCTGAAGAGATTAGAAGAAAACAATCAGGAGGAAAATATATAGGTGGAAAATTGGCTTGGCCAGCGCCTGGATATACAAGAATTACATCTCCTTATGGATATAGAATTCATCCAATTCTTAAGAGAAAGAAATTGCATACAGGAATAGATATAGGGATTAAATACGGAAAGCGTATTGTAGCTGCAGGAGATGGAACTGTTATAAAAGCAGGTTGGTATGGTGCTTATGGAAAAGCAGTAATGATTGATCATGGTGGTGGGATTATAACCTTATATGGTCATAACTCTAAGCTTGTTGTAAGGGAAGGACAAAAAGTAAAAAGAGGTCAAACTATTTCAAAATGTGGTAGTACAGGTTGGTCTACTGGTGCTCATCTTCATTTTGAAGTGAGGAAAAATGGAAGCCCTACAGATCCAATTCCTTGGGTAAAATAGATAAATTAGGTCATATACTTTAAGTATATGGTCTTTTTTTTTATGAAAAAGTGAATATTCATGATGCTCCTTGAATATAATAATTAACATGTCTAAGTATTAATAACTTAAATAATCGGTATTTTTTTGGAAATGATAAATAATAGAGCATTCCACATACAGTTAGTGCTTCTAGACATTTTAGAAAAGGAGTGGTTCGTATTAAAGGAGTAATTATGGCAGGTGGAAAAGGAACAAGATTAAGACCTCTTACTTGTGGGATTCCAAAACCAATGGTTCCTATTTTCAATAAACCTGTAATGGAATATTCAATTGAATTATTAAAAAAATATGGGATTGATGATATAGCTGTTACAATGGCTTATCTTCCTTCAGTCATAACGGATTATTTTGGAGAAGGAGAAGAATGGAAGGTTCATCTGAATTATTTCATAGAAGATATCCCTCTTGGAACAGGAGGAAGTGTAAAAAATGCAGAAGAATTTTTAGATGATACATTTATTGTAATTAGTGGAGATGCTTTGACAGATATAGATATAAAAAAAGCAATAGCGTATCATAAAAATAAAAAATCAAAAGCAACATTGGTACTAAAAAAAGTTTCTGTTCCATTAGAATATGGTGTAGTCATTACAGATGAGATGGGAAAAATCATTAGATTCTTAGAAAAGCCAAGCTGGGGTGAAGTATTTAGTGATACGGTGAATACAGGCATTTATATATTAGAGCCTGAAGTGTTAGATTATTATAAAAAAGGGGACAAATTTGATTTTAGTAAAGATCTCTTTCCAAAATTATTAAAGGATCAAGTACCTATGTATGGCTACGTTATGGATGATTATTGGAATGATATTGGAGATTTGACCTCTTATATGAAAACCCAATTTGATATATTGGAAGGAAAAGTGAAATTTAAATTAGATTGTAAAGAATTTGAAAAAGAAGTTTGGATAGATGAAGGTGTAACCATAGGAGAAGATGTAAAGTTATCACCTCCAGTTTTTATTGGAAAAAACTCCAAAATACATAGTAATGCAGCCATTCAATCTTTTACGATTATTGGAGAAAATTGTGAAATAGGAAAAGAAACTACTTTAAAAAGAAGTATATTGTGGAAAAATATCAAGGTAGGGGGCAATACCCATTTAAGCGGTGCAACGGTTTGTAGCAATACACAAATAAAAAATGGTGTAAATATCTATGAACATTCTGCTGTAGGAAGTGGAAGTGTCTTGTCTAATGGTGTTATTGTAAAACCAAATATAAAAATTTGGCCAGATAAAAAAATTGAGGAAGATACCATTGTTCATCAAAATCTTGTATGGGGAACAAAACAGACCAAAACTATTTTTGGGTACAAGGACATATCTGGAGATATCAATATAGATATTACGCCAGAATTTGCTTCAAGACTTGGTTCTTCCTTTGCTTCAAATTTAAAAAGTGATGCTACAATCGTTGTAAGTAGTGATAAATCTAATGCATGTGATATCATAAAAAATTCTTTTATATCAGGGATTCTTTCAACCGGTGCAGGAGTCATTCATCTAAAAGATGCTTCTATGCCTATGAATCGATTTGGTGTAAGGCATTATGATGCAGATGGTGGTATTCACATTCGTTTGGACTCTTTTCAAAAAGATTTAGCACATATTGAATTTGTAGATAAAAATGGTGCAAATATAGATAGAAATACGGAAAGAAAAATAGAAAATTTATTCAATAGAGATGATTTTAAAAGATGTAACGTTGAAAATGTAAAAAGTGTCATGCATATTGATAATTTTTCATCTTTGTATATGCAAAATGGCATAAAGCTTATGAGTGATTTATCTAAAATTAAGAGGAAAAATCCTAAAGTTATTATCAGTTCAGAGTGCAAAAATGTTTTAAATTTAGCTGAATCTTTTTTTGAATCTATAGGGTGTCAAGTACAATGTGAATATGGTCTACATAAATATAAAAATTTAAATGAATATATAGACGATTTATCCCTTGAGATCAAGAAAAATAAAGGTAGTATTGGAATGATTCTAAGCAGTAATGGAGAAAATATTATATTGATTGATGAGGAAGGAAGGATTGTTGATAGAGAAAGGTATACCCTTTTAGTTACTCAGATATTATTAAAACTTGGCGTAGGCAAAGAAATTATTGTTCCATATACAGCGCCAAAAGTCATTGACCAAATGGCTAAATCTTTTCAAGCGAAAATCATAAGAACAAAAACAGCTCCTAGCTATAGGATGAAGGAAATGTTAAATGGTGATAATAGCGAAAATATGCATTTACAATATATTTTGAATTACGATGCTGTTTTGGCAGCCGGAAAGATTATTGATTTTTTAATCAGTAAAGATTGTAGCTTGAAGGATTTGGTAGATGAACTTCCAAATTTTCATCTTATAAAAAAAGAAATTGCATGTGATTGGCAAGATAAGGGAAGAGTAATTAAAGAAATTATTGTTAATCATCGCAACCAAAATATGGAACTTTTTGAAGGTGTAAAAATTCATGATGATAAGGGATGGGCTCTTATTCTGCCTGATAGTGAAAGAGCTGTATTTAATGTTTATACAGAAGGATTTTCAGAAGAATATGCACAAGAACTTTCAACGCAGTTTAGTCAAAAGGTAGAGAATATATTAAAAAATAAGTAGAAAAAATAGATGGAGGGATACAGGGATATGTTCCTCAAAAAAAATTATAGAATAGAGAATGATGAAAAAATAGAAATGAAAGATGTTTTGCTAAACAATGAGGAATTAAACGAACATGCTATAGAGATTGCAAAGTCACATGTTATAGCAAAAAAACGTGGGAATATTAGATTGCTTTGGTCTAGGCTCAATCATAACTTTAAAACAATTTCCTCTATTTATGCAGGACTCAATGAAGAAGTAAAAAAAGGAAATGACTTATCACCTGCTTCTGAATGGCTTCTAGATAACTATTATAAAATAGAGGAACAAGTTCAGGTTATTAGACAAAACGTTACAAAGGATAAATTTTTAAAGCTACATATTCTAGATAATGGATATCTCAAGGGCTATCCAAGAGTTTATAGCATAGCTCTTGAGTTGGTTTCTCATACTGATGGGAGATTGGATGAAACTTTATTAGTGAATTTTATAAAATCTTATCAATCTCATAAGGTTCTTACTATCGGGGAAATTTGGGCTCTTTCTTTGATGATTCGTCTTGCTCTTGTTGAAAAAATACGAAATATTAGTGAAAAAATATATGAAAATCAAGAACAATGGAAAAAGGTTGAAAGACTTAAAGGAAGAAATCAAGAAACTCTTTTAGAGGATATAAAAAGAGATTTTGAAAATATGGATTTATTAAGTCCTTCTTATATCGAACATCTTTTAAAAAAGCTTAGAACCACAGGAATTGAATCAGGACAGGCAATTGATATCATTGAAAAAAAATTAATGGAATTTGATACATCTATGAATCAAGTAATAGAACTTGAGCATAAAGATCAAGCAGCAAGAAAAATATCTATAGGAAATGCCATTATTAGCTTGAATATTGTTTCAAAATTAGACTGGAATGACATATTTGAGTCTTTATCTAAGGTTGAAGAAATATTAAGGGGGGACCCTTTAAATATTTATGGTGCAATGGATTTTTCATCGAGAAACTATTATCGACATGAAATTGAAAAGATTGCTAAGATGTGCAATACATCGGAAACAAAAGTTGCAAGAACTGCTATTAGCTATGCAAAAAATGCTGAAATATTAGATGACAAGGATAAAATAAAGCATGTAGGCTATTACATTGTAGATCAAGGGAGAAAAAAATTATTAAGAGAGCTAAACTATAAAAAATCAAAAAACTATTTCCATGATTATCCTATTTCTGTATATGTAGTACCGATTATGGTCATAACAGGATGTCTTGCTTTATTATTAGGATACTATGCGTATAGGTCTTCTAATCATATATTGTTAAGCTTATTAGCAGGAACAATTAGTTTGATTCCTGCTAGTGATATTGCTGTAACAATAGTAAATTGGATGGTTACATATAAATTTACACCAGCATTTTTACCGAAGCTGGAATATAAAGAAGGTGTTATACAAGATGCCACTACAATGGTAGTCATACCTACATTGGTTCCAAATGAAAAAGTTTTAGAAGATCTCCTTGAAAAGCTAGAAGTATATTATTTAGGGAATAAGGATAAAAATATATACTTTGGAGTAGCAGGAGATTTCAAAGATTCAGATACTCAGATTCAGCCTAATGATGAACTCCTTATTCATAAGGCATTAGAAGGAATCAAAAAATTAAACCATAAATACGCTAATGGATTAGATAGATTTTTTTACTTTCATAGATACAGGCAATTTAGTGAAAAACAACAAAAATGGATGGGTTGGGAAAGAAAAAGAGGTGCTTTAGTAGAATTTAATGAACTTCTTACAGGATCAAAAGATACCTCCTATAATGTTATTTCAGGAGATTTATCTCATATTGTAGGAAAAATTAAATATATTATTACTTTAGATGCAGATACCAATCTTCCTATAGATACAGCAAAGAAACTCATTGGAACCATATCTCATCCACTCAATAAAGGCGTCTTAAATAAAGAAAAAGGAATCGTTGAAGAAGGGTACGGATTAATTCAGCCTCGTATTGGAGTGGATGTGGAAAGTGCGAGTAAATCTACATTTACAAGAGTTTTTGCAGGACAGGGAGGAATTGATCCGTATACTACAGCTACTTCAGATGTATATCAAGATTTATTTGGAGAAGGAATCTTTACAGGAAAAGGAATATACAATCTTTCATTATTCAATGAGATTTTAAGTGGTGTGATACCAGATAATACAGTACTTAGTCATGATCTATTAGAAGGAAGCTATGTAAGGACAGCTCTTACTACAGATATTGAACTGATTGATGGCTATCCATCAAGATACAATTCCTTTATCATGAGACTACATAGATGGATTAGAGGAGATTGGCAGCTGATTAGATGGTTATTTCCTAAAATAGAAAATAGAATGGGAAAAGTAGTGAATAATCCACTATCTAAGCTTTCTAAGTGGAAGGTACTTGATAATTTAAGAAGAAGTCTCACTTCTCTAAGTCTTTTACTTTTGTTCATATTGGGACTTACCGTTTTTCCTGGGAAATCTTTTGTTTGGGTGGGATTTGCTAGTTTTACCCTATTGTTTCCTTGTTTGATGGAATGTTTCAATTGTATGATGAACAAATATTATAGAACGGCAATGGAAAGAACCAATGGAAATCTTATATATGGTTTTAGGGCTGTTTGTTACCAAACATTATTAAATTTTATATTTTTACCCTATCATGCCTTCATGATGGTAGATGGTATTGTCAGAACCTTATATCGTGTATATATTTCCAAGAAAAACTTATTAGAATGGGTTACGGCAGCAGATGTAGAGAAAAAATTAAAAAATGATACATTAAGCTTCATAAAGAGAATGAAGGTTGCTATTATTATGGCACTTTTTCTTATCATTTTTGTTGGAGTGGTATCACCGAACAATTTAGTATACGCCCTTCCAATAAGTCTTATATGGGCACTATCTCCTGTTATTGCATATAAGGTAAGTAAAGAAAATATGATTAAGGTACAATTAGACCATGAAGACTCATCTGTATTAAGAAGGTTAGCAAGAAAGACATGGAGCTATTATGAAGATTTTGCAGGAGAAATGGATCACTTTCTTCCTCCTGATAATTATCAAGAAGACCCACCTAATGGAGTAGCCCATAGGACATCTCCAACTAATATTGGATTTTTACTGTTAGCTACTTTATCTGCTAGAGATTTTGGGTATATTTCAACCATTGAAATGGTAGAACGTATTGAAAAGACATTGTCTACTATTGAAAGGTTAGAAACATGGAAAGGCCATCTGTATAATTGGTATGATACCAAAACTTTAGAAGTATTAAGACCCTTCTTTGTTTCAACGGTTGATAGCGGAAATTTTATTGGATATATGATTACATTAAAGGAAGGTCTTTTAGAATATTTTAAAAAACCTATTCTGGATAAAGCTGTATTATTAGGGATAAAAGATACGGTTGCGTTAACAAATGAAAAACAAAACGTAGAGACCATAGACTTTTTTCTGGAAAAAGAAAAATTAGAGTTAAAAGAATGGAAAGAATTATTTCAAAGATTTGAAAAAACCAACAATATAACAGGATGGAACGAAAAATTTCATTTTATGATGAATGAGTTAAACAAAGAAATAAATTTATTCTTCGTAGATGCAAGGGTAGAAGTTGAAGAATATAAAAAATTAAAAGAACAGGTAGATCGTATTAATGGAGAGTTATCCTTAATAGAGTTAAATACTCTTTATAAAGATATTCTTAAAGATCTTAACAAAATTTTAAAGAAAAACAATCAACAAGCTTTCATACAGCTAAAAAATAGAATATTTATTGCTAATGAACATGTTGAGCAAAAGATTGCACAAATAAAGGATCTTATCAAAAGAATAGAAAAAATAGTAGAAGATACAGATTTTACTGAGTTGTATGATCAAAAACAAAATCTATTCTCCATAGGATACAATGTAAAAGATGAAAATTTGGTAGATTCCTACTATGATTTATTGGCTTCAGAAGCAAGACTTACTAGTTATATAGCCATTGCAAGAAAAGAAGTACCTAAAAAGCATTGGTCAAAATTAGGAAGAGCGTTGTCCATTGTAGATGGATATAGAGGTTTGGTTTCATGGACAGGAACCATGTTTGAATATTTCATGCCTCCCTTAGTGATGAAAAATTATACAAATACATTAATGGATGAAACCTATGGGACGGTTATAAAGGCCCAGAAAAAGTATGGAGAAAAGAGAAATGTTCCTTGGGGAACTTCAGAATCAGGGTATTATGCCTTTGACATCAATTTGAACTATCAATATAAAGCTTTTGGAGTACCCGATCTAGGACTCAAAAGAGGACTCATTAATGATATGGTCATCTCGCCATATTCAACCCTTTTGGCTCTTTCTTTTGATGGAAAAGGATCAATGAAGAACATAAAAAGATTAATAGAGGATGGCGTAGAAGGAAATTATGGTTTTTATGAAGCAATAGATTATACACCAGAGCGATTGCCCTTTGGAAAGAAAAAGGGGGTCATCAAAAGCTTTATGGCACACCATCAAGGTATGGGGCTACTAGCTCTTAATAATTATTTAAATGAAAATATCATGCAAAAGAGATTTCATATGGACCCTGTGATGAAATCAGCAGAAGTATTACTTCAAGAAAAAACTCCTGTAAGAGTGCTTATTACAAAACAATATAAGGAAGCAATAGAGCCTTTAGAGGAACCTAAAAAAGAAGATATTTATGTAGTTAGAAAATATAGGGATATAGATGGTAGACTTCCTAGATGCCATATTCTATCTAATGGAAGATATTCTGTAATGGTTACAGATGGAGGCAGTGGATACAGCAAGAAGGAAAAAATACAGGTTACTAGATGGAGAGAAGATAGTCTTACAGGAAAACATGGAAACTATATTTTCTTAAAAAATTTAAATACAAACAAAGTATATGGGTCTATATTTGATCCCATTCATATAGAGCCAGATGGTTATGAAGTAAAATTTTCTCTTGATCAGGCAGCCTTTATGAGAACAGATGATAATATTGATACCCATACAGAAATTTTTGTATCCTCAGAAGATGATGCAGAAATCAGAAAAATAACCCTTACAAACCATGGAAATGAACCGGTTGTAATGGAGCTTACTAGTTATTTTGAAACGGTTTTAGCACCACAAGCTGCTGATATGGCCCATCCAGCATTCAGTAATTTATTTATTAGAACAGAAGCAATTCTTGAATATGATAGTCTTATTGCTTCAAGAAGACCAAGACTTGAAGAAAAGAATAGCATATGGATGTGCCACACTATGGCGGTGGAGGGAGAAACCCTTGGTAATTTAGAATATGAAACAAATCGAGGAAATTTCATTGGTAGAGGAAGGAATATAGGTAATTCTTTTGCTTTTACAAATTCCCTTACGAATACAACAGGTCCCATACTTGATCCTATTATGAGCCTTAGAAGAAGAGTAAAGATCATCCCTGGAAAAACAGTGAGTGTATCCTTTGTCACTTCTGTGATCAATAGTAGAAAAGAAGCAATAGATATGGCAAGAAAATACTATGATCTTTCATCAACTAAAAGAGCCTTAAATCTTGCTTTTACAAGGAGTATCATAGAAACTTCTTATTTAGGTCTGAAGGCTGAGGAAATAGAAGTTTATCAGGATATGATTCCCCACATTCTTTACTTAAGCCCTCATAGAAGAAAATATGAGGAAATGCTTAAGGAAAATAAAAAAGGGCAATCAGGGCTTTGGGCTTATGGCATATCAGGAGATCTCCCAATTGTTTTAGTAAGCATTAGCCGGGTAGAGGATATAGCAATTGTTCATGAAGCTCTTAAAGCCCATGAATACTGGAAAATGAAGGGACTTTCTGTAGACTTAATCATATTCAATGAAGATAAAAGTAGTTATCTACAGCCATTACAAGAGCTTCTAAATGAAACGGTATTTTCAAAATATGGTCATGATATTATGAACAAAGCAGGAGGCATCTATGTAAGAAATGCAAATATTATGCCTGAAGAAGACAGAAACCTTTTGTATACCGTAGCTAGACTCGTTCTAAAAGGAGAGAAAGGATCTATTTATCATCAAATAAGAATGAAGGATATAGAGAAAGAATTTCCAGAAGCAAAAGAATTTAAAAAAGACAAGATAGCATACAAAAGTCAAGATGAACTATTAAATGTTGATTATTTTAATGGATATGGCGGTTTTAGTAAGGATGGTAAGGAGTATATTATAAGACTTAAAGAAGGGTGTAATACCCCTGCTCCATGGACCAATGTCATCGCCAATAAAAACTTTGGTTTTCATATTACGGAGAATGGATCTGGATTTACATGGGCTGAAAATAGTCGTGAAAATAAATTAACCCCATGGTCAAATGATCCTATAACAGATCCCATTGGGGAGGTAATCTATTTAAGAGATGAAAGTTGTGGTGCATACTGGTCTGTTACCCCTCTCCCTATTCGAGAAAAGGAGAGCTATACTATAAGACATGGTATGGGGTATTCAACCTTTACGCATGATAGTCATGGGATACTACAAAATCTTACTGTATTTGTGACAAAGGATGAATCTATTAAGATTAGTTTAGTAAAATTAAAGAATCACTCAGATGTGAAAAGAACATTATCTAGTATTTATTATTTAAGACCTGTACTTGGGGTGAGTGACCAGATTACCCAGCAGTATATTGTAACGAAAATGGATGAAAAAAGAGAAGTTCTTATGATGAACAATGGATATAGTGTTGATTTTCCAGGAAGAACTGCATTTGTAACTTCATCAGAAAAAATAGTATCCTATACAGGTGATCGAGAGGAATTTGTAGGACAAAATAAGGATTTAAGTAGCCCAAATGCCCTAAGAAGAGAAGGTCTTTCTAATAGAGTAGGTGCTGCCTTTGATCCTTGTGCAGCAATAGAAGTTTTGATTGAGCTAGAACCTAATGAGGAAAAAGAATTGGTATTTTTATTAGGTTATGGTGAAAATATGGATGAAGCACAAAAACTTATCAAAAAATATAAGGTTATAAATGATTGTAAGAGTAGTCTAGATGAAATAAAGACATATTGGAAAGAGCTTTTAGGAACTATTGAAGTAAAAACACCAGATTTGTCAATGGATTTATTGATAAACTACTGGTTGATGTATCAAACTATAGCCTGCAGGATTTGGGCAAGGTCAGCCTTTTATCAATCAGGGGGTGCTTATGGTTTTCGGGATCAACTTCAAGATGCAATGAATGCTATGCCTATTATGCCAGAGGCAACAAGAAAACAAATCCTTCTTCATTGTGCACATCAATTTGTTGAAGGGGATGTACAGCATTGGTGGCATCCAGGAGCTGGAGAAAAAGGAATACGCACTAAGTTTTCCGATGATTTACTATGGCTTCCTTTAGTAACTGCAGAATATGTAAGCTATACAGGAGATGATATGCTGCTAAATGAAGAAGTTCACTTCTTAGAGGAATCGCTCTTAGGAGAACATGAAGACGAAAGATATGGCATTCCTAGAATTTCTGAAGAGAAAGCTTCTGTTTATGAGCATTGTGTAAGAGCCATTGAAAGAGGATTAAGATTTGGAGAACATGGTATTCCTCTTATGGGTTCAGGAGACTGGAATGATGGCATGAATACTGTAGGGAATAAAGGAAAAGGTGAAAGTATTTGGCTAGGTTGGTTTTTACATGATATTTTGAATAAATTCGCTTCCATTTGTGAACAAATGAATGAACCAGATCGTGGAGAAAGATATAAAAAAGCAGCAAAGGACATTGCACATCATATTGAAGAAAATGCTTGGGATGGGGAATGGTACAGGAGAGCATACTTTGATGATGGAACCCCTTTAGGATCCATAGAAAATACAGAATGTATGATCGATTCTCTTGCCCAATCATGGGCGGTCATTTCAGGTGCTGCAAGACCTGATCGTAAACAGATAGCAATGGATTCAGCACAGCGTTATTTGGTAAAAAAAGAAGAAGGAATGATTCTTCTATTTACGCCACCCTTTAATGAAAGTGATTTACATCCTGGATATATCAAAGGATATGTGCCAGGAGTAAGAGAAAATGGAGGACAATATACCCATGCAGCAACTTGGGTAATCAATGCCTTTGCTATGATGGGGGATGGAGACAAAGCTTTAGAGTTATACAATATGATCAATCCAATTAACCATACAAGAACACCTATAGAGTGTGCAACCTATAAAGTAGAGCCCTATGTAATAGCAGCAGATGTATATGCTGTGAGTCCTCATACCGGAAGAGGTGGATGGACTTGGTATACGGGAGCTGCTGGATGGATGTATCGGGTAGGAATTGAATATATTTTAGGGTTAAAGAAAAAAGATGATATTCTTACCATTAATCCTTGTATTCCAAAAGAATGGAAAGAGTATACGATTAAGTATCAATACAAAAACACTCATTATAAAATATTTGTAAAAAACTTTAAGCGAGTGAATACAAATGTAGATTATATTACGATAGATGGAAAAAGGAGAGAAGAGAAGAATATTCCTCTAGTGGATGATGGAAAAGATCATTATGTAGAAGTGATTTTAGGAGCAACCTGCTAGAATATTAGTGGGTTGCTTTTGATCTTAAAATGTATCTTACTTACGATTAGTGCATTTATCCCTTTGCAATAGCAATATGGGTTTCATATCAAAAACTTTATCTAGTAATTCAAATTCATAATGAATGCTGTCAAGATTTTTTTTATCTGTGATGGTGATGGATAAATATTTACAATAAAATAGTCCAATATCAATATATCTGTCTTTTTCTTCAAAGAAAAAAGATGCGTATTCAGAAGGCAAATTTTTTCCTTTATAAGTAATACTATATTCTAGATTGTACAGTGTTTCTCGAATATATTTTCTTTTTAATGGATATTTGTTGAGTTCATTGATGTATTTTAATATGTTATCTTTATCAGATATAGTTATTTTATGTATTTTTTGATTCTTATGATTATCTATTAGTAGATTAACATGGTTTATTTCATTAGTATGAAAAATCAAATAGTTTTGTAAAGTAGGAACATATATTTTTCCATAACAAAGCAATCCAATCCATAAAATTCCTAAAACAACAAAGAATACTCCATACGTTGGAAAATATTTTTTGTTTATACTACCTAATTTAGATTTAATTTTTATCAATATCTTTTTATGCACATGGATTTCTCTTAACTCACTTAAATCAATTCTGGTACAATTAGAGTCATTATTTAAATCGATTCTTCTATTATTATACTGAGGAATAATGATAGCATTTTCTTTAAGTATATAATCAATATGAGATTCCTCTAAAGATTCACTGATCAAAGGAGTTATGTCTACACTATGGGTATTATAGATGCTATATTTTCCTTTTAAAAATAGAAATGAAATGATTGCAACAAGGAAAGGTGCAATGATTACAAAATATACATCATGATAAGCTATATGATAATTTCCTTTAATGGTTGATGATGAAAATATTATAAAAAAAATAATAAATTGTTCAAATGTACGACTAACCATGATTTTTTTGCCTGTAATAATCATCATTCCTATGAGGATAGGGATGATACTAAAAATGAAAAAAATAATATAAGGCATTGATTTTTTCTCCAATCTATTTTAAATCATAAAAGGATGTTAAAGACATAATTAGTTTACCTGAAAATGGAATATATTTCAACTTTGTGAAAAACAATAAATAAGTTGTTTTTACTATGATTTTAAAGATATAATAATAAATAAAGAAGTAATAAGTAATGTTATAGATTTGCTGGTTTTGTATTGAATTTTGAGGATATTTCTTAGCTTGGTAAAGGCACGATTTCTATTTTGAAAATAAAATTAAGGACAAGAAATAATGGAGGGAAATATGAAAAAATATATAAAAAAAACACTAAAGCTTGTTCTAATCGGAATGCTAATAGGGGGGCTTTCATTTGGACTGATTAATTACCATGTAACTAGTTTTTCAGACAATTATATAACCTCTATTGAAAATGTTCCAAATTCAGATGCAGCTTTAGTTTTAGGAGCATTGGTTTATAAAAGTGGAAATGTATCTCCAATTCTATCGGATAGATTAGATACGGGCATGGAGATTTATAAAAATAACAAAGCACAAAAGCTTTTATTAACAGGAGATCACGGAAGAAAAGATTATGACGAAGTAAATGCTATGAAAAAATATGCAATGAACAAAGGTGCAGCAGAGGCAGATATTTTTATGGATCATGCAGGATTTAGCACTTATGAAAGTTTATATCGTGCAAAAGATGTTTTTGGAGCCAAAAAGATTATTATTGTAACACAAAAATACCATTTACCTAGAGCTGTATATATTGCTAGAAAGCTAGGGATAGAGGCTTATGGTGTACCATCGGACAAGCATTTTTACCCTAAAATAAAACAATATAAAGTAAGAGAAAGTATTGCTAGATGTAAAGATTACCTTTTAGTGAACATTTTAAAAACAAAACCAAAGTATTTAGGAGAACCTATTGATCTTTTGGGAGATGGAAGAGTTACAGAAGGATAGAAGGATAGAAGGAGAGATGATGTGAAAGTTTATAAAATAGGAGACTACGAAAAATTTGATAAAATAAATATAGAAAATATACAAAATCATTTAATTACATGGTATGAAAAAAATCATCGGAAACTCCCTTGGAGAGAAACGAGCAATCCTTATTATATATGGATTTCAGAAGTTATGCTTCAGCAGACAAGGGTGGATACGGTGATTCCTTATTTTTTAAGATTTATAGATAAATTTCCCAATATTGAAAGTTTAGCAAATGCAGATGAAGAAGAAGTTTTAAAAATGTGGGAAGGTCTTGGCTATTATTCAAGGGCGAGAAATCTTCACAGAGGAGCAAAAGTTATTGTAAAAGAGTATGATGGCAAAATGCCAGATACATTAAACGAAATAAAAAAGATTCCAGGAATCGGTCCATATACAGCAGGGGCCGTTTTAAGTATTGCCTACAACGAAGCGGTACCAGCAGTAGATGGAAATGTTATGCGCGTTTTTTCTAGATTATTTTATATCAAAGAAGATATAGGAGAAAATAATACGAGAAAAGAAATGGAAAAAATAGGACAAATGGTAATCAGTCAAAACAATCCATCCTTTTTTAATCAAGGACTCATGGAACTAGGAGCTCTTATTTGTACTCCTACTTCTCCAAAATGCATTGCTTGTCCTCTTTTTATGGAGTGCACTGCACGAAAACTTATAGTACAGGAAACACTGCCTATAAAGAAAAAGAAAATAAAAGTAAAATCTATAGAAATGGAGCTTGCAGTCCTATGGAAAGATAAAAAAATATTGATTATGAAAAGACCTACAGAAGGACTTTTAGCAAATCTTTGGGCACTTCCTAGTGTTGAGCGAGAAAAGAATACTGAAGAAGGAAAAAGCATTGAGTTAGAATTAGAAGAAAATTATGGTATGCACATAAAAAAGGGAAAATATTTATTTGAAAAACAGCATGTATTTACCCACCGAAAATGGAAGATGAAAGTCTATGCTTTTGAGCTTATTAAAGAGCAAAAAATAGATTATCCAGAAATTCAATGGATTTCATTAGAGGAAATCAAAAAATATGCTTTTCCAACAGCTTTTATGAAAGTAATTAAAGATATTAGGTAACATTAGTATTTTAATATGAAAATGAATTTGAAAAATATTCCAAAAACCTGTAAGATGGAATTAGAATAGTATGTTTGTTTACTATAAAAATTAAAAGATTTAATGTTTAAAAGGGATATAGGGAGAGCTATGGTGTAGAAGGTAATACAATATTTAATTGGGGGGATGGAAAGATGAAAGTACTTATTACCACAGAAAGCTTAAATATTTGTCCAGCAAAAGAGGAAGATATTCCTATCATCATGAAGATGGAGAATGATGAAGAGAATAAAAGCTTTATTTGGCAAGGATCTTTCCAAGAACATTTAGATGAAATCAATAGTGATACAGCTTTACTACTGATTTTTAGAGAA
Organism: Crassaminicella profunda; assembly: GCF_019884785.1. Lineage (GTDB taxonomy): Bacteria > Bacillota > Clostridia > Peptostreptococcales > Thermotaleaceae > Crassaminicella > Crassaminicella profunda. The sequence goes on from NZ_CP082326.1 coordinate 466,381, forward strand.
AAAAAGGAAAATAATATTGTAGGCTATGCATTAGCTAGGATGAATTTTAAGTTTGATGTTTTTGAACTTCGTCGCATTGCCATTTCAAAAAAGAAATATGGTTATGGAAAGGAAGCTCTTTTAGGAATCATGAAATATAGCTTTGAAAAGCTTAATACAAATAGATTTTGGTTAGATGTATATCCTCATAATAAGGTTGGGATTCATCTATATAAAAGTATTGGCATGCATCTAGATGGGGTAATGCGTCAATCTTATAAAGATGAAAGAGGATATTTGGATCAAATGATTTTTTCTATGTTGAAAGAAGAGTATTCTGCTAAGTGAAAATCATGAATATATATGATTAAAATAATACAAAAAATCATAATGAAAAACAAAGTTAAAACAAATAAAAAATAATCAAAATAACTTTTCATCTTGACTATGACAAATATATAAACTAATATGTTTACATATTTGTCAGTTGTCTTTTGAAAAGTTTTTTTTGATATATTAAACCTTCGAGGATGAAGCTTATGTGCTGATTCATATAGTTCCTTTCTTCACCTCAGGATTTCTTCATCTTGTCCATTGTGTCTGCTATTCGGTGTCAAAAAGTTTATTCCACTATGCTAGTGTTTATTGTTGTACAAATCAATAAAGGCACAAATCTATTCTCTAGTAGGCTGACCTTCTAAAGTTTTTAATTTCCATGTTGATAATGTAGAGTTATATATACCCGTTTCATTTGAAAGTTTGGTTACTGAATAATTTTTTGAAGGTAGTATTCTTTTTATCAATTGAATATCTTTTATTGTTTTTTGCCAAAATTGTTTTTAGTATATTCAAATGAACTATGCCTTGCGATTTATTTTCTAATAAGAGATGATTATGGTTATATGGTTAACTGTACCCATAGAAAAAATTTCCTAATAAAAAGGAAATCATTTATTGGAAATAGATATTAAAATAGAATATATTAATATGCGAAGGTGCAATAATTTAAAAGAAATCTGTTTCAAACAACAGAGAAGTAGACAAGGAGGATAAATTTGCTATCGGCCTTAGTGAATGGAAAAATCATTTATAATGATACAGTTTTAGAGGGTAAAGCAATACTGTTTTCAGAAAAAATAGTAGAAATTACGGATAATGTTGAAAAATACGGAAAAATCAAGGTGTATAATGCAAAGGGAAATTTTATTTCAGCAGGATTTATAGATATTCATACGCATGGTTTTGCTGGAAAAGATGTTATGGATGGGAATCATGAATCCTTGAAGGTGATTTCGAAGGGCATCGTCCAAAATGGGGTGACTTCTTTTTTACCTACTACAATGACTATGGAGATGTATAAAATAGAAGAAGCTTTAAAAGCCATAAAAATCGGAATGAATATGAAAATGCTAGGTGCAAATATCATAGGAGCACATCTCGAGGGTCCTTTTATCCATCCAGAATATAAAGGAGCACAACAGGCTGAATCTATTAGTGATCTTGATTTTGAATTTGTAAAAAAATATGAGGATGTCATAAGGTATATAACCTATGCACCAGAAAAGGATGGAAATTTAACATTTACTAAAAAAATGAGAAATCTTAAAAAAATATATCTTTCTATAGGACATTCTGGTGCAACCTATGATGAAGCCATGAAAGCAATTGAATATGGTGTAAAAAGCGCAACACATACTTTCAATGCAATGAAAGGAATGCATCATAGAGAGCCAGGAACTGTAGGTGCTGTGATGGATTCTGATGTTTATGCTGAAGTAATAGTGGATAATATACACTTACATCCTGCAATGGTGAGGATAATTACAAAAATTAAGGGATTAGATAAAATAATCTTAGTAACAGATTCTATGAGAGCAGCATGTATGAAGCCGGGGATATATGAATTAGGAGGACAAACTGTAGAGATAAAGGACCATACTGCTAGGTTGAAGGATGGTACTTTAGCAGGAAGTATTTTAAACATGAATGATGCTTTAAGAAATTATAAAAATATTTCAAGGCTTAATATTGTAGATGTAGTGAAAATGGCTACTGAAAATCCAGCAAGACTTATGGAGATATTTGATCAAAAGGGCTCATTAAATGAGGGGAAGGATGCAGATATTACTGTATTTGATGAAAATTTTCATATTAAATTTACATTTGTTCATGGGCAACTTGTACACAAGGGAGAGTGTTAAAATGAAAGTGATAATGGCTGAAAGTTATGAGGATATGAGTAGAAGAGTGGCAGAGATTATTGCAAGTCAAATTAGTTGTAAACCCAAAAGTGTACTTGGATTTGCAACTGGATCTACACCATGTGGAAGTTATGGAGAGCTTATTAGAATGTACAATGAAGGGAAAATAAGCTTTGAAGATATTATTGCTTTTAATTTGGATGAGTATTGTGGCTTAGATGGGAACGATATGGAGAGTTATCATTATTTTATGAAAAAGAATTTATTTGAGTTTGTAAATATACAGGAGAAAAATATACATATCCCAAATGGAAGATGTAAAGATATAGAAAATGAATGTATAAATTATGAAAAGAAAATAGAAGAAGCTGGTAGTATTGATTTGCAATTATTGGGAATTGGAGAGAATGGACATATAGGATTTAATGAACCAGATGTGAAGTTTGAAGCACACACACATTTAGTAACATTAGAGGAGAAGACCTTAAAAGCCAATTCTAAATTTTTTAATTCTTACGAAGAAGTTCCAAAAACAGCAATAAGCATGGGAATTAAAACGATTATGAATGCTAAAAAAATCTTGTTATTAGGAAGTGGAGAGAAAAAAGCTGAAGTTTTAAATAAAATGATTTATGGAGAAATAACACCCAATCTACCTGCTTCAATATTGCAGCTCCATTCTGATGTAAGCATAATTGTTGATAAGGAAGCTGGAAAATTATTAAAGAAACAGGTGTAAATTTTGTATGATAACTATAAACTTTCCTAATAAAAAGGAAATAATTTATTAGAAATTGAGTTTGTTATCTTATATATTAGTAGATGTAAGCAATGGGGTGATCTATCAAGGAAAATAAGAATTATCTTTTACTAATTATCTATAAGATCATGTTAGCCCTAAGATATCTGGATTAAGCATAAATAAAAAAACTATATTTTATACGAGGAGGAATAGTATGAACAACTTAGAAGAAACATCATTTCAAATCATATCTGCTGCAGGGGAGTCAATGTCTGATATGTTTCAAGCGTTAAGATTTGCAAAGGAAGGTAAATTTATAAAATCAGAAGAAGCAATGAAAAAAGCACAAGAATTATTAAATAAGGCACATAAAGCACAAACAAATCTTATTGTTGAAGAAGCACAAGGGAAGAAGACGGAATATTCTATAATTATGGTACATGCACAAGATCACCTAATGAATTGTATGTTAGCAAAAAATTTAATTAATGAATTGATAGAGATTTATCAAAAGGGTAATCTAGTTTAATAAGGGGATTTAGAATGATCGAAGAAAAGCAATTTGATATAGAAAACAAGTAAGTTGTAAATTTGGGGAAAACGTTTTTAAAAATTGATTCGTATCTATGGTAGATGGATTGTCTGGAATACTTATTTACATGGAAGTATAAAAATGGGTTAGATCATATATTGTTGTATGAGCGAACAGATAAAAAATCAAGAAAAGGAGATAGAAAGAATGAAAAAAATATTTTTGTTTTGTAGTCAAGGAATGTCTACGAGTTTACTTGCAAAAAAAATGCAAGATGTAGCAGAGAAACATAAACTTCCTATTGAAGTGAAAGCATTTTCCCATGGGGAAATTGAGGGAATTGTTGAAAAATTGAATCCAGATTGTATATTGTTAGGACCACAAGTTAAGTATTTATATGATGAAACTGTAAAAAAACTAAAGGATTGTAATATTCCAATAGCGGTAATTGACTCACTAGACTATGGAATGATGGATGCAGAAAAAGTTTTGAAGAAAGCAATTGTACTTATGAAAAAAAATAAAAAATAGGGGGACAGAAGATGTTTAAATTATTAGAGAAGCTATTAATGCCAGCTGCTGAGAAATTAGGTAAAAACAAAATTTTGATTGCAATTCGTGATGGATTTTTAATATCAACACCACTATTAATTGTAGGGTCTATCTTCTTATTGTTAGCTAATTTCCCAATATCCGGATGGGAGGAGTTTTGGACAAAAATACTTGGCGAAGGTTGGGACATGTGGTTTGTAAATGTTTCGAGAGCAACATTTGGTATTATTGCTTTATTGAGTTGTTTAGGAACTGGTTATGCATATGCTAGAGAAATAAAGGGAGATAAAATACAAAGTGCTGCTGTAGCGTTAGTGTCATTTATTATTTTAATGCCGACGTGTATCTCATTTGAAGGTGTTAAAGGGAGTGGCACAATAAGTGCATTAGCTTTTGAATATGTAGGTTCTAACGGGATATTCTTAGCACTTATTGTATCTGTGGTATCTGTGAAAATCTTTAATTGGGCTTATGAAAAAGGTTGGACTATAAAAATGCCGAATGGTGTGCCACCGGCTGTAGCTGATTCTTTTGCAGCTTTAATTCCAAGTTCGATAGTTATAGGATTCTTTTTCTTAATACGTATAGGATTTGAATTTACAACATTTGAAACAGCACATAAGTTTATATATACCGTATTACAAATGCCATTACAAGGTATAGGCAATACATTAGGAGCACAAATGGTTTATAGTACATTTGGTTCACTGTTTTGGTTCTTTGGAATCAATGGACCGGCAGTTACAAACACAATATTTGGACCTATTATGAAAGTATTAACGATTGAAAATTTAGAAGCATTTCAAGCAGGCTTACCATTACCAAATATATTTACAGGCCCATTTTCAGATTTCTTTACATGTTATGGAGGTGGAGGAAGTACCCTTTCATTAGTTATTGTTATGATGTTATTTTGTAAATCAAAAAGAATTACCCAATTAGGGAAGTTGTCAATTGTTCCAGGAATCTTTGGGATTAATGAACCTATTATTTTTGGTTTACCAATCGTATTGAATCCAGTATTGATCGTTCCTTTTATAGTAGTTCCATCAGTGAACTTGATACTTTCTACATTTGCTACTAATCTAGGAATTATTCCTTATACTACAGGGGTAGCATTACCATGGACAACTCCTATAGGATTTTCAGGATACTTAGCCACAGGGAGCTTAGTTGCAGGATTATGGCAAATAGGGTTGCTAATACTTGGATGTTTCATTTACTATCCATTCATAAAAATGCTAGATAAAAAATATTTAAAAGACGAAGAAGAAGCAACAAATAGTGAATCTGAAATAGAAGATATTTCATTTGAGGACCTATCTGCGGAGGACTTTTAGGAGGGAAGATGATGAAAGTTTTAATGATATTTGATCAAATCCAATCAGGGCAAGGTGGAAAAGAAAATCCGAACTTGCCATTAGGCGGAAAAACTATGGCGATAGGTTCTGCAAGTATGTTAGGACCGATTTTGAAAAAATTAGGTGGAGTAGTTGTAGCGTGCTTATATTGTGGAGATGGATATTTTAAAAATAATAAAGAAGAAGTAAAATTCAAAATAACTGCTATGGTGAAAAAAATTAATCCAGATGTAGTTATATGTGGACCAGCATTTAATTATGCTGGATATGCAGAAATGTGCGCAGTATTGGCGCATGAAATAAATGAAAAAACAGACATTCCAGCTATAGCTGGAATGTCTAAGGAAAATGAACGAACTATTTTAGATCATAAAGATTTAATAGATATTGTAGTTATGCCTAAAAAAGGTGGAATAGGATTAACTGAGTCACTTGAAAATATTTGTACGTTAGCTAAAAAAATTGTTGATGGTGAGGATACAAGTGAGTATGCAAAGCAAATATGTTATTGAAAAGGTAGTCTAGATTTAGACTGCTTTTTTAATAATAATTCGCATGAATTAGGGAGGTGTAAGCTTTTAAATGGAAAAGAAGTTAAATGAAAAAATAGATGAAGTTAAGACGAAATTAATAGAAGATATTATTGAAATAGTCAAAATACCAAGTGTAAAAGGAACACCGGAGAAAAAAGCTCCCTTTGGAAGAAATATTAACAAGGCATTATTTAAGGCTCTTGAAATATCTGAAAAGCTAGGTTTTAAAACAGAGAATATAGATGGATATATGGGATATGCTCAATTAGGAGATGATGAGAACTATATAGGGATTGTAGGACATGTAGATGTAGTTTTAGCAAAAGAAGGATGGTGTAATCCACCATTTAGTGGAAATATTGAAAATGGTAAAATTTATGGTCGAGGAGTACTTGACAATAAGGGACCGATAATGAGTGCATTATATGCATTATATGCTATAAAGGAATCTAAATTGAAATTATCAAAAACCATACGTATTATATTTGGCACGGACGAAGAAAGTGGATTTTCTGACATACCTTATTATTTAAATAGAGAAAAACCACCAATCATGGGATTTACTCCTGATTGTAAGTATCCAGTAGTTTATGGTGAAAGAGGTAGAGCAAAAATCAAAATAGGAATTGATATGAATAAAGAAAACTATGAAAAGCTAACACGAGAATTTTTTGATTTTGTTAATACTTATTTTTTAGCAAGTAAATCAAATGGTGATAGACTAGGAATTAATTATAGTGATAAAGAATTTGGAATGATGCAAATGAGAAATTATAATTTGGATAATAAGGATAATTATTTAAATTTCACATTTGATTTAAGCTATCCAGCAACGTGTACAATAGATGAAATCATTAAGCAAATAGAATCTAAAATGAGTTGTAACTTAGAAATAGAGCTATTAAATAATTATAATCCAGTTAAATTTGAAAAAAAGTCTTTTTTAATTAGATCATTGCAAGAAGCGTATGAAGAAGTAACCCATTTAGATGGAAGTCCAGTTACAACGACTGGAGGAACCTATGCAAAGGTTATGCCTAATATTGTACCTTTTGGCCCATCTTTTCCAGGACAAAAAGGTATAGCACACAATCCTAATGAATATATGGATATGAATGATATCGTATTAAATGCAAAAATATTTAGCCAAGCAATATATAAACTAGCAAAATAAGGTAAGAAATCATAGGAAAAAATATTTCATTAAAGAAAAGAGGTAAAAGGGTATGAAATTAAGTGATTACACATTGAAATTAATGGAAGAAATTACTCAAGTTATTGGTGTTTCAGGAAATGAAAAATATATTTCTAAAGTATTGCAAAAGTACTATAAAGAATATACAAATGAGGTTGTTTTCGATAATTTAGGTTCGATTTTTGCAGTAAGACGTTGTGGAAAAGACAATGCAAAAAAAGTTATGGTTTGTGGAAATATGGATGAGATTGGATTTATGGTCAATGGTATTACAGATATGGGACTAATAAAAATTTTGCCATTAGGGACTATTTTCAACCAAACTATATTGGCACAAAGAGTTAGATTGATAAATAGTGAGGGAAAGGTATTTAAAGGAAGTGTAGTAACTATAAATCCTCAGGAAGACAAGCCTAGATCAGTAAAGATTAGTGAAATGTTAGTGGATATTGGTGCTACTAGTAAAGAAGAAATTGAGGAATTGGGGATAAAACTAGGGGACTCAATTGTTATAGAAGGACAATTTGAGGTATTGGCTACAGAAAAGAGAATACTTTCTAAAGCATGGGATAATCGCTATAGTTGTATTATGGGTATTGAATTATTGGAAGCATTAAAAGATACGGATTTAGATGTGGATTTATATGTTGGATGTACAGTGCAAAATAAGGTAGGATTGAGAGGCTCTGAAACTGCGACTAAATTAGTCAAGCCAGACTTAGGTATTGTAATGGATTGTTTACAAGCAAATGATATAAAGGTCAATAAGGATGTAGTAGGTAAACTAGGAGAAGGGATATTGATTAATTATTATGATAAATCAATGATGCCTAATAGAGCGTTGTTGGGACATTTAGTTGACATTTGTAAATCAAATAATATAAAGCATCAATATTATTATTCAATGGGAGAAAGTGATGCTAAATGGGTGCATAAATTATTAATAGGGTGTCCAACTTTAACAACTTGTATTTGTGCAAGAAATGTAAGTACAAATAGTTCAATTATCGATGTTTATGATTATATATCCGCAAAGAAAGCAATTGTAAAGGTTATTAAATCTTTAAATACAAAAAATATTAATAAATTTAAAGAAGAAAATAGGTAATATGTGTGACTGAAAGTATTGGAGGAGAATTTATGGATAATATAGATTTACAAATGCTAAAGGAGTTAAGTGAGGCTGATGGAATATCAGGTTGCGAAAAAGAGGTCAGTAGAATTGTAAAAAAGCATTTTGACAATTATGCTGATGAAGTTTCATATGACAATTTAGGGTCAATTATTGGATTGAAAAAAGGTAAACAAAATGGTCTAAAAGTAATGATTGCAGGACATATGGATGAAGTAGGATTTATTGTAAGAGATATTGATGATAAGGGATATATAAAAATATTACCTGTAGGAAGATGGTGGGGGCATGTATTACCTTCACAAGAAATGACGATAACAACATCAATAGGTAAAAAGATAAATGGTATAGTTGGAAGCCGTGCACCGCATGGAATGACAGCTTCTCAAAAGAAAAGTGTAATGGAACCAATGGATTTGTTCATAGATTTGGGTGTTGAAACAAGAAAAGAAGCAGAAAATTTAGGAATACAAATTGGAGACATGATCACACCTAATGCTAAATTCAAGGTTATGAATAACTCGAATTATTTAGCAGGAAAGGCCTGGGATGATAGAATAGGTGTTGCAGTAGCTATAGATGTATTAAAGGGACTTCAAAATGTTGAACATGATGCCAATATTTATGCAGTTGGTACTGTTCAAGAAGAAGTTGGATTGAGGGGCGCTAGAACAGCTACACAGGTTGTGAAACCAGATATTGCCTTTGCATTAGATGTGACAATGGCTAAGGATACACCACAGGACAAGGGAGGGTTAAATTTAGGATGTGGTGTGATACTTAGTATATTAGATGCTACAGCGTTAGCGCATAGAGGGCTGCTTAAGAATTTAGAAGAAATTTGTGAAGAACTACAATTAAATGTAAATTATGATTGTATGATAGCAGGCGGAACGGATGCAGGCAATATTCATAAAACATTTGATGGGGTTGTTACAATGGTACTTTCCATACCAACGCGATATATGCATTCACCTAGACTCATCATACATCGTAAAGATTATATTCAAACAGTGAAGACGATTGTAGAATTTTGTAAAAGAGCTGACTTGCAATTATTGAATAAAATAAAAAGAATAGATAGATAATTTCTAAATAAAAAATTCATAAGATTTTTTAGAAAATTTCCTAATAAAAAGGAAAACAATTATTAGAAGTTTAGTTTATTATTTTATATATTAATAGATAGAAGAGAGTGGATTTGTATGTACAATTTAGAAGAAATAGCATTTCAAATCATATCTTATGCAGGAGATTCGTTGTCTAGTATGTTTCAAGCATTAAGTGTTGCAAAGGAAGGGGATTTTATAAAATCAAAAGAAATGATGAAAAAAGCGCAAGAACTATTAAAAGAGGCACATAAAGCACAAAAGAATCTAATTGAACAAGAAGTACAAGGAAAAAAAACAGAATACTCTATACTGATGGTACATGCGCAAGATCACCTAATGAAGTGTATATTAGCAAAAAAATTGATAAATGAATTAATAGATATTTATAAAAAGGATAAGGGGGATAAATAATGGGTTTTGGAATGATAGCTACTTGGAGAATGGCTTTAGAGGGTGTAACATGTGCATCTGAGATGCTTAAAAATGGTTTAAAATCAGATGAGTGCATTGAAAAAGCGATTAGCATGGTTGAGGATTATCCGTTTTATAAATCTGTAGGATATGGCGGGTTACCCAATGAAAATTGTGAAGTAGAGCTAGATTCAGCTTTCATGGATGGAAATACGTTGGCGATAGGTGCAGTAGCAGGAATAAAGAATTTTAAAAATCCAGTTTCAATTGCTAGAAAATTAAGTGAAGATCGATTCAATATTTTCCTAGTGGGTGCAGGTGCAGAAAAATTTGCTCATGAAAATGGATTTGAACGAAAAAACATGTTAACAGAGAGAGCAAAGAAAACATGGAAGAATAGATTAGAAGAGATTAAAGCGAAGAATCTAAGTCCTTATGATGGCCATGATACAGTTGGGATGGTTTGTTTGGATAAATACAAGAACATGACTACAGCTACTTCAACAAGTGGGTTATTCATGAAGAAAAGAGGACGTGTAGGGGATTCACCTATTTCTGGTTCGGGTTTTTATGTAGATAGTAAAATAGGTGGTGCGTGTGCTACTGGATTAGGAGAAGATATAATGAAAGGCTGTTTATCTTATGAAGTGGTAAGATTAATGGGTGAAGGAATACAGCCACAGCAAGCAGTTGAAAAGGTTATAAGTGAGTTTAGTAAAAAACTAATTGAAAGAAGAAAAAAAGCTGGAGCTATATCTATTGTATGTATGAATCATAAAGGCGAATGGGGAGTAGGAACAAACGTTGAATTTTCATTTGTTGTAGCAACAGAACGTGAAGATGCAAAAGTTTATGTTGCAAATCAACAGGGTGATAAGACAACCTATGAAGAAGCAACAAAGGAATGGATGGATGCTTATGAAGAAAGAATTAAAAGACCAATAGAGTAAAAAACAAATAAAGGGATCTGAAGTTGAAGAGGAGTGACAGTATGAAAATTGCAGTAATTTGTTATGTAGGCATGACTACAAGCTTATTGGTGAGCAAAATGAAAAAAGTTGCACAAGAAAGAGGTTTGGCTTTAGATATAGATGCATATGCTACAACAGAAATAGATGATGTACTTGACGACACAGATGCAGTTTTACTAGGACCACAAGCAAGATGTGAATTAAATGAAATAAAAACAATTACAGATCCTAAGAATATACCAACGAGAGTAATAGATAGTATGCTTTATGAAACGATGAATGCAAGTGCTATATTAGATATGGTGCAAGAGCTTGTACAAAATAAATACTGATTCTAGGAATTCGTTCAAAAACTCTTTGGCATTTTGCTTTAGGGTTTTTAGATTAATCAGCATAGATAAGAGGTGACGGATGTATATGCGAGAAGCTTGTGTAGGATCTTTTGAAGAAGCAAAGAAAGCACAAGAATTAGGAGCTAATAGAATAGAACTATGTGATAATTTAAAAGAAGGTGGAACGACTCCGAGCTATGGAACGATTCTTATGGCAAAAAAATTTTTAGACATTCCTATAATGGTTATTATAAGACCTAAAGGCGGGAATTTTATATATTCAAAAGCAGAAATTGAAATAATGAAAATAGATATAAAGATTTGTAAGGAATTAGGAGTAATGGGAGTGGTTTTCGGGATTTTAGATGAGCATAATTTAATAAATAAAGAGGTCACGAAGGAACTTGTAGATTTAGCAAAACCACTTCATGTAACTTTTCATATGGCTTTTGATGAGATTGAGGACAAAAAAAGAGCTTTAGAGGAACTAGTTGAACTTAAAGTAGATACAATATTAACAAAAGGGTGCAAAACAAAAGCCTTTGATGGAAAAGAAACGATAAAAGAGTTGATTCATCTTAGTAAGGATAGAATAATCATACTTCCTGGTGGAGGGATTACAAAAGAAAATTATCTTGAATTGATGCAATATACAAATGCAAAGGAAGTGCATGGAACAAAAATAGTGGGTCGGTTAAAATAGGGAGGATATATCTTGATCAATATATCAAATAGACAAAAAGAGCTAATAAAATATATATGGAATAGAAGAAAGAGAATTACAGGAAAAGAATTAGCAGTTTTTTTCTCCGTTACCCCTAGAACTATTAGAACAGATATTAAAAATATAAATGCTAAGGAGAGAATCATTCATTCGAGTGGTAGGGGATATTTTATTTTAAAAGATCAAGACAAGACCATAAAAAGTATATTAAATAATAAAAATGCCCCAGTACAACAATTTGAAAGAGTGAATTATATACTCAAGAAGTTGTTAATAGCAAAAAATAAATTGGATGTTTATGAAATAGCCGAAGAAATATACGTAAGCGAAGCAACACTAGAAAAAGATTTAAAGATGCTTTCGAATGTATTAAATGAAAAATATAAAAACCTAGGTATCTGTAAAAAAGGGAGCAAATTTTATATTACAGGAGGAGAAAAGGATAAGCGACTTTTAATGAGTCAATTATTGTTTAAAGAATTAAAGGGCAATTTATTAAATTTATCTAATTTTCAAATTCATTTTAAATATGATCTGCCGAAGATAAAGCAAACAGTGCTTTCTATTTTAAGTAAAAATAAATTTCATGTAAGAGATGTATCGATTAATAATCTTATTATTCACATTGCTATAACCATGGAAAGGATCGAAAAAGAAAATTTCTTAAAAAGTGGCATATCGGTCAATGAAGATAGTGAAGAATACAAAGTGGCTATAGATATATGCAATAGTATTAAAAATGAATTTAATATAGATTTCCCACAAAAAGAAGTGAAATACATAGGGTTTTTATTAATAGGAAAGAAGGTGATAGAAAGTACTTTTAGTAGTAGATTAGAATTTTATAGAAATATACCAATAGAATATGTAAAGAGAATAGAAAGTATTGTAGAAGATACATGCAAAGAGTTTAGAATAAATTTTTTAGAAGATGAAGAATTAATCATAGGACTCACACTACATATGAAATTAATGCATGAAAGATTAGAAAAAAAAGCACTTAATAGAAAAAACATTTTAGAAGATTTAAAATTAGAATATCCTATAATATTTGAAATTGCTGTATTTGTATGCAAAAAATTTTATGAAACAATGGGATTTGAAGCGGAAGAAATAGAAGAAGGGGAAGTAGCATTCATTGCATTACATTTTGGTGCATCTTATGAAAGAAGATTTAAAAAAAATAAACTTCTTAGAGTGGCACTTGTTTGTCCAACTGGATATATGACTTCGAATATCCTTTTAGAAAAGTTAAATAGGCTATATAAAAGAAGAATAGAAATAGAGGATGTATATTCTATAATGGATTTAGAAAGTATAGACAAAACTAAAGTAGATTATATATTTAGTACAGTTGAATTAGGGGCAGACATAGATATCCCAGTATTAGTAGTGTCAACTTTTTTATTAGATAAGGATTTTAAAAATATAGATAGGATAATAAAACATTTCGAGTTTAAAAATACTTTAGAAATAGAAAAATATTTTGATCCTAGGTTTTTTCATATAAAGAATACATTTAAAAACATGTTTGAAGCTATAAGTTTTATGACAGAAAAATTAGAAGTGAATAATATTGTTCCGGAAAATTACAAGGAATTAGTGATGGAAAGAGAATTAATTGCACCTACTTCCTTTGGAAATTTGGTAGCTTTACCTCATGCAGTAGAATTAAATGCTTATAAAACTGTATTTTCTGTAGTGATATTAAAAAAACCTATAAAATGGGGGAAGCATAATGTACAGTTAATATTTATGGGTGCTATAAAAAAAGGGGAAAGAAAAATGTTAAATAAGCTTATAAATCATATAACCCAAATATTAGAGGATCCTAAATCTATCAATCAATTAATAAAAATATCAAACTACAATGAATTTATAAAAAAAATAGGTAAGTTACCAAGCGAAGATTAAAGATAAAAGTAAAGGAACTAGATTAAAAGTAAAGATCAACTATTAAATGATGTTTACCTTCAGATATTTTCTTATTGTAGTAATGAAAAAGAAGCGGGTGAAGCCTTAGCAGATTTAGTGAATTTAAAATTGGATACGTAAAAGGGAGGTTGCAAAATGTTACTAGGAACAGGTGCTTCTGAAGGAATTGCACTAGGAAAAGCATTACTGATTAAAAATGGGTCATTAGACATAGTAAAGCAAGAAATTGAAGATATAGAAAAAGAGAAAAAGAAATTATTAGAGGCTATAGAAGCTTCCAAAGAGCAGTTATCAAAAGTAAAAGAAAAGACTTCAAATGAATTAGGGGTGGATAAAGGAGCTATTTTTGAAGCTCATTTAATGATTTTAGATGATCCAGAGTTTATTCAAAATACTATGAATAAAATTGAAGAAGAAAAAGTAAATGCTGAATTTGCATTGAAGGAAATTTCTAATCAATTCATTGGTATCTTTGAAAGTATGGACAATGAATACATGAGAGAAAGAGTAGCAGATATTAAAGATGTATCAGAGCGTATCCTTCGAAATATAGTAGGGCAAAAAAATATTGATTTATCCATGTTAGATGAAGAAGTTATTTTGATTGCAGAGGATTTAACACCTTCTGATACAGCAACGATGGACAAAGAAAAAGTATTGGGATTTTTAACAAATATAGGTGGGCGTACATCACATACAGCTATTATGGCTAGGAATTTTGAAATTCCAGCAGTTGTTGGGCTTAAAAACATTACGAAAAAAGTAAAAACAGGAGATTTTATTGTACTAAATGGAGAAACTGGACAAGTAATAGTAAGTCCTACAGAAAAAGAGATAGAGCAATATCAAAGATTAAAAAAGCAGTATGAAGAAAATGAAAAAGAATTAGAAAAAATTATAGGAAAACAGAGTAGTACGATAGATGGTAGGAAAGTAGAGCTTGTTGGCAATATTGGGACACCAAAAGATATTGCAGGACTTAAGAAAAATGATGCAGAGGGAGTCGGTTTATATAGAACAGAATTTATTTATATGGATCGAGAGAGTATGCCGACAGAAGAAGAGCAATTTAGAGCATATAAAGAGGTACTTGTAAGCTTAAATCAAAAACCAGTTGTAATCAGAACTTTAGATATAGGTGGAGACAAAAAACTTCCCTATTTGAAAATTGATGAGGAAATGAATCCGTTTTTAGGATATAGAGCCATCAGACTTTGCTTAAATCAACAAGATATCTTTAAAACCCAGTTAAGAGCATTACTGCGAGCAAGTGTATATGGAAATTTAAAAATTATGTTTCCTATGATTTCAAGTCTCGAAGAACTTTTATTAGCAAAATCCATAGTACATGATGTCAAGATGGATTTAGACAATGAAGGAATAAAATATGCTCATCCTATAGAAGTGGGAATGATGATTGAAGTACCATCTGCAGCAATCATTAGTGATATTTTAGCAAAGCATGTAGATTTCTTTAGTATTGGGACAAATGATTTAATCCAGTATATTACTGCAGTAGACAGGATGAATGAAAAAATCTGTCATCTGTATAGTCCATTTAATCCTGCTGTTTTAAGACTCATTAAAACAGTTATTGAAAATGGGCATAAAGAAAACATTTGGGTGGGGATGTGCGGAGAAGCCGCAGCAGATAAAAGAATGATTCCAATCTTGCTTGGAATGGGACTTGATGAATTTAGTATGAGTGCATCCTCTATTTTACTAGCAAGAAAACTAATTCGATCACTAAAGTTTGAGGATGCTCAAAAAATTTCTCAGAAAGTATTAAGTATGAGCACAGCAGAAGAAATAGAGAACTATATAAAAAATGTTATAAAATAATTGAAAAATCAAAATAGGAAGAAATAAGATAAGTATTGAATATAAAAGCTATGGGAGGTAATTCATATGGAAAAAAGAGTAGTAATAAAAAATGAAAGTGGCATACATGCAAGACCAGCAGGCATGCTTGTTAAAAAGTCTAATGAGTTTAAATCAAATATAGAAATATCTTTTAAAGAGAGAACCGTAAATGTTAAATCAATAATGGGGATTATGAGTTTAGGACTTTCTAAAGGAAGTGAAATAAGTATAATAGCAAATGGAGAAGATGAACAAAATGCAGTAAATGAGTTAGTTAACCTTGTGGAGAGCGGATTTAATGAATTATAAATCAACCTTAAAATTATACGTGTTAACTTAAAATATATTTATAAGTGATATAAGAACAGTTAAATTCATACGAAAATAGTTAAAAGCAGGGGTTATGAGGGATGGAGTAGTTGCTCAAAGTAAGTTAGGAAGTCTTCAAGGAGAAGAAATAGCACCATTGTTTGCAAATCTATTTGACTAATTAGGTGTTGAAAGTTATAAAAAACATATTTGTACTTCTTGGAAGACTTGGGTTTGAAGATTTGAGAGAAGTGCTAGAAAAGAAAATATAGAGGAGAATAAAATATGCTAGTAACTGGTAAAGAAATACTTCAGCATGCCCATGAAAATGGATATGCAGTTGGAGCATTTAACGTAAACAACATGGAAGCAGTACAAGCAATTATTGAAGCAGCAGAGGAAACAAAATCACCTGTAATCATTCAAGCAAGTCAAGGTGGACTTAAATACGCAGGAGTAGAATATATTGCTGGAATGGGGAAAATTGCAGCAGAAAAGACTTCGGTTCCTGTTGCTATTCATTTAGATCATGGCACTGATTTTAAACAAATCATGCTATGTATTCGTAATGGATTTACTTCTGTTATGATTGATGGGTCTCACCATCCATTAGAAGAAAATATAAATAAGACAAAGCAAATTGTAGAAATGGCTCATGCAGTAGGTGTATCTGTTGAAGCAGAACTTGGAAAAATCGGTGGAACAGAAGATGATATATCTGTAGATGAAAAGGATGCTACTTATACAGATCCAGATGAAGCCGTTCGTTTTGTAAAAGAGACGGGTGTAGACTCGTTAGCTATTGCAGTAGGAACAGCCCATGGACCTTATAAGGGAGAGCCAAAGCTTGATTTTGATAGAATTAAAGTAATAAAAGAAAGACTAAATATGCCTATCGTACTTCATGGTTCATCTGGTGTACCAGAAGAAAGCATTAAACGCGCAGTTAGTCTTGGAATTAACAAAATCAATATTGATACGGACATAAGAATGGCATTTCATAAGGCAGTAAAAGAATTTGTACAAACGAATCCTGATGTTTATGATCCAAGAAAAATCGTAGGACCAGCAAGAGTAGCAATGAAGGAAATCATTGCAGAAAAAATGAGAATGTTCGGTGCAGCAGGTACAGCTTGGAGATAGGAGGGGAGATACTTTGAAAACCATAGGTGTATTAACCAGTGGAGGAGATGCTCCCGGAATGAATGCTGCCATAAGAGCTGTGGTTCGAGCAGGAATATATAATGATATGAAAGTAATGGGCATTGATCAAGGATATAATGGACTGATCAATGGAAACATTAAAGAGATGAAGCTATCTTCAGTTGCAGATATTATTCACAGAGGAGGAACTGTTTTAAAAACAGCAAGATGTGAAGAATTCAGAACAGAAGAAGGAAGAAAAAAAGCATTAAATGTTCTAAAAGTTTTTGGTATAGAAGGACTTGTAGTCATCGGTGGAGATGGTTCCTTCACAGGTGCACAAAAACTTAGTGAAGCAGGAATCAAAACCATTGGAATTCCTGGAACCATAGATAATGATTTAGCCTATACAGACTATACTATCGGTTTTGATACAGCAGTAAATACAGTAGTAGATGCTATTACAAAAATAAGAGACACATCTACCTCTCATGGAAGAGCCAATATCGTTGAAGTAATGGGAAGACATTGTGGAGATATTACCCTTTATGCAGGTCTTGCAGGAGGAGCTGAAAGTGTTATTGTGCCAGAAGAACAATTTTCTATGGATGATGTATGTAGAAAATTGATTCAAGGAAGAAGCAGAGGAAAGCTTCATAGTATTATCATGCTTGCAGAGGGAATCGGTGGAAATGCCTTTGAACTCGGAAAAGAAATAGAAGAAGTAACAGGAATAGAAACAAAGGTTACAGTCCTTGGACATATTCAAAGGGGAGGAAGTCCTTCGTCCTTTGATAGAATCCTTGCAAGTAAAATGGGTGCTAAAGCAATAGAACTTATTATGAATGATGAATCTGGAAGAGTCGTAGGAATGAAGGAGAATAAAATCATGCATATGGATATTCATGAAGCATTGAGCGTTGAAAGAGTATTTGATGAAGAAATGTATGAATTGACAAAGATTCTTTCTATCTAAAATAAAATTTGAGCATGGTCATTAGACTATGCTCTTTTTTATGGAAAATTTTAAAAATATGATCACATCAATCGGGTAATAGGAATTTTTATTTGATGATTAAAAAGATAATTAAAAATTATGTTTCCAATGATTTCTTCTATCTGTTTGCAATATGATCAACGGATTTGATTTGTTTGTTTAAGAAGTACACTAAAGTCAGACAAATTTTTTACTTGTAAAAACTTCGATAAGTGAATTTGCACTAAGATTAGAAAAGGAAAATATCCCAATAAGCAATTTATCAATGAATTGCTTGAATGGATATTTTAGAATTTCTATTGAAAATCATGAAGAAAACAGTTGTTTAATCAATGCTATAAAGAAAATGATTTGAAGATTATTAAAATTAGAAGAAAAAAGATAGAAGTACTTATTACCACAGAAAGATTAAATATTTGTTTAGCCCAAGAGGAAGATATTCCTATTATCATGCAAATAGAGAATGATAAGGAAAATAAAAGCTTTATTTGGCAAGGGTGCTATGAAGAACATTTAGATGAGATCAATAGTAATGATTCAATCTTATAAAGATGAAAGAGGATATTTGGATCAAATGATTTTTTCTATGTTGAAAGAAGAGTATTCTGCCAAGTAAAAATCATGAAAATATATCAAATTAGGAAGTATATTCACAAATTTCATTGTTGGAACTGTTACAGATATGGGGGATAATTCTTTTTTCACAGTTCATTAATAATGAACTGTCCATAGGAACACGTATAATGATTACGGTTATAGGTTGTCATATTATTGCAGAAAAAACAAAGTTTGAATTTCGGTAGGTACGTGTAGCTTATGATACGACTATTGTTTTAATAGGAATATTATTAGATGGTGTGTTTGGAATAGGTAAATGAGTAGAATCAAAATAAAAACAAGTATGAAAATAAGACAATGAGATTTTAGAATTAAAAAACATACTCATGTAAAGTCAATTTGACAAAAAAGTAAAATATTGTTATATTTACAATGTAAGGTTAACATTACAGGAGTGATTATCTATGAAAAATAAATTGAAACAATTACGGGAGTCTCTTGGTTTAACGCAAGAGCAATTAGGAGAACTTGTAGGGGTATCAAGACAAGCAATTAATTCTATTGAAAAAGAAAAGTTTGAGCCGTCTATATGGTTGGCTTATGATATTAGTAAGGTATTTCATCGTTCCATAGAAGAGGTTTTTCTTTTTGAAGAAAGTGAAAGAAAATCGAGAGCACAAAAAAGTAGAGGGGGGAATGTAAATGGCATTAAGACAAATTAGAATTTTGGGTGATGAGGTATTGAGAAAGAAGAGTAAAACAGTCGAAGTCGTAGATGATAAAATAAGACAAATCTTAGGTGATATGGTAGATACCATGTATAATACAGAAAATGGCGGAGGACTAGCGGCGCCACAAGTAGGTATATTGAAGCGATTGGTTGTAATAGATATGGGGCAAGGACTTATAAAATTAGTTAATCCAAAGATTATTAAAAAGGAAGGAACGCAAGAAGTTATAGAGGGGTGTTTAAGTATTCCCAATACATGGGGAAAGCTAAAAAGACCTGCAAAGGTAACTATACAAGCATTAAATGAAAACGGAGAGGAAATTACATTGACAGGTAAAGGCGATTTAGCAAAATGCTTTTGTCATGAAATAGATCATTTAGAAGGAATTCTTTTTACAGATTTAGTTACTGAATATATATAATCATATTGTTTAATCTTTTCTATTTGTGGTATATATAGGATTGTAAGAGGAAATATTGAAAAAATGTAGAATACAAATAGAATAAAAATATATAAACAATGGAGGAGATTATATGTCAAATAAAACTTTAGAAAATTTAATGGCTGCATTTGCAGGAGAGTCACAAGCAAATCGTAAATATTTAGCTTATGCAAAAAAAGCAGAAGCAGAAGGAAATAAAAATGCTGCAAAATTATTTAGAGCTGCTGCTGATGCAGAAACATTGCATGCCCATAAACATTTTGAAGTAGCTGGAAAAGTTAAATCTACAAAAGAAAATTTAGAGGATGCAGTAAATGGAGAAACTCATGAATACAAAGAAATGTATCCAGAATTTTTAGAAGTAGCAAAAGAAGAAGGAAACAAGGAAGCAATCAAAACTTTTAACTTTGCATTAAAAGCAGAAGAGGTGCATGCACAGCTTTATAAAGAAGCTCTAGAAAATGTAGATAGTCAAGAAGAAGTAACTTATTACCTATGCCCAGTCTGTGGAAATATTGAAAAGGGTATACCAGGTAAATGCTTTATTTGTGGTGTACCTGGAGAAAAATTCATCAAATATTAAAAAGTTTATTAGGTAGAATACCAACAGGATTGATAGCTTTATTGCGTGATCAATCCTGTTTTTGTGTTAAAGTCTTTTCAACATAAAATTTCAAGAAATGACGAGAAAAGGATTAAAATAGGGGTAATTGAAAATATAGTTATTATTTTAACAGATTAACTGGATAATGAAGGTTGATATTTCCATTTACTGTGATAAACTATAAAGTGTGGAATGGGATGTATCTTGTATACATTACGTTCAATATATTCTATAAGGAGGCGACTCAAATGTTTAAACGTATTACAAAACTATTTGTAAGTCTTGTGCAAAAGTATTTACCAGATCCATTTTTGTTTGCTGTTATTTTAACATTAGTAGTTTTAGGACTTGGTATGGTAACAACTGGACAAGGATTAGTAGACATGGTCATGCATTGGAGCGGTGGATTTTGGAAACTACTCGCATTCTCTATGCAAATGGCTTTAGTTCTTGTTACAGGACATACTTTAGCAAATGCGCCAATTATTAAAAAGGGTCTTAACAGATTAGCAAAAATCGCAAAGACACCTACACAAGCAATTTTAGCAGTTACTTTTGTTTCTACTATTGCATGCTGGATTAACTGGGGATTTGGACTAGTTATTGGTGCTCTTTATGCAAGACAGCTAGCAAAAGAGGTAAAAGGGGTAGACTACAGATTACTTATCGCTTCAGCTTATTCAGGATTCGTAGTATGGCACGCAGGTATTTCAGGATCTATTCCACTAAAATTAGCTACAGCTGGAGAAGGATTAGCAATCGCTACAAATGGAGCTGTGGTAGATCCAATTTCAACAAGTGCAACTATTTTTTCAACATTTAACCTAATTATATGCGGAATTATATTAATTACTATGCCATTATTAAATAAAGCTATGCATCCAAAAGCAGATGAAGTAATTGTAGTAGATGCAAGGCTTTTAGAAGATGAAGAAGCAGCTGCAAAAGTTGAAAATCCAACACCAGCTGATAAAATGGAAAACAGTCCAATTCTATCTATTCTTATTGGAGCAATGGGCTTAATATTTGTTTTCTACTATTTTGCAGAAAATGGATTCAAATTAAATTTAAATATTGTTAACTTTATGTTCTTATTTGCAGGAATTCTTTTACATGGTACTCCTAGAAGATTCCTTGATGCTATCAATGGTGCTGCAAAAGGAACAGCAGGAATTATCCTACAATTTCCATTTTATGCAGGGATTATGGGGATGATGACAGGTGCTAATGCGGCAGGAGTATCTTTTGCAGGCGTAATTTCTGAGTGGTTTGTAAATATTTCAACAGCAACAACTTTCCCACTATTTACTTTCTTAAGTGCAGGGATTGTTAACTTCTTTGTACCATCAGGTGGTGGACAATGGGCTGTTCAAGCACCTATTATGATGCCAGCAGGAAAGGCACTAGGTGTTAGTGCAGCTAAAACAGGTATGGCTATTGCATGGGGAGATGCTTGGACAAATATGATTCAACCATTCTGGGCATTACCAGCATTAGGAATCGCTGGTCTTGGTGCAAGAGATATTATGGGATTCTGTATTATAGACTTACTATATACAGGGGTCATTGTTGCACTAGGTTTAATGTTCTTATAAAAAGTTATCTATGAAAGTCCATTGAATAATGGACTTTCATAAAGATATAAAGCTTTAATATTATGGAGGTGTTTGTTTTGAGGAATAAGGTAGTAACAATTGAAGAAGCTATGAGTCACATCAAAGATGGTATGACAATCATGATTGGTGGTTTCATGGCTGCTGGTACACCAGAAAAATTCATGGATGTATTAGTTGAAAAAGGATTAAAAGATCTAACAATCATTGGAAATGATGCAGCATGGCCTAATGTAGGAATTGGTAAATTAGTTTGCAATAAACAAGTAAAAAAACTAATTGCATCTCATGTTGGATTAAATCCTGAAGTTGGAAATCAAATGAATTCAGGGGAGTTAGATGTAGAATTAGTACCACAAGGAACACTTGCTGAAAGAGTAAGAGCAGGTGGAAATGGACTTGGTGGAATTTTAACACCAACAGGAGTTGGAACAATCGTAGAAGAAGGAAAAGAAAAAATTACAGTAGATGGTAAAGAGTATCTTTTAGAAAAGCCATTAAGAGCTGATATTGCTCTAGTAGGTGCCTCTGTTGCAGATAAAAAGGGTAACCTTTGTTTCAATAAAGCAACTAGAAACTTCAATCCAATGATGGCAACTGCTGCTGATTTAGTAATTGTAGGAGCAGAAAAAATTGTTGAAGTTGGAGAAATAGATGGAAATGATGTAGTGACACCTGGACTTTTCGTAGACTACATGGTGGAGGTGTAAGATATGAACGTAAAAGAAATTATTGCTAGACGTGTAGCGAAGGAATTAAAAGATGGAGACGTAGTAAACTTAGGAATTGGTCTACCAACAAAGGTAGCAAACTACATACCAGAAGGTATGGACGTTACTTTCCAATCTGAAAATGGATTTGTAGGACTAGGACCTGCTCCAGAAGAAGGAAAAGAAGATAAAGACTTAGTAAATGCAGGTGGTATGCCTGTAACAGCAGTACCAGGTGCAGCATATTTCGATAGTGCTACTTCTTTTAGCATCATCAGAGGAGGACACGTAGACGTAACCGTTTTAGGTGCACTTCAAGTAGATGAAAAAGCGAACCTTGCAAACTGGATGGTTCCAGGAAAAATGGTACCAGGTATGGGTGGTGCTATGGACTTAGTTGTAGGAGCTAAAAAAGTTATCATTTCTATGACTCATACACAAAAGGGAAAACCAAAAATCTTAAAAGAGTGTAACCTACCACTTACAGCTGCTGGTCAAGTAAATATGATCGTAACAGAAATGGGTGTTATGGAATACACAGATAAAGGATTAGTATTAACAGAAATTAATCCTGAATACAAAGTAGAAGATATTAAAGCAGTTACAGAAGCAGCATTTGTAGTTGCTGATGATTTAAAAGAAATGGAATTTTAAATAGAATTTTTAAAATAGGAGCTAATGCTCCTATTTTTTTTTTGAAATTAAGTTTGTTATTTTTTCATTGATTTTCTAAAAAACACAAAAAAGATACATTTTGAATATAAAAAAGATAAATTTACTCATTATAATAACAACTAAAGAAAGACAAATAATAAAAAAAGGAGAGGGTATCAATGAAAAAAATAATGACAGGTATTTTATTAGGAACAGTAGTACTTACAGCTACAGTTACGAGCTTTGCAGCAGGAAATGAGAATATAGGGGTGAAAGCAAAAACTTTAATAGAGGCAAAACCTATTATTCAAGCAAAAATGGGAGGATTAGATATAAAATCACTAGGAAAAAATGATATCATAGAAATCAATGATGAAAATGGTATTATAAAAATTAATGGAATGGATATAAAAAAAATAGATGGAGATATGATTAAAATTGATGAAGCGGCTTTGAAAGAACTAGGGCTAGATAATGTAGACGTTGCAATAGCTGATAAATTGGAACTACCCAATTTTGAAGAATTTATGAAAGAAATGAAAGAAGGATTAAAGGATATTAATAAAACCGACTTAAAATCTTTAGAAAAATCGTACAATGAAGCTGTTGATTTAGAAAAAGCTAAGAAGTTTGATGAGGCTTCTAAGAAGTGGGAAGCTTTCGATAAAATTTTAGGAAAATATTTTAAAGAGGGAGAAATGATAAGTGGGTATGCTATAGAGCTTACTGAAGATGCTATGAAAAAAATAGATACAGATGCAATAGAACTTAAAGTAGCAGAAGCTAATTAAGTAGAATTACTAGGATTAAGATAATATATTCAATATATGAAAAAGGGGTAAATGATATTCATCAAATAGATTTAAAAGGATACACATGGAGAAATTCTCAAAAAGAATTTCTCTATTTTTTACAATAATTACAATAAAAAACATAGTTCATAAATAATAGAAATCTTGCAATTCGTTGAAATATCATACTTATAAATATATAATAAAAATAATAGATTGAAAAAATAAGGGGATGGAATTATGAGTTATTCTATACTAGTTATAGAAGATGAAAAAAATATTCGAAAAATCATAGTTGACTATTTTAAATCAGAAAATTATATAGTAATAGAAGCTTGTGATGGAAAAGAGGGAATCGAAAAATTCGAAAAAGAGCAAGTTGATTTGATTATCCTTGATATTATGATGCCCAAATTAGATGGTTGGGCCGTATGTAGAAGAATACGAAAAAAGTCCCAAGTTCCTATTATTATGTTAACAGCAAGAACGGAAGAGGATGATGAACTGATGGGCTTTGAGCTAAAAGCAGATGATTATGTGAAAAAGCCTTTTAGCCCTGCTGTATTAGTAGCAAGAGCAAAGCTTTTATTGAATAGAAAAAAAGATGTATTAAAAGAAAAAGAAGATATAATAAAAAAACACGGTTTAAAAGTAGACCGATTATCAAGAGAAGTATATAAAGATGAAAAAAGAATTGAATTAACACCGAAAGAATTTGATATATTATATTATTTGATGGAGAATGAAGGATTGGTTTTTTCAAGAGATCAAATATTAAATCATGTATGGGGATATGATTTTTTAGGAGATACGAGAACTGTAGATAATCATATTAAAAAGCTTCGAAAAGCATTAAAGGATAAATCTTACTTTATTCGAACTGTATTTGGAGTAGGGTATAAATTTGAGGTGAAGGAATGAAAAAAAATAAAATTTTCATAAAGCTTTTTGCTATGACGGCTGGAGTCGTAATGATTCTTTTAGTGATGCAATTTATTTTTCAATATTTTTGGCTAGAAAAATTTTATGTATATAATAAAAAAGAAACCATAAGCAATGAGTTAATCATGTTAAAAGGAAAGCTTGAAAATGGTTTTATTAATCAAGAAAATATAAATAAAACTTTAAATCAATATTCAAGGGAAAATGATATATTTATTGGTATTTCTAATAGTCAAGGAATACCTCAATATGGACTTGATGGAGAAGGGAGTCTTTCGTATATTGAAATAGAAGATGATCAAAAGGAAAACTATAAAATTTATATGAATGCATTCTCGAATGAGCAAGACCTTATAGGAGGATTGAAAATATCAAAAAAAATCCAAGTACAAGGGTCAATTATGAATACGAAAGAAAAGAATGTCTATCCAGAGAGTATTACGCTAGAAAATAAAAAGTTTTCAGCAAAAAAGGATGGCGAAATAACAAGTGGTATAGTGATAACAAAGGATATTGAAATAGATGATGCATTAGTTGTAGGAAACGTTGAAGGAAATTCAATAGAATTGAACATAGACTGGACAGAAATACCTAAGCCTCAAGAAATTCGCCTAAAGGGTAGTATTATAGATATGAATTTAATGAGTGAAGATGATTATGGAATAGAATATCGAAGAAGTCAATTATTGCAAGAAATATTCTCGTTTTTAGGACAACAAAAGGATTTAAATACGATCTTTAGAGAAAATAAAATGATGCAATATACAAAGGTAGACTCCTTTACGGGAATAAAAAATATTATTTTTGTTCAACCTTTATTTATTAAAAATAAAGAACCTAGGCTAATGTTTGCTGTAAGCTCTCTTCAACCTATAGAAGAAACAACGGATATTATGAAGACTTATTTTTTATTTGCATTGATCATAGCCATGCTTGTAGCTATTATGGTATCTTTTTTATATTCTAAAAAATTTACAAAGCCCCTACTCCATCTAAATGGTGTAACGAAAAATATGGCGGATTTAGATTTTTCTCATAAGTGCAGGATTCATACAAATGATGAAATAGAGGATTTGGCTGAAAATATTAATAGTATGTCTGATAAATTAAAAAGGACTTTAGAGGAAGTAAAAGAATCTAACGAAAAACTAAAGGAAGAGATTATTTTTAAAGAAAAAATGGAGCAGTTCAGAAAGAGATTTATAGCAGATGCATCTCATGAGTTGAAAACCCCCCTAACGGTGATGAAAGGAATTTGTGAAGGGGTTGTAGATGGTATTTATGATTATAATGATCATGATCATTTTAAAAAGATGTTAAATGAAATTAATGATATGAGCCAATTAGTATATGATTTATTAGAAATATCTAAATTAGAATCAGGGAAAGTCCCCTTTAAGAAAGAGATATTTCAATTATGTGATGTAGTATTAAAAATACATGGTAAATTAAAACCCCTTTTAGAGCGAAAAGAATTAAAAGTACAATTAGATCTAGCAGAGGATTTTATAATAGGAGATGAAGATAAGATTGAAAGAGTCATACGAAATCTCTATTCTAATGCGGTTCAATACACACCTGAAAATGGGGAAATAAATATTTATATACATCATGATCAAGATCATTGTTATGTAAATATAGAAAATAGCCCTGCTAAAATTTCAAAGGATGACTTATCGAAGATTTGGGAACCTTTTTATCGAATTGAAAAATCAAGGAATAAAGCATTAGGAGGAACGGGATTAGGTCTTCATATGGTAAAGGGAATTTTAGATAAGCATGATAGTGAATATGGTATAGAAAATACAGAAAAGGGAGTAAAGGTTTATTTTTCATTGCAAAGGATTGTGGAGGAAATAGAAATTGAATCGGAGCTTGAAAAATCTATATAAAAAGAACCCTATAAGGGGAACATGAAGTGTTATGATTTAAGTATATGGAAGAGTCTATTAATGGATGTGTATTTATAGAAAACCCCTTAAAGGGGTTATTTTTTTGATTAAATAGATAGATTTGCAAATGAGAAGGAGTTTTACAAACCGTAAAAATCCTTATATACTAGATAAGAGATGAAGGGTGGGACGAGTATATGTATGAGACCAATTGGAAAATTGTAGATAAAGATCAGTCTATAGATGATTTTGATTCAGTAGAAGCTATTATAGAAAAAATACTCATGAATAAAGGGATTACGACAAAAGAAGAAAGGGAAGAATTTCTTTCTCTAAAGCCTAAAAAGACTTATGATCCCTTTTTATTAAAAAATATGAAGGAAATTGTAGAAATTATAATTACCTATATAAAAGAAAAAAAGAGCATTTGGATTTATGGAGACTACGATGTAGATGGTATCTCTAGTATTTCTCTTTTAATGGACTTTTTATCAAATTTCACAGAAAATCTTCATTATTATATTCCCTTAAGAGAAGAAGAAGGCTATGGCCTTAATTGTGATGCTATAAGAGAGATTAAAAAAAAGGGCGCTGAATTGATTATTACGGTGGACTGTGGCTCTACATCTGTAGAAGAAGTATCTTTAGCAAAGGAATTAGGAATGGAGATTATCGTAACGGATCATCATAATTTATCTGATATAGTACCAGATTGTTTAATTCTTAATCCAAAGCAGGCGGATTGTACTTATCCTTTTAAATTATTATGTGGATGTGGTATTGCATTTAAGTTGGCACAAGCTATTCAAAAGAGGACGGGAGCACCTAAGAAAGTTTTGAGTCAAGTCCTTGATTTAGTGGCATTAGCAACAGTTGCAGATGTGGTTCCTTTGGTTGATGAAAATAGAACCTTGCTAAAATATGGGCTGAAAAAGATCAATAATCCTACAAGATTAGGATTAAAATATTTAATCGAGGCTGTTCGATTAGGAGATAAAAATATTACGGCAGGACATATTGGGTTTGTATTAGGGCCTCATTTTAATGCTAGTGGGAGAATTGACGATGCAAGAGCAGGGGTTGAGCTTCTTTTGAGTAAAGAGCGTAACAAAATACAAAGACTTGTAAAGCATTTGGTCACTTGTAATGATGAAAGAAAAGAGATTCAAGAAAAAGGACTAGAAATTTGTAAAAACAAGGTTGAAAGTTACTATAAGGATGACCTTTTCTTGGTGGTGGATTCAGAAGGTACCCATGAAGGGGTTATAGGAATTGTTGCAGGGCGAATTAGGGATAACTATTATAAACCTACTTTGGTTGTTACTGCATCTCATGAAGAAGGAATATTAAAGGGCAGTGGACGAAGTATTGATGATTTAGATATATATGAAGAAATGAAAAAGTGCAAGGATTTATTTATCAAATTTGGAGGACATAAAAACGCTTGTGGTTTTTCTATTGAAAAAAGTAAATTAGACCTTCTTAGGAAGAGATTGAATGAAGAAGCTTTCAAAATAAAAAAAGAAAGACCAAATACTTTTATTAAGACGGTAAAAATAGAATGTGAATTAAAACCTTCTCAAATAACAGAAGAACTTGTAGATACCTTAGAGAAAATAGAACCCTATGGTATGGGCAATGAAAAGCCTCATTTTCTTGTAAGAAAGATTAAGGTAGAGAATGATGAAGAAAAGGTAGTTATGGGAAAAAATAAAGAGCATTTAAGATTAAAAGGTTTATCAGAAATCTATCAAGATTCTACAAGAGTTTCAGCTGTTGGATTTGGATTAGCAGAAAGTTATGTAAAGGGAATGAACTGTCCTGAAATTGTAGATATTGTAGGTTTTCCAAATGTGAACGAATGGAATGGCTATAAAAATATGCAGTTGATGATTAAAGATGTAAAGGAGTATGGGACTAATTTTTTTGAGTAATTGTTTTATTTTTCCCCATTTTTTTAGCAAGATATAAAAGGGCATCAGCACTTTCAAATAAAGATTTTTTATCCATTTCCTTTTTATATTCCTGAAGACCTATGCTAACAGTGACAGGTCTTCCTTTTAGTTCTTCATGAAAAGTATCTTCTATGAGAATACGAATATGGTCGATATTTTTATGGGCTTCTGCTAAGGTGATATCTGTAAAAATCACTGCAAATTCTTCTCCTCCATATCTAGAGGGAAAATCATTAAAGGATATATTATTTTTAATGGTACTTGAAATTCTTTTTAATACTAAGTCGCCCACCCCGTGTCCAAAGGTATCATTTACTTGCTTAAAGTTATCAATATCAAGGATTGCCAAATGAATAGAGACATTATCTTGCTTTGCTTGCTCAATTAATATATCTAGGTATTCATGAAAAGAACGATGATTGTATAGGCCTGTTAAAGGATCGATTTTAGAATTTTGTTCCATTACTATATTTTTAATCAATAAATCCTCTTTGGATTTCATAGCCTTGTGGATATGATGAAGCATTTTTTTTTCACGACACATAATTTCTATAGAAATCAAAAAACCTATAAATAAGACAAGAACCATAGCTATGAGTTGACCTAAAAAAGTATTTTCAAAAATGAACGGGTGATTAGCATATATGATAAAGAATGAACTAAGATTCAAAATAAATGAAAATATGGTTTTTTTTAATTCAAAATAGCCTATAGAGATCAGTATTGGAAGAATATATGCTGTTTGAAGTGCTTGGACATCTTCGTGGATAGATACTAATACAGATACGAACAAAGAAGTGATTACAATAATAGTAATATCTCGAAACTTAGTAGAAAAATAATAAATGATTTCTGTTGTGAGCATGAGTACAAGAAGTATGGTAGTAGGAAGGATTAGATCATATTTTATATAATGTAAATTTTGATCATGACAAAAAAGATAATTTGTGAATGAGCCCAAAAAAGATAATATCAATGCTAACCAAAAATAGTTTAAAATTTTTCTATTCCATGTATTTTCGTTTATAAACATAGAAAAGTTAAAATTATTTTCTTCATTCATTATTTTTTTCAATCCTTTCAGCTGGAAGTTCCCAATATGCTCTTGTTATTATTTATATTATACGCTGTGCATACAAATTCCTCCTTAGGGAAAAATTGTACATTGAAGTTATCGACAAGTTTCGCTATTTTTTTAAATCTTTATCATATATAATAAAATTTAGATAAGTTCAAGGTAGATGATTGACAGATTGTTTAAAATAAAATACAATAAGCTAAAATAGGGAAAAGTTTGTATATAATCAGGATAACGTTTTCATGGAGGCGGGTCATGGAAAATTATGTTATAAAAAAAATATTAAGCAACAATGTGGTACTCGTAGAGAAAGAAAACCAAAATTACATACTGGTTGGAAAAGGAATTGGCTTTGGGAAGAAGAAGGGAATTGTTCTAGAAAATCCTGAAATTATTGATGAAAAGTTCATATCTTTAAAGGGACTTTCAGAGAATGAGTACGAGAGTTTTTTAAGCCAAGTAGATCCTAAAATCATAGAGCTTGTTGAAGAAATTATGGTAATGGTTAAGAATGAGCTAGGAGAAGGACTCAATCCAAATGTTCATGTAGGACTGATTGATCATATTAATTTTGCTATAAAAAGATTAACAGAAGGAATAGAGATTGTAAATCCTTTCTTGTTAGAGACAAAATTATTATACCCTGCAGAATATAATTTAGCTGAAAAAGCCGTTAGTATATTAAAAGAAAATTTGAAGATTCGTATTCCAGAAGCAGAAGTTGGTTTTTTAGCTCTTCATATTTATGGTGGTAGAGGTAATAAGAGCAAAAAAGAAGCATTGGAAAGCTCAAAAATGATGAATACAATCATAAGTTATACAGAAAAGAAATTAAATATACATATAGATAAATATTCTTTTGATTATAAAAGATTTATTATGCATTTAAGAGGTGTAATAGATAGAGTTTTAAATCATAAGACCATTGAAAATATCCTTTTATCAAAAGTAAAAGAAGAACTAATGATTGAATTTAAAGTAGCTTATGATGTATCCAAAATAATAGAGAAAACACTAAAAGTAAAGATACCAGAAAGTGAAACAGGATATATTGCACTCCATTTACATAGATTAAATAGTCAAAGATGTAAATAGGGTGTTATGAGTTTTAGTAGGAATGCGCTTTGATTTGAATGAGGTTTTATTCAAATCAAAGCGCATTTTTGGATGAATAAAGTTGATAAAGGTTGAAATACTAATATAAGAATATTTTTATATGCAAATAATGTAGAAAAAAACAAAAAAAATGCAAATATATATTGCCTGTGAAAACGTTTTATGATATCATAAAAACAAGTTAAATAACAAACATGATTTTACGTGTTACTGATTCGATCAGGCATGAGTAAAAGAATGAAATAAAATAGATCTATATCTATTTTTATCTTTCTTTTGCTCATGCCTTTTTGTATTTTACTTTGAGAACAATATCCTGTCTTTAAAAGTGATCACAAAAAAGTTGGATGTTCCTATAAAAAAATAATGACAAAAGAAAAGGAGAGGTAAACATGAAAAAAGCTTTTGGTGTTTTACAACAAGTTGGTAAAGCTTTAATGCTACCAGTAGCCTTGTTACCTGCTGCAGGGATCATTCTAGCATTAGGTGCAACATTACAAAACCCATTTTTATTAGAAAAAATTCCAGCACTTAGTGGAGCAGGATTTCAGCTATTAGCTAGCCTTATGGCTCAAACTGGTGGTGTTGTATTTGGCAATCTTCCATTATTATTTGCTATCGGTGTAGCTGTAGGATTAGCTGGAGGAGAAGGGGTTGCAGGAATTGCAGCAGCTATTGGATATTTGATCATGAACGTTACTATGGGTGTTTTAGTACCAGCCTTCAAACCAGAAATCGCTGAAAATGCTCGTGCATTTACAGAAATTTTAGGAATTCCAACCCTTTAGTCAGGAGTATTTGGTGGGGTTATTGTAGGGATTATGGCAGCGAGTCTTTATAAAAAGTATTACAATATAGAGCTTCCTCCATACCTTGGATTCTTTGCAGGAAAAAGATTCGTCCCTATTATTACAGCTGTATCTTCTATTGTTTTAGGAATAATTATGATTTTTATATGGCCTCCAATTCAAGGTGGATTAGATGCATTTTCACATAGTATGATTGATACAAATAGAACTTTAGCAGCCTTTGTATTTGGTGTGATTGAAAGATCCCTTGTTCCTTTTGGACTTCATCATATTTTCTATTCACCATTCTGGTTTGAATTTGGAGAATATACAACAAAGGCTGGAGAATTAGTAAGAGGAGATCAAGCCATTTTCTTCAAGCAATTAATCGATAATGTACCGTTTACAGCAGGTACCTTTATGACAGGTAAGTTCCCATTCATGATGTTTGGTCTGCCAGGTGCAGCACTTGCCATGTACCATGAAGCAAGACCTGAAAAGAAAAAGTTAGTTGCAGGAATTATGGCATCAGCAGCCCTTACATCTTTCTTAACAGGGATTACAGAACCAATTGAGTTTACATTCCTTTTCTTAGCACCAGGATTATTTGCAGTTCATGCATTATTTGCAGGTTTATCCTTTATGACAATGCATATTTTAAACGTAAAAATCGGTATGACCTTCTCCGGTGGTGTAATAGATTATCTATTATTCGGAGTATTACCAAATAGAACGGCTTGGTATTTAGTCATTCCAGTAGGAATAGCATTTTTCGTAATTTACTATTTTGGATTCCGTTTTGCAATCAAAAAATGGAACATTAAAACACCAGGAAGAGAAGATGATGATGAAAGTGCAGTAAATGTAGAAGTGGAGGCAGGAGATTTAGCAGTAAATGTATTAGAAGCTTTAGGTGGAAAAGAAAATATCAAAAACTTAGATGCATGTATTACCCGTCTTCGTATAAGTGTAAATGATATTAAGGAAGTAGATAAAGCTCGTATAAAAGCTTTGGGAGCTTCAGGAGTGTTAGAAGTTGGAAATAATATTCAAGCCATATTTGGTCCAAAATCAGATCAATTAAAATCACAGATGAAAGATGTAATGAATGGAAAGACACCAACAAAAGCTGTTGAGCTTGAAAAGAGTAGTAACGCTGTAAAACGAAATGATGAATTCGTGTCTCCTTTAAATGGAAAAATTTTAGCACTAAAGGATGTACCAGATCAAGTATTTTCTCAAAGAATGATGGGCGATGGATTTGCTGTAGAACCAAGAAATGGAGAAGTGGTATCTCCTGTGAATGGTAAAATCGCAACCTTATTCCCAACAAAGCATGCAATAGGGATTATTGCAGAAAATGGTCGTGAGATATTGATTCATTTTGGTATTGATACAGTGAAGCTAAAAGGAGAAGGATTTGAAACCCTTGTCAATCAAGATGATATAGTGAAAGCTGGACAACCCATTCTTCGTGTAGATTTAGACAAAATAAAAACAAAAGTACCTTCTATCATTACACCAGTTATTTTTACAAACCTTTCTGAAAAAGAAAGAATAGTTTTTAAAGCTGGACAAAAGGTGAAATGTGGGCAAAAAGATATTGTTCATATCCAATAATTTGATATAAAAAATGGACACCTTCTAGAGAGATAGAAACCTAGAAGGTGTCACCCCCAAAATGACTATTGACAACTATTTAATACTAGCGTAAACTTTTTATAGAGTATAAAAAATAAATTAAAAGAGCGTGTTACTGATTCGATCAGGCATTAGCTAGTGATTTTGGGTAAAAATATATAAAGGGTTATGTATTTTTATCTAATCATTGGATAATGCCTTTTTTTATTACTTAATATATTAAAAAAAGTAAATGAATAGAAATTTTGGGATGAGATTGGTTTACTTTTGAATAGGAATAGTAACAGAATAAAAAATAAAAAAGCTAATAAATATTAGGAGGAATGAAAAATGGAAAGAACAGTAAAAATATTAAATGAGTCAGGAATGCATGCAAGACCAGCAGGAGCTTTTGTAAAAAAAGCAACTGGATTTTCATCAGATATAAATGTTGAAGTAAATGGGAAAACTTTAAATGCAAAATCTATTATGAATATATTAAGCCTTGGACTTAAAAAAGATGATGAAATAAAAATTGTTGCAACTGGGGATGATGCAGAACAAGCAGTTGAGGCTTTAGTAGATTTAGTGAATTCAAAATTTGGTGAATAGAGGGAGGGGAGATAGAATGCTATTAGGTAAAGGTGCTTCTCCTGGAATAACATTAGGGAAAGCACTCATTGTAGAAAATGAGACCTTAAACATAGAAAAGAAGACCATTGAAAATACAGAAATAGAAAAAAATAAATTTTTAGAAGCCATAAAAACTTCTAAAGAGCAATTGTCAAAGGTTAGAGATAAAGCTTCAAAAGAACTAGGAGAGGAAAAAGCTGCTATTTTTGAAGCACATTTAATGATTTTAGAAGATCCTGAAATGGTAGATCAAACAATTAATAAAATTGAAAATGAAAAACTAAATGCAGCTTATGCATTTCAGGAAATTGCTAATCAATTTATCATGATCTTTGAAGCTATGGACAATGAATATATGAAAGAAAGAGCGGCAGATATTAAAGATGTATCAGATCGTGTTCTTAGAAATGTTTTGGGAGAGACGGTTGTTGATTTATCGATGCTAGAAAAGTCAGTAATTCTTATTGCAAATGATTTAACACCTTCTGATACGGCCACAATGGATAAGGAAAAGGTATTAGGGTTTTTAACGAATATTGGAGGCAAAACATCTCATACAGCTATTATGGCTAGAAGCTTAGAAATTCCAGCTGTTGTAGGATTAGGAGATATTACAGATAAAGTAAAGAATAGAGACTTTATTATATTTAATGGAGAAACTGGGGAAGTGATCATTAGTCCTAATGAAGAACAAATTAAGAAGTATAAACGATTAAAGGAAAGTTATGAAAATGAAAGAAAAGAGCTTGAAAAGTGTAAGGGGAAAAAAAGCGTTACACTAGATGGTAGAGAAGTGGAGCTTGTAGGAAATATAGGAACCCCTAAGGATATTGAAGGACTTCTCAAAAATGATGCAGAGGGAGTAGGCTTATATAGAACTGAGTTTATCTATATGGATAGAGACAGTATGCCTACTGAAGAAGAACAATTTGAGTCTTATAAAAAAGTATTAGAAGGGTTAAGGGATAAGCCAGTAGTTATCAGAACATTAGATATTGGTGGAGATAAAAAACTTCCTTATTTAAAAATAGATGAGGAAATGAATCCTTTCTTAGGCTATAGAGCCATCAGACTTTGTCTTGATAAGAAAGAAATATTCAAAACCCAATTAAGAGCATTACTTCGAGCAAGTGTATACGGAAATCTTAAGATTATGTTTCCTATGATTTCAAGTTTGGATGAATTATTAGCAGCAAAAGAGATCTTAAGTGAAACCAAGAAAGATTTAGATACAGAAGGTATAGCTTATGCACAGAATATAGAAGTAGGTATGATGATCGAAGTGCCATCTGCTGCACTTATTAGTGATCTATTAGCAAAGCATGTGGATTTCTTTAGTATTGGTACAAATGATTTAATTCAATATACTACTGCAGTAGATAGAATGAATGAAAAAATTCATCATCTCTATAGCCCATTCAATCCTGGTGTTTTAAGACTCATAAAGATGGTCATTGATAATGGACATAAGGAAAACATTTGGGTTGGTATGTGCGGAGAAGCAGCAGGAGATGAAAAAATGATTCCAATTCTACTAGGAATGGGACTAGATGAATTTAGTATGAGTGCATCATCTATCTTGCCAGCGAGAAAAATCATTCGTTCATTAAAGGTTGAAGATTGCAAAAAAATTTCTGATAAAGTTTTAAGTATGGGATCAGCAAATGAAATTGAAAGCTATTTAAAAAATATTTTATAGATGTTTCCTTGAGAAAAGAATTTATGAAAGATGAATGTGAAAAGAATGTTGATCTATAAGATTTTGTTCTTTTCATATTCATCCTGTAAAATTAAATTTAACAAATAAAAATTGATTGGTAAGGAGACCTATTATGAAAAATATACGTTTTGATTATTCAAATGCATCTATTAAGGAACATGAAATGGAGTACTTAAAAACACAAATAGTAGAGGCGCATGAAATGATTCATGAAAGAACAGGTGCAGGAAATGACTTTTTAGGATGGGTAGATTATCCTATCAATTATGATAAGGAAGAATTTATAAGAATCAAAGAAGCAGCAGAAAAAATAAGAGGAAATTCTGATGTATTGATTGTTGTAGGAATTGGTGGATCTTACTTAGGAGCAAGAGCTGCTATTGAAGCCCTTAGCCACTGCTTTTACAATATGATGGATGGAGTGAAGATTTTATTTGCAGGAAATAATATTAGTGGAACTTATTTAAAAAATCTATTAGAAGTAATTGATGGAAAAGACGTAAGTATCAACGTAATCTCCAAATCAGGGACAACTACAGAGCCTGCTATTGCTTTTAGAGTATTAAAAAAACATATTGAAGAAAAGTATGGAAAAGAGGAAGCAAGACGAAGAATCTATGCTACTACGGATAAATCAAAGGGTGCCTTAAGAACTTTAGCACAAAAAGAAGGTTATGAAACCTTTGTTATTCCTGATGATGTGGGAGGAAGATTTTCAGTACTTACCCCTGTAGGGCTACTTCCTATTGCAGTTGCAGGAATAGATATAGAGAAAATGATGCAAGGAGCTAAGGATGCTAGAAATCTTTATATGGAAAAAGATTTAGACAAAAATATGTGTTATCAGTATGCAGCTGTTAGAAACATTCTTCATAGAAAAGGAAAAAATATAGAGGTATTAGTAAATTATGAGCCTAGTCTACATTATATTTCTGAATGGTGGAAGCAGCTATATGGAGAGAGTGAAGGAAAAGACGGAAAAGGCATATTCCCAGCAGCAGTAGACTTTTCAACAGATTTACATTCTATGGGACAATACATACAAGATGGAAGACGAGATTTGTTTGAAACGGTGCTAAATATTGAAGCACCAAAATTAGATATGACCATTGAAGCAGATGAAGATAATCTAGATGGATTAAATTACTTAAGTACAAAAACAATGGACTTTGTAAATAAAAAGGCATTTGAAGGAACATTACTTGCACATATAGATGGATCTGTTCCAAATCTTATTCTAAATGTACCAAAGATGGATGCATACTATTTTGGAAATCTTATCTATTTCTTTGAAAAAGCATGCGGAATGAGTGGTTATTTATTAGGGGTTAATCCATTTGATCAGCCAGGGGTAGAAAGTTATAAGAAAAATATGTTTGCACTTCTTGGAAAGCCTGGATATGAAGATTTGAGAGAAGAATTAGAAAAGAGAATATAAGCTGTAAGCAATCATGAAGCATAAAAAACAAAGGAGGAGTAAAAATGCTAGTAACTGGTAAAGAAATACTTCAGCATGCCCATGAAAATGGATATGCAGTTGGAGCATTTAACGTAAACAACATGGAAGCAGTACAAGCAATTATTGAAGCAGCAGAGGAAACAAAATCACCTGTAATCATTCAAGCAAGTCAAGGTGGACTTAAATACGCAGGAGTAGAATATATTGCTGGAATGGGGAAAATTGCAGCAGAAAAGACTTCGGTTCCTGTTGCTATTCATTTAGATCATGGCACTGATTTTAAACAAATCATGCTATGTATTCGTAATGGATTTACTTCTGTTATGATTGATGGGTCTCACCATCCATTAGAAGAAAATATAAATAAGACAAAGCAAATTGTAGAAATGGCTCATGCAGTAGGTGTATCTGTTGAAGCAGAACTTGGAAAAATCGGTGGAACAGAAGATGATATATCTGTAGATGAAAAGGATGCTACTTATACAGATCCAGATGAAGCCGTTCGTTTTGTAAAAGAGACGGGTGTAGACTCGTTAGCTATTGCAGTAGGAACAGCCCATGGACCTTATAAGGGAGAGCCAAAGCTTGATTTTGATAGAATTAAAGTAATAAAAGAAAGATTAAATATGCCTATCGTACTTCATGGTTCATCTGGTGTACCAGAAGAAAGTATTAAACGCGCAGTTAGTCTTGGAATTAACAAAATCAATATTGATACGGACATAAGAATGGCTTTTCATAAGGCAGTAAAAGAATTTGTACAAACGAATCCTGATGTTTATGATCCAAGAAAAATCGTAGGACCAGCAAGAGTAGCAATGAAGGAAATCATTGCAGAAAAAATGAGAATGTTCGGTGCAGCAGGTAAAGCTTGGAGATAGGAGGAAGATGCTTTGAAAACCATAGGTGTACTAACCAGTGGAGGAGATGCTCCAGGAATGAATGCAGCCATAAGAGCTGTGGTTCGAGCGGGAATATATAATGATATGAAAGTAATGGGCATTGATCAAGGATATAATGGACTGATCAATGGAAACATTAAAGAGATGAACCTATCTTCTGTTGCGGATATTATTCACAGAGGAGGAACCATTTTAAAAACAGCAAGATGTGAAGAATTCAGAACAGAAGAAGGAAGAAAAAAAGCATTAAATGTTCTAAAAGTTTTTGGTATAGAAGGACTTGTAGTCATCGGTGGAGATGGTTCCTTTACAGGAGCTTCTAAGCTTAGTGAAGCAGGAATCAAAACCATTGGAATTCCAGGAACCATTGATAATGATTTAGCCTATACAGACTACACAATTGGTTTTGATACAGCAGTAAATACAGTAGTGGATGCCATCACTAAAATAAGGGATACTTCTACCTCCCATGGAAGAGCAAATATTGTTGAAGTAATGGGAAGACATTGTGGAGATATTGCCCTTTATGCAGGTCTTGCAGGCGGGGCTGAAAGTGTTATTGTACCAGAAGAAGAATTTTCTATTGATGATGTATGTAGAAAACTGATTCAAGGAAGAAGCAGAGGAAAGCTTCATAGTATTATCATGCTTGCAGAAGGAATCGGTGGAAATGCCTTTGAATTAGGAAAAGAAATAGAAGAAGTAACAGGAATAGAAACAAAGGTTACAGTTCTTGGGCATATTCAAAGGGGAGGAAGTCCATCGTCCTTTGATAGAATCCTTGCAAGCAAAATGGGAGCAAAAGCAGTAGAACTTATTATGAATGATGAATCTGGAAGAGTCGTAGGCATGAAGGAGAATAAAATCATGCATATGGATATTCATGAAGCACTCAGTGTTGAAAGAATATTTGATAAAGAAATGTATGAGCTGACCAAGATACTTTCTATTTAGAGAAAAGCATAGTCATTAGACTATGTTTTTTTTGTGTGGAAAATTCTAAAAATATTACCACATCAATCTGGCAATAGGAGTTTTAATAGACTTATTAAAAACGTGCTATGATAAATATAAGAAAAAAATCTATAAGAAAACGATTGGAGAGATGACACGATGGAAAAAATTATCACTACTGATTTGATAGATTTAAATTTAAAAGTAGCAACAAAAGAAGAAGCTATAAAGAGAATGGTAGAGAGAGTCAATCAATGTGGAAGACTAAACGATGCAAGTAGCTATTTAAAGGTTGTGATGGAAAGAGAAGAGATGTCAACTACAGGAATAGGCTTTGGAATAGGGATACCACATGGAAAAAGTAATGCTGTAAAAATTCCAACTTTGGCATTTGGTAGATGTGAAGATGGAATCGAGTGGCAATCTTTAGATGGTCAAGTTGTAAAGATGATCTTTCTTATTGCAGTACCAGAAGAAGCAGCATCCAACCAACATTTAAGAATTTTAGCAGCTTTGTCTAGAAGAATGATGAATGAAGAATTCAGAAATAAACTTTTAGAAATAGGAAATGAGAAAGAACTAATCAATTTATTAGAGGATGTTTTAGCAGAAATAGCTGCATAGAAGAATTGCTATGAAGCCTTTTCTTTTATAGAGTCTAAGGGCTTTATATAGAGAACTTATCAATAAAATTAAAAAGGGGGATATTTCAATGAAAGATGAAGTGAAAAATGTAAGAACTTATCTTATGACAGGTGTATCTTACATGATTCCAATTGTTGTAATAGGTGGGGTATTAATTGCACTAGCCATTGCACTAAGTGGGGTAGAAGCTGGAACAGGAGCAAATGTAACTAATCCAATTTTAGAAAAAATGTTAAACATCGGTGCTAAAGCCTTTGGACTTATGGTACCTGTATTGGCAGGATATATTGCTTTTGGTATTGCAGATCGACCAGGACTTGCACCAGGACTTGTTGGTGGTGCATTAGCTAATGAAATAGGAGCAGGATTTTTAGGGGGGATTGTAGCAGGTTTTGTAGCAGGATATACGGCTAAATGGATTAAATCATGGAAAGTACCTACTCAGTTAAGAGCTATCATGCCAATATTCGTTATTCCTTTATTAACATCATTAGTTGTAGGTACAGTAATGTATATTATTGGAGCTCCAATTAGCAGTTTGATGGAATCAATGACAGCCACATTAAAGAGTATGGGAACAGGAAATTCAGTATTTCTTGCAATCATCATGGGTGCAATGATTGCCTTTGATATGGGTGGACCAGTCAATAAGGTTGCCTTCATGTTTGGAGCAGCTATGATTAGTGAGGGTGTATATACAATTATGGGTCCAGTAGCAGTAGCTATTTGTGTACCACCTCTAGCAATGGGGGTTGCAACACTTTTAAGTCCTAAAAAATATAGTAAGACAGAAAAAGAAGCAGGTAAGGGTGCTCTTGCAATGGGATTGATAGGTATTACAGAAGGGGCTATTCCATTTGCAGCAGGAGATCCATTTAGAGTAATTCCGTCTATTGTTGTAGGCTCATCTATTGGAGCAGCAATTGCAGCAATAGGAAAAGTAGGAGACCATGCACCACATGGAGGACCAATTGTACTTCCTGTAGTAGATAACAGAATCATGTTTATTATAGCTGTATTAGTTGGAGTTGCCATTGCAGCATTTATGGTAAATGCATTGAAAAAGGATGTAGTAGAAGAAAGAGAAGAAGAAAATAATGATGAAGAGATTAGTATAGATTTTTAATACATATCAAGACTAGCTATTCTTAGAATAGCTAGTTTAGTTTAAAGAAATAAAAATACAATAACATAAATTTTGCCACATTGATACGGTAATTGTTATGAATTATATAAATGTCTTAATGTGGTATTATAATGTTAAGAATAAATTGGAATATTTACAAGTATTTTGAAATAAAAAATTACCACAAGTATAAGGAGAGGAAGATGAATATGAAAATATTAGCTGTAACTGCTTGTCCAACAGGTATTGCTCATACTTATATGGCTGCGGAAGCTTTAGAAAAGGAAGGGAAAGTAAAAGGTTTTGAAATAAAAGTAGAGACTCAAGGATCTATAGGAATTGAAAATGAAATTACAAAAGATGATTTAGAAGGTGCAGATGTAGTTATTTTGACAAAGGATATGGCTATAAAAGGAAAAGACAGATTTAAAGGAATTCCTGTTGTGAATGTAGCCATTGGAGATGTGATTAAGAAAACGGGCCCATTACTAGATAAGATTGTGGATCATTTAAGTAGTAAAAAATAGAATGGGGGATTTACTTATGTATTGTGAAGAAGTAATTGTGCAAAATGAAATGGGACTCCATGCAAGGCCAGCGCAGGTATTAGTAAAGGAAAGTTCAAAGTTTCAATCAGAAATTACAATGGTTAAAAAGGATAGACCGTATAATGCAAAGAGTATTATTAGCGTAATGAGTATGGGAGCAATGAAGGGGGATAAAATTACTTTAGAAGCTGAAGGGAAAGATGAAAAAGAGGCTGTAAAAGCTATTGCATCCCTTATAAAGAGTGGATTTGGAGAATAAAGGATTAAAATACTCCCAATAGAGGAGGAATTGTATGGATCGAATCATGAAAATCACCAAAATTTTACTTGAGCATAAAGAACCCGTTACGATCAACCAAATAGCCTTAGAGCTTCAGGTATCTAATAAGACAGTACGTAATGATTTGAAAAAACTTCAGGATTTTGTGGAAAGGGAAGGGTTACGATTAAGCAAAAAGACTGGAGTAGGTACAAGGATTGAAGGGGCTGAAGAAAATAAAGTACAGCTTTTGCAAAGACTCAAAAAAGATATTGATTATGTTGAGCCCTATTCTCGTGAAGGAAGGCAAAACTATATCTTAAAAAGACTATTTATGAATAGTAAAAGTATCACCATTCAAGAGCTTGCTGATGAATTGTATGTTTGCACGGCAACTATTCATAATGATTTAAAAGAACTTGAAATGTGGCTTGAGGATTTTCATTTAAAATTAAATAAAAAAAGAAACTATGGGGTAGAGGTTATAGGAGAAGAAGAAGATTACAGGAAGGCTATTTCAAGTCTTCTTTCTCAGAGCAAGGAAGTTGAGGAACTACAGGAATTATTGTATTCAGCATATAACGGGAGAATTGACTATCCATCTCTGATAGAGCTTAAAGGATTGATGGATATAGATTATAAAAGATTAGAAGAACTGTTAAATGGGGTAGAGAAACAGCTAAAATTTAGATTTTCTCAGGAAGCCTATATTAGCTTAGTAATTCATATTGTTATATCTATGAGACGAATCAAAGAAGGTAAGGATATTTTGTTATCTAGGACCATTTTAAGTAATATCAAAAATACAGAAGAATTTCAATGTGCAAAAGAAATGAGTAGCAAAATGCAGGAATACTTTAATGTATTAAAACCAGAATCAGAAATAGGATATATTACCCTTCATATATTAGGAAGTAAAATTCATCAAAAAGATTTAGGGGATTTGAAATTTTCCTTTGAAAAGATTGAAGAGTCAGAAATTGCAGTAGAAATAGGCAAAAGTATTGTAGATGTAGCAAGTGATGCATTGAATATGAATTTGAGAGAGGATCAAGCCCTTATTAATGGATTGATTTTGCATTTAAGACCAACAATCAATCGTCTAAAATATGGATTGACTTTAAACAATCCTATTTTAGAAGACATCAAAAGTAATTATCCAGATATTTTTGGAGTAGCTTGGATGAGTAGTAGAGTGTTTGAAAAATATTTGGATAAAAAGATACCAGAATCAGAAATAGGCTATATAGCCCTTCATCTAGGAGCAGCTGTAGAAAGGAATAGACGACAAATAAAGACCTTGGTAATTTGCCATAGTGGAATTGGTACTTCTCAATTATTATCAGCAAGACTTCAAAGATGCTTTAAAGAAATTGAGATTTTAGGGATTGTTGCTTCTACAGAATTAACAAAGGATATGCTAGATGATGCTGATTTGATTATATCCACCGTTCCTCTTCAAATAGATCGGCTAGTGTTAGTTATTAGTCCTCTTTTTACCCAAGCAGATATAAGAAAGGTAGATCAATATATTTATAAGATTCATCAAAAAATGGTTCATAAGGATTTAAAGGAAAATCCTATTGAAAAAGAGGTTTTTTATAGAAGTAAAAAAATAAACAACAAAGAAGAAGTAATAAATGAAATGTGCGAATATTTAGAAATAAAACAATATATTAAAAGAAATTTTAAGGAAAGTGTCTTATTAAGAGAAAATATTATGGCTACAGAAGTAGGAAATGGCATAGCTATTCCCCATGGAGATCCAAAAGAAGTAAAAAAATCTTGTATTGCTCTTACGGTGTTAGAGCATTCAATGAAATGGGATAAAGAATGGGTAGAATTTATTTTTATGATTTGTATTGCTGAAAAGGATATAGCAAAAACCAAAATTCTTATTAAAAATTTATATAAGAACATGGATAAACCTGAATTTTTAAAGGGATTGAGAGAAGGAGATAAAAATATCAAAAATATGCTAGAAAGATTAGTGTAAGTATAAGTGGGAGGTGGGTGCATGTATCCACTAAAATTTGAGCATATATATGTAAATAAAGTTTGGGGTGGAAGAAATTTATCAACTTTTAGAGAAGATCTACCCTCAGGGGAAATAGGGGAA
Organism: Crassaminicella profunda; assembly: GCF_019884785.1. GTDB lineage: Bacteria > Bacillota > Clostridia > Peptostreptococcales > Thermotaleaceae > Crassaminicella > Crassaminicella profunda. The sequence goes on from NZ_CP082326.1 coordinate 510,264, forward strand.
AGTTGGGAAATTGCATGCCATAAGGATGTAATCAGTATCATTGCAAATGGTAAATATAAAGGGATGAAGTTAGATGAACTAATATTAAAAGAGCGTGAAGATATTCTTGGGACGGAAATTTCAAAGGAACATTTTCCATTACTCATCAAGTTTTTAGACGCACAAAGTAAATTATCTATTCAAGTGCATCCTAATGATTTTTATGCCATTGAAAATGAGAATGATTTAGGAAAGACAGAAGCTTGGGTTGTATTAGAGGCTGAAGAGAATGCCAATATGATATTAGGGATAAAAGATTGCTCTCCTGAAGGTTTTAGAGAAGCTTTAGAAAAAGGAAATTTAGAGCCTTGTCTACATCGTATATCTGTTAAAAAGGGCGATGTATATTTTATTCAAAGTGGATTAATTCATACAATGGAAGGTGTTTTGGTAGCTGAGATTCAGCAAAATAGTGATACTACTTATAGAGTATATGACTATAATCGAGGCAGGGAACTCCATATAAAAAAGGCAATGGATGTGATGGATTTTTCACTTCATGCAAGAAAAGCTTCAGGGCTCTGTACTCAAGGGGAAGGATATGAAAAGACTTACTATTGCTATGATCATAATTTTTCTTTAGAGAAATATAAGATTGAAAGTAGCTGTATAGAAAAAAGTGATAAAGAAAGATTTTATATTTTTATCTGTATTGATGGAGAAGGTTTAATTCGGTATTCTAATGGGATTGAAGAAATTAGAAAAGGGGATACCCTATTCATTCCTGCAGGATTAGGGACATATACCTTAGATGGAAATTTCACATTATTAAAAGCTTATGTTCCAAATATAAAAAAACTAGAAAAAGAAATTTTAGGAGAAATTAAATATCTGTCTGATTGTTATGAAGCCCACTTATAAAAGTGGGCTTTTATGGTAGAAATATAGTAAAAATAGTCTGAAAAGTTTATAATAGAAATAAGAATATTATGTTTTTAGGGGGGATAAAATGCCCAAAATGTTTTCAACAATATATAATGCTGTCATATCCTTATTTAAAAGTAGGAATAAAGAAAAGGAATATATGAAAGAAAAACAAAAAGAAAGAGAAACCAGCTTAAAATGTGCAGAAGAAATTGCTAATTTAGGTAGATGGGAATGGGATTATAGGTTGAATCAATTGATTCTTTCTCATGAAGCCTATAGAATACTTGGAATTGAAAAAGAAGAGTTTAATGGAACTTACCAATGGCTTCTTGAAAATTTAGTTCATAAAAGTTATAAAAAAGATATGGAAGAAGCTATCATAAAAATAAGAGATTTTAATGAAGTTGAAAAGGTAGAATTTAAAATCATTAAACCTGATGGAGAAGAAAGTTGGATTAGAAGAAATGGCATGCTTTTATATGATGAGGATGGGAATAAATTAAAATTGATGGGTACAGTACAGGATATTACAGACTATAAGGAAACAGAATTGGCTATACAGGAAAATTTAAAATTTCTTCAGACCCTTATAGATACTATTCCTAATCCGATATTTTATAAGGATGAAAAAATGATTTATAGGCATTGTAATAAAGCTTTAATAGAATATTTAGGACTTAAAAGAGATGAAGTGATTAATCATGGCGTATATGATACTTATCCAAAAGAGCTTGCAGATATTTATTACAAAGCAGATTGTGAGTTAATGGAGAAAAAGGGAAAACAAATTTATGAAGCAAACATTCCGTATAAGGATGGAACTTATCATGATGTCATATTCAATAAAGCTGTTTATATGAATCAAAAGGAAGAAACAAAAGGGATTGTTGGGGTTATGGTAGATATTACGGAACGAAAAAAGGCTCAAAAAAAAATACAAAGGTTATTAAAATTAAAGGATGCTATGGCAGAAGTAACCCATGCAGTTATTGGCACTTTAGATATTCATGAATTATTTGATTTGATACTACAAAAGGCAATCACTACAATGGATGGTGGAGAGAAAGGATCTATATTGCTTTTAGGAAAAGATGAGCAGATAAGAATTGTTCGATCAAAAGGATATAATAGGGAAGAAGTTAATAAATTTAGTGTTTCACTTCAGGAATCTTTTGTATGGAGAAAGACGAATGGGAAGCTTGATAGAGTAGTGATTATCAATGATGTTGATAAAATGGTAGATAAAACAGCTTTACTGACGGAAAAAGGATTGTCCATAAAATCTATTATTAGTGCGCCCATTACTATAGAAGAAAAATTTTATGGATTTTTAAATGTAGACAGCATCAATAATCATGCTTTTGATGAAGAAGATCTAGAGATTATGGAGTATATGAGAAGTCAAATTGAAATTGCTATTAGTAAACATAGACTTTATGAGAGAAGTATTTATTTATCAAGATATGATGAATTAACGAATATCTATAATAGAAGTTATTTTGAAGAATTATTTGAAAGCTATATAAAAAAAGCTATTCGCTATGATGAAAGTTTTCTATTATGTATATTTGATTTAAATGGATTAAAATATGTAAATGATACGTATGGACATTTAGCAGGAGATGCATTAATAAAAAGTTTTGCTACGACCCTAAAGGGACAGATAAGAGATTCAGATATTTTTGCAAGATATGGCGGTGACGAATTTGTGGGGGTTTTCTTTGAGGCAAATGAGATAAGTCTTACTGAGAAGTTTGAAACCCTCATAAGATATTTTAAAAATCATCCGATCATATGGCAAGAAAATGATATAATCTGTAGTTTTAGTTATGGATTTGCTAGTTTTCCAAAGGAAAGTAATGATTATAACGAGTTGGTGAAAATAGGTGATGAACGGATGTATAGGTATAAACAAAAAATAAAAAATAAAAAAATTCAAACCTATTGACATAAAAAATAACGAGCGTTATTATATATAATAATAACGCTCGTTATTTTACTTTTTATGGTTTAAATGGTATATATTTATGTCTGCTAAAGGGGAGTGAGAGAAAGAAAAAAATGATAGATGATGGAAATCCTACAAAACAAAAAATAATGGAAACTTCTTTACAATTATTCTCAAAAAATGGATATAGTGCTACATCTGTACGACAAATCTCTCGTGAAGCAGGATTTAGAGAGAGTGTCATATACAATCATTTTGCAGGAAAGTATGACATATTAAAAAATTTATACTTTATTGAAATAAAATCTGTACGTAAGATCTTTTTAAAAGATATAGATATGAAATGGATGAAAGAAGATCCAAAGAAATTTTTAATGGTGATTGCGGATAAAATTATGATTTATTCTAATGATGAAGATCGAGCTAAATTTTTAAAAATTATTATGATGGAAATGTTTCGAGATCATCAGGCAAAGGAGCTTATCCAAAAGGATGTTTTTGAAAATGGTAAAATAATGCTTGAACATATTTTTTTAAAGATGATGAAGGTAGGGTTAATCAAGGAAAAAAATCCATTGATTCTTGCAAATGAATTTTTAGGTCCTTTGATATTTTTTAATCTAGATCATCTTCTTTCAAATTTTAGTGATAAAAATAGAGAATCTAGAGATGATTTGATAAAATCACACATTGACTTTTTTTGGGAAAATGTGAAGATCGATTAATCTAAGTAATAGGGGGATTAAAGGATGAAAAAAGTTCTCAAAGTAGGACTTGATGTAGGTTCAACAACAGTAAAAATGGTTATATTAGATAAAGGATTTGACGTGCTTTATAAAAAATATGTAAGACATTTTTCAGATATAAAAAATACGGTTGTATCTATGGTAGAGGATGCAAAAGGCGTTTTAGAGGATAATTTTATCACAGCAATGATTACAGGTTCTGGAGGACTCAATATTTCAGAAAAACTTGAGATTCCTTTTATACAAGAAGTGATTGCTTGTACCAATACCATTGAAAATATGATTCCAGATACGGATGTAGCTATAGAGCTTGGTGGAGAAGATGCAAAGATTACCTATCTTGGAGAATCTATTGAACAAAGAATGAATGGAACTTGTGCAGGGGGGACAGGAGCGTTTATCGATCAAATGGCAGCTTTACTCCGAACAGATGCGCAAGGACTGAATGCATTAGCAGGGAAACATAAAATCATCTATCCTATTGCATCTAGATGTGGTGTGTTTGCTAAAACAGATATTCAGCCTCTTTTAAATGAAGGTGCTGCAAAGGAAGATATTGCTGCATCTGTGTTTCAAGCAGTTGTCAATCAAACCATTAGTGGGCTTGCCCAAGGAAGAGCTATTAAAGGAAATATTGCTTTTTTAGGAGGACCACTACATTTTTTATCAGAGCTTAGAAATCGGTTTATAGATACGTTAAAGATAGAGGATAAAAAAGTGATTTTCCCTGAAGATTCCCAGTATTTTGTAGCTATAGGGGCTGCCATTTCTTCTAAAGATGAACAGCCTGTACCTTTTAAGTGTTTATATGAAAAGGTACCAAGAATTTATGCTAAGGGGTATGGAGAAAATAAAAAGATTGCCCCTTTATTTTCAAATGATGTAGAATATAATTTATTCAAAGAAAGACATCGTAAAGCTAAGGTAAAACGAGTAGATTTAAAAACTTATGAAGGAAATGCATACTTAGGAATCGATGCAGGTTCTACTACAACTAAAATTGCTTTAATCGATGAAGATGGAGGACTTTTATATTCTCACTATGGAAGCAATATGGGAAAACCATTAACCTCTACTATTGCTGCATGTAAAGATCTTTATGGGCAGATGAATGAAAAGACAAAGATCGTAAATTCTACTGTAACGGGTTATGGAGAGCATTTAATTAAAGCAGCATTAAAGATTGATTTAGGAGAAATTGAAACGGTAGCCCATTACAAGGCAGCTGAGTTTTTCCTTCCAGGAGTAGATTTTGTATTAGATATTGGTGGACAGGATATGAAGAGTTTAAAAATTCATAATGGTACCATTGATTCTATTATGTTAAATGAAGCTTGTTCTTCAGGCTGTGGTTCTTTTATTGAAACCTTTGCAAATTCATTGAATATGGATGTAGCTTCCTTTGCAAAAGAATCTATTAAGTCTCATAGTCCAGTAGATTTAGGGACTAGATGTACTGTATTTATGAATTCAAGGGTAAAACAGGCACAAAAGGAAAATGTAGATGTAACGGATATTTCAGCAGGAATTTCCATATCTGTTATTAAAAATGCCTTATACAAAGTAATAAGAATGAGGAATCCAAAGGATTTAGGAGAAAAAATAGTTGTACAAGGGGGAACTTTCTATAATGAAGCAGTCCTTCGTGCTCTTGAAAAAATCATTGGAAAAGAAGTGATCAGACCGGATATAGCAGGAATCATGGGTGCATTTGGTGCAGCTTTAGTTGCAAGAGAGCAATTTACAAAGGGATATAAAACCAGTTTATTGAAAGAAAATGAACTTGAGACCTTTAAAACAGAAACATCTATGAAGCGATGTGGATTATGTGGAAATAATTGTTTGATTACCATTAATCATTTTTCTGATGGAAGAGAATATATTTCAGGGAACAGATGTGAAAGAGGAGCAGGGATAGAAAAAGAGGAAAATCTTATTCCAAATCTTTATGAATATAAGTATAAGAGAGTATTTGATTATAAACCTTTATCAAAGGATGAAGCCAAAAGAGGAATCATTGGAATTCCTAGGGTGTTGAATATGTATGAGGATTATCCATTTTGGGCTACCTTTTTTAAAGCATTAGGCTACCAGGTTATTTTATCGGGTCGTTCCTCTAAAAAAATATATGAGTTAGGAATGGAAACCATTCCTTCAGAAAGTGTATGTTATCCTGCAAAGCTTGTTCATGGTCATATGATGGATTTAATGAATAAAGGGGTAAAAAAGATTTTTTATCCATGTATTCCCTATAATAAAAAAGAAGATCTAGATGCAGGAGATCATTATAATTGTCCTGTAGTTACCTCTTATGCAGAGACTATCTATGCCAATATAGATCGTTTAAAAAGTGAAGAGATTGTTTTTTACCATCCATTCCTACCAATAGATGATGAAAAGAGAATGGAAAAGCGGTTAGTAGAAGAATTAAAAGGAGAAAACATTCCAAAGACAGAGATTATAAAAGCTGTAAGAATATCTTACAAGGAGCTTGAACGTTTCCGAGAGGATATAAGAAAAAAAGGGGAAGAGACCTTAAAATATATAGATGAAAATAATATAAAAGGAATTGTCCTAGCAGGAAGACCTTACCATGTAGATCCTGAGATTAATCATGGGATTCCACAGCTTATAAAATCTTTAGGGTTTGCAGTACTATCAGAAGATAGTGTAAGTCATATTAAAAAACCTGAAAGACCTCTTCGGGTGGTAGATCAATGGGTATATCATTCAAGACTTTATGCAGCAGCTACTTTTGTTGCACAGCGTAAAAATATAGAACTGGTTCAGTTAAATAGTTTTGGCTGTGGACTAGATGCTATTACAACAGACCAAATTCAAGAGATATTAGAAAGATACGGAAAAATCTATACCTTATTAAAAATAGATGAGATCAATAATCTTGGAGCTGTAAGAATCCGTATAAGATCTCTCCTAGCAGCTATTAAAGAAAGGGATAAGAGAAACTTTTACCCTAAAAGGCTTTATGAAAATGATGAAAAAGTATTATTTACAAAGGAAATGAAGAAAAATCATACGATTTTAGCTCCTCAAATGTCTCCTATACATTTTCAGTTTTTAGATGTGGGATTTAAAAAGGCAGGATACAATATAGAAATTTTAGGAAAAGTAGGAAAAGGTGCTGTCGATGAGGGACTGACCTATGTACATAATGATGCATGCTATCCAGCTATTATTACTATAGGCCAGATTATGGAAGCTTTAAAATCAGGAAAGTATGATTTGAACAATACTTCTGTTATCATATCCCAAACAGGTGGAGGCTGTCGTGCAACCAATTATATTGCCTTTTTAAGAAAAGCATTAAAGGATGCAGGAATGAAGCAGATTCCTGTGATTTCCATGAATGCATCAGGACTTGAGAAAAATCCAGGTTTTAAATTAAAACCTTCTACATTAGATAATTTAATGATGGGACTTATTTATGGCGATCTTTTAATGAGAGTATTACTTCGGGTTCGCCCTTATGAAAAAATAAAAGGATCAGCCAATAATTTGTATCATACTTGGGTGAAAAAATGCAAAGAAAGCTTAAAAGTGGGTAGGAAAAAAGACTTCAAAGAAAATATTAAAAGAATTGTTGAAGATTTTGATGGATTAGAGATTCATGAGGATTTAGTAAAACCAAGAGTAGGTGTAGTAGGAGAAATTCTTGTGAAATTCCATCCAGATGCCAATAATCATGTAGTAGATTTCTTAGAAAGTGAAGGGGCAGAAGCGGTGGTACCAGATCTTACGGACTTTTTATTATATTGTGCATATGATCGTAAAACACAATATGAAAAGTTATCAGGAAATTTTCTATCTATGATTTTTGGAAATATTGCTATAAGAGGAATCGAAAGCTATCGAAAGGATATGAGAAGGGTGCTACATGAAAGTAAAAGATTTGAAGCACCAAAAGAAATTGAGGAACTAGCCCATGCTGCAAAAAGTCATTTATCCCTTTGTAACCAAACAGGAGAAGGATGGTTCTTAACAGCAGAAATGATAGAGCTCATTGAAAGTGGTACAAAAAATATTCTTTGTCTTCAACCCTTTGCGTGTTTACCAAACCATATAACAGGAAAGGGAATGATCAAAGAACTAAGAAGAAGCTATCCAAAAGCGAATATTGCACCTATAGATTATGATCCAGGGGCTAGTGAAGTAAATCAGATCAATCGTATAAAATTGATGCTTTCAGTAGCTTTTAAAAACTTAGAAAAAGAAGAAAGTTATGCATAATAAAAGGGGCTGTCTCAAAATAACGAGATAGCCTCTTTTGCACGTTAAAGGATATAAAATTTTAAAAGAAAGTTTTAAAAATTTATTTTCTAAAAAAGTAAATATTTATTTTTATAATACAATATATCCTTGTCTTTTTTTCGTTTCAATAAAATCCTTTAATCCAATGTTAGTCAGCTTTTTTCGCAAACGATTAATATTTACAGTTAAAGTATTATCATCTACAAAGCTCTCGTCCTCCCAAAGGCTTCTCATAATCTTTTCTCTGCTGACTACCTTTCCGTTGTTTTTCATCAATATATGAAGAATCTTAAATTCATTTTTTGTAAGTTCTAATTTTTCTTCATTATAATTTAAAATATTATCATTTAAGTTAAGGACTACTCCATTGTGCTCAAGAACACTTACTTCAGTATTTGAATAAGAATAGGTTCTTCTCAAAAGGGCATTGACCTTTGCCATAAGAACATCTAAGGAGAAAGGTTTTTGTACAAAATCATCTCCTCCCATATTTACAGCCATAATGATATCCATATTTGTATTTCTTGAGGAGACGAAGATAATAGGAACCTTTGATACTTCTCTCATTTTATTGCACCAGTAAAATCCATCAAAGGAAGGAAGGTTAATATCCATTAAAACCAAATGGGGATCGTATTGTATAAATGTATTGAATGTTTCAGAAAAATCTTCTATACACAATCCGTCAAATCCCCACTTTTTTATATTTTCTAAAATGATTTCTCTGATTTTTACCTCATCTTCAACAATTAATATTTTAAACATTAAAAATTCCTCATTTCTAATCGGTTTTATTTATTAGGTCTATTATATAATATTTTTTGTGAAAGGAATAAATATTATTATAATTTCGTATGAAGATACCATGAGTTTATACATAAATAATGAAAGGGTAAAACACGTATGAAATAATTTCATATAAGAAAAAAGTTTGATTTTTTGACAAATCATGCTATAATATTACTAAAATTAAAAATAATGTAAAGAAATGTTGTTTTTGAAATGTATGTAAAATGATAAACATCTCATAGTTATGAAAAGAGCAAACTAATTGAAAGATTAGGACGCAAAGTATAGAGTCTAAAGTATAATTTAGTTGATGAGTTATACCATGATTGTCTAACTGCCATGATGCTTTGATATTATGGCAGTTTTTGTGTTTTTGAAAAAAATTTAAAAATCGATAAAGGGGGATTAGAAATTTATGAAAGCACATAAACAAAAAAATAAAAGCAATAAAATAAAATATAAAATTATGGCTTCCATTGTGCTAAGTGGACTGATCATTGTATTGTTAACAGCATTTATTGATGTAAGGGCTATAAAAGCACAAAACAATAATGAAATGAAATTAATTGAGGAAAAATCTCTTCAAGACTATAATCAAATGATTAAAGATGATGTAAATATAGCATTAGGGATGATGCAATATTATTATGATTTGAATCAACAAGGCGTATTAGAGGAAAAAGAAGCAAAGAACCGTGCAATAGAGGCAGTGAAAAGATTAAGATATGGAAAAGATGATCAAGGATATTTTTGGATAGATGATACACAAGGAAACTTGATAGGACATCCTATGCTTCCTAAAAAAGAAGGAACCAATAGAATTCATATTCAAGATCCCAATGGGGTAAAATTAATTGCTGAAATTATTGATACAGCTAAAAAAAATACAGATGGTGGATTTGTGGACTTTATGTGGGAAAAACCTGAAAATGTAGGAACTGGAGAATTAAGTCCTAAAAGAGCTTATTCTAAATTATTTAAACCTTGGGGATATATTATTAGTACTGGAAATTACATAGATGATATTCATGCTTCTATCAATTCTCAAAAACTTTTCCTCGAAAAGGAATTGGAAAAGAATATAAAAACGAAAATCATACTAGCAGGTGTGTTTATAATAGGATTAGTTTGTATGAGTTTATTTTTAAGTAATAGAATCTCAAAACCTATTATCAAAATGACAAAAAATATTGGAAAAGACGAAAATGGACAAATTAAAATAAATCATCTAGAAATTCATACAAAGGATGAAATAGGATATTTAGCAGTATCTATCAATGAAATGACAAAGCAAGTGAAGGATTTTTTGAAGGAAACACAAGAGGATACAGAATTATTGAATGAGAATATAACAAAAGAAGATGAATTATTATTGAACGTGAATGAAGCCATACATAGCAATACCAACGAAATTTCTATGATAAATGAAGAAATTCATTTAGCAGCAGCATCTATTGAAAAAATAGATGAAACATTGTACGAAGTGCAAAAGGCTTTGATGGAAATTGCACAAAAAACGGAAGAAACAACATCAGTAACTATAGAAGTGAATGAGAGAGCCAATCGTTTGAAAAATGCATCTTTAGAATCAGAAAAAAATACCAAGAACGTTTATGAAGAGGTTAAATACAATGTAGAAAAAGCATTAAAGGAAATCGAAACGGTCAATGAAATCAATGTATTAACAGAAAAAATAAATGGGATAGCAGAACAAACAAATCTGCTTTCTCTAAATGCATCTATTCAGGCAGCAAGTAGTGGAAGTAATGGCAGTGCTTTTTCAGTTGTTGCCAATGAAATACATAAATTATCAGATAGTGCAAAAGAGACTGCTAAAAATATACAATTAATTACTGGTAAAATTGTTAATACAGTGAATTATCTAGGGGATAGTACACTAAAGATTATCAATTTTGTTGATCAGGATATATTACCTCAATACAATGAAATGGTAATGGCGGCAGATTCTTATTCTAAGGATGCAGAAAATATTCATTATGCAATGGCAGAGTTGAATGCTACTTTTGAAGAACTAACAGCATCTTCAAATGAAATATTAGAAAAAAGTAATATAGCAACTGAAAATCTAGTAGATACGACTAAAAGTATGAATCATATAGATCATCAAAATAGAAAGACTTTAGACCGTATAGTAGAGATCAAACAAAATTCTGGTGATAATTTAAAGAAAATAGCTAGTTTGAAGGAAGTTATAGAGAAATTTAAGCTGTAGTGATAAAAGGAAATAAGACTGATGATAGTCTTATTTTTTTTTGAACCCTTTTTATAAACTTTTATGATGGAGAGTGCTTAAGAATTTGTCAGATTGTTTATTTCATGATTGATGGCATGTAATGATTCTATTTCTTTCTTTTGTACTTTTAATAGGAGTTCTTTTATTTCAATTTCATCAGCAGAGAGCTTTTGGAGATTTCTTTCTAAATCTTGTAGGATATGCAATTGATGAGATCTTTTATTTCTTAAATTATTTAAAAGTTCTTCTTTATAGGTACACAAAAAAATCCCTCCTTTAAAAAATATATAGTCTTTAAGGTTGATAGCGACTCTATATAATACTAGAGAAAAATATAAATTATGCATTGGAAAATAAAAAAAGTAAAAGAAAGATGAAAGGAAATAGAGATTTTATAAGGGGTTTATTATTTAATAATAAAACATTATCGTTTTTCAATAAAAATATATTGAAATACATTTTATATCATGATAATATAGAACCGTAAAATAATAAAAGGAGGCTTGTCTATGAAGTATTATGGAAAAGGATCTTTAACAAGTGGTCTAAAGATTCTATTAAATATTTTATTAATGATTGGAGTGGTTATGTTTTTTTATTTATCTATAAAAGTACTATCCACTAATGATCTTGAAATCAGTATATTTCGAAAAAGTATCATCTATAGTTTGTTTGTAATAGGAAGTATATCTTTGATGCTGATTATTTTTCATTTAAGAAAAATTTTAGAGTCTCTTATTCATGTGAACCCATTCATAAGAGAAAATGCAAAAAGACTAAGAAATATTGCTATAGAATGCTTTATTATTACGGGATGCTATCTCATAAACTTTTTTATCAATCCCAAATATGTAGATTTTAATCTTATCACTATCGATATGAAAGGTGTTCATACGGATATGGAGTTTTTTATATTTTTCTTTTCAGGATGTTTTATTTTAGTATTATCAAAAGTTTTTCAGCAGGCTGTTGAAGTAAAAGAAGAAAATGATTTTACCATTTAGAGGAGGGCGTTATGGGGATTATTGTAAATTTAGATGTGATGATGGCAAAGAGAAAAATCTCCCTTACAGAGCTTGCAGAAAGAGTGGGGATTACAAATGCCAATTTATCCATACTCAAAAACAACAAGGCAAAGGCCATAAGATTTACAACACTGGAAGCCATATGCAGAGAGCTTAATTGTCAGCCGGGAGATATACTAGAGTATGCTTCAGAAAAAGATAAATAAAAATATATATTATTCTGTTTTTACACTAGAAAAATGGGAAAAACATGTAGAAATAAGATATCTTATGTTAAATGATTTGATAGTAGATGATTTACTAATTTATTTTAATAAGCTAAGTAAAGTTACGGGATATAAAGCTATAAAGGTTTTAAAATAGGGGGAATTGGGATGAATGATAAAAAGGCGGTAGATGAGAGTAAATCAGTTGGTGAAAAATTAAAAGTGATGGGTGCAGCACTTTTTATAGGAATACTTTTTAATTACTTTTTCGTTTGGGAAAGCATTGGGGTTTCAGCAAGTATTTTTAGTATGGCTGTTATAGGTGTTGCCCTTTGGATTTATCCAAATAGTCAAATAAAAAAGAAATTAAGCTATATATTTTTAGTACCTATTGTTTTCCTATCTATATCTTATTTTATTTACAATAATGAGGTTTTAAGAATGATCAATACCATGGCATTAGTTTTACTAATGACATGTTATTTATTTACCATAAGATATGAAAACATAAAAGAAATCAAATTGTTATTTTTTCAAAAAATATTTGATAGAGTAGTACCTGATGCAATTGAAGGCATGTTGAAGATTTTTCCATTTACAAAGGATATCTTACATACAAGAAAAGAATCTAACTTAAGTGTAACACAAAAAAATATTTTAAAGGGAATATTGATTTCTTTGCCACTCTTATTAATTATTATAGGTCTTTTGGCATCAGCAGATGGGGTATTTGAATTTTATATAGAAGATATGGGAAATGGATTTACAAATTTAGAGATAGGTAATTTTATGGCACATATGCTCATTATTATTCTTGTAGCCAAGTATATGTTTGGATTTTTATGGAGTTTCCAATATGAAAATATTGAAGATGGAAATCTTACGAATCAAAAAGGTATACAGTGGGAACCTGTAACCATTATTACAATCATCTTTATGATCAATATAGTGTATCTATTATTTACCATCATCCAATTTTCATACCTTTATGGAGGGGCTACTCAGCTTCCACAAGGACTCTCGTATTCAGCTTATGCTAGAAAAGGATTTTTTGAACTTATTTTTGTTACACTCATCAACTTGACCATTGTGCTAACAAGTATGAAATTTTGTAAAAAGGAAAATATAAAAATTAATAAAATAGCCAATTTATCCTATAGTTTACTCATTTTATTTACCTCAAATATGTTGTTTTCAGCAAACTATAAAATGAATCTTTATGAAAAGGCATTTGGTTATACAAGACTGAGATTATTTGTGCAATCATTTATGTTGCTCATTTTTATACTCCTTGCGATAGCTCTATTAGGTGTATGGATTAAGCGTGTGCCTGTTCTAAAATTGACAATGGTTGCAGCTATGAGTGTTTATATAGGTCTTAATTTTATCAATGTAGATAAAATCATTGCTAAGAATAATATTGAAAGGTACCATGTGAATCATAAAATTGATATAGCGTATCTTGAAAGCTTATCTTATGATGCAGTAGACGAAATAGTAAAATTAACAGAAGTAAAAGATCCAAAAGTTCAAATAAGTGCTATAAGGGCTATAAACAAACAGGTGAAAAAGCTCAATGAATCTTATGATCATTGGTATGAATATAATTATTATAAAGAAAAGGTTTGGGAAAATTTTCAGTTAAAAAAATAAAGAATGCTACCAAAAGGGTAGTATTTTTTTTGGGGTTTAAAGGAATTTGTGAAATAGCCTAGAAATTAGTATAATAATATAATTAAATAGATTGGTAAGGGTCAAAGGATGGTGTAATATGTGTGATTTACCATTTTCGAAAGATATAAAAATACCTATTATTCGTGTAAATATATACGAACGCTCAAAGGATGGGGTCATTTTACCTGTTGTAAGTTATAGTGCAGCAGGAAGTCCCTTAAGTACGCAAGAAAGATTTGAGGAAAATATTGTTGTACCTAAAAGGTATGCAAAAGGCAAAAATGTTATTGCTGTAAAAATAAGAGGGGACAGTATGAAGGATATAGGAATAGATGATGAGAGCGTTGTACTTGTAAAAACCAGTTCAAATTTTAAAAGTGGGATTATAGGGATTGTTACCCTAGGAGATCAATATGATTTTGGAACCACATGTAAAAAAATTGTGTATGAAAAGGGAAATTATCGGCTAATATCTTTAAATAGTGAAAAAAATTATGATGATTTTTTTGTAAAAGAAGGACAATTAAGGTATGTAGGGGAAGTTGTTGGAATTTATGAGGTAGAGACGGATTGATTATGGGGTATGAATAGATTCGTCATATCTTTACAAGGGGTTTTTACATATTTTTTAAATTGCTTATGTTAATATGACAAAAAGGGTATGGACAACCTAGGGGGGATAATAGATGGAAAATCTAAAAATAGCTGCTAAATGTATGACTTGTGAAAAAGGTTGTAAACAATATATTTTAAGTGGGGATGTAAAATATTGTCCAAAGTATATAAAATGTAGCAAAGATAAGCATATAAAAATAAAATAACAGGGGTATTTAGTAGATGAACTTTTAATGTCATGATCTATTTTGATCGTGGCATTATTTTTTTTGATAGTTTTAAAATACATATAGATGCTTATATAAAAGGACTAGAGAAAGAATAGTACTTTATTATATCTCAAGGTATTAGAGAAAGAGTTGTTGGAGAATCTTAAAATTTGAAGAACAATTTTTTTAGAGTATAAAAACTTCAATAATTAATTATTTTGCATTGATTTGTAATTTTTTAAAAGCATTGGCTCATTATCATATTGATAGTGATGATGTAAGTAAGCCAGTCATTAATAATGGTAAGCTTTATATTTTTACAGGCAATGAAGAATTACATATCTTTGATATGAATGATGGTTCTTTGATAAAGTCTATTAGAACAAAACCTTCAAGATGCTACTTACATACTTTAAATGAACCAATGGTTTATGATGATAAATATTGTATATTTATTTCTGAATTGGTACTTTTGGACTATTTGACACTTTTCGCGTTGAAAAATTGACTATATATGTATATAATTGTCTGCGGATGTAAAATGTTGTATGAATTAGTATAATAACTTATTATTGTAAATTATTTCACATGGAAGATTTTTGTATGAGATAGAGAAATAAAGGATTTATGTCTTATAGGAATATTTGCGTAGAAATAATGATGCCTGTGATTGAGTTTTTTAAGACTTAATTCACAGGTAATATTATGTATATGTTTGAATATTGCAGTATTCCTTTTGAATAGATGGTGTTTATTTATAATGTTAGGCAAAGAAGAGGATATGTGTAAAACGATTATGAATAATTGGAGGTTTGTTTTATGAAAAAAGTAATGTCAATGTTTGTACTAGTATGTTTATTAAGCAGTATGTTAATGGGCTGTGGTGGAGTAAAAGCAGAAGAAACTTTTGTAACATTTAATTGTGAAGATGGCGGGTTTAGTGTAGATTTTCCAGAAGAACCAAAAGATGAGGTACAAACCCTTCAAACACCACTTGGAAATATAGATTTACATATGTACATAGTTGAAAAAGAAGATATAGCATATATTTGTATGTATAATGATTATCCTGAAGAACTTATTAAACAAGCAAAAGCAGATGATCTATTAGTGGGTGCATGTAATGGTGCAGTGGCAAATGTTAATGGTAAAAATCAGAAGGTCACTGATGTTACTTTAGGTGAATATCCTGGTAAAGATTTAACATATGACTTAGAAAAAGATGGACGTAGCGTTAAAGCACATCAAAAGATTTATCTTGTAGGAAATAGATTGTATCAGATGAATATAGCTACTGACAAGGAAGAAGAGAATAAAGAAAGCATCAATAAATTCTTTGATTCATTTAAGCTTAATAGTAAATAATAAAATTTATCCAAATATCTAACGCCTAATTTTATACGAACAAAAAAAAGAAAAATATAATTTTGTGTCAAAAATCATTATTCCAGCCATAAATAGTCTATTGCTATAGGATATTTATAGGCTGGAATTGTAATATAATGGTGAATAATCAAAAAAGGAGTATTTCCATGAAATTAAAAAAAATGATGATCATCAGCTTTTGTATATTATATACTCTTTTGTTAACTTCTTGTGGGGATGCAACGCAAGAGGAAAATAGCAAGGCTTATGAATACAATGACAAGGGTCTTGCATTAATGGATGAGGAAAAAGTAGAGGAAGCTATCGAATATTTCAACAAGTCTTTAAATTGTTTTGAGTGGTATGATAAAGATTTTGAAAAGCTTACTAAAAACCTAAAAAAAGAAAAAGAGGTATTTGATGCACCTTTAAATAATTTAAGTTGGGCATATACAGAACTTGGAGAATATGAGAAAAGCTTAGAATATATAGAATTAGCCCTTTTAGTACTTCCAAACGATGAAGAAGAATATATTAATAAAGCTGATGCCCTCTTTGAGCTGAGTAGATATGAAGAAGCATTCAAAAATTATGATGAAGCTCTAAAAAAGAATTGTGATAGTATATATGCCCATTTTGGAAAAGGAAAGATCTATTTTGAAAATGAAAAATATAAAGAGGCATTAGAAGAATTCAATCAATATCTTGAATCTGAAAAGGATGATTTTGAGATAGCTAAATATAAAATCTATTGTCATCTATATTTGAATGAAGAAGAGAAGGCTTTAAATTATGCGAATAAATTAATCAATGAAAATAAAGATAACTATGATGCATGTAAGGTTAAAGGACTTGTACTTAAGTTGACAAGTGACTATGAAACTATCAAAAGCTTTTATGAAGAGGCTGCTAAGAAATTTCCAGAGCATTTAGATGCACAAATAGATTTAGGAAGATTTTATTATAAAGATGAACACTATAATAAATCTCTTGATTATTTTACAAAGCTTATAAAGAAATATCCTAAAAATGTTGATTTATATACATGGGTTATTTATAATTATAGTGCTTTAAATCAATATGATAAAGCATTAGAATATGGTGAAAAAGCCTTAAAGATCAATAAAGATTCATCTACTTTATATAATGCCATTGGAAATGTATATATAGATAAGACTGCTTACATGGAATCTATAAAATATTTTGATGAAGCCATCAAACTTGATCCAAACTATGAAAATGCATATATCAACAAATTATATGCATTGTATACTGGAAAAAGATATTCAAAATGTATTGAATTTGGTAAGGCATCAGAGGTTAAATTTCAATCAGTTTATAACATTCCATGGTTTATGGGAGAATCTTATTTAGAATTAGATCAGTGTCATGAGGCAATAAAGGAATATAAAAAATCATTAGATTTAAAACCAGATAATGATGAAATTTTATCGAGTATTGCCTATGCCTACTTAATCCTTGAGGATTATGAAAATGCAAAAGTATATGTTGAAAAAAGTCTTAAAATCAATTCAGAAAATAGTGAGGCACTACATATAAAAGATTTATTAGAGAAAAAACAAGAAACTATTGGTAAGCAGATCAAAACTTTCTTTTCTGATAACTACTTATATAAGGAGCAATCACAAGATTTAGATAAAAAATTATCAACCTATTTAGACAAAAATAATATTTCAGGAAGAGAAATAGCTCAAGTAATCTCAAAAGTGAAAATACCAGATGATATATTTACCTTTGTAATAGCTGGGAAAGACTATGATTCCTTCATAGAGAGTGAAGAGGATGATATAGCATACAAAAGCTATGATAAGGATTTATGTTATATGAGGATTAAAAACTTTAGCTCAAATACAGGGAATAGAGCTATAGAAATTTTAGATAAAATAAAAGATACAAAAAATAAAACCCTTATCATAGACTTGCGAGAAAACTATGGTGGAGATACAAAAAGTGCAAATGATATTCTAGATGCATTACTCCCTAAATGTGTAACAAGTACCCTTATATTTAGGGATGGTTATAATTATAATTATTATTCAGATGCATCCCAGGTATCTTTTAAAAAAATATATATCTTGGTCAATGAAAACTCAGCTAGTGCCTCTGAACTGTTGACATTAGGACTAAAAACGTATCTAAAAAATGTTATTATAATAGGAAGAAATACTTTTGGAAAAGGGGTAGGACAGCATGTGTTTGAAGATAAAAAAAGAAAGATTATGGTTTTTGTTGTCAGCCATTACTGGAATGTAAGAGAAACAAATATTATGCAAAAATATGTGAAACCAGATGTTTATATAGAGAGAAATGATTTGAAAGACTTTTTAAATGTAATCAAAGAAAGATAAAAGAAGTAAACAATATATTTTAAGTTGAGATGTAAAATATTGTCCGAAGTATATAAAATGTAAAAAAATAAGCATATACAAAGAAAATAGAACAGTTATTATGTAAATGAATATTCAATGCCACGATCGAAATAGATTGTGGCATTATCATTTTTATAGTGAATGATTTCAAGTAAAGGTAGATGATTTGAAAATTGAACATTTACAAAACGACCATAATAGTGTAAAATTACACTGTAGAATTTAAGGTGAGAGGATAGAGTTAAAAAAGGAAAAGTGGAGGGTAGACATGGTTACAAATTTATTAAGAAGAATGATTTTAAAGAAAAAGGAAAAATTTTTATTTAAAAGATATGAAGAGGGAAATATTGATTTTGATTCTATGAATAATGAAATAGGTATTTATATTCATATTCCATTTTGTAAAAGCATTTGCCCTTATTGTCCTTATAATAAAGTATTGTATGAAAAAAATAAGGCACAAGAGTATAAAGAAGCATTGATAAAAGAAATCCATTTATATAAAGAAAAACTACAGGGTAAAAAAATTACTTCTATTTATATAGGTGGAGGAACTCCTACTCTTTTGATCAAGGAACTTGAAGATATTTTGGATGTTGTTAAAGATAATTATGATTTTCATGGAGATATTGGGATTGAAATTTATCCAACAGCGGTGAATGAAGAGCTTCTTAGTAAATTAAAGGAAATGAAAATTAATCTAATTAGTCTAGGGGTACAGACATTTGATGATGAAAAATTGAAATTTTTAGGAAGAGCGTACACAGAGAATGAAATCCATAAAGCCATTACGTTGATAAAATCCTTTGAGTTTCAATGTGTAGATATAGATATAATGACAAATATTCCAGGACAAACATATAAGGACATCCAAAGGGATCTAGAAAAAGTTTATGCTTATGAAATAGATCAGTTGTCTATTTATCCATTGATTGTTTTTCCAATGACCCATTTAAGTAGGAGGATCAAACAAAAAGGGCTTACGAGATTTAATGAATGGGAAGAGAAAAAAATTCTTCAAATGATTGATACAATCTCTAAAGATTATGGATACGAAAGAACTTCCATATGGACCTATGGAAAAAAAACAAAAAATAGATATACCTCTGTAACAAGGGAAAGCTTTGTAGGTTTTGGAGGGGGAGCAAGCTCTCATTTTGGGAATTACTTTTACATGAATACTTTTAATATAGATGCTTATATAAGTGCATTAGAGGAAGAAAGATTGCCTATCAATATAGTCAACACCATGACAGATCGTGAAACAATGATATTTTGGCTCTTTTGGAGATGTTATGATGGAGAGATTCATCAAAAAAGATTTTATGAATTATTTGGGAAGGATATGAAAAAAGAGTTTCAGTTATTATTTATAGTATTAAAGCTTTTTTCATTGGGAAAAGAGAAAAATGGGAAAGTGATTTTAACAGATTTGGGAAGATTTATTTATCATTATGTGGAAAAACAATATTCTATTCATTATTTAAATTATCTATGGCAAAGGTCTATGGAAGAAGCATGGATTGAAGAAATAAAGATATAGAGGGTGAGAAAATGAAGAGTAAAGATTTTTTTTATTTATCTTGGTTTGGTGTGAAAAGCATATTTTTAAAACAAAAAAAGCCAATATTAGGTACAATTATTCTAACAGATGATTGTAATTTAAGCTGTAAGCATTGTGCAGTGAATAATATCCAGAAAAAGATGTATTCTTATGAAAGTATTTTAAAAGAAATGGAAAGTTTTTATGATGAGGGTATTCGAATATTATTCTTTTGTGGGGGAGAGACCTTACTTTGGGAGGATCAAGGGAAAAATGTTAAGGATTTAATCAAAGTAGCAAGAAAAATAGGTTTTTATATTATCAATATTGTTACAAATGGAACGATTGATTTAGATCTTCCTGAGGCGGATGTGATTTTTTTAAGTCTAGATGGAAAAAAAGAAACACATAATCTTATTCGGGGAGATACGTATGACAAAATAATGGAAAACTTAGAGAAAGCCAAGAATTCTAATATTTGTATCTATATGGCAATTAACAAATTGAATTACAAAGAAATAGAAGATGTAAGTAAGCTTGCAAAGAATCATCCTCATATACAATCTATATCCTTTAATTTTCATACTCCTTATGAAGGAACAGAATATCTTAGCTTAACAAAGGAAAATAAAAAAGAATCAGTAAACACGATAAAAAAAATGATCAAAGAAGGATACCCTATTTTTAATCTATATAGTGCTTTAGACATATATCTAGAAAATAATTGGGAAAGACCTTGTTATCAATGTATTGTATCAGAAGATTATAAAAGATATATATGTGGTAGATGTGAAGAAGTAAAGGGTTTATGTGAAGAATGTGGGTATTTATTTGCAGTAGAGTTTTCCCTTTTGTTTAGAGGAAATATTAGGATTATTTTTGAAATGTTAAGAACGTATTTAAGATATGTATAAGGGGGATGAATAGAAATAAATATCATTGAAATAATCAGTATTCTAGTTCTAAAGGCTTTATTAGTCTTGAATAATTGTTTGATTTTTACAGAAAGGCCCAATGGGTCTTATTTTTTTAAAAAAATTTATTTTTTATGTACTAAACTTTTATAAAAATTCTCATCTATATAAGTGAAAGGAGGTGATAAACATGGCAGTAAGTGCAAAATTAGGTCCTTCTAAGGTAAAGATTACCTTTAGCAATGGAGTAGATGAAAAAGGAAAGGAGAAAAGGAGAAGCAAGTCCTATTCAAACATCAAGCCAGCTGCAAATGATCAAGATATCTATGATGTAGCAACTACCTTGATAGGACTACAGAATAGCAAAGCATTAGAGGTTCAAAGGCTAGATGAAAAAGAAATCGTAGAAGCATAAAGGTAAAAAATAAATGAAAGGAGGTGATTTTATTGTCAACAAAGAGATTAGAAATGATTTTTAAAAATGAAGGAGGGAAAACAACTAAAATGTCTGTAGACAATGCCAAAGAGGATATTTCAAAGGAGCAGGTAGAGGCAGCTATGCAGACAATCATTGATAAAAACGTCTTTGAAACAAATAGTGGCGTATTGACAGGTATTGATTCTGCAAGAATCGTTACAACAGATATTGATGAAATCATTATATAAAAAAAGCTTAGGGGAGACCCTAAGCTTTTTTTATATATATTGCAAATACTATGCTATAGCAGTTCTATGAATAAAATTCATTAAAGATTCATAATCTACGTCAACGATAAAATCAAAATCACTATTGATTTCTAATTTATTTTTACTATTGAATTCATGAAGTTCAAATTTTAGTGAAGCTGTTTTACATTGATCACAATAGATCAATTTACATAAAAAATGTTCATTTTTCTCTAAAGATGGATTTAGAGAAACACTTTCTAATAAAGCATTAAATGCTTCTTGATGATCATCTTTAGACAAACTGTTTTCTAATTGGGTAAAAAATCCTTCTCCAGCCATTTTAGGGAAATTGAAAATCTCTTTTTCTTTTTTATACAATTTACAGGTGTGACAATATGGATGATCTTTTTGGGTACTACCTACAAATAGACATCCTACTATAACTCCTAAATAATCGATCATGGTAAATATCCATCCTACAATGGGATTGGAAACATCTCCAAGAGATTTGTTCTTATAACTAAATGAAACAGGTGTAGTTTCAATCATGTATTTCTTATAGGTTAAAAAATCCAATTGTCCATATTCGTCTGTATAGTAGTTGCTTACATGATCTCCATCTAGAGAATAAACAATTGCATTTGTCTGAGGGTCTATGCAAGTAATCACATAACTAGAATACTCTACTCCCAAAATACAAATAAGTGAAAGAATTAATCCGATAAAATAGTGTTTACCTGTGATATAGGTATTTGATTTAAATAAACCCTTGTAATAGCCATATCCACATATATAGCCTATAATTAATGCCCCTATAGGAATGATAAAAAATATTGAAAAATGTAATGCTTCATATCCTATGAAAAATAAAATTAATACAGGCAGTGCAATACTAACAAATAATGATAATAATCCTAAAATAATACTCATCTTTTTCCTCCTTGATTTTCAAATGTAAATATTATCTGTAAATGTATCAAATTACCTAGGTGATTATATAAAGAATTCAAGATATTGTAAAGCTAAAGGATAGGAAATAGTAAAATATGCCCAATTTGTATGAAGATTTGATAAATATAGGAGGCTACCAAGATAAAAGTTGAAAATTTCGCAATTTTAAAATTTGCACGAGACGTTAACTACATTATTTGGTATACTATAATTTAAATAGAAAAGTATGAGGAGCTGAAGATATGGTTATAAAATATAAAAGTACAAGAGGAAACAAAGAAAGTAAATCATCAGCAGAAGCTATATTAAAAGGAATTGCAAAGGATAAGGGGCTATTTGTACCTGATACATTCCCTAAGATTGATAAAAAACTAGAAGAAATGATTTATATGGATTATAAAGAAGTAGCTTTTTATATTCTTAAAAAATTCTTAGGTGATTTTAGCGACGAAGATTTAAAGGATGCTATAGAGAAGGCTTATGATGAAAAGTTTGAAACAAAGGAAATCGCACCTATTGTAAAGGCTGGTGATGCATATTTTCTAGAACTTTATCATGGAAAAACATTAGCCTTTAAAGATATGGCATTGTCTATACTTCCACATTTACTCACAAAGGCTGCAAAAAAGTTAGGAGAAGATAAAAAAGTAGTAATCCTTGCAGCAACTTCAGGAGATACAGGAAAAGCTGCGCTAGAAGGGTTCTCTGATGTAGACCAGACAGAAATTATCGTATTCTACCCAGATAATGGGGTAAGTGAAATTCAAAAAAGACAAATGATTACACAAGAAGGGGAAAATACCCATGTAGTAGCCATAAAAGGAAATTTTGATGATGCTCAAAGTGGTGTGAAAAAAATATTTAATGATGATGGATTAGGAAAAGAAATGGAGAATCATGGGTTTGTCTTTTCTTCTGCTAATTCTATCAATATAGGAAGATTAGTGCCTCAAGTTGTTTATTATGTATACACATATATTGAATTATTAAAAAGAGGAGATATAAAATCAGGAGAAAAGATCAATTTTGTTGTCCCTACAGGAAATTTTGGGAATATCTTAGCAGGTTATTATGCGAAGAAAATGGGACTACCTATTCATAAACTGATTTGTGCATCTAATAAAAATAATGTATTGTATGATTTCTTAAATACAGGGGTATATGATATTAATAGAGAATTTTTCATGACAAACTCTCCATCTATGGACATATTGATTTCAAGCAACTTAGAAAGATTATTATATGAATTGAGTGATCATGATGAAGATGTAGTCAACACCCTTATGAATCAATTAGATGGGGAAACAAAAAAATATACCATTACTCCTAACATGAAAGAAAACTTACAAGGTTTTTATGGAGGATTTACTACAGAAGAAGAAACGATAGCAACTATTCAGACAGTATACGATGAATCAAAGTATGTACTAGATACTCATACAGCAGTTGCTTATAAAGTATATGAACAATATAAGGAAGAGTCAAAGGATGAAACGAAAACAGTCATCGTATCTACAGCAAGCCCTTATAAGTTTACAAAAAGTGTGATCAAAGGGGTAGTAGCATCTACTAAAGAAAAAAATGAATTTAAGTTGATTGAAATGTTATCTAAAAATACAGGTCTTAGCATTCCAGAACCTATAAAAAATTTAGATAAAAAACCTATTTTACATGATATAAAGTGTGAAAAAGATGCTATGAAAGATACTGTAAAGGAAATTCTTCATATTTAGAAAATGAAAAGATATATTTTGAAAAATAAAAAACACCTAATTTTAGGTGTTTTTTTTATGGATTATTGAATCGTAGTATTGTTAGTAGATTCATCTTTATATTGAAGAAAATCTTTATTCTGTCTAGCTTGTTGAATTAATTTTTTTGTTACTTTTAGAACAAAATCTTGACAGTATTCTCCTGAATTACGATCATAACCTTCATCGTGAATTTCACTATTAGATAATATTCTTATTCCTAGGAAAGGAACTTTATATGTTTTTGCAATTTGAGCAGCTGAAGCAGTTTCCATCTCTTCTACAGATGTAGCATACTTTTCATGAATCCATTTGATGCGATCTAGTTCACGGTTCCATTGATCAGCAGAACCAATAACTCCTTCTACTACTTTTCCTTTTTTATAAGTATTCATTACACTTTTTGCAGTTTCAATGAGTGTAGTATTTCCTTCGAAATCTTTTAATTCTTTTATTTCACCATTGACACTTACATTGATATCCATTGGAATCCAGTTTTCTGCATGAATTCCTTTGTTGTAGTCACTATGTTCAGATCTGAAAGAACCAAAATTTACACTTTTTTTACCGATGACAATATCATAACGATGTAAAGCAGGATCATGTCCTCCAGAAGTTCCTTGATTAATAATAGCTAAAGGATTAAACTTTTCAATAGCTAATAGGGTAGATGCAGCAGCATTTGTCATACCTATTTCTGTTTTTGTAACGACTACAGGGTAATTATCAACGGTTCCTTTAAAAAATAACCAACCGCCGTAAGTGATTTTTTCAACATTTTGTAATTGTGCTACTAAGTTTTCTGTTTCTACATCCATAGCTCCTTGAATGATGATGGGTCTAGGAGAAGGTTGAGGATTTTCTTTTTCCTTTGGGTTTGCAAAGCTTACAAGTGTGAAACTCATTAAAGTTGCTAAAATAAATGCTAAAATTCTTTTTTTCATGATTCATCTCTTCCTTTCTTATTTAAAATAATTTATGTAGCTTACAGCTATGTGTTTTTTATTGAATAAAAAACAAAACACCTTATGAATAAATAGGATAAGGTGTTAGAAAGTCATAGGGATGACAAAAAAACACTTATAGCCAAAACTATTTACGGTAGTTGGTAGAAACATTTAGCCCATATTGCTAAATTTATACAAGTGAACAATTTTTGTATTTAATTATAAAATGTTTACATTTATGGATTATACACTATAATTCTACATATTTCAACAAGTGTTTTTATCTATTTTAATAGATAATGTTAATGAATTCCCGAATAATAAGCCTTTGCTAGAAATTGGATAGATGAAATTTTCTAGAATTCATGAGAAAATTATGGAAAGAAAATTAAGAAGGATTCATTTTAGAGATGATTAATTATTGAATAATATGGTAAAATATGTAGATCCTTTTGTAATCGTAAAAGGATATACCATAGAGGAGAAAGTTTTTTTTAAGGAGGAGAAAAGTATGGAGCTTATAAATATTTTAGTGGTGGAAGATGATGAAGCTATCAATCATCTTATTTGTACGACTTTAAAAAAAGCAGGATATAGGGTAGATACAGCCCTTGATGGAGAAGAGGCGTTACTTAAATATAAAGAAAAAAATTATCATATGATTCTACTAGATCTTATGCTTCCTAAAATAGATGGGATAGAAGTTATGAGAAGAATAAGAGGAGAAAGTATAGTCCCTATTATTATATTATCTGCAAAGGATGAGGAGATAGATAAAATCCTAGGACTTAGGATGGGAGCAGATGATTATATGACAAAGCCATTTTCTACAGCAGAGCTATTAGCAAGAGTAGATTCAACTATTCGGAGAAGTTTTTATTTTAAAGAATCGAATATAGCAAAAGAAGAAAGAATTACTTATGGGGATATTTCTTTAGATGTAAATAATTATGAAGCCAGAAAAAAAGGAGAAAACCTTGCTCTTACAAGGAAAGAGTTTGAAATATTAAAGCTTTTTTTTAAGAATTCTAATAGAGTGTTTACAAAACAACAAATATTTAAATCTGTTTGGGAAGAAGATTATATGGGAGATGAAAATACAGTGATGGTACATATAAGAAGATTAAGATCAAAAATAGAAGAAAATCCTTCAAATCCTAAAATCATTGTGACGGTTTGGGGCATAGGCTATAAGCTTGGAGAAATAAAAAATGACTAAGGGAATTATTTTGATTTTAAGTACCATCTGTATTCTTTTAAGCTTAGTACTTTTTAAGCAAAATAAACAAATCAACAAAATTAATGAAGTATTGATGCAGATAGAAAAAGGGAATTTTAATCAAAGAATAAGACTAAATACAAATAATAAAAATATGAAAAGATTATGTGAAAATATGAATGTACTGGTGAATAAATTTCAAAAAATACTTATTGAATATAAAAAAGTAGAAGAATCAAGGAAAAAAATTATTTCAAATATTTCTCATGATCTAAGAACTCCTCTCACTTCTCTTTTAGGATATATAGAAGCTATAAAAAATGATGCTACTTTAAGGTTAGAAGAAAAAGAAAAATATATAGAGGTTGTTTATTCAAAGGGAAAGCTTCTGCATGTACTTTTAGAAGATTTTTTTGCATTATCAAAAATTGAATCGAATGATGCTTTGTTAAGTTTTAAAAAATTAAATATTTGTGAATTAATAAGAATGAGTATACTTACATTTTATGAAGATTTTACGAAAGTTAGTATTATCCCAGAAATATACTTACCCGATGAAAAGCTATTTATATTAGGAGATGAAAAAAGTATTCATCGGATCATCAATAATCTTTTATCCAATGCCTTAAAATACGGAAAAGATGGAGGGCAAATAGGAATCACAGTAAAAAAAGAAAATAAATTTGTAAGGGTCACTGTTTGGGACAATGGAAAAGGAATTCCCCAAAATGAGATTCATCATATATTTGAACGATTATATACCCTAGAGGAGTCAAGAAATACCCATCTTCAAGGGAATGGGCTAGGGCTTACTATCGTAAAGAAGCTTATAGAAAAGCATCATGGAACAATCCATGTAAGTAGTATACCTAATAAAAAAACAGGATTTTCATTTATCCTTCCTTTAGTAGAGTAAAATATGATTTAAGAAATTTGTAAGATTAATGTTAAAGCTATGTAAGTTTTATGGGATATCCTATAATCAGAAGGAAGGGATGTATATGGAATATGTATTAAAAACGGTAAATCTAACGAAGCAGTATAAAAATAAAAAAGCCGTAGACAACCTAAATATCCATATAAAAAAAGGAGAAATATATGGATTTTTAGGAGAAAATGGAGCAGGAAAAACAACTACTATTAGGATGATTATGGGACTTGTAAAGCCAACCGGTGGGAGTATTGAAATCTTTGGAGAAAACATTACTTCAAAGAAAAATCAATACTTAGAAAGAATTGGATCTATCATAGAATTTCCGGGTTTTTACCCCAATTTAACAGCTGAAGAAAATTTAGAAATACATAGAAGACTTATGGGTGTACCAGGGAAAAAATGTATAGATGAATCTTTAGAAGTATCTGGAATACTTCAGGCAAAAAATAGAAAAGTCAAGGAATTTTCTTTAGGAATGAAACAAAGACTAGGCATTGCAAGAGCGTTACTTCATCATCCAGAGCTACTTATTTTAGATGAACCTACCAATGGACTTGATCCTATTGGCATAAAGGAAATAAGAGAGCTTGTATTAGCGTTATCTAGTAAAAAGAATATAACGGTTTTAATATCTAGTCACAATTTAAGTGAGATACAGCAAATGGCTACTACTATTGGTATTATTCATGAGGGAAGATTAGTAGAAGAGATTGATTTTGATACCCTTCAAGATAAAAATAGACATTATATAAAAATAAAGGTAAGTGATGATAAAAAAGCAGCTATGCTTTTTGAAGAAAAACTAGGCATTTCTGATTATATGGTTATTGAAAAAAATATTTTAAGAGTTTACGAAAAACTCTCTGATATTGAAAAAATCAATCGAATTTTGATACAAAACAATGTGAATGTGAGCGAGATTGGATTAATGAAAGATAGCTTAGAGGATTACTTCTTAAAAGTTACTGGAGGTGAGGGGTGTGTTTAATCTACTATATACAGAAGTTTTAAAGTTAAAAAGAGCGAAAATTATGTGGTTATTGCCTATTGGAGGCATTCTTCCAAGTTTGTTGAATTTGATGGTTATTATAGAAAATTCAAAGAGTTACCAAGTTCATTGGGAAGGTGCCTTTAAAAATAATTTTGTATTCATGACTTTGATTATGGGGGTTGCTTTGTTCTCATTAATTTCAGGATATGTATTTTCAAGAGAGTATACGGAAAATACAGTAAATACCTTATATACTTATCCAGTAGATAAATCTAAATTTATTTTTGCAAAATTAGTGGTGATTCTTATTATGATTTATATTACTTTAATCATAAATTATGGATCTTTAT
Source organism: Crassaminicella profunda (assembly GCF_019884785.1). Lineage (GTDB taxonomy): Bacteria > Bacillota > Clostridia > Peptostreptococcales > Thermotaleaceae > Crassaminicella > Crassaminicella profunda. The sequence continues at coordinate 538,929 of NZ_CP082326.1, forward strand.
TGGCTGGAGGCATGATGGTGATTAAAGAACCATTAGCAGGAAGCTTACTTATAAACACGATCAAAAAACAATTATTAATTGGTATCATGTTTTTTGCATTATCTCCTGTAGGTGCCCTGTTAGGGGTAATCGGTAAAAATGTCATCCCTCCTATTGTATTAGGAATTAGTGGGGTGATTACAAATATAGTAGTCATCAATTCAAAATATATAGATATTTTTCCATGGAGTATTCCAACAGCGTATATTTTTAGAGAGGATGCAGATGATCCTAAATTAGTTTGTATCAAGGCGGGAATTATTTTAACAGGAATGTTTGTTATTTTTTTGATTGCTTTAATAGGATATTTGAAAAAAACAGATGTTCATGCTGGATCATGATGAAAAAAAGAAAAGGTTGATATAGAAAGATAGAGTACTTCGTAAGGGGGGAAATATCTTTTTTTATTTTTTAATCAAAACATGGAGCGAATCAACTATAATTTACATAAGATGAATGTGATGGTCAATATAAGGGATCGTATAATAATAGTAAATTATTGTAATAATTGCAGGAATTTTGGTGAAATTTATAGAATATTCAATAATAGGGTGTATGATTGTGGAGGTGAATATTATGCTATATAAAAGAAGAAAATATGTACTTCAAATCATTATCATTATAATTAGTTCATTCTTATTGTTTAATGTTTTTTTCTATATACAAATAAAGAGGAGTTATGAGAATAGATTTTATGAAATAGGAGATAAGATTACTTCTCAAACTACCAAGGCCTTGACCCATTGGGTGGAGGATCAAATAAAAGTTACTAAGATGATTGCAAAAGATCAACGAATTATTAACGCTTGTAGATTTCCTGAAAATGAGGAAATGGTTAATCAAGCCCAGGAATTTTTACAGCATATACATGATCTTTATCCATATTATGAAAACTTGCCTTTGAGTATAAAACTAGAAAAACAAATTACAAAGAATGTAAATGGTAAAGTGGTAAAAATTAATCATGGAGAATTTTTAATAGATACAGTTAATGGAAAAACCATTGGAAAAGGTGGAATGGACTATTCCTATATAAGTGAAATCTTTAAGGGAAAGGATTATTTTGTAAGTGATATTTATCCAAGTATCTTAAGGAAAAACCCAATTTTTGTAATTAGTGCACCCGTTAGATATGATTCAGAAATTATAGGCGTTGCAATTATTTCTCCTCAAATTGAGTATTTTACAAAAGCGTTTGTAGACAATGTAAATTTTGAAAATACAGGTTATATGTTTTTGATTGATGATCGAGGCATTGCTATAGCCCATCCAGATAGAGAAATGATTCTTTATAATAGTAAAAAATTTAAATACATCGGGAAAGAAATTTTAGGTAAAATAGCAAAGGGAAATAATTATTTTGAAGCTAATCTTTTGAAAGAAAAAAAGTTTTATATTTGTACAGATGTAGATATTCCAGCAGAAAATATTATGAACAAGTGGTATATTATATTTACTCAAACCAAAAGAGAAGTTTTAGAAAATGCTGATAAATATCTTAATATTATTATAATAGCAGGAATCATTGCTACCATTATAGTGGTTTGGGCAATATACCTTGTATTCAATATTAATCAAAGGGAGCTATACAAAGAAAAATTAGAAGAGATGAATAAAGCTTTAGAAAAAAAGGTCCAAGAAAGAACCAAGGAATTAAGAAAATTAGCAACAACAGACAGTTTAACCCAGTTAGACAATCATCAAACAGCATGTGAAAAATTAGAAAAAGCAATCCAGCAATCAATAAAAGAAAAATCACCTTTAATCGTAATGATGGCAGATTTAGATAAATTTAAAAGAGTGAACGATACTTATGGCCATCAAGTGGGGGATGAGGTATTAAAATCTACAGCCCATATTATTTCTGATAATATAAGAGAAGGGGATACAGCAGGACGATATGGGGGGGAAGAGTTTATCGTTATTTTACCTAATACGCAGTTAGAGGAAGGCTTGAAAATAGCTAATAGAATCAAAGAGCGTATTGCAGATGAGATATTTTTTATTGAAAGCTTAAGGGTTACAGTTAGTATAGGAATTAGAAAATGGCAAGGAGAAAATTCTATAGATTTAGTAAAGTATGCTGATGAAGCTTTGTATCAAGCAAAAGAGAATGGAAGGAATAGAATAGAGATAGGATGAAAAACTGAATAAGAATATTCAAATAAAAATGTTTAGACAATTTAGAGATATATGTCTAAACATTTTTTATTTAAATGATACTGTAGATATATGATTAGTATGAAGCATACAAGGTAGTAGTGGATTGTTTTCTATTGATCTTCAATATCACCTTCAAGTTCTAAGAAGGTTTTATGAAGTTCATTGACTTGATCATCACTAGCTTGCCAATAACCTCTTTGTGCATACTCTAGCATTTGTTTGATAATTTCAAGATAAGCATAAGGATTATTTTCTTTTAGTTGATTTTTCAAAGCTTCATCCATTACATATTGATCATGTAAGGAATGATAAATCCATTGGTCAATTTTATTGGTAGTAGCAGCTAATCCTTGAATATTTTCGAATCTATCAGCAATAGTGGTAGTTCCGTGATATTTATGTTTTAACATTTCTTCAATCCATTTGGGATTAAGAAGCCTTGTTCTAATACCTCGTTCTATGGATTTTTCAATCTTTTCAGTTTCTATATGATCTGTTGTGGTATCAGAGATGAACATTTCACTTTTTTTGCCACGAATCGTTTCAATAGATTTTGATAAACCACCAAAGAATTCATAATAATGATCTAAATCAACAATTTGATATTCATGATTGCTTCTTACTTGTGAGATTAATTCAATCATGGATAAATTCTTCTCATAAAGATTTTCAAAGTGTATGCCACGATAATTTTTACTATAGATATATCTCATACTTTCTATAAAACTTTTACCAATTTCTGATTCTTCCCTCCAAGACTTATCTTTAATAAGGGAAGTTATTTGAGTTCCGTATTGGGATTGGCTAGGACCAAAAATTCGTGAATGTGCTAATTCTGCGGCCATTTCTTTTTCATAGCTCTCATTCAATAGATCATTATATAATTTTTTTGTATGGATATGGAAGTAGTTATATCCATTTTCATCTCCTAATTGGTCAATATTTTCAAATATTTCATTAAGGAGGATGATGATATTTTCAAACATATCTCTAAAAAAGCCACAAATATTAACGACAACATCTATTCTTGGTCGGTTCAATTCTTCTATAGGGATGATTTCAAATTCAGGTTCCCAAATATTTATGGTATTTTTCATACGAACACCTAGATAATATAAAATTTGTCCTAAAGTTTCTCCTTGTGTACGGCAAGTTTCTAACCCCCATAATATGACAGAGGTTACTTTAGGATATTTACCATGTAACTCATAATAAGTATTTAAGGTGTTTTGGGCAATTTTTTGTCCCCTTAACATAGCAACAGAAGATGGGATAAATCGACTATCAAATTGATAGAGATTATAACCAGATGGCAATACGTCTGGATTCCTAATAGGATCTCCACCTATTTTAGCAGGTAGATATTCTCCATTTAAAAATTTGATGAGTCCTTTATTTTCATGATTTTGTTTAATTTTATTGCAAATAGATAATCCGTAATCAAAAGTTTTTTGTAGTTCCTTCCCATAGATGCTTAGTAAGGGATTATCTATGGGAGCATTTAAATCAATAGTATCAAGAATTGTTTTTACTTCTTCATCTAATAATTTTAAGGAATGTATTTGATTTTTATCCATTATTTCATCGTAATTTAAGTGATTCTTCTCAGCAACAATTCTTTTTAAAGATTTTATCTCTCCTCGATCATATTGAAGGATGGAGGAAAATAAGCTTTTTAATGCTGTATTTGAATAAGCTTTACCAAAGATGTGAAGTCCCTTTGGCATAAGGGAGGACTTCATTTTATACAATTCTTTTTCAATCGTATCTAAATCTTTTTCAAAATGTAAAGTATCGCCTATTTTAAAAATTGCATCTAATAGATCTTTGGACCTATCAGGAGATAAATGAAGAGATTCATGGTATTCACCGATCAAGCTTTCTAATTTTGTATAATCTGCATAGAGATTTGCAGTAGTAAATGCAGGAGGTTGATAACCAATTAAAACAGCATGGGAGCGTCTTTTAGCAATCATTCCTTCTGATGGATTGCCACAATAATAAATATAGCCATGGGGAATATCTCCAATCAAATAATCAGAGTAACAAGTTTGACTCATGCCGCATTCCTTTCCAGGTAAAAATTCCAATGTGCCATGAGTACCAATATGAAGGATTACATCAGCATGAAAATCATTCTTTAGCCACTGATAAAAAGCCAAGTATTGGTGATGTGGCGTCATATTTTTATCATGATAGTTAGCATTTTCATCTTCTATAATTCCCTTTGAAGGTTGTAGACCAATAAAAATATTTTCATTGATAATTCCAGGTATAAAAAAATCTTTTTCAGTAGCCATAATAGACCCAGGAGCATTTCCCCATTCTTTGATTACATCATGAACAGGGGAAAAATTATTTACAGAATCCATATAGTTTTCACTCTTATAATGGATGTAGTTTTCTTTTTCATAAAAATACTTAGGAGAATTAATAAGCCCTTTCTCTAAAAAAGTATTTTGTAAGGATTGTTCATCTAATTCCTTTAGTTTATACCCTTCTTTTTTTAATGTTTTTAAGATTTCAGAAATAGATGCAAAAGTATCTAAATAAGATGCATGAAACAAATGATCTTCTCCAGGGGGATAATTGTAGCCAATAATAGCTATTTTTTTTTCGGAATTCTTTTTAGACTGAAGAGATAGCCAGCTTTTTATGCGGTTTACTAGCTTTTCTACTCGTGCATCAATACATGCCATTTCGTAAGCTTGAGTATGTAGATTTTTAGCTACTCCCTTTGATGAAAGGGCACCAACAGGATAGGTCTCAATAGCACCATCCATTTCAGGAAGCATAATAGATAGCATAAACTCAGAGCTATGAATACCTTGAGAAGACTTTTCCCAATCTTCTATTGTTCTTCTAGAAAGGAAAAAAGGATGAAAAAGAGGTACGTTTAATTCCTTAAATAAATCAACCATTCCTTCAGCATCTCCGCCCATTGGACCGGCACCGATTCTAAAGGGAAGAAAGCTAATGATCATATTTACCTTTTTATCATAGGTTAAAAGTTTCTTTATTTCCTTAGGGTCGTTTCCAGAGGTTTTTGTAAAGCCTATAGGAATGATGTTAGCTAGAGATTTTAGTTTTTCTACGATGTTATGAACAGCAAAGGAAGTATCATTCGGATAAGTATGACCATAAAAAAGTATACCTATATTTGGTTTCGTAGGATTATATCCGTAGTTTTTTACATAAGAAGCATAGTTTTTATGAAATTTTCTATTAAAGGGATCGCAAATCCCCACATCCATTACGTCTATAGGCTCTTCAGGAATCTGAATAGAGGGAACTTCCCCATAATATTTGAGAAGTAAACAAAGCATACTTTCTAATTGCGAGAAAGTTGCGTTTTTAAAGTATTTTGTGATATAGGATAGATTACGCATATCTCTTATTTTTCCTGGAATAATTTTGCCTATTTTTTCAGCCATTGTGATCATTTTTCTTATTTTTTTCATATCAGGTTTTTTTGTAGATTGCATCATTTTATCATTAGCTTTAAAACTTCCAAGTTTCATAAAATCTCGTGCAGACTCTCCAATGGGAATGACTTGTCCCTTATAAGTTTCTAAACTCTCATAAACAATCTCTACAATTTTCTTTGGACTACCCATTAAATCTACAATGATTGCATCAGAAGTGCATATATCTTCTTTGATTCTTAAATATTCATCATTAGAAAAATTTGAAGCAGCATAATGAAGATTTAAATCAAGAGGTTGATTCATTTGTGAATTTATTTTCTCTAGTACAACTGGAATTGTTGTCAGTACAGTTGTTGAAACAGTTATAATACAAAGGTTCATGGATACAGCCTCCTAAATTGTATTTACTTTCAAACATTTACATTATATGCTAATATCTATGGAGGAGCAACATTTTTATAAAAAGGGGATGAAACAATTGAACAAAAAAACATATCCATTTACAGCTATCGTAGGGCAAGAAAAAATGAAAAAAGCCCTCATACTAAATCTTATCAATCCACAAATAGGAGGGGTATTGATAAGAGGGGAAAAGGGGACGGCAAAATCAACAGCAGTGAGGGCTTTAGTAGATTTATTACCTACAAAAAAAGTAATAAAGGGTTGCAAATTTAATTGTGAAGTAAGTGGACAAAATGGATTTTGTAAAGCATGCAAAGAGCAAATGACTCATAAAGAGTTAGAGACAGAAGATAAAAAAATGAAGGTGGTAGAACTTCCAATAGGGTGTACAGAAGATAGAACCATCGGTACTCTTGATATTGAACAAGCTATCAAAACAGGAGAAAAAAAGTTTGAAACAGGCATTTTAGCACAAGCAAATGGCAATGTACTTTATGTAGATGAGGTTAATTTACTCAATGATCATATTGTAGATGTCTTATTAGATGTTGCTGCAATGGGAGTCAATCATGTAGAACGGGAAGGCGTATCTTATGAACATCCATCGAAATTTATTCTAATTGGTACAATGAATCCAGAAGAAGGAGATTTAAGACCTCAATTATTAGACCGATTTGGACTTGTAGTAGATGTTCTTGGAGAACATAATGTATCGGATCGAGTGGAAGTGATCAAGAGAAGATTATTATTTGAACAAAATCCAGAGGTTCTAATAGAGGAATATAAAGAAAAACAAGGTTTATTATCTGAAAAAATAGAAAAAGCAAAAGAACTATTAGATCAAGTTGTCATTGATGATGAATTATTAGCTTTAACGGCTGAAATCGTTATTGAATTAGGAGTAGAGGGGCATCGTGGAGATATAACGATTATTAAAACTGCAAAAACAATAGCTGCTTTTGATGGAAGACAGGAAGTTATAAGGGAAGACCTTTTAGATGCAGCCGAGATGGTTTTACCTCATCGAATGAGAACCTTGCCTTTTGAGGAAGGGGTACTGAGTAAAGATGCTTTGAAAAAATGGATTGAGGAAAAATAGTTATGAATAAAAGATTATATCCTTTTATAGCTATGGTAGGAATGGAAGAGGTAAAAAAAGCACTCATACTCAATATGATTAATCCTAAAATAGGTGGCGTCTTACTTGCTGGAGAAAAAGGTACTGCAAAATCAACGATTGTAAGAGCTTTAGCCCAATTAATGAAAGATAAAAATGTGGTAACCCTCCCATTAGGAACTACAGAAGATGGATTACTTGGAACGGTTAATATAGAAGAGGCGATGAATAAGGGAAAAAGAGTTTTTGAACCAGGTATATTAGGGAAAGCCCATAACAATATTTTATACATAGATGAAGTCAATTTATTGTCAGAAACCTTGATCAATATGATTTTGGATGTGGCAGTTAGTGGTGTAAATAAAGTGGAGAGGGAAGGAATTTCTTACGAGCATCCTTGCGAATTTATCTTAATAGGAACGATGAATCCAGAAGAAGGGAAATTAAATCCCCAATTATTAGATCGATTTGGCTTTTATGTGGAAGTGAAGGGGACAAAGGAAAAGGAAGAGAGAATAGAGATTGTAAAAAGAAGATTAGTTTATGAAAAGGATGCAAATACCTTTTATCATGGATTTTTAAAGGATGAAATGGATTTAAGAGAACGTATTGTAAAAGCTCAAAAAAACCTTAAGAATATAGCTATAGATGATGATATTTTAGAAAAAATTGCAAAACTCAATATGCAAGGACATGTACAAGGACATAGAGGAGATTTAGTATTGACTAGAGGAGCCATAGCTCATACAGCTTTTCATGAAAAAAATAAGGTTACTACTGAAGAAATAAAGGCTGTAGCAAATATTACTTTAGGGCATCGATTAAGAGAAGGAAATGAAGGAAGTGGAGAAACAAAAAATCAAAAAGAAGAAAATGAAATACAACCAGATTCCCCTAATCAAGATCCATTAGAACAAGGCTCGGAACAACCTTCACCAGAATTTTATCCATCCTTATTGGATAATAGGAACGAAGGAAAGACAAATGATCAAGAGCAATTAGAAAAGAATTTTCATATTGGAGAAGCTTTTGATGCTAGTGGATTGCTACATAGTCTTACAGATCGAAAAATAAGAAAATGTGGAAGTGGTAAGAGAAGTAAATCTAAAACCTCCTCAAAAATAGGAAGATATATAGGCTATAAAATCCCTAAAAACAAAGTAGAAGATCTATCCTTTGATGGAACAATTCGTGCAGCAGCACCTTATCAAAAATGGAGAGAGAAAAATGGGCTAGCTTTTGTTATTCGAAAAGAGGATATTAGGGAGAAAATAAGAGAACAACGTATAGGAAATACTATATTATTTTTAGTAGATGCTAGTGGATCTATGGGCATTGAAAAAAGAATGGTGGAAGCAAAAGGAGCTATTTTTTCCCTATTGAAGGATGCATATGAAAAAAGAGATCAAGTAGGGATGATGACCTTTAGAGGAAATGATGCTTCAGTAGTTTTACAGCCTACTAGAAGTGTAGACCTTGCTTATAGATGTCTAAAAGATATAAAATTAGGTGGGAAAACACCTTTAGCATTAGGGCTTATGAAAAGTGTAGCTTATATAAAAGGGTTGAGAACAAAGGACGCAGAAATCATGCCAGTCATTGTCTTGTTATCTGATGGTCGCGGGAATGTAGGCATAAATAGTAAAGATACACTAAAGGAAATTTTAAGTATAGCAGGGTCAGTAAAGGACAAAGCAATAAAGTTTATGGTCATAGATACAGAGGGAGGCTTTTTAAGGTTAGGACTGGCTAAAAAATTAAGTGATGCTCTTGGTGCAGATTATTTTCGTCTTGAAGATATAAGAGGAGGGTTAGCCCAGTGTATTAGAAAATCTTCTAATTTTTAAGAGAAAAATATTTTTATAAAAACAATAATTATATATTTATGGAGGGTAGGAGAAGGGATGATTCATATAAAAATGGCTCAGGGTAGGAGTCCTTTTTATATGCTCTTATTATTGTATAGCAATGCTATTTCGATATTCTAAGGGTGTCTTTTTTGTAAATCTTTTAAAAACAATAGAATAATAATTTTGCGTATTGAAGCCAACGGATATTGCCACATCCATAAGAGATAAATTTGTATTCTCAAGAAAATATTTACTCTTTTCAATGCGATAATTATTTAAGAAGTTAGAAAAAGTAAAGTTTGTTTCTTTTTTAAACACCTTGCAAAAGTAGCTTTTGTTTACAGATAAATCATTGCATAGTTCATCTAGATTAATAGACTGGGTATAATTTTTATGTATATATTCGATAGCTTTTTTTACATGTACACTAAATCTTAAATTACTCATCCCCTTACTAAACTGGCTATCAGAAATATTCAATAAGATAGCAGGCAAATACTGTATGCAGCTATGGGGTTTAAAAGGAATAGATATTGTGTTGTTTTCAGTGCATTTAAAAGGTCCTATGATGAAATAGCCTCTATACTTATCAAATCTGGATATGGAAACTACTACAAAGTGAATATCCTTTGCATAGCTTAAATTACAGCTAAGGGAATTGTCAGAATCAAAATGAATATCTCTAAAAATAGCACAATCATCAAAAAATTTTTCCACTATAGGGGTATAACCGATACTACAAATTTTATTAAAATCAATGTCTACTGCTAATATAGGCAGATTGCAACAACTATAGAAGTCAGAAATAATATCGTGTATTACTTTCAAAAAAATACACCTCCCTAAAAAATAAGCAATATATAGTTATAAAAAAACAAATATAATGAAGTTTATTTATTGATAATAATATAAAATGTTTGTATAAACGACAAATCATACCATCATATTACATATTATTACTTATTAATATAAATTTGTCAAATTTAGGATAAAAAATGGTACTAAAATTGAAGGTAACATAAAAAACAGGTGATGTGACATTGTAAAATTAACGAAAATTATGGAATTAAGACAGATGGATTTTGGCGAAAATTAAGAGATGAAATATTTACATTATATTAAATATAGTGTAAAATATGAAAATAAAAGGAAAAATGTTACATTTGGTATATATGTCTAGGAAAAATGAATAGATAGCTTTTAGGTTCTTTTATCGTTAGGATAAAGGATGAAAAGGGAATCGAGTGAAAATCTCGAACGGTCCGGCCACTGTAAATGGGGAGTGATCCTTCAATCTGCCACTGAAAATTTTTGGGAAGGCGAAGGAAAACGATAATCCATAAGTCAGGAGACCTGCCAAAAGCTTTAGGTATATATCCTTCCGAGAAAAGGACCAATACTATATGAAACTTGTTTATAATCAATAAAATAAGTGAAATTGTATATTATGATCCCTATCTTCTTTGAAGATAGGGATTTTTGATTATAATCAAAAGGTGTGTTGTTCATTCCTTGGAAAAATTTGATCATTGTTCATTTTAAAAACTATTTCAAGAGCTTAAAAGTAAGTGATGTACTGCTTATTTTTTATAACAAAATGTTAGGCGTATCTAACATCAAAAAAAGGGGGGAAACAAATGATAAAGTCTATGAAGAAAACATCAGTACTTATAGTAGCGTTGATGATGCTTTTATCATTAAATGTTGTACATGCAGCTTCAGATGTGAATGTTGCTATTTATAAGGATGGTTCTACTACGAAGCTTTCCATGTCAAATGATACGATTGTTCCAGGATCACAGAAGTTGGTCATGAATGGAGACGAAGCAATACTTACATTTCATATTCAACCAATGAAGTTTATGGGTATACCTGGAAATTTAGTGAAATTATCAGTTGATTTTGGAGATGGAAATTATATTCCTGCAAGTTTTGTGGGGGATAAAGTAACACTTAAGTTCCCAGCTTCTAAATTGAAAGATGGTAAGAATTTTTATCCTGCAAAAGTAAAAAGCAATGTATGGGTGATTACAATCCCAACTAGTGATGTTGAGTTTTGTATTACAAAGTAATAAGGAATAGGATTAAGTTGGTAAAAAAATAAAAAATAGCAAAAGGCAAGTAATGGACCTTTCTTACTTGTGACAAAGGAACTTCAGTAGTTGGCATATGCTGGCTGCTGAAATTTCTTATTCTTTTTAAATTGTGTTTTAGATAAAAATTGAAGTAGAAAAATAATTTTTAAAATAAGGGGGTTGTGAATAAATGAAAAGGCTTTACCAGAAAATTTTAAGTGGTTTTTTAGTATTTGCCATGCTATTAACCTTAATACCACCAATAGCTGTGCATGCTGAAGAATTGCAACTTCCTGATGCAGTTGCACTTGAAAGTACCTTAGGTCAGGAAATTAATGAAACAAATGTGACGGTAGCAGATTCAGTTTATTCTGTTGAAACAGCTATAACAGTAGAAAATAAAATAGATTCTGTAGCATTAAGTGATTTTCAGATAAAGGATACAAATGCAGAATTGTACTTTTATGGAACAAACGCAAAAGAGGATGCTAAGAAAAACAGTGAGCCTGTGAAGCTAGAGGCAGGTAAAGATACAACGGTTTATGTGAAAGTCATAGCAAATGATGGTTCTGCATCAAGCAAGTATACGATTCATATTCATAGAGTTGAAGAGAAAGAAAAGAAGGAAGAAGATACAAACGCAAACGGTATTGCAGATAGAGTAGAGATCAAGACAGTAGCAGGAAAAACTCCTACGATAATGAGAATACAATATATTAAGGAAGATAACACATATGGAGTTTCAGCAAGTTTGTCAGTAGAGAGCACAACAGCATCTATAAAAACTAATGATATCGTGTGTATGGATGAAAGTGCGACAGTAAACATTAAGGGTACTGACGATAAAGGAAAGGAAATACCAATAAAAGAAAAAAGCCTGAAAGCAGGAGAAATGACAATAGTACCTATTCAAGTTGAAGCCGGGGATGGATCAATAAAAAGTTCGTATTTCCTTATGGTTACAAGAGAAGAAGGAGAAAAAGATACCAATTCAAATGATCTTCCAGATAGAGTAGAAATCAAGACAGTAACAGGAAAAACTCTTACGATAATGAGAACACAATATATTAAGGAAGATAACACATATGGAGTTTCAGCAAGTTTGTCAGTAGAGAGCACAACAGCATCTATAAAAACTAATGATATCGTGTGTATGGATGAAAGTGCAACAGTAAACATTAAGGGTACTGACGATAAAGGAAAGGAAATACCAATAAAAGAAAAAAGCCTGAAAGCAGGAGAAATGACAATAGTACCTATTCAAGTTGAAGCCGGGGATGGATCAATAAAAAGTTCGTATTTTCTTATGGTCACAAGAGCAGAAGGAGAAGCAGGAGAAGAAGATACAAATGCAAATGGTATTGCTGACAAAGTAGATATCCAATCAGTATTAGGTAAAACACCTACTATTGATAAAAAAACATATGATGATCAAGATAAAGTATATAAAATTGAAGCCTCCTTAACAGTAAATAGTGAAATACAATCTATCTTAGCAAGTGACATCATTGCCGTAAATGAACATGCTGAGGCTCAATTGATAGATAAAGATGGAGAGCTAATAAGTAAAGCCATAGAGCTTAAAGCCGGTAAAGACACAATAGTTTACATAAAAGTATGTGCAGAGGATAGCTCAAAGGGCATATACACCATTAGGATTAGTAAAGAAAAAGCTAATACAAAAGAAATTAGTAAGTTTGAGGAAATACAATTATACGGTGGAACAATAGATCAACCAGTATATAAAGCAGTATATGAGGTAGAAGATTATCTTAATGAAAATTATTCTAAGGTTGTAATATCTAATACAAGTGATACAGTTCCAGTTATCCAATGGAAGAACGAGAAGGGTTATACTCTGAATACTGCTGGAGACTATATTTTTACTGCACAATTAGGCGAAATTCCAAAAGGATATAGTTTAGGAGAAGGTGTAACGGCAACGGCTGTAGTTTCTATCCTTGATAAAAATGCTTCAGCAGGTGTTAAAGATCCTGTTTTACAGAAAAAGCTATGTGCTATTTTAAAAGTCGAGGAGAATCATGAGATCACTATAGGTGATATGATGGGACTAGAAGGTAAGATAGATTTGTCAAAGCATGATAATGATGGTGCCATTAAAGATTGTTCGGGTTTGGGTTATGGTAAAAATATTACTAAACTAGATATTAGTAGAAATGAATTAGAAAATATTCCAAATTTGGCTCGGTTAACAAAGCTAACGGATTTGAATTTAAGAACGAATAAATTCACGTCTCTGACAGTGAAAGATTTACCAGAGCTAACAGAACTTTATGTATGCGATAATGTGCTGACCCATATAGAGCTAAAGGGATTGCCTAAGCTATCGACGCTTTCTCTAGGAAGTATTTGGGGGGGAAATAAGTTTACAACTATGCCTGATATTAGTGATCTTACAGGGCTGACAAAAGTTAGTATCTGGAGAAACAAGTTGACAGATATTACTGGTGATTTTAGTAAACTCACTAAGCTAACAACAATTGATGCATCATACAATCAACTGACGAGCATTTCAGAAAGCCTATGTAGCATCACATCCCTTAACGTGTTAAAGCTAGAGCATAATAAGATTGGCGCAATTGATAAAAATATTGCTAAGCTTACAGATTTAACAGCACTTGACTTGAGTAACAATAATCTAACCACACTACCAGACCATTTAAGTGGACTTACGAATCTGAAATATTTAGAGCTAGATAATAACCGATTTGAGACAATACCCGATAGCATTGGAGATTTAACAGGATTGATTAGGTTGGATCTTAATAGTAATTCTTTGAAAACAATGTCTGCTGAGATAGGAAATCTGAAAAAATTACAAGAATTGTATTTAACTAGGAATCAGCTTTCAAAGTTTCCAAGTGGTATATCAAAGCTAGTAGCTTTAAAGAAAATTGATATGGATCTTAATTTATTAACAGATATAGATGTGGATTCAGAAGGGAATAAGGTAGATTTAAGTCAGCTTACTAAGGTGGAAAGTATAAACCTATCACGTAATAGAATCAATCAACTACCCATGAGTTTAAAAACATTGCTAAATGTAAAAAAACTATGGATGCATTATAATTATATAACCCGTATTCCGAAAGATTATTTAAAGGATATGAAAAAATTAGAAACTTTTATCATTGCATTTAATTATATTGATTGGAACAATGATGCTATATCTAAGGAAGAGATAGAAGGATTTTTAGGTGCGGGTCATTCAGCTCCAAGCTATGAAATGCATGGTAAATATGCTACGTTAAAAAAGATTGATACAAGCGTGGGTACTATTGAACTAGAAGATAAAGCTGTAGACGCATATACCGAGAATTTAAAAGCACCTGTAGGCACAACTTCTATTACCATTTGTCCTATAGGCGTTAGAGATGAAACCGAAATTACGATCAAGAAAAAAGATGAGGATAGTGAAGAAACAGAAGAATCTAAGGATGAGAAAACCATCCATAGTGGAGAAAGCTTCACGGTGAATAATTTACAACCAGGGGCCAATAAAATTACATTCGTTGCAGAAAATGCAATAGATAATAGCAAAGTTACCTATAAAATTACAGTATCTGTACCTAAGGAAGGTCAGGGAACACTTGATCCAAATCATCTACCGGATGGTACCTATGGTTTAGATATTGATAATATAAAAGAACATGAGAATGCTGCATCTATAACGAATCAGTTTGTGACAGAGGCTGCTACGCTAGAGGTTAAAGATGGAAAGATGATGCTTACTGTAGTTTGGAATCACACAAGTACCATATCAATGAGCTTGCTTCAAGGACTATGGTATATGGATAAAAAGGAAAACTACGTGGATCTGATTACGCCAGATGATGATCCGAATACAGATAAACGTACTTATTCAGATAAAGTGAAATATGATGCTAAAAAAGATAAATTAACTATTACCTTCCCAGTAGAAAGTATTACAGAGGATGCTTATCTAAAGGTGTATGTGCCAGAAGGAATGGGAGAAAGTAGACCTGTATTTAGAACCATATTTAATACGGATACAATGGTTGATTTAGCTACTGGTGGATCTGTAAATACGATAGATTTAGAGAGTATAGCCATAGATACGAGTAAGACAAAAAAAGAGTATACAGTAGGAGAAAAGTTAGACATAAGTGGACTCGTAGTTACAGGAAGCTATGATGATGGAAGCAAAAAAATATTAACCATCATAGAGAAAAATATTGTTGGCTTTGATAGTTCAAGCGCTGCTAAAAGCCAGACACTAACTGTAATGGTCAATGGTAAATCAGCAACTTATGATATATCCATAAAGGGTGGAACAACAGGAGGAGCTGAAGGAGAACAAGATCAATTCCTTACAAATGGAACCCACCGTATTAGAGCATGGGCAAAACACTTCTATGAAAATGGAAAATCCATGGCCGATCAATTTATAAAAAGAGCCACTACCCTTGAAGTGCAGGATGAAAAAGTTACAGTTAAGATGCTTTGGGAAAGTATAAATAATTGTTCCTTAGGTAAGTTGAAATCGTTAAAATATAAAAATAGCGATGGAGAGCTTGTCAATACACATAGAACCTATGATGCAACAAATGATTCCCTTGAACTTGAACTAGAAGTGGAGAAAAGAGCCATAAAAGAGGGAATCACATTTGAAGTAATCGTACCAGAATCAGCAGGTGGTATGGGAAAAGCGAAATTTAAGTTACTTTTTGATTTAGATAGCTTAGATAATGTGAGTGAAATGATAAAAGAAATTGATGAAGAAATAAGAAATGGTTTCTATGAAGCAGACATCAAAATATTAAAAGAAAATAAAGACCAAGCCTCTATAGCAGAGTCTTATTTCCTTAAAAAAGCAGATGTAGAAGTGAAGGATGATAAAAATCATGTACGCTTATTCATAAAGAATGAGGAAGATATAAAAGACTTAAAAATAGAAGTAGATGGAAATCATGTAAAATACGAAACAAAGATAGTGAAAGAATATGAGAATGGCAAAAAAGCGAGTATGATTCAATTTGAAATACCAAAGCTGGATGCTACTATAAAATTGAAAGCAAAAATAGTACCAGAGGATAATAAAGAAGTTACTTTTAGAGTTGTATTAGATCAAGATCAAATGAAAAAGAAAACAGATGACAGCATAGATGTATATTTAAACCTACTAGAGGGAAAAGTCATCAAAGAAGTGGATTTAAGTGAAAATGGATTCTATGAAATGACTATGGAAATAAAAGAAACAGATAAGAGCTTATTAGCCATGATTCAAAAATACTTAGAAGATGAGATCAACTATGAAGTGATCAAGGGTAAAAATTATGTACAAGTAATGTTGAAAAATACAGACGAAATAAAAGATCTTAAAGTATATGTAAACTCTATGGGTGCAAAATATGAAAAAATAATGAATAATGAAAGAAATACTGTTGTTCGATTTGAAGTACCAGATGCAGATGCAAAAATAAGATTTAGTATATGTATGACAGAAGAAAAAGAAGGATATACAGGCTTTGATATTGCATTGAAAAAAGATATAGTAAAGGAAGTTCAAGAAAAAATCTACTTATATATTCAATCACCAGAAATAGTAGATGTAAAAAGAGGAGCAATCCAAAACATCCAATTAGATGTAGCACCACTTATAGAAGAAAATAGAACATTGGTTCCTCTAAGAGGTATATGTGAAACATTAGGGGCAAATGTCAAGTGGCAAGGAGCAACTAGAAGTATTTTATTAAGTGATGGTGAAATGAAGATTGAGTTACAAGTAGATGAAAAATCTGCAAAGGTCAATGGAAAAACCATTAAAATGGATGTAGCTCCAAAGATTATCAACGAAAGAACCTTTGTACCTATCCGATTCATCTCAGAGAACTTAAAACATGAAGTAAAATGGATCAAAGAAGAACAAAAAATTGTGATTACTAAAAAACCAAATGTCGTAGAAAAAACAGATACAACAAAAAAAGAGAATAAAGAAAAATAAAAAGAGTAAGAAATAAAAAGAGGGGTGGGAATAGGATGAAAAATAAATTATTAGTAGGTATGAGTAGTATTTTAGTAGCAGGATGTTTAGTGGCAGCACCATTGTCAGCATCTGCACAAGTTGTAAAAGCTAGTGAACCAGTAAAAAAAGAGGTTGTTCAAGCAGAAAAAATTATAGTAAAGGGAGAGCAAGAACCACTAAAGGTAGGAAAATATAAAGTAACCGTGTATGCTCTCAAAAAATATGTAGATGAAATGTCTATGGCAGGACAATATATGGACTGCACAGGAATTATAGAAGTTATAAAGGATGAAAAAAATAAGAATAAAAATAAAGAATATTTATCTATTAATCTTAGAAGAAGTGACTGGATGGAAAATAGGAAAGTCATGATTGATGGAAAAGAAGTAGAGCATACGAGTACGATTTTAAAAACCTATGAAGAAAAAAATGAAGTAGGGAAAAACAAAACAGATCATACGATTCGATTTGAAATTCCCACGGTAGATGCTAAGATTAGCTTAGGAATGAATGTGATTCCTATGGGAAATGCAGCAGTTGAATTTAGAATAGATGTACAGGATGATATTACAAAATTAGAGACTAAAAAAATGGTGAAGATAGAAAAAGCAGACAAAAAGAATGTAAAAGAGGATAAGGAAAAGGATGTAAAAAAAGTAAGTAAAATCAATCAATAAAAATAAATTTCATACCTAAACAACAATGAAAGTAGGATAGAGTTATGATTTTTTAAATCATAACTCTATTTTAGAAAAGGGGGATAAGGATGAAAAGATGGATAGCTTTTATGCTAGTGATGATGATTTGTACTATATCTGTTGGATGTGGTGCAAAGGGGGATGAACTTAAGGAGAAAAATATAGATACAAAAAATGAAGAAACAAGGATTGTTGCAGGAAGTGTTGCTGTAGCTGAGATGCTACTAGCACTAGATATTCCAATGGTGGGAAGACCTAGTACCCAATATGGTATAAATGATAAAATAAAAGATCTTCCAGAGATTGGACTTCCTATCAACCCAGATTTAGAGAAGATTAGAAGTTTACGACCAGATATATTTATTACCTCAGGAGCCATTAGAGAAATAATTGGTAGCAATTTTGAGCAAAATGGTATCCATACCACATATGCGGATTTGAGTTCTTATGATGCTGTAAAAGAGACGATTAAAAAGCTAGGGAAGGATTTTGGAAAAGAAGAAAATGCAAAAAAAATCATAGAAGGTTTTGAGAAAAAAGAAAAAGAGATTTTAAAAGATGTGGATGGAAATAAGAAATTAAAAGTTATGATTTTATTTGGTGCTCCAGGACATTTTATGTTAGCCACAGAAGAATCCTTTGCAGGAAGCTTGATTGATAAATTAGGGGCAGAAAATATTACATCTCAAGTAAAATCAAAATACAAAGGACCTTATTTACCTTTTTCCTTAGAGGTAGCCCTTAAAGAAAATCCAGACATTATTTTTAGAATGTATCATGGGTATATAGAAGAAGCAAGAAAGCAAGTACAAGAGGAATTTAGAATCAATCCTCAATGGAAAAATTTTAAAGCCATAAAAGAAAATAAGGTTTATGATCTAGATCCAGAATATTTTGGGGTTACAGGAGATATGGGAGCAACAGAATCTTTAGAAAAAATGAAGGATTATTTGTACAAAAAATAAAGGAAATGGTGAAAAATATGAAAAATATGAAGGAGAAAACAAAGATCCTAATCATTTTTTTTAGCTTTCTATTGTTAGGATTTTTAGTGATAGGAACTATTGGCATTGGAAGTGTAGATATATCCATTCAAGAAATTATGGAGATCCTTTCGGGAAAAGGAGATAAAATCAATCAAAGTATCTTGTTAGATATGAGACTTCCTAGAATTATTCTAGCTGTATTTGTAGGAGCAAGTTTATCTATATCAGGAGCACTATTACAATCTGTTATGAGAAACCCCTTGGCTGATCCAGGAATTACTGGGGTTTCTTCTGGGGGAAGCTTAATGGCTATTTTGATGATGTTATATTTTCCTCAGTTTTATAAACTCATGCCATTTATGGCATTTTTAGGAGCTATGCTTGCTTGTGCATTAGTTTTTATCCTTTCTTGGGATAATGGGATCAAGCCTATAAGAGTGATTTTATCAGGAGTTGCTATCAATGCCATGTTTGTAGGGGCAACTTCTCTCCTTGCTATTCTAAATAGTGATAAGATTCAAGGGGTATTGTTATGGCTCAATGGTAGTATTGCTTATAGGGGCTGGAGAGAAGTTCATTATTTTTTACCTTATTGTATTGTAGGGATTCTTTTATCCTTATGCTGTATCAGGGGCGCCAATCTTTTAGCGTTAGGAGATGATGTAGCCACCAATTTAGGGGTTAATGTAAATAAGACAAGAATATTGATTGCTTTGGTGGCAGTATTTTTAGCAGGAATTAGTACATCTGCTGTTGGGATTATTAGCTTTATAGGGATTATTGTTCCACATGTATGTAGACTCCTATTAGGGTCCGATTATAAGTATTTGATTCCTATGAGTACGGTTTTAGGAGGAATCATATTGCTTTTAGCAGATACCTTAGCTCGAACGATTGCAAGACCTATTGAATTACCTGTAGGGGTGATGATGGCAATGATTGGTTGTCCTTTCTTTTTATTTCTTTTAAGGAGGTCAAAATCACATGCTTAAGGTAAATAATTTTAAAATAGACTATGATAAAAAAGTTATTGTAAAGGATTTTAATGCTCATGTAAAAAAGGGAGAGATTATTACCATTATAGGGCCCAATGGTTCAGGAAAGTCGACGGTTTTAAAAGCCATAGGAAGATTATTAAAGCCTATGGAGGGAATGGTTTATTTAGATAAAAAATCTTTATGGGAAATGAAGGGAAAGGATATTGCCAAGGAAATGGCTTGTCTTTCTCAACGAAATGTAGCCCCTGAGGATATGACGATTCGAAAAGTTGTTACCTTTGGGAGAAATCCTCATAAAAAATGGTTTGAAGGAATGAATACAGAAGACGAAAAAATCATTGATTGGGCTATTGAAAAAACAAATTTAAAAAGATTAGAAAACAAAAAAATGATTCATATATCTGGTGGAGAAAGTCAAAGGGCATGGATTGCTATGGCACTAGCCCAACAACCTAAAATATTATTATTAGATGAACCAACAACGTACCTTGATATTAATAATCAGATAGAGATACTTGATTTAGTAAAGGAACTCAATGAAAAATTAAAGATCACTGTGATCATGGTTTTACATGACTTAAACCAAGCAGCAAAATATAGTGATCAAGTGATTGTTTTAAAGGATGGAGAAATAAGAGCTTTTGGAAAACCAGAAGAAATATTAGACAATCAACTCATTAAAGATATTTATCATGTGGAGATGAATATACTTAAAAACCAATTTGGAGAAAAACTCATATTTATCCCTAAAAGCATTCAGTATTAAAATAGATTTTTTAGTTTTGAAAGGTGAGAAAAATAGAAATGGCTGATATTACAAGTCATTTCTATTTTTATTTTTTGAAATCATAAAATTAGTTTTGTAGTAGAATGTGTAAGCGTAACAGTAGTTGTAAAACTTTACAATTTCATAGAATATGGTGAAGAACTAAAAAAATGGATTTTATTGAGAATAGATACATTTGTTATAAGTATAGCTATTGAAGACGTTAGAATACAAAATGAATATGATAATAAATATTAAATGATATTTACTTTCATATGTTTTCGTTATATGCTAATTTAGAAGTAGTTTTTATTAAAATAAATATTTGAATCTAAAAGCTTTTTATATAGTATTTCTAATGAAGCAAATCCACAAATATAATGGATAATGAAATTCATAGCTAATAAATTTTGTGTTTAGAATAAAAAATAGAATACTAATATAAGCCAAAAAGGAGTGAGTAAGATGCAGTCCTATAAAAGAATAGAACATGAAAAGCAGATGATCGAGAAAATGATACATATTTACTGCAAAGGAAATCATGATAAAGATCATGAGTTATGTAATGAATGTACAGAGCTATTAGCTTATGCAAGGAAGAGATTAGATCAATGCCCTTTTAAAGAGACGAAAAAACCCTGTGCTAAATGTGTTGTTCATTGTTACGGCCCTGATATGAGGGAGAAGATAAAAAAAGTCATGAAATATGCAGGTATACGCATGTTATTTGTAGAGCCTATAGGGGTGATGATTCATCTGTTTGAGATTTTAAGTAGATGAGGAAAAAATAGGTATAGTATAAAGAGGGTTTGTGAGATTTTTCTTATATGGAGAAGAAATGAAAACTAATAAAAATGGCTGAACATATGAGCCATTTTTATTAGTTTTCATTATTGTATAGCAATGCTATTTCGATACTCTAAAGGTGTCTTTTTTATAAGCCTTTTAAATACAATGGAATAATAATTTTGCGTATTAAAGCCAACAGAGATGGCCACATCCATAAGAGGTAAATTTGTATTCTCAAGAAAATATTTACTTTTTTCAACGCGATAATTATTTAAAAAATTAGAAAAAGTAAAACTCGTTTCTTTTTTAAACACCTTGCAAAAGTAACTTTTATTTACAGATAAATCCTTGCATAGTTTATCTAAATTGATAGATTGGGTGTAATTTTTATGTATGTATTCAATGGCCTTTTTTACATGGACACTAAATCTTAAATTACTCATCCCCTTACTAAACTGGCTATCAGAAATATTCAATAAGATAGCAGGTAAATACTGCATGCAGCTATGGGGCTTAAAAGGAATAGATATGGTGTTATTTTTATTGCATTTAAAAGGTCCTATGATAAAGTAGCCTCTATACTTATCAAATCTAGATATGGATACTACTACAAAATGAATATCTTTTGCATAGCTTAGATTACAGCTAAGGGAATCATCGGAATCAAAATGGATATCTCTAAAAATAGTGCAATGATTAAAAACTTTTTCTACTGTAGGCGTATAACCAATCCTACAAATCTTATTAAAATCAATGTCTACTGCGAGTATAGGTAGATTGCAGCAACTATAGAAGTCAAAAATAATATCGTGTATCACCTTCAAATAAATACACCTCCTTAAAAAATAAGCAATATATGGTTATAAAAAAACAAATATAATGAAGTTTGTCTATCAAGAATGATATAGAATATCTATTGTAAATGATAATCAATATCATAATACTATATATTATTCCTTACTACTATGAATTTGTCAAATATAGGATGAAAAATTATATCAAATTGAAGGCAATATTAATATGATTTTTCAAAGTAAAGACATTGTTCATAAAAAACTATTTCATCAGTTTGAAAGTAAGGGATGTACTGCTTATTTTTTATAATAAAATGTTAGACTGATCTAACATGGAAGAAAGGAGGGAAAACAAATGACAAAGTCTATGAAGAAAACATCAGTGCTTGTGGTGGCGTTGATGATGCTTTTATCACTAAGTGTAGCGTATGCAGGTTCAGATGTGAACATTGCTATCTATAAGGATGGTTCTACTACTGCTTCTATGGCAAATAAGGCAATTGTTCAAGGTTCGCAGAATTTAGTGGTAAATGGAAGTGAAGCGACTCTTACATTTAAAATTAAGCCTTTCAAGAAGTTTTTTATAACTGGACACATGACAGCGTTATCAGTTGATTTTGGAAGTGGAGAGATTCCTGCAAGCTTTTCTGGTGATACAGTAACATTTAAGTTTCCAGCTTCTGTACTTACAGATGGTAAGACTTCTTATTCTGCAAAAGTAAAAAATGATGTTTTAGGATTCGGTATGTCAAACGATGTGGAGTTCTATATTAGTAAGTAATTAGCAACGATATTAAATTGGATACAAAGGAAAAGATATTAAAAATTAAGTGATATATCTATATCACTTGTGACAAAAGAGCTTCAGCAGTCGGCGTATGCTGGTTGCTGAAACAAATGTTAGACACATCTAACATTAAAAAAAAGGAGGAAAAGAAATGAGTATATCTATGAAAAAAACATCAGTGCTTGTATTAGCGTTGATGATGCTTTTATCATTAAGTGTGGCGTATGCAGGTTCGGATGTGGACATTGCTATTTATAAGGACGGTTCTACTACTGCTTCTATGGCAAACAAGGCCATTGTTCAAGGTTCACAGAATTTAGTGGTAAATGGAAGTGAAGCGACTCTTACATTTAAAATTAAGCCTTTCAAGAAGTTTTTTATAACTGGACACATGACAGCGTTATCAGTTGATTTTGGAAGTGGAGAGATTCCTGCAAGTTTTTCTGGTGATACAGTAACACTTAAGTTTCCAGCTTCTGTACTTACAGATGGCAAGACTTCTTATTCTGCAAAAGTAAAGAATGATGTTTTAGGATTCGGTATGTCAAACGATGTTGAGTTTTATATTAGTAAGTAATTAGTAATGATATTAAATTGGATACAAAGGAAAAGATATTAAAAGTTAAGTGATATATCTATATCGCTTGTGACAAAAGAGCTTCAGCAGCCGGCTTATGCTGGTTGCTGAAATTTCTTGTTGTTTTGAAATTGTGTTTTAAATGAAAATTGAAGTAGAAATATATTTTTTATAATAAGGGGGTTGTGAATAAATGAAAAAGCTTTACCAGAAAATCTTAAGTGGTTTTTTAGTATTTGCCATGCTATTAACTTTAGTACCACCAATAGCTGTGCATGCTGCTGAAGAACTGCAGCTTCCTGATAAGATTGCACTTTCAACGATTTTCGGACAGGAAGTTAATGAAACAAATGCAACGGTAGCAGATTCAGTTTATTCTGCTGAAACATCTATATCAGTGAACAATGAAATAACTTCTGTAGCAGTAAGTGATTTTGAGACAGAGGATAAAAATGCAAAGGTATACTTTTATGGAACAAACTCAAGTGAAGATGCTCAAGAAGATAGTGGAGCTGTAGAAATAGAGGCGGGTAAAACTACAACTGTTTATGTAAAAGTTATAGCATCCGATGACTCTGCATCAAGTAAATATACTATCAAGATTAACAGAGCTGAAGAGGAAAATGGAGATGTAAATTCAAACGATCTTCCTGACAAAGTGGAGCTAAAGACAGTATTAGGCAAAACGCCTAAGATTGATAATAAAATGTACATTCCTCCACAGAAAATGTATATGGTTTATACATCATTATCAGTGGAGAGTGAAGTGAAATCTATTTCACCAAGTGATTTAGCTTCTATAGATGAAAATGCTACCATTAGATTTTTAGGCGCAAATGGGGATGCAGAAGAAGCAGTAACTGAACCGGTAAACCTTGAAGCAGGTAAAGATACAAAGGTTTATTTAAGAGTAGATGCAGCTGATGGATCATTAGCAAGTATGTATATAATTACCATCAGTAGAGAAGAAGAAAAAGAAAATGTAGATACAAATTCAAACGATCTTCCTGACAAAGTGGAGCTAGAGACGGTGCTAGGGCAAAAGCCTACTACTACAGTTTTAGGCTATAGTAAGGATGATAAAGCGTATACAGTTCAAGCAACATTGACAGTAGGTTGCGAAGTGGCTTCTATATCGACGAGTGACTTAGTGTGCATGGATAAAAGCTCTAAAACAAGCATTGTTGATATGGGATCGGAAAAGGATAATATTATAACAACACCAGTAGATCTTAAAGCAGGAGAAACTACAATTGTTTATGCTATGGTTGCAGGAGAGAATGAATCAGTAAGAAGTATGTACATAATTAATATTAACAGAGCTAAAGGTGAAGAAGGAGATTCAAATTCAAATGGTCTTCCTGATAAGGTGGAGCTAAAGAGAGTATTAGGCAAAATGCCTAAGATTGATAATAAAATGTACATTGCTCCACAGAAAATGTATATGGTTTATACATCATTATCAGTGGATAGTGAAGTGAAATCAATTTCACCAAGTGATTTAGTTTCTGTAGATGAAAATGCCACTATTAGATTTTTAGGTGCAGACAGCGAAGCAGAAGAAGCAGTAACTGAACCGGTAAATCTTGAAGCAGGTAAAGATACAAACGTTTATTTAAGAATAGATGCAGCTGATGGATCATTAGCAAGTATGTATATCATTACCATCAGTAGGGCTAAAGAGGAAAATGGAGATGCAAATTCAAATGGTATTCTTGATAAAGTGGAGCTTAAAACAATATTGGGTAAAATACCTACTATAAATTCTCAAGAATCTATATCTGGAGGTAAAGTGCATAAGATTGAAGCATCAGTAACCGTGAATAGTAAAGCGAAAGCTATTGCACTAAAAGACTTTGTTTCATTAGATGAAAATGCTACTATTAGATTTCTAGGTACAGATGAGTATGGAGATCCAATAACTGAAGAGGTAAATCTTAAAGCTGATGGAGCTACAAAAGTTTACGTAAAAGTATATGCAGCTGATGGATCAAAAGGGATATATACAATCACTATTAGCAAAGATAAAGTGAAGACAGTAGAAATTACTGGGTTTGAAACAATAAAGCTATACGGTGGTACTACGGATAACACGGTTTATGAAGATGTTTATAATCACCTTAAAGAAAATTATTCTAATATTTTAATTCCTAATACTAATGGTACTGTTTCAGTTACTAAATGGAATAATACAGACAACTGTACTCCAAATATTGCTGGGGAATATACATTTACTGCTGAGCTAGGAGATCTTCCAGAAGGCTATATCCTTAGTGAAGGTGTGACTGCAACTGCTGAAGTTTCTATCTATGACAAAACCCAATCAGCAGGCATAAAAGATACTGTTTTACAGGAAAAACTATGCACTATTTTAGGTGTTGAGAAGGATCATGATATTACCGTAGGTGATATGATGAGGTTAGAAGGTATGTTAGATTTGGCAAGACATGACTATGACGATGATTCAATCCAAGATTATTCAGGCTTGCGTCATGCTCAAAATATTACGGGCCTTAATCTTCGTTGGAATATGATGCCAAGTAGTGATGACTGCGCTGATAGGTTATCTGATTTAAGTTATTTAACTAACCTTGAATCATTAGAAATAAGCCGTAGTAACTTAACAGCTTTGCCGGATATGACAAATATGACTAAGCTTAAAATGTTAGATATTGGTTATTACAATAAACTAACATATCTTCCGAATATGACTAATATGAGTAAACTTGAGTACCTTGATGTAGAAGGGAATTCATTGACAGATTTATCACAGCTTGAAGGATTGATAAATTTGAAAAGTCTGGATATAAGTGATTGTAATTTGAATTCACTACTTGACTTAAGTGGACTTGTAAACTTGGAAGACTTATCTATAAATGACAACAATATTACAACTTTAAGTGGTAGTGGGATTGAAAAATTATCTTCTTTGACAAAATTTAATGCATCAGGAAATCAACTAACTACTATTGATTTGAGTAAGTTGAAAAATCTAACTGATTTGCAACTAGGGGAGAATAAATTTACGTCTCTTACAGTGAAGGATTTGCCAGAGCTTAAGTATCTTAATTTAGATGTTAATGATCTTACTGATATAATCTTAGTGGGACTGCCTAAGTTGAATCGTATTAATCTTGGTCACAATAAATTTGAAACTATGCCTGATATTAGCTCTTTTACTGAGTTGATAGACATTAATATTAGTAGAAATAAGTTGACGGATATTACAGGAGATTTTAGCAAACTTACTAAGCTAAAAGACATTAATGCCATGAAAAATCAACTAACTAGTATTTCAGAAGATATATGTAGCATAAAAGCTCTTAAGACTCTTAATGTGGGATACAATAAGATTAGCTCAATTGATGAAAATATCTCTAAGCTTACAGCTTTAAAAACACTTATTTTGGAGGAAAATGATTTTACATCATGGCCTGATAGTATCAACAATATGAGCAGTTTGAGTACGCTTGACTTGAGTAACAATAAGATTTCTAAGCTACCAGAGAATTTAAGCGGACTTACTAACCTAAATAGTTTGCATCTTGATAGTAACAGATTTGAGACACTCCATGACAGTATTGGAGATTTGGCAAAACTTACATCATTAAATATAAGCGGTAATAATTTAAAAACATTGCCAGCATCATTAGGTAAGCTTACAATCTTAAAGAGCGTGGATATGAGCTTTAACAAGTTTTCAAAATTTCCTAGCTGTATATCAAGGTTGACAGCTTTAGAAGCAATTAAGCTAAATAATAATTTATTAACAGATATAGATATTGATTCAGAGGGCAATACGGTAGATTTGAGTAATCTTACTAATGTAATTAGTGTAAATTTAGACTTTAATCATATTGATAAAATGCCGGAGTGCATGAAGACTTTGC
Organism: Crassaminicella profunda; assembly: GCF_019884785.1. Taxonomy (GTDB): domain Bacteria; phylum Bacillota; class Clostridia; order Peptostreptococcales; family Thermotaleaceae; genus Crassaminicella; species Crassaminicella profunda. The sequence continues at coordinate 566,295 of NZ_CP082326.1, forward strand.
CTAATCTGAATGAATTGAAAATGCAGTGTAATTATATACCTAATATTCCTAAAGACTATTTAAAGGATATGAAAAACTTAGATAAATTTATAATTTACTATAGCTATATTGATTGGGACAATGATGCTATTTCTAAGAAAGAAATAACGGATTTCTTGGCTGCTGGCCATTCAGCACAACAATATGACGTTCATGGTTTATATGCTACACTAAAAGCTATAGATACAAGTGTTGGTTCAATTGAATTAAAAGATGCCCGTGTAAACTCTTATAGTCATAATCTAAAGGCACCAGCAGGTACTACTTCTATTATTATTACACCTAATGGAGCTAATAGTAAGACAAAGATTGCAATGGGTGATAATCATATAAATAGTGGAGAAAGCTTCACTGTTAATAACTTAAAAGTAGGAGTTAATGAAATTACCTTAGTTGCAACTAATGAAATTGATAATAGTAAAATTACTTATAAAATCACACTTTCTATACCAGAGGAGGGTGCAAAAGAGCTTGATCCAGATCACCTACCTGATGGGACATATGGTGTTGATATTGATGCTATGAAAGAAAGAGAAAACGCTGCATCTATGACGAATCAGTTTATTACAGAGGCTGCTAAACTAGATGTTAAAGATGGAAAAATGATACTTACTATGGTGTGGAATGGTAATGATGCAATAAAAATGACACAACTAGAAGGTATGTGGTATAACGACAAAAATGGGGAATATGTAGAGTTGATTATTCCAGATGATAATCCTGATACAAATAAGTATACCTATTCTGATAATGTTATACATAATGCTGAAAAAGACTCACTAACCATTACATTACCAGTGGAAAGTATTACAAAGGATACATACTTAAAGGTGTATGCTCCAACTGGAATGGAGGAAACCAGACCTATATTAAGGTTAGTGTTTAATACAGATACATTGGTAGATTTATCTACTGGTGGAGTTGTGAAAACCATAGATTTAGAAAATATAGTCCTAGATACAACTAATGTTAAAAAAGAGTATACCGTGGGTGAAGAACTAGATGTTAGTGGATTAGTAGTTACAGGAAATTACAATGATGGAAGCAAAAAGATATTGACTGTCATAGAGGCAAATGTTACTGGTTTTGATAGTTTTAAGGCTGTTGAAAAACAGACACTAACTGTAAAAGTAAATGGTGCATCAGCAACTTATGATATATCTATAAAGAAGCGTCAAATTGATAAAGAAAATCTTAAAGATGGAGAGTATACTATTTCAGCAAAAGCACAACATTACTACGATCCAAACCAATTATCAATGGCAGATCAATTCATAAAAAAACCTGCAACGATTAAAGTAAAGGATGGAAAAATTAGTGTTAGTATGCTTTGGGAAAGTACAAATGTTTCATTGAGTTCATTAAAAGAATTAAAGCATAGAAACAGCAATGGAGACTTTGTAGACACAACTAGAACATATGATGCTAAAAATGATACGGTTACTGTTGAGTTTGATGTAGAAGGTATAAAAGATCAAAAGATATTCCAAGTATACGTACCAAAAGAAATGGGAGAAACTAGACAAAAATTCAAGTTAGTATTTGATTTGGATACGTTAAAATTGGTAAAAGAAGATGAAGAAGAACATCTTAAGGATGGAGAGTATAGTATTTCAGCAGCAGCACAACATTACTATGATCCAAATGAATTCTCAATGGCAAACCAATTTATAAAAAAACCTGCAACCCTTAAAGTGAAAGATGGAAAAATTAGTGTTAGTATGCTTTGGGAAAGTACAAATGTTTCATTGAGTTCATTAAAAGAATTAAAGCATAGAAACAGCAATGGAGACTTTGTAGACACAACTAGAACCTATGATGCTCAAAATGATACGGTTACTGTTGAGTTTGATGTAGAAGATCTAAAGAAACCAAAGATATTCCAAGTATACGTGCCAAAAGAAATGGGAGAAACTAGACAAAAATTCAAGTTAGTATTTGATTTTGATACGTTAAAATTAGTAAAAGCATATGAAAAAGATAGAGATGAGGTTATAGAAAAATTACAAGAAGTAATCAATACGCAAATAGATCAAACTAAAAAATATACAAAAGAAAGCTATAAAGCATATGAAAATGCATTAAAAGCAGCAAAAGAAATCAACAAAAAAATAGCTACAGCTACAGTACAAGAAATAGATCAAGCAACAAAAGTATTAAAAGATGCTATAGCTGGATTAGAAGAAAGAGTAGAAGTAACTATTGATAAAGATCATCTAGATAAAAAGATTGAGGGCATTAATGCTAAAAAGAAAAAAATAGTACTTAATGAAATATCAGAAGAATTGGCAAAAAAAGCTAGGGTCAATATATCTATAGGAGATGTAGAAGATGCTAAGGTGGAAGTACCAGTAAAACCAAATGCTCAAGGTAAAAGAGAAGCAATACTTCCTAAGCTAGAAATAACATCAAATCATGGAAATGTTACTATGCCAGCAGGAATCAAAGTAACAGGGGATGAAAACTGGGATGGAAAAATAAAAATACCAACTACTGTAGAAAATGAAGATATTTCCAATATCAAGGGTACACCAAAGATGGCAATATCATTAGGTGTTGATGATAAAACATTAACCTTTGATCAGCCTGTAAAAATAGTATTCCCAAATCAAGCAGGTAAGAAAATAGCATTTATAACAAAGAGAGGAGATCAGCCTAAGGAAATTACTCATACGCTTTTAGCAACTCAGAATAATGCAGAAGCTGTGGGTAAAGCTATGAAGGATGCTCATGTAGAAGAAGCTAAACTAGATGAAGGTAAGGATTTAGTCATCTGGACAACACACTTTACAACCTTTATTGTTTACGAAGAATCTGATGATTCAGGAACAACAGGAGGAACAAAAGATAAATTCCTTACGAATGGAACACATCGTATTAAAGCATGGGCAAAACACTTCTATGAAAATGGAAAATCAATGGCTGAGCAGTTTATAAAAAGAGCTACTAATCTTGAAGTACAAGATGAAGACGTTACAGTTAGAATGGTTTGGGATAGCACAAATATCTCATTGAGTAAATTAAAAGAGTTTAAATATGAAAACAGCCATGGAGAGCTTGTAAATGCAAGAAGAACATATGATTCAGTAAACGATACTCTTGAGATTGAATTAAAAGTTAAAAAAGAAGCTATAAAAGAAGGAATAACATGCCAAGTATACGTACCAGATGGAATGGGCGAAACTAGACAAAAATTCAAGTTAATGTTTGACTTAGGTAGCTTAGATAATGTAAAGGAAATTCTAAAAGAAACTGAAAAAGTAGGAAATGGATCTTATGAAGCAGATATAAAAATATTAAAAGAAAATGAAGACAAAGCATCTATAATAGAACCATATTTCCTTAAAAAAGCAGATGTAAAAGTTGAGAGTGATAAAAATTATGTACGCTTATTCATAAAGAATAAAGAAGACATAAAAGACTTGAAAGTAGAAGTAAATGGAAATGATGTGAAATATGAAACAAAGATGATTAAAGAATATGATAATGATAAAAAAGCTAACATGATCAAATTTGAAATACCAAAGCTTGATGCTTCTATGAAATTGAAAGCAAAAATAGTACCAGAGGATAATAAAGAAGTTACCTTTAGAGTCGTATTAGACCAAGATCAATTCAAAAAGAAAACGGATGATAGTATAGAGGTTTATATAAACCTACTAGAGGGAAAAGTCATCAAAGCAGTTGATCTAAGTAAAAATGGATTATATGAAATGACTATGGAAGTAAAAGAAAAAGATAAAAACTTAGTAGCTATGGTTCAAAAATACTTAGTGAATGAGGTAAACTATGAAGTGATCAAGGGTAAAAATTATGTGCAAGTAATGTTAAAAAATGCAGATGAAATAAAAGATCTTAAAGTATATGTAAACTCTATGGGTGTGGAATATGAAAAAATAAAGAACAATGAAAGAAATACAGTTATTAGATTTGAAGTACCAAATGCAGATGCAAAAATAAGATTTAGCATATGTATGTCAGAAGAAAAAGAAGAATATACAGGCTTTGACATTGCACTTAAAAAGAACAAAGCAAAGGAAATTCAAGAAAAAATCTACTTATATATTCAATCACCAGAAATAGTAGATATGAAAAAAGGATCTATCCAAAATATCCAATTAGATGTAGCACCACTTATAGAAGAAAATAGAACATTAGTCCCTCTAAGAGGAATTTGTGAAACATTAGGGGCAAAAGTTAAGTGGCAAGCAGCAACTAGAAGTATTTTATTAAGTGATGGTGAGATGAAGATTGAGTTAGAGGTAGATAAAAGAGTTGCAAAGGTAAGCGAAGAAATACCAGCACAAGCTTGTTTTGCTGAGTCTCATGTAGATAAAAAAGCTACAAAGGTAAATGGAAAAACTATAAAAATGGATGTAGCACCAAAAATTATTAATAACAGAACCTTTGTACCTATTAGATTCATATCAGAAAACTTAAAGCATGAAGTAAAATGGATCAAAGAAGAACAAAAAATTGTGATTACTAAAAAACTAAATATGGTAGAAGAAAAAGATACAAATAAAAAAGAGAATAAAGAAAAAAGAAAAAGTAATAAGCAAAAACAATTTTTATAAGTATGTCATTGGGAGGATCTATGAAGATGAGGAAGTTCCTCATCTTCAACCCAGTGATTATGGGAAACGTTTATTATGAAAAGAATGTAAGGATAGAGAAAAAATAGCTGTTTTTAAAAGTAAAAGTTTATGAAAGAAGAGGGGCGGGAATAGGATGAAAAATAAATTATTAGTAGGTATGAGTAGTATTCTGGTAGCAGGTTGTTTAGTGGCAACTCCCTTGTCAGCATCAGCACAAGTTGTAAAAGCTAGTGAACCAGTAAAAAAAGAGGTTACTAAAGCAGAAAAAGTTATAGTAAAGGGAGAGCAAGAGCCACTTAAGGTAGGAAAATATAAAGTAACTGTTTATGCTTTAAAAAAATATGTAGATGAAATGTCTATGGCAGGACAATATATGGACGCTATAGCAATAATAGAAGTTGTAAAGGATGAAAAAAATAAGAAAAAAAACAAAGAATATTTATCCATCAATCTTAGAAGAAGTGACTGGATGGAAAATAGAAAAGTGATGATTGATGGAAAAGAAGTAGAGCATACTAGCACCCTTTTAAAAACGTATGAAGAAAAAAATGAAGTAGGCAAAAACAAAACAGACCATACTATTAGATTTGAAATTCCAAAGGTAGATGCAAAGATTAGCTTAGGTATGGATGTGATTCCTATGGGAAATGCGTCTGTTGAGTTTAGATTAGATTTACAAGATGATATTACAAAAGTATTAGAAAAAGAGGTAAAAGAAGTAAAGAGTCAAGAAAAAACAAAGGAAATATCTAAAAAATAATAGTGAGAATAATAATTGAAATCAAATAGATTTCAAGGGATAACTCTATTTTAAGAAGGTTAAAAAAATAACCTTTCTTAAAATGGAGTTTATTCATAGAAAAAATAGAGGGGGATGAGAATGAAAAGATTGATAGCTCTTATGCTGGTGATGATGATTTGTGCTATGCCTGCTGGATGTGGTGCAAAGGGGGATGAACTTGAGAATAAAAATATAGATGTAAAAAATGAAGAGACAAGGATTGTTGCAGGAAGTGTTGCTGTAGCGGAGATGTTATTAGCACTAGATATTCCAATGGTGGGAAGACCAAGTACCCAATATGGTATAAATGATAAAATAAAGGATCTTCCAGAGATTGGACTTCCCATGAATCCAGATTTAGAGGTGGTTAAGAGCTTAAGAGGAGATGTATTTATTACATCAGGAGCATTAAAGGAACTAATTGGAAGTAAATTTGAACAAAATGGAGTTCATCCTATGTATGCAGATTTGAGCTCTTATGATGCTGTGAAAGAGACGATTGAAAAAATAGGTAAGGATTTTGGAAAAGAAGAAAATGCAAAAAAAATCATAGAAGATTTTGAGAAAAAAGAAAAAGAGATTTTAAAAGATGTGGATGGAAATAAGAAATTAAAAGTTATGATTTTATTTGGTGCTCCTGGACATTTTATGGTAGCTACAGAGAAATCCTTTGTAGGAAGCTTGATTGATAAATTAGGAGCAGAAAATATCACAACGAAGGTAAAATCAAAATACAAAGGACCTTATTTACCCTTTTCCTTAGAGGTAGCCCTTAAGGAAAATCCAGATGTTATTTTTAGAATGTATCATGGATATATAGAAGAGGCAAAAAAACAGGTACAAGAGGAATTTAGAATCAATCCTCAATGGGGAAATTTTAAAGCAATAAAAGAAAATAAAGTTTATGATTTAGACCCAGAATATTTTGGGGTTACAGGAGATATGGGAGCAACAGAATCTTTAGAAAAAATGAAGGATTATTTGTACAAAAAATAAAGGAAATGGTGAAAAATATGAAAGATATGAAGGAGAAAACAAAGATCCTAATCATTTTTTCTAGCTTTTTATTGTTAGGATTTTTAGTGATTGGAACTATTGGTATTGGAAGTGTAGATATATCTATTCAAGAAATTATGGATATCCTCTTGGGAAAAGGGGACGAAATCAATAAAAGTATTTTGTTAGATATGAGACTGCCTAGAATTATTTTAGCTGTATTTGTAGGGGCAAGTCTTTCTATATCAGGAGCACTATTACAATCGGTTATGAGAAATCCATTAGCTGATCCAGGGATTACTGGAGTTTCTTCTGGGGGAAGCTTAATGGCTATTTTGATGATGTTATATTTTCCTCAGTTTTATAAGCTCATGCCACTTATGGCATTTTTAGGAGCCATGCTTGCTTGTGCATTAGTGTTTATCCTTTCTTGGGATAATGGCATTAAGCCTATAAGAGTGATTTTATCAGGAGTTGCTATTAATGCCATGTTTGTAGGGGCAACTTCATTACTTGCGATTATGAATAGTGATAAGATTCAAGGGGTATTACTATGGCTCAATGGTAGTATTGCTTATAGGGGCTGGAGGGAAGTAAGTTATTTTCTACCTTATTGTATTGTAGGGATTCTTTTATCCTTATGCTGCATTAGAGGAGCTAACCTTTTATCATTAGGAGATGATGTGGCTACTAATTTAGGGGTCAATGTAAATAAGACAAGAATACTCATTGCGTTAGTGGCAGTATTTTTAGCAGGAATTAGTACATCTGCTGTAGGGATTATTAGCTTTATAGGGATTATTGTTCCTCATGTATGTAGACTCCTATTAGGGTCAGATTATAAGTATTTGATTCCGATGAGTACGGTTTTTGGAGGAATCATATTGCTTTTAGCAGATACATTAGCTAGGTGTATTGCAAGACCTATTGAACTTCCTGTAGGGGTAATGATGGCAATGATTGGTTGTCCATTCTTTTTATTTCTTTTAAGGAGGTCAAAATCACATGCTTAAGGTAAATAATTTTAAAATAGGCTATGATAAAAAAGTTATTGTAAAGGATTTTAATGCCCATGTGAAAAAGGGAGAAATTATTACCATTATAGGGCCTAATGGTTCGGGGAAATCAACAGTACTAAAAGCCATAGGAAGATTATTAAAGCCTATGGAGGGAATAGTTTATTTAGATAAAAAATCTTTATGGGAAATGAAGGGAAAGGATATTGCCAAGGAAATGGCTTGTCTTTCTCAACGAAATGTAGCTCCTGAGGATATGACTATTCGAAAAGTTGTTACCTTTGGAAGAAATCCTCATAAGAAATGGTTTGAAGGAATGAATAATGAAGATGAGAAAATCATTGATTGGGCAATTGAAAAGACAAATTTAAAAAGATTAGAAAATAAAAAAATGATTCATATATCTGGTGGAGAAAGCCAAAGGGCATGGATTGCTATGGCACTGGCTCAACAGCCTAAGATTTTATTATTAGATGAGCCTACAACTTACCTTGATATTAATAATCAAATAGAGATACTTGATTTGGTAAAGGAATTGAATGAAAAATTAAAGATCACTGTGATTATGGTTTTACATGACTTGAACCAAGCAGCAAAATATAGTGATCAAGTGATTGTTTTAAAGGATGGAGAAATAAGAGCTTTTGGAAAACCAGAAGAAATATTAGACAATCAGCTCATTAAGGATATTTATCATGTGGAGATGAATATATTAAAAAATCAATTTGGAGAAAAGCTCATATTTATCCCTAAAAGAATTCATGCTACAGAATGTGGACTATAGATTTTTATGTTTTATATTGAATGTATTATGATTCTTCTCTACTTCGTGGAGGCATTGTTTCTGTTTGAAAAATACAAAGTTTAAACAGCACTTTCAAGGCGTTCGAAGAATTTATAATAAATCAAAATTTTGAGTGAGAAATCTATAAATAATAGGAGAAAATGAAGGGAAAGATCAAGGAAAGGGATTTGTAAGGGGGCGTGGGAGGATGATTAATAAAAGACTAATTGGTTTAGTACCAGCATGTAAAAAATGGATATTATTGACGGTGTTCATCCAGTGGATAGGTCTATTGGCCAATATTGTAGGGATATTTTTTATAGGAAATTATATAGAATATACATATAACCATGGGGTAGATGCAACAAAAAGTCTTGTAACTTTAGCTGTGTGTATAGGGGTGATGGGGGTTCGGTTTATAAGTAATTATTGGGCTGTAAAAACATCCAGTCTTTGTTCACAAGATGCACGCAAAAACATTAGAAATACCATTTATCAAAAGCTTTTAGATTTAGATATTCATTATAATAAAACCACTTCTACTTCTGAGGTGGTACAAGTAACAATAGATGGGGTGGAGCGATTAGAAATTTATTTTGGAAAGTATTTGCCTCAATTCTTTTATTGCTTATTAGCCCCTTTAACTTTATTTATTGTTTTAAGCTTTATTCATTTTAAATCGGCTTTGATTTTATTTTTATGTGTTCCATTAATTCCTATATCTATTGTATTCGTTATGAAGATTGCTAAAAGGTTATTGGCTGATTATTGGAAAACTTATGTAAATTTGGGAGATACTTTTTTAGAAAATTTAAGAGGGCTAGTAACTCTTAAAATATATGATCAAGATGAAGAACGGAATGAAAAAATGAATGTAGAAGCAGAAAGGTTTAGAAAAATTACCATGAAGGTTTTAGCTATGCAGCTTAATTCTATCAATGTAATGGATTTAATTGCTTTTGGAGGAAGTGCTATAGGGATCATACTCTCATTAAAAGCATTTTCTTTAGGGGAGATTAGTATAGCAGGGGCTTTGATGATTCTTTTATTATCTTCAGAAATTTTTATTCCTTTAAGGCTTTTAGGTTCTTTTTTTCATGTGACTATGGATGGTATGGCGGCAGCAGAAAAAATATTTAGAATCATTGATACACCTATTAAAGAACAGAAAATAAAAGAGGTAAAGGATTTTAATAAAATAGATATTGCCTTTGAAAAGGTGAATTTCTTTTATGAAAGAACACGAAAAATATTAGAAGATGTTGATTTAAATATAAAGATGGGTGAAACTACTGCGTTAGTAGGGCCTTCAGGATGTGGCAAGAGTACCATTGCCAATATACTTATGGGATTTTATAAAGATTATGAAGGAAAGATTTTATTAAAGGGTAAGGAATTAAGAGAAATTGATCCATTTACCCTTAGAAAAAAATTAAATATCGTCACAAGCAATAGCTATATATTCACAGGAACCTTTGAAGAAAATTTAAAGATGGGAAAATATGATGCTACAGAGGAAGAGATGATGGAAGTTTTGAAAAAGGTGAATTTATATGATTATGTTCTTTCTTTAAAAAATGGCTTACAAGAAGAAATCAAAGAAGGCGGATCCAATCTTTCTGGGGGGCAACGACAAAAATTAGCATTAGCAAGAGCTTTATTATATGATAGTGAAATATATATATTTGATGAAGCTACCTCTAGTGTTGATGTAGAAAGTGAAGATGATATCATGAAGGTCATCTACCAATTAGGAAAGACAAAAACAGTCTTGATTATTTCCCATAGACTTTACAATATAAAAAATGCAGATCAAATTTATGTTTTATCAAAAGGAAAAATTCAAGAAAAAGGAAATCATAAAGAGTTGATGAATCAATTTGGACTTTATGCAAGGATGGTGAAGGAGCAAAATGAATTAGAAAGATTAGGGGGACGAGACTGTGCGTAGAAAAGGGATTGTCATCATGGGAAAACTCATAGGGCTCATCAAACCTTTAGTCCATATAATGGCAATAACTATTACCATGGGGGTATTGGGTTTTTTAGCGGCTATGTTTATTACTATTTATGGGGGTATAGGGATTGTAAAAGTTTTAGGATTTGAAGTGGGATTGTCCCTTACAAAGATATGTACGATTATGGTCTGTTTAGCAGTAGCTAGGGGATTTTTACGATATATAGAGCAGTTTTCAGGACATTTTATTGCTTTTAAATTATTAGCTATTTTAAGGGATGAGGTATTTAAAAAATTAAGGGCTTTATCTCCTGCAAAGCTTGCTCAGGAAGAAAAGGGGAATCTCATCTCTATTATTATGAGCGATATAGAGCTACTAGAAGTTTTTTATGCCCATACTATTGCACCGATTATGATTGCTGTGATTACATCTATGATCATGATTCTTTATATCGGAAGAATTCATATAAGTTTAGGATTGGTTGCAGCTTTGGGGTATTTTAGCATAGGATTTTTGATTCCTCATTATTCTTCTCGATTAGGAAAAAATGCAGGGGTTGATTATAGAAACTCCTTTGGGAAGATGAATAGCTTTATGTTAGATTCTTTAAAGGGAATGAAAGAAATCGTTTTATTCAATTTAGGAAGTAAAAGACTTTTGAGGATGGAGGAAAAAGGAAAAGTCTTAAATGATACATTAAAGGGAATTAAAAAGCATGAAGGGGTTACGAGAGCCATTACAGATATGGTATTGTTTACATTTATAGGAATCATGTTGTTTACAGGAGCATATCTTTATCATAAAAATTTAATAGACTTTGAAGGTTTTGTTATTGCAACTATTGCTATGATGAGTTCCTTTGGACCCGTGGTTGCACTGAGTAATCTATCGAATAATCTATTACTTACCTTAGCGGCAGGAGATCGTGTTTTAAACCTTTTAGAAGAAAATCCTATGGTAGAAGAAGTGAAGAATGAAAAGGATATGACCTTTGGAGAAATAAAGGGAGAAAATATAAGCTTTGCTTATGAAGAGGATGATTTTATTTTAGAGGATGTAAATATTACGATTTCTAAGGGAAAGATTATAGGGATATTAGGAGAAAGTGGTTGTGGAAAAAGTACATTATTAAGATTGTTCATGAGATTTTGGGATACGACAAAGGGATGTATTAAAATAAATGAAGAAGATATCAAAAAGATCAATACAAAGTCATTAAGAAAAAAACAAGGATTTGTGACCCAGGATACTTTTTTATTCAATGAAAGCATAAAGAATAATATTAGGATAGGAAAAAAAGATGCCACATTAGAAGAAATAAAAGAAGCAGCTAAAAAAGCATCTATTCATGACTTTATAGAAGGGCTTCCTAAGGGGTATGATACAAATGTAGGAGAGCTTGGAGAAAATATGTCTGGTGGAGAAAAGCAAAGATTAGGAATGGCAAGGGCTTTTTTACAGGATGGAGAGATGATTTTTCTTGATGAACCTACGAGTAATTTAGATAGCTTAAATGAAAAAGCTATTATCAAAACCCTTAAAAATCAATGTAAAGATAAAACGGTTGTATTGGTTTCTCATAGAATATCTACTATAGGAATTGCTGATGAAGTGTATTTGATGGAGAGTAAGAAGATGTGCAACGGAAAGGAAGCTGTATAGATATGATTATAAGAATAATAACCTAAATCATTATGATTTAGGTTATTATTTTTTAAATGAGTTAGAAATTTGGTTTTAAAGGGGTTGATGATGATTAAGTATGAAATATTTTACCAAAGAATGAATATTACCGAAGGGCTTTCATTTGTGCCTGAATATATTTTTCTAATTCTGAAGAAGAACTAGCGATCAACTCATGGATAAGATACTTAGGATTTATTAGTTCAATCAGTTTTTTTACCTTAGGGCTTGTAAAAGGCTTGTGATTATCAATGTTGAAAACATGCATAAAAACTTCATGACTAATAGGGGAAAAGACAAAATCTTTATCTTGATTTTTACTCATTTGTTCTAAGACATATTTTCCTGATAAGGAACAATGAAGATGGACTCCTTTTATCAAACTTTTTAATTCACCTAGATTGTTCACCGTATTGATAATATAGTCAATTCCTTGGTTTTCACTTTCAAGGGATGTATTTGTATTCATCAGATGACCTGTATCAAGCATGATACCTTTATTCGGGTAATTTACTTGATTGAATAGTCGAATAACTAAGTCTTTGTTAAGTTTTCTTAAACCAGGCCACCATAAATTTTCAAATAAAAGGGTTACATCTGTATGAAGATCTTTAAATATTTCATTGATGAGTGTTGCAGTTCCATCAATGACTTCTTCATCAGAGTAGGTAAATTGATAATTATAAGTATGTTCTACCTGTACATGGGATACATGAAAGACTACATATTGTACGCCTATTTTATTCGCTATCTCAATTTCTTTTCTATAATGTTCAATGAAATCGTCTCTATTACCCCCATAATATTTTTTTACAAGATCCATATCTTTAAATTGTTCTAAAAGGGCAGATTGATTATTATTCCAAAAATCTAGCCAAGTAGGATAATTTTTTAAATGTGCGCCTTTTATGTTTTTTTTAGGAATGATTTCTTCTTTCCATCCTAAAGCGTTTAAAAGTTCAATTCCATCTATATGATTTTTTTCTAAAAAATGAAGGATATTTTGGCGATTGTTATTAAATCTTTGAAGATCATAATGATATGTAGATAAATTTACAAGATTTAACAATATCATACAGCTCCTTTTACATCTTTGATAAGATGTGTATTTCTGATGAACATAATAAGTGACTAATATCAAATTAAAGTTTGGGAGATCTATTGATGTAAATTTATCTTCTTATAAGAATACAACTTCTATAAGTGGGAGGTTAAATCGATTCAGGTAGGGTAGAATGCCTCTTTGAATCCTTTATGTTCAACTTTGCTGAACGAGTTCACTTAAGTGAGATAGAATCCCTTATTTGAATTTGTCAGGTTTATTAATGGTAAACGATTGTACTTGTTAATTCCAATAATTATATATTATACCAAATATTATATACGAAGATGAATAATGATACAATGACATATGAATCATTTGAAATTTACAGTATCTTCAATAAATGTTACAATATTCATAAATTGACCAATCTATAGGGGGTAAGACATATGAATAAGCTAAAAAAGAAATTACCAGTAATTATTTTAGTATGTATTTTGGGTATCCTTATTTTTCAATTTTATGGAAGTAAAGAAAAACGAATGGATTTACTTTTTAGGCAATTTAATAAAACGGAAAATGTACCATCAGCAAGTGTGATGGTTATAAAAGATGGAGACATCGTATTCAAAAAAAGCTATGGACTAGCAGATATAAAAGGAAATATACCTGCTAGTGAATATACCAATTATAGACTAGGATGTATGACAAAGGCCTTTACAACCATGAGTGTTATGATGCTAAAAGAAAAAGGTCTTTTGAGTTATGAAACAACACTTAAAGAGGTATTTCCTGATTTTTCTGATTATGGAAAGGAAATTACTATTAAAAATTTATTAGAGCATCAATCAGGACTTATAGATTATTATGATCTTATTCCCAAGAATCAAAAGGAACAATTGAAGGATGAAGATGTATTAAATCTATATAAGGAGAAAAACAGACTTAGATGTGAACCAGGAACTGAATTTGGATGTTGTGATGCAGAATATTCTCTCCTTGCAATGGTAGTTGAAAAAGTTTCAGGAGTGGGGTTTGCAAAGTTTTTAGAGGAAAATATATTTAAACCATTAGAAATGAATGATACAGTAGCCTATGAAAAAGGCATATCTACCATAAAAAATAGAGCCTATGGGGTAACAAAGATAGATGGAGAATATGTTGAATGTGATCAAAGTATTACAAGTGCTGTTCTTGGAGATGGAGGAATATATACATCCTTGATGGATTATTATAAATGGGATCAAGCATTATATACAGACAAATTGGTAAGTTATGATACATTAAAGGAAATCTTTGATGGCGGTTCAGGAACTGGTTATGGTGATTTGATGGGGTATGGCTGGTTTCATTATTATAGCCATGGGAGAAAGGTGATGGGGTATTATGGAGGATCTTGTGGGTTTGGAAGTGGCGTTATACGGATTCCATCTGAAAAATTGACTGCTGTAGTTCTTAGCAATTACAATACGCCAGATGATTATATAGATATGTATTCAAAATATATGAAACAGATTGCAGATATTTATAGTAAACCTGTGAATTAATAAAAAGCTATCAAAGGGAATAAATCCCTATTGATAGCTTTTATCTTTTATATTACATTATTTTTAAAAGATTAAAGGATGTAATACTAGTATATTAGAGTTGTCTAACCAAGACTACGTATTTACTTTGAGCTTTTTACTTTAATGATCTTAGATAATGAACATACTCTGATATGCCTTGTTTGAGGTCTGTAAATTTACGTGAATATCCGATTGTTTTTAATTTGTTCATATCAGCTTTTGTGTAGTATTGATACTTATCTTCTAATCCTTCAGGCATATCTATATATTCCATTTGAATAGGAGCTGGATAAGCTGAAAAAATAGCTTGAATTAGTTCATTAAATGTATGTGTCTGACCAGAACCTACATTGTATATACCAGATGGAAAAGATGCTTTGTGATAAAAGAAAAGAACAATATTAGCAATATCTTTCACATATATGAAGTCCCGTTGTTGTTCCCCATGTTGATAATTTATACGATTAGACTTAAACAACCTAACTTTTCCTTCTTGTTGAATTTGATGGTAGGCATGAAAAGCCATACTTGCCATAGGTCCTTTATGGGATTCACCTGGACCATAAACGTTGAAAAATCTTAGACCAGCCCAATATGGAGGGGTAGTCTTTTGTTTTGCAATCCACCGATCAAATAGTAGTTTTGAATAGGCATATGGATTGAGTGGTGTCACCTTATTGAGGTTTATATTTTCTGTGAATCCAAAGGAGCCATCGCCATAAATAGAAGCACTACTTGCATAGATAAATTTAATCTTCTTCTCAGCGCAATATTTCCACAGATTTTTACTGAAATCATAATTATCTTTAAGCATTTGCTTTGCGTCAGATTCCATAGTATTTGTACAAGCACCCATATGAATAACAACTTGAATATTTTCTTCTTTTATTTTTTTAAATAAGCTATCTTTATCTATATAGTCGGCTATATTTTTATTGGCAATATTTTTCCATTTATTAGTAGAATCTAGTTGGTCGGCAACTAGAATATCACATATACCTTCTTTATTAAATGCTTCTATAATGTTTGAACCAATGAATCCGCTTCCACCAGTAATTAGGATCATTTTCTCATCTCCTTTTGACACAATAAAATTCTGTGAATTTTTTCAATGATGCTAGTTGTTGAAATATCTGGTATAAAAGGTGCAGTCTGAATTTTTCCACCATATTTTAAAACTTCCATTCCTTCTGGTGTATTTCGGAGATTATAATCTGCGCTTTTTACATAGATATTTGGTTGGAGTTTTTTTACAACTTCAAGAGCATTATCTTCACTAAATAAAATGACATAATCAACTACTTTGAGTTCGCTAAGAAGTTCCATTCGCATTTTTTCTGGTATGATAGGGCGTGAGTTACCCTTTAAGCGACGTACAGATAAGTCATTATTGACTGCAACAACTAAAATATCTCCTTGGGATTTAGCGAATTTCAGACTGGCAATGTGTCCCACGTGTAAAAGGTCATAACATCCGTTTGTCAATACAATTGTTTTTCCTCGTTTTTTTAGTTGATCTAGTTTTTTGTGTGCTTGATTAAGAGATAAAATAGTTGGGGTGTGTGTTTTCAATGAATTCCACTCTCCTATACAATTCTTTTAGTAAAATCGCTTTTGTTCCTTGGGATTCAATAACAACGGATGCAGCCAAATTTGCTAAACGCATGGAATCAATCCAACTCAGTCCATTTACTAGAGATTGCATAATAACTGCAAATGCTGTATCTCCTGCTCCAGTTACATCATGAACACTTGTTGCAACTGTAGGAACATGTATGCCATTAGTACCATCAAAGTGATACATCCCTTCTGCACCTAATGTGACAAGCACCGTTTTAGCCTGACTAATTTTTAAAAAATTTTGGCAAGCCAATGGCAATGTATTACTTAAATTGATCTTTATGTTGACGGTCTTCTCTAACTCTAATAGATTAGGCTTTATGAAATCAAATCCTGAAAAAATACTTAGAGCAGTTCCACTTTTTTTTGTATCAACGCCGCATAATAATGGCATTTTAATAATTTTTTTGAAGAGAGCAATGAAAGGATGATTCTTTTTTTCATAAGATATTAAACCTTTGTTATAGTCGGAAACAAGTACACCATCTACTTGATTGTTTTGTAAATATTGTACGATATATGCGAACATTTTATTGATAAGTGGATCTTCTACCTGGTGTGAATCTTCGTAATCAACACGTAACAACGTCTGTTGTATTGTAGCAAATCGTACTTTGTTTGTTGTGGGTCTTTTGTTACTATATAGAATACCTTTAGTTCCTACACCATGTCGATTAAGGGAATCTTTTAACCATTGTCCAATTTCATCATTACCAATTAAGCCAACTAATTCCACATGGTTTCCAAGGCTGGCTAGATTCATGGCTACATTTGCGGCACCACCAGGGACACGTATTCGCTTTGTAAAATCTAATATTGGAATCGGTGCTTCGGGGCTAAGTCGAGAGACTGTTCCCATATCATACTCATCAACCATTAAATCGCCTATAACAATGAATGTTTTTGCATTTAGTTTTTTGTTGAAAGTGTTCATCACATATCCCCCTGATCAATAAGTTTTGTCCATTCTAGTAAAGAATCTACTATTAGAACGGGAATGGTATTCATAGAAATAGTATGCTCCTTGGAAAGGAGAACTGGCGGAACACCAGCCCTTATTGCAGCCTGTACATCTGTCCATTTATCCCCCACAAAGTAGGAGTGTTTAGGATCAATTCCATGATCTTTTAAGGCTTGTAATATTAGTGCAGGTTTAGGCTTTCTACAGTCACATCTATCATCTGGGCTATGAGGACAATAATAAATCCCTGACAATTCGATGCCATGTGCTTTTAATAAACTTTGCAAATGCGCATTAACAAGATCTACGTCTTTTTTTGTAAAATATCCACGACCAATTCCTGACTGATTAGAAATAATAATTAATTCAAAATCTAATTTTTTTAGTGTGACTAATGCTTCAATGATTCCAGGAAGAAGCTCCACTTGACTAGGCTTATGAACATACCCATAATCTACAATGATGGTGCCATCCCGGTCTAAAAATACAGCTTTTTTAGTCATTGCTGTTCACCATCCACATATTGACAAAGGATATGGATAATAGCTAAATGCATTTCCTGAATCTCAGGTGTAGAATAGGAAGGAACAACAATGGGAAAATTACATAGTTTTTTTAATGCACCACCATCTCTTCCTAAGAGCCCTATTGTTTTTATTCCGTAAGTTTTTGCAATAGATGCAGCTTTTAACAAATTCTTTGAATTTCCAGAAGTGGAAAGGAGAAATAATAATTTTGCTGAATCTTTAAAGGCTGTAACTTGACGTGCGAATATTTCATTATAGCCATAATCATTGCCAAGGGCTGTGAGTGTCACTGAATCAGCGGGTAGAGCAAGGGCTGGTAAGCCATTTCGTTCAACTAAAAATCTTCCCACAATCTCACCAGCCATATGCTGTGCTTGAGCAGCACTTCCCCCATTACCACAAATTAGCACCATAGACCCTCCATATACTGCAGATTTTAACAATTGGCCAACTTGGTGAATTTGCAATAATATTTCATCAGCTTTGGTCAGTTGATTAAAGAGGTCTATTCGATTCATTAGTAGAGATTTTAGCTTTTCCATTTTACGCATCACCTTTTTTTAACATTTTAGATACTTCAGTAGCAACACTTTTCCAATCAGGAAGATTTAAACAAGTTTTGTTACCCTTTAAACATTTTACTTGAGGCCAAAGTTCACTCCATAAACAAGTCGGGCACAGTTTATTAGTGACCACATGAGTATCTGGGTAAGCAAAGTTAATAGCTGATGTAGGACCGAAGATGACTACTGATGGTGTTCCTACTGCTTTAGCAAGATTAGAAAGTCCTCCCTCAATACCAACATAACCTTTAGATAATTTCAGATAACCAGCTGCTTGCCGAGGTGTAGTTTTACCTCTTAAATCCATTACTGTTGAATGGATTAGTGGATCTTTTCTAAGGCCTAGTTGAACAGGAATAATTTTTTTCAAATGAAGCCACTTAATCAGTTCGTCCCACTCTTCGGATGTCCATCTTTTTAACCCACCTTCTATACTTCCTGGGCTATTACTTACCACAACATAATCTCCTGAAACCTTTTTTATCATTAAATCTGGTGCGATAAACACATCGTTACAATTAGCATAATGATCAAGTCCAAGGGAATATAGCATAAGATCACACACATGTTGATTAAGCTTATATGCATATAGTCCAGATTGAGGAAAATGATCATAGAACCAAGAATTTGCGTAATAACAATCAGTATTTTTCCAGGTACCATAGGCACGACTAATGTAGCGAACATCAAATACATTTTCTACAAGGTCTATTAAACTCTTGACCACTACTTGATGATGCATATTGCCACAATTTATGGCTAAATCGATATATGGATGTTCATCAAATATGGAAATTGAGTGGTTAATAACAGCAACCACAGGACGAAGTGGATACTTGATTTTTAGTGCTTTTGCTACAGGTGTTAACTGAACAAAATCACCCAAACCACCTGTTTTAATTAAAATATTTGTGGTGTAAGGAAATTTATGAGCAATGAGTTTGTTTTTTATATTTTTTCTAAATTCCTTTGATATGGATATATGTGGCCAAAGGTTAGCGTATTCTGTAGAATTAGAGATACTATTGCTAGCTAAATCCTTTGATGCATGAAGTTTCATATAATCGCTCCTCACAAAAAGTACTCTATTACATAATTAGTATATTTTTCTGGAAAATATTTTGTTACTCTTTAAGTCTTGTAGTATAGGAACGTATAGAAATGTTATGGAGAATTCAATATGTAAATCAAAAAAAGTGAAAAGAAAGGATCTATCCATGATTTTTTAGAAAGTATTTCTACATTTACACATCTGTTCTTTTGAAATTCTATAAATTATAGATAAAATTGAATTGTGTGTAAATTTTATTAAAGAACTCTATAATACTAACAAAAAGCTATCAAAGGGAATAAATCCCTATTGATAGCTTTTTTAGGGGGGCTTGTACAACAACTTTATATAAATAAGGAGGGTTTAGAAATTCCTTTCGAAATGATATATACATATAATACCCTATGACAAAAAGATTAAACAAAAATTTAGGATTAGGTTTGATAAGGGCATCGTTTAGATCAATGAGTTATTCTATATTAGGTTCTCAATTTCATAGAAGGAAACTATAAAGCCTTTATAGAAAAATAGAATAGAAGAATAGATCAACTGAAAATTTTATTGAGATTAGTAAATAATTCTATTGTTAAGATAGATGTTGTGGCTATATAAATTAGAATATATTTAAATTAAAATAAAAGAAGGAGACAATTTATGAGAATTTTACATACTTCTGATTGGCATTTAGGGAAAAATCTTGAAAATGCCAGTAGAATAGAGGAGCAAGAAAAATTTATTGATGATTTTGTGGAAATTGTTGAAGAAAATAATATAGACTTAGTGATGATTGCTGGAGATATTTATGATCATAGTAATCCTTCGGCCAAAGCTGAAAAGATGTTTTATAGAGCACTAAAGAAAATATCAAAAGATGGAGAGCGGATTGTTTTAATTATTGCTGGAAATCATGACAATCCTGAAAGATTAGTAGCAGCGAGTCCTTTAGCCTATGAGCAGGGGATCATCTTACTTGATAAGCCTAAGTGTAAGGCAGAGGTAGGACCATGTGGAAAACATAAAATTGTAGATAGTGAGGAAGGTTGTTTAGAAATAGAAATCAATGGAGAAAGAGCTGTTATTGTAGCCATGCCTTATCCTAGTGAGAAAAGGTTAAATGAAGTGATTTATGATAGCATTGAGGAAGAGAATCGCCAAAAGAGCTATAGTCAAAGATTAGGAGAACTCTTTCAAGAATTATCTAAAAAATATCGAGAGGATACGATTAATCTAGCCGTATCCCATCTTTTTGTAATCGGTGGAGAAGAATCAGCATCAGAGAGAAATATTCAGCTAGGAGGAAGCTTGGCAGTAAGGGCATCTGATTTACCATTAAAGGCCCAATATATAGCCCTTGGACATTTGCACAGACCTCAAGAAATCAAAAACAAAAATACAAAGATTGTTTATGCAGGCTCTCCTCTTCAGTATAGTAAAAGTGAGAGGGGCTATAGTAAATGCTGTTATAGGGTAGAGGTATCTGCTGGGTGTGAAGCGAAGGTTGAAAAAATACTACTAAAAAATTATAAGCCTATAGAAGTATGGAAATGTGAAAATGTAGAAGATGCTATAAAAATGTGTGAAGAAAATAGGGAAAGAGATGTATGGGTATATTTTGAAATCAAAACAGATCAATATATTACGCAAGAAGATATAAAAGCCATGAAAGGGTTTAAAAAGGATATATTGGAAATAAAACCTATTGTTGAGGGACATGAGGAGGAAGAAGTTTCTTATGATTTAAAGGAAAAAAACATAGATGAATTATTCAAAGAGTTTTATTATAGTCAAAGAAGTGTAAATCCTACAAAAGAAATTATGGACTTATTTTTAAAAGTAGCCAGTGAGGAAGGAGATGAAGAATAGATGAAGCCTATTACATTAAAAATAACAGGACTCAATAGCTTTATAAAAGAGCAGACTATCGATTTTAAAACCCTTACAGATACGGGCCTATTCGGAATCTTTGGTCCTACAGGAAGTGGGAAGTCTACTATATTAGATGCTATTACCATTGTATTGTTTGGAGAGATTGTAAGAAAAAATAGAGATTTTATGAATACAAATTGTGATACTTTATCTGTAAGTTATGAATTTGAAATTGGATTAGGCGTAAACAGAAAATGCTATATAGCTGAGCGAAATTTTAGGAGAGATAAAAAGGGAAGTATTAAAACAAAATATGCAAGACTTATGGAAAAAAACGAAAGCGAAGAATTATGTATGATTGCAGAAAAGCCTACGGAGGTAAAAAAAGAGGTTGAAAAAATAGTAGGGCTTACTATAGACGATTTTACTCGTTCTGTAGTACTTCCCCAAGGAAAATTCAGCGAATTTTTAAAGCTTAAGGGAAGAGAAAAAAGAGATATGCTAGAGAGAATTTTTGGTCTTGAAAAATACGGGAAGCAATTGGGAGAAAAAATTAAAAAAGCTAGGAATATAGAATTAAAAAAACAAAGTGAATTGAATGGTGCGTTAAAAAGATTTGAAGGCATCTCTGAAGAAAGTTATAAAGAAAAAGAGCAGGAGCTTCAAATCCTCAAAAACGAAGAAAAAGAGATGGCAGAAAAAAAGAAAAAAGTACAAACTGATTATGAAAAGTATCAAGGTATTTGGAATTTGCAAAAGGAAATGAAGACTTATGAAGAAAAATTTAAGGGTTTAGATGATAAAAAAGAAGAGATGGAAAAACGAAAGATTCAAAGCATAAGAGGAGAAAATGCCCTTTTCGTAAAGCCTCATATAGATGAAAGAATAAAAATTGAAGAAGAATTCAATAAGAATAATGAAAAGCTCGTAAGTCTTGAAAAACAATTAGAAGGAATAAAAGAACAAATCATTATTATAGAAGGAAAATATAAAAAATCATTAGAGAAAAAAGATCATGAAATTCCTATATATATCAACAAAGAAAGTGAATTAAAAAGAGCTATTGAAATAGAAAAAGAGATGAAAGATTTAGAAAAAGAAAGAAAGTTATTGATCAAACAATATCATGAGCAAAATGATAAAAAGAAGGAAATGACTAAAAAATTAGCAGAAAATGAAGAAACAGAAAAAACACTAAAAGAAAATCTGAAGGATCAAGAAAAAAGAGTGAGCATGATAAAGATTGACCTTTCGTATAGAGAAAAGATAGAGAAATCTTTAGAAATAGAGAATAATTACAACAGCCAACAGCAGGAAAATCAAAAGTTAAGAATAAATCTTGAGGAGAAAAGGACTAGCTATAAAAGCAATGAAAAAGAACATGAAAAAGTAGTAAAGCTACAGGACGAAAAGAAAAACAAATTGAATGAATTACTAAAAAAACAAAAGGGTTTACAAAATAATTGCCCTGGAAATGATGAAAATTTATTAAAAGCTCAAGCTAATTTAACCCAATTAAAAAGCAGATTAGATGAAAAGATAAAAGATACAGAGAAAAGAGATGCGTTAAATCTTGAATATAAAAAGATAGACAAAGAAAGAAGAGAACTGGAGATAAGATTCAATCAATGGAATGAAGCACTACAGGAAAAAGAGCGTATGAAAAAAGCATTAGAAGAAGAGATTGCACAAATAGAGAGAGAAAATGCAGCAGCTATTCTTGCAGCAAATCTTAAGGATAATGATCCTTGTCCTGTATGTGGAGCTATTCATCATATTCATTTAGCTGTAGGGGTAGATGCTGAGATTTTAGAGAAAAAAAGAGAAGAAAAAAAATCTTTAGAGGGAAAAATAAAAGAAATCGATAAAAACTTAAGAGGGGTTGAAAAAAACTTTGATTATGCAAAAAAAGAAATTAACAGACTTGAAGATGAAATAAAGCTACTAGAGGAAAAATTAAAAGAAATCCATTTAGAAACCCTCAAAAAATCTTATAAAGAGAATGAAAAAGATTTTGAAACCCTTAAAAAAGATATAGATATTTGGAAGAAAAATAAAGAGGAATTAGAAGATCAACTAAATGAACTAAAGGATGAAAAAAATAAAATAGATCAAGAGGAAGCTAGACTACGGGAAGGGGTAAAAAAGGACAAAGGAGTTCTTGAAGGATTAGAAGAAGAATTTTCTCAAAAACATAAGACCTTTGAAACTTTATCTAAAGATTATGAAGTTTTGAAAAAGGAATTGAACATAGAAAGCTTCTCTGATGAAATGAATAGAATAAAGAAGGGTGAAAAAGAAATAGAAAAGATACAAAAAAACCAAAAGGAATTAAGAAATAAGATAGAGCAGATGGAACCACAAACAAAAGAATTAAATGGACAAATAAGCCAGTTGAATGAAGAATTAAGAAGCATTACAGATGTAGGACAAGAAAAAAGAAAAAATATAGATATTAAAGCAGAAGAAATGAAAAAAATAACAGAAGGAAAAGATCCTTCTAAATATATGATTGAAGTGAAAAATAAGATTCAAGAATTGAATGACACAGTGAAAAAATTAAACGACCAATTAGAAAATGAAAAAAATAAAAGAGAAGAAATAGTAAAAGATGTGACGAGTAAAAGTCAAAATAAAAGAAATCTTATTCAAACACTACAAAAGCAAAGGAATAGATTAGAAGAATTATTGAAAGAACATGATTTTGAAAATGAAGAGGATGTATTAGAGGCATTTATTACAAAAGAAGAGATAGATCAATGTAATAAAGTAGTAGAAGGTTATGAGAATGAATTAAGAAATACCTTAGACAATATGAATAGGATTAAAAAGCAATTAAATAATGAAAGTATTGATGAAGATACTTGGAACAAAATTCTAGAAGATAAGAAAAATTATGAAAAACTCATTGAAGAAAAGCACAGAAAAATAGGTGCACTTGAGAGTATATTGAATCAAATAAAAAAGGATTTAAAAGAATTAAAGGAGCTTAATAAAAAATATAAAGAAGTGCAGCATCAATTAAGTCTTTTATATGATATAGATAAGTTAATTCAAGGAAATAAGTTTGTAGAATTTGTAGCCATGAATCAGTTAAAATATATAGCAAGGGAGGCCTCAAGAAGACTATTATCTATTACAGCCAATCGATATGCATTAGAGATTGACGATGAAGGAAATTTCACTGTAAGAGATGATAAAAATGGAGGGGTTGTAAGAGAAACTGCATCCTTATCAGGAGGAGAAACCTTCTTGACCTCATTAGCACTGGCATTATCTTTATCCTCTCAAATCCAATTAAAGGGAAGTGCGCCACTGGAATTTTTCTTCCTAGATGAAGGATTTGGTACATTGGACGCCAATCTTTTAGAGGTGGTTATGACATCTCTTGAAAAACTTCATACAGACAAATTGTCTGTAGGGATTATTAGCCATGTGGAGGAACTAAAAAATAGAGTACCTGTTAAGATTTTAGTCACCCCTGGAGAAGAAGGGGTAGGGGGAAGTTGTGTAAAGCTTGAGTATAGTTAATAAACATATTTTAACCTTTTTGTAACTTTTTCAAAGCATCTATATGGTATACTTTTTTTCAGCAATAACAATATCCATAGAAAGAGGAGATGCAAAAGATGAAAAATTACAAAAGAGTGATAGCTCTTGGACTAATTAGTGCAGTTATGATTACAACAGTAGCTTGTACAGGAGATGTAAAAGATACAGCTAGTAGTACTCAAGTAGAAAGTACCAAGGAAGATGAAAATACACAGGCAGAGGAAATTGGATATAATTTTGATAAAATTTATAAAAACCCTGAAATCCTAAAGGAATTTACAAAAATGGATGCAGATTATAAAGCTTATTTAGAAAATGAGCCAGTGAGGGCAATGTTTTTAGATGAAAATACCAATCTAACAGATGAGACAGATGTGTATATTTTAAAAGAATCAGAAGACCCAACAGCTCTTTACTTATATATCAAAGAAGATAAAGTGATCAATGCTAAATTAGATGCATTCAATGGAGAAGTGAATACAGAAGGATATGATTATGATACTTTGGTTTACAATTATAATCATATGGAAAAGCAAACAAAAGAGGTGGATTTTCCTTATGATTTAGAAGAAAAAAGAGAAGATACACAGAAAGAATTAAAAGAAAAATTTGAAGGAAAAAGTTTAAAAGAGCTACAAGATGTATTAAAGGTCTATACACCCCTTTATAGATATATGAGAAAAGATACAGATAAAATATTAGAAACATATATGATTATTAGCGAAGCAGGATATACAGCAAGTAGTACCATTAATGTAGTTGTGAAGGATGGAAAAATCGAAAAATTATATATAGATGATAGCTATCAACCAAGTAATGATCCTGTTGGACTCTTAAAAGAGATGAAATAGGAATATTTGAATAAGTGAATATAAAAAATGAGATGGTAATAGATTCAATAGAATAGCAGTAAAATTTATTAAAAGTAGAATCATTTAAATTGAAAGAAGATAGAGTACTTCAAGAGGAAGGAAATATCTTCTTTTTTATGTTGTTCAAAAGAGAATATTTTTAATAGGGTTAAATAGGGTGTTTGGGATAGAAAAAAGAATACAAAATATAGGAAAAATAAAGAGAATATAGAGTATTATACGAAATATTACTAAAAAATGGTTGAAATAGGTTGATGTGTATGGTAATATGTTTATCAAACAAAATATTCTTTCAATTCTAAAAAAGAATGTGATGAATCAGGTATATTGCAACTTTTGTTTTAAAGAGAATAATGTCTCTTGTTTTAATTTAGAAAAATGAGTTGTTTGTTTAAAAAATAACAGGGATAGAATGGGAATAGAAAAAATTTTTCAATGTATATATTTCAGAATTTTTATTAAAAAACAAGTTACTACATTTAAAATTTCAAAAAAAGATAGTTTTAGGAAAAATAAGCAGTAGGGATAGTGTCTTGTCTAAATGAATAGGGTGTGAACCCTTTAGGGGATGCATCAGAAATGAGAGTTTATAAAAAGCAATAAAAGATAAAAAAATATATCTTAAAAAAATAAGGGGGAAATGCAATGAAAAAGAAATTTTTAGCAGTTTTTTTATGTTTTATTTTGATGGCAGCAGCTTTAGTTGGATGTGGTAATAATGCATCTGAAGAAACGGCTAGTCAACAAGATCAAGCAAGTGGTGATGCAGAAGCAAAGAGTAAAGATATTGTCATAGGGGTAGGAGCTACATTTATTAGTATGGACCCACATGATACAAATGATACTTTATCCTATTCTGTTCAAAAGAGTATGATGCAGGGACTTGTTGGTTTTGATAAGGAAATGAATGTTGTTCCTGTTCTTGCAGAAAGTTATGAAAGCAACAAAGAAGCTACAGAGTTTACATTTAAACTACATGAAGGAATCAAGTTCCATGATGGAACAGATTTCAATGCAGAAGCAGTAAAGGTAAATGTAGATCGTCTAGCAAATCCTGAAAACAAATTAAAAAGACATAGTTTGTTTGAATTAGTAGATCGTACAGAAGTAGTAGATGAGTATACAGTAAAAGTAGTATTAAAAGAGCCATTTGGTGCTATGATCAATACTTTTGCTCATCCTGCTGCAATGATGCACAGTCCAGCAGCACTTGAAAAATACGGAAAAGAAGTTTCTAGAAATCCAGTAGGAACAGGTCCTTTTACATTTAAAGAGTGGGTACCTGGAGATCACTTAACAGTAGTAAAAAATGAAAATTACTGGAAAAATGGAATGCCAAAGGTAGATAGTGTTACCTTTAAACCAGTTCCAGAGAATGGAACAAGGGTAGCAATGCTACAAACTGGAGAAGCTGATTTTATCTATCAAGTTCCACCAGAGCAAGCAAAGATTATTGAAGGACAAGATGGAATTGTATTAGAAAATACACCTTCTATTATTGTTAGATATTTAGCTATGAACTGTATGAAAAAACCATTTGATGATATTCGTGTAAGAAAAGCAATTAATTATGCCCTTGATAAAAAGGCTTATGAAAAAATTGTTTATCAAGGATTTGCAGATGATATGAAATCTATCATCGCACCGAACGTACAATTTTATGAAGAACAAAAACCATATACTTATAATGTAGAAAAGGCAAAAGAATTATTAAAAGAAGCTGGATATGAAAATGGATTTGAAACAACTATTTGGGGAAATAACAACTCAGATACAGTTAAATCTATGGAATTTATCCAACAGCAATTGTCAAAGATCAATATCAAAGTAAATGTTGAACCTATGGAATCAGGAACAAGAGCTGAGAAAATCTGGTCTGTTCAGAAGCCAGAAGATGCAGGACTTGAGATGTATTATGCAGGTTGGTCACCATCTACAGGAGATGCTGATTGGGGAATTAGACCATTATTTGCATCTAATGCGTTCCCTCCAAAGTCTTTCAATACAGCATATTATGCTAGTGAAGAAGCAGATCAATATATTGCAGCAGCTATAAAGACAGCAGATCCTGAAAAGAGAAATGAAGCTTATAAAAAAGTACAAGAAATTATATGGAATGATGCGCCATGGGCCTTCTTAGGAGTGAATCAAAACATGGCAGGTAAAAAGGCTTCTTTAAAAGGGGTATATTTATTACCAGATGGATCTTTAAGTGTAGAAGAAGCAGAAATTAAATAGTACTTCTATTGAGATAAGCGCATTTGCTGCTTATCTCAACAATTTTAAAGGAGGAAAAAACGTGCTTAAATATTTTATCAGACGAATATTATCAGTGATTCCAATTTTAATTGTCATTTCCATATTTGTCTTTTTGTTTGTACATTTAATTCCAGGAGATCCAGCAAGATTAGTAGCTGGAGAAGATGCAACGGCTGAGGATGTAGCTATTATTCGCTCAGAGCTAGGGTTAGATGCGCCATTACATGAGCAATATTTTACCTTTATGGGAAATTTGTTTAAAGGGGATTTAGGAAAATCCTTAAAAACAAGAAAACCAGTTACAGAAGAGATTGGAAGTAGATTTATGCCTACTTTCACATTAACATTATTTAGTATGGCTTGGGCAGTTGTCTTTGGACTCATTATAGGCGTTGTATCGGCAACGAATCGGAATAAATGGCCAGATTATTTGGGGATGATTGTAGCTGTTTCAGGCATATCTTTACCATCTTTTTGGCTTGGACTAATGCTTATTCAACTTTTTTCTGTAAAATTAGGATGGTTTCCAACAGGTGGTTACGGAACCTTTGCCCATTATATATTGCCATCTATGACATTAGGAGCAGCTGTTGCAGCAGTACTTGCAAGATTTACCCGATCTTCATTTTTGGAAATCATGAAAGAAGACTACATCAGAACGGCTAGAGCAAAAGGGTTAATGGAAAGAATTGTTGTTTGGAAACATGCCATGAGAAATGCATTAATACCAGTAATTACAATGATTGGACTAAGATTTGGATTTTTACTTGGAGGCTCTATTGTAGTGGAAACCGTATTTAGTTGGCCAGGGCTTGGGCGACTTCTCATTGATTCTGTAAACTTTAGGGATTATCCAGTGATACAATCAGAAATATTATTGTTTTCATTGCAGTTTATCATCATTAATTTGGTGGTTGATTTATTGTATGCCTTAATGAATCCAGAAATTCAGTATGAGTAAGGGAATAAGGGGGTTTTTATGTGACAGAAAAAGTAGTAGTCAATGAAAAAGAGGAGAAACAAAAAATACGCACGCCAATATCAGAGTTTTGGAGAAAATTTAAGAAACAAAAAGTTGCAGTATTTGCAGGAGGTATTATATGTATCCTTGTGATTTTAGCTATTTTTGGTGAACAGATTGCACCATATGCATTAGATGCAACAGATTATGATCATCCAATGGAAGGACCATCTCTTTCACACTTCGCAGGAACAGATGCCTATGGAAGAGATATTTTAAGTAGAATTATCATTGGTTCGAGAATTTCTTTAGTGGTAGGCCTTAGTTCTGTAACTGTTGGAATGATTATCGGGTCTTTATTAGGACTCATTAGTGGCTATTATGGGGGGATTTTAGATAATTTGATCATGAGATTTTGTGATGTTTTATTTGCTTTTCCAGGAATTTTATTAGCCATTGCTATTGTTGCCATTTTAGGGCCGGGCCTTGAAAATGTGGTGGTGGCAGTTGCCACTTTCAGTATACCCGTCTTTGCTCGGATTGTACGGGGGAGTACACTATCTATAAAAGAGACGGTTTATGTGGAAGCTGCCAAAAGTATCGGAACAAAAAACTATTGGATTATGCTGAAGCATATTTTACCAGGAACTGCTTCTAGTATCATTGTCTTTTTTACTATGAGAATCGGTACATCTATTTTAACAGCTGCAAGTTTAAGCTTTATAGGACTAGGTGCACAACCTCCTACACCAGAATGGGGAGCTATGCTAAGTGGTGGAAGAGATTATTTAAATGTAGCACCACATATTACTATTTATCCAGGTCTTGCTATATTTATCACAGTTTTAGCATTTAATTTATTAGGAGATGGATTAAGAGATGCATTAGATCCAAAGTTAGACAATTAATAGATAAAGGAGATGAATATAACTGTGAAGAAGAAATTATTAGAAGTAAAATATCTGAAAACCTATTTTTATACAGATCAAGGGGTTGTACCAGCAGTAGATGGTGTGGATTTATATATAAATGAAGGGGAAACCTTAGGAGTTGTAGGGGAATCAGGATCAGGAAAAAGTGTAACCTCTCTTTCTATTATGAGATTACTACAGGATACTTCAGGAAAAATCGTCAATGGGTATATCAATTTTGATGATAAAGATTTATTATCCTTATCTGAAAGTGAAATGCAAAACATTCGAGGAAATGATATTGCTATGATTTTTCAAGAGCCTATGACCTCTTTAAATCCTGTTTTAAAGATCGGAGAACAAATTCAAGAAGCGGTTGAACTGCATTTGAAATTAGCTAAAAATAAGGCAAAAAAACACGTTGTAGACATGTTAAAAGCTGTAGGGATTCCAAGATCAGAAGAAATTTATGATGAATATCCTCATCAACTTTCAGGGGGCATGAGGCAAAGAGTTATGATTGCCATGGCCATGGCTTGTCGTCCTAAGTTATTAATTGCAGATGAACCTACTACAGCCCTAGATGTTACGGTTCAAGCACAAATTCTAGATTTGATGAAAAAATTAAAGACAGAAAATCATACAGCGATTATGATGGTAACGCATGATTTAGGGGTAGTTGCTGAAACCTGTGAAAGAGTAGTTGTTATGTATTGTGGGAGAGTAGTTGAATATGGGGATGTATATGAAATTTTTGAAAAGCCTATGCATCCTTATACGAGAGGATTATTGAATTCGATTCCTAAATTAAGACAAAAAGTAGATCGACTAGATTCTATACCAGGGACAGTACCTAATCCTAAAAATATGCCTAAAGGATGTAAATTTGCACCAAGATGTGCTGAGGCAATGGATATTTGTTTTGAAAAAGAACCTCCATTATTTTATATTGATGAAGGACATAAAAGTAAATGTTGGAATTGTAAAAATCATATGGGAGAGGATTAAAATATGGGCGAGCAATTAGTTAAGGTAAACAATCTTAAAAAATTATTTCCTATAAAAAAAGGATTATTAGGCAAAACAAAAGCTTATGTGAAAGCTGTAGACGGGTTGTCCTTTGAAATTTATAATGGAGAGTGTTTTGGATTAGTAGGAGAAAGTGGTTGTGGTAAATCTACAACAGGAAGAATGCTCCTAAAACTAATAGAACCTACAGAAGGTGAGATTTGTTTTGAAGGAAAAGATATTGTCAAGATGAGTCAAGAAGAAATGCGTATGAAGAGAAAAGATATCCAAATGATTTTCCAAGATCCCTATGCATCCTTAAATCCAAGAATGACTGTAGGTGAAATTATTGCAGAACCATTAAAGGTACACACAAAGCTTGGTAAAGAGGAAAGAGCAAAACGAATTTATGAGTTATTAGAAATGGTAGGGCTCAGTGGATATCATGCCAATCGATATGCTCATGAATTCAGTGGAGGACAAAGACAAAGGATTGGTATTGCCAGAGCCTTGGCAGCTGAACCAAAATTGATTATTGCAGATGAACCTGTTTCTGCATTAGATGTTTCTATACAGTCTCAGGTACTAAATTTATTGCAAGATTTAAAGAAAGAATTTAATTTAACTTATGTTTTTATTGCCCATGATTTAAGTGTAGTAGAGCATATTAGTGATCGAGTTGGGGTTATGTATTTAGGAAGAATTGTAGAGATTGCAGACAAAGATACTTTATACAGTGATCCTTCCCATCCTTATACAAAAGCATTACTAAGTGCTGTACCTATTGCTGATCCTAGAGCGAAGAAAGAAAGGATTATATTAGAAGGAGATGTTCCAAGTCCTGTGAATCCACCAAGTGGATGCAGTTTTCATACAAGATGTAGAAATTGTATGGAGATTTGTAAAAAGGAAAGACCTGTATTAAAAAAGATAGGTCCATCCCATGAAGTTGCTTGTCATCTTTATTAATGGATATTTTATAGAAAACAATAAGATGTAAAGCTATGAAGGATTTGAATTTATTCCTCAGAAAAAATAGGATTTGAAAAGGTGAATATAATGAAGAGAAAATACCTAAAAAGGAAATTAGTGATTATTTGTATTCAAGAAGGTTATATGGAACGAATGTTGAGTCAATTAAAAGAAATATTTTCCGATAAGGTAGAAATTCGGGGGATCACAGTGAAAAATTTGATGAAAGAAAAAATAGATCCTGACGAAATTCTTTTGTTATCTAATCAATCCATTGTCCCTATGGTAAAAACTTTTTTTCAAGACATAAAGAAATATATATTAATCAAACGTTCCGTTAATTTGATGAATATGAAAAAATTATGGTTGCTTCCTAAAGGACAAAAGATTTTGGTCATCAATGATACAGATCTTAATACAAAAGAAGTAGTAGAAGAGTTAAGGGAATGTATTTTTGAACATGATTATTATGGTTACCCCATGAATAATCCCATACCAAAAGAGATTGATTATGTTATTACCCCAGGAGAAATGCAATTCATACCTGAAGGGGTGAAAAATGTTATAGACATAGGGCCTAGGGTAATAGACTTAGAGACCATTATGAAACTTTTTGAAATTCTAGGTTTTGAGTATGACCATGTATGGATTATGAAACGATACATGAAAGCATTAAGTCTCCTTACACAAGATGAGCCCATGGATAAGATGCATCTATTAAATAAAATTGATACAAAAGCAAATTATTATTTTTCAGATATGATTTCTTATAGCGAAAAAATAGAAAATACTATTCAAATGGCTAAGAAAATGGCAAAGGATGAAAAAAATATTCATATTTATGGGGAGATTGGAACGGGAAAAACACTTTTGGCACAAGCTATTCATAATGAATCAAAAAGAAAAGAAAAGGTTTTTATTATGGTGGATTGTTCTTTGATGTCAGAAAAAACACTCGAAAACAAGTTGTTTGGGTATGAGGATGAAGCTTCTAAAAATAAGGTTCCAAGCTTGTTAGAACTTGCAGATGGAGGAACCTTGTGTTTAGAAGCAATCAATGGGCTCTCCTTTAAGCTACAAAATAGATTGCTTCAAGTGATCAAAGAGAATAAGCTTACTAGAAATAATGGAATAGAACCTATTTTGATTGATGTTCGATTGATTACAACGAGTACAGTAAATATTTTAGGGTTAGTAAAAGAAGGGGAATTTTCTAAAGAATTATTTTATAGAATGTCTCCTTATGCTTTAAGATTACATAATTTAAATGAAGAAAATGTACAATTAGAAGCTTTGATTGAGGGATATTTGAAAAATAATCTTAAGAGAGAGGAGTTAATCATTGAAGAGGATGCTATACAAATCCTTAAAAACCATAAATGGAGAGGTAATGTAAGAGAATTATTTAATGTATTAGCTCATATTGCTTGTATGGATGTAAGTAGAATCGATAAAAGTGATCTCCCTTTTTATATAAAGACCAACGAAGTTGTAGATGAAAAAATTTTTGATCATACGGTACAGAAAAAAACAATAGATGTGGAGAAAATGATTAAAGAAATAGAAAGACGTGGATTTTTAGAAGAAAGCTTAAAGATATTAAATGTTTTTCATGGTGGGAAAGAAGCCTATAAGGCCTATGGACGTTTATCCTTAAAAAAGAAATTAGAAGAAATCCATATTTATCTAACAGAACAGCAGTTAAGATTAAAGCTTGAGTGGTTAAAAGATTTAGGTTTATTAAATGTAAGAAAAGGAAGAGCAGGAACCATTCTTTCAAGAAAAGGAAAAGAATTTTTAAAAGAACTAGAGAATAGGAAATTAGAATAAGGGGTGGGGACCATGAAGATTTTTATTTCAGCAGATATTGAGGGAATCGGTGGTGTTGTTCAAGGGGTTCAAACAAAAGTAGGAAATGGGGATTATGAAAAAGCAAGAATTTTAATGACCCAAGAAGTAAATGCAGCTATTGATGGGGCTTTAGAAGCAGGTGCAAAAGAGATGGTTGTAAATGATTCCCATGGAGGCATGCGTAATCTATTAGTGGAGGATTTAAGAGAGGAAGCAACTGTCATTTGTGGAAAACCGAAAAAGAATTCCATGATGGCAGGACTTGATCAAACCTTTGATGCTATATTATGCATTGGTTATCATCCAATGGCAAAACATGATGGTACCCTCTCACATACTATTAGCGGATATGCTTTTTCAGATATACAGATCAATGGAAAAAGCTATGGAGAATCAGGGATTTATGGTGCTTTAGCTGGAAGTTTTGGGGTGCCTGTAGTATTGTTTTCTGGGGATGATGCATTAGAAATGGAAGTAAAAAGAGATTTTCCTAAAGTTCAAGTAGCCGTAGTAAAAGAAAATATAGCTGCTAATTGTGCAAAATGTATGCATCCTAATAAAGCTAGAGCATTAATCAAAGAAAAAGTAAAACATGCTTTAAAAGAATTAAAGAATATGGAACTTTTTCAATTAAAAGGACCTTTAGACATGAAGATCAAACTCAATTCTGTTTTGATTACAGATTGTGTAGAAATTATTCCAAGGGTCAATAGAGTTTCTTCTGATACCATTGAATATATTGCTGAAGATATCCAAGAAGGGGTTCGATTGTTAAATACCATATCTGCTATGGCAAGAGGACTTATGTAGGGGGAAGGGGTATGAAAAATCAAAAAAGAATAAGGGACTATGGCATAAATATAGGAAATATAGAACCAGGAGAAAAAAATGCAATCACTGATGTATTAGGAGTGAAGGTAGGCCATTTTACTTTAAATGAAGGAAATATAAAAACTGGGGTCACAGCTATACTTCCCCATGAAGGGAATTTGTTCAAAGAAAAGGTTTTTGCTGCATCTCATGTGATTAATGGATTTGGAAAAACCATAGGAACCATTCAAATTGAAGAATTAGGAAATATTGAAACACCTATTATTTTGACAAATACTTTAAGTACAGGGATCGTAAGTGATGCTTTAATACAATATATGTTAAAGGGAAATAAGGATATTGGAAGGACTACAGGGACAGTTAATCCTATAGTTTGTGAATGTAATGATGGCTATTTGAATGATATTCGAGGGGGACATGTAAAAAAAGAACATGTATTTTCTGCTATTGAAAATGCAGATAGTGAATTTGAAGAAGGTAGTGTTGGGGCAGGCACAGGTATGTCTTGCTATAAACTAAAGGGTGGAATCGGAACAGCCTCTAGAAAGGTCAAGCTAGATGGGGATGATTATACAGTTGGAGCATTGGTTTTAACCAATATGGGACATAAAAAGGATTTAATGATTAATAGGATGCCTGCTGGAAGAATGATAGAAGAAATAGATCAAAAAGAGGATTTAGAAGAGGATAAGGGATCTATTATCATGCTGTTAGCAACAGATATTCCTATGAGTCATAGGCAACTGAAAAGAATTTCTAAAAGAGCTATTGTAGGTCTTAGTCGAACGGGTTCCCATATTGGAAATGGTAGTGGAGAAATTGTTATTAGCTTTACTACTGCAAATACCATGTTGCACGATAAAAAAGAAGATTTAATGGACATAAAAATCATTCATGAAAATAATATGGATTTTGTTTTTAGATCTGTGGCTGAAGCTGTAGAAGAAGCTATTTTAAACTCTTTAATCACAGGGAAAAGTACTATAGGAAGGGATGGTAATCATAGAAAATCGTTAAATGAGTATATGGATAGCATCCTTAAACAGGTAGAGCCAAAATAGACTGCTTGTATAATAAAAGTAAGTTTAGCTACTGAATTTTATGGTATATTTTTAGTTTTGTTATCAGATGAAAATCTATAACAAAGGAATCATTCTAAAATAGAGGGAGAGAAAATTTAGTATTTGCTAGATTTTGTTGTTTATTGATAAAATCTATTAAAAAATATTTCTAAATAAAAAGGTGAAGGAGACGGTGAGAGGATGAATACAACAGCTTCTTTAGAAATGATTAGAGATTTTTCAAATGCCAATGGCGTATCAGGCTTTGAAGATGAAGTGGTAAAAGTAATCAGAAAATATGCAAATGATCAGGTAGAGATCAAAGAAGATCGTCTTAGAAATTTATACTTACATAGAAAAAATAATAAAGGAAGTCAACCTATTATCATGATCGATGCTCATTCAGATGAGGTAGGGTTTATGGTTCAATCTATTAAGGAAAATGGAATGATTAAATTTATTCCTATTGGTGGTTGGGTAGCTCAAAATGTACCTGCTCAAAGGGTTAGGATTATTAATGCTGAGGGAGAGGTAATTATTGGTATTGTTGCTACAAAGCCTCCTCATTTCATGTCAGAGGCAGAAAGGAAGCAAGCTGTAGAAATTTCAAATCTAGTAATAGATATTGGCGCTACATCAAGAAAAGAGGTCATAGAAGTTTTCAAAATAGAAGTAGGTGCTCCAATCGTTCCAGATGTTACATTTAGATACAATGAGACCAATGAAACATTATTAGGGAAAGGTTTTGACAATCGATTAGGGTGTGCTGCCCTTATAGATACCCTTAAGACGTTAGAAAATGAAGAGTTAGATGTGGATGTTGTTGGAACCGTTTCTGCCCAGGAGGAAGTAGGTACAAGAGGTGCATTTGTTACAGCCAATACAGTAAAGCCAGATGTAGCCATCGTCTTTGAAGGAACCCCTGCTGATGATACTTTCATGGATGAATATGAGTCACAATCTGCATTAAAGAAAGGCCCTCAAATAAGACATAGAGATAACTCTATGATTACCCATCCAAGATTCACAAGATTTTCACGACAAATTGCCAAAGATTTAGGAATTGATTTTCAAGATGCTGTAAGGTTAGGTGGTGGGACAAATGGGGGGAGAATTCACCTATCCAATGGAGGGGTACCAACTATTGTCATAGGGATTCCTGTAAGATATATACATACCCATCAAGGATTTTCAGCACTTATAGATTATAAAAATGCTGTAAAGTGGGCTAGTGAAATTGTTAAGAGTTTAAATAAAGAAATCATCGAAAAATTTTAAAGAAAAATGATTTGAAAGAAGATAGAGTACTTCATGATGGAGGAAATATCTTTTTTTTATTGATAAAAAAGAACGGGATAAAATTCCAAAAAAATTTTGATCCATAAAGGAATGAAAGTATTAGAAAATGAGTTGTTGGAGAACTATCGATATAGGATGAAAGGAAGTTATTGGAATACAAAATAGGAAAATATAGTATTATATACAAGGTTATAGAATAGAAAGGGGTTTATTCCAATGAAAAGCTTGAAAATCAAGTTGATTCTATATTTTTCTATTATCCTTTGTATAGGCTGTATTAGTTTAGGCATTATTTCTCATATCAATGGATCAAGGGCATTACTCCATAGTGTGAACAATAATTTAGTCCTTATGGCACAAGAGTCTTCACAAGTCATATCAGAAAGAATCAATATTGAAATGGAAAAACTAAAAGTAGTAGCTTCACAAAGGAGCATTACCAATCCTAATGAACTTATTGAAGACAAAATGGAAGTATTAAAAGAAGAAGTGAAAAGAAGTGGATATGTACTAATGGACATTGTTAATAAAGAAGGGATTTCTAGATCAACTAGTGGGAAAAATCAGAACTTGAAGGATCGAGAGTATTTTAAAAAGGCCATTGAAGGGCAAACTGCTATTTCAGATTTATTGATTAGTAAAGGGGATCAATCTTTAGTCATTGCTTATGCAACACCAATAAAGTACAAGGGAGAGATTACAGGTGCGTTAGTTGCAGTGCGAGATGCTAAAGATTTTAGCCAGATTGTTTCTGATATAAAAATAGGTGAAACTGGCTATGCCCATATCATTAATCATGAAGGAAAAATCGTTGCAGATCAAGATATGAATAAGGTGATGAAAGAGGTCAATATTTTAGAAAAAGCAAGAAAGGACTCTTCCTTAAAAAAGTTTGAAATAGTATTAAACAAAATGGTTCATAAAGAAAAGGGAAGTGGAGAATATAAATATGAAGGAATTGACAAAATCATAGGGTATGCCCCTATTGCTCATACCAATTGGTCCATGGGGATTACAGTGCCAAAAGAAGAAATGTTAGTGGAATTAAATACAATGAAATATTCCAACTTTATTACGTCACTCATTATACTGATTATTGCTATCATAAGTATATCCTTTATAGGAAGTTCTATAGGAAAGCCCATTGAAGCCCTTGCGCTTATGATTAATCGATTAGCCAAGTATGATTTGAGATTTGATGAAAAGAGTGAAGTTTTTAAATATAGAAAAAGAAAAGATGAAATTGGAAACATAGCTAATTCATTAGGAACCATGCAAGGAAATTTGATGGATTTAATGAAGAAAATATCCCATGGAAGCCATCATGTAGGAGTTTCTTCTAAAGAATTAGCTGCTAGTTGTCAACAAGCAGTAACTGCTACAGAAGAAGTAGCAAAAACGATTGAAGATATTGCAAAAGGGGCTAATGATCAAGCAAGAGATATAGAAGCAGGGGCTGAAAAAGCATATGCTTTAGGAAACTTAATAGAGAAAAACCAAGAATGTATGCAAAATGTAAATAATTCTTCTAAAAGGGTCGTTCAACTAATAGATGAAGGACTAGTAATCATCAATGAATTGATTGAAAAAACCAATGGAATTGAAAATGCATCTAAGGATATTTTTCAAGTGATCATACAAACCAACAAAAGTTCTACTAAAATTGGAAAAGCCAGTACTTTAATTGCTTCTATTGCAAAACAAACAAACTTACTTGCGTTAAATGCTACTATAGAAGCAGCACGTGCAGGCGAAGCAGGCAGAGGATTTGCTGTAGTGGCAGGTGAAATAAGAAAGTTGGCAGAACAATCAACTAGATCAACAAAAGACATTGATCAATGGGTAAAAGAATTGGTAAAAAATGCTAGTGGTGCAGTAACAACTATGGAGAATGTATCAAAAATTGTAAAAAAGCAAGGAGAAAGTGTAAAAGAGACAGAGACAAAATATAAGGAAATTGCCCGTGCCATAGAAAAGTCAACAAAAGGAATTACTCAACTAGATGTTGCAGGAGAGGAAATGGAACATAAAAAAAGAGAGATTTTAGAAATCATGGAAAACTTATCAGCTATTGCACAACAAAATGCTGCAGGTACACAGGAAGCAGCGGCTACAACACAAGAAGAAACGGCTTCTATGAATGAAATTGCAAATGCTAGTGAAGGTTTGTTAGAGATTTCTAAAATATTACAAGAGTCTATCGCTAAATTTAAGATATAAAATACTTTTCTTTACAATGAGGATAAAAATATGGAAGATCCAGATAAACATTCGCAATATTACAACGATTAAATAATTTAATGCATTCAAAAAAACAATTGCTATATTTACAATGATTTGTATTAAAAAAAACTACAAATCTACAATGAATAAGGCATGAAAACAACCTTTCATATTGAATTTTGGGTAAAATATAGGTGTGATTTTTCAGACAAAAGAAACTTGTAAAAAACATTATTGCTTAGGAAATGGGACCAAAAAAAGGAAGGGTTTTTAGGGGAATTTTTGTGTTGAAATTACATTTGGGATATTGTATTATGTACTGGCGAGAGAAAATATAAAGACAGAAGATACTCAATTTTATCTGTATATTTAAGAAAATAGAAGAAAGGTGTGGTACAAATGAAAAGCTCAAAAGAAACAATTTTAGAGTATTATTTAAAAGCATTTACATTATTCGTAGGATTGGTTACAGTTGTTGGCTTATCAGGACTTTTATTCAGCATTAGTTGGGTAGTCGTTAACAATATATCAGAAGTAGCTTCAAACATCATCATAGCAGCACTACTAAGTATAATGGGAACAAGAATGGTGATTATATATATGGGGACCCATAAAGCTACCTTTAAAATGGATGAAAAATCTTGGAAAAGACGATCATTGGCTTTTATTTATAGCATGATGCCAAGTGTAGCAGGGATCAAAGCATTAAAACCTGTTTATGCAAGTAAAAGAAATAGAGTTTGGTAAAAGAGTGATTGGCAGTTCAGTTCTTTAGTTTTTTAAAAATATAGAAGAGTTAAGTTTGAGTGATCATTATTCAAGCTTAACTCTTTTTTTATTAAAAAAATTGAAAGATAATGGAGGAAATTAACAAATTTAATAGAATTTTATATAATCAGTTGATGGATTAGAAAAGAATCTGGGAATCAAATGTTTGTCTATGTCTATAAAGATAAAAAAATAGAATGTATGATGATTTTAAGCTCTTGAGATAGAGCCAGAAGCTTTTAATGATGAATGAACAGAAGATCAATAAAAATATCCTATAGAATAATAAATGTAAGGTGGCAATAGATATGATGACGAAAATAATTACAGATAGTACAGCTTATATTCCAGAAAGATTAAAAAAAGAGTATGATATAGAGGTTATTTCATTAAGCGTTGCTTTTGAAGACCAGGTATTTAAGGAAAATAATATCAGCAATGATACCTTTTATAAAAAGCTAGATGCAAGCCATACAATACCCACTTCTTCTCAACCTTCTATAGATGAATTTTACAAAATATTTGAAGAAAAAGTAAAAGCAGATCATCCCGTTGTAGGGGTATTTATTTCTTCAGAGATGAGTGGAACCTATACTACGGCTAACTTAGTAAAAAAGATGATTCTAGAAAATTACCCAAATGCAAAAATAGAAATTATCGACTCAAGATCAAATTGTATGCAACTTGGATATGCAGCCATTGCAGGAGCAAAATTAGCAAAGGATGGAAAAAGTATTGGGGAAGTGGTAGAAGCTGTGAAGGAAAATATAAAAAGAAGTAGATTTATTTTTATACCAGATACACTAAAATACTTAAAAAAAGGTGGGCGAATAGGTTCAGCAAAAGCATTATTAGGTTCCATGCTTCAAATAAAGCCTATTCTTACAGTCATGGATGGAAAAACCCATATGCTTCGGAAAGTAAGGACAAAAAAGAAGGCACTAAAGGAAATGATAGATCTATTTTTAGAAGATATTAGGGACCATGGTTTAGGAGAAGTAATGGTTCATCATATTCATTGTGAAGAAGAAGCCATAAAGTTTGCCAATAGTCTATCAGAAAAAGTGGGAGAGTCTATAGGAATAGCCTCCATAGGACCAGTTATAGGAACCCATGTGGGTCCAGGATCATTAGGGATTGTATATTATACTCAAAAAGAATTGAGAGAGGTCATGTTTGAATAATTTCTTATCCGTTCATTTAGTATTGACTCCTATCTAGAATTAAGCTATAGTGTAAGGAATATGATTTAAAGGAAGGGTGGTGTAAAGCTTACATGGATAGTATGAAAAAATTTATAGCTTACTATAAGCCATACAAAAATTTATTTTTTGCAGATATGTTTTGTGCATTCATATTATCTGGAATAGATCTTGTGTTTCCATTGGCGGTAAGATATCTTATCAATGATGTATATATACTTAAAGATTCAGATAAAATTATTCATGCTGTATTATATATAGGAATGGGGCTATTCTTTTTATATATTATAAGGTATTTTTGTCAGTATTTCATAACTTCTTGGGGTCATATTATGGGGGCTAGAATGGAAGCGGATATGAGATATGATATTTTTGATCATCTACAGAAATTATCTTTTTCTTATTATGATGAACAAAACACAGGAAAGCTTATGTCAAGAATCGTTACAGATCTTTTTGATATATCAGAACTTGCTCATCACGGACCAGAAGATTTATTTATTTCAATACTTAAAATAACCGGGTCTTTTATTATATTGCTAAATATTAATTCTAAGATTAGTTTGATTCTTTTATTTTTTACCTTTGTCATGTTGTATTTTTCATATTTTTACAACAAAAAAATGCGAAAAGTATTTAGAAAGAATAGACAAAAAATAGCAAATGTGAATGCTCAAATACAAGATAGTCTTTCAGGAATAAGAGTGGTAAAATCCTTTGCCAATGAGGACATGGAAAAATTAAAATTTAG
Organism: Crassaminicella profunda; assembly: GCF_019884785.1. Classification (GTDB taxonomy): domain Bacteria; phylum Bacillota; class Clostridia; order Peptostreptococcales; family Thermotaleaceae; genus Crassaminicella; species Crassaminicella profunda. The sequence goes on from NZ_CP082326.1 coordinate 607,869, forward strand.
TAAAGGAAATCAATCATTTCTAGAAACAAAAGAAGACAGTTACTTTATCATGGGTAGATTTTTCAGTGGTAATAACTTCTTTCAAGGATTATTATATCTTTCTGTGATCCTTTCAGGGGGAATATTCATATCTTTAGGGTCTTTGCAAACTTCTGATTTGATTGTTTATATTTTATATATTAATATCTTCTTAAAGCCACTAGAAAAGCTTATTAATTTCACAGAACAATTTCAAAAAGGGATTACAGGTTTTGAAAGATTTTTAGAAATCATCAATACCCACCCGGATATAGAGGATTATAAAGATGCCATAGATGATATAAACCCTAAGGGGAATATTTTATTGGATAATGTATCTTTTAGCTACAATGAAAAACATAATGTTTTAAAGAATATCCATATAAAAATTCCAGCCGGAAAAACCGTTGCTCTTGTAGGTCCTTCAGGGGGAGGAAAAACTACCCTTTGTAGCCTTATACCAAGATTTTATGAAATTAGTGATGGATCCATAACGATAGATAGAATAGACATTAAAAATATAAAATTGAAAGTTTTAAGAAATAACATAGGAATCGTTCAACAAGATGTTTATATATTTTCCGGAACCATAAAGGAAAATATAGCTTATGGAAAAGTAAAAGCTACAGATGAAGAAATTATTCAATCTGCTAAAAAAGCAAATATTCATGATTTTATCATGACCCTTGAGGATAGATATGATACTTATGTTGGAGAAAGAGGCGTTAAACTATCAGGAGGACAAAAACAAAGAATTTCTATTGCACGAGTATTCCTCAAAAATCCTCCAATACTCATTTTAGACGAAGCAACATCTGCATTAGATAATGAAAGTGAAAAGTTTATACAAAAATCTTTAGAAGATTTATCAAAGAATAGAACCACGTTAGTGATTGCTCATAGACTAAGTACTATTAAAAATGCAGATGAAATTATTGTTCTTACAGATGAGGGAATCAATGAAAAAGGAACCCATAGTCAGCTGATAGAAAAAAATGGTGTATATGCCCATCTTTATAATATGCAATTTGAATAAGGGTGCTTGGCTGTTCAGTTGTTTCGTTTAAATATAATAGAGAATGAAAAAGATAGAGTACTTCTAAGGGGAGGAAATATCTTTTTGTTTATTCAAGTCTGATCCCCTGTTTAAAAAAACAACTTGCAAATATTTAATATGTATGATAAACTTTAAAAGTTAGTTTATTATTTAGATGAATATGGGTAGTGTATCACCAAATAATTTTTCACAATAATCTTATCATTATTTTCAAAATTATTCCAAAGATGCTTTTCATCCAGTATCTAAGATCACAAAAACTTAGATATCTTTCTTCTTTTATACTGAAAATCCTTAATTGTATTTGAATGATTTAGTAAAAGTAGATTTATTCTATTCTTAAATTTCCTATAAAAAGTATTTAAATGAACCATTGAATAATTAAAAATCACAGATTTTTTCTACAATATGACCTGTTGTGCTCTAGCAATAGATATACATATTTTACGGAAAATAGATAAGTTTTAATTATAAAATGTACTTAAATAACTGATTATTTACTAACATATGATTTTTATGTTAGTTTTTTTGTTTTGCAATAGATGCCATGCAATAGAAAGAGACACAGGAACAGATGGATTGTTCCTTGAATCAGATAGCCTTTTAAGATGATGAAATAATACTCGAACAAAAAAATTAAAGGAGATGTTTTAATGACACAAAGTATAATATTTACCCTTATAGGGGTGTTTTTAATAACAGCGTTTACAAATGTTTTAGGAACATTAAAAACCATATTGATATCAAAAAAAATTATGAATCCTGTATATATCTTGGTATTTGTAGATGCCATGATTTTTGCAACAGTTGTTGCGAAGATGACCAGTTCAAAAGGAATTCATTTTACAATTGCCTATGCATTAGGGAAAACCATGGGGGTTTTTATCGGAGGTAAGTTTGAAGAACGTTTAGCCCTAGGGATTTTGGAAGTAGATGTATTTTTAAAGGATAAGAATAAAATGATTCAAATTGCAGAAAAGCTTAGAGAAGCAGGCTATACAGTCAATAATTTTCTAGCAAGAGGAATGAATGGAGACAGAAGGTACAAAGTTGAAGTGGTGATTAAGAGAAAAGAATTCAAAGTACTTGAGGATATTATGGATACATGTGGTGTGCATAATCCAACCCTAAAAATTAAAAATCTTAATAAAGTAAATGGGAAAATTACTACAACAAGAATAAAAACAGTTTAATCTGAGGACCAGGTTAGGATAGGCGTAGGTATGATCCTTTTCGTCTTTTTATTTTATAAAAGCCACAAAAAGGAAGGAACTAAATTACTTTTATCAAAAACTATATAATGGAGAGAACACTAAAAAGGGGGTCCTACAATGAAAGGGTATTTAAATGAAATAATTGATAGGAAAGGAACAAATTCTATGAAATGGGATAAAGCGTTTCTAAAAAAGCAGTTTGGTCGGGGGGATCTACTACCTTTATGGGTTGCAGATATGGATTTTAAATGTCCTCAATCTGTAATCCATGCTATTATTAAAAGAGCTGAACATGGCATTTTTGGTTATAGTTTTAGAGATGATTCCTATGATGAAGCCGTGGTTAGTTGGAATAAAAAAAGACATAATTGGGAGATCCATAAAGATTGGATTGTGTTTACTCCTGGTGTAGTACCTGCATTAAATTATTTAATACAAGCATTCTGTTTGCCAGGAGATAAAGTTATCATCCAAGATCCTGTGTATTATCCCTTTAGAAAAGCTATAATCGACAATGGATGTCAAGTGGTATACAATTCATTAAAAATGGAAAATGGATATTATAGGATGGATTTTGATGATTTAGAGGAAAAGGTGAAAGATTCATCTGTAAAGTTTTTGATTTTATGTAGTCCCCATAATCCTGTAGGGCGTGTTTGGGAAAAAGAAGAATTGGTACGATTAGGAAAAATATGTATCAAAAACAATGTAATGATTGTTGCTGATGAGATTCATTCAGATTTAATACTAAAAGGGCATAAACATATACCATTTGCAAGCATTTCAGAAGAATTTGCTCAAAATTCTATTATCTGTACAGCTCCTAGTAAAACATTCAATCTTGCTGGTCTTCAGATGTCTAATATAATTATTGCTAATGAAAAATTACGTACATGTTTTAAAAAAGTATTAACGAGAAATCATGTTGAACTTAGCAATACTTTTGGAATTGTAGCATTAACCGCTGCATATAAGGAAGGGGAAGAATGGCTAGAGGATGTTTTAGATTATTTAGGATCTAATGTAGATTTTATTGAACAATTTGTAAAAGAAAAAATGCCCCAGGTGAAATTCATCAGACCCCAGGGAACGTATTTAGGATGGCTAGATTTTAGAGATATGACTAAGAATAAAAAAGAACTTGAAGATATTTTCATCAACAAAGCAAAAGTGGCATTAGATGCAGGATATTGGTTCGGAAAAGATGGAGAAGGCTTTGCAAGGATTAATTTTGCATGTCCACAAAAAACATTAGAAGAAGCACTTAATAGAATAGAGAGGGCTATTTATGAGTAAGCACTATAGGACAAAGAAGAAGTTTTTTGAAATAGGAATTTTATAGAAATGACATTGACATATACAAACATTTGTGCTATAATTTGGATACGGGAAGTAATAACTATGAATAGCTTGTGTGCGAGGTATAGTATGTAAAAATCATTTCATTTTTGTAGACTATATTCAAGTGTACGACAAAAAAGTGAAAATAGTTATGAAAACTAAGTAACTATAGAACTGGGGCTTGTTCAGGATCTATTTCTAATAGGTGATGAGCTATACTACTAAGGTGGTATAATGTGAGCAATTATGCGAAACGTAAGCACTCTAACTCTTGATTTATAAATAATGAGTTAGAGTGCTTTTTGTATGAAAAAACGAGTAGCTAAATGAGTGTGTTCTGAATAATTTCAGAATACGCAACAAATATAATTTAAGAGGAGGAGATTAACTGAATGAGTCGGAATATTCATAGTATTCAAAAATTACATAACAGGAATTTTCAAAAATTTGGATTAGACATGAATTTATTTGTGTCCATTGTATCAGCAATTTTAGTTTTGGGATTTTCAATTTTTACGATTGTGAACCCAGATGGATCAGCGACCCTTTTTGGTGGAGTAAAAACTTATATTACTACACATTTTAATTGGGTGTTTGTATTAACGATTAATTTTATATTTGTATTTACCATTTTTTTAGGGGCATCAGATTTTGGGAAGATTAAATTAGGTGGATCGAAAGCAAAACCTGAATTCTCAAATTTTTCTTGGTATTCTATGTTGTTTAGTGCAGGAATCGGAATTGCAATCTTTTTCTATGGGATTGCAGAGCCTATTTATCACATGCAAAACCTGCCAGAGGCATTGACGGGGAAAAATAAAGTGATTGATGCTTTTAAGATTATGTACTTACATTGGGGATTTGCCCCGTGGGCTGTATACTCTCTCTCTGCTATTGCATTAGGTTACTTTGCCTATAATAAGAAGTTACCCCTTTCTTTAAGAAGTATATTCTATCCAATATTTAAAGATAAAATCTTTGGTTTACTTGGAGATGTCATCGATACATTAGCTGTATTGTCCGTATTGTTTGGATTAGCAACCTCATTAGGTCTAGGAGCTAAGCAAATCAACTCAGGAATGAATTATATCTTTGGAATTTCTATGAATGGAACCATACAAATTGTACTCATTGCTATTATTACATTTATTGCAACTTTATCAGTAGTAAGTGGTGTTTCTAAAGGAATCAAGATTCTTAGTGAAGCAAATTTCTTTATATCAGGTGCATTTTTGTTTTTGATCTTATTGATCGGACCAACCGGTTATATAATTTCAACATATTTTACAAGCGTAGGTACTTATGTGAAAGAGTTTTTCTATATTTCATTATTTACAGGTGTGTCAGAAGCTGATATGGCATGGCAGGGTGGATGGACTATATTTTACTGGGCTTGGTGGGTATCTTGGACACCATTTGTAGGAACATTTATTGCAAGAATCTCTAAAGGAAGAACGATTCGTGAAATTGCATTTGGAACGATTTTCTGTTCTTCACTTATTATTTTCTTTGCCATGACGATTTTAGGAGCTACAGGTGTATATCTTAATGAAATCCATAACAATGTAATCGTTAAGGCTGTTAACGCTAACATAGCTACTGCACTATTTGAAATGATTGCAAATCTTATGGAGTCAAGTATCTTACAAAGTATTCTCTCCTTTGTGGGGATGACTGCTGTAATTCTGTTCTTTGTTACTAGTAGTGATTCGGGTTCATTAGTAGTTGATAATCTTACAAGTGGAGGGAAAATTGATTCTCCTAAGACACAAAGAGTTTTCTGGGCAGTTATGGAAGGTCTTATAGCTGCATCTGTTTTAATGTTAGGGGGAACAAGAGCACTTACTACATTACAATCTGCTGTTATTGCTACAGGATTACCTTTTAGCATACTTATGCTAATGATGTGTTATTCCTTATATGTAGAATTGAAAAAAGAAATTGAAAAGCATAAAAAGTATCAATTAACACAATTAAAAACAAAACTCGATAAGATTGCTTAAGGCTAAAGTAGGGTGCCTGACTGTTCAACTTTTTAGTTTAAAAATAATAGAGAATGAAGAGAAGATAGAGTACTTCGTAAAGGAGGAAATATCTTTTTTTTGTTTTTAATAGCTCTAACAATTAAAAAAGGAGGAAAACCATATTTTTTATCGAAAAATGTATAATCGGGAGAATAGTAATTATATATAGCATGGAGAGATTGATTATAGAAGAATAAATATAAAAAAATCAAATGATAATGGGAGTTTAAAAATAATAGAAAGAGGTGAGTTTATAATATAAATTTTTAGGAGCTACTTAAATAAAAGATCAGAATAATGGATAGGATTGGGGAGAAATCGATGAAGAAATTAAAAACAAAAGGAACAAAGCATTCTATAAAGTTTAAATTAGTGACTATACCACTTATATTACTTCTCATTGCTATTTTAGGCATCGGAAGTGTCTCATCCTATATTATGCGAGATAATTTACTCCATCAAATGAAAAAAGATGGGGTAGGAATGGTTGCTCAAATTGTGAAGGAAATAGAAAAAAATACTATTTTTTTGCAAAGAATGAATGAAGAGATTAATGAGGATATAAAAGAGAGTGGAAATGTAGTTCGATCTAATCAAAATCAATTAAGCAATAGTTTATTAAAACAGATTGCAAAAGATTTAGAAGTAGACGAAATCAATGTTTTTGATAAAAAAGGAGAAATTGTATATTCAAATCTTGAGGAAAATATGGGATTTGTGGCTTCAAAAGAACATGCTCTATTTACATTTTTAAAAGGTACAAATGATTTTTCTACAGAAAAAATAAGAAAAAGTACTGTATCAGAGGATTATTATAAATATGGGTATGTAAAAAGTAGCAATGGAGGGGTTGTTCAAGTTGGAATTCTTGCCAATGAAATCCATGAATTATCTGATAAATTTAGTTATCAAAAGCTTGTGGAAGAATTAGGAAAAGATGAAAATATTGTTTATACACTTTTTATGGATAAAAATTTAAAAGCTATTGCCCATAGTAACAAAGATCGAATAGGGATAGAACTTACAGATGAAGGAAGTAAAACAGCAGCAGTAGAGGGAAAAGCGTATACTTCAGAGTATTTTTATGAAGAGGAAAATGTGAAGGTATATGATGTTGTACTGCCTGTTGTTATAGATGGAGAACATATTGGCGCTATTGATGTAGGACTATCCATGGAAAAAATATATTTATCCATTAAACATAATATAGTAGTCATTATTTCTATAGGAATTTTATGTTTTATCCTCATTGGTGCTATACTATTTTCAATATCTAATAATATGGTAAAGACACTCCATGTATTCAAAGAGGATTTGAACTTGATTGCAGAAGGGGATTTTACAAAAGAGATGGATAAAAAGCATCTACAAAGAAAAGATGAACTAGGCCAAATGGCAAATGCTCTAGAACATATGAAAAAGCCTATAAGGGGTATTATTACAAACATCAAACAACAATCCACACAAGTAATGACCAATGGAGACGTTTTAGCTGCAACCTCAGAAGAAATGTCAGCATCGTCTCAAGAACTGGCTACAACTATGCAACAGGTAGCAGAAGGTGCATCTAGCCAAGCAGAAGACCTAACAGAGATGCTAAATTTATTAATGGCATTGACAAGTAACATGGAAAATGTAAATAAAGGACTTCAAAATGTAAAAGAAGAAACAGAAAATGCTCAAAGCAAGGCCAATAGTGGTGAACAGGAAATGGATACACTGGAAAAGTCCATAGATGAAATCCAACAAGCTTTTGGACTTGTTGCTAAAAAAGTAGAAATTCTTACCCATTCGGTAAAGGAAATAAGTAGTATAACCGAAATGATTTCTGCCATATCAGAACAGACAAATCTTTTAGCACTGAATGCAGCTATCGAAGCAGCAAGGGCAGGAGAACATGGTAAAGGCTTTGCTGTAGTTGCAGAAGAAGTTAGAAAGCTAGCAGAAGAATCAAAGCACTTCACAGAAAAAATCGTATTTTTAGTCTCTTCCATCACAAAGGATACAGAGGAAGTGATGGATACCTCTAAAAATGTAGAACAATCTGTTGAAGAACAGGCTAAATCCATTGAAAATACAGTGAAATCATTTAAAGATATATTAGAATCTGTAGAAAATATTACCCCTCTTATGAAAAAAACATATGATGCTATGGAGAAAATCGAAAAATCAAAAGAGGTTGTCATGGCAAGAGTTGAACAAGTAAGTGCAATAACAGAAGAAAATTCAGCAGCTACACAAGAAGTTGCTGCGTCATCAGAAGAGCTAACGGCATCCTCAGAAGAAGTGGCTGCAACTGCTCAGACTTTAAATGAAATTGCTATGGATTTAACGAAAACAGTAGAACGGTTTAAAGTATAAAGGAATAGGTTCATTGTCCTAAAGATTGATTTTTAACATGTATATTCTGTATGGATAGATGATAAAAATCTTTTAAAAAATAGTTTCTAAAATGGATAATATTGATGAAAGAAGATAGAGTACTTCTGAGAGAAGGAAATATCTTCTTTTTATTTTTTATAAGAGATTCTAAAAATTAAGGGGGAGATAGGAAAATTTTAGTGTATTTACTTTAAAAAGCATAAAAATACAGTTGTAAAATCATAGAAAATATAGTAAAATGTTCAAAAGAGGTGATTATTCTGAATATTATAAAAAGAATAACAAATAAAACACACCAATTAAGCAATAAACAAAAAGTAATTGCAAACTATTTGATTCAAAATAAAGATAAGGTTGGCTTTATGATCTTAAAAGAGATGAGTGAACATATAGGCGTTTCGGAGGTAACCATCTTAAATTTCTGTAAAAGTATAGGACTAGATTCGTTTACTGAGATGAAAAAGCAATTTCAAGAATTGATTAAAAAAGAGCTTCATGTTCCCAACAAAATGAAGTCATCCCTAGAAGAATTTGATAATGTACATGATATTTTTAATAGTACCATTCAAATACAAAAGTTAAATTTAGAAAAAATGATCTACAATAATACCATAGATACCTTACAGGCGGTTTGTCAATCCATAGAAAAAGCAAGAACTGTATATATATGCGGTTCTGGTGTATCGAAAATAATTGCTGATTACTTAAATCATCGGTTAAGGCTTATCAATATTGATAGCAGAGTATTAGAAATCAGTGATATGGCATTAGTCAGTAGAGAATTGACAGGAGCTACTGAGGAGGATTATTTTATTTTAATATCATTTCCTATTTATTCACATCTTGTTATAAACCTATCAAGATATTTGACAGAAAAAAGTTATCCTTATGTGGCACTGACAGATCATAGTGAATCTCCTATAGCTATTCATGCAAAAAACGTATTAACATGCAATTATGATTCTTTGGTTTTTTATAATTTTATTTCAGCTGCTATTTGTTTGGTTGAATTAATGCTTGTGATTCTTTGTTTTAATATGAAGGATAGAATGATGATCAATTTAAAGGCATTAGAAGAAGTTCAAAGATCTTTATTAAAAGAGATTTACTATAATGAATAGGTTTGCAAAAATAAAGGATTCAATGTCCTAGTTAGGGCAAAAAAATAATAAAGGGGGATCATTCATGAAGAAAAAGACACTCGTATTTGTATTAATACTCTCACTAGTGGTTTCATTATTAGGGGGATGTGGTGAAAGTACCAATACGACAAGTGGGGAAAAAGAGAACAATGAGGTAAAAGAAGTGGTCATTGGATTAGCAGGGGATGCTTATTCACTAGATCCATATCCTTTAAATGAGACCATTACCAATGCAATCAATCATCACTTATTTGACGGACTCATCGCTGCTGATAAAAATTTACAACCAGAAGCAGCTTTAGCAGAGTCTTGGGATGTATCAGAAGATGCAAAAATATGGACCTTTCATTTAAGAAAAAATGTAAAATTCCACAATGGCAATGAATTTAATGCAGATGATGTACTTTATACCTTTGAAAGATCAAAGGAGGAAATGTCAGCTTTTAAGTATTGTTTAGCTACTGTAGAAAGTTATAAAAAAATAGATCCTTATACAGTAGAAATCATTACAAAAGCTCCAAATGCATTACTTCTTTCCCATCTTAGGGATTTGATGATCCTAGATAAGGAAAGCTGTGATGGTCAAACAGACGAATGGATTGCCCTTAATCCAAATGGTACAGGCAGATATAAGTTTGTAGAGCATGTAAGAGGAGATAAAATAGTCTTTGAAAGAAATGATGATTTCTGGGGAGAGCTTCCACAAGCTACAAAAGTAACCTTTAAACCTATTACCAATGAAGGGACTCGAACTGCAAATATGATTTCAGGTGCTGTGGATTTGATTGTGGATGTTCCAGTACGTGATGTAGAAATGATCAAAAAGAAAGAGACGATTCAAATTGCTTCTCAGCCAAGCTTAAGAGTGATTTATTTAAACCTAGCTGGTTGGACAGATCATCCAAGTAAAGATGCAAAAATATCTTTAAAATCACCAGATGGTTCTAATCCTTTTAAAGATATAAAGGTAAGAGAGGCCATGTATCGAGCAATCAATGAAGAAGAAATTATAGAAAAGATTATGAATGGATATGCAGACCTTGCTACAACCTATATTCCTGAAGGATTTAACGGATACAATAAAGAGATTAAGAGATTAGGATATGATCCTGAGCTTGCAGAAAAATTATTAGATGAAGCAGGTTATAAAAGACAAGAGGATGGATATAGATTTGAAGTGACATTAGATGCTTCAAATGACAGATACATAAACGATGGAGAAATTGCAACAGCAGTGGCGTCTTATTTTGAAAAAGTAGGGATAAAAGTAAATCTAAATTTGATGTCTAGAACCATATTCTTTAAATACATTAGTGGATCTAATAGAGAAGGAGATAATACTCACCTATGTATGACTGGCTGGGCAGATAGTGGTGGGGAAAGTGCCCTTATGGGATTAGACTTAGTATATAGTATGTCACAGGATGGATATATAAAAGATGGTTATGGTGGTGTAAATAGAGGTTATTATCAAAATGAAGAAGTAGATGGGTTGGTTGATCAGGCTATAGCAACAGCAGATCCTGCTAAGAGGGATGAAATTATGCAACAAGTATGGAAGGTTGCCTCTGATGATATATCCTATATTCCGCTACATTTCCAAAAGGATATCTATGCCCACAGTAAAAAAATCAAATATCACCCAAGAAAAAACAACTATGTTTATGCTTGGGATGTAGAGTTTGTAGACTAAAGTCTAGGGGAGGAAGTGATTCCTTCCCTTTATTCAAAATGGAGGGGATAGCGTGCTGAGATATTTAGTATCAAGGTTTTCACAGCTTATTATCGTATTATTAGCAGTATCCATTTTAGTCTTTGCTTTTACGTCTGTTATGGGAAATCCTGTGTATTTGATGGTTAGAGAAAATGCTACAGAAGCAGAGATTCAAGCGGCAATAGAGTATTTAGGATTAGATAAGCCTTTGCCTGTACAATATGGCATATTTATAAAAAATTCTTTAAAAGGAGATTTTGGTAAATCCTATATGTATCATCAATCTGCATTAAAGCTTATTGCAGAGAGATTTCCAGCTACCTTAGAGATTGTAATTGTTGCCATGCTCATAGCGGGAATTTTGGCAATTCCTTTAGGAGTATATGCAGGTGCTTATCCTAAAAAATATTTTAGTAAGGTGGTCATGACCTTATCTATTGCAGGGATATCATTACCATCCTTTTGGATTGGTATGGTGATGATCTTTATATTTAGTCTTTCCTTAGGGGTATTACCTGTATCTGGTAGAGGAGATGTAGGTGTGCTCTTAGGAATAAAAACAAGTCTTGCTACTATGAGTGGATGGAAACATGTTATTTTGCCAGCAATAACCCTAGCATTAGGAAGTATGGCAACGATCCTTCGCTTAACTCGTGCAGGTATGCAAGAAAATATGCGTCAAGACTATGTGAGATTTGCAAGGGCGAAAGGGGTTCCTATGAAAAAGGTATTATTTGGTCATGCCTTAAAAAATACATTGATTCCAGTTGTTACAATATTTGGACTACAGATTGGTACCTTGATTGCTTTTACAACCATTACAGAGACCATATTTGCATGGCCTGGTATGGGAAAACTGATTATAGATGCTATTAATAGTGCAGATCGACCTATTATTGCAGCATACATATTGTTTGTAGCAGTTATGTTTGTTTTTATCAACTTCATTGTAGATATCATCTATACAATGGTAGACCCACGAATTGATTTGAAATAATGAAAAGGTAGGTGAGAGGATGCAAGCAAAAGTTCAAACATCTAATGAAGTGAAGATAGAAAAGGGTACTTCTAAATGGCAAGCCTTTTTAAAATCTGAGTTTTTTCATAATTATAAGCGGTCAAAAACGGCTATAGTTGGTTCTATTATTACTTTTGCAATTCTTTGTATTGCACTATTTGGACCCTTGTTTACTGTACAAAATCCTTATGATATGGCAAGTATTGATTTGATGAATGCTTATAAACCCCCTGCATGGAGTGAAGGAGGAGAATTAAAATTTTTTCTAGGGACGGATCAGCAAGGAAGAGATATTTTAAGTGCCATTGTATATGGTAGTAGGGTGTCCCTTTTGATTGGTCTTTTAGGTGCTTTATGTGCCAGTGTGGTTGGGATTACATTGGGACTCATATCAGGATATTTTGGTAAAAAAGTAGATGCACTCATTATGCGTTTAGCCGATATACAGCTTTCTTTTCCTACCATGCTCATTGCCATATTCTTAATGTCCTTTTTTGGAAGAGGGGTTGGGAATATTTTGTTTGCTCTGACCTTAGTAGGATGGGTAAGATATGCAAGGACTGTAAGAGGAGAAACATTGATTGTTAAAAAGAAAGAATATGTGGAGGCAACAAAGGTCATAGGACTTCCTAAAGGAAGTATTATTTTTAAGCATGTACTTCCAAATGTATTTACTTCTATCATTGTATTATCAACCATTCAAGTAGGTTCTTTTATCCTTACAGAGGCAACTTTAAGCTTTTTAGGATTAGGCGTGCCCATTACAAGACCTTCTTTAGGAATGCTTTGTAACAATGGATTTGATGTATTTTATAGTGGACTATGGTGGGTATCTATTTTTCCAGGTTTATATATTATGCTCATTGTGTTTGGCATCAATTTACTAGGTGATTTTCTAAGAGATGAATTGAATCCTAAATTGAAATAAAGGGGGTGGAAGGTGTGAGTAAAAAGTTACTAGACGTTACAAATTTAAGAACTTATTTTCATACATTCAAAGGAACGGTAAAAGCTGTAGATCATGTTAGTTTATATATAGATGAAGGGGAAATTTTAGGGGTTGTTGGTGAGTCTGGAGGAGGAAAATCTGTTACGGGTTTTTCTGTCATAAGGCTTATAGATGACCCAGGAAAAATTGAGAGTGGAGAAATTATTTTTAATGGGGAAGACTTGATGAAAAAATCGGAAAGAGAGATGAATCGAATAAGAGGAAAGGAAATATCTATGGTATTTCAAGACCCTATGACTTCTCTAAATCCTGTTTACACCATTGAAGAGCAAATGGATGAAGTATTATTACTCCATGAAAATTTAACCAAACAAGAAAGAAAAAATAGATGTATAGAACTTTTAAAAAGTGTTGGTATATCTAATCCAGAGAGTAGACTAAAAAATTTTCCCCATCAATTTAGTGGTGGTATGAGACAAAGAGTGGTCATTGCCATCGCTCTTTTAGCAAATCCGAAACTGATCATTGCAGATGAACCTACAACTGCTTTAGATGTGACCATACAAGCACAAATTTTAAAGCTTATGAAAAATCTTGTGAAGGAAAAGGGATGTTCATTGATGCTGATTACCCATGACTTAGCTGTTGTATCAGAAATGGCAGATCGAATCAATGTCATGTATTGTGGAAAAGTCATTGAAAGTGGCTATACAGAGGATATTATCAATCATTTTTCACATCCTTATACAGAGGGGTTGCTTCAGTCTATACCCCATATGGATCAAAGTAAAAAGGAACTTGAAACCATACAAGGAATCGTCCCTAATATGTTCGACTTACCTAAGGGATGTTATTTCTCTCCAAGATGTAAATATTGCCAAGAAATTTGCAAAGAGCAATCACCAGAGCTTTTAAAGATTTCTGAAAAACATTATGTTGCATGCCACTTTCCATTAAGAAAGGAGGCAAAATAAATGGAGAAAATTTTAGAGGTCACAAACTTAGAACAAAGATTTGATTTAAATAAAGGAATTTTAGATAAGATAAAATTTAAAAATGGCAGATTCATAAAGGAAGAACGTATTGTTCATGCCGTAAATGGTGTAAGTTTTGATATTAAAAAAGGTGAGGTTTTTAGTTTAGTAGGAGAATCAGGATGTGGCAAATCAACTACTGCTAGAACGATTATTAAGCTCATTGAGCCAAAGGGAGGAAAGATTACCTTTAAAGGTCATGATATTACCCATCTTTCGGAAGCAGAAATGCTACCCCTTAGAAAGAAAATGCAAATGATCTTTCAAGACCCTTATGCTTCTTTAAATCCTAGGCAAAAGGTAATAGATATTATTACAGAGCCTATGCTTTTTCATAAGATTGTCAGTACTCAAAACGAAGGGAAAGAAAAGGCACTAAAGCTTCTCCAAAAGGTGGGAATAAGATCTGAGCAGGCAAGCAGATATCCTCATCAATTTAGTGGAGGACAAAGGCAAAGAATAGGCATAGCTAGAGCTTTGGCAGTGGAGCCAGAGTTTATCATAGCAGATGAGCCTGTATCTGCTTTAGATGTATCTATCCAAGCTCAGATCCTCAATCTACTGATGGAGCTTAAAGAAGAATACGGTTTTTCCTATTTGTTTATTGCCCATGATTTATCAGTTGTACATCATATTAGCAATCGACTAGGGGTTATGTATTTAGGATGTATCGTTGAGACGGGAAGCAGGGAGCAAATCTATTCAAATCCACAGCATCCATATACAAAAGCTTTATTCTCAGCAGTTCCAAAGATCAATCAAAAAAGTTTAGATAGCTTTTTAGAGTTAAAAGGAGAAATACCAAGTCCGATTCATTTGCCAAAGGGGTGTTATTTTCATGAGAGATGTCCCCTTGCAAAAGAAATTTGTAAAAGGGAAATCCCTCAATTAAAAGAGCTAGAATCAGGTCATCAAGCAGCGTGTCATATGTTATCTTTTAGAAAATGATACAATTTAAAACTTGCGAGATGAGCATATGCGAAAAGCATAATGCGAATTTTTGTAAGGATCAAAAGGGGGAGATTGGTGATGGAAAAGAAGATGATTGGGGAAAAGATTGATGGGGTAAAAGATGAGTTGTTGGATTTAACAGAAAAAATCCATGCTCATCCTGAGGTTGCCTTTGAGGAATATAAAGCTTCAGGATGGATGATTGATTTATTAAGAACCCATGGATTTTTAGTAGATGAGAAAATTGGGGGATTGGATACAGCCTTTAGAGCTAGATTTAAAGGGAAAAAAGATGGACCGAAAATAGCTTTCATAGCAGAATATGATGCTCTTCCTAAGATTGGTCACGGATGTGGCCACAATATTATTGCAACTTGTTCCGTAGGTGCTGCCATAGGACTTAGTAAATGTATGAAAGATTTAGCAGGAGAAGTAATATTAATGGGTACCCCTGCTGAAGAAGGGGGTGGCGGAAAAATAATTCTTTTAGAAAATAATGAGTTTAATGATGTTGATTATGCCTTGATGATTCATCCTACTTCATCTAGATCAATCATTGGTAGAGGTGGATTGGCTGCTACAAGAGTAACGGTTGAATTTAGAGGACGCGCTGCTCATTCCTCTTCCCCTGAAAGAGGAATCAATGCACTCAGTGCAGTGATTCAAACATTTAATGGGATTGATGCATTAAGACCAACCTTTGATATGAAGTCAAATATCAATGGAATTATTACAAAGGGTGGAGATGCAGCAAATATTATTCCTGAATATGCAAGGAGTGATTTTAGTGTAAGAGCAAGGACTTTAAGGGAGCTTGAAAAATTAGTACAAAAAATAAAGCAAGTTGTAAAAGCTAGTGAAATCCTTACAGGAGCAAAGGCTACAGTGGGCATAGAAAGAATGTATGCAGAAAGATATCCCAATATGGCTATTGCAGAAACTTTTAAGGAGAATATGAAGGTTTTAGGGGAAGAAATGGGTTATCCTGATCCCAATGAAAAGGTAGGATCATCAGATATTGGCAATGTAACGTTAAAAATTCCTGCCATTCATTCCTACTTAAAAATTGCAGAAGATACCATGAATGCCCATTCCATAGAATTTGCCCATGCAGCCATTTCAGAAAGAGCAAAAGAAGTAGCTATAAAAGGAGCTAAGGGGCTTGCTATGACTGGATATGACATTTTAACAAATGAAGGATTAAGAGAAAAAATTAAAAAGGAATTTGAAGAAAAGGTTCCAAAAGTTTATTAAAAATATATTGAATTTCAAAAGGGAGTGTCAATCATGTTATCAATCATCAATGGAAAAATCCTGACTATGGATCAAAGAGTAATAGAGAAAGGGTATATCATCATAAAAAACGGTAAAATCAAAGACATAGGAGTAGGAGAAGGAAAAAATATTCCTGAAAATGGGGAGGTTATCGATGCACAAGGAAAAATCGTCCTACCAGGATTCATCGATGCCCATACCCACATAGGTCTTGTAGAAAGTAGTATAGGATTTGAAGGAGCGGATCACAATGAAAAAACAAATCCTATCAATCCACAGCTTCGAGCCATTGATTCAATTAATCCTTCAGATATAGCATTTAAAGAAGCTATAGAAGGGGGAATCACTTGTACGGCAGCCGGGCCAGGAAGTTCAAATGTACTAGGAGGACAATTTAGTGCCATTAAAACCTATGGCAATAGAATCGATGATATGATTTTAAAAGAAAATATTGGGATGAAATGTGCTTTTGGAGAAAATCCAAAAAGAAATTATAATGAAAAGGGAAAAATGCCTATGACACGAATGGGGATTGCCTCTTTACTTCGGGAAGCTCTTTTTAAAGCAAAAGATTACAAAAAAAGAATAGATGAGGCTGGGGAAGATTACTTAAAAAGACCTGCCTTTGATATGAAGCTTGAAAGCTTAATTCCTGTAATCAACAAGGAAATCCCATTAAAAGTACATGCCCATAGAGCAGATGATATGTTTACGGCTATTCGAATTGCAAAAGAATTTGATGTAAATATGACACTAGATCATTGTACAGAAGGACACTTAATTGCCGAGGAAATAAAAAAAGAAGGTCTTCATGCAATTGTAGGACCCTCCTTAACCCATAGAAGCAAGTTTGAACTTTCAAATAGAACCTTTGAAACGCCAAAAATTTTATCAGAAGCAGGGATCAAAATTGCATTGATGACAGATCATCCTGTGATTCCCCTTCAGTATTTATCCTTATGTGCAGCTTTAGCCGTTAAGGCTGGAATGGATGAAGAAGAAGCACTAAAGGCCATTACCATTTATCCTGCTGAAATTTTAGGTATTGATGCATCTGTAGGAAGCTTAAAAGTTGGGAAAGATGCAGATGTTGTTATTTGGGAGAAACATCCATTTATTACCCAGGCGAAGGTAGAATATACGATTATTAATGGTAAGGTTGTATATAAGAGATCCAATTAGAGATTGATCTCATTCAATATAGTATTTTTATTGTAATTTACATAAATGGTAAAGATGTTTAAAAAAATAATTAAAATAGATAATATTGATAAAAGAAGATAGAATACTTCTAAATGGAGGAAATATCTTCTTTTTATTGTACAAAACCAT
This sequence comes from Crassaminicella profunda, assembly GCF_019884785.1. Lineage (GTDB taxonomy): Bacteria > Bacillota > Clostridia > Peptostreptococcales > Thermotaleaceae > Crassaminicella > Crassaminicella profunda. The sequence goes on from NZ_CP082326.1 coordinate 625,320, forward strand.
TAGTTCCTATAGAAAGAAAATTGACAATTCTAGCAGAATCTTGTATAAGTGAAGTGGATAAAAAATTTAAATCAATTTAGTGGAGGGACCAAAATGGCTACATGGAAGAAAAAATTAGCATTTTACTTTGTGATCATCTCATTGATCATGTATTTTATTCATTATACGATTTTTAAAGACTTTTATTTTATTTCAAAGTATGTGATGGCTCAGCTTGGATTTTTGCCTATATCTACATTGATCGTTGGGATCGTTATTAATCAGTTCATGGCCAATAGACAGAAAAAAGAAATGCTTGAAAAATTAAATAAACTTATCAGTGTATTTTTCAACGAAGTAGGGCAAAAACTTGTTTTTGTTATGAAGGAATTTCAAGTGGATCATCAATCTTTTTATGAAAATTTTAAGGACATTGAGCATTGGGAAGATAGAGATTTTCATAACATGAAAAGAAAACTCTTAGATTATGAGTATACTATTGATATAAATCTTGGGGACCTTCAAAAATTAAAAGAACTGCTTCAGCAAGAAAGGCAATTTATGATCGATTTACTTGAAAATCAAAATCTTCTTGAACATGATAAATTTACAGATCTTATATGGGCAATACTTCATATTAATAATGAATTTATGGTACAGGATAGATTAGACACACTTACAAAAGAGGATATGGAACATATTACTGGGGATATCCTTCGGGCTTATAAACTTTTGGTCCTTGAATGGATGGATCATATGAAACATATAAAAGACAATTATCCGTATCTGTTCTCCTTAGCATTGAGAACAATGGCCTTAAGAGAACAAAGAAAAATAAAAAAAAGTAAAGAATGAGAGGATAATTATTTCGGTCAATAAAATAAAACATCAGCATATAATAGTATAAATTTTAAAATACGAGGTGATGTTTATGGCGATTGATCCTTCTAATTTTCTTTTAAATACATCCCCAAATCCATCGAGTGCTGTTATTGGTATGAATGCCACTCTTAATCTATTATTTTCAAACACAAGTGCTACAGAAAGAGGATATAACTTAACTACTGAAGTTACCCTTCCAGATGGAGTATCATTTGTGGGTAGTTCTGTTGTTCCTACATCCATCGTCAACAATCCATCAGGAACCATTACAATTCAATGGATCAATATTAAAGATTTAGCGCCAAACGAAATAGACTATAATATTGAACTTACGCTAAAAGCGGATGAAAATTTCAGATCTACAGGGTTAGCTGTACCTTTTGATATACCCATCTCTAGTATTGATGTAAGGGCAACCGTGGATACCTTACCTCGAGGAAATGATGATCCAGGAAATATAAAAATAACAAAAGATGTATCTGAAAACTTTATTCCATTAAGATATGATTTATTAAAATCTGCCCCTGGTAAGATGCCAAAAGGTGCGGGTTTTATTTCTCCTATCTTATCTCCTAGATGGCCTTATCCGTATACGTTAACCGTTATGAATAACAGCAGAGAACCATCTGTTGTAACATTAGTAGATAATCTTCCTAATGGTGTTCGCTATTTAGGAGGATTAAGTGTTACGGGCCCTGATGCAGGATCTTTATCTTCTCCAACAATTATTACCCCTAGTGGTCCTGGTAGTCAGGATTTTGTAACTTTAGATTGGGGAAGTGTTACACTATCTTCTAATGCTGTAAATATTATTACCTTTAATGCTGCTATTTGGGATAATTATACAGTAAATGGTATTGAGAATAGTGGTGTAAGAATTCCTCATAGAACGCCTCTTGAAAATATTGCTACGCTTAATGGTTTGTCAGGTCCAGTTGAAGGTCATGTTAAGACAAATGCCATGGATGCTACGATCAACAAAAGTATCAATAAAAGTATTACAGATGTAGGTGAAATTAATACGTATACCCTAACTTATCGAATAAATCAATATGATGATGTAGGATCTTTTGTCATTACAGATATCATTGGTGATGGGCAAAGGTATAATATTGGATCAGCATCCATTGTACCTAATTCTGTTACAGTTAATCTGGATGGAACAACCATACTGATTTGGAATTTAGGGATTAGAACAACGGGAACAACTGGAACAATCACATTTAGAACGACAGTAAATCCAAATTATTCAACTACCAATCCAGTAGCAGCAGGAGATACCCTTTTAAATGATGTGGATATTGATGGAACCAATCAAACAACATCAACACCTACACCAGATAGATCTAGTGCAAGTACATCCATCAAAAAGCCAAATATCAAAAAGGAAATATTAAACTATTACTATAAGGATGGAACATTAAAAGCCATTAATGTAGCAGCACCAAAAGATCTAGTTGAATTTAGAATAACATATAGTTCAAATGGGATTCAAGCATCTCAACGAAACATTGAAATCGATGAATATGCACCATCCAATATGGGACCATTAAGTGCTAGTTTACCAGTTGTTTATAGCAGTACTTTTCCAGGTACATTTAGTCCATTTACGGTTACACCAAACGGACTAAGATGGAGCTTAGGAACAATCCCTGGTAATAGTACATGGATTGCTACATTTAAAGTACCTGTAAAGGACATTGAATTTGTTGGTTCTAGAAATAATCTTGCAAAATTAGCAGGTGAAAATACATTAGGCTTTGCATACAGCGATAGAGATCAAGTAGCAGTAAATTTTGGAAAACCCAATATTAAATTTAGAAAAACGGTCAATGGGCCTAATAAAAATGCCATAAAAATAGGAGAAACATACACCTATTCAATTACTGTTTCTAATCCTCAGAATGCAAGAGGAACAGTGGTTGACGCCTTTGAAATGGATTTGACAGATGTAATCCCAAATGATTTAATCTACAATGGAAATTATAGTGTTACAGGTACAGGTTCTTATACTACACCTGTATTTTCAGGGCAGAATGTATCTATGACCATAAAGAAACTTGCACCAGATGAAAGTATTACTTTAAATTTTCAAGTAACTGTAGATAGTACAATCGCTAGTGGTGAAACTTTTAGAAATAATGCAGTCCTTCAAAGACCTTATTCACAACCAGATAGATCTTATCAGTATAAAGGATCATCTTTTAAAGCTAGAGCCACTTTAAAAGCTGAAGGAATTAAACTAACAAAACTTATCAGTCCGACTTTTGCAAAAATTGGTGATGTGGTAAGTTATATTATTCAAGCAACGGTGCCATTAGGTACAAAAGCTTATGATATAGAACTAATAGATAAATTTCCAAATGCTACTCAACTCTTTATAGTTGGAAGTGCCACTGTAGATGGTTCTTTTGTTACGCCTAGTGTAGCTTCGGGTGTTATTACTTTTCCTGAAATTGATGTTGTGGATGCTACAACGAAGGAAGTAATGATTACTTATGCATTTAATGTAAGAATTACAGGTGGAACCCATGTACCTCCTTATATTGAGAATCAAATCAATAGAGCTACTATAAAATGGGATTTTGAAGAAGGAAAACCTGCTGTACCTGTGATTACTACTGCAACACTTCAGGTAAGAACTCCTCATCTTAGAGGGTTAAAACAGCAACGAAATGCTACAACGGGTGGGAATTTTAGAACCCAAAGATTAAATTATGAGGTTGGAGATGTTATTGAATACCTTATTTCTATAACAAATGATGGCGCTGAAAGAGCTTTTGATTCTGTTATTGTAGATGTATTAGATCCACTACTGTCTTTTAATACAGGTTCTATTTCAACTACAAATGGTTCAGCCAATGAATCTGGAGGAACCATTATATGGAGTATACCTGTTCTTGAAGTTGGTGAAACTGCTACCCTTAAATTTGCTGTAACAACTTTAGCAGGCATTGCAGCAGGTGGAAATATATTGGACACGGCTTCCTATAAGTATAATACAAATAACAATGGCTTTGGAATAGAATTTGGCCCCGATACCACAAATACGGTACGACTTAGATCTCCTTTTGTCAAAATAGTAAAAGGATCTTCTCTATTAGAAGGAGAAATTGGTGATGACATTCTCTATAGTATTACGCTCACTGTGCCAAATGGAACAATAGCCTATACCCCAAGAGTACAAGATACACTACCAACAGGGCAAGTGTATATTGGACCATCTATAAGACAGGAAGTACCAAATCCGCCTGTAACAGTTACTCCAAGCTCTTTAAGTCCCATTACCTTTGATAGTGTTACTATTGATGCAACATCTGGAGAAAAAATCATCATATATCGCTTTGTAGCAAGGATCATAGATGCTACACACAATCCGCCATTTACAGAAATTCAGACAAATGAGTCTCAAGTAAAATGGGCCATACAACCAGGAGGAGCTTTAGTAAGAACAAGAGAATCTAATATTGATATCACGGCAAAAACACCAAATGCAACGGTACGGAAAGAACAAAAAAAAGCTTTAGATCCAAATTATACGATAGACAATATTTCTGCCTTGCCAGATGATGAAATTCATTACCGATTAACCATCCATTCAAATGGTGCAACAACGGCGTATAATGTAAAAGTAAAAGATGTATTGAATGATTTTTTAGACTATGACAGCATGATTGTAGGACCTTCTCCTAGCATATCTGGAAATACATTAGAATGGAATATAGGAAATATTCATAAGGTCGATACTTTTATACTAGAATTTGCAGTAAAAGTAAAGTCTGGAATAGGTGCAGGAGCACAAATTCCTGATGAAGTAAAAGTATTTTATGATTCAAGCCATGTAAATCCTAAAACTTATCATACAAATTCTAATAAAGTAATCATTGATATTCCTCCTGTGCAGTTTGAAAAAATTGCTGATAAAGTTCTTGCAGCCATGGGGGATGAAATAACCTACACCTTAAGAGTCATTGTTCCAAATGGTGTGAATGCTTATAATGTGGTAATACAAGATGAAATACCATTTTGTCAAGAATATAAACCTTTAAGCTGGATGCCTGGAACGCCTGTTGTATCTCCATCTTTAAGAGCGATCACATACAATGAACCTATTTCTCCATTAACGGGTATAAATGAATATACTTTTAAAACCATTGTAATGTGCAATAGAGTAGAAGTTCAAAGAAATAAAGCCCAACTTTTCTGGAATATTACACCATCAGGTCCTCAAGCGCCACCAATTTCTAAGTTTGCAGAGGTTACTGTGAAAAATCCTAATGTAGTTGTAACAAAAGAACAAAGTAAAAACCCGACAGGACCATTTACAAAAGATTTGCTAAAAGGTGTAGAAGCAGATGATTCAATCTATTATAAAATAACCCTCGAAAATAAAGGGCAAACACCAGCTTATAATATTATAACCACAGATGTACTTGATCCTAATTTAATCTACAGGGGTCCTATTGGAAGCTATGATGGTACAATTAGCCCCGATCCTCCAACAGGAAGTCCTGATGGTACAATAACATGGAGCGTGCCTAGTTTAGGACCTAATTCTTCTACAACTTTGATTTTTCAAGTAGATATTGTATCAGGATTTGTGGCGGGCACAAATGTAATCAACCAGGCTTCTACAAAATTTGATACATCCATTACAAATCCAGTTACATTAGGGCCTGTTTTATCTAATCAAGTAGGTTTTGAATTTATATTTCCTACGATTCTTAAAACTGTAGATGATGACAGTAGATTCTTAGGAGATACGGTAACCTATATGGTAGAAATAGATATTTTAGCTGGAAGTATTGCTTATGATGCGCAAGTTACAGATATTCTACCACCTGGTCAAAGCTATATACCAAATACTTTAAGAAAAGATGGATTGGAAATAACACCGTATTCTACTTCTCCATTTATACTTGAAGCACCTCAAACTTTAGGAGAAGGGAAGATTATTTATACTTTCCAGGCTAAAATTGATTATATGCTATTAATGCCTCAAGATAAGCAGAACAACGAAGCTGTTCTCACATGGAAAACAGATCCACTACAGCCTCCGAAATCTATTAACAGTACGGCATCTGTATATGTAACAGATAGTAATATAAACATATCAAAAGCTCAGAGGAATTTTACAACCCATGGAGCAGTACCTTTTACTAAAGAGCCTATACAAGTTGCTGCTTTAGATATTATTCACTACGAACTAACAGTAGAAAACTTGAGTGCTACAAATACAATCTATAATGTGAATGCAAAAGATATTTTAGATGATGGATTTAAGTTTATAGGTCAAGTGGAGCCATTTCCGCCAGGGGTTATTACTCATACAGGAGAGCCTAGCAATGGAGAAATTACATGGCGCATCGAATCTATTCCATCTTCACAAAAGTATAGTGCAATCATTGCAGTAAAAGTACTGCCAGGGGCTGGGGCACAAAGCAGTATTTTAAATAAAGCATCTGCAACCTTTTCAGCAGTTAAAGGAGTTCCGATTATCACATATGGACCGAAAGTCTCTAATACAGTAGAAGCAAAATTACCATCTTTAGAAATAGAAAAGAGTGTTTCAAAGGATGTATTAGAAATTGGAGAAATCATAACCTATACACTAGATGTAATCGTACCAAAGGGTACAACGGCTTATAATGTTGTTGTAAAAGATACACTACCGCCACAACAAAGCTATGTGGGAGAAGCCACAAGAAATGGCGTAGCTGTATTTCCAAGTGTTGATGGTCAGGAGATCACTTTTGATACAGAAGATCGTATTGATACATCTATTACCTATACTTTTAAAGCAAGAGTTGTTAAAGGAAATTTATCTCCTCCATACACACAAATACAAACAAATCATGTCCATGTGAATTGGAATATGGATCCATTGGGTACACCTGCAACACCCGGATCAGCTTCGAAAGAGGTAACCGTAAAGAGTTCATTTTTCTTCATAGGAAAAGAGCAAAGAAATGTTACAAAAGAAACAACCTTTGATACAAAGGAATTATCTGTTGAGGTGGGAGATTTATTAGAATTTAGACTTGTAGCACACAACTTTGGAGAAGCTTCTGCTTATGATGTTGTCATAACAGATGTATTAAGTAAGTTTGATAAATATATAAAAGTAGTATCGGTTTCATTAGGGAATGTTGAATTTAATCAAACGAATAATACAGTTATTTGGACGATAGATGATTTACCCCCTCAAGCAGTTGAATTTATGATCTTTCAAATAGAAATATTAGGTGGAATCCCGGCAGGTGGAACAGATTCCAATATTGCTACAGCCCTTTATAATACCAATAAGACGACACCAATTACTTTTGGACCTATTAAAAGCAACCAAGTAGTCCATATATATCCAAACGTTAGGGTTAAAAAGACATCTGATTTTACTTATACAGTTGTTGGAGATACCATCACGTATACAGTTAATTTTACACTTCCTAAAGGGACGATTGTGTATAACGGCCAGTTTATAGACACCTTGCCAATAGGGCAGACATATGATAATGATGCAACGTTAAATGGGAACCCCATTGAACCAGTAGAAATTGAGGGGCAACGAATTACCTTCCCGGTTGTTCCATATGCTGAGGCTAAAGATGGAGATTTAGATTTTACCTATGAATTTGAAGCTAAAATCACATCTGCCAATATAGTTTCTACCACATTTACAGAGATCCAAACAAATGAAGCATTAGGAAAATGGTTTTTAACTCCTACAATCCCTGCACAACCAGTGAATGCTTTAAAGGATATTTATGTAACAGATAGTAAGATTGAAATAAAAAAACTTCAAAGGAACACATCAATAGAGAGTGATTTTACTAGTGAACCCATTCGAGCCTCTAAAAACAATATTGTTGAATATAGTTTAACTATAAAAAATACTGGACCTCGCAGCGTTTATAATATCATTATTCAAGATAACTTAGCCTTATCATTAAGCTTTATAAAGGCAATTTCTGTATCAGAGGGTAATTTGGTTCACTCAGGAGAACCTTATGATGGTGTAGTCCTATGGACTTTACCTTCTCTAAAATCAGGAGATTCAGCAACAGCCATATTTTCTACTAAAATATTAAACACAGAAAGAAATACGATTAACTATGCAACAGGAAGTTTTAACATAACACCTACGAATCCAAATAAGTTTTTGACCAATCCATCCAATATTACAATCATAAAACCTAATAATTGTACTGCTGTTTTTACCATTGGCATTCATAGCCGTATTTATACAGAAAAAATTGTAGATTTGGTTATTCCTACACATGGATATTGTCCTCCTAAAAATAAGGATCAATGATAAACTCTAAACTCCTTACGTAAGGAATTACAAGGGAGTGTATATAATAAGATTTTTAAAGGTGTTATGTGGGTGAAGAAGAGCTTAGACAAGAAAGACTATGTGTTAAGGAAAGAAGATAGAGTACTTCGTTATGGAGGAAATATCTTTTTTTATTTTTTAACCAATAGTTAAGGATTAAGGATCACAAAACTTAGATTGAGTTACAAGATTGAAAGACAGGAGTTTCTAATATATTACATAAGTAGATATAGATATTTAGAGGGAAAAGTTATATAGCGAAACTGAAAAAAGGAAAATTGAATTGCTTTACTAGGGTAATTTTAGGTTATCATAAACGAAAATGAGACATTTATTGACAAAATTCCTGGAAAAATGTAGTATTATATATTGTATTGCAAAAATGAAAGGAGGAAATAAATATGAAAAGCTTAAAAACCAAATTAATTCTATACTTTTCTATAATCGTTATTATAGGATGTAGCAGTTTGGCAATTATTTCTTATATTAATGGATCAAATGCATTACTAAATAGTGTTAAAAATAATTTGATCTTAATCTCACAAGAGTCTTCACAAGTAATATCAGAAAGAATTAATACTGAAATGGAAAAATTAAAAGTAGTAGCTTCACAAAGTAGAATTACCAATCCCAATAATCCTATTGAAGATAAGATGGATGTATTAAGAGAAGAAGCTAAAAGAAGCGGACATATTGTAATGGATATTGTCAATGTAGAGGGCGAAGGCATCGGAACAGATGGGAAAACATACGACTTAAGAGAGCGAGAGTATTTTAAAAGGGCGATTCAAGGTGAAACTGCAATTTCTGATTTGCTTGTAAGTAAAAGGAATCAGTCCTTAATCATTGTATATGCAACACCAATAAAATATAATGGAAAGATTACAGGTGTATTAGTTGCAGTACGTGATGGGAAAAACTTTAGCCAGATTATTTCAGATATAAAAATAGGTAAAACTGGATATGCTTATATAGTTAATCAAGAGGGGAAAATCGTTGCACATAAAGATGTAAATAAGGTTATTGAAGGCGGTGATATGTTAGAGGAATTAAAAAAAGATCAATCATTAAAAGATCTTAAAATATTAGTGAAAAAAATGATCGCTGGAGAAAAAGGAAGCGGAGAATACGATTATAAAGGAATTAATAAAATTATAGGATATGCACCTATTGCCCATACAAATTGGTCAATAGGGATTACAGCGCCAATAGAAGAAGTATTAGGTGAATTAAATACAATGAAACATTCAAATTTTATTACAGCACTGATTATACTCATCATCTCTATGATTAGTATATATTTTATGGGAAGCTCCATAGCAAAACCCATTCAAACATTGTCACTTATTATTGATCGGTTGGCAAAGTATGATTTGAGATTTGATGAAAAGAGTGAAGCCATTAAATACATGAAAAGGAAAGATGAGATTGGCAATATAACCAATTCATTAGCAACCATGCAATTAAACTTCATTGATTTAGTTAAGAAAATAGCTGACGGTACCCATAAGGTAGAATCTTCTTCAGAGGAATTAACTGTTACCTGCCAACAGTCAGCAATCGCTTCAGAAGAAGTAGCAAAGACTATTGAAGAAATTGCTAAAGGTGCTAATGATCAAGCAAGAGATACACAAGCTGGATCTGAAAAAGCATATGCGTTAGGGAGTCTAATAGAGAAAAATCAGGGATATATGAAAAATGTAAATGATTCTTCTAGTAAGGTCGTTAAACTAATTGATGAAGGACTACTAATAATCAATGAACTGATTGAAAAAACCAATACAAGTGGAAACGCAGCAAAAGATATGTTTAATATGATTATGGAAACGAACAAAAGCACTAGTAAAATTGGAGAAGCTAGTACGGTAATTGCGTCTATTGCACAACAAACAAATTTACTAGCATTAAATGCTGCTATAGAAGCTGCAAGAGCAGGTGAAGCAGGTAAAGGATTTGCTGTTGTTGCAGAAGAAATAAGGAAGCTCGCAGAACAGTCAACATTATCAACAAAAGAGATTGATTTTGTGGTAAAAGAGTTAGTGAAAAATTCTAGTGATGCAGTAACAACCATGGAAAATGTATCAGGAATTGTAGGAAAACAAGTGGAAAGTGTAAAAGATACAGAGATAAAATATAAAGAGATTGCACATGCAATAGAAGTGTCAGAAAAAGCCATTGAGAAATTAAATGTTGCAGGATCAGAAATGGAAAATAAAAAAACGGAGATACTAGATATCATTCAAAGCTTATCAGCTATTGCACAACAAAATGCTGCAGGAACAGAAGAAGCATCGGCTTCAACCGAAGAACAATCTGCTTCTACGGAAGAAATTGCAAATGCTAGTGAAGGACTTTCTGAGATTGCCCAAATATTGCAAGAATCTATATCTAAATTTAAGATATAAAATATTTTTATGGGATTAGGGGCCAATAGATTAAGAGGAAACGGTTCTTTGTCACATGTAAGAAATGATTATTTGAAATAAAAATATTGTACTTTCAGGAAGAAGATAGAGTACTTCGTTATGGAGGAAATATCTTTTTTTGTTTTTACACTTATGAAAAAAGGATTCAATTAAATAATTGTTTTATTTATCTAAAATCAAATACAAAATAAAAAAGTTTACTAAAAATTTTTTAAACAATACCAAAATATTGCTTATATCGGGAAATTTCGTATTTTTTGTTGACAGTCACTATTTTTTTCTATATTATAAGTATTAATTTATTCGCAAAATTTATAAATTTCAAACACGAAGGTGATTTTAATGTTAGAGCAAATGAGAAAAAATTTAAAATTGAATATATATTATTTTAACGATCATTTTAGCTGGGGCTTTTACTTTTTTAGCGCTTGTTTCTTTGCATACAAAAATAATATATATCATTCTCTAAAGAGTCCTTCTAGAATATAAATAGAACCTTCGTAAAAATGATTTTGAAATGATCAGAATCTATTTTTTATAAAAGAGACTCATTAGAATGGGTCTTTTTTTTATATAGAATTATCAAGAGATCTCTATTTATGACATGTCACCAAAATATTTTAAATAGGTGTGTACAGCCTATTTAAAAAACTAAAAAATATTGAAGAGGTGAACAAGATGAATATACCATTAATCATTGTTTTATGTTATATAATTGCTTTGTTTGTTATAAGTGCTTATGCTAAAAAGCTAGCTACAAGTGGATCAGAAGGCTTTATGCTGGCAGGTAGAAAGCTGACCACTCCTTTGATTGCTGTTACTGTTACGGGTCTTGCCATAGGTGGTGCATCAACCATTGGTGTTGCAGAAAGAGCTTATGATGTGGGATTAGCTGCTGGATGGTACAATGTAGCCTGGGGAGCAGGGGCTGTAGTTATGGGGCTGGTTGCAGCAGGAAAATATAGAAAGCTGAATGTCTCTACTCTTCCAGAACTCTTTGAAAAATTTTATGATACAAAGGGTCGAATCATCTGTGTACTTAGTCAAATCGTCATACTACTAGTCATTACTTCTTTACAATATGTTGCAGGAGGAGCCATCCTTACATCCTTATTGCCGGACATATTTACTTTAAAATCTGGAATGATTATGAGTGCGGCAGTTTTTATAGGAATTACTTTTATAGGCGGTATGTGGTCTGCAGGACTTTCTAATATATTAAATGTAGCTTTAATCTATATAGGGATTATATTTTCTGCTGTTGCTACAATTTCTTCCCAAGGAGGACTCAGGAATATTGCATTAAAGATTCCGTCTGATGTTGCATATCTACATCCTATAAAGGGCTTAGGGTTAGCGGTTATCATGGGATGGTTTGCTGTTATGATTACACAAACCCTATCATTACAAGCAACTGTTCAGATTGCTTGTGGTGCAAAGGATGAAAAAAATGCTAAGAGAGGATTTATTTTAGGTGGATTATTAATGCTTCCTATAGGTTTTTTAGCAGCCCTTATGGGGATTGCTGCAAAGGCTGCTTATCCTGATATAAGTGCCACTATGGCACTTCCTAAGATTATCATGTCATTAAATCCTGTAATGGCAGGGGTTACTTTAGCAGCACTTTGGGCAGCTGACGTTTCAACGGCATGTAATTTACTTTTAGGGACTTCAACATTATTTTCACAGGATATCTATAAGCGTTTTATCAATCCAGATATTGACGATAAAAGATTTATGATTGTGAGCAAAATTACTGTAGTCATACTTGGGATCATGACTTTTATATTATCACTGACCATAGTAGGAATCCTTAAAACATTACTAGTTGCCCTTAGTCTAACTACAGCATTTACTGTAACCTTCTTATTTACAATATTTGCACCAGGATTATGCAGAAAGCACTCTGCATTTTATACTACCGTAGTAGGTATACTAGTACTAGTATTATGGACTTTTGTGCCTTCCATAAGAATATTTTCACATGTGATCTACTTAGAATGGATTGTTTGTATAGGAACATTTTTAACGGTTGCTGTTTTTGATTCAGCAAAGATTCCTGATTTAGCTTAGTATTAAAATTATGAATAATAAGGGGTGTTGTTATGTTTTCAGAAAAAATAGTAAATAATTTAAAAAAATCTTCTTGGATTAGAGCCATGTTTGAGGAAGGGGCAAAACTTGTAGAAAAGTATGGAGTAGAGAATGTATATGATTATAGTCTTGGAAATCCCTATGCAGAACCTCCAAAAGAGGTGATAGAATCAATGAAAACCCATGTATTAAGTGATGAGGCGGGACTTCATAGATATATGAATAATGCAGGATATCCAGAAGTAAGAGAAAAAATCGCAAAAGCTATACAAAAAGAAAGTGGCGTTGAGCTTTCAAAGGATCATGTTGTTATGACTGTAGGGGCAGCAGGGGGATTAAATGTTGTCTTTAAAGCCATTTTGAACCCAGAAGATGAGGTGATTGTTTTTGCACCCTATTTTGTAGAATATAATTTTTATGTGGATAATCATGGTGGAAAAACAGTAGTGGTGCCACCAGATACATCAACCTTTGAACCAGATTTAAAAAAGTTTGAAGAAAGTATTACTAAAAAGACAAAGGCCATCATTATTAATACACCGAATAATCCAACAGGGGTCATATATAGTGAGGAAACGTTAAAAAATATCAAAAGAATCATAGAAATGAAAGAAAAGGAATATAATACAACCCTATTTGTGTTGAGTGACCAACCCTACAAAAAAATCATTTATGATGATGCTCGCCCATCAAGTATGCTTTCAATTTTTACGAATGCAATCATAGTGGATTCCTTTAGTAAGTCATTAGGTCTTGCAGGACAGAGGATAGGCTATATTGCCGTAAGCAGTAAAATTAAAGAGGTAGATATCCTTATAAATGCCTTAAGTTTTTGCAATCGAACTTTGGGGTTTGTAAATGCTCCAGGATTATTCCAAAAAGTTGTTGCTGATGCACTAGAAGCAGAGGTAAATGTGGAAGAATATAAAAAAAGAAGAGACTTTTTATATGAAAATCTTACAAAATTAGGATTTGAGTGTGTAAAACCACAGGGAGCATTTTATCTTTTTCCTAAAGCACCTATAGCAGATGATGTAGAATTTGTTAAAAGAGCTATTAAGTATAATTTATTGCTTGTACCAGGAAGTGGTTTTGGCTGCCCAGGATATTTTAGAATTTCTTATTGTGTAAAGTTTGACATGATTGAAAGGTCTATTCCTGCTTTTGAAAAATTAATGAAGGAGTGTTTAGCTGTTTAGAGGTCCTGGACTATAAATGTCCTGGACCTTTCCTTTCAACAAAATCATCCACATAAATTTTAATCACAGCCATAATAGGAATTCCTAAAATCATACCTAGTATTCCAAAGAATCCTCCTCCTAAAGCTACTGAGAGGATGGCTAAAAAAGGATTCATACCAACCTTTCCTCCAGTTAGTTTTGGATCTAGGTACCATCCGTCAAACTGCTGAAGAAGGATTAAAAAAATCAAAAGCCATAGAGCTGTCATGGGACTATAAAATAAATTAATCACACAAGCAATACTCATTCCGATAAAAGGACCCACATAGGGAATCATGTTGGTAATTCCTACGATTAATGCTAAAAGGAGGGCATATTTAGCCTTTAAAAAAAGCATACCCATAAAAGCAATACTACCAATAATTGCAGAATCTAATGATTTAGCTCCTATGTAGATGACAATCATTTTGTGAAGGGTTTTTCCAAAGCTTAAGAGACGATCTCCATTTTCTTTTTTCAGTAAAATATAAGTAAGTTTTTTACCAAATAAAGCAAACTTCTCTTTATCAAATAGGACATAAATAGAAATAATAAATCCTATCAATGTACTTAAAAAAGAAGCTGTAAAGGAAAGGGTTCCTTTTAATAGAATATCTAATGTATTCATCAAAACATTGCTTAGCTTTGGTATGTACGATCTTACATTATTTTGAACCACCTCAGATAAATGTCCTACGTCTAATAATTTGTTGTTTTCTACCAACTGGTCAAAATAATTTTGTGCAGTAGTTGAAAACTTTGGGATATTCTTAAAAAGATCTAAAATACTATTTGTAATAATAGGGAAGATAAAGCTTATGAAAATGAGGATTACCCCAATGATGCCCATGTATGTAATAAATATACTTTGCCCTCTTTTTAACTTAAATCTTTTTTCTAAAAAAGAGATGGCTGGACTTAATATATAAGCTACCAAAAAAGAGATGATAAAAGGATAGATGAGCTTTATAAATTGATTGAGCTTCATTCTTACTATATCAAAATGATCAATGAATTTGATGCCTATATAGGAAATAATGATGACTAATATCATATTGAAATAATGACTTTTTCTATAATGTTTCAACGACTTTCCTCCTTTTTTATGTTGTTTTTAGAAAACTTCTTTGTGGTTTTTGCTGTATTGATTTTTGCTTTATAAAATAATCTTCTCAAAATAATCTTTATAATATACATATTTTATCATGAACTTATGATCATGGCTATAAAACCTGCTACAAAGATATTGATAACTAGAGGATATAATAAAAGACAAGTCAATCTAAAAATTGACTTGTCTCTTATTACTAGTAGAGAGTTGATTATTTTTCTTCCATGCTACTTGCTACAAATGGACCTCCTAATTTTTTAGCTGTACGTCCATTACGATCCATTATAAAGAATAGTAATTCATCATAAAGGTCATCTGCATCTTTGCAAGCTTTCTCTGCAATATCCATATGTAATTTAGTTACATAATCCTTAGCTTCTTTTGGACTCTTTTCATAAAGAGTAATCATCTTTTTCTCAGCTTTTGTCATATCTTTATATAAGGCTTCTTCATAGTTTTTCCAATAATCTCTTACACCTTGTCCATAGAAAGGTCTATTTTGTTCTGCTAAAGCACAAATTCTCTTGAATTTCCAATATGCACCATCGTAGTTAGGATCATCACCATCTACTTGGTAAGCTTTATAAGTATCTTGGATTCCACTAAAGTTTGGAAGGAATACAGAATGTTCAGAATTACCGAAAGCTAACCACTGAAGTGCTGAGATTTCAGCTGGATAATTATCTTTAACTTGGATTACATGTATTTGAGATTGACGTTCTACACCGATTACACGAAGATCTTTATTCTCTGGAAGAGAAGCATCATACTTAGTACCTTCATAACGGTTACGTAGTACATCCATAACATCTAGAGCAGAAACTTTTTTGTCTGGATTATAGAAGAATGGATAATAAGTATCTGTTTGATAATCTCCTACACTAGATGGAGCCAGTAAACGATGTCCTATCCATGTACGCATGTTAGAATAATCTTCTCTTGGTTCTCCAAAAGTTGCAGCAAGATTTACTTTACCATCTATTTTAGTTGTCCATCCATTTTTATCAGCAGTAGTAAATAAATCCTTATGGAACATGACATTTTCTTTATCAGTTGTGTCTAAATCTTGGATCATAAATTGATTTCCAAAAACAGCAACTTTATCAGTTGGCATTTTTTTAGCAGCCCATAAATGTCCACTATAAACTTCAAATACCCAAGCTTCCTTTTGATCAGCAAGCATTACGATATTTCCTTCTTCTGAACCGTAAGTTTCAACTAAGTTTGCTAAAAGCTTAACCCCTTCTTTTGCAGTCTTAGCAGTTGAAGCTACGACACCAGGAAGAATAGATTCACGTAAACTTCCTTCAACATATGGATCTACTTCTAAAACGTTTTCCTTAGGGGATGCAGAAACGGTTGCACTAATAGATAATCCATATTCATTTGTGCAAGCTCCAAAATAAGGGCCATCTCCACAGGTTGTAGAATCTGGAACGATTGTGTACTTGAAAGTAGTATCTGGTAATTTGTAAGAAAATCCGTTAACATCATCAATTGTACGACCAGGTACGTTTTCCACTCTCTCAACAACTTTAAACATCTTGTTGTAAGCACCTGTACCTTGATCTTCACTTCTTGCTAAGATTGTACTTCCATCTGCACTTACATCTTTCCCTACATAAACAGCAGTACAAGCAAATGCACTAGTAGTACTTAGGAGTAATGCCATGATTAGAGTAAATGCAACGATTTTAAAATTTTTCATAATCTTCCTCCTTTAAACTATAATGTAATATTTTCCCGTCGATTTAAATTATAACATGGCTATAATGAATTCGCTAGTCCCAATTATATAGTAGCCATGGCAAGGATATAAAAATCTTGTTTATTTAAAATTTATTTGAGAAGAGAGTACTTCTGAGGGGGAGGAACATATTTATTGTTATTGAAAAATATATGGATGAGAAATTGATAGCTCATATGATATATTAAATGAAAGGCATCTAAGAAGTTTTAGGAGATGAGATTGATTGAAAACAAAAGTAGAAGAAAAAGTAGTTCATGGGAATAATATCACAATAGTAAAAAGAGATGAAGATTGTACCATATATAAAATGGAAGATGTTACGGGAGAGGGCATTATGACATGCTATCATGTATTTCCAGGGATAGATTTAATGTATAATGATTTTCATATGGCGAGCTGTTTTTCTAAGTTTGAGACAAAAGTAGAAATGCTGTGTATTGATCATTGCCGAGAGGGGCGCATTGAATGGCAGCTTCAGAATGGTTCATATATGTATTTGAAGGAGCAGGATTTGCAGATCAATACAAGAGATCACCATACCCTTGGATACGGATTTCCTTTAAGTCATTATCATGGTATAACGATTGGCATATATATGGAGGAAGCATGCAAAACACTTTCCTCTATTTTGGGTGGATTTTCTATTGATCTGAAGGCTTTACGTGAAAAGTTTTCTTTGAATAAAAAAACATTTATTATGCGTGCGGATGCGTCTATTCAGCATATTTTTTCTGAACTGTATACAGTACCTGATGAGATTAGGAATGATTATTTTAAAATTAAAGTTTTAGAACTATTATTGTTTTTGAGTACAGTAGATGTGCCAATAAAGGGTGAAGAACGGCTTTATTTCCCAAAGAATAGAGTGGAAAGGGTAAAAGCCATTATGAAATATATAACTAAGAATTTAGATAAGCATTTTACCTTAGATGAATTATCTTCAAGATTTGATATACCTCTTACATCTATGAAGCTTTGTTTCAAAGGGGTCTATGGTACCTCAATTTATGCATACATACGTTCTTATCGAATGCATGCAGCTGCATTGATGCTTCGCCAAAGTAATGAAAATATTACGCACATTGCTGGAAGGGTAGGTTATGATAATTCAAGTAAATTTGCAGCAGCTTTTAAGAAAGTCATGGGCATATCTCCACGGCAATATAGAAAATCTCTTGTCTAAATGGAGCGAAGATGATCATTATGGAGTAGGAAAGCTTAATGAGAAAACATAAAATAGGGATGGTTAACCCATCCCTATTTTATGTTTATAAGACAAATGGAATCAAACTTCTTTTACTTTTGCAAAATGTGTTAAGGAAAAGATATGTCTTTAAAAGCAGAAAAATTCACGAAAGGAGAATAGATGAAATGAAAGAAAAAAATTGGTTGAAAATCGTATTATCTTTTGCTACAGAATGTAGACTGAAAATGATCATTTCAGTAATATGCGCTATCATCAGTGTAGCAGGTGGAATCATACCTTATATAGGTGTGTATAAAATCATCATTTTATTTTTTGAGGGAAAGGAGACGGTAGAGGAGTTATTGCTTTTGTCTAGCATATGTATTGTTGGATATACTATAAAGCTTATATTTTATGCCATCTCTACTGTGCTAGCTCATTGTTCAGCCTATAGCATATTAGAAAATATGCGACTTAAGATGGCAGATCAATTAATGAAAGCGCCTCTTGGTACCGTATTGAATGAGACTGTTGGAAAAATGAAAAGTGTTATGATAGATCGGGTAGAAACTATTGAGCTGCCATTGGCTCATTTGATTCCTGAGGGGATTTCAGACCTTCTTTTGCCAATAGGTATCTTTGGTTATCTCATTATGATCAATTGGCGTATGGCATTTGCAGCAATAATTACAGTGCCTATTGCAGCTGTAATATATGGCAGAGGGATGAAAAATTTTAATAAACAATATGCTGATTATATGGAGGCTAGTAATTATGTAAATGGTGTCATTGTAGAATATGTAGAAGGCATTGAAGTAATCAAGGCATTTAACCAGTCAACATCCTCCTATGAGAGGTTTGAAAAAGCAGTAGATGCTTTTAAAGTATATACCCTAAATTGGTTTAGAACCACTTGGAAGGTTATGAATTTTGCTGGTGCAGTTTTGCCATCTACCTTAATTGGAACTATGCCCATGGGAATGGATTTATATATGAAGGGGAGCTTAAATCCAGGAGAACTTACTATGTGCCTGATATTATCCTTAGGGATTGTAGGACCATTAACAAAATTTACAATATTTATCAATGATGCAAAAGCTATTGAATATGCAGTGAAGGATGCAGATGAATTTTTAAATCTAAAGGAACTTGAAAACCGGGAAGAGCAGGTAAAGCTTAATGGATATGATATAGAATTAGAAGAGGTATCCTTCTCTTATGATAATCCTAAAACTAGGAAAGAAGATCATTTATCCATAAAGAAGGAGAAGGTATTACATCATATTAATGCAACCTTACCAAAGGGAAGTTTTACAGCTTTGGTAGGACCTTCTGGTGGAGGGAAATCGACTGTAGCAAGACTAATTGCAAGGTTTTGGGATGTGGATAGTGGGGAGATTAAAATAGGAGGAAATAATATCAAAAACTTGCCATTAAACCAACTTGCAGATACGGTAAGTTTTGTAACACAGGATAATTTCCTCTTTAATTGCTCACTAATGGAAAACATACGCCTTGGGAATCCTAAGGCATCTGATGAAGAAGTCATAAATGCTGCAAAAGCAGCTTGTTGTCATGGGTTTATTAGAAATCTTGAGGATGGATATAATACTCATGCTGGAGAAGCAGGGAAAAAACTATCTGGAGGAGAAAAACAAAGAATTACCATAGCAAGAGCTATTTTAAAAAATGCACCTATTGTAATTTTAGATGAAGCAACAGCTTTTACTGATCCAGAAAATGAAGATAAGATTCAACAATCTATTGCAGCCCTTACGAAAGGAAAAACCTTATTGGTTATTGCCCATAGACTATCAACTATCAAAAATGCAGATCAAATTATTGTTATGGAAAAAGGACATATAAAAAAAGCAGGAACACATGAGGAACTACTTGATGGTTGTGAACTTTATAAGAAAATGTGGGAAGCTCATATAGGTGCTAAGGAGTGGGCAGTTAACCATATAGAAGAGGAGGTTATGTGATATGTTTCTAGCAATAAAGAGAATTATAAAGTGGTCAGGACAACGTAGAAAACGCTTATATATAGGTTTTGTATATGCCTTCTTTAATACTATTTTTACAGCTATGCCTATTATGGGAGCTGCATATGGACTAAATCTTATCATAGAAGATATGAAGGGGCATATAACACTCACGTCCGATTGGATCTTTTATATGTTAGGATTCATGATTTTTGCAGTAGCCGGAAGGTTTCTATTTGCGTACCTTCGTGCCGTAGAACAGGAAAGTATTGGTACTGAAGTAATAGCGGAACAAAGAATTAGGATTGGAGATATTTTAAAAAGGGTATCTTTAGGTTTTTTCAGTAAAAAGAATGGGGGAGAGATTGCGTCATCTGTAACAACAGATTTATCATTTGTAGAGATGTATGCCATGAATATGGTAAATGTTGTTGTAAATGGATATATCAATGCACTCACGATGGTTCTTTGTCTATTATTTTACAATGTATGGATTGCCTTAATTGCAATGGGTGGGATACTATTGTCTGCTTTCTTCCTGAAATTAATGGGCAATAAAAGCAATGAAAATGCGCCTATACATCAAAAGGCACAGGATAGCATGATTGCAGCTACCATTGAGTATATAAGAGGAATGCCTATTGTAAAGGCTTTTAAGCAGGATGGTGTTTCTAAAGAAGGAATTGCTAAGGCGTATAAGATGAGTAAGGATATTAATATTAAAATTGAAAAGAACTACGTTCCTTATAATTGTTTGCATCTGTTTGCACTGAAAGGAGCATCTGTAGGAATTGTTTTTATGTCGGCACTATTTACTATTAAGGGAGAAATGGATTTACCCACTATGCTCATGATGTCTATTTTTTCCTTTGTTATATTTGGAAATATTGAATCTGTAAATAATGCAGCCCATACATTAGAAATCATTGATGCTACTTTTGATAAATTAGAGGGGATAGAAAATGCACAATTTATTGATGAAGGTGGCAAGGAGGTTCTATTATCTTCCTATGATATTGCGTTTAAAGATGTGACCTTTGCCTATGAAAAACGAGCAGTGTTAAAAAATGTATCCTTCACCATTCCAGAGAATACCACTACAGCAATCATTGGTCCTTCTGGAAGTGGTAAATCTACCATATGTAGTTTAATTGCTAAATTTTATGATGTAGATCAAGGGAGTGTAAAGGTAGGAGGGGTAGATGTAAAAGACATGACTTGTGATAGTTTGCTTACAAATATGAGTATGGTGTTTCAAAAGGTATATTTGTTCCATGATACCATCCTTAACAATATTCGATTCGGTAAGCCTGATGCTACTTTTGGAGAAGTAGTAGAGGTATCTAAAAAAGCATGCTGTCACGATTTTATTATGAGTTTAGAAGATGGATACGATACGGTTATTGGAGATGGGGGCTCTACGCTATCTGGAGGGGAAAAACAGCGTATTTCCATAGCTAGAGCAATGCTTAAAAATTCTCCTATTGTTATTTTAGATGAGGCAACTGCAAGTGTGGATCCGGAAAATGAACATGCAATTCAAAAGGCTATTAGTGCTTTGGTTCATGGTAAAACCATTATCATCATTGCACACCGTCTTGCTACCATTCAGAATGCAGACCAGATTCTTGTAGTAGATGAGGGACAGATTACCCAAAGAGGAACACATGATGAATTAATCAAGAAAGATGGTATTTACAAAAGATTTTTATCTATTCGTAAAACTGCAGAAGGATGGAGTATTTGAAAATACTCATATTGTGAGTTTGTAGATATTATTTATAAGTAAATGAAATAATGAAGAAGATAGAGTACTTCTGAGGGGGAGGAAATATCTTTTTTTATTTTTTTTGCTTGCACTATTGAAAATGATTATTAATATCATATATAATAAAGATGTACGCAGTTTGGTTAATAGGGGTTATATAAAAAATAAAGAGGGGGGTAAAAATGGGAGAGATAAAGAAAATATTTTCATATGCAAAAGATTTTAAAAACAAAACATATTTAGCAACTGCATTAGCAACAATTAGTGCCATGATAGGTATGATTCCATTTGTATTGGTATATTTTATCATTATTGAATTTACGGCTAATCATCATCCAAGTGTAAATTATGTATTGATCATGTCGGGATTTATATTATTAGGCCTGATTTTAAAATCAGCACTCTTTTCAAAAGCAATGGCATTTTCTCATGAAGCTGCTTTTGATACGCTTATGGGAATGAGACATGAACTAGCAGATAAGATGATCAGAATGCCAATGGGAGAAATTAATAAGAAAACATCAGGTAAATATAAAAATATATTTGTTGATTATATTGATGACATGGAACATATTTTAGCCCATATGATTCCAGAGGGCATAGCAGATACAGTAACTCCAATTATTGTAATAATCCTTCTTTTTGTAGTTGACTTTAGAATGGCTCTTTTAGCATTGATTAATGTTCCTATTGGAGTCATTATATTTAAATTAATGATGAGAGATAGTGAAGAAAAGAGTAAACATTATTTTGAATCAGCAGCTAATTTAAATTCAAACATAGTGGAATATATTGGAGGAATGGAAGTCATAAAGATATTCAATCAAACAACTTCTTCTTTTGAAAAATATACAAAATCTGCAAAGGAATATAAAAAATTTACCCTTGCTTGGTATAAGGATTCATGGACCTATATGGCAGCTTTTTTTACGATTGTACCAGCCACGATTATTTTTGTATTACCTTTTGGGGCAATGCTTTATTTGAATGGGAGTCTTTCATTAGAAGCCTATATTCTAAGTATGTTATTATCTATTGGATTAGGGGCTCCTATTGTTAGATTAGTGGAGTTTGCTGAATCATTCAATATGGTGGTACAAAAAAGCAAAATACTAGATGAAGTTTTTAATGGGGTAGAGCTTATGGATAAGGGAAAAAATAGTATGCCTCAAAAACATGATATTTCCTTTGAAAAGGTTAGTTTTGCTTATGAAAAAAAAGATGTATTAAAGGATATTTCTTTTAAAGCCAAAGAAAATAATGTAACGGCACTTGTTGGAGCTTCTGGTTCAGGAAAATCAACTATAGCAAAGCTCATAGTAAGATTTTGGGATATTAAAAGAGGTAAGATAAAAATAGGTGATATTGATATTTTAGACATGTCTTTTAAAGATTTGATGAATCATATTAGTTATGTATCACAAGATGTATATTTGTTTAATACATCCATCATGGAAAATATTCGTATGGGAAAACCTGATGCTTCAGATGAAGAAGTCATAAAAATGGCTAAAATAGCCCAGTGTCATGATTTTATCATGCAGACAGAAAATGGATATGATACAAATATAGGAGATGCGGGCAATAAACTTTCTGGGGGACAAAAGCAAAGATTATCCATTGCAAGAGCTCTTCTTAAAGATGCTCCCATTATCATTCTTGATGAGGCAACAGCTTTTACGGACCCAGAGAATGAGGATAAGATTCAAGAAGCACTAAATGGCTTGATTGGTGGAAAAACGCTTATTGTAATTGCCCATAGATTGTCTACAATTGTTCATGCAGAAAATATCATTGTTATGGATGAGGGTAAGATTTCAGCGAAGGGTACCCATGATGAACTGCTTAAAAAATCAAAGCTTTATCAATCTATGTGGAAAGCGCATACAGAAGCTAATGATTGGGAAATCAAGGCTAAGGAGGCGAATATATAATGTTTAGCATTATAAAAAGAGTTTTAATCCTTGCTGAGGAGCATGATGCAAAAAGAATAAAATGGGCTTGTGTTTTTGGTTTTTTTGAAGGAATATTTATGAATATGCCTATTTTTGCTATGTTGTTTGTATTAACAAAAATAGTTGACAAAACAATTGCCGTTAAGGATGTTTGGATGAGTGGCGCATTAATAGTGGTAGGGGTAATTGGTAGATATATAAGTAAACGGATTGTATATATTTTACAATGTGCTACAGGTTATGAAATTTTTGAAAAAGAGAGAATCAGTATAGGGGATCGGTTCAAAAGATTTTCAATGGTTTTTTTTAATGATCAAAAAATGGGAGATATTTCTTCCGTTGTAACAACAGATTTTACCTTTATTGAGATGTTTGCTATGAATACAATCGATAAAGTGGTTAATGGTTTTTCATCCATCATAATAGGATGCATATTTCTTTTGATTTTAGATTATCGTATTGCTTTGGTGTCTATTGTAGTGAGTCTTTTGTCAATGATCGTACTTCAAAAAGTTCAGAGAATTGCAAAGGAGCAATCAGGTAAAAAGGCAGAAGTTCAAGCAAAGCTAATTGCTAGTGTTTTAGAATATGTACAAGGAATATCTGTGATCAAAGCTTTTAATATGACAGGAGATCAATCTAAAGCTACCAAAGAATCTTTTAAAGAAGCCAGAGATAGTTTAATTGGATTTGAAAAAGCCTTTATTCCAATCTTGTTTAAATATGAAACTTGTTTTTCAATTGGAATTGCGGGGACCGTGTTTTTAGTAAGTAGTTATTGTATGAATGGAACCTTAAGCATGCAGGTCATGCTTATGATGATCATATTTATTTTCGAGCTTTATTTACCTGTTAAAGCTTTAGGAGCTTTAACCGTTAAAATTAGAATCATGGAAGCGGGGCTTGATCGATACGATGCCATAAAAGATGTTAAAATCATTGATGAAAATGGGAAAGATATAAAGCTTAATAGATTTGATATAGCCTTTGAAAATGTATCCTTTGCCTATGAACAAAAAGAGATTATAAAAAATGTAAGCTTTGAGATACCGGAGCATAGCATGACGGCACTTGTTGGTGCATCTGGTTGTGGAAAAACTACTATAGCGAATCTGATTGCAAGATTTTGGGATGTACAAAAAGGAAAAGTATTAGTAGGTGGAGTAGATGTAAAAGAAATGACTTGCAATAGTTTATTATCGAATATGAGCATGGTTTTTCAGAAGGTATATTTGTTTAATGATACCATTTATAATAATGTTAAATTTGGAAAAGTCAATGCATCAAAGGAAGAAATCATAAAGGCTTGCAAAAAGGCTAGATGCCATGAGTTTATTATGGAGCTTGAAGATGGTTACGATACAATGATTGGTGAAGGAGGGTCTACTTTATCTGGTGGTGAAAAACAGAGAATTTCTATTGCTAGAGCGATCTTAAAAGATGCACCCATTATATTGCTTGATGAAGCAACAGCAAGTATTGACCCTGAAAATGAACAAAAGATCCAACAAGCTATTAATGAATTAATCAAAAATAAAACATTAATCGTTATAGCCCATAGATTATCCACAATAAAAGCAGCAGATCAGATTCTTGTATTAGAAGAAGGAAAGCTTGTAGAAAGTGGCATACATGATGAACTCTTAAATAAAAACGGAATATATGCAGATTTTTGGAATAGGCGACAAAAGGCTCGTAATTGGAAATTTGGAATAAAGTCTAATAAGGAAAATGAAAAGCTAAAAGAATTAGTTATATAGAGAGGAGAAAAGTTATTATGAAACCTTTTATGAAAGTAGAGGATCAACACAAATATTTATTTAATATGGGACTCGATGAATTAAAGAAAAAAATAGTATTTGCAGCTATTAAACTTGACTTATTTACGCAACTAGAAGAATTTAAGACAGCAAAAGAAGTTGCAGAAAAAATGAAGTATGATGTTAAAAACACAGAATATATATTAAATGCGTTGACGAGTATAGATTTACTTGAAAAAAAATTAGGGAGATACAAAAATAGAGAAATTTCAAATTTATATCTTTCTAAAAATTCAGATGGATTTGCTGGAGATTTAATCATAGGATATGATCTTACACTTGTATCTACCCTTAGTGATCAGGATATTGTTGAGGCTATAAAAGAAGGTGGTAAGAGCTTATATAAGGATAAAGATGGACTTGAAGCTCATAAAATGTATGGGGATTATACTTCGATTTTAAAGAAAAGTCAGCGGATCGGTCGTGCTAAAGAAATTTGCGAGTTAGTAAAAGAATTACCTGAATTTAAAGGATTTAAGAAAATACTTGATTTAGGAGGTGGACCTGGACTTATAGGTATAGCCATAGGACGTGAAAAGGAGGATGTTGAAGGGGTAGTATTTGATACACCGGAAACCATTGTCATTACGAAAGAATGTATAGAAGAGTATCAAATGGAAGAAAGGTTTAGTACCCTTTCAGGAGACTATATAAATGATGATATTGGAAATAATTATGATTTTGTATTAGCTATTGGAACCCTTAATTTTGCTAAAAATAATTTAGATGTAGTAACTAAAAAAATATATGATAGTCTAAATGATGGTGGCGTGTTTATGGCTATTTCTGAGGGGCTTGTAGAGGAAGGAACAAAACCTGAACAAATGGTTTTAGGATGGTTTCCAAGTGTTTTAAAGGGTGTGGATTTTCATTTAGATCAAGGTCAAGTAAGTGAGGCAGCTTTGAGGAGTGGATTTAAAAGTGCAACAAGAAAAACAATAAACTCTACAAATGGAATAGTAGATGTAGATCTATTGAGAAAATAGGTACCTGGCTGTTCAGTTTTGGTGATAGGGAACGGTTCTTTGTCCTATGTAAGAGCTTAAAATAAAAATATTGTGCTTTGAGGAAGAAGATAGAGTACTTCGAAAGGGAGGAAATGTCTTCTTTTTTTTCATAAAAATAGAAAAATGGAGGAAATTAACTGCTTTTGTCGAAAAGGGGATATGTAATGTTTCTATAAAATCATTCTATGGATAGTAGAAGATACTATATTTATGGAGGAGGTAGAAATGTTTTTTTACAAAAATAAATATAAAAAAAGCAGCAATAATGATTGATTAGAAGGGAGAAAAATAATGAATTTTTCTAAAAATAAAGTTACGGTTAGCATTATATTATTGACAATACAGTTATTAGCAACGACTGTATATGCAGACTTTGATAGTCAATTTACAAAATTCCTTCCTAAAGGCAAGCAGTATTATTTTGAAGATATTAGAGATGTAGAAACAGATAATAATGGAAATGTATATATACAAGATCCAAGTGAGCAAGTGATTTATACAATGGATCAACTAGGCAATAACATATCTAAATTAGATCTAAAATCAGATGTGCAAGAAAATGATTCATTTAAATATAAAGAGACTGGTGGAATAGCAATAGATCATAAAGGATTTATATACATAGCAGATAAAGAAAATAATAAAATACAAAAATATGATTTATTAGGCAAACTCATATTAGAATTTGGAGAAAAAGGAAAACTTAATAAACCGAATGATATAGAAGTAGATCATAAGGGATATATATATGTTGCAGATACAGGAAATAACCAGATTAAAAAATTTGATCCATTAGGAAATTTAGTAGCTCAGTGGGGGAGTTTCGGGGATAAAAGTGGAAATTTCAATCAACCAAGTGATATAGGAGTAGATGATGAAGGCAATATGTATGTAGCAGATACTGAAAATGCAAGGGTACAAAAGCTTGATAGATCAGGAAATTTTCTACTAGAGATGAGTGTGTTAAAATCAAATAGATTTAGACCTGTAAATGTGGAAGTAAGCAATAAAGGATATATATATGTTTTAGATGAAAATAATAGTCTAGTTGAAAAATTTGATTCATCTGGAAAGTTTATTTCAGAGTTTAAAAAATATAAAAATAGCTGGTATGCAGTTGGTGGATTGGCAGTAGATAATGAAGAAAATATTTATGTTGGAGATAAGGCATATAGGAGCGTACATAAATTTAATAGTATGGGGAACTACGTCCTAGATTGGGGAAGTGCAGATACAGTAGGTGGAAAATTTGAATGTCCAATGGATATAGCTATAGACCATAAAGGAAATATATATATAGTAGATCAAGGTAATAAGAGGATACAAAAGTTTAATTCTTCAGGAGAATATATATTAGAGTGGGGAAACATTACAAAATGGGGAGACAAGACATTTCTAGAACCTTGTGCAGTAGCAGTAGATCATGAGGAAAATGTGTATGTAGTTGGAGAAGAAGGTAGAATAATTAAATATTATGCAAATGGTAATGCTAGATTAGAATGGGGTGGAGATGAGGCAGGTAAATCACCAGGAAATTTTGATACTCCTTCTGATATAGCCATAGATCATGAACAAAATATATATGTAGCAGATATGTATAACGGTAGAATACAAAAGTTTAGTGAATTAGGAGATTTTTTACTTGAGTGGGGCAATGAAGATGAGATCAACTTAAGTAAACCAAGTGCAGTAGCTGTAGATAAATATAAAAATGTATATGTAGCAGATAAAGAAGAAAATAAAATATTTAAATATGATTCAAATGGAAAATTCATTAGACAATTTGGGAAACTTGGATCAAATCCAGGAGAATTTAAAAAACCAAGTGGCGTAGCGGTAGACAGTAAAGGAAATATATATGTAGTAGATTATGGAAATAAGAGGATACAAAAAATTGATTCAGAAGGGAATTATTTAGCTGAATGGGTACTTTCTGAAGATGGACAAAATCTGTTCAAGTTTCCATATGGAATAGCAATAGATGATAAAGATTATGTATATGTAGTAGACAGAGGATATAATAGAATCATGTTTATAAGTGGTAAATAAATTCTAAAAAAAAGATAGATTATTTCTATATGAAAGAAATAATCTATCTTTTTTTAGAAGGATAATTTCTAGTACAAAGCCACTACTTTTGATAAAATAACAATGAGGTAGGATGTGATACTTACCTACCTCAATCAATAGATAGAAAGAAGGATGTTTGTGCAAATAGAATATAATAATGACATTATTACATTTACCATAGAATATAGAAAAAGAAAAACTGTACAGATTGAAATCGACCCTGCGTGTCGGGTAAAAGTACTAGCACCAAAAGGTACTAATGAAGAGGCTATTGTCGATTTGGTTAAATCAAAAGCATCTTTGATTTTGGAGAAATTAAATGAACTGAGAAACAAACATGAACTCATCAAAGAGGGAAATAATAAAAATAGAGAAAGACTTTTATATTTAGGATCTGAATATCCTGTGGAAGTAATGATAGATGAAAGTATCCTAAAAGATAAGATCAGTTTTGAGCAAGATACATTTTTCATTACAGTTAAAAGCAGTGAAAAGAAGATATTGAATAAGGCTTTAGAAAAATTCTACCGAAAAAAATGTCTAAAAACCATCCAACAAAGAGTGACTTATTATCAAAAACATTTTAAGGTGAAGCCAAAAGAGATCAAAGTCATAGCCTCAAAAGACAAATGGGGAAGCTGTCATTCTAATAGAAACTTAGAGTTCAATTGGACTTTGATCATGGGGCCTATCGAAGTAATAGATTATATTGTAGTACATGAAATGTGTCATCTAATGCACATGAACCATTCCAAATCATTTTGGAGACTAGTAGGAAAAATCCTACCTGATTACAAAAAACGAAGTGAGTGGCTACAGTATAATGGGGCTAGGATGAAGATATGATCTGTTGCATCTATAAGATTTAAGAAGAAATTAGATTAAGATATTTGGTATTTTAGCGTGTTATAATTATCCTTTACGAATAGAATAATGTATTATATACTTGTTTAAGAAACATTTTCATTAGGATATTGAATATAGGAGATTATATTGAAAGGAAAGTATATATGAAATTTGAAAATAAAAAAATAGATGATATGGAGAAAAATAAAGCAAGTGCTTTAAAAAAAAGTAAAAATAAAGAAACACTTGCAGGGATTGCATATAAAAAATTAGAAACTATGATTATTACCTTACAGTTAAAACCAGGTAGTTTATGGACAGAAAAAGAATTGAGCGAGCTATTAGAAATAGGAAGAATGCCAGTAAGAGAGGCAATTCAAAGATTAGATGCGGCTCATTTATTGACGATTATACCACGTAGAGGGGTTTTAGTAACGGAACTAAAAGTAGAAGAATTTTTTTTACAGCTAGAGGTGCGTCGTCTCCTTGAAAAATTAATAGCAACACGAGCAGCTCGATTTGCTACACCTTCTGAAAGAGATAAATTTTTACAATTAGCAGATGATTATGAAAAGGTGACAAATGAAAAAGATGAGTTAAAAGCTATTGAAATTGACAATGAATTTAATGAATTTATTGGAGTATGTGCACGAAATCATTATGCTGCAAGTGCCATTAGTCCTCTTCATGCATTAGCAAGAAGATTATATTATATGCAATATAATATAGATCCAGAGCTTACGAAAGAAATTAATTATGCTCATTGTGATCTTATGAGAGCTGTAGCATCAGGTGATGAAATCTTAGCAGCAGAAAAGTCAGATTATTTATTAGACTGTGTAGAAAAGCTTACTAAATTAAAATTTGATATGTATATGTATCCAAAAAGATAAAAGGTATTGTATAGACACTATACAATACCTTTTATCTTTTTGGAAAATAACAAGAAAAGTAAAATAAATATCAAAAAAAATCGAAATCTAGGGGAAAATATAAAAATGTACTTGCAATTAATAAAGAAATTGAATATAATAAAGCCATCTAATATATTACGTGATATATTATGTGATATATATAAGATATATTGTTTATTCACTAAGGATATCAAATACAAAATGAAAGTAGATTCATAAATAACCATGGTTAGTAGTTAGTGAATAAGATACAATTTTTTTAAAAATTTAAGTATAAGGAAAAGGTTTTTAAAAAAAAGTTATTAAAAAAGATTTTTTTGATCTTTTTTTAATAAAAAAAGCTGATATATCAGCAACAAACCATAAGGAGGAAATTATGATTTCTAAAAGTACGAAAAGCAATTTAGACAGTAAATTATTTTGGCCAGCAATTATATTTACATTTTTAATCTTAGGATTTGCAGTATTCCTTCCAGAAAAAACTTTGCAAGTAGCTAGTGCAGGGCAAAAGTGGGTAACTTATGATATGGGATGGCTAGTTCAAATGGGTGCTCTTGGAGCTTTCTTATTTTTATTATGGCTAGCTCTTGGAAAGTATGGAAACGTTAAATTAGGAGATAAAGGTGATAAACCCGAATTTTCTAATGCAACATATGCATTTTTAATGTTTACTGCTGGGGTTGGAGCAAGTCTTATTTATTGGGCAATGGGAGAGCCTATGTATTATTTGCAAGCGCCACCAATGTTTGCAAAAGCAGGTTCTGTTGAAGCAACTCAATGGTTAACAACCTATGCTATTTACCACTGGGGTCCAATTGCATGGGCAATCTATTGTTTACCAGCAGTTCCATTTGCTTATTATCTACACAAAAGAAAGAACAGAAACTTAAGATTGAGTGCTCTTTGTTCAGAGGTAATCGGTGAGAAAAATGTAAATTCATGGATAGGGTATACGATTAATATTATTGCTATCTTTGGAACACTAGGTGCATTTTCTACTTCTATGGGATTTACTGTGGATTTATTAGGTGCAGGAATCAATAAAATATTTGGAATTTCTAATAATATTTATTTACAAGTAGGGATTGTGTTAGCATTTGTATTCTTCTATAGTTTTGTAATGTTAGCCGGAATGAAAAAAGGAGTAGCTAAATTATCAAATATTTGTGTATATACAGCTTTAGCATTAGGTGGATTTGTTTTACTTGTAGGACCAACTAGATTTATCGTATCCTATTTTGTTGATAGTTTAGGGGTATTAAGTACAAACTTCTTTAGAATGAGTCTTTGGTCAGATCCAGTTCAAAAATCAGGATTTCCTCAATCATGGACAATGTATTATTGGGCTTGGTACTTTGCATATCTAGTAATGATGGGATTATTCTTAGCACGTATATCAAAGGGTAGAACAATTAAGCAATTAATACTAACTTGTATTACTTCAGGTGCAGCAGGTTGTGCATTCTTCATTGCAATATTTGGAGGATATGCAGTAAATGGACAATTGACAGGTGAATTACCAATCATAGAATGGATGAATACTATGGGAGCATCATCTGCAATTATTGAAATGATATCGTCTTTACCGTTAGGACCTATTATACTAGTTATTTTCTTGATTGTTGAATTTTTCCTAATGTCTACAACAATGACATCAGCAACAGTTGCAGTATCTATGATGACAACAAAAGAGTTAGATGCAGATGCAGAACCTAATGTAAAAGTAAGAATGGCGTGGACAGTAGGGGTAGCAGCTGTAAGTATGGCAGCATTCTTTATGGGAGGATCTATTAATACGATTAAATCAATGTGTGTTTTAGTAGGATTTCCAATGATCATTTTATATATAATCATGTCTGTATGTCTAATTAAGTGGCTAAAGCAAGATTATCCACACTTAAACAATACTGAAATATAAACATATGAATGGGGGATAAAAAAATGGGAAGAAAAATTGTTTCTGTAGAATTTATACCTGTAAATGTACAAGCAACGAACTGGAGTGAAAATACTGTAATTGTAAAAGTTACGGATGAAGAAGGAAGATATGGAATTGGAGAAGCAGATGGACCACCAGAGTGTATGAAAGCTTTTTCAGAGATGGAAACAGAGCATAAGTGGTGGACGAATTTAACTGAAAAAGTAATAGGTAGAGAACCAATAGAGTTTAGAGCTATATGGGATGATATGTATGATGCAAGTAGATGGGTTGGCATGAGAGGATTAGGACTATTTGCTATTTCAGGAATTGATATGGCACTATATGATTTAGCAGGGAAACAACATAATGTTCCTGCATATAAATTAATGGGTGGAGCTCAAAAAGAAAAAGTAACGCCATACTTTAGTATTTATCCATCAATCAATGCAGATGCTCCGTTAAAGGACATTATAGAAGTATATAAACCAATGATTGAAAAAGCAAAAGAAAGAAATGTTAAAGCTATAAAAGTAACTGTTATGCCTAATGATCAAGTTACAGATAAAGAAGTTGTAGCATATCTTAGAGAGTTAAGAGAATTAATAGGTTTTGAAATTGATATGATGGTAGATTTCCTATATAGATGGACAGATTGGCAAGCTGCTAGATGGACTCTTAGACAATTAGAAGATATTGATATTTATTTTGCTGAAGCGTGTCTACAACATGATGATTTAGAAGGTCATAGAAAATTAGCTCAATCAATTAATACAAGACTTTGTGGGGCAGAAATGTCAACCACTAGATTTGAAGCATTAGAATGGTTAAAACAAACAGGAATATCTGTTGTCCAATCTGATTATAACAGATGTGGTGGAATAACAGAACTAATAAGAATTGGAGAACTTTGTGATTTACATAGTGCTCAATTAATGCCACACAATTGGAAAACAGGAATCACAAGTGCTGCATGTAGACATTTTGCCATATCCAATAGAAATTCAAAGTATGTTGAATATTTACATCCAGATTTTTGGAAAGGTGCACTCATAACAAGTCTTACAGAAAATGAACCTCAAATTATAGATGGACAAATAGAGGTTAGCGACAAACCTGGATTAGGAATAGAAATTAATAAAGAATTCTTTAAAAAAGCAACAGGAAGAGATTTAGACGAATAAATATTTTTAGAAGGGGAAAGTTTTTGATGAATTCTATTTTGGAAAAAGACAGAGAAATTCAAATCATAGATAGTATAGATGTAGTAGTAATTGGAGGAGGACCTGCTGGTGTGGCTACAGCTGTTACTGCTGGAGAACAGGGCATGAAAACCTTGATTATAGAAAAAAACGGATTTTTTGGAGGAGCAAATGTTGCCGGATATTCGGGTACCATTGGAGGATTATATACCTCTACAGAAAATGGAAATATAGAGCAGATTGTATATGGTTTTGCAGGAAGATTTGTAGATTTATTAAAGGAAAAAAAGGGAATCGTTGAAAAAGTTAAATTTGGACATACTGCATTAGCACCACATGATCCATTTATATGGAAAGAAACAGCAGATCAATTAATAAAAAATGCTCATGTAAAGGTATTGCTTCATACATCTTTTGTAGATGTAATAATGGAAGAAAATAAGATTACTGGCATTATTATAGAAAACAAAGATGGAAGAAGTGCTATTATGGGCAAAATATTTATTGATGCCACAGGAGATGGAGATGTAGCGGCTAAAGCTGGAGCCCCTTATGTTTATGGAAAAGATCATGTGATTCAGGCTATGACCATGGCTTTTAGAATGGCAAATGTTGATTGGGATAAGGCTTCAAAATATTCTTTAGAAGACATATGGCAAATAGTTACTGAAGCGGATACAACAGGGAAATATCATTTACCAAGAAAACATCCTTTTATATTTCCACTTCCTCGTAAAGATCAAGCTATGATGAATTGTACAGCAATTATAGGAGAAAATGATCAAGTTTTGTATCCTACAAAAACAAATGATCTAACATATGCAGAATTTGCAGGAAGAGAGCAAATAAGAGAGTACGAAAGATTTGCAAAGGACTATCTTGAAGGATTTGAAGATGCATATATTATTGATACAGCCTCACAAATAGGTATACGTCAAGGGCGTACTATTTTAGGTGAATATACATTAAAAAATGAAGATGTCGTAAATGCAAAGAAATTTGACACAGCTATTGCTAAAAGTGCTTGGCCAATTGAAATTCATGGAGGAAGTAAAGGTGTAAAAGTTGTGAATTTAGATGATGATTTTTATGAAATTCCATTTGAAGTAATGCTTCCACAAAAAATCGAAGGAATGATGACTGTAGGAAGATGTATTTCTGCTGAACATGAAGCATTAGCTTCAGCAAGGGTTGTAGCACAATGTTTTGAAGAAGGACTTGCAGCAGGATATGCAGCAGTACTTTGTATAAAAGAAAATATTATGCCAAAAGCAGTAGATGTACAGAAAGTTAGATCATTTATGATTGAAAATGGAAGCAAATTATAAAATTAAAGAGAAAATTATCATAGAGGAAAGCACCCGTATTTTAGGGTGCTTTTCTTGTTGGTTTTGGATATTTATAAAAATTTTGATAAGTTTAATAAGGCTCATCATCAAAATGTGTGTTTGACAATTTATCGAATTGCTAAAGATTCAATATTGAACTCAAGATAAATACCATATTCATAACTTTGATCATTCCTAAGAAAATAACTGCTTCTTTTGTAAGAAGTATTTGCATGATATCCATTATGGTGTTATTATTTTTGAATAAGTTCATCTAATAGTTGTAAATTGCTTGCTTGTGAATGTTTAAAAAACTAATAACACCAACTTAACTTCAAAAAAAAAGAATAATCATTGATAAATCAAGAAAAATATGAGCATGAGGGATGACGCTGTCAAAATATTTACAGGCTCAGTTGAGTTATTTAGAACATTGATCTATCACTTGCTGTTCTAAAAAAATAAGTCCATTATTAACATTTCTTCCTGGGTGTGTAATATATTTACCTTCGTATAAAAGAGAAGATGAAGCTCCTCCATCTAAGCACATGGCACTTTTTAAGTTCATTTCAGTACAAATAGTAGCAAGATCTTTAATGGTTATACTTGGAGCAGTTCCTATGATGATCTTATTATCATAAGTTACTCCTACAAAGCTTCTTTGTGCTTTTGCTGTATTGATTTTGGCTTCATAAAATCCTTCTGATAGTCCATCAGCTGTGATTTTACCATTGATGAGTAAACTTGGTCCTGCGCCTACTGCGTATTTTACGTCTTCCCATTTTACACTATCAGGGTTATTTTGATCTATATTTTTAGATTCAAAATTTGTTTTATAGGATACAGAATCACCTATTCTAAATCTATCTGCTAAATGACTTACATTTTCATTAAAAAGAATTACAATCTGATTTTCTCCAACATATATATCATTATTGCCTGTAAGTATTGATTGAACCAGGCCTTCTTTAACTACTACAGCTTTTCCATTTGAAGCAGAAATTTTATCTTTATATTCTGGTGTAAATATAACTATTGCATCCGTCTCTGTTCTAGGGTGATTGAGTCCCCAGGCATAATACCTGAACTCTCCGTTTATATAGCCGTCTATAGTGATATTTAATTGATCTATGATTACCTGATTTTCCTCTGTAAATCCAATGACACAGCCATAGTTTCCTATATGTAATACCTTGCCATCTTCTATAATGGTTCCATAAGGAAGGGGATTTTTGTTATACGAACTAAAGTATGAACCATTGATTCCTGCTATAACTTTTGAATCAGGGTTTTTATTTAAATTAGCCATAGATTTTAGATCTTGTGCTAGGGTAATCCCTTTATGCGCCCTTGCTACTTTAGGTTTTATAGTAAGATTGTTAATATCTAAGAGGACAGTAGATACCTTTTTATTGACGCTTTTAAAATATATATTTTGACTCACATGACTTGATGCAAATACAGCTGAAAAGTTTAAAGAACAAATAACAATGATGAGTAAACAAGTTCTACAAAATTTGATGTTTTTCATAAAATGCTCCTTTCAAAATGATCTTTATAATATACATATTCTACCATGAACTGACAATCATGCCTATAAAAAACCTGTTATTGTCATGACTAATTTAAATCTAAAGCAGTTGAAAGAAAAGACACAAATTTTAAAGACATTGCTGTAGGGGGGATGATTAAGAGGTTATCTACCTAAATAGATAACCTCTCATCTTTTACTCATTTAAATTAATGGAATACATATTTTTTGTAGTATTTTCAACATATCTAAGGATACCCTTTTCTATGGATATAGCATTTATGTCAGCAACATCTGATGTTTTAAAAGCTATTTTCCCTTCTTTATTATATAGAATGATTCTGTAGGGATTATTATTTTCTTCTTTAAAGGTAGCAATCAAATAATCATCTTCTATTTTTATTCCAGTTACTTTATGCCCATGATTTAAGGGGTGGGAGGAACCTATTTTATATAACCTTCTATCATCATAGTTATCTTCATTTAGACTATGTACATAATAGATATTTTCACCTAAAGATTGTATTTTAAAATCATATGCTAAAGCTTTTTCTGATTTTAATAATTCTTCTGTACCGTTGATCAATGAAATTTTATAAATTTTCCCCGCACTAATGGTATAAATATAATCTCCTTCAATAGTAAAGGAGCCTATTTCTAAGTTACTAATCTTCGATGTAGTACCTGTATGGATATTTACTTTACAGATTCCCTTTAGATACTTATCTTTTTCTGTTTTAGCACCTATTAAATAAAGAGAATCATTGATTAAATAGACACAATCTCCAACATCTGAACAACCATATAAATATTCAGGATTTCCTATTTTTTTAAATTCTTCATTTTCGTATTTTATCCAAAGATTATCTCCCCTATTTTGAGGACCTTGATATATTTTTATGGTTACATCTTTAAATCTTTTAATTACACCATAATAAGTATCTTCTTCATAGGTACCATCTTCTTTTAAGTGGACATGATAATTTGTTCCCATGACAGCACCACCCTGATGATAAGTAAGATAGGCTTCATTATTTTCTTCACTTAAGGAAGGAATCACATAATCATCTCCATAAGACCACATAGGGAGTTGATAGACTTTTTTTTGTTTACTTAAGTCATGAATAGGTGATTGGTAGATGACACCTTCCTCTCCAGCATAATAGCAAAAGTCATTAACAATAATGATGGAATGAATAGAATTATTGTTAAATGAATCCTTTTGCAATCGCTTATTTGGAGAATCAATTACAAGTCCATTCTTACGATCAAATTTGCATACCCAACCAAACTCTTTTTCACAAAAGTTTTTCATTATAGGCACATAGGTTACATTTCTATATAAAAGAAAGGGTGGTATTTTATTAATTATTTGATTGTTTATCATAATCGTTGAAGTTGAAAGCATTGCCCTATCTACTTTTTTATTCTTTCTTTTTCTCTTAAGATCTTTATAACCTGCTGTGACATCTGTTTTATTGAGTGTAAAAATCTTTTCATATTGATCATTCCACTTTGTTTCTATTCCTAAAAACCTAGCATCATAATAAGTCATAGGCATATAAGTGGTGTCATGATACTGTATTAGAGGATATTCCCTAAATCCATTATTTAATAGATAACCATTGAGCTTTATAGGAAAATCAGGCAAAGTTACTGGAACACTTTTCTGCTCAGCAAATCCATATGTAGGTATTAAAACCATGAATAAAATGATTAGACTTATAATTGTTGTATTTACTTTTTTCATTAGATACTCCTTCTGCATTGATATATATAAATATATTATACTATTTTTACAAAATTGTAAAACATAGGAATAATTACTAGTTGAGTTATCTAATTTTAATTTCACGAACAATTAATAGGATAGATTGTTGCTATTGTGAAGAATTGATAGCCAATTGACGAACACCCTAAAAAAGATTATAATAAGTTTAACTATAATTAAATACAAAAAGGGGAGCTTGTACAAGCAGGCTGAGATGAAATCTAATGTGATGAAGACTCTATAACCTGATCTAGGTAATGCTAGCGTAGGGAGATATTTTAAATGATCTGCATGTTCCCTTTTTTAGGAAACATGCTTTTTATTTACACAAAAAACTTCACACGGATCAAGTCATATCCCTAAAGGGAGGAATTTTTTATGAATTTCGTTATTGTTTTAGCTGTACTATTTTCAGTAACAATTTTTATTGCCAGTATGATCAAGCTAAAAGGTGTGAAATTAGAAGCAAAATCTATTGCTAGAATAGGGATTGTTTCGGCTATTACTATTGTCCTTTACATGATTAAATTAGTTCCATTTCCTCAAGGGGGAGGATGCAGCCTCCTTTCCATTCTTCCAATTATGCTTCTTTCTATTTTATTTGGCATGGAGGAAGGAATATTATGTGCCATTGTTGTTGCTAGTATAAAAATAATCATTCAACCCCCTTATTATCCATTACAGCTTCCACTAGATTATTATGGTGCCATGATGGCCGTTGCTTTTACTCCTTTGTTTGGAGTAGATACAAAGTCAAAAATAATGAAAGGGGCTATAGTAGCTTCATTGGTATCTACCTTCTTTAGTGTTTTTTCAGGGGCTATTTTCTTTGGACAATTTGCTCCAGAAGGAATGAATCCATTCCTTTATTCTATGATGTACAACTTTTTAGGGTATGGGGTAGAAGCTTCATTAAGTATTGTAGTATTATCCTTATTGCCACTCAACAAATTAAAAAAAGCTTTGGTGAAATAGAGGTGAAAATATGAGTTTTTCAAAAAGATTAATTGAAAATGAAAGAGTAAAAAAATATTATGAAGATTATATGAAGCACCCCTTCATAAAAGACATGAAGGAGGGAACTTTAAGTAGAGAGAAATTTAGAAATTATCTCATTCAAGATTCTTTGTATCTAAAAGATTATGCAAAAGTATATGCAAGTGCATTTTTGTTAGTCAATGAAGTTGGTGATTTACAATTTTTACATACTTGTATTGGAGTTGTCGTATCAGATGAGACGAATATGCACACCAAATATCTAGAGGATTATGATCTTGATGTATATAAAGTAGATCATATGAAAATAAAATCGGCTAATAGAAATTACCTAGATTATATGCTAGAGTTTACAAAAAAGGGGCACCCTGATTTTAAGGAAATATTTGTATCTGCCCTACCTTGTACATTGGTATATGAACATATTGGGAAAACATTAGAAAAGCAATGTGAAAACTTAGAAGATAATTATTATGGTCCTTGGATTAAAACTTACGCAGGAGCAGAATTTGAAGATTTTAGCGTCCGTTCTTGTGAAATTATAGACAGGTTTTGTAAGGATATAGATGAAACAGAAGAAAAAAAATTAACAGAGATTTTTATTAACGCATGTGACTATGAAATGAAGTTTTGGGATATGAGCTACGAATAAGGTTATATATTTTTTGAAGGGAGATGTTAGCATGTTTGAAAAATTATTAGAAAACCTAGAAAAGAATCCACCCCTTGTACATCATATTACCAATTATGTAACGGTGAATGATTGTGCAAATATTGTCTTAGCAGCTGGGGGTTCTCCTCTTATGGCAGATGATATTGAAGAGGTAGAAGATATTGTAGCTATAAGCAGTGTATTGTATATCAATATAGGTACTTTAAATAAAAGAACCATTGGTTCTATGATCAAAGCAGGTGAGGCGGCAAATGAAAAAGGAATTCCAGTAATCCTTGATCCAGTAGGGGTTGGGGCTTCTACTTTAAGAAATGAAGCCATAAAGGAGTTAATGGAAAAGGTTCGTTTTTCAGTCATTAAAGGAAATATGTCTGAAATAAAAGCATTATATACCCATGCAAGAAACACAGGGGGAGTAGATGTACAAGAGGATCATATGATTCATGATGATAATCTAGATGAAAATATAGAATTTGCTAAAGGAGTAGCCCGTAAATTTAGCTGTATTATAGCTATTACAGGAACCATTGATATTATCAGTGATGGTCAAAAAACATGTTTCCTTCGAAATGGACACCCTATGATGGCTAAAATAACAGGGACAGGCTGTATGAGCGGAAGTGTTATTGCAACGTATTGTGCAGCGAATAAAGAAAATTATCTAGAAGCTACGATTACGGCTATTGCAGCAATGGGCATATGCGGTGAAATGGCTTATGAAAGAGTGGTATCAAGAAATGAAGGAAGTAGTAGTTTTAGAAGTTATTTGATTGATGCTATGAGTTTAATGGATCGAAATACATTAAAAGAAGGTGCTAAAATTGAATTTAAATAAAGAATCCCTACAGCTATATCTTGTAACAGATTCTAGTTGGACGCAGGAAAAAACTTTGATGGAGCAGGTAAGGGAAAGCTTAGAGAAGGGGGTAACCTTCTTACAGTTAAGGGAGAAAACTTTAGATCATGACCAATTCTTAGAATTAGCTAAAGAAATGAAGGAATTAGCAGATTCTTTTCATATACCCTTTGTGATTAATGATAATATAAAGATTGCTCTAGAAAGTCATGCAGATGGGATACATATTGGACAAAAGGATATGCCTATTGAAGAGGCAAGAAAACAAATAGGAAAAGATAAGATTTTAGGGGTTTCTGTAGGAAATGTAAAAGAAGCTCTTATAGCAGAAAAATTAGGAGCAGATTATTTAGGGGTAGGGGCCATGTTTTTGACGGATACAAAAAAGGATGCGAAAAACGTTCCTATTGAAACGCTAAAGAATATATGTGAAGCTGTGAGTATTCCAGTAGTTGCTATTGGAGGAATCAATAAAGAAAATATTTTAAAGCTAAAGGATAGCGGTGCTGATGGTGTAGCCGTCATCTCAGCAATCCTTGCAAAGAAGGATATAAAAAAGGTAACATGCGAACTAAAAACCATTTGTGAAAAAATATTTTAAACAGTGTAGTGTCCTTGACAGTTCTGTTGTCTAGTTAAAAAGATAGAGTACTTCTTAAGAGAAGGAAATATCTTTTTTTTATTTCAACCATTATATAGGGAAAGTTCATCACCAATATAAAAATGAGGGTATACCTTTTACGATATATTTTTATTGTTTAACGATAAAAATATATTGATAAACAAATTATATCATGGTAATATATTACTGAAGCATTTAGTTTCACAGATCAGCATATATAAAATAGGAGGATTTCAAAATGGAAAAAATGGTTAAAAATTTTTTTGTGATTGCATTTTTGATGATACTAATGGTTTTCTTTTTTCCTGGAATTTTATTTTTTATCATTACTAATGGAGAAAGTGATCATATAAACATAGAAACAACTACAAAGGAAAGCTTTTATTTTGATGGAAGTTTAGAATATACTTTTCCAAAACCAAGTGGGTATAAATATGCCATATATGAGATTAAAAATGGGAAGAAGATATTAATAAAATGTGGTGAATCATGTAGAGCTCCAGAATTTTATTTAGATGAGAATAATTTTGATGGTAAGAATGATGTTGTATCCACCAAGTACACATATAAAAATAAAAATTATATCATGCATCAAATTGAAAACTTTATTTTGTACAAGGAAGAGAAATCTGAAAAATATAAATACGTTTTAAGAAAAGATTTGATATCTGCTCATAGGGAGGATACTTTCTTGTATCCCCCTATAAAAGGAAGATTTGAAAGCTATGGGGAGGGGGAGGATTTAAACTTTTTAATGCATATGGAAAAGTTAGAGGAATTTAAATATTTCCCATTAAATTATGATGAAATAGTAAAAGATTTAAAAAATATATATAAACAAAATACAGATAAATATATGAAAGAATTTCTTTATAGATATGAAAAAGAAGATTATAAAGCATTGTATAACAACCCTTATTTAGAGGAGTTTATTGTATATGAAAAAAATAACCATGAGTATGAAATGGTATGGCTAGACCTTTTAGTTAAAAATGCAAAGAAGTATGCCTTTTTAAAGCCAGTAGTTGCAGCAAATATAAAGGAAAATAAAATAGATAAAGATAAATTAAAATTTTTAGTACAAGTAAATACAATAGAGGAAAATAAAAAGGTAATGGATTGTTTAAGGAGTAATGGGAGTAGTGACAATCAGTTAAAAAAGCTTAATTATAAGTATGATGGTGATGATTATAAGGTTATTTATTCAAAATGGAGAAATATTTTTTATTGTAAAAATGATATATATTATGATGTATTAAATACGGATGAGGCAATGGGACAAGTAGAGAAATATACTTTTTTAGCTCCTATGTTTGAAGAAATGCTAAAAAATGATAGAAGATGTAGGGAATATGATGCTGCAGATTTTTTAATAAAGGCAGGTTATAAAAAAGGATTTGATACTATTATAAAAAGATATAATGAACTATTAAAGGAACTTGAAAGTGAAGGAGGAAAGGATGAATTTTATAGGGATATAGAAAAAGAAAGAGATGAACTTATAAAAAGATTTTGAATAAGTTAAGGGAATATAAAAAAATAATCATTGATCAATCAAGAAAAATAGGAGCATGAGGCATTGAAAATTTCTAAGAATTTGAAATTAATGATATAATATGAATATTAAAAGAATTTTGACGAGGCGTTAGTAGAGTATTTTTGCCTAATAGATCAAGAAAGGGGATGGAACCATGCCTAATGAAAAATTAGAAAAATTTCTAGAATGGGGAAGATTATTCTTTCAAGGGGCTACAGACTTTGGGAGAAAATCAAGAAGCATGTTAGAAAAAGAAGCCAATGATGAAATGGATAATTTTATCCTCGTATGCTTTGCAGATACGTTAGGGATTCCACTTCCTATAAGTTATTATACATTAGAGTTGCTGCCTTATTTAGCACAAGATTTAGAAATGTGGGAGAAAAGGATGTTAAATCGAAAATCTATATGGGGAGAAAAATGGGGAGATTATGATTTAGATGCTTAAAAATTAGAGGAAGGGGAGAGTAGCTTTGAACAGAATTGTGTTTATAGGTGGAAAAGGAGGTGTTGGTAAAACCACATGTTCTTCTGCCTTTGCAGTATATTGTGCCAAGATGGGCAAAAAAACATTGTTGGTTTCAACAGATCCAGCCCATTCTATATCTGATCTATTTGAAAGAGAAATTGGTCTTGAAATCGTAAATATAAGAGAAAATCTAGATGCTATTGAAATAGATGCGGAGTTTGAAAGCAAAAAATATATAGATAGTATCAAAAAGAATTTAAAGAATATAGTGAGTACGGTAATCGTAGAGGAAATAACAAGGCAGTTAGATGCAGCCAGTATTTCACCAGGATCTCATGAATCGGCTATGTTTGATAAAATGATGGAAATCATCAATGAAAAAGAGGATCAGTACGATCAAATTATTTTTGATACAGCACCAACAGGACATACGATCAGATTATTATCTCTTCCTGAACTATTAGGGTCATGGATAGATTCTCTCCTAATGAAGAGAAGAAAAGCGGTGAAGCTTTCTAAAATGGCCAATAGCCAAAATCCTGAGAGTGTAGAGAATGACCCAATCGTCAAAATCTTAACGAGAAGAAAAAATAATATGGAAAAAGCAAGAAATGTTATGATTGATGATAAAAA
Source organism: Crassaminicella profunda (assembly GCF_019884785.1). Classification (GTDB taxonomy): domain Bacteria; phylum Bacillota; class Clostridia; order Peptostreptococcales; family Thermotaleaceae; genus Crassaminicella; species Crassaminicella profunda. The sequence goes on from NZ_CP082326.1 coordinate 669,202, forward strand.
GTTACGATTTATTTTTGTACTGAATGCAGAAAAGTTACCTATAGAAGAAACAAAAAAAGCAGTAGAGATCCTTAAAAAATACAATATTCCAGTAAATGAGTTAATTGTGAATCGCATCCTTCCAGAACAGATGCAAGATGATTTTTGGAAAAATAAAAAAGCATTAGAAAAAAAATATTTAGATGAAATTAGTGAAGCTTTCACGAGTCAAAAAATTATAAAATTACCTTTACTACAAAATGATATGAGAGCACAATATATCGAAAAAATGGCGGAATATTTCAAGGATGTTTATTGATTTTAGGAAATATATTTTTGTCAGGCTTGAAAATTGCACTTATTCAAGCCTGACCCATAGTTTATTTAAAATAGTTTTTAACAAATTCTGGCGTGTTTTCTTGTGTCATAAAATTGATCTCACTATCTCCATTGGTATAGTAAAAACCGATTATATACGTTTTTTCATCATGCCAATTTGGTCCATAATGAAATAATATTTTTTCTATTTGTTCCTTATCTTTTATTTCCAGTATTTTTTCATTTTTATTTTCTGTTAATTCCCTTTCTAGTTCTGTTGAGCTGTAGCTAGTACGGCTTTTTAGTTCTTCACTTGCTTTTTCTATGACAATATAATCTACATTTTCAGGCATAACTCTTGCTTTTTCATCATACCCATTTTCTTTAAGCCATTTAGATAAATGTTTATAATGTTTTTTCCATGAAGTATAGATATGGTCTCTTCCGTCTGGGTCGTCTAAATTATTTTCTTTATCCATGTATATTTGTATATGAGCCCAAGGATTTTTAGTATCAGTAGATTCTTTGTAGGTTTCATCCATGATGTCTATCTTTATAGCATCAGTCATAGCACGAATTTCATCAGCATCTACAATCTTTACATTATTACCGTGATTCCTTAATTCTGGATCAATACGAATATAGTTCACATGATTAAGATCTAAATGAAAAATATCGTAGTGATTCATTTTATATTCTTTAGATTCATATATTTTGGGAATAGTACCATTTGTATTTGCAAATTCTTTAGGAACATGGTATTCTCTTGTGAGTGTTTTTCCATTCTTTAATTTATAGGCAATACCAATATATCTCATAATGATATTTTCTTTTTCATGGATAAACTTTTCTTTGTTTGCTATTATTTCTGAATGAAGATTTCTGACGAGATGAATATTTTCTGATGTTTTTAAACTGCTGTCAAAGGCATCATCGGACCAATAGCGGTATAAGCCATTTCCATAATATACACTTTGTATATCCTCTACATTGGGGATTCTTTTTTCATAACCAACTAAGTCAAATTTTATTCCTGTAAAAGCAATCAGTATGACAACCGTATAGATCACAAACCCCTTTAGATTTTTGAAAATCCAAATTGATTTTTGAATAATCATCTCTGCAATCATATAGCCTAAAAATGCACCCATCATATATCCAATATAAGCCCAGGAATCTATTCTTTTGATTATGTAAAAATAAGCACCACCTAAAAACATTGAACAAAAGGTAAATCCATATTTAAATATAGGTTTTAATAGGTGAAAGGCAATAGGGTCTGATGCACTTTCTAAATGCCTTTTTTTGTAAAAAGCGTATGATATAAAATATAGGAGTATACTTAATAGGATATACCACCCTATAAAATGAGAATCCATTGTTTCTTTGCCTAGAAATGCTGTACTAGGGATTATTTTGGCAACGAAGCTTTCAAGTAAATTATTGTTCACCGCAAAGCCATATAAAAGCTGATCAAAGTTAGTAAACATCAAAGAACTAAATCCTAAAGGTAAAAAAATACATATGAAGGATAAAATCATCTGAATTAAGGATATACCTGTGACCATTGCTACCAAAACTGAAATGAAATATACCACCAAATTTGCCAGGAGGCTAAACCAAGCCCATCTCAATATATTTGAAATTGTAAATATTTTTTCAAATAATGCACTTCCATCATGATACACATTTAAAAGAACTATTAAAACAACAGTCGTTAATAGGATTGGAAGAATAAGTAATAAAACGCCAGCTATATTATGACTATGAAATAACTGTCCTCTCGTAATTGGAAAGGAATGCATGAGTGTCGTTGATTTTTTTTGTTGTAAATATCGAAAGATGAATAATGCTAATAATATAGGAAATATAATTGAAAACATCATTTGAAAGTTTGCGTGCCTTAGGGTTAAGAAGTTGTTGACCTGTTCATAAGAATAATTATTTGGATCATCCAATGAAGATATTATCGTCAATGGACCTGAAAAAAACAAAGTTAAAAAATAGAGTGCTGCAATTCCCCAGTATCTCTTTAAATCTTCTAGAATGATATTTATATTAAAAAATAACATTTTGGATTTCATATCCCACACCTCCTAATTCATAAATAAAGATTTCTTCTAATGTAAGGGGTAAAATATCTAGGATCATTGGATGATACTCATTAAAGTTAGAAACAATCTTGTCTTGATTTCCCTTAACAATAAAAAGATGAACCGTTCCACGTTTTTCTTGATGCAAAATATGGATATTTTTAGTGAGTTCTTCGGGAACTTCTTTTTTATATACAACCTGAATTTTATGAATATCTGATTTTAAATCGTCTAAATCTCTTTCAATTAACATTTGTCCTTTATTTAAAATACCAACATAGTCGCAAATACTTTCCAGTTCCTTTAGATTATGAGAAGAAATGAGCACGCTAATATCTCTTTCTGCAACATCTTTAACGATGTATTTCCAGACTTTTTTCCTCATTAATGGATCTAATCCATCAATGGGTTCATCTAAAATCATCACTTTAGGCATGGTTGAAAGAGTAAGGATAAAAGCAACTTGTTTTTGCATTCCCTTTGATAATTTAGCGATTCGTCTGTTTTCATCTAGTTCAAAGGTATGTAGCATATTGATATATCTTTCTTCATTCCAATTTGGATACATTTTTTTATAAAAGGAGGCCATATTTCTTATAGTAGACATGGGGAAATAATACAAATCATCAGGAATATAACCAATACATTTTTTTATAAGATTGTTTTCAAAAACCTTTTCAGTATCTATCATAACTTCCCCAGAGTCTTGCCTATAAATGCCTACTAAGTGCTTGATCAAAGTGGTCTTTCCAGAACCATTTGCACCAATCAATCCATAGATAGAACCCTTTTTTACGGTTAAATCAACATCTTTCAAGACTTCATGATTTTGAAAGGATTTTGTCAATCTTTTTACTTCAATCATTTTTGCTTCCTCCCTTGATGGTTGAATAGGTTGTTTCAATTAATTCAATCAATTCTTCTTTTTCTATTCCTAAATAGATTAGTTCAGATAAGGAGTTTTGAATTTGCTTTTTTAATTTATTCAATTTTTCTTCATCTACCTTTCTTATTTTCCCACAAACAAAATTTCCTCGGCCCTTAACAGAATACACATATCCTTGTCTTTCTAACTCCCGATAGGCCTTTTGTATGGTGTTGGGATTAATTGTAAGTTGTTTTGCTAATTCTCTTACGGAAGGGATTTTTTCATCCGCACCAAGTACTTCCTTTATAATTAATTGCTTAAATTGATTCATCACTTGTTCATATATGGGCTTTCTGCTCGTTAAATCGATTTGAAACATAGTACACCTCCTCTGTACTACATGTATTAAGTGTATTAGTTTGTGTAGTACACTATAAATATAACCAATTTGTTTTTATAAGTCAAGTAAAATGTGTTTCTGGTTTTTTTAGTTGTTTAGTTAAAAAGATAGAGTATTTCTATATGAAGGAAATATCTTTTTTTATTTCATACTATAATTCCTAGTACAAAGCTATTATTTTTGATAAAATAAAATTAAGAATAGTTACAATAATAATGCAATAGGAAGTGATATAATGCATAAGAAAAGAGTAATAGAAGATCCTTTCATCATGTCACCAAAAGTAGATTTTGCCTTTAAGCTATTATTTGGTGATCCTAAAAATATAGACTTACTAAAAGCATTATTAATTGCAATACTAAAAGTACCAAAGGATGAATTTGAAGATTTAACAATCATCAATAATGAATTACAACGTGAATTTGCAGAAGATAAAAAAGGTATATTAGATGTAAGAGCAAAAACAAAAGATGGCAAAGAAATTGATATAGAAATCCAAGTACTATCAACAAAATATATGGCAGAAAGAACAGCTTATTATTGGTCAAAGATGTATACTAACCAAATAAAATCTGGGGATACATACGACAAACTAAAAAAATGTATAACCATAAACATAGTAGACTTTGAATGCATCCCACTAGATAAAATCCACACAAGCTATCACATCACAGAAGATGAAACAGGCTATAGATTAACAGAAGTACTTGAGATCCATTATTTAGAATTAGCTAAGCTTAAAAATATCAACATAAAAAAAGATGAAAATGAAGCAATAACCCAATGGATGGAATTTATAGATGCAAAATCTAGGGAGGTGATGGAAATGCTATCTCAAAAAAATAAAGATATTAAAAAAGCCTATGATATGCTACAAGTTATTAGTAAAGATGAAAAAGCAAGAATGGCTTATGAAGCAAGAGAAGCAGAAATTCATGACCAAATGACAAGGATTAAAACAGCTAGAGAAGAAGGAATAGAAAAAGGTGAAAAGAAAAAAGCAATAAAAATAGCACAAAATCTATTAAAAATGGGATTGTTTATTGAACAAGTAGCACAGGCTTCAGAACTTACTGTGGAAGAAGTAGAAAAAATTAAGAAGAAAATGATTCACTAATTTAGATGGATAGAGTAAATGTTTGAATAGATTATTTTCTTAAAATTATTGATAAAGAATTAAAAAGATTAAAAGCTACAAATAAATAGGACACCACAAAGGTAATAAGTTGGTGATAGGTATCAATAAGTTTTGGGGGCTTGAAATACAGCCCCCCATAACTAATCTCTCAATCCTATTGATAGGCAATTTCTGTTATGTCTTTTTGCTTTTCAATAAAATTTCTTTGTGTTTTCTTATTCCATAGCATATTGTAATAACCATTGGTATTTGTAAGCAATTCTGTATGGGTACCAGATTCTACAATATTACCATTCCTAAATACAAGTATTTGATCAGCAGAACGTATTGTGCTTAAATGATGTGCAATGACAAGGACTGTTCTATTTTTTGTTAGCTCTGAAATGGCTTCTTGTATCAAAGCTTCATTGACAGGGTCTACATTACTAGTTACTTCATCTAGTATCAAAATAGGAGCATCCTTTAGAAAGGCTCTGGCTATGGAAATACGTTGTTTTTGTCCACCAGATAAGCCCACACCATTCTCACCTATAATTGTTTCGTATCCCTTTGGCAAGGTCATAATAAAATCATGGATACGTGCTTTTTTTGCAGCTTCTATGAGCTCTTCCTTTGTGGCACTTGCTTTTCCAATACGAATATTTCCTTCTATGGTATCTGCAAATAGTTGTACATTCTGCATTACAATACTAATTGAATCCAGCAAGCTATCATAATTCATATCTCGAATATCTACGTTTCCAATACGGATAGAACCTTTTTTCACATCCCAGAAACGAAGAAGTAAGTTTGTTACAGTTGTTTTTCCTGATCCTGATTCCCCAACAAGGGCAGTCAAAGTATGCTTTGGTGTAGTAAAAGAAATATTTTTCATGGAAAATTCACCTTCTTCATAGAAGAAGTCTACTTTGTCAAATATAATATCTGAACCCTTTGGTTTCTTTGGTTGCTGAGGTTCTTCCACAATGGGAGCATCAATAACTTTTTTGATTCTGGAATAACTATCTGTCACTTTTAAATAATTCATCCAGTGCATTTCCATAGCAACAAAGGGTTTATAGAACTCTTTACTGATGACGATATAGATCAAATAAATCATAGGTTCTAAGGTTTTATTGAAGACAAGAACAATTCCCACAGTTGCCATCAACCAAAAAGATAGATCTATAAAAAAACCATATCGAGACAATACTTTTGCTCTGTATTTTGCAGCCTGTTTGCTGCTTTCACCAAAGCATGAAGTGGATGCTGTTAGCTTATGATCAAATTTTTTGCTTTCGGAAAAAGCCTTTAACAATGGGATTCCTTTCACATATTCAACAAATAGACTGACCATATCCGCAAGAAGATTTCCATTTTCTTCTTCAAGATGGCTTGCTTTTTTTAAACCCAATACTAATAAAAACAGTGCCATTGGAAGGAGGGAAATCATCAAAAGTCCCATTCTCCAGTCAATACTGAATAAATAGACAAGTAGGAGTATAGATACAATAAAATCTGCGCTCATTCTCGTCCACATATGTCCAACTACACTTTCCATATTGTCTACATCTTTATGAATAATGGTGCTTATTTCTCCTAAACGTTCGTTGGTATAAAATCCAAGAGAAAAAGATTTTAAGCGATAGACTATTTTTTCTCTAATTTTATAAACAATATCAAAGCCAGCAAAATGTTTTTGTATATCTGCTAAGATATTCGAACCGCCCTTTACAAGTAAGCAAATACCAAGTATAATCCAATACTTAGGCAAATCTGTATGATTATCTAAAAACAGTAATTCCAATATATGCAATGTTAATAGCATCATAGCAATACCAGTAAGTGCATAAATAACAAAACCGAAAATACTAATGGCTAATGAACGTTTCCCTTTAGAAGTTAGTGTATTTAAAATTTCTAAAATCAATTTGATCCCTCCTTGATATTCCAATGGTCTACCTTGTTTTGGTTATAAACCATTTTTTCATATAATTCACAACTTCTCATGAGTTCATCATGGTTACCCTTATGAATAATCTTTCCATGATCCATCACAACAATCTGATCTACATCTTTAATTGTGTTTAAGTGGTGAGCAATCATAATCACTGTTTTATCTTTACTTAAATCTTCAATAGCAGATTGAATATAGGACTCATTTTCAGCATCTACTGCTGCTGTTGCTTCATCTAAAATGATGATGGGTGCATCTTTTAAAATCATTCGTGCAATGGAGATACGCTGTTTTTCTCCACCAGAAAACTTCACACCAGCTTCGCCAGCAGTGGAATCGTATTGATCTGGCAATGACATAATAAAATCATGGATACGTGCTTTTTTAGCAGCCTCTACAATCTCGTCCATAGTAGCATCTGGTTTTCCAATGCGAATATTTTCCTCTATACTCATGTTAAAAAGGAATACTTCCTGCTGAACCATAGCCGTTAGGGCATTTAATTGTTTCTCTGACATGTCTTTTGTATCTACACCATTAATGGAAATCGTTCCGTTTTCTGGTTCCCAAAATCCCATCAACAGATTTGCTAGAGTACTTTTTCCGCAGCCAGAAGCGCCAACTAAAGCATTTTTACTACCCTTTCTAAAGGTTAGATTAATATTTTTCAAAGACTTTCCTTTTCCAGGATAGGAAAAATCTAAATCATGAATTTGAATAGTCCCATCTGTTATAGAGTTTTTTTGTTCTATTCTTTGAGGGGTAGGAACATTTAATACAGAACCGATACCTTTCATAGATTGATTGAAGACAACGTTGTAGTGCTGAAAAGTAGCTGTTTTAGCAATAGAAGATGTAAATGCCATACCTAATATGAGGGCAAGTATAAATTTAGGAACAGATATTTCTCCCATGGATAAGAAATAGGTTCCAAGGATGATGACCAGGACAACACCACCTTCCATGAATATATCAATCAGCCCCATTGGAATAGAAATGCCACCCATTGATTTTTTCATCCAGTACACATAATCCTTTGAAGATTTTATAGTCTTATCTGTTTTTGTTTCTTCTTTTCCAAAGGCCTTGATAACAGAGATATTTGTGATATATTCCATTAGATGGTCTTGCATGTTTTTTGTACTGTTAGCAAATATTTCAAACATTTTTTCCCATATAGGAGTAGACAGTTTTTTTGTTAGCTGCATAAGGGGTAGGGTAGAAATCATAACTAGTGCCAATCGCCAATCAAGTAGTAACATAACCAAAAATATAATCACTGGGAGTAACGTTGCAGACATGATTTCTGGCAAACCATGTGCAAGATAAATCTCAACCTGTTCCACATCATGTTGGATGATATTTGTTAAATCTCCGATCTTTCGTTCTTGAAAAAATCCTAAAGAGAGTTTTTTTAGATGACTGATTAATTGTAAACGTAAATCCATAAGGCAGTTATAAGCTGCATCGTGAGCTTTCCATGTGGAAACATAAGCGCAAACTGCTTTTAGGAAAAAAGATACAAGCATTAAGCCACAATCCACCCATATCATATTTCTTGTTAATGCCCCTTCAAATACCTTGCTCACCATATGGATCATGAGAACCTGAGGGAATAAATCCAACACAACCTTAAAGGCAATCATGATATTGGATATTCGATTTTTGCTTTTTACTTCTTTTACAAGTGATTTTTGATTCACTGTTTAGACCTCCTATCATTTTTATAATTCTTTAAATTGATGGATCGTATTAATACTTACAAAACTGAATTATGATTCAATTTTAGTTTAAAAAAATAATCTTTTTCATAAAAGAAAAAATGATTAAAATAATGAGTATAAATCAAAATTGAATATTAGTTCATTTTTAAAGTAAAAAAATACTATGTATAGATCATAGAGAATCCACCCCATTATAATAACATTTAGTTACGAGAGTCAGCATCTCTCTGGCAAAATTTTTGTTTTTATAATGTCTTGCAATCTCTAAAATACTTTCAGTAAAATTGCTTGCAAGAATATGAATAAGCATATCATCATAGTGATTAGTAGAAAATTGAGATAAACCAACGCGGATATGGTTTTCTAACATTTTGATGAGGGAGTCTTTGGCATTTTCATGCTTGGTTCCTTTGCTTTTATCCATTAATATAACTAAAATTTTATGGTTTTCTATTAATTCTAAAATATAGTCTTTAGATATATTTTCATATTTCTCAGAGGGGAGACCCATAGAAAGTTCTTCTTCTTTTAACATTTTTTCAAAACTCATATATACAGGCGAAACGATTGCATCAAAAAGTTTTTCTTTATTTTTAAAATAAGAATATACAAGACCAACAGATATACCTGCTTTATCTGCGATTTCTTTCATTTTTGTACTTCTAAAATCTTTTTCATAAAAAATGTTAAGTCCCGCATCAAAAATACGATCATAAATTTCTTTCTTTAATATTTGCGTCACGTTAATTCTCCTCTTCAACTTAATACTGAACGATGATTCATGTTTAACTATATGCTATTTTATTTTAAGAGTCAATAGCTTTTTTAAAGTACAATAAAATAATTTAGACATTATTTAGTATTGTTAGATAGTATATGCTTTTGCAGGATATTTTGATAGGATCAGGAGATTTATTCAAATCTGACCTTTTCTACAATATATGACAGAAGTAGTTATGGACATTTAGAAGGACAAGTTGTACAATGAAATAGAACACATGTTCTTATAAAATTTGAGGGGTGATTTTATGAAAAAGATTGAAGAACTTATAAAAATGGGCATATGTGTATTAAGCCCTACCTATCAAAAGAATGTAGGAAATGTGACAAAAATCATTACAAGAGATGGAGAAATTTTTATAGATCAGAGAACTACAAAGACTGTATTAAAGAGGATTGCTAAGTATTATACAATCCATCTGAAATCTTGTAGATCAAAATATGGAGAAATGTTGCATCAACGTTTTAATATACCGATTCTTCTAAATAAAAAACTACTGCTAATACCACTAAAAATGAGAAAACCCAAATTTAAAAAGGATGGGGCTAAAGGGTACATAAATCTTTATGATATTGAAAAAGTAACAGAAAAAGAGAAAAATATCATCATAAAACTAAAAAACAATATAGAGGTTATTACATTGGCTAGAATGAAAACCGTACAAGATCAAATAAACAAAGCCAAACTAATCTCAGGGGTCATATCTTTAAATTCAAAGGATGAGCAATCCTACCCATCAAAGGACTTTTATGCTGAATATAAAAGGCCAGCCACAAAAGGAGATATTGCAAAGCTTCAAGAGGAGTTTGAGAAGTTAAAAGGTGTGGTAGAAAAATCTTTTATTTCACAAAAACAACAAAAAATGGAGGAAATCAACTACTTTTATCGAAAATGATAGATAGTCATTCCCTTTGTGAGGATTGAAAATAGTAAATTATACTAAGATAAGGAGACTATGTCATGCTCGTAAATCGTATCAGTTTTATTATTGTTACTTTACTAATAATGATTACCCTATCCATATGTACAAAAAATACTGTTTTAGCAGGCGGAATTACTTTTATTACGGTAGTAGTGGGGTATATAATTATTGCATTTATACGCAGTAAAAAGAGGTTGAATATACTTGAAGAAAATTGCGATCCAAAGGCTTTTATAGAAGCTACAAAAAAACAAATGGAGATTACAGGGAAGAATCCTAAAATAAAAGCATATTTAACTATTGATCAGGCAGCAGGACTTATTTTAATGGGAGAATTCCAAAAGGCAAAGGAAATTTTGCTGTCTACCCCAAAATCTTATTTATCCGTAAAAAATGGAACACTCCTTGTATATACAATCAATTTAATATCTTGTTTGTATGAGCTCGGGGAAGTAGATGATGCAGAGGAACTATATGAAACACAAGTTCCCCTATTACCACCTGTAAATCAAAGAATGAGAATAGCAATGAAATTACTTATTGCAGAAAGATTTTTCTTTTTGAATAAATACGAAGAAAGTAAGGAACAGTTTCAACAATTATTAAAAGAGAAAATAAGCAAACGCAGAAAGTTGAGTATATTGTACAGGCTAGCACAAATAGATGAAAAAAATGGAAATCTCATAGCTGCACAAAAGAAATATAAAGAAGTAGCAGAGAATGGAAATCACTTGGGGATAGCAATACAAGCACAAAAACATCTACAATAAATATGAAAAAATAAAGAGGGATTGGATTAAAAGGGTCAGGTTTGAATAATTTATTTATTCAGGTCTGATTTTTTCTATAACTAAAAATGGTAAAATGGACCCATTAATTATGGAACTAATAGTAAAAATATTGAAATATTGGTAATTGTATAATAAAATGGTAATGCAACAATAGTATAGATAATTCATGAAGGGGTGTAATTATCTTAAAACATAATCTAAAGGGGAGTGGTCATATGGCTTATTTTTTAACAGATGATAATATGAAAATCTATTACGAGATTGAAGGGGAAGGACAACCAATTATTTTTATCCATGGTTGGACTTGTAATCATGAATTTTTTAAAAAACAAGTAAAGCAATTATCTAAGGATTATAAAGTGATTACGTATGATTTAAGAGGACATGGGGTTTCAGAGCGTCCTGAAAATGGGTTGACTATGGCTAGATTAGCAAAGGATTTAAGAAATTTAATAGATTATTTAGCATTAAAAGAGGTAGTTGTTGCAGGATGGTCTATGGGTACGACGATTATTTTAGAATATGTAAGACAATTTGGTTGTGAGCAGTTGAAAAAAATTTGCTTTATCGATATGACACCAAAAGTCATTGCAGATTCAGAGTGGAAGATGGGTTTGTTTGGTGAATTCAATCATCAAGATAATTTAAATCATATTGCCAGTGCAGCTGGAAATTGGCCAAAATTAATTGAAAGTTTTGTACCATCATTATTTGCAACTTCAGGATGCAGAATAAAAGAAGATATGGATTGGGCATTTGAACAAGTGAAAAAGAATACACCTCATGTAGTAGTAGATTGTTGGGTATCTATGTCTAATCAAGATTATAGACCAGAATTATCAAAAATTACGGTACCTTGTTTAATTGCTAGAGGAGAAGAAAGTGCATTTTGTACGCTAGAAACAGTTGAATATATGAAAAAAGAGATGCCAAAAGGGAAAGTAATAAATTATTCCAAATGTGGACATATCTTATTCATGGAAGAAGCTGAAACTTTTAATAAAGATTTTATAGAGTTTGTGAATGCTTTATAAAGGGTAGGATAAAAATTTTAAAATAGTCATAAAAGTCAAGCATGTATTCGCCAAAATTATACAGTTATAATGGCTGTATAGTTTTGGTGAATATTATCATAAAAGAAACAAGACCTAAGATCAAGTAGGGAGGTTTATATGAGCGCTAAGCAATTGTATTGGAAGTTAACATTAGTATTAGAATTAGTTACTTATGCAGTAATTATCCCTATAGCTGTTATTGGAACTTTTTTGATTGGGGATTTTTTTGGAGATAGGTTTTCACAAGGTGTTTTAGGATTAATGATTGCCGTTGCTGTAAATATTGCTGTAGGATTAATATTTAGAAAGAAATTATTATATGATTATTTAAAAGTACTATATGAAGATGGAGAACAGGAACATACGAAACTTTGTCAAATAAAAGAAGCTTTATTAAGGTTTCCTTTAAGAGAAGGAATCGTTATGTTTTTTAGATGGTTATTAGGAGTACCAAGTATTTTCTTTTGTACAAATTTATTTGTTGATATTTCTGGAAAACAATATTTTATTTCTTTGATCATAGGCTTTTGTTTAGCTATTATAGGATTTATGTGCAATTATCTTAATTCAGAAAAACTTTTATATGATATATTTTTAGAAAAAAAACTTTATAATATTGAAATAGAAGAATCAAAATATATTCAATTTGGATTAGATAAAAAAATATTATCTGTTATTTTATCTATGCTACTGTTAGCAACATATTGTTATACTTATTTAGGCTATAGTTTTCATATAGGGATACTTGATCAAAATAAATATGAAATTTATTTTATAAGTACCTTTATTTTATTAGCCTATGTGATTGTTGTATATGCGTATATATTCATAACAAATATGAAAAAGAATATACGACAAATAGAAATTGTCATTAATAGTATTGCAGAAAAAGATTTAAATGTAGATCTTGTAAGGATTACTTCTGATGAGTTAGGAAATATCAGTAGAGATGTATATATTATGAAAAGCACCTTTGAAAAATTTATTAAAGAAATTTCTAATCAAGCAGAGAAGAATAAATCTTATTCAGAAGAACTATCTACTTTATCTAATGAAACTTTAAGTGCAATAGATTTTGTTGCTGCATCTGTAGAAGAATTAGCCCAAGGAACATCTAATCAAGCATTAGAATCAAAAGAAGCTGTTTCAAAATTATTGACATTAGATCATGAGATGAATCATACAGGGGAAAATTCAAATTTAGTAAAAAAATATATTGATTATGCAGGAGAAGCTAGTAAAAAGGGCATTGGTGTTCTTGAAAATTTAAAATTTAAATTTGAAGATAATGTACAAATTACTGAAGATATTGCAAAAAACGTTTCTGACTTATCCAATCAATCATTGTTAATTGATGAGATTATTAATGCAATCACAGGGATTGCCAATCAAACAAATTTATTAGCATTAAATGCAAGTATAGAAGCAGCAAGAGCTGGAGAAGCAGGGAAAGGATTTGCTGTAGTTGCTGATGAAATAAGAAAACTTGCAGAACAAACAGATGCGTCAACGAATGATGTAAGAGAAATTATAGAAAAGATGCAATTAGGCGTAGAGATGACGAAAGAGAATGTAAAAAAAGCACAAATCATAATGAATGAAACAACACAAGTATCTGATCATGCTTATGAATCTTTTCAGCATATTAACAATGCAGTAGAACAAACTACTGAAAAGGTGAATAGTTTATTTACTAGCATACAAAAAATGAATGATGAGAAAGCAAGAGTGGTACAATCTATAGAAACCATATCAGAGATTACACAAGAAGCAGCAGCTTCTACAGAAGAAGTAAGTTCAAGTGCACAACAACAAGTAACGAGTATTAATAAAGTATCAGTAATGGCAAATGAATTAAAAAATTCTGGCGAAATACTGAAAAAAGAGGTTGGCAAATTTAAGCTTTAAACAAAATATGGGTGATGGACAGTTTAGTTGTTTAGTTAAAAAGATAGAGTACTTCTTAAGGAAGGAAATATCTTTTTTATTTTATAACAACCATAAAAAAATCTATAGTTACCATATATTGTATAGATTATTTCAATTATACTTTTACAAATTTATAAAATATAATAGGTGTAAAATAATGTGATGAGGGAGGCTTTTTAATGGGTTCAAAGGGAAGTACATTAACATTTGCAGCAATGGGGATTGTTATTAATATTGTATTTGGAACAGCTGTAAAAATGTTACATTTACCATTGTTATATTTAGATACAATAGGTACAATTTTTACATCAGTGATTCTAGGACCGTGGTATGGAGCCGTGACAGGAGGTTTAACAAATATAATACAAGGGGTTTTAACAAATCCTAAAAATATTCCCTTTGCATTAGTAAATATTGCTATTGGAGTAATTGTAGGTTTTATTGCAAAAAAATATAAGTTTGATTTTAAAACAGCAATAATTACAGGAGTAATTTTAGCAGTGATAGCCCCTCTTATTGGTACGCCTATTGCAGTATGGATCTATGGAGGAATAACAGGTGATGGAAATGACATTATTTTTACTTGGTTAGTACAATCAGGAAAAACAATTTTTACAGCAGCATTTATTCCTAGAATTACAGGAAATATTTTAGATAAGCTTGTTAGTTGTTTCCTTGTTGCATTATTAATCAATCGTATTCCAAATAGAATGATTAAAGGAAAACGTATCAATGCATAGATTACAAAAAGTTATTATTCTTTCACACTGTATATTGAATCAAAATACAGTAGTAAAACCGCTAGCAAGAGCAAAAGGAGCATATAATCGTATTGTAAAAAATATATTGGATTTAGATATTGGCATACATCAATTACCTTGTCCAGAGTATTTATTTTTAGGATTAGATCGAAAACCTATGAGCAAAAAAGCCTATGATTCATATACATATAGGAAAATATGCAAAGAGATTGCACTCTCTAGTATAAAAGTAATAAAAGAGTACATAAATAAACAATATGAAATCGTTGGTATAGTAGGGATTAACTGTAGTCCAACTTGTAGTATGAGTGGAGAGATGGGTATTCTAATGGAGGAATTATTAAAACTTCTACATGATGAAAAGATCAAGCTCCGTTTTTTTGAAATACCTACTAATTATAATGAAGATGGTGAAAACCAAGATATACTCAGTGAATTCCATGATTTCTTGAGTATGACCAACAAGGAACCTAGTAAATAAAGATAGAGTACTTCTTAAGGGGGAGGAAATATCTTTTTTTTACAATTCAAATATTATTTTTGATATAATAAAGATAAAGCAAATGATTCATAAAGGACGTGAAATGTTTTGACAAAGAAGCATGACTTTGATATAGCATGGAAATCTATATTAGAAGCTTTTGAAATAGAAATGGTAGAATTATTATTTCCAGAAATATTTGAAAAAATTGCATGGGAATTAGGAACTGAATCATTAGATAAAGAATTACAAGAAATACAAAGAGAAATATTTGATAAGGATAGTAGTGAAACAATTATATCAGATAAAATTATAAAAGTAAGGCTAAAAAATCAAGAAAGCAAAATATTGTTTATCCATGTGGAAGTACAAAGCTATAGTAGTGGACATGAAGTTTTTGGAGAAAGAATGTTTAGATACTTCTATAGGATATGGGATAAATTTAGATATAAATATGAAGATTATTCAGAAATAGTAGCAGCAGCCATATATACCTATAAAGGAAATCGAGGGAAAGATAAAAAATATGTATATAAACTGCCAGAGATGAAAAAAGAAATATTAGTATACAATTTTAAAACCATAGATGTAGAAAAAATCAAGTTTGAAAATATAAGTGAAGACAATCCATTAAAATTAGTTTTTAAAATGGCAAAAAGACTATTAGAAATAGGTGTTACAGACGAAGAAATATACAAGACGAAAATAGAATTAGCGGAAGAATTAAGAGGTTATGACAAAGTAAAAAATAACGAGCAGATTAAGGCTTTAGTAGATTTTTTAGAATATCTATTTTTACTTCAGGACCCAATATTAGAGAGTAAATATGAATTATATAAAAAAGCAATGGGAGGTGTATTTGATATGAGTATTGATGAGATAAGAAAAATACACTACACACAAAAAGGAAGAGAAGAAGGCGAAAAGAAAAAAGCAATAAAAATAGCACAAAACCTATTAAAAATGGGGTTAGATATTGAACAAGTAGCAAAGGCTTCAGAACTTAGTGTAGAGGAAGTAGAAGAGATCAAAAAGAAAATGATTCATTAATATCCATATTAAAAAGATAGAGTACTTCTAAAGAAGGAAATATCTTTTTTTTTATTTCACAAAATTAATCCCCAATTAAATACTAAACTATTAAAAAAATATCCATCTATAAATAGAAGAACTATATCATCCCTAAGTGGTATGAACTTATGCCATAGGATGAAATAAGAAATTTTTAGCAGGAGGGATTAACATGGCAGATCATAAAAAATATTATTACTTAAAACTAAAAGAAAACTTTTTCGATAGTAAAGAAATCAAAGTATTAGAATCCATGGAGAATGGCTACAAATATAGCAATTTGCTCTTAAAGCTTTATTTACAGTCCTTAAAATATGAAGGAGAACTAAAGTTTAACGAATTTATCCCATACAACGAAGAAATGATTGCAGCTGTTACACGGATGGACATTGACACCGTAAGAGTAGCACTAAGAATATTTAAGCAGTTAAAACTCATAGAAGTATTAGATGATGGAACCATATTCATGCTAGCTATTCAAGACTTTATAGGAAAATCTAGTACAGAGGCTGAGAGGAAAAAACGATATAGAAAAAAGATTGCACAAGAAAAAAATAAACGACTAACAGGACAAATCATGGACAAATGTCCCAACCATTTTGAGACAGAGAAGGACAAAGATGGGACTTTTTTGGACGAACGTCCACCAGAAATAGAGATAGATTTAGAGAAAGATTTAGAGATAGAGAAAGAAAAGGGAGCACCACCAGTCCCTTATGAAAAAATCAAAAAACTTTTTAACGAAAACTGCATCCACCTAGCAAAAGTACGATCTTTATCTCAAAATAGAAAAAAGCACCTGCAAGCAAGGTGGAAACAATTTGATTATAACCTAGAGACCTTCAAAGAAATATTTAAAAAAGTCAATGAAAGTGAATTTTGTAATGGAAGTAATAACAGAAAGTGGAAGGTGGATTTTGACTGGCTTATAAAAAATGATGAAAACATGGTCAAAGTCTTAGAAGGAAAATACGATTCAAAACCAGGATGGAGGGATGAAAATGCAAAAGATCAAAACAACCATGAGCAAAATGATCCATACGCAGGAATTGGCATTGAACTCTGATGATTATTGTCCAAAATGCAAAGGAAAAAAAAGCATGATCATCAATATCCTAGGAAATATGAAAAAAGTACCTGTTTTATGCAAATGTGAAAAAGAAGAATACGAAAGGCAAAGAATCTTAGATGAAAACAAAGAAAAGCTCTATAAGCTACAAAGGTTACGAGAACACAGCTTAATGGATGAAAACTTTAAAAACTGCACCTTTGAAAATTGGAAATCTGATAAAGAAAATGAAAAAATGTACAAAATGGGAGAAAAATACTGCAATCGATGGCAGGAAATGAAAAAGAAAAACATGGGATTTACCTTCTGGGGTCCTCCAGGAACAGGCAAAAGTTATCTAAGCTTTTGCATTGCCAATAGACTTCTTCAAAGCTATGTACCTGTGATTGCCATCTCTACTATAGGAATCATCAACCGCATTTATGATAGCTACAAAAGATATGGGCAAAGTGGAGAAGTAGCAATCATCCATTCACTAAAGAATGCAAGTCTATTGATATTAGATGATCTAGGGGCTGAGTATACTTCCAAACTAGGAAAAGAAAAACAAATCATCTACTCCATCCTAGATGCAAGATATAGAGACAAAAAACCTGTCATTATCACTACCAACTTAAATCTAAAGCAGCTCAAAGAAAAACTAAGAGGAAATGATTGTGTAGATCGAACCTATGACCGACTCATAGAACTAGCACCGCCAGTAGAAATTAAAGGAACATCCAAAAGAGTAGCTGTAGGAAAAGAAAAAACCCAGATTTTAAAGAGCTTGCTATGAATGATTATGTAAAGAGTTAAAAAGATAGAATTTGCCAAAAACCTTTGATTATATAAGAAAATAATGATACAATGAAACCGAACGAAATAAATTCGTTCGGTTTTGCCGTGTTAAAAAGGAGTGATCGTTCATGTGGGAATTATTTACACAAGGTGAAACAAAATATATAGAATATAAAAAAGAATATACAAAGACTCTATTAAAAACTATTTCTGCTTTTGCCAATTATCATGATGGTTATATTATTATTGGCATTGATGGTTTTGGAAATATTATTGGTGTAGATCATTCTGATTCTGTAAGATTAAGCATAGAAAATGCTATTAATGACAATATTATTCCAAAACCATACTATGAAATAGAACTTAGAAAAATAGAAGATAAGCACATGGTGATCGTAAAAGTTTTTAAAGGAGATAATACACCCTATACAATCAATAACAAAGCATATAAGAGAATAGATACATCAACTGTAGCAGTTGATAAATTTGGATTTGAGGATTTAGTTTTAAGAGGTAGAAATTTAAGCTATGAATCATTACCTTATAAAGAGCAAGCGCTTCACTTTCATATACTAGGAAATAAACTAAGAAAAAAATTAAATGTAAGTATAATATCAGATGATATTTTGAAGTCTTTACAACTAATTATAAAAAATGAATATATAAATGCAGCGGCGTTATTATCTGATAATAATCCGCTTTCGAACGCAACTGTATCACTTATTAGATTTGATGGAGATTCAGTTTTAAATATTAAAGATCGAACTGTTTTATCTAGTAGATCTATTATTGATCAGTTTGATGAATGTATGAACTTTTATTCAAAGCATATCAATACTCGCGAAATAATTGAAGAAGCTTACAGAAAAACCACTGAGGATATTCCAAAAGTAGCATATCGTGAAGCAGTTGCCAATGCAATTGTTCATAGAGATTATTCAAGACGTGGGGATATAAAAGTTGAGATTTTTGATAATAGGGTCGAAATAGTATCTCCAGGAGGTTTGCCCGTAGGTATTTCAGAAGAAGAATATTTAAATGGAAAAATATCAATACCTAGAAATAAAGTAATATCCGATATTTTCCTAAGAATTGGCATAATTGAAAGGCTAGCAACAGGAATTAGAAGGATTAAAGAATACTATAAAGATAGCCCTGTCAATCCAAGCTTTGAGATTAGTGAAAATACTATTAAAGTAATTTTACCAAATATAAATAACAACTTTAAAGAAGAAGCTATTGTGAATAGAAGGAGAACATTAATAGATGAACTTATTGGCAATGAAAAATCAATTGTTCAATATATACTAAGAGAAGGTAGTATCACCAGAAAAAAAGCAGAAACCATTCTTTCATTAAAAAAGACACAGACTATTTATTTAATCAATACATTGCAAGAAAAAGGGATCATTATCAAAGTGGGCAGTGGAAAAGGGACAAAATATATTTTAAGGAAGTAGCGATCGAAAAAAAAATCGTTCGGTTTTCGTTCAATCATCGTTCGGTTATCTCAAATCAGAGAATTTTATTAAAGAGAAGATTCATATTGAAACTGATTTATTAATGATCCATATTAAAAAGATAGAGTACTTCTTAATAGAAGGAAATATCTTTTTTTTTATTTTATTCATTACTTAATAATTAAAGAATTTGTTCAAAGTGAAAAAACGCATAAAAATATTTTTTTAGAATGATTGGAATCATGAACTAGACATGATATGATGGAAAAGAAATTGACATAGAGATCCAAGTATTAGCAACAAAATATATGGCAGAAAGAACGACTTACTATTGGTCAAAAATGTATACCAATCAAATAAAATCAGGGGATACTTATGACAAACTAAAAAAATGTATCACTATAAACATAGTAGATTTTGAATGTATCCCACTAGACAAAATTCATACAAGCTACCATATCACAGAAGGTGAAACAGGTTATAGATTGACAGAAGTATTTGAAATTCATTATCTAGAGTTGCCGAAACTTGAAAATATAAATATAGCGAGAGACGAAAATGAAGCAATAACCCAATGGATGGAATTTATAGATGCAAAATCTAGGGAGGTGATGGAAATGCTATCTCAAAAAAATAAAGACATCAAAAAAGCATATGATATGCTACAAGTGATTAGCAAAGATGAAAAAGCACGAATGGCATATGAAGCAAGAGAAGCAGAAATTCATGACCAAATGACGAGGATTGAAACAGCAAGAGAAGAAGGCGCAAATAAAAAAGCAATAAAAATAGCACAAAATCTATTAAAAATGGGATTTGTTATTGAACAAGTAGCACAGGCTTCAGAACTTAGTGTAGAAGAAGTAGAAGAGATAAAGAAAAAAATGGTTCATTAATCTATATTAAAAAGATAGAGTACTTCATAAGGAAGGAAATATCTTTTTTTTATTTCACAAAAACCACGAAATATGGAGGAAATTAACAATAAATATAGAATTTTATACAATTAGTCCACAAAATTAAAAACAATCTATGAAGCAAAGAGGTAAATAAAAATGAAAAAATCACATAAAACAATCATTTATATACTTATATACATCATCATATATATAGCAATCAGGCATTACGGAGGTATGGTTATCAATGGGTACCGAGGTTTAAAGGATAGAATGTATGATGATTTTGAAGCTTTTGGGACAGAATTAGAAAATTTCAATGATGAATTATCAAACATATTAGTTTTAAAAGAACATGAATTTAATAAAGAAAAGGTATTTATCAATAAAAATATTGTATGGAATTTTCACCTATCAAATTGTGATGCCCAAAAGATAGGTAAAATACGCTATGATGGAAACTATGAATGTGATTGGATGTATTATGATGCCAACGATGTTATTCAAAATATATTGTGTGATGGTAAGATTACTCCATCAGAAGAAAAGTACCTAAAAAATTTATATGACTATACAGAGCATCTCATAAAAGCATATAGGGTCATAGTAAAAGATGTTCAGTCTAAATAGGACTTTAAAAACAAGAAGAAATTAAAAAAGAAAATAGTAAACATCTACAATAACTATTCTAAAGATGCAAAAGTCTTACTAAAAAGCAAACAATATAGTTTTTTGAAGGCATACAAAGGAGATTTTAAAGATATGGACTTTGAAAAGGCAAAGGGGTATTGTGAAGAAGTCTTTTCAAAACTAGTACCCGATAAAACCTTAAAATATCACGAAGAGGATGATATGATTCAAGAAGAATATATATTTAAAACTTATGATGAGAGAGATCCTTACAATGATGCTTTCACTATAAAAGAGAATCAACCAGATGCAGATTATTATGTAACTTACAATAAAAAAACCAACAAGATCGTTATAAGAGCTACTGGATGGAGGGTACCTACAACAAAAAAATACACACAAGAGGAATTAGACCAGACAGCTAAAAACATCATGATGGGATTTAATAAAGGACCTTATCATTGTGAGAAAAAAGGAAAATATGATGAAAAGGGAAAGCTACTATATATGAGATATTCCTATATGGAAAAGAATAATGATGTCTATGATGCCATGAAAGAAATCAACATAGAATTAAATTCAGATGGACGGATAAGTGAATTTGAAATCACCTACCCAAGGGAGGAAAAAATCATCCTACCCACTATCACGAAAGAAGAAATCCTAGGAAAGCTCAATCAAGAAGCAACCATAAAAGATTGTATCATAAGAAGAAATAATCAAGGAAAAGCAGAATATGTAGTGTATCTAATATACCAAGATACATTATATGAAGCAGTATTTGATGGAGAAGATGGAACCCTTAGGTCATATGCTAGGGAGATATTAAAGGGATCATTTGATTAATGGAAAAGAATTAAGAAGATAGAGTACTTCAAAGTGAAGGAAATATCTTTTTTTATTGAAAATCATGTGGGAAAAAGAGGAATATTGTCTAGTATATAGAAAATATTAATATAGCAATTAATAAGAAAAAAGTACTATTTACTAAATGAAGATAGAAGTATTCAGAGAAAAGAGAGAAGTCTTTGGAAGGATACCTAAGAAGATTGTAGACGAGAAAATAATAAAAGTTGATTTTGATAGAATGACGTAAGAAAATGAAATTGGAAGAAAGAGTGAGGAAAAGATTATATATACGACATTATTCTGCAAATTAGTTTAGAATGAATGATTATAATGATAATAGCAATTAAAATAGCAAGGAGGAAATACAAGTGGCGTTATTCGATAAAGCATTAGATTACCTAATGGGAGGAAAAAGAGAGATCACAAGCCCTATATTTGTAAAAGATTTTTCAGAAGAAAATAAACAACTAAATGAGCTAATCAAACTTTCAAAAAAATTAAAAGATGGATACAAAAAAGAAATGATAGATAGAGATATTACTTATTTTAAACAAGGAATACAAGGAGAGAAAAATGTATATTTTGAACTAAAAAATTCATTTTTACCTATACTATGCTTACATGATATCAGATTAAAATATGATGAGTATGTGGCTCAATTTGACTACATCATCATTTCAAATAAATTCATATGTATCCTAGAAACAAAAAAATTAAATGGGAATATTACGATTAATGGTGATGGAGATTTTATCAGAATCATTAAAAATAGATTTGGAAAAGAAATCAAAAGGGAAGGGATGTACAGTCCCGTATCACAAAATGAAAGACATGTAAGAATATTAGAGGAAATCTTGTTAAAAGAAAATCTAGTAAAAACTACACCATACCATTCGCTAGTAGTTATGGCAAACCCCAAAACTATCATAGATAAAAATAAATGTCCTGAAAATATAAAAAAAACCATCTACAAATATGATCAAATCACAAAGTATTTACAAAGACTTCAAAATGATAAAAACAATACAAAAAACGTATTAGAAAAGTATATGTATGATATTGCAAACTTCTTAGTAGAGAATAATACACCGTTAGAAATAAATTATGATAAAAAATATAATTTATCCAAAGAAGATTTCATCAACAAAGAGAAAAAAACAGTAGAAAATACTTACAAAGCAGCATCGATAAAAGAATCCAATAAATATAGCTACAAATCTCAAAAAACTACAAAAGCTATAAAATCTAAAAAGGATAAAGAGACCTTAACAACTGAATTAAAAGCTTTTCGCCTAATTACTTCAAAAGCAGAAAAAATAAAACCTTATTTTATATTCAATAATGCCCAAATGGAAGATCTGATTGAGAAATATCCAAGAACAAAGGAAGAACTTTTAGGGGTGAATGGATTTGGTAATGTGAAGGTGGAGAAATATGGGGAGGAGATTTTGAAGGTGTTTAAGGGGGAATAAGAGTGCTTTGCTATTTAGTTATTTTTCAAAAAAGCCATAAAAATAGAAAAGTCATAGTAAAATTATAGAAGCTAAATAATAAAGATGTAGTTTTCTATGAATGATGAATCGTATTTATGAAAGAACTAAAGGTTTGTAAAAAATAAGTTGATAGGTTTAAAGTTTTGTTAGTTAATAAGTTTGTGACAGGTACTCATTCAAATGAAGAGTGATTAAGTATATATAAATGGGGTTGTGATTGGGATATTGAAGAGAGGGTAAATTGATAAGTAGATTGTTTATAAATAGTGCGCTCAGCTGTTTTATAAAAAAGATAGAGTACTTCTTAAGGGGGAGGAATATCTTTTTTCATTTTACAAAAACCACAAAAATGGAGGATAGTAACTATTTTTATCGAAAAATATGTTTATATGAAAATAAAAGATATAACTGGAGTGTGAAAAGAGGGATACGGATAAAAACTGTCAGGATAATAGAAAAATAACAGCAAAATTGTATGAGTTAAATAATGCAGCAGTAGTTTTTTATGAAAGATGGATTGCAGCTATGAAACAACTAAATAATGGGGAAGAATAATTTAACAATTTGGCGACAATATGCTAAAGAATTAGTTGATTACAATAACAGTAGTATAGTACAGAATAAAATTATTGTATGGATTTATGTAGAATATAATAGTTTATAAGTTGACAAAGCAAAATTGTACCAGTAGGTAAATTTATGAGTGAATGTTGTTTAACAGAGGAGTAAAAAAATTAAAGTTTTAATCAAAGGAACCAATTGAACAGTTAGATTCATTAACTGAAGTTACAATAGTTTTCGGATTCAGCAACTAACTATAAAGAGGGAGATATATATGGAATTTATTACACATTCATTTCGATATGGATTAGAAATTTTTCAAACTCAACCTGATTTTAATAGATTGTGGCTAGAAGTTATACAGGAGTTAAATCGAATTACAGATTATGATATTATAACTTACTTTAATTCTCAAACAAGACGAGCTAAAAGTATTTCTGATGCAATAAATCATCTTATAGATGAAAGACTGAGAGCAAGGGGGTGGAATTCTCAAAGCAATATTTTTAATGAATCAGAATACAGATCAACAGGTAGAAATAGTAGTTGGAGATTGGATTTTGCAAAAGATGATATATCTATTGAAGTTGCATTTAATCATGGTGAAGCTGTAGCTTGGAATTTGATAAAGCCAGTATTAGCAAGTGAATTAAATCATGTAGAGAAAGCGATTCAGACAAGAGCTGGAATTTTAATTTGTGCTACAGATGAAATGAAAAGAGCAGGAGGTTTTGATGGTTCTGTAGGAACATATGAAAAATATTTACAGTACTTAAGACCTCTTAATAATTTGTTAACGGTACCTATGGTAGTTGTTGGATTATTGGCACCTAGGACATTTAGGATAGAACACTATAAAGACGGTAGAAATACATATGGAAGGGTAGTTTATTTGGAGTAAAATAGGTAAATATATATTTGCTTAAAGTTTGTTGATTACATAGTTGAAGTTAAGTTGGAGCTAGGGAAACATCTAAAAAAGTGAAGATTTTTTATAAATTCTTTTTCTAATGGGGATTAAATTATTACTTCATATAATTAGTTACTTTAAGATGGATTTTATAGCTTCATAAAATTAGAAATTTATTATTGTTTGTTTATAGATTAACGAAGTTAATTTGATTCAAGGTGTAAATTTCTGATAATAACTTAATTTAGAGACTGTTATGAAAAAAATGAAGGCAATAAAAAAATAGGGGGTGTAGGGGAGTTTCATACCTGTAGTCACAAGGGTACTTAGGTATATTTTTTTTGAAACGTCGAAGAAAAACTAGGTTTCCCGGGCACTAAAAGTTTTCAGAAGATGGACCATACCTAAAGTAAACTAATAGTGTGATGAGGATATACGACTATCAATGCAATGCTTAAGCCTAGATATTGTCAAAAATGCAAAAGATTCTGATTGATTTCAACGCTAAAACTGAACTCGGTAAATCCGATTGTCTGGGATTGTAGAGGGATTAGGGAGTACATGGACAAAGTTGTTAAGTAGGTCCGGTTTTTATCCCAAATTCAAGAGAAAATTGAGAAATCTAAAGAGGCTATAGAGAGTGTGTAGGGAAGAAGAAAGGGATTAAAAATTTGAAGAGGTCCGGTGGTTTGAAAATTGTATTTATTCAAGCATAACTTTATTTTGGTTTTATTAATAAAAGAATGTGATAAAAAGAGGGATATTTTATAGAAGACTTATCAATATATGCATAAACAATCAAAAAATATTCTATCAACGAAATAGAGATAGAAGTATTCACAAAAGAAAAGATTGCATTTGAAAGATTAGAGGTTACAAAAAGGAAGTTGTAGGGTAAAATAAACATTATATAAAAAATATGGAAATTATTTATTATAGTTTTCAAATTAAATCTGTTGACAACATAATTTATAAATGGGGAGTGTTAAAAGCATTATTAGAAAATGTGTTTAGTGAAAATAATGAGGAGGTTATATATGAACAATTATGTACCTTATAATAAATATTCACCAATAGCTATTGAGAAATATGCAAAAAGATTAGAAAACTATACTTTCAAGAGTATTTTACCCGACGAATATAAAAATTATAAAGGCAAAGGAGGGTTAGGGCAATTATTAGAAAAATACTATTTTCTATATGAGCCTAATAGCGACAAGAATCCTGATTTTAAAGAAGCTGGTGTTGAGTTAAAAGTATCTCCATATAAAATAAATAAAAATGGCTCGTATTCTGCAAAAGAAAGATTAGTTTTAAATATAATTAATTATATGGACATTGTTTACGAGTCATTTGAGACTAGTACTTTCTTACATAAAAATAAACTGATTCTACTTATCTATTATTTATATGAAAAAGAAATTAATAGATTAGATTATAAAATTAATCATGTTCAATTATTTTCATTTCCAGAAAGCGATTTGAAAATAATTAAAGATGATTGGGAGAAAATAGTAAGTAAAATCAGGCAAGGAAAAGCTCATGAATTATCAGAAGGAGATACGTTTTATTTGGGTGCATGTACTAAAGGTAAAAATAAAAGTTCATTACGAGAACAACCTTACTCTAAAGCTAAATCAATGCAACGAGCTTTTTCATTAAAAAATAAATATATGACCCATGTATTAAATGATTATATAGTACCCCGAAGACCTACTTATGAGCCTCAAAATGAAGAAGTATTATTAGTAAGCGAGAGCTCTGTCAACTATAATTCAAATGGTGTAACGGCTTATGAACCAATAATAAAGGATGTATTAACACTTGAAAATACTACATTTGAATCCTATATTATTAATAAAATTAATATTAACAAAGGAAAGAGTATTGATGAATTGGCAACACAGTACTCTGTTAAAATTGGGAACTTGAAGAATTTTGCTTCTAAAGTGGCTCTAAAAATGCTAGGAGTTAATTCAAAAAATGCACTAGAATTTGAAAAGGCTAATATTAAAGTAAAGGCTATTCGAATAGAAAAAAACGGAAAAATTAAGGAGCATATGTCTTTTCCAACTTTTAAATTTAAAGAAATAGTTACACAAAATTGGGAAGAATCTGATTTTCGAAATATATTATATGAAACAAAATTTTTATTTGTTATATTTAGATATGATGAAAATGATGTTTTAAGACTTTATAAAGGTATGTTTTGGAATATGCCTCTTAAAGATTTAGATACAGAAGTAAAGCGTGTATGGGAAAAAACAGTAAATGTTATACAAAATGGAATTTCAACTTGGAAAAAAGGAAAAAGAGAGTTTAATAATCTTCCATCTCCTTCTGAAAACCCTGTATCACACGTACGACCACATGCTAAAAATAAGGCAGATATATATATTCTTCCAGATGGTCGTAAATTTACGAAGCAATGTTTTTGGTTGAACAATTCATATATTTTAAAGCAAATTGAAAAGGAGTGATATATATAGCCGGATATATCTTTAGCTTGGATAACTTAGATTCATTGAATTTATGTATTGAAACGGGTGTATATAGTACAAATTTAAAGGAAATTAAAAATGGTCTTTGGAGTAGACCTCAAGAGGGTACATTTGCTGATTATTTTAGTATGAAAGCTGGAGACAATGTATATTTTTTTATTAAGAGAAAGATATATGGTATAGGAGAATTAATAAATATTGGATATGATTGTAAATATCTTAATTATCCTAAAGCGGATATACCTGTAAATTATGATTTTAATACAATAAAATCCAAAATGTTATTGAATAAGGATAAGCAAAATTTAAATAATAGATATCTATGTACTTTTAAAGCATCTCCGAATTTCTTTGAAATGGGGATTGATATGGATGATGTATTATCTTCAAATCCTAAAAGTTTTCGTATGTTAAGAGCTTTTTGGAGACTATCTTTTATAAAAATAGATGAAGAAGAAAATAAAGCATTAAGAGATATTATTTTGAAAAGAAATGAAAAATATATTATGAAAAATAACGGTGTTTTTCCTTTTTATGATAAGGTGCATACTGCTATTCAATCTAAAGTTAATAGTGATTATAAGATTTCATCAAAAGAAATACTAAAATACTGTTCAGATGATGATTACATTAAACATGAAATGGCTTTAGAAGTTAGTCTAATTGATATATTAGCTAATACTAATCACCGTATTTTTGGAAATTGGGACTATATTTCTCATCAAGTAATAGCTTCCCCTTTTAAGCACATAGATTATATGGATAAAATGGATGTGTTTGGATATAAATATATACCTAATTTTGATACTATTTCTCAATATATTTTAATTGAGATAAAAAGAAATAAAGCAACAAAAGATGCTATTAATCAAATAATGAAATATGTTGATTGGATAAATCAAGAATATACTTTTGGAGATTATTCGATGATACAAGCATTTCTTGTGTGCTATGAATTTCCTCAAGATGTTATTGATTATAAAAATAATATATGTATTAGAAACTTTACTAAAGGTAGAAGACCAACTATATCAGATACTTGGACTAATGTTAGATTAATAAAATATTTTTTTGACCCAAAAGATAGGAAATTAAAATTCAAAGAAATTAAGTAGAGGTCTATTATGACCTCTACTCTTCATTGTTAAATATTTCATTAAGTGTATTTCCCATTTTTTCAACTAAACCAACGACTAAAGCATTTCCCATACAAAAGTATCTAAACCGTTCAGACATTCCCGTATTTGTCCAATTATCATCAAAACCATTTAAGCGCTCGCACTCAATAGGAGTTAATTTTCTTCTCCTGCCTGTTTGTGGATCTTCAATTATATGGGTACTTCTATTTTTCGAAGATTCAGATGTTAACATAGTTCGACCTGGCTTATCTATAGGGTCTGGAAATGCTATTTGTCCTTCTGAAAAGGTGTATGCATGTCCAGTTTTACTAGTTCTCTGGATTTTTTTTGGCCCTTTCATAGCTTTCCACTTATCTAGTTCACCATTTAAATAATATTTCTCATCAACATCCGTTTCTAGTATATCTTTAAGTAACATAAATTCTCCATCATATTTAGGTATGGTTTCTTCTGTATATATATTTCCACTACTCATGATTCCTGAATTCTTGAATATAAAACTAAAGTTATCTGAAATATCAATAATACTATCAAAGTTAAAATCTATTCCATTAGACGTTTTAATATCTTCATGGATTGGAAATTGATTTTGAAAAAAACCTTTAGTGTGAATCAAATCCTTAAATTCAACGCCAATTAAATTTCTAGAGTATTTTGTATTATCCTTAAAGGCGAATATAAAAACTCTTCTTCTCCTTTGAGGAAATCCATACTCTGCCGCATTGATTACTCTCCATTCTACGGAATAGCCCAACTGTGAAAAGCATGCTAGCATAACTCCAAAATCTCTTCCTCTTTGACTTGCTGGAGATTTCAATAATCTATCTACATTTTCCAAAAGAACAAAAGAAGGATTTTTAGCTTTTAATGTATTGTATATTTCCCACCAGAGAACCCCTTTCTTACCTTGCATACCTTGTGCTCCTGTAGCGGCTACAGAATAGTCTTGGCAAGGGAATCCACCGACAAGTAAGTTATGATTTGGAATTTGTTCTTTATCTATTTTACCTATATCTTTATTAATATAAAATTCATTCTTACCAAAATGTTGCATATAACATTGAAATGCATCTTGAGCTTTTCTGCTAGGTTCCCATTGATTAGCCCAAACAAAATTCCAATTATCTGAAGACTTTTTTAATCCTAAGTGAAAGCCGCCTACTCCAGCAAAAAGTTCTACTACTGTTTTATCCATATTTAAATCCTCCAATGCTATATTTTTTTTCTTTTTTGTATTTCTGAATTAATTAATTCTACTGCTTTATCAGAAAAATTTTTACCTGTTCCATAGGTTAAAATAGCGTCTTTAACCTTATCTGTTATATAAATTTTAGCACCTTTCTTTTTTTCGTTTTCCTTAAGTGGAATTCTTCCTGCTCCTACTCTAGGTCCACCTCTATTTTCTCTTTGCACAATTCCACCCCACTGTAGTAATTTTATCAAAATTAATTATAGCATATACATTTTGATTTACAAACCCCTTTTTTCAAACGTATGTTCCTAGTGTAGTATCTCCAAATCACTTATACTAGTATACAGTTTTTTATTCTATTAATAAACTTTTGCTCAATAATTAAAAAATCTTACAATGTGAATTATACAGATAAGATATTTATGAATTTAATTAACGCTAGAAGCTATCATGCAAAAATATTTGAACTATTATATCTTTTCTCTATAGCTCAAACAATGTGGAAAAAAGAGGAATCCTGTATATTTTATAGAAATCATTCATAGATAAAAATATCCCAATAATCGCTAAATTAAACATATTACTATAAATTTTACTAAGTAGGTGATTACATGAAAACCAAAAACCAATCCATAAGACTAGGAAGTGTTGCAGAAGATTTATTCATAGAAATATTCACAGAAACCTTTGGACCTGAGAATACGAAATACTTAGCCATACAATATCCTTTTATTGATATATACGGAAATCATAGATATATAGATTTTGCTTTAGAAAGTGAAGGAGAAAAAGTTGCTATAGAAATAGATGGTGAGAATTGGCACAACCCTTCAAAGGTATCTCAAAATAAGTATTATGATGATTTACTCAAGCAAAACAGTTTGATGTATAATTATTGGAAAGTTTATAGATGGGTATATAATCAACTAAAAACTACTCCTGAGAAAGTAAAGGATGAGCTTTTAACCTTTCTAGGAGAGTTGCCTATGTTTAAAGAATTAGAAGATTATTTACCAAAACAAAAAGGAAAAGCCTTTGTCCTAAAGGATCATCAATCAGAAGCTATTGAAAACCTTGAAAAGATGAGAAAAAACAATGAAAGTATTGCCCTTTTATATCATGCAACAGGGACAGGTAAAACCATAACAGCTGTAACAGATGCGAAAAAATTAGGAAAGAGAACTTTATTTTTAGCACATACAAAGGAGTTAGTCGATCAAGCTAAAAAATCCTTTGAAGAAGCTTGGGAAGAAGTCTCCTGTGGTATTTATATGGGAGAGGAAAAAGAGAAAGAATCCCATGTTGTTTGTGCTAGTATTCAAAGTATTAGCAATCATTTAGAAAAGTTCAAACCAGAAGACTTTGGATATGTTGTAATAGATGAAGCCCATCATGGGACAGCAGATACTTATAGAAAAATCTTAGGATATTTCAAATCACAATTTACTTTAGGGCTTACAGCAACTCCTGAGAGAAGTGATGGAGAAGATATTTTAGAATTATTCAAAAATGTGGCACATAAATTGGATTTAAAAACAGCTGTAGAAATAGGAGAATTAGTACCTATTAGATGTATAAGAGTAAAAACAAATGTAGATTTAACTTCTGTAAGGATTAATGGGATCAAATATAATTCACAGGATTTAGAAAGTAAATTATTTGTACCTGAAAGGAATCAATTGATTATAGATACCTATCTTAAATATGTTAAAAATAGAAAAACGGTAGTCTTTTGTGCTTCTGTATTTCATGCAGAAGAGATAGCTGGTCTTTTCAAGGAAGTTGGAATAAATGCAGAATCAGTATCAGGAAGAACGAAACCAAAGCAAAGGGATAAAATATTAAAATCCTATGAAGAGGGAGATATACAAGTATTGTGTGCTTGTGATTTGTTAAATGAAGGTTGGGATAGTCCGAAAACAGAAGTTTTATTTATGGCAAGACCAACCATGTCAAAAACTATTTATATGCAACAGTTAGGGCGAGGAACTAGAAAAGCTAAAGGGAAAGATTATTTGATGGTTTTTGACTTTATAGATAATGCCAATTTGTTCAATATGCCTTTATCTGCACATAGGATGTTTGATTTATCAAAATACGTTCCAGGGGATTATGTAGTTGCATCTAATAAGCAGAGAAAAATAGATTTAGATTTACATAGAAAAGGAGAAAAACCGACCGTATTACTTGATTTTCCTGTAGATGTATCGGATTATGAAATCATTGATTTATTTAATTGGCAAAAGGAAGTAAAAGATTTAATCTCTCAGATAGAATTTGTAAGAATGGTAGATGTTCAATCTGAAACATTGAGTAGATATATAAGAGAAGGAAAGATTATACCTGATTTACAAGTACCAATGGGAAGTAGAACCTTTAAATATTTCAGTGAAGAAACTGTTAAAAGATATGCAAAAGAATTTGGATGGGAGATTATCAACGCTGCAAATATGAAAGATAAGTTTATGGAAATGGTGAAAACTATGGATATGTCTTATTCCTATAAGCCTGTCTTATTAAAAGCTATGCTAGAAGAAGCAGACGAAAAAGGAAAAGTTTTGTTAGAAGATATTGTAGATTATTTTATAGATTTTTATGAAGATAGAAAAAGTAGAGGACTTCAAGCAGAAAAGAAAAGATGTATCTACAATAAAGAGGTAGTAAATAGAAAAGACGTTAGAAGAAATATTTTATCTAATCCATTTAAGAGGTTTGAAGATATGAAATTTATGGAAAAATGTAAAGAAGTAGAGTATGTAAGATTTAATCGACATATTTGGAAGCGGTTAAGTAATAAAGAAAAAATGTGGATAGATGAGTGGTGTGATGAGAAGTTAAAAAAATATTTTGGGGATATGTAGATATAATATTTTTCCTTTTTGAATTCATTATAGTAGGATTATTATATTTTTATAGTCATATTGATAAAATAAGGGAAGTTGTATAGGAAGAATTAACCGAAAACGCAAAAATGCAACAGTTAAAGCAATGGAAGGAATTTTACTAAGGAGAGAAATACCATGAATTATTCATTATTAAAGAAATTTACAATCAATTTTTTTATGGTACTTGTAGTAAGAAGTATATTCATTTTTATTTCTAGATTCTTAGAGTTTGAAATATATAGCCGTATAAGTGTATCTATAGGATTAGCTATAGGTCTAACTTATGGACAATGGGTGAGAGAGAATAGAAGTTAGAAAAAGAGCCTTGCAAAGAGAATGTCAATCTTTTTGCAAAGCTCTTTTGAATTATTAAAGATGTTTTTGAAAAAACTAATTGTTTTGATCCATAATCAATCCTTGAACAAAAAACGGTACGAAATTCTTTTTATCCCACTTCAAATAGGTTTGGATAGCTCCTAGATTATCTGAATTGTTGATGCCGATGATCCTTTGTAGTCCTAAAAGCATATAGCGTTCATTATAGTTTTGGATAATTGGGGAGAGGTTTCCTAGAGCTAATACTCCTCCATCTGTGGGTTTTAATAGTTTACCATTTTTATCATAAACCCCAGCATCTATATACATTTTTTTGTTAGAGCTTACATCTATTATGAATTTTTTATCTTTCTTTTCGCTAATAACGGATACTTTGAAATCATTTTGGAATTGGGCAGAATACATGGAATAACCATTAAATTGATCATAGTCAAAAATAAGGATGGGTTGATTATTTTTTATGGTGTATAGGTAAGCGTAAATATACCTACCACTACCCCCTGTATCCATGCTGAAAAGGATATCTAATTTGTTTTTAGAGGTAAAAGGACCTAGAAATAATTGTCCATTATACCCCCCGATGTTTTTAAGAGGAATTTTTGTAGCTTGATGAGTTCTTCCGTCTTGAATAAGAATAAAAATATGATCTTCAAATTCATTTAGACTGCTTCTTTGCCCTATGAGATAGACATAGTCTAATATACCATCTCCGTTTATATCCCCTTGTTTAAAATCAAGGATATGGTATGGATAAGGATAAGGATTCATTTTAACCTCCTCATGAAAAAGTTGTTTTTATAAATATAATATGAGAAGTGTTCAAAAAAGGTCTAAAGTTAAGGAAAGCAGGATGGTTGTACTTTTTAGAGCATTACTGATAAAATAAAAGAGTTAAGATGATATATTATAAATAAGAGGTGCTTTATGAAAAAAATAATCATAGGTTTACTATCTTTACTCATACTCATCATTGCAGTATTTTCTTTTCTACGTTCTGATCATCTAAGTGAAGATATAGCTTTAAAAAACACAATCATCGAAACCGTAGAAAATTCCAGTGAAGTTGATTTTTCTACCATCACTGATTTTGACTTTGACAAGATGTATATCTTGCACCCTTACACACCTGTGAATAGGGTTTTAGAAGAGGAAGGAATAAAGCCTTCGAATGATCACTTCAATATTGAACTTTTTGATGATATCAATATGCTTGCCTTTGTAAAGGGAGATACACTAGTGGCTTTTGTAGAACTTCCAAGGGATATTTGTAAGGCCCAGTTTGATAAAAATATCATGAAGTTTAATAAAGAAGAGACGAAGTTTAATATTTTACAAGAAGAAAAGACCATTGTTTTTGAATAATTGGAGGATCAAATTAAAATGACGAAGGATTATTACAATCAAAATGCAAAAGAATTTGTAGAAAACACCTTAAATGCTGATATGACCTCTCTTTATAATCGGTTTGAGAAATACTTAAAAAAAGGAGATAAGATCTTAGATCTTGGTTGTGGTTCTGGACGGGATAGTCTATATTTTATAAGTAAAGGCTATGAAGTTGTAGCAGCTGATTATTCGGAAGCATTGGTGAAAATGGCGAGTGATTTATTAGATCAAGAAGTCATGATGCTAGATATGAGAGAGATGAACTTTTGTGATGAGTTTCATGGGATTTGGGCATGTGCTTCTATTTTGCATATAAGTAGAGACGAAATGGAAAAAGTGATGGCTAATTGTGAGAGAGCGTTAAAGCAGGGAGGCATCTTTTACTTATCTTTTAAGTATGGAAATAAAGAAGCATTTAGAAATGAAAGATTTTTTAATGATTATAATGAAGGAAGCTTTGAGGATTTGATGAAGGGTTTCCCAGGGTTAAAGGTTTTAGAGACATGGAAAACAAGGGATGTTCGAGTAGGTAGGGAAGATGAATGTTGGTTGAATATTTTGATGGTATTAATATAGTTGTACTTTTTATACATATCTTGATAAACTAAGAAGAGCTAGTAAAACATATTCTAAGGAGAGAAAGCAGGATGAAAAATATAATTTTAAAGAAATTTTTAATGAGCTTTTTAATGACATTTGTAGGTTTTGAGGCATTAAATTATGCTTTTGGATCTGCTAAATTTGGGCTACAAACAAGTTTAACAGTTGCTTTGGGAATGGCTGTTGGGATGACGGGTGAAAAATGGATTAGAGGTGCTCTTAAGAAGTAGATTTTAACAATAGGAAAAACCGCAGATGTGAGAAAAGATGAGTTTTGGCTAAATGTAATCCTTAAAAAATAACGTGATAAATTTATTAAAAAAGTAAACACTAATAAAAAGTAAAAACCATATAGGAGAATTATTATGGATAAGGATGATTTAGTAAGGAAAGCTTATGAAATTAGTGATAGATATCATGTTATCTTAAAGGGAAATATAAAGATTGCAAGAGATGTTAATTGCATATTGTTTGGTCATTATTGCAAGAGCACCTTATTTTATAAGGACTTTTTTAGGGTGCTTAAAGATACTTTAAAGGTAAATAGCGTTGCTAATAAGAATTTAAAAGAAGTAAAGAAGATGGTAAAGTCAGCAGGTTACAAGAATGTATGGACAAAGGGTGTTTTCTCTATATACGGAGATTTAAGACCATTAGCTGTAACGGCTGGTTTTGGGAAATGGGGAGAAACCGGAATTATTGAAAATGAAGAATATGGATCAGATTTTTTGATTACGGCAATATTTTATAAGTAAGGATATTTAGTACCCTTTTATTAAGAAGTTTGTGTGGGAGTTATGGAGATATGGATTTTATAGTGAGTCTTTTGATAATGTAAAGAGCTTTTTAAAGAGAAATTAAATCTCTTTAAAAAGCTCTTTTGTATTATAAATTATTCGTATTTAGGGAGTGTAATTGTGGCTTTAAATAAATCTCCATCTATTTCAATATGAAAATCACCCTTTTGTAAGATTACAAGACTTTTGGCAATGGATAATCCAAGTCCGCTACCTTCACTGCTTCTAGATTCATCTCCTCGTGTGAATCGTTCCATGAGCTCTGTTTCGTGGATATTGAGTTCCTGGGCAGAGATATTTTTTAGGATGATAGAGGCATGATTCTTTGAATCCACAATATCAATATATACTCTAGAGTTTGAAAGGGCATATTTGAATATATTAAATAGAAGGTTTTCTAGGACACGCCACAATAGTTTTCCATCTGCTCGAACAAATATTTTTTCTTTAGGAAGCTGAAATTTGAAGTCTAATCCAGAGGATACTATTTTTTCATCTAATTCTACAAGTCCTTGGGTGAGAAGTGAATTGATTTCTACTTTTTCTAGATGAACAGGCATATCTCCACTAGATGCTTTTGAGGCTTCAAATAAATCATCTGTCAAGGTTTTGAGTCTTAAGGATTTTTGATCTAGTACTTCTAGGTATTGGGGTCCTTTTTTTGAGTCAAGTCCTTCTTTTTTTAGTAAATCAACATAGGTGATAATGGATGTCAATGGGGTTCTAATGTCATGGGATACATTGCTAAGGAGTTCTGTTTTTAGTCGTTCGCTTTTTAGTTCATTGTCAACGGCGGATTTTAACCCCTTTGCAATGTCATTGATATCATCACCAAGACTTCCATAAATGCCTGTTGTGAGGGTGGTGATGTGATAATCAAGCTCTCCTTTTTTTATATGTTCAATTCCTTTTATAATACTTTTTAAGTCAGTTGCCTTATTAGGTGTAGGAATCATTCTTAAGACAATAGGGGCACAACTGAATAGCTTTTTTATATAGGAATATATTTTTTGAGGTATTTTATAGTATAGATTATGGGTAAATATGGTTTTATTTTTTATATGCTTTGCAATGGACAATAATAAATAAATGCTCAAAGCACTTATAAGTATACTTGTAGGGATAAAGATATAATACCCTAGATCAATAGATTCAAAGGCAATCATTATTAATAGACTCACAACCATGATTACTATAAGTATATGTATATCTATATATAATTTATCTAAGGCTCTTAAATGGATTTTTCCATCCTCGTCTCGTTTGCCTACTGCTAAAAAAAGGTAAATAAGGGAGAGAAAGAATAATACCATAAAAATACTACCAAAACTAAAACCTTTTACAATTAGTTTGCAATCATGATTCCAATTTTGTACTCTAGGCTTTAAAAAGGTATCATTTAATCCTACATACATAATATCTTGTGGATAGGATTTAAGGTTATGATGAATAGGTTTTAGTTTAGGGGAAGCTACAGTTCCATCTTTATCAAACAACAAATAAACTGGATAGGACTTAAAGAAAGCTTTGTTCCCATTAGAAACATTTGTATAGCTAAATTCTTCGGCGTCTGATAGTTGAGTGGATATATAGTAGGACAGTCCCTTAACACTTTTTAATTCCCTTTGTAATTGATCGTAAGTATTTAATTCTTTTTGGATATATTCTTCTTTGTATAATGCAAGTTCTTCAGTATATTCTTTTTCAAATAGGTCAATTAATTTTTTCTCAGGAACTGTATTGTATGGTTTTGAGCTATTTTTATAATAATTTCTTTTAAAATCTCTATAAAGGTTTTCAAGCTTCCATGAGTAGCTATAGTATCTATCTAAGTCTTTAGGCAAAGTTCCTCCGCCTTTGATGTATTCTTCACTTCTATAGCGTGTTAAGATTCTTTCTACATTGTTTGTAATATGGTTTAATTCATATTTTAAATCGTTGCTTTTTAGATAATCCTTTTGAAAAGCTGCTTCAAAGGAGCTAGCTGTATTTTCATTTAAATAAGCAAATATCGTCAAAAGGCTTGTTAAAGAAATGATTGCTAGTAAAAAAGCGATATATTTTAAATGTTTGTTAGCTTTTATATTTTTCAACTTTGTAACCAACGCCCCACACCACCTTTAAGTATTTTGGTTTCTTTGGATTGAATTCTATTTTTTCTCTGATTCTTCTGATATGAACAGCTACGGTGTTTTCTGGGTTAAAGGAAGGTTCATCCCATACATTTTCATAAATTTGATCGATGGAAAAGACTTTTCCTGCATGTTCTGTAAGAAACTTGAGTATTTTATATTCAAGGGGAGTGAGTTTGATATACTCACCATCTACTGTAGCTTCTTTTCTTTCATCATCTACAATTAATTGACCTGTTTGATAGACGTTTGTCTTTTTTGTAAAATTCCCAAGGGTTATGTATCTTCTAAGCTGGGATTTTACACGGGCAATTAGCTCTAGTGGATTAAAGGGCTTTGTAATGTAGTCATCAGCTCCCATATTTAGTCCCATGATTTTATCCATATCTTCTGATTTGGCTGAAAGCATGATAACAGGAATATTTTTTGTTTTTCTAATTTCGTTTGTAGCTTTCATACCGTTCATTTTTGGCATCATTATATCCATGATAATCAAATGGATTTCTGTATGCTCGAGTACGTTTAATGCTTCTAATCCATTGAAGGCTTTATAAATGGTATATCCTTCATTTTCAAGGTATATTTCTATTGCTTCAAGGATTTGTTGATCATCATCACAGATGAGTATGTTCATTACGGATCACCACCTAGTTTTATTACTGACATATTATACCACACCTTTCTTGATTGGGTTTATATAAATGATAGCATTGACTTCTTACAAAAGGGTTGATGGGATTCTTAAGATTTTCTTAAGATGAGTATAGCTTTGTAAAGAGAACTTAAATCTTTTTGCAAAGCTCTTTTATATGAT
The DNA here is from genome assembly GCF_019884785.1 of Crassaminicella profunda. Lineage (GTDB taxonomy): Bacteria > Bacillota > Clostridia > Peptostreptococcales > Thermotaleaceae > Crassaminicella > Crassaminicella profunda. The sequence goes on from NZ_CP082326.1 coordinate 707,876, forward strand.
TAAAGATTTTCTTTCAGCATGCATGTTCTTACCTTATTTCGTCAAAATTCAGATAAATACGTCGAAATATGCTATAATATAGGTGTTAAATTGGAAAGGTTGGTTATATAAGCTAATTTTTATTAGATACACGCAATTTTAGTTATTTATGAAAAGATCAACTGATTCCATGTATATTTTAAAATTGAATGTAGGAGGAATATGGATGAAAAAAATAATAAGTTTACTAAGCTTGCTGCTAATGTTTCTTCTGTTGTTTACAGCATGTGGCAAAGAAGAGACTGTAAAGACAGAAGAAGAATTAAGGGCTGAAATACGTGCAGAGCTTGAAGCAGAACAAAAGGAAAAAGAAAAGCAGAAAGCAAAAGAACAAAAGGCAGAGGAGCCTATGGAAACTGTTTATATTCTTGAGGGGACACTTATACCTAATAAACCTCCTTTTGGTACAGGGATGAAGCTAGATAAACCTATTGAGATAACAAGAAAATGGAATAATAAAAAATATACTTTTGATAAGGTGTATTTTTCAGGAGATGAAATTTATAATTATGTAGATCGAAAACATTTTGTCTTTGAGGATCCATTTATTACGATTAGCAAGGATAGTGTGATTCCTGTAAAAGTTAAATTTGATTTTAGTGAATTTGTAGAAGCTGAAGGAGTAATAGAAGATGGGCATATTTGGACGGATCAATATGAGATATTAGAGGTGAATGGTAGTAGTGATCTTGTGGATCAATCAAATGAGCCTTATCCTTTTGAGAAGGAGAAAGATAAAGAAGACTCACAAGATAAGGAACAAATTTCATTTTATGATCCTGCGAATATACAAGTAGGACAAAATATAGGTGGCCTTAAAGTATCGAGTATTGATTATGAAAAAGGAAACGCTATTACATTAGAGCTTAAAGGTAGTATGGTTGTAAAGGGGAAATTAAGAGGTTTTTTTAATGAGATGTATGAAGAAAACGAATTTTATTTTACGCCTAATACTACCCTTCTTGATAAGCCTATTCAATATACATTTAATAGTGGATGGACTAACAAAGTAAGCAATTTTGAAGGATTGGTTGATATAGCCGGATTGATAGATGAGAATATACAAAAATACATACTAGAGGGAAATGAAGTGAATGTAGAAGCAACCCTTTCAGGATTTATATTAGCTTCTAAGGATGAAAGTGAAGGCGGGCAAGGTATAAGTTTTTCAAGCTGTAGTGTTAAACCGTAAGGAATGTTGGAAAGGTTTTAAGATAAGAGCTTTGCAAAGAGAATTTAAATCTCGTTGCAAAGCTCTTTTGTATTACCATAAAGATTTCCATCACTATCCTTCTAAAACTTCTTTCCATTTTTTAAGTCCTGCTTGATCTTGACTAACATCTTGGATGATGAGTGCATTGCCAAATTCTTTTAATCTTTCTTTAACTTTGCTGGTCATTTTGAGAGCCTCTTTATTTTTTAATGTTGAAGTTCCTCGGATTTGCTCATATAAAGATGGATTGTTAATGATGATATTGATGTCTTGACCACGAAATTCTTCTAATCTTTTTAGAAGTGCAAGTAAAGCTACATGCTCTACGATGAATGCTTTTTGGTATTCTTCAAAGAAATCATCTTTGAATAAAAGTTCATTATCTTTAAAGACACGAAATCTGATTTCCATATCTTCTCCTTCGTAATAATTTGAAATTCCAAGTAAATAAGCTGTAATCATGGGTGTTCTCCTTTTGAATATGTATTTTTATTTAACATTATCACTATGGCTACATAATTTCAAGGATAATTATTTTTAAAAATTTTATTGAAACTTAGGAATTGTTTTGATAGAATGATATTGAAAAGCGATATCGAAATACGATATCGAGTGTTGATATCAAATTTTAAAGGAGCTTAACCATGAAAGAGAAGATATTGAGAAAGTTGTTTTTAGGGTTTATACAAATACATATTTTATATCATGCTAAAAAGGAGCCGATCTATGGTACATGGATGATGAAAGAGTTAGAAGAACATGGTTATAAGGTGAGTCCAGGGACTTTGTATCCCCTACTGAAGAGAATGGAGAAGGAAGGTTTATTGAAAAAGACAGAAAAAAATGTGGAGGGTAGAATCATAAAGTTTTATACAGCAACGGATCTTGGGGAAGAAATTTTAAAGGAGGCAACTAAAAAGGCGGGTCAGTTGTTCCATGAAGTGAAGGGGAAGGGGGATATAGGTTGATTGAATTTAAAAGTATATATTTAAGCTTTGACGAAAAAAAGGTATTTGAGAATTTTAATATGCAGGTTAAAAAAGGAGAAAAGGTTCTTTTAAGTGCCCCTTCTGGCAGTGGAAAATCATCTTTATTTAAATTGCTTTTAGGGTTTTTAAGACCTAAGGAAGGAGAGATTTTCTTTAGTGGGAAGAGACTACAAAAGAGTAATCTACCCTTTTTTCGAAGTCATATAGGATATGTTAGTCAAGATGTAGACTTTAGAAATACAGTTGTTTGGGATTTGTTAGTTGAAATATTTTCTTATAAACAAAATAGACAGGTAGAAATGAATAGAGGAAAGGTTTTAGCCCTTATGGAATATTTCGGGCTCTCTAAAAGTCTTATGGAAAAGGAAGTAAATCAGCTTTCAGGAGGAGAAAGACAAAGACTTGGACTGATCATTTGCATTCTTTTGGATCGACCCGTATGGCTTTTAGATGAAGTGACTTCTGGATTAGATACGGATATGAAAGAAAAAGTGGTAGAGTATGTTTTGAAGCAGGACCGAACGGTTTTGATTATATCTCATGATAAGATTTGGCGTAAAAATCATCATGTGAGAATAGAGGAGTGGTAAAAGATGCAGGGAGAGGGGATTTCTTATTTATCTATTATTAGTTTGTTTTTTTTAATCATTCCAGTTGTGATTTTAAACCATAAATTGAATATGCATATAAATAAAAAGATTTTTTATGTTATTTTTAGAATGGTGATACAGCTTAGTTTAGTAGGGATTTTTCTTCAAACCATTTTCGATAAAAATCATTCTTTGATAAACTTTTTGTATCTTGTTTTTATGATTGTGGTGGCTAGTTTTTCAACAGCTAAATCAAGTGGTTTATCTATGAAAAAATTTGTGTTTCCCTTATTTTTAGCTTTTTTGATTCCTAATGTAGCTGTATTGTTATATTTTAATTCTTTTGTTATAAACTTAGATCATCTATTTCACGCTCAATATTTGATCCCTATTGGAGGCATGTTATTAGGGAATAGCTTGAATGGGAATATTATATGCATCAACAATTTTTATAAAGCCATAAAAGAAAATGAAAAGGAATATTTTTATTATTTAAGCCTTAGTGGGAGCAAAATAGAAGTTTTAATGGTGTATTTTAAAGAAGCTATATTCTCTTCCGTAAGGCCTACTATAGCATCTATTGAAACAATAGGGTTAGTAGCTTTACCAGGGATGATGACAGGACAGATTTTAGGTGGGGCCATTCCCTTAACGGCTATAAAATATCAAATAGCGATCATGATTGCTATCTTTATAGCTAGATATTTTAGTGCTATGTTGTCCATACTATTTACAGTTTTTTATGCATTTGATGAATACGATAGATTGATGATATGATCAATGAGGAATACAACTTAAGTATATGCTTGAGTTGTATTTTTTTATAGAATTTTCATGTAAGAAAATAGGACCTATATATAAGTTTGGACAAACATGCATATTTTTTATGAAACCTTAATAAATATTAGATGTAGCACAATTGTTTTAATGTGTGGTAAAAAGTTAAAGGGGGAGTTTGATGAGGTTTAAAAGGGTTGGTGTGTTCGTGTTAGTAGTAGGAATGATTTTATCTCAAAGTATTGCAGCTTATGCAGGGCCATTAGATGGCTTAAAAAAGACAGTGAATAAAGCAGGGGACTTGACAAAAAAAGTAGCAAAGGAAACAGAAAAAGTGGGTAAAAAGGTAGCGAATCAAGCAGAAAAAGTAGGCAAAAAGACAGTAGATCAAGCAGGGGATTTGACAAAAAAAGTAGCGAAAGAAGCAGAAAAAGTAGGTAAAAAGGTAGTAAAAGAAGCAAATAAAGTAGGTAAAAAAGTAGCTAAGGATGTATCGAAGCATGTAAAGAAAATATTAAAAGATAATCCAGAACTTAATGAACTTGACTTATTACCTGTTTTGACCATTGATTTGGATACCATGAAAAATGTTCAAACCTGTGATACAGGTGTTTATACATATGGGGAAAATGTAAAAGATAAAAAGTTGCCTTTTGAAGCTGAGGAGGAGCTTAAACAAGCCCTTATGAAAATTGGACTTACTAAATATTGGGCCAATCATGTGATTAATGAAGCAGCTCAAGCATCAGGAGATATGAATATAGGGGAATATATTGCAGGAATGCTTCCTTATTCACGTTTATATGGAGATAAAGTTGCAGATGCTGTAAATAAAGTATTGAAGAATCATGCTTTAATTGATATTGACCCTTATGTTGATGGGGTTGTTCCTGCTGATGATGTGGAGGGAATGAATTTAACGTATACAGTAGATGGTAGTAAAGTAGATTTAAATGGAAATCAACTGGTGATTATTACGGGTGTTACCTATGGGAAAAGAGATGATTTTACAATCAGTGTAAAATCAGGAGAAGAAGAATTTCCTACTGAGAAAAAAGCTCTTAATGGGAAAGAGGTTGCATTTGTAGCGGAAGTTCCAGAGATACAAGACCTTCAAATCATTTATAAAAATTCTTTTAAAAAGCCAAAGGATATAGCATTTGAAGTGGCTAGTGGAATTCAGGATGCTATAAATAAGTTAGCGCCAGTAGGCAAACCTATAAGTGATGGTGCTAGAGATAAAATTGCTGATCGCATTGGTAATCTTGCTTATCAAATAGAAAAAACGAAAAAGGATAAAGATGGAAATGTCAAGAGAGATAAAGATGGATTTGAAAAGAAAGAATATGAACAAGTATCCTTAAATGATGTTCTTGGTGATGGAGATATTGGGGTTATTTTAACGGAATCAATATATAAAATTCCTGGTTTGGGAGCAATTATTAAGCCAGTTCTTAAGGCCACTGGGAATGATGATAAGTTGGCAGGAATCATAAGGACGGTAATTGGGCAGGTAGAAGTGAAGTCTTATGCTAAGATTAAGGATGGTAAAATATATATTAAGCAATTTGATTCTGCTGAAGAAATGACAAATCAAATAGAAAATGCAACAACAGAATCTAATGTGAATATGGATGATTATGTAAATGAACCAGTGGATACAAATGATTCAGTAAATACAGATACTCCAGTGAATCCAGGAAATGTTGATGGGGCTGCTATTAGTGTAGTGGATTTGGGTGATGTGCAAAAACCACAAATGCCTACAACGGTTAAAATTGCATATGGGGATACAGTTGGCAATATTTCACTTCAATATTATGGAGATTATTCTATGATGAAGAAAATTTATAACGCCAATAAAGCTTATTTTTCTAAAACACATAATAAGTTAAATGTGGGAGATACGTTAGTTCTTCCTAGTGCAGCAAAGTTTATGCCACCAGTTGCTGATGAGCATACGAAGGTTTATACGGTTCAATCAGGAGATACCTTAGCACACATTGCGAAATATTTTTATGGAAATGGAAGAATGTATAGAAAAATAGTAGATGCCAACGTAGGGATCATAAAGAATCCTAATAGGATTTATGTAGGACAGAAATTAGCTATTCCAGTAAAATAATATTTAGAATAAGGAGAAAGAAGTAGGAGCAAAAGTCCTGCTTCTTTTTTTATTTAGAACAAGTGTTTGTATAAATTTAAAAAAAGATGGTATAATACGGTTGTTCTATGATAATATAGAAAAATGTAAAGAACTATTTTTTAAAAGTTTCAGGAGGTTTTGTATGACGAAGAAAAATGGGTATGGTAATGAGAGTCTTTCAACACTGGAGGAAAAGGATAAGGTAAGACTTCGCCCAGGAGTTATTTTTGGAAGTGATGGGATCGACGGGTGTCAACATACAGTGATGGAGATTGTGGGAAATAGTAGAGATGAAGCAGTAGAAGGCTTTGGAAAGCTCATAGAGGTAAAGCGTTTTAAGGATCGATCTATAGAAGTGACTGATTTTGGACGTGGAATTCCTATTGAGTGGAATGAAAAGGAAAAGAAGTACAATTGGGAGATCGTTTTTTGCATTCTTTATGGGGGCGGAAAGTACGATAATAATGGGGGAAGCAACTATCAGTTTAGTATAGGACTTAATGGATTAGGGACGGCTGCAACGCAGTTTGCCTCTGAATATATGGATGTGACAGTTTTTCGTGATGATTACAGATATGATTTATCTTTTAAAGAAGGTGAAAATATAGTAGACGCAGATTGCGGCTATAAAAAAGTTCCTTGTGAGAAGGGAAAAACGGGGACTAAAATACGTTGGAAGCCAGATATTAAGGTTTTTAATGATATCAATATTTCTTTAGCTTTTTTTCAAGAGATTTTAAGAAGACAAGCTATTGTCAATAAGGGAATTACTTTTACCCTTTATGATGAAAGTTTAGATGAGACTTTTACATATTGTTATGAAAAGGGTATTTGTGATTATGTAGAGGAAGTAAGTGTTGATAAAGCTTTTACAGGTCTTTCTTATTTTGATTTGGAGACGAATGGACGGGATCGTGAAGATAAACCTGAGTACAAGGTGAAGATTGAGGTTGCCTTTAATTTTAACAATGAAGTGAATTTACTGGAGTATTATCACAATTCTTCTTTCTTAGAGCATGGAGGAGCACCTGAAAAGGCCGTAAAAAATGCTTTTGTCTATGCCATAGATAAGGAAATTATGAAGCTTGGTAAATACAATAAGAGTGAGAAAAAGGTTACTTTTCAGGATATTGAGGATAGTTTAGTCCTTGTGACCAATACTTATAGTACCATGACTTCTTATGAAAATCAGACGAAAAAGGCTATTACCAATTTATTTATTAAAAATGCTATGAATGAATTTTTAAAGGAAAAGTTAGAAATTTATTTTATTGAGAATAGATTAGAAGCAGAAAAGATTATAGAACAGGTGTTAGTGAATAAGAGAAGTCGTGAAAAGGCAGAGAAGACTCGTATTGATGTAAGAAAAAAGCTAAGTAAAAAGATTGATAACATCAGCAATCGAGTGAAAAAATTTGTAGATTGTAGAAGTAAGGATAAAAGTATTCGGGAGCTGTTTATTGTAGAGGGTGATTCTGCTCTTGGAAGTACGAAGATGGGGCGAGATGCAAATTTTCAAGCCATTATGCCTGTTCGTGGAAAGATTTTAAATTGTTTAAAGAGTGATGATGAGAAAATATTTAAAAATGATATTATTATGGATCTACTTCGAGTAATTGGTTGTGGGATAGAGATCAAATCTAAGCATCTAAAGGACTTGGCGGATTTTGATATGGAGAAGATGAATTGGAATAAACTGATTATCTGTACAGATGCAGATGTGGATGGATATCAGATTCGTTGCCTTATTATTACCATGCTTTATGTACTTATACCTACTATAATTGAAGAGGGATATGTTTATATTGCAGAGTCGCCTCTTTATGAGATTAGTGATGGGAAAGGGAATAATTATTTTGCATATACAGAGGAAGAAAAGAGAAAGATTACAAAATCTTTAAGAAGAAAGGTTCGTATTCAAAGGTCAAAGGGGCTTGGGGAAAATGAGCCTGATATGATGTGGGAGACTACGATGTGTCCTGATACAAGAAGACTCATTCAAGTTACTCCAGCAGATGCTAAGGAAACAAAAGAGGCTTTTGAACTTTTCTTAGGGGATAATTTAAAGGGAAGAAAAGAGTTTATTGAGGAATATGGATACCAGTATTTAGATAGATCTGATGTGAGCTAGGAAAGGAAGAGAACATGAGTAATATAAAAAATATGAATGTGATTGATACATTAAAGACCAATTATATGCCTTATTCTATGTCTGTAATTGTATCAAGGGCATTACCGGAGATTGATGGATTAAAGCCTTCCCATAGAAAGCTTTTATATACCATGTATAAGATGGGGCTTTTGAGAGGAAATAAGACAAAGAGTGCAAATATTGTAGGACAAACTATGAGACTCAACCCCCATGGCGATATGGCTATTTATCAGACTATGGTAAGGCTCACTAGGGGAAATGAATCATTGCTTCATCCTTATGTGGATAGTAAAGGGAACTTTGGGAAAAGTTATTCGAGGGATATGGCCTTTGCAGCACCTAGGTATACAGAGGCAAAATTAGATGAGATTTGTGAGGAGTTTTTTCGTGATATAGGCAAAAAGACAGTGGAGTTTATGCCAAACTATGATAATACTATGGATGAGCCTACTCTTTTACCTACGACTTTTCCCAATATTTTGGTCAATCCCAATTTGGGCATTGCTGTAGGCATGGCTAGTAATATTTGTAGTTTTAATTTAGGGGAGATTTGTGAGAGTACTATTGCCCTTATGGAAGATGAAGAGGTGAATCTTTTAAATATATTAAAAGGACCTGATTTTCCTACTGGAGGAGAACTTGTCTATAAGCAAGAGGATATGGAAAAAATCTATGAAACAGGAAAGGGAACTTTTTATCTGAGAGGAAAATATGAATATGATGAGAAAAATCGCTGTATTGATATTTTAGAGATTCCTTATACAACAAATATTGAGACAATTATTGATCAGATTACAGATCTTGTAAAGGCAGGTAAGATTAGAGAGATAACAGATGTGAGGGATGAGACGGATAAGGAAGGTCTTAAGATTACCTTAGATCTTAAGCGTGGAACCCAGGTAGAACAGCTGATGGGCAAGATTTATAAGTATACGAAGCTACAAGATAGCTTTAGTTGTAATTTCAATATATTAGTAGAAGGACAGCCAAAGGTCTTAGGGGTTCGTCAGATTTTAGTAGAGTGGATTGGCTTTCGAATGGTGTGTATCAAAAAGGGGCTTTTGTTTGAACATAAGCAAAAATCAGATAAGCTCCATTTGTTGAAGGGCCTAGAGAAGATTTTACTAGATTTAGATCGTGCTATACAGATTGTACGAAGTACGAAAAAGGATAAGGATGTTATTCCAAATTTGATGGAGGGTTTTTCTGTAGATAAAAATCAAGCTGAGTTTATTGCAGAGATCAAACTTCGAAATTTCAATCAAGAGTATATTTTAGGGAAGACAAAGGATATTAAAAAATTAGAGAAGGAAATCAAGACCATAGAGAGTACCCTAGGTAGTGAAAAAAAGATCAAAAGGGTCATTAAAAAAGAGTTATTAGCGGTTTCAAAAAAATATGGAAAAGAAAGAGCTACAAAGATAGTAGAGCAGCAGCATATAGAAAAGATTTCTTATGAGGATTTGATTGAGGATTATGAGTTGAAGCTATTTCGCACGAAAGATGGCTATCTAAAGAAGATTTCTATAGCGAGCCTTAGGGGGAATAGTGAACAAAAGCTAAAAGATGAAGACGTAGTTGTACAAGAGTTGGATACAACCAATAAATCTGAAATTTTATTCTTTAGCAATAAACAGAAGGTATATAAGAAAAAAACTTATGAGCTATCTGATTGTAAAAGTAGCAATTTAGGGGATTATTTGAAGAATATTTTAGGGTGTGAAGAAGAGGAATCCATTATTTATATGGCAGCTACGAAGGATTATGAGGGATATATGTTGTTCTTTTTTAGAAATGGAAAGTGTGCAAAGATTCCTCTTGAGAGCTATAAGACAAAGACCAATAGAAGTCAATTGGTCAATGCTTATGCAGATTCTGAGGAGTTGATCCATTTGATGCATATAAAGGAAGATTTAGAGTTGGTAGCAAAAAGTAGTAAAGAAAAGGTTCTTGTTTTTCATACCCAGGAAATAGACGTAAAGAGCAATCGAAAATCTAAAGGGGTAGAGGTACTTATCTTAAATAAAGGAGATCAATTATCAGATATTAAAATAGCAGAGGAAGTAAATGATAAAAGATTAGAAGGGCATAGAAAGCATATTCCAAATAAAGGGACTCGTTTAAGAAAGAAGAAATAAATGACTTAAGCAGCATCACTTGATTGTATATAGTGATGCTACTTCTTTTTATATGAAGATAAGATGATTTTTGATCACATTTGGAGGAAAGATGAGAACTGTAAGATTTGTCAAAAAAGTTTGAAAAAACTCGAAAAAAATGATAAAATGGAAGAGTATAGGATTATATGTAAAAAAATGGATTATTGATTTAAGAACGATGAGGCAAAGGGGGGAAGTGGATGAAAAAATCAAAAAAATATATAAAACAAAATGTAGTCAATACATACAAATTGATATATTTACCCTTATGGATTGCTTTGTTGGCCACTTTTACGGTGAGTATTTCAAGTTTTTATATAAGTAAAAATGTATTATTAGAACAAGTCAAGCAAGATGGGCTCAATCTTGTAAAACAAGCAATAGGGCAGATAGAAGGAAAAGCAGTAGCTTTAGATGTAGTTGATGAAATGTTAGAAGATAAGATTAGAACAGCTGGAGAGATGATTATAGCCCACAAAGAAGATTTAGATAATGATTATTTAGTACAGTCAATGAAAGATTTGCATGTGGATGAATTGCACTGGATGAATGAAAAGGGAGAAGGATTATATTCAACCATTGAAGCCTATAGAGATTGGGTTCCTCCTAAGGGACATCCCTTGTATGATTTTATACATAGTAACGATCAAGAGTTAATGGAGGATATCAGACCGGATGCAAAGTTTAGGATTCCTATTAAATATGGGGCGATAAAGGATAAAAATGGATATGTTGTTCAGGTAGGGATTTTAGCAGAGCATATACAAGAGTTGACAGAACAGTTTAGCTATCAAACTTTGGTTGAAAGATTGGTGATGGAAGAGAATGTAGTTTATGCAACTCTTTTAGATGACAATTTGAAGACAATTGCAGATGGGGATATAGAAGATATTGGTGTTATTTATGATCATGGAGACGAAAAAGAGGTACGAGAAGCTCTCAAAGGGAAAACAAGTATGATAGAGTGGTATTATGATAAGAGGAATGCCAAGGTACTAGAAATTTCAGCTCCTGTTTTTAAGGGAAGGAAAATTACAGGGGTATTTGTTATAGGACTTTCTATGAAAAGTGTTTATACTTCTATTTATACGATTTTTACAACATCATCTATTATTGCACTTATAATGTTTTTATTATTTTTATGGGTACAAAAGGAAAATGTAATCAAGCCTGTAAAGCAGTTAGATAAAAAGATCAATCAAATAGATTTAGAGAATGCTATAGACTATAGACTACCTTTAGTAAAGAAGGATACTTTTTTTGGATTAACCATTTCCATGAATAATTTATTAGATAAAACCCATAGTTATTTGGAACAATTAAAGGAAAATCAAGAAGAACTAGAGGCATCTAACGAAGAAGTTATAGCAGCTTATCATCAGTTAGCAGCATCAGAGGAAGAACTAAGAGCCCAATATGATGAAATACAGGGCTATGCAGAAAAAGTAGAAAATTTAAAGCAAAAATATGAACATCTTGCTTATAATGATCCCCTAACGAATCTACCCAATCGAAGAAGTTTTTTAGAAAAGATTGAAAAAGTAACAAATAAAAATCAATCAGGGGCAGTTATGTTAATAGATTTAGATAATTTTAAAGAGATCAATGATACCTTAGGACATGCATATGGGGATGAAGTACTCAAAAAAGTGGCACAAGGGCTGATGCATATAAAGGATGAAAAAATATTTCTATCAAGATTTGGTGGAGATGAATTTCTTATTTTAATAGAAGATGAAGAAGATGTTTTGGCAATAGAAAATTATGCAAAGAAAATTATCCATATATTTAAAAATAAATGGTTCATTGAAGGGGACGAAATCTATATAAGTGCAAGTGTGGGGATTACACGATATCCTTTTGATAGCAACCGGGTGAACCAATTGATTATGAATGCAGATATGGCTATGTATCATGTAAAAGATTTAGGAAAAAACAATTATATGTTTTTTCATAAAGAAATGACAAAAAAATTAAAAGAACAGATTCAGATTGAAAGGATTTTAAGAGAAGCTATAAAGACAGATGGATTCAAATTAGTATATCAGCCACAAATTGGGACGTATACTGGAAAAATTGTGAGCTTTGAAGCATTATTAAGGCTTAAAGATCATTTTATCTCACCTAATTTGTTTATACAGGTAGCCGAGGAAAATGGTATGATCATTCAAATGGGAAGATGGGTCACTAGAGAAGCCATCCATCAAATTGCAACATGGAAAGAAAAAGGGTTAGAGGTAAAACCTATTGCTATTAACTTTTCAGCAAAACAATTAAATGATACGGATTATATTCATTTTTTAGAAAATACATTAAAGGAAATGAATGTAGATGCTAAAAGTTTAGAAATAGAGATTACAGAAAGCATATTTTTAGAAAAAAAAGAAGAGACGATTGTATTTTTAAATCAATTAAGGAATTTAGGGATAAAAATTGCCCTAGATGATTTTGGGACAGGCTATTCATCTCTTAGCTATTTAACGTTTTTACCAGTAGATAAAATAAAATTAGATAAATCTTTGTGTGATAAGTTCTTAGAAATAGAAAATATTGCAGTGATGGATAATATTATTTCTCTTGCCCATAGCTTAAATTTAGAAATAGTAGCAGAAGGTATTGAGGATATGGAGCAATATAAACGCTTAAGAGTGGCTAAGTGCAACTACATACAAGGGTATTTATTTAGTAAACCTGTAGAAGCTTTGGAAGCTGAAAAAATATATGAAAATAATTTTTTGAAAAAGTATTGACAAAGCTCGACGAAATTTGCTATAATTTAAAAAATTCAAAATATTTAAAGCGTCGAAAGAGACAAAGCTTTCATGATGGTATTTTCAGAGAGTCGGGAGGGTGGAAACCGATAGTACTAGAAAGTGGAGATCACTCTGGAGCTGTGCAAATGAAATAAGTAGTTTGCAACGATTGACCTCGTTAATGGGTCTTAGGTTTGTTAGAACCGAAATGAGCGGCACATAAAGTGCAAGCAAGGTGGTACCGCGAGTAAATCCTCGTCCTTGAAGTATATCTTCAAGGGCGTTTTTTATTTACAAAAAAGTAGAAAGGAGGATAAAAATGGAAAAAATGAAGGTTCAAATGGAAGAGCATCAAGTTGAAAATACAGAGCAAAAAGAAATGGCAAAAGAAAATGAAGTTAATGTAAATTATTTTGGCTGTGGAAGATTTTCAGATGAATATGCTTTTTAGGGAGGAATCATGGAAGAAATATACATTATGCTGAAAACGTAAAAGAATCTATTGTGTAAAAGGCAATAGGTTCTTTTATTTTGTATAATTCATCCTATAAAAGATGCATATTATAATAGAGTCTAAATTTATAATATAGATCTTTAAAAGGTGGAGAGTAATGGAAAAAGCGATTATAGTATTGATATTACAATTGTTTTATGTAACCATATTAACCTTAAGAACAACTTTTATGGTTAGAAATAAGTGTAAGGTTTCTGCAGTTTGTGGTTTTTTAGAAGCGGGAATCTATATTTCTGGGTTGACATTGGTTTTAAAAGGAGAAAGAAATATTTATAGTATGATTGCCTATGCTGTTGGATTTGGAATAGGTATTTGTGTAGGTGGTTTTGTAGAACAAAAAATAGGGATTGGGAATATTGCCATTACAGTAAATATGAGAAACAAAAATGAGAAGCTCATTAACCATTTAAGAGAAATGGATTTTCATGTGACCATATTTGAAGGAATGGGTGTAGATGGCAAGCGTTATAAATTTGATATCTTAACCACTAGACATAAGGAAGAGGAATTAATTGAGTTAATAAAGTTTTATGAACCAAATGCTTTTGTCATTTCATTTGAACCAAGAAAGTATAAAGCTAGGACTAGTTTAAAATTGAAATAAAATGATTTAAGGGTCGATTCATTGTTATGTGAGGGTGAATCGTCCTTTATTTTGTATATATAATAAGGGGATAGTGGTTGGGATTGACTATATAAGATGAGTATCAATAGGTGATAGAGATATGGTTTGAAGAAGATTTTAGGGAAAAAATGGATAAATTATGAAATTAGGTTATAATAAAGGTATAAAGGTTATATGATAAGAATGGGGGTAGGACGTATGAAGTGTTTGGTTGTTTATTATTCATTAGAAGGGAATACGAAGTTTATTGCAGAGACAATTGCTGAGTCAACGGGCGCAGATCTTTTAGAACTCAAACCCAAAAAAGATATTTCATCAAAAGGGTTTATGAGGTATGTAAAGGGAGGCGGGCAGGTAGTAATGAAGAAAAGGCCAGAATTAATGGCATTTGATAAAGATCCTAATGAATATGATTTTATATATTTTGGGACACCTGTATGGGCAGCAAGCTTTGCACCAAGCTATAATACCTTCTTTTCTAATATAAACTTAAAAGATAAAAAAGTAGCATTGTTTTGTTGTTATAGAGCAAGTTGTGGAAATACGTTTAATCATTTTGCTAAATATTTAGAAGGAAATGAGATTGTAGATAAAATTGAATTCAAAGAGCCTGTGAAAAGGGATGAAAATAAGAAACAAATACGGGAGTGGACAAAAGCTATAAGCATGAATTTATAAGTTGTACGAGATTGTTAAAATCTAAAGAATTAGGAGGTGAAGATATGGCAGATAAAACATTAGTATGTCAAGATTGTGGAAAAGAGTTTGTATTTACTGAAGGGGAGCAAGAATTCTTCAAAGAAAAAGGATTTGAGAGCGAACCTAAAAGATGTGTTGAATGTAGAAGAGTAAGAAGACAACAAAGACAACAAAGATCTAATGACTAATCTATAGATATATAGGTAAGAGGGCTATTGAATAAGATTCCGTAGCCTTAATTTTTTTTTGGGGAAAACATATTGACTTTCATTTTTAATTATGGTATATTATTTTTCGTCCCTTGTGAGAGGGACTAAAACTAGAAAAAAATTCTAGTTGACGTAAGATGAGAAATGTGGTAAGATATTTCTTGTCGTCGCTTCTACAAACAACTTCGAAGAAAGATTTTTAAAAAGTTGTTGACAGATTCGACAAGAAATGATAAGATAGTTAAGTCGCTAAACGGCGATTAATTAAAAAAGATTTGATCTTTGAAAACTATACAGTGTAAGAAATTAAGCCAGATAATAGGACTGCAAAGTCCAAAACGTTCAATTCAAAACTTTTATACTTGAGAGTTTGATCCTGGCTCAGGATGAACGCTGGCGGCGTGCCTAACACATGCAAGTCGAGCGTGAAGCTTATTATTGATCCTTCGGGTGATTTAATAAGTGGAAAGCGGCGGACGGGTGAGTAACGCGTGGGTAACCTGCCCTATACACAGGGATAGCCTCGGGAAACCGGGATTAATACCTGATAAAACTCTAGTATGGCATCATACATGAGTCAAAACTCAGGTGGTATAGGATGGACCCGCGTCTGATTAGCTAGTTGGTAAGGTAATGGCTTACCAAGGCGACGATCAGTAGCCGACCTGAGAGGGTGATCGGCCACACTGGAACTGAGACACGGTCCAGACTCCTACGGGAGGCAGCAGTGGGGAATATTGCACAATGGGCGAAAGCCTGATGCAGCAACGCCGCGTGAGCGATGAAGGCCTTCGGGTCGTAAAGCTCTGTCCTAAGGGAAGAATAATGACGGTACCTTAGGAGGAAGCCCCGGCTAACTACGTGCCAGCAGCCGCGGTAATACGTAGGGGGCAAGCGTTATCCGGAATCACTGGGCGTAAAGGGTGCGTAGGCGGCCAATAAAGTCTGGGGTGAAAGGCTACGGCTTAACCGTAGTAAGCCTTGGAAACTTATTGGCTTGAGTGCAGGAGAGGAGAGTGGAATTCCTAGTGTAGCGGTGAAATGCGTAGATATTAGGAGGAACACCAGTGGCGAAGGCGACTCTCTGGACTGTAACTGACGCTGAGGCACGAAAGCGTGGGGAGCGAACAGGATTAGATACCCTGGTAGTCCACGCCGTAAACGATGAGTGCTAGGTGTCGGGGGTCGAACCTCGGTGCCGCAGCTAACGCATTAAGCACTCCGCCTGGGGAGTACGGTCGCAAGACTGAAACTCAAAGGAATTGACGGGGACCCGCACAAGCAGCGGAGCATGTGGTTTAATTCGAAGCAACGCGAAGAACCTTACCAAAACTTGACATCCTTTGCATTACCCTTAATCGGGGAAATCCCTTCGGGGACAAAGTGACAGGTGGTGCATGGTTGTCGTCAGCTCGTGTCGTGAGATGTTGGGTTAAGTCCCGCAACGAGCGCAACCCTTGTCTTTAGTTGCCAGCATTTCGGATGGGCACTCTAGAGAGACTGCCGGGGATAACTCGGAGGAAGGTGGGGATGACGTCAAATCATCATGCCCCTTATGTTTTGGGCTACACACGTGCTACAATGGCTGGTACAACGGGAAGCGAAAGAGTAATCTGGAGCCAATCTTAAAAGCCAGTCTCAGTTCGGATTGTGGGCTGCAACTCGCCCACATGAAGCTGGAGTTGCTAGTAATCGTGAATCAGAATGTCGCGGTGAATGCGTTCCCGGGTCTTGTACACACCGCCCGTCACACCATGGAAGTTGGGGGCACCCGAAGTCAGCTATCTAACCTTTTGGAGGAAGCTGCCGAAGGTGAATTCAATAACTAGGGTGAAGTCGTAACAAGGTAGCCGTATCGGAAGGTGCGGCTGGATCACCTCCTTTCTAAGGAGAATAGGTTTGTTTCTTACACTGTCTAGTTTTGAAGGATCAAACCTTCAAAATGAAACTCGGAAAACTTTATTTCTGACTGTTCATGCATGGGGACGTAGCTCAGCTGGGAGAGCACCTGCCTTGCACGCAGGGGGTCAGGGGTTCGATCCCCCTCGTCTCCACCATTAAAACCTTTCGAAAGAGAGGATTTAACTTTGTACTTTGAAAACTAAACAATGCATATATAAAAAGATTAATACTACAATTAATCTGAGAGATATCAAAATGATCAAAAACGGTCAAGTTATAAAGAGCATAGGGCGGATGCCTTGGCACTAGGAGTCGATGAAGGACGTGGTAAGCTGCGATAAGCCTCGGGTAGCTGCAAGCAAGCTTTAATCCGGGGATTTCCGAATGGGGGAACCCACTTAGGGTAATACCTAAGTACCATCTACTGAATAAATAGGTAGATAGGAGACATACCAGGGGAACTGAAACATCTAAGTACCCTGAGGAAGAGAAAGAAAACTCGATTCCCTGAGTAGCGGCGAGCGAAAGGGGAAGAGCCCAAACCTAAAGAATTTTCTTTAGGGGTTGCGGATATACTCATTAAGAGCAAAGAATTTGTAGCCGAAGAACTCTGGAAAGAGTTACCGAAGAAGGTAATAGTCCTGTAGGCAAAACTTAGTCTAGCTTGAGTGTACTCCAGAGTACCACGAGACACGTGAAACCTTGTGGGAAGCTGGGGGGACCACCCCCCAAGGCTAAATACTTCCTAGTGACCGATAGCGTATAGTACCGTGAGGGAAAGGTGAAAAGAACCCCGGGAGGGGAGTGAAATAGAACCTGAAACCCTATGTTTACAAGCAGTGGAAGTTCTTTTTATGAACGACCACGTACTTTTTGTAGAACGGGCCAACGAGTTACGGTATGCAGCAAGGTTAAGTTATTTTGTAACGGAGCCGCAGCGAAAGCGAGTCTTAATAGGGCGATTTTAGTTGTATGCCGTAGACCCGAAACCGGGTGACCTATCCATGAGCAGGTTGAAGCGGAAGTAAAATTTCGTGGAGGACCGAACCCATGTCTGTTGAAAAAGGCTGGGATGACTTGTGGATAGCGGAGAAATTCCAATCGAACTCGGAGATAGCTGGTTCTCCCCGAAATAGCTTTAGGGCTAGCCTTAAAGGTAGTGATACGGAGGTAGAGCACTGAATGTCCTAGGGGCCCTCACCGGTTACCGAAGACTATCAAACTCCGAATGCCGTAATCATAACTTTAGGAGTCAGACTATGGGTGATAAGATTCATGGTCGAAAGGGAAACAGCCCAGATCGTCAGCTAAGGTCCCTAAGTACAGGTTAAGTGGAAAAGGATGTGGGATTGCATAGACAACTAGGATGTTGGCTTAGAAGCAGCCATTCATTCAAAGAGTGCGTAATAGCTCACTAGTCGAGTGATCCCGCGCCGAAAATTACCGGGGCTCAAACCTGTCACCGAAGCTACGGCATACCGTTTGGTATGGGTAGGGGAGCATTGTATATGGGTTGAAGCTGTACCGTAAGGAGCAGTGGACTATATACAAGAGAGAATGTTGGCATGAGTAGCGAGAGGCAGGTGAGAATCCTGCCCGCCGAAAACCTAAGGTTTCCTGAGGAAGGTTCGTCCACTCAGGGTTAGTCGGGACCTAAGCCGAGGACGAAAGTCGTAGGCGATGGACAACAGGTTGAAATTCCTGTACCACCGAAAATCGTTTGAGCGATGGGGTGACACAGAAGGATAGGTTAAGCGCACCGTTGGTTGTGTGCGTCTAAGCGTTTAGGAAGTTAGGATAGGCAAATCCGTCTTAACAATTCTGAGGCGTTATGGGGAGCGAAATATAAGTAGCGAACTTACTGATTCCACGCTGTCAAGAAAAGCCTCTAGTTAGATCTAGGTGCCCGTACCGTAAACCGACACAGGTAGGTGAGGAGAGAATCCTAAGGCGAGCGAGAGAACTATTGTTAAGGAACTCGGCAAAATGACCCCGTAACTTCGGGAGAAGGGGTGCCACGTTAGGGTTTATAGCCCGAGGTGGCCGCAGAGAATAGATCCAAGCGACTGTTTAGCAAAAACACAGGTTTCTGCTAAGTCGAAAGACGATGTATAGGAGCTGACGCCTGCCCGGTGCTGGAAGGTTAAGGGGACGTGTTAGAGCAATCGAAGCACCGAACTTAAGCCCCAGTAAACGGCGGCCGTAACTATAACGGTCCTAAGGTAGCGAAATTCCTTGTCGGGTAAGTTCCGACCCGCACGAAAGGCGTAACGATTTGGATACTGTCTCGACAATAGACTCGGTGAAATTGTAGTACCGGTGAAGATGCCGGTTACCCGCAGCAGGACGGAAAGACCCCGTGGAGCTTTACTGTAGCCTGACACTGGATTTTGGTATTACATGTACAGGATAGGTGGGAGACGTCGAAGCATGCACGCCAGTGTGTGTGGAGTCATCCTTGGGATACCACTCTTGTAATACTGAAGTTCTAACCATAAGCTGTGAATCCAGCTTTGGGACACTGTCAGGTGGGCAGTTTGACTGGGGCGGTCGCCTCCTAAAGAGTAACGGAGGCGCCCAAAGGTTCCCTCAGCGCGGTCGGAAATCGCGCGAAGAGTGCAAAGGCAGAAGGGAGCTTGATTGCGAGACATACAGGTCGAGCAAGGACGAAAGTCGGGCTTAGTGATCCGGTGGTTCCGAGTGGAAGGGCCATCGCTCAACGGATAAAAGCTACCCCGGGGATAACAGGCTTATCTCCCCCAAGAGTCCACATCGACGGGGAGGTTTGGCACCTCGATGTCGGCTCGTCTCATCCTGGGGCTGTAGTAGGTCCCAAGGGTTGGGCTGTTCGCCCATTAAAGAGGCACGCGAGCTGGGTTCAGAACGTCGTGAGACAGTTCGGTCCCTATCCGCTGTGGGCGCAGGAAATTTGAGAGGAGCTGTCCTTAGTACGAGAGGACCGGGATGGACATACCTCTGGTGCATCAGTTGTCACGCCAGTGGCACAGCTGAGTAGCTATGTATGGACGGGATAAGCGCTGAAGGCATCTAAGCGCGAAGCCCCCCTTAAGATAAGATTTCCCATAGCGTTAAGCTAGTAAGACCCCAGAAAGACTATCTGGTTGATAGGTCGGAGGTGTAAGGGCAGTAATGTCTTAAGCTGACCGATACTAATAGGTCGAGGACTTGACCAATAAAATATGCATTGTTTGGTTTTGAGGGTACAAATTAGTAGTTGACAAGATTCTACAAATTTGCTAGAATGAATTTTGTCGTCACTCAACACAATTTGAAAAAAAAGTAGAAAAGTGTTGACAAACTACGAAAAACGAGATATAATATATCTTGTCCCTTAAAAAAGGAAACTCAAAAACGTAGTGTTTATGAGTACTCCACTCACACCAAATGTAAAATTTAGGTAGTTTTTAAAGAAAGCTCAGAAATTTCACATTTCTGAGTACTGAATAACAACGAAATTGAAAATTTCTGTTATTCATGCACATCTAGTGACTATAGCGAAGGGGTCACACCTGTTCCCATACCGAACACAGAAGTTAAGCCCTTCAGCGCTGATGGTACTTGGCGGGTAACTGCCTGGGAGAGTAGGTCGTCGCTAGTTTGAGATGGGGCGGCGTAGCTTAGCTGGCTAGAGCGTCCGGTTCATACCCGGAAGGTCGGTGGTTCGAGTCCACTCGCCGCTACCAAAATTTCATAATAAGCAAGGCCCATTGGTCAAGCGGTCAAGACACCGCCCTTTCACGGCGGTAACCCGGGTTCGATTCCCGGATGGGTCACCAATTTTGGGCGTATAGCTCAGCTGGGAGAGCACCTGCCTTACAAGCAGGGGGTCATAGGTTCGAACCCTGTTACGCCCACCAAAATTGGCCCGGTAGTTCAGTTGGTTAGAATGCCAGCCTGTCACGCTGGAGGTCGAGGGTTCGAACCCCTTCCGGGTCGCCAATTTTCTTTAAAACAAAAAGAAAACTTGAAAGTATAGCATTAAATTAAGGTAACTAAGAAACACAAGGTTTCTTAGTACTACAATTACACAAAATATAAAATTTTGGTAATTGCAGCATGCTGGTGTGGCTCAACGGTAGAGCAGCTGACTTGTAATCAGCAGGTTGGGGGTTCGATTCCCTTCGCCAGCTCCATTTTCAAACATGCGGATGTAGTTCAATGGTATAAGTAGAGAACCCAGATCTTTGATTTGGTGTGAATCACTTAGTAATGAGCTTCATAAGCAAGAAAAGTAAAGAAATGGTCATAAAGTATTCTAAGCATGCGGATGTAGTTCAATGGTAGAACTTCAGCCTTCCAAGCTGATAGCGTGGGTTCGATTCCCATCATCCGCTCCAATGGGTTCATAGCTCAGTTGGATAGAGCAACGGCCTTCTAAGCCGTGTGTCCGGGGTTCGAATCCCTGTGGACCCGCCATAAAACTTTGGGGTATCGCCAAGCCGGTAAGGCACCAGATTTTGATTCTGGCATGCGTAGGTTCGAGTCCTGCTACCCCAGCCATATGACCCATTAGCTCAGTTGGTAGAGCACTTGACTTTTAATCAAGGTGTCCCGCGTTCGAGCCGCGGATGGGTCACCAGTTTTAATCCACATTCGGAGGGGTATAGCTCAGTTGGTAGAGCAGTGGTCTCCAAAACCACGTGCCGAGGGTTCAAGTCCTTCTGCCCCTGCCAATGTTTCATATACATATCGAGGTGTAGCGCAGTTTGGTAGCGCATCTGGTTTGGGACCAGAGGGCCGCGGGTTCAAATCCTGCCACCTCGACCATTTATTTAAATTCCATTGGGGCTTGTAGCTCAGGTGGTTAGAGCGCACGCCTGATAAGCGTGAGGTCGGAGGTTCGAGTCCTCCCAAGCCCACCATTCCAAGTTAATATGTATTCTTATATGAGGGCCTTTAGCTCAGTTGGTTAGAGCGTCCGGCTCATAACCGGCAGGTCCGGGGTTCGAATCCCTGAAGGCCCACCATCATGTAATTTAATAGTTTATTATTTGCCCAGATAGCTCAGTCGGTAGAGCAGGGGACTGAAAATCCCCGTGTCGGTGGTTCGATTCCGCCTCTGGGCACCACTTATTGAAATAGCAAGCAGAAACTGCTTGCTATTTATTTTTTTATCTTTTATTATATTAAGTGTGTATAGAGTTTTTATGGATATAAATTTACTTTATAAAAAAATTATAATAAAGATATGTAGAACTGAGGGGGACAATGGCAGCTATGGATAAAAAGCGATTATACATATTATTGACTTTAACAGTGATTTTTTGGGGTACGTCCTTTGCAGCTGTAAAAATAGGCATGGGAGATTTGGCACCTGTACAGTTTTTATTTTTACGGACTTTTTTTGCATCGGTTATTTTTGGTGTGATTCTATTACGTATAGATCATGAAAAGAGAAAGATAGAAAAAAAGGATATTCCGTATATAACCTATTTAGGATTTATGGGGATTGCTGGTTATTTTGCAGTACAATATACAGCATTGAAATTTACGACTACGGTAAATGCTTCTTTGCTCATAGGGATCGCACCTATTGTTATTGCCATATATGCAAAATTTTTCTTAAATGAAGATTTGAATCTTAAAAGAACAATAGGGATATTATTATGTTTCATAGGAATATGTATGATTATTACAAAGGGGAATTTTTCTAACTTTTCCTTTGGGGAAACATTATTTGGAGATGTGTTGATGATTATTAATGCAGTGATGCTTGCTGCATTTTCATTGGGGGCAAAGAAGATCTTAAATAAGTACGACCCATTTATTGCTGTGGCGTATATTAATATGGCTGCTTGTATATTACTAATTCCTGTTAGTTTTATACCGAATTTTTTAGCTCCAGTATCTCTTTTATATAGTTTTTCTAAAATACATGTGGCAACGGTTTGTTCTGCCCTTTATTTAGCATTTACTTGTACAGTTTTGGGGTATTATGCTTGGTACAATGCTATAAAGGAAATAGGACCTGCAAGAACTTCTGTTTTTAATTATATTAATCCATTGGTGGCAGCCATTGTTTCTTTCTTTTTCTTTCATGAGGAAATGAGTATATTTACGATTTTAGGAGGAATCAGTATTATTGGAGGCGTATCACTAAATAATATGAGCCAAGCAAAAGGGGAAAAAGTAAGTAGGTAGACGATAAAAATAGATTGACGTATAATAAAGATAGAAAATATCTAATGAAGAGGTGATTGGGATGAAAGGTGAGGCCTTTTTAGATTATTATATTTATAATGGGGAAGAATACGCAACTGAAAAAAAGGAAGTTTTTTTTGAAATTGGTTCTCCTATTATTTATGAAGTCATCAGGGTAATTGATGGGGTGCCTTTATTTTTAGAAGAGCATTTAGAAAGAATGAGAAAGTCTGCTCAGCTTTTAGGAGTGAGTATTCAAAAACCAGATGAAATCATTACAGATGAAATATTGAGGTTAATTCAAATAAACAAATGCAAAAATATGAATGTGAAGCTTCTTTGTAGTAGTCGTAAAGGAGAAAAACAGGATTTTTTTGTTTATTTTATTAAAAGCCATTATCCAACAAAAGATATTTATGAAAAAGGGATACATACGATTCTTTATGATTCTGAGAGGGAAAATCCTAATGCAAAGGTAATCAATACTTCTTTTAGAGAGCATGTAAATCAAAGGATTAAGGAAGAAAATGCGTTTGAGGCATTATTAGTGAACAAGGAAGGAACCATTACAGAAGGAAGTCGGTCTAATATGTTTTTCGTAAAGGGAGAAGAGGTGCTTACAGCTCCTGCTGCGGATGTATTGTTAGGGGTAACAAGAAAGCGTATTATGAAGGTTTGTAAAGATTTAAATATTCCTGTAAGAGAGAAAGCTATTTCTATAAAAGATATAGATTCACTAGATGGGGCTTTTATGAGTGGAACTTCTGTCAATGTATTGCCCATTCGTAGTATTGATCAGACCTATTTGGATGCTGCTGATAACAAGCTTATTATGAAAATTTCAAAAGGATATATACAGGAGATGAAAAGCTATATTGAGGCCAGATCTTGATCTGGCATTTGTTTTTTGTGAAAGTTGCAAAGAATCAAATAGATGGTATAATGAGGAATAAACTTTTTTATCAAGTAGTTGTTATATTCGATTTTCTTTAAGAATAAAATATCTATGTAGCACAAAACCTAATAGGATGTTTTATAAAATTTAATTTGAGGAAGTGACTTTATGATCAGTAAAAAAAGAGCTGCTATGGGAGCGCTGATACTTGTATTGATAACAGGAATTTTGACCTTTACAATAACCAATGTTGTTGGATTAACTATTGGAGATAAAGTACTTATTTCTAAACAAAACTATGAATATTTTAAGGAACTGAATAAAGAGTTTAGCAAAATGCTATACTTAAAAGAGATTATAAAAGAAGATTACTACACATCAGTAGATGAAAATAAATTTGAAGATGGTATTCTAAAAGGTTTATTTGAATCGTTAGATGATCCTTATTCTGTTTATATGAATAAAAAAGAATTTACAAGTCTTATGGAGCATACAGAAGGAAGTTATGATGGTATTGGTGTGATTATGACAGCTGGGAAAAATGGGTTTCTTACAGTTGTATCACCTATAGAGGATACGCCAGGAGAAAAAGCCGGGCTTAAAACAGGAGATAAGATTTTAAAGGTAAATGATAAGGATGTAACGGCATCAACAGCTGAGAAGATGGATGAAGCCGTAAATATGATTAGAGGAAAGCATGGGACTAAGGTATCTTTAACCATTGCTCGACCAGGAAGAAAAGAATCATTTACTGTTGATATTACAAGAAAAGAAATTCGATTGCAAACGGTAAAATCAAGAATGCTACAAAATGATATAGGATATATAAGAATTACTATGTTTGATAAGAAAACACCAGAGGATTTTTTAGAGCAGTTAGACGCTCTTGAGAAGAAAAATATAAAAGGACTTGTGATTGATTTAAGAAATAATCCTGGAGGTTTATTAGATGAATGTGCAGAAATTGCAGATAGACTTTTAGGAAAGCAGGATATTGTCTATACTCAAGATAGAGCAGGAAATCGTGAATATAAAAGATCTGATAAAAACAAGGTGGATTATCCTTTTGTACTTCTTGTGAATGGAGGAAGTGCCAGTGCATCAGAGATTTTATCCGGAGCCGTAAAGGATACAAAATCTGGAACACTCATTGGAACAACTACCTTTGGAAAAGGATTGGTACAGCAAGTAAGACCTCTTAATGATGGAAGTGGCTTTAAGTTAACTACAGCTCAATATTTTACACCAAATGGTACGTATATTCATGGAAAAGGAATTGAGCCAGATATTGTGATTGATCTACCAAAGGAATTGAAGGAGAAAATTGATATAACTGATGAGGAAGATGTACAGCTTCAAAAGGGAATTGAAGTTTTGAAAAAGAAAATAGAAAGACAGTAAATCATAAGCATTAGAAAAATATTGATGTCTAGGAGGCATCAATATTTTTCGTATATACCAATGAAGGAAACTCAGCGTATGCTGAGTAAGGAGTTAAAAAGAAATCAAAGATTTCTGTAACTCCATTAAGGAGGGATGAATTTTGATAGCATTTTTAGAATTACTACAGATGGCCCTTATAACAATTGTCACTGTATTTATAAATCCATTTTTCTGGTTGGTTGTTTTTTTAGTTTACCTTCAATATAAAAGAATCAATAAAATGAGTATAAAGATCATTGGTAAAAATAATCTATCTCCAAAGGGTATGATCGTTTATTCTATGAAGGCAGGTCTTATAGGTGGAATAATAGGGACTATGGTGATGATGGCTGTTGGAATAACTGTAAATATAAAGGATTTTTATTATATATTACCCTTAGCCATATTTCTTATGCTCATTAATATAAGGTACATATGTTTTTCTTATTCAGGAGGGTTATTAGCTTTATTTAGTTTATTGATAGGATTTCCAAAACTGAATGTATCAAGTATCATGGCTATTGTAGCCATTTTGCATCTCATTGAAAGTATACTCATTTATGTAGATGGATATAGGGGAGCTGTTCCTATATTTTTAGAGGATAAAAAGTATGGTGTAATAGGAGGCTTTACACTACAGAGGTTTTGGCCCATTCCCTTTGTGGTACTCATTTTTGCATCAGGGATTTTAGAAGGAGCTAAAGAAATCAATTTGCCCGATTGGTGGCCTCTTTTTAAGGCAAATATGAATTTAGAGAATATATCTCTTCAGATGGCTGCAGTAGTAGCTGCTCTTGGATATGGGGATATAGCTTTATCAAGTACACCGAAGGATAAGTGCAAAGGTTCCGCTAAAAGATTGTTTCTTTATAGTGTGATTCTATTAATTTTAGCAATGGTTTCTACTAAAATATATATTTTCAAATGGCTTGCTGCACTTTTTTCACCAATAGGTCATGAGTATTTGATTATTTATGGACAAAAAGAAGAAAAAAGAAAGAAGCCCATCTTTAGAAGACATAGTAGAGGGGTGACTATACTATATATAAATGAAGAGGGTGTAGGAGATAAGATGGGATTAAATCCAGGAGATGTAATTGTTAAATTGAATAGTCAGTGGGTGAATGATCAAGAAGATTTAAAAGAGATTTTGACAGAATATCCTCCATATATTTGGATGGAGGTGGTTGGTAGAAAGGGAGAGATTCATACCCTTGAGTATAAAGATTATCAAAGAGGAATTAGGAGTTTGGAATGTGTGGTTGTACCAAAAGATACTCAGTTTGTTTTTGATATGCAGACATCTAGTTGTATTTTAAAGAAGATGATCAATAAACTTAGAAAAAAAACCATGTAAGGTCACATGGTTTTTTTTGTTGGTTTATTTTTATAAAGTCTTGTATCTGCTATTTTTAATAGTTCTTTTTTATCCTCTGTATCATGAGGGAAGGATGCAATGCCATAGCTGAATTGAACTTGAAAATTATATTCATCATAGACTAATGGGTTTTTACTGATAATAGCAGAAATGGATTCTATTTTGTTTTTTACTTGCTCGTAGGTAGCATTGATAAAAAGAAGTACGAACTCATCGCCACCAAATCGTCCTAAAATATCTGAGGTTCTTATATTTTTTCTTAATATGTCAGCAAAATGCTTAATGGCTAAGTCTCCTGCTAAATGACTATATAAATCATTGATTTTTTTTAGATTATTTAAATCCATAATGCATAAGCAAAAGGGTTCATCATATCTAGTTGCTCGTTCGTATAGATTGTCAAACAATTCATCAAAGTAATGTCTATGATATACCTTTGTTAAACCGTCATAGCGAGATAAAAATAAGGTTTTTTCAAAAAGAAGTACATTTTTGATGGCAACAGCAAGTTGTCCTGTTAAGTATTCCATTACTACCATATCTTCTTGGTTAAAAGGATCTTGATTGTTTAGACTATCAATGTTGATAATTCCATATAATTCTCCATCTATGATGATGGGGGTACTAATTGTAGAGGTTATATTTAAAGCATTTGCATTTTGGGATGAATCATAATAGGATTTTTCTATACATGCAAAGTCAAATAGTGCAGGATTTTTAACAATGACAGATTTTTTATAGTTGCTTTTATTTAAAAAGGTTTCATCCATTGAAAGTTTTATATTAGAAAGCTTGGATAGATCGAATCCAACGGTTGCTTTGAATTCAAATAAATCATTATCGTTTTTTACGAGGATGCTTGCTGTATCTCCTTTATCAAGAATTTGAATAGCACTATTTACAAAAAGCTGAAATAACTCGTCCATATTTTTTATATGCACGATAGAATTACTGATTTGAAGCATGACGTCTTTTATTTCATTATATTTTTGAATTTCTTTATTCTCACGAAGAATAGTCTCTAATCCATGGTTTATTAAATTAAACTTATAAAAAAGTAATACACCTATGAAGATAGCAATCAATGTAGGGTATAATAAACCTAAATCCATACCACTAAGATTGAAAAAACTATATAGGATGAAAGGTATAAATATAGAGAGTATACAGGCGAAAAAACTCTTTTGTTTTACCTTTTTGATCACAATAGTTCACCTACATTTTATCATTATTGTTATTGTTGTTGTTATTATTATTGTTGTTGTTATTATTTAATTATATACTATTCATATTTTCTTTCAACTAATTTCTGTAAAAAAGGTAAACATTCTCTAGTCCATTGACTTTATAAAAACATAAGGATATAATTTTTAAAGACGAACAAATGTTTGATAGGGGTGATGTGAGATGCAAAAGTTTGAAATCCTTTCAGAATACAGGCCTACCGGCGATCAACCACAAGCTATTGAAAAATTAAGCCAAGGGATTAATAAGGGAATAAAGCATCAGAATCTTTTAGGGGTTACAGGTTCTGGGAAGACTTTTACCATGGCTAATGTCATTGAGAAAACACAAAAGCCTACCTTGGTGATTGCTCATAACAAAACATTGGCAGCACAGCTTTGTAGTGAATTCAAAGAATTTTTTCCTAATAATGCTGTAGAATATTTTGTGAGTTATTATGACTATTATCAACCAGAGGCCTATGTTGCCCATACAGATACGTATATCGAAAAGGATGCACAAATAAATGATGAGATTGATAAATTAAGACACTCGGCTACAGCTGCTTTATTTGAGAGACGGGATGTAATTATTGTAGCCAGTGTATCTTGTATATATGGTTTAGGGGACCCTATTGATTATGAAAATCAGGTTCTTTCATTACGACCTGGAATGATAAAAAGTAGAGAGGAAATATTAAAAAAACTAGTAGAGATTCAATATGCTAGAAATGATATTAATTTCATTCGAGGAACCTTTCGGGTGAGAGGAGATGTGGTGGAAATTTTCCCAGCAGGATCTTCTGAAAATGCCATAAGGGTAGAATTGTTTGGAGATGAAATTGATCGGATTACAGAAGTGAATACTTTAACAGGAGAGATTGTAGGACTTCGCCACCATATATCTATTTTTCCAGCTTCCCATTATGTAACAACAAAAGAAAAGCTAGAAGAAGCTATTGTTGATATAGAAGATGAATTAAAGAACCGCGTAAAATATTTTAAGGAAAACGAAAAATTAATCGAAGCTCAAAGGATTCAGCAAAGAACTATGTATGATATAGAAATGCTAAGAGAAGTAGGATTTTGTCAGGGAATAGAAAATTATTCAAGGCATATTTCACAAAGAAAAGCGGGAAGTAGACCCTTTACTTTGATAGATTATTTTCCAGATGATTTTTTGATCATGGTAGATGAATCCCATGTTACAATTCCTCAGATTCGGGGGATGTATGGAGGGGATCGATCTAGGAAAGGAAATTTGATTGAATATGGATTCCGTCTTCCTTCAGCCTATGATAATAGACCTCTTAATTTTGAAGAGTTTGAGGGCCTTATAGACAAAATCGTTTATGTGAGTGCAACTCCAGGACCTTATGAAAAGGAGTATACACAAAATACAGTAGAACAAATTATAAGACCCACTGGATTATTAGATCCTAAAATAGATGTAAGACCTACAAAGGGACAAATTGATGATTTGATTGGAGAAATCAATGAAGTAACCAGTAAGAATCAAAGGGTACTCGTTACAACCCTTACGAAAAGAATGGCAGAAGATCTGACTTCTTATTTTAAGGATGTGGGCATCAAGGTAAGATATCTTCATTCGGATATTGATACCTTAGAGAGAATAGAGATTGTAAGGGATTTAAGACTTGGCAAATTTCATGTATTAGTGGGGATTAACCTATTAAGAGAAGGACTAGATTTACCAGAAGTTTCATTGGTTGCAATCCTTGATGCAGATAAGGAAGGATTCCTTCGTTCAGAAACTAGCCTTATTCAAACTATTGGTAGGGCTGCAAGAAATTTAGAGGGAAAAGTAGTTATGTATGGGGATAAGATCACAGATTCTATGAAAAGAGCTATTGATGAAACAAATAGAAGAAGAAGTATTCAGGAAAATTATAATAAGGAACATGGTATTACCCCTAAAGGAATTGTAAAAAAAGTAAGAGATGTGATAGAAGCTACAAAAGTAGCCGAAGAAGATGTAAAATATGGAATAGACAAGGATTTAGGGGATATGAAAATAGATGAACTAAAAGATTTAGTGAAAAAACTTGAAAGTGAAATGATGGAAGCTGCTGAAAACTTGCAGTTTGAGCGAGCAGCAGAGCTAAGAGATAAAATCATGGAGCTTAAGGAAAAGATGTAAATTGAGGTGAAAATATGGGAAAAAGTATATTTGTTAAAGGAGCAAGAGAGCATAATTTAAAAAATGTTGATATCAAAATCCCTAGAGATCAATTTGTAGTTATGACAGGCCTTAGTGGTTCTGGAAAATCATCTCTAGCTTTTGATACGATTTATGCAGAGGGACAAAGAAGATATGTAGAAAGTCTATCCGCTTATGCAAGACAATTCTTAGGGCAGATGGAAAAACCAGATGTGGATTATATAGAAGGATTGTCTCCTGCTATATCCATAGATCAAAAGACTACTAGCAGAAATCCTCGTTCTACTGTTGGAACGGTAACAGAGATTTATGATTATTTAAGACTATTATTCGCAAGGGTTGGGACTCCCCATTGTCCTGTGTGTGGTCGTGAAATTTCTCAGCAAACTATAGATCAAATAGTAGATCAAATACTAGCGTTACCTGATAGAACAAAAATTCAAGTACTCGCTCCTGTCATAAGAGGAAGAAAAGGAGAGCATGTAAAGGTACTTGAAAGGATTAAAAAAGAAGGTTACGTTCGTGTAAGAATTGATGGAGAAATAAGAGAAATCACAGAAGAGATTAAACTAGAAAAGAATAAAAAGCATACCATTGAAGTGGTGATTGATCGAATCATTGTGAAAGAAGGTATTGAAAATAGACTATCAGATTCTTTAGAGACTACCCTTTCTTTATCAGAAGGCTTGGTCATTATCAATGTTATAGATGGAGAAGACTTAACCTTTAGTACAAAGTTTTCTTGTCCAGATCATGGTATGGGGATTGAAGAATTAGAGCCTAGAATGTTTTCATTTAATAGTCCTTATGGAGCCTGTTCAGATTGTAATGGAATAGGATATTTAAGAACCATTGATAAGGAGTTAATCATTCCAAATCCATCCCTTAGTATTAAGGAGGGAGGACTTGTTCCTATGGCAAATTCAGGAGAAGGAACTTATTATTTTGAAATGATTGATGCATTAGCGAAAGATCATGGTGTGGATCTGAACATTCCTATAGAAAAATTACCGAAAACTTTTATAGAGGAATTATTATATGGTACAGGGAAGAAGACTATAGCCTTTACCTATGAAAGTAAATTTGGAGGAGAGAGAAAGTATCGTGCTCCTTTTGAAGGGATTATTAATAATCTAACAAGAAGATATAAAGAAACAAATTCCGACTATATGAGAGAAAAAATTGAAGAGTATATGAGTCTAACCCCTTGCAGTTCATGTAAAGGAGATCGACTAAAGCCAGAAGTGTTAGCTGTAAAAATAAATGATAAAAATATCTCAGATGTAACGGAATTTTCTATAAGAGAGGCGAGAAATTTTTTCAAAGATCTAAAGTTTGATGAAAAAAGAGGAATTATTGCAAAGCAGATTTTAAAAGAGATTAATGAGCGATTAGGATTTTTAGTAGATGTTGGATTAGATTATCTTACATTGTCACGTTCAGCAGGAACCTTATCTGGTGGTGAGTCTCAAAGAATACGATTAGCAACACAAATCGGATCAAGTCTTGTAGGAGTACTTTATATATTAGATGAGCCAAGTATTGGACTTCATCAAAAGGACAATGAAAAGTTGATTAAAACCCTTCGGAATCTAACAGATCTTGGAAATACCTTGATTGTAGTAGAGCATGATGAGGATACTATGTATGCAGCAGATCATATTATCGATATAGGTCCTGGTGCTGGGGAGCATGGTGGAGAAATTATTGTAGCAGGAAATGTGGAAGAGATTAAATCTTGTGAAGAATCTATTACAGGGCAATATTTATCAGGAAAGAAAAAAATAGAAATTCCAGAGAATAGAAGAAAGCCTAATGGAAAATGGATCAAGGTAATAGGGGCCAAGGAAAATAATTTAAAAAATATTAATGTGAAATTTCCATTAGGCGTATTTAGTTGTGTTACAGGGGTATCAGGTTCAGGAAAGAGCACCTTAGTGAATGAAATATTTTATAAGAAGTTAGCAATGGAGCTGCATCGAGCAAAATCTAAACCTGGAAAGCATAAGGAAATCAAAGGAATAGAACATATTGATAAGGTGATCGATATTGATCAATCGCCAATTGGTCGAACACCAAGGTCGAATCCTGCTACTTATACAGGGGTATTTGATCTTATTAGAGATCTATTTGCCAAGGTACCAGAAGCAAAAATGAGGGGATATCAAAAGGGAAGGTTTAGTTTTAATGTAAAGGGTGGAAGATGTGAAGCTTGTAAGGGAGATGGAATCATCAAAATAGAGATGCATTTTCTTCCTGATGTATATGTACCTTGTGATATATGTAAAGGAAAAAGGTACAATAGAGAAACTTTGGAGGTGAAATATAAAGGAAAATCTATATCAGATGTACTCAACATGACTGTTGAAGAAGGACTAAAATTCTTTGAAAATGTACCAGGGATCAAAAGAAAGCTATCTACTTTATTTGAGGTAGGTCTTGGTTATGTAAAACTTGGTCAACCCTCTACCCAATTATCTGGTGGAGAAGCCCAAAGGGTAAAGCTTGCAACAGAGCTAAGTAAAAGAAGTACAGGAAAGACTTTATATATTTTGGATGAACCAACAACTGGCCTTCATGTGGCGGATATTCATAAATTGATTGGGGTATTAAATCGTCTTGTGGAAGGGGGAAATACGGTACTGGTCATTGAGCACAACTTAGATGTAATTAAGGCCAGTGATTACATCATTGATTTAGGCCCAGATGGGGGGAATCGTGGAGGTCAAATCGTAGCTGTAGGTACGCCAGAAGAGATTGCTAATACGCCAGAGTCTTATACAGGTATGTATCTTAAGAAAATTTTTGAAAAAAATAAAGGGTAAGTTTATAAAGTGGGTATAATCAACTTCTGGTGGAAGTGCCAGGAGCTGTGAGGTATCTTTTCAGGGGAAAAGAATATTTTTTTAATAAAGATTATAGGGGTAAGGAGATTATATATGCAATCTAAGGGGAATATAGAACGAACGATTAAAATAATAGGTATTGTGTTACTCATAACCTTGTTCATTTCTTTTGTTTTTAGTGTGAAATATAGTGATCATAAAGTATATGGAATGATATTTTATAGCAGTTTATTAATTATGTGGGCTTTGATCCTAATCATTCCAAGGACTATATTTACTGTTATTCAATCTATATGGAATAATAATGAAAAAAGAGAAATATATAAATATGAAATTTGGATCTATAGAATTATAGCAATATGTTGGATGATATCTTGTATATTTCATATTAGAGTATATATGGATTTATAGATAAAAAAGTAAAATCAGAGAATCTTATCTGATTTTACTTTTTTTTAGATATAAGCATTTTTCACAATTTCACATATTTCCATGATATTTTTACCACATTTCTTTTTTATAATAAAGACAAAGATTAGGAAAGCTTCCTAAAAGATAAAAAAAGGAGAGGATTTATATGAAAATGAATTTAAAAGTTTTAGGACTAGGGGCTATATTAACATGTACTTTAATTACACCAGCATTTGCGAACCAAGATGCAAACATACTTAAGAAGGTGGATACTGTAAAACTAAAAAAGGAGCAGAAAGTACTTAGTGTAGCAGAACAAATTAAAAACCTTGAAGGAGTTTTACAAAAAATAGAAAAATCCTATAAGGACGGTAAGATGAAAGAAGAAACCTATACGGCGAAGAAAGAAAATATTAAAAAGATGATAGAAGATATAAAAAGTGGTAAAGCTACTATACGTTTTAAAAGTATGAATGTTTTAAAGAAGATGGCACCCGAAGAAAGGATAAAGAAATATGAGGGATGGCTACAAAAACTAGAAAATACTTATAAAGAAGGAAAAATAGAAAAAGAAAAATATACTGCACAAAAAGAAAAAATCACAAAGATCATAGAAGATCTAAAAAATGGAAAAGAACCAGAACAATTTAAAAAAGTACATACGCTAAAGAAGCTAAAGAAAATGACACCAGAAGAAATGAAAAAGCAATATGAAGGTTGGTTACAAGAACTAGAAACTCTTTATAAAGAAGGAAAAATAGAAAAAGAAAAATATACTGCAAAGAAAGAAAATATTATAAAGACTATAGAGAATCTTAAAAATGGAAAGGCTTTAAAACAATTAGTAGTAAACCATTAAAAAAATAAAGCAATTCATTTTAACATGAAGAAGATTAAAATTTCTAAGAATAATCTATATATGGTAGAATAAAAATAAGGATGAATATAGGATAGAAAATATTCATCCTTATCTTTTATGATCAAATCAATAGGAGAGGGGATAAGAAGGGTGGAGAAAATTTTTCTTGTAGAAGATGAAAACAATTTGAATGATATTTTTGTATTCTATTTAGAAAATGAAGGGTATGAAGTGAAAAGCTTTTTATGTGGCTTAGATGCAGAAAAATGTATACCAGAAGAACCAGATTTATGGATTTTAGATATTATGCTTCCAGATATGGATGGCTATGCATTGATCAAAAGAATCAAAGGTCACAATGAAGAGACTCCTGTCATCTTTATATCTGCTAGAGATGCAGATTTAGATCGAGTGGTAGGATTACAAATGGGAAGTGATGATTATATTGCAAAGCCCTTTTTACCTATGGAATTAGTTATAAGAACGAGAAACCTTCTAAAAAGAATACCTAAAAAGAATAAAATAAAAGAAAATAAAAATATAAGAACCATGAGTGGATACACTATTGATATGAATAAGAGAATGGTTTTTGAAGGAGATAAAAGAATTGATTTGACTTCAAAAGAATTCGATTTTTTAGCTAAAATTATACAAAATAAAAACCAAGCTTTAGATCGAGAAACCCTCTTAAAGGAAATCTGGGGAGACGACTATTTTGGGAGTGATCGGGTGGTAGATGATTTGGTGAGAAGAATCAGAAAAAAAATGATTCATTTATCCATAGAAACGTTATATGGATATGGTTATAGGTTGTGTGGAAATGAAGACTAAATCAGTAAAATTTCGATTAGTGGCTTCTTTTATGGTTACTATTTTAATTTTTGCATTTATTATGGCATTTTTTTTGATACAAGCTTTTAAAAAATATTATTATGAAGATGTATATAAAACATTAGAAGCAAGTGCCAATAACTGGATTAGTGGAATGACTAGAAGTAAATCAGATGAAAGTATGACTTTAGATGCATTTATGAAAATTGGGAAAAAAGATATCAGAAAGATCGAAGAAATCTATTGGTTTGAAACAAAGAATGGGAATCTTATTAGAAAATCAAATGACAAAATTAAAAGTCATTTTACAGAAAGTATTTTAGAAAATATAGAAGAATCAATAAAAAATCAAACTGAACCAGTAAAAAGGTATGAGATGAAGGTAAAAGATCGAACCCTTTTTTTTGTTATAGCAAAGTATGAAAATAATTCAGAAAATATAAAAATTCTTAGCAACTTAAATAATGTAGATCTTATAAAAAACGTTAATAATAAAAATCAAATAAGCAATATAAAAAATACTATAAAAGATTCAAAAAATGAAAAGGATATAGCAAATATTAAGAAAGATACAAAGACTCCGTTTGTTTTAAATGTAAATAAAGTTTATCCTGTGTGGTTTTATAGAGGATTTTTAAAATGGAAAACAGAGGATGAAACCTTTATAGAAAAATTGCATTTTGAAGTAGCAATCGTTTTTATTTTAGTGATTATTACCATGTTTTTTATTTCTATATATTTATCGCGATTTTTAACAAAACCTTTATTGGAATTAAAAAATTCTGTTAAAAACATTTCTAATAGAAAATTAGATAGGCCCATAGAAATCACTAGAGATGATGAAATAGGATTTTTAGCCAATGCCATTGAAGAAATGAGAAAAGAACTATTAAAGTATGATGAAGATCAAAGATTTAAATTACATGCTATATCCCATGAATTAAAAACACCTATCATGTCCGTGAAAAGTTATCTTGAAGCTTTAAAAAATGGACTTTATCCCAAGGGAACCTTAGAATCTTCCCTAGAGGTGATAGATGAAGAATGTAGTAGACTAGAGACTTTGGTTTATAACCTATTATATATTCAAAGACTAGATTATTTAGATACGGAAATAAAGAGTAGAAAGAAAATCAATTTAAAAGACACAATAGAAGGATCCATGAGAACCTTTTCTATACAATTAAAAACTTTAGAGGTAGAAATGGATATAGATGAAGTTTGGATGGACGGAGATGATGAACAATTAAAAATGATTCTTCAAAATCTTTTAAGTAATCAAGTGAGATATGCAAAAACTAGGATAAAAATAGGTTTAACACAAGATCATGAAAAGATTTATTTGAACTTTTATAATGATGGGGAAAAAATTGAAAATCCAGAAATGATATTTGAATTATTTAAAAAAGGAAAAAATGGTAAGACTGGGATGGGACTATATATCGTGAAAAGACTTTTAAAAATGAATAAAGGGAAAATAGTTGCCATCAATGAAGAACATGGCGTATCCTTTCAAATAGAGATAAGTAAAGATTAAAAAAAGCAAAGTCAGAAAATAGTACTCTATCTGACTTTGCTTTTTTAATCTGTCAAAATTATTCCCCGGGCAATATTTTTTTCCGTTAAAACAGTACCAACAAGATCTCCTATCTTTAAATCTTTAAAATCTAAATTCATCTTTTTATCGTTTCGTTGCATAATAATTACTACATTTTCAGAAACTTGTATATTAGGTTCTACAGAGATACTATTATCATCAAAATGTTGTTCGATGGTTAAACGATTATTTTTTTTATCGATTTTACGAATTTCCCCATAAACAAAATTTTCACCCTTGTAGGGATTAGACTGGGGAAAGTCTTGGAAAGTTCTATTATTTTTTAATAGAAGAGTGTTATTTTCCCCATCACAAAGAGTAGAACAATTTAGCTTTTCTGATAAAAGAGGTACTGGGATATATAGAATGCCTTTGTAATAGATGGTTTTTAAAATTTCACTTTCATTATTGACAGAGATATTTGTATCTTTCAAATAAGCTTTAATGACCTTAAAATTTTGTGCGGCTAAAGATACAGAAGTTGTAAGTATGCATATAATAAAAACAACTAAACCTTTTTTTAATAAATGCTTCATGACTTTTCCTCCTTGACAATTTTTATAGTATAAGTGTAGACAAGGGGTTGAAAAAGTATACATATTTTAATAAGAATAGGGAATACTAATTTTTTATTATTTTAGTTACGTGATAGAGTCTTACACTTCTTCATAGAATGATGGAAAATACTATTTTTTTAAAATGTAAAACAGTAGCTAAATATTCATTTTTAAAGTGTATACAATTCTAATCTATTTAATTAATTCGTAGTTTGGTTGTATTGCATAACTTACTGTGAATTTATGGAATAAAATAATATTTTTAGTTGATTAAAATATTTGAGCCTTTGTTTCTACTAAAACTTCCTTTAATCTTTTATAATCCCTTGAATTAAGCATTGGATCTTTCTTTTGTTCATAATCTGCTATAGCTTCTTCTACAGGTAAAATTCTAAAGTCTAATCCTTTCTTGGTGCGAGATTTATCTACCCAAGTAGGAACAAAAGAAATATGAGCAATTTCTGTTTTATGGGTTTCAAAATTTTTGGTAATGTCTATTAATGTGATCAGCCCACTATAGGTGTATTTTTTCTTTTGGTCAGCGAAAAAATTTCCTTGAGAATAAATCACAAAGCATTTCTTTTTCTCTCCGTCAATGGTTGTGACTTCTTTGATCTTGGCAGGCTGGATCACATGAGGATGTCCTCCTAAAACAATATCTACACCATTTTTAAATAAGAAGTCTACTAATTCTTCTTGATATTTGTTTTGTTTTCTTTTATATTCTTGTCCCAAATGAAGACTAAAAACCATACAATCAACATTTTCATTTTTAGCTTTTTGAATATCTTCAAGAATTTTTTCTTTGTTGATCAAATTGATAGCAAAAGGATTTTCTTTAGGGATAGGAATACCATTTGTTCCGTAAGTATAGCTCATAAAAGCTATTTTAATATCTTTCATGTTTTCGATTAAAAGAGTATCTCTTTCTTGTTTATTTCTAAATGTTCCTGTATGTTTTATTCCTAGCTTGTCCAATTCATCAAGTGTATGTAAAATCCCATAATTTCTTTTATCTAAAGAATGATTATTAGCTGTTGAGAGGATGTCAAAGCCAATGTTTTTAAGGGTAAGGCCTAATTGTTCAGGTGTATTAAAAGCTGGGTAGTTACTATATTTCTTCTTTGCACCTGAAAAGGTGGTTTCTAAATTTCCAATGGCCAGATCTGCTGAAGCGATATAGGGTTTTATGGGAGCAAAAGATGATGAAAAATCATAGGTGCCATTTTTACGAGCGGCAATGTATTGCGTATTATGGCACATAATATCTCCTACTGAAGCCAATTGAATAGTGGCGTTTTTTGTATAATGAAGGGCTTCAGCTGAAAGAAACATGGGAACAGGTAGATTTTTATAATAGATATTTTCTAGTTTTTGTGCTTGCTTGTTAAAGGTTGCAATATTTTCCTCTGCAAAAGATAAAGAGGTTGTAAGGATCAATAGCATAAACATAAGCAATCCTTTTTTTAATAAATGATACATGAAAATTCCTCCTCGGTTGATTTTAAAATTTTTTTTATCATATCATGTTTTTTCATAAAACAATTGAAAAATTTTCAAAAGAAAATAGTTTTTCCTCAAATGAGCTATTTATATAGTAGCATAAAGAGGGCAAAGTTTATGTAGAAATGAAAGAAAGAAAAATGTTTAATATGAAAGAACAAATGAAGAAATTGCTGGAGAATCTTGAGTTGTTTTTTTATGTACTCATTTTTGATAAAATATAAATAGAGAGAATTTCAACAGAATGAAGATATAAATAATCTTAAAAGGTAAAGACTAAATGGCAATTGGTATAGATGAATGCTATAAAAGAAATGAGAGGAAATAAAAATGTTTGATATAAAAGAACAACTAAAGAAATTACCACAAACCCCTGGGGTTTATCTGATGAAAAGTGAATCAGGAGAAATTATTTATGTAGGAAAGGCTATTAGCTTAAAAAATAGGGTACGTCAATATTTTCAGTCTCAGAAAAATAAACCTCCAAAGGTACAGGCTATGGTAGCCAATATTGCTGAGTTTGAATACATCTTAACAGATTCAGAGGTGGAGGCATTAATTCTTGAAGCCAATCTTATAAAAAAGTATCAACCAAAGTATAATGTACTTCTTCGAGATGATAAGCAGTATCCATATATAAAGGTGACTTTAGGAGAGAAGTATCCACGTAT
Source organism: Crassaminicella profunda (assembly GCF_019884785.1). Taxonomy (GTDB): domain Bacteria; phylum Bacillota; class Clostridia; order Peptostreptococcales; family Thermotaleaceae; genus Crassaminicella; species Crassaminicella profunda. Next base: position 747,180 of record NZ_CP082326.1, read on the forward strand.
ATTCAAAACAAGGAAGGTCATAAAGGATAAAGCAAGATATTTTGGCCCTTATATTTATGTAGGAGCAGTGAATCATACCATTGAAATGCTCAAGAAGTTTTATCCTTTAAGAACTTGCAATAAAAAACTTCAAAAGAATAATGATAGACCCTGTTTAAACTACCATATTGGAAGGTGTTTAGGGCCTTGTAGTGGTAATGTTGATCATGAGACCTATATGAAAATGATTGATGAGATTCTTTTATTTTTAAGTGGAAAGTATGAAGATTTGGTAAAAAGAATAGAGGGAAAGATGAAGGAAGCAGCAAGTAAAATGCACTTTGAAAAAGCAGCTGAATATAGAGATCAAATAAGTGCCATTCATAGTATTATGGAGAAACAAAAGATCATTTCATCTTCAGATATTGATCAGGACTTAATCGCTATGGCTAGGGGCGTAGAAGATGTTTGTGTGATGGTTTTCTTTATCAGGGGAGGAAAACTAATGGGAAGAGAGCATTATATGTTAAGAGCATCAGAAGAAGATACAAGAGGAGAAATAATCAGTGCTTTTATCAAACAATTCTATGCTGGAACGGCTCTTGTACCAAAGGAGATTTTACTTGAGGATGAAGCAGAAGATTTAGCACTCATTGAAAAGTGGCTTTCTGCTAAGAAGGAATCGAAAGTAACGCTGAAACTTCCTAAGCGAGGAGAGAAAAAGGGATTACTTCAGCTTGTTCATAAAAATGCTGTGGAGACATTAGAACAATTTAGAGAAAAATTAATAAAAGATCGAGAAAAAAGAGAAGGGGCTATAAAATCATTAGGAGAATATTTAGGATTGAAAAAAGCACCCCTTAGAATAGAGAGCTTTGATATTTCTAATACCCAAGGGGTAGATTCTGTTGCTTCCATGGTTGTCTTTGAAAATGGAAAGCCAAAGTATAGTGATTATCGAAGATTTAAGATTAAAACCATAGAAGGTCCTAACGATTATGGCAGTATGCAGGAAGTCATCTATAGAAGATTTAAAAGAGGGTTAGAAGAACAAGAAAAGTTAAAGGAAAAAGGAATTTTAGATGAAACAGGAAAGTTCTCTAAGTTTCCAGATCTCATCCTTATTGATGGAGGGGTAGGGCATGTGAATGCATCTTTAGAAGTACTAAATGCACTAGGGGTAAATATTCCTACTGCAGGGATGGTAAAGGATGATCATCATAAGACCAAAGATTTACTTTATAAGGGTAAAGAATTATATATTCAAAATAATAAAAATGTCTTTCAATTGATTGGAAGAATTCAAGAAGAGACCCATCGATTTGCTATTACTTATCATAAGAGTTTGAGGGGAAAAACCCTTGTTCAGTCAGTATTAGAGGAAATACCAGGAGTGGGAGAAAAGAGAAGAATTGAATTATTAAAGCATTTTGGGTCTATAGATAAAATTAAAAAGGCTTCTATAGAGGAATTAAGTCAAGTGAAAGGAATGAATAAAAAAGCAGCAGAAGGGATAAAAGATTATTTTGTGAAAAAGGAGAATGAAAATAAGGATAAGAAGGAGTAGAAATAAGAAAAAATCACATTTAAAATGAAAAATAGATGGTATAATAAAAAATGTAGAAAAATCCAATATATAGAAGAATGTAGAAAAATATTTCAATTCCTCAGAGCGTATGTGAATTTTTTACTGAGGATTTTTAAGAGGGGGAAAAATGGATGAAAAAGAAACAAAAAAACAGAGGTAGTATAGCAAATAGAATCACATTATTAGCTTTTATTTCTATCGTAGGTATTTTTATGATAAGTGGTATATTAAATTATCAGAGTGTTAGGGAGAATATGGTTTCAGCAATTGAAGAAAAAATACAATTGAATACAATGGTTGTTGAAAAAAATATTTCAGATATATTTGAAAGTACGGCTATGATTACAGACCAAATGTCTAAAAATAAAGAGTTGGTAGATTATTTAAAAGAAGTTCAGACCCGTTCAGATATAAAAACACATAAAGATTTTAACCGTGTGGTAGATACACTAGCAGACATAAAAAAGAGCAATTCTTATATAGGCTCTGCATGGATTGCAAATGACGCAGCCAGCTTTTATACAGATGAAGATGGTGAGATTTCTGATGAAAATTATAATACAAGCGAAAAAGAATGGCAACATATGGCAAAATCTTCACAGCATGTTATTTTCTCAAAGCCCTATGAAGATGATGACACTCATGAGCTTGTTATAACAAGTGTAGAAGCTATTAGGGAAAATAATCAGATCGTAGGGTATGTGGCATTAGATATGTTTTTAAGTGATATTCCTCAAGTGATGAAAGAATATGTTATTGGACAAAAGGGGAAAAATATAATCATTGCAGAGGATGGAACTTACATTTATTCAGATGATACGGATAAGATTCTTGAAAATAAAATAACGGATGATCCACAGCTAAAAGAAATAGGTGTGAAGATGATCAATGGAGAATATAGTATTGAAAAATGCAATATAAAGGGTGAAGATTATTATATAGGATATGCTCCTATTGAGTTAAATGGCTGGTCCGTTGGTGTTATGGTGGATCAAGATGAGATACTTAGTCATTTAAAAGACATCTTAATGAGACTTAGCAGTATTTATTTAATAGGTGCTTGTTTATTATGTGCTTTAATCTATTTAGCTATAAAGCGTAATGTAAAAGCTGTTACAGCAGTTACAGAGCATGCAGAAATGTTAGCAAAAGGGGATTTTACAAAAGATGTAGAAGAGGAATTTTTAAAGAGAAATGATGAACTGGGTAGATTGGCAAAATCCTTTAAGATTATGATGGGGAATATTCAATCCCTATTGGGAGATGTGATGCATTCTTCAGAACAGTTAGTCACATCCTCTGAACATCTTTCAAATACATCACAACAAGTATCTAATGCTTCAGAGATGGTAGGCTGTGCAGTTGATGAAATTGCTAAAGGAGCTACACATCAAGCACAGGATACGGAAAAAGGGTCTGAGAATGCAATTTATTTAGGAGAGCTGATTGGAGAGAACAAAATACATATGAATGATTTGAATCATGCGTCTAATCAGGTAAATGAACTTATTGATGAAGGGATGATGATTGTAGAAGAGTTAAAAGAGAAAACTCAGATCAATGCAGAATCATCAAAAAGTATTTATGAACATATTCAGAAAACAAATGATAGTGCAGGAAAGATTGGAAATGTTAGTCAAATTATTGCAAGTATAGCAGAACAAACGAATTTGTTGGCTCTTAATGCAGCTATTGAAGCAGCTCGTGCAGGGGAAGCAGGGAAAGGCTTTGCAGTTGTAGCCGAAGAGATTCGAAAGCTTGCAGAACAATCTACGAATTCAACAAAAGAAATAGATACGGGTGTTCAGGAATTGATCAATGATGCCCAAACATCTGTAGAAATAATGAATCATGTTACAGAAACAGTAGCGTCTCAAGTAGAAAGTGTTGAAAAAACATTTGACCAATATAAAATGATTACAAAGGCAGTTCATGTGATAGAAAAAGCTATAGAGGATATTAATGTTTCAAGTGAGAATATGGAAAATCAGAAGAAAAAGATTGTTGATACGATGCAAAACTTATCTGCAATTGCAGAGGAAAATGCTGCAGGGACACAAGAAGCAGCAGCATCTATAGAGGAGCAGATTGCATCTATAGAAGAAGTTTCTAATTCAAGTCAAGAACTGGCATCTTTAGCAGAAGAACTAAAAAAAGCCATTCATATGTTTAAAATATAAAAATAAAATGTCATAGACACAGAACAATCAATTTAGGTATAATAGTATAAACTAAAAAGATGATTTTAATTAAAATAAAAATAAGGAGTAGGTGTCTATGGCGTTTGTAACGATTGATGAATTAGTTAAAGATTTAAAGTTAGAGGTACTCCACAGACCAGAAAAAGAAGAAATAAATATAACTGTGGCAGATATCAATAGACCAGGGCTTCAATTAGCAGGATTTTATGAATATTTTGCTTATGAAAGAATACAAGTAGTAGGGAAGGTAGAATGGACTTATTATGATAGTGTTTGTTCTGAAGTAAGAAAAAAAAGATCAGAAAAATTGTTTTCTCATCCTGTACCTTGCTTAGTTATGGCAAGAGATTTAGAAGTTCATAATGAATGCTTGGAGGCGGCTAAAAAATTTAACAGACCTCTTCTTAGAACAAAAGTGAATACAACAAAATTTATAACTCAGCTTACAAATTACCTAGAAGATAAGCTAGCACCTGTCATTACAAGACATGGGGTATTAGTAGATGTATATGGAATAGGTATATTCCTTACTGGGGAAAGTGGAATTGGAAAAAGTGAAACAGCACTAGAATTAATTAAGAGGGGACATAGACTCGTAGCAGATGATGCTGTACAAATTAAGAAAAAAGATAATAATACCCTAGAAGGAAGTGCGCCAGAATTAACAAAACATTTTATGGAGCTTAGAGGGATTGGTATATTAGATATTCAACATCTATATGGTGTAGGTGCAGTAAGGGATAACAAAATGATTGAACTAGTTATAGAAATGGAAAACTGGAAACAGGGCAAGGCGTATGACCGATTAGGAATGGATGAAGAATTTATGGAGATTCTTGATGTGGATGTTTACAAAATAACCATACCCATCAAACCAGGAAGAAATTTAGCCATGATTATAGAAGCAGCAGCTAGAAATCACAGACAGAAGAGAATGGGATATAATGCTGCAGAAATATTGAATGATCGATTGATGAAAAATGCAATGAAGTAGTATAAAAAGAGAAGGATAAAAGAGTATAGCAAGATAGAAAATGACTAATTGAATCAGGATTGATTGACGAATAATCAAAATGAAAACGCTCATAGCCGCTCAAATCGGTTTATGAGCGTTTTTTATTTTGTAAAATTGTGCAGGATAACTGTTTTTTGAGAACTTTCTTGAAATTTATATAAATATGAAAAAATGAACAATTATAAAAGGAATTTTAAAAATTATGTAGAATAAAGGAATAAGGACATAACCTAAATATGCCCTAAATAAAAACTTAAAGGAGGTTAATACATGTTAGGAATTTTATTTGCCCTTATTGTTACTTTATTTGTTGGACGATTAGTCCTGAAGGATTATAAACCTCAAGCTGTTTTAATGTTTGGTGGAATGGTTTTGATGGTATTAGCTATTGTGTTCAAACTCGGTGTAATTTTACCAGAGGATCAATCAACAGGATTAGTTTGGTTTGACATTTTTCAATTTATGAAAAATACCTTTAGCAAAACTTCAGCAGGACTTGGTTTGATTATCATGGCTGTTGGTGGATTTGCAAAATATATGAGTACCATTGGTGCTAGTCAAGCTTTAGTTAAATTAACGATTAAACCTTTACGTAAGATGAATGCACCTTATGTAGTTTTAGCTGTTGGTTATATGGTAGGACAATTATTAAATGTATTTATCCCTAGTGCATCAGGACTTGGTGTTTTGTTGATGGTAACCATATATCCAATTCTTATAAGTTTAGGGGTAAGTCCTTTAGCAGCAACTGCAATGATTGGTACTACGGCATGTTTAGATTTAGGACCTGCTTCTGGAAATGCAAATCTTGCTGCTACAACAGCAGGAATTGATGTATCTATCTATTTTGTAAAATATCAGTTGCCAGTGGCAATTGCGACAATATTGACTATTTCAATACTACATTATATTGTGCAAAAAAGATTTGATCAAAAGGCTGGATATGGACCAGGAAGTATTCAAAATACAGAAACAGCTGCTACGAAAGAAACGGAAATAGATGTACCAAAAATTTATGCTATCTTACCTATGATTCCATTAGTACTTATTTTGATTTTTAGTAAGCTTTTAGTAAAAAGCGTGAAAATGCATGTAATTACAGCTATGTTTATCTCTTTATTTATTAGTATGGTCTTTGAATATATTAGATATAGAGATGCCAAAAAAGTTTTTGCAAGTCTTCAGCATTATTTTGATGGCATGGGAACTCAATTTGCAAGGGTTGTAACATTAGTGATTGCAGGTCAGACTTTTGCTCAAGGATTAAAATCTATAGGAGCTATTAATACAGTAATAGCGTCTTCACAATCTGCTGGATTTGGAGCAGGAGTTATGATTGTTATTATGACGGCAATTATTGCAGTAGCAGCTATTCTTATGGGATCAGGAAATGCTCCTTTCTTTGCGTTTGCTGCATTAGCACCAGAAGTGGCAACAAAATTATCTATTCCAGCTGTAGCAATGCTTTTACCTATGCAACTTGCTGCTGGAATTTCAAGAAGTGTATCTCCTATTACTGGAGTAATTGTAGCCGTTTCAGGTATTTCAAATGTTTCTCCTGTTGACGTAGTAAAAAGAACAGCTATTCCAATGGCAGGGGCACTCCTTGTAACAGTAATTGCAAATTTTATTTTATTTTAAGACAAAACGAGGTAGGCACAAGTGTCTACCTCAAATAGATTAAGGGGATGGGTTGAAAATAAAGGTAGTTTAAAACAATTTGTGCTTTGAGCATATGGAAAGGAATGGGAGTAAAAATGAACGCATATAAACTTGATTTAAATGAATACTTAAAAAATCTAGAGTCTTTGGTAAATCAAGATAGTGGCAGTAAGGATCCAGAAGGAATTAGTAAAATAGCTCTTTTCATGGGAGATTTATATACAAAGATGGGGTGGCTTGTAAAGGTAAATAAATTTCATGAGGATGCAGGACCTTGCTTAGAAATAAGAAATAATCATGAAGATGGTATTGATTTACTATTGATAGGTCATATGGATACGGTTTTTCCTAAAGGTACAGTTAAAGAAAGACCCTTCACCATAAAAGGAGATCGAGCTTTTGGACCAGGGGTTGTAGATATGAAATCAGGACTATTATCTATGTATTATGCATTGAAATCATTAAATTTAAATGAATTAGAGAAAGCACCCTCTATTTGTGTGGCACTCAATAGTGATGAAGAAATTAGCTCAAGATTCTCTAGAAAATGGATAGAGTCTCTTGCAAGAAAAAGTAAATATGCTTTTGTGTTAGAACCTGCAAGAAAAAATGGTGCTTTGGTAAAAGAAAGAAAAGGAATTCTAAAATACAATATTGAATTTACAGGGGTTGCAGCACATGCGGGGGTGAATCCTCAAGATGGAATCAGTGCTATTACAGAGCTAGGACACTGGATTACGAAGCTTAATGAATGTAATAATTTTGAAGCAGGAACTACCTTAAATGTAGGTGTTGTCTCAGGTGGAAGTGCACCGAATGTTGTAGCGGAAAAGGCTAATGCAGTTGTGGATGTAAGATTTAAATGTGAAGATGAGCTAAGGAAGGTAGAAAGAACTGTAGAAAATTTAAGGAAAACACCAAAGCTAGAAGGAATGAAGGTGGATGTAACAAAACTTGGATTCCGTCCTCCGCTAAATCCATCAGAAGAAACAAAAGCATTGTATAAAATGGTAGATGGTATTGCAGAGGATTTAGGGATGGATATAGAATGGGTAGCTACAGGAGGCGGTTCAGATGCTAATTTTACAGCTGCTTTAGGGGTGCCTACTGTAGACGCTTTAGGACCTATAGGGGGAGGAGCCCATGGCGTTGATGAATATCTTGAAATTCCTTCTATTGAACCTAGACTAGAGTTATTAAGAAGGTTGATCATAAAACTTCTAAATATAGGGGAGAATTAGAGGTGAATAGAATGAAAAACTATTTTAATAAAATCATAGAGGATGAAAGAGTAAAAACGGGACTAAAATTTTTAAAAGAAGACCATGAAAATACCCTTATTGAGCAAAAAGAGATTTGTGCTATTTCTGCACCCTCCTTTCAAGAAGAGCGTCGTGGGAAGGATTATCTAAAAAGGTTTCAAGATTTAGGTCTTGAGGATATACATATGGATGAGGTAGGAAATGTATTAGGCAAAATTTCAGGTACACAAAATGGACCAAAGCTTGTAGTAGCAGCCCATTTAGATACAGTATTTCCAGAAGAAACAGATACTACAGTGAAAGAAAAAGATGGGTACCTTTATGCTCCAGCAATTGGGGATGATACAAGAGGTCTTGCTGAAATATTATCTATTATTAGAGCATTTAGAGAAACAGGGATTGAACCTATTGGAGATGTGGTTTTTTGCGGAAATGTTTGTGAAGAAGGACTTGGCGATTTAAGAGGGGTAAAGCATTTATTTCAAAACAAAAAGGATATAGATGGATTTATGAGTATTGATGGTACTGGGGTAGGTACGATTATTCATGAGGCTACTGGAAGTCATCGATACAAGATTACATACAAAGGTTCAGGAGGACATAGCTTTAAAGATTTTGGTATGCCAAGTGCTATCCATGCTTTAGGAAGAGCTATTGCTAAGATCGGAGATTTAAAGGTGCCAGATGATCCTAAGACTACTTTTACTGTTGGTACAGTAGAAGGGGGAACTTCTGTAAATGCCATAGCAGGAGAAGCTACCATGTATGTAGATATGAGGTCTAATTCTGAAGAAGAATTATTAAAGTTAGAAAAAGATTGCCTAAAGATCGTTAAAGATGCAGTAGAGGAAGAAAATAATCGTTGGAAGCATGAAGAGAAAATTAAGGTAGATATTGAGCTTTTAGGAAATAGGCCAGCAGGAAGTCAATCAGAAAAAGAACCTATTGTAGAGGCTACTGTAGAGGCTATAAAAGCCATAGGGCTTGTACCTAAAATAAAAGGAGCAGCAAGTTCTGATGCAAATATTCCTATTTCATTAGGAATTCCTGCAATTGCAGTAGGAAGAGGAGGTATGTCAGGAGAGGTTCATACCCTAAAGGAATGGTTTGATCCAAAAGATGCTTATTATGGTCCACAAAAAACATTTTTAGCTATAGTAGGACTTGTGGGAATAAAAAATTTAAGTGAACCTCTTTTGAAAAAAAGAAGTGAGTAAATTAATAGATTAAGCGTGTTAGATAGATTTATTAAGAAGGAATGAAATTTATAAAAAAATAAAAAAAAGACCAAGGGATGCTCTTGGTCTTCTTTTACTTTATAGGAAATTATAAAATTGTAGATAACTATTACAAAGAGTAAGTGTTTATTTTGTTGGAGACTAAGCATAAAGGGAATTTATGATAAAAATAAAAAAAATAGATTGTTAATGAATAAAATAGGTTTGACATAAAATGAAAATAAATATAATATTTAAGTATGATGGAAAAATATACTAATCAAAAGAATCTTATTTTAGTTATAAAAAATAGGAATAAAATCTAAACGCAGAAAATAAAGAATATTATGCATCAAAACAGTAAATGAAGGGGGAAATAGTATGGCAAAGAATATCTTTACAAAAGAAAACTTTGCAAAATTAGAAGAAATTATTGCAAAAAATAAAGACAAGCAAGGAGCATTGATTCCAGTACTCAATGAGGCTCAAAAAATATTTGGATGTTTGCCAATAGAAGTGCAAAAAGAAATATCTAAAGGATTAAACATTTCATTAGCAGAAATATATGGTGTTGTTACTTTCTATGCCCAATTTTCATTAGAACCAAAAGGGGAATATACAATTGGTGTATGCTTAGGTACAGCCTGTTATGTGAAGGGGTCACAAAAGGTTTTAGATAGAATCAAGAAAGAACTCAATATAGAAGTAGGGAAAACGTCTCCAGATGGTAAATTCACATTAGAAGCAACAAGATGTATTGGTGCTTGTGGATTAGCTCCTGTTATGACCATTAATGAAGATGTTTATGGAAGACTTACAGAAGCAGATGTTCCAGGAATACTTCAAAAATATTAATAAAAAAGGGAGGCAAAGGAATGAAATCACTACAGGAATTAGAAAAGATTCGTCAGGAAGCAATAAAAAAAGTTGATATTAGACGAGATCGAGAAGGAACAAGAATTGTTGTAGGTATGGCAACTTGTGGGATTGCAGCAGGGGCAAGACCCGTTCTTACGGCTCTTTTAGAAGAAGTGAAATTAAGAAATCTACAAGATGTAATAGTTAGTCAGACTGGTTGCATTGGAGTCTGCAGACTTGAGCCCATTGTTGAAGTGTACAGACCCGAAGAAGAAAAAGTAACTTATGTGAAAATGACACCTGAAAAAGCGAAAAAAATCATAGCAGAACATATTGTCAATGGAAAAATTATTCATGAGTATACCATTGGAGCGGTAGAATAAAATGTAAAATAACGGTGAGGGGGTAAGCGAATGGAATTTTATAGAGCACATGTCCTAATCTGTGGGGGTACAGGATGTACTTCTTCAGGTTCACAAACGTTGATAGACACTTTTCATGAAGAATTAGAAAAAAATCATTTAAATAAAGAAGTAAAAATTGTTAAAACAGGATGTTTTGGACTTTGTGAGGCAGGTCCAATCGTCATTGTATATCCAGAAGGGGCTTTTTATAGCCATGTAAAGATAGAAGATGTTAAAAGAATTACAGAGGAACATTTATTAAAGGGAAGAATTGTAAAAGATTTATTGTTTAAAGAAGCAGTAGAAGAAGATCAAATAAGATCTATAAACGAAGTGGATTTTTATAAAAAGCAAAAAAGGGTTGCATTAAAAAATTGTGGAGTTATTAATCCCGAGGATATTAAAGAGTATATTGCTTTTGATGGATATAAGGCTTTAGGTAAAGTTTTGACAGAAATGTCAAGGGAAGAAGTAATTGATACTATAAAAAAATCAGGTCTTCGTGGCCGTGGAGGCGGTGGATTTCCAACAGGAATGAAGTGGGAATTTACTTATAAAGCAAAGGGAGATCAAAAATATGTAGCTTGTAATGCTGATGAAGGAGACCCTGGCGCATTTATGGATCGATCTGTTCTTGAAGGAGATCCTCATGCTATTATCGAAGCTATGGCTATTGCTGGTTATGCAGTTGGAGCTAATCAAGGATATGTATATGTAAGAGCAGAATATCCTATTGCTGTACATAGATTACAAATTGCTATTGATCAAGCACGGGAATATGGACTTCTTGGCAAAAATATATTTGATAAAGGATTTGACTTTGATGTAGAAATCAGACTAGGTGCTGGAGCATTTGTCTGTGGAGAGGAAACAGCGCTCCTTAATTCTATAGAAGGTAAGCGTGGTATGCCAAGACCTAGACCTCCATTCCCTGCAAATGCAGGATTATGGCAAAAACCAACTCTATTAAACAATGTAGAAACTTATGCCAACATCCCTAAGATTATTTTGAATGGTGCGGATTGGTTCTCAAGTATGGGAACAGAAAAATCAAAGGGAACAAAGGTATTTGCATTAGGAGGAAAGATCAACAATACAGGTCTTGTGGAGATTCCAATGGGAACAACTTTAAGAGAAGTTATTTATGAAATTGGTGGAGGCATTCCTAATGGCAAGAAGTTTAAAGCTGTACAAACAGGAGGTCCATCTGGAGGATGTATTACTGCTGATCATTTAGATACACCTATTGATTATGATAATCTAATTTCTCTTGGATCAATGATGGGTTCTGGCGGTATGATTGTTATGGATGAAGACAATTGTATGGTTGATATTGCAAGATTCTTTTTAGACTTTACAGTGGATGAAAGTTGTGGAAAGTGTCCACCTTGTAGAATTGGAACAAAGAGAATGCTAGAGATTTTAAATAAAATTACATCTGGCAAGGGCGAAATGGAAGATATCGATAAGCTTGAGCAATTAGCAAAAAATATTAAGGCTTCTGCTTTATGTGGATTAGGTCAGACAGCGCCAAATCCAGTACTTTCCACATTAAGATATTTTAGACATGAGTATGAGGCTCATGTAAAGGAGAAGAGATGTCCAGCAGGCGTATGTAGAGAGTTATTAGCTTATACCATTGATCCAGAAATTTGTAAAAAGTGCGGTATTTGTGCAAGTAAATGTCCAGCAGATTGTATAACTGGGGTAAAAGGAAAAGAAGTATTTAAAATAGATACAGATAAGTGTATTAAATGTGGTAATTGTATGGAAGTGTGTCCGTTCAAAGCTATTAGCAAGAAGTAATTGGAGAGGAGTGTGAGAATAGTGGAAAAAGTTACTTTGACCATTGACAATATAAAAATTGAAGTGCCAAAAAACTATACAATTCTAGAGGCAGCAAAGGAAGCTGGAATCGATATTCCTACTTTGTGTTATTTAAAGGGAATCAATGAAGTTGGCGCATGTAGAGTCTGTTTAGTTGAAATAGAAGGGGCAAGATCACTCCAGGCTTCTTGTGTCCATCCAGTAGCTGAGGGAATGGTTGTAAAAACCAATTCTAAAAGAGTAAGAGATGCGAGAAAGTCAAATGTAGAACTAATTCTTTCTAATCATAATAGAGAATGTTTAACCTGTATTAGAAATAAAAATTGTGAGCTTCAAAGTTTATCAGAAAGTTTAGGAATTCGAGATATTCCTTTTGAAGGAATCAAAACAGAGACGACTATTGATGATCTTTCCTATTCTATCGTGAGAGATCCAAGCAAATGTATTTTATGTGGTAGATGTGTAAGTGTCTGTAAAAATGTGCAAAAGATAGGGATTCTTGATTTTGCTAATAGAGGTTTTGATACGCAAGTAGTTCCAGCCTTTTCAAAGAGTATGGCAGATGCTCCTTGTACTTATTGTGGTCAATGTATTGCTGTATGTCCAGTAGCTGCATTAAGAGAAAAGGATGATATAGAAAAAGTTTGGGATGCTTTAGATGACCCAAGTAAGCATGTAGTAGTACAAACAGCTCCTGCAGTAAGAGCAGCCCTTGGGGAATGTTTTGATCTTCCAATGGGTACGAGAGTAACAGGAAAAATGGTAGCAGCTCTAAAGCGTCTTGGATTTGATAAAGTATATGATACAAACTTTGCAGCAGATCTTACGATTATGGAGGAAGGTCACGAATTATTAGGTAGAATCCAAAATGGCGGAACATTACCAATGATTACCTCTTGTTCACCAGGATGGATCAGATATTGTGAATTTAACTATCCAGAGTTTTTAGAAAATCTATCTACTTGCAAATCCCCACATCAAATGATGGGTGCAATCATTAAATCTTATTATGCAGAGAAAAATAATATCAATCCAAAAGATATATTTGTAGTCTCTATCATGCCTTGTACTTCTAAAAAAACAGAATCAGAGAGACCTGAGATGAAAGGTACAGGAAATAGAGATGTAGATGCAGTTCTTACAACAAGAGAATTAGGTAGAATGATTAAGGAAGCAAGAATTAAATTTACAGATCTTGAAGATGAGATATTTGACCAAGATTTACTAGGAGAGTATACAGGAGCTGGTGTAATTTTTGGTGCAACAGGTGGTGTAATGGAAGCAGCTTTAAGAACGGTAGCAGATGTTTTAGAAGGAAAATCTCTTGAAGAGATTGAGTATAAAGCTGTAAGAGGAGTAGAAGGAATCAAAGAAGCTGCTCTTACCTTAGGTGGAATGGAAGTAAAAATCGCTGTTGCCCATGGTACAGCGAATGCAAAGAAAGTATTAGATTTAGTGAAAAATGGAGAAAAAGAATATCATTTTATTGAAATCATGGCATGTCCTGGAGGTTGTGTATGTGGTGGAGGTCAACCTCAAGTTAGTGCAAAAACTTTAATGGAAGTGGATGTAAAGAGCATAAGAGCCAAAGTATTATATGAAGAAGATGAGAGTCGTCCTATTAGAAAATCCCATGAAAATCCACAGATTAAGAAATTATATGAAGATTTCTTAGAAAAACCTAATAGTCACAAAGCTCATGAATTATTGCATACCCACTACAAAGCAAGAGAAAAATTTCCTACAACAATGAATGATTGTTGTGAAGAGATTGCTGTTGGGAAAGAAAATAAATAATAGATAAGAGGGATTGAACTAAAATAATTTTTAATGAAAGATTCATCCCTTTACATTCATCATTAAAAGAAGCACTATGAAATTTAATTTCATAGTGCTTTTATTTTTTTATGATTATTTCATAAGGAGAAGGTAGAAGTTTTATCTGAAGAGTCTATTTTAGCCTAATTAAATGAGTATATTTTTTTGGATGAAAATGATAAATAGGTATTTTAAAATTCTACATTATTTATATTTTGACACAGATTTAACAAAAAATGTAAAACAAACATTTGGAAAATACACGGAAAATAAGATGAAATCTAAAAAATAAATTATACAATATGTTATTATTCAAATATTAAAAATGAAATAATGGTATAGAATTTGCGAAATGTATGAAATTTGCAATTGTATAGAGGAAGTGTTATTTTATCCCATTATTTTGAATTTACAATAAAAAAAAAGAAAACTTGCAAAAATGGGAAAAAAAACTTTGAAAGATTGACAAAAAAATATCCAAAAATCATTTATTATTTGATATAATAAGTTTAATTTGATAAGAAAATAACAAAAAATCTTAATATGGTCAAAAATGTAAATTTTCAAATAAAAAATAAACAAAGAGGGGGAGGTACTATGGCAAAGAATGTTTTTACTGAAGAAAACTTTGCAAAACTAGAAGAAATCATTCAAAGATACAAAGACACAAAAGGTGCTTTAATGCCTGTACTAAATGATGCACAAAAATTATTTGGTTGTCTTCCATTAGAAGTACAAAAGAAAATTTCAAAGGGATTAAATATTCCTATGGCAGAAATTTATGGAGTGGTTACATTCTATGCACAATTTTCACTAGAGCCAAAGGGAGAATATACAATTGGTGTATGCTTAGGTACAGCTTGTTATGTAAAAGGTGCACAAAAGATTATTGACAGAATCAAACAAGAAATTAATGTAGAAGTTGGAAAAACATCAGTAGATGGCAAATATACATTAGAAGCAACAAGATGTATTGGTGCTTGTGGATTAGCTCCAGTATTGACTGTGAATGAAGATGTATATGGAAGATTAGTTGAAAGTGATGTACCTGGAATTTTAGAAAAGTACTAAAAAATTAAGGAAAACGTTATAAAAGATCCTAAACGAGGAGGGAACCCTTAATGAGATCATTAGAGGAATTAGCAAAAATTCGTGAAGAAGCCATAAAAAAAGTAGATATAAGAGGGATGAAAGAAGGTACAAGAATCGTTGTAGGTATGGCTACTTGTGGCATATCAGCAGGAGCAAGACCAGTTCTTATGGCACTTTTAGAAGAAGCAAAGGTAAGAAATTTAACAGATGTTGTTGTAAGTCAGACAGGATGTATTGGGGTCTGCAGACTTGAGCCAATCGTTGAAGTGTACAGACCAGGAGAAGAAAAGGTTACTTATATAGAAATGACACCGGAAAAAGCAAAAAAAGTAATAGCAGAGCATATTGTTAATGGAAAAGTAGTAGACGAATATACTATTGGAGCGGCAGAATAGACTTTTAAATGATTTTGTGAGGAGGTTAAAGCATGGAAATTTATAGAGCGCATGTCCTAATCTGTGGAGGTACAGGATGTACATCTTCAGGTTCTCAAACATTGATAGAAGCTTTTAATGAGCATTTAGAAAAAAATAATTTAGCCAATGAGGTAAAATTAGTTAAAACAGGATGCTTTGGATTATGTGAAGCAGGTCCTATTGTTATTGTGTATCCAGAAGGTGCTTTTTATAGTCATGTAAAGGTAGAAGATGTACAAAGAATTACAGAAGAACATCTTTTAAAGGGAAGAATTGTAAAGGATTTATTATTTAAAGAAGCTGTTGAAGATGGACAGGTACGTTCAATCAATGAAGTTGATTTTTATAAAAAGCAAAAAAGAGTTGCCCTTAGAAATTGTGGGGTAATTAATCCAGAGGATATTAAAGAATATATTGCTTTTGATGGATATAAAGCATTAGGAAAAGCATTAACAGAAATGACTAGAGAAGAAGTAATCGATACAGTGAAAAAATCAGGCTTAAGAGGCCGTGGCGGCGGTGGCTTCCCAACAGGACTTAAGTGGGAATTTGCTTATAAGTCAGAAAATGATCAAAAGTATGTAGCATGTAATGCAGATGAAGGGGATCCTGGTGCATTCATGGATAGATCCGTTCTTGAAGGAGACCCACATGCCCTTGTAGAAGCTATGGCAATTGCTGCATATGCAATAGGTGCAAATCAAGGATATGTATATGTAAGAGCAGAATACCCGATTGCTGTTCATAGACTTCAAATTGCAATTGATCAAGCAAGAGAGAATGGATTATTAGGAAAAGATATATTCGGAACAGGTTTTGAGTTCGATTTAGAAATAAGACTAGGTGCAGGAGCCTTCGTATGTGGAGAAGAAACAGCACTACTTAATTCTATAGAAGGTAAACGAGGTATGCCAAGACCAAGACCTCCTTTCCCAGCAGTAAAAGGACTATGGGGAAAACCAACTATGCTAAATAACGTGGAAACTTATGCAAATATTCCTCAAATCATTCTAAATGGTGCTGAGTGGTTTGCAAGTATGGGAACAGAAAAATCAAAAGGAACAAAGGTATTTGCATTAGGTGGAA
Source organism: Crassaminicella profunda (assembly GCF_019884785.1). GTDB lineage: Bacteria > Bacillota > Clostridia > Peptostreptococcales > Thermotaleaceae > Crassaminicella > Crassaminicella profunda. The sequence goes on from NZ_CP082326.1 coordinate 763,605, forward strand.
AGATTAATAATACAGGACTTTTAGAAATTCCTATGGGAACAACTCTAAGAGAAGTAATCTATGAAATCGGTGGAGGTATTCCAAATGGTAAGGCCTTTAAAGCGGTACAAACAGGTGGACCATCTGGTGGATGTATTACTGCTGATTATTTAGATACACCAATTGATTATGATAACTTAATTGCCCTAGGATCTATGATGGGTTCTGGTGGTATGATTGTTATGGATGAAGACAATTGTATGGTTGATATTGCAAGATTCTTCTTAGACTTCACAGTAGATGAGAGTTGTGGTAAATGTCCTCCATGTAGAATCGGAACAAAGAGAATGTTAGAGCTTTTAGATAAGATTACAGAAGGTAAGGGAGAAATGGAAGATATCTACAAATTAGAAAGATTGGCTGCAAATATTAAGGCTTCTGCTTTATGTGGACTTGGTCAAACGGCTCCAAATCCAGTACTTTCAACATTAAAATACTTTAGACATGAGTATGAGGCCCACGTAAAGGATAAAACATGTCCAGCTGGCGTATGTCAAGGATTATTATCTTATACTGTAGACCCAGACCTTTGTAAAAAATGTGGTATTTGTGCAAACAAATGTCCTGCTAATTGTATAGAAGGGGTAAAAGGAAAAGAAGTTTACAAAATCGATAAAGATAAGTGTATCAAGTGCGGTGCTTGTATAGAAGCTTGTCCATTTAAAGCAATCAGCAAGAAGTAAGAAGAGAGGAGAGTGAAACCAATGGAAAAAGTTACTTTAACCATTGATAATATAAAAGTAGAAGTTCCAAAGGATTATACAATCCTTCAAGCTGCAAAGACTGCTGGAATAGATATTCCTACTTTATGCTATTTAAAAGATGTAAATGAAGTAGGGGCTTGTCGTGTATGTTTAGTTGAAATACAAGGAGCAAGAGCACTTCAAGCATCTTGTGTGCATCCTGTTGCTGAAGGAATGGTTATCAAAACGAATTCAAAAAAAGTAAGAGATGCTAGAAAGTCTAATGTAGAGCTTATTCTTTCTAATCATAATAGAGAATGTTTAACTTGTGATAGAAATAATAAATGTGAGCTTCAAAGCTTAGCAGATCAATTAGGAATCAGAGAAATTCCTTTTGAAGGGGAAAAACTAGAGACAGTTATTGATGATAAATCCTTCTCTATCGTAAGAGACCCAAGCAAATGTATTCTTTGCGGTAGATGTGTAAGTACCTGTAGAAATGTACAAGAAATTGGTATTTTGGACTTTGTAAATAGAGGATATAATACACAAGTAGCACCTGCTTTTGATAAGAGTATGGCAGATGCACCATGTATTTATTGTGGACAATGTATTGTTGCCTGTCCAGTAGCAGCACTAAGAGAAAAGGACGATATTGAAAGAGTATGGGATGCCATTGATAATGAAGATGTACACGTAGTAGTACAAACAGCTCCAGCTGTAAGAGCAGCTTTAGGAGAATTATTTGGTTTACCAATCGGAACACGTGTTACAGGTAAAATGGTATCAGCACTTAAGCGTCTTGGATTTGATAAGGTATATGATACAAACTTTGCAGCAGACCTTACTATTATGGAAGAAGGTCATGAATTATTAGGTAGAATTCAAAATGGTGGAACGCTACCAATGATCACTTCTTGTTCTCCAGGATGGATTCGTTATTGTGAATTCAACTATCCAGAGTTCATAGATAATTTATCTAGCTGTAAATCTCCTCATCAAATGATGGGTGCAATTATTAAATCTTATTATGCAGAGAAGCATAATATTGATCCTAAGAAAATCTTTGTCGTTTCTATCATGCCATGTACTTCTAAAAAGACAGAATCTAGTAGAGAAGAAATGGAAGTAGCAGGTCTACGTGATGTGGATGCAGTTCTTACTACAAGAGAATTAGGAAAAATGATTAAACAAGCAAGAATCAAGTTCTTAGAGCTAGAAGATGATCAATTTGATCAAGATTTACTAGGAGACTACACAGGTGCTGGAGTAATCTTTGGTGCTACAGGTGGAGTTATGGAAGCAGCCCTTAGAACTGTTGCAGAAGTATTAGAAGGAAAATCTATTGAAAATGTAGAATACCAAGCTGTAAGAGGTATTGAAGATATTAAAGAAGCAACATTAACATTAGGTGGAATGGAAGTAAAAATTGCTGTTGCCCATGGAACAGCTAGTGCAGGAAAGCTTTTAGATATGGTTAAAAATGGAGAAAAAGAATATCACTTCATTGAAATCATGGGATGTAGTGGTGGATGTGTATGTGGTGGAGGTCAGCCACATGTGGATGCAAAAACTTTAATGGATGTAGATATAAGAGTTGAAAGAGCAAAAGCATTATACGAAGAAGATGAGATCTTAGAAATCAGAAAATCTCACGAAAATCCACAAATCATAAAGCTTTATGATGACTTCTTAGAAAAACCTAATAGTCATAAGGCACATGAGTTATTACACACTCACTACAAAAAGAGAGAAAAATATGCTACAGAGGAAGAATGTAGCTGTGGTTGTAACTGCGATTGTTAAAAATTAGGGGTAGATGTTTGCATCTACCCCTTTTATATAAAACCAGAAAGAAAATTGAAATATTAATTTTACAAATCCCTTAAATTACTATTGTTATAGATGCTTTTTTTGGGGTAGTATATAAGTAGTTATAATCTCTGACCAATGGATAGGTTTCATTGGAAGGAGTATAAAAAATAAAACTAATTGCAAGGATTTTTCTGAGCGAAAGGTAAGAGGGTGATTCAGTTGAAAATCATTTCATTTTGATGGTTAAACTTTCCTTATCTTTTAAGGGGAGTTTTTTTGTTTTAAAAGTTAAAAATAGGTTGGTGGCAATGAATATGAAAAGAACGTTCGTGCATAAAGATTGTCTAACAAAATCGTTATAAGCATTCTCTTATCTTTTCATATTCATTAAGCAATTGTTTTATTGTAGTAAAAAATTTTATAAAAAATCAATTTTGAAAACATATAGGAAATAGGTAGGAAGGGGTTAGACGTATGAATAAAAGAATAGGTGTTGTAGCAATCATCGTTGAAAAGAGAGAAAGTGTAGAAATGGTAAATAGATTATTAAGTGAATTTGGAGAGATTATCGTAGGGCGAATGGGTGTACCTTATAAGGAAAAGCATGTGAGTGTTATTTCTATTATAGTAGATGGAACAACAGATGAAATAGGGGCGCTTACTGGAAAGTTAGGAAGAGTAGAAGGTGTTACAGTAAAAAGCGCATTGACTAAGAAATAAAACAAAGAATCAATCTATTCCTAGATTTATTTAAATTTACTAACATAGATGAAAAAGATGAAGAAGCTAATAAAGGTAGCAAGAAGGAGGAAAAAAGATGAATACAAATCACATTATAAATGAAGAGAAAATAAATAAATATTTAGAAGTTGGAAAAAAGGCTAGTAAAGAAGAAATCTTGGCTATTATAGAAAAAGCAAGAGATTGTTATGGACTTAGTCTAAAGGAAGCAGCTATCCTTCTTCAAGTAGAAGATAAGAGTCTCCTAGAAAGTTTATTTGACAGCGCAAGATTTATAAAAGACAAAATATATGGGAATCGAATCGTAATATTTGCACCCCTTTATACAAGTAATGAGTGTACGAACAATTGCTTATATTGTGGCTTTCGATCAGCTAATAAAGAGCTTCATAGAAGGACATTGAGCAAAGAGGAAATTGTAGCAGAAGCAAAGGCTATTGAAAATACAGGACATAAAAGGGTTTTATTAGTATGTGGAGAAGATCCTAAAAAGACCCATATTGACCATATTACAGATGCAGTGGGAGCTATTTATGAAGATGTAGATATTAGAAGAATCAATGTAAATGCTGCCCCTATGAGTGTAGAAGACTTTAAAAAGCTAAAAAGAGCAGGAATTGGAACATTTCAGATATTCCAAGAAACCTACCATAGAGAAACTTATAAAAAGATGCATGAGGCAGGATTTAAAAGAGATTATGATTATAGATTGACAGCTATTGAACGTGCTTTTGAAGCAGGGATTGATGATTTTGGTATTGGTGCACTTCTTGGACTTTATGATTACAAATTTGATGTATTAGCAACTTTGATGCATTCAGAATATATGGATGAAAAATATAATGTAGGACCTCATACTATATCTGTACCTAGATTAAGACCTGCGTTAGGATCAGGGCTGAGTGAAACCCCTTACCCTATAAGTGATTTAGAATTCAAAAAAATTATTAGTGTTTATCGGTTAACAGTTCCTTATACAGGAATCATTTTATCAACTAGGGAAGCTGCATCTCTTCGTGATGAATTATTATCTTTGGGGGTATCTCAAATATCAGCAGGTTCTAAGACAAATCCAGGAGGATATGAAGAGGATGATCGAGAAGCTACACAATTTCAGACAAGTGATGAAAGAAGCCTTGATGAAATGCTTCAAGTAGTTTGTGAACAAGGACATCTTCCAAGCTTTTGTACAGCCTGTTATCGAGCAAATAGAACAGGAGAAGCCTTTATGGAACTTGCAAAGGATGCCCATATTCATGAGTTTTGTCAGCCTAATGCTATTCTTACCTTTAAAGAAAATTTAGTACAATTTGCGTCACTTAAGACCAAAGAAAAAGGGGAAAAAATGATCCAAAAAGAACTTGAGAAAATTGATGATAAAAAGGTAAAGGAAGAGACCTTGAAGAGATTGAAAAGAATTGAGGATGGGGAGAGGGATTTATATTTTTAACTGTGGGGGCTGATGAATTTAATGTATATTTACAAGGTGGTGAAAAGATGAATGAAAAAAAAATAAAGCACTATCTAATCATGGCAGTTTCTACAAATCATATGTTAAGAGGGGATCAGCTTCTTAAAAATGAGGGTCTTACCACATCACTAGTTCCTGCTCCTTCTGAATATGGTTCTGTGTGTGCCATTGCTATAAAAGTAAAAACAATAGATTTAGAAAAAGCAGAAATAATTTTAAAAGAAAATGACATTAGTCTGCAAGGAATTTATCCTGAGAAAATAAAAAAGCTATCAGGTCTTGTTGAAAAATTAGAGCAAGCTGTTATATCTGATGATTTTCTAAAAGTATTAAAGAAGATAGAAGAGGGAGAGGAATTATTATTTGAAGATATAGTTATCCTTCTTCAAACAGAGAGAAAGGCAGAGATGGATGCTTTATTTGCAGCTGCGGATCGTATGAGACTTGAGATTATTGGAGATGTGGTGGATATAAGAGGGGCCATAGAGTTTTCTAATATCTGTAGAAAGAACTGTAAATATTGTGGGGTTCGAAAGAGTTTAACAGATCTTGAGAGATATAGAATGGATGAAGATGAAATCATGGAAGTAGTGCATCAAATACACAATATAGGACTTCAAACGGTAATTTTGCAGTCAGGGGAAGATTTATGGTGGACGCCAGAAAAAATTGTTTCTCTTATTGAAAGAGTTAAAAAAGAAACAGGAATGAGAATTACCTTAAGTATAGGGGAAAGATCCAAGGAAGAATATGCATTATACAAAGCATCAGGAGCTGATAACTTTTTATTAAAAATTGAGTCAACAAATAAAGAAATTTTTAAATTTATCCATCCAGATGATGATTATGATCATCGGGTGAAGTGTTCTAATGATTTGAGAGAGTTAGGTTATTTGAATGGCTCAGGAAATATTATAGGTCTTCCTGGTCAAACTGCTCAAGATATTGCAAGGGATATTTTATTTTTCAAGAAAATGGGTATCAACATGATTGGTATAGGACCATTTCTTCCTGCAAAAGGGACACCTTTTGAAAAATATCCACCAGGGAGTGTAGATATGACCCTAAAGGCAGTGGCTGTAACAAGAATTGTTTGCAGACGTGTATTTATACCAGCAACGACGGCTCTAGCCTCCATTGACAAGGACGGACAAACAAAAGCATTAAAGGCAGGAGCCAATACCATTATGCTCATCAATACACCTGCAAAATATCGAGAGAACTACCAAATTTATAGTGAAAAAAATATGGTAGATTTAAAAAGTGCTGATAAAGCTATCAAGGAAGCAGGAAGGAAGTTTCCTCCTTACTTAAAATATAAGGAAGGTATAGTTTTGTAGGATGATGTTAAATTTATTTAGATAAATATTGAGGAGTTGGAGGGAGAAAACATGCAAAATACACCAAGAAGTAATCGATTGCATATTGCCATATTTGGAAAGAGAAATGCAGGTAAATCAAGCCTTATTAATGTTCTTACAAATCAAGATATTGCCCTTGTATCAAATGTTGCAGGGACTACAACAGACCCTGTTTATAAGGCAATGGAAATTTTGCCTATAGGACCTGTTGTGATTATTGATACGGCGGGACTCGATGATGAAGGAGATTTAGGGTCCTTAAGGATCAAAAAGAGTATAGAAGTACTCAATAAAACAGAATTAGCTGTTATTGTAGTAACAGCTAATGAAGGCATTACAGACTTTGATGAAGAAATGATTGCTAAAATTCAGGAAAAGAAAATCCCAATAGTCGGGGTTGTGAATAAAGTAGATACGTATGATTTAGATGAAAACACCATAAAGATATGGGAAAAGACTTATGGATTTCCTTTCGTAAAAGTGAGTGCAATGAACAAACAAGGAATCACAGCTTTAAAAGAAAAAATGATTGAACAAGCAAATATTGAAAAACATGAAAAGGTGATTCTAGGGGATTTAATTGAACCTAATGACTTTGTAGTATTAGTAACCCCTATTGATAAGGCAGCACCAAAGGGTCGAATGATTCTTCCTCAACAGCAAACAATCAGAGATGTTATTGACCATGGGGCAGTAGCTATTGTTACAAGAGAAACGGAACTCAAAGAAACGCTACATTCACTTGGCAAGAAACCAAAGCTTGTTGTAACAGACTCTCAAGTATTTAAAAAAGTAAATGAAGATACTCCAAAAGATTTAACTTTAACTTCCTTTTCTATTTTATTTGCAAGATATAAAGGAGAACTTAAACCTTTGGTATTAGGTGCTAAAAGGGTAAAAAATTTAAAACCAGGAGATCATGTATTAATCTGTGAAGGATGTACCCATCATAGACAAGATGGAGATATTGGAAAAGAGAAAATTCCAAGATGGCTTGAAAATAGGATAGGAGGAAAGCTTCATTTTGAATGGACATCTGGAAGCAAATACCCAGAGCCTGAAGAAATGAAAAAGTTTGATTTGATTATTCACTGTGGAGGATGCATGTTAAATCCTAAAGAAATGGAATTTAGAATCAATCAGGCAGTCAAAAATAAAATGCCTATTGTAAATTATGGGGTACTAATAGGTATGGTTACAGGAGTTCTTGAAAGAGCATTAGAACCCTTTCCAGAGGTAAAAGAAATGTTTGAAAAAGAATAAAAGGTTTGGAGGAGTTACTCCAATCCTTTTTTTCTTGAAAATTTGAATCTCCCGCTTGACTCATTGTTTTCAAAGGGAATGATAATACTTTCATCATCATCTTTTTGAGTTTGATAATTGGCTAATATACAGCCTGATTCTTTATAAAGTTTTAGATAACGTTTTGATGGATTGTTCAAAATCTTTCATCCTTCCTAAATTTTTTTCCAGCCTTGATGGATGATATTTACATTGTTTTGATTAGGGTCATTAGACCTTTGAATGATGCCCTCAAACAAATAGGCATTTGTTTTAGAAATACCTTCAATAATGCCGCTGCAAACGGAAAATCTTCCACTCATATCAGCATTCTTTTCAGGTAGAAAGGGTTGTTCTAATAGTAAATCATCCTTATATTCTTCATACAAATGCCACATTTTCTTTTCTAATAGATCATCACAATAGGTTACTGGAAGATGAATATCATCTAATGCTTCTTTTCTACTGATCATATAGCTGTGAGAAAATAACTTTTCTGTAAGGTGATTGATAATTTCCTCCATTTCCATTTCAAGAGAAGGTGCCATATGCATTTTCAGGAGTTTTTTGGAAACGGAACGAATTAATAAATAGGTTCTATGAATACTGCCTAATGCTAAGGGATGGACACTTTCTAGAAGCTGTGAGAATATTTTTGCTAAAGAAGCATCATCTGTAATCCCTATAGTACTTTTAAGAATTGTAATGAAAGAATAAACATCTTCCACACTTATAGGAATTCTTGCAGAAGGATTATGGGGATCTTGTGGATTAAAAACATTTGTAACATTTGGATCCACTGGGCTTAATTCAGCCATTTTTGTCATAAGGATTTCAGAGGAGCCTAATGAAATAAGGGTACCAGCACTATAGGATTTAAAGGGGATTAAAACAGAAAATTTATCTGTATATTCATAAATAAGATGCACGAGTCTTAAAGCAGTAAGTACATCGCCACCCTTTGTATATAAGAATAAATCGATAGGATCCCCTTTGGGGATTTCTTCTAAATATTCATGAAATATGGGAATAATATCTGGTGCAATTCTTGTGCTAACATTTTGTCGATCTCCAGCTATATAACAAATTACATGGGATTTTCTGATGGTTGATATTTCTTGAATGAGTTCTTTTCTTCTTTGATGATGCATCATAGCAACGATCCTTTCTATTATTCAATAGTAACCAAAAATATTATTTGAATTTTACACGAAAAATATTGCTCTTTTTTTTTCGAATAATTTAGAGTCCAAAAATCAATAATAGTAAAGGTAAATAAATTAATAAAAAAATGAGGAGGAACAAACATGCATTTTACAAATCAACAAATTTCAGGAACAATTTCAAATCAATTACATTTTGCTCCAGTATCAAGAACTATTTCTAATATAGGTACTACAGTAACTTATAGCTTAAATCCATCTAGTCAAGTAAGTGCTCATAACACATTAAATACTGTATCTGGAAATATGAATGTAGCAGGTACAAACCAATTTGTAGCTTATCCTCAAACTCAATGGAATCAATTAGGAATGAATAATGTAAATACAGCTATCAATGCTAGTCAATTTAATCAATTAACTAGTGGTGGATTTATTTCAAATACAATGATTCCTTCTCAAGGATATTATGTAAGAAGCTTAATGGTTCAACCATCTATAGATATTTCTGAAACAACTAGTGATGTAGTTGTTACTGCTTGCGTAGGAAATTTAGGAATTCATGATGTAAACTTAAATGTAACAGATAATTCTGTTACTATTTCAGGTGTTGCATGGACAGGTGCTGAAAATGTTGTATTAAATAGAACAGTAGCTCTTCCAACTAGTGTAAGAGCAGAAGCGATTGATGCAAACTTACAAAGTGGTATTATGGAAATCAGATGCCCTAAAATTGAAAAAAGTATCAGACAAAGAACAACAATCAATGCAGATACAATCCAAGCAAAATAATTAGGAAACTTAAAAAAGGTTAAAAAGAAAGCGAAGAAAATTTTCATCATTTTCTTCGCTTTTTCTTTGATATAGATTTACTTTATTAAGTAAGTAGGGAAATAAGAATCAGGAGGAGGTACAGGACATCCTCTATAAGTAAGAGCATAAGGGATTAATAAATCATCCTTTGTAAGAATACTATTTACATTTCCGAAGCCATGATGAGCTTTCTCATCTCTAAAGCTATGTAAAACAACGTCTTTTATTCCTAATGGAAGCTTTTCGTCTGGTCTATCGTTGGACCAATTTCCTCCAGCGGGGAGATTGTCTTTTTTACCATCATCCCAAAATTGTACAAAATAGCCTGTATTTTCTCTTAAATCATATTGATTGTTATTCTTTTCTTTAGCGATTAAAGTCCCTTTTGTATCATAAATATAGAAAGTATCATTTTTTAAAGCATAGAAGTGATTATTTTTCATAAAAATGTGATCAAATTTTTCATCAAGAATGATTTCTCTATTCAAGTCAAGGATACCGTATTTTTTGCCAACCTTAGAAAATCTGATAGCTCCTTCTTTGTAGACTCTGATTTTTTTATATTCTGGTGGAAGAACAAGTCCTTTTTTTATATCCATTAGACCAAAGGTAGCGCCTTTAAGACCCTCAGAAGAACTACGCCCATCATATTTTCCATCTTTTAGAAAAGCAAATAAATTATTATGAACTTTCCCTATATCTCGATAATCTTCACTAGATATCCTTTTTAAATCTTCATTGACAAAGGCATATCTGTTATTAGCAAGCTCAACAACAGCATATCCATTAGAAAATGGATGTATATCAGGGTATTCATCTTCTGAAAGAATTCCTTGATCTTTATCTACTACTAAAACTTTGTGAGGGTAAATACCAGTAGCAAAAATCATATTTTTGTCTACTCTAAATACTTTGTAGATAGGTTTTTCAAACGTGTAGAATTCTTCGAAAGTATCTTTTTCTTTTTTATAAACTTTTCCTATATCTTCCTTTGTTTTTATAAAAATATGGTTTTCATCTAATACATTAATATCCCTGAAATCTTCATGAAACAAATCATTTCCATCAAAATCAAATATTTTGTAGCGTCTCTTTTCTTCTAGAAAGTTAAAAATAATATAATTTTCTTTTACTTGAGTATATATTTCTTCATTATCTTGAATCAGTTTTTTGATAAAATTTCCGTTTCTATCAATAATCCAATAAAAACCATCCTTTTTTACTAAAAGGTTTTTAGCATTATTTTCAGGAAAAAATAGCTTATCAAATTGGGGCTTAAGGATAAGATTTCCATTAAGGTCTACTACTCCATATCCATTAGTTGTGAGTAAGGGGTAAAGCTTTTGGTCATGATTAGTCTCTTTATAGAATAAAAAGAAATAAGGAATTTTTAATCTTTTTAATTCATTTAAACCAATTAAAGAATAGCCATTTGCATTATAGGTGGTTGCGTTCTTGTCACCAACATATACAGATACATCGCTCTTATAAATATTTCCTTTGCTTTTTAAGTGAGCTGCATTCTTTTTTAAGATTTTTGTATCAATAGAGAAATTCAAATCTTCAATGAAATATTTTTTTTCTTGATCTGCATAAGTGCCCTTTCTTGTGAAAATAGTTTTTCGAAGAAGGGAATGCCATTTTTTTTCATAGCCAAGGGCTTCTAAGTCTTCAATACAGATAAAAACATCTTCTTGTCCATTTATGGTGTAAGTGTCTAAATAAGTAGTTTGAACACCTGTATTGAAAAGTACTTCATTAGAAGATTTTTCATAAGTTCCCTTAATTTCTTGCTCGGTAAAGCCATGAAAAGGAAAAAGTACAATCATCAAAAAACAGATACAACTTAAAAATAATTTTAGTTTTTTCATAAAATCCTCCTAAATAGAAATCTTTATAGAGTACTTAGAACTTTTATATTATAGCATACTTTACAGAATTATTTATACGATAAAAAGTCGTTTAAAATATATATAGATATCCACCTTGATTGTCTACATTTAAAAGGTGATGATAGGATAAGGAATGACGTTATCATCATCGCCTTCGTATGATTTTTCTATATGAGTAAAACAAGCTACAATCTTGTTAGATTGTAGCTTGCAATTCATTTTATAATAAGTCATCTCCTGGCTGCCAGTCCATTGGGCATAAACCACCAGATTGAAGTCCTTGTAGAACCCTTAAAGTTTCATCTACACTTCTACCTACATTTAAATCATGGATGACTGAATATTTAAGTGTGCCTTCTGGATCAATGATAAATAATCCTCTTAAGGCAATTCCTTCTTCTTCTATTAAAATGCCATAATCACGTGATGTTTTTAGTGTTCGATCAGAAGCTAATGGAAATGAGAGCTTTCCAATACCACCATTTTCTATGGATGTATGAATCCAAGCTTTATGGGAATGTTCACTATCTGTACTTACCCCTAAAACTTCTGCATTTAATTTTTTAAATGCATCCATTCTTTTGTTAAAGGCTGTAATCTCTGTTGGACAAACAAAGGTAAAATCTAGGGGATAAAAAAACATAACAAGCCATTTTCCTTTGTAATGATCTAATGAAACTTCTGAAAAATTTTCACCAGCACCATCGATTGTTTTCATTTTAAAATGGGGTGCAGCTTTTCCAATGATTCTTTCAGCCATAAATTCGCCTCCATTCTTTTATTTACGATTTTAATATGCCCGAAAATGAAATTTTTAAACACAAGAGGTAGATAGTACATGGATATATAATCTATAAAATGATAGATATTTTGAAATGAAATTTTTTTATATCTATTTTATTTTGAATGATTGTTCAAATGTTTCTTTTTTATTTCAGCAGAAATAAGTATAATAATAGGTAAAATTACTTGAAATGGAAGAGCATAACTAGGATATACATCTAAAGCAAATTCTGCTTTGTCCATTACATTATCATGGATAAAATAAGATAAATTAATGATTAATAAGCCAATAGGTGTTACTATAAACTTATAATTTGTACAACTGAATATTTTAGCAACGCCGTTACAAGTACTTAATAAGCACATACATACTTTAATAAAGCCTCCTACTAAAAATGAAGTAGTGATTATAATTTCAAAACCAGAAGATAAATTTGCAATTTTTAGCAATCTAGCAGTTGTATAGGTGGGAAAATACATGCTTCCAGCAGTAGTAGAGCCTAATACTAAAATATCAGTAGTAGAAGATACATATAATATGATTCCCCCTATGAATATACCTAATATATAAACTTTATAAACTGATTTTATATGTGAAGAAGAAAAAAAGGTTGTAAATACAATGGTTTGAGTAAAAGGAAATATAAACGCATGAAAAGTACCTTTAATAAGGGGTTGTATACCTTCAGACAACATGGGGCGAAGATTATTTATATTCATCTTGTGAATTAACAATAAAGAAACTAGAAGTATCAAAAGAATAGTACCTATTAAAAAAAATTCTCCCCATCTACCTAATGTTTCGATTCCTTCCTTTGCTCCCCAAATACATAAAATACCAATCATAAACATGGATATAATTTTAGGGGTCTCTGGTAAAGAAACTATAAAAATAAAATCGCCAAAAACTCTTAATACTAATCCTCCTAAAAAGAATGAAAACCATACAAATAGTAATGAAAATCCTTTACCTATGAATTTCCCAAAAATGAGTTCAAGAATATCATATAAATCTTTTTCGGGGAAAAGTACTAAAAGTCTAGAATGCACGAATACTATAGGCAGTGCAGTCATAATGGATAAAATAATTGCAATCCATAAATCTTTTTTTGCTGCCCCTGCTGTAGTCAGTACGATTGAACTTCCTATTATAAATAAGCTTATAATGGATATACCTTGTTGATCAGAAAGAACCTCTTTATTCAATAATATGTCCTCCCAATAGTAATTAATTAGCAATCGTAAAATATTCAAATTAAATAAACATTATATAGTTTTCCCAAATCAACTAGTTTTATAAGGAAAGAACATTTTAAGAATATAGCATATATTTAGGTAATAAATATAGGATAGGAGGTGTGTGGGAATGAAAAAAAGAAAGGTTGGATTTGGTACCTTTTTTTTATGTTTATTATTGTGTGCATTTATTATTTTTGGACCTTTCTATTTGATTGGGAAAAAGAAACCGAAAAATATAGAAGGAAAAAAAGAGGAAGCGTTTAAAGGGGTGATCATCCTTTGGGATTATCCTCACTTAGATACTAAGAGTGGTACCCGATATGGATGGATGTTAAATAAAATTAAAAAATTTGAAAAAGATCATCCAGGGGTTTATATTGAACTAAAATCATTAAATTTGAAATCAGGACCCTTTAAAATAGAAACAGCCATACAGACCAAAACTTATCCAGATATTGCTCCTGTTGCTACAGATTATAGCATTATTCATCAAAATGTATTAGAGCCAGTAGACAAATATTTATCCAAAAAAGAGTTAGCTGATTATAAACCACAAGCATTGTCTGCTGTTCAGGTAGATGGTAAGGTATGGGGATTTCCTTGTATGATGACTACTTATACCATGCTTTTAAATCTGGATCTATTTCATGAAAAGGGGGTAACACCTCCCAAAGATGGGAAATGGACCTATGATGAATTTGTAAAAAGTTTAAAAAAACTTACATATGATGAAGATGGGGATGAAAAAATAGACGTATATGGATTTCATTCTTTTATTGGTGTAAATGATTATAATACTTGGGGAATTTTACTTTCTGATGGGGCAAAAATATTTGATAAAAAAAATACTCATTATGAATTTAATAATAAAAAAGCAGTTAGTGGCTTAAACAAACTAGTAAACTTAAAACTTAAATATAAAGTAACACCAGATGATTTTGGGGAGAATTCAGAAAAAGAATCATGGGAAAGGTTTTATAAAGAAAAAAAAGTAGCTGTTTATCCTACGGGAACGTGGGCTGTAAATGCACTAAATAAATTGAAAAGTAAAGGAGAAGGTTTTGAATTTGATGTGGCAAACTATCCTATAGGTAATGTAGGAGAACCTGTAGCTATATGTAAAAATACATCTGCCTATGGCATATTTAAGCAGGAAGATAAGAAAAAACTAAAAATGTGTGTAGAATTTTTAAAATTTATTACTCAAGAAAAATTTCAAGAGGAATTAAACCGTTTAGGGACCTTTCCAGTGAAAAAAAGTGTAGGAGAAATTTATAAAAATGATCCTTACATGTCAAAAATAGAGAAAAGTTTAGTTTATACGAAAAATATTCCCAATCATCCTCATTGGTTAGCCATTGAAGATATTATTCAAAGCCAGATTAGGCAAGTTCTTCTTCATAATAAATCTGTAGAAGATGCATTAAAGGATGCAGAAAAGAAGATTGCAAGTTATAATCAGATTGCTGAAAAAATGATTAAGTAGTGGGCTTGTATGGTATACTTAAATTAAATAAATATAATGATAAGCTAGGAGTGAACTCTGTGGAAATAAAATCAATTTATAATAGATTGACGGAAAATGTCCAAGGAATTAAAATTTTAAAAGATGAACCAATGAGCAAACACACTTCCTTTAAAATAGGAGGGCCCGTTGATTTGATGGTACTTCCAAAAACAAAAGAAGAAGTGCAAATGGCCATAAATGTTTGCAAGGAATGTGATGTAGATTATTATATCATTGGCAATGGTAGCAATCTTTTAGTTCGTGATAAAGGAATTAGAGGCGTTGTAATCAAACTTGCTGATAATTTTAATGAGGTAAATATAAAGGAAAATAGTGTAACGGCGCAAGCCGGGGTTTTGTTATCTGCTTTATCTAATGGTTTAGTAAAAGAAAGTTTTAAGGGCTTTGAATTTGCAAGCGGTATTCCAGGGACATTAGGCGGAGCAGTAGCCATGAATGCAGGAGCTTATGGTGGAGAAATGAAGGACGTATTAGTAGGAGCTTTTGTAGTAGATGATGAAGGAAAATTAATTTATTTAAATAAAGAACAGTTAGCTTTAGATTATCGAACAAGTATTATTCAAAAAAAGGGATATGTTGTTGTAGAAGCAGAAATGGTATTTGAAAAGGGAGAGATTACTGAGATAAAGGAAAAAATAAAGGATTTTACAAAGAGAAGAACGACCAAACAGCCCCTTCATTTGCCAAGTGCAGGAAGTACTTTTAAAAGACCTGTTGGATATTTTGCAGGGAAATTAATTGAAGATGCAGGCCTCAAGGGCGTTCAAGTAGGAGGGGCACAAGTATCATCCCTTCACTCTGGATTTGTTGTAAATGTCAATCATGCTACAGCAGAAGATGTGATTCACCTAATAGAGCTTGTTCAAAAGGTTGTGAAGGATCAATTTCATGTATTATTAGAGCCTGAGGTAAAGATTATAGGTGAAGTTTAATAGAATTTTATGAAATGGAAGTGAAGAACAAATGAAAATTTTTGCAGATTATCATACCCATACCATATATAGTCATGGAAAAGGAACGATTCAGCAAAACGTGGATGTGGCAATCCAAAAAGGATTAAGAGAAATCGCCATTTCTGATCATGGCTTTGGACATTTAATGTTTGGGATGAAAAAAAAGAATTTATCTAAGATGAGAGAAGAAATCAATGCCATCAATCAGTCTACTGAAAAGATCCATGTAAAGCTAGGAATGGAAGCAAATATTATTAGTAGAGATGGAAAATTGGACATTGGTCAGGATACAATAAACAAATTAGATATAGTACTAGCAGGATATCATTTTGGTGCCTTACCGGATAATTTGATGGATTGTTTCAGAATACATGGGAATAATTTTTTGGCTAGATATTTTCCTACAGTAGATAAAAAGGTAAGGGTGATCAATACAGAGGCAGTAGTTGCAGCTATTTATAATAATCCTATTGACATTCTTACCCATCCAGGAGCTAAGGCCAATATTGATACAAAAGAAGTTGCAAAAGCTGCAGCAGATAGAGGAACGGCACTTGAAATCAACAGCAGCCATGGTTTTTTGACAGTAGAATACATAAAAATTGCCATGAAAGAGGGAGCAAAATTTGTAATCAGTAGTGATGCCCACAGACCCGTTGATGTAGGAAATGTAGCAAAAGGAATAGAAAGAGCACAACAAGCAGGCCTTCATGTAGATCGAATTATTAATGCAGAAGAGTAGGAAGGAGGATATCACTATGAAATTAGTTATTATTACTGGATTATCTGGAGCAGGAAAAAGTCAGGCAATGAAGAGTATGGAGGATTTGGGATTTTATTGTGTGGATAATCTTCCTCCAGCATTGATTCCTAAATTTGCAGAGCTATGTATTCATGCACAAGGAGAAATTGAAAAAATTGCTTTGGTGATAGATATAAGAGGGAGAAGGTTCTTTGATGATTTATTTGAGAGTTTAGATGCTATTAAAGATCAGGGATATAATTATGAAATTCTATTTTTAGAGGCATCTGATCCAGTGCTGATTAAAAGATATAAAGAAACTAGAAGAATTCATCCTTTAAGTCCTAGAGGAAGAATTATAGAAGGAATCAATGCAGAAAGAAATAGACTCTCTGAATTAAAGAAAAATGCAAAATATATTGTAGATACTTCTAATCTGACTTCAGCTCAATTGAAAGAAGAAATTAAAAAAATATATATGGAGGGAGAAACCAGTCATAATCTGACTATATTTATTCAATCCTTTGGTTTTAAAAAAGGGATTTTATTAGATGCAGATTTAGTTTTTGATGTAAGGTTTTTACCGAATCCCCATTATATTGAGGAATTAAGGCCTTTTACGGGAAATGACAAACAGGTACGGGATTATGTAATGAAGTGGCCAGAAAGCATTCAATTTGTAGAGAAATTAAATGATTTGATAGATTTTTTAATTCCTTATTATATAAAAGAAGGAAAGTCTCAATTAGTGATAGGTATTGGATGTACAGGAGGAAAACATCGTTCTGTAACGGTTGCTAATATTTTATATGAAACATTGAAAGAAAAAGGACATCGAGCAATTATCAATCATAGAGATTCAGCAATTGTAAGGGAGTAATCTTAAAATGAAACTATTTGATTGGTTAAAACCAGGGTTAAAAATAAAAAGATGGCTTTTTTTAGGATCTGTTGGTATTGCATTTTTGATCATTGGTGGATATGCGTTTATCAATAAGATGTTTTTGAATAATCATTTTTTAGATTATTATCCAGTGGTTTTATTGTTAGGTATTGTGTTAATTGCTGTTAGTTTAAAAAAGGGTGCAGCATCCATTGTGAACTTGTTGGATACTCCTGGAAGTTTGGTAAAGTGTAAGATTGATAAAAAATTATATGAAAAGCGTATTTTGAATAAAGGACCTAAAACAGTTGTGATTGGTGGAGGAACAGGTCTTTCTGTTCTCTTAAGAGGTCTTAAAAAATATACTTCTAATATTACTGCTATTGTAACGGTAGCAGATGATGGTGGAGGATCAGGGATTTTAAGAGAGGATTTAGGAATGCTACCTCCAGGAGATATAAGGAATTGTATCTTAGCATTAGCAGATACAGAGCCCATTATGGAAAAATTACTACAATATCGTTTTGAAGAAGGAAAATTAAAAGGGCAAAGCTTTGGAAATTTATTGATTGCTGCAATGAATGGTATATCCGATAATTTTGAAGAGGCCATAAAAAAAATAAACCATGTTTTAGCTGTTACAGGAAAGGTTTTACCTGTAACGGTGGAGGAGATTACTCTCTATGCCAAACTAAAAAATGGAAAGGTCATTAAAGGAGAATCCCAAATTCCTATAAAGGTAAAGGAATTTGATAGTGGTATTGATCAGGTTTTTATTAAACCCAATAATGTAGTTCCCCTAGAGGAATCTATAGAAGAGATTATGAGTGCTGATGTGATTATTTTAGGACCCGGGAGCTTATATACAAGTATTATCCCTAATTTATTAGTTGAGGATATTAGAAAAGCTATTAGGGATTCAATAGCTACGAAGATTTATATAACTAATGTAATGACACAACCTGGAGAAACAGATGGATACAGTGTATTAGAACATGTTGAGGCCATCATAGAATATTTAAAGAGTGGAAATATTGATTATGTTTTTGTAAATGATGAGAAAATTCCCAAAGAAGTATTAAAAAAATATGCCCATGATGGTGCACAGCCCATAAGGCTTACGAAGAAGGATTGTAAAATATTAAAAGAAAAGGATATTAGCGTCATAGAAGGGCCTTTTGTAGATATAAAGAAACAGTATATAAGACATGATGCCAATAAGTTATCTGAAATGATTACAAAATTAGTATTAGAAGAGAAGTATGCTATTGATAAGAAAAAAATTATTGATTATTATATTCTAAGTGAAGAATTGAAAAAAGTATAGATGAAATGATTAATCAATTTATGATATAATAATTAAAATGCTGTTCATAATGACATCTAAACATTTTCTCATTGTAGTTAGGGGTGGAAGTTATGAGGGAAGAGATTAGTGCTGGTGGTGTGGTTGTTTTTGGAAATGCTATACTACTTTTACGTAAATACAATGGAGATTGGGTATTACCAAAAGGGAAAGTAAAACAAGATGAGGCCATAGACGCTGCTGCAATTCGAGAAGTTTATGAAGAAGGAAGAGCAAAAGGTGAGATTGTAAAATATATTGGAAAAATTAATTATTCTTTTAAAAACTGTTGGAAAGATCATGAGGTAGTCCATAAAACGGTTCATTGGTACTTAATGAGGACTAGAAATATGGATTGTATTCCTCTTAAAGAGGAAGGATTTGTAGATGCACGGTTTGTGCATATGGATAGGGCTACTGAGATAGCGAAATATAATGATGAAAGAGCAATTATACAAAAAGCCATCGAAGACATAAAAAAAGACCTCAACAGCCAATGAGGTCTTTTTTTGTAAACTTATAAAAAAAGGGTTTAATGCAAAAACTAGTATTATTAAAATTTTTTATCTTTTAGATTATGATAAAATTTAACGAAAAATATATGAATCTATGTTATAATGATAACAATGTACTATATTCGTATAATAAGGATGATTTTTTAAGGAACGTTCAGGTTTTGGAAGTAGGTGGTAAGATGTCCTTTTCTATGAAAACGAAGAATGAATTGGCAAGGATCATTCCAGAAGATCGATGTTGCCAATTAGCGGAGTTATCAGCATTGATTCGAATGAGTGGGACAATACAATTAATGGGCTATAAAAAAGTAAATGTAAAAATTATTACAGAAAATGCTGCTATTGCAAGAAAAATTTTTACATTATTGAAAAAATGTTTTGGAATTCATACGGAATTACGGGTAAGAAAAAATAGATTGTTAAAAAAGAATAATCACTATGTAATTATTATCACAAGTGATGCGGGGGCAAACGATATCCTGGAAAAAGTAGGTATTTTGAAAGTAGACCATAAACAATTTTTAATAGATTATAATGTACCAAAAGAATTAATTGAGGATAAATGTTGCAAACGAGCATATTTAAGAGGTGCATTTTTAGGAGCAGGTTCTGTAAGTGATCCAGAGAAAACCTATCATTTAGAATTTGTTACAAGTAGTCAAGAACATAGTGAAGGATTAAAAGAATTAATCAATCATTTTGACCTTAGAGCGAAGATTGTTCAACGAAAAAATAGTTATGTAATATACTTAAAAGAAGGAGATCGAATTGTTGATCTATTAAATATTATGGGAGCTCATTTAGCTTTATTAAAATTTGAAAACATAAGGATTGTAAAGCAAGTAAGGAATAATGTAAATAGGATTGTAAATTGTGAGACAGCGAATTTAAGTAAAATAGTAAATGCTTCTATTCGGCAGATAGAAAATATAGAGTATATACAAAAAACTGTAGGATTTAAAATACTTCCTGACAATCTTCGAGAAATAGCAGAGTTAAGACTTGATTACAAAGAAGCTAGTTTAAAAGAACTAGGACAAATGTTAAATCCACCTGTTGGGAAGTCAGGGGTAAATCATAGATTAAGAAAAATAGAGAAGATCACAGAAAAATTAAAGCAGAATGAGGGGGAGTTGTAAATGATCAATAGGGAAATCACCGTGATGAATGAAGAAGGATTACGTGCAAGACGAGCAGCCTTGTTTGTACAATTAGCAAATAAATTTAGTTCTGATATTTTTGTAGAAAAAGATACGAAAAATGTAAATGGAAAAAGTATTATGTGCATTATGGCTTTAGGGTTATTGAAGAGTGAAAAGATCGTAGTAACTGTTGATGGACCTGACGAAGAACAAGCTCTAGAAGAAATAGTAAACTTTTTCGAAAAACCACAAGAAGATTTATAAAACTATTCCAATGGGAATAGTTTTTTTAAATGAACGAAAAATGTAAGTTTATGTAATATAGGGATGAGATGGTAATATAGGAATTTAGACGCATTTTTGGAATCTTAAAAAAAATTTGAAGGGATTTGTATCATTATATCGAATAAGTTTAAAAATGAATGTTTTTTACCATCTCAGTTTTGGAGGATCCTATGTTTAAAATAAATCTTAACTTTCTAAAGCCAGGAATGATTTTAGCAAAAACAATTAACGGAAGTGATGGGCAAGTTTTGTTGAATGCTGGAGTAATCTTAAAAGAAAGCTATATTGAAAAGCTCAGGCAGATTGGTATTAGTAGTCTATACATAGATACGAAAGAAACATCAGATATTGTGATTGAAGATGTTATTTGTGAACAAAATAGATTTGAAGCAAAAAACATTATCAGAGAGACAATGAAGGATGTTTATATGGGCAGATCGATACAAACAAAAGAAGTATTTGAGGCAGTAAGTAATATTTTGGATGATTTGTTAGGAAATAAGGACATTATGCTCAATCTTTCTGATATTAAGGCAGTCGATGATTATACTTTTGCTCATTCTGTTAATGTTTGTGTGTTATCCCTTATAACAGGAATTACTATGGGATACAACAGGGATAAATTAGAAAAATTGGGAATCGGTGCTGTGTTACATGATATAGGAAAAATTGCAATTCCTCCAGATATATTAAATAAGCCTGGTAAACTGACAGATATTGAGTATAAAATCATTCAAGAGCATCCTCGATTAGGATATGATATTGTAAAAGAACATGCTACTATTAGTAGCCTTAGTGCCATGGTGATTCTTACCCATCATGAAAGACATGATGGAAAAGGATATCCATTAGGAAAGAAAGGGAAAGAAATATTTGAATTTTCTAGAATTGTTGCAGTAGCAGATGTATATGATGCGTTGACTTCTGATAGGGTTTATAAGAAGAAGGTTTTACCCCATGAAGCGATAGAATATTTAAGGGCTATGGGCGATTTGCAATTTGATTCTGAAATTGTAAATAATTTTGCTGCACATGTAGCACCTTATCCTGTTGGAACCATTGTAAAATTAAGTACAGGGGTTCAAGGAATCGTTGTAGCTGTAGATAAAAATCATCTTAATAAACCTAAGGTTAGGTGTTTTTGGAACAAACAAGGAGATCAATATTTGAATGAAGCAGAGGTCAATCTTGTGAATTTACCATCGATTACAATCTCAGAGGTGTTAGAGAAACTTGAATAGTTTTTTGATTGTTTTTTGATATAATAAGGTATGAACAATTTGTTCATACCTTTTATTTTTTAGATGTTTAAAGGCTATTGAACCTATTATATCCCTATATGAGGTGGTATGTGAATATGACAAAAAATGAACAGATTATAAACCATATAAAAGAGTTGCCTGTGGGAAGTAAAATATCCGTAAGAGGAGTTGCACAGGATCTAGAAGTTAGTGAAGGAACAGCTTATAAGGCTATTAAGGATGCAGAAAGAAAAGAACTTGTTAGTACCATTCCAAGAGTAGGAACTATACGAGTTGAAAAGGTCGAAAAAAAACAAATTGATAAAGTAACATTTGCGGAAGTACTCAATATTGTAGAAGGACAAATCCTAGGAGGCCATGAAGGAATTTATAAGATTGTCAATAAATTTGTCATTGGTGCCATGTCTATTGATGAAATTGAAAAGTACATTTCAGAAGGGGATTTATTAATTGTAGGAAATAGGGATGATGTTCATAAGCTTGCACTAGATAAAAAATGTGCAATCCTTATTACAGGAGGTCTCTCATGTGATGATGAAATAAAAAAAATAGCCAATGAGAAAAAACTACCTATTCTTTCTACAAGCTATGATACATTTACCATTACTACTATGATTGATCAAGCTTTACATGAGAGATTGATTAGAAAAGAAATATTAATAACAGAGGATATTATGCCCCATACCCTTCATTATCTAAAGGTGGGAGAGACAGTCTGTGATATGAAAAAATTAATAAAAAGAACAGGACATAGTAGATATCCTGTAGTAGATGAAAATTTACATGTTATAGGAATTGTATCCCCAAGAGATATTGGAGGAGCAGACAGTACGGAACCCATTATAAATGTTATGACAAAAAATCCTATTACCGTGTCTGTGAATACATCTGTAGCTTATATTTCACATGTAATGATTTGGGAAGGATTAAAAGTGGTTCCAGTTACAGATAAAAAGAAACTTATAGGTATTATTACTCGCCAAGATATTATAAAGGGACTCAAGCAGATGAGAAATCAACCCCATATGGGAGAGCCTTTTGAAGATATGATTACTAGTGAATGTAATGTGGAAGAAACAGAAAAGGGTATAAAATTTTCCGGAGAAATTACTCCCATGATGTTAAATGATCGAGGGATTGCTAGTGCAGGTGTTTTGGTACTACTTATGTCTACTGCTGGGTGCAGTGCTATTAAGATGCAGAAAAATTTAGATAGTGTGATTGATAGTTTTATGATTTATTATATAAAGCCATTGCAGCTTGAGAGTAAATTCGAAATCTATGTAGATATTATCAATGTGAGTAGGAAATTTTATAAAGTGGATATTACAGCTTATCACAATGATGAGATTGTATCCAAAGCTATGATGTCAGCAAAACAATTAAGAAGATAGAAAGGAGGTACTTATGGGAGATTTTGTACATTTACATGTGCATACAGAGTATAGTTTATTAGATGGTGCAGCCAGAATAAAACCCCTTATAAAAACTGTAAAGGATTTAGGGATGAAAGCCGTAGCCATAACAGATCATGGATGTATGTTTGGTGTGATTGATTTTTATAAAGAAGCTAAAAAGGAAGGAATTAAACCTATTATAGGTTGTGAAGTGTATACTGCTACTAGAACTCTTTTTGATAAAGATCCAATAAAAGATAAAAGGCAGGGTCACCTAGTACTCCTTGCTAAAAATAATGAGGGCTATAAAAATCTTATGAAAATTGTATCTTTAGGATATGTGGATGGTTTTTATTATAAACCTCGAATAGATCATACAGTTCTTGAAAAATATAGTGAAGGCATTATCGCCCTTAGTGCATGTCTTGCAGGAGAGATCCAACAAAGACTTTTAAATAAGGATTATGAAGGAGCTAAAAAAGAAGCATTAAGACTAGAGGGGATATTTGGAAAAGATGATTTTTATCTAGAACTTCAGGACCATGGTATGCAGGAGCAGAAAATGGTAAACAATCAATTAATCAGGTTAAGCCAAGAAACAGATATCCCATTAGTTGCAACTAATGATATTCACTATTTAAAGAGATCTGATGGAGATATTCACGATATACTTCTTTGTATTCAAACAGGAAAGAATATAGATGATGAAGATCGACTAAAATTTCCTACAAAGGAATTTTATCTAAAATCTCCAAAAGAGATGGAAGACCTCTTTCCATATGCAAAGGAAGCCTTAGAAAATACCGTAAAAATTGCAAATAGGTGCAATGTAACTTTTGATTTTAACCAAATGTATTTACCAAAGTATGATGTACCTGATTCTTATAGTGCAAAGGAATATTTAAGGAAATTATGTAATGAAGGATTGAAAAAAAGATATAAAGAAATTACAAAGGAACTTTTAGAAAGATTAGAGTACGAATTATCTACTATAGAAAATATGGGGTATGTAGAATATTTTCTAATTGTATGGGATTTTATAAGATATGCAAAAGAAGAAAACATCATGGTAGGACCAGGAAGAGGATCTGCTGCAGGAAGCTTAGTTTCATATACATTAGGAATTACAGAAATTGATCCTATTAAGTATCATCTCATTTTTGAGCGTTTTTTAAATCCAGAACGTGTAACCATGCCGGATATTGATATTGATTTTTGCTTTGAAAGAAGGCAAGAAGTTATTGATTATGTAGTGAGAAAATATGGAAAAGAAAAGGTAGCACAAATAATCACCTTTGGAACAATGGCAGCAAGAGCAGCTATAAGAGATGTAGGAAGGGCGCTGAATATGTCCTATGCAGAAGTAGATGCTATTGCCAAAAAAATTCCTATGCAGTTGGGTATTTCTATTGATAAAGCATTAGAAATAGATAAGGGATTTAAAGAAATATATGAAAGAGACGAAAGGGCAAAATATTTAATAGATGCTGCAAGGGCTGTAGAAGGAATGCCAAGACATGCATCTACTCATGCAGCTGGGGTTGTAATTTCTAAAGAGGCTATTGATGAATATGTACCTTTATATATGCATAATGAAGGTCTTACAACTCAATTCACTATGACAACATTAGAAGAGTTAGGGCTTCTTAAAATGGACTTTTTAGGTCTTCGAAATCTAACAGTAATCAGGGATGCTATAGAGAGTATAGAGAAGAATCATGGGGTAAAAATAAATTTTTCCAATAGTAACTATGATGATAAGTTAGCTTATGAAATGATTAGTAAAGGGGATACTATAGGGGTATTTCAGCTAGAAAGTGCAGGTATGAGGCAGTTTATGAAGGAATTAAAGCCTGATTGCTTTGAAGATATAGTAGCGGGAATTTCCCTTTACAGACCAGGGCCTATGGATTCTATTCCTAAGTATATAGCTTATAAAAATAATCCAGAAAAAATAGAATATTTACATCCATTGCTAGAAAAGATCCTTAATGTAACCTATGGATGTTTAATATACCAAGAACAAGTAATGCAGGTAGTTAGGGAACTTGCTGGTTATTCCTATGGACGAAGCGATTTGGTTCGCCGTGCCATGAGTAAAAAGAAAATGGATGTGATGGAACAAGAAAGAGAATATTTCATTCATGGAAAAAAAGATGAAGAAGGAAATATTGAAATTACAGGATGTGTAAGCAAGGGTGTACCAAAAGAAATTGGAAATCAAATATATGATGAAATGATAGATTTTGCCAAATATGCTTTTAACAAATCCCATGCAGCGGCCTATGCAGTGCTAGGTTATGAAACAGCATACCTTAAGGCGTACTACCCTGTTGAATTTATGGCAGCACTCATTACGAGTATTATGGGGAATACCACAAAGGTAGCCCAATATATAGAGGATTGTAAGAAGAAAAACATAGAAATACTGCCACCTAGTGTCAATGAAAGTCATCATAAGTTTATTGTACAGGATGGGAAAATTCGATTTGGCCTTTTGGCAGTGAAAAACGTTGGTGCAGGCGTTATAGATGCTATTGTAGCCGCAAGAGAAGAGAAAGGTAAGTTTTTAAGTTTTACAGATTTTTGTGATAAAGTGGATATGAAAGAAATCAATAAAAGAGCTATTGAGAGTCTCATAAAAGCAGGAGCCTTTGATCATTTAGGAGCCAATCGTGCCCAGCTTTTAGCCATCTATGAAAGGACAATTGATGGAATAGCTCAAGATCGAAAAAGGAATTTAGCAGGCCAGGTTTCATTATTTCAAGCATTTGATGAAATCATACCTGCTAATGTTAAAAGAGATGATTTGCCAGATATCAAAGAGTTTGCTCAGAAAAATCTTTTGATGATGGAAAAAGAAGTAGTGGGACTTTATATTAGTGGTCATCCCCTTTCAGAGTATGAACAAGAAGTTAAAAAAGTTTCAACCATGAATGCAGGAGAGTTAATGGAGATCAATGAAAATCATGAAAATAATTCTGTAAAAGATGGATCCTATATAAGAATAGGGGGACTCATTGGACATCGAAAAAATAAAATCACTAAAAATAATAATATGATGGCTTTCATAACACTAGAAGACTTATTTGGTAGTGTAGAAGTATTAGTTTTTCCTAAAATATTTGATAAATATATGAATTTATTATATGAAGATAGTGTTGTCATTATAGAAGGAAAAATAAGCATGAGAGAAGAGGAAGAACCTAAAATTATAGCAGAAAAAATACTACCCCTCATAAAGAAAAATGATAAAGGGATAAAAAAGTTATATCTAAAAATAAGTAGAGGTCAAGAGCTAGATGTTTTATTTGAAAAAATTAAACCGACACTGAAAAGTCACAAAGGAGATGTGCCGGTATACTTATATTTAGAAGGGAAAAATAAGAAACTAAAAGCGAATAAGGAATTATGGGTAACGTTAAATGATGATTTAATTAAAAATTTGATAGGATTGCTAGGAGAAGATTGTGTAAAAGTATGTTAGTGTTTCTTTGAATGAGCAATCCTTGCAGATGCTGCTGCAGCAATACCAGCAACTAAATCATCTAAAAATGTATGCACCCCATTTTTAGGATCATTTAAGTCTTTTAAGATACCAAGCTTTTCTTTATCTAGATAACCAAAGCTTGTAAGACCGATGGTTCCATATACATTTGTTATACTAAGGGCTAATACCTCATCAATGCCATAGAGGGGTTCATCACGTTTTAATATATCTAAAAGAGGTTCTGGTAGAAGATTTTTTTCAGCATAAATATCTAAAACCACTCCCGTTAAGATAGCGTGTTGAACTTCTCTTTTTTCTAGAACTTTATTAATACTATAAAGGCAGTCATCCATTGTTAAGGGTCCGTATTTTATTTGTAAATCATATACTAACTTTGCAATATCTAAAAGATTTACTCCTCGATCCTTTAACATTTTGATTACAATATCTTTCAAATGTACTCCTCCTATCTTAATTTGGTGTATGATATAATATGATAGAAGATAAATTTTGGTACATGAAAAATAAAGAAATGAAAAATACTATAAGGAATAATAATTAAAGCATAAGGATATATTGCAATTTACTTAAAATTAGAATAAAATAAAATCAAAATCAATATACTCCAGGGGGAGGACTATTATGTGGACAGTAGTATATATGGCACACAACAAAGCAGATGCAGATAGAATCCAGTGTCATTTAATGAATGAAGGGTTTTTAGTAAAATTAAAGCCTATTGGAAGAGAAGAAGAAGGTGTCTTTGAGGTTTTAGTTCCTAATGGTGAAGCAGAAGAAGCACATGAAGTTTTGGTAAATTTATAATAAAAAATATTAGGGGAAAGTACCCAAAATAGGGACTTTCCCCTATGAAATATGGAGAGAATATTTTATAAAACTTGATAGATACTAATAAAGGAGAGAGCCTATGAAAAAAATTGGTGTACTGACTAGTGGTGGAGATTCTCCAGGAATGAATGCGGCTATAAGAGCTGTCGTTCGAGCAGGAATATACAATGGCTTAAAGGTAGTTGGCATCAAAAGAGGTTATGAAGGACTTATAAATGGTGATATTGAGGAGATGAATCTCTCGTCCGTGGCAGATATTATTCATAGAGGAGGAACTATGCTTAGAACTGCTCGGAGTGAAGCTTTCAAAACCAAAGAAGGATTTGAAAAAGCACTGAATGTAATCAACATTTTTGGTATAGAAGGAATTGTTGTCATTGGAGGAGATGGTTCTTTAAGAGGAGCAGAAAAATTAAGTGAAGCGGGTATTCCTACTATAGGACTACCTGGAACGATAGATAATGATTTAGCATATACGGATTATACCATTGGATTTGATACAGCCATTAATACGGTACTCCATGCAATTAGTAATATTAGAGATACGTCTACTTCCCATGGAAGAGCAAACATTGTTGAGGTAATGGGGAGACATTGTGGGGATATTGCCCTTTATGCAGGACTTGCTGGAGGAGCAGAAAGTATTATTGTTCCAGAAGAAGAATGCTCTATTGATGAGGTGTGTAAAAGACTGATTCAAGGAAGAAATAGAGGTAAATTACATAGTATCATTATTTTAGCAGAGGGCGTAGCTGGAAATTCCTATGAAATTGCAAAAGAAATAGAAACAAAAACAGGTATAGATGTAAGGCTTACTATTCTTGGACATATACAAAGAGGAGGCAGTCCAACAGCATTTGATAGGATTTTAGCAAGTCGAATGGGAGGAAATGCTGTAGAGCTGTTAATGAAGGGTAAGAAAGGAAGAACTGTTGGGATGAAAGGAAATGAAATTTGTAATTTTGAAATATCTAAGGCCCTTTCAATGAAAAAGGAAATGAATAAAAATTTATATGAGTTAGCAAAAACACTATCTATATAAACGAAGGAGAGAAATTTATGAGAAAAACAAAAATTGTATGTACTATTGGACCTGCAAGTGAAAGCAAAGATACTTTGAAAGAATTGATGAAGAATGGGATGAATGTAACACGACTTAATTTTTCTCATGGAAGCCATGAAGAGCATCAAAAACGTATAGATACCATTAAAGAAGTTAGAGGAGAACTTAATCTACCCATTGCAATTTTATTAGACACAAAGGGACCAGAAATCAGAACGGGTAATTTTAAAGAGGGGGAAGCTTTCTTAGAGGAAGGAAAGAATTTTACATTAACAACAAGAGAAATTCTTGGAGATGTAACCATTGGTAGTATTACTTATAAAGATCTTCCAAATGATGTGAAGATTGGAGATCCCATCTTAATAGATGATGGATTAATTGGTTTAGAAGTTTTAGAAATTATTGATGGAACAGATATAAAATGTATGATTAGAAACTCAGGGATGGTAAAAAATCACAAGGGCGTAAATGTACCAGGTGTTAAAATCAATCTTCCTGCCATTACGAAGAAGGATCAAGATGATATTATTTTTGGTATTCAAAATGGTATAGATTTTATAGCAGCTTCTTTTGTAAGAAAATCAGAAGATGTATTAGCTATAAGAAGAATCTTAGAAGAATATGATGCAGAGGATATTCAAATTATTTCTAAGATTGAAAATCAAGAGGGTGTAGATAATATAGAAAAAATTATTGAAGTTTCTGATGGAATCATGGTTGCAAGAGGTGATTTAGGTGTGGAAATTCCAACACAGCAAGTTCCTCTTGTACAAAAAATGATCATCAAAAGATGTAATAGTATAGGAAAACCTGTTATCACTGCTACACAGATGTTAGATTCTATGATGAGAAATCCAAGACCCACTAGAGCGGAAGTGACAGATGTTGCTAATGCCATATTTGATGGTACAGATGCCATCATGCTTTCAGGGGAAACGGCTGCTGGAAAATATCCAGTAGATGCAGTAAAAACTATGGCGAATATTGCACAAACTACTGAAGGTGCATTAGATTATCGAGCTATTTTAAGAGAAAAAGCAGTAGGAAAAGAAAGAAGTATTACGGATGCTGTGAGTCATGCAACCTGTAGTAGTGCTCAAGATTTGGGTGCATCAGCTATTATTACAGCAACTTCATCAGGATATACAGCAAGAATGGTATCAAAATTCAGACCAAAAGCACCGATTATTGTTGCAACGACAAGTGAAAAAGTTATGAGAAGACTTGCACTTTCTTTTGGGGCATATGCAATGCTTACAGAAATAGGAAATTCAACGGATGAAGTATTTGATCTGTCTGTAAACAAGGCATTAGAGGCTGGATATATAAAGCACGGAGATTTGGTAATTATTACAGCAGGTGTACCAGTAGGTGTTGCAGGAACAACCAATACGATTAAAGTCCATATTGCTGGTAAAATTTTAGTAAAAGGTATGGGAATTGGAAACGCTGGTGCTGTAGGAAATGTTTGTATTGCAATGAATGCAACGGATGCTAAGAATAAGTTTAAAGAAGGGGATATTCTTGTAACCATTGCAACAGATAAAGAGATGGTTCCATTTATGGAAAAAGCTGCAGCTATTATTACAGAGAAGGGTGGACTTACTTCTCATGCAGCTATTGTAGGGTTAAATATTCATAAACCAGTTATTGTTGGTGCCACTGATGTAACAAAACTGTTAAGAAACGGAGACGTTGTAACGGTTGATAGTATAAGAGGTCTTGTATATAGTGGAAAAGCAAATGTCCTATAAAGATGAGCTAAGATTTTAAGATTAGATTAGACTTATGACAAACCACTGATATAAATCAGTGGTTTGTCTGTTTTCTTTTTATGAAAAGTTATCGCAGAAATAGATTGGTTATGGCATAATATATATGAATGCTTCGTATAAGAAATAGTCATATAATAGCAATAAGGAGGATAAAATAGATGTATACTAACGATGGAGATGTTCGTGTAAGGTATGAAGAGACAGATCAGATGGGGGTTGCTTATCATGGTAATTACTATACGTGGTTTGAAGTAGGGAGATCTTCTTTTTTTCGTTCATTAGGATATACATATGCGCAGCTAGAAGAAGAAGGAATTATCCTTCCTGTGATAGAGAGTCATTGTGCGTATAAGGTTGCAGCAAAATATGATGATGAATTGGTTATTCGAACAAGTATAGAAAAGTTAAAAGGAGTAAGGCTTGAATTTTTTTACGAAGTAATAAGAAAAGAGGATGGAGTAGTATTAGCAACAGGAAGTACTATTCATGCATTTGTAAACAAAACACTCAAGCCTGTAAACTTTAAAAAATCAAATCCTAAGGTATGGAAGTTGCTTAAGGATTGTTGCAAAGAGGTGAAGTAAATGCTTGTGAAATTAATCCTTTTATTTACCCTTGTTCCACTGACAGAACTTGCTTTATTGATGAAACTAAGTGGATATATAGGTGTTACTTATACAATAGGAATTGTACTATTTACAGGAGTATTAGGAGCTTATTTGGCTAAATCACAAGGAAGAGAAATTATTTTTCGTATAAAATATGAAATGCAGCAAGGACATTTACCAGGAGAGCAATTGATGAATGGATTATGTGTTTTAGTTGGAGGAGCAATGCTCCTTACACCAGGAGTTTTGACAGATTTATTTGGATTTATTTTAGTCATCCCTATGACAAGAGAATTTGTAAAGATTTATGTGAAAAGGAAGTTAAGAAAGATGATTGATGAAGGAAATGTAAATTTTTATTTCAGATGGTAAAAAAACAATTATCATTATAGTTTGAAAAATATGAAAACGTTTGCTATAATGAATACAAAGATAAAGAAATTGAGGAATGATTATGGTAACAATTAAAGATATTGCAAAAAAAATAGGAGTATCCTATACAACTGTATCCCGTGCTTTAAATGGAAAGCCTGGAGTTAGCCAAGCTACGGTAGAAAAGGTGTTGAAAGAAGCTCAAAAAATGGGATATCAACCAAATGCAATTGCAAGGGGATTAGTAAAAAAGTATACGAATACCATTGGACTAGTCATTGGAGATATTACCAATCCCTATTTTCCTGCTATTGCACGAGGGGTTGAAGATGCTGCCAAAAAAGTTGGCTACAATGTATTTTTATGTAACACCAATTATGATAAGGAAAATGAACAAAATCTTTTAAAAACCCTTGAAGAACAAAGGGTTGATGGGATTATTATAAACCCTGCAAAAGATGATGCTTCTAATATGTATGATGTAAAAACACCAATGGTTATGATCAATAGTCCTTCTTATGATGGTAATCATAGCACCATAGAAGTAGATAACGTAAGAGGGGGATTTTTAGCCACAAAGCATTTAATTGAAGGTGGTTACAAAAGGATTGCTTTTATAGGAGGAGAATTTGTTTCTTATGCAAATGAAAAAAGAGTAGAAGGATATAAGCGAGCATTAAAAAAATATGACTATCTAGTAGATGAAGAATTGATTGTTTATGGAAACTTTAAAACAAAAAGTGGATACACATTAACAGAAAAGCTATTAAAATTAGAAAATCCACCGGACGCAATTGTTGCAGGGAATGATTTGATTGCTCTTGGGGTATTACATTGCATAGAAGATTTTGGAATTCATGTACCTGAAGATTTTGGCGTTGTTGGATTTGATAACGTAGATTTTTCTAGGCTTCCACAAATTCAATTGACAACCATTGACCAACCTAAATATTATATTGGAAAATTAGCCTTTGAAATTTTAATGGAAGAAATTAAAAACAAAGAAGAACGTTTTGTAAAAAAAATAGTATTAGAGCCAGAATTAGTAGTACGAAAAACAACAAAAATAAAGTAATTTAAAACTCTAGCAAAAGGATGCTGGAGTTTTTATTTTATAAAAAATGGGATATATTAGCAAACGTTTGCGAATTGTAAAGGAGATGCTATAATCATTTTAATTTTGCAAAATCAAGTGAAATACTAAAAAAATAAGGGTCGATAAAAATAAGTATTGACAGAAAATAGAGAGTATAGTAAGATTATCTTAAAAATAATGCAAACGTTTGCGAAACGATTGGGAAAAAAATAGTAAAGGAGTAAGATAGAAGATGAAAAAGATAAAAATAGGAGCTGTAGGTTTAGGAAGATTAGGAAGACAACATGCAAAAAATATTGCATTTAGAATTCCAAATGCAGAATTATTAGCAGTATGCAGTGTTATTCAAGAAGAGGTAGATGAAGTACAAAAGGCTTGGGGAATAAAATATGGATATACTGATTACAATGAAATGTTAAAAAATAAAGAACTAGATGCTATATTTATTGCATCTCCATCAGGACTTCATTGCCAACAAATATCAGATGCATTAGAAGCAGGATTTCATGTTTTTAGTGAAAAGCCATTAGGAACAACACTAGAAGAATGTAAATTAGCAGAAAAGGCAGTAGAAAAACATGCAGATAAAGTATTCATGTTAGGGTTTATGAGAAGATATGATCCATCTTATGCTTATGCAAAGAAAAAAATAGATGCAGGAGAGATCGGAAAGCCTATTTTATTTAGAGGATATAGCCAAGATCCTGAAAGTGCAATAGAAGGAGCTATTAAGTATGCAGGTCATAGTGGGGGTCAGTTTATAGATATGGCTGTACATGATATAGATCTAGCAAGATGGTTCTTAGGAGCAGAAGCAAAGTCTATTTATGCCATCGGTGGGTGTTATGCACATCCTGAATTTGGTCAATATGATGATGGGGATAACGTTTCTGCATTGATGCAATTTGAAAATGGTACTATGGCATTTTTATTTGCAGGAAGAACAGCTCCTCATGGATATAATGTAGAAACAGAAATCATTGGAACAAAGGGTATCTTAAGAATTGCCTCTGTACCACAAAAGAATTTAGTAGAAATTCTGGATGAACATGGTGTAAGAAAAGAATGTTCACAAGACTTCCTAGAAAGATTTGACCAAGCTTATGTAGATGAAGTACAAGAATTTGTTAATTGTATTGTAGAAGGAAGAAAGCCAGAAGTAACTGTATATGATGGTACAAAATCAACTATTATTGCTTATGCAGCAACAGAAGCCTTCAAAGAAAATAAATTGGTTACATTATAAAAATTTAATTTAGTATTGTTAGCATTAAAAAAAGCACTATGAATTTTCGTATTCATAGTGCTTTTGTGATATTGAATGAAAAGAATCAAAGTTTTTTTTATATAGAAACTACCGTATAAAAATCCATCTTTGACAAATAATATTTTTGACTATACTTATAGTTTATATAAAAAATCATAAAAAGATGACGTAAAAAATTTATAATTATGTAAATAAAAGTAAATAGTAGTCAAAAAATTAACAATAGTGAGTCCTTATATATGCAAACGTTTGCCTGCTAATCTTAATTATATTTGTTAAATAAATGTAAATGAGAGACTGATTTGATAAATAAATAACAAGTAAATTCTGAAAATTGCATATTGACATAAAAATTAGAGTATAGTAAGATTATGTTAAATGAGATGCAAACGTTTGCAGGGAAAAGAACGTTTAGAAAGATTTTTCATAAAGGAGCATAATCTCATGAAAAACAGCTTCAAGAAAAATTATCGAAATATTTAAATAGAAGAATTTACCAAATATAAAACTTGCGTGCTGGTTTTGAAAAGTCAAATAAATTTTGATACATTAGCATATGAAAAGACTGGTTACTTAGAAAACACTATAAATATACACTCAAGTTTTTTTATAAAAATGAAGAATTTGAGTTATATAAAAAACCTATAAGGGAGGAAATTATTGTGAAAAAGTTTTTTGCATTAGTATTAATAGTTGTTATGAGTTTTTCATTACTAGCAGGATGTGGGGCTAAAGAAGAAACACCAGCTGAAGATGGGGCGATGACCATTGGTGTATCTATTGCAAGCTTTGATGATACTTTCTTAATGTACATGAAAGATGGTATGGAAAAATATATTGCTGGCTTAGATGAAAAAGTAGAAGTAACTTATGTAGATGCAAAAGCTGATGCTGCAAAACAATTAGGTCAAGTGGAGAACTTTATTTCACAGGGAGTAGATGCAATTGTTGTTGTTCCTGTAAATACAGAAGCGACTACACCCATGACACAAGCAGCAGAAGAATCTAATGTTCCATTAGTTTATGTAAATAGATTACCAGATAATTTACCAGAAGATGTTGTATTTGTTGGTTCTAACTCAATTGATGCAGGAATATTCCAAATGGAATATATAGCAGAAAAAATGGGTGGAAAAGGAAATATCGGTATCTTAATGGGGATATTAGATCATGAAGCTGCTATTAAGAGAACTGAAGGAGTAGAAAAGGTTATAAAAGAAAAATATCCAGATATAAAAGTAGTTAAGAAACAAACAGGTAAATGGTCAAGAGCTGAAGGTATGGCAGTTATGGAAAACTGGTTAGCAAGTGGAGAGAAAATTGATGCAGTTTGTGCAAATAATGATGATATGGCAATTGGTGCTATGAATGCTATAGAAGCTGCAGGTAAATTAGATGAAATATTAGTAGCAGGAGTAGATGCTACCCCTGATGCATTAACAGAACTTGATAAAGGAAAATTAAGTGCAACTGTATTCCAAGATGCAGAAGGACAAGGTAGTGGTGGTATGGAAGCTGCTGTAAAGAAAGTAAAAGGTGAAAAAGTAGAAAGTCAAGTTTGGATTCCATTCCAATTAGTAACTCCAGAGAATTATAAAGAATTTATGAAATAAAAAATAACAAGTATAAAGGATATCAATAGCTATTGATATCCTTTATATAACAAATTAAAAAAAAGAGGTGAGAAAGATGGATAAGGAATATATCTTAGAACTGGAGAATATCACAAAAGAATTTCCTGGGGTTTTAGCCTTAGATAATGTACAGTTAAGAGTACGAAAAGGGTCTGTACATTCATTGATGGGGGAAAATGGTGCAGGAAAATCTACATTAATGAAAGCAATTATAGGTATCCATCAACCGACAAAGGGAACCATCAAATGGAAAGGGCAACCTGTGAAGATTCAAGGTACAAATCATGCACTTGATTTAGGAATCTCTATGATTCATCAAGAGCTAAGTCCTATTCCATATATGACAGTTTCTGAAAATATATTCTTAGGTCGTGAGCCAGTAAATAAGTTTGGTATAGTAAACCAAAAGAAGATGGATCAAGATACAGAGGAATTATTAAAAGGTTTAGGTATTGACATTGACCCTAGAACCCAAATGGTAAATTTAAGTATTGCTAATACACAAATGGTTGAGATTGCAAAGGCTATCTCTTATAATTCAGATTTAATTATCATGGATGAGCCTACATCAGCAATCACTGAAAAAGAAGTAGATAATTTATTCAAAATTATCAATAAGCTAAAAAGTGAAGGGGTAGCAATTATTTATATTTCACATAAAATGGATGAGATTTTCAAAATATCTGATGATATCACTATTTTTAGAGATGGAAAATATATTGCTACAGAGCCAGCTGAGAACTTAGACAATGACAAATTAGTTCAATTAATGGTAGGTAGAGAATTAAAACAAGTTTTCCACAAAGAAGAAGCTGAAATTGGAGATGTAATTCTTGAAGTAAAGAACTTAACAAGAGAAGGATATTTTAAAGATGTAAGCTTTGAGGTAAGAAGAGGTGAAATTTTAGGAATAGCAGGACTTATGGGATCAGGAAGAACAGAGGTAATGGAAAGTGTATTTGGGGTAACCCACAAAGATGCAGGAGAAATATTTATTAATGGTAAGAAAGTAGAAATCAATATACCAGAAGATGCTATTAAGCATAAGATGGCACTCCTTACTGAAGATCGAAAACTCACTGGGCTATATTTAATGCTTTCAGTTCAAGATAATATGATTGTTGCTAATATTGATGCATATAAAAAAGGAATGTTTTTAGATTTTAAGAAAATTGATGAGGCTTGTATAGAAGGAATAGAAAAGCTTTCTGTTAAAACACCAAGCAAAGAACAACTTATTGGGAATTTAAGTGGAGGAAATCAGCAAAAGGTATTGATTGCAAGATGGCTTTTAACCCAGCCAGATATTTTAATCTTAGATGAGCCTACAAGGGGAATTGATGTAGGAGCAAAGGCTGAAATTCACAAATTAATGTCAAAGCTTGCAGGAGAAGGAAAAGCTGTAATTATGATTTCATCAGAGCTTCCAGAAGTATTAGGAATGAGTGATCGAATCATGGTTATGCATGAAGGTAGAAAAACAGGAGAATTGATGAGAGGGGATGCAACCCAAGAAAATATTATGTATCTAGCAACAGGGAAAAAATAGACAAAAAAGATGAATAAGGGAAAATAGAAAGGAGCAAAATATATGAAGGCAAAAACAGAACAGCTTTTTAAGAAATATGGAATATTCTTTATCTTTATTGGAATGGTAATATTAATGTCCATCCTTTCTCCAGCATTTTTAAGGGTTGGAAACTTATTAAACGTTATAAGACAGATTTCCGTTATAGGGCTTATTGCATGTGGTGTAACCATGATTATCATTACTACAGGAATTGACTTATCTTCAGGATCAGTTCTTGCATTAGCAGCAGTTGTAGCAGCAAGTTTTGCACAAAAGTCTGACTGGGCATCAAGAATGTATCCAAATATAGATGTACCTGTAATAGTACCAATACTCTTAGGATTAGGAGTAGGGGCTTTATGTGGATTGATTTGTGGTGTTATTATTGCAAAGACAAAAATCCCACCATTTATTTCAACATTAGGGATGATGATTGTAGCAAGAGGGGCAGCACTTATTTATAGTAATGGTAGACCAATCAGTAGTTTAAAGGATTCATACAACTTCATTGGACAAGGAAAGATCTTAGGAGTTCCCCTTCCAATCATTATTTTAGCAGTTGTGGCAATTATTACCCATGTATTATTGACGAATACAAAATTTGGTAAATATGTATATGCAATTGGTGGAAATGAAAATGCAGCTGTTGTATCTGGAATCAACGTAGATAAATATAAAGTAATGATCTATACGTATGCAGGAATGCTTTCTGGTATGTCAGGAATTGTTTTATCATCAAGAATTAGTTCAGGTCAACCAGGATTAGGGCTAGCATATGAGTTAGATGCCATTGCATCAGCAGTTATTGGTGGAACAAGTTTAAATGGTGGAATTGGTAAAATATCAGGAACCATCATCGGAGCTTTGATCATAGGAGTTTTAAATAATGGATTAGACTTATTAAATGTATCTGCATACTGGCAACAAATCGTAAAAGGTGTCATTATTGTTGGAGCTGTAATATTAGATGAAAGAAAAAATAGTGGTAAAAAATAATAGAAAACGTTTGCGTTAATATGGGTATGCATGTATAATATTGTTGAAAGAAATTTGAAAAAGGAGGTCAACAATGAACAATCTGAAATTTAATAGTCAAAAATCCATGGATTTCATTGCCATTGGAAGACTTTGTATAGACTTAAATGCAAATGAAATCAATAGACCTATGGAAGAAACAATGACGTTTACAAAATACCTAGGAGGTTCTCCTGCAAATATTGCAGTAGCAACATCAAAGCTTGGGATAAAGACTGGTTTTATTGGACGTGTAGCAGATGATCAGATGGGAAGATATATTGTAAATTATCTTAAAACTAGCAATATTGATACATCTAGTGTTGTTACAGATAAACCAGGAAGCGTGACAGGACTTGCTTTCACGGAAATAAAAAGTCCAACAGATTGCAGTATTTTAATGTATAGAGATAATGTATCAGATTTAAACTTAGAGCCTAATGATGTAAAAGAAGAATATATTAAAAATGCAAAAGCAATACTAATATCAGGAACGGCTTTAGCTAAAAGTCCATCTAGAGAAGCAGTATTTTTAGCACTTGATTATGCAAGAAAGCATGATACGATAGTATTCTTTGATATAGATTACAGACCGTATACTTGGACATCTGTTGAAGAAACAAGTGTTTATTATAATCTTGCAGCAGAAAAGTGTGATGTAATCGTAGGAACTAGAGAAGAATTTGACATGATGGAAATGCTAACAATGAAAGGCAATAAAGATGACCATGCTACAGCACAAAAATGGTTCGATTTCAATGCCAAGATCGTTGTAATCAAGCATGGAAAAGAAGGTTCTATTGCTTATACAAAAGAAGGGGAAGAAATTACAGGGGCAGTATTCCCAGTAACACCACTTAAAACATTTGGAGCAGGAGATTCCTATGCAGGAGCATTTATCTATGGATTGATGCAAGGATGGGATATTGGAAGAGCTATGGAATTTGGTGCAGGTTCAGCTGCTATAGTAGTTTCAAGCCATAGTTGTTCAGATGCAATGCCAAGCACAGACCAAATACAAGATTTTATAGACAACTACGAAAAATAAAGAGCGTATAGGAAATGAAAATTGTTATTTTTTTACAAAAACAGCAAACGTTTGTGTAGATTTTTAAAAATAAATCAAAAAAATTTTGAAAAACTATCGCAAACGTTTGCGAAAAGTGCTATGATATATAGTATTAATAGAAAGAGGAGGAAATACGAATGAGTAACGCAAAAGAATATGTAAAAGGTCTTATGGAAAGAGCAAGAAAAGCACAAGCTATTGCAGATACATTTACACAAGAGAAGGTAGATGAGCTTTGCACAGCTATCGCTTGGAATATTGTAAAGCCTGAAGTGGCAGAAAAAATCGCAACAATGGCAGTTGAAGAATCTACTCTTGGAAACTATGATGGAAAGTATGCAAAATTAATGACAAAAATCCGTGGCGGTCTTCGCGATATGAAAGGCCAAAAATCAGTAGGCGTAATCGAAAGAGATGATGAAAAACAAATTATCAAGGTTGCAAAGCCAGTTGGAGTAATTGCTGCATTAATACCTTGTACAAATCCAGAAGCAACACCAGTACTTAAAGCAATGTTTGCAATTAAAGGAAGAAATGCCATTATACTAGCACCACATCCAAGAACAAAAAATACAAACACTTATATTGTAAATATTGTTCGTGAAACCCTTAAAAAATATGGAGCACCAGAAGATTTAGTAATCCCTGTTGAGCCAGAGCACGTATCAATGGATGTAAGTGGAGAATTAATGGCACAAGCTGATCTAGTATTAGCTACTGGTGGTGGCGGATTAGTAAAAGCTGCTTATAGTTCAGGAACACCTGCTTATGGTGTAGGTCAAGGAAATGCTGTTACAGTAGTAGACGAAACAGTAGACCTAAAAGACGTTGCAAACAAAATTATGAGAAGTAAAACTTTTGACTTTGCAACAAGCTGTTCTACAGAAAATTCATGTGTAGTACAAGAAGGAATTTATGATGAATTCATTAAAGCTATGGAAGCTGAAGGTGGATATTTAGTAAAAGGTGACGAAAAAGAAAAGCTTGAGCATGCTATGTGGCATGATGGACACTTAAGTCCTGCAATCGTTGCACAATCACCAGAAGCTATTGCGAAAGAAGCTGGAATTGAATTACCAGAAGGAAAAACTTTCTTCATGGTAGAAGAAACTGGAATCGGAGCAGATTATTTATTCTCAGGAGAAAAATTATCTGTAGTAACTACACTATTTAAATATGGTGAGTTTGGGGAAGCAATCGATAAAGTAAATGCTATTACTGCTTATCATGGAAGTGGACACTCTTGCGGAATCCACACAAATGATGAAGAAAGAATTTTAGCATTAGCATTAAATACAAAAACAAGTCGTTTGATGGTAAGACAACCACAATGTTTAGCAAACAGTGGAGCATGGACAAATGGCATGCCAATGACACTAACACTAGGATGCGGTACTTGGGGTGGAAATATTGCATCTGAGAACGTAACTTGGAAACACTTAATCAATGTAACTTGGGTATCTTCACCAATCGAATCTACACAGCCAACTGATGAAGAATTATTTGGCGATATCATGAACCAATAGGATAAAAATATGTTAGTAAATTTAAATGAAGTTTTAAAGGGAGTGGCAAAATCTGATTTTGCCATTCCTGGATTTAATGTATTCGGATATGAAGATGCTGTAGCGGTGGTGCGTGCAGCAGAAGAATTAAACACCCCAGTTATATTGATGACAAATAAAGTAGCTGTATCACATATGCCTATAGAAATTTTAGCAAAAATACTTTGTAGTGTTGCTGAAAGTGCAAAAGTACCAGTATGTGTTCACTTAGACCATGCTACAGAGTTTGATTTGATTGCTCAAGCCATTAAAGCTGGATATACTTCAGTAATGTTTGATGGTTCTCAATTACCTTTTGAAGAAAATATTGAAAAAACAAAAGAAGTTGTAAAATTAGCTCATCCTTGTAATGTAACGGTAGAAGCAGAAATCGGAGCAGTAGGATATAGTGATCCAGCTCTTAATGTAAATGCAAGATATACAGAACCAGAAGAAGCAAAGACATTTGCTGAAAAGACTGGAGTAGATGCATTAGCAGTTGCTATTGGAACGCTACATAGAATGGAGACTCAAGGAGCAGAAATTCAATACGACCGTTTAGAAGCTATTGAAAAGCTTACAGATACACCTTTAGTGATTCATGGTTCTACAGGAATTAAAGATGAAGACTTAAGAAGAATTGCTAAATATTCTGTGGCAAAGGTAAATATTGGAACAGCCCTTCGTATGGTATTTGGAAATACTATGAGAGAAGAGATGAACAACAATCCTGAAGAATTCGATAGAATTAATCTATTCCAAAGGTCTATGATAGAAGTACAAAAAGAAGTTAAAAAGAAAATGGAGCTTCTAGGCATTGAAAGAAAGTAAGAAGGGAGCAAGACATGAAAATAAGACAATCAGAACCTTTCAAATATGGATATAATAGTATTACAGAAATGAACGGAAAACATAGTAATATGTTAATGGACTTTGGTATCTTAAAAATGAAAAAAGCAGATACAGAAAGTTCAAGTGAAGATTTAGAAAGAGCTTACCTATTAATTCATGGAGAAGTTACTCTAGAATGGGAAGATAATAAAGTAACAGCTAAGAGAGAAGACTGTTTTTCAGAAGATCCTTATTGCTTACATGTACCAGCTAAGGTAGAGGTAAAGATTACAGCTCATAAAGATGATACAGAGCTTGCTGTTCAAAAAACAGACAATGAAAAAACGTTTGCCTCAAAGCTTTATACACCAGAAGAATGTAGAAGTGAACAGTTTGGTGCAGGTACATTAAATGAGACTGCTACAAGAACGGTAAGAACTATTTTTGATCATGGTAATTCACCAGATGCAAATTTAGTGATCGGAGAAGTTATTAATCATCCTGGAAAATATTCAAGTTATCCACCACATCATCATCCACAACCAGAAATATATCATTATCGTTTCTATCCAGAGCAAGGATATGGTCTTTCAACAGTAGGGGATGATGCATTTGTAGTGAAAAATAGAGATACAATTGCTATTCCAGGAGGACTTGTACATCCTCAAACAGCAGCACCGGGATATGCTATGTATTATGTTTGGATGATTCGTCATTTAGAAAATAAGCCATTTGATGAGCGTATTTTTGTTGATGAACACAAATGGTTATTAGATAAAGATGCGAAAATATGGCCCAATAAATAATTCTCAAAAGCTTTTTTACAGTATTATACCTAAGGAGGTAATCAATGAAAACAATTAAGATGACTGTAGCTCAGGCTTTAGTCAAGTTTTTAAATAATCAATATGTTGAATTTGATGGAAAAGAGCAAAAGTTTGTAAAAGGGATATTCACAATCTTTGGTCATGGTAATGTAGTAGGTCTTGGACAAGCATTAGAAGAAGATCCAGGAGATTTAGTAGTTTATCAAGGTCGTAATGAGCAAGGAATGGCACATGCTGCTACTGGTTTTGCAAAACAAATGCATAGAAAACAAATTTGTGCAGCTACATCATCAGTAGGCCCAGGTGCTGCAAATATGGTTACAGCTGCAGCTACAGCTACAGCAAATAATATTCCTGTATTATTACTTCCAGGAGATACTTTTGCTACACGTCAACCAGACCCAGTACTTCAACAAGTAGAACAATCTCATGATTTAACTCTTAGTACAAATGATGCATTTAGAGCGGTAAGCAAATACTGGGATCGTGTAAGTAGACCCGAGCAATTAATGACGGCTATGATCAATGCAATGCGTGTACTTACAGATGCTGCAAATACAGGAGCAGTAACTATTTGTCTTCCTCAAGATGTGCAAGGAGAAAGCTATGATTATCCAGAGTATTTCTTCAAAAAGCGTGTACACAGAATCGAGAGAAGACCAGCAAGCTTAGAAGCAATAAAAGATGCTATAGAATTAATTAAATCTAAGAAAAAGCCTTTACTAATCTGCGGTGGAGGAGTAAGATACTCAGAGGCTGCTGAGAGCTTAAAAGCTTTTGCTGAAAAGTTTAATATTCCTTTTGCAGAAACACAAGCAGGAAAAAGTGCTGTTGAGTGGGATTACCCTCTAAACTTAGGTGGAGTAGGTACAACTGGGAATTTAGCTGCAAACATTATTGCAAAAGAAACTGATTTAGTAATCGGTGTAGGAACAAGATTTACTGACTTT
Organism: Crassaminicella profunda; assembly: GCF_019884785.1. GTDB lineage: Bacteria > Bacillota > Clostridia > Peptostreptococcales > Thermotaleaceae > Crassaminicella > Crassaminicella profunda. The sequence continues at coordinate 806,894 of NZ_CP082326.1, forward strand.
ACAACTGCATCAAAGAGCCAATTTAGTAATCCAGAAGTTGATTTCTTAACTGTGAACATTTCTGAGTACCATGCAGGAAAGCTAGATGCTACTAAAGTAGTTGCAGATGCAAAGGTAGGGCTTGATGCCATAGCAGTAGAGCTTGAAAAAGAAGGATACAAGTCAGCATACGTGGATGAAATCAAAGAAGCCAAAGAAAAATGGCTAAAAGAATTAAATAGATTATTTGGTATTGAATATAAAGAAGGATTTATTCCTGAGATTGCAGGAGACTTAGATGAAGTATTACCAGAGTTTTATGAGCAAACAGGTTCTTGCTTAACACAAACAAGAGTACTTGGAGAGCTGGATCAATTATTAGCTGATGATGCAATCGTTGTAGGTGCAGCAGGAAGCCTTCCAGGAGATCTTGAAAGAGTATGGTGCCCTAAAGCACCAAACACTTACCATATGGAATATGGATATTCTTGTATGGGTTATGAAGTTGCAGCAGCATTAGGTGCAAAGATTGCAGCACCAAACCAAGAAGTATATACTTTCCTTGGAGATGGAAGTTATTTAATGCTACACACAGAACTTGTTACAAGTATTCAAGAAAATAAAAAAATCAATGTAGTATTATTTGATAACATGGCATTTGGATGTATCAATAACCTTCAAATGAGCCAAGGAATGGGAAGCTTTGGAACAGAATTTAGATTTAGAAATGAAGAAACAGGAAAAATGGATGGAAAGTTAGTTCCTGTTGATTATGCTATGAGTGCAGCTGCATATGGTGCAAAAACATATACAGTAAAAACAATAGAGCAGTTAAGAGAGGCTATCGAAGATGCGAAGAAACAAACCGTATCTACTTTAATCGATATTAAGGTATTACCAAAAACTATGACTGGTGGATATGAAAGCTGGTGGAGAGTAGGAACTGCACAAGTTTCTAAAAAGGCAGCTATTCAAGAAGCAGGCGAAGCTATGAAGGAAACAGTTAAGAAAATAAGACAATACTAGGATGTATTTTGCAAAATTAAAACCTGTAACAATACTTGTAGAATGCGAGGGATAAAACATGTTAACCAAAGAAAACGTGAGATTAGGAATTGCACCAATCGCTTGGACGAACGATGATCTTCCAGAACTAGGAGCAGAAAACACTTTTGAGCAGTGTGTAAGTGAAATGGCACTTGCAGGTTTTACAGGAAGTGAAGTAGGAAACAAATATCCATCAGATACAAAAGAATTAAAAAAAGCATTAGATTTAAGAGGCGTTCAAATTTGTAACGCATGGTTTAGTTGTTTTTTCACAACAAAGCCAGAAGAAGAAACAATTAAAGCTTTCATCAAGCATAGAGACTTCCTACATGAAATGGGTGCTAAAGTAATAGGTTGTTCTGAGCAAGGACATAGTATTCAAGGATTAGATAAACCAATCTTTGATGAAAAGCCAGTATTTACAGATGAAGAATGGGATAGACTTGCAAAGGGTATGAATAAATTAGCAGAGTTAGCTGCTGAAAAAGGAATGAAAGTAAGTTTACATCATCATATGGGAACAGGGATTCAAACTCCTGCAGAAGTAGATAAATTCATGGAAATGACAAATGATGATGTATATCTTCTATTTGATACAGGTCATATGTACTTCTCAGAAGGAACACAAGAAGCAGTAGACCAAATCGTTGAAAAATACGCAACTAGACTTGCACATGTACATCTAAAAGATGTTAGAGCAGATGTACTAAAAAACCTAAAGGAAGAAAAATGGTCTTTCTTAAAAGGTGTTAAAGAAGGGGTATTTACAGTACCTGGAGATGGCATAGTAAACTTTGATCATACATTTAAAGTACTAGAGAAAGTAAACTATGAAGGCTGGATGGTAGTAGAAGCTGAACAAGATCCAGCAAAAGCAAATCCTCTAGAATATGCAATGAAAGCAAGAAAGTTTATTGCAGAAAAAACTGGGCTATAAGAAGGGCAAATCCACAAGAGAAGGGGAAATTCAATATGGGCAAAAAAATGAAAGTGGGCATCATTGGCGCCGGAAGAATTGGTAAGGTTCATTCTCAAAGTATTATGAATCATATTCCAGAAGTTGAAATCAAGGCAATATCAGATGTATATCTAGAGGGTGCAAAAGAATGGGCAGAAAAAATGGGCATCCCTACAGCAACACAAGATTACAAAGAGATTTTAAACGACCCTGAAATTGATGCAGTATTGATTTGTTCTTCAACAGACACACATGCACAAATCTCTATTGAAGCAGCTAGGGCAGGAAAGCATATTTTCTGTGAAAAGCCAGTAGATTTATCTGTAGCAAAAGTAGAAGCCGTACTTGAAGAAGTAAAGAAAGCTGGCGTGAAATTCCAAGTAGGCTTTAATAGAAGATTTGATCATAACTTTAGCAAAGTAAAAGAATTAATTGATGGAGGAAAAGTAGGAGATCTTCATATTGTAAAAATTACTTCAAGAGATCCTGCACCACCACCAGCAGAATATGTAAAAGTTTCTGGAGGAATGTTCTTAGACATGACGATTCATGACTTTGACATGGCAAGATTTTTAGTAGGTAGTGAAGTAGAAGAAGTTTATGTATCTGCAGCCGTAAGAGTAGATCCTGCAATCGGTGAAGCTGGAGATGTGGATACAGCTGTGATCAATCTAAAATTTGCTGATGGAACTATTTGTGTCATTGACAACAGTAGAAAAGCAGCATATGGATATGATCAAAGAGTAGAAGTGTTTGGATCAAAAGGAAAAGTAGAGATTGCTAATGATACACCATCATCTGCAATTCTTAGTACAGAAGAAGGCGTATTTAGTGAGAAACCTAAATATTTCTTCCTAGAAAGATATATGGATTCTTTCGTTGATGAAATGAAAGAGTTTATGGATGCAGTACTAAATGAAAAGGAGGTACCTGTTACAGGTATAGATGGATTAAAGCCAGTCCTTATCGGTTTAGCTGCAAAAGAATCAGTAAAAACAGGAGCACCTGTTAAATTATAAGAAAATCTTTTTACCATTGATCCTAAGTAGGGTGATGTAGTAGCATATTTTGCTACTAACATCACCCTATTATTTTTTATAAGATACGCACTCCTATTAAATAATAGTATCCATTACTTTTCAGAAGAAAGGGTTAAATATAAATATTTTATAGCGTATAGATTATGATTTCTTTAATTAAAGAATAAGAAAAAATAGCTACAAGAAAAAATAAAAAAAAGAAACAAAATTTAAAATAAAAGAAAGATTTGTAACGTTAAAAAACCTTTGATATAATGGAATCAAACATAGAATGATTGGAGAATCATCATGAGTATAACCATTAAAGATATTGCGAAAAAATTAGGCATTTCATATACGACAGTATCTCGTGCTTTAAATAAAAAACCAGAAGTCAATCAAGCCACTAGGGAAAAAATACTTCTAGAAGCAAAAAAAATGGGATACCAACCAAATGCTATTGCTAGGGGGCTTGTGAAAAAATATACCAAAACCATGGGTCTGATTATTCCCGATATAACAAACCCTTATTTTCCAGAAATAGCAAGAGGCGTTGAAGACGCTGCTAGAAAAGAAGGATATAATGTATTACTATGTAATACAAATTGGGATAAAGTTCAAGAAGATGCTTATTTACAGATTCTTCAAGAAAAAAGAGTAGATGGAATTATTATGAAAGCAGTACTCGATAATGATGAAAATTTATTTCATCATATGAATACGCCATTGGTTTTATTAAATAGTCGGTCTCATGAGGGAAACTATAATTATATTGAGATTGATAATGTAAGAGGAGGATTTTTAGCTGGAAAGCATTTGATTGAATCTGGATATAAGAGAATGGGATTTATTGGAGGAAAAGATCGTTCATATTCTAATAATCAGAGATTAGAAGGCTATAAATTGGCACTAAAAAAGTATCATTACCCAATAGATGAATCCATTATTGTGAATGGTGATTTTAACACAAAGAGTGGTTATGATATAATGTCTAGACTCTTAAAGTTAAAAAATCCACCGGATGCTATATTTGCAGGGAATGATGTGATTGCTCTTGGGGCTTTATATAGTGCACAAGAATTTGGATTAAATATACCTACGGATTTTGGAATTGTAGGGTTTGATAATATTGATTTTGCTAAACTTCCCCAAATCCAATTAACTACTGTGGAGCAACCTAAGTATTATATGGGTAAAACAGCGTTAGATATGTTAATAGAAGAAATAAAAGATAAAGATAAAAAATGGGTAAAAAAAATAGTTGTAGAACCAGAATTAATTATAAGGAAGACTACAAGGAAAAGGTAAGAAGAAACATAAGAAGACATATGATTTAAATGTTTTTTCCAAGATTTATAATAAAGAGATATTTTCAATAAGTATATTTTAATGGTATAAAATTTCAAATTATGTATTATAATCTATAGTAAGGCTTTGAAAGCATAGGGATTAACTGATTCTATTGTTTATGGCACCTAAAGGGTGTCATCTTTTTTTGTAAAAAAAAAAGAGTAAGGACTATGATGACATACCTTACTCTAATATATTATGCACATTTATATTTTTTTACTCTTTTTCAGGATTGATAAATTTTGGTTTGCTGATAGGCTGTGATAGATTTATTTCACCAAAAGTATTTACAGCTTGACCATCCACAAGAATTTGTACTTTTTCAATACCTGTAACACTTGTGAAGCTATACAAAATAGCATCAAGCATCATTTTTTGTAAATCTATTCGACTTTGATAAGCATATAAAAATTCTTTGTTAAAGTTTAAAGTAAGAATATTATTATTTTGTGTATAATCTATAAGTTCTATGTTTTTAGGAATAGGAGAAACTAGATTGTTGCATGTATTTTCATTGATTTTACAAGTTTTTAATCCATGCAGAATCCTTTCAACGAGAGGTTTTTCAGAAGAATTCTCTACCTTTATGGGAACAAGTAAAATTCTTGTCTGATTTGTGTCCATTCCTAAATAAACTTTTGGCTGTGTATTTTTATAATAGATATCTTTTGTACGATAACTATAAAATAGGTTGTCCGATTCTTTTCCGTTCACGAAAAATTTAACTTGATCAATACCTTTAATAGAGGTAAAAGAATTTACAAAACTTTCAAGGGCAAAGGTACCTATTCTTGGGTCTGTATTATATTTTCCTAGGTCTTTTGGTAAAAATACTAGGACCCTATTTTTTTGAACACGTAGTTTTATTCTATCTGGAATAGGGGAAACAGAACCTAAAATATTCGAACCACTATGGAGATTATTAACGATTGTACCTAAAGGGGTACGATTTTGTTTTACAAATTTTGTGATGGGTACAAGATATTCATTCTTTGTATCAGGATAATATAAGGTTAAATTCATCATGCCAAGGGGGAACGTATCCGTTGCTGGAATATATTTTGATAAAGTCGTGTATTGTACTTCTATCTTTAAGGGTTCTATATCTTTTAATACTTCTGCTGTAGAATAAAGCTTTAATAAATAATTGTCATCAGAAAGATTTAAATTTTCTTTTGATAAATTTAAAGTATAGCGAATGCTATCTTTTTCGGTAGAAGAAGGCGTTATTATTTTTGATGCATCTACTGTGGAGATTATTTCAGTTTCTTTTATGATCTCTAAAATAAAAGAAGAAGCTAATGCATCAATAGATAGTTTTTCAGGATTTTTTGTTTCAATCTGAAAATCTATGAGGGTAGGATTATTCAAAGGAGAATCTATAAAAGATTTATAAGAGAGCTGGTCATTTTGAGTAGATAGATCAAATGATAAAGCGGGTAACTCTAGATTTAAGGGCATACCTAAAGCTGTAATGCAAATAATAAGTACGATAAAAAGATTAAAAATTGCTTTTCGCATGGAATCACTCCTTTGTATGTTGAAACTTGTCTAATAAATAGCTTATAATACCATTATAAGTGATTTATGCAAAAGGTAAAAGGAATAGAATGCGACAAATTATGAAAAATTTTGATAAAAATAATAAAATAAGGAGTAACGTAGATGATAAGTGGAGTAAAAAAAGATGAAATTTATTTAGTGAAGATAGAGGATTTAGGACATAATGGAGAAGGCATTGGGAAAATAGATGGCTTTACGGTGTTTGTTGATGGGGCTGTGCCAGGAGATGAAGTGAAGGTAAAAATTACCCTTGTAAAAAAGAATTATGCTATAGGAAAAATTATAAAACTTGAAAAGCCATCCATAGACCGAATCAAACCTATTTGTGAAGTATCAAATGTCTGTGGAGGTTGTCAAACTCAACATATTGATTATGAAGCACAGCTAAAATTAAAAACTAGTAGAGTAAGAGCAAATATTGAGAGAATAGGAAAACTCCAAAATGTTATGATTCATGATACTTTAGGGATGGAAGATCCTTATCATTACAGAAACAAAGCGCAATTTCCTATTGGGACAGAAAATAATGAAGCCGTTATCGGATTTTATAAAAGAAAGAGCCATCATATTGTAGATATAAAAAGATGTTATATACAGCATGAAATTAATGATCAGATTACAAAGATTGTAAGGGAATATATAGATACTTATAAAGTATCCACTTATGATGAAAAAACGGGAAAAGGTCTCTTTAGACATGTATTAACAAAGGTAGGTTTTCATACAGGAGAAATCATGGTGGTACTTATTACAAATGGACAAGAAATCCCCCATAAAGAAGAATTAATCAAAAATCTTTTAAAGGAAATCCCAGAAATTAAAAGCATTGTACAAAACATCAATAAGAAAAAGACAAATGTCCTATTAGGAAGAGAATGTATTACCCTTTATGGAGAAGAAAAAATCGTAGATTATATTGGGAATTTGAAATTTAATATTTCCCCATTGTCCTTTTTCCAAGTAAACCCTACCCAAACAAAGGTTTTATATGAAAAAGCACTAGAATATGCAGAGCTAACAGGAGAAGAAACGGTTTATGATATTTACTGTGGCATTGGTACCATTTCTCTATTTTTAGCTCAGAATGCAAAAAAGGTATATGGTATTGAAATCGTAGAAGCGGCCATAAAGGATGCCAAGGAAAATGCAAGAATCAATGATATTAACAATGCAGAATTTTTCGTAGGAGCAGCAGAAGAGGTAGCGCCAAAGCTTTATAAAAAAGGCATCCAAGCAGATGTAGTCGTAGTAGATCCCCCAAGAAAAGGGTGTGATGAATTAGTACTCGATACCATTGTGAAGATGAATCCAAAGAGAGTAGTATATGTTTCTTGTAATCCATCAACATTAGCAAGAGATTTAAAATATCTTGATGAATTTGGGTACAAAACCGTAGAAGTACAGCCAGTGGATATGTTTCCTCATACGGGGCATGTGGAGTGCTGTGTATCGCTAAAGAAAAAATAAATGTAACTAAACAATAAACCTATGCTTTTTATAAAAAACATTTGATTGAATTAAAATAAAGATTTGATTTAAGAGCTCACAGGCTGTGACTGTGGGCTTTTTGCATATTCAAAAATTCAGGTAGCATTAGATTATATTGGTTTCCTAAATCCATATGTTCGCCGCTTGCGGTGGGGTAATCTCCACAACATAATTATTATTCAAATCACGTAAAATAATAATAAATTTATTTGGAGATGGTAAGTATGAAAAAATATTTATTAATTTGTACTTTATTTTGTTTTATAGGTATTGGAATATTAACAATACAAGGAATAGAAGAAAATAATAATTTTTTAAATGCACAAATTGTTGAGAAGAAAAAGGAAATGGTATCATTTAAAGACCCCGCATTAGAAAAACTCATTAGAGAAAAAATCAATAAACCACAAGGAAATATTTATAAAAGTGATGTAGAGAAAATAACTTCTCTAAAAGCAAAGAGAACAGATATATCAAGTCTAGAAGGAATACAATTTTTAACCAAATTAACTGAATTAGAATTAACTTTTAGTAATATTGGGGATATCAGACCATTAAAAGATATGAATAAACTGACTAAGCTAGATTTAGGATGGAATGATATTAAAGATTTGACTCCTTTAAAGAATTTAACGAACTTAATTCATTTAGAATTACAATCGAATGATATAACTAATATTGAAGCATTAAGCAATTTAACTAACTTGCAAAAGCTTGATTTAGATTTCAATAAAATAAGCAATATTGTTCCGTTGAGTAAGTTAACGAAATTGAAAGAATTAGATTTATATACAAATAAAATTGAAGATATTGTACCTTTAAGTAACTTAATTAATTTGACTGAACTATCTTTAGGATTTAATAAAATTTCTAATATTAATTCTCTAAGGAATTTAACCAAGCTGAAGATATTAGAAGCACGACAAAATGAAATCATAGACATTAAACCATTGAATAATCTTACGAATCTAGTACAGTTGTATTTAGATACTAACAAGATAAAAGATATTTCTCCCCTTAGTAATTTAAAAAAAATAGACTTTTTATCTCTAGAATACAATCAAATAAGCAGTCTTATTGGTTTAAGTTCATTATCAAATTTAACACATTTGAGATTGGATAGGAATAGAATAAATGATTTAAAAGGTCTAGAGAATTTAACAAATTTAGAAAGATTAAGATTACCTGAGAATCAAATTAGTAATGTTAATGAGTTGAGTTCGTTGACAAAACTAATTCAGCTAGTCTTAAATGATAATAATATAACCCATGTATCACCATTAAGTAATCTTGTTAACTTAAGAACATTAGATATATCGAACAACAAAATAAGTGATATTAGTTCCCTATGGGAATTACCAAATTTAACATCATTGAATTTTGTTGGAAATCCTTTACCACAATATGTTTATAAGCAAGTTTTATATGAAGATTTTATATTATCATCTCTATTCCCGTATATTAATAAAGCAATTGATGAATATTACATTAAGCATTATGGTGGATCAAGACAGTTTATGGATGCAGGAATATTAGATATAAAAAAAGAGAACGGATATTATGAACTAAAGGTAAGAGTGACAACATTTGTGGGAGCTCATAATCCACCGTATGGTTTAGATACAATGACAATAGTAAAAGATGGTTCAGAAATATATGTGAAAGATTTTATTCATGAGGATATTGAATAGATTTATTGAGTCCATGGTGTTATATTTGAAGTAGACAAGTATGGAAATATTATAACTTACTATTCAAAAGGAAAATGTGACGATTGCGATGGAAAGTGCTAAGATGAAACCCCTAATTTTTAATTGGGGGTTTTACTAGTACTATAATGTTGATTAAATTTTGTGTTAGCCGCAACAAGAGGAGCCTGAACAACCACAGGATGAATCACTAGTTGATAGATTTTGCGGGTTGGTACCGCCACATTTATTACTATTTGTATCACCAGATTTGATGGCTTGAGCATATTTTTCGTGTTATTTTTTGATGCTACACTTTATAGACGACCGAAAAACAAAATGGTTACAAAAAGAATCATCTTCTATTAGAAATGATAAAATTTTTTCTCTTGACCTGACTATAGGTTTATACTTTAACATGGAATTAAGAAGAAAGGAGGAGTATCATAATGAATAAACAAATAAGAATAAAAAGGAGTTATAAGCAAATCCTTTATGGGAAAAAAGAAGAGATATTTAAACTATTATGTCCTGTACGCGAAAAAGAGTGGTTACAAGGATGGGATTATAAAATGATTTACTCAGAAAGTGGTTTTGCCGAAAAAGGATGCATATTTGAAACGAATAATGATTTCGGGAGTTACCAATGGGTAATGACTAAATATGACAATAGCGATTATTGCATTCAGTTTGTGAAATTTATCCAAGGAAAGATGATTGTAATTATAGATATAGAATTGAAGGATGGTGATCAAGATATTGTTTATTGTGACATCCACTATACATTTACAGCGATTGATGATTCTATAATTGATGAGATGCATACTGAGAATAGTCAAGAGGTATTTAATAGGCATATGAAGCTTTGGGAAGGTTCGATAAACTATTTTATAAAAACAGGTGAAATGATGATACAATAATATTGTATTGTTAAATCTCATATTTTTAGATGTTGTAGTGAATAGATCTTTTTACTTGGTATTGTTGCATTTGAAGTGTTACTAGTGGGTTTGCATATATGGAGAAGGCAGTAAAGCTACATAAAAAGCAAAAACTTTCATAGAGAGATTTTTAAAATTCATATGTATAGTGTAAAAATAGTATATAAAGGTAGAGAACGGATGGTAGGTGATGTGTTGGGACATACAGGTTCAGGGAGTACTGGACTGTTCTTGTCTACTTAGACACAAAGGATGGTATAAGTTAAGTGGTGCCAGGCATCCGCATCCACGCACCTTAAAGTGGAGGTAGAATAGGAATGAAAGATGTAAGCTTTGATAACAAATTAGCTGTTTGTGAAAAAAAAGATCAAAACCTAAAAAGAATGGCATGCTCTTTTGTAATTGTAGCAGCAATGTTATGGGGGACTATTGGAATTTTTGGTAAAAAGTTAACTCAATTTGGTTTTAGTACTGAACAAATAGTATTTATAAGAGCTATCGGAGCATGTATAACCCTTATCTTGTTTACATTAACCAAAAATATAAGCCTTTTAAAAATTAAACCTCGTGACTTTATATACTTTGTTGGAACAGGAATATTTAGTTTTGTTTTTTTTAATTGGTGTTATTTTATAGCAATAAATAAGACTTCTTTATCTGTTGCAGCCATACTGCTATATACTGCACCAGCTATAGTAATGGTATTATCTGCAATACTATTTAAGGAAAAGATGACAAAGAAAAAGATTATTTCCCTTCTATTAACTTTTGCTGGATGTATTTTTGTTACAGCCTTTGTACAGGATACAGGACAGAATATTACAATTAGTGGTATATTGGCAGGATTAGGATCAGGATTAGGATATGCACTTTATAGTATATTCGGAAGATATGCACTAAAAAAATATAATTCAATAACTGTTACTCTGTACACTTTTATATTTGCAAGTGTTGGCTTAATTCCGTTTGCTGATATTAAGAAAATGATAAGCTTGTTTTCGAATATAAATGCTTTATATTATGCAGCTGCATTAGGTATAATTGCTACTGTACTGCCTTTCTTATTGTATACTAAAGGTTTATCATATCTCGAAACAAGTGAGGCTTCTATAATTGCCACGTTAGAGCCGATAGTTGCAACAATTATAGGGGTTCTTTTATACGGTGAGCCACTTACATTGTTTAAAATATTAGGTATCTCACTTGTTATATATGCTGTATCCTTTGTTAGGGAAAAAGGGGAAGGGACACAAAATTAATTGTAAGATCAAATTTTATATATTCTTTTTAACAATATTATTCCTTTATATATAAATTTAGATTTAAAAACGTATAATATTTAAAGGAGTGTGTTACTGTAGCTAATTTTGAAGATTTTATGAAACTAGTATAAAGAAATCAAGTGCGCAAGTTACCAAATGCTATAAAAAAGAAGAAATGGTTATGCCTTTAGCGGAGCGAGGGGAGTGGGATAAATTATGTATAAAAATGATACGGTTTATTATCCACAGGATGAAATGACTACTTTTTTACTACCGGTAACATCAGGATGTTCATACAACAAATGTGCATTTTGTTCTATGTATAAAGATGATAAATACTGTGAAGTTTCATTTTCGGATATAAAAATGCAATTGCTAAATGGATATATCTATACTGAAAAAGTATTTTTGATAGGTGCAGACCCTATTTCAATAGGATTTGATAAAATGAAGCGATTACTAGATATGATCCATGAGTATTTGCCTTATTGTGCGTGTGTGGCTTCATATGCATCCATCAAGAATATTTCAAAATATTCAGTTGAGGAACTATCTATTCTTCATGATGCGGGACTTAGATTGCTCTATATTGGTTTTGAAACAGGTAGAGAGGATATATTAAAATTGATGAATAAAAGCCATACGGTAAATGAAGCGATTAAACAAGCAAAGAAACTTAATGAATCAAAAATACCATTTAATTCTATTATTATGTATGGCATAGCTGGTGAAGGAGAATCTATAGATAATGCAGTTGCAACTGCTAAAATGATTAATCAATTTATAACAAATAAACTGATTACCATGAATCTAACAGTATTTAACGGAACGAAGTTAGAAAATATGGTAAAAAAAGGTGAATTTGTTCCATCAGACCGAAATGAACGATTTATAGAAATAAGAACACTTTTAGAAAATCTAGAACCTAAGCAACCCATGATATTTGACACAACACATCCGACAAACATAATTAAGAAAAAAGGCATATTGCCGAAAGATAAAGAAAGATTGATAGATGAATTAACAAACTATATAAGAGTTTTGAAATAAATGATAAAAAAGCTTAGCGTAGATAGGTATGATGAAACAAGAGTACACTATGAAAAATATTAATACGATGATGGTAAATAATAAAAGTTGTTGTAAAAAATTTTATTCAAGAGAACAAAAGGGATGAAGTTATAGAATTATTTAGAAAAATGATTGAGGTTACAAGAATTGAGGAAAATTGAAGATATGTTTTCTCGTACAGGGCATGTGGAGACTGTAATACGACTATGTCGTCAAAATTATTGATTCTACTAGTGTTTAAGCAGTTTTGTGAGTTCTATTCTTTTAGTGAAAATAGCTAGTAAAAAATCTTGAATTTCTGGTTGATGAAATTCGGGATTTTTTTGTATCTAATTTATTGGTTTAAAATAGGATGAAGCACTATTTTTAATGGAAGTATGCTATGGTAAGCAAGTAACAAAGAAAGCTCAGGAAATTGTCTTAGGTATGGCAAAACAATTACTAACTACTGGTGAAATTAAGGTAAAAGGTTTGTATTCTGGAAATAAAATATTTGACTACTCAAATAAATTGCGATATACTTGAGTAGTCAAATATATAAGGAGGTCTTTATGGAATTTTTTGAAGTAATTAATAAACGACACATGTATAGAGGTAATTTCGAATCTACAAAAGTAGAAAAGAAAGATATTGAGCTTATGTTAGGTGCTGCACTTAAATCACCCCAGGCCGTTAACGAACCTACAACTTCATATGTAGTTGTAACGGACAAAACTTTAATAAACAAAATCGGAGCTTTACTTCCTATGAATGGCACATCCACAGCTCCTTTAATCATCGTAGTGTTAAGTGAAGAAGTCATAACTGAAAAGGGAGGGAGCTATGAAATTGAAAATTATATTGCCGCTACTGAAAATTTAATGTTGGCAATTACTGCTTTAGGATATTCTACAGTGTGGACAGATGGAATAACACGAATACCAGCTATAAACAATGGAGTTCGTGAAATACTAAATGTACCAAAAAAATTCAAAATTAGAGCAATATTACCTGTGGGCAGAGAACTTGAGAAAACTTTTCAAAAACCAAAACCTTTTTACGAACAAAGGGTAATTTCTAATAAATTTGAGGTGAAAAATGGAAGATAAGAGCATTGGAAAATATATATCAATAATATCTAGACAGACTCAAGCTTATATTTCTCGTGAAATGCAAAAACTAGGGATAACAGGTTCTGAATATATATTTCTAGTAAATACTCCAGATGAAGGCGTTATAACTCAACAAGAAATATGCAATAACTTTGAATTAGATCCTGCATTTGCAACTAGAGGAGTTAAAAGCTTAGTTGATAAAGGGTATTTAACAAGAACAAAAAGCAAAACAGATAAGCGTTCTTATGAGATTTCTATAACAGAAAAAGGTAAGAGGCTAAAACCATTTATTCAAGAAAGACTTGATCACTGGACAGCTGTTTTGGCTGGTGATATGACTAAAGAAGAAATAACAGAAGTTATTAATAAGCTCAAAGAGCTTAAAAACAGAGCAAAAAAAGAAATGGAAAAAAAGGAGGAAAAATAAATGAAAGCAAAATTAGACCATATCGCAATTGTAGTTGAGAGTATTGATGAAGCAAAAATTTGGTTTGGCAAATACTTTGGATTCATTAATGAAATTTTAACTGCACCAATTAAAGCAACTGGCGGACCAGGGATAAGATGTTTAGTTTCTAATGATATTGGAACAGTTTTAGAATTATGTGAATACGAAAGTAAAAGAAATATGGACGCTGGAAATATACAACACCTTGGCTTTAGTATTGATTCAGCTAGAGAATACTATGATGTATTACAGGAAGATGGAATACTCACTGATGATATCCATATTCAAGATATGGGTCCAGTGAATATTCTATTCTTTAAAGGAATTTATGGAATTGAATTTGAACTGATAGAAAGGAAACGCAATTAATGGGAAATAAAAATAAGCTAAAAATTACTATATTATCATTATCTTTAATAACAGTTATGGCAGGAGCAGCAGTATCTCCAGCTTTAGGGAGTATTAGTGCATTTTTTTCAGATGTAAATCCAATGCTAATAAAAATGATTTTAACAGTACCAGGATTATTTATTTTGGCTTTGAACTTATGTTTTCCAATAATTTCCCGAAGGTTAAATACAAGAGCCATTGCCATAATAGGGTTGTTATTATATACAATAGGTGGTACTTCAGGGGCTTTTGCAACTAACATTTATACATTATTGGTTTCAAGAGCTTTGGTAGGTATGGGAGTAGGTCTGATAATGCCTTTGTCCACAGGTTTGCTTGCGTACTATTTTCAGCCACAAGAACAGAAGAAACTTATGGGATATTCTGTTGCTATGAATAATTTAGGTGGTATTATTGCTATGGCTCTTTCGGGAGTGCTAGCATCAATAAGTTGGAATTATAGTTTTTATGTATACTTAACTGGAGTTTTGGTATTTATACTTGTTTTAGCATTCTTACCAAAAGCCAGTATCGGTAGAGAAGGGACTAAACTAGAAGGATCACATATTAAAGATAAATTTATTTATATAGCAATAATGTTTTTGTTAAATATATCTTTTTACTTATATATTGTTAATTTTTCAATCGTCACATGTACTGAAGAAATTGCAACGGCAGAAAACGTAGGGATACTTATGTCAGCTCAGTCAGTAGGTGCTTTAATTATGGCATTATTTTTTGGAAAATTTTCAAAGATTTTTGGGGAAAATATAAAAATTTTCGGGATCAGTTTGTTCTTAATTGCGTATATGATGTTATATTCATTACATAATTATTCTTTATACGCCTTTGCTTTAGTGTTATGTGGAATGGGATTTGGAACATTAATGGCATGGGTTAACTCTAAAGCTGTAGAAGGGTTAAAAAGAGAACACGCACCTAGCATTATGGCATTTGTAAGCATGGGTATGTATCTGGGACAGTTTTTAGCACCAATACTTTCAAATTTATTATCAAATAAACTTGGTATTACGTCCTTAAGATTCCCATATATATTAGCAATTATAGTAATCATTATAACCTTTATTATGGTTTGTTTAGAAGGGAGAAGACAAAATGAAGTGTATCAAGAAGCTTAATATTTCTTTAGAAGATAGCATTATACTAGCTAAGGAAGCTATTAAAATAGCAACTGAGAAGGGTTTTAAAATTTGTGCAACAGTTGTAGATTCTTCTGGGGTTCAAATTGTTTCTCTAAGAGATGATTTAGCAAATCAAATCACTCCTGAAAGTTCTTTTAAGAAAGCATATACAGCAGTGGCAATAAAAAATCCTACGCTAATGATGGTTAATGGAATGGAAAAGAATCCTACATTAGCACAATTTAGTGAGATAAATAATAATACGATTGTTTATGGTGGTGGAGTTCCAATAATATCTGAGAATGAAGTAGTAGGTGCAATAGGAATAGCTGGTGCTCCAGGAGGAGATAAAGATAACAATATTGCAGAAGAAGCTATTGCAAAAATATTATATTAGAGGTAATTGCCAATAAATTAAGTGGAGACGATAAATCTACCAGACAAAGGCATTTTTCTTTGTCTAATGGTTGATTCTTAAATAGGTGGTTATGATTTTTGCCTTGTGTAGAGGCTATCATAGCCACTTGTTTTTTGATTTATCAACTTGTGATATTAAAATTAGAAGTTGATAAAATGGGAAGAAGAAAAGAATCTCCATAAAAGAACTTGCGAAATTGTTGACAAAGAAACAAAAACACAATATAATGTTTCTGTGGAAACAATAAAGGGGTGGCATATGGAGATGGATATAGAAATAGAATTATTAAATTTATTTGCGAGATTTATGGAAAAGCAAGAAGTGTTTTCAAAATTAAATGAAAATGGAACATTACATGGATTTGGACATTCTGAAGTGCATACAATTTCTGCAATAAAAACTTTAGAAAAACCTAATGTAACAAAAATATCTCGGAAAATGAATATGACAAGAGGAGCAATTAGTAAAATAACTAGACGATTAATTGCAAAAGAATTAATTGAAACATATAAGCTAGATAACAATAAAAAAGAAAAATATTACAAATTAACTGAAAAAGGTGAATCTATATATAGACAGCATGAGAAAGCTCATAATTTATGGATAGAAAGAGATAAGCAATTTATGAATTCATTTTCTAAAAATGAAATAGAATTTATAAAGGATTTTATGATAAAATACAACCTTTACTTAGATGAAAGAATGAGGGTATTTGAATTAACTGAAAAGAAGGCAAAATATAATGAAAAGAAATAATGAAGATGTAATGGAATTAGAACCAGTAAAAATATTAGTCCCAAAGCTAGCAATACCAGTAACTATGTCATTGCTTGTTTCAGCATTATACAATATCATTGATAGCATATTTATAGCTAGAATAAGTGAAAATGCATTAACTGCATTATCCCTTTCATATCCTATACAACTATTAATGATATCTATTTCTGTAGGAACTGGTGTAGGTGTTAATGCTATTTTATCAAAGCATTTGGGAATGAAAGATAGTAAAGGTGTAACTACAATAGCTCAAAATGCGCTATTACTAGCGTTTATATCTTATTTGATTTTTTTGATATTTGGTCTATTTGGAGCAAAAATGTTTTTTGCAAAGCAAACTGATAATTACGAAATATTTACTTACGGAGTAGAATATATTAGTATATGCACAATATTTTCTTTTGGAATATTTTTTCAGATAATTATTGAAAAATTTCTTCAATCAGTAGGTAAAGCTAAATTATTTATGATTTCTAAATTAATAGGAGCTATTCTAAATATAATTTTAGATCCAATACTAATATTTGGTTTTGGAAATATACCTGCTTTTGGCATTAGAGGTGCAGCTTATGCAACTGTAATTGGACAGATAGCTGCTATGATAGTAATAATTATTTTTAATTATAAATTTAATCCTAGAGTTAAAATTACTGCACATAAATTTATTATTGACTTAAAATTTATTTATGAAATATATAAGGTAGGTTTACCTGCAATGATTATGCGTTCTTTAGATTCAGTTATTGTATTAGGTGTAAATTTAATTTTAGGTAAAATTTCATTGTCCGCTATTAGTACGTATAGCATTTGTTTTAAAGTTCAAAATTTCGTTTTTATGATTGTATATGGAATTAATAATGCTTTAATTCCTATAGTTGCCTACAACTATGGAGCAAAAAATAAGGAACGTATAAATCAGACTGTAAAATATAGTTTAATTTACGGAGAAATATCTATGGTAGTTAGTATCCTGTTGCTACAGATTTTAGCTCCACAAATTATGCAAGCATTTAATTCGTCAGAAGAACTTTTGACTGTTAGAATTATAGCTTTAAGAATAATTAGTTTGAGCTACGTATTTGCAGGATTTAATATTTTGATACAAAGCTTTTTTCAAGCACTGGGAAACGGAATATATAGCTTAATTATAAGTTTGCTTAGAGTTATTGTAATACTTTTACCTATATTGTATCTGCTTTCTCAAATGTTTAATCTTAATATTACGTGGCTTGGTTTTATAATTTCTGAGGTTATAACAGCTGTAATAAGTATATTTTTAGCACGTAAGGTATATGCGGAGTGTGTAGTAAAGGTATGTAGAAAGCAAATAGGTGATATTTGATGAAAAAAGCAATATGGTTTGTAATCTTTTTTATACTATGGGGTATTTTCTTTCGATTGATAAAACTAGCCGTAACAGCTGGAAAAGTTATGATGATAGAACTACTTGGAAAAAGAGGGGAAATATTAATCAATGCAGTGGGGATTGCTGTGCAGGATATTGGTTGTATAGAAAATTTAAAAAGAAAATGCATATTTAGATAGGATAAAGAGTATTCAATCCATCTATAAAATATGATATAAATTTTTTATAGAAGTATAGGGTGGTGAAATTTATGGAAAAAGAAATTTTAGAGATTTTAAAATCAATGCAAAGTGATATGAAATCCATGCAGAATGATATAAAAAATATTAAAACAACACAGGATGAGCATACTCAAATTTTAAGAGCTTTAGAACATAAGACCAATATTATATGCTGAACAAGAAAATCTAAAGCATGAGGTTGCAGAAATTAACGGAGAAGTGAAGAATATAAGAAAAGATTTAAGTAATGTTGAAGTGATTACTGCAAGTAATTGGTCGGATATTGCTAAATTAAAAGCTATAAAATAGAATATTTAGGTAGGACAAAGGGCATTCAATCTTGTAGGGGTTGGGTGTTTTTTAATTTTTGAATAATTTATTATTGTAATAATAAGTAATTGAAAGTATAATAGCGTATTTTAATGATAAAGAAGGGATATTTTGTAATAATATAGAAATACATAAGGGGTGGATTGTGAGGAGGAATGATCTTGGAAAATGAAAAAGTGTATTATTCGGATAAGCAGGAAGCACGGATTAGTATTGTAGAAGCAGTATTCATAACAATGATCATTTGTTTATTAAGTTTTGCTATGTCTAACAAAAGAGATATAGGAGATTTAGATATAAGTACGTATGTATTTTTATGTATAGGAACAATTATTGTATTTTTTGTTATATTATCCAGTAGAACAAATTTAATTAACTATAAAATAATGATTCATAAACAATATATAAAGAGTGTAAATATAATAAGCGTATTTGATAAAGTTGTAGAATGGAAGAATGTAGATATTGTGATATTAGGAGAAGTAGAAAATAAAGATTCAAGGTTTAATAGTTATTTTTATGGAGTAGAATTTAGATATAAAAATGAATATGGAAGTAAAGAATCCAAATCTTTTAAATTAAGCCATATGGTTAATCATGAAGGGTTGATGGAAGATATTATTAAAATTTGTAAAAGTTATGAAATAGATTTTAAAGATTTAAGAGAGTAAGGGCGATTTTTTTGAGGGTTAAGATAAAAACACCAGCACATAGAATGATCATTAAAGCTTAATTTGAAAAAGATTGAAGAATTGATGATGGAAATTAATAGGAGTGTTATGAAATGAAAATACAAATTCCTAAAAAAGTACATAGTATATTAGATGTCCTAAATGATTATGGATATGAAGGATACATTGTAGGTGGTTGTGTAAGAGATAGTATTTTAGGAAGAATTCCTAATGATTGGGATATATGTACTAGCTGTGTTCCAGAAAAAATGCTAGAAATATTTAGTTTCTTTAAAGTTATTCCTACAGGATTAAAGCATGGGACAGTAACTGTTGTCATAGAGAATGAACCTTTTGAGGTCACTACCTATAGAATAGAGAAAGATTATATGGATGGAAGACATCCTGAAAAGATAGAATTTACAAATGATTTAAGTGAAGATTTAAAAAGAAGAGATTTTACTATCAACGCAATGGCTTATGGTAGAAAAGAAGGATTAATTGATTATTATGGTGGAATGGTAGATCTAAGAAATAAAAAAATTAGATGTGTAGGAGAGCCCGTAGAAAGATTTAGTGAAGATTATTTGAGAATGCTAAGAGGGGTAAGGTTTTCAGCACAGCTTGGATATACTCTTGAACTAGAGACTTTTCAAGGAATAAGGAAATTATCTAAAAATATCGTAAATATTAGCAAAGAAAGAATAAGAGAAGAACTTAATAAAATATTATTGGCAGATGAGCCCTCTAAAGGATTTAGAGGGTTATATGAAAGTGAATTGTTACAATATATAATACCAGAGTTACAAGAATGCATAAAGTTCGAACAAAGAAATCCTTACCATGATCAAGATGTATTTGATCATATTATGAGTGTAGTGGATCATACAGAAAAGGATTTGATATTAAGATTAGCAGCTATGTTACACGATATTGGAAAACCTGCATGCTTTTCATTAGGCGAAAATCAAGTTGGACATTTTTATGACCATCATATGAAAGGAATGGATATGGCTTATGACATACTAAAAAGACTTAAATATGATAATAAAACCATTGAACTTGTGAAAATTTTAGTAAAAGAGCATATGTGTAGATATGATAAGGTAACCCCTAGAACGGTAAAAAGATTAATTAATAGAGTGGGAGTAGACAACATAGAAAGATTATTTAAATTGCAAATAGCTGATGTATTGGCAAGTAAAGGGCCACATAGGTTTGATAGTATTGAAAAGGTAAGAAACTTATATAAGGAGATTATGGAGAAAGAGCAGCCATTCAATGTGAAAGATTTGGCCATTAATGGACGAGATTTGATGAATCTGGGTATAGAACCGGGAAAGAAAATTGGTGAGGTATTGAATACCTTATTAGATAAAGTTTTAGATCATCCAGAATTGAATACAAAAGAATTACTGATTGAGGAAGTAAAATTGAATTTTTTATAATAACTTTAGCTGTGAAATAGTTGAAAGCTTTGCAAGGAAGTAAAATATTGATTATAATGATAGATAAAGAAAGTTTTGTATGAAATAAAGATGTATTGTGTATAATATGGAGCAAGTTACTTGCTCCATATTTTTACGGATAATAAATGTATTTGAATTGGAGTGTTAAGATGAGTAAATCGCTGTTTATAACAGAAAAACCAAGTGTTGCATTAGAATTTGCAAAGGTACTAAATATAAAAGGGACAAAGAGTAATGGGTTTATAGAATCAGAAAAGGCAGTTGTTACTTGGTGTGTAGGGCATTTGGTGAATATGAGCTATCCTGAAAAGTATGATGAGAAACTCAAAAAGTGGAAATTAGAAGATTTACCTTTTTTACCAAAGGTATATAAATATGAAGTCATAAAAAGTGCAAAAAAACAATTTGATATTGTAAAAAGACAAATGAAACGAAAAGATATAGCTACTATCTACGTATGTACAGACTCTGGACGAGAGGGGGAGTATATTTATAGATTAGTAGATGAAATGGTTGGCGTGAAGAATAAAGTTAAAAAGCGGGTATGGATTGATTCACAAACGGAAGAAGAAATCAGAAAAGGTGTAAAAAATGCAAAACCATTATCTGAATACAATAAACTATCAGATGCAGCGTATTTAAGAGCAAAAGAAGATTATCTCATGGGGATTAATTTTTCAAGATTATTGACACTTAGTTTCGGTAGAAAGATTAGTAATGACTTAGGGAAAAAATATGTAGTTATTGCAGTAGGAAGAGTTATGACTTGTGTACTCGGTATGATTGTAAAGAGAGAACGAGAAATTAGAGACTTTGTAAAGACTCCGTATTATAAGATCCTTTCTAAATTTCAGTTTCAGGAGTCTCTTGAATATGATGGTGAATGGAAAGCTATAGAGGGTTCAAATTACTATTTATCCAATTTATTATTTAAAGATATTGGTTTTAGAGAAAAAGAAAAAGCTGAAAAATTTATTGAAGAGCTAAAAATAAATAGTGAAATGGTTGCAACCATTGAAGAGGTAAAAAGAAAAAAGGAAAAGAAAAATCCACCCCTACTATACAATTTAGCTGAACTTCAAAATGAATGTTCTAAAAAGCTGAAATTAAGTCCAGATGAAACCCTAGAGATTGTGCAAGGACTATATGAAAAGAAAATGCTTACTTATCCAAGGACAGATGCGAGGGTTTTATCAAAGGCTGTAGCAAAGGAAATTCATAAAAATATAAAAGGGCTTTTAAGTATGAATAAGGCTTGTAATTTAGATGGTAAAGATCAAGAAATTCATGCTTTTATTAAAAAAATAATAGAAGAAGGGCTTTATAAAAACTTAGAAAAAACAAAATATGTAAATGATAAGGCTATTACGGATCACTATGCTATCATTCCTACAGGGCAAGGCCTTGCTAATTTTAATAGATTATCAGATTATGCTAAAGAAATATTTATACTAGTAGTAAGACGTTTTTTAGCAATCTTTTATCCTCAAGCAGTATTCAGTAAATTATCTATTACTACTAAAGTACAAACAGAACGTTTTTTTACATCCTCAAAGGTTTGTATAGAGGAAGGGTATTTAGAAATATTAAGTGATGGGAAAAAGGGAAAAGACGAAAAAGGAAGAAATGCAGAAACCCTTAAAAAATTAAAAAAGGGACAAGATGTAAAAATTCTTGATCTTTTAATAAAAGAAGGGGAAACCAGTCCACCGAAAAGATATAATTCAGGTTCTATGATTTTAGCCATGGAGAATGCAGGGAAGCTCATTGAAGATGAAGGACTTAGAGAGCAAATTAAGGGTAGTGGTATTGGAACGAGTGCTACAAGGGCTGAAATTCTTAAGAAACTGCAAAAAATTGGATATGTTAAGTTAAATAAGAAAACACAAATATTGACCCCAGCACAAATGGGAGAAATGATTTATGATGTGGTCAATCAATCTATTCGTTCACTCCTTAATCCAGCCCTTACGGCAAGCTGGGAAAAAGGATTAATGATGGTTGCCAATGGAGAAATCAATACGGATGAATATATGGAAAAATTAGAAGATTATATAAGAAAAAATACACAAAAAGTATTGAGATTAAATAATCATGAAAATAACTCAAATACTTTTGCTACGATTCCAAGCAGCCAAGGAAAGACTGGACACTTTCACAAAAAAGGAAAATCTAAAATCAAAAAAGCATTAGGTTCTTGTATAGCTTGTGAAGATGGACAAATATTAGAAAATACGAAAGCTTTTTATTGTAGTAATTGGAGAGATGGATGTAAGTTTACGGTTTGGAAAAATAGTCTTGAACTATATAGCCAAAAAGTAACACCTAAAATGATCAAAGAGCTTTTAGAAAAAGGAATCATGAAAGATGTAGATATAGTTTTACCTCAAACCAATGAAAAATGCAAAGCATCTCTTGAATTTAGAAAAGGTAAAACAGGAACATTAGAATTGAAAAATGTAACCAGGATTGAGATGAAGGAATAAAAGCTGAAGGTAGAAAAAGAATATTTTAAAGAGTAGAAATGAATAAGTCATTTTGCTCTTTTTTTATTTGCTGTTTTAGTTATGCAATATCTTATTAGGGTTGTAAGAATAAATGATTTTATTTACTTGCTATAGTAAGAATTTTCTTACAAAGGGTTAAAATGTTGTTTTTGAAGGTACAACCTTGAAAAATGAAGAAAAATAGTTATAAAATGGGATTTGTGTGCATATATTCTTATAAAGGAGGGTGGCTATAGGGGATTTAGGTAGAGAATCAATAAATTACTTCTGGATTAAAATGAAAAAATATGATATAATAAATGAAATTTATGCAATATTCTAATTTTTTTAAAAAAGTCCATTATATCACTTGAAATATTGGAAGGGTGTATTTTGTGATATAGTTGGCGAGCAAGGCATGCATAAAAGTAGCTTACTTTCAAATCAAAAAAGATGGAAGTAATATTAAGAGGGGAGGAAAAGTATGCAAAAAAGAGAAAACTGGGGCTCAAAGATTGGTTTCATAATGGCTGCAGCTGGTTCTGCAGTAGGGTTGGGGAATATATGGAAATTCCCATTTACCGCAGGTCAAAACGGTGGTGGTGCATTTGTTTTAGTTTATTTAATTTTTGTTGCACTCATAGGTTTCAGTGTTATGCTTACAGAATTTGCAGTAGGTAGAAGAAGACAATTAGCTGCTGTTGGAGCGTTCAAATCAGAGGATAAGCGTTGGACGTTTGCAGGAGTTTTAGGTGTTTTAAGTGGTTTTTTAATTATGGGATTTTATCCTGTTGTTGGAGGATGGGCTCTTGCGTATGTATTTAAAGTAATGGGAGGATTATTAAATAATCCTGCTGCTATTGGGGCTTCATTTGATGCATTTATTACCAATGCTACCTCACCCCTTATGTGGATGGTATTATATCTTATTTTAAATGTAATCATCGTTGTAAAAGGTGTGTCTTCTGGAATTGAAAAAGCTGGAAAAATATTAATGCCATTATTATTTGGTATTTTAATTGTTATTGCAATTAAAGGATTAACATTACCTGGCGCAATGGCTGGTATGGAGTTTTTGTTTAAACCTGATTTTAGTAAGGTTGATGGAAGTGTCATACTTGCAGCTTTAGGTCAGGCGTTTTTCTCATTATCATTAGGTATGGGATGTATGATTACTTATGGTTCATACCTCTCTAAGAAAGAAAATCTTGTACAAAATGCAGCTATCGTTACTTCAATGGATACAGCTGTAGCATTATTAGCAGGGATTGCAATGTTTCCAGCTATGTTTGCCTTTGGTATAGAGCCAGCTGCAGGACCTGGATTAGTTTTTGTTGTTGTACCTACTTTATTTGCAGAGATGGGAGCTATGGGACCCATGTTTGCAGTTCTATTCTTTATCGCTCTTACAGTAGCTGCGTTAACATCTTCTGTTTCATTATTAGAAGTTGTTGTTGCATTCTTAATTGATGAAAAGAAATTTACTAGAAAGAAAGCAGTACTTTCTTCAGCAACAGTGATGGCATTACTTTGTATCTTAGCTTCTTTATCATTAGGAGGCGTAGGACCTACATTGTTTGGAAAAGGTGCATTTGATGTATTTGATTTATTAACAGATAAAATTTTCTTGGCAATCGGTGGAATGCTATTATGTATTTTCGCAGGTTGGAGATTAAAAAAAGAAGATTTATATGGTGAAATTACAAACAATGGTACAATGGATTTCCCATTGTTTGGAATGTGGTATCCATTGGTTAAATATGTTATTCCCATTACAATTTTTTTGGTAGCAGCAAATGGGATTCGTCAAGGATTTGAAAGTGGTTCTGGTCCGATTATGCTAGTTGGAATAGGAATTATTGCAATCTTTGCGGCTATATCTAAAAAGCTTTAAAATAGGTAATAATATAAAAACAGCTTAAGACAATCATGTTTTAAGCTGTTTTGTATATTTTAGTACATACTTTATGTTAGTAGACAAGAGAAAAAGTAAATTTTAGAATATCCTATCGATCTATAAAGTTTTCAAAAATAAATATTGATATTGACATTTTAATATAAAAATGTTAAAATTTTATCATAAGTTAATAAGCACAAAGCTTTAGGTACCATTTTGGTATAATAGGGAAGTACGGTGAGAACCCGTCACAGCCCCCGCTACTGTAAGTGATGACGAAACCTCATAATTGCCACTGTGAGAATGGGAAGGCAGAGGGAGTAGGTTGATTCATAAGTCAGGAGACCTGCCTATAGTGTAAGTTATTACCTTCGGTGGGAAGGAGAGGCGTTTGTTTATATTAAGCTAATAAACCCTGTCTTCTGACAGGGTTTTATTATATTTCTTAAAGAAAATCTATCTGCTATCTTTTTAAAAAGGTCTAGTTAGATTTTTCAAAAATTTTTCCTCTAATTTTAAGATCTCTCAATAATGGGAGATTATTTTTTTATCTACCTACAAACATTTGTGTATACATCTTTCCATATTTACCTCCATCTTTGATACCGATGCCAATATGGGTGAAGTCAGGGTTTAAAATATTTTTTCGATGTCCTTCTGAATTCATAAGAGAAGTATGTGCATTTTGAACAGAAGGATTTCCCGCTATATTCTCACCTGCAGTAAGGTACTTAATCCCAAATTGTTTTAACATATCAAAGGGACTGCCATAAGTAGGAGAATTGTGACTAAAATAATTGTTATCAATCATATCTTGAGATTTTAATCTAGCTACATTCACGATTGATATATCAATTGTTAATGGTTTTAAACCGTTTTTAGTTCGCTCTCCGTTTAGAAGCTTAAGCATTTCTTGTTCATCAGCAGTAAGTCTTGACGTATTTTCTTCTTGTTTATCTTGTGCAGTTTGGTTAGGTTGATCTGATGGAGTAGTTGTTTTAGGACCTTCTACTTGTGGTTTGCAATCAGAAGGATTTACGCAACCAACTTTTCCATCTTCTGTTTGTACTACGTACTGATCTCCCAGTTGCCCAACAACGTCATAAACATTCCCTTTAGGGAGCTTTTGAATTTCAGGAGAATTTGCACTTTGTCCTGAACGACAGGAAGTATTGTCTTTTGTAATTTGAATCTTTTCTACATCACCTTTTTCAAAAATAGATGAAGTCATAGGTTTATTGTTTTCGGGCATTTCGTTTTGATACATTTCATTTTCAGGTAGTGGGGTTGGTTTTTGTTGTGGAGCGGTACAGCCAGAGAATAATAAAACACATAAAGTTAGTATAGATAATATTTTTTTCATATTCATCACCTCAATAATATTATTACCTATATTGCCAAAATCATTTATGTTATAAAATGCCATAAGATATAATTATTGAGAAAAAAGATAAAGATTATAAAAAATAATCTTATAGCCATGTATAAATATCATGAATTTGGAAAAAATGTAAATGGAAACAAATCCATTTCATTTAAAAGTCTATTGACTTTTAAATACACCTTATTCCCACCCACAACTCATTATAAGAAAAGAGTAAGTTTTTGCTTACTCTTTTCTTGTTTGTATTCAATTTTACCAATAAAAAGGGATGTCAATTATTATTAAGAATCCTTAGTAAAATAATAAGTAATTAAAATGAATGGGTATATGTTTTGATAGAAAAGTAGGTTTTGGATAAAGTTCGTGTTTACATCTGAGAACCTACTTTTTCCATATGAAAAAGATGCAAATTACTATACCTTATAAATAAAACACGAACATTTAAAAAGATTCCGAAATTAATGTTGACATTTATTTTATATAGTACTAAAATATGAAATATATTCGATTTTTTTACAACTAGGAGGAGAAAAAATGGCAGAAATAGTAGAACAAGAATTGAAACAGGGTAAATTAGAGCGAATATTTAAATTGAAAGAACGGCATACAGATATACGAACGGAAGTAACAGCTGGATTAACAACTTTTATGACAATGGCATATATCTTAATTGTTCAGCCAAGTTTTATGAAAGCTGCGGGTATGGATGTTGGAGCAGTTACAGTTGTAACAGCTTTATTATCAGGTATATTTACATTGTTTATGGCCTTTTATACAAACTTACCTTTTGCCTTAGCACCTGCAATGGGAAGTAATGCATTTTTTGCTTTCACATTAGTAGCTGGTGGATTAGTTACTTGGCAGCAAGGTTTAGGAATGGTATTTATTTCAGGTATTATATTTTTATTACTTACTTTTTTAGGGTTACGTGAAGTGATTGTTAAATTGATTCCTAAAAACATAAAGCTTGCTATTGGTGCGGCTGTTGGTTTTTTTGTTGTACTGATTGGTTTTAAAAGTGCAAAATTTATGCTAATTACGGATGGATCTATAAAAATGGGTAATTTAGCTGATCCCACTACAAAACTTGCTTTAATAGGTTTAGCCATAGCCGTTACCCTTATGGCCAATAAAGTAAAAGGAGCACTATTATGGGCAATGATAGGAACAACCATTATTGGTATTCCTATGGGAATTACAAAGGTTCCTAGCAGCTTAATGTCTTTACCACCTTCTATTGCACCTATTGCTTTTAAGCTTGATGTTTTAGGTGCACTGAAGTGGAGTTTCTTTCCTTTAATGTTTACATTCTTTGTAGGTGATTTTTTTTCTACCTTAGGAACGCTTTTAGGAGTATCTGCAAAAGCAGGATTATTAGATGAAGAAGGAAATCTTCCAAATATAGATAAACCTTTTTTAGTAGACGCAATCGCTACAGTAGTAGGGGCATTATTTGGATCAACAGTTGTTACAACCTATATTGAATCAGCTGCAGGTGCAGAAGAAGGAGGACGTACAGGTTTAACAGGGGTAGCCACTGGGATATGTTTTTTATTAACTTTATTTTTTACACCTATTGCAGGAATGATTCCAGGAGCAGCTACAGCACCAGCATTGATTCTTATTGGATTATTAATGTTATCTGGTATGAAGGACATTGATTTTTCTGAGTTCACTGAAGCTTTTCCAGCTTTTGCAACAGTTATTTTTACAGCTTATACATCAAGTATTTCAAATGGTATTAGTATAGGAATCATTTCTTATGCATTTGTTAAACTTGTTTCAGGAAAAGCAAAAGAATTACATGTGGGAATCTATATACTATGTATTCCATTAATTTTTTACTTCATGATTATGTAATATTCATAAGGCTGAAAGGAATTAATTTTATAGATAAGGGAGCGAAAAGACGATGCAACTTTTACCGAAAGACAAAAAAGGTTTAATTGAATCAGCTGTTGGGAAAAGAGTATGTGATTTGGTTATTGAGAATGCTCAAATTGTAAATGTATTTACAGGAGAAATATATAAAGGGAATGTGGGTATATACGATGGATTTATTGCTCACATACAGAGTGATCCTGATCATTTAAACCGGGAAGAGGCAGCATTAGTGGGTAAAAAATATTATGATGCCAAAGGAGAATATCTAATCCCTGGTTTTGTAGATGCACATATACATATTGAAAGTACCATGATGACACCAAGAAATTTTGCTAAGGCTGTCATCCCTCACGGTACGACAACGGTTGTAACAGATCCTCATGAAATTGCAAATGTATGTGGTATAGAGGCTGTAGAATATATGCATGAATCAAGCAAAGATATTCCAATGCGTCAATATATATTAGCCCCTTCATGTGTTCCTGCAGTTCCAGGTAAAGAAAATGCTGGAGCAGTTTTTATGGATAAAGAGATAAAAGAATTATTAGAAATGGATAGAGTGATCGGATTAGCAGAAGTAATGGATTATCTAGGGGTAATCAATAATGATAAAAGAATGGTAGATATACTAGATTGCGTAGAGCAAAAAAATTTATTTATGCAAGGACATGCTCCTTTTGTAAGTGGTAGAGAGTTATCAGCTTATCTTTGTGCAGGTCCTAATAGTGATCATGAGAGTAGAATAGGTCAAGAAGCAAGGGATAAAATGCGTGCAGGAATGTATGTGGATGCAAGAGAAAGCTCTATTTCAAAAAATGTAGAGGAGATTATAAAAAATATTAAAGACTTTAGATACTTAAACTATTTAACCTTTTGTACAGATGATAGAGAACCAGAAGATATTTTAGAGAGTGGACATATGAATGATGTGGTTAGAAAAGCTATAGGGTGTGGAATGCATCCAATAGATGCAATTAGAAGCGCAACATTAAATGTGGCTAAGGAAATAGGTGTGAAAAATTTAGGTGCAATTGCTCCAGGGTATGTGGCTGATTTGGTGATCATAAATTCTTTAGAAGATTTAATTCCTACAGCCGTATTTTTTGAAGGGACTTTGGTAGCTGAAAAGGGAGAATTAAAAGTTGAAGTAGAAGATAAGGATTTTAATATTGAAGATAAAAATACAGTATTTATAGACAACTTAAAAGTAGAAGATTTTAGAATGAAAGCACCCATAGAGAATGGAAAAATAAAGACAAACATCATTAAGTATCAAGAACTTAATTTTTCTACAACAGATTTTGTGGTTGAAGAATTACCAGTAAAGAATGGCTATATTGATTTATCTCATGATCCAGATTTGAAATTTGTAATAGTAATTAATAGGCATAAAGGGCATAATACGAAGGGATATGGTATTGTACGCAATTTTGGTACACAGGTTGGAACTGTGGGTAGTACAGTTTCACATGATTGTCATAATTTAACGATTGTTTATGATACGCCAGAGAATGGATATATAGTTGCTAAGGATTTAATTGAAATAGGTGGAGGACTGAGTTGTGCAAAGAATGATGAAAGGATAGAACATTTAGCATTACCAATAGGAGGATTAATTTCTAAGAAACCATGTAAGGTATTAGCCAAAGAGTCTACTAAAATGAAAGATGCTTTAAGAGGTTTAGGACTAACAGAAATAGAAAATCCTCTTCTTCGTATCGCAACTCTTGCATTGCCTGTAATTCCTAATGCTAAAATGTCAGACTTAGGTATGATCGATGTACTAACGCAAGAGGTTGTAGACTTATTTAATGAGTAAATGTAATTAAAATATGATACAATTTAATAAGTATATTTTATGGAGGTGCCTATATGAAAACGGATATACAAATCGCTCAAGAAGCAAAAATGCTTCCTATTTTAGAAATAGGAAAGCAAATAGGTCTTAAGGAAGATGATTTAGAGTTATATGGGAAATACAAAGCAAAAATTTCTTTAGATGTGTATAAGAGATTAGAAGACAAACCAGATGGAAAGTTAGTATTAGTAACAGCTATTAACCCGACCTCAGCGGGGGAAGGAAAAACTACGACAAATGTAGGACTTAGTATGGGACTAAATAAGATTGGTAAAAAAACTATTACAGCTCTTAGAGAACCATCATTAGGACCTTCTTTTGGAGTAAAGGGAGGAGCAGCAGGGGGTGGATATGCACAGGTAGTGCCTATGGATGATATTAATCTTCATTTTACAGGAGATATCCATGCCATTACAACTGCAAACAATTTACTTGCAGCCCTTTTAGACAATCATCTACAACAAGGAAATTTATTAAATATTGATCCTAGAAGAGTTACATGGAAAAGATGTTTAGATATGAATGATAGAGCATTAAGAAATATTGTAGTGGGTCTTGGTGGAAGAACCAATGGAGTTCCAAGAGAAGACGGGTTTGATATTTCTGTTGCATCAGAGGTTATGGCAATACTTTGCCTAGCTAATGATTTAGATGATTTGAAGAAAAGATTAGCTAGAATGATTGTAGGATATACATATGATAACGAACCTGTAACAGCAGATGATTTAAAGGCAACAGGGGCTTTAACTTTATTATTAAAGGATGCTATTAAGCCAAATTTAGTACAAACTTTAGAGAACACACCAGCAATTATTCATGGAGGTCCTTTTGCAAATATTGCCCATGGATGTAATAGTGTTATGGCTACAAAGATAGGGCTTAAGCTTTCTGATTATGTAGTAACAGAAGCTGGATTTGGTGCAGATTTAGGAGCAGAAAAATTCTTTAATATTAAATGTAGATTTGCAGGACTTAAGCCTGATGCAACAGTAATTGTTGCAACTGCTAGGGCACTTAAAAATCATGGAGGTGTTCCTAAGACACAGTTAAATCATGAAAACTTAGAAGCTTTAGAAAAAGGTTTTGGAAATCTTGAAAAACAAATTGAAAATATAAGAAAATTTGGTGTTCCTGTAGTGGTGGCTATTAATAAATTTCCTACAGATACACAAGATGAATTAAATCTTATTGAAGAAAAATGTGCAAAATTAGGAGTAAATGTGGTTTTATCAGATGTTTGGGCAAAGGGTGGAGAAGGTGGAATAGAACTTGCTAAGAAAGTTGTAGCCTTATGTGAATCAGGAGAGGCAGATTTTAAACCTCTTTATGATGTGAACCTTTCTATTAAAGAAAAGATTGAAATCATCGCAAAAGAAATATATGGTGCAGAGGGTGTTGATTTTACTTCTAAAGCGGATAAGGAAATTGAAAAGTATGAAAAACTAGGATTAGATAAAATGCCTATATGTGTAGCAAAAACACAGTATTCCCTATCTGATAATCCAAAACTTTTAGGAAAACCAACAGGGTTTAAAATTACAGTAAAAAATGTTAGAATATCAGCTGGAGCAGGATTTTTATTAGCATTAACTGGAGATATTATGACCATGCCAGGGCTACCAAAGGTACCCGCTGCAAATGGTATAGATATATTGAAAAACGGTGAAATTATAGGGTTGTTCTAAGGATATTTCTTCATGATAAAAAAGGATGAAAAAGTTTAAATATAATAGTATGGATATAGGATAGATAGTTAATATGACTATTTATTCTATATCCTTTTTTATAAGTGGAGGGGGAGAAAATTCATTTCAATCTTTTATGTTTATAATTGGTGAATAAGCAGATGATTAATTGGCATAAATAAAAAGATGTAAAACATAGGGGGAAATAGGACTTTATGATATAATTGATAAAAAAGAATTTTGTATAGACTTAAATAAATGGAGGGATTGTCATGAAAACGCTTGTGTGGAATGTAAATGAAATAAATTGGGTAGAAGTACCACAATTTAAAGGTGTTTACGCTAAGGATCTTGTGAAAAAAGAAGATGGTATGGATGTAACAAATAAGTATATAAAAATAGTACCAGGGGGAGAAATACTTGTACATACCCATGATGTAACAGAGGCATTCTATATACTAGAAGGAACTGCATCTGTTCTAGTAAATGAAGAAAGAATACCATTAAAAGTTGGAACTATGATTTCAGCACCTGCTGGTGTGCCACATGGTATTAAAAATGAAACGGATGAAGACGTGATATTACTTGCTAATTTTGGAGTGAAATAAAAAGGATGAACATAATTGTTCATCCTTTTAATCTAAATCAGGAGGAAGTAAATCGCTCTTATAGGCCATATCTTTTGAAGCATTTTCAACCAATCGCTTAGTCATTTCTCCACCAAGTTGGCCACCTTTTTTACCAGCTTCTCTTGAAGTGATATTACTCGTTAAATTGGTATTTTTCATAGGAAGTCCTAATTCATTGGCAATTTCTGCCTTGAATTGATTAAGAGCTTGTCTTGCTTCTCTAACTACAGGTTTTCTTGCCATGCTGATCACCTCTTTTTATAGCTTGTTAATAGTATCTACTTTAAAAAGGTACAATATGTCTAGTAGTATTATGCAGAAATGCATAGTATTGTAAGTTTTTCTATTGGAAATTTTAGAAAACATACGAATAGATAATTTAAGGATAAAGTATACATTCCTTATTGTATGAAGAAAAGGCTTATGCTAAAATAAAATTGGATAGTATCGTAAGAACTATACCTTTTATAAATTATTAAAAATAAAATTTAATAGATCTGCTTTGAGCCTTTAGGACAGAGACAGTTGAGTATAAAGAAATTTTCATGCCTTGCGAGCCTATACTCAGCAAGGTATTTTTGTATAAATTTTATTCTTTAATCTTTCTGTGGGCTCATAGAGAACTTAGGAGGGAAACGGATGTTTGTTGTTGAAGCTGTGAAAAAAATAAGAGAAGTGATTGAAAAAGAAAAAAGAGAAGGAAAAAAAATTGGACTCGTTCCTACTATGGGATACCTTCATGAAGGACATTTATCATTGATTCGAAAAGCAAAAGAGGAAAATGATTTTGTAGTAGTGAGTGTATTTGTCAATCCAACCCAGTTTGGAGAGGGAGAAGATTATGAAAGTTATCCTCGTGAATTAGAAAGAGATAGTAAATTGGCGAAAAGTGCTGGAGCTGATTTAGTATTCCATCCTTCTGTAGCTGAGATGTATCCAAAGGGCTATAATACGTATGTAGAAACTTATAAAATAACAGATAAATTATGTGGAGCGTCAAGACCAGGACATTTTAGGGGGGTTACTACAGTAGTTTGTAAATTATTTAATATAGTAGTACCTCATAGAGCTTATTTTGGACAAAAGGATGCACAACAAGTAGTGGTGATCAAACAAATGGTAAGAGATTTAAATATGGATTTAGAAATTATTCCTTGTCCTATTGTAAGAGAAGAAGATGGAATAGCATTAAGTTCAAGAAATACCTATTTGAATGATGAAGAGAGAAAAGCAGGACTCATTTTATCAAAATCTCTTTTTAAATCAAAAGAGATGATTGAAAATGGAGAGAGAGATGGGTTAAAAATAAAGGATTTTATTATTAATAATATTCAAACAGAACCCTTAGCAAAAATTGATTATGTAGAGGTTGTAGATGCTGAAAATTTACAAGATATAGAAAAGTTACAAGGAGAGGTACTGATTGCCCTTGCAGTGAAATTTGGAAATACCAGATTGATTGATAATATGCGTATAAAAATATCTTAAGGAGCAGCGTGCTGCTCCTTTTTTAAATATCAAATATTTTTTGTGCAATGGTTACAGATTCTCTAGCATCCTTACAATAATAATCTGCACCGATCATGTTGGCATATTCTTTTGTAAGAACAGCACCGCCTACGAAGACTTTACAGTCAATATTGTTTTTTCTTATGGATTTGATGGTTTCCTCCATATTTTTTACAGTGGTGGTCATAAGAGCGCTAAGACCTATAAGTTTGATATTTTGTTCTTTTGCAGTTTTCACTACAGTTTCTATAGGTACATCCTTTCCTAGATCTAATATATGGAAACCATAGTTTTCCAAAAGTACTTTTACAATATTTTTTCCAATATCGTGAATATCTCCTTTTACTGTAGCAAGGATGATTTTTCCTTTTGTGATATTTGTATTTCCAGTAGTACGCAGGTGTTCTTTAATTACTTCGAAAGAAGATTTTACTGTTTCTGCAGAACGAATCAATTGAGGAAGAAAGATTATTTCCTTTTCGAATTGATCTCCTACTGTATCAAGAGCTGGAATTAAATAATTATTTACAATGGTTATAGGGTCTAAAGTTTTTAAAAGCTCCTTTGTTTTAAGGGCTGCTTCATCTTTTATGCCATCTATGATGATTTCTTTTAAGGTTTTTTCTACTTGATTTACGGGTACTTCTTTTTTCACTTCCTTTCTATAGCGATTTGTATATTTTTTTGAGCCTTCATCATGATTAGTAAGAACATGGAAGGTGTCAATGGTTTCTATGTTTTCTTCTACTAAAGGATCCATAATGGGTGCATCTAGCCCATAGGAAAGACTCATAGCTAAAAAGGTTCTTGTAAGAAGCTTTCTTTGAGGTAAACCAAAGGATACGTTGCTTACCCCTAGGACTGTTTTTACACCAAATTTTTCTTTTACAAGGCGTATGGCTTTTAAGGTTTCTAGTACTTCCTTTTGTTGGGCAGAAGCAGTTAAAACTAAGCAATCGATTAGTATATTTTCTTTAGGGATACCGTAAAGTTTTGCTGTATGGAGTATCTTTTCTGTAATTTGTACCCGTTCTTCTGCTGTATGTGGGATACCTTTTTCATCTAGAGTAAGACCGATGACACAAGCACCATATTTTTTAGCAATGGGAAAAATTGCTTCCATGCTTTCTTTTTTACCATTTACAGAATTGATGATAGGTTTTCCATTATAGATTCTTACCCCTGCTTCTATGACTTTCGGATTTGCACTATCAATCTGAAGGGGAAGATCCATAATACTTTGTATTTCTTTTATGATCTTTGTCATAGTTTCTATTTCATTGATTTCAGGAAGACCAATATTTACATCTAGTATATCTGCCCCTGCTTCCTTTTGCTTGATGGCTTCTGATAATACATAATCTAAAGCATTTTCTTTTAATGCAGCTTTTAGTTTCTTTTTACCAGTAGGATTAATTCTTTCCCCGATGATTTTCACACCGTCTCCAATAACAATTGTTTTTGTAGAAGAACATACTGTTGTATTTTTTACAGGATTGGTTTTTACAGGAGATAAATTTTTGAGTGAATCTTTGACTGCTTTGATGAATGCTGGATTTGTACCACAGCAGCCTCCGATAATGGATATACCAAGAGCTGATAGTGCTTGAATTTCTTTTGAGAAATTATCAGGGGTCAGGTCAAAGACTGTTTCTCCATTAATAAGTTTTGGAAGTCCTGCATTTGGTTGAATCATTACAGGAACGTTAGCTACTTTTAATATCCTTTCAACAAGGGGCATTATTTCTTTAGGACCCAAGGAACAATTAATCCCTAAGGCATCTACCCCTAAACCTTCAAGAACATGAACCATAGTTTCAGGAGTTGTTCCTGTTAAGGTCCTACCATTTTCTTGAAAAGTCATAGTGCAAAATACTGGAAGAGAACTATTTTCTTTGGCAGCAAGGATAGCAGCTTTTGCTTCATATAAGTCGGATAAAGTTTCTAAGAGTAAAATATCTGCACCGCTTTTTTCTCCAATGATGACTTGTTCTTTAAATATCTCATAAGCATCATGAAATGTAAGGGTACCCATAGGTTCTAAAAGTTGACCGATTGGACCCATATCTAATGCCACTAGCTTAGATTCGGAAGCTTTCTTGGCAATAGATACAGCGCTACTGATGATGGTTTCTACACTATAGGGTGAGTCTTTTAGTTTATAGCTATTGGCACCAAAGGTATTGGTAGTAATAATGTCTGCTCCTGCATCTATATATTTTTTATGAATATCAAAGATGATGTTAGGATGAAGAAGATTGTAGCTTTCTGGATTTTCACCTATACCAAGTCCAGCAGCTTGGAGCATAGTACCCATGGCGCCATCAAAAAATACAAATTTTTTACTGGTTAATTCTTTTATGTTCACAATGGTTCCCCTCTTTCTTATAGGTACAAGTATGATAAAGATTACAGTTTTTACAGCTTCTTAAATATTTTGAAATTGGATTTTTTTGAAGTCCTATGATTGCTGTGACAGATTTTCTAGGAAGTAAGAGAAAATCTGGAGTGGATATAAGTCCAATTTTTCCATGTGCATCTAAAATTTTTAAAATCTCCGGTTGAATAGAAAGGGGAAAATCCCCATAGCCAGGGCTATATCGATAGGTGGTATAAAAATTATTTTCTTTTGCATAGGCTATAATTTCTTCTTCTATTGAATCTGTGATAGCTTCTATTGCAGTTGTAGCACATGCATCAAAGATTAAGCTTTTACTTAAGCTTACTTTACTATAATATCTTATCTTTTGATCAATAATGTTTCCAAGAGTTACAGCTAAGATGACACATTTTTCGGATTGAAACAAATGCTTATAGATATCCTTTCCTTCAAGAAATATATGCGTATTTTTTAAGTGGATTTTCGTATGATTTTTTTCTATATCAAAAATTTTATAGATATAATATTTATGGAGTAATCCTTGTACTTCTTTGATGGATTCATTAATGAGAATATTTGTTTGTGAATCAATTTTTTGGCTGTTATATCCTAAATAACGTAGGATTTCTTTTTTTTTAAGTTCCATTGATTATCCCTCTATTAATACATTTCGGATAGTAGAGATATTGTCTATAATTTTTCGAGTAGTTTTTGGACGATTCATAGTATAAATATGAATACCATCGATTCCCCAGGAAAGCAAATCAATAATCTGTTCGATAGCATACGCAGTACCTGCTTCCTTTAAAGCTTCAGGTTTATGCTCGTATTTTTCAATGATTCTAGTGAATTTCTTTGGCAGATGGCATCCACAGAGGGAAACAATATAATCAATTTGTTTTTTATTAAGAACTGGAAGGATTCCAGCTGAAATAGGGATATTGATATTTAGTTTGTCCATTTTTTCTTTAAAATCGTAAAATATTTCATTTTCGAAGAAAAGTTGACTGATTAAAAAGTCAGTACCTGTAGCCACTTTTTCTTTTAAATAATGTAGATCTTTATCCAAGCTACTACACTCAATATGACCTTCAGGATAACATGCAGCTCCGATGCTAAAAGGGTGACTTTTCTTTATATGAGCGATTAAATCCTTTGCGTATTGATAGTGAAGGGGATCTGGAAACTCAAAATTTGGATCTTGTGGGAAATCACCTCTTAAAGAAAGAATATTTTCTACATTATTTTCTTGTAAATTGTTTAAAATAGCTGTAATTTCATCTTTTGTCGATGTTACACAAGTAAGATGGGCTAATGCTTCAATATGGTATTTATTCTTAATAATAGAAGCAATTTCAACAGTCTTTTTTGTTGTACTTCCACCAGCACCATAAGTAACACTAATAAAATCAGGCTTTAAATCTTTCAATGCTTCAATAGTCGTATAAATGGTTTCAATAGGACCATCTTTTTTAGGTGGAAAAATTTCGAAGGAAATAACTGGTTTTTTGTTTTTGTATAAATCTTTTATCAACATTTACAACACCTCTTTCGTATAAATAATTTTTAAGATCTCAATGCATAGGATTTATGGGATAGCTATAAATTATTATTTTTTCAAAAGATAATAAAAAACTTCTTTCAACAGTGAAAGAAGTTTATATTCGAATGCTCTCATCTGTCGGTAACATACCGCTGGAATTGGCACCATTGCATGATTTATGCTGGTTGCCGGGTTTCAAAGGGCCAGATCCCTCCACCTCTCTGGATAAGAATAATATTTGATTTTTATTAATTTTATATAAAAATCAATAGTATGTCAATAGTTAATTTTGAATTTTTTGTATATTTCGTAAAAAAGATTAAAATTCAAAGTTGAATATTTATAGTGGAGCTATAGAAATCGTTAAAAATTTAGGTGTTTTGGGAAACTCTTTTTTACAGGAATATAATGAAAAATATGACTAATTATGATAGACTATGTATGTGGAAATTTGACGGAAAAATAAAGAGGTGAGAAGATGAATGGTAAGAATGTAGTAGTAGGTGTTTTGATATTTTGCACCTGTGCTATGTTAGGAGGATTACTTGGAATATTTGTGGGATATTCTATAGCTGATAATGCACAGGCAGATGCTTATATAAAATATCGACAACAAGAAATGACGTATGAGGATATGGAAGAACAAGAAACAGAGGAAATAGAAGAAGTAGAAGAAATAGAAGAAATAGAAGAGTTACCCCCTATTAACCTTTCAAATTTAGGTAATATTCATAATATATTAGATGTATGGAAGGAAATATTGTTACGAACTTCTCAAGGAAATCTTGACAAAAGGGAAGCATCAAAGCTTATTTATACAATGTCAAGTGAAATCTATAAAAGAAATATACCAGAAGGGTTTAGCGTATACAGATTAAAAAATGTTATTACAGATAATGGGAATGGAAAACTAAAAGCATTAACTTATTCGGACATTAGGTATGAGGGTGAGAATATTGCTTATGTGGATGTAGAAGAAAACTATGAGAATAAAACTTATGCGTACAAACTAAAGTTTGTGAAAGAAAATAATAGTTGGTGCTTTGTAGCACAATTAGAAGGTTAGGAGCTCAATTTTAGAGCTCTTTTTTATAGAGAAAAGAGGATGGATTATGAAAAAATTATACATATTGCTAAGTCTAGTATATATCTTAAATTTTACAACATATGCTGAGGAAAGTATATTAGGAGGAAAAGGAGATACCATATATCCAATTTTAGATACATCTGTTCAAATGATGTCAGAAAAAGTGGAAATAAAGGTTGATAAAGGGATAGCTCATGTTGAAAGTGAATTTGTTTTAAAAAATACAGGAAAAAAGGAAAAAAATAGAGTTGGAATTCCTGCATGTGGCATAGGGGATAAAATTCAAGAAGTGAATAGTCAATTACATGATTTCAAGGTAGAGATAGATGGAAAAAAGGTTTCTAATCCTCTAAAAAAAGGAGTAGAAAAAGAAGGATATGGGCCTAACTGGTATATGTGGGAAATGTCATTTGATGAAGAAGAGATGAAAAGGATTAAGAATACTTATTGGATGCATTTATCCTCTGATGGAATAGGAGGAGAAGTTATTGAATATGTGTTAAAGAATGGGGGGGGTTGGAATAAAGCTATTAAATATGGAAAAATTACTATGGAATTTGAATCAGATTTTGATCCAGAGAACTTTGAAATATTAGATTATGAAAAGTATAAAAAGAATAAAAAGGTAGAGGTAAAAGTCATGCCAGAGGAGAAAAAAGTAATCTGGGAATTTTATAATCTAGAACCAGATTTTAATATAGCCCTTTATAGTAAGGATGTTATTAGAAATGAAAAAAAGGATTTATTAGAGGTTTCTCTTTCTCCAAGTGATAAAGAACTATGGCAAATACAGAATTTGGGTAAAAAAGCTTATGAGAACTATACGAAAGGAAATTATGATGATTCGTGGGCAAATATGGACCAAATAGAGAAATATAAAGAGAGCCAAGAGGATCAGATATCTAAATATGCCATAAGAATGATTCATTGGTTAGATTATTATAGAGCTATGATTTTATTGGAAAAAGGAGAATATGAAAAGTCGGCTTATTATTTTAAAACCAATGGTGTTTTTGAAGAAAAGAATTTATATCAATTATCAATGCTTTACAAAAAAAGCGGAAATATAGATGATTATATACAAATGCTAAAATGTATTGTAAAAGGAAAAAGAGATAGGCAAGTCATTAAAGTATGGGCAGAACAAGAATTAAAGCAATTACCTGTTGAAATAAAAGAAAAATATGGAATTATCCATCAAAACAATAAAGAAGAAAAATCAGATGAAAAAATAGAAAGAGAAGAGAAAGAAAGCAAAAAAGAAAAATTCTCCTATAGAGCTTTTATTCTATTTAATACAGGGATTGTTATTTTATTAGGTGTTGTGTATTGGAATATAAAAAAGAAATAATAAAAGCATATTACCTTTGGTAATATGCTTTTATCATCTATAGAAAGATTTTTTATAAAACAATTTGAGCAAGGATTCCTGCTGTTAAGAAGGATATGATAAAACTACCGATCCATATAAGGGCTGATTCTTGCCAGCTTCTTTCCTTAAAAATAACCATGATGGCTGCAATACAAGGTACAAATAAGGTGATAGCAACTAATGATACAACTGTTTGTAATGGATTCAAAAGACCTTGCTGAACTAAAGTGCTAAGACCTGCTGCACCAAAATCACGTCTTATGATGCCCATAATAAAAGTTTGGGCTGTTTCTTTAGGAAGCTTTAAAAAACCTACAGTAACAGGAGCTAAAGCATCTGAAATCATAGTTAATACACCCGTATGATCCATTATAGTAATAATTATAGCACCTAAAACAAATAATGGACCTGCTTCAAATATAAAAGCTTTTGATTTAAGATATGTTTTTTTAAGTACATTTTTCAAAATAGGTACTCGAATAGGTGGAAGATCTATTAATAAATCCGTTGATTCACCAGGCATAATCTTGTTTAAGATTGTTCCTGTTAATACAAATACGATAAATATAGTTATAGCATATAATAAAAACATTTTTGCACCTAGGGGAGCGATGAGACCTGCAATAACTCCTAGTTGTGCAGAACATGGAATGGCCAACCCTAAAAGCATAGTGGCAATAAAACGCTCTCTCTTTGAACCTAATAGACGAGTTGTAATGGTTGCCATAGTAACACAGCCAAAGCCAAGAATAATTGGAATAATGGCGCGTCCGTTAAGACCAAAGAATGTAAGTAGTCGATCTACTAAAGCAGCTATTCTAGGAAGATATCCAGAATCCTCCATAATCGAAAGAATAAAATAAAATCCAGCTACTAAAGGAAGTAATAGACCAAATAAGTAAACCGGAGCCATTGTAAGAATTCCAAATTCTCCAATAAGGAGTTTGCCCACAAAACTCGTTTCACTTACAAAATTTGTAAGAATCCCCATGACAAAATCATAATAATATTGTCCCATAATCACTTCTTCTGTGATCCCTACTACTGTTTGTGCAACAAATACACCAATTAATTGATAAGTGATAAAAAGAGCTATAAATAAAATAGGGATACCTGTGATGGGACTTAACATCCATCTTCCTAGTTTTGTTTTAAAAGATGCTCCTTCGTTGGTTTCAGATATGACTTCTTCTACCACCTTGTCTACACGATCTCGTCTCAGCTTATAAATTTGTTCTCTTTTTCCATAATTGTTCTCAAGATCATGTCTTTTTAATACATTTTCGTCTTCTTCCACTACAAGAAGTGCTTCTGCTTCTACATCTACATAATCAATTACTTGAGTCATTAAATCTTTTACTTTAGGAATACTATTTCCAGATTTTGCTCTATCTAAAGCAGCTTTTATTTCCTCGAATCCTTCTTTTTTAACAGCTGTTGTAGGAATGACTTCTACACCTAACTTTTCAGAAAGCTTTTTGATATCGATTTTAAGTCCATTTCTTTTTACTTCATCCATCATATTTAAAGCGATGACCATAGGAATTCCCATATCAATAATTTGCTGGGTTAAGAATAAATCTCTCTCTAGATGGACTGCATCTACAACATTTAAGATAACATCTGCAAATAAAATAACATCTCTTGCAACTCTTTCTTCATCATTAAAAGAGGATACGCCATATACCCCTGGAGTATCCATGACAACTGAATCTTTATATTTTCCCATGCTTATATCAACGGTTGTGCCAGGAAAATTTGAAACATCAACATATATACCTGTTAAAGCATTGAAGAAAACAGATTTTCCAACATTGGGATTACCCGCTAATACGATTTTTTTTGTATCTTTTGGTATAGACATATTTTCTATTGGATTATGACAACTCATTGAAAAACCTCCTTAG
Organism: Crassaminicella profunda; assembly: GCF_019884785.1. Taxonomy (GTDB): domain Bacteria; phylum Bacillota; class Clostridia; order Peptostreptococcales; family Thermotaleaceae; genus Crassaminicella; species Crassaminicella profunda. The sequence continues at coordinate 849,207 of NZ_CP082326.1, forward strand.
GGAACTTAAGCAATAGACTTAATGGCTATTTTTTTTGCTAAATTTCTTCCAATAGCAATTTCTTGCATTCTATTTTGAAGGATTACAGGACCTGCAGGTAATTTTTCTGAGCATGTTAGTCTTGCGCCTTCGTAAATACCTAAACGTATAGCTTGTGCACGAATAGATGAATCTGGAATGTGAACAATTTCTAGTTTTTGACCTTTTCCTATTAAATCAAGTGTCATAGGACAACTCCTCCGTATCTATATAGTAATAATAATTAATATAATCATAAAATGAAAATCATTATCATGTTAAAACAACAATAATTTTTAATTATTTATGTATTATAAGTATATAGAAAGTGAGAATGATTGTCAATATATTTAATGATGATTTTATATAATTTATTGTGTTCATTTATTCATACAAAAAAAAGATAAAGTTATGATATAATAGGTGTATTCATGGGTATTTTTAAAGGGTTGAGGAGGCAAGACCAATGAAAGTAAAGGATTATACCATATATAGTACACTGTCTATTACAAAGGACAGTAAATTAGAAGATGCGGTTGCTTTATTAAAAGATCATTTTTTGGAGTTTATTCCTATCGTAGACGAGAGTTATCATGTTAAAAATATTGTTTCAAAAAATAATTTATACAATCATATGTTAGATCACGAACTTTCATTTGGTAGCATGGATGAGTTGATAAAGGATAAATTTGTCATGATCAAAGAAGAGGATAAAATAGAAACAGTTTTTCCAATGATTGATCAGCATTTGGTTGTAGTAGATGAGGAAGAAAGATTTAAAGGATTTATTCAAAAATATAAAATTATAAAAGATTATTTTCATAGTCAACAGTATTTAGTGAATGAGTTTAATGCTATCTTAGATTCTACCTATAATGGGATTATTGCAATCAATAAAAATGAAGATATTATTGTGTATAATCATTCTGCAGAAAGGATATTAGGGGCAAAGGCACAAAATACAGTAGGGAATGCTGTACGTAATATCCTTTCTAATACAAGACTTCCGGAAGTATTAAAAACTGGACAAATAGAATTGGGGAAAAAGGAAGTATTTAATAACAGGACATTAGTGATTAATAGAACACCTATTATAAAGGATGCAGAAATAGTAGGAGCAGTAGCTATATTTCAAGATATTACAGACCTAAAAAGAGTGACAGAAGCATTAGAAAATGAAAAGAATGCTTCTGAAATCTTAAGGACTATTATAGATAAAGCTTACGAGGGGATTATTGTTGTTAATGAAAAGGGATATATTACAATGATTAATGAACCCTATGCAAAATTTTTAGGAGGAAATAAAAAAGATATTATAGGAAGACATGCTACAGAGATTATAGATACAACAAGACTTCATATTGTTGTAAAGACAGGAAAAGAAGAAATCGGAGAGCTGCAAAAGGTAAGAGGAAAACACATTGTTGTAATGAGAACACCTATATACAAAAAAGGTAAAGTTGTTGGAGCTATTGGAAAGATTATGTTTAAAGATATACAAGAAGTAAATGTTTTGGCTTCTAAGATTAATCAAATAGAGCATGAACTTGAATATTATAAAGATGCATTAAAGCAAGTAAGTGGAACAAAATATAACTTTGATAATATTATTGGCGTAAGTAATAAATTAAAAGAGACAAAATATTTAGCTGAAAAGGCTACTCATACCAATTCTAATGTATTGATTCGAGGAGAAAGTGGAACGGGTAAAGAATTGTTTGCTCATGCAATTCATGCTGCTAGCAATCGAGCAATGGGACCTTTTATAAAGGTGAACTGTGCAGCAATACCAGCTGAACTTTTAGAATCAGAATTGTTTGGATATGAAGAAGGTGCTTTTACAGGTGCAAAACGGGGGGGGAAAATAGGAAAATTTGAATTGGCAAATGGAGGAAGTATTTTTCTAGATGAAATTGGAGATATGCCTCAAAGTATGCAGGCAAAACTCTTAAGAGTGCTACAAGAAAAAGAAGTTGAGCGAGTAGGGGGAACAAAGAATATTCCTTTAGATGTGAGAATTATTGCTGCAACCAATAGAAATCTTGAGGAAATGGTAGAAAAAGGGGAATTTCGAGAAGACTTATATTATCGATTAAATGTTATGAGCATTTATATACCATCTCTTCGAGAGCGTATTGATGATTTAGAACCAATGATTAAATATTTGCTAAAAAAAATATCTGCGCAAGTTGGAAATTATGTAACAAAGATTTCTAAAGAGGCAATAAACTATTTGAAAAATTATGATTGGCCAGGGAATGTAAGAGAGTTAGAGAATGTTTTAGAAAGAGCTATAAATTTGGTCGATTATGGAAAAGAAATACAAATGAATCACTTGCCTATGCATATAAGAAAAACAGAGGTAAGTATGAAAACAAGAGGAGATAAAGATTTAAAAAGTATATTAGATGAAGTAGAGAAAGAAGCCATATTAGACTGCTTAAAACGCGTAAATGGAAACAGAACAAAAGCTTCGAAAATTCTTAATATTAGCAGATCTAGTCTATACGAGAAGCTGTGGAAATATGGTATTGAATAGATGTTTAAAAATTTACAATATTAAAAAAAGAAGAAGGAAAATTTAAACAATTGTAGAATAAATATAAATAAGAAAAACTCCTTTCTTTCAGATTCAAAAAATTGCTATGGAAATGGGCACCAGAGGGTGCCCAAATTTTTTTGAATCATGGATCTAATAAATATCAACAGATGAATCTACTTTGTAGATTACATCTTTTCTTTCTACTACAATTTGTATCTTTTTTTGCATTTCTTTATTCATTTTAATATTTTGTAAAAGTTCTTTTGTAGGATTAATGGCAATAGGGCAACCTACCATTTCAAACATGGAAAAGTCGCCATTGGTATCTCCATACGCATAACTATGTTCCATATCAATTTTATATTTTTCTTTAAAGGAAAGCATAGCTTTTTGTTTATTTTCTGAGTCCCACATTTGAATAATCTCACCTGTGAAATTATCATTTTCATCTGTAAGATATTCTGTTCCTTTAAAATCTATGACATTATATTTGTTTGCCATCTTTTCTACTAAATAAGATGGACTGCCAGAAATAAAGATTACTTTATGACCTTGCTCTTTGTGCCAATGGATACGCTGGCGAGTATATCGATAGACCCGATCTCCTTTTAGATGAATCACTTGATTTGCAATAAAATCCATTTGTTTTTGATTTAAACCTTTCATGGAATCTATATAAATATGGGCGATTTCAAGAAGATAATCATCATAGTTTCCTTGTCTTTTATCCCAATTGTTATAGGTGTTTTTCGCATGGCTATGCCATAAAGATGCATCTAGTACTTCGTATTTTACAAGTTTTTTAAAGTGTTCTACCATTAAAGAATTACGGTACAAGGTACCATCAACATCAAAAAATGCAGCAATTGTCATTATTATTACCCCCTTAGATCGATAATAGCACATTTACAAAAATATTTTATAATATAAATATATATGATATAATATTTCAAAATAGTTTTGAGCGTTTTTTAATCTGTTAAAAAAGATGAAGAGTTATTTTTAAAAAGATGAAGAATAACTATTTTTATGTATTATATGTTAAAATTCAACGCTAAGCAACTATAATTTTAAATGTAGATAAGGAGAGATGTAGTATGCTTACGACAGAGCAAAAATTATTGTGTAGTGTAGCTCATTTAGGTTGGTTGGTAGGACTTCCTATTATTGCTCCATTGATTATTATGTTACTTGCTAGTAATGGATTTGTTAAAAATCAAGCACAAGAAGCATTGGCATTTCAAATAGGAATGGCTATTTTAGGTGCTATTTTTGGTGTTTTAAGTATTCTATTAATCGGGCTACCATTTTTAATGATTATTTGGTTTGCAGGGCTAATTCTTCCAGTACTTGCAACCATACGAGTATGTAAAGATATGGATTATTCTTATCCTATTACAGGAAGCTTTATTAGAAAAAATATTTAAAAGGAAATCCACAAACAAATTGTTTGTGGTTTTTTAAATATTTTCTGCGAATTTTTTACCGAAAGCCATACATTGTTTGAAGGTTTCTTCAGAAGGCGTAAATTTTTTTTCTAAAGGGTCTAAAATCATTTTAAAACCCATTTGTTTTAATAAGGTGTTAGCCATTTTGATTCCTTCTCCACTCCAACCATATGAACCAAAAACTCCTGCGATTTTACCTGTATTTGCCATAGGATCTATGATGGATAAAAGATCCCATATGGGTTTTACCATGGTTTTATTGATAGTTGGGGAACCTAAAATAATTCCTTTTGAGGTATTAATAACCTCATGAAGAAAAGAAAGATCCTCGTTTTGCGCATCTACAAATATGACTTTTGCATCAGAAGATTCTAAGCCTTCCTTTATTTTTTCTGCCATTAATTCTGTATTTTTATAAGCAGATAAATAAAGAAGAGCTACTTGTTTTTGATTGCGTTTTGAGAATTCTTCGTTGGACCATTTTAGATAAAGCTCAATATTCTTCCCTGGATTTTCTGAAAGTATTGGCCCATGAGAGGGGAGGATTATTTCAATATTCATATTTTTAATTTTTTCATGGGCTTTTAAATAATGCTGTGCAAAAGGCTTCATGATAGCATTATAATAATGTTTACATGCGTCTATATATTCTTCATTATTTACTGATTTGGGTTCTAGTTTTGAGTAATGAGCCCCATAACAATCACAGCTGAATAAAGTTTTATCATTTTCACTATAAACAAACATGGTATCAGACCAATGGAGGAAAGGGGCTGTGATAAATTTGAGCTGACGGCTTCCAATATCTAATATTTCTCCATCAGAAATAACATGGATTTTAAAATCTTGATTGACTTGTTCTTTCAAAAAGATGCTTGCAGCTTTTGTACAAAAAACCTCTATATTTGGATTTATTTCTAATAGATATTTCAAGCTTCCAGCATGGTCTGGTTCTGTATGGTTAATAATTACATAGTCAATGCGATTGATATCTATTAAATTCTTTAGTTTATCTAAAAATTCATCTTTGAAATTTGCTTTTACTGTATCGATTAAAACTTTTTTATGGTCATTAATAAAATAGGAATTATAAGTAGAACCATAAGGGGTTTTCATAATGATATCGAAAACTTCTAAGTCTGGATCTAAAACACCTGTCCAGTAGATATTGTTTTTAATTTCAAATGGTTGCATAGTGTACCTCCTTTAAGACCCTTTTTATACCTTTAGGATTCCAAATATACATAATAATTATGAATAAATTTTTATGTGTTTATACCCGAATAAGGGGAAATTGTTGATTCCTTAGTTAAATACATATAAAATGATATTTGTAATATATACTATAGATGCGTACTTGCAAAAGTAAATTGATAAATAATGAATTGAACAGGTTCACAGATATAAGAAAGGAGTACATATGTTGAAAATTCATATTCCTGGAAGGAATCTTATAGAAGTTGAAAATATTGTATTTGATTACAATGGAACCCTTGCTGTAGACGGTAATATGTCAAGGGATACAAAAGATATGTTAGAGAAAATCAATAAATTTTTAAATGTATACATTGCAACAGCAGATACCTATGGAACGGTAAAGGAATCATGTAAGGATATAGATGTTGTTATAAAAACCTTTCCCCATGAAAATGCAGGAGCATGTAAAAAGGAGATCGTAGAAAAATTAGATAGAGAAAAAACTATTTGTGTAGGGAATGGATACAATGATATACTAATGTCTCAAGAATGTATTATTTCTATTGGCGTAATTGGACCTGAAGGGGTTAGTGGAAAATTGTTATTAGTATGTGATATTGTAGTGAATCATATAAAAGATGTATTTGACATGCTTTTAAAGCCAGATAGAATAAAAGCAACTTTGAGAAATTAATATGAATAAGAAGTTGAAAATAGGGTAGACTGTCATTAAAAAAATAGAGATATTCTCCTGTGAAAATAGATGAATACTTTGTATATTCATTAAGAAAATAGTAAATCTAAAAAGGGAATAGCTATAAGGAGAACTTACAAATAAAAGTAAAGGTGGAAACAATATGATAAATATCGGTAAATTTCAAGAACTGAAAATTATGAACATAGAAACCATAGGAGCTTACTTAGATGGAGGCACAGATAATAGAAGTGATAATATTCTTCTTCCAAAGAGACAGGTGCCAGAAGATGCAAAGGAAGGGGATCTTTTAGAAGTATTTATTTATAGAGATTCTGAGGATCGTTTGATTGCAACGAGAAAGAAACCACTAGCTGAGGTAGGACAATTGGCTTATCTAAAAGTTGTTCAAACTACAAAAATAGGAGCATTTTTGGATTGGGGATTAGAAAAGGATTTATTTTTACCTTTTAGCGAGCAAAAATATAAGGTACAAGAAGGTAAAAAGTATTTGGTTTTTGTTTATGTAGATAAAAGTGGAAGACTTAGTGCTACTACAGATGTTGAAAAACACTTAAAAACCGATGGTGTTTATAATAAAGGGGATCGGGTAAAAGGAATTGTCTATTTGATTAAAAGGGACATGGGTGCTTTTGTAGCAGTAGAGGGTCAATACATAGGATTAATACCTGAAAATGCATATTTTCAAGAGTTAAGAAATGGCGATGAAATAGATGCAAGGATTACTGAAGTTAGAGAAGATGGAAAACTTAATTTATCTACAAGAAAGATTGCATACAAGCAGATGAATGTAGATTCAGAAATAATTTTAGAAGAAATGAACAAAAGAGAAGGATTTCTTCCATTGAATGATAAAAGTAGTCCAGAACAAATAAAATATCATTTAAAAATGAGTAAGTCTGCTTTTAAGAGAGCAGTAGGAAGATTATTAAAGGAAAAAAAGATTGAACAAACGGAGGATGGATTAAAGTTAAAATAGAAGATCATAGGGCAATCAATAAAAACCAATCACAAATTGTGATTGGTTTTTATTGTGGAAAACTTTAGTAAAACTTTAACTTCTCTTGATATAGATTTTAAGAGAAGAATTTATAATTATATTTGAGAGAAGGGATTTAAAGTGTGTAAAGAATAGTTTTTAGTGGGTTATAGATTAAGAGATTTAAGTAGTTTATGATGTAATTTCAATATTATTTAAAGGAGGAATTAAAATGAATCAAAATGTAAAAGAATATGTGAAAAGTCTGATAGACAGAGCAAAAAAGGCACAAGGGATTGCAGACAAATTCACACAAGAAAAGGTAGATGAGCTTTGTATGGCCATTGCTTGGAATATTGTAAAACCTGAAACAGCAGATAAAATTGCCACAATGGCAGTAGAAGAATCTAATCTTGGAAACTATGAGGGAAAATATGCAAAGCTTATGACAAAAATCCGCGGTGGTCTTCGCGATATGAAAGGTCAAAAATCAGTAGGGGTTATTGAAAGAGATGATGAAAAGAAAATCATGAAAATTGCAAAGCCTGTTGGGGTAATTGCAGCTCTTTTACCTTGTACAAATCCAGAGGCAACACCCGTCCTAAAAGCAATGTTCGCCATTAAAGGTAGAAATGCAATTATACTAGCACCCCATCCAAGAACAAAAAATACGAATACGTATATTGTAAATATTATGCGTGAAACCCTTAAAAAATATGGAGCACCAGAAGATTTAGTTATTCCAGTGGAACAAGTATCTATGGATATAAGTGGAGAATTAATGGCACAAGCTGATTTAGTACTAGCTACTGGTGGTGGAGGGATGGTAAAAGCTGCTTACAGTTCAGGAACACCTGCATATGGGGTTGGACAAGGAAATGCAGTGACAGTAATAGATGAAACTATAGACTTAAAAGAAACTGCAAATAAAATTATGAGAAGTAAAACTTTTGATTTTGCAACAAGTTGTTCTACAGAAAATTCATGTGTCGTGCAAGTTGGGATCTATGATGATTTCATTAAGGCTATGGAAGTTGAAGGTGGATATTTAGTAAAGGGAGACGAAAAAGAAAAACTTCAAAATGCTATGTGGATTGATGGACACTTAAGTTCAAAAATTGTTGCACAAGCACCAGAAGTAATTGCTGCTGAGGCGGGCATTGTTCTTCCAGAAGGGAAAAAATTTTTCATGGTTGAAGAAAGCGGTATAGGAGCAGATTATCCATTCTCAGGAGAAAAATTATCTGTTGTAACAACGCTCTTCAAATATGGTGAATTTCAGGAAGCAATCGATAAAGTAAATGATATTACTTCTTATCATGGAAGAGGTCATTCTTGTGGAATTCATTCAAATGATGAAGAAAGGATTTTAGCATTAGCATTAAATACAAAAACAAGTCGTGTAATGGTGAGACAACCACAATGCTTAGCAAACAGTGGAGCATGGACAAATGGTATGCCTATGACCTTAACTTTAGGGTGTGGGACTTGGGGAGGAAATATTGCATCTGCAAATGTAAACTGGAGACACTTGATTAATGTAACTTGGGTATCAGCACCCATTAAAGCTACTCAGCCAACGGATGAAGAATTATTTGAAAAATTTATGTTAGAAGAATAGATCACCATTTTGGTGATCTATTTTTATAACATAAAAGGATAGGCTCAAAGGTAAAGGGGTAAGGTGAAAGAAAAAGTACTACCTTGTTGGGTAGGATTATTTTTTGCCCATATACGTCCACCATGATAGGATACAATTTCTTTAGCAATGGATAACCCTAAACCCCGACCCTTTGAAACTTGAGATTGATTTCCTTTATAGAAGCGATCAAAGAGAAAGGGAAGATCTTCTGGAAAAATACCTGATCCGTTATCTTGAATACTTATGATGACTTCATGGCTAGGAAGAGGGTGTAGGGAATGATCTTCAAGGCTATATACGTTTTTAAGATGATCTTTATTTACTAAATTAGATTTAGCATGATAAGGGACAATAGTATAATAAATGACGATGGTCCCACCAGTGGGAGTATGCTTGATCGCATTAAAAATTAAATTGGAAAATACTTGTTCCATTCGATTCGCATCAATGGTTACAATGAGACGATGATCCTCTTGCAATTCAAAAGGGAGATGCAGTTCAAAGTTTAGCCCTGCATTTTTTACGTCTAATTCATACTTGTGGTAGAGCTGTTGAATGAATTGATGAATAGGAATTTCATATAATTGAAAGTCTATTTCTTTAGCTTCTAATTGAGTTAGTTGAAATAAATCATTGATTAAACGACTAAGGCCTAAAACTTTATTGTGAATAAGTTTTAGATATTTTTTAAAATCATTTGAATTAGTAATGACACCATCTAACATAGCTTCTATATATCCTTGAATTAAAGTGATAGGAGTTCTTAGTTCATGAGATACATTGGTAATTAGCTCATAACGCGATTTTTCCATTCGAAAAAGATCGTCTTCTACTTTTTTACGGGCTGTAATATCTCGAAGAATTCCTTCTATAGCTATTACATTTCCCGATTTGTCTGAAATAATGGTATGATGCAACTCACCCCATATGAGAGATCCATTTTTACGAAATAAACGTAGTGTGATAGATGGCGAAGAAGATTTTACCGGGTTCTTGAAAGCTTCGTGAAGGCTATGAAGATCATCTGGATGTATTTGATGAAAAAATAGCTTAGGATTTTCATATAGTTCTTCTGGAGTATAATCCATCATGGGTATAATTGCTGGGCTTATATACTCAAATTTTGAAATAGGTTTAGGATAATATAGGTAAATAAGATCTTTAGCATTTTCAGCTAAGAGGCGAAAACGTTTTTCACGCTGAATTAAATCTATTTTATTTCTTTTAAAATAAATAAGCAGGATTAGGATACTAAGGATATTGATGAATATAGCACCGCCTAAATAACTCCAAGGGGCTAACCAAAACTTGGGATGAATAAAGGGATAATATCCTTTATAGATGCCCCAAATGATAAACATAAATCCTGTAACATATTTTTCGTGAAATTTTATTTCAAATGCATATAAAATAAACAATAATCCATTGTATACAGAGATAAAACATAAAAAAATTGCAGAGTGTATGATTAGAGGTAGAAATAGAGTTGATGAAAAAGAAGCAATGAGGATGCATAAACTATTCATAATAGAAAAATATATCCAAAATTTTGGGATAGATTGTTTTAAAAATATATAAGAACCTACAAGAAAGAGCAAGCTAATGAATAGATAGACCCCTTGCTTTGAAATAATGTAAATAGAAGTATCTAATCCATCAAATTTGCAAAAATCGAGAATAAAACTTAAAGAATAAACCATCCAACCAAATCCCCAAAGACCCATATAATATTCACGATTTTGTAAAAAAATATAAAAATATACTAAGCCAAGAACAAAGGTGACACTGCTCATTGCAATGATGGAGTGAGTAATTAAAAACATAGGATCCCTCCCCAGTATATTCAGTTAATTTAAAGGCTATCTTATAGGAGACTAGAATAGTAGTTTAATAAAGGATTCGATGTAAAATAGTAATTTCCTTTATCTTACAACTATTTTATTGAAGGAGTCACTTAATATAGAAGATCGTTTAAATAAAAAATAAAAGGAAAAGTCTTTTTATATGGAGAATAGACCCTTATAGGGAAAGTATAATTTTACCAAATAGGGGGATAGGGATGAAAAATACAAAAGTAGTTCAGGGAGAAAGCTTAAAATTTAAAAGATATGCCTGGTTTACTTTAGTAGGATTTTCTTTTATGTATGCTTTTGTATATAATGGAAGGTTTAATATGGAATTAGCATTGCCCCTTATGGATAAAGAGTTACACATGACAAAGACAGAAATAGAGATTTTGACTGCTATATTGTATTGGACATATGCTTTTGGTAATTTTGTAAATGGACGATTAGGGGAAATATTTGGTTGCAAAAGATTTATTATGGCAGGTGTAATATTAACTGTCCTGACCAATTGGATTGTCAGCATGTCTACATCTATTAGGATTATTATAATTTTATGGGGATTGAATGGATTTTTTCAATCAATGATATGGGCTCCTGGGATCAGTTTAATTGCACAATGGTGGCCTAGTGAAAAAAGAGGCTTTGCTACGGGCTTTGCTCATGGATTTTCAGGAATGGCACATATTATTTTATGGTTTAGTACAATGGTTACAATGGGGATTTTTCCCCAATATGGATGGCGAGGCTTTTTTGTCATTCCTGTAATTTTTTTGTTCATCATGTCTTTTGTATATTGGTTTATGAGTAAAGAAAAACCAAGAGCTATGAACCTTTGTGATGATGAAGGGGAAGATGAGATATGCTTAGAAAGAGAAAGAGTATATAAAAAGCTGGATTTAAAAGAGGGAAAAATGTTTCCTTATAAGTGCTTATTTACACAATGGCAATTTTGTGTTTGGTGTGTTATTTCAGCTTTAGCTAGTATTACTAGATATGGATTATTGACTTGGATTCCTCTGTATTATACAAAAAAAATGCATATGCCAATTAAAACAGGTATATTTAGTACATTGGTACTGCCAATGGGGATGGCTCTAGGAACTTTCATTGTACCATGGGCAACGGATCGAATTTGGGGTAGAAATAGAGCCATAGCAATTATTATTTGTGGGGCATTGAGTGCTTTGATGGTTTTTATATTTCCTAGTATGATGACGTCTACCACTGCCATCATTACTATATTTTGGTCTGGATTTTTTTTATATGGAATTAATGGAGTTATTTGGGCGTATTCTATTGATGTAGGTACGAGAGTATTTGCTGGCACAGCAGCAGGGATTCTTGATTGGGCAGCTTATATGGGAGCAGCTGTGCAAGCTATGTTTTTTGGATATATTCTGCAAAGGACAGATAGCTGGGCATATGTTTTTGCTGCTATAGCAATGATGTGTATTTTGATGGTTATTTTGGGGATTATTACAATAAGACAAAAGGGTTTAGGATGTAAAATAGAAGAAGTAAAAAAGTAAAATAGTATATGGATCAATGGAATGAAAACCAATCATTAAAATGGATTGGCTTTTTTTATGGATAAAATTAAGAGAAGTTAAAAAATTTAGAAAAACTTTAACTTGTCTTAAAAAGAACTTTAAATAAGGTTGCTATACTTGTACTTGAAAGAAGTAATTGAGAAAAAAAGCAAGCATTTTACTTGATGGAAACAAATTTAAAATTTAAAAAGGGGGATTTTAAATGTATAACAGAACGTACACAGGAAAGATTCAATTAGCAGTTTTAGATACTGCTGGAACATTTTGTGATGGACCACAGGACTTAAGAAATCGTTGGCCAGAGGATGACTTAAGAGGATGTAAAGCACCTGTAGTACCTTTTTATGAAGTATTAAAGAATCACGGTATTGTTTGTGGTTGGAAAGAAATCAGAAAGCCTATGGGTAATTATAAACCAGTTCATTTACGTAAATTATTTGAGTTACCTGAAGTTACTGAACAATTCAGAAAAATATATGGGCGTGAGTGGACACAAGAAGATGTAGATGCATATTATGAGGAATTCAAACCTTTAATGAGCAAAGTGATTGTAGATCCAGATTTGGCAAAACCAATTAAAGGTGCTGTTGAATGTATTCAAAAATTAAGAGATGCAGGTATTTATGTTGGATGTGACACAGGGTATGTAGATAAGGATTCAAAGGCGTTAAATAAAGTATTACAAGATACATATGGAATAAAATTTGATGTAGCTACGAACTCAGAGATTGTTCAAGGTCGTCCTAGTCCATTTATGGTATATGATTGTATGGCTAAAGTAAATGTACATAATATTCATTCAGTAGTAAAAATAGATGATACAGCTCCAGGAATGAAATGCGGAAATAATGCAGGATGTTGGACAATAGGTCTTTATGCAACTGGAAGTAATAATTATGATATGTTAGCAGCTTCAAAACCAGATTTCTTAGTTCCTTCAGTAGAATATGTTCCAGATATTATTTTCTATGAAATTGAACCAAGATTGAGAAGAGGCATAAGACCAGGCCAAGGGATTATAGAAACCATTTAAGAGCAAGAGACGCATCTATATATTGGAGAAATCAGTTAATAGTGTTTAAAGATTGATAATAGAATCAATTGGTGTTAGGATCATCTCTTATTTATAATAATGATTTTCATAAAATATGTGAGAAAACTCCAGTATCTGTTGTATGAATAACCTAGTGTATAGGTTCATTAAACATAGTACTGGAGTTTTTTAGATATTTTACCCACCATGTTAATGATTAAAGGGGGTATTCTATGTCAAAGGGATTTTTAGGATATACAGAGCAAGAAGCAAAAAAATTTAAAAAATATGCTTGGATGGCACTTTTAGGTTTTTCTATTTTATATGCATTTTTGTATAACGGTAGATTGAATATGGGTTTAGCATTACCTATGATGATGGAAGAAATGGGATGGACCAAAACACAAGCAGGTTTGCTTTCATCTGTATTATTTTGGACTTATGGATTAGGACATTTGGTGAATGGCCGTTTAGGGGAGATTTTTGGACCTAAAAAGATTATTTTAGTAGGATTATTATTATCTGCAGGTGCAAATTTAATCATTAGTTTTCAGTCTTCTATTGGTTTGATTGCATTTTTATGGGCTCTTAATGGATATTTTCAATCTATGCTTTGGTCTCCTGGAATTAGTTTGATTACTAAGTGGTGGCCTAGTCATAAAAGAGGATTTGCTACTGGATTTGCAAATGGGTTTTCAGGAGTCGCCCAAATTATTGTTTGGTTTAGCGTGCTAGCCTCTATTTCTGCGTTTTCTGATTTAGGTTGGAGAGCGGCTTTTAGAATCCCTTTGATTAGTATGGTTGCTATGGGGGCTGTATATTGGGTTATGGTTAAAGCAAAACCCAGTGATGTAGGGCTTAAAGATTATGAAGAGGAAGATGAGGGAACGAAAGAACAAGAAGCAGAGTTACAAAGAATCGTACAAGAACGGGGAAAATTATATCCATATATTCATTTATTTAGTCAATGGAGATTTATCATTTGGTGCTTTATCATTGCTATATCCAATATTTCAAGGTATGGGTTACTTACATGGATTCCAACTTATTATGTACAAGAATTAAATATGAATGTAAAATCAGGAATTTTTAGTTCTGTTGTATTGCCTGTAGGGATGGCCCTAGGAACCTTTATTGTTCCTTGGGCATCAGATAAATTTGGTAAAAATGGACGTTTACCAGCAGTGGTAATTTGTGCAATTGTTTCAGCTGTATCTGTATTTATATTTCCAAGTTTAAAAACTTTAGGAACTGCGTCCATTGGATTATTTATTGCAGGATTCTTTGTGTATGCTATAAATGGTGTAGTTTGGGCTTATTCTACTGATGTAGGAGGGCGTGTATTTGCAGGAACAGCAGCTGGTGTATTAGATTGGGCAGCTTATATGGGCGCAGCACTACAAGCAATCATATTTGGTAGAGTATTAGATAAAACAGGAAATTGGAATATTGTATTTACTTCTATTGCAGTTATTTGTGTTTTAATGATGGTTTTGGCATTGATTGCGAATATTAAGCCTAAGAATAAAATAAAAAAAGCTTAAATTACCTTATTCCTTAAGGTAAAGAATAAATAATCAAACAATCAAAAAGGGGGATGTTTGAATGTATAAGGTAAAGAGAAATGTATTGTTAAATCCAGGACCTGCAACCACAACAGATACAGTGAAATTTGCTCAAATTGTACCAGATATTTGTCCTAGGGAAAAAGAATTTGGGGATATTATGTTGAAGATGAGAAATGAGTTAGTGAAAATTGTTCATGGAGATCTTGATAAGTATACTTCTGTATTATTCTGTGGATCAGGGACTATCAATATTGATGCTTGTGTGAATTCCTTATTGCCAGCAAATAAAAAGATGTTAGTAATCAATAATGGTTCTTATAGTGCAAGAGCTGCTGAAGTATGTGAATACTATCATTTACCTCATATTAACCTAAAGTTTCCTATAGATGAAGCATTAGATTTAGAAAAAGTGAAAAAGGCGTTGAGTGAGGAAAAAGATATTGCAGTAGTATATGCATGTCATCATGAAACAGGTACAGGATTATTAAATCCTATTAGAGAAATAGGAAAGATTGCTCATGAGTATGGATGTACGTTCATCGTAGATACTACATCAACATATGCTATGATTCCAATTGATATAGAAAAAGACAATGTTGATTTTCTTATGGCATCAGCTCAAAAAGGATTAATGTCTATGACAGGACTTTCCTATGTAGTTGGGAATAGAGCATTATTAGAAAAATCTAAGGATTATCCTACTCGTTCTTATTATACAAATCTTTATATGCAATATAAATTCTTTGAGAAAAAAGGTCAAATGCATTTTACACCACCAGTACAAACGGTTTATGCAACAAATCAAGCCATTAAAGAGTATTGGGAAGAAGGAGAAGCGACTAAATGGACTCGTCATAGCAGTGTTTGGAAGGCGCTACATAAGGGATTAGAAAAATTAGGATTCAAAGATTTGATTCAACGAGATTTACAGTCAAAGCTTGTGATTTCTGTAAAATATCCCAATGATTCTAAATGGAGCTTTGAAAAAATACATGATTATTTATTTGAAAGAGGCTTTACCATTTATCCTGGAAAGGTTACGGATACTGAAACATTTAGATTATGTAGTTTAGGAGCAATCAATACATCTGATATTGAAGACTTCTTTGTGGTACTAGAAGAAGGGCTTAAAGAAATGGGCGTAGTAGTACCTATTCAATATTAATCATCTTACAAAGATATCTGAGATAGATAAAAAGCAGGAGATTTAATTCTCCTGCTCATATCATTGATAATGACATGAAGCACAATTCTTATATAGGGGTGTATAGTTTTGCATAGATGAAAAAGAACCACCAAATTTATAGCCAACCCCTCTGACTGTAATGATATATTGAGGCTTTGTAGGATTTTTTTCTATTTTTTTTCGCAAATTACTAATATGTACCATAACCGTTCGTGCATCTTTTTCAAAGCTGTGATCATCCCAAATTTTTTCGAAAATTTGGCTTGTATAAAAGACTCTATTTGGGTGTTTTGCTAAAAAAACAAGAAGATCGAATTCTTTTGTAGTCAAAGAAATTAAAGCATGATTGACGAATACAGAATGACTAGCTATGTCAATTTCAAGTCCTGGATACCTTAAGAATTGTTTTTCAACTTTATTTTCAGATAATAGACGATTTCGACGAAGATGTGCTTTTACTCGTGCAATGAGTACACTAGGGCTAAAGGGCTTGGTTACATAATCATCTCCCCCAACGCTAAGACCTAATATTTTATCAATATCTTGATTTTTGCAACTAAGAAAAAGGATAGGTACATCTGTAGTTTTTCTTAATTTGGTACAGGTTTCTAGCCCATCTAGTTCAGGCATAAGAATATCCAAAATAATTAAGTCTGGTTTTTCTTGTAAGGCCAATAGACAGGCTTCGTTGCCATTAGAAGCACAAATCACCTCGAAATCTTCTTTTATGAGATACATACGAATCAATTCTTGTATTTGTAGCTCATCATCAACGATTAGAATTTTTTCTTTAGCCATCTATAATCCCCCTTTATTTTATATACAAAGGTATATAATTGTACATTATAGTCTATGCAAGATAATTGATTTTTTGTACAACTTTATTTGTCAGTTATGATATAGACATTTATTTGTCAGTTATGATATAGACATTTATTTGTCAGTTATGATATAGACATTTAAAGGGGAATATGATTAGAAGTGTAGAAGCGAAAAAGAAATCATTCTTTTCTTATAATGTTAACAAAGTTTTTAATAATCCTTGCTGTTATACCCCATATAACATACCCTTTATATTCATAAAATAAAACAGGATATTTTCCTGTTCGCCAATGATAATCTTTTCCACTTGGAATCATATGAAATGGAAAAGTTTCTGGAATATGTGCCTCAAGGTCTATATAATGCTTTGTTGGTTCATTTTCTAGAAAGAAGTTCAGTGGAACAGTAAAAATTTCTGATACTTCATCTTCATTAAAATCTAAATTTTTAAGATCTATTTGAGAGATAGTTCCTAAGAATGGATAAAGTATTAGATTATAAGGTAAAACTAAAAAATCTAAGGGATTAAAAATCTCTACATGATTTGGTGAAATATTCAATTCTTCACAAGTTTCTCGAATGGCACACATTTCTTTAGATTCTTTGTTTTCTAGTTTTCCTCCTGGAAAGCATATTTCTTTTGGCTGTACCTTTAGATTACTTGAACGAACTTCAAATAAAAGTTCAAGTTGTTCTTTTACTTTAACAATAGGTACTAGAACTGAAAATTGTTCATAATTTCCTTCTGGATTATATTCTCTACCCTTAAAAATTTTTTGAATTGTATCAAGACGCATCATTATCACCTAACCCATCATAAAGTTAATGTTTAAGTTACTGTTCATGTTTAACAATAGTTATCTAAATTTAAGATATTTTATTAATAAAAAATTTAAAAACAAAGTAGCATAAATCATATAATTTCTTAGTAATTCCTATGAAAATGATAAAAGGTTATTTTCATAGTTTATAAATTTTAACAAGTACATAAATATCTCTAATATTAGTATACGATACTTTATCTAATTTAAAAACCATTTTTAAGAGGTATATAATTTTGTAATCTTGTTTAAAATACTTAAAGAAAAAGATATAGGAGGGCTAGAGATGGATTATTTAAGTGTTATGAGTATAAGAGTAGACCATAGAAAAGATTCTGCTCCTCGCATGCAGGAGATTTTAACCCAAAACGGAGATATTATTGTTGGTAGATTAGGTATTCATGATCCAGATGAAGTCAATCATGGTTTGATTACATTAAATTTAAGATCAGATATGGGTAGAATAAACAATATGATGGATCAACTAAGTGGACTTGAAGGAATAAAAGTAAATCATATGCAAGCATAGTAAAAGGCAGATGTTTTTTCATCTGCCTTTATTTTGTCTTAATTTTTGAAGCTATGAACAGGGGCAGGGATTCTTCCTCCCCTATTGATAAAATCAGCACTACTAAATTTACTTACACGCATAATAGGAGCACTTCCTAAAAGACCTCCGAATTCTACTTCATCTCCTAGGGTCTTTCCATAAACAGGAATAATCCTTACAGCAGTAGTTTTGTGGTTGATCACCCCAATGGCTGCTTCATCAGCAATCATTCCGGAGATAGTAGTATCAGGTGTGTCTCCAGGAATTGCAATCATATCAAGACCTACAGAGCATACACATGTCATGGCTTCTAGTTTTTCGATATTTAGTGAACCTGTCTTTACAGCATGAATCATTCCTTCATCTTCGCTGACAGGAATAAATGCACCACTAAGACCTCCTACATGAGAGGATGCCATAATACCGCCCTTTTTAACTGCATCGTTTAAAAGAGCTAAAGCTGCTGTTGTACCATGTCCTCCACATCTTTCAATTCCCATTTCTTCAAAAATTCTTGCTACACTATCGCCTACAGCAGGAGTTGGGGCAAGGGATAAATCCAAAATTCCAAAGGGAACGTTTAGTCTATTTGAAGCTTCCTTAGCTACTAATTGACCAACTCTTGTTATTTTAAATGCAGTTTTCTTAATGGTTTCAGCAACTACATCAAAGGGGGCACCTTGTACTTTTTCAAGGGCTGATTTTATAACACCAGGACCACTTACACCTACATTTATAACAGATTCTCCTTCTCCAACCCCGTGGAAAGCTCCGGCCATAAAAGGATTGTCTTCTACAGCATTGGCAAAAACAACTAGTTTTGCACATCCGATGCTTTCTTGATCTTTTGTAAGGAAAGCTGTCTGTTTAATGATTTTTCCCATATCACGAACTGCATCCATATTAATTCCAGATTTGGTATCTCCAATATTTACGGAAGAGCATACTCTTTCTGTAACAGATAGAGCTTCAGGAATGGAATTGATTAAAATTTTGTCTCCTTTTGAATAGCCTTTTTGAACAAGGGCTGAAAAACCACCAATAAAGTTAACCCCTACGGCTTTTGCGGCTGCATCAAGTGTTTTTGCAAATTCAACATAGTTTTGATCGTTACTTGTTTGTGCAATTAAAGAAATAGGTGTTACAGAAATTCTTTTATTGATAATAGGAATGCCTAGTTCTGCTTCAATATCTTCTCCTACCTTTACAAGATTTTCTGCATATCTTGTGATTTTATCGTAAATTTTAATTCTTGATTGTTTTCCATCTGTGTGAGCACAGTCTAATAAGGATATACCCATGGTGATAGTTCGAATATCTAATTTTTCTTTTTCAATCATTTGAATAGTTTCCATTATATTTTTAAATTTACTCAAAGGAATCATCTCCTACTATGAAATTTTGTGCATAGAATCAAATATATCTTCATGTTGTATTTTGATAGAAAGGCCTATGTCTTTACCAACTTTTTCAAGTTCCTTTTTTATATCATTGAAGCTACTTTTCATTTTAGATAAATCCACAATCATGATCATGGTAAAGTAATCCTGTAAAATAGTTTGGCTAATATCTAGGATATTCATACTATTTTCCGCTAAAGTACAAGTAACTTTTGCGATGATTCCTATTTGATCCTTTCCTATTACTGTGACAACTGCTTTCATAAAATTCATCTCCTCTTTTAATTCGTGTTTGCATATGAAATATTGATTATTTTAATATAAATAAAAAAGAGACTAAATCGATTGATTTGTCTCTGGAAAGCAAGATTATAAATGAAAGAAAATCTTATATTTTTATTATGCGTCCATAACAAAAAATAAATAGTCTTTTGCAATCAATAATCCCCTGTCCTTTTACCTGAGAGTTTCACCACGTAAGTGGCTTTCCCCTTCGGTGCTCTTTAGAGTCTCTCCAGAGGCCCGTCCAATAACAGTCGAAAAAATCTTCCACTATCTTCAACCGGCACTATGAAATTATGTAAAACATTGTAACATAATTATAGGATAAAAAGCAACTAAAAATCCGAAATATTTTTAGGATTAGTTAGTATTTTCCATAAGTACAGATAGAGAAATCTATCCAACAAGCTATTTTTGCATGATATAATACAAGTGTGGGGGTGGTAGATTGAAGCATATTTTTATAGTAGATGATGAAGCAAATATTAGAGAATTAATAAAAAAGTACCTTCAGAAGGAAGGTTATGAAACAACACTTTTTGACAATGGTAAAAATTTAGTTTCGGAAGTAAGACGACTTCATCCAGATTTGATTGTATTAGATATTATGATGCCAGAAATAGATGGATTAGAATTATGTAGGGAAATCAGAAAGATAAGTGATCTGCCAATCATATTTGTATCTGCAAGAGATGAAGAATTTGATAGGATATTAGGATTAGAATTAGGGGCAGATGATTATCTTTCCAAACCATTTAGTCCAAGGGAATTGGTTGTGAGAATCAAAACAATCCTAAGAAGAGTTGATAAAGGCAATAACCAATATGAATATGACGAAAAAATAGTATTAAAGGATATGACCCTATATTGTGATCGAAGATACATAGAAATAAATGATCAAGAAATAAAACTTACAACAAAGGAATACGAATTATTTGAAATGCTGGTGAAAAACAAAAACATGCCCTTTAAAAGAGAACAGCTATTAGATAAAATATGGGGGTATGATTACATAGGAGATACGAGAGTTGTTGATGATTTAGTAAAAAGAATAAGAAAAAAGCTAAAGATTCTAAATTCAGAATTAGAAATCACAACAGTTTGGGGATATGGATATAAAATTGATAGCTAAATTTAAAAAATAAGAATTAAGTTACAAAGTTTTCAAGGATGTGAGACTTATATCAAGTGGATGTAAGTCTTTTTTTGTGGATATAGTAATATTTGTAAATTGCATAAATAGCAGATATAATAGTTGTGATAAAGAGCATAGAAGGACTTTATTTTCACAAAAAATATTGACGAATACTGAAAAAATAGTGTAATATTACACTATAATAAAAATTTTATATAGAGGAGTGTGGTGAATTAATTATTTCTATCCTATGTGACAAAAATGTAAGGTTAAGATAGGTTTTGTAAGGATAAGAAATGGATGAAAGCTTATATAATTTATAAAATAAAAATAGAAGGTGAAGAAGAGGCAAGTGGTGTAGCAATGTATAGAATAAAAAAGGCAGGGGGAGCAGCATGACAAATCATATGAATAAAAGAAAACTTTTCATGTTTTTAATGATTTTTATAGTGATGATAGGCTTTACTATGACTAGCTATGGAGAAGAAAAGTTTGAAATAGAAGTGAAAGTAGGATTTGATGGATATTTTAAACATGGGAAAATGACGCCTATTCGAATAAAGATAAAAAATAATGATTTAGATATCAATGGAAAAGTTCAATTACTTCTTGAAAATGATTCTGAGCCAATGACACATACTGCATTTAGTAAAAAAATAAATATAGCCAAAGGCACTACTAAAAACTTAGATATAAAGTTTTTTATAGATATGGATATAAAAACCTATGGAAGTAAAATACGAATTGTTGATGACCAGGGGAAAACAGTTTTTGAAAAATATATCAATATTACTGAAAAAATGAATTCTCCTAGAGATCAAACCATAGGAATTTTTAGTGATGATATAGAAAGTCTTCGCTATTTAGGGTCTGTGTACAGAACCCTTAATAATGGGAAAAAATCTTTTTATGCTGTAGCAGAAATAAAGGACGTTTTTTATGATGCCCAAACACTAAATAATTTTAATGTAATTGTTATAAACAATTATCCTACACAAAAACTTACAACAGAACAAATAAATGCAATAAAAGAATGGGTAAATGACGGAGGAACTCTTTTTGTAGGAACAGGACCGAATAAAGAGAAAACCTTAAAAGGATTACAAAGTATGATAAAGACCAATCCTTTTACTAAAGAAGATGATCATAAAAGAAAAGTAGAAAGCAATTCACTTGGAAAAGGGAAAATTATTTTAGCCAGCTTTGATTTAGGGATGAAACCATTTATTGATTATAAGGAAAAAGAAACATTTATGAGTGAAATATTGAAAGCGGAGCTAAATATTGATGAAAGAATGGATGGAAAATATGATGGACAATTTTCTCACAGATTAAGAAATTTAGTCAATTATATTCCACACAATCGATTACCATCTATTAAGATGATTTTTATCATATTAGGACTATTTATAATGATTATAGGACCTATCAATTATCTAGTTCTAAAAAAAATAGACAAAAGGGAAAAATCATGGATGAGTATACCTGTCATTGCAGTGATCTTTTTTATAGGTATTTATGTATGGGGAATCGATACTACATTCAAAGAAGCTTTTGCAAATAATATTTCTATTCTCAAGATTAATGAAGGTACCCATATAGGAAGGGTAGATACGGTAACTGGAATTATGGCAGCACAAAAAGGAGAGGTGGATATTCATGTGCAAAAGAATGTTCATATGGAACCTTTAGATAGAGCCTATAGATATAATTTTAAAAATAGAAATGGTGATGTTGTATTGGAATACTTATTTGAAGAGGAACAACATACTATTTTCAAAAACCAAGGTCTTTGGGATATAAAAGTCATGAATATGCAAAAAAAATATGATTATGAAAAACCTATAAATGTAAAGATGGCATTAAAAGGAACTGGTATAGTAGGGAAAATAGAAAATTTATCTAACTTAAAGTTAGAAGATGTTGTAATGATTTATGGAAAAGAATTTAAAAAATTAGGGGATATAGAAAAGGGAACAACCAAGGATGCTCAGCTTATATTCAAGAAAAAAGTAACGAATAAACCTCAAGCAAAGGGATATTATGAGATCATGGAAGGGATTTATCCAGAAAAGAATCAATCATTAGGAAGCAGAATAAACCATGCAGAAAATGAAAAAACATTAACTAATGTGATGAAGAGAGAAATTGTAGAGGATGTTTTTGAAGATTATTTAGAAAATGTAGATAGTAGTACCCTTCATATAGTAGCTTGGAATCAAGAGCCTATAGCAGAGGATATAAAAATTAATGGAAAAATTGTGGATCGAATAGATAGGACATTAATTCTTATTCCAGTTCAAGTAGATTATGAGAAAGGAACTAAGATAGAAATTCCAACAGGTATGTGGGAGCCTTCGGTAATAGAAAAAAACAAAATACATTTTGAAAAATCTGAAGGGATGTTATGGGGAGATGGAGATGCAGTTCTTGTCTTTCAACCAAGAATCAATATAGAACTTCAAGTCATGAATATAAGTTTTAAAAATTACTATGTGAACAAAAATTATGAAGCCTACGTTTATAACTATCAAACTCAAGAATGGGAAAAATATGATAAAGATTATTTGACCATCAATGATACAAATAAAGGAAAATATTATGATGTTAACATTGGAACAAAAATAAAATTGGATGTATTAAAGGATGAAGATATACAGATACCAGATTTCTCTGTAAAGGGGGTTGTGAAATAAATGCTAAAGATTGAAAATTTAACTAAAAGCTATGGAAAATTTAAAGCAGTCAATAAACTTTCATTAACAATCAATGAAGGCGAAATATTTGGATTTGTAGGGCCAAATGGTGCAGGTAAAACAACAACCATGAAGATGATTGCAACCCTCTTAAAGCCAGACTCTGGTAAAATCTATCTTGATGAAGTAGATCTTTCAAAGGATTTAAAAGGAATTAGAGAAAGAACAGGCTATATGCCAGATTTCTTTGGTGTATATGATAATTTAAAGGCCATTGAGTATCTTGAGTTTTATGGGGACGTGGCAGGAATTCCAAAAGAGGAAAGAAAAGATACCATAGAGGATTTATTAGCCCTCGTAGACCTTACCCATAAAAGAGAAGCTTATGTAGATTCTTTATCGAGAGGAATGAAGCAAAGACTTTGTCTTGCTAGAAGTCTTATTCATAACCCTAAATTATTAATTCTTGATGAGCCTGCATCAGGAATGGATCCAAGGGCAAGGGTTCAGATGAAAGAGATCTTAAAGGAACTAAAAAGAATGGGAAAGACTATTTTAATCAGTTCTCATATCTTATCAGAGTTAGCAGAGCTTTGTGATAGTATAGGAATCATTGAGAATGGAAAAATTGTACAAATCGGTTCCGTAGATAAAATTATGAGAAAAGTTTCAAAAGGTAATTTGATTAAAATAAAAATACTGGATCACATGGAAAGAGCTGTTACTTTATTAAAAGAAGAACCTTTGGTAAAAGATGTTTTTACAGATGAAAATCATATAGAAATTTCCTTTGATGGGGAAGAGAAGGATACTGCAAAAATCATAAAAAAACTAATCAATAATGAAATCTTGGTTACTTCTTTTAGTCCTATTGAAAGTAATCTAGAGGAAATATTTATGAAAGTTACCAAGGGGGAAGAAGAATGAGAATGAATCCAGTATTAAAAAAGGAATTAAAAACAAGTATGAGAACTTGGAGAATGCCTGCCATGATAACCGTATATACATTATTGTTATCAGGATTATTATTTATTGTATTCATGGAAGCTTTTTCATCCTATAGATACTATAGAGGCTTTAGACCTAGTGCTCTTCAAGGAATCTATTTTGCTATTACAATGCTACAATTAGTTTTAATAGGGGTCATTGTTCCAACAGCCACAGCTAGTAGTATATGTGGAGAAAAACAAAGGAGAACCTTTGATTTATTAATATGTACAAGATTGTCAAGTATTTCTATTGTTCTTGGAAAGTTATGGGCAGCTCTTTCAAAGATGATATTATTACTGATTGTATCTATTCCTATTATCAGTATTATTTCTTTATTTGGAGGGGTAGATCTTTACAATATTATACTCTTATATGGTTTTTATATGATAACAGCTATATTATTTGGGAGTATTGGTCTTTGTGCATCGTCTATTTTTAAAAGGACCGTTACGGCTATTATTGTAAGTGGATTGATTATTTTGTTTTTAGCTGCAGGAACCTTTATTATTGTTGCATTGTGGTATGAATTTCATGATTATAAGATGGCCCATACAACGATTGTGTCTTTATTATATATGAATCCTTTTTCAGGATTGAGTGCTATTTTAGATTATCAGCTTGGAGAAAGTCTCGATCTATTTAGACGGTTAGGGGTAAAAGGTTCTGTTTTAAAGCCCTTATATATCAATATGAGTTTTGATTTAATTCTTTCATGTATTCTTTTATATGTTACATCTTTAAGAATTAATCCAATGAAAAAATGTAGCTGGAGAAAAAAGGATGAAGAAAATGCTTGATAAAAAAATCATTGAACTTTTAAAACCTATAAGACTTCGGTTTTGTTTGAACCAAAGTATTTGTTATATATCTTATGGATTCCTAGTAGGAGGAAGTATTTCCTTAATGATGATGATTTTCTCAAGGTTTTATCCAATAGCTTTTATAGGGGGCAAGTTATTAGGACTCTTAGGTGTTTGTAGTCTATTAAGCTTTCTATGGTCTTTATATAAAATGCCTTCCTATGAGAAAGTAGCTCTTTTAGTAGATGAAAAGGGACTTGAGGAAAGAACCATTACAGCCCTTACCCTTAAAAATGAAGATACAACTATTGTAAAGCTTCAAAAGGAAGATGCCATTCATCATCTACAAAAATGGGATTTAAGAAAAAATATTCCTATTATTTTCTCAAAAAAAATACTATTAGTAGTAGCCATCCTCATATTAGGAATCCTATTGGTAGGATTTATTCCTACTCAATCGGTGATGAAAGCAAGAGTTATAGAAAAGAATAGAGAAAAAATAGAGGAGCAAGAGAAAAAGATTATTCAAGTAGAGAAAGAAATAAAAAAAGATCATGTTCTTAGTGAAGAAGATCAAAAAGAAATAGAAAAGAATTTAAAAGAGCTCAGAGAGAAGATGAAAGCACCGGAGAATACAAAGGAGTTACAAAAACAGATTGTTAAAACAAAAAAGGAAATGGAAAAGATTCAAAAAAATATTCAAGATAAAAAAATAGATGAAATCACAAAAAAATTATTGAATCATGATTTTACAAAAAAATTAGCAGAAAGTATAAAAAATAAAGATTCAAAAGAGCTTAGACAAGCAATGAATGAGATGAACAAAAAGCTTAAGAATATGAGCAAAGAAGATTTAGAAAAAAAGGCGAAAGAATTAGAAAAATTAGCTAAAATCTTGAAAAACAATAAAGAATTAGCTAAGAATTTTAAAGAGTTATCTAATACCATTGCACAAAGCATCAATGAGAATCTTTTGGATGAGCAGTTAAAAGAAAGTTTAAATGCTCTAAATGATACATTCAATGGTCTTATGAATGATAAAAATGTATCGGGTAGTTTGAATCAATTAGCTAATGAATTAGAGAAACTAGAAAATATCGTATCTCAAAATACAAATCAGAATGAAAATCAAGATATAGATCAGAATACAAATCATAAACAGACAGAAAATAATAATCAATCTAGTACCAATTTAGGAGGAACCTGAAGTAGTAGTGGACAAAGCACTGGTCAGTGCGAAAGCAATTCAGGAAATAGAAATGCTCAAGGAATTGGTAGGAATGGAGCAGGAAATGGAAGCTCTTCTAGGGTAGAAAGTGGTGGTGTCAATGGACAAGCTACAGGAGGGTCTAAGGAAGGCTCCACAAAAGAAATAAAGGAATATGAAAAAATATTGGCTCCAGAAAATATAGGTGGACAAGGAAAAAATTCACAAATAAAAGGGACTCTTAATGAGAGGGGAAGTAAGGACTTTATACAAGTAAAAAAAATTGGAGATACACCAGGAGAATCCGTAAATTATGAGGAGGTATTAAAAACTTATAAAGAAGGAGCCTATGAGGAGCTTCATACGAAAGAAATTCCTGAAAGTATGAAGGCCATTGTGAAGGAGTATTTTACTGAGTTGGACCAATAAAAATATTTAAGAATCGTTTGGAGGATAAAAATGGATATTACAGAAAAGGATATCAATCATTTTATTGATAGAATCAATGGAATAAGAGCAGAAATCAGTAAAGGAATTATAGGACAAAAAGAGATTATTGATCAAATGCTCATTGCCATATTATGTGAAGGAAATGTTCTTTTAGAAGGGGTACCGGGTCTTGGAAAAACCCAATTGGTAAAGACTATTGGAAAAGTCCTCGATTTAGATTTTTCAAGAATACAATTTACACCAGATTTGATGCCTGCAGATGTGGTAGGAACCAACATAATGCAAAATAGTCAATTTACTTTTCAGTCAGGACCTGTATTTAGCAATATGGTTTTAGCAGATGAAATCAATCGTGCTACTCCTAAAACACAAAGTGCCATGCTCGAAGCCATGCAGGAAAAGACAGTAACGGTAGGTAATAAAACACATATTTTACCAAAACCATTTTTTGTACTTGCTACTCAAAATCCTATTGAAATGGAAGGAACCTATCCCCTTCCAGAAGCACAGATGGATAGATTTTTATTTAAATTAGATGTAAAATTTCCGTCTATAGAGGAACTTACAGATATTGTAACCCTTACAACGAATAAAGAACAAGAAGAGATAAAAAAAATAACGGATGGAAAAGAATTGATGAAAATGATGGATATAGCAAAGGAAATTCCTATAGCAAAGCCTGTGTTAGATTATGCTATGAAAGTCATCATAAGCACTCATCCTGAAAGTCAAAATTCTCCTGAAATTACAAAAAAATATGTAGCCTTTGGTGCCAGTCCTAGGGGAGCTCAGGCCATTATTAAAGCTGCTAGGGTAAGGGCACTTATGGAAGGTAGATACAACGTTTCCTTTGAAGATATTAAACAGATGGCCTATCCAGTTTTAAGACATAGAATCTTATTAAATTTTGAAGCCATGAGTGAGAATATTACTAGTGATCATGTGATAAAGGAAATCATCTTAGATGCACAAAGGAAAGATCCTCATGGACAATAAAATAATAGATAGTACTCTTTTAAGAAAGCTTGACCGATTAAAGCTAAATACAAATCTATTATTGAATCAAGGATATAATGGAGGACGAAAATCAAATGGGAAGGGTTCCTCCATTGAATTTTCTGATTACAAAGAATATGTTCTAGGAGATGATTTTAGAAAAATTGATTGGAATGCTTATGGAAGATTTCAAAAGCTTTATGTAAAACTTTTTGAAGAAGAAAGACAAGCATCTGTGAATATTTTTTTAGACACATCCCTTTCTATGGATTTTGGGAATCCTAAAAAGTCATTGATTGCTAAAAAAATAGCTTCTGCTCTTTCTTATATAAGCTTATCCAATCTAGATGCAGTAAATATTTATAGTAATGGAGAGAACGAATTAAAGGAGACAGGTTATTTTAATGGAAAAAATACCTTTCAAGGATTATTGAAAAATATGGAAAAGGCAAGCTTTTTCAGTAAAAATGACTTATTTCAATTCATAAAGAAAAAAAATTATAAAAAGGGAATAACCATGATCTTATCTGATTTATATAGTGATTATGTTGAAGAAAGTATTAAGTATCTATCTTATAAAAATCAGAGGATTATCGTACTACATGTTTTAAGTAAAGAGGAATTAGCACCAGATTTAAAAGGGGATTTGAGGTTTATTGATAGTGAGACAGAAGAAGAGAAGGATGTATCTGTAACAAATCCTGTTTTGAAAGCTTATGAAAAGACTTTGAAAAATTTTATTAGGGAGCATAAAGAAATTTGTAGAAAATATGGATGTAAATATATTCTTGTATCTAATGAGATTTCTATAGAGGAAATATTATTTGATCAATTAGTGAAACATGGAATTTTGAGGTGATAGGATGAAATTTTACTCGCCCTTGTCTTTTTTTTATTTATTGGCAGGTGTACCCATTATATTGATGTATTTATTGAAAAAGCAACATGAAGAGAAAAAAATACCGAGTACTTATCTTTGGGAAAAAGCTTTAAGAGATATGGAGGCCAATAAGCCTTGGCAAAAATTAAGGAAAAATATTCTTTTATTTTTACAACTACTGATTACTTTGTGTATTGTTTTTTTTCTAAGCAATCCCTATATTTTATCAGATAAAATTGATGGAGAAAATATAATCATTATGCTAGACAAATCTGCAAGTATGCAAAGTACAGATGTGGAAAAAAGCAGATTTGATGCTGCGAAAGAGGAAATCAGAAAGCTTATAGATGGTTTAAGTCCAAATACTTATGTAACCCTTATGACTGTAGAAAATACGCCTCAAATTGTTGCAAAGACAAAGGACAAAAGATTATTAAAAAGAAAACTATCTACTATTGATGTTGGAAATGGTAATGATCATGTAGAAGAAGCCATAAAAGTAGTAAAAGCTATGATGAAAGATAAAAATCATAAAATACTTTATTATACAGATAAAGGGATAAAAGAATCCATTTCGAACATGGTAGTAAAAAATATACATGGAGATGGAAAAAATATAGCGATTGAAAATATAGCCCATCGTATGGAGGAAGATGGAATAAGCGTGTTGATAAACGTGACCAACTTTTCAGATGAAGCTTTCAAGGGAGATCTTATTCTTTATACGGATGAAACTGTTTTTGATGTAAAGACCATTGAGATAAAATCAAATGAAAAGAAAAATTATTATTTTAGAAAAATACCTAAAAAGATCAATCTTATAAAAGGAGAAATAGATATAGAGGATAGTTTTAAGCTAGATAATGAAAGGTATCATATGGTACACAGTAATCCTTCTAGTAAAGTATTATTAACGAGTAAACAAAATATATTTTTAGAAAAAGCTATTGGCATCAATAAAACTATTAACCTTTACAAAGCGAATGAAATTATGGAAGATTTATCAGGATATGATCTTTATGTTTATGATGGATTAGTTCCTAAAGTTTTACCTAAAGATGGGAATATCATCCTATTTAATCCTCCAATAGGCAATGGAATCATTAAGGTAAAAGGGAAAAGTAAGGCGGGTAGATGGAAACAAAAAAATGATCCTATATTTAATGCTGTAGATATAGATTTTAATGCTGATGAAGTAAAAAAACTAGTAGTTCCTAAATGGGCAAATCCTACATTATTTTCAGATGATGAACCTGTAATGTTTAAAGGACAAAAGGGAAATCAGAAAATCTTCGTAGTAGGGTTTGATTTACATCATACAGATTTCCCATTAAAAATAGATTTTCCTATTTTTGTACAAAATCTATTAGAGGATGCTTTAAGCTTAAATAGACAAGATCAAATAGAGGTAATAGCAGGAAATCCCATTAAGATTGATGTACTCCCTAAAAGTGAAGAAGTGATTGTGAAAAGTCCTAAAGGAGATGAGTTAAAAATAGGCCCCCCTTTCCCATTAGCACCTTTTACAGATACTAATGAAGTGGGTGTTTATACAATCAAACAAACATATGGTGGGGAGCAATTAAAAAATTATTTTGTATCTAATATAGATACAAAGAAGGAATCCGATATAGGTTTTTTTTATGAGAATAAAAATAATATAGAAGAAAAGAAAGATTCAATAAAGATAGGAAGAAATCTAAAAAATATCTTTTTATGGATGGTATTGATCTTACTTTTAGTAGAATGGGTGGTGTATCATGGTGACTATTAATTTTAATGATCCCATTTTATTGTTATTGATTCCATTTTCTTTAATCTTTCTATTCTACTTTGTTAGAAATGGGAAAATGGAAAAAAGAAGAAAAAATAGATTGTTTTTAATGAGAAGTTTAATCATTATTTTGACAATCCTTTCTTTAAGTGGACTACATATAAAATCTTATGTAGATCAAGTTACTACTATATTTGCAGTTGATTTGTCAGAAAGTACATTAAAAAATAAGGATGATTTTAAAGCTTTTATAGAAGAATCCTTAAAATATACTTCTAAGAATGACCAAGTAGGGGTATTGACTTTCGGAAAGGAAATACAAATAGAAACTTCCTTATCAGATACTATAAAAAATATAGAATTTCAAACAAATCCAGGGAAAAACTATACCAATATAGAAAATGCTTTGAAGATTTCTAGAAGTATTATTCCAGAGGAGAGTAGAAAAAGGATTGTTCTTTTGAGTGATGGCGAAGAGAATATAGGCAATAGCATGAATGAAGCCTTTTTGATGAAAGAGGAGAATATTGATTTTAAAGTGCTAAAATTGAATAAAAATATAGGGAAGGAAGTACAGCTTAGCAGTGTAGAGGTTCCAAAAATCTTGTATGAAAATCAAAGCTTTGGAATTAAAATCAATATTTGGAGCAACATAGCTACAAATGTTAAAATAAAGCTTTATTCAGGAAGAAGTCTTGTAGGAGAAAAAGAAGTGTTCGTGCAAAAAGGAGAAAATTCTTTTGTCTTTAAGGATGTAGCAAAAAGTAATGGATTTGGTTCTTATAAGGTAGTGATTGATCCTAAGCAGGATACCAATATGGAGAATAATACTTATGAGACTTATACAGAGGTACAAGGAAAGCCAAAGATTTTATTAATAGATGGAGAAAGTAATGGGGGAAGAGAACTAAGTAAAATATTAAAAAGTGCAGCACTAGATGTAAATACTATAAAAGCACAGCAAGCTCCCCAAAATATAGCTGAACTATCAAAATATAAGACAGTGATTATGTGTGATGTATCCTTAGAAAATATCCATAGTGAATTTATAAACGCCTTAAAAGCATATGTGAGAGATTATGGAGGAGGACTTTTCGTTACAGGAGGAGAAAATAGTTTTGCATTAGGAGGATATTACAAAACTCCTTTAGAAGAAATTTTACCTGTAGATATGGAAATGAAAGTAAAAGGAAAAGTACCTAATTTAGGGCTTATGCTAGTTATAGATAAATCTGGAAGTATGGAAAGTGGCCAATATGGGTTAAGTAAAATAAATATTGCCAAGGAAGCTGCAATAAAGGCTGTTCATTCATTAAAGTCAAAGGACAAAATAGGGGTGATTGCCTTTGATGGGGCTGCACAGTGGGTTGTACCATTATCTTCAGTGGATGATGAGGAGAATATAAAAAGGAGTATTGGCACCATCAGAGCAGGGGGAGGTACAAGTATTGTTCCAGCATTAGATGAAGCGTATAATGCATTAAAGGATACAGATACAAAATTGAAGCATATTATTTTATTAACAGATGGACAGGCTGAAAGATACGGCTATACAAGTTTAATAGAAGAGATGAAAAAGAAAGGGATTACCATATCTACTGTGGCAGTAGGAGAGGGTGCAGATACCTCGCTTCTTGAAGGAATTGCTAAGAGTGGTCGTGGAAGATATTACTTTGTAGATGAATTTTCAACCATTCCTCAGATTTTTACAAAAGAGACTTTTCTTGCATCAAAGTCCTATATCAATAATAGGACATTTACCCCTAAAGTTGGTATTTTTCATGATATTTTAAATCCTTTAGCAGGTAATATTCCTGATTTGGGTGGATATATTGGAAGCTGCGCAAAACCGCGAGCTCGTATCCTTCTTGTGAGTGATAAAGAAGACCCAATCCTTTCAATTTGGCAGTATGGATTAGGAAAAAGTGTTGCATGGACATCTGATGTAAATGGAAAGTGGACAAAAAACTATCTTCATTCTGATGAAGGGATTAAATTTTTTAAAAATATGGTGGAATGGACATTTTCTAAAAATGAAAACAATCGGTTGCAAGTAGATACAAATAGTACAGGAAAAAAGGGTGAAATCATAGTAAAAAATATAGGAAATTTTGAAGAAGGATATAAAGCAAAAGCAACTATTATTACACCATCCCTTGAAAAGATAGAGATGAAACTTGATCCAATAAGTCCTGGAACCTATAAGAATGAATTTGCTTCTTTAGAAAAGGGAATTTATATGATCAATGTGAATCAATATAAAGGCGATAAATTAGTGAATACTAAAAAGCAAGGAATGGTTGTAAATTATTCTAAGGAATATGATTTTGCAGATAGAAAAAATAATTTGGAAGGACTTGTATATCAAACTGGAGGAATGTTTATTGAAAGGCCAGAAGAAGTTTTTGCAAAAGATTTAGATCCTGTATATGGTTCAAAGGATTTATCTAGAATGCTTATGATCATAGCTTTGATATTATTTGTTATAGATATTGCTTTAAGAAGGTTAAATATAAGATGGAAGAGATTTAAGTTAATAGAAAATAATATTAGCAAAAAGGTAAGTAAAGTTCCTTTCAATGTAAAACCATCGAAAAATAATAGCATAAAAGATCCTATAGATGAAGATAAGAAAGAAGAGAAAAAAACAGTAAAAATAAAAGAACATGAACGTAAGGGAAAAACAATAGATACATCTAGATTGTTAAAGGCAAAAGATAAGAGAAAAAGATAATAGATGGATAACAGTAAATTAAAATAGATTTACTGTTATTTTTTGTCGAAAAAACAAAAAACACATTGTTATATATGTAACAAAAGCGTATACTATTCTAGTATTCATTAGATTTGGGAAAAAAGAGGTGAGGGATGAAAACATGAAATTTCAAAGGAGTATAAAAACGAAAATATTAATGATGGTTTTGATAGCCAGTTTAACTATTGCTTCAGTGATCATTTTTATATCAGAAAATATGTCTATAAACACTTTAAAAAACCTACTGGGGGAGCATGAAGTAAATAGTGTAGCATTATATGCTGAAATCATTGGAGGCTGGTTTGAAGAAAGAATGGATGAAATAGAAATTTATGCTAATAATCCATTTATAAGAGACATGAATTGGGAAAAGATAGAACCTTATTTACAAGAAGAGATAAAGAATAAATTAGATATTTATGATACTTTTTTTATTGCAGATAAAACTGGAAAATGTAAGGATTTATTATTAGAGAATAGTTCCAATATTAAAGAAAGAGCATATTTTAAAGAGGCCATGGAAGGAAAAACCATAGTCTCTAATCCAATAATTGCAAACTCAACAGGAAATCAAGTTGTTGTGGTAGTAGCTCCTATTAAAAGTGCAACAGGAGAAGTAATAGGTGTTATGGGGGCCGATGTAAATTTAATAAAACTAAATTATTTTATAAAAAAATTTAAAATAGAACATCTTGATTCCTATTCTTATTTGGTAACAAAAGATGGATTAAATATTACTCATCCTGATCATGAAAAGATTATGAAAAGGAATAGTCATCATGTGTTAGATGAAAAGGATATGCAAAAGAAAGGTGATTTACTAAAAATTTTAGAAGATTCAAAAGGGTATATTCATACGGAAGATGCTATTCCTAGTATATCTTACTTTCATGAAGTTCCCAATACAGATGGATGGAAAATTATTACCAAAATACCTATACAATATAT
This sequence comes from Crassaminicella profunda, assembly GCF_019884785.1. Classification (GTDB taxonomy): domain Bacteria; phylum Bacillota; class Clostridia; order Peptostreptococcales; family Thermotaleaceae; genus Crassaminicella; species Crassaminicella profunda. The sequence goes on from NZ_CP082326.1 coordinate 883,438, forward strand.
TAAACAGCCTATTCGTAAAATCACTAAAATGCTGTTTTTTATAGGTGTGGTAGGGGTTGTTTTAGCAAACATTGTAGGATTTATCATGGCTAATAAAATAGCAAATCCTATTATTCAGTTAAATCAAGTTTTTAGAAAAGCAGCAAAAGGAGATTTAACAGTTCGAGCAGAAATTGATTCTCAAGATGAAATTGGAAGAGCTGCAAAAAGCTTTAATGTAATGATGGAAACCATTCGCTATATGACTTACTATGATCCATTAACAGATTTACCAAATAGAGGTTTCTTTGGCAAACAGCTAAAGTTTGCATTATCCCATGCCAAACGAAATAAAGAAAAAATAGGGGTAATGGTTATTGGTTTAGATCGATTTAAAACGATTAATGATACTTTTGGACATAATATAGGAGATCAGCTGCTGAGAGCAGTTGCTAAAGAACTGAAAAATTGTGTAGAAGAAGAGGATGTTGTTTCTCGAATAGGAGGAGGAGAATTTACTATACTTCTTCCTGAGATTTGGGAAAATAAAAATCCTGCTAAAATTGCACAAAAAATACTATTTGTAATGAATAAGCCTTGGAAAATAGATGGAAATGAATTTTACATAAGCGCTAGTATTGGAATTGCATATTTTCCTGATGATGGAGTAGATGAATTGACCCTATTAAAGAATGCAGATACAGCACTACATCGTGTTAAAGAAAAAGGAGGAAATCATTATCAATTTTATGCACCATCTATGAATGAAAATTTGATGGAGAAATTGGATATAGATAAAGACCTACATGATGTGTTAGAAAATGAAGAGCTTTTAGTATATTATCAACCTAAAGTGGATACCCATACCAGAAATATTATTGGAATGGAAGCTTTAGTAAGGTGGAAGCATCCTAAAAAGGGAATGATTTCTCCTGCCACATTTATTCCGTTAGCTGAAGAGAATGGATGTATCTTATCTATAGGAGAATGGGTACTACATACAGCTTGCAAACAGAACAAATTGTGGCAGGATGAAGGATATGAGCCTATAACAGTAGCCGTAAATATTTCTGCTCGTCAGTTTCAGCAGCCAAATTTTGTAGATCTAGTTAGAAAGGTTTTAAAAGAGACAGAATTAGATCCAAGATATTTAGAATTAGAAATCACAGAAAGTATTGCTGTTGAGGATATAGAATATACTATTGAGATATTAAATCAATTAAAAGAAATGAATATACAAATAGCAATGGACGATTTTGGAACGGGTTATTCTTCCCTTAGTTATTTGAAGAGATTTGCAATTGATCATTTAAAAATTGATCAATCCTTTGTGAAAGATATTATTTCAAATAAGAATGATCAAGCCATTGCTTCTACAATTATTGCTATGGGGAATCGTTTAAATCTTAAAGTAACTGCAGAAGGAGTAGAAACGAAGGAGCAACTCGATTTTCTGGAAAAAGAAAATTGTCAGTATATACAAGGATATTTATTTAGCAAGCCTGTACCAGCTAAAGAGTTTGAAAAGATGATAAAAGTAAAAAAAATCTAGGAAAAATAGAATCTAATCATATAGAAAAGCATGTCTGTAATTTTTAATAAGGCATGTTTTTGTTATTTTGTTTGTTATTGAATATATTTTATAATAGAAAGAGGGAAAAAATAATAGGGAGAGGAGGGTGAAAAATGGAAAGGTTAAAATTAGGAGTATGTCAAATGAAAGTCGAGGATGATTTGAATAAAAATATTCAGCATGCTGAAGAAATGATTCGTAAAGCAGCTGAAAATGGAAGTAATCTTGTTGTGCTTCCAGAGATGTTTAATTGTCCTTATGAAAACAAATATTTTCCGATATTTTCTGAAAAGTATCCTGGCAAGACGACAAATATGCTATCAGATTTAGCCAAAGAATTAGGCATATATATTGTTGGTGGTTCAATTCCTGAAAAAGATAAAGATGTTTTTTATAATACCTCTTATGTATTTGATGAGCATGGAAATATGATTGGGAAGCATAGAAAGGTTCATTTATTTGATATTGATGTTGAAGGGGGAATAAAATTTAAGGAATCTGATACCCTAGGATATGGAGAAAAAGTTACAGTAGTAGATACAAAATATTGTAAAATTGGTGTTGCCATATGCTATGATATGAGATTTCCAGAGCTGATGAGATTGATGGCTCTAGAAGGTGCACAAATTATTATTGTGCCAGCTGCTTTTAATATGACAACAGGACCTGCTCATTGGGAAATTTTATTAAGAGCTAGAGCTTTAGATAATCAAGTATATTTTATTGCTGCTTCTCCATGTAGAAATTTAGATGCATCTTATCATGCTTATGGATATTCAACCATTGTAGATCCATGGGGAAAAATAGTTAGTCAGGCAGATGAAAAGGAATGTATCCTATATGGAGAGGTTGATTTTGAAAAGATAGAAAAGATTAGAAGTGAACTTCCCTTGTTAAAGCATAGAAGGACAGATTTATATGAATTAAGCAAAAAGTAAAACTGAGGATTTTCCTCAGTTTTATTTTTTTACTTCTTCAATTTTAGACCCCGTATGTTTTGAACCATAACATTCTAATACAGGTACAACAAACATAAATCCTACACCAGGTTTGTTGATATGATCTAATTCTTCTTTAATAAGATCAATTGTTTTTCTTAATTTATCTTCTTCGCGGATAACACTAATAACAGTTTTGTTATAAGGTTTGTTTCCTTCTACAAGTTTTCGAATACTTGAAAATATTGGAACATCTATTTGGTGTTCTAATAGTACTTTTCCCATGCCGACACTATCAACGGTTGTTGCGCCGACACCAACTTTATAAAATATATTGTGAATTTGATCTATTTTTTCTATTTCATTTAATATAAGAAATAAGGCATACATCCTATTCCCCTCCTTTAAAAATTATAAATGAGCTTCTTCTGCTTTTATTATAGCATTTTTGGTAGCTAATGGGCCTACTATTTCTGTAATAATAGTTGTGGCTAAAAGAATTGTTATTACTAGGGAACCTAGTTCTGTACCAGGAAATTCTCTGTTTACAACAATTGCAAGTCCTACAGCTACCCCTACTTGAGATAATAATCCAAAACCAATATATTTTTTTACTACCTTAGGTGCATCAGAAATGATTCCTCCAACAGAAGCCCCTAATACTTTTCCTATGATTCTAAATAGTAAATAGCAAACCCCAATGATTCCTATATGAGGAAGCAAGGATATATCCAATCTTGCGCCTGCTAATGTAAAAAATGCTGCAATGATTGGTGGTGAAAAACTTTCAACACTTGAGAAGGCTCTTCTACTGTTAGAAGATATATTTGCAATAACAATCCCTAAAGCCATTGCACAAAGGAGTGGAGATAAATGAAATTTAGTAGCTACGCCAACAAGTAATATGATCATTCCTGTAATAAAGGGAAGTAGCTCTCCTTCTTTTTTAGAGATTTTTACTAGATAGGTTAAAATAACCCCAAGTACTGCACCAACTAGAATAGAGAGTACAATCTCCATAATTGGATGTACTAAAATTTTATAAAGGGTAACAGTTTCATGTTTGATGAATACTTTTGCTACAGAAGAAGCAATGGCATAAATCATAAGGCATATAGCATCATCTATGGCTACAACTCCAAGCAAAGTACTGGTCAAAGGGCCTTTCGCATTGTATTCTCTTAAAACCATGACTGTTGCTGCTGGAGCAGTAGCAGAAGATACAGCTCCTAAGATTAAAGCTGTAGATATGTTTTTTGTTAATAAATAGGTAATGGCAGTTACGAATAAAAATGCTGCTAAAGCTTCACAAGTTGCAATAATAAATATAGATTTACCTAATTTTTTAATAACGGATAGTTGAAGCTCACTTCCTATGTTAAAAGCAATGATTCCTAAAGCAAAATCACTTAAAAAAGATAATTTTTCTATCATTTCTCCATTAACAATATTAAAACCAGATGTTCCCAATAAAAGACCTGCTATGATATATCCAGCAACAGCTGGAACCTTAAATCTGTTCATGAGCTTTCCAAATAAAATACCTACAATAAGAGCAATACCTAAACTGATAAATGGATTCATAAGTTAACACCTCACTTGTTTAATTTTTAGTGCAAGCCATAATACGTAGAAGTACTATAAATTTGCGCCTAACCTATATACTATTCCTAATAATAAAATAAGTAAAATTCTATTTGAATCAAAAAAGCTTTGTATTTTGTCATATTTTCTGTTTATTTAAGTTTTTGTATGTTGTATACAGTGACACGATAGATTTCTCTATCTTTCATAAATGAAAAGCTTTTCAATGAAGAATATAAAGAGAAAATATAAAAAAGCACCCAATTTTGGGTGCTTTTTAGATTATGCATTTTTTGATGCAGTTGATTTTCCGTGTTTTTTAAGACTTACTTGTGGCTCTGCTGGTAATCCAAATAGAGGAATCATTCTATCTAAACCAGTTAATGTTAAGATCAAGATAGAAGCTACAGCAACCATAGCCATTACATTGTATTTGATAATATCCATTGCTACGAATTCATGTAGTGGATATACTGCAGAAGCAATACCTACATAGAATCCAATATATACGTGCCATGGAATAAGCTGAGAACCGAATACGCCTAGTGCATCTCCGAAAGTTGCATTTCTTAGACGAAGCTTGTACATATCTTCTTCACTAGCTTCTACATTCTCATCTGTTAAGTTTTTGATGATAGGTCCGATTGTAACGATTTGAGCCATTTCATCAGATAAAGCTGCATTTCCGATAATAGAAAGTAAACCGTTGCAGAACATAAGTTGTCTTACACTTGTAACGATACTTGAAATGAAGTTAGATAATGGAGCAAATGCTTTGATTCTGCCCATGATTCCACCAAAGGCACCAACCCACATCATCATAACGATAACCCAACCACCAGCATCGCTAAAACCTGTGTACATAAGATCTAAGAAACCATTAACATTGTCAACTGTACCTGCTACAAGTCCTAATACTAAAGATGTAATAATACCTAATCCTAAACAAGCAAGAGTTGGTAATCCCTTAATTGCTACAGCTAGTACAACCAATAAAGGAATAATCATGTAAGTAGGTACTCCTTCTTTAACTTGGTTAAGTAATGCAACTGCTGAAGGTCTAGCTTCATTTAAGTTATCCCATACTTGTTGAGGGATTTGGTTGATTGCATCTGCTGCATTTCCAGCTGTACTTGGTAATCCCATACTTAAACCGAAAATGATTACCCCAGCTACAACAAGGCAAAGAATAGACCAAACACCTTGGTGTCTAATTCTATGAATAACTTCAACCTTTTGAATACCTGAACTAACTACTGTAGTATCAGAAATAAGTCCAATATTGTCTCCGAAACATGCTCCACCTGCGATAGCAGCAGTAGTGATGTAAAGATTTCCACCAACAATATGGTTTAACCATAAAAAGATTGGTGCACATGCTGCAAATGTTCCCCATGAAGTACCTGTAGCAACAGATAAAACAGCAGTAACTATAAATCCTGTAACTGCTACTGTTTTTGCAGTCATACCAAGGCTTAGAGCTACGTTGATGATAGATGCTCCTACACCAGTAGCCATGAAAGCTTCGGCCATAGCATAAGCTGCCATTAAGATAAAGAATACTAGTTGCATTTCTTTAACGTTCTCAACAGCACAGTCAACGATTTCATTGAATTTAAGTCTTTCAGTAATAATTGCAATAAGTGCTGCGTATACAGTAGCCAAAGGTGCTGCAAGTAATGCATCAAAACCAGAAATCATAAGTCCTGCCATTACAAAAACAGGTGAAATTTTTAAAAGTCCCATTAAAAAAATCCTCCTCTAAGTTTATAATTTGATTTTTAAAGGATGCAACTACAATTTAGGTTTTCCTTGATTGCAAGGCCCCCTTCCTAAAATAAGTGTATAACGTGAAAGGTGTGTGTGATGATAAACTTTTAACAATACTAGTATAACATCTTTTGCAGGCATTCTTTGAAAATAGAGTATTTAGAATATTCCAACATAAGACAGAAATTCAATGGATATAGGTATTGAAATTACTGTATTTGGAAGAAATTGAAAGGTGAAAGGAAAAGGAAAAGGTTTGCATATGTTAACAAATCTTAATAAAACTAATTGTTTTAAAAATTAAGAATAATAAAATAACAATGACTGAGCTATGTCTTTTTCTAAAAAAGAAAGTGAGGAAAGATGCTTGTTTGAAGTATTGACTTTTCTTTATATATAGAATGTTGATTGTAAAAAAATAATATTTTTGTTTTAAGGAATATTCACAAGATAAAAAATGTTCTTTCACGAAGTTATGCTTTTTATACATAAGCGCATGAGACTTATGTCTTATATGGTATAAAGAGGAAAGAAGAATGTTTACAAATTTTTCATATATGATAGAATGATGAAAAGTACAACTTAGCGGTAGGTAGGGGCGGATAAGGAGTATATTCTTATGAAAAAAATTAGTTCCAAAATAATCTTTGTCATTATGACTTGTTCGTTTATTATTTCTCTTGGATTAGGGAGTACAAGTACATTTCAAAGTTCTAAAATTATAAAAAAAGAAATACATGATAAGTTGGTATTTATGTCTCAAAGCTATGCCAATGAATTTAGTCATATATTTAAAAGTATTGAAGGGAGAACAGAGACTTTATCTGCTACTACATTTGCCATGTTTGACATGAAAAATTTTAAAAAAGATAAAAATTATATAAAAAACTATCAGAAAACTATAGAACCAATTATAGATAAAGTGGCAAGAACTTCTGATGATATACAAGCTGTTTATTTTACTATTAACCCAGAGTTGACAGGAGAAGTATATGAAATTTGGTATGCAGATAAAGATGGTAATGGAACATTAGAAAAATTGGATCCAGACCCAGATCCAGATGATCCTTACATAGATTGGTTTTATCCAGATAACAAAGAGATGCATTGGTATTATGCGCCTATTCAAAAAGGAAGGGGCGTATGGAGTGAACCTTATGAAGAAACAGATATAAATAAAGAGATTATTTCTTATACAGAGCCAATCGTTAAAGATGGTGTTTTGATTGGTGTTGTAGGAATGGATATGGATATAGCAACTATAAAAAATACTATTGAAAATATGAAAAGTTATGATACAGGATATGCTTTTTTATTGAATGAACATTATGATCTATTAATTCATCCAAGTTTTATAAATGGGGACAATTTAAAAACCATAGAGAATGGAAATTTAAAATCTATAGTGGAAGAAATAAATCAACACCATTCGGGTGTGGTAGCCTATCAATTAAAAGGTAAAGATAAACTAATGAGTTATGCTCGTTTATCTAATGGCTGGATGTTAGTTTTTACATTATCTATAGGTAAAATATTTGAACCTATAAAAAATTTAACCTTTATTATTCTGGTATTGATGGTTTTAGGCATTATGTTATCTATTATTATTGCCATTATATTTTCAAATAGATTTTCAAATCCATTAACGTGTGCTGTTGAGCAGTTGAAATATATGGAATTAGGTGATTTTACAAAAAAAATTCCTGAAAAATTATTAAATAGAGAAGATGATTTAGGGACTTTTATAAAATCTGTTAATGCTATGCAACATGTCATAAAAGATTTAATGGAAAAAGTGAAGGATGAATCAAAACCTGCTAAAAATTCTATAAACTTTTTAGTAGATATAACGGAACAGACACAAACAGCTACTAGTCAGGTAGCAACAGCTATAGAGCAGATTGTAATAAATACAGAAAATGAAGCCCAAAATAAGAAGTTTATGGAAGAAGCATTAGAAAAGACGAATGAAAGACTCTTAGAGGCGCAAAGATTAGGACATATTGGAAATTGGGAATGGGATATAGTGAATGATAAATTTTGGTTATCAGAAGAAATGTGTCATATTATGGGCTTAAAACCAAAACCATTAGATTTTACTCTTGAAATGTTTTTAAAATCTATTCATATAGAAGATCAAGAAATCGTTCAAAAGACCATAGCAGATACTCTTAAAGGAAAGGGGTATAGTATTGAATTTAGATTGATTGATTTTAATGGACAAGAGAAATGGATTTATCATCGAGGGGATGTTATTTATGATGAGGAAAACAATCCTGCGGGCCTATTTGGAATCAGTCAGGATATTACAGAAAAAAAGAAAGCATTGAATGAACTAAAAAAGATGAACGATAACTTAAAGGAAATGGTAAAAAAAGAAGTACAGGAAAGTAGAAAAAAGGATGCAGTAATGATTTATCAAGCTAGACATGCAAGAATGGGGCAGATGATAGGCAACATAGCTCATCAATGGAAACAACCATTAAACAGCCTAAATTTAATATTATCTAATTTAAAAGATGCCTATATATATGATGAGTTCAGTAAAGAATATTTAGACAGCTCCATTTATAGATCTAAGAAAATATTAAATCAAATGTCTCAGACCATCGATGATTTTAGATGTTTTTTTAAACCAAGAAAGGCCAAAGAAAAATTTTCAATAGGAAATACTATAGAGTTTGCGTTAGAATTATTAGAAGAAAGTATCAAACGCAATCATATAGAAATAAAAATGCAATTATTAGAAGATGTGATGATTTATGGCTATTCTAATGAATTTTCTCAAGTGCTCTTTAATGTTTTAAACAATGGGAAGGATGCACTTATTGAAAGAAAAATAAAGAATAAGGAAATAAATATAAAAGTTTATTCAGAAAAAAATAGGGCCGTAGTAGAAATATCTAACAATGGTGGATGTATAGATGAGAAGATTATGAATAAGATTTTCAATCCCTATTTTACAACAAAATCAGAAGAAAAGGGTACAGGAATAGGACTTTATATGTCTAAAATGATCATTGAAGAACATATGAATGGCAGAATATGCTTTCAAAATATTAAAGAGGGTATATGCTGCAAAATGATTATTCCAAACAATGGAGTGAATAAAGATGGATAAAAAAAATATGCTCTATAACATGAAGTTATTATATGTTGAAGATGAAGAAGTAACCAGAAATGAGATGGGGCAGTTTTTGAAAAGAAGAATTGAAAAAGTATATTTAGCTGAAAATGGAGTAGAAGGATTAAAAATGTATAAAAAGCACAAACCAGATATAATCATTGCAGACTTGATTATGCCTGAGATGGGCGGAATGGAAATGATAGAACATATACGTAAAGAAAATAACGATGCGTTTATTATTGTAACTTCTGCTCTAGATGATATAGATTCTATTTTAGAAACTGTAGATATTGGGATTAATAAATACATTATTAAGCCAATCAATACAGATGAGTTGATCGATGCACTAGAGAATATGACTTTAAAAATGTTCAATACAAAAGACCATTCAGTATGGATAGAACTATCTGAAAAAAAAGAGATAGAGGATAAAATAAGAAAAGAGTTTTCTCATTTTATCAAAAAAAATACTGGAAAAGGACCTAGAAATATTTTTGTATCCATTCAAGGAAATACCATAGAGATTCAAGCCCACGAAGTACTTACACCTTTTGAACAAAGTTTATTAGATCATAAAAAGAATAATATTTTGGTAGATCAAAACAGAAAGCTTTTTTATTCTATTAAAAGGAAAAATATTGAACTATTTGTATCAAAGATCGTAAAGACGGAAGTTAAAATGAATGATACAATCGTAAATTCTTTGGTCAATATGGATAAAGTATATTTTTCCATTTTATAGCTTGATAGAATATACTATTTATGACATAATAAAATTGATATAGGTTTCACAGATAGGTTATTCCCTAAGCTGATGAAAAAATTTTAATTATAAAAATCGAATAAAGTACTGGTAGGATGGAAAGAAAACAAGTTTGTTCGCTTAAAGTAGACCAGCATAAAAAAGTATAGGCTTTTTTGTGCTGGTCTTTTTTGTAGATATTTAAGAGGAGGAAGTTTATGACATCAAAAAAAATAAAAGAAGCTGCATTTCAATTAGTTGCTCAAAAGGGGTATGAAGGAACAACACTAGCTGAGATTGCAAAAATGGTTGGCATAAAAAAGCCTTCTATTTATGCCCATTTTTCAAGTAAAGAAGAGATTTTTGTTACAGTTTTACAGGAAGAAGTAAATATTTTTTGTCATTATATTGATAGGATTCAAGTGGATGTTCAAAGTAATCATATAGAAAAAATATTTATGGAGTTATTAAAAAAAGGTATGGATTATTTTTATCAGGATCCAATGAAAAAAGGATTTTGGAGGAATATATTATTCTGTACATGTTGTATGCTAAAGGATCAAATAAAAACAAGTATGATTCCTCTTAAGGAAAAAATTCATGATACCCTTCTTCTTATTATAAAAGGAAAAGTAGATAATGGAGAGATTCAGGAACAAAATTTAGAGGATTTGGTTTATTCTTTTGAATGTGCCATGCATGGGAATTTTACAATGCTTTTGTATGATAAATTTGACTACGAAAAACTAAAAAAAAGTTGTCATATTTATTGGGGTGGAATAAGAAAAAAATAATAAGGTGAGCAGGGATGATTAAATCTCTGTTTTTTTTTATGCCTAAATCATATAATAATATTTTTCAATACATTCATTTGAGAATCTAAAATTTATGATGATCGATTTATATAGAAATAGGAATGATACAAATTAATACAAAATATGAAATATATTTACAATTTAGAAAAATATGCTATACTTAGAGTAAACCTACTTATTGGTAGGTAGGAAGATTACATCTAGGAGGGGGCATATGAAAAAGATAGGTTTAAAAATAACAATTGGGATTATAGCATGTTGTATGGCCATATCTATCTTAGTAGGAAGTGTAAGTGTTTTTGAAAGTACTAAATATATAAAAGACGAAGCAAATAATTCATTATTGTTTAGGGCGCAAAGTTATGCCAATGATTTTAGTAACAATCTAAAAGAAGTAGAAGGGCAAGTAGATGGTTTAAGTGCAAGTATGCGTGCTGTATTTGATATAGAGCAATTTAAAAATGATCCTAATTATATAAAAGAATATGAAAAATCAGTAGATGGAATCATTGGAAATTTTACAGAAAAAACTAATGCTGTAACAGCAGTTTATTTTACTTTTGATCCTCAATTAATAGGAAGAGCTTGTGAGATTTGGTATGCTAAAGAAGAAAATAAGGATTTTGAAAGGATCAATTCTGATCCAGAGGGTACATATATAGAGGATTTTTATCCTGATAATGAAGAAATGAGTTGGTTTTATGGACCAATTAAGAAGAGGACAGGAATATGGAGTGATCCTTATGTAGAAGTAGATCTTGATAATAGTACCATTGTTTCATATACAGAAGCAGTATTTAAAGATAATAACTTAATTGGGGTAGTAGGTATAGACATAAAAATTGATCATATAAAAAATATACTTGACAAATTAAAGGTATATGATACAGGATATGCTTTTTTATTAAATAAAAATTATGATGTATTAGTCCATCCTACTTTTAAAGAAGGAGAGCATTTGAAAAATCTTGAGGATGAAAGCTATCAATTTATAATAGAAGAGATGGATAAAAATCAATCAAAAATTATAGAATATAAGTTCAAAGGTAAAGATAAAATAATGAGTTATGCTCGCTTGTCTAATGATTGGGTTTTAGGGATCGCTCCACCTATAGATGAAATATTTAAACCAGTAAATAATTTGAAATTTATGATTATTATATTTGTTTTCGTGGGAATTATATTGTCAATTTTTATTGGATTATACATAGGAAAGTCTATTTCAAAACCTATTGAAGTATTAAAAGAAAATCTAGAAGACGTTAGTAATGGAGATTTGAGAAAAGATGTGAATATGAATAGGAAAGATGAATTAGGTGATTTATCTATGTCGCTGAATAAGGCAATGGAAAATACAAAAATATTGATTAAAGGAATCATTAATAACTCTAAGGAATTAAGTATATCTAGTCAAGAAATTGTTTCTACTACAGAAGAGATTTCTGCACAATCTGAAAATGCAAGTGGTACAACACAAGAAATTGCAGCTGGGATGGAAGAAAGCAGTGCGGCTATAGAACAAATTAATGCATCTATTCAAGAAATGTCAAAGGCCACAAGTCAGCTTGCTCAAGAAGCTAAAGAAGGAAATGCTATCTCAAAAGAAATAAGCAATAGAGCTAATAAAATGAAAGAACATGCTGAAATATCTAGTGAAATTACCAATCGTATGTATGAAGAAAAGCAAAAGAATATAGTAGAAGCCATTGAGAAAAGTAAGATTGTTGATGAAATAGAAAATATGTCTAATACGATTTCTCAAATTGCGCAACAAACAAATTTATTAGCTTTAAATGCAGCCATTGAAGCAGCAAGGGCAGGGGATGCAGGAAAGGGATTTGCTGTTGTTGCAGAAGAAGTAAGGACATTAGCAGAGCAGTCTACAAAAGCGGTATCTAATATTCAGTTTGTGGTTGGAGAAGTTCAGAATGCATTTAAAGATCTTTCAGAAAATGCAGGAGGGTTACTTAAATTTATTAATGAGAAAATACAACCTGATTATAAGGATTTACTTAAAGCTGGAGATCAATATATGGAAGATGCAAAGACGTTTAGCAATTTAGTTCAAGATTTTTCTGCTAGTACAGAAGATATTGTATCTTTCATGGGAGGAGTAAGTATGGCTGTAGAATCAGTAGCTAGTTCAATAGAACAAGGAGCTTCTGGTTCACAAGATATAGTTACTGGAATTGTAGAAGTAGCTCAAGCAATAGAAGAAGTAGTAAAAACAACTGAAAATCAAGCAACTTTAGCACAACAATTGGATGAGATGGTACAAAAATTTAAAGTATGATTAGAGCCACTATTCTTTAAAGGATAGTGGCTTAGCTTTTTTATAAAAAGCATAGTATATTTAAAAGGAGAGGAGGAATAATGTAAAAATATATATAATAATTTTAGGGGATAAATACTTTGAGAAAATTAAATAAGGAAGGTTTTATATGAAAAGAGTATGGATTTTATTGATTTTACTATTCATAGGCGGATATTTTATTTTTGAAAGAACACCAGAATTTAGTATTTCTGATGACCTTACTAAGGAATATAAAAAAGAATGGAAAGAAGAAACCATATGCTTAGATTTTATAAAGAATAAATTATCTTCAGAAAGTGGAGGAATCTATACTAACTATTTAGATACAAAAAAACTAGGGGTGTCTGCTAGAGGGCATGAAATTCTTTCTGAATCGGAAGGTCTTATGATGCTGTATTTTGTAAAAAAAAGAGATAAAAAATATTTTGATGTACATTTAGATTTTGTTGAAAAGAAAATGATGGAAAAACAAGGATGGATCAAATGGAGGATTCGAGAAGAAAATGAGAATATATCCAATAGTTCAGCTTCTCTAGATGATATAAGGATTGCTCGTTGTTTAGCCTATGCTCATAATCTTTGGAAGGATGAGAGATACTATAAAATACTGAAAAAAATTAGTAGAGGATTGTTAAAATATAATTTACATAAAGAGGTATTAACAAACTATTATGATTTTGAAAATCATGACACTTCAGTAGAAGTAGACCTTTCTTATATAGATTTATACACAATGCATTTACTAAGTGAAGATCATAAAAAATGGAAAATGGTTTATAAAAATGGATTGAGTATTATTGAAGCTGGATATATATCTGATCGTTTACCATTATATAAAAAATCTTTTAATATACCCTTAGAAGCATACTCAAATGATGAAAATATAAACATGATTGATAGTCTTTTAGTAGTTTTACATCTTAGTGAGATCAATAGGGTAAAAAAGCAAACTATAAAATGGATAAGGGAGCAGGTTTTTGTTAAAAAAATCATTTTTACAGGATATAATCGTAAAACTTTAAGACCTATAAGTAAGGATGAATCAACTGCTGTATATGCTATTGTTGCAAGGATTGCAAAGAATATTGGAGATGAAGATCTCTATAATGAAGCCATAAAAAAAATGCTTAAGCTTCAAATTCAAGATCAGAAGAGTTCTCTTTATGGTGCTTTTGGAAACATAGAGAATAATGAAGTTTTTTCATTTGATAATTTACAAGCACTATTGGCCTTTTAATGATAAAAAATAAAAAGTAATTTAGGTGAAGAATATGACTTTTGTGGATTACTTATTTTTATATGCATTAGTTTGTACTTGGGGGCTATTGCTTTTAAATATTATTTTAACCTTAGGGGGATACGCTTATTATCTTCATATTTCTAAAATAAATATAAACATACTTAGAAAGATAAAAAAATATCCTTTTGTATCCATATTAATCCCTGCTCATAATGAGGAGAAAGTCATTGGAAGGACATTAAAGGCGGTTTTGTCTTTAGATTATCCTATTGAAAAAATAGAAATTATTGTCATTAATGATTGTTCTACAGATGATACAGAAAAAGTTTTAAGGAAAGTGGTAGCAGAAAATCCCAATAGAAAAATAACAATTATAAATACAGACCCTTTAACAGGTGGAAAAGGGAAATCAAATGCATTAAATATTGGTTTTAAAAGATCAAAGGGGGAATTACTTGTTGTCTATGATGCAGATAATACTCCCGAAAAAGTATCTTTACGTTATTTAGTACATACGATTATGAGTACTGATGAATATGGAGCTGTCATTGGAAAATTTAGAACAAGAAATAAAGAAAGGAATATGCTCACAAGGTTTATCAATATTGAAACCTTAAGTTTTCAATGGATGGCACAGGCGGGAAGATGGAAACTTTTTAAAATAGCCACTATTCCTGGTACGAATTTTATTATTAGAAGAAGTATATTACAAGGTCTTGGAGGATGGGATGAAAGAGCAGTAGCTGAAGACACAGAAATCAGTTTTCGAATTTATCGTATGGGCTATAAAATTGCTTTTATGCCATTGGCTGTTACATGGGAACAAGAACCAGAAACTTTAAGGGTTTGGTTTAAGCAGAGAACAAGATGGGCAAATGGAAATATTTATGTCTTAATAAAATATTTTAAAAAGATATTTGAACAGAAAAATACCAGTGTTTTATTTGATTTGTATTATTTTTTTTCTGTTTACATTTTATTTTTATCGTCTATATTGATTTCTGATATTGTTTTTATTTTAGGATTATTGACAGATTATAAAATTTCTTTGGTAGGAAATTTTATAATCATTTGGATTTTGTCATATATTTTGTTTGTTTTAGAAGTGAGTATTACTTTGACCCTAGAAAAAGGAGAAAGTAATTATAAAAATATTTTATTAGTAGCTATTATGTATTTTACTTATTGTCAGCTTTGGATGGTAGTTGCTATAAGAGGAATAGCTGTTTACCTTAAAAACAGTATATTGAATCGTGAAGCAAAATGGAATAAAACAGAGAGATTCTAAATAAAAAAAGATGCAAAAATTTTGCATCTTTTTTAATGAACGCTATTCAACAAAGCTATCATAATAAGTTTTACAATCTGCGTGGAAATGGGTACAAGAATTTTCTACTGTTTCCATATGATACATATGAGCCAATTCTTTTATAAAATCTTCAGGAACAACACCAGAATGATTAATTAATTCTACAACTTGTTGCTTTGCTGCTTCAGGACTTAAAATAGCATTTTTATTCATGAACAACACCCCTTTGATTTATTTAAATGAAAAATTATGATCTTCTCACTATATATATATATGATACGGGAGATAAAATGTATCGTTTTTACAACAATAGTATAGCACAATAATAAAAATAAATCAATAAATGCTATACAAAATGAAAAATAGTTGGAATAAAAAAATATCCCTACTATCACGCCCAAAAGGTAACGCTAGTAGGGTATTTATTAATCTACCATCACGCCCAAAAGGTAACGCTAGTAGGTTGCTTATTTTGTTAGCATAACACTTATTTCATAATGATTCAAAACATCCATTAATGATGGATTAGGTAGTTGATCTGTAATGACTATGTCAATTTGTGACAAATCAGCAGCTTTGAAAAAGCCTTTTTTATCAAACTTTGAATGATCTACTAACAAAATCACTTGATCTGCTTGTTCAATCATTTTTTTCATGATAAAACCATCTTCTTCAAAAGCAACCATGACCCCTTCTTTTGAAAGACCACAAGTACCGATAAAGGTTTTATCTACATAATAATTAGAAAGCATTGAGATCACTGATGGACCATATAAAAAACGCTGTTCTTGGTTGAGTTGACCTCCTAACAAGTGAATATGGACTTGTGGTTTATTTGAAAGTATATCTGCCTGATTGATGGAATTTGTAATAATAGTACAATGATCTACCTGTAAAAATTCTGAACATGCTTGTACAGTGGTAGAGGTATCCATAATGATTTTGTCACCATTTTTAATGAGTGAAGCGGCTAATTTTCCAATGGCTTTTTTTTCTTTGGAGTCATTATAAAGGCGATCTTTATAGCTTTTTATTTCTTTGATTAGAGTGGGTAATAGAGCACCGCCACGTGTTCGGAGAATAGCACCTCTTTCTTCTAATTTTACTAAATCTCTTCTTGCTGTATCTCTTGAAATATTACATAGATTACAAATTTCTTCTACATTAATTCGTTTATGTTCACCTAAATAATTTAGAATTACTTGAAGTCTCTCTTCTTGATACACATGTATTCACCTCAGAGTTATTTATATTTAATATAATTATAAGTAAAATCAAGTTAAAAGTCAATTGAATATAAGGAAATTTAAGTAAAGATATGTTTTTAAGTAAAAAAAGAAAAGGATTTACGTAAATGATGTAAATCGTCAATCTATTTTGTAAAGATGTGGATGAGGCGTATCATAGATATCAATTTCTTTTTTTGTACAGGGTTTAAGTTGAATGTTAGATATGGAACGTTTATTATAAATATAAAAGCTATTGTACTTTCTTATGGTATTTTATGATGAAAGGAATTATATATTTTACTACAAACCATAATTTGAAAAAGGTGAATATTGTATTTTATAGAATGAATATATTAAGTATATTTAAAGTAAGGCAACAATGATTTTAGAGTAAAAAAAGAGGGTGGTAGATGAAAATGACAATTAAAAAAAATATAATGGATGATTATTACAAATATGTTGAAGATAAATACTGTTCTGAAACATTAGATGAAGTATTAGGGAAAAAATATTTTATCAAAGATCAATTTGGTACAGGAAATTTTTTCAGAATAAAGATAGAAGAGGGATTAGAAATATCAGGATTTGATATCTCAAAAATGGAAATGGATTTTGATAATAGAGTTCCTCATGAGGACATTTTAGAAGTAGGATATTGTTATGGTGGAGAGACAAAAATTTTATCCTTACCAGATGGTAAAGAATATACCTTTAAGAAAGATGACATTTGTATTTATAATACATTAAATAAATTAGATTATTTCAAATTTAAATATAGAAATTGTAAAGCCATGTCTATTCATATGAATTTTAATAGTATTAAAAATGCCATGAATTCTATTTGGGAAGATGAGATCCTCAGGGATTGGCAAGAAAACATTAATAATATATTTAAAGAAAATATATTAATAGTTGAAAAAGCTAGCTATGATTTGAGAAAAATAGCACAAGAGATAGATACAATCTCTAGTAATAATATGATGGGGTATATGAAATTAAAATTAAAAACGATCGAGTTTTTAGCTACTTTTCTTGAAGAAAAATCAAAGGAAAATTTTAAAAATATTAAAAATAAAGAAGTACAAATCATCACGAAGGCGAAAGAAATTATCAATGAAAATATTGAAAATACACCTTCTGTTAAAGAATTAGCTAATCAATTAAATACAAGTGTCTACAAATTACAAAAAGGATTTAAAGATATCACAGGGGATACTGTCTATGAGTATATAAAAAAAGCAAAAATAGAAAAAGCAAAATATTTATTAAAAAATAGCAATTTATCCATTTTAGAGATTGCAAATGAAATAGGCTATGAGAATCCAAGTAAATTTGCAAATGTATTTAAACGATATAATGATATAACACCTTTAAAATATAGAAAATCAAAATAAAAAGGTTGGACCATATTTTAAAAATTAAATGAAGAAAAGATAAATGCTCTAAGTAAAATAAAAATCATAAAATGGATTTTTGTTTTTTGGAGCATTTTTTATTTGCTTTGGAGTGGAAAATGATAATCATTATCAATATAATGTTAATAGAAAAAAAGTAACAAGTATGATACATAAGAAAAGGAGATAAGGGTAAATGAAAGTATAAAAAAGACAAAATGCGTCCATTTATTGATAATGATTATTAATTTAAAATGGAATGAATGAAAGACAAATTAAAAAAACAGCTTAACTAAAAGAGGTGATGAGATGACTCGTTTAAATTTACAAAAAGAAAATACCATATGTAAAATTATAGAATTAGAAGGATCCAATAAGTTTATAAGCAAAATAACAGCCATGGGTCTAACGAACGGAACATTTATAGAAGTGATTCAAAATAATAAAAAGTTTCCAGTTTTATTATTTGCTAGAGATACAATGATTGCTGTAAGTAAAGAGGAAGCTAAAAAAATCCTTGTAAAGGAGGTATCCTAAATGGATAGTATAGCTGCAGTAAACTCTGTAACAATAGGATTAGCAGGACAGCCTAATACAGGGAAATCAACACTTTTTAATAAACTTACTGGTGCAAAGCAGCATGTAGGAAATTGGCCAGGAAAAACGGTTGAGCAAAAACAAGGGATATTTTATTTTAATGATAAAAAATATAGTCTTGTAGATTTACCAGGAACCTATAGCTTGACAGCTAATTCATCGGAAGAGCTTATTGCTAGAGATTTTATCATTTCTGATGATGTAGATATGATTATTACAATGGTAGATACATCACAACTAGAGAGAAGTATGTATTTACTTTCAGAAATAGTAGGGATGAATGTTCCTGTAATTGCAGTATTGAATATGATCGATGTTGCCAAAGAACAAGGGAAAAGCATTGACATTCAAAAGCTACAAGAAAAATTAGGCATCCCTATTGTACCTATGGTTGCTGCAAAAGGAGAAGGTGTTGAAGGTCTTTTAGAAAAAGTTCAAATAATAGAAGAAGATCAAAAAATTCTTCATACAGATGATATGGTTAAAATATATGAGGATGTTTTTAAAGAAGAATTTAATGAGCTTATAAAAATTCTACCAGATGTAGGAATCGGAAATTGTAGTAGTAGCTGGATTAGTGTAAGATTGCTTGAAAATGATGAACAAATTG
Source organism: Crassaminicella profunda (assembly GCF_019884785.1). Taxonomy (GTDB): domain Bacteria; phylum Bacillota; class Clostridia; order Peptostreptococcales; family Thermotaleaceae; genus Crassaminicella; species Crassaminicella profunda. The sequence goes on from NZ_CP082326.1 coordinate 902,659, forward strand.
TTAATCTTGTTAAACAAGAAGTTACAGAAAACGAATGGGAAGTAGTCCGTTCTATTATTAAAAAAAATACAGATGGACCTTTAAAAGCAGCTAATTGTAGGTATGCATGGATAGAAAGTGTCTTAAAGGATGTGTTGACAAAAAAACAAGAGTACTCTTTAAAAAGAATGGGATTTGATAGATTATCTACCCATAGAATTTTTGGAAAACCTATTGCAGTCTTGATGATAATATTAGGATTTATTGCAAGTATGGCAATTGCTATGCCATTTATGATGGGGATAGGTAGTATACTTCCACGGATTTCTTTAACCTTACGAGATATTTTATTAGATAAGGGAGTTTCCTATTGGATTATTTCTTTAGTAACAGAAGCTGTTATTCCTGGATTATCAATGGCAATAATTATGGGAGGTTTTATTGCAGGAGTTGTATTTGTTTTCGGATTTATGGAAGATGTGGGATATATGGCGAGAGTTGCTTATGTATTTGATACAACTATGAGTAAGATTGGTTTACATGGAAAGTCTATTATGCCATTTATTACAAGTTTTGGTTGCAATATGGCGGGGATCACTGGATCGAGAGTAATAGAATCATGGCAACAAAGACTCCTTACCATTACTACGAGTATGGTTGTACCGTGTGCAGCCATGTGGGGGGTTATAGGATTAATAGGAAGTTTATTTTTTGGCGTAAATGCCATATGGGTGATTGCAGCTTTATTTATATGTTCTATTTTCTATGTCATTTTTACCTCTTGGATTTTCAGAACAAAATTTATAAAAGAAGAAGATGGGATGGGACTCATTATGGAGTTACCACCTTATCATAAACCCAATTGGAAAGGAATTTTCGTTCATGTTTGGAGTAAAATGAAAGATGTTATGAAAAAAGCCTTTGTTGTGATTGTTGGGGTATCTGTTGTAATGTGGATATTATCTTATACAGCTGATGGAAATATTGAAAATAGTCCAATATATGCCATTGGAAAAACAGTAGAGCCTATAGCTACTTTTTTAGGACTAGATTGGAGATTGTTGATTGCATTACTTGTTTCTGTAATGAGTAGGGAAGGTGCTTTAGGTGTATTATCCATGTTGTTTGGAGTAGGATCAGGAACATCAAGTTTTTCTGGAATTATGATTTCAGGGGCTGTTCAGTTTGATCAATCTGCTTTGTCAACAGTTATGTTAGCTTCTATTTCAAAACCTTCGGCACTTGCTTTTATGTTTGCTTATTATTTCAATGTTCCGTGTATGGCAGCTATTGCATGTGTTCATGCTGAAACCCATTCTTTAAAATGGACTGTAAAAATTGTGAGCTACTATATGTTGAGTGCTCTTGTTATAGGTGCTGTTGCCTATCGAATAGGAATAATACTATTTTAGAGGTGAGTGGATTGTTATTAGATAAAATATTAGTTGCATTAAAGACAAGAAGGATTTTATCCTATAAAGATTTAGCACAAAATTTAAAAGTAGATCAAACACTTATTAAAGCAGCAATAAATCAGCTTGATCATATGGGGTATTTACAAAAGGTGAATACAGGCTGTAATATGTGCAAAGAATGCAGTAAAAGCAATATAAAAATAAATGAAATGCATGTATGGGTTCTTTCTAAAGAAGGTAAAGATTATTTGAAAGGTATGAAAAATCCTTCTTGATCAATTGTTCAAGAAGGATTTTGATTTAAAGAAGTTGTATATAGATAGGCTTAGCAATTGGATAAAAGGATGGTGAATGATAAAAATGGAATCAAAACAAAAATCAACCCTTTCGAAATTATTAAAATTTGCAGGGAAACATCGAATTTTGATTATATTTGCAATTGTGTTATCTGGAATGAGTGCAATTTTATCTTTATTTCCATTTGTTTGCATATGGTTTGTTGTAAAAGATATTTTTAAAGCGTTACCAGATGTTACGCAAGCTACAGAAAGTATAAGATATGGATGGATGGCAGTTGGATTTTCTCTCTTAAGTATTGTATTTTATTTTGCAAGTTTAATATGCTCTCATTTGGCAGCTTTTCGTGTTGAAAAGAATATGAGAAAAGAAGCAATGCATAAAATTGTTACACTTCCTTTAGGTTTTTTTACAAAAAATACGAGTGGGAAGCTTAGAAAAGTAATTGATGATAATGCAAGTTTAACTCATAGTTTTTTAGCACATCAATTGCCAGATCTATCAGGGGTTATGATCATGCCTATTGCCATAATCATTATACTATTTGTCTTTGATTGGCGCTTGGGACTTGTTTGTTTAGCACCTATATTTTTAAGTTTATTGATTTTAAAACAGATGATGGGCGGTAACAATGAAAAAATCATGAAAAGATATATGGATTCATTGGAAGATATGAATGGATCTGCTGTTGAGTATGTTAGAGGAATTCCTGTAGTGAAGGTATTTCAGCAAACCGTATATTCCTTTAAGAATTTTCATAAATCCATTAAGGGGTATAGTGATTTTGTTTCAGAATATGCTATCAATTGTCGTGTTCCCATGATTGGATTTACGATTACGATTCATGCTCCAGCGTTACTTCTAATTCCCATTGGAATTCTTTTTATATTGAATGGATCAGATTATAATGCATTTTTATTAGACTTGATTTTTTATATGTTGTTTTCCCCACTTGTTGCAGTCATGATGACGAAGATTATGTTTTCAAGTGAAAATGTTATGGCGGCAAAGGAAGCTTTAATTAGAATAGATGAAATACTAGAAGCTAAGAGTTTAGAAGAAACAGATCAGATAAAGGAAACCAATGAAAATGATATTGTATTTAAAAATATTGGTTTTACTTATCCAGAGAATGACAAAGTTGCTATTGAAAATGTGAGCTTTACCATTCCTTCGGGAAAAACTTTTGCATTAGTAGGCCCTTCTGGTGGTGGGAAGAGTACTTTGGCAAGTCTTGTAGCAAGATTTTGGGATGTAGACTGTGGAAGCATTGAAATTGGAGGAGTTGATGTAAAAGATTTTAATGAAAAAGACTTAATGGAAAAAATTGCTTTTGTCTTTCAAAATAGTAAATTATTTAAAACGAGCTTACTTGAAAATATCAGACTAGCCAATAAAGAAGCTAGTCGTGAAGAAGTACTTAGAGCAGCACATTTAGCACAGTGTGATGATATCATAGAAAAAATGCCTCAAGGCATAGATACAGTGGTAGGGACAGAAGGGGTATATCTTTCTGGAGGAGAACAACAAAGAATCGCTTTAGCTCGAGCTATTTTAAAAGATGCGCCAATTATTATATTAGATGAAGCAACAGCTTTTGCAGATCCAGAGAATGAATATCAAATACAAAAAGCTTTTGAATCTCTTGTTCAAGATAAGACTGTTTTAATGATTGCTCATAGACTTTCTTCTATAAAAGATGTTGACTGTATTCTTGTTATAAAGGATGGAAAAATTGTAGAAAGTGGAGATCATGAAAAACTTTTACACAAAAATGGAACATACAAAAAAATGTGGAAAGAATACCAAACATCTATTTCATGGAAAGTTGGAAAGGAGGCGGCTTATGTTTAGTTACGTTCAAAATAAATTTGCTCTTAGTAAACAAGGAACAACAGATCTTTTTAAAGGAAGTATTTATAGTGCTCTTGTAAATTTGAGTATGATGGTTCCTGTAGGAATTTTTATTCTTATGTTAGATGAACTATTAAGACCTGTTCTTGGAAAACAAGCTGATACCCCAAACCTATTAAAGTATATAGGACTTGTTTTTGTGGCAGTAGTTATCATGTATTTTTTCCATCATCTTCAATATTCAAATGTTTATCTTTCAACTTATAAAGAAAGTGCAAAAAGAAGAATTGTTTTAGGGGAAAAGTTAAGAGAACTTCCCTTATCCTTCTTTGGGAAGAGAGATTTATCAGATTTGACAAATATTATTATGGGAGATTGTGCAATTTTAGAACACGCTTTTTCTCATGCAGTACCTCAGTTATTTGGATCTATTATATCTACTATTATTATCGTTATTTCTTTGCTAATAATGGATTGGCGTATGGGATTAGCAGTTCTTTGGGTGGTTCCAGTATCCTTTACAATGATTTTTCTTTGTAAACAGATGCAACAAAAATCCAAAGAAAAACATTATCAATCTAAATATGCGTGTGCAGAGGGTATTCAAGAATGTCTTGAAAATATTCAAGATATAAAAGCTTATCATATTGAAAAATCTTATATGGAAGAGTTAGATCAAAAGCTTGATGATTCAGAAAAAGCACAAATAAGATCAGAACTTACAACAGGAGCAATTGTAACGAGTGCACAAGCTATATTAAGACTAGGACTTGCAACAGTTATTTTAGTGGGAAGTTCTCTTTTAATAAAAGGGCAAACTGATTTATTAACTTATTTCATATTTTTAGTAACGGCATCAAGATTATATGATCCTCTTTCTGGAAATCTTACGAATATAGCGGAGATTTTCAATACAGAAATGCCAATTAAAAGAATGAATGAAATAAAAAATTATAAGGTGCAAACGGGTAAAAAAGATTATGAACCAAATAGTTATGACATTGATTTTAACCATGTGGGCTTTTCATACAATCATGATGAAACGGTTTTAAAGGATGTTTCATTTACAGCAAAACAAGGAGAAGTAACTGCACTCATTGGACCATCAGGAAGTGGTAAGAGTACGGCTGCAAAATTGGCTGCTAGATTTTGGGATGTAAATAAAGGAAGTATCACTATTGGGGGAGTAGACATTACAAAAGTTGAACCAGAAATGTTGCTAGAAAATTATACCATTGTTTTTCAAGATGTTACATTATTTAATGATACAGTCATGGAAAATATAAGATTAGGCAAAAGGGAAGCTAGTGATAAGGAAGTGCTAAAAGCTGCAAAGCTTGCTATGTGTGACGACTTTGTTTCGAGTATGCCTAAAGGATATGAAACCATTATTGGTGAAAATGGTTCAACACTATCAGGAGGGGAACGTCAAAGAATTTCTATTGCAAGAGCTTTATTAAAGGATTCTCCAATTATTCTATTAGATGAAGCTACAGCTTCTCTTGATGTTGAAAATGAAACAAAAATTCAAAGTGCCATCTCTGAATTGATAAAAAATAAAACGGTAATTGTAGTTGCTCACCGTATGAGAACTGTTGAAAATGCAGATAAGGTTGTTGTTCTTGCTGATGGTTATGTAGCAGAGCAAGGAAAACCAAAGAATTTATTAAAAAAAGAAGGCTTGTATAAGCATATGGTACAGCTTCAATCAGAAAGTATGAATTGGTCATTATAGAGAATAGACTAAGTTAATTTATAAATGAGGAGGAATGAAGATGGATGAAAAAAGAGAAGAGTTATTGAATGACAGTATTTTTAAATTAATGATAAAGTTATCTATACCTGCTATTATTGGTATGTTTGTCATAGGGTTGTATAGCTTTGTAGATGCCATATTTGTAGGTAGATGGGTAGGAGCGAAAGCTTTAGCGGCTGTATCCGTTACTTATCCATTGACACTTATAAACAATGGAATTGCTGTACTTATAGGAATAGGCTCAGCATCTGTATTGTCACGAGCAATAGGAAGTAAAGATCAAAAAAAGATTAATGATATTATGAGCAATATGGGCATGTGTAATATTGTATTATCCTTGTTGGTTACATTTATAGGAATCACTTTTACAGACTCTTTAATAGGACTTACAGGATTAAGTGGAGATATATTTATTTTAGCTAAGAGTTATTTGAGAATCATTTTTGTAGGATCATTATTTGTTAATTTTGTACAAAGTGCAAATATGATTATTCGTGGAGAAGGAAAGATGAAGGAAGCCATGATTATTATGGGAGTAGGTGCAATACTGAATATTATTCTAGACCCTATTTTCATAAAAGTATTAAATTTAGGGATTGAGGGAGCTGCATATGCAACTGTATTATCTCAAATCGTACAGACCATAATGACATTAGTATATTTTAAAAAATATAGCCAATTGGTTCAGCTCAAAAAACCTGCACTTAAAAAGGATATTCTTCCAGATGTTTTTTCAGTAGGGGTTTCAGCAATGCTTATGCAGGTTATGAGTTTAGTGCAACAAACTATATTATATAAAATGGTAACCATCTATGGAAATGATCAACAACTAGTTATTATGGGGATCACTATGAGAGTAATGATGTTTGCATTTATTCCTATTTGGGGAATGTCCCAAGGACTACAACCACTCGCTGGAATAAATTATGGTGCAAAGAAATTAGATAGAGTAAGAAAGAGTGTGAAGATATTTATGCTAGGATCAACTGTCTTATGCTTAGCTTTTTGGTTACCGATGGAATTAGCACCAAAGTTTATATTAAGTTTATTTACAAAAGATCAAGAGCTTATAGCATATGGTTTTGAATATTTTAGATTAGGAAATATGGCATTTTTTGTGTCGGGTATATTCATCATGAGTGTTACATTTTTTCAAGCCATTGGAAAAGCAGGAAATGCAGGCTTGATTATTATGTTAAGACAAATTGCTTTATTTATACCATTTATTCTTATATTCGCAAAATTTTTTGGTGGAATAGGAGTTTGGTATAGTCTACCTATTACAGATATAACTGTATTTATTGTGGCAATGAGTCTTGTAATTGTTGAATTTAAGAAAATGTTGAAGGTAAAAGGAGCTTTTGTTCAAAGATAGAGGAGATAGCTTTAAAGTATTGAAAATCTGAAAATGGAAAAGTATTCATGATTCGAAGGTAGTGTGAGTAAGAAAAAGGAAACTACGTATAAGTGGTTTTCTTTTTCTTCAACAACACTAGTAAAATATCATCGAAAAAACAGTAAAAAGAAAATTTTGTGGTAGACAGCCATATTCTTTTTACCTGTTTCAACTTATTTTAGAGTTCATAAAAAAGAATTAAAGGGAGATTTTAAATTTTTTTTTTGAGGAATAAATGATAATGATTATCGATGATAATCTAATTTGTTAAAACGATCTACGACTATGTATTTTTATTTTTAAAAAGGATCAAGGGGATGATTTTATAAATTTTAAGTAAGGAGGAGTAAATGATGAAGATAAAAAAGAAAGTAATTGTACTTATCATGATAGGGATTATGGGTGTTTATGGATATTCCCAAAAAGATAGTTTGTTTGTAGGAAATGCGGAAAATGAGGAAAGGATTTCACAAAAGGTTATGAATATCCAGGGAGAAAAGGTTAAGGAAAGAAAAATGGAAGAAATTATTCACCTTACAGGAAGTTTGGAAGAAAACGAAAAGGCTTTTGTAAGTAGTAAAATTTCAGGAAAGGTTCATGTAATAAAAGGAAAAGAGGGGGATTTAGTTAAAAAGGGACAGTTGCTGTTAGGCTTAGAAAGTCAAGATTATCAAAATAAAATGGAATTAGCTAAAGCTACTTTAGAAAAAGCAAAAGCTAATTTTGATTCTTCAAAGATCAATTATGAGAGAGTAAAAGCATTATATGATGAGGGTGTAGCTTCTAAAAGTGAATATGATAAAGTAAATACTTTGTATTTAGTGGCAAAGGCAGATTTAAGTAGCGCCGAAGCAAGTATTTCAATTGCAAAGGAAGCTATTGATAATACATCTATTTTTTCCCCTATGAATGGTTTTATTACCAAAAAAGATGTATCTATAGGGCAAGTTTTATCACCAGGAATGCAGTTGATGGAAATCAGAGATCTTTCTTCTATTTATATGATTATAGATATTAAACAATCTAATCTATCAAAGATAAAATTAAATCAAGAGGTGAAAATAACGCTAGACACTTATAAAGATAAAGCTTTTAAAGGATATATAAAAGAAATAGCTCCCCTAGCAAATGAGTCATCTCGTACTTTTAAGACGAAGATTCTTATCAAAAATAAAGACTTTCTTTTGAAGCCTGGTATGTTTGCTAGTTGTAATATTCAAACAGGAATTCAAAAAAATATCTTATATATACCAGTTACATCTCTTCTTGGAAAAGAAGGAGCATATTATACGTATGTGATAGATGAAAATGTAGTAAAGCGTGTGCCTGTAAAAATAGGAGAAATTATCAATGATACGGTAGCGATAGAATCAGGATTAGAAAAGGATGAAGTGGTTGCAGTTACAAATTTAAATCAATTAAAAGATAAGGACCCAGTGAAATTAGTAGCAAAGAAATAGAAAAGGGGGTGAGATAGATGTATATATCTAATGTTAGTATAAAAAGACCAGTATTTGCAATTGTTTTAATATTAGGGCTAGTAACCCTTGGGGTCCTTAGCTACTTTGATTTAAGTGTCAATGAATATCCAGATATGGAGTTTCCTTATGTATCTATAACTATTGTAGAACAAGGAGCATCTGCTGAGCAGATTGAAAACAACATCTCTCAAAAGGTGGAAGAAGCTGTAGCACAGGTAGCCGGTGTTAAGCATATTTATACAATCGTTCGAGAAGGGGTTTCTATTATTTGGGCAGAATTTACCCTAGAGACATCAGCACCTGTTGCAGCACAAGATGTTAGGGACAAAATAAGTTCTATTAGAGGACAGCTACCTAGTAGTATAGAAGAGCCTATTATTGAAAGGTTTGATCCAAGTGCGACCCCTATTGTAACTATAGGTGTTACAGGAGATGTAGCAATGAGAGATCTTACACAAATAGTAGATGATGAAGTAAAGGAAAGATTAACCTCTATAGATGGTGTTGGAGCTGTAAATATATATGGTAGAGCCGAAAGAGAAATTCAGATAAAATTAAACAAAGAGAAAATGGCTGCATATGGGTTGACTACGGGAGAGATTGTAAACAGCTTAAAGGGCGAAAATATGGATGTGCCCGTAGGAAAGCTTACAATGGATGATAACCAAATATTTTTGCGTACAGATGGGAATTTGAAAAATATATGGGAGTTTAACAATATAGTAGTAGGGAAAAAAGAGGGCGTTCCAATCTATGTAAAAGATATGGCTATCCTAGTAGATGGTATAAAGGAACAAGATAGTTTATCTAGTTATAATAGTAGAGCATCTATTGGGATTGATATGATCAAGCAGGCAAAAACAAATACCGTTGAAATAGCAGATAAAATAAAGAAAACCATCAAAAAAATAGAAAAAGATTTACCTGAAGGAGTCAAAATAGAAATTGTTATGGACAATTCTATCAATATTAGAAATTCAGTAGATGATGTGGTTCAAACTATTTTCTTAGGAAGTGTTTTAGCCATATTTGTCATATTCATATTCTTAAAGGATTGGAGAAGCACACTTATTAGTGCTATAACCCTTCCAGCTTCAATCATAACAACTTTCTTTGTTATGAAGCTATTAAAATTTTCATTAAATACCATGTCCCTCATGGCACTTTCTCTTTCTGTGGGAATGTTAATTGATGATACCATCGTCGTTATAGAAAATATATCAAGACATATAAACATGGGAAAAGAGCCTATACAAGCAGCAAAAGAATCCATGGAAGAAATCGGTTTTGCCATTATTGCCACAACCCTTGCCATCGTTGCAGCATTTTTACCTGTTGGGCTTATGGACGGAATCATAGGAAGGTTTTTTCAACAGTTTGGAATAACTGTAGCGTGTAGTGTTTTAGTTTCAACGCTAGTTGCATTTACCCTTACCCCCATGCTTTCCTCAAGAGTTTTGAAAATAGAGAATAGAACAATGAAGAGAAATATTATTTATAGATTATTAGATGTATTTAATAATCAATTTGATAGATTGATCAAAGTATATTTAGGGGTTCTTAAAATATCATTAAAGCACAGAATCATTACCATGATTTTAGCCGTACTATTATTTGTAGGAAGTCTTATGGTAGTTCCTTATTTAGGATCTAGTTTTATAACCACTGCGGATATAGGAGAATTCATGATTGCAGTGGAATTAGATTCAGGAATGAGTCTGGATGCAGCTAAGAAAAAGGCAATAAAAATAGAAAAAATATTAAAGGATTCACCGAATGTTTTAAAAACATATACAACCATAAAATCAGACAAAATAGATATATTTGTAAAATTAAAGGATAAAAACAATAGAGAACTTCCTATAGAAGGAGTAATTCAACAATTTAGAAACAAATTTAAAGAGATTCCAGGTATTCAAAGTGCTTTTAATATAAAAGCATTTGATACGGATAAAAAGATACAAATTTATGTTTTAGGGGAAGATCCTAAAGTACTTCAAGATTTAGGAGAAAAAACAGCAAAACTTATGAATAATATTAATGGGGTTGTGGATATTTCTAGTAGTTATAAACCTGGAAGTCCACAGGCAAATATAAAAATTGATCACAAAAAAGCCAATGATCTTGGTATATCAACAGCTCAGATTGCAGATACGCTTCATACTTTATTCAGTGGAAAGGTAGTTAGCAAATATTCAGTAGATGAAGATCGGTTTGATGTAAAATTAATGCTTGAGGATGAAGCTAGAAAAAATATGAGAGACTTAGACAATATATATCTATATAGCATATCTAATCAAGAATTAGTTCCATTAGATCAAGTGACTAAGATTGCATTTGATACAACTTCTAATGAATTACGCAGGTTTGACCGAAAGAAGGAAGTTTTGATATCAGCCAATGTAGATGGTATTTCAGTTGGAGAATTTAATAAAATATTTTTTGATCAATTAGAAAAGGAAATTAAAATTCCAGAAGGATATGCAGTCCAGGCAAAGGGAGATGCTGAGATGATGGAGGAAACATTTATCAATATGATCAAAGCATTAATTACAGCCGTGTTATTTATCTTTTTCATATTGGCAGCTCAATTTGAAAGCTTTATAGATCCTTTTGCCATTATGCTGTCATTGCCATTGGCGATTATTGGAACAATTATGGGGCTATTTGTTTTAAAGAGTGATCTAAATATGATGTCTATGGTAGGTGTGATCATGCTCATGGGATTAGTTACAAAAAATGCTATACTCCTGATTGATTACATCAAGCAACAGAGGGAAGCTAAAGTGGAAAGAACTGAAGCTATTATGCAAGCTGGAAATACAAGATTTAGACCTATTATGATGACTTCTCTATCAACTATATTTGGTATGCTTCCCCTAGCACTTGCATTAGGACCTGGAGCAGAAGCTAGATCACCTATGGCACACGCTATCATAGGAGGAATGATTACATCTACAATACTTACCCTTGTGATTGTTCCAGTGGTTTATACCATATTAGATGATATGAAGGGATTTTTTATGAGAGTGTTTAAGAAGAATAAAGGGGTTAGTATAGAAATGTAATGGGAACATTGAAAGAAAAATCAGAGGAGGTAGTATAATGTATTTTTCATTATAGTGTTGCCTATTGGGCTAGAGAAGTTCGAAATGAATATTTATTGTAAACAAAGCATCTACATTTTAATAAGTGTAGGTGTTTCTTTTTATTTTTTGAACGAAAAAGCAGTACTGAGATAATTGGTAAAAATAGATTTATCTGATGATAATAGTGAAATATTAAAAGGTTTGATTTTTCAAATCTTTTTTTATTGCAATCAAAGGTTCTATGAAAACTTTTTCAAATGTAATCATTTCAATTAGTAAAAAATTAATCATTGTATCCCAATCATCTTGATTGTATACATTCACACCGGTTAATTCTGATTTGATCCTACAAGCTTTTTTATTGTTAAGTCTTTTCCAAATCAAAGCTTTTTCGAAGGATTTTTCAATATGATTCTTTTGTTGCATCAAATTGTCAAAAACAAATTTATTAAATTCAGCTTTGCTATTGGACATATAAAGTTCTACTCTTGCAGAGTTTCTTCCGATGACAAAATTATATGCAATAGAACCAAATCCTGCACCAGCACCAATCCAATTATCTTTTGAAGGACTGATGTTTGAAAATAAAGTGAAATTTTCATGTTGGTTGACTTCATTTAATAATTTGGTCCAAAATTCAATGCGAGTTTTATGGCGGTCTTTGAATTCATTTTTTGTACTATTGTCTTCTTCTGTTTTTTCTGCCATTTTGATTATTAGTCAGAGAATGATATTTTTGTATTATTTTATGTTAAACTTGTTTTAAGTAGGGTATTAACGACCAGTGAATATTCTTCAGATAGCTAAAATCAATAGTAAGGAGACCAACTTATGATTTATTTAAAAAATTTCAAATTACCTTCTTGGGAACAGGAAGAATATAATAATTTAACGCCTCGTGCCTATCCTTATGGTATATTTCCTTTCAAAAAAATTGAAGAGTTTAGATTTGAACCTATTACTATTTTTTATGGGAGCAATGGTTCAGGAAAATCTACCCTTTTGAATTTGATTTCAGAAAAATTAAATTTGCCACGAACAACACCTTTTAATTCGAGTCAGCTTTTTAGGCAATATGTAGAAACGAAATGTGATTATATAAGTGGCTATGATGAAGAGGGATTTCCTTTAGAGATACCACTTAAGAGCAAAACAATTACAAGTGAGGATGTTTTTAATCATATTCTTACAGTGAGAAATGAAAATTCACGTATAAATAAAGAGAAAAATCTTGAGAAGCAACGTTATTATGAAACAAAGTATGATGGATTTCAATTCAAGTCCATGAATGATTATGATCAATTAAAAATAAAAAATGCAGCTAGAAAACAAACGGTGAGTCGCTTTGTAAGAGATCGTACAAATCCTAATATAGAGCAATTTTCAAATGGTGAAACAGCACTTTCGTATTTTGATAGTAATTTTGAATCAGATAGCTTATATCTGTTAGATGAGCCAGAAAACAGCTTATCTCCTCAATTCCAATTACAACTTATGAAATTAATTATGGATTGTGCATATTATTGTAATTGCCAATTTATTATTGCTACCCATTCACCATTTATCTTGTCCATCGATGATGCGCAGATTTATGATTTAGATAGCATACCTGCTAGCGTTAGAAAATGGTATGAATTAGAAAATGTTAAAGCTTATTATGAATTTTTTAAACAATACAAGGAGCTTTTTAAGTAAGATTGTAAAAGCTAAAAGTTTGACTCTACTATCCATTTTTCTATTGCTTGATAGGCAAGATCGATACGCTAATGATTTCCTATGTGAATAGTGGATACTATTGTGTGAGATTGTGTGGGTAAAAAATCATTAATAAGTTGACGGTTTTGTTAACTAGGTATATAATTTAATTGGTGATAAAATGAAAAACTATGAAAGAATAATTAAATCATATTTTAGATCAGTAAGGGAATTTAATGAATTTGAAAGTGTTCCAAGGGATTTTGGAACAGGCGATTTACTTTATAGTTCTGAAATACACACGCTTCAAGTTATAGGAAATAATGCTAATATTAATCTTACTGAACTAGCAGCGAAATTAGATATTTCAAAAAGTGGTGCTTCAAAATTTACAAAAAAGCTCATTGAAAAGAATTTAATAACAAAAAGTAAACATTTGAGCAATAAGAAGGAAGTAGTTTTCAATTTGACAGAAAAGGGATTAATAGCATATTTAGGACATGAAAAGTTTGACAAAGAAGTATTTGCTTCAATATATAAAATTCTATCTAGGTTTGATGAGAAAGAAAAAGAGTTTTTAGAATCATTTTTAGATGAATTGGTTTTAGAGGTCAAAAAATTAAATAGAAAGTAAGGATTTGATACGATATTAAATATTAAACAGCATTAAAGAGGCTGTTTAATATTTAGTAAATAGTTAACTAGGTTAATAAAAATAGAACTGTATATATTTAAGAAGGAGGATTTTAGGAGAAAAAAATAAATAATTAAAGAGAGGATAATGATTATGTTAAAAACTAATATTGACAACATTGCAAAGCCTTCAAATGCTATGATTATAATAGGTGTATTAAAAGGATATATTCATCATCCAATATTGTTTTTTCTAAAAGCAATACTAACTTTTAGAAATTTCAAAAAAACTATTAAAATAGATTTACCAACAGAATTTATTAATTCAAGTGGACTGATTGCATGGTTATATATTAGGCTAAAGAAAGAAATCGGAAAAGAAAAGGCCTATGAAATAATTAGAGCGACAATTTTGTGTTCAGGATTGGCAATTCAACAAGCTAATTTCAGAAATGTAGAGGTAGAAAGAACTTTTGAAAATTTGGTAAAATATCAGAAACGTGTTAAAAACGAAGGGACAACAAAACTTAATAAGATGGAAATTATTGAGCAAACCAGTAATAGATATGTGTATAAAGTTACCAAATGTATGTTTTATGAACTTTTTAAATATTTAGAGGTGCCTGAATTAACAAGAATAATGTGTAGCATTGATAATGCAATATTTAATTCGTATTTGCCAGAAAAAATTATTTTTCACCGCAATGGAATTAATAATAGGATGGTAGATGGAGCTTCTGAATGTATGTTTATAATGGAAAAACATGAATAGGATAAAGACACTTTTTTTAATAATAAGGAATGTTTTTGCACAAGATCTAAAGTATTGAAAATATTATAATAGAAAAGTATTTACTATCAAAATGTAATGAAACGAAGAAGAAGGGAACTGCTTATATAAAGTGGTTCTCTTTTTCTTTAATAATGGTTGTGAAATATGGATAAAAACAACCTAAAGGATAAGAAACAATCATATCTAAAGAAAAGTGGAAAGTTATATAATCTTGCTAAGATGAATATATTGATGTAGATGAAAGATGAAGATTATGTTTTGAAGCTTGAATAAAGAAGCTAGGAGGGGTGAAAAGGTATGTTTTTATAAGCACATTGATTCTGAATTATAACTTATAGGGAGGAATTAAATGTATAATCAAATTATGAATAATCCATTTAGAAAATTAGTAGTTGGAGTAGATATGCAAGTTCCACTATCAAATGGTGCTTATACAACAGCTATAAACCTTGATAATGCTGCCACTACACCACCATTTTTGTCAGTTATGGGAGAAATAAATAAATTTGCACCATGGTATTCTTCTATCCATAGAGGAAAAGGATATAAGTCTATGTTGTCAACGGATATATATGAAAATGGAAGAGATATTATAAAGAAATTTGTAAAGGCAGACAAAGAAAAAGATATAGTCATTTATACGAAAAACACAACAGATTCCATAAATATACTCTCATATGTTTTGAGTCAGAAAAAAGAGGATAAGAATGTGGTTCTTTCTTCATGGATGGAGCATGCAGCAAATGACCTTCCCTGGAGGAATAAATTTATTGTAGATTATATAGATATTGATCAGTCCGGTAGGCTATTACTTGATGATCTAGAAACAAAACTTCGTAAGTATAAAGGAAAAGTAAAACTTGTTACAGTGACAGCAGCGGCTAATGTTACAGGGTATATAAACCCTATACATGAGATAGCAAAACTTGCTCATAAATACAAAACAAAGGTACTTATTGATGCAGCACAGTTAGTACCACATGATCGTATAGATATGAAACCTTTTGGTTCAGATGAACATATTGATTATTTAGTATTTTCTGCTCATAAAATGTATGCGCCATTTGGTTCAGGGGTACTAATTGGGGCGAAGGATGATTTTGAATATGGACTTCCATATGCTCAAGGGGGGAGTGCTATAAGACTGGTTACACATGCAAAAGTAGCTTGGGATGAGCCTCCAGCAAAAGACGAAGCGGGTACTCCTAATCTAATGGGGATTGTTGCTTTAATAGAGGCAATAAAAACCTTTAATTTTCTTGGATTCCGTAATATAGATGAGTACGAAAAACTATTACATCAATATGCTTACGCTAAGATAAAGTGTATTCCAGGAATCAAAATATACAATGATTTTCGAAAAGATGATACGATCAGTATTATACCTTTTAATATTGAAGGGATGCATCATCAAATTATATCTAAAATTCTTTCTTTTGAGTTTGGTATAGCTGTTCGAAATGGTTTCTTTTGTGCTCATCCATATTGTGAAAGATTGTTAGGATATAGTGAAAAAGATATGGCGTATTATTTTGACAATCCAAAAGCTTTACTACCAGGAATGGTGAGGGTAAGTATAGGGATGTATAATACTTTTGAAGAGATGGATCGATTTGTTTACAGTTTGAATACAATAGCTATGAACAAAAATTATTATATAAAGAAATATGAAAGTAATAGAGATTACTATAAAATTAAAAACCAAGTTTAGTATATAAAGAGCATCTATTGTATAGATAGATGCTCTTTATAATGTCTAAATAAATGGTTTTCAAATAAAGATTGTCATCAAAATTATAGGGCGAAAAAGAGGACATTGGCGATTGTTGTAGAAATAAAAGAAAAAGTGATTTTGAATGATATAGTATACAGAGTAGAGAAAGGAATTTATATGATGAAATTATTAAGAAAGTATAATTATTTGATAATTATTATTGTTTTTACTGTAATACTTTGTATGTCTTATAATAGTTACAAAAGAACAAAAGAGATTATTAAGTGTAAATATAAAGCCCAAAGTCATTTAGTAGAAAACAGTGTGACTCATGCTTTAGAGAGTGCTAATGGAGCGTATAGTATATCTGAGAATATACTAAATGAGGAAATGGAAAAATATTCAAAAATTCTATTGAAGGAATATAAAAGTAATCCTCAAATCGAAACTTGGAATGTAGATGAAATTAAAAAGCAAATGGATAATTATGATATTTATATAATAGATAGGAATTTAAAAGTAATCAAGACGACTTTTGAGAAGGACCTAGGTATGGATTTTTCTAAATATCCATCATTTTCAAAATTATTAAAAAGTCGGTTGGAGGCTAATTGCTTTACTGCTGATAAAATGGACATTTCCAGTAATACGGGTGAAATAAAAAAATATAGTTACATGCCTACATCTGATCAAAAATACCTAATAGAATTAAGTATTAATATACTTGATAGATATCCTGTGCTAAAAGAACTAAATGCATTTTCATTGGCTAGAAATTTAGTAGACAAATATCCCTATGTAGAGGATATTTCTTTTTACAAATTTAATAAACAAGCAAATAATGTGGGAATGATAAAAGATAAAAAGAATCCTATAGATATCAACATTCCTAAAAACGATAAAGCATTAGTGAAAGAGGCAGTTTTATGGAATACCATTCAATCTAGAGTTGTTAAGCATTCAAACTTCACTACAACTATCAAATACATTCCAATTTTAACAAAAAATCAAGAGGGTGAAAATGATTGGTGGAATTCTTTTGCTATTGGGATTGCTTATAGCAATAAAGAAATGTTAAGGGAAATAAATAAAGAGACAAATATGTTTTTCATTCATATTTTTACGATTGCTACAGTTTTTATAATATTCATAACCTCAATCATATATCTTTTGAAGAAAACAGAATATATGGCTTACCATGATCATTTGACAGGGTTAGCAAATCGTAAAGCTTTTGAAGAATATTTTAATGAAATAATAAATAAAAGAAAGAGTAAAAGCAAAGTTGCAATATTGTATCTAGATTTGGATGATTTTAAATATATAAATGATCATTATGGACATGAAATGGGAGATAAGTTATTGATAGAAGTTGCAATGAGGCTGAAAAATATAGTAAGAGATCAGGATAAAGTATCACGAGTGGGTGGAGATGAATTCATCATTTTGCTAACAGACATTCAATCAGAAAATCATGTTTCTCGAGTGAGAGAAAAGTTAGAAAATAGCATTAAAAGACCTTTTTATTTAGATGGGAGAAGGATTATGATTCATTGCAGTATTGGTTTAAGTATTTCTTCTGATAAAGATTTTTCCCTTGAAGGTCTTATCAATAAAGCAGATGTCTCAATGTATAGTGTAAAGAATGAAAAAGGTACCCCTAGTTGATTGTACGGGAGTTAAATTATACAATTTATAAAAAAATCCCCAATTATTTATATGGGATCTTTTTATAAATTGATTATAGGAGATATTTTTAACAATTAAGTTATTAAGCTTGGTGTTTTTATGATACTTAGCATATAATTATAGGTCTGTGATTGTAAATTTATATGTATCAGGATTATAAACATATGCTTTTTTTTCTGTTTTTTCAGATGAACCAGTTGTGATAACTTCATGTACAAAGCTACTATAGTCACCCTCTACATCAAATAGGGTATTACTTGTTGTTTCTGTCATATAACCATCAGGGTAGTTTGAAGTAGGCGGTTGAGCTTCATATCCTTCTAGTATGAACTCAGCTCCTGTATTCATTATTGTATCACCATTATAAGCATATAGTCTTTTTAATGTGACGCTAATGCCTGTACCCCCACCTGTAATTGTATAATGAATAAACTTTCCATCAAATGCAATATTATGTGTATATATAGTTTCTTTGTCTATTTCACTAGGAATAAGAGAGAGCTCTCCATGATCTACTGTTATAAAAGCAACTTCATAAAAACTATTTCGATTTGGTGAATAACAAGCTACATCATCATTTCCATCACCATTAAAATCTCCGTATACGGTCTGTATATCATCAATCAGCATAGATTTATCCATTCCTATATGGAAATTTTCACATAGAAAATCAAGTAGCAAATTTTTATCTTTGAGATCTATAGATATTTTTTCAACCTCGGTAGCATTTTTTTCTTTTTCGGCCTCAGCTTCTAGTTCTGCTCTAATTTCTGCTTTTAACTCTTCCTCTGTTTTAGTGGTTTCTTTTGCTCCACAACCAACAAAGCTTAATACAATTAATACTACTATTGTAAAACTTATTATTTTTTTCATGTTTATCCTCCTAAAATAAGTAATAGAATTTTTTATATTTTAACATATGACCTAAAATATAGCAAAATTCTTTAATTTTATATAAACCATTATAGTATCATAGTAAATTTATTTTTCACTTTCTACATATATGCATGTAGTTGATTTATTTTAAAATAATATTTTAGGATTGTGTATAATTCCAGCGGCTATTATAAATTTGCGCCCATGCGGAGGGGTACATAAAAAAGCC
Source organism: Crassaminicella profunda (assembly GCF_019884785.1). Taxonomy (GTDB): domain Bacteria; phylum Bacillota; class Clostridia; order Peptostreptococcales; family Thermotaleaceae; genus Crassaminicella; species Crassaminicella profunda. The sequence continues at coordinate 921,555 of NZ_CP082326.1, forward strand.
GTTATTGATGTGACAGTTTGGGAAGGTAACCAGTTAGAGAACAAGTTAAATGAAGTTTTAAATCTTTATATTAAAAGAGAGCAATCCCATATTACAAAAAAGGAGTTGCCCTTAAATATTTTAATTTAATTAAAATTCAACTAATATTCTAGCAGGAAATGCGTCTAGACCTTCTATTTTCATAGGTAAACAATATACTCTGAAATTTTTTTTGGGTATTTTATCAAGATTAGTTAAGTTTTCAATTGCATAGATACCACTTTTTCCAAGGAAAACATCTATAAGTCCATGATTTTTACTATGACCAAGTCCTAAAGTATCTATTCCAATCATATTAACCTTCTTATTTACTAAATACTTGATAACATCCATAGAAATTTCAGGATGCATATTATACTTTTCTTCATCATCTAAGTATTTATCCCAATTTGTTTGAAAAAATATAAAATGCCCTTCTTTAATCTGTGAAACATCTAAATCATCCAGTTCAACGGGTCTATCAGTTATATGAGAAACATCAAATTTTATCCCTAGTGATATTAATCTTTCATTTTCCAATACTACATCTGCACTCATAACATCTATGTGAGTTCCCATATTATGAACGGCACAAGAGAACAAGGTCGTAGTATATTCCTTTTTAGTTCCTTCAAAACACTTTATTTTTTTTACTTTTAAAGAGGGTGAACCTGGTCTATAAATTCTATCTAATTTAGTAACTTGTGTAATATCAATTATCATGAAAACACCTCCAATTATATATGTTGTATTATACAGAAACCTACTTGTACAATCAACTAATTATATAATAAGAAAATAACAAATTTAATGTTTAAATTTATATTAACTGTATTTTTGAAATAAATGTATTATACTTGTTTTAATAAGAACTATGTGGTACAATGTAGTGGTACTAGGCAGAACAAAGTAGGTGAAGAAATGTATGATAAATCTCAATTGAGGCGAGGAACTTTGGAAGGATGCATTTTGAAAATTATTAAATTAGAGGAAACATACGGTTATGAAATAATGAATAAACTATCCTCTTATGGATTCGAGGAACTTAGTGAAGGTACCATTTATCCATTATTAATTAGGCTAGAAAAAAAGAAACTGATATGTTCAAACTATAAAGCATCTCCATTAGGTCCTAGAAGGAAATATTTTTCAATAACGGAGCTTGGTATTAATATGCTAAATTCATTTGAAGAACATTGGGACAGTATTTCTACAACTGTAAACAAAATTTTGTCTTTGGGGGAAAAGTAATATGAAAGATTTGAAATTAATAAGAAAGGATAATTGTGAACAAGAAAAATCATTGTTTATAGATAACTTAACTATTATAACAGATATGGTTGTATATTTACAGTCATCGGATTTATGTGAATATGATATTGAAATCATGCGAAAAGATTTAATTGGTATGGCGTTAGAAGCACAGCTTAGAGGCGAAAAACTTAGTAATGTAATTGGAGAAGACTATAAAAGCTTTTGTAATGAATTAATATTAAGTGGTGATATAAAGTCCACTAAGAAAAAAATATTGAACTGTTTATTTGGTGTTACTGTAGTTATAGGTTTTATGTTTATTTTAGAAATTTTTATGTATTCATGTACATCTCCAAAAGATACATTGAAATTTCATATGCCTATAACATGGGGATTTATTTTATCTACTCTGTTAATAATAGTAGCAGGGTATGGAATATTAAAATTTATAGCAAAGAATTCTTTTAAGCTTTCAGATAAGTATTCTACAAGAGCCATTAATTTATTTGGGATATCATTCATTATGACGTTTTGTATAATAGGCCTTGTAAAGTATTTTTTAAGGAACTCTGTTATTGGGACCATCAATTATTTGTATGCTTTAATTATATTATTAGTTACTCTTGCTGTTATAAAATGGGTTAATAAATAATAAATAGATTCATTTAGTACTAGATAATTTAGTTTAGATAAAACAATATTTAAAAGATAATAAACTTAAAAAAGTTAACTAAGGAGGAGTAAAATATGGAAATATTTGATGTAATAGGTGCGTTTTTAAATAACCCTAAAGAGATAGAGGCTGGGTTTAAGGAAGTTTTCGGTCTTAATAATAAATATCTGTTAGTAAAAGACAAAGAAGACAATTTGATATGTGTATCATATGAAGGGGATTATTGTAGAGCATTAGCGGAAGAATATTTAAAACGCCAAGGTTTAGATAAAACTTTAGTGAAATTTGAGACTAAATCAATTAAAAATAAGGATGAACAACTGAAAGAAATCATTAAATATAAAATAGTTGCATTAGATAAAGAACTTGTACTATACAAAGATGTTGAGAAAAAAGCTGAAGAATATGTTATTAAGGGTTATACTGGCAAGTTTCCTAAATATGGGACTAATGACTACACAACTGTTTCAAAAAAGTAAGTAGATATAAAAAGAATAATTTTATAATAAAAGCACTAGGAACAATTCCTAGTGTTTTTGCATTTAAGTGAATAGTAAGGGTTCCCTAGTGGCAAACTATACAAAAACAATAATAAGGAAGTTGATAATATGCCAGTGATTATGCAAAGAAAACCAAATAGGTTGGCAAATGAAAAGTCACCGTATCTTCTGCAGCATAAGATAAACCCGATAGATTGGTTTCCGTGGTGTGAGGAGGCTTTTTCTAAATCTAAAAGGGAGCATAAACCTATATTTCTAAGTATTGGTTATAGTTGTTGCCATTGATGTCATGTAATGGAAAGAGAAAGTTTTGAAGAGCAACAGCTTAGTGACATTCTTAATAAATACTTTGTTTCAATAAAAGTAGACCGAGAAGAAATACCTGATATTGATTCTATATACATGTCATTTTGTTAGGCTTTGATAGGAAGTGGAGGATGGCCTCTTACGATTATTATGATACCAGATAAAAAGCCATCCTATGGAGGCACCTATTTTCCTAAAACTAGTAAAACATATTTAGAAGTATATCAATTAACAAAAAAACCTACGATATAGAGAAATTGTAGATAAAATATTTACTTATGTTCTTCGAGATATGACTTCAAATATAGAAGGATCTTATTCTACTGAGGATGCAGATTCAGAAGGGATAGAAGGAAAATTTCGCTTGTAATATGCCAACTACAGATATAAAATATTTTATAAAGTACCTTGAAAGTGAAAAGTCCCTAAGCTAGGGACTTTTGTTTTAGGATTCTAGTTCATAGGTAAAAGGATAGACTTCTTCAGGGTTTTTACCTAATTTATGGGCAAAAGCTTCTGCGTCGATTTCTTCTATAACATGATTTTCTTTAAAAATTCTCACATTCCATACTTCACCATCATGGATTAAAAGTTCAGCAGGATATATTGTACCATCGTCTAATGTTACATTACCACGCTTCCAACTCATAAAAATCTCTCCTTTCATGAACCTAATTTTAGTATGTGTAAGGGTATGAAAATTATGATTGTAAATATAAGTTAAAAAGCAACAAAAAATTTGTGAACCATTTTTGTAAAACTGCATATGATAAAAGTAAAATGAGAATCTAAATAAAGGGGAGTAGTTCGCAAAGCTTTTGCTTTGAACACTGGTTGCGACATACTGGTGGAAACACCCGCTTCAGTGCAAGAATAATCTTGGAATGAGACCTTTATTTTAAGAATACTATTTTAGTGTTCTTAGAATAAAGGTCTTATTTACTTTACAAAAAGGAGGAAAACGGATGCTATCACCAAGTTTAGAAGATTATTTAGAAGAAATTTATCGATTATCCTTAATAAAAAGTGAAATAAGAGTTAGAGATATTGCAGAAAAGTTAAAGGTATCATCCCCATCTGTTGTAAAAGCTTTAAGAAAGCTACATAATGAAAGCTATATTCTGTATAAAAGATATGAAGGAATCTATCTAACACAAGAAGGGGAAAAACTAGGAAAGTTATTGGTGAAAAGAAATAGTGTGTTACAAGAATTTTTATCTGTAATAAATAGTCAATGTGACGTTGAAGCAGAAGCAGAAGCTATGGAGCATTATTTGAGCTCTCCTACTATTTTGTCTATAGAAAAATTAGTAGCATTCATGAAGAAGGATAGGGAAATTTTGAATAAATTTTTAAAATTTTGTGGAACGGAAGAAAAAAAACATTGGAGTGAAGAGCTTGAATAAAAAAAGAAACACAGATAGATGTGTTTCTTTTTATAAAAGTCCTATAAGTTTAGCTCCTTGGGTTATGATAAAACATGTGGCTATTGCAATAATTGTAGGCAGAATGGCTGCAAAAGCGGTCCATTTTGAGCTACCACATTCTTTTTTGATGGTCCAAAGGGTAGTGGCACAAGGGAAATGAAGAAGTGAAAAGATCATAACATTTAAAGCAGTAAGATAGGTCCAACCGTTAGCAATAAATAAATCTCCCATTGCTTGAATACTATCTAATTCAAGCATACTTCCTTTAGCCATATAACTCATGATTAAAATAGGTAGAACAATCTCATTTGCTGGTAAACCAAGGATGAAAGCCATTAAGATAAATCCATCCATACCAATAAGATGACCTAAGGGTTGTAAAAAGGTTGCCACATGTGTTAATATACTTTGATTTCCAATAAATACATTAGCTAAAATCCATGTAACAAGACCTGCTGGAGCAGCTACAACGATTGCACGACCTAATACAAATATGGTTCGATCGATTAAGGAACGATATAATATTTTTCCAAATTGAGGTCTTCTATAGGGAGGAAGCTCTAGCGTAAATGAAGATGGAACACCTCTTAATAGTGTTTTTGAAAGTCCCCATGAAACCAAAAGGGTCATAAAAATACCCAATAATACGAGTATACAAACAAAGAAGGTTGCTGCAATAGTACTATATCTGCTTGCTACAGCACCACCTACAAAAATAGTGGATATGGCAATCAATGTAGGAAAACGACCGTTGCAAGGTACAAAATTATTTGTCATCATGGCGATGAGTCTTTCTCTTGGAGAATCAATGATTCTACAAGCAATGATTCCTGCAGCGTTGCATCCAAATCCCATGCTCATTGTAAGAGATTGCTTTCCATGAGCACCTGATCTTTTAAACAATCGATCAAGATTAAAGGCAACACGAGGAAGATAGCCTAAATCTTCTAGTAGGGTAAAGCAGGGGAAGAATATGGCCATAGGAGGAAGCATAACAGAAATAACCCATGCTAAGGTTCGATATACACCTAATATAAGAATACCGTGAAGCCAAGTTGGAGCATTTACTTTCATAAATAAAGTGCTAAGGTGCGCTTCTATATTAAACAAGAAATCTGCCAAGAGTGCTGATGGCACATTAGCACCTGTTACGGTAATCCAAAATACCAAGCCTAATAACAAAAACATAATAGGATATCCTGTTATTTTAGAGGTAAGGATGTTATCTAATTTTTTATCCCAATCAAATCTTTTTTTATTACTTTTTGTAACAACTGTATTTGCAATTTCCTCTGCTTGAGAATAAATACTGCTAACCATCATATCTCTAAATTCATGATGATTTTCTTTAGAAATTTCATTTTGTAGAGAAACTAATACATTATATGGATTAGAAATTTTATTATTCATTGACATAGGTCACCTCCCTTTGTTTTTTTATACAACTCTCTGTATATAAAAATTGCTGTATAGAATCTAAAATAGTAGGGTCCCCTTCTAATATTTTTAAAGCTACCCATCTAGGATTCAATTGATCTTTTAATAATTCTTTCAATTTAGGAATAAGTTTTTCGATTTGCGCTTCAATTTCTTCTGAGTATAAGATTTTTTTAGGAGCAGTTTTTTCAAGGCCCATACCAATATGATAGATTTTATCCATTAGCTCAATTAATCCTTCACCACTTCTAGCAGATGTACTGACAACAGGAATACCTAAAGTTTTTTCTAAGATTTTCGTATCTATAAATATTCCTTTTCTTTTGGCTTCATCCATTAAGTTAATACAAAGAATTACGTTATTAGTAAGTTCCATAACTTGTAGTACGAGATTGAGGTTTCTTTCAAGACAGGTTGCATCTGTAACCACAACAGTAGCATCTGGTTTTCCAAAACAAATAAAATCTCTTGCCACTTGCTCTTCAACGGAATTGGCTAAAAGGGAATAAGTTCCTGGCAAATCTACAAGGACAAATTTTTTATTTTTGTATTTATAATTACCTCGAGCGTTTGTGACGGTTTTTCCAGGCCAATTGCCTGTATGTTGTTTAAGACCAGTTAAAGCATTAAATACTGTACTTTTTCCAACGTTTGGATTACCCGCTAAAGCAATGACTAATTCATCATCATTACCTACTCTTATATTAAATTTTTCTTTTAATAGGGCTTTGCCACAAGATTGACAGGTGAGTCCCATGTATTTCACTCCTTTTTATAAAATTAAACTGGTTTTACTAAAATAAGGGATGCTTCTTCTTTTCTTAAAGCAATGATGGCACCTCTTATGTTATATGCAGTAGGATCTCCTAAGGGGCTTTTTCTGATGACGGTTACAATTGTTCCTGGAACAAGACCCAAATCCAACATTCTCCTTCTTGATAAACCTGTTGTCAACAAATCTGAAACGCGACCAGAAGTTCCTATAGAAAGATGAGAGAGAGGAATCGCTGTTTTCATTTTTTACCTCCTATTTTTATTAGCCGAGGCTAAAAGCCGCAAAAAAATTTTTGAAATTAGCTTTGGTTAACAAATTTTCTGTTCACATTTACATAGTATGTAGGGGTGAAAAAAAGGTTACAAGATAAAATAAATAAAGACAGTACTATGACTGTCTTCATTCATCATCATGTAAAAAAAATCTTGGATAGGCAATGGATATATCATTTTCTTTAAAGATTTTTAAGATGTGTTCATAAATACGATTTCTTAAGAACCATTGAAAATGAGGATTGACTACGCCGATAATAATATATTTTGCTCCTCCTAATTTTCCATCTAATGATACAACTCCTAATAAACTAAACTCTGAATAATTAACATTACCAACTTTATACAATTTATCATCGTATTTTTCATTAATCGTTTCACAAATTTGATTTAAAGTTTGTTCTGCTAATGAATGATCTTCTTCAAAGGGAACGACGATTTCTACAATGACTCTTGCCTTTTCTTTATAATAATTTTTTAGGGTTTTGATTTCTCCGTTGGGGATATACACCTTTCTCATGGTCCATTCTCGTATAGCTGTAGAGCGAAGGCCAATTTCTTCTACTGTTCCAAAATAAGATTCATTAATACTGACATAGTCTCCAACCTTCATTTGCCTTTCGAATAAAATGAAAAAGCCGTTAATAATATCTTTGATAAGATTTTGAGCGCCAAGTCCTGCAATTAATGTAATAATACCAGCTCCTGTTATGATGGTAGCTTTTTTTATCAGTCCAAATTCACTTAAAATATTAAGGATGGCAAGGGTAAGAATAAAATAAGCAAATACAGAGTCAACGATACTTTTTATGGTCATTTCACGCTGTTCATTGAATTTAGTAATTTGAATAATCTTTGCTGTAAGAAACATGACCAATCGAATTAAACAAAAGGATATAAAAAGAATAAGGAGTGACGTAAAAAAAGGTTTAATATGATTTGGAAAATGAATATTTTTTATAAAGGATAAATCCATATGTTTAACCTCCACTATGAAAGTTCAAATTATATTTAGTATTGTCTACAATGAGGAGAGACACTATTCCTTATTTTAAAATTTATTTATAGGGGTAAAATATATTTGTTAAATATTGCTATTTAATCAATAATTGTGATAAAATACTAAAAAGTACAAATTTTCTAAATTTTAATCCGTTTACAAACATATAATGAGGGAGGGGGATTATTTAACCGCTGAAATGAAAAAATTCAAAGGGGGAGAAAAAATGATGAAGTTTGGTAAAAAACTAACTTTAATGATGGTGTTCATGCTAATGGTATCATTAGTAGTAGCAGGATGCGGACAAAAACCAGCAGAGACTTCAAATGAGCAAGCTGAAAATTCACCAACAGAGGCAGAAACCTCTCAAGAAGATGTGATTAAGATTGGTGTATTTGAGCCATTAACAGGAGCAAATGCAGCAGGTGGAGCTATAGAACTTGAAGGGGTAGAACTTGCCAATGAATTGTATCCAGAAGTATTAGGAAAAAAAGTTGAACTTGTGATTGTTGATAACAAATCGGATAAGGTAGAAGCTGCCAATGCTACAGCAAGATTGATTGAAAAAGAAAAGGTTAGTGCTATTATAGGAAGTTGGGGAAGTTCCTTTTCAATGGCTGCAGGAGATGCAGTTAGAAATTCACAGATTCCAGCAATCGGTGCTTCTTGTACAAATCCATTAGTTACATTAAACAATGATTACTATTTTAGAGCTTGCTTTATTGACCCATTCCAAGGAGCTGTTATGGCAAACTATGCATTTAATAAGCTAGGTGCCAAAAAAGCTGCTATTATTCAAGAAGTATCTTCAGATTATTCAGTAGGTCTTGCAAAATTTTTTACAGATGCATTTAAAAAGATTACGGATGATGAAAGTGCTATTGTAGGAAGTGCAAGTTATAATACAGGGGATCAGGATTTTACTGCTCAGCTTACAAATATAAAGCAATTAAAGCCAGATGTTATTTTTGCTCCTGGTAACTTTACAGAATCAGCACTTCTTATTAAACAAGCAAAACAGCTTGGAATGGATATACCAATTCTTGGTGGAGACACATGGGAAACTCAAGAGCTGATTGATATTGGTGGAGAGGATATTGAAGGAACTGTCATGTCAACATTCTTCACATCTGAAAAACCTATTACAGAAATGTCTAAAGTATTCTTAGATAAATATAGAGAAAAATACAATAAAGAACCAGCTTCTTGTACAGCTTTAGGATTTGATGCATATATTATGGTGATAGATGCTATTAAGAGAGCTGAATCTTCTGATCCAAAGGCTATAAGAGATGCTTTGGCTGAGACTAAGGATTTTGAAGGAGCAGCAGGAATCATTACCCTTGATGAGAATGGAGATGCTGTAAAGAGTGCGGTTATCAAAGTTGTAAAGGATGGCAAATTTACATATCTTGATACGGTTGAACCAATGAAATAATAGAAAAAAACCTCTATGAAATTCATAGAGGTTTATTTTAGTTCAAATAAGTTTCTTTTATAAATGGTATATAATTCGTTTAATTCATTCATTTTACTGCGCATTTCTAATTGAAGAGTAGAAACTGCTTTGTAATCTTTTGAATCAATAGCTTCTCTTATCTTTGTAAATAATGATTTTTTATTTAAGCTATCTTTCATCAAATAATATCTTAAATAATTGATTTTTTCCCAATTGACTACGTCTAAATCTGTTACGAAATCACTTTCATGTAACTTTTTATAACTTCTTACAATATCCATGTTTTCTGGGATGATTCGATTGTATAACTCAGTTGTCCATTGTGTTAAAGTAGCAACTTTGTAGGAATTGATGATTGCCTCATTAAAAATATTTCCTTGTAGTAAAACAGATTTCTTTTCAGAATGCTTATCGAAATTAGTTAAATTATCCCAAACAGTAGCAGGGGGTTTACTAAATAAAGTATTTCTCTCTTCTTCTGTGAAATCTTCGAATACATCTTCTTCACTTCTATAAGCTCTATCTTTTTCAAGATAGAAGGAATCTTCTCCAGCTTTTTTAGAAAGATCTATTGCCAGTTCTGAAGAAGTTTTATTGTTTTTTAAAACTGCTTCTATACCATCTAGCATTGCTTGATAAACAGAAGCAAAAACTAAGTAGGTGTTACTTGTAGGATTTGGAGATCTTAGTTCGAATCTTGTAGCCATTGGTTTTGCTATATCTCGTATAAGACCGACTAAAACAGTTCTATTACGTGAAAGGGACGAAGCCGAATGGCCAATAGAACATACGGTACAAATAGGTGCTTCAAAACCTGGTTTTAAACGGTTAAATCCATCATTAGTAGCAGTAACAAATGGATTGACTACTTCATAATTTTTAAGTAGTCCCATAAGGGCACCAAAACCAATAGGATTCATATAATCTTTTTTCATATCTTTTGGAGCAAAAAGATTTTTCATTTTTCCATTTTTTAGTTTTAAGGCGACACCAACATGATGATGTTCTCCATTTCCAGCAACTCCTTCAACAGGTTTTGCCATTAAAGTAACTTCTAGACCATTATTCATAAATGTATCTTTTACTACATCTTGTGCAATTAATTCATTATCAGCACATTGAAGTGCAGTACTGTATTTCCAATCTATTTCTAATTGTTCCATAATGTGATCGAAGTTTCCGTTTCCTGTAAGTCTTGCTTTTACCCCTCCAACTTCTTTATGACCCATTTCTGATTCAAGTCCATATTGATCAAGTGTTAAAAGAGCTTGTTCCATTGCTGTACGAACAGGACCTACAGTTCTTTTCCAATATTGTTCTTTTAATACTTGTGAAGTAGAAAGCTGCTCAATATCTGCTTTGTCATCTGGCGTTTTTACCCAAAACTCAAGTTCTGTTGCAGCAGTTAAAACCACTTCATCAATATCATCGATTGAGTTTATGCCTAAATCTTCTAAGACATAAGGATATTCTTTTAAAAGACTTAGTATTTGGTTTTTAAAATGTTTTACTGCATTTAATAAAATGGAACGAGAGTCAACTTTTACGTTGTTATGAATAAGGAAAGAAGGAATTCTAAGGGTTCCTACTGGAAGGTCAGTCTGTGCATCATAGTGATCAAAATTATAGTCAACGAACCAGTTCACTGATTTGTCAGGAATCAAATCAACTTGTGCATTGTTCAAAGTAGCAATTTCAGGTAGAACTACACTAGAACCGTCTGTTTGAACACCACAAGCTAAAAAGTTATCAATGTCATTTAGAAAAAGATCTACAGGAATTTTTTCATCCGTATCATTTCCACCTAAGTCAACACCTACTAGTGATACAAATTTGATTTCAGGATGTTTTTTTAATGTTGAAGTGATTGTTTCTGGAGAATGGTGTGAAGCAGGAAGAAGAAATAATAAATTACCGATTTTAGAAGATAAAGTATCTTTTGACATATTTTCACCCCTTATTGTAAATAGTTACTATATCGGATAATTATAGCATAAATAGAATTTTTGTAAAGAATCATTTGTTTTTCCATTTTGGGAAAAGTTCGACTTTTTGAAGGGTGATGAAGAAAATTAAAGAAATAGGTCCTAATATTAATCCTAAAATACCAAACAATTTTAATCCAATATACATAGACATAAGGGTTGCAAGAGGATAAAGACCTATTTGGCTACCCAAAATTTTTGGTTCTAGTAATTGTCTAATGAGGATAATAATACCGTAGAGTAGCGTTAAGCTAAAAGCATCTTTATAAGATTTCATCAATAATTTCCAAAGGATAAGGGGCACATACACACACCCTGTACCAAGGATTGGAAGAGCATCAATGATGCTAGCAAAAAATGCAATGAGTAAAGAATAGTCAATACCTATAGCTGTTAGACCTATTGTACTTTCAACGAAGGTGATCAACATTAAAATTAATTGGGCTTTTATATAGCCCATTAAGGCGAAAATTAAATTGTCTTTTAATAAGATACTCTTTGAAAGTGCATTTGTAGGAAGTTGAGCTTTAATAAATTTTTTTATTTTGTGTTTATCTCTAGCCATAAAAAATGTGGAGAGGATCGTTACCATTAAAAATGTAAAAAAGCTTGGAATAGCTGAAATAAAAGATAATAAGGATGAAATAAATTTCCCTATGAGAGAGGTTAAACTTTGAAATACACCATTAATCCCATTGATCATAGACTGGGCAATGTCAGGAGGTAATCCTATATATAGGTGTTCCATTTTTCTTACTAAATCGCTACTGTGAAGATATAATTTCTTTGGATATTGAGAAAGTTCCATAGATAGATTGGTTAATTGTACAATGATGATGCCGCCAATGAGAGCCATAACTAAACCAATGAATAAAACAAAAAAAGATACAATGAGCAAGGTAGATAGATTTCGAGAAAGTTTTAAAACCCTACTTAAAAAATGAATAGGTGGCTCAAGGATCGTGGCCATGATCCAGCTTAAAATAAAAGGTAAAACATAGAATATAAGGGTTGTAGAGATAAAATATAGGCCTAAAACGATGAAACATAGAATCAATATTCTCGTTACAATAGGAAGATATTTTTCAAAAGAATTATTCATATCAACACCTCTGAATAAGTGGATATATAATTATATGCTTGAAAAAAATTCATATCACAGGTGACAAGTTGTATTTTACATAAAAAAATAGGTGCATTTAAAATGACACCTACTTATCTTTGTTGAGATTCTCTTTTTTAAAAAGTAAATTTTTCACTTTATCTCTAAATAAAATCATACAGTCATCTAAATCTGAGTAGCCTAGAACGATATCTTCAGCAAGAGCTCTACAGGAAGGTGATCCGCAGGCGCCGCAGTCTAAATCTGGTAACATATCATAGACTTGATCGATTTGTTCCATTTTCTTCATGGCTTCCATAATATTATCATCTAATTTACGGACATTTTTTGGATGGATTTTTTCTTGTAACATAAAATCCTTAAGTGTTTTTTCTAAATGAATTTCTTTATTTTTCATATATTTTTGCGAAAGTTTTCTAATTCTATTTCTTGCGATAAATGGATTTTCTACAGTAAGACATCCTCCCACACAACCGTTGATGCAAGCTAGACATTCTACAAATTCGATGCCTTCTAATTTACCATTTTCAATTTCATCTAGTATTTTTATGACGTTTTCTATTCCATCTACACATAAATAGTTTTGTATACTTAAAGAATAGGTTTCCCCTCCAGCTCTAGCCCAACCTATAGCTTTTCCAGAATCATAAAAATCAGAGGCTTCATCTTGAAGGTCTTTTTTAAGATTTTTTTGAATGCAAGGATATACAGATTGTATAGAAATAACTCCATCCACATGGGAACTCGTATTCCCTAAAGGATTCTTAACGCTACTGATTTTTGCAGGACAAGGACTAATAAAGAAAATACCTATATCAGAAGGAGCAAGACCTGTTTTTTGAACGGATTTTTCCCTTGCAAGCATAGCTGCCACTTCCATAGGGGATTCAATAGGAACAATATGATCAATAAGACTTGGAAATCTAATTTGTATAAGTCTTACAACAACTGGACAAGATGATGAAATCAGTGGTAATTTAGAGGGGTTTTTTAATAATTCTCTTGTATAATTAGATACAATATCAGCTCCTCTAGATACTTCATAGACATCATCAAAGCCCAGTGCTTTTAATGCAGATAAAATTTTTATAGGTTCTGTATTTTCATCAAACTGACCTAATAAAGTAGGTGCAGGAAGTGCTACTTTATATTTAAAATGATGGATATTTTCTAAAGGATCAGAAATACTGTTTTTTGCATGTTGTGGGCAAATTCGAATGCATTCACCACAATCAATACATCTTTCCTTGATAATTCTGGCTTTTCCATTTTTTACGCGAATTGCTTCTGTAGGGCATTTTTTAATACAATTGGTACAACCGATACATTTATCTTCTTCTAATATAACAGAGTGGAAATGTTCAGTCATATAATCACCCCTTAATCACATAAACCATGACTGTATAATAAGCCACAGCATTTGTATAATTTATAATCTGTACCCAGTAAGATAACTCCAGTGTTAGATGCAAGTTCAATCATTTCTTTAGATGGTTTTTTGCCTCGAACAAAAACAATCGCTTTAATATCTAGGATTTCAGCTGTTCTTATTACATGTGTATTGATAAGTCCTGTAAGTAGAATGGTATGATCTTTAGAATTAATTAAAACTTCGCTTAATAAATCAGAGGCCCTACAGAATTCAATGGAAATATCTAAATCGAAAGGATCTGTATAAGTTTTGGCTGAAAGAATAGAAATAATTTCTGATAGTTTCAAGTCACCACCTCCAATAAGACTATTATACTATAGGTTGATAACTTATAAAATGCTTTGGGAATAAGTTTATTATTTAACAATAATATGGAATGATTTTTAGAATAAGTGAAAAGGAAGTAATCCTATTTTGGAAAAATATGATATTATAAGTATAATATAGGGTATATTATGAAATGATTTATTATATAGATAGCAAATAGAAGTATATATCTTAGAAGGATGGTGTATAGCTAGTTGATCTGGTCTTATAAATGAAAGGAGGATGTGGTTTTTCCACAAAATATTATGAATAAACCAAAACAAATTTCCAAAAGAAAAGAAATACCAGAAAAGTATAAATGGAAGCTAGAGAAGATGTATGAGCAGGATGAGCTTTGGGAAAAAGACATATTATATATAAAAGAAAAGGTCAAAGAAGTTGTAAAATATATTGGTAAATTAGGAGATTCGTCTCAAAATTTATTTGAATCATTGCAGCTACAGGATGAAATTTCATTAAAACTTGAGAATGTGTTTGTCTATGCAAGAATGAGAAAAGATGAAGATAATACAGTAAGCAAATACCAGGCTATGACAGATAAAGCCCAAGGATTAGCTGTAGAAGTACAAAGTACTTTATCTTTTATGATTCCTGAGATTACGAGTATTCCAGAGGAAAAAATAAGAACATTTTTAAATGAAAATGAAGATTTAAAAGTATATACTTTTTATTTAGAAGAAATTCTTCGACAAAAAGAACATATTCTATCCAAAGAAGAAGAACAAATTTTAGCTCAAATGGGTGAGTTAGCAGCTGCCCCACAAAGTATCTTTGGAATGATTAATAATGCAGATATAAAATTTCCTACCATTAAGGATGAAAATGGGGAAGAGATTGAAGTAACAAAAGGTAGATATGTAAAATTTTTAGAGAGCAGTGATCGAAGGGTACGAAAAGATGCTTTTAAAGCACTTTATAGTGCTTATGAAAAACAAAAAAATACCATTGGATCTACTCTAAATTATAGTGTCAAGAAAGATGCTTTTTATGCTAGGATAAGAAAATACCCATCTGCTCTTCATGCATCATTAGATACAGATCACATTCCTGTAGAGGTGTATGATCATTTAATTGAAGCTGTGGAAGAACACCTAGATACAATGTATAAATATGTGGCTCTTCGCAAAAAGGCATTAGGAGTAGAGAAGCTTCATATGTATGATTTATATACACCTATTGTAAAAGAAGTAGATATAAAAGTACCTTATGAAGAAGCAAAAGAAAAGGTCAAAGAAGGATTAAAGCCTTTAGGAGACGATTATATAGAAATTCTTGAAAAAGGATTTAATGAAGGCTGGATTGATGTATATGAAAATGAAGGGAAAACCAGTGGAGCCTATTCCTTTGGAACTTATACGAGTCCACCTTATGTACTGCTTAATCATCAGGATACGGTACATGATCTATTCACCATTGCCCATGAAATGGGGCATTCGCTTCATTCCTATTATTCTCATGAGAATCAGCCCTATGTATATGGTGGATATACTATTTTTGTTGCAGAGGTTGCATCAACTGTGAATGAAGCCTTACTTATGGAGCATTTACTTAAAAATAGTAAGGATCCTAATACAAAGATGTATCTGATGAACCATTATCTTGAACAGTTTAGAGGAACGGTTTACAGACAAACCATGTTTGCAAAATTTGAAAAAATCATCCATGAAAAGGCAGAAAAAGGGGAAGCTTTAACGCCAGAAGATCTTTGTGAAATATATATGGATTTAAATAAAAAGTATTATGGACCAGATGTAGTGATTGATGATGAAATCAAGATGGAATGGGCAAGAATTCCACACTTTTATAATGCCTATTATGTTTATAAGTATGCTACTGGATATTCTGCAGCCATTTCTTTATCACAAAAGATATTAAAAGAAGGAAAATCTGCTGTAGAGAATTATCTAAACTTCTTAAAGTCTGGAGGATCAGATTATCCAATCAATCTTTTAAAAGGAGCAGGGGTAGATATGACTACAACAGAGCCTATACATCATGCACTGAAGGTATTTGAAAAATTAGTTGATGAAATGGAAAATATGCTTTCATAAAAGGGATGCTACAAATGTAGTATCCTTTTTATCTTACAAGGGGTATGTCCTTTAAGATAAATGGTTAAAATGACTAAAAAACAGGATTGACTCGAATATTTAATTTTTTCTATGCTATTATTTTTTGTATAATAGTAGTAGAGCAGATGAAAAACTTGGCAGGTGATGGTATGTTTAATTTATTATCTTTGATATTTCGATACATATTTATATTGATTATCTATTTGTTTATTTTAGGGATTATACGGCTTATCTATTTAGATATTAAAAGCATGAGTGGTGTAATGGATCATTATCCATATTTAAAATTAATCAATAGAAAAGACCAGTTACCTTTTAAGATTAAAGAAGTTTATACATTAGACGATACAATGACTATTGGTAGAAAAAAGAGAAATGATGTGGTAATTAATGATCCATTTATTTCAAATGAGCATTTAAAAATAACTTTGGATGAGGGAGAATATTTTGTTGAAGATTTAGATAGCGCTAATGGAACCTATTTAAATGGAGATAGAATTATGGATATTATAAAGTTAAAAAATGGAGATCGTATTAAATTTGGTCAAGCAGAATTTTTGTATGTAAGAAATGAGTAAGGAGATGTAGTGATGATCAAAAAGTTTTTCAGCTATAGAATGCCACAAAATTTAATATTTTTAATAGATATTTTAGCATTATTACTCCTTTATTTTTACAAAGATGGTTTTGATCAATTTATTTTGGTTTCTGGAATCCTATTGACTTTTATCATATATATATCTAATTTTATGCTTCTTAAAACCTCTTCCGGAGATCATTACATATTTTTGATTATGACCATGCTTGTAAGCATTGGAATTATTATGATTTATCGAATTGATCCTATGTTTGGATTTAGACAGATTACTTGGTTTGGGGTAGGGATTGCAACCTTTTTTTTATTTTATACAGTGATAAAAAACATACAAGGATGGGAAAACTTTATAAAACTTTATGTAGGTCTTTCTTTGATTTTATTTTTATCAACTTTGGTTTTTGGGGCAAAAATTAAAGGGGCTACAAATTGGATCAAAATAGGAGGATTTACCTTTCAGCCTGCAGAAATTATAAAAATATTGTTTGTATTTTTTTTGGCTGCTTACTACAGCAGTAAAGAAAAAATAGGAAATACATACATTTTTTTAGGAATTGTATATAGTTATATTGGTTTCTTATTTATTCAAAGAGATTTGGGAACGGCAATGATTTTTTATTTTGTTTTTATGACTATATTTTATATATTTGAAGAAGATAGAAAATTAATTTATTATAATATAGCAGGAGCTGTAGTCATTGGAGTACTCAGTTATTTTTTAGTGAGTCATGTAAAAGTAAGAGTGATTACATGGATTGATCCTTGGAGTTATATGGATACCAAAGGATATCAAATTACACAATCTCTATTTGCTATTGCATCAGGAGGATTTTTTGGCACAGGAATAGGGCTTGGCCATCCTGAATTTATCCCTGAGGTCCATACAGATTTTATATTTTCAGCTATTTGTGAGGAAATGGGTATTTTTGGTGGCATTGGTGTAATCATGTTGTTTTTTATTTTGGTGTATAGAGGATTTAAGATTGCCTTAGGGCAACACCATCAATTTTTTAAAATCATTGCTTTAGGAATGACAACTATGCTTGGATTTCAAGCTTTTATTATTATAGGGGGCGTAATAAAGATGATTCCATTAACAGGGGTAACATTACCTTTTGTTAGTTATGGTGGAAGTTCATTGGTATCAAGTTTTGCAGCATTAGGAATTTTACAGGTAGCGTCTGAAGAGGTGGAATTTGAAGAGGAGGAACAAAATGGATAAAACTTCTAAAAGGATGATTAAGGTTCTTATTGCTTTCAGTACCCTCTTCATCAGTTTGATGGTATACTTAAGTTACTTCGAAATTTTTCAATCATCAAAAATTGTAAATAACAATTATAATAAACGACAATGGATCAATGAAGAATATGTTCTTAGGGGGATTATTGCTGATAGAAATGGAAAAACACTCACCTATAGTGAAAAAAAGGAGAATGGGCAAGTTCGTTATTATCCATTTAAAGAGGTCTATAGTCATATTATAGGATATAGTTTTAAAGAATATGGAAAAGCAGGACTAGAATCTTCTTATAATAAGGAATTATTACATATTAAAGAAAATCCAATACAGGAAATTACAGAAAAAATTATTGGGCCAAAAGAAAAAGGAAATAATTTAATTTTAGCCATTGATCATGAGATACAAAGTTATGCAGAAGAAAAATTAAGAGGGAAAAAAGGAGCCATTGTACTCTTAAACCCTAAAAATGGTGAAATCTATGCTATGGTAAGTAAGCCAGATTTTGATCCATCCACTATAAAGAAACAATGGAATGAAATTATAGAAGATAAAAATAGTCCGTTGCTTAATAGAGCAACAATGGGTCTTTATGCACCCGGTTCTATATTTAAAACTATAACAGCTACAGCAGCCCTTGAAAATAAAGATGTAGAAAAAACTTTTGATTGTAAAGGATCTATTAATATTGATGGATATATATTAAAAGATTATAAAGGAGTTGCTCATGGAAAATTAGATATGAAAAGAGCCTTAGAGGTTTCTTGTAATGTTTTTTTTAGTCAAATAGGACTGAAATTAGGGGAGGAAAAATTAAGAAATACAGCAGAAAATTACATGTTCAATAAGCATGTCCCCTTTGATTTGCAAGTGAAAAAATCAATTTTTCCAAAGATAAATATGACCCGTCCAGAGCTGGGAGCATCTGCTATTGGGCAAGGGAAGATACTTGTTACGCCACTGAATATGGCCATGGTAGCAGGGGCTATTGCTAATGATGGAGAAATGATGAAGCCTATTTTAGTAAAGGAGGTGATTGATCCTAAGGGAAGGACGATTAAAATGAATCATTCTCAGGTTTTATCAAAGACAAGCAGTAAAGTAGTGGCTGAAGAAATAAAAACAATGATGATAAGTGTTGTAGAAAAAGGATCAGGAAAAAATGCAAGAATTAAAAATATAAAGGTAGCGGGTAAAACAGGAACAGCAGAAAATCAGACAGAAAAAGAACATGGCTGGTTTATTGGTTTTGCTCCAGCTAATGATCCGAAAGTAGCAATCGCTGTAGTGCTAGAAAACATTGGTATAACCGGAGGGAAAAGCGCAGCTCCTATTGCAAGGGATGTGATGGCGACTGCTCTAAATAGATTGAGATAAGGAGAGGGTATCATGAATACATTATTAAAGAACAAAAATATTTTAATTATGGGTGTTGCAAATAAGTGGAGTATTGCCTGGGCAATTGCAAAGGTTTTTCATAAAGCAGGAGCAAAACTAGCATTTACATATTTAGGAGAAAAAACAAAAAAAAGCATCGAGAAGCTTATGGCACAAGAGAAAATGGAAAATGTTCTTTTGATTCCCTGCGATGTGACAAAGGATGAAGAAATAGAGAATACTTTCAATACATTAAAGGATGAATTTAAAACACTAGATAGTGTTGTACACAGTATTGCCCATGCCAAAAAAGAAGAACTTGAAGGAGAATATGTAGACACATCAAGAGAAGGATATATGATGGCTCAAGAGATTAGTGCATATTCTTTGGTGGCTGTTACAAAATATGCAAAGCCTCTTATGGCCCCTGGAGGAAGTTTTGTGGCTCTTACTTATTTAGGAGGAGAGAGAGTCGTTAAAAATTATAATGTAATGGGTGTAGCAAAAGCAGCATTAGAATCTAGTGTAAAATATTTAGCCCATGATTTAGGAAAAGAAAATATAAGAGTCAATGCCATATCAGCAGGTCCTATTAAAACATTAGCAGCAAAAGGAATAAGAAATTTTAATAATATGTTAAAAGCGTTTGAAGAGAAATCTCCTATGGGAAGATTGATCGATACAGAAGAGGTAGGAAATACGGCTCTTTTCTTATGTAGTGATTTAAGTAGTGGGGTTAATGGGGAAACAATTCATGTGGATTGTGGTTATCATATTTTAGGATATTAATAGGAATTATAGCAAGCTTTTATTTTCACTCTAGATATAAATTAACTAACTTTTTATATTTATAGGTAAACAATTTCGAAATTTTAAATTTGGCGTTTATCTTGTTGATTTAATTGTTTTATGAACGAGGCTACAAAATGAGCATTTATTAAAATTATAAGCACCTTAAAGATGGAATATTAATATTTATATATAAAAAAAGAGATAAAATCTAGTGATTTTATCTCTTTTTTTATATTATTTATTTTCTTTATTAATCAATATAGTTGAGAAATAGGAGATTTGATCTTTGCTGATATTTTCTAGATTATGATAAACTACTTCACGGTCTTGAGAAGAATTACTCACAAGGATACCATATTTAATTAAATCATATTTTTTAAGTTTTTCAATGATCTCTTTAAAATTTTTATATACTTTCATTAATACGATAGAATTATAATTTTTTAATGTAAAATCAATTTTTTCTTCATCAGCAGTACATGGAAGGACTACTAAAGCTTCTCGATCCATTACAAGAGGAAAGTTTTGACTTGACGCAATATTTGAAAGAGCACTGATTCCTGGGATCGTTTCTATTTCTATTTTACCTCTTAAAAGTTCTAGAACATAAACATAAGTACTATAAAGCATTGGATCTCCTAATGTGATAAAGCCCACGTTTTTTCCACTCTTTACGTCTTTTTCTATTTCATTTGCAATTTCCTTCCAAGCATTGATTCTTTCTTCATCATTAAAATTCATTGGAAAATGTCTTTGTTTTATTTCTGTTTTAGGTAAAACATATTCCTTGACAATAGATAAAGCTAAACTTTCTCCACCCTCTTTTGGTTGTGGAGTGAAAAGGATATCTAATTGTTTAATTGTATTAACTGCTTTTACTGTAACCAAAGAACTATCTCCTGGTCCTGTACCAATTCCATAAAATTTTGACATAAGTTTTGAACGAATACTTAAATTGTATTCGTCTGCCCCCTTTCTAAATGTGTTATACTTCTCTATAGCTTGCATATACGCCTAAAGCGTAAAGGACTAAAAAGTAGATGAGTAGTATGAATATTGAAAAATAATTTGTGATTCCTTTTAACGCAATATTTCTTAGACTCATTATAGCATGGGTAAGTGGTAATATTTCTATGATTTTTTTTACAATATAAGGCATCTTCTCTAATGAAAAAAATGTTCCACATAAAAAGGTCATAGGTGTAATCACAAAGCTTGTGAAACGATTCATATCATAATGAGTGTTAATAACCATTGCTGCAAAATATCCAAAAGCAGCAAAGAGCATGCTATTTAAGAAGCATATGAGTAAAAAAGAAAATGTAATATTGATGTGAGCACCAAATAGGTAAGAGACTAGCAAAATGATACATCCTGCATAAAAACCACGCAATGCCCCAGCGATCACATATCCTAGTGTTAATAAATACATATTTACAGGTGCTGTTAGATAATATTCAAAGCTTTTTTCATGAAGCCTTGCTACAGAAATTCTAATAGATACAGCATTAAAGCTTGTATGCATGGTAGACATGGCAATGATTCCAGGAATAATATAATGTAAATAACTATATCCTTCCACTGAGACATCTGATCCTAGTCCCCATCCAAAGGCTAATAAATATAATAGAGGAGTGATGACCGCAGAAGAAGTAATTTTAAAAGCTCTTTTCTTAAAAAAAGAAAATTCTCTCCAGAGTATTGTAAAAACTTCCATTTATCGTACCTTCCTATTCGTAAAATTATAGAAAACATCTTCTAAATTTGTATTTCTTAGTATGTAATGATCATTCAAGGAATGGGCATATTCTTTTGCTTCTTCCATAGAGCCGAAATACTTATATTCTGTTGTTTTTTCTGTGTTAAAATACTCAACAGTGAATTTGCCAAGATTATCTTTTAAACTTTCACTTGTAGAACAATGGAATATTTTTCCTTGATCCATCAGTCCTATCTGATCACAAAGATATTCAGCTTCTTCAATATAGTGGGTTGTAAGAATAATGGTTTTTCCCATATCCTTCATGCCTTTTAGCATATCCCATATTTTTCTTCGATTATTTACATCAATTCCTACAGTAGGCTCATCTAAAAAAAGGATATCTGGATCATTTACTAAAGCTTTAGTAATCATTAATTTTCTTTGCATTCCACCAGACAGCTTTTTACTAAGTTTATTTTCGATGGGTTTTAGATCTGAAAATTTTAATAGTTCTTCAACCTTATTTTCTTGTTCTTTTCCTCTGAGTTTATAAAGTTTTGCAGAAAAAATAAGATTTTCTTTTACTGAAAGCTCTTTATCAAGATTCATATGTTGAGGAACAATGCCAATTTTACTTTTGATAAAAGTATTATCCCTAGACATTTTTTGATTTTCAATATAGATCGTTCCACTACACGGTTTTAATAAACCTACAAGCATTTTAATAAGGGTAGTCTTTCCTGCACCGTTTGGACCTAAAAGACCAAAAAAGCTTCCCTTTGCAATGTTTAGGTTTAAACCATTAACTGCTGTAAAATCTCCATATTTTTTTGTGACTTTTTTTATTGCAATAATATTATTCATTGCTGCCTCCTATTTTAAAATTCCCTTATAACTCTAACAGAATAAATACAATTAATCAATATGAGCTTTTGAAATTAAACCATGTAAAAAATAAGCAGTTGCATTCTGTTTTTATATACCCTAAATTTATAAATATCATACAACATTTATAAAAAAGTCTTAGTATAAAAGATTTTTAAGATTTAATGTTTAGTTTTTGAAATACATATAAACAGATTATAAAAATATGCACCTCATATTGACATGCTTTTTATCATTCTATATAATTAGAGATGTCATTGACAATTTCATACAAAATATTAGGTTTCTTAATAGAATGAAAAGGGAAAGTGGTAAAAGCCACTGCAGCCCCCGCTACTGTGAGGTGGATGAAACTTTAAAATCACTGGAGCTTATGCTCTGGGAAGGTTAAGGAGTAAGACGAAGCCAAGCCAGGAGACCTACCTAATATGAATATTCGTTCTTTCGGAGGGAAAGTGAAATATACTAGTGAAAAATGGGCATATTGTTTGTTTATCCATTTTACTGTGTACTTAGAGCTTTCGTAGAAGCTCTTTTTTTATGGAAATTTTATGAAAACTTTACCAATGGAGGAATTATGGAAAATCATTTCGCTTTAACGTTGAAGCAAAAACAATACAAGGAAAAAATCATAGGATTTTGTTTTTTAGTTTTATTAATCATTACTTTTTTCTCATCTGTTAATTTAGGAAAAGCAGATATTGGTGTTTATGATGTTATAAAAATTATTTATGGAAAGATTACAGGAAATGAAAATGTTTATAGTTCTATAAAAGATTCTTATGCAGCAATTGTTTGGAATATAAGGTTTCCAAGGATTCTTATAGCAATGATCGTAGGAAGTGGATTAGCTGTTTCTGGGACTGTGTTTCAATCATTACTTATGAACCCATTGGCAGATTCTTATACTATGGGTGTCTCATCAGGGGCAGCATTTGGAGCAACAATTGCGCTTTTTATGAATATGTTTATGGATCATTTTCAAGTTTCTATAACTCTGTGTGCTTTTATTGGTGCATTTGTAACCTTAGGGGTTGTAATTTCTATTGCTAAGGTAAAAGGGGTTCTAAGCTCTTCAAACTTGATTATTGCGGGGATTATTGTGACGAGTATTCTTTCAGCAGGGATTAAGCTTTTAAAGAGCTTGGCAGGAGAAGATGTGGCGCCCATTGTTACATGGTTAATGGGAAGTTTATCAGCAAGAAATTGGCAGCATGTTTTTATGAGTTTTCCTATAATTATACTGTGTATTATTGTGTGTACATATTTTTCAGAAGACTTGAATCTTCTTTGCTTAGGAGAAAAAGAAGCAAAATTGTTAGGAATTGATACAGCACGTGTGAAAAGAATTTTTTTAATCTGTGGTTCACTTATTACGGCTGTATGTGTATCAGTAAGTGGGATTATTAGTTTCATCGGTTTGATTGTTCCACATATGCTTAGATTTTTAATTGGGTCAGATAATCGTCTTTTGATTCCTCTTTCAGCATTACTTGGTGCAGAATTACTATTAGTAGCGGATACAGGTGCAAGAGCATTGATGAATGTGGAAATTCCTGTAGGTGTTTTAACAACACTACTTGGAGGGCCATTCTTCATATACATCTTTATGACGCGAAATAAATCGTTGCACTAAAGAAGGAGGATATCTATGTATAAAATAAAAAAATTATTTTTCTCTTATGATGATAAAGAAATTTTAGAGGATGTGAGTTTTTCTATGGAAAGTGGAAAGCTTACTACGATTATTGGTCCAAATGGTTCAGGAAAAACTACCCTATTGAGCTTGATTACAGGACAATTTAATACATATAGTGGAGAAATATATTTTCAAAATAAATTATTAAAAGATTATAGTATAAAGGAATTAAGTCAAAGAATAGCCCTAGTTTCTCAAAATGTAGATATTCGATTTCCCTTTACATGTCTTGAAGTTGTAATGATGGGAAGAAATCCATTTAAACCTCGGATGAAGCATTTAAACAAAAAAGATATGGATATCGTATTTGGGTGTATGGAGATGACAGAAACCCTTAAATTTTCAGACACACCTATTACAGATTTGAGTGGAGGAGAAAGACAACGGGTGATGCTCGCAAAGGCTTTAGCCCAAACACCACAAGTTTTATTTTTAGATGAAGCTTTTTCGAATATGGATATTCAGTATACTATTCAGTTTTTAAACCTTTTAAAGGATCAGATTAAAAAAGAAAATCTTACGGTTATATCTATTATGCATGATTTGAATTTAACACATATGTTTAGTGATCGAATAATAGCTTTGAAAAATGGAAAAATTGAAAAGTATGGGAAAACCCAAGAGGTAATGACACCAAAATCTATAAGAGATTTATTTGGTGTAAAGGTAAGAAAAACGCAAGAGAATGGCTTAGTCATTCTTCCAAACTTATAATAATAGCGTATTGGCAGTTTTAACTTTATTGTTAAAACTGATTAAAAAATAAAAGGGGTGGCATGATGAAAAAATTTAGAGTTTTAAGTTTTATGCTAGCACTTATGCTAGTTGTAGCAGGATTTGCAGGTTGTGCAAAAAAAGAAGCTGCTGCAGATAAGGCACCAGCACAAGAGGAGAGTAAAGAAGTGAAAAAAGCAATCTTAGTGACAAGTTTTGGAACAAGCTATGCAGATACAAGAAAAGTTACAATTGAAGCTGTTGAAGAAAAAATAGCAAAAGCATTCCCAGAATATGAAGTAAGAAGAGCATTTACTTCTGATATTATCATCAAAAAATTAAAAGAAAGAGATAATATAGAAGTAGATACAGTTGTTCAGGCAATGGACAAATTGAAGGCAGAAGGATTTAATGAAGTGATTGTTCAGCCATTACATATTATGCCAGGGGCTGAGTATAGTGATATTAGAGAAGAACTTAGAAAATACAATGATGGTACTTTTGAAAAATTTGTATTAGGAAGACCAATTCTAACACATCAAGCAGATTATCAAGTGGCTGTTGATGCATTAAAAACACAATTACCAGAGCTTAAAGAGGACCAGGCTGTTGTAGTAATGGGACATGGAACAGAGCATCCAGCAAATGCATGTTATGCAGATTTACAAAATGTAATTGATAAAAATGATTTAAGTGTTTATGTAGGTACTGTAGAAGGATATCCAGCACTTGATGATGTGATTAGAAAATTGAAAGCTGATAATATGAAAGAAGTAACACTAATGCCATATATGGTAGTTGCAGGAGATCATGCGAATAATGATATGGCAGGAGATGAAGAAGATTCATGGAAGACAATCCTTAAAGGGGAAGGGTTTACTGTAAACACTTATCTTCATGGATTAGGTGAAAATGAAAAATATCAAGATATTTATGTAGACCACGTAAAAGTGGCGATTGAAGGAGAAGGAGAAGTTATTCCAGAGCCAGTTGAAAGCGTAGAGAAAGGAAATTGGCAAGAAGGTAAAAAAGGAATGCTTGTAGTAAGTTTTGGAACAAGCTATGCAGATACAAGAAAAGTTACAATCGATGCAGTTGAAGAAAAAATAGCAAAAGCATTCCCAGAATATGATGTAAGAAAAGCATTTACTTCTGATATCATTATCAAAAAGTTAAAAGAAAGAGACAATATTAGTATTGATACACCAGAAGAAGCTCTAAATAAAATGAGGGAAGAAGGTTTTGAAGAAGTAGTTGTTCAACCTCTTCATGTAATTGCAGGTGCGGAATACAATGATTTATTAGAAGTAGTAAAGAACTATGAAGAAAAAGCATTTAAATCAATAAAAGTGGGAACACCAATTTTAAATACTCCAGCTGATTACAAGATAGCAGTAGAAGCTTTAAAAGAACAATTACCTAAATTAAATAATGACCAAGCGGTTGTACTTATGGGACACGGAACACATCATCCAGCAAATGCAAGTTATGCGTGTTTACAAAGTGCAATTGAGGATCAAGGATTAAATGTATTAGTAGGAACTGTAGAAGGATACCCTGCGCTAGAGGATGTTATAGAAAAATTAAAAGCTAAAAATATGAAAGAAGTAACATTAATGCCTTATATGCTTGTTGCAGGAGACCATGCAAACAACGATATGGCAGGAGATGAAGAAGATTCATGGAAGACAGTCCTTAAAAAAGAAGGATTTACAGTAAACACTTATCTTCATGGATTAGGTGAAAACAATAAATATCAAGATATTTATGTAGACCATGCAAAAAAAGCAGTTGAAGGGGAAGAAGAATAAAGAAATATAACAAGTAAATGAGATATCTCATTTACTTGTTGTTTTATGTAGGGAATGTTGTTAAAATTTATATATATTTGCAGATATAGCTATATGTTAGCAAGTTAAAATTGTATTTTGCTAAAAGATGTTTATAGCTGGTAGTAATCGTTTAGAGGGGAGAAAATAGGAGAATTAAGATTAGATATGGAGGGATGGGGCGTGAAGCTATTAAAATTGACAGCAATACTATTTGGTATAGGTGCTGTGGCTATGATGATACCCGTTTTATTATGGATATTGATTCCTATAGCATGGATTTGCTGGGAACCAATCTTATTGAGTGTTAGTGAAGGTTATGATTTTTTAAATCAAAAGAATAATTGCTAATAAATGGAGGAGGAAAAATGAAAAGAAAAATATCTGCGTTATTGGTTTTAGTATTGATTGTGAGTCTTTTAGGAGCTTGTTCGAAGAATGAAAGTGCAAGTGCAGATGTAGTAAAAAATAATGAAGGTAGTAGTAATATTCAATTGGAAGATGACTCAGGGAAAATGATTCAAATGGATACACCTGCTACAAAAATCATCTCATTATATTCAGCCCATACGGAGAATTTATTTGCTTTGGGACTGGATAATGAAATTATTGGAATTGGAAGAAGTGATGCTTATCCTGCAGCAGTAATGACGAAAGATCGATTTGATTATCGAGCAGATCCAGAAAAGGTTATTGCAGTAGATCCAGATTTGGTATTGATTCGTCCACGTATTAAAAAAAGTAATCCTGAATTTGTACAAGCTTTAGAAAATGCAGGGATTACTGTGGTTTCTTTATATCCAGATAAATTTGAAGAATTTCCTCATTATATTAAAAAACTAGCAATTTTAACTGGAAAAGAAGATGTAGCAGAAAAGTTGCTAACAAAATTTGATAGTGATTTAAAAAATATGGAAAACATGACAAAAAACATGAAGAACAAAGTAAATGTTTTCTTTGAATCTACAGAAACAGAATATCGCACAATTACCAAGGATTCAATGGCTGCAATGGCAATTAAACTTGCAGGAGGAAATAATATTGCAGCTGATGCAAAAGCAACTCGAAAAGGAACAAGTATTGCAAGCTATGGAGAAGAAAGAATTTTAGAAAAAGCAGACCAAATTGATGTATACGTTTCTCAAAGAGGTGCTATGAATAGTGGAGGAAATCTACATTCTATTTCTATTCGTCCTGGATTTGATACGATCAAAGCTGTTAAAGAAGAAAGAGTATATACCATCAATGAAAAATTAGTTTCAAGTCCAACCTTTAGATTTTCTAAAGGCGTATTAGAACTTAGTCGTATGTTTTATCCAGAAGAAATGGATAACTTAGATGAATTTAAAAAAGAAGAACCATTAACAAGAGCACAATTAGCAAAGATGGCTGTAAAATTTAAACATAAAGGAATCTTTGCACCTACATCAAAATATTATAAAAAAGAACGTAAAGGACATAGCTTTGGAACATTCAAAGATGTTACAATAAATGATCCTAAATTTGATTATATTGAAACAGCAGCTTTATCAAGTTATGTAGATACAGACAAGGACCATTTCTATCCAGATAAAAAGGTGACAAGAGATGAGTTTGCTAAAACCCTTTATATGCTTACAGATTTAAAGGACCAAGAGGGAACCGTGAATATAAAAGATATAGACAAAGCTGAAAATGATAGAATTGTTGAGATTGTTGTAGAAAATGGATTGATGACACTAAAACAAGGAAATTTTATGCCTACTGAAATGATAACGGAAAAAGAAGCAGTAGAAAGTTTGGAGAAAATAAAAGAGATCAAGTAAAGATATAGTAAAAAACATCTATAAGCTTAGTAGAGGCTATAGATGTTTTTTTATTTACAAAATCAATAAAAAAGTTTGAAAATTTTTAGAAGTGTGGTATAATAAAAATGGAAATTGGAAACGTTTCCAGTAACGTTTCCGAAAACGTTACCAAAAGAGAGGTTTAGGTATGAAAAATTTCAGCATAAAAGATATAGCAAAGATTGCAGAGGTAGGTGTAAGTACTGTATCTCGTGTTTTAAATAATCATCCAGATGTTAAGGATGAAACAAGAAAGAAAGTATTAAAGGTAATACAAGAACATAATTATATTCCTAATAATAGTGCAAGAAATTTAAAAAGAACTAGTTCAAAAAATATTGGGGTATTAGTAAAAGGTATGTATAATCCATTTTTCTCTAAAATGATTCGGTCTATTGAAGAAAAAATTGATGAAGAAGGATATTCTATGATTCTTCACTATAATGATCATAATACCAATGATATTGAAGCCGCTATAGAACTTATAAAAGAGAAGAAATTAAAAGGATTGATTTGTCTTGGAGGTGATTTTGATAATTTAGAAGAAGAACAATTGACAAACTTAAAGACACCCATTGTTCTTACATCTATCAATATTACTGAGAAAGTAAACAAGAATATTTTTTCTAGTGTCATTATTGAAAATGAAAAAGCAGCATATGAGGCAGTAGATTATTTATGTAGATTAGGGCATGAAAAAATTGCAATTATTACTACAGGAGAAGGAGATAAAAATGTTGGAAAGTTAAGATTTGAAGGTTATAAAAAAGCATTATCTGAAAATCAGATAGATTATAACGAACAATTCTTAGAATTCGGACACTATACGTTTGAATCTGCATTTGATGCTATGAACAAGTTGTTGGATAAGGATTTGGGATTGACAGCAGTTTTTGTTACTTCTGATATTATGGCTATAGGTGCTTCAAAGGCAATATTGAGTCGAGGATTAAGAATCCCAGAAGATATTTCTGTAGTAGGATTTGATGGTATTGAATATTCAAAGTATTTTCATCCATCTATTACAACTGTGAAGCAACCAGTAGAAGAGATGGGTCAACGAAGTATAAAAATTTTGTTAGGACTCATTAAGAATAAGAAAAAACATGAACATATGGTTTTTGATACAGAGCTATTGATCAGAGAATCTTGTAAAAAATTATTGTAGGAGGAAAGCCATGTCAAAAGTAGTGTTAAAGGGAGTAGAAAAAGTTTATCCAAATGGTTTTAAAGCTGTTCATGGAATAGACTTAGAGATAAATAATGGAGAATTTATGGTTTTTGTAGGGCCATCAGGATGTGCTAAATCAACTACATTGAGAATGGTTGCAGGACTTGAAGAAATCAGTGGAGGAACCATTTCTATAGGGGAAAAAATCGTCAATAATATTCCACCTAAAGACAGAGGGATTGCCATGGTTTTCCAAAACTATGCATTGTATCCTCATATGACTGTTTATGATAATATGGCTTTTTCATTAAAAATGAAGAAAACGCCTAAAGATATCATTGAAAAAAAAGTAAGAGGAGCAGCAAAAATTTTAGATATAGAAAGTCTATTAGATAGAAAACCTAAGCAGTTATCAGGAGGGCAAAGACAAAGGGTTGCTGTAGGAAGAGCCATTGTAAGAGATCCAGAAGTGTTCTTATTTGATGAACCATTATCTAACTTAGATGCAAAGCTAAGAGTGCATATGAGGGTTCAGTTATCACAGCTTCATAAAGAACTAAAAACAACTATGATTTATGTAACTCATGATCAAGTAGAAGCCATGACTATGGGAGATAGAATTTGTGTAATGAATTTAGGGAAAATCATGCAGGTTGATACACCACTAAATTTATATCACTATCCAGCCAATAAGTTTGTGGCAGGTTTTATCGGTTCTCCAGCTATGAATCTTGTGGAAGGAGAATTGATTAAAAAAAATAACAATATAGCTGTAAAAATAGGGGGGATGGAGTTAGATTTACCATTAAGCAAAATTGAAAAAATAAAGAATCATGTGGGTAAAAAAGTATGGTTCGGTATTAGACCAGAGTATATAGGTATTAGGAAACATGAATCTTGGGAAGCTGTAAAAGGTAAGATTGATGTACTAGAGCATATGGGAAATGAAACCTTCATATACTTTAGGGTGGGAGATTTACAAATGACAGCTAGAATAGATTCTTTAGATTCCAAAGAATTGATGATTGGAGCCGAGCAACGCTTTATGATTAACATGGAAAGATGTCATATATTTGATTATGACAGTGAAAAAAATATAAGCTTATAAAAATTAATTTTAGGGGGAGACAATTATGTTCAAATCTAAAAAGATATTAGCTTTAGTTATGACAGTCATTATGAGTATGATGTTGTTTGCTGGTTGCGGATCACAAGAGAAAAAGGAAGTAAGTGAAGGCAATGACAAGGTAGAGGTTAACGTTTTCCAATTCAAGGTTGAAATTGCTAAAGAATTAGAAGAAGCTGTACTTGCATATGAAAAAGAACATCCAAATGTAAAGATTAATATTCAAACTGTTGGTGGTGGAGATGATTATGGTGCTGCATTAAAAGCAAAATTCCAATCTGGAAGCGAACCAGATATCTTTAATGTGGGTGGACCACAAGATGTAAAAGATTGGGCCAATAAGCTAGAAGATTTATCTGATCAACCATGGGTAGATTTAGCCCTTCCTGGGATATTATCAGGCGCTACTATGGATGAAAAAGTATTTGCATTGCCTTTTAACATTGAGGGATATGGATTTGTATATAACAAAGGTATTTTTGAAGCAGCAGGAATTGATGTTTCTAAAATTCTAGATTATAAAAGCTTAGAAGAAGCTGTAAAAACTTTAGATGCAAAAATTAAGAGTGGAGAGTTAAAGGAAAAATATCCTCTACTAGAAGCTGTATTTGAATATCCTGCTAAAGAAACTTGGGTAACAGGTCTTCATACTTCAAATACTGCACTAGGTCAAGAATTTAGTAGTTCTATTGAAGCGTTTAATGCAGAGAAGGTTGAGTTTAAATATGGAGAGGGATTAAAGAAAATAGTTGATTTACAAGCTAA
This sequence comes from Crassaminicella profunda, assembly GCF_019884785.1. GTDB lineage: Bacteria > Bacillota > Clostridia > Peptostreptococcales > Thermotaleaceae > Crassaminicella > Crassaminicella profunda. The sequence goes on from NZ_CP082326.1 coordinate 953,334, forward strand.
TTATTCATCTAATGGAGATGAAAGACAAAAATTAAATGCTGTTGATTATACAAGACAAGCAGAAGAAGGTTTAGCAATAGAGCGTGTTGCAATTATTCAGCAAGGAAACTGGGTATATGGAAAAATTAAAGGGGTAGATGAAAAGGTTGCAAACAACTTAGATATTCTTCCAATGCCAATTGAAGGAGCAAAAGAAGATTGTATTCCTGTTGGTGTACCAATGCATTGGGGAGTGAATAAGGACAGTAAGGCTGAAGTAAAGGCAGCAGCTAAGGATTTCTTAAACTGGCTATATACATCTGATGCAGGAAAAGACTATATTGTGAATAAATTCTACTTTATACCACCACTAAAAGGATATGAGAATCTTGAACCTAAAGATCCACTAGGAAAAGCGGTTAAGAGATATGCAGAAGCTGGAAAGACTACTCCTTGGGTATTTATGGGATATCCAACAGGATGGGGAATGGAAGTTTTAGGAAATGACATTCAAAAATATTTAGCTGGAGAAGTTACTTGGGAAGAAGTAGTTACGAATACGAAGGCGCAATGGGAAAAAATGAGATAATGTATATTGTATGGGGGATATATACCAAGAGTATATAACCCCCATAAAGCTATAAAGGAGGATCATATGAAAAATTCGAAATTTTGGTTTAGCTTTTTTGTAGGACCTATTTTGTTTGCATTTATCGTAGTAGTGATTATACCAATGTTTATGGGGATTTATTACTCCTTCACAGATTGGAATGGTATAGGAAACACTGCAAATTGGATTGGACTTAAGAATTATATAGATGTATTTAAAGATAAGGATTTTTTAAGTGCTTTTATATTTACTGCTAAATTTGCTGTTGTATCTGTAATTACTATCAATTTAATGGGGTTTGGTTTAGCATTGCTTGTAACAAGAGGATTAAAAATCAGTAATTTTTTAAGAAGTGCTTTCTTTATGCCAAATTTAATAGGAGGACTTATCTTAGGATTTGTATGGCAATTTATTTTTACAAAAGCCTTTGATTCATTAGGAAGGCTATCTGGATTAGGATTTTTGGAAGGTTGGTTAGCTGATCCAACTACAGGGTTTTGGGGTCTTGTCATATTGATGTCATGGCAAATGGCAGGATATATGATGGTTATTTATATTGCATCTCTAGAAAGTATCCCCGAGTCTTTAATTGAAGCTGCAGAAATAGATGGGGCAAATGCTTGGGAAAGGTTGATTCATATAACCATTCCTTTGGTGGCACCAGCCTTTACTGTTGGATTGTTTTTAACATTATCGAACTCCTTTAAGTTGTATGATCAAAACTTGTCATTAACAGGAGGAGGACCATACAATTCTACCCAAATGTTAGCCATGAATATTTACAATACAGCCTTTAAATTTGATGATTTTGGTTTGGCACAGGGAAAAGCAGTTATATTTTTGATTACGGTAGCAGCTATTTCATTAACACAAATTTATTATAGTAAGAAAAGGGAGGTAGAAATGTAATGAAAAGTAAAAAGAGAAATAAAACATTTGTGCTGATTATTAGTATTTTACTTGGGATTTTGTTTTTATCACCCTTTTATATTATATTAAGTAATTCTTTTAAAACGCAAAAAGGAATTTTCTTAAATGTAATGAGCCTTCCCTTTGGTGATTTTTTTACTTCAAATAATTATATTGAAGCTTTTAGGGAACTTGATTTTATCCATTCGTTTTTAAATTCATTGTTTATTACAGTATCTAGTACAATCATTATTGTCATATTTGCTTCAATGGCAGCATGGATGCTTGTTCGAACAAAAACAAGATTTAGTTCATTTTTATTTTTCGTATTTGCAGCAGCCATGTTGATTCCTTTTCAATCTGTTATGTTACCTCTTGTAAATATTATGGGGAAATTAGGACTTTTAAATCCTGTGGGGCTTGTATTTATGTACCTTGGATTTGGATCTAGTTTATCTATTATATTATACCATGGATTTATTAAGAATATTCCAAAGGAATTAGAAGAGGCTGCAGTCATTGATGGTTGTAATAAATTTCAAGTGTTTTGGTATATCATATTTCCACTATTAAAACCTATAACTGTAACGGTGAGTATATTAAATACTATGTGGATATGGAATGACTTTTTACTTCCTCAATTAGTCATTAACAAACCTGAGTGGCATACCATTCCACTAAAGATGTTTTACTTTTTCGGCCAACATTCAAAGCAATGGCATTTGGCATTAGCAGGACTTGTAATAGCAATGATTCCTATCATTATATTCTACTTTATAGCCCAAAAACATATTATCAAAGGGGTTACACAAGGTTCCATAAAATAGGATGAGGAGAGATAACGTGACTATATATGAAATCAATAAAGATGTAATAAAATATAGATTTGGAAATCCCATATGTACCCATGCAGTTATGAAGGATGGTATTGAAAAAAAAGAGAAAGATCTACCATTTTTTCAACTAGAACAAGGAGAAACCATTCAGCTTCGTTATAAGATGAAGGTTGATGATATAGTACTAGGACTAGGAGAGAATCAAAGAGGCATGAACAAAAGAGGAGGGATCTATGAATCCTTTTGCTCAGATGACCCACTGCATACATCAGATAAAAAATCCTTATATGGTGCACACAATTTTTTGATGATTGAGGGAACGGAGAAATTTGGGGTTTTCATTGATCATCCTGGGAAGATAATCTTTGACGTGGGATTTACCCATAAGGATTATTTAGAAATTCGTATAGATGATCATGATGTAGATATTTATATGATTAAGGGCAACAATCTTAGAAAAATTGTAAAGAACTTTTTAAATCTTACTGGGGACGGGTATGTACCTCCTAAATGGGCCTTTGGATATCAGCAGTGTAGATGGAGTTATAAAGATGCTAATGAGGTAGAAAAAATTGCAGATCTATTTTTTAAAAATGATATTCCATGTGATGCTATTTATTTAGATATAGATTATATGGAAGACTTCAAAGACTTTACTATTAGTGAAGAGCGGTTTCCGAATTTTAAAAGCTTTGTAGAAAAGATGAAACAAAAAGGCTTTCGATTAATTCCTATTATTGATGCAGGGGTAAAAATTGAAAAAGATTATGATGTTTATGAAGAGGGTGTAAAAAACAAGTACTTTTGTGTAGATGAAAATGAAAAGCCTTTTGTGGCTGCAGTTTGGCCAGGAAGAGTACATTTTCCTGACTTTTTAAATCCTGATGTGAGACGTTGGTTTGGATTAAAGTATAAAAATTTAATTGATTGTGGTATTGAAGGTTTTTGGAATGATATGAATGAACCGGCAATTTTTTATACGGATCAAGGACTAAAAAAAGCAATAAAGCATGCAAAGGAATCAGAAAATGAGAATTTAGATATCTATACATTTTTTAGTCTGAAGGATACGTTTGTGAATCTATCTAATAATATAGAGGATTATAAGAGTTTTTATCATAGGCTGGATGGAGAACTTGTGAGTCACCATAAGGTGCATAATCTATATGGTTATAACATGACAAGAGCTGCAGCAGAAGGCTTTAGGGAGATTGATCCAAATAAAAGATTTTTATTATTCTCAAGATCATCCTATATAGGTATGCATCGCTACTCTGGTATATGGACTGGAGACAATCATTCTTGGTGGGAGCATATACTTCTAAATATAAAGATGATGCCGTCCTTAAATATGTGTGGATTTTTATATAGTGGTGCAGATACAGGTGGATTTAATGGAGATGCAAATGCTGAGTTAATCATAAGATGGAGTCAATTTAGTTTGTTTACGCCACTTTTTAGAAATCATTCAGCAATGGGAACAAGATCTCAAGAGCCATTTGCATTTGATGAAGAGAGTAAAAATATTATAAAAAATACAATAAAATTAAGATATGCACTGATTCCTTATATTTATTCTGAATATATGAAGGCTGTTATCAATAAGGACATTTATTTTTCACCCTTATCTTTTGAATATGATGATGAAATGTCAAAGCGGGTAGAAAATCAACTTTTAGTGGGAGATTCTATAATGATTACACCTATCTATGAAGAAAATGCAAAGGGGCGAAATGTTTATCTTCCAGAGGATATGCTTTTATGGAAGGTAGAGAATTACAATGATAGAAACTATCAGGTACTAAAGAAAGGACATATGTATTTGGATGTTGACTTTAGGGAGATACCTATATTTATAAGAAAAAATAAGATGCTGGTTTTAGGAAAAAGTGCTAATAATGTAGAAAGTATTGAGAATGATGAATTACATGTAATTGCCTTTGTGACAGATCAAGCAAAATACAGCTATTACGATGATGATGGAAAAAGCTATGATTATAAAGAAGGAAAATATAGTGAAATAGTCATTGAAATTGAGAAAAAAAATGAAGAATATCATATAAAAATTGATCCTAGAGGAAATAAAAAGGTTGAAAAATTACATTTTGAGATAATCGATAGGGAAGGAAAGGTTACTAAGAGAACAATCAATCTCTAAATTTAGGATAGATCAATTAAACATAAAAAACTATATTTAGATATTAAAATTATGTGTCTAAACATAGGATATGAGGAGAATGAATATGATTACAAGAAGCAGTGGCATATTAATGCATATTACCTCGTTACCTAGCCCTTATGGTATCGGAACATTTGGAAAAGAAGCCTATGAATTTATAGATTTTTTAGTAAAGAGTGGACAAAAATATTGGCAGCTATTGCCGCTGGGGTCTACTGGATATGGAGATTCTCCCTACCAATCCTTTTCAGCTTTTGCAGGGAATCCATATTTTATAGATTTTGAATCCTTAGAAAAGGATAGACTTTTAAAAAAAGAGGATTATGTAGATTTAGATTTTGGAAGGGATAGAGAAAAGGTAGATTTTGAGAAAATATTTAAAAACAAAATGGCTGTTTTAAGAAAAGCTTTTGAAAATGGGAAAGAAAAATATGAAGAAGATATGAAAGGGTTTAAAGAGGAAAATAAAGATTGGATAAATGATTATGGATTATATATGGCTGTAAAAAATCAATTTCATTTAAAGCCATGGCAAGAATGGGATGAAGATATTAAGTTAAGAAAAAAAGAAACCATAAAACATTATGAAGAAATATTAAAGAATGAAATCAATTATTGGGTATTTTTACAATTTCTATTTTTCAAACAGTGGAAAACTTTAAAAAAATATGCCAATGAAAAAGGGATACGAATTATTGGAGACCTTCCTATTTATGTAGCGGAAGATAGTGCGGATACATGGGCAAATAGTGAAATATTTTTGTTAGATGAAGAAAAGAAACCTATTAAGGTTGCAGGATGTCCTCCAGATGCTTTTTCTGTAACGGGACAGCTATGGGGAAACCCAATCTATAGATGGGATTTTTTAGAACAAACAGGTTATGAGTGGTGGATTCACCGGATTAAGGATAGTTATAAGCTCTATGATATTTTAAGAATAGATCATTTTAGAGGATTTGAATCCTTCTGGCAAGTTCCTTATGGGGAAGAAACGGCAGAAAATGGGGAATGGGTAAAGGGGCCAGGAAATAATCTTTTTTATGCTATTCAAGAAGCATTAGGTGATATTGATATTATTGCGGAAGATTTAGGCTATTTAACCCAAGAGGTAATAGAGTTTAGAGAAGAAACAGGATATCCTGGTATGAAGGTATTACAATTTGCATTTGATACAAGGGAAGAAAGTGACTATCTACCCCATAATTATGATAAAAATTGTATCGTTTATACGGGAACTCATGATAATGATACGGTTTGTGGGTGGTTTGAAAACACGAAAAAAAGTGATGTGAATTTTGCAATTAAATATTTAAAATTGAATGAAGAAGAGGGCTATCATTGGGGATTTATAAGAGGTGCATGGAGTTCTGTGGGAAATTTGGCAGTAGCACAGATGCAGGATTTTTTAGGCTTAGGCAGTGAAGCTAGAATGAACATTCCATCAACAATAGGTGGAAATTGGCAGTGGCGAGTGAAGAAAGAAGATTTAACAGATCAACTAGCTGAAAAGATTTATAAAATAACAAAGCTATATGGAAGGTAGGGAAGGATGTTGGATAGAAAAAAATTTAAGGAAAACATAGAGAGAATTATTAAAATAGATTTTGGGAAAACATTAAAGCAAGCTAAAGATGATGAAAAATATTATGCCATTTCAAAAGCTATAATGGAAGGTATTGTTGATGATTGGAGCAGGACAGAAAAAGCATACGCTAATGGAAAACAAGCTTATTATTTATCTGCAGAATTCTTAATGGGAAGGGCGTTAGGAAACAATCTAATCAATTTAGATATTTATGAAGAAGTTAAGGAAATTCTAAGTGAAATGAATATAGATATAAATGTAGTTGAAGAAATAGAAGAAGATGCAGGGTTAGGAAATGGAGGACTTGGAAGACTTGCAGCATGCTTTATGGACTCCTGTGCAACCATGAATTTACCAGTAACTGGTTATGGTATAAGATATAGTCATGGAATTTTCAAACAAAAGTTTGTAGATGGATTTCAAGTTGAAGAAGGAGACAATTGGCTAAAATATGGAGATCCTTGGTCATTAAGACGAGCTGATGATACAGTAATCATTGAATTTGCTGATGGGACAGTGAAGGCTGTTCCTTATGATACGCCAATCATAGGATATGGTACAAAAAATATTAACAAACTTAGATTATGGAAAGCTGAACCTATAAAAGATTTTGATTTTGATTTGTTTAACAGTCAAGAATATGATGAAGCCGTAAAAGAAAAGAATAGAGCAGAGGACATATCAAGGGTACTTTATCCTAATGACTCTAAAAATGAAGGGAAAATATTAAGATTGAAGCAGCAGTACTTTTTTGTATCAGCATCTTTAAAAGACATGGTTAAGAGATTTAAAGAGCAATTTGATCATGATTTTGAAAAATTTCCTGAGTATCATGCCATACAATTAAATGATACCCATCCTGTTGTAGCTATTCCAGAGCTTATGAGAATATTAATAGATGAAGAAGGATTAAGCTGGGAGGAATCTTTTAAAATTACAGTGAATACTTTTTCATATACAAACCACACCATATTAGCAGAAGCCCTAGAGCAGTGGTGGAATGGATTTTATAAAGAAATATTACCAAGAATTTATGAAATCATTAGAGAAATTGATAGAAGATTTGTCATAGAGCTAAAAGAAAAAAGATATAAGAATGATAAAATCAATCGTATGAGAATTATTGATGATAATATGATAAAAATGGCTCATTTAGCTATACATGGAACACACACGACCAATGGGGTTGCAAAGCTTCATACAGAGTTATTAAAGCATCAAGAGTTAAAAGACTGGTATGAACTTTATCCAAATAGATTTAAAAATAAAACAAATGGTATTACACCAAGAAGATGGGTAAAACTATGTAATAAGGAATTGTCAGAAATGTTTACAGAATTACTTGGAACAGATGATTGGGTGAATCAGTTAACTATGCTAAAAGAGCTTGAAAAGTATTTAGATGATAGAGCTGTTTTAAAAAGACTTTTAGCTATTAAAAAGAAAAAGAAAGAAGAATTAGCAGAATATATCCATATCCATGAAGGAATTCAGATCCATCCAGATTCTATATTTGATATTCAAATAAAGAGACTTCATGAATATAAGAGACAATTATTAAATGCTTTCCATATTTTAGATTTATATTATAGATTAAAAGAAAATCCTCAAATGGATATAGTTCCTAGAACTTTTATTTTTGGAGCAAAGGCAGCACCAGGCTATTTTAGAGCAAAGGGAATTATAAAGTTTATCAATGAGATGGCCAAACTTGTAAATAGTGACACGCAAATTAATGACAAAATCAAGGTTGTATTTGTACAGAATTACAGAGTGTCCTATGCAGAAAAATTATTTCCAGCAGCTGATATTTCTGAGCAAATATCTACAGCAGGAAAAGAAGCATCAGGGACAGGAAATATGAAATTTATGCTCAACGGAACACCTACACTAGGTACTTTTGATGGAGCAAACGTGGAAATCGTTGATGAAGCAGGAGAAGAAAACAACTTCATATTTGGTGCAAGGGTAGAAGAGATAGAAAAAATGAAGGAAACTTATGACCCAAAAGAATACTATGAAAAAGTACCAGGGTTAAAAAGAGTTGTAGATACATTAATAGATGGAACTTTTGACGATGGTGGAACAGGAATGTTTGAGGAAATTTATAATTCACTTCTTATGGGAGCAAGCTGGCATAAACCAGATAACTATTTCCTATTTAGAGACTTTGAGGATTATAGAGAAATTCATAAAGCGGTCGATAAAGCTTATGGAGACAAGATAGGATGGGCGAAAAAATGTTTAATGAATATAGCAAATAGTGGAAAATTCAGTAGTGATCGAACTATAGAAGAATATGCAAAAGAAATTTGGCATATAGAGACTAGAAAGATATAATGAAAAACTTCCATAAACATTCATGTTTATGGAAGTTTTTGTATTTTACAATTATAAATTCAAAAATACAAGGTAAAAAATTAAAATTAAGGAAATCAATAGAAAATATAGAATTTTATTTTATAATATATATAGATATGTCCTAAAACATCTAAAAAATAAAAAAGAAGAAATTTTAGGATATCTGTTTTGTGAAAAAAATTTATTCATTAGAAAGGATGTTATTATGATTGATAAAAAAAGAATATCTGAAATAATTGAGGAGAAGAAAAATATCTTTATAGAAGTAAATGATAAGATTTGGGAATATGCAGAAACACGGTTTGAAGAATATAAATCTGCAGATCTTTTGTGCAAGGTATTGAAGAATGAAGGTTTTAACGTTGAAAGAGATATTGCTGACATTACTACTGCTTTTTTAGGAAGTTATGGAAGTGGGAAGCCAGTTGTTGCCATACTAGGTGAATATGATGCTTTATCAGGGATAAGTCAAAAATGTGGGATTTCTAATAAAGAGAGTCTTATTGATGGAGGAAATGGTCATGGTTGTGGACACAATATATTAGGAGCAGGTGCTCTTGCTGCAGCAGTAGCTGTTAAAAATTATATGGAAGAAAACAACGTAAAGGGAACTATTCGATATTATGGTTGCCCTGGAGAAGAGGGGGGATCAGGAAAAGCGTTTATGGCAAGGAATGGTATTTTTGATGATGTGGATATTGCTTTAACGTGGCATCCAATGTCAAATAATGCAATTTTCTCTACCAGTTCTCTTGCAAACTATCAAATATATTTTAAATTTCATGGTAGAAGTGCCCATGCAGCAGCTTGTCCTCATTTAGGAAGAAGTGCGTTAGATGCTGTAGAATTAATGAATATAGGTGCAAATTATCTGAGAGAACATATTATTCCAGAGGCTCGTGTTCATTATGCAGTTACAAATACAGGTGGAAGTTCTCCTAATGTAGTACAACCTGAAGCAGAAGTATTATATCTTATTCGAGCACCTAAATTAGCACAAGTCCAAGAAATTTATGAAAGGGTATGCAAAATAGCAAAGGGAGCAGCTATGATGACAGAGACAGAATGTGAGATACTCTTTGATAAAGCTTGCTCTAACCTTATTCCTAATCATACTCTTGAAAAAATTCTTTATGAAAACTTCAAGGAAGTAGGTGCTCCAGTGTTTAATGAAGAAGAAAGAAAATTTGCGAAGAAGATAAGAACTACATTATCTGATTCTGATAAAGAGAATGAGATAAAAATGGCCGTTTCCCTTATGGGAAAAGAAGATAGAGAAATACTAAAAAAATTGAAACAAAAGGATTTATCGGATATACTCTTACCTTATAAACATTTTACTATGACCCTAGCTGGTTCTACTGATGTGGGGGATGTTAGTTGGGTGACACCAACGGCTCAAATAATTACAGCATGTAGTGCTTTTGGTACGCCAGCACATTCTTGGCAGACAGTAGCACAGGGGGCAACGAGTATAGCACATAAAGGAATGATCACCGCAGGAAAAGTTATTGCAATGACTGCTATAGACGTATTGGAAAATCCTGAAATTGCTGAAAAGGCTAAAGAAGAACTAAGAGAAAAGCTTGACGGAGATACTTATAATTGTCCAATTCCTAAAGGGGTGAAACCTTCAGCAATTAAGTAGGTTTTATTAGAAAAGGGGCCCTAGATAGTTTTTATCTAAAACTCCTTTTCTAATAGACTTTATTTTTTTATAATTAGGAATATAACTAGAAAAATTCCATTGATTTTTATTATGTTAATCTGCTTTTAAACCAGCTCCACACAAAGGAAGAATTATTTTTTTATCCTTTAGATTATTTGCTTTGGCATAATCAAAAAATCCTGCAAAGGTGGCAGCTGTAGTAGGTTCTACATAAAATCCTTTCTTTGCTAAGGTTTTTCTTGTTTTAACGATTTTGTCTTCTGGAGCAGTGATAATTTCGCCATTTGTATCTTTGATAGCTTCTAATATTTGCTTTCCACGTTTTGGCGCTGCAATGGCGATTCCTTCAGCTAAAGTGCCTGTATTTGTAATTTCATCTACAATCTTTTTTCCTTCGCGAAAGGCTTTGTAAATTGGTGCGCACCCATTAGCTTGAACAGCTATAATTTTAGGCATTTTTTTAATAAGACCTAAAGTGAGCAATTCTTTTAATCCATAGTATGCTCCTAAAAGGAGGGTACCATTACCTACAGGAATAACAAGAATATCAGGCATTTCACCATTTAGCTGTTCATAAATTTCATAGACATAAGTTTTTGTCCCTTGATAGAAAAATGGATTATAAACATGACTGGCATAAAAACCTTCTCCATTTTCTACTGCATGTAAGGCTGCTTTTGCTGTATCTTCTCTATTTCCTTTTACAATATGAACTTTTGCACTGTGGGATGAAATCTGCTTAATCTTTTTAGAAGAAGTCCCTTCAGGAACATAAATATCACATGCTATTCCTGCTCTGCTTGCATAAGCTGCTATGGATGTACCCGCATTACCACTGCTATCTTGAATAACTTTTTTTATTCCAAGTTCCTTAGCTTTAGCTATTAAAACTACAGCTCCTCTATCTTTGAAGGATAGAGTAGGCATTGAATAATCTACCTTTACTAGTAAATTAGGATTATGTTGATCAAGAGGGACAATAGGCGTTAAACCTTCACCCATAGTAAGGTTTTTCCACAAATTAAAATGATCATCAAAAGGAAGAGTTTTTAAATATCTAAATAAGTTCCATTCATTACTTAAAATATCTTCTTTTGAAAATAGAAAATCAAATTTTTCAAGGTCTAATAACCCTCCACATTCACATCTGAAAACTAGTGTTTTAGGATCATATATCTTTTGGCATTCACTGCATATATATTTGACTGACATAATATCCCCCTCCTTAAAACATTTTATAGTTATACTGGTTTAAAATAGACTTTGGAAACTCCATGCGAGCAGTCATTAAGGGGTCAACTACCTGACAAATTTTCAAATCTCCAACTAGGGATAAAAGCATTCCCGCTTCATAAGTGTCCATATTTAGTTCGTTAATTAAAAACTTATGCATGTTGATGGTTGCTTGCTTTGCTGCTGCATCTAAAGTCTTTTTAGATGCTATAGTCATAATATGTTCTCCTTCAACGACCATTGGTAAAGGTAATTCTTTGTTTTTTATTACGTTCACTTTTACCATAACTTCACCATCTACTTCTAATGCACATATTACAATTTCTCCATCTCCCATTACTGCATGTAGATCGCCAATGGATAACAATCCTCCCTTAGCATTTACAGTTAAATATACTGTAGAACCTTTGACGATTCTCTTACAATCCATATTTCCACCGTGCATATCAGGTACAGTTGTTTTGACATCTTCACCTTCAGGAGCGACTCCAATTACACCGATCATTGGGTTTATAGGTATTTGAATTTTTTCATTGAAAATAGCCTGATGGTCTTTTATAGGAATAATTTTAGATTTTGATTCTTTAAAAAATTCTCCCAAAACACCACTATTTGGTCTTGCTGCCATAACCCCTTTATCATTGATCTTTATATCTATAATTTGCACCTTTAAAATATCGCCAACCTCTGCTTCTTCAATATATAAAGGTCCTGTAGCTGGGTTGTTTAATTCACTTTTTATAGTGCTAAATAACTGATCTTCACTCTTAATTTGATTATTATAACAATCATAGGTTTCAAAAACAATTGTTTCACCTGAATTTATTCTTTTGATTGGTTTATTTTTTTTTGACATGGTAAATATAGAGTTATCTCTTTTTATTTTTTTCATTTTAATCACTCCACTATTATTCTACATCTTTCTTAACAGCAGCTATAGCTTCTATTTCAACCTGAAAACCAAAATGCAATTCCCTTGTAGGAACAACAGCTCTTGCTGGCTTGTGTTCTCCAAAAAAATCACTATAGACTTTATTTACTTTATCCCATAAGGATATATCTGGAATATAGATGGTTGTTTTTAAAACATGATTTTTATCACTATTTGCTTCTTTTAGAATCATTTCCATATTTTTAAGTACTCTTTCTGTTTCTTCTTCGATGTTTCCAAATTTCTTTTTTCCAGTGTCAGGGTCAACAGATAATTGTCCTGAAATAAACACCAAGTCATTATGAATAATTGCTTGAGAATAATGACCAGATGGTCTTAAAGCATTGTTTGTAGATATAATTTTCACTTGTGTTCCTCCTTGTTATTAAATAATCATAGAATGTTGATGTTATGTGATTCCATCAAATTATTGAGATTTTCCTCTACATAAAATAGGGATTTCCTTTAAAACTTTTCCGTTGGCAACAAGATAGGCTTGATCATATAAATTGCAGGTTGGACAAATATGATTTGGAATAATTTCAATTTTATTGCCAATATTGAGTGTATTCCTAAGTGTTCTATCATAAATAATCCCATGCTCATCAAATACACCACTTAATCGAAGGTTGTCAGAGTTTTTGATGAGTCCGTTTCCTGGGGTTATACAGATTCCTTTATTACGAGTTTGTGCTGTTAAAGCTTTAGCACCCGTATCTAAAATGATTCTCTCATCAGTAGGTTTGCTCATTACAGTAGCTAAAACGGTAGCGGCACATCTTTCAAAGTTATGGATAGCATTTCCTTGAGCAGCATCCATTAATATATAGGTGCCAGGTCTTATTTCTGTAATACCTTCAAGTATTTCACAGTGCATTAAAGATGGTGTAGCACCAATACTTACTGTATCTATTTTAATTCCTAAATCTCTGATGATATTTGCTGCTTTTATGGTTTTTCTTTGACATTCTACGGCAATTTTTATGCAGTCATCAATAGTTTCTGCACTATAAGCATGCCCTTCATGGGAAAAGATACCTTTTAAAATGACTTTCTTTTTTTCTTGAATATATTTTGAGAGTTTAATTAAATCTTTATCTTTTATAATGCCACTTCTGTTTTCACCTACTTCTAATTCTATAAGGACTTCAATGCCTGTTTTTTCGTTCTTAAATATCTCTTCCAATTGATCTACTTGAAATTCATTGTCTACACCTATTCGAATTTTGATCTTTCGATTCAAAGATTTAATCCTTTCAAGTTTAGGAATACCTACGATTTCATTGGCGATAAATATATCATTTAGTCCATTTTCAGCCATGATCTCTGCTTCGCCAACCTTTGCTACGGTAATTCCACAAGATCCTTCTTCAACTTGGATTTTAGCTAAATCTGGCATGCGATGAGTCTTCGTATGGGGTCTTAGATTAACCTTATAGGCATTTGCTTTTTGTTGCATAAACCGAATGTTTTCCATCATAATGTCATAGTCAATCAATAGTGCGGGTGTGTCTATAGATGTATAACTTGATTGAATCATATTTATTCCTCCTTATTCAAATTTTCATAATGAAGACTTTTTTATTTCATCTAAGTAACTGTAAACTGTTACTTTTGAGATGTTTAGTTTGGATGCTACTTTTTCAATGGCACCTTTCATTAAGAATATTCCTTTTTTCTCCATGAAATGAATCAATGAAATTTTATCTTTTCTTTTTAAATCATCAACATTTACATTGCCAACAATTTTATCAATTAAATCATCAACGATTTCCATTACATGCTCAAAGGGTTCCACATCATTTGTTATTTGTTCTTCTTCTTCTACATGTAGAAAGTCATCTAAAAATTTCTTCATATCTTTCATAGCTTCTAGATCATAGTTGACACACAAAGCACCAATGACTTCACCGTTTGCATTTCGGATAAGGGAAGTAGAAGATTTTATTTCTTTACCATCTTTTGTAGTGGTCATATAATTTGCTGTATAGTCTCCATGAAAATTTCTAGATAATAGAACTTGTTTTACTAAATGATCAAAAGATTGTCCAATTGTTCTGCCTGTTACATGATTATTCACAGCATAGATGACTGAATTTTGAGGAACAGATAAATCGTGAATAACAACTTCACAATTTTCTCCAAATGTTTTTGCAATTAAATTAGCTATAGGGATATACCCGTTTAATGCTTCGTTTATTTTCATTGTTATAATCACCTCTAATGTATAAAAAAATATATAAAATCATATAAAAAAGTATGTTTGATACAATTTTATAGTTTATTTACTTTAAATTATATAATAAATTATACAAAAAGCAATAAAAATATATAAAAAATTATATAATTTGTATTGTAGGGAATTTGTAAAAAAATTTTAATTATGATAAAAGGTAGTATTTTCGATTAAGAAAGAGCTATTTAGAAAGTGTACATTGATAGATATAGATAAAAATTAATTTTGAGATAATTCCCACCTTTTACTGGATTTCCTTTATTTGATTACAAAAAAGTATAATGCTATAATACAAATGGAAAATATTTGTAAAAATAATAAAGGGGATGTTTTCATGGAGTTTGAAAAATTTTTTATCGATAAGTTTTTCAAAAAATTATCCAAAGAAACTTTCACTGTGGCCTATTGGGATAATGAAAGACGTCAGTATGGAAGAGACTTATCTAAATTTACAATTGTATTAAACAAACCTATTCCTAAGTACAAAATATTAGAGGATCCTTATTTAGCTTTTGGAGAAGCCTATATGGATGGAGATATAGATTTTAAAGGAAATTTGAGGCAAGTTTTAGAATCTGTATATAAGAATGAGGAAAGTTTTTTAAGTACTCCTAATATTATAAAAAAGATATCCCATATCATTCCTACTTCTATGCATCAGCAGAAAGAGGATATTCAATATCATTATGATTTGGGAAATGATTTTTATAAGTTATGGCTTGATGAAACAATGAGTTATTCATGTGGTTATTTTGAAAAAGAAAATGAGTCTTTATATGAGGCACAACTAAATAAAATTCAACATATATTAAAAAAATTACAATTAAAAAAAGGACAAAGGATTTTAGATATAGGCAGTGGATGGGGTTGGCTCATTATAGAAGCTGCTAAAAAATATGGTGTTAAATCGTTAGGAATTACTTTAAGTGAAGAACAATACAAAAAAACAAAAGAAAGGATAAAAAAAGATGGATTAGAAGATTTAGTAGATGTAAAACTAATGGATTATAGACATTTAGCAGATTCCGATACAAAATTCGATAGAATTGTAAGTGTTGGAATGGTTGAACATGTTGGAAGAGCGAGTCTTAATGAATATATGGAAACCATTGATAAACTCCTTAAACCTAGAGGAATATCTTTACTTCATTGTATAACAGGTCAAGTAGAAAGTGAAGTGAATGAATGGATAAAAAAATACATATTTCCAGGAGGATATATCCCTTCAGTAAGAGAACTGGTTGCTATGATGCCTGATTATGATTTTCACCTTGTAGATATGGAGAGCTTAAGACTACACTATTTTAAAACCCTTAAAAAGTGGGCAGAAAACTTTGAAGGAGTTATAGATCAAGTAAGAAATATGTATGATGAAAAGTTTATAAGAATGTGGAGAATGTATCTAAATGGCTGTGCAGCTTCTTTTCATCATGGTGTAATAGACGTACATCAATTTTTATTTACGAAGGGTTTGAATAATGATTTACCTCTAACAAGGAAATATTTGTACAAATAGGGTGTTTAAATAAACTTGGGAATTTATCAAGGTTAAAATGCAAGTTTATACATATATCCTAATGGAATAACAAATTATTTTAGTTAGTAGAAGCTGTATACTTTTTTGAAACATATTCATGTATCGCTTCAGCAACTTTCTTTGAATAATTTACTGCTTCTACTACTGTTTTAGCACCTGTGACTACATCTCCAGATGCAAATACGCCTTCTTTTGTAGTTCTTCCACATTCATCTGTGATGACAAGGCCATATTTATTTACATTTATGCCTTTCGTAGTAGAAATAATATTTGATTTAGGACCTTGACTGATTGCTATAATGATGGAATTACATTTGAATAATCCTTTTGAATCATCTATATTTATTATTTTTTCCTCATTTTCATTTTTAACTTTTTTTGTTTGAACATAGGATACACCTTCATGAGTAAATGCAATAGGTGTTTTATAAAGTTCAAATTTAACCCCATCAATTTTAGCGTATTCTAATTCATGCTTCCCGGCTGGAATATCTTCCATCCCTTTTCTATACATGATGTATACTTCTTGTGACCCTTTTCTTAAAGCTGTTCTAGCAACATCCATAGCAACATTTCCTGCACCAATGACACATACATGGTTTCCTAGGGTATAAACGTCAGGATTTTTTAAATAATCTATAGCATAATGAACATGACCTAGACTTTCACCTTTGATATTCAATTTCATAGGTTTCCATACACCTGTCCCAATAAATAGAGCATCAAATCCATCTCTAAAAAGATCTTCAATGGTTAGGACTGGGCCTATTAAAGTATTAGGTCGAATGACTACACCTAATTTGGTTAATGTATCTTTTAATCTATTGATGATATCTTTAGGAAGTCTAAATTCTGGAATACCATACCTTAATACGCCGCCTATTTGATCATGAGCTTCAAATATTGTTACATGATATCCCTTCAAAGAGAGGATAAAAGCTATGGTGATTCCAGCAGGACCAGAACCGATTATTCCAATATTTCCTTTTAATTTTTCTTTAGGCTTTAAATCCATTACATTTAAACTATAATCAGAAATATAGTTTTCGATAGAGCTTATTTGAATAGGATTTGATTTAATCCCTAATATACAATTTCCTTCACATTGCTTTTCGAGGGGGCAAACTAAAGAACATACAAGGGAGAGTGGATTATTCTTAAATAAGGTTTCACCAGCTTTATGAATATTTCCTTCTAGTAGCAAATTGATCATTTCAGGTATAGGTGTGTTTACAGGACATCCTTTTTGACATTTTGGACTTTTACATTGAAGACATCTTTTTGCTTCATCTAGTATATGGGTTCCCACAGTATCAACTCCTAAAAATTTTGAAATTTACATACTTTTACTATATAATATTTGCGTTTTTTAATTTGTTTAATCATGAATCAAGAACTATGTTGAAAGAGAATGGAAATTATAGTAAAAAAGCTATATAATTTTTTATATAGTTTTTTTATGAATAAGAGGAGGAAAATTATAATTGAAGTATAAAAATTTATTTTCAAAAGGTAGAATCAGCAATCTAATACTCAAAAACCGAGTGATTATGTTGCCTATGAGTGTGGGGATAGCTGATAAGGATGGAAATCCAACAGATGAAACAATTTCTTACTATAAAGAAAGAGCAAGGGGTGGAGTAGGACTAATTATTTTAGGAGCATTAAAGGTAAATGATAAGCATGGAACCATTGAAGCTCATCAATTATCTATAGCTCATGATGAAAATATATATGCCTTTAAAAAATTGGTAGATGTTGTTCATCAATATGATGTAAAAGTTTTTGCGCAACTGGCTCATCCAGGGAGACAAACCTTTTCTATATTAAATGGAGAAAGAAGTCTTGTTGCCCCAAGTGCAATTCCCTGTGTAGTTTGTAGACAAGAAACAAGAGCATTAACGGTAGATGAGATTGAAGAAATTATTCAAGATTTTGTTGAAGGTGCAGCAAGATTAAAGAATTCTGGTATGGATGGAGTAGAGCTACATGCTGCTCATGGGTATTTAATCAATCAATTTTTAAGTCCCTATACAAATAAACGAACAGATGAATATGGTGGATGTTTTGAAAATAGAATGAAATTCATCGCTGAAATCATTCAAGGAATAAGAGACAAATGCGGAAAAAATTATCCTATCAGTGTAAGATTATCTAGTGATGAATTTTTAAAAGACTTTGGAATAAAAGAAGAGGGGATTACTTTAAAAGAAGGGGTGAAAATATCAAAATACCTAGAAAATATAGGGGTAGATGCAATCAATGTATCTTCGGGTGTTTATGCAACTACCAATACTATCATTGAGCCAATTTCTTATGAACAAGGTTGGAGAAAACATCTATCAAAGGCAGTGAAAAGAGCTGTGAATATTCCTGTTATAGGAGCAAATATTATTAGAAAACCATCATTTGCAGAAAGTTTATTAGAAGAGGATGTTGTTGATTTTGTAGCTTTAGGAAGAGGGCTCATTGCAGAATCTGAATGGGTAAATAAAGCGAAAGAGCATAGAGAAAAAGAGATTCGCCCATGTATTTCATGTTTAAATTGTATTGAATCTGTTCTTAAAGAGAGACCTATGGAATGTGCAGTAAATGCAGTTGCTGGAAAAGAATTAATATTTAAAGATATAAAAAAAGATGGGAAAGGAAGGACTGTAGTAATTATTGGTGCAGGTCCTGCTGGAATGGAAGCTGCCAAAGTACTTGCAATGAGAGGATTCAAACCAGTTATTTTTGAAAAAGAAAATAGGGCAGGTGGACAACTACAATTAGCCAATAAACCTCCTAAAAAAGAAAAGATTACATGGCTGATTGAATATATGCTAGAGGAAATGAATAGACTTGGTGCAACATTAAGATTAAGTACTAAAGCTACAATAGAAGAAATAAGAGAATTAAATCCATATGCAGTGTTTATAGCTACGGGATCAAAACCACTCATTCCTGCCATTGAGGGGATAAATGGAAAGAATGTTCATATTGTACCAAAAGTATTAAAGGGACAAGTAAAATTAGAAGGAAAAAAAGTTGTTGTGATAGGATCAGGAATGACTGGACTTGAAACAGCAGAGTTCTTAGCAGAACAAGGAAATCAGGTGATGATTATTGAGATGCTAAATAAGATTGGAAAAGGTATTTATACGCCAAATCGAATGGATATTTTAAGAAAGTTAAATAAATATAGAGTACAAATGTTACCAAGCTATCAATTAGAAAAAATCATAGATAAAAAGATGATTGTTAGAAATTTAATTAAGGATGAATTGATTGAAAGAGAAGTTGATCATGTGGTTCTTTCGTTAGGGGTAAAACCAGAAAATAAAATGGTAGAAGAGATAAAGAAAAACTTTGATAACGTAAAAGTCATAGGAGATGCCAATAAGATTGGAAGAGTAGGGGAAGCTATTAAGGCAGGGTTTATGGAAGGGTATAATTTGTGATCGTAATATTTTTATAGTGTCTAGGAAGTAATATTAATATTATATAATAGTAAGGGTAAGGGATAAAGGGACAGCTGTATTGTCCCTTAATTGTAAGATATGTTGACATATGGTAAGATAATACTGTCTTAATATAGAAGTGGTTTTAAAAATTTTTAAGGGGGAGTTTTTTTGGAAAACAGAAATCTATATATAATCCCATAAGTCTAGATAAATGCTTTTTAATAACAGATTATAAATATGTCATTAGATAAAAAGCAAAAATCTGTTGAGTGAAAATTAAAAAACAAAATACCCTTTTAATAATAAACATAGTTAACAGATTTTTGCTATAAATTAAGGGGGTTATATCAATGGATTTAGGAAAAATATCTAGAATGAAGGAACAAAAAAATAAAAGTCTTATAGAAGTACATATAGCAGTTTTATTTTTTGGACTTGCAGGTTTGTTTGGAAAGCTTATTTTGCTTCCATCCTTAGTAATTGTTTTCGGAAGGGTTGTATTTGCTTCACTATTTTTAGGGAGCATATTACTTTTGAAAAAACAAAGCATTCGATTAGAAAAAGGAAAAGACTATTGTTATTTTATTATACTAGGATTTATTCTAGCCCTTCATTGGGTTACGTTTTTTCTAGCTATACAAATGTCTACTGTAGCAATAGGATTATTAATGTTTTCAACATTTCCTGTATTTGTGACTTTCATAGAACCGGTATTTTTTAAGTATAAAATTTGCATGAAAGATATAGTTATAGCAGTTATTACATTCTTTGGAGTTAGTTTTGTAATGCCAGAATTTAAATTTGAAAGTAGTATTACCCAGGGGGCATTATGGGGAATATTATCTGGATTTACATTTGCTATCCTTTCAATTTTGAATAAAAAATATGTAGGTAAGTATAACAGCATAGTTATATCATTTTATCAAGATTTGGTTGCTACACTTTTACTCCTACCACTTATTTTAGTTTTGAAACCTATATTTCAAACGAAAGATGTAATATTTATTGCTGTATTAGGAATTGTCTTTACAGGGATCGCTCATACTTTATTCATCAATGGGTTAAAAAATGTGAAAGCTCAAACTGCAAGTATTATTGCAAGTTTGGAACCTGTTTATGGGATACTTGCTACTGCAATAATAATAGGAGAAATTCCATCTTTACGAGAGATCGTGGGAGGGATCATTATTTTAGCTACTACTAGTTATGCAACATTTAAAACAAAATAAGGGGTTGCTCAAAGTGAAATAAGGATGGTTATTTGAGTATAAAAATAATTAGAAGGCTACAACAGCCTTCTTTTGTTGTTTTTTTGTTCCTTTTCTTTCGATTGATAAAAAATAGTTGTCTTGCGCATAATGATAATATAAATAAGTATTTTGAAAAGAGGTACAATCATGTTTGAAGTAAAAAATTTAAATTTTAAGTACCCTAAAAATAAGGAAAGTACCATAAAAGGAATTACTTTTCATATGAAAGATGGAGAAATCTTTGGTCTATTAGGACCTAGTGGTGTAGGGAAGAGTACCACACAAAAAATACTGATTAAGCTTTTAGGTCAGTATGATGGAGAAGTATTATATAAGGGAAAAGATTTAAAAACATATGGAAAAGATTTTTATGAGAATATTGGTGTGGGTTTTGAAATGCCTGTTCATTTTTCAAAACTTACAGCTGAGGAGAATTTGAGTTTTTTCAAAAAGCTATATAAATCTAATGCAGATACAGATAACTTATTGAAACAAGTAGGACTTTATGAAGATAGAAATAAAAAGATCAATGAATATTCAAAAGGGATGAAGGTAAGACTCAACTTTGTAAGAGCATTACTAAATGACCCTAAAGTTTTATTTTTAGATGAGCCTACAAATGGATTAGACCCTAAAAATGCAAGGATTATGAAGAAAATGGTGAAGGAATTTCAGAAAAAAGGTGGGACCGTTTTATTAACAACCCATCTAATGAATGATGTGGATGAACTATGTGATCGTGTGGCTTTTATGGTAGATGGTAAAATAGCAGAAATTGATACACCTAAAAATTTAAAATTAAAGCATGGAAAAAGAGAAGTGGCTGTAGAATATAAAGAAGACAATTCTGTGAAGAAAGATTCTTTTAGTTTAGACGGTTTAGGAAAGAATGAAAAATTCTTAAGTATTATTAAAACGAAAGAAATTATCACCATGCATAGTAAAGAAACTTCCCTTGATGATATTTTTATTAAAGTGACAGGGGTGGAAGAGCATGAGTAGTATAATGGTTTTGTTTATAGGAGAACTTCAACGAATGAAGAAATATAATATTTTCGCAGCAAGTTTTGTTCTTTCATTAATTTGGATTGGAATTCTGCAATTTACAGAGATTAAAGATGTTAGTGGAATATTTCCCTTGTTGATTTTTATAGATATAACCTCTATGGCTATGCTGATGATTGGTGTAACTATGTTTTTTGAAAAACAAGAAGGGGTTATGAAAACTTTGTTGGTGTCTCCTATTAGTAAAGGAGAATATATAATAGGGAAAACAGTTGCCAATATTCTTTCGAATATTATAACATTAATGATTCTGTATTTCTATGCAAAATTATTTAAAGAAATCCATGTAAATATTATCTTATTACTTGGATTTGTCATATTGATTGCTTTTTTTCATTCTATGATTGGTTTTATCCTTACCTATTATTCAAAGGATTTTACAGAACTATTAATCGGTATGAGTAAATATAGTTTTATATTGATGATTCCAGTATTGTTAGAACAGGTAGGACTCATTAAAAATGAACTCATCAAAAAACTTTTTTATATGCTTCCTACAAAAGCTTCACTACTTTTATTACAATCTTGTGTGGGAGGAATCAAAAATTGGGAGATTGTTTTTTCTACCCTTTATTTAATCATTATTTCAATACTATTGTACTTTTTTGTGCATAAAAAATTTGATGAATTTGCCATAAAGGAAAGTGGTGTTTAATATGTATAGCAGTTTTATAAAAAGTGAATTCAAAAAATGGATGAGAGATCCTTTGATGGGATTTATGGTATTTTATCCAATTTTATTTGGCATAATAGGAAGATATTTATTGCCTTTTATTGGGGAAAATAGTGATTTTCATATAAATATGTATGCAGATTTAATTGTTGTCATCTTAACCTTAATGACACCTCAAATTTATGGAGCATTGATGGCCTTTTCTATTTTAGATGACAGAGATGACAATATTTTTACATCTATAAGGGTGACCCCCCTTAGTATCCATCAGTTCCTGTCTTTTCGATTAATTATTGTTACCATCCTTTCTTTTTTAGCTTGTGTTTATGTCATGTGGTTTTCAGATATTGGGGGTTTGTCTACAAGAAATATTTTAAGTATTTCTTTCTTAGCATCCTTAGCTGCACCTATGACTGGATTATTTATCAATCTTTTATCAAATAATAAAATTGAAGGTTTTGCAGTCATGAAAGGAACAGGAATTATACTGGTTTTTCCGATTATTGCATTATTTTTTATAGATAAAAAAGAATTGCTTTTTTCCTTTGCACCAGGTTTTTGGCCTGCGAAAGCAATTAGCAGTTTGATTAGAGGAGAAGGAAAATTACTTTTAACCTATCATCAGTATTATTTTATTGGATTAGTCTATATTATTTTACTAAATGCAATGGTATATCAGGTATTTTTAAGAAAAGAGAAACGAATATAAAATTTATCTTGACATTATTGCATAAAAATTATAAAATAATGATTAAATAATTTAATAGTCTGAAAATTCTTATCTAGAGAGGTGGAGGGAATGGCCCTAAGAAACCTCGGCAACCAGCAAGTGATAAGCTTGAAAAGGTGCTAATTCCAACAGAATTTATTATTCTGAAAGATGAGAAGAAACTGATGTTATCCAAATATAGGTAATGACAGTCTTCTCCATTTTTCAGGGGAAGATTTTTTTATTAGGAGGGATACACATGGAAAAAAATTTTAGAAAAGGAACATTATGCGTACAGGGATTATATGATCCAAAGGGAGGAGAAGCAAGAGTCTTACCTATTGTACAAAGTACAACTTATAGGTATGAGGATTCAGATGAGGTAGCAGATTTATTTGATTTAAAAAAAGCAGGACATATGTATTCAAGAATCAGTAATCCTACTGTTTCTGCCTTTGAAGAGAAAATAAATGCATTAGAAGGTGGAGTGGGTGCTGTTGCAGCAGCTTCTGGTCAATCTGCAACTACTTTAGCATTTTTAAATATTTGTCAAAGTGGTCAGCATATTGTAGCTGCATCTACTATATATGGAGGAACTTATAATCTTTTATCAACAACTTTCAAAAAATTAGGGATAGAGGTATCCTTTGTAGACCCAGAGGCAGACGAAGACGAGATTATAAAACATTTTAAAGAAAATACAAGAGCTATTTTTGGAGAAACCATAGGAAATCCTGGTTTAAATATATTAGACTTTGAAAAATTCGCTCGTATTGCAAAAAAAATGGATGTTCCTTTCATTGTAGACAATACATTAGCGACACCATGCCTTTGTCGTCCTTTTGAATTAGGAGCAAACATTATTATTCACTCAACCACCAAATATACGGATGGTCATGCAACAAGTGTAGGGGGAGTAGTAATCGATGGAGGAAATTTCAATTGGGATAATGGAAAATATCCAGAACTTACAGAACCTGATCCAAGCTATCATGGAATTAAATACGTGGAAAGCTTTGGCGAATTGGCATATATCATTAAGGCGCGAGTACAGCTTTTAAGAGATTATGGATGTTGTATGAGTCCATTTAACGCGTTTCTATTTCATTTAGGATTAGAGACACTCCATTTGAGAATGGAAAGACATAGTCAAAATGCGTTAAAGCTCGCTCAGTTTTTAGAAAATCATGAAATGGTTAATTGGGTAAGTTATCCATCACTTTCTCAGCATTCAAGCTATGAAAAATGTAAAAAATATCTACCTGATGGAGCAAGTGGCATCCTTACCTTTGGTATAAAAGGAGGAGCAGAGGCAGGAAAAGAATTAGCGAAGCATTTGAAGTTAGTTGCTTTGGTTGTTCACTTAGGAGATGCAAGAACATCTCTACTACATCCTGCAAGTACGACTCATAGACAGCTTACAAAGGAACAGCAAATTGCTTCAGGGGTTCTGCCTGATTTGATAAGGGTTTCTGTAGGAATTGAAAATGTGGAAGATCTTATCGAAGATTTTGATCAAGCACTAAATAAAATGAAATAAAAATATTTAAAATGGAGGTGTACTTATGCCAGTAATCGTTCCCAAAAATCTTCCTGCTGTGGATATTTTGATAAAAGAAAATATTTTTATCATGAATAAAGCCCAAGCTTTACATCAGGATATTCGATCTTTAAGGATTGCTATTTTAAATTTAATGCCAAAAAAAATTGAAACAGAAACACAATTACTTTCATTGATTGCCAATAGTCCCATACAAGTAGATGTAGAGTTACTTCATCCTAAAACTTATCAATCAAAAAATACTTCTGAAAAGCATTTGCTTAATTTTTATAAAACCTTTGAAGAAGTGAAAGATCAAAAATTTGATGGGATGATTATTACAGGTGCACCTGTTGAACTCATGGAATTTGAAGCGGTAGATTATTGGGATGAATTAAAAGAAATCATGGAATATACAAAGACAAATGTTATGTCAACAGTGCATATATGCTGGGGTGCACAAGCTGGACTTTATTATCATTATGGGGTACCTAAGTATGAATTAAAGGAAAAAATGTTTGGTATTTTTCCACATACTATTACTAAAAAGAAGACACAGCTTTTAAGAGGATTTGATGATGAATTCTATGTACCTCATTCACGGCATACAGAAGTACTTCGAGAGGATATAGAAAAAATACCAAACTTAGAAATTTTGACAGAATCTGAAGATTCTGGAGTTCATATTGTAGCTAGCAAGGACCGAAGACAGATTTTTATTACAGGACATTCGGAATATGATCCTTATACATTAAAAAATGAGTATGAAAGAGATGTTAAGAAGGGAATGGATATTGCAATACCAAAGAATTATTTTAAAGAGGACGACCCTTCAAAGGAACCTATTGTAAGATGGAGAGGGCATGCAAACTTATTGTTTAAAAACTGGATTAATTATGTTTATCAGGTAACACCTTATGATATAGAGGAGATTGTTTAGTGGATAAACTTATGAAAAAATTGTATAAATAGGAAACGAAAAAGACACGGAAATTAGCCGTGTCTTTTGATATATGCGAGATTTATGTGGAAAATATTTTTTTTGACAATATAAATGGCATAATTCATACTAAAATTATAGTAGTACTACATGTACTACTATAATGGAAGGCGATTATATGAAAGAAATCATAAATATGCTTGAAAAATTAAGTTTTTCAAAAACAGAAGCATCTGTATATATAACATTGCTAAAACATCCAAAGTTAACGGGGTATCAGATTGCTAAAAAAATTAATATATCTCGCTCTTCGGTTTACTCAGCTTTAGATAATCTCTATAATAGAGGGGGCGTATCTTTATTATCAGGAAAAAATTTCCTAAAACATATTGAAATTCGAACAAATGTTTGGTATAATTGGCAGAAAAGATTGTAGTCAGGGATTCTTTGACTTGAAGAAATAAAATGCATAGATGCCTTTAAAAATAAAAAGATTAGTGATAGTACCTTTGTAAATAGAATTATTAAAAGAGGTTGGGATAAAGGTTCTGTAACAGATGGTGGAGGCTATTATGAGTTTTATAAAGATATTATAGCGAAATCCTTTATGATGTATTCAAAGTTACAAAAGGATAAAATGGAGGGAAATATGGAAAAACAAGTAGTTGTAAAAGATATCATAGAAATTTACAAATCAATAGGATTATCTGTTGAAGTATTAAACGATATAGAAGATTATTTAAAAGGTGCTCATAATGAAGAAGAAATACTAAAATCAATAGAAAATGAACAAATTCCCAACTGGGAATTTAGAGTAGCTATTTCAAATGTTGTAACAAAATTTTTAAAAGATATGAATTTAGAGGATGAAGATCTAACAGAAAGGATATTAAAAAGTTTTTTTCTTATAGGAAAAGAAAATACTTTTGATTGTTATGAAATGAAATTTATCTTTGAGAATAAAGTTCTATCTATCTATAAAAAGCTAAAAGAAATAAAAGTTCCTTTTTATTATTATATTATGAATAGAGTTAAAAAAGTGTCAGATAAAGATGGATATTATATTTATAATGATATCAATAAAAAATATTTTGTTGAACTTAAATGGCTTTATATCTTTTATAAAAAAGATTACATAGAAGCATTTCATCATTTAGAGGGAGTAGAAAAGCTATGTCTTGCAATTATTCTTTTAAATGAAGGAAATAGGAAAATAAAAGGGATAAAAGAGTTTGTAGATCAAAATTTAAAAGAAATTCTTTTTAAATATTTTGAAATTAACGATCAACATAAAGAAACAATCAATAATTATATAAATGGAAACCATATTCCTGTAGATAGAGCAGTTGATTCTTTTAAAAGCATTGCTAAAAATGTTGGAGATGATGAATATAGAATTATCAATAGTATTATTTATCATAGTTGCAATAAAAGTGAAGTGGCAAAGAGAATATTAAAGCTACTTGCTCACTTTGATAATTATAGAACCATTGACTATATTTTTGATTTTACAAATGCAGGAGAAGAAAAATATGGAAGACATAGAATAAAGATTTGTGAAAAAGCGCAAGAATTTTTACGTGTACTTAAAAGATTAGAAATAGAAGAACATTTTTATATAGCTTGGGCGGCTTATCAATGTTTTGGTGAGTATACTTATGAGGAAGATAAAAAATTTCTTAGAAGTGTGATGAATGATTGCTTTGAAGAAAATATAGGTTGCTTTAAAGATGCAATACAGATTACTAGTGGAATAGCAAAAAATTATTTAGAAAGTCATTTAATCAATTTAATGGATGAAGATGAAAAAATAGATGAAGTAAATAGAAAATGTATAGAAGCTGTTAAAGATATACTAAAAGAACATAATTTTTCAAATGATGAAATAGATGATTTTGTGCTTTTCATGGAAGGAAACAAAGATATTAAGAAAGTTTTAATCCCTTCTAATTTTAAGAAAAATGACTATTTAGGATGGGGAATAAGAAAACAAATAAAAAAAATAGTATGGTGCTATGGTATAGGAGATGTTTTTAGGCGGATTGTATTATATTTTGTAAAACTTCAAAATCATAAGCTATTTGATTATTTAGTAAATGAATTAGCCATAGAAAAAAAAGCTACCTTTAAAGATGTGGTAGAAATTTTCAGTGACCTAGGAGTAGAAGTAAAGGATATTATTTATATAATCTCTACTATGAGTTTTGACGGACATCATACAAGGGAATATGATCATTTAATAGACAATTGGATAGAGGATTGTCCATATGAAGTGATCAATCATATGAAACTTTGCAATGCAGAAGGTAGAGAAGATTTGATAAAAAGGGTTTATGAAAGTGGATTTTACAAAAAAGACAAAGAAAAATTTATTTCGTTACTAAAAGAGTTTATTGCAGATTCTTCAAAATTAGTAAAAGCTACAGTGTATCCTATGATAGAAGAAGCTTTAACTATTGAAGAAAGAAAAGCTTTAGGAATTAATTTACTAGGGGCTAAGAAGGCAGCCATGAGAGAAGGGGCTATCCATGTATTAAAATCTATAATGGATGAAGAATGTGAAAATATTCTAAAAGCCCATTTAGAAAAAGAGAAAAGCACAAAGGTTAAAAATTTGATTATGGAAAACCTTCCTGTAGCAACAAAAGAAGAGGAAGAAATAAAAGATATAAATACTTATTGTAAAAAGAATTTAAACAAACGAAAAAGATCAAAAATAAGCTGGTTAGAACCAGAACATCTTCCCAATTTAGTTCTAGAGGAAAATGGTGAAAAAGCTTCAGAGGAAGTTTTAGATTATATCCTTATTACCTTTGCAGATGAAAAAGAAGTACAAACCAATCTAGAAGTGAAAAAGATTATGGATTATTTTAAGAAGGATAGCCTTAATCATTTAGCTTATGAAGTACTTTTAAAGTGGTATGATGAGGGTGCAGAAGCCAAGAAAAAATGGATTTTATCATTAGTGGGTATGTTTGGAGATACAAAATGTATTCAGTTTTTAGAGAAAAATATAAAAAAATGGCCAGAAATCTCAAGAGGAACAATCGCTTGTGAAGCTTTAAAAGCGATTGCTATTAGTGGAAACCATGAAGGACTTATGATAATCGATAGCATTGGGAGAAAGTTTAAATTCAAGCAGGTAAAAAATGCTGCATTGGAAGCACTTGATTTTGCTGCTAAGGAGTTAGGGATTGATAAGGAGGAATTATCAGATAGAGTCGTTCCAACATTAGGATTTGACAAGGAAGGAAAACAAGTATTTGACTATGGAAATAGAAAATTTATTGTTGAAATTAATGAAGAGCTTACTTTGACTGTTTATAAAGAAGATGGAAAAATTCTTAAGAATTTGCCTAAACCAGGGAAAAATGATGATGAAGAAAAGGCAGAAGTAGCACGAGAAGGATTTAAACTTCTTAAAAAGCAGTTAAAAACACTTATAACTGCACAAAGTGAAAGACTAGATATCGCACTAGGAAACAATAGAAAATGGCGTTTAGAGCAATGGAAAAATCTATTTGTTGAAAATATGATTATGCAAAGATTTGCCATAGGTCTTATATGGGGAATATACGAAGAAGAAAAATTGATAAAAACCTTTAGATATATGGAGGATGGAAGTTTTAATACAGTAGATGAAGAAGAAATTGAAATAGGGAATACTGAAAAGATAGGCCTTGTTCATCCTATTGAGCTTTCAAAAGAAACGATTGATTTGTGGAAAGAACAGCTAGAGGATTATGAAATTACTCAGCCTATAGAACAATTAGATAGAAAAGTATTTTCATTAGAAGATGATACAAAAGAGACCATTGATCAATTTGCAGGAATCATGATAAGTGGTTCAACATTTTCGAATAAGCTTAAAAAGAGAGGCTGGTATACAGGATCTGTAAGAGATGGAGGCTGGTATACAGAGTTTTATAAGGAAAATGAAAAAATAGGTGCAGAGATTGACTTTAGTGGAATGGGTTTTTATGATCAGTATGAGACGGTTACTATATTTTTATTAAGATTTTATCAATCAGGTACAGTTGAAAGAGGTAGCTATATCTATGATAAAATAGAAGAAAAAGATCTTATTTTACCGAAAAGTGTTCAAAAAAGACTTTTAAGTGAAATATTATATGACTTATATAAAGCAACCGTTAATTCTTCTGAGTTTGATAAAGATTGGAAAAAGGAAATGGACAGTTTAAGTAACTATAGGGAGTAATAAAAGGAAGATCCCTTCACAAAATTTTTTGTGAAGGGAATCTTTATAGATAAAGGAAAGAAAAGAGGGGCGTTATGAATAAAAAGATGATGAAGCTTCCAGCAGAGAAAGCTTATGAAAAGGAACTATTGGCACTAAAAAAATATGATAAAGGACCTAAGCCTGCTAATTGGTTATTATCTCCTAAAGCAGTAAGAACATTTATATTAGGCAGTGATGAGTCTTTATTATTAGATGGAGAAGAAATCATGATCAATAAAAAATTCTACGGAGATGATTCATTAATAGAAAGATGTATCGTAACTTTAGCAGGAAATAGAGGACTTATGCTAGTAGGGGAACCTGGTACGGCAAAGACTATGCTTAGTGAACTGTTGACTGCTGCTATTTGTGGGACAAGTACGAATACGATTCAAGGAACAGCAGGGACTACTGAAGATATGATGAAATATTCATGGAATTATGCAATGCTTTTAGCAAATGGACCTAGTAGAAAAGCACTTGTTCCATCACCACTCTATATAGGGATGGAGAAGGGAATCATCACAAGGCTTGAAGAGATTACCCGTTGTCCTTCAGAAGTACAGGATAGTTTAATAAGTTTACTTAGTGATAAAGTTTTAAATATTCCAGAACTTGGTAAAGAGGGTGTTTTGTTTGCATATCCTGGATTTAATGTAATTGCTACAGCAAATATAAGGGATAAAGGTGTCAATGAAATGAGTAGTGCTTTAAAAAGAAGATTTAACTTTGAAACAGTTTTTCCAATAAAAGATTTATCTTTAGAGATTGAAATCATTGAAAAAGAATCTAAGAAGCTTTTAGAGGCATCTGGAATAGATATGGATGTAGATCAAGAAGTAGCAACTATTTTGGCTTCTACATTCCATGAATTAAGAGAAGGGATTACGGTAGAAGGACATAGATTAGATAAACCAGAGGCGATCATGAGTACAGCAGAGGCAGTTTCTGTATATTTTCAAAGTGCTATGAGTGCTTACTATTATGATGATGGTAAAATGAGCATGGATCGAACGGTTCAAAATATTTTAGGTGCAGTAATCAAAGAAAATAGAGAGGACTTAAACAAATTGAAAAACTATTTTACCCTTGTGGTCAAATCAAGAAGTGTGAAAGAGGGAAGTCTATGGAAAGATTATTATGCAGCCAAGAAATGGATCAAATAAATAGATTATATGAAGAAGCTTTTACTTTAAAAGAAAATATTATTTACTTTCCCGTAAGACATCATAGTCCTGCTTGTTCTTATCATTTAAAGAAAACGATTGAAAAATATAAGCCCCAAATTATATTGATTGAAGGACCAAGTAATGCCAATCATTTGATACCATCTCTTACCCATGAAGATAGTCAAACACCCTTAAGTATTTACTATACTTATTCAGATGATAAAGGATTACTAGGGGAAAAGAAGGATAAATATATGTGTTATTATCCCTTTTTAGACTATTCTCCAGAATATGTAGCTATGAAAATCGGATGGAATTTAAATATTCCTACAGTATTTATTGATTTTCCCTATGAGGAAATATTAATCAATAGCAAAGAAGGAGAAGGAATACGAGAAAAATTTAAAAAGAAAAGCTATCATGATGATTACTTAATTATGAGAAGTAAGTTTATAAAAGAGCTTTGCAAAAAACAAAATTGCAGAGATTTCAATGAACTATGGGAAAAATTATATGAAATAAGGGGTTTACATATAAGCACTGAAGAATTTGTGAAAAATATGTTAGCCTATTGTTATCTTTCAAGAGTTGATTATAGGGAAGAAATCCTTGAAAGGGAAGGATGTATAGCAAGAGAAAAATATATGAATATGCAGATACAAAAATATGCTAATGAATATGAAAAAATCCTTGTTATTACAGGAGGTTTTCATACCTTTGGACTTGTAGAGCTTCAAAAAAGAAAAGTTGAGATAAAAATACAGGATATAAAAAAAGAAAATGTAGGAGCCTATGCAATGGCCTATAGCTTTGAAGAGTGTAATCGGTTAAATGGGTATGCTAGCGGAATGATTTATCCAGCCTTTTATCAAAGAATATGGGAAAATATTTGTAAAAATAAAGAAGAACCTTATGAAGATGGGGTAATTACATTCATTAGTCAGTGTGGACGAGAACTGAGAAAAAAAGAAGAAGGTATTTCAACTGCTGATAGTATTGAGGCTTTCAATATGGCAAAGGGGTTAGCCGTTCTAAGGGACAAAATATCTTGCGGTGTTTATGAATTATTAGATGGTGTAACGAGTGTAATGGTCAAGGGAGAAATGAGTGTATCTAATAATTTTCCACTAGCTTCATTAAATAAACTGATGACGGGAGAAAGAATAGGAAAATTAAGTGAACAAGCTGAATTCCCCCCTATTGTTTTAGATTTTAGAAAGAAGTGTAAAAAACTAAGATTAAATATCCATACATCTGTAAAGCAGGAAAAAATATTAGACATTCATAAAACAAAATCCCATAGAGAACAAAGTAAGTTTTTTCATATGATGAACTTTTTAGAAACAAACTTTTGTGTAAAAACAAAAGGACCAGATTATCTAGTCAACAAAGATACAAATTTAATAAGAGAAAAGTGGAACTATAGATGGAAATCTCAAGTTGAGAGTAAATTGATTGAGCATTCTGTTTATGGAGGAAGCTTAAAGGAAGCTGTATCAGAAATTTTATTAAAAAAAGTGAAGGATTTAGGAGAGCATGGAAAAGAAGCAACCCTTATGATGATTCATGCAGCCATTATGGGGATTGAAGAAGTGTTTGAGTATATGCTACTAGAGCTAGAGACAATCCTTCAAAGGGATGGTTCTTTTTATTCCCTTACAGAAGCTTGTAGAAATTTAAACTTTCTTTATAAACAAAAATATTTAATGGATTTATCAAGTACAGAAAAAATTGAAATCCTCCTAAAAAAAGCTTACGAAAAATCATCTTCATTTATATCAACTCTTTATAATATACAAAAAGATGATGAAAACAATACCATACAAATGCTAAAGGAACTTTATCAGCTATCAATGGATCATCGTTTACATCTAAATAATGAAATATATATAGACCAGCTAAAAACCTTAATAGGTAAAAAAGATGTGAACCCAGCATTAGAAGGAGCGGGGGTAGGAATCTTAATAGGAATGAATCAACTACGAGAGGATGAAGGAACAAAGAGGGCAAAAGGATATCTTTATGGTTCGGGAGAAAAGTTCTTTGAATCTGCTGCGTTTTTGAAGGGCCTTTTCAGTACGGCAAGGGATTTGATTTTGGGAAGTGGCAGCTTAATCAATGGGATTGATCATATGCTAAAAAAGATTGAACATGAAGATTTTTTGAAGATCCTTCCCGAAATGCGTCTTGCCTTTAGCTTTTTTATTCCTAGAGAAATTGATGAAATAGGAGAAAAAGTATCCGTATTGTACGGAACAAATAATAAAGAAATATTGAATAAAATGCCTTTAAATGAAAAAGAAATACTTTTAGCAAAAGAATTAGATGCTTTTGCTAAAGAGCAATTAGCAAATTGGGGGATTATAGAGAGGGGGCAAGCTTTTGAATGATATAGAAACATTAAACCGCTGGAGGCTTATCCTTGGAAAATTTTCAGAAGATCATTTTGACTTTGGAGAAGATGGTTTTTTGTATAGAGAAATAGATGATGCAATGGATTTTTTATATGGAAGGGAATACGGAGAAAAGGAAGGGGTACGAGGAGAAGACAATAGGTCGGGCGGACGAGGAAATTCTATTTTGACAGTTCCAAGATGGATCACAAAAATAAGGGAGCTGTTTCCAAAAGAAACGGTTGAAATTCTTGAAAAGCATGCCCTTCATAAGTACGACCTTGTGGAGCTTTTAACAGATCAAGAAGTTTTAGAAAAATTAGAACCGAATATGGATCTTTTAAAAAGCATAATGCAAATGAAGCATATGATGAAGGGTGAGGTCTTAGAAAGTGCTAAGAAAATTATTAAGAAAGTGGCAAAAGAAATAGAAAAAAAGCTAGAGCAAGATATGAAAAATAGTATTGTTGGAAAAATAGATAAAAATAACAGAGGGGTTATAAAATCCATTCGAAATATAGACTTTAAAAGAACGATTCATAAAAACCTAAAGAATTATGATATAGAAAGAAAACAATTAATTATTGATCAAGTGTATTTTAATAATAGGGTCAAAAGCTATAATAAGTATCATGTGATTATAGCAGTAGATGAAAGTGGAAGTATGTTAGATTCAATTATACATAGTGCTGTAATGGCAGGTATATTTGCAAAACTTCCTATGCTCAAGACGAACCTTATTATATTTGATACAAATGTAGTTGATTTATCTGATCATATAGATGACCCTGTAAGAACTCTTATGAGTGTTCAGCTAGGAGGAGGAACCCATATTGCGAAAGCCCTTCAATATAGTAAGAGTCTTATTCAGAATCCATATAGAACCATGGTGGTAATGGTTACAGACTTATATGAAGGTGGACGCCTTACTGACATGTATAGACGAGCTAAGGATATTATAGATACAGGTGCCAAACTCATTGTTTTAACAGCTTTAGACGCACATTCAACACCTACTTATGATAAAAATGCTGCCCAAACTCTAAAGAACATGGGGGCAGAGGTAGCAGCATTAACACCGGAGGGATTAGCAAGATGGATAGGTCAAATCATTTCATAAAAAGCTTCAAAGATTTTATCCTTTCATGTGATGAAACTTATCTCATTGATGCTGCCAATAAAGGGCTTTATAAAAGGGCTTTAAAGGAAATAGATAAGGAAAATACTGTAGAGGTAGAAATAAAAGAAGATAAAGTGATTTGTAAATTAGAGGATGAAACTGTATGTGAGCTAACAGACCATATAGGAAAATACAAATGCAGTTGTCCATCAAGAAATATCTGTAAACATGTACTTATAAGTATTATATATATACAAAGGAATATAAATGAAATATTTAGAGAAAACTCAGAAAGTGATATAAAGAAAACTGATCGTCAAATAAAAGTATTAGAAGAAAAAATATTAGAAAAAAAGGACTTTTCTTGGATTTTAAATTATGATCTTCATGAAATAAAGAAAAGGATTACGAAAAAGGAATTTAGCGATATTTTATTTAGAGTAAAATTCGGCATAGAAGTAGAAATCAAAGAGGAAAACTTTTTAGTGGTTTATTTAAAAGATTGGGATATAAGGGTTCGTTTTACAGAAAACCCTTCATTAGATAGGATTATTTGTACTTGCAAGGAAAAAGATTTTTGCATACATAAAGCAGAAGCTATGATTCATTATAAGCTGTATAAAAAGCATATTCATATGAATGAGATTTATGAATCCATAGATATAAAAATATGTAAAGAAGCTTTACAAGAAGTAAGAAAATTGATAAGTGAGATTACCATAATAGGCTTATCGAGATTGCCTGAAAATATATTAAAAAGAATCGAAAATACAGCTGTGTTTTGTCATAGTAAAGATTTAGTAAGACTTGAAAAGCTTTTAAGGAGTTTGAAAAGTCAATTGGAACTATATTTTCATAAACATGCTAGTTTTTCTAAAGAAGCTGTAAGAAAATTGATTACGAGAATATATAATATATCCATAGGGATAGAAAAAGCTCCTTCTAATAGGGTAAAGAAAAATCTCATAGGAGAACATAAAACAAGCTATACAGAAATACCACCTGTAACTCTTTGTGGTATGGGGGCAGGAGCATGGAAATCGAATTCAGGATATGCTGGTATTACCTATTATTTTTTCAATGAAAAGAGAAAATTATGGATGACGTATATAGCCATGAAGCCAACTTATTATGAAGGAGTAGGTATAAACATAGTAACTATGTACAAAAGTAAAGCCCCTTGGAATATGGAAAATTCTATGGAAAACATTTCAAAAGATAAGATTCAACTAAAACATTGTAAAGTAAATAAAAACTATAGAATATCTTCATCAGAAGAAACAATAGGAAATATGATAGAAAAAACGAATATAAATAAAATAGACTGTGGAAATATATTGTATGAGGATTGGAGAGTTTTAATAAAAAATATACAAAAGCATTTTCATTATAAGCTTTTGGAAGAGGAAGAAAATATAAATCTTGTTTTACTAAAAGTGTATAGATGGGGAAAAAGTAGTTTTGATTCTATTAATCAAGTTTTTAAATTGCCTATTTATGATAAAAATAATCAAATAATCTGCATCCTTTTAAAATTTAATACTGATAACAAAGGATTGATTAATAGATTAGAAAGCATGGAAAAATATAAAAAATTTGGAGATATACTTTTAGGAAAGATTTATAGATTTGAAGGAAATTATGTGATTGACCCTATTACTATGTACTATGAGAATGGGGAAATGATCAACTTAACATTAGAATAATTGAATAAGCAAAATTTATAGGAGTGTTTCCACATGGAATTAGAAAATAAATATAATATAAAAGGAATTATAGAAGAACTAGAACAAATTATAAATGATTTATTTTTAAGTGGTTTAGGAATCGTCTATGAAAATACAATGGAGGATATGAAAAACTTAGTAGAAAAATGTAGAGACATAGGTTTAACTTTTGCTGGAGAAAAATTAGAAGATATGATGAAGGAACTTAGTAAAAAGGAGCATAGCGTAAGTTTTGACTATTCAAAGGTAGTAAAGGATTATCATGCTTTGAGTGGGTATGTAGATATTGTAATAAGTAAAATAGAAGATTTAGGGTGATAAGTGAGCTTTGTAGAAGAATTTAATAGAGAATCTAGAAAAGGTAAAAATGACACGTATAAAGGTGTCGTTTTTACCTTTTTTGGTTCGATAATAACATTACGTAGATATGAAGTAGTAACTATAATATTGTTATAGTTAAATTTTAGTGTTTAAAATATTTGAGGAGGTGCAACTTATGGAAATTGGTTGGTTATCGCTGTTACCAATAGTATTAGCCATTATATTAGCATTTACAATCAAGGATGTCTTTATTTCTTTGTTAACAGGAATTATTGTCTCAGGTATCATTCTAGATGTTAAAAATAAATCACTCTCTTTAGGTTTCAATAGTATATATAAAGTTTTTCAAGATGATTATGCTGCTAAATCCATTTTATTTTGTTTAATAATTGGAGGATTTGTATATGTAATTGAAGCATCTGGTGGTGTGCATGGGATGGTTGAGTATCTAACGAAGAAAAAGCAAGTGGTAAAGTCTCAAAGGGGAGTACAATTAATTACGTATTTTATTGGTATACTTATGTTTATTGATGCGACCAGCTCTGTTGTAATTTCAGGTGTTGCTGCAAGACCATTATTTGACTATTTTCATGTATCAAGAGAGAAATTAGCTTATATAACGGATTCTACATCTTCTCCTGTTGCTTGGTTAGTACCCTTTAATAGTGCTGGAGCATTTTTAATAGCAATGATTAGTGCTCAAGTTTCAGCGGGTACTTTAGATGTAGATCCTATGAATACAATTATTGCGACAATACCGTTTCAATTGTATGGGATTGTATCTATACTCATAGTGGGTGTTGTAATTTTCCTAGATAAAGATGGAATTAAGGAAAATAAAACTGTGAACAATAAATCAACAAAGATTGTTTACGATGGCAATTATACACCCAAAATTAAGAATATATTAGTACCAATAATTCTATTAGTGGGTTTAATAGTTGGAATAATGATTGTAACGGGTGATGGATCTACTGGCATTTATATTGGGGTTATTATGACATTGATTTTGACAGGCATATATTATGTTGTACAAGGCGTTACAGATTTAAAAACTTATTCTGAATGGGTTATAAAAGGTATGTCAAACTATTTAGGAGTAACTATGATTTTAACTCTAGCTTTTGCATTTAGTAACTTAGTTAGTGAGTTAGGGACTGGTGCATATATTGCATCTATAAGTGGGAGTATTAATCCGATTTTCATACCTGCTATGGTCTTTGTTTTAGGTGCAATCATGTCTTTTGCTACAGGAACAAGTGGAGGAACTGTAGGAATTTTAATTCCAATTGTTTTCCCTATGGCAGTTTCGCTTCAAGTTGCAATTCCTGTTGTTCTTGGTGCTATCATTTCAGGAGGTTTGTTTGGAGATCACTGTTCACCCATTTCGGACTCAACCATATTATCGTCTATGATTGCTGAAGTACAAGTGATGGATCATGTTACAACTCAAATGCCATATGCATTGATTGCAGCTACAATAAGTTGTGTTGGATTCCTTATTTTAGGGGTTGTCATTTAATTTAAATATAGAACTTATAATTAAAAAGCAGGTGTGTGAGATTTTATTTGAAAGGTATTATAGTTTTATAATGGATTATTAACTCAAAAAGGATTTCTAAAACAATATAATTTTATAAAATGAATAGAAAAAATAAATCTTAAAATAAAATAAATTTTAAACTATGGAGGTAATTATGGAAATTAAAGAAATTTATAAACTTATAGAAAACATCGGGGTATTTGTTTTTTCAACGATTAATGGAGATGAAGTACATTCAAGAATAGCTCACTTTAATGGATGTGATGATGATGGAATCTATTTTAGAACAATGATGAATAAACCATTTGGGAAACAATTAATTGAGACAGGAAAAGTGACAGTCTGTGGAATAACAAATAATAAATGTTTAGGATATGAAGAAGATGGTACTCCCAACTTTCCACCAAGTTATACAATACGCTTGATTGGACATGTTAAAAGAGTAGCACCAGAAATTATAAAAGAAAAATCAAAAACGAATAAGGCATTTTTGAGTGCTGCTAATGATATTGATAAATACCCTGCTATGGCAGAAGGAAATTTTGTGTTATATAGAGCAAAGGGAGAAATTTTTGACGTAGATTTTGATTGTATTAATCGAGATCATAAACTTTTAAGAAAAAGATTTTCCTTTGGAGGAGCTCCCTTTAATCCAGCAGGTGTGATAATTACAGATAAGTGTATTGAATGTGGCAAATGTAAAGAGGTGTGTACTTTCAAGGCAATTGAAGAAGGCTCTCCTTTTAAGATACGAGAGAACCGCTGTGATGATTGTGGAAGCTGCCTATTGGCATGTCCAGTTAATGCAATTGAAGAGTCTTTGATATTTTAATGATACAGTAATTATATTTATGGGTAGTAAAATATTTACCCTAAGTAAGGAGAGTATATGAAAAAAGTTGAACGGATACAATTCAAATTTACGAAAAAAAGATTACTTGGTTTTGAAATCATTCCTTTTAAGGAATTTCTAAAACCAAGCAAGATGCCTATTCTTATAAAACCATATAGGATAGAATTTTATAATATAATTTTTGTAGTAAAAGGCGAAGGACTGCATGAAATTGATTTTGTTGAATATCCCTATCATACTGGGGATCTCATTTTAATATCTAAGGATAGAGTACATAGATTTCATTATAACGAGAATTTAGAAGGGTATTTTATTATGTTTACTGAAGAATTCTTATATGAATTTTTAGGAGATAATACAGTAGAAATTTTAGATTTATTTAAGCAAACATATATGAATCCAATAGTGAAATTTTTGAGTAAAACACAATCCCTTGAAAATGATCAATTAAGGCTTTTGTATAACTTTTATTCACAAAGGGATATGGAATTAAGGGTTGAAATTATTAGTTCAACTTTTAGAACTCTA
Organism: Crassaminicella profunda; assembly: GCF_019884785.1. Lineage (GTDB taxonomy): Bacteria > Bacillota > Clostridia > Peptostreptococcales > Thermotaleaceae > Crassaminicella > Crassaminicella profunda. The sequence goes on from NZ_CP082326.1 coordinate 992,913, forward strand.
ATGCTACTTATAAAACAGAAATATTTAAAAATAGATAAAGTAATCAAGCAGAAAAATAATAATATATTTTTACAGTTTGCCAACTTAGTGGATAAACATATGAAAGAGATCAAGACTGTTGAATCTTATGCAGATATGATGTATGTATCAAAGAAAACTGTTAATCTCATGACACGTAAAGCAGTAGATATGTCTGCAAAACAATTTATTATCAATCGTTTGATTTTAGAAATAAAGCGTAACTTATGTTTTGAAAATAAGAGTATCGGTGAAATTTCTGATGAATTAGGTTTTACTGAGTCTTCTAATATGACAAAATTCTTTAAGAAATATGCTGGTATTACACCAAAAGAATTTAGAAAAATAAATAAGTATGAGTAGTTATTTATTTAGGATTGGAAAAGAATTACTTCTGCGGGTAGGTCTTTATGTATGTATTTTAATACTATATAATAATTTTAATCTTATGTTCAAAATTTACTTTCTTTGTTAATGATATTGGCACAATATTATGAAACAATCGAATATAACAGCACAGTTAGTTGTACTAATGGCAGCCATACTATGGGGAACAACAGGTTGTTATTATATTCCTTTTGTGAATAATTTTGTTAAGCATATAGCTAATTTATTTAATTAATTCATCCAAGAAGACCTTAGAGGAAGTCTTGTCAATATGAAAAGACTATGATAGTATATAAACCTATGATAAACTCTATATGTTTTTTTGTAAATTTCAATTTTGTAATGAGTATTCTTAGGAAGCGATAAAGAGGAAATTGAAAATAATTTATATATATTAGAGTTAAAATAACGAATGGAGGAAGTGAAATTATGGTTGATTTACCAAATTGCCCAAAATGTAATTCAGAATATACTTATGAAGACGGAAGTCTTTTAGTTTGTCCAGAATGTGCCCATGAGTGGACTTTAGAATCAGAAAATAATGAAGATGAAGAGATTGTAAAAGATGCAAATGGAAATGTGTTAAAGGATGGGGATTCTGTAACAGTAATCAAAGACCTTAAAGTAAAGGGAAGTTCATCAAGTATAAAAATAGGTACAAAAGTAAAAAACATACGTTTAATTCATAATCCATCTGATGGACATGATATTGATTGTAAAATAGATGGATTTGGAGCTATGAAGTTAAAGTCAAGTGTTGTTAAAAAGGCATAAATGTGGTTTTAACCCAATAAAACCCAAATAGTTTTTATAGATTAAGTTAGGTGTTAAGCCTAGCTTTTTTTTTGGAAATATTTGAATTTAAAATGTAGTTAAAAGTTAAATGATTATAATTTGAAAACGACCTTTATGATTGTTAGGGTGAATGATATCATAAATAAGAGAGCGTTTTATGAAATTCCCTAAAAATGATCATGTTAGGAGACGATTATAAAAAGTGAAAAATAAATTGTCTATTGGAGAATTTGCAAAACTAAGAAATATTACTACTGAAACATTAAGACACTATGATCGAATAGGTGTATTTAAGCCTATTCAAGTAGATCCTAAAACGGGATATAGATACTATTCTATTCTACAATATGAAGAATTAGGAACCATTAAAGAACTTCGTCAACTGGGGATGACTATTGATGAAATTAAAAAGTATTTTAATAATAGAAATCTGAAACAGTCTGTGAATCTATTGAAGGATAAACATGATAAACTTAGAAAGAAAATAAAAGAATTGCAACAATTAGAAGAAAGTATTGGTGAAAAAATAAAGCACTTAGAGGATATTTCTCAGGTATCAAATATTGAAGAGATTATTATGAAAGAAATTAAAGAAAGAGAGATTATTACTTTTGATAAGTCCATAAAAAATGAAATTGATTTAAGTTATGCATGTCTTGAATTAGAGAATTCATTAAAAGAAATAGCGCCTATTGTTGCAAGCAATCGCTTTGGAGCAATTATAAAACAAAAGGATATAGTATTGAATAAGTATTTAGAATCAGTTGTTATGTTTCTCTTTATCAAAGATCAAGATAATATTGATGAAAAATATATAAAAAAGATTCCTAAAGGTAATTACGCTTGCATGTATTACAAAGGAAGTATTTGGGATATGGAAGTTCATTTAAAAAAAATGATAGAATATATTGAAACTGAGGGGTACGAAATATGTGGTGATATTCTTCAAATTGTTCAAATAGATATTAGTGTTACTGATAAAATAGAGGAAGAATTATTTGAAATACAAATTCCTATAAAAAAATATTGACCTTTGTGTAGCACAAAGGTTTATAATGTACCTCATTAGAAGAAAACATATTCACAATGGTTAGGGTATGTTTTGTTATATTCTTTTGGAGGTAGAGGTAATGAGTGAAAATATATTAGGAACAGAGAAAATATCTAAATTATTTATTCAATTTTCAATACCAGCAATCATTTCTATGGTAATAGCAGGTGTACAAACTATAATAGATGGAATATTTTTAGGGAATTTTGTTGGGCAAAATGCACTGGCAAGTGTAAATATAGTGCAACCATTTATGCAAGTGATCATAGGGTTTAGTATGATTATAAGTGTAGGTTCTCTAAGCTTCATAGGAAGAAGCTTGGGAGAAGGTAAAAAAGAAGAGGCACAAAATATTTTTAAAACAGCATTCGTAGTTATTACAATAATATCTTTAACAATAGTATTAGTTGGAAGGTTATTTAGTGAAGAAATTGCAGTAGTATTAGGTGCAAATCAAGTATTGTTAGAAGGAGTAGCAATATATACGAGAACTATAGGTAGTTTTGCGCCATTAATGTCTTTAATGTTTTTATTTGGATTTACCAACAGGGTAGTAGGAAAGCCAGAATTATATTTAAGAGGTATGATTTTAAGTGTAATTGTTAATGTTAGTTTAGATTTTATATTTATAAAGCAATTAAGTTTAGGAATAAGAGGAGCAGCATTTGCTACAGGAACAGCATATGTAGCAGCATTTTTTATAGTAGCACCTCCTATGTTTAGCAAAAAGAATATAGTAAATATATTTAGTGGAAAATTTGATCCATCAACAATCGTACCAATGGCGTATAATGGCTCATCAGAAGGAGTTATTGCCATTGCAACAGCTACCACTGCATATTTGTTTAATATGACATTTATGAAAGTAGCTGGGGAAACTGGTGTTGCAGCATTTACAACAATAAATTATATATCTCAATTTGGAATCCTTATTATGTTTGGCATATCAGATGGAATAGGCCCTATACTCAGCTATAATTATGGATACAAAAAGTATGATCGGTTAAATAATACATTAAAGTTAGCATCGAAAGTAAATTTAGTTGTTGGAGTAGTATTATTTTTTACATTATTTGTATTAGGAGAAGAATTAGTATCATTATTTGCAAGTGGAAATAGAGAGATTCTAAACTTAGCAGTAAGAGGATCCAGAATATATGCATTCGCTTTTTTACTGTGTGGATTTAACATTATTCATTCAGGATATTTTACAGCAATAGGAGATGCTAAAGCATCTATTATAATAGCAGCAAGTAGAGGAATTGTATTTATCGTTTTAGGTATAAATATATTACCCATGATAATGGGAATGAACGGAGTATGGCTGACTGTTCCATTTGCTGAGTGTATGACATTTATTATAGGGATGTATTTGGTTAAAAGAAGTAATAATTTATGTGTCAGTATTGTTAAGTAAACAAATTTTTACATCTAAATAACAAATGATTGTAGCTAGCTATATAATTATAGGATACGCTATTTTAATATCAAATGTAAAGAAAACGTGAGATTTATAGACAAAAGGTAGAATTTCTCTTACGTACAATTTTATAATAAAAGAAGGAATATTCTGTAAGCATCTAGAACTATTTAAGTTATAGATGCGTTTTTTATTTGAATAAGGATAATTAAAGGAAAAATTATTGAGTAGTAGAGACATAAGTTCTAACAAATGAAAGGCAAATATTATCAAAAATATATATAATAGAAAGGAAGAAAAATATGATTAAGACCTATGCTCAGAGCAAACTATCTTCTATGCACAAATATATAATTATAGGAATAGGAATCGTATTTATTGGATATTCCATATATGATCAACAGTATTTTAAAATATTATTAGGGCTGATTTTAATTTATGCTTGTTATTTTGAAAAAAATATTTTTATTGAGGATGAAGGCCTACGGATTCAAATAAAGAGAATAGGTACAAAAAAAGAAAGGATTATAAAATTTGATGAAATGCAGGAGATGAGTCATCAAACAAGAAATGATAAAACTATGTTTTTTTTCTCAAAAGATAATATGATATATAAAGTGATGGTAGATGCAATAAATGTAAATAAAGTGGTAAGACTTGTTAAGAAGAAAAATAAGAAGATAAAGATTTATTATTTAGAATAAAAAACCCTTGACATTCAAGACGAACGGTCATATAATTTGATCATGGATAAAAAACTAATTAAAAAAAATGAAATATTAGAAAATTCTATTTGTGTTATGTTTCTAAAGGGATATAATGGAACAAGTGTAAAAGATATCACAGATGCAGCTGGAATTCCAAAGGGATCATTTTATAATTATTTTGAAGATAAAGAACATTATGCAGTAGATGCTTTATACTATTATTTTTATGAAACAAGCAAACAAACCTTTGAAATTTTAGCAGATAAAAACATTAAACCTTTAGAGCGAATCAAAAATTTTTACAAACATATGATTGGTCAAAATGAAGAAGCTGGTTTTAAACTGGGATGCTTTGTTGGAAATATAACTCAGGAAATGGGGGATATAAGTACTATAATCTCAGAGGCTACAGATGAAATTCATAAAGAAATTGTAAAAAGAATCTATGTTTGCTTAGTGGAAGCTTATGAACTTAACGGGTTTAATTCTAAAGTAGACATAAAGAAACTTTCTAATTTTATTGTAAGCAGTTGGCAAGGAACATTGCTAAGAATGAAAGCAAGTAAGAACAGAGAAGTTTTAGATGATTTTTATGAAGTATTAGTAGAAGTTTTACTAAGGTAAAACTTCTATTTAAAAGAATTTACTAAAGACGACTGGTCATATAAGAGAATGGTTGATTTGAGAAATGAGAGCAATAAGAGTAGTATTTTGAACTATTAAAATACTATCATTAGAATAAGAAAGGATGGATAAGAATATGAAAAAAAGAGTGATGGAAGTTTTAGAGAAGGTACGTCCGATACTGCAACGAGATGGTGGTAACGTAAAACTTATAAGTGCTAGTGAAGAGGGAATTGTAAAAGTAGAATTACAAGGTGCATGTGTTGGATGTCCTGGCGCTAAAATGACTCTGAAAATGTTAATCGAAAGAATATTAAAAGAAGAGATACCAGAAGTTAAAGAAGTGATTGGCGTATAAATTATTAAATGATTTGACTAATGTATATGGTTTTACTAAGGGAAAGGCCTTATTTTTATAAAATAATTAAAACGACTGGTCATATGGAAAAGGAGGGGATAAGATGAATTTAAAACTACAGTTAAAAAAATTACAAGAAGAGGCTTCCAAAGAAATCCCAAAGGATATTATGAATGTTTTAAAAGAATCAGTAGAAAAACTTGCAAAAGAGGAAATTGAAAAGAAGGCTTTAAAAGTAGGTGATAAAATTCCTCATTTTGTACTTAAAAATGCTGTTGGAGAAATGATAGATTTAAATGATTTACTGGCAGATGGTCCTTTAGTTATAAGTTTTTATAGGGGAGGATGGTGTCCATATTGTAATTTGGAACTACAGGCATATCAAGAAACACTTCCAGAAATACATGCATTAGGAGGGCAATTAGTGGCAATTTCTCCTGAGTTACCAGACAATTCTTTGTCTCTAGTAGAAAAGTATACTTTGAAATATGAAGTTTTAAGTGATATTGGAAATGAAATTGCAAGAGAGCTTGGCCTAGTTTTTACTGTTGAAGAGGAATTGCGTCCTATATATAAGAGGCTGGGTGTTGATTTGGTTACCACTCAAGGAAATGAAAATTATGAGCTTCCAGTACCTGCAACATATGTAGTAGATACGAATGGAACGATCATTTTATCTTATGTAAATACTGACTACACTACTAGATTAGAACCAAAGGAAGTTTTAGAAGTTCTTTAAATAATGTAGAGAGGAGATCAATTCATGTTAAAAAGAGTATTTGAGCCAATGAAAATAGGAAATATGGAAGTGAAAAATAGGTTTGTTGTGCCACCAATGGTAGTTAACTTTGTAAATGAAGATGGAACAGCTAATGAGAGATTTATTGCATATATTGAGGAAAAGGCAAAAGGTGGATGGGGTCTTATAATTCCAGAAAATTATACAATGGATCCGAATGCAAGTGGGTTTGTAAAGCTTCCAGGATTATGGAATGATGAACAAATCGAAAGTCACAAAGAGTTAACAGACAGAGTTCATAAACATGGAGCTAAAATTGTTGTTCAAATTAATCATGCTGGAAGACAAACAGCAAGTATGATAACTGGAGTACAGCCAGTAGCACCATCTCCTATAGCAGACCCTACTATTGGGGAAACCCCTAAAGAATTGGCTATCCAAGAAATAAAAGAAATAGTAGACAAATTTGGAGACGCAGCATTAAGAGCAAAAAAGGCAGGATTTGATGGGGTAGAGATTCATGGTTCTCATGGATATCTTATTAATCAATTTATGTCACCATTTTCTAATAAAAGAACAGACGAATATGGTGGAAATATTCAAAATAGAGCAAGATTTGCATTAGAAGTAATTGAGAATATAAAAAAGAAAGCAGGAGAAGACTTTCCTATTATATATAGAATGTCAGTAAATGAATTGGTTGAGGGTGGGCTAATAACAGAAGATAGCAAAGTTATTGCTATGATGTTAGAAGAAGCAGGAGTAAATGCAATCCATGCTACTAATGGGGTTTATGCAAGTGCTCAATATATCATACCACCAGCAGCAGTGAAGCATGCTTGGAGTTCTGATATTACGGCTGAGATTAAGAAAGTAGTTTCTATACCTGTCATTACAGTTGGAAGAGTAAATGATCCTTTAATAGCAGAATCTATATTAGCTTCTGAAAAAGCAGATTTAGTATCTATGGGAAGAGCTTCTCTTGCTGACCCACATCTACCAAACAAAGCCAAAGAAGGTAGATTTGAAGATATCATTCATTGTATCGGATGTCTTCAAGGATGTGCTGGAAGAAATGTACAGCAATTACCAGTAAAATGTCTTGTAAATCCAATGACAGGGAATGAAAGTGAAATAAAGATCGAAGAAGCGAAAGCTAAAAAGAAAGTATTGATTGCTGGAGGCGGTGTAGCAGGAATGGAAGCTGCTATAGTAGCTTCTAAGCGTGGACATGAAGTCCATTTATATGAAAAAAATAGTAAACTGGGTGGACAATGGATTTTAGCAGCAGTGCCACCATCAAAAGAAGAGCTGAACACACTTACTGTATGGCAAAAAAACCAATTGAAAAAATTAGATGTAAATATATATTTAAATACAAGCTTAACTGAAGAAACTATTGAAAATATGAAGCCAGATGTAGTGATAGTAGCTACTGGAGCAAAGCCATTTGTTCCTAATATACCAGGAAAGGATTTAGATCATGTTGTAATAGCAAATGATGTTTTAGCAGGATTAAAAGATACAGGTACAAATGTAGTTGTAATAGGTGGTGGATTGGTTGGAGCAGAAACAGCAGCCCATCTTGCTAATCATGGAAAAAAGGTTACAATCATTGAAATGCTTCCTGAAATCGTGAAAGATGGAGAACCAGCAGTAAAACACTTCTTATTTAAAGATTTAGAACAAAACAAGGTACAGATTTTAACGAATACTTCAGTAAAAGAAATATTAAATAATACAGTTGTAATTGCAGATCAAGAAGAAAATAAATCAAAATTAGAAAATGTAGATACAGTGGTTATGGCAATAGGTTCAAGACCTGTAAATACATTAGCTAAAAAAATTCAAGGTAAAGTTGAGAAAGTTATTACTATAGGAGATGCAGTAAAGGTTAGAAAAGCTTTAGAAGCTGTAGAAGAAGGATTTAGAGCAGGACTTCAAATATAATAAAAGGAGTGTAGAGAAAATGTTACAGGTAGTATCAAAAATCTATGTTAAAGAAGACCAAATTGATGAATTTGTAGAAGTATTTAAAGGAATGGTTGAGCCAAGCAGAAAAGAAGAAGGTTGTATACAATATGAAATGTATCAAGATGAAGAAAATCCTAGAATTTTTATAGTTCTTGAACAATGGAAGACGAAAGAGGACTTTGATCAACATTTTAAAACTGAACATTTTGAAAGAATAGTTCCTAAGATGTCTGAATTCATGATAAAAGAAACGGAAATGAATCTTTGTTATAAGATTGTATAACTAATAATAGATCAATTAAATTTAGGGGGAATAAAAATGGCAAAAATTATTGCATTTAGTGGAAGTACAGTGAAATCAGGGGTTCTTGAAAAAGCAATGGAACAAGTTTTAAAGTCTACAGGAGAAGAATGGGAATTAGTTAGATTAAATACGCTTAATATGAACTATTGTACTGGATGCGTAGGATGTGCAAGCACAAATCGTTGTGTTTTGAAAGATGATATGAATGAAATATTAGAGAAGATTCTAGAAGCAGATGCAATTCTTTTAGGTGGAGTTGCTAGATTTGGAAAGTTGAATGCAGTAACAAAAACATTTATTGAAAGACTGTTTCCTTTAATCCATAGAAAAATGTTAACAAAAGGAAAAATAGCTGCAGCAGTAGCAGGAGGTTTCTTTCATCAAGAGACAGTAAAAGATGAGGTAACATCTATTTTCCAAATATTCAACATGGAAGAAGTTGGGGTGCTTACAATAGATGGAAATGCTTCATGCTTTAAATGTGGTTATGGTGAAACTTGTGATTACAGTGCATTCCGTGCAAAATATGGTCAACAAGCAAAAATTACAGATGATGTTTTTTATGTTTTTGATGAGGACAAAGAAACAGTAGAAAGAGCAACGTTATTAGGTAAAAAAATAGCTGAAGCAATTAAGCAAAAAGCCTAAAAGATTCTATACAATAGGATATGATGAGAAAAAGTGGATAAGTGATGCCTCAGCTAGTAGTAGCTGAGGCATTTTTTATACAATCTTAGTTGTCCAGGATTCACAATTCCAGATATCTGTTACCACATCATTATAAAAATCCGGTTCGTGGCATATAAGAAGGATGCTACCATTATATGCTTGAAGGGCACGTTTAAGCTCTTCTTTTGCATCTATGTCTAGATGATTTGTTGGTTCGTCTAGAATGAGTAAATTGGTTTCTTTATTGATGAGTTTACATAGACGTACTTTAGCTTGTTCTCCACCACTTAACACAACAACCTTACTTTCTATATGTTTTGTTGTTAAACCGCATTTTGCAAGGGCGGAACGAATTTCAAATTGAGTGTAGGATGGAAACTCTTCCCATACTTCTTCAATACATGTCTTGTAGTTTGCTTCTTTAATTTCCTGCTCAAAATAGCCAATGTGTAGGTAATCTCCTAGTTCAACGGAACCGGAAATAGATTTGATTTCTCCTAGAATACTCTTTAGAAGTGTAGTTTTTCCAAGTCCATTGGCTCCAATCAATGCAATTTTTTGTCCTCTTTCCATGCGAAGATTCAAAGGTTTAGAAAGGGGTTCATTATATCCGATGACAAGATTCTTTGTTTCAAAAATCAGCTTACCAGAAGTTCTAGATTTTTTGAAATTAAATTCTGGTTTTGGTTTTTCTCTTGTAAGCTCGATTTTTTCCATTTTATCAAGCTTTTTTTGTCTGGACATGGCCATATTTCTAGTAGCAACTCTGGCTTTGTTTCTTGCAACGAAATCCTCAAGGGCTGCAATCTCTTGCTGTTGTTTTTTGTATGCAGCTTCTATTTGTTGTTTTTTGGCTTCATAAATCTTTATAAAATTGTTATAGTCCCCTACATAGCGGTTTAATTCCTGATTTTCCATATGATATATTAGATTGATTACACTATTTAGGAATGGAATATCGTGAGAAATTAGAATAAAAGCATTCTCATATTCCTGAAGATAACGTTTTAACCATTCTATATGCACTTCATCTAAATAATTTGTAGGTTCGTCTAAAAGAAGAATATCTGGTTTTTCAAGGAGCAGCTTTGCAAGAAGAACCTTTGTTCTTTGTCCACCGCTAAGGTCATGAACATCTTTTTCAAGACCGATATCCCTTAATCCCAAGCCTCTACCAATTTCTTCAATTTTAGAATCGATCATATAAAAGTCATTATTGGTTAAAATATCTTGGATGGAGCCCATATCTTCAAGCATTTTTTCCAACTCTTCAGGAGTAGCTTCAGCCATTTTATCGCAGATTTCATTCATTTCAGTTTCAAGGTCGAAGAGGTATTTAAATGCATCTCTTAAGACATCTCGGATAGTTAGTCCCCTCTCAAGGATAGTATGTTGATCAAGATAGCCAACGCGAACTCTCTTTGACCATTCGATTTGTCCTTCATCAGGTTCTAGTTTTCCTGTTATGATATTCATGAAAGTAGATTTACCTTCACCGTTAGCGCCCATAAGGCCAATGTGTTCACCTTTTAAAAGTCGGAAGGAGACATTGTTAAAAATGGCACGGTCTCCAAATCCATGGCTTAAATTTTTTACTGTTAAAATACTCATCTTATGCTCCTTTTCTTAATAAATTTATGGAAAGTTTCAAGTGATATAGCTCACTATATGAACAATTAGGATGTCTATAAGTCTGATAAAAAGGTAGAATCATTTCATAAAAAAGACATAGACATTATTCATTATATATGAGGATGTGATGGGTTGAAAGAGGAATTTTAAAATATTTATATTAAAAATACGCAGAAAAGAATTTAAGAAAATTATATTTATAAAAAAGAATAGTCGAATGAAGAATTATTCAAAATGTGAATAAATTTCAAATTTTTTTTATTGATTTATTGGTAATGAATATGGTATACTTGTCAATGTGAAAACGTTTTCGTTTGTTAATTTTTATAAAAGTATGTATTTTACTTATATAAATTAGTTAAAAGGAAATAAAAAGGTTTATTTTTTTTAAAAGTTTCGCAAACGTTTGCAGAAAATATTTTCCATTTATTTCATAGATTTGTTATTTGAAAGGGCTAAGATTTTATAAATATTTATCTAAATGAATATTTTTATAAATGCAATAAATATGAAAAGGAGGGATTAAAAAATAAGAAGATTGCGAAAAGCAATACTCAAGAAACATGGATAAGAAAATATAATATTTTAAGTTGTGGGAGGAATTAAAAGTGAGCTTATTAGCAGTAGTGTCGTTTATATTTTTTACAGGATTAGTTGCAGTTATATCATGGTGGGTGACTCGTGGAGATGACTTAGATACACAGGATGGTTATTTCCTAGGAGGTAGAAGTTTAACAGGCGTGGTTATTGCAGGTTCATTGATGCTTACTAATTTATCAACAGAGCAAATGGTAGGATTAAATGGACAAAGTTATATGACAACTATGTGTGTAATGGCTTGGGAAGCTACTGCTGCCTTTGCATTAGTATGTATGGCTTTGATATTTTTACCTAAATACTTAAAAAGTGGAATTACCACTATACCAGATTTTTTAGAAGAGCGTTATGATGCAAAAACAAGACAAATCATATCTGTATTGTTCTTAATTGGATATGTAGTAACATATTTACCAACAGTATTATATTCTGGGGCGTTAGTATTAAACGGAATATTTGATGTACCAGGATTATTAGGAATCAGTCAGTTCCAAGCATTGTGGATTACTGTTTGGGCAATTGGTATTGTTGGATCTATTTATGCAATTTTTGGAGGCTTAAAGGCGGTTGCTGTTTCAGATACATTAAATGGTGTTGGATTATTAATCGGTGGCTTATTAATTCCGATCTTTGGTTTGATCGTATTAGGACATGGAAGTATTTCTGAAGGATTAAACACTTTATTAACTGTTCATCCAGAAAAGCTAAATGCGATTGCACCAGCAGATGCAAAAAGTCCACTGATTCCATGGCCAGTGCTATTTACCGGTTTATTCTTTAATAACTTATTCTATTGGTGTACAAACCAATCAATTGTTCAGAGAACCTTTGGAGCAAAGAATTTAGCTGAAGGACAAAAAGGAGTTTTAGGGGCTGGAGTACTTAAGTTATTAGGACCTTTCTTCTTAGTATTACCAGGAATCATTGCATTTCACTTATATGGAAATACATTAACAAATGGAGATATGGCATACCCTACACTTGTAAGTGATGTATTACCAAAACCATTATTAGGATTCTTTGCAGCTGTATTATTTGGAGCTATATTAAGTTCATTCAACAGTGCTTTAAATAGTTCAGTAACATTATTTACTTTAAATGTTTATAGACCTATATTTAATTCAGAAGCATCTGACTTTGAATTAGTAAAAATAGGTAAAAAATTTGGAACTGTTTTAGCGGTGATCTCAATGATTATTGCACCATTTATCATTTATGCACCATCAGGATTATTTGGTTATCTACAAGAATGTTTTGGATTTTATAATGTGCCAATATTAGCTGCAATTGTAGTAGGATTCTACACAAAGAGAGTACCTGCTATTGCACCAAAAATAGCACTTTTAGCACATGTAGTTTTATATACAGCATCTAAATTTGTAGCAGGAGATGTACATTTCTTATATGTATTAGGTGTGTTGTTCCCAGTGAATGTATTGATTATGCTTGCTGTTGGAAAAATTATGCCAAGAGAAACAGCTTTTGTACAAGAATATACAAAACAAGTTGATATTACTCCTTGGAAATATGCAAAGCCTGTTGCATTTGTCGTAGTTGCAATGATGGTTGTAATCTACGCAGTATTCTCAAAAATAGGTATTGCTGCTTAATTGAAAGCAATTTATATTAAAATAAACTATTGTTGTGGCTGTTGATGAAAATGTCAACAGCCTTTTGCTTTACATAGTTCCAAGGGAGATAATAAAAAAATATAGATTGTTAAAATAATAACAAAATCAATTATATTGAAAATCTTATATAAAAGCAAATAGGATTTTCTTTCATAATTGAGTAATCTAGACTTTTTGCTTTGTTTTACTGGAAATATTTTCAGTATACGTTGATTTTGTTAGTTTTTTAGAAAATAAAATATAAATCTGGTATATCTATATATGAGACTATCTTTAGCAGTGATTTTACAGAAGATTTTTGTGTGTAACCTGTGAAATTATAATGAATATTATAGATGGAGAAGTTGTAATAATGAAGTAGAAAACAATGGGCATAAATTCTAATTATATAGAATTATTAAAAAAATAATAAAAAAGTGTTGACTTTTTGTAACATTATTCGTATAATAATCTACAATAGTTGAAAAGTTGATCAGTAACGATGATGAGAAGAGTAAATGTAGGATGTAGTTTTAGCGAGTTGGTGGTGGTGAGAGACCAATACGAAACCTATTTTGAAGAACATCTCGGAGTTTCTAACCGAAATCCTTATGGAGAGTAGACTTAGACGGAGCCAAACCGTTATTCATTGGACAGTATCGAATTTTATTCCGTACTGATATAAGTTGAGCAGTTAAGCTAATTTGGGTGGTACCGCGGAAGTCTAACCTTTCGTCCCTTGTATGGGATGAAAGGTTTTTTTGTATATAAAAAAAGACATCAATTAGCATGGCCATGCTTGTTTTGTATAATCACTCAATAGAAGAAAGAAACTAATAACTAATAAATAAAAGAAACTAATAACTAATAAATATAAGAATAAAAATAGGAGGAATAAAAATGGAAAGATTAATGATCCCTAAAGGATATGATCCAAAACTAGGTCTTAGACAAACAGAAGTAGCAATTAAACAGGTAAAAGATTATTTTGAAACAAAATTAGCAGAAAGTTTGAACTTAACGAGAGTATCAGCACCATTATTTGTCATCCCTGAAACAGGAATGAACGATAACTTAAACGGAGTAGAAAGACCTGTAGCTTTTGATGTAAAAGGAATTGGTGGAAAAGTTGTGGAAATTGTACATTCATTAGCAAAGTGGAAGCGTATGGCATTATATAGATATGGTTTTTCAGTTGGAGAAGGGCTATATACAGATATGAATGCTATTCGTAGAGATGAAGATTTAGATAACCTACATTCTATTTATGTAGATCAATGGGATTGGGAGAAAGTTATTGCAAAAGAAGATAGAACAGAAGAAACTTTAAAAAGTATTGTAAGAGATTTATATAAAGTATTCAAAAGTACAGAAAGCTATGTATGTAGTTTATATGATCAATATGAAGCTTTTTTACCAGAGGAAATTAGCTTTATTACTACACAAGAATTAGAAGATAGGTATCCTGAATTTACACCAAAAGAAAGAGAACATGCTATTGCAAAAGAAAAAGGTGCCGTATTTATTATGAAAATTGGGGGTGCATTAAAATCAGGAGAGCCACATGATGGTAGAGCACCAGATTATGATGATTGGGAATTAAATGGAGATATAATTTTTTGGAACCCAGTACTAGAAATTGGTCTTGAATTATCTTCTATGGGAATTCGTGTAGATAAGAAAAGCTTAGAAAAACAATTAAAAATTGCAGACTGTGAAGATCGTAAAGGATTTGAGTTTCATCAATTATTATTAGAAGAAAAATTACCGTTTACTGTAGGTGGAGGAATTGGACAATCAAGAATTTGTATGTTCTTCTTGCAAAAGGCCCATATTGGTGAGGTACAAGCAGCAATATGGCAACCAGATGTAATCGAAGCTTGTAAAAAAGCAAATATTCATTTACTATAAGATAAAAAGCTGCCATTGGCAGCTTTTTTTACTTGATCATACTTAAGGCTTCTGAAATTTTTGGAACTACTTGTTTTTTTCGAGAAAGTATATTTTTAGCAAATACCCCTTGTTTAGAGGATACTCCAAAGGTAGAAGCCATAAAGGTATGATGATTGCACTTAAATAAAAGATAGGAGCCTTCTTTTAGTAAATCTGTAATTAAAAGCAAAGTTAAAAAATAATCCTTGTTATGATGAACTTTATCTATAAAATCAATAAATTCTTCTTTCCTATTTAACACATCTTCAATATCTAAGGTAAAGACTTGTCCAATCCCTGCCTTTTGACCTTCTAAAACAAATTCTTTGAAATCTTTGTAGAATATTTCTTCTATACTTTGTCCTTCAAGGGAAGTTCCTGCTTTAAACATTTCCATTGCAAACTTTTCTATATCTAAATTTAAAATAACATTTAATTCTGCTATAGATTGTTTATCTAAGTTTGTGGTGGTAGGAGATCTAAAAAATAATGTATCTGATAAGATACCTGATAGGAGTATTCCTGCCATATTATAAGGAATGTCTATATTTTGTTCTTTAAATATTTGATGTATGATGGTACAAGTGCTTCCAACAGGCATATTTCTAAAGTTTATTGGACTTGTAGTACAAATATCTCCTAATTTGTGATGATCAATGATTTCTAGTACGTCTGCTTCGTTTAGACCCTCTGCACTTTGACTATATTCGTTATGATCTACTAGGATTACTTTTTTACGGCCAGGTTTTAAAATATGTTTTCGATTGATAAAACCTAAAAAAGTGTTTTGATCATCTACAATAGGATAGTTGATATGATTTGTGTTAATAATTTCTTCTTTGACATCTTCTAAATATTCATACTCATGAAATTTGATAATACCTGATTTTTTCATGATGGAAGATATATAATTACATTGATTAATCAGCTTTGATGTAGTATAGGTATCTATGGGAACTGAGATAATAGATATATCTTTTTCACGAGCTAAATTTAAATAATGGTTAGGAACTTCTTTATTTCCTGTAACAATAATTAGTTTTACGTCTGAATGGATAGCATGCTCAATAATATCATAGCGATCTCCTACGATAATGATTTTTTCTTCATTTAAGCTATCCTTTATGGTTTTATAATAAAAAGCAATGACAGAGATATTTCCCTTTACAATCTTATTTTTTCCTGTTAGGAGTTTCCCATTTAAAGCATCAATGATATTGGAAAGAGATGTATGAAGATGATAAAAATCTCCTTGAATTAATCCCATAGCAATATCTTTCATAGTGATAATCCCTAAGAGTTTATTATTTTCATCGACTACAGGAAGCATTCTTTGGTTGCTATTTCCCATTAATTGATAGGCACTGAGAATAGAAGAGTCAGGAGAAATGGTTGCTATCTTATCATAATTTAAATCTTTTACTTGTGTTTTTACGTTTTCTATAAGAGTTGGAGTGGGTTGATGAAAATAATTTAATACATATTCTGATTCTTTGTTTATATTTCCTAATACACAAGGAATAGTAGACTTACCTAATTGATTTTTTAAATATGAAAAGGTAATGGTTGAAGCTACGGAGTCGGTATCAGGATTTTTATGTCCGAATATAAAAGTGCACATAAGTAACCTCCTTTAAAAAAGTTTGAGAACTTATAAAGTATTATATCAAAGGAATAGGGCTGTGTATTTAAAAAATTTTATTTTTTTCATAATCTATTTAAATGTAAAGAGGAGGATGGAGTTTTAGTAAAAACGTTTTCAAAAATTTACCTAATAAGATATAATATAGATGTGATTGATGTAGTTTTACATAGGATGTATGATGAAGATAAGTGTAGATTATTTCAATATACATCTTTCTCAAATTTAAATTTTACGAGTAAATATGGGGGGACAAAAGATGAAAAGAATTGATTTAAGAAGTGATACGGTAACACAGCCTACTCAAAAAATGAGAGATGCAATGTACAATGCACGTGTAGGAGATGATGTTTATGAAGATGATCCAACAGTTATAGAGTTAGAAGCGTATGCAGCACAAATTGTAGGAAAAGAAGCGGCTCTTTTCGTACCAAGTGGTACTTTTGGAAATCAATTATCTTTATTTACACATTGTAATAGAGGAGAAGAAGTAATTTTAGGAGAAGATTCTCATATTGTTACAGATGAAGTAGGAGCTGCTTCTGTAATTGCAGGAGTACAGTTAAGAACCTTACAAAGTAATAAAGGAGAATTAAATCCAGCGGATGTTAAGTGTAGAATAAGAAGAGAAGAGGAAGATATACATTATCCTTCTACAGGACTTATTTGCATGGAAAATGCTCATTCAAATGGAAGAGTAATATCTATAGAAAATATGAAATCAATTTATGAGATTGCAAAAGAAAAGTGTGTTCCTGTCCATTTAGATGGTGCAAGAGTATTTAATGCAGCAGCTCATTTAAATGTAGATGTGAAAGAAATTACAAAGTATTGTGATTCAGTGAATTTTTGCCTTTCAAAAGGACTTTGTGCGCCAATCGGTTCTATGCTAGCTGGAAGTAAGAAATTTATTGAAAAGGCAAAGAAAAAAAGGAAATTAATGGGTGGAGGATTAAGACAAGCAGGGTTCTTGGCAGCAGCAGGACTTGTAGCTTTAAAAGAAATGAAAGAGAGACTCATTGAAGATCATGAAAATGCACAATTACTTGGAAAAGAGCTATCAAAAATACAAGGGATAAAAGTAGCATTAGATTATATACATATTAATATGGTATTCTTTGATATGAGTGATACGGGATATGATGCAGATCAGTTTGTAGAAGAAATGAAAGAGAAAGGAATTATCATCAATCCACCAGAAAACGGAAGTTTAAGATTTGTTACAAATTATTGGGTAAGTAAAGAGGATGTTGATTATGTTTTAGCATCCATGAAGGAGATACTATCTAAATAAAAATAAAGGAGATAGCTGAGCTATCTCCTTTTTAATAAAATTATTGGATAAAATATCATTGTAATAAGTATCAGTTAATAATTGACATAAATTTAAAATATAGGATATAATAAATTGTAAATTATAATTTATACATTTCAGGAGGGCGAGGGTTATGACATGGAAACATCAAGTACCTCAATATTTGTGTGAAAAAATTGTTCGAATATTACATAAGGTAACCAATAATGATATTCAGTTTATTGGAGAACATGGAGAAATAATAGCAACTACTCAATCAGATAGATTAGGGACTATACATGGAGTTGTTAAAAAAGTGATGTTAGGAGAAACGGATTGCTCTTATGTAACAGAAGAAATGGCTAAAAATATGAAAGGGGTTCTTCCTGGTTACGCAGGTCCTATTGAAATGAATGGTAAAAGGATTGGTTGTATAGGAATCACAGGAGATCCAGCTATGGTTAAAAAGCTACAAGAAATGGCTGCAATTATAGTAGTTGAAGAAATTAAAAAAAATGAAGTTGTTATGAAAAAACAGCAAATTATTGATAAAGTAGCTAGGAAGATTCAAGAAATATCAGCTGCTATCCAAGAAATATCAGCTGGAGCTGAAGAGATTGCTAGTACTAGCCAATATCTAGAAAAAACAGGGAAGAAACTAGAAATTTATATTAATGATATTAATAATATTTTAAAATTTATAAAGAATATTGCAGATCAGACCAATCTATTAGGATTAAATGCTGCTATTGAAGCAGCTCGCAGTGGAAAACATGGTCGTGGATTTGCTGTGGTAGCAGAAGAGGTTCGAAAGCTTTCTATCCATTCAACTAATTCTTTAAAAGAAGTTAATCAAGTAATAGAAGAAATTAAACATGCTATTTTAGATACTACACAAGGCGTGCATCAAAATTCTTGTACTACTAATGAACAAGCACTAGGATTGCAACAAATATCTGAAAATATTTCAGAAATTCAAAATCAGGTTATGAATTTGGTCGAATAAAAAAGCATGTCTTTAAGCTAAGGCATGTTTTTTCATTAGGAGATATAATGAATATACATTTATATTTTTTAGAAATATAGATGTAGGAATGTTATTGTGAGAATGATTATAAGCTTTTAGGAAGTATCAAAAAATATTGACAGTTATATCTAAATAGCATAAACTTGATATGTGTAAAAGAGAGTTGTATGAGGTAAATAAAAGGATATATTAATAGTGAGTTTATTATAAATATGATAAAATAAAATGTAGTATTTTTAAATATGGAATAAAGAGGAATTTGGATAAATTATTTTAATCTGATAAGATATAAATGAATATTTAAGGATACTAAATAATAAATGTAAAAATAATAGAGTAAAAAGAAATATATATACAATAGGGGAGAAGTAGAATGAAGTTAAAACATGGTAGTACTAGTCAAATTACTACGATTAAAGATCAAGTTTATAATATAATCAAAGAAAATATTTTGAATGGAAATTTTAAGCCAGGAGAGAAATTACAGGAGAAGAAAATTGCTGAACAGTTAAATGTCAGTCGTTCTCCTGTAAGAGAAGCTATAAAAGAATTAATTGGAGAAGGACTCTTAGAGAGCATTCCTAATAAAAGTATTTCTGTTAAGAAATTAAGTAAAAAAGATATTATAGATGTATTTGAATTTAGAACTGTAATTGAAAAGTATGCAATAAACAAGACCATTTTAAATCTTACAGAAGAAAAAATAAAAATATTGGATGAGCTTCTTGAAGAATTAGAAGAAAGTTATCATTCAAAAGATTTAACTGAATATTGTCGAATAGATGTAAAAATACATGATGTAATTATTTATATGAGTGAAAATATGGTAGTTTATAATGCAATCAAAAATATTTTTTCACTAATACAACCCTTTAGGGTGATTTCATTACATAGTAAAAAAAGATTTGAGAATTCTTTTATAGAACATAAAGAAATCATAAAAGCGATAAAAGAAAAAGATTTTGAAAGGGCTTGGAGTGTGAATTCAACACATTTAAATCTAGCAAAGGAACAAATCATAGAACATCTTATAAAAGAAGAATCTAAATAAAAGAATAAAGTTAAAGATAAAAAAGCTGTACTCTTGTAAAATTCAGAGTACAGCTTTTTTTTATTTTTTTATAAGAATGCCACTGTTGTAAGAGGAAGTACGAATTAATTGAAGTAGATAAAATCACCCATGGTCAGTTTTTCTAAATGAGTTTATATATGTATATAATATAAAAAAATTCTAACTAAGTATTGACATATATATAAAGAAGGAATAAAATGAAAACATAAATTATAAAGTATAAATTATAATGTATACATTATAAAAAAGGAGGTGACATTTTGAGAACTATAAAATTACCATATTATAAAGAACATATTGATTTAAATATTGATGAAAAAAATTTAAAAGCAGTATTAATGTCAAATGCAGAAAGCTATAAAGTGAAACAAAGTCAAGAAGCTATTGTCAATGAAGCATTAGAAAATCCTATTCATTGCAAAAAATTAAGAGAACTTGCAAAAGGAAAAGAAAAAGTTGTTATTATTACAAGTGATCATACAAGACCTGTTCCAAGTCATATCACCTTACCAATTCTTTTAAAGGAAATTAGAAAGGGAAATCCCAATACAGATATTACTATATTGATTGCAACAGGACTTCATAGAGCTACTACAACCGATGAAATGTTCAAAAAGTATGGAGAAGAAGTAGTCAATAATGAAAAGATGGTTATTCATGATGCTTTTATATCAGAAGATATGGTGAAATTAGGAACATTACCCTCAGGAAGTAATTGTAGCATCAATCGTCTTGCAGCAGAGGCAGATTTGCTAGTTTGTGAAGGATTTATTGAACCACATTTTTTTGCAGGATTTTCAGGGGGACGTAAGAGTATTTTGCCAGGAGTTTCTTCTAAAGAGACAGTCAATGCCAACCATTCAGCAAGAGCAATAGCACATCCACTTGCTAAAACAGGTGTTTTGAAAGGAAATCCTATTCATGAAGATATGATTTATGCTGCAAGAAAAGTAGGTGTAGATTTTATATTAAATGTCATTTTAGATGCTGATAAAAATATTATTGAAGCTGTAGCAGGAGATGTAAATGATGCTCATTTAAAGGGCTGTGAGTTTATAACTAAGTTATCAGGAGTAGATAAAGAAATTGCAGATATTGTTATTACTACAAATGGAGGATATCCCCTAGATCAAAATTTATATCAATGTCCAAAAGCTATTTCTGCTGCAGTGGCGTGTGCAAAAGAAAATGGTGTGATTATAATGGTTGCTTCTTGTGTAGATGGATTAGGGGGCGAGAACTTTGGCAAGTTAATGTTAAAGGGATCTCCAAAAGAATTGATGGAATATGTTACGAGTATACCAGATGAGGAAACGATTTCAGAGCAATGGTGTGTTCAAAAGTTTGCTGATATTTTATTAAAATATAAATTGATTTTAGTGACAGAATATCTTGATTATGATTTGATTAAAAGAATGAATATTATTCCAGCATCTACTATTGATGAAGCAATGAAAAAAGCATATGAGATTCAAGGTAAGGATGCTTCAGTAACTGTAATACCAGATGGTGTATCTGTTATTGTAAAAGAATAGGTAAATGAAATATCAAAGGGAGGGATATATATGAATGAAGAAAGAATTAAGGGATTAAAAAATAATGAAATAGACAATGTGGCGACAATATTTGGACAAGTAGTGGTAAGTAGTGAAGTAGATGTAATGGATTCTAAGGGAAATACAATTGTTGTAAAAGTATTAGACGAAGTGCCTTATGGACATAAAATTGCTTTAAAAGAGATAAAAATAGGGGAACAAATCACAAAATATGGAGAAGAAATTGGTGTTGCAACAAAAGAAATTAAAGTAGGAGAACATGTCCATATACATAATATAGATAGCATTAGAGGAAGAGGAGATTGGGCAAAAGAAGGAGGGAAGAACTAATGAAATTTTGTGGTTATATAAGAAAAGATGGATCAGTAGGAACAAGAAATTATGTTGCAGTTATACCAGCTGTAGTCTGTGCTAATGAAGTTGTTGAAAACATAGTATATTCAACAAAAATGACAGAAGGAATATTACATCATCAAGGATGTTGCCAAACGCCACCTGACTTAAAAAGAGTTACTGATTCTTTAATTAAAATAGGAGAAAATCCTAATGTAGGAGCAGCACTTATTGTAAGTCTTGGGTGTGAAGGGGTCGATACGGATCGTTTAGAAAAAGAAATAAGAGCCACTGGAAAACCTGTTGAACGTGTAAATATTCAAGAAATTGGTGGAACAAGTAAAGCTATACAAAAGGGAATTGATTTAGCTCAAAAGTTAGCCTTAGAGATTTCAGGACAACAAAGAGAAGAAGTGGATCTTTCTAAATTGACAATGGGTATTAAATGTGGTGCTTCTGATACAACTTCTGGTATTGCTTCTAATCCTGTCATTGGATATGTGGCAGACAAAATTGTTGAAGCTGGTGGAACGGTTATATTTGGTGAAACTACAGAATTTATTGGAGCAGAACATATTTTACAAAGAAGAGCAAAAACGCCTGAAGTTGCAGCAGATATAAAAAGAATTGTAGATGATATTGAAAATAGAGCAAAGGCTATTGGTGTTGACATGAGAAAAGGACAGCCTACACCAGGAAATATAGAAGGTGGATTAAGTACAATTGAAGAAAAATCTTTAGGTGCTATTGTAAAATCAGGAACAAAAACAATTGAAGGGGTTTTAGAATATACAGAAAAGCCTTGCGGAAAAGGATTATGGATTAAAAATACACCAGGAAGAGAAATAGAAGTATTAACTGCTATGGCCATAGGTGGAGCACAAGTAATGTTATTTTCAACTGGACGAGGAGCGCCACAAGGTTTCCCAGTTGTTCCTATTATCAAAATCTGTGGAAATCCTATAACCTATGATAGAATGTGTAATGATATGGATATTAATGCAGGAAAAATTGTAGTAGGTGAAAAATCTATCGAAGAAGTAGGAGAAGAAACATTAGCGAAACTACTGAGAGTTGCTTCAGGGGAAGTTGCAAAAGGGGAAGCGATTAAATATACTAAATCAATGGATATATATACACTTGGTCCTGTTATATAGTTGATAATAGAAAAATTTATCAATTATTTTGAACCAGTAAATAGTAAAAAACCAATCATTTAATATTTGTTATAAACATTTTTTAAATATGGAGTGAATTCAGAAATGAACTGTTAAAAATCTGAATTCACTCAAAATAAAAAGAGGGGGTTTTTTTATGGGTTCGATTATTGGATTAGTAGTTGGGATATTGGTGTTATTATTTTTAATCATTAAAACAAAGATTCATGCATTTCCGGCGTTAGTAATTGTTTCAATTTTAGTAGGACTTCTTTCTGGGTTACCAACAGGAGATACATTGAAAGCCGTTGCAGGAGGATTTGGAGGGACTTTAGGACATATAGGAATTATCATTGGTTTTGGATGTATTATGGGTAAATTTCTTGAAGTAAGTGGAGCAGCAAAAAGAATGGCATCAAGTGTTTTAAATATTGTTGGAGTAAAACGAGCAGATGTAGTATTGGGATTAACTGGATTACTTGTTTCTATACCTGTTTTCTGTGATTCAGGATTTGTTATTTTATCGGAACTTGCGAAAGCGTTTTCACGAGAAACGAAAAAATCAATGGTTGGGTTAGGTGGAATACTTGGAATGGGATTATATATTACTCACTTTTTAATTCCACCCACACCAGGACCTCTTGCAGTTGCAGGTTTTTTTGGAGTAGATTTGGGTATGATGATTTTAGGAGGAATTCTATTATCTATTCCCTTGTTTATTGTTTCAATTTTTTACTTTAGATATGTGGGACAAAAATATCCTGATCTTATACCAGATATAGATGCTGATTTAGCGAAGGCAAGTGAAAATAAAAAGAAATTAGTAACTAATGTTATGGAAAAACATGAAAAAGGTGAAGACTTGGAAAATAGCGACTTCTTTGATTCGTCAGATGATATACAACTTCCAGGAGTTGCAATTTCATTTGCGCCAATTGTGATACCAGTTGTTTTAATTCTTTTAAATACAGTATCAAAAGCAATAGGGTTGGAAGGAAATGCTATGAATGTGATAGGGCTTATAGGAAATCCAATTATAGCTGTTTTTATTGGTTTATTGATCAGTGTATATGGTTTAACTGGAAATCTTTCTAAAAAAGATTCAATAAAGCTTATGGAAAGTGCAATGGCTAGTTCGGGTTTGATTATTTTAGTAACAGGAGCTGGTGGAGCATTAGGAAATGTAATTAGAGTAACAGATATAGGGAATACAATTGCAGCATCTATCGTTAATTTAAATATTCCAGTAATTCTTGTACCTATATTATTAGGAGCATTAATAAGAATTCCTCAAGGATCAGGTACTGTTGCAATGATTACAGGAGGCTCTATTTTAGCACCAATGTTACCAACTCTTGGATTAAATCCTTTGATTGCAGCTTTAGGACTTTGCACAACGTCTATGTTTATTTCTTATCCTAATGATAGTTATTTTTGGGTAGTAACTCGTTTCTCAGGAATGGAAGTTGAGACAAGTTTGAAAACATGGAGTATTGGAACAGCAATTATACCAATTTGTGGTTCAATTATATTAATTATTACAAATGCTATTTTATTTTAATAAAAAAGCATACATATTATGTCAGTAGATGTACATATTTAGATATTTTTTTTAAAATGAGATAGATTATGAAAAAATAAAGGAGATAGCTGAGCTATCTCCTTTATTTTTATTCAACCATAGCTTCTACTTCTAAGAAAGCGTCAATCGGATGGGGATCAAATATTGGGATTAAACAAAAAGTTACAGTACAAACAATCCATTCAAGATAGATGACATGAGGAAATATTCTTATAGCAGGAATCAATTGCCATGCAATAAGTACGATGATTCCAGCAAGGGTGGTAATGAAGGCTGATTTTTTCCTGCAAATACTTGGCGCAAATATGGTAAATAAAAATACTACTGTAAAAGCTGTTGATAAACTTAATGCAACCATTAATGTTTTTAAGATGCCTACAATTGTTAAAGCTAATACAAATGTAAATATACCTAATACAGCTACAGATATTTTTGTAAGAATCGTAAAACGCTTTTCATCTATATCTGGATTTATAAACCTTTTATAAATATCTTGTGAAAAAAGTGTTGCTGATCCTAAAAGTAGGTTACATGCAGTAGAAACATCTGCTGCCCATAAAGCTGCAAGTGTTAGACCTGCAACAGCAGGGTGTAGGGACATAATGATTTTTGGTAAAGCTAAAGTAGCACTAATATCTGGAAAAGCAACTTTAGCTGCAATGCCCATCAATGCAGCTAAAAAACCAATAGGAAGCATCAATAGTCCACCAATGATAAAACCATTACGAGCAGTTTTAGTATTCTTTGCACTACAAGATATTTGTACTGTATATTGCATAGATAGTGCTTGTGTTGTCATGACTACAATCCAACTAACAATTGCGAAGGTTCCTAATCCATTAACAGGATGTAAATAGGCAATTTCAGAAGGGAGTTTTAAAGAAATCTGGTGTAATCCTCCTTGTGAAAAAATGGTTGTAATGGTTGCAATGATAATGCCTATATAGATTAAAGCTACATTCAAAAGATTAGAAAGACCTGCTGACCACATACCTCCGATGAAGGTAATACCTATGAAAACAACAGCACTTGTAAGCATACCCGTTTTAAAGGTGAATATTTCTGGTAACATGGAAGCAAGGATTGCTCCCCCTGCAACATATTGTAGGGAAGTTGCAGCAATTTGAATAATGATCTGACCTATTACACAGATGATACGCCCTTTTGTATCATAAAATCTTTCAAATAATTCAGGTACTGTTGACACATTCATGCCTCTGTATTTTTCTGCACAAACTAAACCCATAATAACAGCACCTATTGCCCAAGCTACGTTATACCATCCAGCAGAAAGACCTACATTATAAGCTTGTTCAGCAACTCCAATAGTAGAAGCACCACCGATGGCAAGTCCTGTAATAGTAACAGCAATTAAAGGGGTAGTTAGTTTACGTCCTGCCAATATAAAATTTTCAGAACCATTTGAAGCTAGTTTCCTAGCATAAGCGCTAATACCAAATAATATAAAAATATAAGTGATTACAATAATAAAAGGAATATTCATCATTATACCTCCGTTTTTAAATTTTGATGTTTTGTTAAATTATTCTTATCTCCGGATATAAAAATAAAAAAACACATTCATCCAAAAAGGACGAATGTGTTATTCGCGGTACCACCTTTATTGATCTATTTATATAAAAATACAAAATAGATCCACTTAATCTTTCCTGTAACGTAGGAGAACGGCACAGCCTACTGAGTTTAAAACTATGTTCAGCCTGCAGCTTGGGAATGAGTTCATTATGTACGTCAACTAGTTTGCACCAACCACTAGCTCTCTATATGATTTCTATAATTACTAGTTTCCCGCATCGCTTTTGCGTTTGAAATGATTTACGCATCATTATACAGATACAGTGAAAGGATAACAAATGTCAGGAAAACGTTAATATTCTCAAAGTAATTAAATTATATGCAAATAATGAGCAAATTCTTCATATATCACAAAATTTCTCATCATTTATAATATTAAAACAATTATACGAAATACAGTTGACAGATAGTACCATAGGTCATACAATGTATACTAAAATTAAATGAAGTAGTGGAGGTTTGTATATGTATACAATGAAGATGAAGTATGGTAGAGGAAAGATTGATATTCAAATACCTAAAAAAAATTTGATAAAGGTTATAGAAAGTAATAGCAAAGATGTAAATAATGCAGAAGAAGAAGTAATAATAGATGCATTAAATAATCCTATTGCAAGTGCACCTCTTTATCAGTTGGTTCATCCAGGGGAGACGGTATGTATCGTAATTTCTGATGTAACAAGATTGTGGCAGAAAATGAGTACATACCTTCCCTATATTGTAAAAGAGTTAAATGAAGGTGGTATAAAGGACGAAGATATATTATTTATTAGTGCAACAGGTTCTCATAGAAAACAAACAAAGGAAGAACATAAGCTGTTATTAGGAGAGGAACTTGCCAATCGATTTGAAGTGTTAGATCATGATTGTCTAGAGGAAGAAAATATTTCTTACCTAGGAACTACAAGATTTGGTACACCTGTTAAGGTGAATAAAAAAGCATTAGAGAGGGATCATATTATTTTAACAGGATCTATTGTTTTTCATCTTTTAGCAGGATGGGGTGGAGGAAAAAAATCTGTTTTGCCAGGAATTTGTGCCTATGAAAGCATTATGAAAAATCATGCCTTATCATTGAGTCCAAATTTTGGAGAGGGGAGTAATCCTTTAGTTCGGAGTGGATATACTGAAAAAAATCCACTGCATTTGGATATGTTAGAAGCTGCAAGCTTTGTTCGACCAACATTTATGTTCAATGTAATCATGGATACAAAAGGGAAAATTGCCCATGCTGTAGCAGGAAATTATATAAAAGCTCATGAAGCAGGATGTAAGATTGTTGATGAAATGGATGGGGTTGAGATTGAAGAAAAAGCAGATGTAGTTATTGCAACGGCAGGAGGGTATCCAAAGGATATCAACTTATACCAAACTTGTAAGACTGTCATCAATGCAAAAGAGGCTGTAAAAAAAGGCGGAAGTATGATTATTTTAAGTGAGTGCTCTGAAGGATTTGGGAATGACCATGTACAAGAGATGATTCAAAATTATGATACCTTAGAAGAAAGAGAGACGGCACTGAGAAAAGATTATTCTATTGCAAAATATATTGGATATTTTATCAGTGAGGTTGCAAAGGATTTTCAATTTATTTTGGTAGGCAATATGGATGAAAAATTAGTAGAAAAAGCAAATATGAGGATTGTAAAAACCATTGATGAAGCATTAGAACTGGTTTATCATAAAAATGGAAAAGACGTTAAAACGTACTTAATGCCTTATGGAGCTAATACGTTGCCTAAATTAAAGGAATAAGAAATGATTGCATATAGGATAGAGATTTTATATAAGATTTCTATCCTATATTTTTAAAAAATTTTAAATTTATCACTTTACAAATTTAGCGTACTAAAGTATAATAACAACTGTAGAAAAAAACTAACAACTAGGGGGAGAAACAAATGAAAAAGAAAATCATGTTTTTATTCATAGCAGTGATGATGATGAGTATGGTATTATCAGGATGTGGTGCGAAAGAGACATCAAAAGCAGATAGTGAATCTGCACAAGAAACAAAGGTAAGTGAAGAAAAAGATGGGTCTTTAGAAGAAATAAAGGAAAAAGGAGAATTGGTTTTAGGTCTTGATGATAGCTTCCCACCAATGGGATTTAGAGATGAAAAAGGAGAAATTGTAGGATTTGATATTGATTTAGCAAAAGAAGTTGCAAAAAGAATGGGTGTAGAGCTTAAAACACAGCCAATAGACTGGGATGGAAAGGTTCTTAGTTTAAATAATAAAGATATTGATGTGATTTGGAATGGACTAACGGTTACGGAAGAAAGAAAGAAACAAATTGGATTTTCACAGTATTATATTGAAAATAGACAGGTAATTGTTGTACAAGCTGATTCAGACATAGAAACAAAAAAAGACTTAACAGAAAAAATTGTGGCTGTTCAATTAGGTAGTAGTGGTGAAGATGCATTAAATGCAGATGTAGATACAGTAAATAGTACAAAAGAAGTTGTAAAGTTTTCAAATTTTCCAGAAGCATTATTAGATTTACAAGCAGGGCGTGTAGATGCCGTTGTAATTGATGAAATAGTGGGCAGATACTATATGTCCAAAAGACCTGGTACATACAAGGTAGCAAAAGAGGATTTTGGAAAAGAAGGATATGCTATAGGATTTAGAAAAGGTGATACAGCTTTCATGAATGAAGTAGATCAAATATTAGATGAAATGAAAAAAGATGGTGCAGCAGCAGAGATTTCTAAAAAGTGGTTTGGAGAAGATATTGTAGCTAAATAAAAAGGAGATGTTCTAAGTGGATTATATTACAAATATAACAGGATTTATACTAAAGGGAAGTATTATTACACTACAATTATATGCAGTAACAATTCTTTTTTCGATCCCAATAGGGGTGATATGTGCACTTGGAAAAATCTCTAGATTTAAGTGGCTAAATAAGTTCCTTGAAATATATACTTGGGTATTTCGGGGAACCCCACTGCTCCTTCAACTTTTCTTTACTTATTATGGACTTCCTGTCTTTGGAATAAAATTTGGACGATTCCAAGCAGCCGCAATTACATTTATCTTTAATTACGGAGCATATTTTACAGAAATATTCAGGGGAGGAATAGAATCTATCGATAAAGGACAATATGAAGCAGCAAAAGCATTAGGGATGAATTATCGCCAAACTATGTCAAGAATCATACTTCCTCAAGCTGTAAAAAGAGTATTGCCTCCAACTAGCAATGAAGCCATTACACTTATAAAAGATACAGCACTTGTTGCAGCTATTGGTATGGGAGATATTCTTAGAGCTGCTAAGGAAGTGTTGACAAGGGATTTTCAGATTACATCCTTCATCATTGCAGGAATTATTTATTTGTTATTAACATCTGTCGTAGTAATGGTGTTTAAGAAATTAGAACAGAGATATTCTATATATGAGTAGGGGTTTTGACCATGGACATGATAAGGGTAGAGAATATTTATAAAAAATTTGGTACTTTAGAGGTTTTAAAAGATGTATCTTTAACGATAAAAAAAGGAGAGGTACTTTCTATCATTGGGCCTTCAGGGTCAGGAAAAAGTACACTCCTTAGATGTTTGAATTATTTGGAAAAGATTAATGGTGGAAGAATTGAGATAGAAGGAAATCCTATTGCTGTCTATGAGAATGAAAAAAAGATGCATATCTCAGAAGGGGATATACGAAAAAGATGCAAAAGAATTGGTATGGTTTTTCAAAATTTTAATTTATTCCCACATAAAACAGTTCTAGAAAATATTATTGAAGCTCCAATGATTGTGGATGGAGTAGAAAGAGAAAAAGCAGTGAAAACTGCTGAAAATCTTCTTGAAAAGGTAGGATTATCTGATAAAAGAGATGTTTATCCAGGAAAGCTTTCTGGAGGGCAAAAACAGAGAGTAGCTATTGCAAGAGCCCTTGCAATGAGCCCTGAGATTATGCTTTTTGATGAACCTACATCAGCCCTTGATCCAGAATTAGTTGGGGAAGTCCTTAAGGTGATGAAGGATTTGGCAAAAGAAAAAATGACCATGCTTGTGGTAACCCATGAAATGGCTTTTGCAAAAGAAGTGTCAAATCAAGTTATTTTTATGGATGATGGAAAAATTATTGAAAAGGCAAATCCAGAAAAATTATTTACAAATCCAGATCATCCTAGAATAAAAACATTTTTAGATAAAATGCTTTAAAAAGAACCCATTAAGGGTTCTTTTTATTGTGGGGTATACATGTTTGTATTTCTCATATAATTGAAGATACCTTCTCCGTGTTCTTGTTCTTCTTTTTGAATATGATTAAGTATTTGTCGAATGTTAGTATCACAACATTCAAAAATAGTTGTGTTATAAGTATTAGATACATATTTTTCTGTGATCAATGCATCTGTGCATAATTTTTTATCATTTTCATTATATTGCCCTTGAAGAGATAAATTATTTTGATTAGACTGCTGTTGACCTTGCTGAGGAAGGGCTGGGATTTGTCCGCTTAGGATTTGATTAAGGGTGTTTAAATGTTCTTGTTCTTTTGAAGCATAGGTGCTGAACAATTGTTTTAATTGAGGATCTTGTGCACGAGTTGCAAAGTCTTGATATTTTTGGACACAAGCTTCTTCATGGCTTTTTTCATCTTCCAAAAGTATTCTTTCTTTTGTAGTTAAAAACATAATTACTACACCTCCTAAATTTATTCTTTGCAATAATACATAAACTATTCTATAAGTATATCTGTATATAGATTTCTCATTTATATATTCAATTTAGGATGATCCTTCTCATCTTTGTGAAGGCACTATTTCTTTTTGAAAAATACAAGGGTGAAATAGCATCTTCAAGGCGTTTGAAGAATTCATCATAAATGAATGTTTTGTTTGAGAAATCTATAAAGATAATTTTTAAAAGAAAAAATGAATAAAAAAGTTTACAAAAAAGAAGGGTTTTTACAATATTTGTCTAAAATATAAATAAATAGAATAGCTTGAGGTGATGATATGAAAAAGATTCAGGCGTTTGATTCTGTAATAGATGATGATTTTTATGATTTAATGGATACGGTGAAGACGTTTGTAGGATTGCTAGAGGAATTATTGGAAAAAGGAATCATTACAAAAGGACAGTTTGATGAAATGACAGCGTATAAAAGAAAGTTTATAAATTATGTGGATAATGAAATATATTTTGAAAAAGAGTCAATAAAAAATGGTTTAGAAGAAAAGAATTTATAGGTATTGAAAAAATGGAGAGTCTTTCTATGAAAGGCTTTTTTCTTTATTTAAAAGATGAGAAAGATTATTGAATTCGTTATCAATTGATAACGAAAGACGTGTAGATGAAAATAAAAAAATATTGAAAAATATGTGTTGCAGAATAGTATGAAGGGCATATAATATAATATAAGTATATCAATTGAAAATGGAGGAGACGATTATGCACTCTATTGAAATGGACGGTAAAGAAAGATTGAAATTAGGTAATAAGATTATACGTATTACCATTGTTTTAAATGTACTTCTTACAATATTCAAAATAGGAGTTGGCTACATAGGAGCAAGTACTGCTATTATAGCAGATGGGCTTCATTCTGCTTCAGATATTATTACTTCTATTGGCGTGATTATAGGTATGTTTTTAGCATCTAAACCAAGAGATGAAAAACATCAGTATGGACATGAAAAAGCAGAATCTATAGCAGGCTTTTTTTTAGCAGCAATTTTAACTTTGACAGGAATGAATATAGGTTTTCGAGCTATCAAAATTATTTATTTAAATCATTATCAAATACCACATATTTATACAGGGATAGTTGCTTTTTTTTCTATTATCATCAAAGAGTATCAATTTAGAATTACCATGGACGCTGCTAAAAAATTAAATAGCAATGCTATGATGAGTGATGCTTGGCATCATAGGTCGGATGCTTTTTCATCTATTGCAGCTTTTATTGGTATACTAGGCGCAAGATTAGGATATGGATTTTTAGATCCATTAGCAGGAATCATTGTTTCAATCATTGTTGTGAAGGTAGGGGTAGAGATTTTGTTGTCTTCTATAGATGAATTAATGGATGGCGCTATTGATCAAGAAAAAATGGAGAGAATAAAAAAACAAATAGAAAAGATAGATGGCATAAAAAGCGTAACAGATTTTAGAGGTAGAAAACATGGTTCAAAGGCATGTATTGATATAAAAATTTGTGTTGATCCATTTATTTCTGTATACATGGGGCATAATATTGGAGAAAAGGCTGAAAAATTAATTTTATCGGAGATTAAAAATGCCAAAGAAGTGATCGTTCATATAGATCCTTGTGATAGGGAAAGCTGTGATGAAAGCTGTAAGAAGTAAAGGATTGATTTTTTTATAGAACAAATATATAATCATACACAAGACTTATCTTAGGAGGAAAAACTATGGGATTACATGCTTTTTCTCGTACTGAATTAGTGATAGGTACAGAAAATTTAGAAAAGCTAAAGAATAGCAAAGTTGCTATATTTGGAATTGGTGGGGTAGGAACATATGTTGCAGAGGGGCTGGCAAGATCAGGCGTAGGTAGCTTTGTTTTGGTAGATGATGATGATGTATGTCTTACCAATATCAATCGTCAAATTCATGCATTAAGAAGTACTGTTGGAAGGTCTAAGGTAGAACTTATGAAAGAGCGTATACTAGATATTAATCCAGATGCAAAGGTAGAAACTAAAAAAATGCTATATACAGTTGATACTGCTAAAGATTTATTGAGAGATGATTATGATTATGTAGTAGATGCTATAGACATGGTATCATCAAAGTTAGACTTGGTGGAAAGGTGTTTTAATAGAGGTATTAAGATGATCAGTAGTATGGGTGCTGGAAATAAGTTAGATCCTACTCAATTTGAAGTAACGGATATTTATAAAACATCTATTTGTCCTTTAGCAAAAGTCATGAGAAAAGAGTTAAGAAAAAGAGGGGTAAAAAAATTAAAAGTTGTATATTCTAAGGAAGAACCTATACAGCCTAAAATAATAGATGCAGATTGTAAGACAGACTGTATTTGTACAAATAAAGAGAGGACTTGTGTGGCTAGACGTCAGGTTCCTGGTAGTATGGCTTTTGTACCTTCTGTTGCAGGATTAATTATTGCTTCTGTTGTTGTAAGAGATTTAGTGGATATGTAGAGGGTAATGAAAAAATAGTATTATTGATCATTAGAGGGATTAAAGTAAGACTCGAGGAGAGGAGTCTTACTTTTTTTTATGCAAAAAAAATTATAAAAATGCACTTGCATAATTATAAAAATAACTGTATAATGTTACACAAGATAAAAAATGATTGAAACTTAAGGGGGAAAATGAATATGTTTAAAATGAATAACAAAAAAATAGTAGCGATTTTATTAATGGTATGTATGGTATTTACATTCTCAGGATGTACAAAAGAAAAAAGCAGTGCAGATGAACCAATAACAAAAATAGAAAAAATTAAAAAGGCAGGAAAACTAGTATTAGGTACAGCGGCAGATTATCCACCTTATGAATTCCATAAAGAAATTGATGGAAAAGATACGATTGTAGGATTTGATATTGAAATTGCCAAAGCAATGGCTAAAGATCTTGGCGTTGAACTTGAAATCAAAGATATGAAGTTTGATGGATTGTTAGCAGCACTTGTTGCAGACAAGATTGACATTATTATTGCAGGAATGGTTCCAACAGAGGAAAGAGCAAAGAGTGTAGATTTTACAAAGCAGTATTATCAAGCAGAGCAAAGTATTTTAATAAAAGCTGAAGATAAAGACAAATTAAAGAGCAAAGAAGATTTTAAAGGACTTAAAATAGGAGCTCAAAAATCAACGGTTCAAGAAGATATTGCAAATAGTATGGAAGGTGCAGAGGTAAAACCTCTTAGTAAGATTACTGATTTAGTATTAGAATTAACCAACGATAAAATTGATGCAGTTGTATTAGTA
The DNA here is from genome assembly GCF_019884785.1 of Crassaminicella profunda. Lineage (GTDB taxonomy): Bacteria > Bacillota > Clostridia > Peptostreptococcales > Thermotaleaceae > Crassaminicella > Crassaminicella profunda. The sequence continues at coordinate 1,026,930 of NZ_CP082326.1, forward strand.
AATCCTGTAGCAACTGCATATGCTAAGAGTAATCCAAACCTATTTGTACCAGAGATATCCTTTGGTACAGAAGAAGGGGTTGCAGCAGCAATCAATAAAGGGAATGAAGATTTATTAGAAGCTGCTAATAAGACATTAGATCAATTAATGAGTGAAGGAAAAATTGATGAATTCATTGCAGCGGCTACTGATCTAGCAGAAGAAGAATAAACAGATATAAAGCAAAAGGTGATAAATTTTATCCCTTTTGCTCAATTTTTTTGAAGAAAGAGGGATAAATATGAAAACAATTAAGATGAAATATGGAAATACATCTATGGATATAAACATCCATGATGAAAAATTTCTTGGAATAATAGAAAGTAAAAAAGAAATCATCCGTCAAAAAGAAGAGGAGGTTATCCTTAAAGCATTAAAAAATCCTATTGATAGTAAGCCTTTAAGAGAAATTGTTAAGCCTTCACAAAAAATTTGTATTATTATTTCTGATGTTACAAGAGCTTGGCAGAAAATGAGTTTTTATCTTCCCTTTATAGTAGATGAATTAAAAAAATCAGGTATTGAGGACAAGGATATTACATTTCTTTGTGCTACGGGAACCCATAGAAGGCAGACAAAGGAAGAGCATAAGCTTTTATTAGGAGATGAATTATCAAAAAGATTTGGAATAATAGATCATGATTGTCTTGATGAAAAACAACTCGTATACTTAGGAAAAACAAGTTTTCAGACACCTGTAAAAATAAATAAAAAGGCTATAGAGGCGGATCATATTATATTAACAGGTGCTATTGTGTTTCATGACTTGGCAGGATTTGGAGGTGGAAGAAAATCTATTTTGCCAGGGATTGCGTCTTTTGAGTCCATTATGGCAAATCATGCATTAGCACTGAATAAAAATATTGGAGAAGGTTCAAATTCAGAGGTTAGATGTGGAAGTGTTGATAAAAATCCAATTCACCAAGATATGATAGAGGCTGCAGATTTTGTGAAACCTTCCTTTTTATTTAATGTGATTTTAAATGATGAGGGATCTATTGTAAAAGCTGTATCAGGTCATTATAAGCATGCACATGAGATCGGACAAAAAATGGTAGATGCATTAGATGGTGTATGGATTAGGGAAAAAGCTGATTTAGTCATTGCATCAGCAGGAGGATACCCTAAAGATATGAATCTTTATCAGGCTACAAAAGCATTAAGTAATGCGAAAGAAGCTGTAAAATTGGGGGGAAGTATTATTATTTTAAGTGAATGTATTGAAGGTTTTGGAAATGAAGATTTGCGTCAAATTATTGAGGATTATAAAAATAATAGAGAAAGAGAATGTGCTGTAAGAGAAAAGTTTACAGTAGCTAAATATATAGGCTATGATATGGCAGAGACATCAAGAAAATGGCAGATTCTATTTGTATCAGATATAGAGAAGAATTTATTAGATCAGGTAAATATTACCGTAGTCAAAACAGTAAAAGAAGCATTAGATATTGTTTATAATGAAAAAGGAAAGAATATAAAAACCTATTTGATGCCCCATGGAGGGAATACTTTACCTAAAATAGAAAAATGAAAAAAAAACCACAAAAACTTTTAAATATGCACTTGAATAATTATTAAACCTAATGTATAATGTTACACATGACGACAAAACATTTAAACTTCAAGGGGGAAAAATTCAAATGTTTAAGAAAAATAGTAAAAAAGTATTGGCAGTATTGTTAATGGTATGTATAGTATTTGCATTTGCAGGCTGTGGACAACAAAAAAGTAGCGCAGATGAAGCTTTAAGTAAAGTAGATCAAATTAAGGAAAAAGGGAAGATTGTAGTGGGTACATGTGCAGATTATCCACCATATGAATTTCACAAAGAAATTGATGGAAAAGATATGATTGTAGGATTTGATATAGAGATTGCAAAGAAAGTTGCAGAGGATCTTGGTGTTGAGATTGAGATTAAAGATATGAAGTTTGATGGATTATTACCAGCACTAGTAGCTAATAAAATTGATTTTATTGCTGCAGGAATGAATCCAACAGAGGAAAGAGCAAAAAGTGTTGATTTTTCTAAAGTATACTATAAAGAAGAACAAAGAATATTAGTAAAAAAAGAAGTTGCAGACAAGATCAAAGCAAAGGAAGATTTCAAAGGTCTTAAAATAGGAGCTCAAAAAGCAACAATACAGCAGGACTTAGCACAAAGTATTGAAGGAGTAGAACCTAAACTCCTTAGCAAGATAACGGATTTAGTATTAGAATTAAATAATGATAAAATTCAAGGAATTGTTTTAGTAAAGCCTGTAGCAGAAGCTTATGCAAAACAAAATAAAGATTTAGTTGTGTTAGATTTAGGTTTAGGTACAGGAAATGAAGAAGACTCTAGTGTAGCTATAGCAATTAATAAAGGAAATGAAGAGTTGGTAGAATCTATTAATCAAACACTAGATAAGTTGATAAGCGAAGGTAAAGTTGGCGAATTTATTACACAAGCAATTAAATTAGCTGAAGAAGAGTAGAAAGTATAGAAAAAAAGCAAAAGGTAAATAATTACCTTTTGCTTAACTTTTGCTAGTATCGTATAATAGAAACTACAGTATCAAAAAGATGAATGTATTTATTAGGAGGTGTCAGCATTGGATATAGCATTTTTAGCAAAATACTATAAGTTTTTTATTAGTGGAACAGGGGTTACATTATTTCTTTCTTTTTTTGGTGTTGTTTTTGGTGTTATTTTTGGGGTTGTTTTAGCGTTGATGAAGATGTCAGAAAAAAGAATTGTAAGATTTCCGGCAACAGCTTATATTGAAGTGGTAAGAGGAACGCCTCTTTTGGTGCAATTATTTATTGTTTACTATGGATTACCTTTATTGACAGGGATAGAATTTCCAGATTTAATGCTTGCAATTATTTCTGTATCCTTTAATAGTGCAGCTTATGTGGCAGAAATTATTCGTGCGGGGATACAATCCATTGATAAAGGACAAATGGAAGCTGCAAGATCGTTAGGATTGACTCATGGAATGGCTATGAGATGTATTATTATTCCTCAGGCATTTAAAAATATTTTACCTGCCCTTGGAAACGAGTTTATTGTATTAGTAAAAGAATCTGCTATTGTTTCTGTTGTTGGAATTTATGATTTAATGTATCGAGCAGATACAGTAAGAGGAATATCCTATAAGCCTTTCGCACCATTAATCATTGCAGCAATTATTTACTTTATTATTACATTTACCCTTTCAAAACTAGTAGGGAACCTTGAAAGGAGGTTGAATGCCAGTGATTCACGTAACTAATTTAAACAAAAGTTTTGGGGATTTACATGTTTTAAAAGGCATAGATGAACATATTAAAAAGGGAGAAGTTGTTGTTGTTATAGGTCCAAGTGGATCGGGTAAAAGTACTTTTTTAAGATGTTTAAATCTTTTAGAACAGCCTACAGGTGGAGACATTGTCTTTGAAGGTGCCTCTATTATGGATAAAAAGAATGATATTAATAAGCAAAGAGAAAAAATGGGGATGGTATTTCAGCAGTTCAATTTATTTCCACATATGACAGTCCTAGAAAATATCACTCTTGCTCCAATAAAAGTGAAAAAAATGGAAAAATCCGAAGCAGAAAAGATTGCATTTCGTCTGCTAAAGAGAATTGGACTTTCTGATAAAGCAAACAATTATCCTAATCAGCTATCTGGAGGTCAAAAACAAAGAATTGCTATTGCAAGAGCTCTAGCCATGTCTCCTGATGTAATGCTTTTTGATGAACCAACTTCAGCACTAGACCCGGAAATGGTGGGAGAAGTATTAGATGTAATGAAGGAATTAGCAGCAGAGGGTATGACTATGGTAGTAGTTACTCATGAAATGGGTTTTGCAAAGGAAGTTGCAACGAGAGTGCTTTTTATGGATGGAGGAAAAATCGTTGAACAATCTTCACCACAAGAAATATTTGAAAATCCTAAACATCCGAGAACAAAAGACTTCTTAGGAAAAGTTTTATAAGCTAAACGTATATTCGTGAAAATAGATATTTTTTCACGGATATTTTTATACATGTGATTATTGATAAAAAAGAAAGCAGGTGGAAGGATGAAGCATAGATTTTTATCAAAAAGATATTGGAATAGTATTACGACCCCTATGGCAGAGGTAGTTGACCTTGCATATAAGTATGACGACTTGATTAATTTAAGCTTAGGAGATCCTGATTATATTACAGATAAATCTATTATTGATGAAGCTTTTTTAGATGCACATAAAGGGCATACAAGATATGCGGATTCTTTAGGAGATCCTGAATTACGATATGAAATTGCAAATTTTTATCAAAAAACTTATAATCATGAATTGAGTGACAGAGAAATTATGTCTGTAGTAGGTGCTTGCCATGGTATGTATTTAGTACTTGAAGCTATTTTAGATGATGGAGACGAAGTAATTGTGCCAGAGCCATATTTTACACCTTATTATAATCAAATACAGTTAGTAAGGGGAAAACCAGTAATTTTAGAAACCTATGAGAAGGATCATTTTCAAATAGATGTTGAAAAGTTAAAGAGTCTTATTACCAATAGAACGAAGGCAATTGTTGTGAATACGCCAAACAATCCAACGGGAGCATGTCTGGATCAAGAACATTTACAGGCAATAGCAAAAGTTGCCATAGAACATGATTTGATTGTCATAGCAGATGAGGTATATGGTGGATTTAGTTTTCAAAGGGAATTTGTTCCTATGGCCACCATAGAAGGAATGAAGGAAAGAACCATTACTCTAGGGAGCTTTTCAAAAGATTATGCCATGACAGGATGGCGAATTGGATATGTGTTGGCGCCTAGTTATATGATTGATTGTATAAGAGATATTAATGAAGGTATATGTTTTTGTGCGCCATCTATATCACAAAGGGCAGCTATTTATGCAATCAGGATGAGAGAAAGTATTCTAAAGCCTATGGCAGAAGAATATAAGAAACGAGTTGAATATGCGTATAAGCGAATTAATGAAATCCCTAAAATATCAGTTCTTCCTCCTCAAGGAACATTTTATTTATTTGTAAATATAAAAGAAACAGGTCTTAGTTCTGTTGAGATGAGTAAAAAAATGTTGGAAGAGGCTCATGTTTTAGTGATTCCAGGAAGTGCTTTTGGAAAAAGTGGAGAAGGATATATTAGAATTGCATGTACGGTAGGGGTAGACCGCTTGAAAGAAGCTTTTGATAGAATAGAGAAAATAAACTTATAATGTGTAATAATAAATTGTACATAAATGCAGATGGGGCAATAGTTTCATCTGCATTTATATATGAAAAAATACTGAAGATCAAGTTGACTATGCAACCTTAATGCTATATAAATATGAAAGAAAACCTAATAGTAAAGGGAATTATGCATATAATTGATGATTTACAAAAGAATTTGTAACACAATTGTTATTGATTAGAAGAGTATATTTGTGGTATATATATATACAGGGGATGAGAGATTTATTATTGACACAGAAAATGAGGATGGACTGAATAGAAAATACTGAAATAGTCAATAATACAGAAGTTCTTATAGAATAATATTTGTGTTAAGGAGAATGAAAGATGAACAGAGTAAAAACGTTAATGGTAGGTTCTATGTATTTTGTTTTACTAGCAAGTGTTACAATTGGTATTACAAATTTAAGTAGGATGATTAGTTATTAAAAATAATGGCCCAAAGAGGCCATTATTTTTTTATGCTTTAAGAAATGATAAGATTTAAAATTTGTGGATAATTTATGGTTGAAAAGTCAAATATTCAATCACTTTGAGTAAGTTTCATTACAAAAAAGTGGTTTTGTAATGAAACTTACGAGATGAGCATAATGCGAATTTTTTGTTTAGATGCCTATTTATACAAATAATAAAGAATAATTCCCTCCTATTTAACAGAAAATAAAGAAGGATATGTTAGGAGGGGAAGCTTTTGAGAAAAAATACAATTATTGTGTGTATTACATTGATGGTAAGTTTTTTGATAAGTATTGTTTGTATAGATATCATCTATGCAGGAACCTTATCTTGGGGTTCATATGGAGAAGAGGTAAAAATCGTTCAAACAAAATTGAAAAATTGGGGATATTATGAGGGTCAAATAGATGGCGTTTTTGGAAAAAAAACGTATCAGGCTGTAGTTAAATTTCAGAGAAAAAATAGACTTATTGTAGATGGAAAAGTAGGTTCTCAGACAAGACGAGCATTGGGAATGCCTCAAAAAACTATTACAGGCCAATATAATGAGACTGTGAAGATTTCACAAAAGAAGTTAAAGCAATGGGGATATTATATAGGAGCCGTTGATGGTATATATGGACCTTACACATATGAAGCAGTGATTAAATTTCAAAGAAAAAATGGATTAAAAGTTGATGGCATTATAGGATCAGATACAAAAAGAGCATTAGGGATTAGTGAAAAAACGGATAAAAAAGCATATATGGCTACAAGTAGAGGGGTTTCTACAAAAGATGATATCAATCTTTTAGCAATGGCTATATATGGAGAATCTAGGGGAGAGCCTTATACAGGACAAGTGGCTGTTGGTGCAGTTATTTTAAATAGGGTAAAACATCCATCCTTTCCTAACTCTATAGCAGGGGCTATATTTCAGCCAGGGGCATTTACGGCAGTAGATGATGGACAAATTTATCTAAGGCCAAATGAACAAGCTTATAAAGCAGCAAAAGATGCTATGAATGGATGGGATCCTACAGGGGGAGCCATTTACTATTGGAATCCTGCTAAAGCTACAAGTAAATGGATATGGACAAGAGAAGTTACATTGAAAATTGGGAAACATTGGTTTGCACATGAATAAGAATGGGGGAGGGCTATGAAAAAAATTATAGGGATATTACTTGGAGTAGTAGTTATAGGTACAGGTATCTGGGGATATACTCAGTATGAACAAAATAGGGAGAAAAACATTTTTTTGGAGAATCAGTTTCACAGAATGTTTCATGATATGGTAGTAGATGTAGAAAATATACAGGTGAATCTTTCAAAAGTTATGGTTACAGGTACCCCGAAACAAAATGTATTATTGTTTTCAGATATTACACATCTTTGCTATGATGCCCAGGAGAAATTAAGTCAATTGCCAATTGAGCATAAAAATGTAAGTAAGACAGAAAAATTTTTAAGTCAAGTAGGAGATTTAAGTGAGGCTTTAGCTAGAAAAAATCTTGAAGGAAAACCTTTAAATCAAAAAGAAAAAGAAACTTTAGAAACATTACATAACTATTCTAATTATTTATCAAAAGAATATATTTCTCTACAAAATAATATGGCAGAAAAAGGAGTGTATATAGGAGAATTAAGGGAAAAAGCCAATGAAAAACTAAAAAAGACCAATGAAAATATGCTTAGTACTAGTTTTTTAAATATAGAGGAGAAGATGCAAGCGTATCCTGAACTAATTTACGATGGTCCTTTTTCAGAACATGTAAAAAAAAGAAAGACTCAATTAACAGGAAGATATATAGAAAAAAATGAAATAGAAAAAATAGCAAAGAACTTTTTAGAAGACGATATAAAATATGAAGTCAATCTGATTAGTGATACGAACCATGGAGCTATTCCAGTTTATATAATGGAATTAAAATCAAAAGAATCAGAAGAAGTTATTACAATGGCAATTACTAAAAAAGAGGGACATGTTTTATGGATGCTTGATTCAAGAAAAATAAATGAAGCTAAAATAACAGAGGAGGAAGGAATAAGGATTGCTCAGGACTTTTTGAAAAAAAGAGGTTATAAAAATATGATGCCTACTTATTCATTAAAGTATAATGGGCAAATGCTGATTAATTTTGCATATATGCAGGATGGAGTAATTATTTATACAGATTTGATTAAGGTAAAGGTTGGACTAGATGAAGGGGAAATTGTAGGATTTGATATGGAAGGATATTTATTAAATCATCATGAAAGAAATATTCCTAACCCTAAAATTAGTATAAAAGAGGCCAAAGAGAAAGTGAGTATATATGCTAAAAGCTCAAAGCCAAGACTTACGATCATTCCAACGGAAGGTGGAGAAGAAGCTTTGTGTTATGAGTTTAAAGCAGCCTATAAGGAAGATACGTTTTTAATATACATTCATGCACAAACAGGAGAAGAACAAAAGATATTGCAGGTAATTATAAAAGATGAAGGTGTATTAATGCTGTAAAAAAATTTTGTTAGAAGCTATAAAAGGTAAAATTTTAGGAAATTACAAATAAAAAACATTAAGAACTTTCTTATTTATATAATAAGGAAGTTTTTTTATGGAGGATATTTGACAAAAAAAGAGAATTATATAAGCTAGGAAGTATCTACTTGGAGGGATATAAATGAATGATTTGTTAAAAAAATATGTGAATATGGCAAGTTTTGTAAATGATTTTACAGAAGATGATTTGGCAGTAGCGGTAAGTGACAGAGAGAGAGTAATAAAATGCGTTCCAGGAAAAAATGTACAACTAAGAGTAAAAGAAGGGGAAATATTACAGGAACATTTAGCTTTATTTCAAGCCATGAAGCAAAATAAAAAGATTACTATAATGATTCCAAAGGATATTCATGGTACCCTTATGTCGGCTACAGCTACACCTATTAAAAATGAAGAGGGTCAAATTATAGGAGGGATTACAACTGTAAAGAGTATTAGTGATCGAGAAGAACTTTTAGACATTATTAAGACCTTGGCTAATTCGTTAAATGAAATGACAAAAACAACTACTCAAATTTCTTCTAGTGCAGAAGAAATTGCTTCATCAGGAGAAGGAATGATTCAGAGTGCTAATAGTGCACTAACACAGGCAAAAGAAACAGATCAAGTAATTGGGTTTGTACAGCAAGTAGCAAAGCAGACAAATTTACTAGGATTAAATGCAGCCATTGAAGCTGCTAGAGCAGGAGAGGCAGGTAGAGGATTTCAGGTTGTAGCTGAGGAAATAAGAAAGCTAGCCATATCTAGTAATGAGGCAGTAGATAAAATTGCTTCTGTATTAAAAGAAATTCAAGGAAGTGTTATACAAATACAAACGGTGGTAGAAAAAAATGGAACACTTACGCAAGAACAAGCTGCAGGAACGGAAGAAATCACAGCAGAGATTAATGAATTATCAAGGCTTGCAGATAAATTAAATGAGTTTGCCCATAAATTATAAATAGGAAATAAAAAAGATCTTAGTGAATAAGGTCTTTTTTTTTTATGAAGACAACCTGTAACAGATACAAATAAAATACATAGTATGGTAGTGAAGAAGGGAAATGAAATCATCTATGAAGGAGGGATATGATGAGAAGAAAATCAAATGATATAAATAAAAAATTAGAAAAAGCTGCTAGGAGCATTAATGCATCGGATCAGCAACTAGATCAACTTTCGAACTTAGCAAATAAATATAAAAACAAATCACAACAAGATATAGAAAATGAAATGCTTAACATGATCAATAGTTTTTCTAAAAAAGAGAAAAGAGATTTAGTAAAAAGACTTCAGATGCTTAAACAAATGACGGATTTATTAGATGCTAGTCAAACAAAAAAGATAGATATGTTTATTAGGCTTTTATCAAAATAATTTTGAAGGAGTAAGTATTAAAAATACTTACTCCTCATCATAATATTTGTTTAATTCAATTAGTTTGTTTTTCATTTCTAGTTCATCAAATGAACTAATCCATCGGTTGTTTTGATTATCTAATATTCTAAAATGATTACTGACGATATTTTGCTGGAGCTTAAATTTACCTAGTTGTTTGATTTCTTTCCACCATATTTTACCCCCTAGTGTTTTTTCCTTTGGAGTTTCATAATATTGATGAGCCACTACTTGAAGAATATCTATGGGATCTTCTCCTAATGTTGCTTGAATAATTGCACTTTCTGTAAAAAGAGCACAGAGAGTTACAATAACGGACCAACTAGCGAGAATTCTACTTTTTTCTATTTGTACTAATGTTTTTTTAGAGATACCTAATATTTCAGCCATTAAATCTTGGGAATAACCAGCTTCTGTTCTAACCAGTTTTATTTTTTTCGATAATACACGGATGATATCCTCTTTTTTCAATATATTCACCTCTTAAAAGAAATTTATCTATATAGTGAAATAGTACACTTAAATAGAATTTGTTGTCAACTATTTATAGGTAATTTTTTAAATGGTAATAAAAAAATAGAGAGTAATGAAATACTCTCTATTTTTTATCTTACTTTTTCTCGATCTCTAAATAAGAAGCTAATTGCGTATGCTCCTCCTAATCCAACAAGAGAATAGACAATTCTACTAAGTATAGAAGCTTGTCCTCCAAATAAACTTGCAACTAAATCAAATTGGAAAAGACCGATTAGTCCCCAATTTAATGCACCTACAATGACTAATAAAAGAGCCAATGTATCCATAAAGTCAACTCCTTTTTATATAGTTTCATCTATTAGTATTCCAAGGATATAAAGAAAAATACAAAAGACCATTTTTTTTTAGGAATGAAAAGAAGATAAATTTTCCAAACATAATCTACTCATATTTGCACAAAATATTTAATGTAAGCTTAAAGCTTACCAAAATTACAAGTGGAGGAATGCCAGTATGTATAATAATATGGGAAATGTTCCGAACTTAAAGAACTCTAATGCTGTTAACCAAAACGAAATTCAAAAAGCAAAACAAAATATGGGAAATTACGGGACAGCTGGACAGGGAATGACATCAGGAATGCCTTCAACTGGTGCAAATCTTACTAGTTCGTCTGCAGTTGGTGGGTTAGAGATTCAAGAAGCAAGGAAAAAAGTCCAAAATAACGGCATCCAAAATACAATGTATTAATGAAAGCATGTAATTTTGAAAAAACCCTAAGGATTAAATCCTTAGGGTTAAACTATTTTATATTCAAGGGTCTACCCCAGAATAAATAATCTTCTTTATTTATGTTTGTTGGAGTAGCTGGTTGATTTTTTTCATTATTTATATTTATATTGATTCCCCAGAATGCTAATTCTTCATCGGATAAAGTATTTTTTTTATGAGGATGATATGTATTTTCATAATGAGCAAATACATAAGATGTACTTAATAGAAATAGGATGAAGATTGTTAAGGTTAAAATTTTTTGTTTTTTGAACATAATGATGATACCTCCTGTTTGAATGATTATAAATAAAATATATATAAATAAATACTAGACAGTATAATAGATAAAATCATTAAAGGAAAGGCGATTTTCATGTATTCTTTAAAAGAAATTTTATGATTATGCTTTTCTAAAATGCCTGCAACAACAACATTTGCAGAAGCTCCAACTAATGTACCGTTTCCTCCTAAGCATGCACCTAATGCTAATGCCCACCACAGAGGTGTAATATTAAAGTTAGATAATGTACCAATACTATTGATTAAAGGAATCATTGTTGCAACAAAAGGAATATTATCTAAAAATGAAGATGCAAGGGCAGAAACCCAAAGAACTAAGAGTGTAGTAAGCATAAGATTTCCTTTTGTTAAACTTACAACGTTTTTGGCAATAAAATCAATGACGCCAACTTTTTCAAGGCCTCCAACTAAAATAAAAAGAAAGGCAAAAAAGAAAATAGTAAGCCATTCAATTTCTTGTAAAATTTCTTCAGGATCTACATTACTAATCAACAATAATATGGAAGCTCCTCCTAATGCAACTGTTGCTGTTTCTAGACCAACCAATTGATGTAGTGCAAATCCTAATATAGTTATAAGCAATACAAATAGAGATTTTTTTAGGAGTTTTGTATCTGTTAAAGCTAATGTTTCATCCATTTTCATGATTTTTGATTTAAGACTTTCTTTTACGTGTAATTTAGGCTTGCATATTTTTTTTATAAAGAAAAATGTTACTAAATAGATAATTAGAACAACAGGTAATAAATTAGATATAAAATCCATAAAACCTAATCCTGTTTCGCTACCGATCATAATATTTGGAGGGTCTCCAATTAATGTTGCTGTACCCCCTATGTTAGCGGCTAATATTTGGGATAACATAAATGGGATAGGATCTACTTCTAGGGTTTCTGTTATAACTAAAGTAACAGGTGCAATCAGTAAAACGGTTGTAACGTTATCTAACAGGGCCGAGGAGATAGCTGTAATGATACATAACATAAGGAGTATATGCCAAGGATCTCCTTTTGCAAACTTTGCTGATTTAATAGCAATATATTGAAAGACACCTGTTTTTTTTGTGATGTTAACAACAATCATCATGCCAATAAGTAGGCCAATGGTATCAAAATCAATGGATTGAAAAGCAAATTCTAAATCGATTATGCGAAATAGTACAAGTAATAAAGCGCCAAAAAAGGCAATAGTCATACGATTGATTTTTTCGGATACAATTACAGCATATGTAAGAATAAAAATAGTTATAGTTATATATAGTTGAGATGAATAAACCAATAGAATACCCCCTTTTACCAATTTTAAAAACAATAGATATATTGTAACCATTCTTTGTGAATTTAAAAAGAATGATTTTTGGCAATATTAATGGATTATGTGGAATGAAGAAGGATTATGTCTAAATAGGTTTAAATTGCGTAGTATTATGAAAAAATTAATATAGCATACATGATTATAAAATAAAAAAATTCAGATCACTTTATAAAGTGGTCTGAATTTTTTTATTTTATAGTATCTGGATCTTTTTCAAAATGGATTTTTGTGCTTATATTTTTGGTTTCAATAAGTTCTTTTTTCAATTCATTGATTTTTTCATTGATTTTTTTAGCTTGTATCCCAGATACATTATAATACAGATATAATTCCTCAAAATCTTTAGCGATATGGGTAAGGGATTTGTTGATTTCTATGAATTGTTGGAATTTTTTACTTTTCTTTGCATTTTTCATTTGTAAAATATCATGTTGGATTATGTTAATAACATTATCTTGAGTTGGATAGGTACCAAAGTTCAGAGGATAAGGACAGCGTCTTTGTAAAAAATAATCTCCTTTGTCATTAATATGATATACGTACTTAATGATGGTATCTTCAATTTGAACACGAACAAAATGCATAACACCTTCAATGACTTCTACATGAGCTCCCATTTGCTGCAGTTTAATTTGATGAATATTTTTTTGTAAATTTATAAATCTTCGACTCAAAATTTTTTCATCTCCTTTTTAGATGCAATCAAAATTTCTTTATATTTGTATAATAATATACTTAGAGAAAAAGAACAATAAGAAAAGAAATGAATCTAGAAGATAAAAAATATAAATATGTATGTTTTGTAAATATTGACAATTATGCAGATGAAGATTATAATAAAATTATTAATAGATGCGGGCATAGCTTAATGGCAGAGTCCTGGCTTCCCAAGCCAGTTGTGCGGGTTCGATTCCCGTTGCCCGCTCCAAACAAATTGAAATAAGCTCTACAGTGAATCTGTAGGGCTTATTTTGATAATAATATAAGAAAAAGGAGCTAGGAGATGAGATTAGAAAGACTTGTTGTTGGAATGTTAGAAACAAATGGATATATTCTTTATGATGAAAATACATTAGAAGCTTTTATCATTGACCCAGGAGATGAAGCTAAGACTTTTGTAGAGCATATTCATAAAAGTCGATTAAAGCCTATAGGTATTATTCTTACCCATTATCACTATGATCATATAGGGGCTGTTTTAGAACTAAAGAAAAAATATCCTATGCCTGTATATATTCACAAAAAAGATGTAGAAGGATTGAAAGATCCTAATGTCAATTATTCAATAAGTAGTTTTAGAAAATCTATTGCTATTATACCTGAACAGATATTAAAAGATGGGGATAAAATAGAAGTTTCTTGGGTAACTTTAGAGATTATTCATACCCCTGGACATACTCCAGGCGGTATTTGTATAAAGGTAAAAGATGAAAATATTATATTTACAGGAGATACAATTTTTAACATGGATTTAGGAAGAACTGATTTAGAAGGTGGAGATGATCATGCAATGAAAAATTCCATTCGTAACAAGGTTTCAAAATGGAATGATGAAATGATGATTTATCCTGGACATGGAGATTCTAGTTTGATGGAGTATGTAAGAAAAAAGAATGTTGAATATTTGAATATAATGAAAAGAAGATAAAAATGATAGGTAAAAATACAAAAATGACAGTAACATAGTTGCTGTCATTTTTTTTTTTTTTGATTTTTTATTTTTTAAAAAGTTATCTTTCCATTACCATAAAATATACTTGCTTATTAATATTATTATTGAATTTATTTTCAAGTTCTCTTAATTGATCTTGTTCTTCTTTTGTAAGATTTGCATAGTCTAGTTCTTTTAATGAATTTAGATATTGATCTTGCATGATAACCCTCCTTTTATCTTAATAGAAGTATGTGTAAAAAATAAAGATACAATACAAGGTAAAAAAAGCATGATGAAATAAAATTTGATAAAAATTCAAAGTACTGTTTAGGAATATTGTAACAAGTTAGGATTATGGAATCAGAAAAGTCAAATAATGAAAAGGTATATCTATGTAAGAAGAAGAGGAAACTAAAATAAGAAATTTTATTAAAATGAATGCTAAAAGGAGGATAACAATGGAAAAACGTTATGTGATCAGAACAGATGAAAAAATTTCAGATTCTATGAGTAGAAAAGAAGCCATAAAAAAAGTAAGAGAATATGATCATCAAGGGATTTCTGCTTATATTGTTTCTGAAGAGGAAGGTGAAAGGCTAAAAAACAGTGAGTGGAATACACCAAAGTGGAGTTAAAAGCAAATTGCCCACAAATAGTGGGCAAATATTATTGAATAGATTTCATTGCTTTTTCGGCAAATTTTTTGGTTACGATTTTTTCATAAGGAGCTCTTTTATCTAATTCTCCTGCGAGTTCTACAATATCCATCATATGATTTAATCCCTCTTCTGTCAGAATTAAATCAGGCTTCCATGTATCTTGATCTTTATATCTTTTTGCAACAGCTGTGAGAATATCAAGATCTGCATCAGGAAATTGTGGTGAAATAGATGTTGCAATTTCTTCAGGTGTATGATTTTCTACCCATTTCATACCTTTAGCTATGTGCTATTATTCGTAACGTTTAGTTTTTTAAATAGAGGTGTAAATTTTGCCCATCCCATACTAATTTGTCAATAAGTTTGTGAATAAGTTGTTGCTTTTCTTTAAAATTATAACTATCTATATTATTAACTTCTTTTAATAAATCTATCATGCTTTCCGGATTCAATTTTTTCAACAAAGTGTTTTTTTCGTTTTCATTTAATCTATTTAATTCCATTTCTAAATCTTTTATTTCTGTATCTATTTTATTAATTTTAGCTAGTATATATTTAGAAGCAGCTGCATTTTCTGAATCAATTATTGTTATGATTAGTTTATCGATGGATGATTTTTTCTTTTTTATAGTATTTCTTATATTTGCTTTTATAGCTTCTTGACCTTTTTTATGAGCATCAAAGGTCTGAAGCTTTTTATTAAGAAATCCTTCTAAAATTATATTTTTATTGTGGATGTTCTTTAATTGATTGATGACTTCTTTATCGGTTTTTGATCCATTCAAATTTTTAATATTACACAAACTTCCATTTGTACGTTCTTTTCTTCTACAAACATAATAATAATACTTTATATTGCCTTCTGTATCTTTTTGAATGCTAGCGGCTTTCATAGTCTCTCCACACTGGCACTTTAATAGAGGCGTAATTAAGCTGATAGTACTTGTACCGTTTTTTATTGATTTATTTTGATTTTTTTCAATAATATTTTGTACTTTGATCCAGTTTTTTGATGTTATGATTCCTTTATGCTTACCAACTCCTAAAAACCAATTTTCTTTATCTCTTATTTTCCAATTTTTCTCATCATGTTTTGAATAGGCTAAGATTCCACTGATACCATTAAAATTTTTTTTACTGGCAATAGTTGCTCCGTGATTCATAAAGTATTGATGGGATAATTGATCAGCTATACAGTAAACTGGATTACGCAAAATGTAACGAAGAGTAGATGGGTTGAAAAAATTTTCATTTCTTTTTATATTATTTTGTATAAGATAGGATTCAACTTTTGTAAAACTGCATAATTCAAGGTATTTAGTGTATATTTGTTTAACGATTTTAATTTCACTAGGGATAGGAATAAGTTTGTATAGTGTTCTCATTGAACCTTCATGGTTTACAACTTCTAATTGTTTACTTGTAAAGCCATAAGGGGTTTTTCCGCCTAGCCAGCGACCTGTTAAGGCTAATCTTTGCATATTATCTTTAATACGTTCAGCTATGGTTTCACGCTCTAACTGGGCAAAGACAGAAGAGATATACATCATTGCACGTCCCATTGGAGTGGATGTGTCGAATTGCTCTCGAATGGATACAAATTGTATATTGTTTTTTTGTAGCATTTCTATTGTTTTAGAAAAATCCAATACATTCCGAGTTATTCTATCTAGTCTATAACAGATTAATACATCAAAATTTTTATTCTTAGCAGCTTTAATCATTTTCTGATACTTTGGTCTATCTGTATTTCCTCCAGAAAAGCCTTCATCTTCATAAATAATAAAATCAGAAATATTAAAGTAATTGTTAGCATATTCTTTGCATAGATCAATTTGATTTTGTGTAGATTCTCCTGTACCTGTAAATTTTGACTTCCGTGAATAGATTGCTGCTCTCATAAAATCACCTTTTAGATAGGACTTTAGTTTATTTTATTAGATGAATTTCAAAAGTAGTACAGGAGTATAAAAATTTAGATTAACTTTTATACAACTATGAAATTTGATGTTGTAATACCCAAATAAGAAAAGTTGTAAAACTTAGTAATGAGACAATCCAAATATACAATAATATCTAGGAGAATGATAAAAAGGAGACATATTTATGAACGTTATTTTGCACATGCCAGATAGAGAGTATATATCTGAATTACTAACAGAGCAAATGTTTTATGTACTATGTAATAGAGTTGATGAATATGCAAAAGAAAATAATCTTAGTGAAAATGAAAAAGCGTTTGTTTATAAAAGATTATTAGAAGAAGTTAGAAAAGAAGAGAATTAGTAAGGGTAAACAAAAGATAAATTACAACAAATGTTCATAGAATTAGAATATTTAAGTAAATAAAGCAAACAATAATTAAAAACTATCGTGGAGGAATAAATAGTGAATAAAGAAGTCATTTCTGATAAGCAAGGTATAGTTCTTATGATCATGTTTTTAATAGGCACCTCTACAATAGTAGTAGCAGGATTAGAGGCAAAAAGAGATTTTTGGTTAGCTATTGTTATAGCAATATTTATGGCATTGCCTATGATATTTATATATGCTCGTTTGCATTATATTTTCTATGATAAAGATTTATTTGATATTTGTAAAATTTGCTTTGGAAAGTTTATAGGAAAGGGAATAGTTATATTATATACTTGGTACTTATTTCATTCCGTTACATTAGTTATACTAAACTTTGGTCTATTTGTTAATACAGTTGCTTTTATGGATACTCCTCAAATAATACCTATAATAAGTATTGCTATTTTATGTATTTGGGTAGTAAAAAAAGGTATGGAAGTGATGGGAAGATGGACTGAACTTATTTTGCTTGTATTTATTGGCCTTATATTTATTGCAATATTATTATTAATTCCCAATATGAATATTAATAATATACAACCTATTTTGTATAACGGGGTAAAACCAATTGCAAAAGGGGCTATTTCATCATTTTCATTTCCATTTGGTGAAACAGTAGTATTTACTATGTTTTTTTCTACTTTTAAAAAGAAAAAATCCTCTTATAAAATATATACCATAGGTTTATTGATAGGAGGAATCATATTATTGATTGTTTCTATAACTGATATTTTAGTTTTAGGAGCAAATACAGCTTCAAGTACATACTTTCCATCCTATAATACTATAACAAGGATCAGTATAGGGAGTTTATTACAAAGACTGGAGATTATAGTAGCTACTATATATGCATTTGGAGCATTTGTGAAAATAAGTATATATTTATTAGCTACTTGCAAAGGATTTACTAAAATATTTGAGTATACTGATTATCGATTTATAGTAATACCTGTCTCTTTGCTTATGATTAATTTATCTTATTTTGTACATGATAGCATAATGTATAATATGGAATGGACTTCGGAAATATGGCCATACTATGCCATTCCTTTTCAGGTGATTTTACCTATTATTATATGGATTACTGCTGAAATAAAAAAAAGCAGTGGGATTTTTACGAATAGAAATACATAGCATTATAGATTGCATTTGTAAACTTTTGTATTACTTCAGGTTCTTTTTCTATAAAGCTTTTCTTTGAACAATAGCAGGTATAAGGGATATATCCACCAGCTTCACCGATGGAAGCAACAATATGACCAGCCCCTGACTTTTCAAGCATTGAAGCCACTGGTTCAAATAATGTTACAAAATCTCCTTCTCCACCAGTAAAGGCACCTGCCATAACAGCAAATTGGATATCGGTACGTACATTTACATCCTTTTCTGGAAATACTTTATTTTGTTTTAGTACATATTCTAATGTCATTTCAGGCATGCCGCCTTTTCGTCCGCCAATGATCGTTTTGCCGGCTACATCTTTAAAAGTGAAGTTAGGCATAGGTTCTCTTGCCATTAAGAAAGAACCATCTCTTTGGGTAAGCTGAGCAAAGTTTACGGCATAATCATCTTTTCCTTTATTGAAAACATATACAGATGCTTCAGGACCCATAAAACCAATATCTACTTGATCAGATGAAAAGGATACCTTAACATAGGATTTTAATAAAAGGAATAGGGACAAAGTCATTTTTCATATGTATTAGTAGTAAATGTTGAAAGGAAGAATGCATATGAACGATTGGGTAGAAACTCCTTATGGGAAGAGGTATAAAGAGGACCATGGCACATCTGTAGCTTTTTTTAGGACAGCTCCAGATGAGCATGGCAATAGAATTTTGCCTGATGAAGTTGTAGATATTATTTTGGAAGAGCATATGAATTTAGATGAATGGATAGAGGGAGAATAAGTATAGAGTAGATTACAAAATAATCTAGTAGAAATTAGATCAAAGCAAAGTCCGCCATTAAACTGCCTATAATTTCACCAGATTGATTTTTTAGAGGGATAGCCATGCCTAAACAATAGTTGCTTGAATCCATAGATATGTAAGCTTCAGAAATATAATCTTTTCCAGCTATGGCTTGCTTAAAATATTCTCTATGACTGTAATTTCCATATATATCATCTTTAAAGTCTATTTTGTCATTCATACCTACAGCGATGGTATCTCCATTTAAGTTAAATAGATTAATGATTTCAAAATAGGTATGTTCCTTAATAATTTCATTAAGGAATTTTTCACAGGATGTTTTATCAAAGTTCCATAATATAGGATTTTGAGCTGCTTCTTTTAGACAATCCATGGCCTTGTTGATTGATTTTTGTGTAGTAGCATCTATTGTATAGTCTTTTACAAAAGAATATACAACATTTTTTATTTCTTCCGTCATGGTGTTTAATTGTTGAAGGGAAGTAAACATATCTTCAATAATGATGGATTGTTCATCTGTAGTAGCAGAAACTTCTTGCGCAAAACTGGTATTTTGTTGTGAAGCTGTAGAAACATTTTTCATGAAATCTTGTATATGAGAAATCACATGAACTTCTTCTATTGCTAAATGGTAAATATCTTCCACTGTAGTAAGGGTGGTTTTTGTGGATGTAATAATCATATCAAAATATTTTTTAGCATCATCTGCAATGGTAATATTTTTAATGACATTCTCAGAATCATTTTTGATTTCTTGTGCAATGGTTTTAATTTCATCTTGTAAGGTATGAATTAGGTTTTTTATTTCATTAGAAGATTTTGCAGACTGATCTGCTAGCTTTTTTACTTCATTGGCTACAACAGCAAATCCCTTACCCGCATCCCCAGCTCTTGCAGCTTCAATAGATGCGTTTAATGCTAATAAATTGGTATGTTCACTAATGGCATTAACAGAATCAGTAATACTATTGATTTGTTGTGTTTTTGCCTCTAGAGCATTAAATTTTTCGGTTAACTTTAAACTGTGATGTGAATTTTGTTGCATAATATCTAGCAATTTTTCAAATACGGCAATACTTTTATGAAGGGTATCATTTGTGGAGAGTGCTTGTTTTTTAGCATCTTCTGTTTTATTTGTAATAACATGAAAATCTTTATTGATTTTTTCCGTATAATGATGAGCTTTCATGACAGATTCTGCTTGAGATTCAAAATTCTTTGCAATTTCTGATATTACTTGTACATTTTGCTTTGCGCCATGATTAATATTTTCTGCATTCTGAGTGATTGTAAGAGCATACTTTTGTACATGGTCAACGGATGAATTTACATTTGCGATCAAGAATCTCATATTCTCTAGCAAGAGATTTAATAGATTCCCCATATTAGCCAAGAAACCCATTTCTTTTGTATGAAATTTTTTAGTAAAGTCTCCATTGGTTAAAGGATGAATTTTTTTAGTAGTAAATTTAATATTTCGTAAGATCAGAATATTAAATGTGAGTGATATGATTAATAAAACTGTTAATAATATTGTTAGTATAAGCATAGTAGTACCTCCTTAAGTCATATTAGTAACAAAATATATATTCTACAAATTTAGCCATATTCCTTTTATACTTTTTTAAATTTTATGAAAATTATACTTGGATAGACTGATTGCATACAAAGAATAGTTAAGTATAGAATTTTAATGAAAAGAATAGGATATAAAGTAGAAAGAAGATGATGACATTATTAAAATGAAAATAATTAAAAATTTAGTTTAGTATTTGAAATTAAATCGGAATACCAGATTAGATTTTATAATAAATATGAATTTTTTTTCTTGCATAAGGTTGATCATTATCAAAGACTTCTATACGTTCAATAATTCTATTTAAAAGTTCCTTTTGGGTATAAAAAGAGAGGGTGTCGAATTTATTGTTAAAGGATTTTATAGAGAGCATGAAGTTTTTATCTCCTTGGTAATTTTTTATAGTATTTAGATTAGAGTGTAGCTTATTTAAGAGCGTCTTTTTTGCTTCCTTTTCTTTAGATAATTTTTTCTTTCTGTTGATGAAATCTGTCTCTGTGATGATTTCTCTTTCAATTAGTTCGAATAGTTTATCTTTTCTTCTTGAAAGACTGCGAATACTATCTTGTATTGTAGCAATCTCATTTTCGATGGTATGTAACTTATGTTCTTTTTCTTCAACTAATTTTTTATTCATTTCATAAATCATGCTTTTAGACTGTTCTATATTTGGAATACTCTTTTTAATTGCTTTCATTACTACATTTTCTGAGATGTAATGATGTGTACATTTTCCATAGTGTTTATAGTTTTTACAAGTAAAAAAAACCTCCCCATTTTTTCTGCGATTTCGCAGCATATACTCTTTGCAATCTCCACAAAATAGGAATCCAGACAATAGGTTTGGTATTTTAGAAGAAGTTCCACGGTTTTTTTTTCGTCTATTCATATTTTCTTCAGATTTACAAAATAAATCTTTAGAAATGATAGGAGTAAAGAATCCTTTAAAAGTCTGATAGGTATCTGAATACACTATTTTTTTTTTGCCATTTCTTTTTACATATTGTTGTCTTTTATGGATCATCTCTCCATAATAAGTAGGGTTTTTCAATATACGAACAATACTAGAGCTAGTAAAAGGTTTATGATTTCTAGTGAAATATCCTAAAGTATTAAGATGAATGGCAATACTTCTAGTTCCCATATTTTTATTTGCACTAAGATCAAATATTTTTTTTACAATCAAAGCGTCGTCTTCATTAATTTTAAGGGTTTTGTCTTCACTGATTTCATAGCCTAAAGGAGGTTTACCCCCTCGCCATTTTCCTTCATTCAGTATTTTTTTATGAGCTAATTGTATTCTTTCACTTATAGAAGATCTTTCAAATTCAGCAAAAGAACCAAGCATATTTAGCATCAACTTTCCAGATGCAGTAGAAGTATCAAAGTTCTCTGTTTTAGATTTAAATATGACATGATAGCTTGTAAATATTTCTAGTATTTTCATCAAATCAGCCATATCCCTAGAAATTCTATCTAATCTCCATACTAGTGCTACATCATATTTATTACAATGGGCTAATAATTTTTTTAAGGCAGGTCTGTCCATAGTACTAGCAGAGTATCCAGCATCCACATAAAAATCATAAATTTTATAATCAAATGCAGTACAATACTTTATTAACTCCTGACGTTGTGCCTCAATAGAGTGTCCACCAGAAGCTTGTTCTTCTGTACTAACACGTAAGTATAGGGCAGCTTTCAAACAAATCACCTCGTGAGTTATGTATATTAAGACATATGCAAAGAACCATAATATTTATTACAGATTTATAAATGATTGAAAGATATAAATGAAAAGGACGGATTATGATGATTCTGTATCTTATCTTTAGGTAGCATGATTAGATAAAAGTGCAGTCATAGTTTTATCAGCTCCTTGACCGTTGATAAGCTCAACTTCAAGTCCTTTCTCTTTAAAGAATCCTTCTGTGATGGCTACATATTGAGGCGCATAAAATACGGAGTGAGTTACTTCAGCTACCCTTACTTTTGTAAGAGCCTTTTCTCCACAACCAGTGAATGTAATGGATAAAAGCATAAGTAGTGAAAGGACCATAGCTATTTTTTTTACGCTTTTCATACAAAATCCCCCCAAAATAATAAAAGTTTTTACATAATTTTATTATATTCAGGGAAAAATCAATGGTTACAAAATTAAAATGAATAATGGAAATAAAAAAAGAGGTTTTAACATTAAAAACCTCTAAATAATTTCTTCGATAAAAATATTTCGTTCTTCTTTTAAATCAACAATGGTACCGTCTACTTGGACAATAGGCTTTGAAACCATATCTTTGTTAATAAAAACAATTTTAGCTTCTTCTCCTGTAGAGAGAAGGCACCAATTGCCTATGTAACAAGAAGCAATATGATTGAGAAAAGTCAATAAAAATTTGGTATCAAACTTTCTGTAACCAGTGTTTTCGAAATGACGAATGACTTGAAACGGACAAAACTTTTTTCGATAAGAACGTTGTGAGGTCATTGCATCATAAATATCTGCAATAGCTATAATTTTAGCATAATCATTGATTTGTTCATTTTTTGCATTTAAGGGATATCCGCTGCCATCATATCTTTCGTGATGCATTAATATAGCCATTTTAATATTATAGGGAATATCTTGATGTTCTACTAAACGGAATCCATAAATAGGGTGTTTTTTTATTTCTTCAAATTCTTCCTCGGTTAATTTATCTGGTTTGTTTAGAATATGATTGTCAATTTGAGTTTTCCCAATATCATGCAAAAGTCCAGCAACAGATAGGTCTTTTAAAGCTTTTTTATCAAAACCTAACCATTCTCCGAATACATGACATAAAAGAGAAACGTTTACACAATGGGTGTAAGTATAATTATCTGTTGTTTGAAGATTATGAAGGAAACCGAATAAATCACTTTTTGAGTCTAATATATTTTTTAAGTCATGACTAATGGAATATAAGTTTGTAATGTTAATATTTTTTCCTTCACTAATATCTAACATATAGTTTTCTAATGATTCAATATTTTCACTGTAAGAGGACTGAAAAGATTGAAAAGATGATTTTTTGGTTATAGAATTGTTTCTCATTGGAGTAGATATGGAAGATTGTTCTTTTACTGTTTCTTGAGGTAAAGCTTCTTTGATTGAAATCATACAGATTTGATAAAGCTTTAATCGAACAATACTTTTTTTATTCAGCATCGTGTTTTTTGTAGCTAATGTAAAACCAGTATCTGTAATAATATCTTTGGCAAGAATCATACCGGTCTTAGCTTGATCAACAGGGATTGTTTTTGTTATACATTTAGTCATAGCATTCACCTAATTCACAGTTTTTTACAATAATAAATTTGACAAAATATGAGTATATAAAACTATAAAATGGTATATTTTGGTTTAATATACAAATTTATTATATCATATTCATTATTATTGAGCAATCGATTGTAGTTTGAGAAGCACTCTTAGTGGCAATTGTTATTCTCCTTGAAAAAGATTTTGGACCTATGTATAGAGCTGAAGTAAGAGCTAGAACAACGGGGAAGGTTATACGTGATGGTGCTATGCCAATGATGTCAAAAGAGATTACTGAAACTAGTTTTTTTTCTATATTTGCTTAAATAAAGAAGATGTAAAATTTCATAGTTGAGGGATCATATTCAAGAAAAATGAATGTTTCTAAAATCAAGATGGGTCGTCAAAATAATTGAGCATTAAAAAAAAAGAGAATATGATGATAGAAAAAATAAATATATACCCTAAAATATGATATAAAGTAATGGCATGATAGAATGTTGAAATGCATAATAGGATGAACCATAATAAAATAAAGATTCGTAGTGCTAATTTTAAATTAGACCAATAAGAACGCAAGGCATGTGCAGTAGCAAAAATGAGATAAAATAATAATAGGAACCCTATGAAGGCTAAAAAAATTCCTGCTATTGCGTGATTTGCAAGACTTTGGATAGAATGAAAGGATGAGTCAATCGTAAGCCAAGTATCTTTTGGCATATGCAAGAGTATGTCACTAAGGAATATACATAAAACCCCAAGGATTAATTGAAGCATATAATGAAAAAGATTAAAGTTTTCTTTCATAAATATTCCCCCTTAAAAACTAAATATGCGAATTCTATGAAAAAATGCAAAAAAAATTATTAAATGGAAACAATATGGAATATATATATAATAAGAGAACTTTATGAATCGTGAAAAGGTGGGGTTTTATGAATTGCAATATAAAAATAGATGAGGGAAGACATAGATACGGATATATAAGAGGAAAGGTAGATGGTTTTGAGTGGTATGCATTGGTTCATAAGGAACAAAGTGAGAATGGGATTAATCCTTATAATCTTCACAATGGTCAGGGAAGAGTGACAAGGTTATGTGTGTATAAAGATATGGTTGAACATGGAGGGAATCCTTATGCGCCTACTTGTAGTGTAAAAAGATTCATTTATGCAAATTATAAAAGAGAATGGGATGTACTCAATAGTAATCATATAGGGATGGTAAAAGAATTAATAGGTTATTTAGAGAGACGATATTCTTTAAGAATCGTAAAATAATTTATGTTTACATATTGACTTTTAGGATGAAAAAAATATATAATAGTGGAAAAATGACTACAAAAAACAAACATTGAGGAAGAGGAGTAAATAATGAACCCCCTCTAGAGAGGGAAATCCGTAGGCTGGAAGATTTCTTAGGGGAGTGTTATTGAAGGTAGCTTCTGAGTTGCTGAATTGAATATTAGGTAGATTCAGCCGGGAAATCCCGTTATAGATCAATAAGAGCCAGTGAAGCTGGAATTAAGGTGGTACCGCGAAAAGTTCCTTTCGTCCTTATTTAGGATGAAAGGTTTTTTTATTTGGGAGTGAGAAGATGTTTTTTATAGGCATAGTGATTTTAATGATTGGGGCAATATTTGTTTATCGGACAAATGATTGCATGAAGCTTTTCAGAATGAAAAATCTTATTCGTCTAAAAGGCATAGGATTAATTGTTTCAATTATAGGAGTTTTGATGATCTTATATGGAGAGTTTCCGAAAAGTTTAGAATTTATTAGAATATTTTTTGGTAGAATATTTAAAGATTTTGGAATTCGTTAGAATATTTTTAAAAAGAGGAGTGTTATCATGACCATTAAAAATTTGGATAAAACTTATAATCCACAAGAATTTGAAAACAGAATTTATGAAGAGTGGTTAGACAAAGATTATTTTAAGGCAGAAGCTAACCCTGAAAAGGACCCATATACTATTGTATTGCCACCACCTAATATTACAGGACAGCTTCATATGGGACATGCTCTTGATCATACCCTACAAGATATATTGATTAGATGGAAAAGAATGCAAGGATATGAAGCGTTATGGCTTCCTGGAACAGATCATGCAAGCATTGCAACAGAAGTAAAAGTAGTAGAAAAAATATTAAAAGAAGAAGGAAAAACAAAAGAAGAGCTTGGAAGAGATGAGTTTTTAAAAAGAGCATGGGAATGGAAAGAAGAGTATGGTGGAAGAATTGTAGAACAAATGCAAAAGCTAGGAAATTCTTGTGATTGGTCAAAAGAAAGATTTACAATGGATGAAGGATGTAACAAAGCTGTAAGAGAAGTTTTTGTAAGATTATATGAAAAGGGATATATTTATAGAGGAAATCGTTTGATTAACTGGTGCCCAGATTGTAAAACTTCCCTTTCTGATGCAGAAGTTGAGCATGAAGAGCAGGGCGGACAGTTTTGGCATATCAAGTATCCTGTAAAGGATTCAGAAGAGTTTTTAGAAATCGCTACTACTAGACCAGAAACAGTTCTAGGAGATACAGCTGTAGCAGTACATCCAGAGGATGAAAGATATGCTCATTTAGTTGGAAAAACTTTAATATTGCCTATCGTAGGAAGAGAAATTCCAGTGATTGCAGATGAGTATGTAGATAAAGAATTTGGTACAGGAGCAGTAAAAATTACACCTGCCCATGACCCAAATGACTTTGAAGTAGGACTTAGACATAATCTAGAACAAATTACTGTTATGACAGATGAAGCAAAAATGAATGATCGAGCAGGAAAATATGCAGGACTAGATCGTTATGAATGTAGAAAAGCTTTAGTAAAAGATTTAGATGAGGCAGGATTTTTAGTAAATGTAAAAGATCATACCCACAACGTAGGAACTTGTTATAGATGTCATACAGTTGTTGAACCAAGACTTAGTGATCAGTGGTTTGTAAAGATGGAAGAACTTGCAAAGCCCGCTATTGAAGCTGTTCGATCCGGCGAAACAAAATTTGTTCCAGAACGTTTTGACAAAATTTATTATCATTGGTTAGAAAATATTAGAGATTGGTGTATCTCAAGACAATTATGGTGGGGTCATAGAATACCTGCTTACTATTGTCAAGATTGTGGAGAATTGATGGTAGCAAGAGAAATGCCTGATTGTTGTAGCAAATGTAATAGCACCAACTTAAAACAAGATGAAGATGTACTAGATACTTGGTTTAGTTCAGCATTATGGCCATTTTCCACTCTTGGTTGGCCAGATCATACAGAAGAATTAAAATATTTCTATCCTACAGATGTATTGGTAACAGGATATGATATTATTTTCTTCTGGATTGTAAGAATGATGTTCTCAGGTCTTGAGCAAATGGGAGAAATTCCTTTTAAATATGTATTTGTACATGGATTAGTACGTGACTCTCAAGGAAGAAAGATGAGTAAGTCTTTAGGAAATGGTATTGATCCACTAGAAATTATCAACAAATATGGAGCAGATGCTTTAAGATTAACTTTAGTTACAGGAAATAGCCCTGGAAATGATATGCGTTTTTATATGGAAAGGGTAGAAGCCAATAGAAACTTTGCAAACAAATTATGGAATGCAACACGTTTTGTACTTATGAATCTAGAGAAAGAAAGCTTTGATGAAGAAAAATGTGTGAAAAACTTTACCCTTGCGGATAAGTGGATTGTATCTAGAATGAATAGTGTTTCTAAAGAGGTTACGGAGAACTTAGAAAAATTTGAATTAGGAATGGCTGTACAAAAGATTTATGATTTTACTTGGAATGAATATTGTGATTGGTACATTGAATTAGTAAAACCAAGACTTTATGGAGAAGATGAAGATACGAAAGATGCGGCACTATATGTACTTACTATGGTACTTGAAAATATTTTAAAATTATTACACCCATTTATGCCATTTATTACAGAAGAAATTTGGAAGCATCTTCCTACTACAAAAGATGAGAGTGTAATGATTAGTCAGTGGCCAAAATATGAAGAAAACTTTGTTTTTGAAAAAGAAGAAAAAGACATGGAATTAATCATGGATGCCATTAGAAGTATCAGAAATATTCGAGCTGAAATGAATGTAGTACCATCTAAAAAAGCAAAAGTGATGGTTGTTGCATCAGGAGATGCTTATGACGCTATCAATGCAGGAAGAAGTTATTTTATGACTTTAGCTAGTGCTTCAGAAGTAATCCTTCAAGATGAGAAAAAGAATATTCCAGAAGATGCTATGTCTGCTGTTGTAGCAGGTGCTGAAATTTTCCTTCCATTAGATGAATTAGTTGATTTTGAAAAAGAAGTAGAAAGACTAGAAAAAGAAAAAGCAAAACTTGAAAAAGAGTTAAAAAGAGTAAATGGAAAACTTTCTAATCAAGGATTCTTAGCTAAAGCACCAGCGAATGTTATTGAAGAAGAAAAAGAAAAACAAGAAAAATATCAAACCATGATGGATCAAGTATTAGAAAGACTTACTACAATGAAAAATAAAATGAAATAAATCTAAGCCGGGTTTTATACCCGGCTATTGTATATGCTTTATACATATATAATTTGCTATAATGAAGTGAAAGATAATAGACAAGAAGGCTTAAAGTGTTTATGACAAAAATAAATTTGTTTTAAAGTTCAATAAATTGGGCGTAGTTTGAAATCAATGATAGTTATAGAATGTTTAGTAATTGGAGGGGTTGTTATGGACTATAATAAAGCTTTAAACTATATTCATGGTACATACAAATTTGGAAGCAAATTAGGACTTGAGAACATTACAGAGCTATTAAAATTAATGGGAAATCCTCATGAAAAGCTCAAAGTAATTCATGTAGCGGGAACAAATGGAAAAGGTTCTACGTCTTCTTTTATAGCTTCAGTACTAAAGGGGGCTGGTTATAAAGTAGGACTTTATACATCTCCCTATCTTGAAGAATTCACAGAAAGAATACGTGTGAATGGGAAGAATATTCCAAAAGAAGATTTAGGAGAAGTCACTGGTTTTGTAAAGGAAAAAGTAGAGAAAATGGTTTCAAGGGGAATGAATCATCCTACTGAATTTGAAATTGTTACCGCAATAGGTTTTGAATATTTTAAAAGGCAAAAGGTAGATTTTTTAGTATTAGAAGTAGGCTTAGGAGGAAGGTTCGATGCTTCAAATGTAGTGAAAAATCCGTTAGTATCTGTTATTACTCCAATCGATTTTGATCATACAGATTACTTAGGAGATACCTTAGGAAAAATTGCTTATGAAAAGGCTGGGATTATTAAAGAAAATGGCTTTGTAGTATCTTTTCCACAACAAATAGAAGCTATGAAGGTTATTGAAGAAGTATGTAGCAAGAAGAATGGAAAATTAATAAAAGCACCTATTGATTCTATTGAAATTTTAAAGCAAGATGATTGGGGACAGTCATTCTGTGTAAAGTATGGAAATGAAAAAATAGAAAATATAACCATATCCATGCTTGGAGAACATCAAATTCAAAATGCTACAGTAGCACTTACTGCTCTTTATATATTAGAAAAGGAACATGGAGTGATGATTTCTAGGAATGCTTTATATGAGGGATTCAAAGAAAATATTTGGCCTGGAAGACTTGAAATTATGCAAAGAAACCCTCTTGTACTCATAGATGGTGCTCATAATCCTCAAGGAATGAGAGCTTTATCAAAAGTATTAAAAAAACTTTTTTATGATAAAAATATTATTTTAGGAATAGGAATTTTGGGGGATAAAGATGCATCTATGTTAGATGAAATTGTGCCATTTGCAAAAAAGATGGTTCTTACACAGCCCAATAATCCAAGAGCTATGTCTGTAGAAAACCTAGAAGAAATCCTTAAAAAATATAAAAAAACCATTGTTAAAAAAGAAAATATTAAAGAAGCAGTTCAAGAAGCTTTATCTTTAGCTGATAGTGAGGATGTAGTTGTTTTTGCAGGTTCTTTATATATGATCGGAGAAGTAAGGACAATACTAAAAAATAAAAGATGAAAAATGTGTTAAGAGGATGGTCCATATGTTTGAAAATAAAAGTTATATAAGGCAATTTGCAGATTTAATGACAGAGGGCTTTATCTTTATAGATCATCAAGGGAAAATACAAGTATATAATGAAAAAGCGAAGGAAATATTTGGGATTCGTTACCATCAAGGGATTGGACATGGTAAGGGGAAAATAAACCCTGGAGATATTGTTATTATTGGAGACAATTGTCTAGGGAAAGATGATGGAGGACTTACTCCAAAGGATTTAATCTATATAGGAATTGATGATCGCAAGGTGAATATAAAAGATGCATTTATAGGAATAGGTGTATATAAAAATAAAGAAATTATACCTCTTTATAAAAATCAAAGATTTCAAGAAAAACCAGATACTTTTACTTTAGAGACAAATTTTCAAAATATTAGAATTCGTATACAGATAAATTTTTTTATGAAATTTATAGAGATTGCTATAGAGAAGCAATCTTTTAAAATGAATTATATGAATGCCATAGGGCATATGGTCGTTATTGATGGGTTAACAAAGAAAGTGAAATTTTACCAAGCAGAAGGATATACGGCAAGAGGAGAAGGGATTACTAATTTACTATTAGGGAAATCCTTTAGAGCAAAGGGAGAAAATGTGGAACAATTAGATGTATTTGGTAAAGACTTATTTGAAATTCATGAAGAAGGAGATACCATAAAAGAATTTTATCAAGTAGCAAAGGGAGTGAATATAAGCTATAAAGATAAATTTACAGAAATTAATGGATATCCTACCCTTTGTACATTGGTACCTATAAGCATAGATGGTAAAAGAGTGGGGGCAGCCTTAAAAGTAGAAGATTTATCTATGCTCAAAAAAGTAATAAAAGAGAGAGATGAAGCTCTTTTTCAAATTGAACAAATGGAAAGAATGATACAGGAAGATAAAAATAGCAAAGATTTATTCTCAGAAATATTAGGAGAAAGTGATGCAATCAATCATGTGAAAAAGCTGGCGTATAAAGCATCTAAATCAAACTCAACTGTATTGTTATTGGGAGAAAGTGGTACAGGAAAAAGCATGCTTGCAAAAGCCATACATGGGGCAAGTAAATATAAAGATAAGCCTTTTATACATGTGAATTGTGGTGCTATTCCAGAACATCTTTTAGAGAGTGAATTATTTGGATATGAAAAAGGTGCTTTTACAGGTGCTAGTGTCCAAGGAAAAGTAGGACTTTTTGAAGCAGCCTCTGGGGGAACGATTTTTTTAGATGAGATTGGGGAAACAAATCCTTTCATACAAGTAAAATTATTAAAGGTGCTACAAAATAAAACTTTTTTTCGAGTTGGAGGAACAAAAGAAGTTTCTGTTGATGTGAGAGTTATTGCAGCTACCAATAAAAATTTAGAAGAAGAGATGCATAAAGGGAAATTTCGAGAGGATTTATATTATCGTATTAATGTTTTTTCTATTTGGATTCCCCCCTTAAGGGACAGGAAAGAGGATATATATTTTTTAGCTCAAGCAATGATTCCTAAAATATGTAATAGAATGGAATTAGAAGAAAAAAATATTTCTGCTAAAGCTTTGTATTTTCTAATGGAATATGATTGGCCTGGTAATATTAGAGAACTTGAAAATGTTTTGGAAAGAGCAGTAAACATTTCAGAAGAGCATAGGATAGATGAATTTTCCTTATCTTTAAAAATAGAAACAAAAAAAATAGATAGAGATGAGAATATGATTAGACCTTTAAAAGAATCTGTACATGGGGCAGAAGAAAAGGCCATAAGAAAAGCATTAAAATATTATCAAAATGATAAAATAAAAGCAATGAAAGCATTAAAAATTGGAAAAACAAGCTTTTATGAAAAAATAAAAAAATATAAAATAAAGTAGTTCAGAATTTGTGGATCTATTCATATATTTAAATATATGAATAGGAGGCATTTTTATGGGAATACTCATGTTTAGGCTTTTTAAAAGACTTAGTGATGAACAATTGATTAACAAAATCCATGAAGCTTTTAAGAATTTAAAATTGGAAGATAGATATTACAAAGAACAATTTATACTTTGTGATGAATTGATTAAAGAAGCAAAACTTAGAAATCTCTGTTGTTCAAAAGAAATTATGTATAGAAAAATATTGCATAAATAAAATCGCCTTAAGGCGATTTTATTTATGCAATTTCTTTTTTTAGGGACATTAAAGCTTTTGATAACTGATCTGGGCAAGAAGTGGACTTGTTTCCACATCTAATACCTGTTAACTTTTGGATGGCTTCATCTACAGACATTCCTTCAAGAAGAATACTTAATCCTAGTGTATTTCCAGGACATCCTCCATGAAATTTAACCTCTTTGAGCATATTATTTTCTACAGAAAAAGAGATTTCTTTTGCACAAACACCAGCTGTCTTATAAACATACATATTTAAATCCTCCTACTCAAAATAGAATCTATACAAGATATTAATACATAAAAGGGAAAAGGTCAATAAAAACAATTCACAACAAATAAATAGTTGCATAAAATGATATAAAGGTAATGGAAAAATTGCTGACTATTTTTAGGGGTGAAGGGATGGGAAATAACTTTGAAAAGATGGTTTTTATAGCGAATATGGGAGAGGATACGATTTCTGTTGTGGATTTAGTGAGTCTAGGAGAGTCGTATAAAATAGGCTTGAATGAGGATTATTTTCATAAAATGAGGAAACCAACCCTTGGACCACATCATATGATTATTGATTATAATAAAAAATATCTTTATCTAACCAATTCCCATAATGGAAGTATTAGTATTGTTGATTTAATTGAAAATAGGGTTATTGATAATATTTGTGTGGGAAGCTGTCCAAGTCATATGGTATTTAGCAAAAAAAATAAAATGATCTATGTTTCTAATGCAGATTCAAATTCTGTTTCTGTGATTAGTACAGAAAGAAGAGGTCTATTGGCGCAAATACCTGTTGGAAGGATGCCTCATGATATTCAATTAAGTAAAGATCATAAAAAACTGTATGTTGTGAATGTAGATTCCAATACTTTAACCATCATTGATACCCTTACAAATGATGTAGAAAAGTCTATTTATGTTCATCAAAACCCTTACCATATTGTACTCAATAAGGATGGAAGTTTAATATTTATCGTGAATACTAGTTTTTCAAGAAGGGAAGGGGGAAGTATTACAATTTTAGATAGCAAAGAGATGAAAGTTATAGATCGAATAAGGATAGGAAAAATGCCTATAGAAGCAGTAGCTGGAGAGGATGAAGATATTTTATATATTACAGATGCAGAACTAAATGCTGTAAATGTTTTAAGTGTTAAGAAGAAGAGACTACTCGATAGAGTTTATGTAGGAAGAATGCCAGGAAGTATTGGAAAAGATGAGAAAAATCAGTATTTGTTTGTTGGAAATATGCAGGATAATAGTTTAACGATTATTGATGCTAAAAAATTTAAAATTTTAAAAAACATCCCTGTAGGAATAGAACCAAGTGGGATTTTATGTATATAACCCCCTTAGCTTGGAGAAGTATAAAGGGGGTTATGGTTGTATAAGCAGATTAATAATCTGACCATAAATATTTTGAGCTTCATTTTTCCATTTTTCACAGATTTGTTTTGCTTGTTTGTTAGAAACTACGTTTAATTTTAAGTCGATTAAAGTGATGTTGTTTTCGGTTACTTTTAGATCAACCATATAATCATTTTCTTTTTCTTTTGTGTAATCTGCTGTAATATGTCTTGCTTTTAACAGTATTTTTTTCTTTTCTTCAATAGATGTTTCTAATGTAGTAATTAATTCATTTGATAATCTGTTTTCAAAATACTGAAGCGTGCGTTTTCCTTTTTCTGTTATTACATAGAAAAAACTGTTGTTACTTTCGCTATATTCGAGCATGCCAGTATTTGTTAGTTCTCCAAGAAATTGTTGCAATGAAAAATAGTTCATATAATCTTTTTCCATGACAAATTGTGTAATTTGTGTGTTTGTAAGTGGCATTGAAAATTCATCAAATATGTACAACAATATAAGCTTATGTTCAGCTAATCGTTGTGTATTATTATCAAACATCATCTCACCTGCTTGCAGAGTTTTCTATATTGATTATAGCATATTCTCACGAAAAAAGAAAAAAATAAAAGGAGAAATGATTGAATCATTTCTCCTTTTATTTTTATATTTATTTACCAGCCATACTTCTTTCAGCAGCTTCAACTAATCGTTTAGTCATGTATCCTCCAACATAACCATTTTGTCTAGAAGTTAAGTTTCCTTTATCCATATTTTCATAATTTGCAAGTCCAAGTTCACCAGCGATTTCAGCTTTCATTTGATTTAAAGCCATTCTAGCTTCAGGAACAACTGCTTTATTATTGTTTGCCATGGTTTTTCCCTCCTAGTAAAGTTTGAAGTCAACATCTTTTGATGTTGTACTATTAATTTAACCAGATAGAAAAAGAAATATGTTAGTACATTTTGTAATGTAGTATAATTATTGGTGAAAATGAAAAAAATAATTAAATTTACTATTTTTATTATATTTCTATGTAAAAAGAGCAGATGATTTTTTTATATGTATTTACTATGAATTTAGGTGGTATAATGAAATAAAAGTTTAAAGGAAGGAAATGTTTATGAATCAAACAAATCAACTAAAAGAAAAAATAAAAGAATGGGGAGTTTCAAAAGTTGGAGTTGGATATGTAGAAGATGTATTACCTGAAAATCTTAAACATTTAAAAACAGGCATTTCTATTGCTGTAAGATTATCTGATGAAATTATCAGTCAAATAGAAGAGATGCCCACGCATACTTATTTTCATCATTATCGAACAGTAAATGCATTTATTGATCAGGTGACGTTAAAAATTTCGCTAGCTCTTCAAGATTTGGGATATTTAGCCATGCCTATTCCTGCATCTCAAAGTGTAAATATAGATGGTAAACAGTATAGAGGAATTTTTCAGCATCGAACAGCAGCTACAAGAGCAGGCCTTGGATGGATTGGAAAAAATGCTTGTTTAGTTACAGAAGAATTTGGACCAAGAGTAAGGCTAGGAACGGTTTTAACAAATATGAATGCAGACTATGATGAGCCCACTGAAAGATCTCAATGTGGTGATTGTAAAAAATGTGTGAGTAGCTGTCCTGCATTAGCACTACGAGGGGCATTGTGGCATCCAGGAATAAAAAGAGAAGAATTAGTAGATGCAAAAGCCTGTAGTATGCATATGCATAATCATTACCAACATATTGGAAGAGGTGTGGTATGTGGGCTTTGTGTAAGTATATGTCCTAAGGGTAATAAAGTGTTAAAAAGATAGGGTAGAAATACTACCCTATGTTAACTTTCTATCCATCTTTACTTTTACATCTTTTCTAGTACCATGTTCATGATGACTTTCTAATTGAGCTTTTTGAGATTTTGGCTCATGTAAAAAATGTCTTTCCTCGGTTTTGAAAGTTCTTCGACCTGATTCTACTCGACGACCTTTTATATTAGTATAACTGCTTCTTATAATAGACAAGAAAAGACCTCCTTAGAAAATATTGAATGCTTTTGCATTCATTTTTAGTTTTTGTTTAATTTTAAAAATTATGTCTTGTAAAAATTTGATTTTTTTAAGAGAAAAGAAATTTTTGGTAAATTGATTGATAATATTTTACAAAAAACAAGGAATTTCTATTTTTTCTAAGGTTTACAAACTAGATTATCGTGTAAGAGTATTATATAATTATAGAGTAAGATGTAAATGAGGGAGGATAAAAAATGAGAATCAATAAAAAAATCATTGCATTAGCCATTTCAGCAAGTTTAGTAGTAACTGGCTGTACTTCAAAAACTTCCCCAAATCCTGAAAAAGAGGAAAAAGAAGTTGTTAAAGTAGAAAAAACTCAAGAAACTCAGGAAGATCAAAAGGAAGAAAAGAAAGAAATCAACCTGCAAGAAATCAAACCCAATGAAGCAGGGCAGATTATGGTAATTATGTATCATAGTATAGGAGAGCCAGAAGCTGAATTTACAAGAACACCAGAAAATTTTAGAAAAGATTTAAATTATTTATACGAAAAAGGATATAGACCCATTAGTCTAAAGGATTATGTATCAGGAAATATTACAACAGAGGCAGGATTTACACCTATTGTATTAACTTTTGATGATGGATGGCAAAATAATTTTAATTTGATACAAGATGAAAAAGGAGAGTGGGTAATAGACCCAGATTGTGCTGTTGCGATCCTTGAAGAATTTAATAAGAAACATCCAGATTTCCCCTTAGAAGTTACTTTTTTTGTGAATAATAATATTCCCTTTGGACAAAAAGAACATTTAGAGTATAAGCTAAAATATATTGTTGAAAAGGGTATGGATATAGGGAATCATACAGCTACCCATGTAAACTATAAAAATACAGATGCACAAAGAATACAGAAGGAGTTAGGAATTATCGTAAAATTAGTAAATCAGTATCTACCTGATTATGAAGTAAATACTCAAGCCCTTCCATTTGGATCAAGACCGAAGGACAAAGGACTATATAAATATTTAGCTTCAGGAAGCTATGAGGATATCACTTATAATAATATTGCAATTTTAAATGTAGGATGGGACCCATATAAATCTCCTTATCATATAAAGTTTAATCCATTAGCGATTCACAGGGTAAGAGGAAGTGATCTTCAAAAATATGTGCAAGGTGTAGGCATGTATGATTGGATGAAGCATTTTGAAAAAGGAAATCGAGTAAAATATGTATCTGATGGAGATCCTGATATGGTGACAATTCCTGAAAATTATAAGAAAGTAATTGATTCTCAAAAAACAGGAGACAGAAAAATAAGAACATATACATTGGAAAAACAATAAGATAGCTATAGCTATCTTATTATTTTTTTAGAAGTAAATACAAATAATTTTACAAAAGGAAGCAATAAAATAACATTGAATACATTGAATAAAGTATGAGCATTGGCAATTTGTCTTATGGAATTGAGTGGTGTTAGGGAAAATACAAAATGTGAAAATAAATGTATAAAAGGATATAAAAAAATAGTACCTGTTACATTAAATAAAAGATGAATAATAGCAGCTCTTTTGCCGTTTTTATTAGTAGCCATACTTGAAAAAAGAGTTGTAACACATGTACCAATATTTTGTCCCATAATAATGGGAACAGCTTGATAAATATCTATAAGCCCTATATGGGCAAGTCCTTGAAGGGTGGCAATAGAAGTGCTACTGCTTTGGATAACAGCAGTGGTCATAGCACCTATAAAAATCCCTTTTAAATGCTGGTGCTCTATAGAGAGCATTAATGTTTTGAAGTGCATTAAATCTTTTAGAGGATTTAATGAAGCTACCATTAATTTTATTCCTAGAAAAAGAAATGAAAAAGCAATCAAAAACTTACCAATATTTTTAGATAAGGGATTCCATCTTAAGAAGAATAACAAAACGCCTAAAAAAAGTATATGAGGAATTAAAAAGAAAAAATCAAAGCTTATAAGTTGGGCTGTAAAAGTAGTCCCTACATTTGCGCCCATCAGAATAAATGCTGCTTGGTAAAGATTCATTACTCTAGAATTGACTAAAGATACAACCAATATTGAGGTAGCACTACTGCTTTGCATAAGAGCTGTTATAACTATTCCTGAAAATATACCTAATAAAGGATGTATAGTGAGGGTGGCAATGAATTTTTTGAGTTTTTTGCTGTATAAAGCTTTTATAGAATGAGTGAGTAAGAACATACCAATAAAAAAAAGTATTACTCCTAAAAAAGTTCCTATTAAAATAGAAAATAGCATAAGATTTTTTCTCCTTTTTTATATTTCAATATTATGTTTATAACATTGTGATTCTTTATATAACTAAAAATGTTCAAAAATATTAGCATAATAGGATAATTTTAGAATACATTTAGTATTATAAAAACAATGGATAATTAAGGGGGAGACAAGATGAGAATATGGATTATTAATCGAAAGCTGGTTTTAAGTATAGTGTTTATTTTTATATTTGTAGGAGTGTCTTTTTTTTATCTTGGAGACTTTGGAGAAATGATTGTTGGTGTAATGAATAGAGATAAAACTTTGCCTATATATTGTGTAGATCAAGACCAAAAAAAGATTGCAATAAGTTTTGATGCAGCTTGGGGAGATCAATATACAGATGGTATATTAGAGATTTTAGATAAATATCATGTAAAAACAACATTTTTTTTGGTAGGATTTTGGGTTGATAAGTATCCTGATATGGTAAAAAAAATTCATGATAAAGGTCATGAGGTGGGAAATCATTCTAGTACTCATCCCCATATGTCAAAATTATCTATGGAACAAATTAGCAAAGAATTAAATGAGACAGGGGAGAAAATTGAAAAAATCACAGGGAAAAAACCTATTTTATTTAGACCTCCCTTTGGGGATTATAATAATCGATTAATTGATACAGCAAAAGAAAACGGATATTATACCATCCAATGGGATGTAGATTCTCTTGATTGGAAAGAATTAGGAACTCAACCAGTTGTGGATCGGGTTACACGAAATGTAAAAAATGGATCTATTGTGCTCTTTCATAATAATGCAAAGTATGTAGTAGAGTATTTGCCCCTTGTTATTGAGAGACTTCAAAAAGAAGGATATGAAATTGTGCCTATATCTCAGTTGATAATAAAGAAAGATTTTTACATAGATCATACAGGAATGCAAAAGTGTAAAGAAGAAAAGGAGTAAGAAGATACAAGTATTTTGGAAATAGAAATAGGATATTGACTTTATTTGAAAAATTTTGTATAATAATATACAATTATAAAAAAGTTAAAATGCTATGAAAGAGAATAGTAAAAAAATGATGTTTTACAGAGAGTAAGTTAATGGTGAGAGACTTGCGAACTAGTTTTTTGAACCCGCTCTTGAGCAGATGGTGATAAAGCCACTACGTTTCTAATCACGTTACGATTAGCTAAAGTGAGCCTATGGGCTAACAAGGGTGGTACCGCGAGTAAGTTCTCGTCCCTTTTGAGGGATGAGGACTTTTTTTGTTTTTGTCAGAAAATTTATATAAACAATTTTATGTAAATGGTTAGAAAGCAAAGGAGGAAGTTTATGAGTAAACAAAAGGAACAATGGGGCAGTAGATGGGGATTTATTGCTGCATCTATGGGAATGGCCATAGGGACAGGAAATATATGGAGATTTCCAAGGGTGGCAGCGTCTAATGGGGGAGGTCCATTTTTGATTGCTTGGACCGTTGCATTATTTGTCTGGGCTATTCCATTACTGATGGGTGAGATGGTAATGGGGAGAAAAACAGGACTTGGTACTATAGGCGCATTTCGTGATTTTGTAGGACAAAAATTTGCATGGATGGGTACGTGGATTGCAGCAATATGTTTGGCAATTATGTTTTATTATTCAGTGGTTATGGGTTGGTGTATGAAGTATTTTACATTGGCTGTTTCAGGGGCATTTAAACCTGGAATGGGAACGGAAGCTACGGAGGCTATATGGAATACCTTTACGACTACCCCATCACAGACAATATTTTTTCATCTTATTGCAATGATTATTGCAGGAACGATTA
This sequence comes from Crassaminicella profunda, assembly GCF_019884785.1. GTDB lineage: Bacteria > Bacillota > Clostridia > Peptostreptococcales > Thermotaleaceae > Crassaminicella > Crassaminicella profunda. Next base: position 1,066,470 of record NZ_CP082326.1, read on the forward strand.
TTTACAAGGGGATCAATGAAGGCATTGAAAAAGCTAGCAAAATTATGATTCCAACTTTATTTTTATTATTAGTTTTTGCAGTAATAAGATCTGTAACACTACCAGGTGCTACAAAGGGGCTGGAATACTTATTTAGTCCAAAGCTTTATATGCTTAAAAATCCTAAAATTTGGCTTGAAGCATTTACCCAAGCTGCATGGTCAACTGGAGCTGGATGGGGTTTCATTATTACTTATGCAGTATATACAAAGAAGAAAGAAGATATTGCAGCAAATTGTATGATTATGGGCTTTGGAAATAATGTAGGTTCTTTAATCGCAGGCCTTACAATACTTCCTGCTATATTTGCTTTATCTCCAAGTCAAGAATTTGTTAATCAAGCAATTACTTCAGGCAATACGGGACTTGCATTTATTTATTTAGCACAGCTATTTCCAACAATGCCAGCAGGAAGAATTCTTGCAGCAATCTTTTTCTTAGCCATGTCTATTGCGGCCCTTTCATCACTCCTTCCAATGATAGAGGTAGGGGTAAGAAATTTAATGGATATGGGAATGACTCGAAAAAAAGCCACCCTGATAATAATTATTGGAGGATTTATATTTGGAATACCTTCTGCTTATAGTTTGGACTTTTTAAATAATCAAGATTTTGTATTAGGAATTGGATTATTGGTAAGTGGGTTATTTGTAGCATTTGCTCTTATAAAATATGGTTTAGAGGACATTAGAAATAAAGTAATTAATACAGAATGGTCTGATTTAAGAATAGGAAAATGGTGGAGTATATGTGTGAAATTGTTTCCTTTATTTTTCGTAACTCTTACGGGCTGGTGGATGTGGCAAGCTGTAGGATGGTATCCTAATAACTGGTGGAATCCATTTGAAGTATATAGTCCTGGAACAATATTATTCCAAGTTGCTTTTTGGATTTTCATAGGGCTGTTAACGAATAATCTATTGGCGAATAAAATTGGACAAGGTAGAGATATTACGGAGCTCTCTTTAGGAAAGGAGAAATAATATGTCAGGAACATCTATTTTTATGATGAGTATAACGTTAGGGTTTTATTTTATTGGATTTATTTTATTGCTCAATAAAGTCTTTAAATCAGAGAATAGTTAATCTTAGGAACTGATGAAAGGAGATATGCCATGCATATCTCTTTTTTAGATACAATAGTATACATATTTCATGCAAGAAAGAGAAAAATAAAATAAAGTAGATTCCTTTTGAGGTGATAAATGTATGCTGTTTGAAGGAGTAAATATATATAATAAAATATATGACTATCCTTTTGAAAAGGTAAAGAAAATAGGTGTTGCAGGGACAAATGGGAAAACTACAACAGCTAAGATGATTTGCCATATATTGAGGGATGCGGGAGTACCTGTGGGATTTATTAGTAAAGATGAAATAAGTATGAATGAAGAAAAAACAGAAGGGGATTTTAAAAATTCCAATATAGAAAAACTTTTCAAGATTTTTGATAGAATGATTAAAATGAAGGTAGAAATTGTTGTTATAGAAGTGGATGACTGGTGTTTTGAGACAAGTATTCTACAAGGTATAAATTTTGATATGATTGTATACACAAGCATAGAAATTGATCATATAAAAAATACTGAGGAAATAAAAAAATATATGGAGGGACAAAAGAGCCTGTTAAATTATTTGTTAGATAATGGTATAGTCATTGTTAATACAGATGATAAAAGTAATTTGAAGCTATTAGAAAATATAAAAAATAGATTAATTATTACTTATGGACTTTCTTCTAGAGCTACCATTACAGCATCTAGTATAGATATTGTCCCCATTAAATTTAACTGTTGTATACAACGGGGGATTACCCCTTTAAATGATATGGATATTGAACCTATGGAATTTCCTATTGCAATGAATTTCATTGGAAGGCATAATGTTTATAATACTTTAGCAGCTGTTAGTGCAGCACTTATATATGGTGTTTTGCCAGAAAACATTATAAAAGCAGTTAGAAATTTAAAAAGAATAAAAAGAAGAATGTATAAAATTGATCATCATAAATATCAAATTATAGATGACAGGTGTCATAATCCATCTAGCTTTGAAGCTGTGTTTGAAGCTATTCAAAGTGTTGATTATGAAAGTTTATATATTGTAAATGCAATCATAGGGAATAAAGGAATAGAAATAAACAAAAGGAATGCTAAGATTATTTCTAATTGGGTAAATGGGTTAAAATCTGCTAAGCTTATTACAACTTGTAGTACGGATGTAGTAGATAAAAAAGATGTGGTTTTAGAAGATGAAAGAGACGTGTTTCATCAAGTTCTTAAAGAAAATGAAATCTTATTTGATCATAAAAATCAGTTAAAAGATGCACTCTATATAGCTTTATCAAATGCGGCAAGGAATGATTTAATTTTACTTTTAGGAAGTAGTGGAATGGATGAAGGCGAAAATTTAATAAGAAAGCTTTTAAAAGAGAAAAAATAATTTTCTCTTTTTTTTATTTTCGTTAGCATAATCTCGTCCTAGGGTGAATAAATATAGTTGTAGATTAGCCCTGAAAAAGTACATAAGAATCAGGAAGGAGCGTGGGGGTTAAATGACGGATCAAGTGATTGATACAAATTCAGTATCTGTTGTAGGAGAGATGTATTCACCTTCGGTGTTTAGTCATGAAATGTACGGAGAAGGGTTTTATACTTTTCAGATAAAAGTCCCTAGATTAAGCGAATATAATGATATATTGCCTGTAACGATTTCAGAACGATTGATGATGGATTTGAATATTGAGATAGGAACAACCGTTAAGATCGAGGGGCAATTACGATCATACAACAAATATGTAAATGGGAAGAATAGGCTTATTTTAACTATTTTTGCTCGTGAACTATTATTGTGTGAGGAAGAGGAAGTAAAAAATCCAAATCAAATTTTCTTGGATGGTTATATTTGCAAATCTCCTGTATATCGATCAACACCTTTTGGAAGAGAGATTACAGACATGTTGATTGCTGTTAACAGACCATACAACAAGTCTGACTATATTCCCTGTATTGCCTGGGGAAGAAATGCAAGATTTTCAGAAAAATTAAAGGTAGGGGACCATATGAAAATATGGGGAAGAGTACAGAGTAGGGAATATCAAAAAAAATTAAGGGACGATAATGTAGAAACAAAAATAGCCTATGAAGTATCCATATCTAAAATGGAAATCAGTGAAGAGAACAATAAAGAGGCTAAATAAAAAGAAGAATCATGCTTTTTCTGTGTATTGTTAAGTGATAAAATTACAGGAGGAGTGTGATTTTTTATGTAGATAGAATTGGGTAAACTACCCAATCCTATCTTTGGACTTAATATCTTCCGAAAAAGCTATCGAATCCCCCACAGAAACAAAAAATTATTACTAACAATAAAAAGAAAAACAATAAGTTATCATCAAAACCACCAAAAATGCTACCGATACCACCACATTGTTTATCAGCCAAAAGAATGCACCTCCTTTAGTAGGTTATTAAGTATCATATTTTTTATCTTAAATATTTAATATGTTTACTAATAAAATATGCATGAACCATCATATGTGTTACAAATGATGATAAATAATAAAAGACCAATATAAATATTGGCCTATGGTGTTAGAAAGGGCTGATTTTTATTAGAGATGTTTTGGAAAAAAATGATTATGTATAGAGAATTGGGAAAAATCCCAATTCCTTTACTGAATTAGCATCTTCTATAGCCACCATAACAATTACAGAAGATAACGACTAATAATAAGAAGAAAAATAATAATTCGTCTCCACAACCACCACATTGTCTATCAGCCATGTATGTGCACCTCCTTTTCTATTATGTATAACTTATGGTTTGTAAAGCTCTTCATTTATTTTTCTCTTAATATAAAGTATGCTAGATGCAGGACATGTGTTACATGATAAAATGTATAATCTGCATGGTTTACGGAATATAAGAAAAAATAGTATAATAAGGGTAAATGCAAAATAGGAGTGAAGAAAATGAATTATTGGGTGATTGGAGGAACAATATTTTTTGTTATACTCATTAGCATACAATATTCTCTTAATAAGATCATTGTATTATTAAAAGAAATCAAAGAAATATTGTATAGATTGGATGTAAAAGATAGGCTTAAGTGAGGAATTTCTACAAAAAAACAAAAAAATCTTTGCAAATAAGCTCATTTGTGTTTATAATAGATGTGTGTCTTTTGCATATTAAGGAAATCGTTAAAGAGTAAGAAGGGGATATAATGATTACTACAGTTACCTTAAACCCTGCCATTGATCGGGCATATGTTATTAATGACTTTAAACCAAATAAGAAATATCATTTAGATGTAGATGAAGTAAAAATTACTGCTGGTGGTAAGGGGCTAAATGTAGCAAGAGTAGCTGCTATTTTAGGAGAAAAAGTAAATGCCACAGGATTACTTGGAGGATACTCTGGTAAATTTATCCAAGAAGAATTGGATAAGCTGCATATAAGCACATCTTTTGTACGAATTAATGAGTCTTCTAGAATATTTACTGCTATTGTAGATCCGCTCAATAATACAGAAACAATTGTAGCAGAAAAAGGACCTGTAGTAACCAAAAAAGAACTTAATGCATTTGTAAAAGAGTTTGTGAAAATTTTAAAATATAGTGAAATAATTGTTGCAGCAGGGTCTGTGCCGAAGGGACTTCCTAAGACGATCTATGGAGATATGGTAAAGATTGCAGAGGATAATAATGTAAAGATGATTATTGATGCCAGCGGAAGTTATTTAGAGGAAGCTATAAAAGCAAGGCCTTTCATGATTAAGCCAAATCTTGAAGAACTAGAAGAACTAGTAGGTTATAAACTGGATAGTGAACATAAAATTATCTTTGAATGCAAACATATTTGCAAACAAGGTATTGAAGTGGTAGGAATTTCTATGGGAGCTGAAGGTGCAATTTTTGTTACAAAAGATGGGGCGTATAAGGTATGTGCACCAAAAGTAGATCCAATCAATTCAGTAGGATGTGGAGATGCATTTGTAGCAGGATTTGCTGTAGCTATTTATAAAAAAAATAATTTAGAAAAAGCCTTTAAAAAGGCTGTAGCCGCTGGGACTGCCAATGTGATTGAGGAAAAAATCGGTTATATCGATGTAGAACATATGGAAAAATTTTATAATGAGGTAAAGGTGATAAAGTTGGACTAATGTACCAACTTTTTTTTATGATATAATCATAGTGAATATAATAATAAGGATGATGATGATGAACCTTACGAATATTGTTTTGAGTGTTCAGAATATTGCTAAAGCTATAGAAAGTGTGATTAAGGTAGATGTGACCATTGTAGATAACGATTTTAATAGAATCGCGGCAACTGGACGGTATAAAAATCATATTGGTGAAAAAGTAAATAGACATTCTGTCTTTGGTTTTGCATTGAAGCAAGGAGAAAGTTTTATTATTGAGAATCCTAGAAATCATGAAGCTTGCCTTAAATGTGAAAATATAAAAGAATGTAAAGAATATGCAGAAGTTTGTTGTCCTATTAAAGTAAATAATGAGATCATTGGGGTCATAGGACTTATTGCTTTTGAAGAAAAGCAGAGGGCAGCTATTGTAGATAACAAAAAAAATCTTATGGAATTCTTAAATAGGATGGCAGATTTGATTGCTTCAAAGTTATTAGAAAAAGAAAAAACAGAAAGAATGAAACTTTTGGCAAGAGAATTAGAAACGGTACTTCATTCTGTAGATAGAGGGATTATTGCAGTGGATGAGTTTGGGTTAGTACTCCATTATAATAGAAAAGCTGCCCAATTATTTAAAATAAACGAAAACGAAGTATTTCATATGAATATAAAAAAATTGTTAGGAGATTTTGATTTAAGTAGCTTTATTACGAAGCGGTTTCCTATAAAAAATAGGGAATTTAGTTATAAAAGGAATGGATATGATTTTAGAGGTGTATTTGATGCAAATCCTATTTTAGCAGGGAAAAAGACCTTTGGATTTGTTTTTACCTTTAGCAAGATTTCTGAGGTGCTAAGTGTAGTAAATGACATTGCTACGAGGACAATGGCAACAAGTTTTGACCATATTATAGGAAATAGTGACTGCCTAAAAAAAGTAAAATATGCAGCTAAAAGAGCTGCAAAATCAACTTCAACCGTCTTAATTCAAGGGGAGAGTGGAACAGGTAAAGAACTATTTGCTAGAGCGATACATTTTTATAGTGATCGATCAAAAGAACCCTTCATTCCTATAAATTGTGCAGCTATTCCTGAACAATTGTTAGAGAGTGAGCTTTTTGGATATGAGGAAGGTGCTTTTACGGGATGCAAAAAAGGTGGAAAAGCTGGTAAATTTGAGTTAGCCCATAAGGGAACGTTATTTTTAGATGAAATCGGAGATATGCCAATCCATCTTCAAACAAAACTTTTAAGAGTGCTACAAGAATATGTGATTGAAAAGGTTGGAGGAAAAGATTTTATACCTATAGATGTTAGAATTATTGCAGCAACAAATAAAAAATTAGAAGAACAAGTATTAGAAGGTGCATTTAGAGAAGATTTGTTCTATCGTTTAAATGTCATTCCATTAAATATCCCACCCCTAAGACAGCGGAGAGAAGATATAGAGGTTTTAGTAGAATATTTACTTGAAAAATGTAATAGAAAGTTAGGGAAGAATATTTTACAAATTGATGAGGTTGCATTAAAAATACTTATGAACTATAAGTGGTCTGGTAATGTAAGAGAACTTGAGAATACTATTGAATATGCTGTAAATATGTGTAGTGGGAATAGGATTACAGCACAAGATTTGCCAAACAGACTAAGAAATAAAGAAACAAATTTGAAAGAGAAAGACTTTGAAAGAATTGTTCCTATTAAGGAATTAGAAAGAATAGAAATTAAAAAGGCTTTAGATTATTTTGGAAATACCAAGCAAGCTATAACAAAAGCAGCTAAAGCTTTAGGAATGAGCAGAGCAACTCTTTATAGAAAATTAAAAGAGCATGGGATCAAACAGTCTTAAAATGAGAATATATTCTCATTTTAAGACTGTTTTGCGTTTGTTTATCTCAAAATGAGAAAACAAATTATAAATATATTGGAATTTCAACGTTTATTTTTGGCATAAATTTTGCAATTCTCTCTTTATAGAATCTTAAAAAGAAGGAGGATTTCCTATGAAATTGAGAAATCTTATTGTTGAAACATTAAAGAGAGAAGTTGTGCCAGCTATGGGATGTACGGAACCAGTGGCAGTAGCATTAGCTTGTGCAAAGGCAAAAGAATTAATAGCTTTTAATGATATAGAAAAGGCAGAGGTTTATGTGAGTCCTAATATATATAAAAATGGTTTAAGTGTAGGAATTCCAAATACTAATGAAGTAGGACTTCATATTGCAGCAGCTTTAGGATTTATTGGAGGAAAAAGTGAAAAAGAGTTGCAGGTTTTAGACGGGATCCAAGAAAAGGATGTTATTTTAGCAAACGAGTTATTAGAAAGTGGAAAATTTATACTAGGAATTAAGGATACGAAAGAAAAAATTTATGTGGAAGTAAAACTATATACAGATCAAGGAAGCAGTAAGAGCATTATAAAAGGAAAACATAATCGGTTTACTTATTTGGAAAGGAATGGAGAAGTTGTATTAGCGGAAAAGGACGCTAGTGAAAAGGGAAAGGATACGATCAATTTATTATATACTTTGAAAATAAATGATCTTATTAAGGAGATAGAAAAAATACCTTATGAAGAAATTGCCTTTATGATGGAAGGTTTTAAAATGAATGAAGAGATAGCTTTGGAAGGATTAAAGCAAAAGATGGGAATGGGTGTGGGTTTTAGCCTATCTGAAAATATGAAAAAGGGAGTATTATCGAATGATTTAATGAATTATGCTATGATGCTTACTGCTGCCGCATCAGATGCAAGAATGTCTGGAATCAGTATGTCTGTAATGAGTAGCAATGGAAGTGGGAATAATGGATTAACGGCAATTCTTCCTATTGTAGCCTATAAAAACAAATTTAAGGTAGAGGATGAAAGGTTAGCAAAAGCATTAGCTATTAGTCATATTATGAATAGTTATATTAAATATTATATAGGAAGATTATCTGCCCTTTGTGGTTGTGGTGTTGCAGCAGCAACAGGTGCAAGTGTGGCTATTGCCTGGCTAATGGGAGGCAATGATACACAAATAGAAGGTACCATAAAAAATATGCTTGCCAATGTTAGTGGTATGATTTGTGACGGTGCAAAGGTAGGATGTGCATTAAAACTTTCTACTTCAGCGGCTACAGCTGTTCAGTCGGCCATCTTGGCATTGAGTAATAATATTGTACCTGCTAAGAATGGCATTGTTGCAGAAACGGCTGAGGAGACAATAAAAAATTTAGGAACATTATCTAAAGAAGGAATGAGTATCACAGATGATGTTATATTAAAAGTAATGAAAAATATGCAAGCTTCCTAAAACAATAAAAATAAATAAAATTTGATGAAATAGTTATAATAATTGACAAAGCAAAGGATATAGATTAGAATATTGACTTATAAAGGATACTGATTGAAACTGGAGGCGAAGCAGAATATGAGTATAGAAAACAAGAGAAAAGAACTTCTCTTTTCTAGAGAAGATATTCAAAATAGAGTAAAAGAATTAGGAAAGCAAATAGCCAAGGATTATGAAGGCAAAAAAATATTAGCTGTATCTTTATTAAAGGGGAGTTTTATTTTTGCTGCTGATTTAGTAAGGGAAATCGATGCACCTGTTAGAATTGAATTTATGACAACTTCAAGTTATGGACATGGGGAAGAAACTTCAGGACATGTAAAGGTAGTGCATGATTTAAATATGGATCTTAAAGATTATGATGTTTTAGTGATTGATGATATTGCTGATACAGGTCTTACAATGGAATTTGTATTAGAGCATTTAAAGGCTAAAAATCCAGCTAGCATTAAATGTTGTGTATTATTAGATAAGCCATCAAGAAGAAAAACAGAACTTGAAGCAGATTATGTTGGATTTACTATCCCTGATAAGTTCATTGTAGGGTATGGATTGAATTATGGAGATTATTATAGAAACGTTCCTTATGTTTTTGCTTTTGTTGATTAATAATAAAGCCAATAGCTATTAAGCTGTTGGCTTTTGGTTTATAAATGAAAGGAGTAATGTAATGACAAAAAAGGTAGTGATCATTACGTTTTTTGAAAGTGTTGCTAAGCTTCATTCAGAGCATTTAAAAAAGTTATTTGGAAAAGATATAGAAATTGCTTGTTATTCCTATGATATGGATCACATTACTGAAATTATAAATGCAGATGTAGTGGTTGTGTCTTTGTATTCCATATATGTAGCTGTTAAAAAATATATATGCCCAAAAGCGAAAGTAGTTATTCTTAGTAGTACAATTACAAAAGATCAATATAAAAAAATAATGGAAATAAATGAAGGAACAAAAGCTATGCTAGTAAATTATAGTGCAGAAATGACCTTTGAAACAATTGCCCTGTTGGATCAAATAGGAATAGATCATGTAGAGTTTGTACCAGTATATCCAGGGGTTATGAATACACCTAATTTAGATGTTGCTGTTACACCAGGAGAACCCCAATGTGTTCCTGATTCTGTAAAAAAAGTTATTGATATTGGTCATAGAGTGTTAGATATAAATACAATGGTTAATATTGCTATGAAACTAAATATGGAGTATTTACTACAAGAAAAGCATTTTATAGATCACTTTGAAAATTTAATGACCCCTAGGGAAGGAATAACAGCTTTATTAGGAAAGGCGAATACTTTAGAGAGTCGACTTCATAGTTTGTTAAATGTTATGGAGGATGGCATTATAGTAATAGATATAAAAGGAACTGTATATGCATGTAATAAAAAGGCGCAAGAGATTATAGAATATAAAGGGGAAATTTTAGGAAGGGATCTATCAAGCTTAGTTTCTCAAATTCCTTTTAAGGAGGTTTTATATAGCTCGAAGCCTATAGAAAATAAGCTTATTAAAATAAAAGGTCAAGATATAACGATTACAATAGTGCCTGTTATTACAATAGGAAAAATTACAGGGGCCTTAGTGATTATGAATCGATTTGAAGAAAAGGAGAAAAAGCAACATAAGCTTAGGGCACAATTACGAGGAAAAGGTCATAGAGCAAAATACAGCTTTGAGGATATTATTGGAGAGAGTAAAGCTATCATAGAAATAAAAAGAGTTGCCGAAAGAATGGCTAAATCAGATAGTTCTGTATTAATTACAGGAGAGAGCGGAACAGGAAAAGAATTGTTTGCGCAAGCCATACATAATGATTCTAAGAGAAAAGCGTATCAGTTTGTAGCAATAAATTGTGCAGCATTACCAGAGAGCTTATTAGAAAGTGAATTGTTTGGATATGAAGAAGGGGCTTTTACAGGAGCAAAAAAAGGTGGAAAGTTAGGGCTATTTGAGTTAGCCCATAGCGGAACTCTATTTTTAGATGAAATAGGAGAAATGGCATTAAACTTACAAGCAAGATTGCTTAGGGTCATCCAAGAGAGAGAAGTAATGAGAATTGGCGGTGATTCTGTAATTAAAATAGATACAAGGATTATTGCAGCAACGAATAAAAATTTAAGAGAATTAGTAGATCAAGGAAAGTTTAGAAAAGATTTATACTATCGATTAAATGTATTACCTTTAGAAATTATACCTTTAAGAGAAAGAAAAGAAGATATCATACTTTTGTGTGAATATATGAAAAAGAAAATTGGGGTAGAATTTAGTTTAAGCGAAGAAGCTCAAAAAGCATTTGAAAATTATTCGTGGGATGGAAACTTGAGAGAACTAAAAAATTATGTGGAGTATCTTGCCCATTTAGATAAAAGCATCATACAATTTTTAGATTTGCCTAAAGTCATAAGAAATAAAAAAGAAGTCATAAAACTAGATGATTTTGAAAAAGAGAAGATTTTAAAATTTAAAAAAGAGATAAATATTAAAGAGAATGAATATATATTTGTTTTAGATTGTTTAGAAAATAGTTTTCAACAGAGAACAAGAATAGGAAGAAGAAGTATTGTAAAGATTGCTAAAGAAAAAGGAATTTTTCTGTCAGAAGGTGAAATAAGAAAAATACTTTTAGTGCTAGAAGAATATAATATGGTTGTGTTATCAAACGGGAGAGGTGGTACACAGATAACGAAATTTGGAATAAAGATATTCAATTACTTAAACCGGGATAAATGGGGAAATTAGCAAAACCATATAACCCGGTTTTGTTGTTTGTAATACAATATTTTGTGATAAAATGAAGGTTCTGCGTTGGCATAGAAATTGCAAATATATCGTAATATATGATCGAGTTTTACAATGTAGACAATTTAGTAACAAAAAACTATTTTGGAGGGATTAAAATGAAAAAAGAAGTGATTACAACAAAGAATGCCCCTGGAGCCATAGGTCCATATTCACAAGCTATAAAAATTAATAATTTAGTTTATACATCAGGACAACTACCAATAGATCCTAATACTGGAGTTATGCCACAAACTATTGAGGAACAAACAAGACAATCTTTAAAAAATGTAGAGGCAATCATTAAAGAAGCAGGAAGTGATATGAGCAAAGTAGTAAAGACGACTGTATTTTTAAGTGATATGAATAATTTTGCAAAAATGAATGAAGTGTACAGCGAATTTTTTACAGATGCTTATCCTGCTAGAAGTGCAGTGGAAGTAGCAAGATTACCTAAAGATGCATTAGTTGAAATTGAAGTAATAGCACTTATTTAAGTTTATAGTGATTGTAAAACATTGTAAAACTCTTTTGATTATGAAATTTAATAGTATACAAGGAGAGATATTATGCAATATAATTTTGACGCAGTAATAAATAGAGAAAATAACTTTTCTGCAAAATATGATGAATTAGGAAAGAAATTTGGACGAGATGATTTAACTGCTTTATGGGTTGCTGATATGGATTTTATGTCAGCAAAACCTATTATTGATGCCATTAAGGATAGAGCAGAGCAAGGGATTTATGGATATACTTCAAGACCAGATTCATATTATGAAGCGTTTTGTGAGTGGTATAGAAAAAGACATGGTTTTAACATTAAGAAAGAATGGATTATCCATAGTCCTGCAGTAGTTAGTTCTTTGAGTTTAATTGTAAGAGAGGTGACACAGCCTGGTGATAAAATTATTATACAAACACCTGTATATCATCCTTTCTTTGAAGTAGTTGAGAAAAATAATAGAAAATTAGTAAAAAATCCATTAAAAAAAGTAAATGGAATTTATGTAATAGATTATGAAGATCTAGAGAAAAAAGTAATTGATGAGAAAGTGAAATTTTTAATTCTTTGTAACCCACATAATCCAGGGGGAAGGGTGTGGACAAAAGAAGAATTAATAAGATTAGGAGAAATATGTATTAAAAACAATGTAAAAGTGATTTCCGATGAAATTCATGGAGAATTAGTGTTTGGCGGAAAACGTTATACACCTTTTGCATCAATATCAGAAGAATTTTGCAAGCATTCGATCACCTGTTTATCTGCTACAAAAACATTTAATATTGCAGGGTTACAAGCTTCTTTTGTGGTTATTCCTAATAAGTGTGAATATGATAAAGTTGATGAAATTTTAGGAATATTAGATATAAGAAGAAACAATTGTTTTAGTCTAGTAGCAGTAGAGGCTGCGTATAAGTATGGTGAAGAGTGGCTGGAACAATTATTAGATTATATAGAAAAAAACATTGAATATGTAATCAATTATTGTAAGGAAAGAATTCCTAAAATTAAGATTAATAAACCAGATGGAACTTATTTATTATGGTTAGATTGTAAAGAGTTAGGAATGGAAGATGATGAACTATCAAGTTTTTTTATCAACCAAGCTGAGGTTGCATTAAACAGTGGAATTGGATTTGGCGATGATGGGAAAGATTATATGAGAATGAATGTAGCTTGTCCAAGAAGTATTTTAGAAGAAGCGTTGAAAAAAATTGAAGGGGCTGTAAATAAATTAGAAAAATAAATAAAGACTGTTGCTTTCAATGGTTTTATGTAGAGTATGAGTAAAAGTATTTTTGCTTTTTCAAAAATAAATTTAAAAGAGAAGCCACAGGCAAAGGTTTGCTTATAGAATGGTTTTATTTTACGTAATACAAGGGGTGCATCTTAATAATACAAGAATAAATGATAAAAAGAATATAATAATGATAGGAGGATGTACAAATGACAACAAAACAAAAGCAAAGTATTTGGAAAGCATATAGATTTCCTATTATCCTGTTAACAGGGATTGTGTTGGGCAGTTTAATAGGCCTTCAAATGGGGGAAAAAGCAAGTATATTTAAGCCTTTAGGAGATTTATTCTTAAATGGTATGTTTACCATTGTAGTACCTTTGGTTTTTCTTTCAATAAGTAGTGCTGTATCGAATATGGCTAATCTAAAAAGACTTGGGAAAATATTAGGAAACTTATTTTTAACATTTGCCATAACTGGTTTGATTGCTGCTTTTATAATGATTGTTGTAGTGAATGTATTTCCACCAGCAGAAGGTGTCAATCTTAAATTACAGGCTGCTGAAGCTATAGAACCTTTTGAAACAGCTGATCAAATTGTATCAGCCTTGACGGTAAAGGATTTCCCTGATTTAATCTCTAGACAAAATATGTTACCCTTAATTATATTTTCTATTATCTTTGGATTATGTATCAATATGATTGGAGAAAAAGGAAAAATAATTGCTAATGGACTCCATGCATTATCAGATGTATTCCTAAAAATGGTATCTTTACTGATGTATTATGCGCCCATAGGTTTAGGTGCTTACTTCGCTTCCTTAATAGGAGAATTTGGTCCGGAATTATTAGGTTCTTATGCACACGCTATGCTAATTTATTATCCTGTATGTATTCTATATTTTATCATAGCTTTTACTGCATACACTTATTTTGCAGGAGGGAAAAAAGGTGTTACTACATGCTTTAAAAATATTATATCTCCTGCTATAACTGCACTAGCAACTCAAAGTAGTATTGCAACATTACCTGTTAATTTAGAAGCTACTGAGAAGATGGGTGTTCCAAAAGATATTAGAGAAATTGTGCTTCCAATAGGTGCTACTATGCATATGGATGGTACATGTCTTAGCTCTATATTAAAGATATCTTTTATGTTTGGAATATTTGATATTCCATTTGAAGGGGTAGGTACGTATGTTAGTGCAATCCTATTATCCGTATTAGGAGGAGTAGTTATGTCAGGAGTACCAGGAGGCGGACTTATAGGAGAGATGCTTATTGTAAATATGTATGGATTCCCAGCAGAAGCATTTCCTATTATAGCTACAATTGGATTTTTAGTAGATCCAATGGCTACGATGATCAATGCATCTGGAGATGCAGTAGCATCTATGATGGTTACTAGATTAGTAGAAGGAAAGAATTGGATGAAACAAAATATAACTCCTCATATACAGTAAAATAAAAAACGGAAAAATTTTACTTTAGAGTGATGGCTATTTGATAAATGATATATACTTGGATGTGTCAGGATAATAAAATTAGGATAAAGGGGAATGATGTATGATGAAAGTACCTGCTAAAATAGAGATTGCAAACTTACCTACAAAAATTGAAAAATTAGAAAGATTATCAAAAAGTTTAGAAGGGCATGAAATTTATATAAAAAGAGATGATCAAACGGGGACTGAAATTGCAGGAAATAAAGTGAGGAAATTAGAGTATAGTGTGAAAGAGGCGCTGAATCAAGGTTGTGATTATTTAATTACTTGTGGAGGGGTTCAATCTAATCATGCGAGAGCTACGGCTGCTGTTGCGGCAAAACTTGGTATTAATTCATTCTTAGTTCTTAGAAACAAGGGAGAGAAGAAGGTAGAAGGTAATTGTTTTTTAGATCAAGTATTAGGTGCACAGCTTCGTTTCATCACGGCTGATGAATATAGCAACCATAGAATGGATATTATGAAAGAAGTAAAAGCTGAATTAGATAGAAAAGGGCATAAGGCGTATATTATACCAGAAGGAGCTTCTAATGGAATTGGGACATTTGGATATTATAACGCCATGGAAGAAATTTTAAATCAAGAAAAGGAAAAGGGGATAAAGTTTGATGCCATTGTAACAGCTGTTGGTTCTGGCGGTACTTATGCAGGGCTGTTTTATGGAAATAAAATAAATAAAAATAGTGCTAAAATATTTGGTGTGAATGTATGCGATGATGCTCAACATTTTAAAGAAGCAATCGAAAATATACTTCATGAAAGTTTTCAGTATACTAATCAACCTATAGAATTTACCAAAGAAGAAATCAATATTATAGATGGATATGTAGGAAAAGGGTATGCTTTGAGTCGTCCAGAAGAGTTAAAATTTATTTATGAATTAGCTAAATTAGAAGGGGTAATATTAGATCCTGTTTATACAGGAAAAGCTATGTATGGTTTAGTAGAAGAAATTAAGAAAGGGAATCTAAAAGATTATAAAAATATTTTATTTATTCATACAGGAGGACTTTTTGGGTTGTTTCCTAAACAAGATCAATTTTCTTTTTAAAAAAAAGGGGTGTCTCAAGTTTGATGATTTGAGACATTCCCTTTTTTTTTATGATTATGATATCAATGAATAAAAAGATCATAAAGCCTGGTTTTTTATTTGTTATACAAAAGTGTGGCAGGATGAGGATTTTGTGATGGCATAAGTATTGTAATCGTATAAGTAATTTACGTAATTTTATCAATTAGTATGGAATTGTGCAATGAGATAAATTCAAAAAAACGGAAAGCGGTTCTAAAAAACGGAAAATACGGAGCGTGATGAATTTATCTACAAATATAAGGTGGATATAGCCTGTTTGTGGCTAGAATAGTTCGCAAAAACGAACTGTTTGTAATTTTGAAAGTATAGTATTTAATATAAATTTCAAGAAAATTTAAATATACTTGGGAAAATAGTCGTCAAAAAAAAATAAATTTTCATAATAAAAAACAGATAAATACTTGTATTTTCAATGGGCTTGTAGATTTTCTTGATAAAATAGTTTTGTTTTTCAAAAAATAAATTAGACAGAGGAAAATATTTTTTTACAATGGCATGAATATTGCTTTTAATATGATTACCTGAATAAATACAAAATGATTAAGGAGTTGAAGTAATGAAAGGAACAGAGGTCATTGGTAGTAATTTTTACTTCGGAGGATGCGATACTGTAAACTTAGCTAAAAAATATGGAACCCCTCTTTATGTCATGTCGGAAGACTATATATGCGAAAGATGCAAAGAAGTAAGAAAAGATTTTTTAGGGAAATATGAAAACACTAGGGCTGTTTATGCAAGCAAAGCTTTTTTAACATTAGAGATGTGTAGAATTATAGAAAGAGAAGGTCTTGGAATAGATGTTGTTTCAGGTGGAGAATTATATACTGCTATAAAGGCAGGATTTCCAATGGAAAAAGTAATATTCCATGGAAATAATAAAACCATAGATGAAATAGAATTAGCAGTAAAAAACAATGTGGGAAGAATGGTTGTTGATAATTTATATGAATTAGAGTTATTAAATAGTGTAGCACAAGCTTTTGGAAAGACAATGAAAATTTTATTTAGAATTACGCCTGGGGTAGATAGTCATACTCATAAGTATATTAGTACAGGACAAGTAGATTCTAAATTTGGTATACCTCTTAAAGGGAATATTATCAATGAAGCTATAAGAAGGGCTATGGATGCATCAAATATTGAATTAATGGGATTTCATTTTCACGTAGGATCACAACTTTTTGACAATGCATCTCATATAAAAGCTGTGAAAATATTAGTGGAATTAATGAAAGATATGAAAGAAAAAGTAGGATTCATTACAAAGGAATTAAATACAGGTGGAGGATTTGGAATTTATTATGTAGAAGGAGATGAGCCAAAGCCTTTGAAGTATTTTACAGATGCTGTGATGAATACCATTAAAGAAGAATGTGGTGAATTGGGTCTTTATATGCCACAAGTAATCATTGAACCAGGAAGATGGATGGTAGGAGAAGCAGGAATTACTCTATATACAGTAGGGTCTATTAAGGAGATCCCTGGTGTGAGAACGTATGTAGGAATTAATGGAGGATTACCTGATAACCCAAGACCGGCTCTTTATGATGCAAAATACGAAGCAGTTGTAGCCAATAAAATGGATCAAGAAAAAAATAGTTTAGTGACAATAGCAGGAAAGTGCTGCGAATCAGGAGATATTTTAAGATATGATTTAAAAGTACCAATGCTTGAATCAGGAGATATTCTAGCAGTTAAGAGTACGGGTGCATATAATTACTCTATGGCAAGTAATTATAATAAAATACCAAGACCTGCAGTTGTAATGGTCAAAGAAGGGGAGGATAGAATTATAGTAAAAAGAGAAACTTATGAAGATTTATTAAAAAATGAGCTGTAAAGACAGTATAATAATAGCATAAAGATAATTAAAGGAGGATGTATGATGAAATTTACTAAAATGCATGGAGCAGGAAATGATTTTGTGCTATTCAATGGTCTAGAAGAAAAAATTGATGACTATGGAAAACTGGCTTTACAGGTATGTCATCGACACTTCAGTGTAGGTGGAGATGGCATAATGGTTGTTGAAAAAAGTGATATAGCAGATGTGAAGATGATTTATTTTAATTCAGATGGTTCTCAAGGTGAAATGTGTGGAAATGGAATAAGGTGTTTTTCTAAATTTGTATATGATAATAAGATTGTAAATAAAGAGACTTTTACTGTAGAAACTTTAGCAGGGATTCAAAATATATGGCTTGAAGTAGAGAATAAAGAAGTGAAGTTTGTAAAAGTAAAAATGAGTAAGCCTGTATTTGAACCAAAAGAAATACCTGTTGTGTGTGAAGGTGAAAAGGTAATCGAAAAGTGTGTTGAAATAGATGGAAAAGAAGTCGTATTTTCTACTGTATTTTTAGGAGTACCTCATACGGTTATTTTTGTGGAGGATATAAATGCTATAGATATTAATGGATTAGGATCTAAAATGGAAAAACATTCAATTTTTCCTAAAAAGACAAATGTAAATTTTGTTGAGGTAAAAGATAGAAGTCATATTCATGTGTATACTTGGGAAAGAGGCGCAGGAAGAACCTTAGCTTGTGGAACTGGATGCTGTTCAAGTGTAGTTTTAGGCAATATTTTGAATAAGCTTGATCATAAAGTGAAGGTTCAAGCTGAAGGTGGTGTAATAGAAGTAGAAATACAAGATAACTTTGAAGTTTTTATGAAAGGGAAAGCTACGACTATTTGCGTTGGAGAATTTGTGAATTTTTAGGGGTTTGATTTTAATGTCGGTTTACAATACATAACAAAAGGGGTACATCTTTAATCAAGTAAGAATAAATAATATATTCAATGAAAATGATAGGAGGATGTACAAATGACGACAAAACAAAAGCAAAGTATTTGGAAAGCATATAGATTTCCTATTATCCTGTTAACAGGGATTGTGCTTGGTAGTTTAATAGGAATTCAAATGGGGGAAAAAGCAAGTATATTTAAACCTTTAGGGGATTTGTTTTTAAATGGTATGTTTACCATTGTAGTACCTTTAGTTTTTCTTTCAATAAGTAGTGCTGTATCGAATATGGCTAATTTAAAAAGACTTGGTAAAATATTAGGAAACTTATTTTTAACATTTGCCATAACTGGTTTGATTGCTGCTTTTATAATGATTGTTGTAGTGAATGTATTCCCACCAGCAGAAGGTGTTAACCTGAAATTACAGGCTACTCAAGCTATAGAACCTTTTGAAACAGCCGATCAAATTGTATCAGCCTTGACGGTAAAGGATTTCCCTGATTTAATCTCTAGAAAAAATATGTTACCGTTAATTATATTCTCTATTATCTTTGGATTATGTATCAATATGATTGGAGAAAAAGGAAAAATAATCGCTAATGGACTCAATGCATTATCAGATGTATTTTTAAAAATGGTATCTTTACTGATGTACTATGCGCCCATAGGTTTAGGTGCTTACTTCGCTTCCTTGATAGGAGAATTTGGTCCGGAATTATTAGGTTCTTATGCACATGCTATGCTAATTTATTATCCTGTATGTATTCTATATTTTATTATAGCTTTTACTGCATACACTTATTTTGCAGGAGGAAAACAAGGTGTTACTACATGCTTTAAAAATATTATATCTCCTGCCATAACAGCACTAGCAACTCAAAGTAGTATTGCAACATTACCTGTTAATTTAGAAGCTACTGAGAAGATGGGGGTACCAAAAGATATTAGAGAAATTGTACTTCCAATAGGTGCTACTATGCATATGGATGGTACATGTCTTAGTTCTATACTAAAGATATCTTTTATGTTCGGAATATTTGATATGCCATTTGAAGGGATGGGAACATATGTTAGTGCAATCCTGTTATCTGTATTAGGTGGAGTAGTTATGTCAGGAGTACCAGGAGGTGGACTTATAGGAGAAATGCTTATTGTAAATATGTATGGATTTCCAGCAGAAGCATTTCCTATTATAGCTACAATCGGATTTTTAGTAGATCCAATTGCTACGATGATCAATGCATCTGGAGATGCAGTAGCATCTATGATGGTTACTAGATTGGTAGAAGGAAAAGATTGGATGAAGCAGAGATTGGGTGCACATGCACAATAAAGAATCACTGAAAAAATATAGATTAATGAAGTTCATAGAAGAGAATAAAAGCTGAAGTATTATACTTCGGCTTTGCTCAATTGGAAAATGAAAAGTGAATGGTATATACTGGATGTATAGCGATAATAAACTATGATAAAGGGGAATGAGTTATAATGAAATTACCTGCTAAAATAAAAATTGCAAATTTACCTACAAAGATTGAAAAACTAGAACGGTTGTCTCAAAAATTAGAGGGACATGAAATATACATAAAAAGAGATGATCAAACGGGAACCGAAATTTCTGGAAACAAAGTAAGAAAGTTAGAGTATACTGTGAAAGAAGCACTAAATCAAGGTTGCGACTATCTGATTACTTGTGGAGGGATTCAATCTAATCATGCAAGAGCTACTGCTGCTGTTGCTGCAAAACTAGGGATCAATTCATTTTTAGTCCTTAGAAGTAAGGGAGAAAAGAAGGTAGAGGGAAATTGCTTTTTAGATCAAGTATTAGGTGCACAAATTCGATTTATTACTGCTGATGAATATAGAGATCATAGAATGGATATTATGAAAGAAGTAAAAGCTGAATTAGATAAAAAAGGACATAAGGCATATATTATACCAGAGGGAGCTTCTAATGGTATTGGTACTTTTGGGTATTATCATGCTATGGAGGAAATTTTAAAGCAAGAAGAGGAAATGGGGATAAAATTTGATGCTATTGTTACAGCTGTGGGTTCTGGAGGGACTTATGCAGGACTCTTTTATGCAAATGAAGTAAGTGAAAATAATGCAAAAATATTTGGTGTGAATGTATGTGATGATGCTAATTATTTTAAAGAAGCTATATTTAATATACTTCATGAAAGTTTTGAGTATACAAATAAGCCTATAAAATTCTCTAAAGAAGAAATAAATATGATAGATGGATATGTAGGAGTTGGGTATGCTTTGAGCCGTCCTGAAGAGCTAAGGTTTATCCATGAATTAGCCAAACTAGAGGGGCTTATATTAGATCCTGTTTATACAGGAAAAGCCATGTATGGTTTGGTAGAAGAGATTAAAAGAGGAAATTTAAAGGAGTGTAAAAATATCTTGTTTATTCATACAGGAGGACTTTTTGGATTATTCCCTAAAAAAGATCAATTTTCTTTCTAAAAAATAAAGCTGAGGAAATTTCCTCAGCTTTTATTTTTTAACCTCTTAGATCATCTAATAATTGTGTCTTATCTGCAGTTTTTTCGTCTTTTTCCTTGATAACTTTTGCAGGAGAGCCAGCAACAACGCATCCAGCAGGAACATCCTTTGTAACGATAGCTCCAGCAGCAACAACGGCTCCTTTTCCTATACATACTCCTTCTAAGATTACTGCATTAGCACCGATTAGTACATCATCTTCTACGATAACTGGAGTTGCACTAGGGGGCTCTAATACACCTGCAATAACAGCCCCTGCACCTACATGGGCGTTTTTGCCGATGGTAGCACGAGCTCCAAGGACTGCGTTCATATCAATCATAGTACCTTCTCCGACTTCAGAACCGATATTAATGACAGCTCCCATCATGATAACGGCGTTTTTTCCTATTTTCACACGATCTCTTATGATGGCACCAGGTTCAATACGTGCATTGATTTCTTTTAGATCAAGCATAGGAATAGCAGAGTTTCTTCGATCATTTTCTATTTCGTAATAATTGATTATATTTTCATGTTCTGATAAGTAATCTAATACTTCACTATGCTCACCAAAGATTACCCAAAAGTTATCTTGACCAAATTTTTTCATATTTGTAGTTGGCGCATCACTAAGATCACCGTTTACATAAACTTTTACAGGAGTAGATTTTTTTACATGCTTAATAAATTTTGCAATTTCATAAGGGTTTGTCAAATCTATGTTTGCATTGGTTGAATTTTTTTCTGTAGTCATTAGTAAAATCAGTCCTTTCTCTTTCTATTATCATTTCAGTTATTTTAATAAATCATTCATGTTATAGAAACCATTTTTTTGTGCATTTAAAAACCTTGCGGCTTTTATTGCACCTAAACCAAATATATCTTTAGAAAGGGCTGTATGCTTGATTTCTATTATTTCATCAGGTCCTGCGAAAATAACTGTATGTTCTCCAACAATATTACCTCCACGAATAGCATGGATGCCTATTTCAGTATCTTTCCTTTTTTCACTGCGGCCATATCTGCCATAGATAAATTCTTTTTCATTATTAAAAGATTCATTAATGCCATTAGCAATTAAGTAAGCAGTACCACTAGGGGCATCTACTTTTTGATTGTGATGCTTTTCAATAATTTCAATATCAAAATCTCTTAATCCAGTAGCTGCGGATTTAGCTAAATTCGTAAGAACATTAACCCCTAAGGACATATTTCCTGTTTGGAATATAGGGATATTGTTAGAAGATTCCATAAGACTTTTTAAATCTTCTCCACTAAGTCCTGTAGTTGCTACAACCAAAGGAGTTTTTGTTTTTACGCTATATGCTAAAACATCTGCTAATGCACTGTGATGAGAAAAATCAATGAGTACATCAGCTTTTTCTTTACAGAATTCAGCTTTTTCATAGACAGGGAATGAATTTTCGTATCTTTCATGATTCATGTCGATTCCAGCTATAATTTCCATATCTTTTTCTTGGGAGATTAGTTTTACTAAAACTCTACCCATTTTTCCATTGCATCCACTTAAAATTACTTTCATGAAGAAAATCCCTCCCTATTGAATTAAACCATACTCTTTCATTCTTTGTTTTAAAACGGTTAAGTTTTCATCATCCATCTCTACCAGTGGTAATCGAAGATTTCCTACTTCAAAATTCATTAAATTCATAGCTGTTTTTACTGGGATAGGATTTACTTCTATGAATAATGAATCAATTAATGCTTTCATATGAAGTTGCAATTTGCAAGCTCCTTTTACATTTCCATCAATGAAGTTTTGTACCATTGTATGGGTATCCTTAGGAGCAATATTTGCAACAACAGAAATGACACCAGAGCCTCCTAGAGACATTAAAGGAACAACCATATCATCATTACCAGAATAAATGGAAAAGTCATCAGGAGTTAGACGAGCCATTTCCGCCACTTGAGCAATATTTCCACTAGCTTCCTTTACGCCTTTTACATTAGAATATTGATGGGCTAAAGCAGCCAAAGTTTTAGGGAGTATATTTACTCCAGTTCTTCCAGGAACATTATAAACGATAATTGGAATACTTATAGCTTTTGCTACAGCGCCAAAGTGTGCAATAAGACCCTTTTGTGTAGTTTTGTTATAGTATGGAGTAATGACTAATACACCATCTGCACCAATTTTTTCTGCATATTGACTCATTTCTATAGCATGATTTGTACAGTTACTTCCTGTTCCGGCGATTACTGGAATACGCCCGTTAATTTTTTCTACTGTAAATTTAATGGTTTTCTTTTGTTCTTCATCTGTCATAGTAGAAGCTTCTCCAGTAGTACCACAGATAACAATAGCATCTGTTCCTTGTTCTACATGCCAATTTAACATTTCTTCTAGCTTTTTAAAGTTTACCTTTCCATCTTTAAAAGGAGTAATAATGGCAACGCCAGAACCGGTAAATAAACTCATAAAAACCATCCTTTCATTATTATTTAAGACTCTATATTATTTTATGCTGATTACTCTAGAGTAGGAATCAAAATTTCTGCAATTTGAACTGTATTTGTTGCTGCACCTTTTCTGATGTTATCTGCGACTACCCATAAATTCAGACCATTTTCAAGACTGAAGTCTCGTCTTATACGACCGATATATACTTCATCATGTCCTGCAGCATTTCTAGCTAGTGGATAAACATTATTAGCTACATTATCTTGAACCACTATGCCAGGAGCATTTTCGAAAATATTTCTTACTTCTTCTAATTGGAAAGGTTTTTCAAATTCTATATTAATAGATTCACTATGAGCATCTCTTACAGGAACTCTTACAGTAGTTGCTGTAATTTTTAAATCGTAATCATTTAAAATCTTTTGTGTTTCGTTAATCATTTTCATTTCTTCTTTTGTATA
This sequence comes from Crassaminicella profunda, assembly GCF_019884785.1. Classification (GTDB taxonomy): domain Bacteria; phylum Bacillota; class Clostridia; order Peptostreptococcales; family Thermotaleaceae; genus Crassaminicella; species Crassaminicella profunda. The sequence continues at coordinate 1,090,242 of NZ_CP082326.1, forward strand.
ACCATTTTCTAAAAATACGTCAATATGAGGAAGACAATTTCCTGCGATAGGATGTGGATAAGCGGATAAAAGATCATTCCCCTTTAAACCCTCTTCAAGATCTGCTACACCCTTTACACCTGAACCAGATACAGCTTGGTAAGTAGAGTATACGATTCTTTTTATATTAAATTTATCGTGTAGTGGCTTTAGAGCAACTACTGCTTGAATAGTAGAACAATTAGGATTTGCAATGATTCCTTTATGCCATTTAATGTCTTCAGGATTTACTTCAGGAACCACTAGTGGAATATCTTTATCCATTCTCCAAGCACTACTGTTATCTACAACGATTACACCTTTTGAAGCAGCAATAGGAGCGAATCTTTTACTAATATCACCACCTGCTGAGAAAAGGGCAATGTCAATATCTCTATCAAAAGAATTTTCAGTTAATTCTTCCACTGTAAAATCTTTACCTTTACAAGTTACTTTTTGACCAGCTGATTTTTTAGATGCAAAGACATATAGATTTTCATATGGAAAATCTCTTTCTTCTAATACCTTTAAGAATGTTCTTCCAACCATACCAGTAGCACCTACTACTGCAATATTTACTTTTTTCATCTTTATTACCCCCTAAATTTGTTTTTTTATATTGAAATATTTCCAATTTCCACATGTATTCCTTTTTTTGCTATTTTGCTTATTTCGTCTTTATTCCCTTTATCATCTGTAATGAGTATATGAATTTTATCAAGATCACATACATGAGCAAAGGTAATTCTTCCAATTTTTCTGTAGTCTGTAATGATGATGTTTTGTCTGCTACTTTCGATAACAGCTTTTGAAAAATCGCTACTGTCAATGGTTGAAGTGCTAACACCTGTATGATTAATGCCAGCACATGGAATAAAGGCTTTGTCAAAATAATAATTTTTTAGATCATTTATGGCTCTAGAGCCTAGTATGTTTCCTTTGTAGTTTTTAATATGACCACCAATCATGATTGTTTCAATATTAGAAATCTGAGAGAGGTCTTTTGCCACATCTAAAGAATTTGTAACTACTGTAATATTTTTATCTTTAATCAATGGAATCATTAATAAACTAACCATACTACCCATAAGTATGATGGTATCACCATCATCTACAAATTCTACTGCTTTTTGGGCGATCTTTTTTTTCTCTTCAAGGGCTTCTATTTTTCCTTCTTCTATAGATGGAATCCATTTTGATTTTTCTACTCTAACAGCTCCACCATGGGTTTTTTTTAGAAGTCCTTTTTTTTCTAAGGTTGTAAGATCTCGTCTGATAGTATAAATGGATACATCAAAGGTGTCTGTTAATTGTTGTAAGTTGACAATCCCTTCTCTTTCAATAAGTTCTAATATTTTTTTTCTTCGAGCTTCTGTTATCAACACAATTGCCCCCTGTGTTTATATTTTGGTGATTAACTTATGCTAATATTATTATAATATAATTATGAACATTTGGTTACATTTATGATATATGATTATGTAATATCTGTCAAAATATTTTTGAAAAATTTTAGGGATTTTAAGATTTACAAAGGAAGTGTATAGAGGTGTGACTTTATTGGGATCAAAAGGTGAGAACCAATAAAAAAACGGCAAAAGAGTAAAAGGTACTCTCAGCCGCTTAGTACTGAAAAGAATACAACTTTCACCCCGTGTGAAGTAGCGCACCATTAATAGCTTGGGTAATCTAGTAATGACAGTATTATGCTTATTCAACATAATGCCAGTAATATTCTCAAGGGATGAGACATATTACTTCGGCGATAACACCTTTCTTTTAAACATGACAGTTCCCTTTACCTAGTTTAAAATACTTATTGTCTATCGCAACCTCTAAAACACAACGCTTTTGAATATTCATTTTTACGTATCGTAACATAACTTAAAAGTTGTGTCAACTAAAAACTTTTACTTTTCTAAGATTAAAAAAAAGGATACAATACTGTATAGGCAATTTTATTAGAGGTTGGGGTGAGAAAATGATTCATATTGAAAAAGAAATTATAAAGATCAAGGAAGAAGTAATTCTTACGAGAAGAGAGCTTCATAAGATTCCTGAAATTGCATTTGAAGAGGAAAAGACCAGTGGTTTTATTGTGGAAAAACTTGAGGAGTATGGTGTAAAGGTTTATAAAAATATTGCAAAAACAGGTGTTATAGGATATTTAAAAGGAAGTGTTGGAGAAAAGACCATTGCATTTCGAGCAGATATGGATGCCCTTAATATTGAAGAGGCGACAAAACTTTCTTATAGGTCAAAGCATAAGGGTATGATGCATGCTTGTGGACATGACGCACATATGGGGGTTGTTTTGGGCCTTGCAAAATACTTATCTATGAATAAGGAAAAGCTAATAGATAATATTGTTTTTTTGTTTCAACCAGCAGAAGAAGGACCTGGGGGAGCTCGTCCTATGATTGAAGAAGGGGTTTTAGAAAAATTTCATATTGATAAAATCATAGGATTACATGTTTATCCAGAAGTGAAAGAGGGGAGAGTCGGATGCAAGAAAGGCCCTATGATGGCTCAGACTGGTGAATTTGATATAGTAATCTATGGAGAGAGTGGTCATGGTGCTATTCCTCAAAAAGCAAAGGATAGTATTGTAATTGCTGCTAATTTGATTACGTCTTATCAGACCATTGTAAGCAGAAGTATTAATCCTGTGAAGGGCGCTGTGCTGACCATAGGAAAAATGTGGTCAGGAGAAAGGCGAAATATTATTGCAGCAAATGCCCATTTGGAAGGAACACTAAGGGCTTTTCATGAAGATGTATATAAAAAGATGAAAGAAAGAATGATAGATTTAGCAAAAGGCATTGAAAAAATGTATGATTGTAGAATAGATATTATCTTTCGAGATATGTATCCAGCAATAAATAATGATGCTGATTTAGTAGACACTCTTATCAAAGCTGTTGGAAGGGAAAATATTGATTTGGTAGAACCACAGATGATTGCTGAAGATTTTTCTTATTTTCAAAAGGAAATACCAGGACTGTTTTTCTTTTTAGGAGTTAGAAATGAGAAAGAGGAAGCTATATATCCTCTTCACAATTGCTGTTTTAATTTTCATGAAGATGTTTTGCTTATGGGTATACAAGTATATGTGAATATTTTAAGGACTATGAATGGATTTGAATAAAGTTGTGTATAAGGAGTGGATTTTTTGGAAAAAAAGGATACAATAGGAGTATTAGGAATAAATATATTATACTTAGTTACAGCTCTTTTGCTATTAACAGTAGGATACTATGTACAGAGTAAAGATATAAAAAGTGGATTGATCATTACAGAATATATTCTTGTACTATTACCGCCACTGATTTATATTAAATTAAAAGGAGATTCATTCAAAAGGGTTTTGAGACTCAACAAATTAAAAGGGAAACATATTTTGACCATTGTTGGGATTACAATATTTGTTTATCCAGTGGCTTTGTTTTTTAATTTAATCGTTATGACAGTTCTTAGTACTTTAGGAAAGATTCAGCCACCACCTATTCCTACTGCTAATAATATAGGTGAATATTTTGTGCTAATGCTTATTATTGCTATGTCAGCAGGAATATGTGAAGAAGTATTTTTTAGAGGACTTGTCATGCGGGGGTATGAAAGATTTGGTCAAGTAAATGCCATTGTACTATCAGCTCTTTTGTTTGGACTGTTTCACTTTAATATTCAAAATTTTGCAGGACCTATGATCCTTGGACTTGTTTTCGGGTTTTTGGTATATAGAACAGATTCTATATTTGCAGGAATCGTTGGACATATGACAAATAATGGGATAGCCGTAACCTTTGGATTCCTTTTAAATTATTTCAATTCAAAATTACCTAAGCCCAATGTAGAGGTGCAGAATCAGATGTCAAGTACAATGCAATTAATCTTTGCTACTATTTTTATGGGGATGATTGCTGTTGTAGCAGGTTCTATAGCGTATTTTCTGATAAGAATGATTATAAAAGAAACAAAAAGTGTATCTTATAGGATAAATAATGAGGTAGAAAATAATGTAGAACCTAAAAAAATGTCTATATTTATATTTACACCTATACTGCTAACGGTTATTATATTTATATATGTTGCATATATACAATTGAAATATATTATGGCTGCATAAAGTTGGGAGTGTTTAAATGAATAAAATTGCTATTGTTACGGATTCTTCTTGTGATTTACCTGATGAAGTTGTACAAGAATATGATATAAAAATACTTCCTCTTCGAATCATTTATTCAAGTAAAGAGTATAGAGATCGAGTAGAAATCTCTGCAGAGGAAGTTTACGGAAAATTAGAAGAAGAGATTCCTAAAACTTCGTTACCTTCACCAGAAGATGTAACTGATTTATTTGAAAGATTGAAAGAAGAAGGATATACTCATGTTTTAGGGTTGTTTATTTCTAGTGGGTTGAGTGGTACCTATAATATGGTGAAAAACTTGACAGATTCTTTTAAAGAATTAGAGATCAAATTATTGGATGCTAAAAACTTATCTATTGGGCTAGGGTTTATAGTTCTTCAAGCAGCTAAGGAAATAAAGATATCAAATGATTTTTTGAAAGCCTATGAAAAGGCAGAAAAAGGAATAAACAATTCAAAACTTTTTTTTGTACTAAAGACCCTAGATTATTTAAGAAAAGGAGGAAGAATTGGCGTCGTAGAAGGGACTATAGGAGAACTACTTGGAATAAAGCCGGTTATTTCTGTAGATGAAGAAGGAAAATATTATTCTTATACAAAAGTACGAGGAAGAAAAAAATCTATAGAAGAACTTTATAAAATTGCAAAAGAAAAATTAACCAATAAGAGATGTTATGTAGCTGTTATGCATGGATATGCTGAAAAAGAGGCTTCAAACCTTCTTGAAAGAATTAAAGAAATTGGAAATGTAGAGGAAACTTTTTTCGGTCAAATTAGTCCTGTTTTAGGAGTGCATACAGGATCAGGATTAATTGGATTAGGTATTTTTGAAGTGTAAAAATAAATAGTGACGGGGAGCTGAAAATTGGCTGAGAGGGAGTTATTTGTGTTCCGACCCATAACCTGATCTGGATAATGCCAGCGTAGGAAAATTGTTAAATTTTATGCTGCATTTTTAGAATGCAGTTTTTTTATTTTAAAATACAAAGGAGAGAGTAAAAATGAGAAAAATGTCTACTAGAATGTTAGTGGAAGCTGGAATGATGATTGCCTTAGCACAAATTTTAAGCTATTTAAAAGTATATGAGGGTCCAAATGGAGGATCGGTTACAGCTGGAAGTATGGTACCCATTTTATTTTATGCAGTAAGGTGGGGGGTAAGACCGGGTATATTAGCAGGAGTTGTATATGGAATATTACAATTTATTTTAGGACCTATGTATTCTACTCATATATTATGTATTCTACTAGATTATATTATTCCTTTTGGATTGTTAGGATTAGCAGGATTGTTAAAAAAAAGCTTTGCAGGAGTATTAGCAGGTGTATTTATAGGTATACTTGGAAGATTTATATCTCATGTTCTATCAGGAGTAATTTTATGGGCATCTTATGCAGGGGACACAAATCCATGGATTTTTTCTATTGGTTATAATAGTTCATATTTGTTACCGGAATTAATTATTTCTTTAATACTTGTAGGAATATTATATAAAACCCTTAAAAACTTACCCAATAATTAAAGGATTTTACAAAAATATTATTATGATTTAAAACTTAAGGTATAAAAATTATACCCCTTACCCATAATACCAATAGGGGAGGGGTATAAATGTCTAAAAAAAATAGTGAGAAGAATAAAAAGAAAAAGATAGAAACCATTGAAGACAAATGGAAATATGAAATTGCAAAAGAGTTAGGATTAATGGAAAAAGTGGAAACACTTGGATGGGGTGGACTTACTGCAAAAGAGACTGGAAGAATCGGTGGACTAATTACAGTGAAAAAGAAGGAGCTAAAAAAGAAAAATTCAGTTGAGGGATAGGGTGTTCCTATCTCTTTTTCTTTTCTAAAAGGAATAAAATCGTTATAATATAAAAGTAGCATAATTATAGATTGTTGTATTGTTTGATATAAAAATAAAATAAGATGTTCTGACCTATAAGGTAGCGTATAAAATGATTCAGCTGGAATAGAATTTTTAACTAAATGTAGAGGGTAAGTTTTGATAAAGAATTTTGCTTTTATACTTATGAAGTTGAGAAGTATAAAAAATAGAGGAGAGATGAAATGAATAGCTATAGTGCTTTTGCTTATGTATATGATCAACTGATGGAAGATGTGGATTATGAGAATTGGGTTGATTATATTGAAAGGATATTTGAAAAATACAATATAAAACCCCAAAATATTGCAGAACTAGCTTGTGGTACAGGGAATATTACGAATATTTTAGCCCGAAGAGGGTATAATCTTATTGGAGTAGATCTTTCAGAGGATATGCTTTTTGTTGCTCAAGAAAAAGCGAGAGATATGGGGGTTGAAGTAATCTACTTAAATCATGATATGAGAGAGCTAGCATTACCTAGTGAATTGGATAGTATTTTATGTATTTGTGATGGCATCAATTATATTATTGATGAGAAAGATTTATTAAAAGTATTTCAGAATGTATACAATGATTTAAAAACGAAGGGCTTATTTGTATTCGATATTAGTTCTTATTATAAATTATCAAACATACTTGGGAACAATACATATGCTGAAAACTTTCAAGAAGTTTCTTATATATGGGAAAATTATTTTGATGAAGATCGAAGTGTTTGTGATTTTGATTTAACTATTTTTTCAAAAGAAGGAGACGTATATAAAAAATATGAAGAATCCCATAGTCAAAAGGCCTATAAAGAAAATGAAATAGTAGAAAAATTAAGCACGGTAGGATTCCGTAAAATAGAAAAATTTGAGGCCTTTACATTTGAAAAAACTAAGAATGAAAGTGAAAGAATTTACTTTGTATGTGAGAAGTAGGGTGAAAGTTTTTCCTTTCATTGACATAAATTAAGAGCTATGATAAACTCTAAATAGCGTAAAGAAATTGCGCATGAAATTTGTTAGGAGGTATTATTTCGATGGAAAAAGGTACTGTAAAATGGTTTAACTCAGAAAAAGGTTATGGATTTATTTCAAGAGAGAATGGTGATGATGTTTTCGTACATTACTCAGCAATCGCTATGGATGGTTACAAAACTTTAGAAGAAGGTCAAGCTGTTCAATTTGAAGTAGTTCAAGGAGAAAAAGGACCTCAAGCTACAAACGTTACTAAAGCGTAATAAAAGCTTATACATAGAAGTGTAATAAAAAACTTTAATAACTTGTAGTGTCGAATAGCCCTGTCATATCAGGGCTTTTATTGTGTTTATAAATAGATGCTTATTAGGGATACTATATATAGTTAGTAATAAGGAGGAATAGGTAATGAAGAACTATGTTATTCGTGCAGTAGCTGCTAATAAAAATTTAAGAGTTTTTTTTGCTGTTACAACAGGTTTAGTTGAAGAAGCAAGAAAAATACATGATACAACACCTGTTGTAACGGCAGCCTTAGGAAGAACACTTACAGCAACAGCTATGATGGGAATGATGCTTAAGGGAGATCGGGACAAATTATCTGTGCAAATAAAGGGAGATGGACCAGTAAAACAAATTTTAGCAGTAGCAGATCCTAATGGAAATGTAAAGGGATATGTGGCAAATCCATATGTAGAGCTACCCTTAAGACAAGATGGAAAACTAGATGTTGGTGGGGCTGTAGGAACCAATGGAAAGATGGTAGTAATCAAAGATTTAGGTTTGAAAGAGCCTTACGTTGGGCAATCAGATTTAGTATCTGGAGAGATAGCACAAGATTTTACTGCATATTTTGCTTATTCAGAACAACAACCCTCTGCTGTAGCATTAGGTGTTTTAGTAGATAGGGATTATTCTGTAAAGGAAGCAGGAGGATTGATTATTCAAGTTTTACCAGATGCAGAGGAAGATGTTATTATAAAACTTGAAGAAAGATTAAAAAATCTTCCGCCTATTACGAAGATTATGGAAACGGCAGTAGCTGAAGAAGAAATGCTAAAAATAATCTTGGAAGGTTTTGATTTTGAAATATTAGATAAAAAAGAGATAAAATTAGTTTGTGATTGTTCTGTTGAGAAACTAGAAAAGGCACTTATTAGTGTAGGAGAAAAAGACTTAAAAGAAATGATTGAAGAAGATGGACAAGCAGAGCTTACTTGTCATTTTTGCAATACAAAGTATCATTTTGACAAAGAACATTTATTAAGATTATTAGAGCAGGCAAAATAATTGGTGGAATTAGCATTATGCTAGTTCTGCCAATTGTTTGAAATAATTCTTGACATTATAGGTATTCGTGGTATAATATTCTTTGTCAGTAAGAACAAAGATTTTTAGGGGCGCATAGCTCAGCTGGGAGAGCACCTGCCTTACAAGCAGGGGGTCATAGGTTCGATCCCTATTGCGCCCACCATATTTCAAATTGGCCCGGTAGTTCAGTTGGTTAGAATGCCAGCCTGTCACGCTGGAGGTCGAGGGTTCGAACCCCTTCCGGGTCGCCAATTTGCCCAGATAGCTCAGTCGGTAGAGCAGGGGACTGAAAATCCCCGTGTCGGTGGTTCGATTCCGCCTCTGGGCACCATCAATAAATATTTTGGTATAAATGGAAGTGAAAGTGAATATATATAACATGCAAGGAAACTCAGAAACTAAAGTTTCTGAGTACTACAATCACACAAAATATAAAATTTTGGTAATTGTAGCATGCGGAAGTGGCTCAGTGGTATAAGTAGAGAACCGAAATCTTTGATTTCGTGTGAATCACTTAGTAATGAGTTAGAGATTCAATTAGAACTAAATCTTAGTTTATAGTATTGATAACATGCGGAAGTGGCTCAGTGGTAGAGCATCGCCTTGCCAAGGCGAGGGTCGCGGGTTCGAATCCCGTCTTCCGCTCCAACTATGGCGGCATAGCCAAGTGGTAAGGCAGAGGTCTGCAAAACCTTTATTCCCCAGTTCAAATCTGGGTGCCGCCTCCAAAAGAAATCAGAATCCTAGTATCTACTAGGATTTTTTTTGTTATGTATGTGATATAATGGTAATATTGATATAAATAGGGAGGTGTCTTATTGAAGGTTAAAGATTTGATGACAAAAGACCCTATTGTGGTAACCGTCAATGATACATTGAATGATGTTGTGAAAATTTTTATTTCGAATCGTATTGACGGTGCACCTGTGGTTGATAAATATGGAAAACTCATAAGTATTATTACAAAAACTGAATTGATGAAAGCCTTTGTAAATAAAGTTTCTCCACTTACTTGCATAGACAAAATTTCTTCTAAAAGGGTTATTACTATAAACGAGGATGCGGATATAAAAGATGCTTGGGATGCTGGGGTAGGAAGATTGCCGGTTGTTAATGAAAATGGGAATTTAGTAGGAATCCTTACTCGTACTGATTTATCAAAAAGACTTCTAGAAAAAGAAGTTCAGGAGTCTAAAGAGATCAAAGCAATTTTGCAGTCTACGAATAATGGAGTCATCATCGTTAATCAGGAGGGATTGATTACCCGGTGTAATCCTTCTGCTATCAGGATATTGGATTTGGATAACAAGGACATTGGGGGTCTAGAAGTAGAATGTGTTTTACCAGAATTAAAACTTCATGAAACTGTTAAAACAGGAATGACTACATATACAGAAAAAATTCAGTTTAAGGATAAAGAACTCATATGTGATCGTATTCCTTTATTCAAAGAGGAAGAGGTTGCTGCTGGCGTCATTGTTTTTAAAGACAGTTCTGATTTACAAAGTACAATAGATGAATTAAACACTGTACAACAATTATCAAAAAAATTAGATGCGGTCATTGAATCTTCTTATGATGGTATTTATATTACAGATGGACAAGCAAATACGATGAAGATTAATAAAGCCTATGAAAGAATTACTGGGGTAAAAAGAGAAGAAATGCTAGGGAGCAATATGATAGAATTAGAAAAATCTGGATGCATTTCTGAGTCAGCTACTCTAAGAGTATTGAAAACTAGAAAAACAACTACTATTCATCAAAAATTCCGAACAGGAAAGAATGCATTGGTTACCAGTACCCCTATTTTTGATAAGAACGGAAAAATTTCAATGGTAGTGACAAATGTGAGAGATATTACGGAACTTGCAAAGCTTAAGGAACAGCTTGAAAAAAATAAAGAGCTGGCACAAAAGTATTATTCTGAGATTGAAGAAATGCGATTACAGCTTTTAAATACTTTGCATATTGTTGCTGAAGATGAAAAAATGCTTGAGACCATGCGGATTGCAAAAAGAGTTGCAAAGGTGGATACAACGGTATTGTTATTAGGAGAAACAGGGGTTGGAAAAGAGGAAGCAGCAAAATTTATTCATAAGAATAGCAATCGAAAGAGAAATCAATTTATAAAAATTAATTGCGGTGCAATTCCTATGAATTTAATTGAATCTGAATTATTTGGGTATGAAAAAGGGGCTTTTACTGGAGCGAATAGAGAAGGTAAAGTAGGGTTGTTTGAAGTTGCAAATGGAGGAACCTTGTTTTTAGATGAAGTAGGAGAATTACCTTTAGATATGCAAGTGAAACTTCTTAGAGCACTTCAGGAAAGGGAAATTAAGCGTGTTGGTGGGACTGTATCTGTTAAAATAGATGTTCGTATTTTAGCTGCAACGAATCGTGATCTTGAAGAGATGGTAAAACAAAAACAGTTTCGAGAAGATCTTTACTATAGGTTAAATGTTGTGCCTATTAATATTCTTCCTTTAAGAGAAAGAAGAGGAGATATTCTACCTCTTGTGCGCTATTTTCTTTCCGAACTTAATGAGAGATATCATTGGGATAAAGAATTTAGTAAAGATGCACTGGGGGTATTGTATGAATATGATTGGCCAGGAAACGTTCGGGAATTGAAAAATATTGTGGAAAGAGTATTTATTATGAGTAGTGAAAGTAAAATTACCTTTGAGGATCTTCCTAAAAAAATAGTTGCTAGTAATATAAATAGAGAGTTAGTTTTAGGAGAGGGCATTGTACCGTTAAAGGATGCTGTTGCAAAGGTGGAAATGGAACTCCTTGATAAAGCTTTTGAAAAGTATGGAAATGTAAGGAGTGCAGCGAAAGTTTTAGGGATAGATGCATCTACATTTGTCAGAAAAAGGAAAAAATACAGAAAGATGCATTAGTTGCAAAAATGCAATATAGTTGTATTTTTGCAACGATGATAAAAAATAAGGGGATTGTCATAAAAAGCCTGAAAAATGAAAAATATTGAAGTGAGAAATTCAAAAAAATCTGTTGCATTATAGCAACGGATTTTTTTCTTTATAAAACAAAATAGGTAAGGAGAAAGAATTAGGAAATAAATTAATTATCTGGTTGAAACTAGTAAAATAAATACATTATGGCATATTTTATAAAAAATATGGAGGTTTATATAAAATATGGCACAACCCTTGCTTTGTTAAAAATATATCGAAAAATAAAAAGGAGCTGATTTTAAATGGCATTAATGACAAAAGAACAATATCTTGAAAGTTTAAGAAAATTGGATGTAAAGGTGTATATGTTTGGAGAATTGGTTGAAAACTTTGTAGACCATCCAGTAATTAGACCATCTATCAATTCAGTAGCAATGACTTATGAATTAGCACATGATCCTCAATATGAAGATTTGATGACAGCTACATCTAACTTAACTGGGGAAAAAGTAAATCGTTTTACACATTTACATCAAAGCACAGATGATTTAAGAAAGAAAGTAAAAATGCTAAGACTTCTTGGACAAAAAACTGGATCATGCTTCCAAAGATGTGTTGGTATGGATGCCTTCAATGCAGTATATAGCACAACTTTTGAAACAGATAAAGCACATGGAACAAAGTACCATGAAAACTTCAAAAAGTATTTAGAGTATGTACAGAAGAATGACTTAGTAATAGATGGAGCGATGACTGACCCTAAAGGAGATAGAAGTTTAGCACCAAGTAAGCAACATGATCCTGATCTTTTCTTACACGTAGTAGAGCAAAGAGAAGATGGTATTGTTGTAAAAGGAGCAAAAGCCCATCAAACAGGTTCTATTAACTCACATGAACATTTAATTATGCCAACAATTGCTATGAGAGAAGGAGACGAAGCTTACGCAGTATCTTTCGCAGTACCAACAGATGCAGAAGGAATTTATATGATCTATGGAAGACAAAGTTGCGATACAAGAAAGTTAGAAGAAGGTGCAGATATTGATGTAGGAAACAAACAATTTGGTGGACAAGAAGCATTAGTAGTATTTGATAATGTATTCATTCCAAATGATAGAATTTTCCTAAATGGAGAAGTAGAATTTGCAGGAATGCTAGTAGAAAGATTTGCAGGATACCATCGTCAAAGTTATGGTGGATGTAAAGTAGGTGTTGGGGATGTACTTATAGGAGCAGCAGCACTTGCAGCAGAATTCAATGGAGCAGCAAAAGCTTCTCACGTTAAAGATAAATTAATCGAAATGACTCACTTAAATGAAACATTATACTGCTGTGGTATTGCCTGTTCAGCAGAAGGATATCCAACAGAGGCTGGAAACTATCAAATCGATTTATTACTTGCAAATGTATGTAAGCAAAATGTAACAAGATTCCCATATGAAATCACAAGACTTGCAGAAGATATTGCTGGAGGACTTATGGTAACAATGCCATCAGAACAAGATTTCAAACATCCAGTAATTGGACCTGTTTGCGAGAAATACTTCAAAGGCGTAAATGTAGTTCCAACAGAGCATAGAATGAGAGTACTAAGACTGATTGAAAATATGACATTAGGAACAGCAGCAGTAGGATATAGAACAGAATCAATGCATGGAGCAGGTTCTCCGCAAGCACAAAGAATTATGATTGCAAGACAAGGAAATCTACCTCATAAGAAAGATTTAGCAAGAAAAATTGCTAGAATTGATGAAGTTTCTGTAGCAGCAAGAGAAGCGGCGGCTACAAAATAGATAATAATTATAAAAAAGGGGGAAGCTCCTTTCTCCCTTTTTTAATTTTTTAGAGGAACATTTTGTGTGAAAAAGAAAGTTGGATAATTACATAAAATTACAAAAATGTTTTAACAGGACTAATAAAAATTTATACATTTGTACTGAAAATTACAAAACTTAAAAAACAACAATAAAAAGGAGGAAATATTATGGCGATGAAGAGAGAGTTAGGAAAAGAACAACCGTATATTCCAGCAGGGCCGTTTAAAATTCGTATTCCATTTATCCATTACAAATTCGAATGGGCGGATTATATTCAGGGATTATTAATGTGTGCAGTCTGTCTTGGGGCAGTTCCAATGCTTCAAGAGTATTTAGGAATGCCTTTTGAAGTAGCTATGGCAATTGTTGTACTAAATGGATTATTCTATTGTGCACATGTATTTTTAGGAGATCCGGTAGTCCCAGGATGGGTAACGCCAGCTATTCCACTTTTGATGCTTCATATTAGTCAATATGAAATGGGTCCTGAGAGAATGCAAGCTTTAATTGCATTTGAGATGTCTTTAGGTATTTTAGCAATTATTTTAGGTGTTACAGGACTTGGTAAAAAAATTGTTTCTATTGTTCCTAATGCAATGCAATCAGGAATTATAATGGGTGCAGGTTTTGCAGCTGTAATTCTTATTTTTAAGAAGGGTGCTAAGTTTGATAGTTTTCCATTATCTATTATTATTTGTGTAGGATTAGGTTTCTATCTTTTATTCTCAAATCATTTTAAAAGTATTAGAGAAAACCATTCTATATTAAAGGTGATTGCGAACCTAGGGATTTTACCAGTTGTAGCGTTAGCTATCATAGTAGGTCCAATGCTTGGGGAAACACCATGGCCACAAATTGAGTGGGGAATTACAAAACCTGCATTTGCTACTATGTGGAGAGAGTGGACATTCTTTGGAGTGGGTTTTCCTCCAGTGAGTCTGTTTATTGAAAGTTTACCTACAGTTATCTCTGCATATATCGTATTATTTGGAGATATGATTCAATCACAAGCTTTACTTGAAGATGCTGGAAAGGTTCGTACAGATGAACATATTGATTATAATCCTAATAGATCTCACTTAGTATTTGGTTTAAGAAACTTTATTATGTCTATTATCGGACCAGATTTAACTATGTGTGGACCTCTTTGGGCCGCGATGCAAGTTGTTATTTGTGAACGTTATAAGCATGGAAGAAAAGCAATGGATTCAATTCATGGTGGAGCAGGATCTTTTAGATTTGGTACTTTTACAGGTTACTTAATTCTTCCGATTGTTACCCTTTGTAAACCTATATTAGGAATTGCTCTTGCGTCTACTATGTTGATTCAAGGTTATGTTTCTGTTCGTGTTGGGGTTATGAAGGCTCGTACCTTTAATGATTTAGGTATTGCTGGTGTAATGGGTGCTGTTCTTTGTACTCGTGGAGCTGCATGGGGACTTGCAGCAGGTATTGTGCTTTGCTTACTTGTTAATTTAGGAAATAAGCCAGAGTATGATGTGTATGTATTTGGTGAAGAAGAAGAAGCAGCTTAGTTTAAAATTAAAGTATGCAGGTAGTCATAAGGCTATCTGCATCTTTCCATATGGAGGAGATTTTATGAATGTCAAGATTACAGAAGAGGCGAAGATGTATATAAAAAAGCAAAAGGCCTCTTGTGTTGTTATTCATATGATTCCAGAAGAGACAAGTGGTGGATGAGGATGTGGAAATACAAAGAGATACTATATTCCTTCCGTGAGAATGGGATTTAAAGATCAAAAAAAGGTGAAATCATATGAAAAGCTCAAAATTAATGGAATAGATGTTTATTTGTCTTCTAAAGTAGAAATGGATAAAGAGGGAATTACTATTTTTCTTGAAAAAATATTTTTTAAACGGAGACTACAGGTTGAAGGGATATTGCTTCGATTGCAGTAATCTTTATGAGGCTATAGGTAAAAAAGGAGACGGAATATATGAGGATCAATCATACACAAATATTAGAAAATCCTGCGTATAAAAATTTGTCAGTTATTTTAGGGAATCATCCAAAAGAATATACGGTTATAGATTATTTAACCATTGCAGCTTTTTATATGCATGCCATATATAGTGAACAAATTGTTGTTGCAGTAGCAGATATAGAGAAATATCGTGTCTATATTCCAGGAAAAAGGATTAATCATAACCTAAAAGCAGGAGATAAACTTGTAAAAGGGTCTATTATGAGTGACGCCATTAATAATAAAAAAAGGATTAGTAAAAAGATAGATGAAAATGTTTTTGGGTTTCCATATATAGGAACGGCTTATCCTATTTATGACCAATCGGGTAAAGTTGTAGCTGGACTAATCATATGTGAAAGTAACGAAGGTTTAGCCAATATGACAGTAGCTGCCTCAGATTTAAATAATGTTTCAGAAAGAATCATAGAGATGGTGGAGGATTTGGAAACTTCAAATGGTAAATTATCTGGTGTAGGAGAGAAATTATCCGAATTATCATCGGACTCTTTAGAAAAGGTTGCAGCTACAGATGAAATATTAAAGTCTATTGGTGGCATTGCAAAGCAATCGAATATTTTAGGAATTAATGCAGCTATTGAAGCTGCAAGAGCTGGGGAATTAGGAAAAGGATTTGGTGTTGTTGCTAAAGAAATACAAAAATTTTCCAATCAAAATGTAAATTCTCTTAAAATTATTGAAGAAACTTTAAAACAAATTTGTGCTTCTTCCGAAAATGTAAATGATGAGGTTGGGCATATAAGGGAGTTTGTGAAAAAACAAGCTGAAGTTATGTCAGAGTTATCCTCAGTTACGCAGCAGTTATATTCTGTAAGTGTCCTACTAAAAGATTTAGCAGAAAAAATGATAGAAAGAAAGTAAAGGAGGAGTTTTTGTGTTTACATGTGCAGACTGTGAGATCATAGGTTGTCGAAAAGGAGAATTTGAAAAAGTACCTGCTAATTGTCCTATAAAAGAAGAGGAAGTTTATGAGTGTGCAAGGGAAGAATATGAGAAAGAAGAAATTAAAAAGTTTATAGATGGAACAATACAACTTGAAAAAGAAGGAAAGGGTAGATGGTCTCGCGTTGAAGAAACCATTCAATTCTGTAAGATGATGAATTATAAAAAAATTGGTGTAGCCTTTTGTTTAGGACTTAAAAAGGAAACAAAAATATTTGTAAAAATTCTTAGAGATCATGGTTTTGAGGTTTCATCAGTGATTTGTAAAAATGGAGGGATTGATAAAAAAGCATTAAGTATAAGTGATGGAGAAGATTTAAGAGGAGTAAGTTGTAATCCAATAGGACAAGCCATGTTGTTGAACAAAGAGGAGACGGAATTTAATATTACTATAGGACTTTGTGTAGGACATGACGCTTTGTTTTTTAAATATGTTGAGGCTCCAACTACTGTGTTACTTACAAAAGATAGGGTTTTAGCCCATAATCCAATTGGCGCTTTGAATTGTGCCCATAGTTTTTATCGTAGAAAGCTAAGAAATAAGTAAGAAATGTTGCTGAAATGCAACGTGAATGCATAAATGCAACAGAAGTATAAAGATAGCTAAATACTTATACATAGCAAAAATTGACTATTATTTAACATATATTTAGGAGAAAAATGTTGCAAATTTGCAACGAAATATAATTGTATATTTTTGAGGATAATAAAATGATAAGTGTAAATATAAATAGTATAAAAGGATATAAACTAGTGAATTCAAATGCTGTGTTGGATTGTTCTAAAAAAAAAATAAAAAAAATTAACAGCTTAAATAATGGCATAGGATTTGCTTAATAGTATAAGTGTAAGAAATAACGAAAAAAAGTTAAAGAATTTCAAAAATGTATGTACAAAAATAAAATATTTTGTTAAAATAATAACAAATCGAAAGGGAGCTGATTTTAAATGGCATTAATGACAAAAGAACAATATCTTGAAAGTTTAAGAAAATTAGATATAAAGGTGTACATGTTTGGAGAATTAATTGAAAACTTTGTAGATCATCCAGTAATTAGACCATCTATCAATTCGGTAGCAATGACTTATGAATTAGCACAAGATGAACAATATGAAGATTTAATGACAGCTACATCGAACTTAACTGGGGAAAAAGTAAATCGTTTTACACATTTACATCAAAGTACAGATGACTTAAGAAAGAAAGTAAAAATGCTAAGACTTCTTGGACAAAAAACAGGATCATGTTTCCAAAGATGTGTGGGAATGGACTCTTTCAATGCTGTATATAGTACAACTTATGAAATTGATAAAGCTCATGGAACAAAATATCATGAAAACTTCAAAAAATATTTAGAATATGTACAAAAGAATGACTTAGTAGTAGATGGAGCTATGACTGATCCTAAAGGAGATAGAGGTTTAGCACCAAGTAAGCAAAAGGATCCTGATCTTTTCTTACATGTAGTAGAGCAAAGAGAAGATGGTATCGTTGTAAGAGGAGCAAAAGCTCACCAAACAGGAGCAGTAAACTCTCATGAACATCTAATCATGCCAACAATTGCTATGAGAGAGGGAGACGAAGCTTACGCTGTATCTTTTGCTATTCCATCAGATGCTGAAGGTATTTTTATGATCTACGGAAGACAAAGCTGTGATTCAAGAAAGACAGAAGAAGGTGCAGATATTGATGTAGGGAATAAAGAATTTGGTGGACAAGAAGCATTAGTAGTATTTGATAATGTATTTATTCCAAATGATAGAATCTTCTTAAATGGAGAAGTGGAATTTGCAGGAATGTTAGTAGAAAGATTTGCAGGATACCATCGTCAAAGTTATGGTGGATGTAAAGTAGGTGTTGGTGATGTACTTATAGGAGCAGCAGCACTTGCAGCAGAATTCAATGGAGCAGCAAAAGCTTCTCACATTAAAGATAAATTAATCGAAATGACTCACTTAAATGAAACATTATACTGTTGTGGTATTGCTTGTTCAGCAGAAGGTTATCCAACAGAAGCTGGAAACTATCAAATCGATTTACTACTTGCAAATGTATGTAAGCAAAATGTAACAAGATTCCCATATGAAATCACAAGACTTGCAGAAGATATTGCTGGAGGACTTATGGTAACAATGCCATCAGAACAAGATTTCAAACATCCAGTAATCGGACCTGTTTGTGAGAAATACTTCAAAGGAGTAAATGTAGTTCCAACAGAGCATAGAATGAGAGTATTAAGACTTATTGAGAATATGACATTAGGAACAGCAGCAGTAGGATATAGAACAGAATCAATGCATGGAGCAGGTTCTCCACAAGCACAAAGAATTATGATTGCAAGACAAGGAAACCTTGCACATAAAAAAGATTTAGCAAGAAAAATTGCTAGAATAGATGAAGTATCTGTAGCAACAAGAGAAGCAGCAGCTACTAAATAATGATTAAATGTTAATTTTAAAATGGGGTGGAAAATTCCACCCCCAACCTTATAATGGGGTGAGGATATGTTTAATAGAGTAAATGAAGTAATAGACAAAATCATAAGACCAAAGTTAAAAGAGCATTATGGAGACATTGAGCTTGTAGAAGTGAAAGAGGGTATTGTAAAAGTAAAATTTTTAGGAGCTTGCAGTGGATGTCCATCTGCAAAATTTACCCTGGAGGATATTGTACTTCGTGATTTACA
Source organism: Crassaminicella profunda (assembly GCF_019884785.1). Classification (GTDB taxonomy): domain Bacteria; phylum Bacillota; class Clostridia; order Peptostreptococcales; family Thermotaleaceae; genus Crassaminicella; species Crassaminicella profunda. Next base: position 1,108,941 of record NZ_CP082326.1, read on the forward strand.
GGAAAAAATACCTGAAATCAAGGAAGTTTTGCTAGTGACAGAAGTGAGTCAAGACCTTATAGATATGGCAAAAAAAATATTAAATAAGGAAAAGTAGGTAGATTGACTTTGAAAATAGGGATAAAGTACTGTGGAGGATGTAACCCACGGTATGATCGAAAAAAGTTTATAGAGCAAATAAAAGAAGCGTTAGGAGAAAACTTTACGTTTGAAGTTGCAAAAGAAGAAGAAATGTATGATTTTCTTTTAGTAGTGGGGGGATGCACGAATTGTTGTGCAAATTTCACGAATATTCGCACTAAAAAAGGTGTTTTTTGTATAAAAAAGCATGATGATTATGAAAAAGTGATTCATGTAATCAAAAAAATTCATAAATAAGGGAAAGGGTGGAGAAGATGAGTTGGCAAGATGTTTATCAATCTAAATTAACAACTGCAAAAGATGCTGTAAGCTATATTCAATCAGGAAATAGAGTAGTTATTGGTCATGCGGTATGTGAACCTCAAAAGTTAGTTGAGGCGATGGTAAATAATAAAGAACAATATGAAAATGTGGAAATCGTTCACATGGTAGCTATGGGAAAAGGCGAATATACAAATCCTGAAATGGCGCCACATTTTAGACATAATGCATTATTTGTAGGAGGATCTACAAGAAAGGCAGTCAGCGAAGCAAGAGCGGATTATACTCCTTGTTTCTTTACAGAGATCCCAAGACTTTTCAAAGAAGAGTATTTACCAGTAGATGTGGCATTAGTTCAAGTAAGTCGTCCAGATGAACATGGATACTGTAGTTTTGGCCTTTCTGTTGATTATACAAAACCAGCAGCAGAATGTGCAAAGGTAGTGATTGCAGAAGTAAATGATCAAATGCCAAGAACTATGGGAGATTCTTTTATTCATATTTCTGAAATGGATCATATTGTCGAAACTTCTTATCCAATCATAGAACTTCCACCTCCTAGAATTGGTGAAATTGAAAAGGCAATAGGTGAAAACTGTGCTAAACTAGTAGAAGATGGTTCTACTCTTCAATTAGGGATTGGAGCTATTCCGGATGCAGTACTATTATTCTTAAAGGATAAAAAAGATTTAGGAATTCACTCAGAAATGTTCTCAGATGGTGTTGTTGAACTAGTAGAGGCAGGCGTTATTAATAATAAAAAGAAAACTTTACACAAAGGAAAAATGGTTGTAACATTCTTAATGGGTACCAAGAGACTTTATGATTTTGTTGATAATAATCCGTCAGTAGAATTGTATCCAGTAGATTATGTAAATAATCCTTGTGTAATTATGCAAAATGAAAACATTATTTCTATTAACTCTTGTATCCAAGTAGATTTAATGGGTCAGGTAGCTTCAGAAAGTATAGGATTAAAACAATTTAGTGGTGTAGGTGGACAAGTTGACTATATTCGTGGAGCAAGTATGGCAAGAAAAGGTAAATCTATTATTGCTATTCCATCAACAGCATCAAAAGGGAAAGTTTCTCGTATTGCTCCTTTTATTGATGAAGGTTCAGCTGTTACAACATCACGTAATGATGTAAATTATGTAGTTACAGAATATGGTATTGCACAATTGAGAGGAAAGAGCTTAAAAGAAAGAGGTAGAGCCCTTATCAATATTGCTCATCCAGATTTTAGACCAATGTTGATTGAAGAGTGGGAAAAAAGATTTAATTGTAAATTTGAATAGAGAATAGGAAGGGGATTATTATGAAATTTTTTAAATTACCAACACAAATCCATAAATTTAATGATTTTAAAACTTTTGCAGAAGAATTCCAAATTGGAGAAAATGATTTAGTACTTACCCATCAATTCCTTTTTGATCCTTTTATGAAAGCATTAGACTTAAAAGCAGATTTTATCATGCAAGAAAAGTATGGTGTAGGTGAACCATCTGATGAAATGATCGATGAAATTTTAGCAGAAGTAGTTGATAAACCATATAAAAGAATTATTGCAATCGGTGGAGGCTCAGTAATCGATATTGCAAAACTATTAATCTTTAAAGATGGTAAAAACGCATTAGATATGTTTGAAAAGAGAATTGATTTCATAAAAGATAAAGAATTAATCATTGTACCTACAACTTGTGGAACAGGAAGTGAAGTAACAAATATTTCTATTGCTGAAATCAAATCAAAGCATACAAAGATGGGTCTTGCCATTGATGAATTATATGCTGATTATGCAGTACTTGTTCCAGAACTAATAAAGGGTCTTCCATACAAATTCTTTGTATTTAGTTCAATTGACGCGTTAATTCATGCTATTGAATCTTATGTATCACCAAATGCAAATGACTTTACACAAATGATCAGTGTAAAAGCCATTGAAATGCTTTTAAAAGGATATATAGAGATTATTGAAAAAGGTGAAGATTACCGTCAAGAATTATTAGAAGATTTTGCAGTTGCCAGTAACTATGCAGGAATCGCTTTTGGAAATACAGGAGTTGGAGCTGTACATGCGCTGTCGTATCCATTAGGAGGTACTTATCATGTTCCTCATGGAGAAGCAAACTATCAGTTCTTTACAGAAGTATTTAAAACTTATAACCGAATAGATCCTAATGGGAAAATCAAAGCGTTAAATACTTTCTTAGCCTCTCTATTAAATGTAGATGAAACTGAAGTATATGATGCTATTGAAAAAGTACTTGACAAGCTTTTAAGTAAAAAAGCTTTAAAAGAATATGGTATGAAGGAAGAAGAAATTGAAAGCTTTACAGATAGTGTACTTGAAAAGCAACAAAGGCTTCTTGCAAACAATTATGTTCCACTTTCAAGAGAAGAAATCTTAAATATCTATAAGAATTTATATTAAAAAGTGCAGATATGAAATCATATAAAAACAAGAATTCCTAAGAAAAAGGAATTCTTGTTTTTATATAAAGATATAATCATAAATTTAAAGTCTTTATAATAGATTTTTGCCAAATTTAAATGCAACTAAAATTCATTTATACAATATAAAATGATATACTATGGAAAAATAAGAAGACAGGTGATAAAATGAATGAAAAATTTTTAGATACTCCCTTTTTGCCTCAACGTCATGTTAAAGTAGCGCTTGTAGATGGTCGTGTATCCCATAACTTTATGAATAATTTAAAAAGTATGGGTATAAATATAATAAAGACACCTTGTTGCAAAGAACTATATGGTGCAATCTCCTATCATCCAGATATATTGTTGCATCCTATAAAAGGAAAAGATGTGGTTGTAGCACCAAATGTTTATGATCCTTTAGCAAAGCTTCTTGAAAAATATGGATTGAATGTAATAAAAGGAGAAACAACTTTAAGAAGGAACTATCCAGATAATATTGCATATAATATAGCAAGAGTTTCTAATTTTGCTATACATAATTTAAAATATACCGATAAATCTACATTAAAATTACTTGAAGAGAACCAAATAGAGTTGATTCATGTGAAACAAGGATATTCAAAATGTTCAATCTGTATTGTGAATGAAAGAGCCATCATTACATCTGATAGAGGCATTGCAAAAACAGTAGAAAAATATGGAATAGACCCTTTAGTAATAGCACCTGGATACATAGATCTGCCAGGAATTGAATATGGATTTATTGGAGGAATTTCAGGGCTTATTGGGAAAAATAAAATAGCTTTTTCAGGATTTTTATCTTATCATCCTGATTATGATAGAATTTTGAAATTTTTAGCAAAATATGAAGTAGAACCAGTATTTCTAGAAAATAAGCAACCAATAGATATTGGCTCTATCATACCTGTTTTAGAAATGGCATATTAAGAAATAAATGTAATCAACTATTTTGAATATCACTTCTTATTACACATATACTACTAATACAGTAGGAGAAGGAGTGAAAGAAATGACTTTAATGACAATAATACTCAATGAATGTTGGAAAGATATTTACAATAGATTAGATCATGAAATGGATTTTTTTTTAAAAGATGGTATCATCATAGATAAAAATATTGAAAAGATAGGAAGAGAAACATACATTAGTTATTCTGTGGAAGAAACTTGTTTAAAATATTATACAATAGATGAGTTTGAACACATTTTTAAATATTATATAGCAAATATTTTTTCAGAGATTATTATTCATGATATGGAAGAAAAAATGGCTTATGATATTTTGTCTAATGAATATGATTATTTTGGTTTACAAGAAAGGAAGGCGATTCTTAAACATTTTAATAATATACAGAAAGATGAAATGTACAAATATGAAAAAGGGAGCAGTTGTACCATTAGTAGAAGAACTAAAATAGTGCAGCAAATGATGGATTATTTCATAGAAAATGATGTAATTCATTTGGAAGGTTTTCTTCGATTTAGATTAAGAAGCTATATTGAAGAGTTGGAAAATAGTATAGATAGAGCAGTAGAAGATTTTTTAATGGAAAAGGAGTATAACGAGTTTATAAGACTTTTAAGATATTTTGTAGATATTCAAGAAGCAAAAATAGATACAGTAAATGTACTTATGACAGAAGATGGAAATTATCAGCTTTACGATGATAAAAACAAAATGATAAAGAATGAATATCTTGAAGACTTGGCACTTGAGATGGCAGACAAGGATATAAGTTATGATGATTTATTAATCAGTTCTTTGATTACCTTGGCACCCAAAAAAATTATTATTCACTTTTCAACAAATTCTTCCAAAAAGGAAATTATAGATACAATTCAAAATGTTTTTTCAGATAGAGTATACATTTGCACGGAATCTAATCTATGTGGATCTATTCATAATCTTAAACAAGAGTAGAGAAAAACTCTACTCTTAATTATTTGCAATGAAAGGCATTCTATTGTATTAGGTGTATAACTATGCTATACTGAATACGAAAAATACATACATCCAATATATAAATGGAAATGTTTTTGCAAAAGATAATATAGTAGAGGTGAAATACATTGTTTTGGATGAAATTATTTATTTTGGCAGCAGTAGGATCAATCATTGGATGGATTACCAATGTATTAGCAATTAAATTTATTTTTAGACCTTTAGAGCCCATACATGTGCCTTTATTTAATATGAAGATACAAGGATTGATTCCTAAAAGGAAAGCAGAACTTGCCCAAAGTGTAGGAGAAATTGTAGAAACAGAGCTTATATCTATGGAAGAAATTATCGATAAATTTGTTGAAGATGAAAATAAAAGCGAAATCATCTTTAATATTAAAAGAAAAATAAAAAAAATTGTAGATGAGAAACTTCCAAGCTTTATTCCCAGTGCGTTTAAAGGAATGATTGAGGAATATATTGATGAGATTATTGATAAAGAAGCAGATAAAGCTATTACTGAATTAACAGAAAAGATGATACATAGGGCTACAGAAAAAGTAAAGATTGCTGAAATTATTGAGGAGAAAATCAATGATTTTGAACTGGAGAAATTAGAAGAAATAGTACTTCGTATTGCTAAAAAAGAATTAAAGCATATAGAAATTTTAGGCGCTATTATTGGATGTGTAATAGGCCTTATTCAGGGGATTGTTATACTTATACCATAAATTTTCATTGTTTATGTATAAAAAAGGAAAATTTGAACAAACTTATTGACAAATACTGAAAATATTTTTATAATGAAACAAAGCTAAAAAAGATATAAAGTGAAAAGCGATGAAAAAGGAAAAGTACTATAGATTCAGTCAAAAGAGAGAGGATGTCATAGGCTGTAAGCATTCTTTGATATGACTATAGGAAAAACTACCTTTAAGCTATACCTGATTAGCCAAAAGGTGAAAAGGATATGGGTTAGGCAACCTTAATGCCTTTGAGTGGATTGAATCAATCTGGGTGGAACCGCGGGAGATACCTCTCGTCCCAAAGAATTACTTTGGGACGAGGGGTTTTTATATTTTAAGCAAAATTAAAGGAGGCAGTATAGATGGAACAAGTAAAAATAACATTAAAAGATGGATCAGAAAAGGTCTGTAAAAAAGGAATAACAATACTTGAAATTGCAAAAGAAATTAGTGGAAGACTTGCAAAAGAAGCAGTAGCAGGAGAAGTAGATGGTAAGGTTGTAGGTCTAAGCTATGCAATTGAACAAGACTCTGAATTAAATATTTTAAAATTTGATGATGAAGGGGCACAAGAAGTTTTTAGACATACAAGTTCTCATATTTTAGCACAAGCTGTAAAAAGATTATTTCCTAATACAAAACTTGCAATAGGACCAGCTATTGACAATGGATTTTACTATGATTTTGATTCAGAACATAGATTTACAGAAAGTGATCTAGAAAAAATTGAAAAAGAAATGAAAAAAATAGTTAGTGAGAATCTAGAATTAGAAAGATTTGAATTGCCTCGTGAAGAAGCAATTAAGTATATGAAGGAAAGAGAAGAAGGGTATAAAGTAGAATTAATTGAAGATTTACCAGAGGATGCAGTAATTTCTTTTTATAAGCAAGGGGATTTTGTGGACCTTTGTGCAGGACCACATCTAGTGAGTACAAAGTCAGTAAAAGCAATAAAATTATTAAGTCTTGCAGGTGCTTATTGGCGTGGAGATGAGAAAAGAGAAATGCTTCAAAGAATCTATGGTACATCTTTCCCTAAACAAAAATTATTAGAAGAACATTTAAATAGATTAGAGGAAGCGAAGAAAAGAGATCATAGAAAAATAGGAAAAGAATTAAAATTATTTACAATCCTTGAAGAAGGACCAGGATTTCCATTCTTCTTACCAAAGGGAACACAGCTTAAAAATACTTTGATGGACTATTGGAGAGATGTTCATAGAAAATGGGGATATGTTGAGGTAGAAACTCCTATTATATTAAATAAAAAGTTATGGGAGACTTCTGGACATTGGTATCATTATAAAGAAAATATGTATACTTTAAAAATTGATGAAGAAGATTATGCCATAAAGCCTATGAATTGTCCAGGTGGAATGCTTGTATATAAAACAGATATGCATTCTTATAGAGATTTTCCTATTAGAATGGGTGAAGTAGGAAGAGTTCATAGACATGAATTATCTGGTGCTCTTCATGGACTTATGAGAGTTAGAGCTTTCACACAAGATGATGCACATATCTTTATGCTTCCAGAACAGATTAAAGATGAAATCAAGGGAGTAGCAAAATTAATCGATGAAGTTTATACAAGATTTGGATTCAAATATAATGTAGAATTATCTACAAGACCAGAAGATTCAATGGGTACAGATGAAGAATGGGAAATGGCGGAAAGTTCATTAAAAGCTGCATTAGAAGAATCAGGATTGCCTTATAAATTAAATGAAGGAGATGGCGCATTCTACGGACCAAAGATTGACTTCCATCTAGAAGATTGTATTGGTAGAACATGGCAGTGTGGTACCATTCAACTTGATTTCCAATTACCACAAAGATTCGATTTGACATATGTTGGAAAAGACGGAGAAAAACATAGACCTGTAGTCATCCATAGAGTTGCCTTTGGTAGTATTGAAAGATTTATAGGTATATTGATAGAGCAGTTTGCTGGAAAGTTCCCAACTTGGTTAGCACCTGTTCAAGTAAAAGTGCTTCCTATTGCTGATAAATTTATGGATTATGCACAAAAAATTGTAGAAACAATGAAAGAAAATGGGATATATGTGGAACTAGATGATCGAAATGAAAAAATTGGATATAAAATTCGTGAAGCTCAATTAGAAAAAGTTCCTTATATGATTATTGTTGGAGAAAAAGAACAAGAGTCAAATACGATATCTGTTCGTTCAAGAGATGAAGGAGAACTTGGTAGTCAAGAAATTGAAAGTTTCATAAACAAAGTAAAAGAAGAAATTAAAAATAGAACATTATAACATATAAAAGAGAGTCATTATGACTCTCTTTTATATATTTAGGCTACATTTTTTTTCATGAAGTTTTAAAATATTTTCTAATTCTTCTCCAGTAAGGGTTTCTTTTTTATAGAGTTCATTAGCGATGGAGGATAGTAAATCTGTATTACTCTCTAAGGTTACAAATGCCTCTTTATAGCATCCATCTATTATCCCTTTTATTTCTCCATCAATTAAAGGATAACAGTTTTTTATTAAGGTAGGTTCAAATACACGGTTTTTTAAATTACTCATACCATATTCACAAACCATTTGATAAGCAATGGTGTTTGCTTTTTGTAAATCATCTCTTGCACCTGTTGAAACCTCTCCAAAAATAATTTGTTCTGCACATCTACCGCCTAATAAAACTTTTATTTTATTTTTAAGTTCACTGGTTGTGGTTAAATAGCGATCTTCTTCAGGAGCATACATAACATAACCTAGAGCTTCGCCCCTTGGAACAATAGATACTTTTGAAACCAGATCACAATTCAGTATTTTTCCCATCAAAGCATGACCAGCCTCATGAAAGGATACTTTTCGTTTTTCTTTATCTAGAATAACAGCATTTTTTCTTTGAAGGCCTGCAATAACCTTTTCGATGGCTTCATTGAATTCATTGATGCCAATGTCTTTTTTATTGCTCCTTACAGCTAGTATTGCAGCTTCATTGGCAATGTTAGACAGGTGAGCTCCTGACATGCCGTGAGTTCTTTGAGCCAATTCTTTTATATTTACACTAGAGGCAATAGGTTTGTTTTTTGTATGAACCAAAAGAATTTCTTCTCTTGCATGTAAATCAGGATTTCCTATAAACATGTGCCGGTCAAATCTACCAGGTCTTAAGAGCGCTTCATCTAAAAGATCTAATCGGTTTGTTGCACCAATTACAAGAATTGTTTGTTCTGAGTGAAAACCATCCATTTCTATGAGTAGTTGGTTTAAGGTTTGATCCTTTTCATTATTACTTTCAGAGGTCCTTTTAGCACCGATGGCATCTATCTCGTCTACAAATATGACACTTGGAGAAGCTTTTTTTGCCTTTTCAAAAAGCGTTCTTACTCTTTTGGCTCCTACACCAACATATTTTTCAACGAATTCAGAACCGCTAGTAGGGAAAAAACTAGAGTCAGTTTCCCCAGCAAGAGCTTGTGCAAGCAATGTTTTTCCTGTTCCAGGAGGACCATAAAATAAAATTCCTTTAGGAATGGTAGCTCCCATTTTATGATATTTAGTAGGATTCTTAATGAAGTCAATGATTTCAAATAATTCTTCTTTTACTTCATCAAGTCCAGCAACATCATTGAAACGAACAGCAGGTTTGTTAGTATTGTTATTTTGTTTATCATCTTTTTCCATTTTTATGTGAACAGGCTCTAGTTGAGGAGATTTTTCTAATTTCATACAGTAAATAAATAAGCCTATACATAAAGAAATCAGAAGAAATCTATAGGTATTGTTCATGTGTATAGGAACAATCGTTCCACTGAAAAAGTTCTTAGGAATTAGAAGACTAATCAATAGAACAAAGCCGAAAAAAATGAAAAAACGCTTCTTACGAGAGATAGTTCATCACCTTCTTTCTAAATTCTTTATTATTAGTTTTCCCACGAAAGGAGGAAAAATATTAATGAAATAAATAAATTTTTATTGCAAAATAAAATATCAGAAAATAAAAAAAATTACATATTATGAAAAGGAAAAATAAAACATATATAGAATATAAATACATATAAGTCAAAAATGAGAAAATTCAAAATAAAAAGAAAATGGAATGAAATAGGACATGGTCTGCATAGTAATAAATTAGACTGAAGAGTTTTATAGAAAAGAGAAAATAAATGTTGATTCTCTTTTCTAAAAAAATAAAAAATAGGAGGAATTTCAATGTTCAAAAAGTTTTCAGCAATTCTTTTGGTTGTACTGATGTTAGTAAGCCTTGCAGCTTGCGGACAACAACCAGCATCAGAGGAACCAGCAACAGCAGAAAATTCTGAGGGAAATTGGAAAATTGGTATTATGACGGGTACTGTTTCTCAAAATGAGGAAGAGTATAGAGCAGCTCAAAATGTATTAGAAAAGTATGGAGAAGAACATGTTATTGTAATGACTTATCCTGACAAATTTATGGATGAGCAAGAAACAACAATAGCAAATGTTGTAAGTATGGCATCTGATCCTGATGTTAAGGCGATTATTATCGTTCAGTCTGTTCCTGGAACTTCAGCAGCTATTGATAAAGCAAGAGAAATAAGAGATGATCTTTTATTCGTATGTGGTGTTCCTGGAGAAGATCCAAAGATGATTGCATCTAAGGCAGATGTTGTATTTGCTATGGATGAGTTATCTATGGGTCATACATTACCAGAGCAGGCTAAGAAACAAGGGGCAACTAAGTTTGTTCATTATTCATTCCCAAGACATATGTCTTATGCACTTCTTTCTGCAAGACGCGATTTGCTTAAAGAGCATTGTGAGAAATTAGGACTTGAATTTATTGATGCAACAGCTCCAGATCCAACAGGTGATGCAGGTGTATCAGGGGCACAACAATTTATATTAGAAGATGTTCCAAGAAAAGTTGAACAATATGGAAAAGATACAGCATTCTTTAGCACAAACTGCTCTATGCAAGTACCTCTTATTAAAGCTGTATTAGATGCAGGGGCAATATATCCTCAACCTTGTTGTCCATCTCCATACCATGGGTTCCCTTCAGCATTAGGGATTAAAATTCCTGAGGATAAGAAAGGGGATATTGATTTTGTAGTAGATCAAATTACAGAAAAAATAGCAGAAAAGGGTGGTACAGGAAGATTTTCTACTTGGCCAAGACCTTGTGCTATGATGTTTGTTGAAGCAGGAGCTGAATATGCAAAAGCATATATTGATGGAGAAACAAATGGAAAATTAGATATGGAAAAAATAAATGAAAAGTTCAAAGAATATGCTGGAATAGAGGTTACTTTAACACCATTAGAAGAAGGTGGGAAAAATTATGATAACTATCTAATGGTATTGATGGATTTCTTAAACTTCTAATGACTCATTATTTATAGAATACATAAATATTAAAATAAGGTTGCCGTATAGGCAGCCTTACATTTTATAAGAAGATAGATCAAAGCTTAAGGGAAGAGTCAAATGTGATTGTTTTGTGTTCGTTGTATACACTATGTGAAAGTTTTTGTTGGGTTTTAAGTTATTAGCATAGTGAAATTCTTAAGGTGGTGGAAAAATGACTTCAGATTATGTGCTTCAGATGAAAAATATAAAAAAAGAATATTTTGGAAATAAAGTATTAAAAGGTGTTAGTATTTCTGTAAAACCTGGGGAGATTCATGCGTTATTAGGAGAAAATGGTGCAGGAAAATCTACTCTTATGAATGTATTATTTGGCATGCCTGTTATTCATTCTACAGGGGGGTTTGAGGGAGAGGTTGTTATTAATGGAGAAACAGTAAATGTAAAATCTCCTAAAGAAGCCATGGGGATAGGGATTGGGATGGTTCACCAAGAATTTATGTTAGTTCCAGGTTTTAGTTTAACAGAGAATATAAAGCTAAACAGAGAAATAACAAAGACGAATCCTATTAGTAAATTAGTTGGAGAAAGTTTAAATGTTTTAGATACAAAAAGAATGAAAAAAGATGCAAGAAAAGCATTAGATACCCTTGGTATGGATATAGAGGAGTGGGTTAAGGTAGCGGGACTACCTGTTGGATATATGCAATTTGTAGAGATTGCAAGAGAAATTGATAAAAGCAATGTAAAGCTTTTAGTTTTTGACGAGCCTACTGCCGTTTTAACAGAGAGTGAAGCAGATAATTTAATTGAATCCATGAAGAAAATAGCAGCTTCAGGAATTGCTATTTTATTTATCACCCATAGACTAGATGAAGTAATGGAGGCTGCTGATAATGTAACGATTTTAAGAGATGGAGAATTAGCTGCAATACGAAAAAAGGAAGAAACAAATGTAGGAGAACTTGCTGAACTTATGGTGGGTAGGAAGATTGAAGTTACCAATAAATCTGAAGATACAAACAAAAACTTTGAAAATCTAGAAACGATCCTTTCTATGAAAAATTTTAAAGTAAACATGCCAGGGGAAGAAGTGAAGGGGATCAATTTAGATATAAAAAAAGGAGAAATATTAGGTATTGGAGGTTTGGCTGGACAAGGAAAAATAGGCATTGCTAATGGAATTATGGGGCTTTATGAATCAAGTGGAGAAGTATCTTTAAAAGGGAATAAGTTAAAACTTAATGATACACGTTATGCTCTTAAAAGTGGATTAGCTTTTGTTTCAGAAGATAGAAGAGGAATTGGACTTCTTTTAGATTCTTCTATTGAACATAATATTGTTGTTACAACGATGCAAGTACAAGAAAAATTTTTAAAGAAAATTGCGTTCTTTGATCAATTAGATCGTAAAAAAATTAGAAAACATGCCTTGAAGATGATTGAGGATTTAGATATAAGATGTACAGGATCTATGCAGATTACAAGAAGACTTAGTGGTGGAAATCAGCAGAAGGTTTGCATTGCAAGAGCATTGACATTAGAACCAGATATTTTATTTGTTTCAGAACCTACTAGAGGAATCGATATTGGAGCTAAAAAGCTAGTATTAGATTTATTAGTAAAACTAAACAAAGAACTTGGAATGACCATTGTCATGACATCAAGTGAGCTGGCAGAACTTAGGGCTATTTGTGATAGAATCGCTATTATTTCAGAAGGAGAAGTTGAAGGGATTGTCAGTCCTTTTGCAAGTGATAGAGATTTTGGTTTAATGATGGCTGGGGAATATCGTAAAATGCATAGTAAGGAGGCTTTATAAATGAGTGAAGCTGTTAAGCGATTTTCAAACAAAGTAGGTCTTCCAAGAATAATTATTAGTTCCTTTTTTATCTTTCTTTTTATAGTAGCTTTAATATTAAAACTACCAATAGCTAGTTTAATATCGGATAGTATTAGAAGATTTGGTATGTATGGCATATTGGTATTAGCTATGGTACCTGCTATACAATCTGGTATTGGTCCAAATTTTGCACTCCCATTAGGAATTATTTGTGGCCTTTTAGGTGGTCTTATGAGTATTGAATTTGGTCTGAGTGGGTGGGGGAGCTTTTTTGGAGCATTAACTATTTCTCTACCTTTTGCAATACTTGTAGGATGGATTTATGGTATTCTTCTTAATAAAATTAAGGGATCTGAAATGCTTGTTGCAACTTATACAGGCTTTTCAATTGTTTCTTTTATGAGTATTATGTGGATATTACTTCCTTTTAATCATGAAGAGATGGTTTGGCCAATAGGAAACGGCCTTAGGGTAACTATTGCTTTAGACTCAACCTTTGGACAAATATTGAATCACTTTTGGGAATTTCCTATTTTTGGAGTGAAAATTCCTACAGGATTATTACTGTTTTTCTTTATTTGTTGTTTTATTGTTTGGTTGTTCTCGAGAAGTAAGTTAGGTACGGCTATGAAAGCAGCAGGAGATAGCCCTAAATTTGCCACAGCTTCAGGGATTGATGTAGACCAATGCAGAATTGTTGGAACTGTGCTATCTACTGTACTTGGAGCTGTTGGTATACTTGTCTATGCCCAAAGCTATGGTTTTATTCAATTGTATCAAGCACCTCTTATGATGGCATTTCCAGCAGTTGCATCCATATTAATTGGTGGTGCTTCAGCTAGTCGTGCAAAAATATCCCATGTTATCCTAGGAGCTTTCTTATTCCAAGGACTTTTAACCGTTGCTCTCCCTGTTGCAAATGAGATTGTAAGGGAAGGAAATTTATCTGAGGTCCTTAGAATGATCGTACAAAATGGTATTATTCTTTATGCACTAACAAAAGTTGGGGGGGGAGATTAATATGGCAGAAATGAGTAATACAAAGTCAGCAAGGGATGCCTTAGAAAATAAAAGGGAAAGATTCAATATAAAAAGTTTTTTGATCAATAATAGTGTAACCATATTATTTGTGATCATATGTTTGATAGGGATTAAACTTTCAAAGCTTCCATTATTCTTTATAGGAAGCGAACTATTGACAAGAATTACAAGAAATTCATTTCTAGTACTGTCATTGATTATTCCTGTATTAGCAGGAATGGGACTAAACTTTGGGATAACTATTGGGGCAATGGCTGGACAAATAGCTATTTTCCTAGTAATGCACTGGGGAATTACAGGAATGAAAGGATTTTTGTTGTGTGCTTTGCTAGCAGCGCCTTTAGCTATATTATTTGGTAATTTAACAGGAAAATTACTTAATAAAACAAAGGGACAAGAAATGATTGCTAGTATGATAGCAGGTTTCTTTGCAAATGGAATCTACCAATTTATATTTTTATTTTCAATTGGTACGATTATTCCTATGAAAGATCCTGTAATGATTTTAAGTAGTGGTGTAGGTGTAAGAAATACTATTGATTTATCAAGAAATGTGGGGATTAAATATGCTTTAGACAACCTTGTTAAATTACCTGTATTTCATGTGTTTTTAGTAGGAGCTATTCTTACTATGTTGATTTATACAGTCGTTAGAATATATCATAAAAAAGAATGTTCTTTTACAGGAAGATATTTAATAACGATGATGAGTTGTGTTGTAGTGGTAGCAGTAAGTGGTATATTTATTTTTGGCGGAAGTTATCTTCCTAATGAATTGAAAATGTTTAAAAATATAAAACTACCTGTGATAACATGTATTGTTGTTGCTCTGTTATGTTTGTTTAATGTATTAATTGTAAAGACAAAGCTAGGTCAAGATTTTAGAACTGTTGGTCAAGATAAGCATATTGCCAGAATTTCAGGGATTAATGTAGACAAGGTGAGAATTATTGCAATCACTCTGTCAACATTATTAGCTGCTTGGGGACAATTGATTTTTCTTCAAAATATGGGAACCCTCAATACCTATGGAAGCCATGTGCAAATAGCTACTTTTTCAATAGCGGCCCTCCTTATTGGAGGAGCATCTGTATCAAGAGCAACCATTGGTCAAGCGCTCCTTGGTACTATATTATTTCATACCTTGTTTATTGTTTCTCCAAAGGCTGGGAAAAATTTATTTGGAGATGCTCAAATAGGAGAATTTTTTAGAGCATTTGTTGCCTATGGCGTTATTGGACTGTCTTTAGGACTCCATGCATGGAAAAAGCGAATACAATTTAAAAAAGTAGGATAAAATAAAAAAAGCGTTGACAATATAAAGCTTTAATGATAAACTGTCTAAGTAATATCAAGCAGAAGATTTCCGCTTCTCACCTTACAACGAGGGTTCGTAAGGTTTATAGCTTAGTACTTGCTACATAGTAGTGCAAGGATTTTATTGGCTTATGAGGCGGATGTGTTATGCATCCGCTTTTTATTGTTATATATCTATATCCCATTAGGGATGATAAATTTTAGGAGGTGTCCAATCATTAAAGAATTAGATATTAATGAAGCGATTAGGGACCGAGAAGTTAGACTGATTGATACGGATGGTGAACAGTTAGGTGTTGTTGCAGGAAGAAAGGCATTAGAAATGGCCATAGAAAGAAAATTAGATTTAGTAAAAATTGCACCTCAAGCAAAGCCACCTGTTTGCAAGATCATGGATTATGGAAAGTATAAGTTTGAACAATCCAAAAAAGAAAAAGAAGCAAAGAAAAAGCAAAAAGTAATTAATGTAAAGGAAGTTCGATTAAGTCTTAATATTGAACAACATGATTTAAATGTAAAAGCAAATAGAGCTATTTCCTTTTTGTCAAAGGGTGACAAAGTAAAAGTTACTTTGAGATTTAAAGGTAGAGAAATGGGCTATACCAAATTAGGGTATGATGTAATGAATAAATTTAATGAGCTCATTTCAGAAGTTAGTACTATAGAGAAAAAGCCAAAATTGGAAGGCAGGAGCATGACTATGTTCTTAGCACCAAAGAATGCTTAGATGATAGAGGGGAGGAAATAATTATGCCAAAAATGAAAACACATCGTGGAGCAGCAAAAAGATTCAAAATAACAAAGAGTGGTAAAATAAAAAGAGCAAAAGCTTATAAAAGCCATATTTTAACTAAAAAGAGCCAAAAAAGAAAAAGAAATTTAAGAAAAGCTGCTATGATGCCAAAGGCTGAAGAGAGAAGAATAAAAAAAGTATTACCATACGCATAGAAAATAGGAAGGTAAAGGAGGTAGAAAAACATGGCAAGAGTAAAAAAAGCAGTAAATGCAAAAAAGAAGCATAAAAAAATATTAAAACTTGCAAAAGGATTTTATGGAGCTAAAAGTAAGATTTTCAGAGCTGCAAATCCAGCAGTAATGAGATCTTTAAGATCTGCATATATAGGAAGAAAATTAAAGAAGAGAGATTTTAGAAAATTATGGATTGCAAGAATTAATGCTGCTGCAAGAATGAATGGTATATCTTATAGTAGATTAATTAATGGATTAAAGCTAGCTGAGGTTCAAATTAACAGAAAAATGTTAGCTGAAATGGCAATTTATGATGAAAAAGGTTTTGCACAATTAGTAGATGTTGCAAAGCAAAAATTAAATGCATAAAAATAGACTCTATTAATGAGTCTATTTTTTTCATTGTTTATTCATATACTTGTGATGATTTGTTTAAAATAATATGTAGGGATCGATAACTTTTCTTTAAAAAGTTATTGGTTAATGCTATAATAAATGCATAACAAAATTAGGAAGAATTTGGACAGGGGTGATTAGAATCGATATTAATAAAAGAATTGATAAATATAAACTGAACCCTGCACAGATACTTGTTTTAGGATTTGCTAGTGTCATTTTAATGGGTGGTATACTTTTAAGTCTTCCTATTGCATCAAAATCTGGACATAGTGTGGGTTTTATTAATGCAATTTTCACATCTACTTCAGCAGTATGTGTAACGGGACTTGTTGTTGTTGATACGGCTACCCACTGGACTGTTTTTGGGCAGACGGTTATTATTCTATTAATTCAAATTGGTGGATTAGGATTTATGAGCATGGCTACCTTTTTTGCATTAATTTTTGGAAAAAGGATTACCTTACGTGAACGTCTAGTCATGCAAGAAGCATTGAATCAATTTAATATATCTGGAATTGTGCGTCTTACAAAATATATTCTTATAACAACTTTTTCCATAGAAGGAATAGGGGCAATACTTCTATCCTTTAAATTTATTCCTATATATGGGGTACCAAAGGGAATAGGACTAAGTATATTTCATGCAATTTCTGCTTTTTGTAACGCAGGTTTTGATTTAATAGGAAATTTTAGAAGTTTAACGCCTTTTGCTGATGATTTTCTCATTAACATAGTAATCTGTTTTTTAATTATAACAGGTGGTTTAGGATTCACGGTAATTGTTGAGGTACTCCAAAAAAGAAAGTTCTCAAAACTTAGTTTACATGCAAAACTAGTACTCTATATTACAGGTGTTTTATTATTAGTAGGTTTTATAGCCGTTTTTATATTAGAGTATAGTAATCCTGAAACACTTGGGAAGCTAAGCTTTAAAGGGAAATTATTAGGTGCATTATTTCATTCTGTTACACCTAGAACGGCAGGGTTTAATACCTTACCAACAGATAAATTAACAACAGCTACCATATTTATGACAATGGTTTTCATGTTCATAGGAGGTTCTTCTGGATCTACTGCTGGAGGAGTAAAAACCACAACAGCTGGAGTGATTATCTTTACGGTGATTAATATTATAAAAGGAAAAGAAGATACAGAAGTTTTTAATAGAAGAATACCTAGAGACATTATTAATCGATCTTTAGCAGTAATTGGGATTGCCATGACACTGGTTATATTTGTAACTATGATTTTATCCATAACAGAAACAGGACATAGTTTTATGGAGATTTTCTTTGAAGTTACTTCAGCTTTTGGAACAGTGGGTTTGTCATTAGGAATGACACCTAGTCTTAGTATCATAGGGAAAATTGTTATTTCCATTACTATGTTTGCAGGTAGAGTAGGGCCTATGACCATTGCATTAGCTTTAGCAAGACAACAGCAGAAAAATAAGGGATTGATTAAGTATCCTGAAGAACGAGTAATTGTAGGATAGGGGTGTTACGATGAAACAATTTGTAGTAATAGGTTGTGGAAGGTTTGGTTCAAGTGTGGCAAGAACCCTTTATGGATTAGGTTTTGATGTATTAGCAATTGATGGTAATGAAGATGTGATACAAGGAATAGCTGATTCTGTTACCCATGCAGTACAAGCAGATGCAACAGAAGAGGCATCCATTAAATCACTTGGAATGAGTAATTTTGATGTTGCAGTAATTACCATAGGCTCTAATATACAAGCGTCTATTATGGCCACCCTCATTGTAAAGGAACTAGGGGTGAAGCATGTAGTAGCTAAAGCTCAAAATGAGCAGCATGCAAAGGTTCTTTATAAAATTGGAGCAGATAGAGTGGTATTTCCTGAAAGAGATATGGGTGTTAGGGTAGCACATAATCTAGTATCATCTAATTTCTTAGACATTATAGAATTGGCTCCTGATTATAGTATTGTAGAGATCTCTGCCCTTGAAGAATGGGCAGGACAAAATTTAAAAGATTTAAATATGAGAGCAAATTACGGTATTAACGTAATGGCTATTAAGCATGGGACAGAAATTAATATCTCTCCAAGGGCAACGGATACGGTAAAAAGTGATGATGTATTAGTGGTGATTGGACATAATGATGATTTACAAAAGATAGAGAAGAAAGCATAAAATAAGAGGTGGAAATAGTTGATCTTAAAGATTAATTCTAGCGACAATGGAACTATTAAACATGTAAGAGAACTGAAAAAAAGAAAATACAGACAAAAGTATGAGGAATACATAGTAGAAGGGATACGAATTATTCGTGATGCCCTACAAAATAATAAAGAAATCAAATATATATTATTTGCTGAGGAATTGTATACTACATCTGGAGGAGAAGAATTGCTCCATGAATTAATGGAAAACAATATAAAAATATATGAAATTCCCAATAATATCTATATGCATCTTTCAGATACACAAAATCCTCAAGGAATTATGGCTGTACTTCCCATAGAATCATACCACATAGATGAGGTAATAGATTCTTCAAAAAATTTGTTTTTAGTTCTTGATCGAGTACAAGATCCAGGAAATTTAGGAACCATTATAAGAACAGCAGATGCTGCAGGTATTAATGCTGTCATTTTAACAAAGGGATGTGTGGACTTATATAATTTAAAAACTATAAGATCAACAATGGGTTCTATATTTCATTTTCCTATTGTCCATGGAGGAGAAACAATAGAAATCATTAAACATCTAAAATCAAAAAATATTAAAATTGTTAGTACAAGTTTAGAAACAGATAAATATTATGATGAAGTGGATTATAATGAAAGTACAGCATTTGTCATAGGAAACGAAGCAAATGGGGTATTGAAAGAAGTTTTAGAAAGTTCAGATGAATTGGTGAAAATTCCAATGATTGGTAAGGCTGAATCGTTAAATGCTTCTATTGCAGCGTCTATTATCATGTATGAAGCTGTAAGACAGAAAAGGAATCAGAAAATTTGAAAAATAATACAAATAGGTCATTTATTTTCTTGTAAACCTCTTTTTGCTGTGCTATAATGAAGGAAAAGCGGCTATTAAAAAGGGGTGTGGGCATTATGCTAAGTACAACTGAGTGGCTTTGGAGTATTTTTATGTTAACTGGAAATATTAATGCCTATTTGGGTTATAGGGAATTAGTTGCAAATTATTAATATGGATATTGGTAATGATAGAGAAGAGTAGGTTATGGATTGCTTTACAGAGAGGAAATGCCAAGGGCTGAGAGCATTTTTAAATGACAACCTGATTGAATTCACTCTTGAACTATAGAGCTGAAAGGTAAGTAGGTTCTATCGGTAGACGCCGTTAAGTCAATGAAGTGGTTAAAGAAATTTAACTATTAGGGTGGTACCGCGGAAAATCTTCGTCCCTTGTGGGATTGAAGATTTTTTTATTTGGATATAATGAGTAGAGTAATACAAGAGATGAAATAAATTTAAATAAGAGCTTTCATACAGCTATGAAATATACTTTGATTATAATTATAGGACAGGCTGTTTTTAAATAAAATGTTTATATATAAGGATAACTAGAAAGGAGTATATCAATGAAAGAGCAACTAAAAAACATACAAAATGTTGCAGAGAGTGCTATAAAAGAGGCACAATCTATGCAAGAACTAGAACAAATTAGAATAAAATATCTAGGAAAAAAAGGAGAACTTACCGCTGTTTTAAGAGGGATGAAGGATTTATCTAATGAGGAAAGACCAAGAGTAGGTAAAATTGCCAATGAAGTTAGAGCAGCCATTGAAGGAGCTTTAGATGCAGCAAAAAATGAAATGAAGCACAAAGAAAAGAATCTAAGATTAATGAATGAAACCATTGATGTAACTATGCCAGGAAAAGCTAAAAATTTAGGACATAAGCATCCTCTTACAATGGTTTTAGATGAAATAAAAGATATTTTTATGGGGATGGGATTTAAGATTGCAGAAGGACCAGAGGTTGATACAGTGTATCATAACTTTGACGCACTTAACGCACCAAAGAACCATCCATCTAGAGATTTAACAGATACTTTTTATATTACAGATGATCTTTTACTTAGAACACAAACTTCAACTGTACAAATTAGAACTATGAAGAGGAGTAAACCTCCTATTAAGATTCTTTCTCCAGGAAGATGCTTTCGTTCTGATGAATTAGATGCTACTCATTCACCAATGTTTCATCAGATAGAAGGGTTAGTAGTAGATAAAAATATTACTATGGCAGATTTAAAAGGAACACTAGATTTATTTGCAAAACAATTATTTGGAATAGGCACAAAGACAAAGTTTAGACCTCACCATTTTCCATTTACAGAGCCAAGTGCTGAAGTAGATGTTACTTGCTTTAAGTGTAATGGAGAAGGTTGTCGTGTATGTAAAGGAAGTGGATGGATAGAAATCTTAGGATGCGGTATGGTACATCCAAATGTTTTAAAAGAATGTGGCATAGACCCAGAGGAGTATAGTGGATTTGCCTTTGGTATGGGACTTGATAGAATCACAATGTTAAAATATGGAATAGAAGATATTAGATTACTTTTTGAAAATGATATGCGTTTTATCAATCAGTTCTAAAGAAAAGATAAGGAGGAAGTAATATGTTCGTGCCAGTAGAATGGTTAAAACAATATGTAGATATTGAAAATATAGATATTAAAGATTTAAGAGATGAGTTCATTATGTCTGGATCTAATATAGAAACAGTGGAACACTTAGGAGAGAGAGTAAATAAAATTGTTGTAGGAAAAATTTTAGAAATTGAAAAGCATCCAGATGCTCAAAAATTAGTAGTTACACAAGTAGATGTGGGAGAAGAAGTGATTCAAATTGTTACAGGAGCAAATAATATTAAAGTAGGTCAATACATTCCAGTCATCTTAAATGGAGGAAGACTTCCAGATGGTACAAAAATAAAAAGAGGAAAGCTTCGTGGAATCGTATCGAATGGGATGATGTGCTCGGGAGAAGAGCTAGGTATTGAAGATAAAGTATTACCAATACATCAAAACAAGGATGGTATTTACATATTAGATGAAGAATATCCACTAGGAATGGATATTAAAGATGTTTTTGGTTTGAATGATCATATTATAGAATTTGAGATTACACCAAATAGACCAGATTGTCTGAGTATGTTAGGAATGGCAAGAGAAGGGTCTGCAACTTTTAATGTTCCTTTAAAAGAGTTAAAAATCAATGCAACAGAAGAAGTAGACAATATAGAGAATTATGCATCTGTAGAGGTTCTAGATAATGAACTTTGCAACAGATATGTAGCAAGAGTTATCAAGGATGTAGAAATAAAGCCATCTCCACAATGGATGCAAAATAGATTGATGAAAGCTGGTATGAGACCTATCAATAACATAGTAGATATTACAAATTATGTTATGCTAGAACTTGGACAGCCTCTTCATGCTTTTGATTTAGAAACTTTAGCAGGAAACAAAATCATTGTAAAAAAAGCAGAAGAAGGAGAAAAATTTGTAACCTTAGATGAAGCAGAAAGAAAATTAGATAGTAGTATCCTTATGATTGCAGATGGTGAAAAGTCTGTAGCATTAGCAGGGGTTATGGGAGGACTTAATTCAGAAATCACAGAAAGTACGAAAACGATTTTGCTTGAGTCTGCAAATTTTAATGCTGATATGGTGAGAGCTACTTCTAAAAAATTAGGATTAAGAACAGAAGCATCTGCAAGATTTGAAAAAGGAATTGATCCTAATACTGCAATCATTGCAGTTAATCGAGTATGTGAATTAGTGGAAGAATTAAAGATCGGTAAAATTGTAAAAGGTGCTATTGATATTTATCCAAATAAAAGAGAGGCAGATGTAATAGAAATCAGACCAAAGAGAATGAATGATTTATTAGGTACAAATTTATCTAATGAAGAAATGATTCATATCTTAGAAAGATTAGGAATGAAAGTAGAAGTAAAAGAAGAAAAGTTCTTAGTTACAGTACCTACTTTCAGATTAGATATTGCCCAGGAAATAGATTTTGTAGAAGAAATCGCAAGAATTTATGGGTTTAATAATTTGGGAATGACCCTGCCAAAAGGAAATACGCAAGGAGCTATGACCAATGGTCAAATTATTGAGCAGTTAGCGAAAAATACTTTAAATGCAGCAGGATTAAATGAAATTGCAACTTATTCTTTTGTAAGCCCTAGAACCTTTGATTTATTATGTATGCCAGAGGAAAGCTTTATGAGAAGAGTTGTAAAATTAATCAATCCCCTAGGAGAAGAAACCAGTGTCATGAGAACTACCCTAATGGGTAATATGCTAGAGGTATTAGCTCGAAACTACAATCGTAATGTGGAAGAGGCAAAGGCCTTTGAATTAGGAAACACTTTCATTCCAAAGAGTATTCCTGTTCAAACTCTACCAATAGAGAAAAAAGTATTAACCCTTGGAATGTATGGAAAAGAAATAGATTTCTATAGTGTAAAGGGGACTGTAGAAAGATTATTTGAAAGACTTGGTATAAAAGATTTCGAATATACTCCAGAGAAAAATCACCCAACCTTCCATCCAGGAAGATGTGCAAGTATTACTTATGGTAATCACACATTAGGAGTAATTGGTGAAATTCATCCAGACGTAATGGAAAATTACAACATTGATACACGAGTATATGTAGCAGAAATAGATTTTAATATTATTTATCAAATTACAAGACTAGATAGATTATATGAACAACTTCCTAAATATCCTGCTATGACAAGGGATATGGCATTGGTTGTGAAAGATGATATCTATGTAAAACAAATCGAAGATATAGCAAAAGAAAATGGCGGAAAAATATTAGAAAGCATTAAATTATTTGATGTATATAAAGGAAAGCAAGTTCAAGAAGGATATAAGAGTGTAGCCTATTCATTAACGTATAGAGCCAAGGATAGAACTTTGACAGATGAAGAAGTAACGAAGGTGCATGAAAAAATATTAGAAGCATTAAAAGAAAATATTAGTGCAAGTTTGAGAGCATAAGGATTTAGAAAAAAGGGCTGTCTCAGAGAGAATGAGGGAGTGTAAATAAAGCTATTCTTAAGTGAAAATAAAAACTCCTTTCTGGGAAAAATCAGTAATATAATTTAAACCAGGAAGGAGTTTTTCTATACATGTGTTAAGAAGATTTTAAGCATAATTCTTTGTTAGGATGATTGTTTCCAAAGTTATAAGAGGTATATTTTTAATTATTAGTTAACACTATTTACTAGCGCTTTCCACCATTCCTTATTATCTAAATACCACTTAATGGTTTGTTTCATTCCTTTTTCAAAATCATACCTTGGTTTCCAACCTAGCTCATTTTGAATTTTTGATGAATCTATAGCATATCTTCTATCATGGCCAGGTCTATCTTTTACGTACCTAATCAAATTTTCTGGTTTATTAAGCATCTTAAGTATAAGCTTTACAATGTTAATATTTGCTTTCTCATTATTTCCACCAATATTATATATTTCTCCTATTTTTCCTTTATGAAGTACTAAATCTATTGCCCTACAGTGATCTTCTACATGAATCCAGTCTCTAATTTGAAATCCATCTCCATACACAGGTAAATCTTTTCCTTCTAGTGCATTTGTTATCATAAGGGGGATTAACTTTTCTGGAAATTGATAAGAACCATAGTTATTTGAACATCTTGTTATGTTTATTGGAAGATTAAAAGTTTTATAATATGCTCTAGTTAGTAAATCTGCTCCTGCTTTACTAGCTGAATAGGGGCTATTTGGTGCAAGTGGTGTTTTTTCTGTAAATAATCCCTTTTGTCCTAAAGAACCATATACTTCATCGGTGGAAATTTGAACATATTTTTTTAGATGATAATTTTTTGCTACATCTAAAAGTACTTGTGTACCTATAATATTTGTCCTTATAAAACATTCAGGATCTTGTATACTTCTATCTACATGAGATTCTGCTGCAAAATTTATTATATAATCTATTCCTTGAGACAATATTTTATCTACTCGTTCTCTATCTGCTATATCCATTTTTATGAACTCATAATTAGGATGATCTTTGATATTTTTTAGATTTTTTAGATTTCCAGCATAAGTTAGTAAGTCAAGGTTAATTATTTTATAATCTTTATATTTATTAAGCATATATTTTACAAAGTTACTTCCTATAAAACCTGCTCCACCTGTGACAATTAATTTTTTCATTTAGAACACCTCTATTATTTATTAGATTAAATTTTGTAAAATTAAACTTTCTTATAAATAAACATCTATTTATAGTCCTTTGGCTATATCAAATAGATATTTTCCATAATCAGTTTTTAATAATCCGTTAGCTAATTTAATAAGCTGTTCTTCATTGATATATCCCATTCTAAAAACAATTTCTTCTAGGCAAGCAATATAAAATCCTTGTCTTTTTTGTACTGCTTCTACAAAATTTCCAGCTTCTATAAGACTATCGTGTGTTCCTGTATCTAACCAGGCGATACCTCGACCAAATAATTCTACTTTTAATTTACCTCTTTGAAGATATTCTTCATTAACAGATGTTATTTCAAGTTCGCCTCTGGGTGATGGTTTTATATTTTTAGCAACTTCAATCACATTATTATCATAAAAATATAATCCAGGTATTGCATAATTGGATTTAGCTTTTTTAGGTTTTTCTTCAATAGATAAGACATTACCATTTTTATCAAATTCAACTACTCCAAAGTTGTTTGGATTTTTTACATAATATCCAAATATAACAGCCCCCTCTTTTAATGAAGCTGATTTTTGTAGAATTTCAGTAAATTTATGACCATAAAAAATATTGTCTCCTAAAACCAGTGCGACTTTATCATTTCCTATAAATTTTTCACCTATTATAAAAGCATCTGCAAGTCCTTTTGGTGCATCTTGGACTTTATAGGAAAAAGAAATTCCTAATTGACTACCATCTCCTAATAGTTCTTTATAGATAGGTAAATCTCTAGAAGTAGAGATAATTAATATTTCTTTTATTCCAGAAAGCAAAAGAACAGATAGAGGATAATAAATCATAGGTTTATCGTATATGGGTAAGAGTTGTTTAGATAGGGCTTTGGTAATTGGATATAGTCTTGTTCCAAGACCTCCAGCTAATACTATACCTTTCATCTGTTTTTCACCTCATTTCTTAAATATTCTTCTATAGACTCTTCCCAATGTCTAAAAATATTTAATCCTTTTAGTTTTAACATAAAATTATCTAAAACAGAATATTGAGGTCTTGAGGCTAGTCTATTTAATTGTTCTGTAGTTATCCTATTAATTTGTATATCAATTTTTCTTAGTTCAAATATTTTTTTAGCAAAATCATACCAACTACAACTTCCTTCACATGTCCCATGATATGTGCCATAGTATTCAGTTTCCATTAAATTAATTATTGATTTAGATAAATCTATTGTACTTGTAGGGGTTCCGATTTGATCATCTACTATGTTTAATTCATCTTTATATGAAGCAAGATTTAACATAGTTCTTACAAAATTATTTCCTTCTCCATATAACCAAGAAGTTCTGATAATAAAATGTTTAGGATTAAGTTTTTCAATAAATTTTTCCCCTAATAATTTACTTTTTCCATAAATGTTTTTAGGCTTTGTTAGATCGTATTCTCTATAGGGTGTATTCGCTTTTCCATCAAAAACGTAGTCAGTAGATATATGAATGACTTTACAGCCTATCTTATCAGTTGCAATTGCAATATTTTGAGCACCAATTGAATTTACTTTAAATGCATTCACCTCATTTTTTTCACAACCATCTACGTTTGTGTATGCAGCACAGTTTATAACAACTTGTGGATTTTGTTCTAAAATACAACTAGTAACTTCATTGAAATTTGTAATGTCTAATGCGAACTTATTTAAAGGGAATACGATTTTGTTGGTAGATGTTAATTGCTTTTGTAATTCCGTACCTAATTGTCCATTAGCTCCTGTAATTAATATTTTCATAAATAACTACTCCTTTTTACTAAAATGAAATTATATCTGAATAACCATTTAACTTTTAACACCATCCTCTCTCGTATTTATATTACGTTGGTGCGTATTATATGGACACATCTTAAACGAGAAGATATCTAGGATTTTAGTGAAAAGACTATATCATGTAAATTTTAAAACCAAAATCAATATTTTATTGATAAATGGCACATGGAAAATAATAGTAACATAGTATGTGATGAGGGAAAATAATTTATATGCAAATGTCTATTAAAATTTTGATAAGGAGGTAATTTTTTGTGTAAGGTTTCAATTATTATGACTAGTTATAATAAACCAAATTATGTAGGAAAAGCAATTGAGGCAATTTTAAAGCAATCATTTAAAGATTTTGAATTGTTATTAATGGATGATAACTCAAATGAAGATACTCAAAAAGTAATAGAAAAGTATTTAAAGGATAAAAGAATAAGATATTTTCGAAGTGATGTCAAAAATATTTCGGAAAGGACAGAAAAAAATCGCTATGCAGTGCAAATAAATAAAGCATTAAGCATGATTAATGGGGAATACATTTCTTATGCAACGGATGATAATATTTATAAACCGAAACGTTTGGAAAAAATGGTAAATTTCATGAAAAATAATCGTAAAGTTAAGATTTGCTATTCAAGCTCATGTGTATTACACCTTAATTATGAAGGTAAACTCATAAAGAATGTAATTAGGAATGCAAAAAATAAACTATGGGTTGCTTCTTGTCAGGTAGATCATTGTTCGATTATGCACAAAGCTGATATTCTACCTATTATCTATGAGAAATGGCATTCTTACTGGGATGAAGATCCTCAGTTCTATTTGATAGGTGATGCAAGATTTTTTTGGAGACTAAATCATTTTTGGCCCTTTTATCCTATTAATGAAGTATTAGATGTTAATTATATTATGGAAACATCACTGCATACACAAATAATAGCGGAAGAGAAAAGCGAGTTTATCAAGAGATTACCCAAACAAAGAACTTGTTGGGAATTACGAAAATATCTAAAGAATTTAGGGAGTGATAGATAAATGCCTAAACCTAAAATGTATTTAGAAAACTATTGGTTATTGTTTTTAGAGTTTATAGATTTATTTGGACAGTTAACATATAAAAACATTCCCCTACCCCTGTTAGCTAATTTTTATCAATTATTAGACGATGATTTAAAAGAAGAAATGATGAAATCCGAATTTAAAAAACATTTGAAAACTAAGAAATTGAAGAATGCTGAAATTCAACCCCGATTTGAAAAATGGTTAAAACCCTTAAAACAGCCTCTTAAAGCTAAATCAATAGAAGGAAAAATATTATTAAATCAAAGATATTTACGATTTTCAAAAAATAATTATATAAAATACTTTGATCCCAACCAAACGATTGTATTTATGCAAGGAGCTAAGAAAGATAAATATATGAATATACCAGTTCATAATATGAAAGATTATATAGTTGAGGTTAAAGATTTAGCAAATGAGTTTATTAAAAGAGCGAAAACAATTTTTGCATCAGTTAATAAACATCGCGTATTTAATGATGAATTTTTTCGTAATAAATTTATAACTTTAATCCCCAAAATGGTACAAGGAATAGCAGCAGTAGATAGATATTTTGAAAAAAATCCTATTTCTTGTGTTGTAGTAGGAACTACTGAAGATTTAATAAGTCGTATTTTGACAATAGTATCAGCTAAAAAAGGGATTCCTAGTATTTGTATGCAACATGGTCTTTTGACTGGAGAAGAAGCTTTTTTACCAATATTCTCAACGAAAGTGGCTGCTTATGGTCAATATGAAAAAGATATATTTATAAAGAAAGGCGTATCAGAAAAACAGATTGTAATTGTTGGACACCCTCGATTTGATGGGATTTTTAATGAAGGTCATATGTCTAAGAGAGAATTTCATAAAAAATATAAATTGAATTCGAAGAAAAAAATTATTTTAATTGCAACCCAGCCTACTGCACCTTTACTATGGAATGAATTAATAGAAACTTTAGCACAGGAACCTGAAATAGAAATAGTTATTAAACCACATCCATTAGAAATAATCCGAAAACTAACGGAAAACTATAGAAATTTTGAAAATAAATACAAATCAGTAAAATTTATATCGGAAAGAAGCGTTAACTTATATGATATTTTAGCAAATGTAGATGCTGTAGTAGTGAAGTCATCAACTGTAGGATTAGAGACTATGTTATTTAATAAACCATTATGTATATTAAATAATGATAAATTGTTTAATTATTATGATAAATTAGGAGACCATATATATTCTGATCCGACTAAATTGGTACAGTTCATTGCTAAATTAGTAAAAGATACTAAATTAAAACAAATGATCCAAAATAAACAAGAATTATTTTTAGCTTATGCATATCCACAAAAGCTATCGGGAGTTCGGTTAATAAGAGAAATTGATCAGTTAACAGGATATAAAGGTAAATAATAGATATATCAGAAAAATCATAAGGAATAACTTCAATAATTCATAGCTTTAGATTGTATGAAATACGTGAAATATAGCATACAATCTAAGGCTATTTCTTTTTTTATTATACTTATGATGTTTTCTATGAGTAATAAGGGTTATTTTAAAAATGATATACAATTCATCACATATTTATCATGGATACATATAAATGATTATAGGAAGAGGAGGTAAAATAAATTTTATAATTGATAGAAGCTGCATGAAAGCATAATTAGACTATAGTATTAGAGGAGATAAAAGTGAAATATAAAAATAAAAAAATATTAATCATAGGTGGAACTGGAACCATTGGCAAAAAAATAACTGAAGAAATTTTAAAGGAAGAACCAAAGGTTGTTAGGATTTTTAGTAGAGATGAGTACAAACAGTTTATTATGGAAAGAGAAATAGGAAATAGAAAAAATATTCGATTTTTGATAGGGGATGTAAGAGATTACGATAGAGTGGATAGAGCCTGTAGGGATATTGACATAGTATTTAATTTAGCTGCAATGAAACATGTGCCTGCATGTGAATACAATCCTACAGAAGCTATAAAAACAAATGTTAAGGGTATTGAAAATGTTATAAAAGCATCTAGAAACAACAATATAGAAGTAGTTATATTTACAAGCTCAGATAAAGCTATAAATCCTACCAATGTATATGGAGCTACTAAGCTTTTAGCAGAAAGAGTTATACAGGCTGCTAACCGTAGTAAAGGAATAGCAAAGACAAAATTTGTGGCAGTACGATTTGGAAATGTTATGGGGTCAAGAGGTTCTGTAATTCCATTATTTAAAAAGCAAATTTTAAATCAAAAAAAAATAACCATTACAAACTCAAACATGAGCAGATTCATGATGACAAAAACACAAGCTGCTGCTCTTACAATGCAAGTAGTAGAAAAAGCTATAGGAGGAGAAATATTTATACTAAAAATGCCTATTGTGAAACTAAAAGATTTGGCAGAAGTAATGATTGAAGAAAGTTGTAAAAAACATAATATTGATTCGGCTAAAGTGAGTGTTGAGACTATAGGGGTAAGATCTGGTGAAAAGATGTATGAAGAACTTATGACAGAAGAAGAATCTAAATTTGCATTTGATTTGGGACAAATGTATGCTGTATGTCCCACAACCTATAATATTCAGAAATATATAGAGTTTTATAAGCATTATGATAAAGCAGATGTAGGAACATATAGTTCAGATAAGATGAAGCCAATATTAAAAGATGAAGTTAGGGAATTATTGATAAATGAAAAGTTAATATAGAATTTTCTCATATACGTTATAATCTAATTTTATTAATGTAGAAAGAAGATGTATTTTAACTAGGAGGGAAAGTATGAACATACTGGTAACAGGGGGAGCAGGATTCATCGGAAGATGGGTTGTGAAAAGGCTATTAGAGGATGGACATAATGTATGGTTATTAGATAACTTATCTAATGGTAGAAAAGAAAATATAGAAGAATTTTTATATATGAATAATTTTAAGGAATTCATTTATGGAGATATAAAAAACAGAGAACTATTAAGTAATCTTTATAAAAACAAATTCGAAATATGCTATCACTTAGGCGCGAGTATAAATGTTCAAGATAGTTTAGATGATCCTGAGATAACATTTAAAAATGATGTAATAGGAACATTTCATGTTTTAGAAGAATGTAGAAAATGCAATACAAAAATAGTGTTTATGAGCACATGTATGGTATATGACAAAGCAAATGATGAAAAGGGTATTACAGAACTTCATCCAACAAAACCAGCTTCTCCATATGCAGGAAGTAAAATTTCAGGAGAAAGTATGGTTTTATCCTATTGGTATGGATATAAATTGCCTGCAGTAGTCATTAGGCCATTTAACACGTATGGGCCTTTTCAAAAAACAGGAGGAGAAGGTGGCGTTGTAGCTATATTTATCAAGAACCATCTAGAGGGGAAAACATTAAATATATATGGAGATGGAATGCAAACTAGGGATTTATTATATGTAGAAGATTGTGCAAAATTTGTAGTTGAAGCAGGCTATAGTGAAAAAGCAAATGGAAAAATCATAAATGCAGGTTCAGGTAGAGATATATCAATAAATAATCTAGCTAAATTGATAGTTCAATCAGAAAAACAGATTAAGCATGTTCAACATATACATCCTCAAAGTGAAATAGAAAAGCTTTTATGTAATTATGTTAAAGCTAAAGATTTACTTGGTTGGGAACCAAAGGTTTCACTAAAAGAAGGAATAAAAAAGACAGAAGAATGGATTAAAAATCATCCTGATTTGATATAGGTGAGGGAGGAAAAATAATGCCTCAGATTGCTTTAGGAACTGCTCAACTAGGATTAAATTATGGAATTAACAATAAAACAGGAAAACCTGCTATGAAGGAGTCTTTTTCAATATTTGATACAGCATACAAAAATGGAATCAGAGTACTTGATACAGCATATGTTTATGGAAACAGTGAAAAAATCATAGGAGATTATTTGACTGATACAAAAAGAAAATTTACAATCTGTACAAAATTACCACATATATCAGGGAGTAATCAACATGTAATCAATTTTTTAAATAAATCTTTGAAAAATTTAAATGTAAAACAAGTTGAGTATTATTTACTACACAATATGATTGAAGTGAGCAATCAAAGAATTATAGATGAATTAATAAAATTGAAAGAAAAAAATTTGGTTGGGAAAATAGGGGTTTCCGTATATGATATTAAAGATGTTGAAGTGGTATTACAAAAAGACATTTTTAATGTTATTCAAATACCAATGAATATTTTTGATAGAAGGATTATTCAATTAGGTTATTTAGAAGAATTAAAAAGAAGAAATATAGAAGTTTTTATTCGATCTATTTTTTTACAAGGTTTATTTTTTTCGAAGTTAGATGAAATTCCTTTTAAATTAGAAAAAGCTAAAAAATATCTAAAAATAATAAAAGATTTTTCGAACAAGTTTCAGATAGATATTGCAGATTTAATCTTTGGATGGTTTAAATATAATGACTACGGGGATTTTATTTTAGTTGGAGTTGAAACAAATAATCAATTGGAGAGAAATATAAAAGCTTTTCATAAAAAGATAGATCATAAAATTATATATGAATTTAATCAATTGGTTGATGCAATAAAGGTATCTTATGATTCTATAATTATTGATCCACGTAGGTGGTAATTTAGGAGTGAAGATATGTTATTAAAGGAATTATTAGATTTAAAAGGTAAAACCATATTTATTACTGGAGGAAGTGGATATCTTGGATCATCCATGTGTGAAGGGTTAGCTGAATTTCATGCAAATTTAATTATAGGAAGTAGAAATTATGAAAAAAATAAAAAATTTACTAAAGAATTAAATAAGAAGTATGGAAATATAAATAGACCTATTTATTTAGATATATCTAATTCAAGAAATATAGATAATGTAATTACAAACATCATAAATGAATTTGGAAGAATAGATGTTTTGATTAATAATGCCAGTTGTGGAACGGGGAGAGATTTACTTAAAATGAATGAGGAAGAATGGAAGCAAGGTATAGATGGGACTGTAAATGGAGTATATAGATGTATTAAGGCAGTGTTACCTCATATGATTAAACAAGAATCTAGCAAAATTATTAATATTGCTTCTATGTATGGTGTTGTATCACCTGATGTTTCTATATATGAAAACAATGATTATTATAATCCTGGAAATTATGGAGCAGGAAAAGCTGCAATCATTCAATTTACAAAATATATAGCATGTGTTTATGGAAAATATGGCATAAGGGCAAATTCAATTTCGCCAGGACCATTTCCGAAAACAAAAATTCAAGAAAATAAAGTCTTTAAAGAACGATTAGAGAATAAGGTTCCTTTAGGAAGAATAGGTAATCCAGAAGATTTAAAAGGAATTATCTTATTATTAGCTTCTGATGCGTCAAATTATATTACAGGAACGAATATAATGGTTGATGGAGGATGGACA
Organism: Crassaminicella profunda; assembly: GCF_019884785.1. Taxonomy (GTDB): domain Bacteria; phylum Bacillota; class Clostridia; order Peptostreptococcales; family Thermotaleaceae; genus Crassaminicella; species Crassaminicella profunda. Next base: position 1,141,865 of record NZ_CP082326.1, read on the forward strand.
GCTTGGTAGGTGTACCATCTATGATATGTAGAGGACTATATAAGGTTTATAGTTAAAAAATGAATGCTGAGGTTATGGAGGTATAGTAATGAATAATATATTAGCAATTAATGGTGGAAAACCAGTAAGAGATTGTTATTTGCCATATGGACAGCAGTGGATTGATGAAGCAGATATTCAAGTAGTAGTAGAAACATTGAAAAGTAATTATTTAACGACTGGACCCAAAGTAGCTGAACTTGAAGAAAAGATAGCAGAATATGTAGGCGTAAAGCATGCAGTGGCAGTATCAAACGGTACTGCAGCATTACATGCAGCATGCTTTGCAGCAGGGATCAAAGAAGGAGATGAAGTAATCACTACGCCATTAACATTTGCAGCATCAGCAAATTGTATTTTATACCAAGGGGCTACTCCTGTATTCGCAGATATTGATCCTAAAACCTATAACATAGACATACATGATCTTGAGAGAAAAATAACAGATAAGACGAAAGCAATTATTCCTGTTGATTATACAGGTCAAGTAGTTGATATAGATCCTATTTTAAAATTGGCAGAGAAACATAATCTTATTGTAATAGAAGATGCTGCACATGCATTGGGTACAGAATATAAAGGGAAAAAAGTTGGAAGCATTGCTCACATGACAACATTTAGCTTTCATCCAGTAAAGCATATTACAACGGGTGAAGGTGGAGTGATTACTACGAATGATGAAGAATTTTATAAAAAGCTTTCTTTATTTAGAACACATGGAATCTCTAGAGATAAAAAATTATTAGTAAATAATGAGGAAGGCTCTTGGTATTATGAACAATTAGAATTAGGATATAACTATAGAATTACAGATGTACAATGTGCATTAGGCGTTAGTCAATTAGAAAAAATAGATAGATTTATTGATAGAAGAAGAGAATTGGTTAAGAAATATAATGAATATTTATCAGCAGTAGATGGTGTTATTATTCCTTATCAAGGAGATTATTCTCATTCTAGTTATCATCTTTATGTGGTTCAGATAGAAGTTGAAAAATTTAGCGTTGGAAGAAAAGAAATTTTTGAGGCATTAAAAGCTGAAAATATTGGTGTAAATGTACACTATATCCCTGTGTATTATCATCCCTATTATCAGAAACTTGGATATAAAAAGGGATTATGCCCTAACGCAGAAAGAATATATGAAAGAATCATAACTTTACCATTATTTCCTAAAATGAGTAATGACGATTTAAAAGCTGTAGTAAATGCAGTAAATAAGGTTTTAACTTATTATAAAGAGTAGATTTTCTTTAGTATATTTATCCATTAGTTGAGCTAGTTTATTTTATATAGTGAAAATTGTTTAGTTTAAGATAATCTATCTTTAACAGGAAAATATAGAGATAATTCAAACGTTATAAAATAAATATAAGGAGATAGACATGAAAAAAATTTTATTGGCTGCACTAGGCAATTGTGTTCATAGTGCAGGCATCTATAATTTTATGAAATTAGCAGAAAAAGAAAACTATGAGATTATATATATGGGAAGTGCTGTTCCTGTAGCTAAAGTTATAGATGCAATTATAGAAAGTCAACCAGATATGATTAGTGTTGGATATAGATTAAGTGCTATATCAGCTAAAAGTATTCTTGAAGAATTTCAGAATGGAATAATAAAAAATAATTTATTAGACAAAATTTATATTTTTGGAGGTACAGTGGAAACGGGTAAGATTGCTAAAAAGTTTGATTTTATAAAAAAAGTATTTGATGGAACAGAAGAAATAGAAGAAGTAATATATTTTTTGAAAAATCAAGATAGATGTGATCGTGATAATAAGATTCCTCCTCAAAATTTAAGAGAGAGAATGGATTATAAAAAGCCATTTCCATTGATTAGACATCATTTAGGATTAGAGACAATACAAGATACCATTGAAGATGTGAAAAAACTATCAGATTCTGGTCTATTAGATATCATATCTATTGCACCAGATCAAAATTGTCAACAATATTTTTTTGAACCCAAGAAAATGATTGAAAAAGAAAAGGGTGCAGGTGGAGTGCCTATAAGAAGGAAAGAAGACTTAGAAAAGTTGTACCAAGCTTCAAGACGAGGAAATTATCCTCTTATGCGTTGCTATTCAGGAACAAATAATTTATTAAGATTGTCAGCATTATTAAAAGAAACCCTTAATAATGCTTGGGCAGCAATTCCTCTTATGTGGTATTCAGATTTAGATCGAAGAGCAGAAAGAGATTTATTAGATGCGATTAAAGAAAATCAAGAAGCTATAAAATGGAATGCTCAAAATCACATACCAGTTGAGATTAATGAATCACATCAATGGGCACTTAGGTATGCTCATGATGCTTTAGAAGTAGCGATAGCATATATTGTAGGATATAATGCAAAGTATTTTAAAGTTAAAGATTTTGTGATGCAGTTTATGTTATGTACTCCTCCAAGTATTTCTCCTAAAATGGATTTAGCAAAAATGTTAGCAAAAATTGAACTTATAAAAGAATTAGAAGATGATTATTTTAAGATAATTAAAATGGTAAGAACGGGTTTATTATCGTATTCAGCAGACCCGTATACATCAAAAGGTCAATTAGCAGGAAGTATGTTTTATGGAAATTATTTAGAGCCAGACATCCTCCATATAGTTGCTTATTGTGAAGCTATTCACAGGGCAACTGCTAAAGAAATTATAGAAAGTGTAAAAATAGTAAAAGGGGTATTAAGGTTAGCAAATGCAGGAATACCGAATTATTTATATGATAAAGAAATAATCAATAGAAAAAATATCATAAAAAAAGAAGCAAGATTAATTATAAAAGCAATACAGCAACTAGGTAGAGAATATAAGAATCCTTTAATAGAGGCGGAAGTATTATATAATGCTGTTAAATTAGGAGTTTTAGATGCTCCTGGGCTGAAGGGATTTTCGGTAGCTAATGGGAATATATGTACAGAAATAGATAATGGAGCTCATGTAATAGTTAAAAATGGAAAAGTTATAAGTGAAAGAGAAAGATTACAAGATTTGGGATTTGATGTTTCGGAAAAACTAAAAAACTAATTAGGATATTAGAGAAAATGTTTAAAATAGCCCCAAATTGTAATTAAGATGAGGGCTATTTAACATTTTTTGGATGTAGGATTCATACTATTAAAGCAGAGAATGTATTAATCTGTAGGAAATATGTTTTTTGCGTATGCATTTAGAAAAATTCTCCTACATTCTTCATATCCATTTTTAAAATTAACAATTCCACAATCATGAATGCACCATGGCTCAGTTTGTTCTGGAATAGCTATTTTATAGCCTGCTTTTTTAAATTCAATACTTTGAGAAGTATCATAAAAATGCCATCCATTAAAAATATCTTCTCTCCATGGAAGGTCATATTGGGTAATCATGATAAAACCATCAATAGCTTCTACAATTTCATATTTATTTTCAACTGTATTAAGTTGTAAGAGTTCTAATTTTCCTGTGTGGCTATCATAAACTTTTCCATATAGATTCTGAGATTTCCACCAAACCCCATTTGCTGGAATTGTTTTAGAACCTAATATTCCAATCATGCCTATGTTCTTATCTTGCTCAAAAACAGTTATAAAATCGCTTATAAAGTTTTTGTTAATAATAAATACATCTTGATGCATATATACTTTATATTTGGCATCTGAATTTTGCATACCTTGATTATATGCTTGGGTAATACCTTTTGAGTTTGCTATATATATAGTTTCTATTTTAAAGTTTGTTGGGATATTTAGATTTTTTATAGAGAACAAGGATTTTTCATATGTTTTTTCATTATTTACACAGGTGATAAAGCATATTTTTTTAGAATCTAACATAGTTTCACCTTCTATGAATTGAATATTTGAATAATAAAGTGTAGAAAAACCTCATTTTTTTTACTAATTTCTTTGTCTTATTCATTGATTCTTATTCCTTATGACAAGGTTTTTATAATCCTTAAAACTTATCCAATTTTTATCTTTATCAGACAATATAATTTTATTAATGTGATTAACTGGCCAGTGAATGTTTATATCCGAATCATTCCAAATAATCCCGTATTCATCTTTAGAATTATAGAATTCTGTACATTTATATACAAATTCTGCTTCTGATGAAAGAACCAAAAATCCATGGGCAAAACCTTCTGGAATATAAAACTGTCTTTTGTTTTTTTCACTTAAAATACATCCATACCATTTTCCAAAAGTATCAGATTCTTTCCGAAGGTCTACTGCTACATCAAAAACTTCTCCTTTGATCACCCTTACTAATTTGCCTTGAGGACATTTTTTTTGAAAATGAAGGCCTCGAAGAACGCCATTTTGTGATTTTGATTGATTATCTTGGACAAAGACCATATCTAGTCCTGCTTTTTTAAAATCTTTATAATTGTAAGTTTCCATAAAATATCCTCTTTTGTCCTCAAATACTTTTTGCTCAATAATGTATAATCCTTTTATTGGTGTTTCTATAAATTCAAATTTTTTCATTTTTGCCCCCCTAAAATTTTCATACATTTTACTGTAGTAATCTTAATATTCTCCATTAGTTATAGGATTAAGCCAAGTTTTATTTTCTAAATAAAACTTAGCTGTTTATTAAATTTTTTATTTTAATATAGTATATTTTTGTAAATAGTTTTTGCTACAACTATATACGCAATTGTCAAAAAGCAATAAAGATATACAAAAACAATTTTTCACAGATTTATGATGGATACATATAAATGATTATAGGAAGGGGAGGTAAAATGCATGAACAGGATTGGGATACTTGGTGCAGGAAGTGGTGGATTAGCTTTAGGATCATATTTAAGTGATAAAAATCATAAAGTAAGTATTTGGAACAGAAATAAAAATAGAATAGATCAGATAACAAAAAATAATGGGAATGTCTTAGTGCATGACCATTGTTCAAATAAAAAAAGCTATAAAAGGATTGGAAATTTTGAATTAGACTTAAAAAAAATAGTTGAGCGTTCTAAATATATTTTTATAGTGATGCCAGCTATAGCATATAAAGAGATGGCACAAAGAATGGCCTCTTATATTACAGATGAACATATAATAATCCTTATGCCTGGAAGGACTTTTGGAACGGTAGAATTTATGGATGAAATAAAAAAAATAAAGGATGTAAATCCAACTTGTATTGAAACACAAACGATTATTCATACTTGCAGATTTGATCATGAAATACTAAATATTTATGCTACTAAGCCAAAAGTTCAATATACTTCACTGAGACCACTTAGTGAAGGAATCATAAGAGAAATTAATGAGCTATGTAGTAATTTTGTGTACGAAAAAGATTATCTAGCCATAACACTTCATAACATTGGAGCAATGCTTCATCCTATTCCAGCAGTCTTAAATATAACTCAAATAGAAAATAGTAGAAAATATAAGCATTATATTGAAGGGATTACTCCTGTTGTTGCAAACTATATAGAAAAAATTGATCTAGAGAGAAAAGAAATATATATGTATTTAGGTAAAAACTTCTTTTCCGTATGTGACTGGTTAAGTTTGGAATATGGAAGTGTTGGGAATACCCTTTATGAAAAAATTCAAAACACAAAAGCTTATGATGATATATATGGAGCTAATTCTTTAAAGCATCGCTATATTTATGATGATTTAATAACAGGATTAGTACCCATATATTGGTTTGGAAAATCATTAGGACTTAAATTATATAATTTAGAATCTTTTATTACCTTTGCATGCAACTTATTAAATTATGATTTTTATAAAAATGGTAGAAATTATACAATCCATAATATGAAGGCGTTTAGTATTTTCTTATAATGGGAGGGGGGAATTATGAATATTGTTGCAATTATTCAAGCAAGAATGGGTTCTACTAGATTGCCTGGAAAAGTATTATTACCACTTAAAGGAAAACCTGTATTGTGGCATATCGTAAATAGATTAAAAGCATGTAAAAATATCAATAATATAGTGATTGCTACAAGTGTAGAAGAAAATGATAATAAGATAGAATGCTTTTGTAAGGAAAACAAAATAGATTATTTTAGAGGTAGTGAAAAGAATGTACTAGAAAGATATTATTTTACTGCAAGGAAGTTTCAAGCAGATCATATAGTAAGAATAACAGCAGATAACCCTGTTTTAGACCCGAAAATCATAGACGAGTTAATAGATATTTATAAAAAAGATCAGTATGATTTTTATGGAGTAGGTTCAGGTTTTCCTTATGGAATAAGTGGAGCAATTTTTTCATTCAAAGCACTAGAAGAAAGTTACTTAAATGCTAAAGTACCATCAGAAAAAGAGCATGTTGGATTATATATAAAAAAGAGATCCAAAGAATACAAAGTTGGGTTTTATGGAAAATATAAAGATTTAGGAGATTATAGATGGACATTAGATACAAAAGAAGATTATTTACTTATAAAAAAAATATATGATGCTTTATATAAAAAAGAAGAGTTATTTTTTACAGAAGATATATTAAAATTTATAGAGAAAAATCCGCAATTCAAAACAATCAATAAAAACACAATAAGAGATGCAGGATTATTAAAAACACTTATGGATGATGAGAACTACCTAAATAAAAAAATCTAATTGGAAAGGGCAGATTAAATTTATTATTTTAAAGGAGTCTGAATGAAATCTATGATTTGGAATATAGAAAATAAAAAAATAGATTTTAATAAAAGAACACTAATTATTGCAGAAATTGGTGCAAATCACGATGGAGAACTTAAAAAAGCTAAGAATTTAATAGATATAGCTTATCGTGCAGGTGTTGATGCTGTAAAATTTCAAACATATACTTCAGATGAATTAGTAGCAGACAAAGATAGAATAATCACTTGGGGAAAAAAAGGACAAAAAGTAACTGAATCAATAGGGGATATGTTTAAGCATCTAACTTTAAATAGGAAGTATTATAAAGAATTATTTCAATATGCTAAAAGCTTAGATTTAATGCCATTTTCTACGCCCTTTAGCATAGATGGAGTTAGATTTTTAGAGAATTTAAATGTTTCTATGTATAAGATAGCATCATCAGATGTTGGGAATATTCCAATGCTAAAGGAGATTGCAAAAACAAAAAAGCCTGTTATTTTAAGTACAGGAAAATCCACATATGAAGAAATAGATTTAGCTATAAGAACTCTTGAAGAAAATGGAACAAAATATATTGCTATACTTCATTGTGTAGCAGCATATCCTACAAAAATAGAAGATTCAAATATAAAAATAATGAAAACGCTAAAGAAAATGTATCCAGAATATATTGTAGGTTTTTCTGATCATTCTAAAGGATATTTAGCATCTTCCATTGCAGTAACTCATGGAGCAAAGATTATAGAAAAACATATAACCTATGATTGTAATGCAGAAGGACCAGATCATTGGTTTAGTCTAGATGAAAATGGTATAAATGAACTTGTAAGGACAATAAGAATCAGTGAAAAAATAATGGGAGACGGAAGAAAGAAGATTTTAGCGTCAGAAAGTAAAGGAAGGAAATATGCTAGACCCTCTATTGTTGCTAAAAAACAGATTGAAAAAGGACAAATAATTACAGAGAATATGATAAAAATATGCAGACCTGGATATGGAATGGAACCAAGATTTTTAGATGTTGTCATAGGAAGAGTTTGTAAAAAGTCTTTAAAAGAAAATGAAGTATTTACATGGGAGCATATTTAATTATGTTTAATGAAATTGTATTTATTCTAGAAATATGCAAAAAAAGAGGATTAGGTCATTGGTTTAGATGTTTAGCTTTAAGCAAAAGCTTAAAAGAAAATAATCCTATAAGGATCACTTGGCTATTAGATATGTTACCTAATTGTTATAAAACTATATTAGATAAAGAAAAAATAAATTATAAAGTTGGTAAATTTAGAGATGTTTATATTTTACAAAATACATTAAAGAAAATGAATACGAAAGTGATCATTTTAGACCTAATGGATTTAGAGAAAGATTATGTGAATCATTTAAAAAAGCTCTATAAAACAATTAGTATTGGTGGAAGTAAAGAAGGAGTAGCGTATACTAATATTTCTGTAAATGGAATGATAAAAAGAAAGGGATTTATAGATGAATTCTATGGAGATCAGTTATATACAGATGTCAAATATATTATTTTAAGACCAGATATTTTAAAATATCAAAATAAAAAATTAAATAAGGGTATAAAAAAGATCTATATTTCTTTGGGTGGAGATTATAGGGCATTAGGTGTTAAAATTGCTAAGTTACTGAATAGAATAAATCCTAATTTTTATATCTATGTAGTATTAGGAGCGAATACAAATATAGAAAAATATAGTGTAAGTCATCCTATAAAAATATTAAAAAACATAGAGAATCCAGGAAGAATCATGAAAGATTGTGATATAGCTATTACAGCTGGTGGAATGACAACCTTTGAGTTATTGTATATAGGGGTACCGATTATTTTAATATCTATAACGGATTTTCAAAGGTATCCTTGTAAAGTATTTCAAGACAATGGTATAGGCATATATTTGGGAGAGCATGATGATGAAAACTTAGAAGTAAAACTAAAAGGAACATTAAAAGAAATGGACGATTTTCATAAAAGAGAAAAAATGGTACAAAAAGGACAAATGTTGATAGATGGAAAAGGTGTACTGCGAGTAAAAGAAATTATATTAAGGGAGTTGAATAGGGGGAGAATATGAATATACTCATATTAGGTGCAGGAGTGGATCAAATTCATATGATAAAAAAAGCAAAAGACCTTGGTCATACTGTTTATACTTGTGATAGAAATAAAAATGCTCTAGGAAATAAATATGCAGATTATCCACTAGACATAGATCTAATAGATGTAGAAAGTATAAGAAAAGTTATAGTAGATAACAATATTCAAGGAATTTGTACAATGGCAAGTAATTTGGCTCCAAGAATAGTAGCAAAAATAGGTGAGGAATTTAAATTGAATACAATAGCTTATCAATCTTCTCTGAAGGCAACAGAAAAAGCTGTATTTAGAGAATTATTCAGAAATACGGATATTCCAATTGCTGAAGGTGGTAAAGTTTATACTTTTGAAGATGCATTAAAAATATGCAAAGCAATTGGTTTTCCAGTTTTATTTAAACCATCAGATGGGGCTGGATGCAGGGGAATAAGAATTGTAAGAGATAATAAAGATATACAAGAAAAATTTAAATTTTCTAAGAGTCAAAGTGATTCAGGAATTGTGGTAGTTGAAAAATATTATGAAGACCATTTAGTTTTTGGAGTCGAATCAGTAGTCAATGAAGGAAGAACTTATATTGTAGGAATTGCTGATAAAATGGTTAAGAAATATCCTGAAATAGGAACTTTAGGAATTACTTTACCAACAACATTAGATGATAAAAAAATACAAAAGGTAAAAGCAATTGTTGAAAAAATTCATAAAAAATTAGACATTAAAATGGGAGCAACCCACCTAGATTTTGTATGGGGTGATAATGAGCCTAGAATTATTGATATAGGTCCAAGACTTGCAGGAGGACCTTTGATTCATGAACTATTATATAAATTAACTGGGTTTGATATGATTCAATATGTTATCAAACAAAGTCTTGGAAAGGTTGAAAATCCTAAAATAAGAAAAATAAAAAAAGCAGGAATGAGTATACATTTTTTTTCTCCTATTTCTGGAAGATTACAAGATTTTCAAATGCCAACATTAAAAGAAAATATGACGGGTGTTTGGAGAAAAGGAAAAGGAGATATAATAGATGTGAATACTTCTAACACAGGAAGATTAGGCTATGTGACTTGTATAGATGATCATATTGAAGTGGTAAGAGAAAAAATAAAAGATTTTATATTGAATACAAGCATAACCATAGTAGATGATCATAATCAGTTAAAAAGGATTACGCCAATATTAAAAGGGTGGGTATATTGATGTATACCCATCCTTTTGAATGATGTAATTTTATTTTTTTATAGATAGTAAATTTTTATTTAAAATGTTTTGTAGATCTATGAATGATTCGATTTCATAAATATTTTCGTTATATGATTTTTTGAATTGGTTATAATATTTTTCTAGCAATATAGTGGGTGTGGTGATGTCTAAAAAGTTATGCAATAGTTTAATTAATGAGAAAAAATGATTGTGTATATTTAAATCTTTGAATACAGTACGTGCGTTGATCATTGCTGAAGAACTGTAAGTCATATATATTTTATTTTGAAGATTAGATGGATTGTTTATATATTCATTTAAATAAATTACTTCCCAAGGAATACCCTCATGCTCTAAAATATCAACACCTAATCCAGTATATTTGTACTTAGAATCAGATGGATGTTTTTTTATTAATATTTTAAAGTCTTTTAATACTTTTATAATATTCATGAGTAAGTATTTTTCTTCAATATAGGATGTTTTATGTGTAAGGGTAAAACATTGGTCAAAAAATACAATATCATAATCTTTCTTTTCATATTGATAATCAAACAGGATATTTAGTTCATTACATAGTTCATATTTCAATTTACTATCCAAGTATTTTTTTAATTCAATGTTTTTTAACGGTTTATTTAATGTACTGATATAAAGTCTTTTATCGAACAACCATATTTCTGATATTGTATTGAAATCTAGGGGATTCCTTTGAAGATTATTTTTATTTTTAAAAAATTCACTTGCTTCTTTTGGACGGTAAGTCATATAGCCTTCATCTGTTAAAATTATTTTTGTATGGTTGGGTATAGCATTCATTAAAATAGAATTGAAAATAGAGCCCCATGAAAAATAATGAAGTACATGAATACTTGTAAAATCAATTTTATCAAATTGCTGCTGGATTAGATGGAAGGGTTTATTTTTTTCTTCTATTAAAATGAGTTCATCCCAAACAGCTAATTTTTTAGAATTTATATATACTTTTTTAAGATGATGATCAGAAATTAAAATGATTTTATAATTGTCTTTATATACTGTTTTAGATAATATATATGAAACAAAAACATGATAGGGGGTTAAGCATGAAAAACAAATGGCTTTATTGTCAGTCAATAGATTCCACTCCTTATTTGGTACAATTAAATATAGGGTACCTTTTTATGAGGATATTTTTATCTATTAAATAATTAAATACTTCATGCAATAGGGTATTGATCTTCCTTTGGTCATGAATGTCATGGACTCTGAAACAACTTAAAGGTTCTGATATATATAATACTTTTCCCTTATCAATAATGTTGATGATCGTAAGCAAGTTAGCCATTATTTGATCTTCTTTTGCTACATATATACCAAACTTACCTTTTTGTATATCATTTTCAATAGCTTTTCTCTTAAATAAAGGAATACTTATTTCATCAATGAGATCAAATATTTTTGTTAATAATAAACTGATAAAAAATTTACCATTTAACATAGAGTTATTGTCAAATAGTTTTCTTTTTATATGTGTATCTTCTAAAATGGTTCCATTCTTATCTATTAATTGGCTGTAGGATGTGACGCATTGTAAATCTTTATATTTAAAAAAATAATTCATCATTATAGTGATTCTGTCTTTATGATAAATAACATCATCTTTTAAATAGCTAAGATGTTCACCAGAACTTATTTTTAAAAGTTGGCTTAGCATATCTTTATTTTGAAATAATACATCACTTCTATAGTATTGAATATTAGGATGCTTTTCTATATATTTTTGGGTTGTTTTTTTGCATTCATCATTTGAACTTTTATCAATAATAATGATTTGTATGTTTTTGTAGGTTTGATTGAGGACACTATCTAGAGCACTTTTAAAATAATCTACTCTATCATATGCTTCTATAAAAACACTGACTAAGGGAAAAATATCTTTTGCATATTCATTTAAAAATAGATCTCTATATGCTTCGTATCCATTCTTTGTATTAACGATTCCACAATCATGAATACACCAAGGGGGATTTTGTTTTGGAATTACTACTTCATATCCTCCTTTATGAAATTCAATACTTTGAGATAGATCATAAAAATGCCAACCATCAAAGAGATCTTCTCTCCAAGGAATATCATATTGGGTGATCATGATTAATCCATCGATAGCTTTTACTATTTCATATTCATTTTCTATTGTATTAAAATTTAGTAGTTCTAATTTTCCAGAATGACTATCATAAACTTTTCCATATCGAGTATTAGATTCCCACCATATTCCATTTAGAGGAATTGTTTGAGTACCTGCTACGCCTATCATTCCTATACTTTTGTGGGTTTCAAAAATATCTATAAAATCTACTATAAAATTTTTATTGATGATAAATACATCCTGGTGCATATAGACTTTATATTTAGCATCTGAATCTTTTATTGCTTGATTATATCCTTTTGTAATGCTTTCTGCATTTTTTATACACAAAGTTTCTATTGTATAGTCTTCTGGTATATAGAGATTTTTAATATATAATAATGCTTCTTCATACATTTCTTCATTATTTACACAGGTGATAAAGGCTATTTTTTTAGGACTTAACATAAATTTTCACCTTCTATGATTTTTAATAGTTCTTGAGTCTCAATATTCTGAGGATTAATCTCATAAGATTTAGATAATAAAATATTTGCATATTCGTACATATTTTTTTTACTTAATTGAGAGGATAATTGATTTAATACTTTGTCTTTTTTTATAATATTCATATGAATTATTTTTATAAGAGTATTTAAATTTAATTTAGAATCATCGATTATTTCTATTAAAGATTTTGAACTTTCTTCAATCAATATATCATTTTCAATTCTTCTTAATAAGAACTTAATTTTTGTATGATTACTATTATTTTCTTCTATAGAATTTTCTATCTTTCTTGCTTTTATAAAATATTGTTGAAATTGATATTGTTTTGTCATATTTCTTCCTGTTATATTATTTAATGAATTGATTAACTTCTTGTCAGCTTCATTTGGTTGTGTAGTTTTTCCAGTGATTGTTTCAATTGTATAATTCACGTCGTTGAACATAGTATTGATTTGTTTTAATGTGAAAAATCTAATAGGTGTTTGGTCATCATGTACCCAATTTCCATTTATCAAATTTTTAATATTGCTATAGTGCATGATATTAGGAATACTGGCTAAAATTTTTCCGTCTTTTTTCATATACATTCCTATGTTTTTTAATATTTTCCAAGGATCATATAAATGCTCTAGTATATTTCCTAATATAATATAATCAAAATAATTTTCATCGTATGGAAGTTTTTCGTTTTCTATATTTAGGCATTGTACATTAGCAAAAGACTTAGCAATTTCTAAAGCTTTTTTATTTAAATCTATTCCATATAAATTAGCTGTTTTGCAATTGTTTTTGATTTGAAGTAAAGTACCTCCGTAACCACATCCAATTTCTAATACATTGACTTTTTTAGATTGAAAATTATCCATTAAATTTATTAAATCTACTTGAATATTTGAATAATAAGAAATAGAGAAACCCCATTTTTTTTTAAATTTCTTTTTATTAACTTTAAGAATTTTAGAAAATTCATTTTTAGTTTCATTAAAAGAAACACTGCCAAAATGATGTATAAATACATCTTTACAGAGCATTAATTTGTATCCAGCTAACTTGATTCTAAAGGAATAATCATCATCTTCAAAATTTCCAGGTGAAAATCGTTCATCTAACAGCCCAATCTTTTCTACGACTTCCTTTTTAATAAGCATACAAAATCCAATTAATCTTAGTTTTTCTTCCCATTGATTTTTACTAGAAATATTGTTTTTTTTTGCAAATGTAATCATTTCTTCAATGTTATTGTAGGTAGATGGTATTGTTTGATGATTAGAACAGTTATTTGTAACAGCGCCTACAGCGCCTATATCTTTATCACTATATAAGCATTTATTCAAATTTGTAAGCCAATTAGGTGTGACAATGATATCGTTATTTAAAAGGAGGATATTATCTCCTTTTGCTATTTTTATCCCTTGATTACAACCTTTAGGAAATCCTAAATTATCTTCATTAAATATACATTGAATATCTTCTTGATTTTTTAACCATTTAGTAGTTCCATCAGTAGAGTGATTATCGATTACTATGAGTTCATAAGTGTTTTTGTCTGTATATTTTCTAATACTATTGATACAAAGTTTTGTATAATGCAATTGATTAAAAGTTAATAGTATAATACTTGTTTTCATAGTGAATCCATCCTTATTTTATATTCGTTAAAAGACATTTATGGATTATTTTGAACAAAAACCATAACATGGGTATAACCTAATAAGTTTACTACTGCTCCCATATCATTTTTAGATGTCCTCCTAGTTAAATTTTTTCCTATAATATAGTATATTTTTGGCATGAGGATTTGTCACACTTATAATGTGTTTACATAATATGAATTAGGATTAAGGAGACAACTCCTAAGTCTATATAAAGTTTAAGGAAGGAGGATCTTTATGGCTAATAATTTAGTGTTTAATAATGTGGCAGATCAATTAAAAACAAAAGTATATGGTGATAATAGTGGAACTACAAAAGCTATAGCAGTAGATAGTGATGGGAAATTACTAGTTGGCGAAATTGGTACAGTGACAACAATAGGTGAAGTGTTAAATGTACAATCAGTAGATTTAGTAGATGCAGTGTCAACGGTATCAACAGTAAGCCAAGTATTAAATGTAGCATCAGTAGACGCAGTAGATGCAGTGTCAACGGTATCAACAGTAAGCCAAGTATTAAATGTAGCATCAGTAGACGCAGTAGATGCAGTGTCAACGGTATCAACAGTAAGTCAAGTATTAAATGTAGCATCAGTAGACGCAGTAGATGCAGTGTCAACGGTATCAACAGTAAGCCAAGTATTAAATGTAGCATCAGTAGATGCCGTAGATGCAGTGTCAACGGTATCAACAGTGAGTGAAGTATTAAATGTAGCATCAGTAGATGCCGTAGATGCAGTGTCAACAGTAACTTATGTATCAGAAGTAAAATCAATTACAGATACAGTAAATATCAATGTAGTAGGGAATGGATTTGTACATGATATTGGAACAGCAGCAGCTATTGCAGCTGGTAATACAGTTACAGTATTAACGAAGGATACTTCTGAAGTGAACGTTACTTCATTCTATATAAAGAGAACGGGTGGAAGTGGAACTGTTGAAACATGGTTACAAATATCCCCAACCAATGTGGCGGCTGATTATATTGATGACCCTTATGTAGTAACTTTAACAGATGATACACCAACCATATTAGATCCACAAAGATATCTTAAGTATACAAGAGTAAGGGCAAAAGCAATAGGAGATACAGCCACTGTAGTAGCTCGTTATAATGGTCATTATTAACTAATAGGCTATCGGATGTATTCCGATAGCTATACATATGAATAAGGGGGGATGAATTTGTTATTAAGCTTATGTGTTATTACAAAAAATGAGGAAAAGAATCTTCCAAAATGTCTTGAGAGTGTAAAGGACATTGTAGATGAAATGATTGTTATAGATACAGGCTCTACGGATCATACAGTAAAAATAGCTAAAAGTTATGGAGCAAAGGTAGATTATTATCAGTGGCAGGACAATTTTAGTGATGCAAAAAACTATGCTTTTGGGCAAGCAAAAGGGGACTGGATTTTAACCATGGATGCAGATGAAGAGTTATGTGCTTCTGATAAAGAGCGAGTTTTATCATTACTAAATAATCCAGATGTAGATATATATCTTTTTCAAACACTAAGCTATCTTGGAAATAAACTAGGGCAAGAATTAGCTAGTAATCTTAATATTCGATTAATAAGAAATCATAAAGGATATAGATATATAGGTGCCATTCATGAGCAAATATGCAATCAATATGATGAAAATATTGACCAAAGCAAAGTAAAAATAGAAAAAATAGTCGTCTATCATTATGGGTACTTAAGAAGTGTGGAAAAAGAAAAAAATAAATCTAATAGGAATATGAAGATTTTAGAAAAAGTTCTAAAAAATGATCCAAACAATAATTTTCATTTGTACAATATGGGAAATGAATATTTGAGAATAAGAAAATTTGAAAAAGCTCTTCAATATTATAAAAAAGCATATGAAAAATTTATACCTTATCCTGCTCATAGTCCTAAACTTTTAATAAAAATGATTTTAACTTTGGATATATTAAACAAGTATGATGAAGAAAGAAAAATATTAGAAAGAGGTCTTAAATACTATCCTAAATTTACAGATTTAGAATATTTAAAAGCATGCTTAAATCATAAACAAAAGAAATATGTATTAGCAATAAAAGGGTTTATCAAGTGTTTAAATATGGGAGAAGCTCCTATGGATTTATGTAATATTAGTGGGGTAGGTGGATATAAGTCATATTATGCATTAGGAGAGATTTATTATCAATTAGGTGATGATGAGGAGGCATACCGTTTTTATGTAGAAGCAATTCAAGCAAAGCCTGAGTTTTATATACCGCTTCATAGAATTGCAGAAATTTTAATGAAAAAAGAAAAGGATATGAATATAGTAACGAAAAAATTAGAAGTATTTTTTAAAAGGCCTTTTCATGCAGGCGTATATACAAAATTAGGAGATTTATGTTTTGGTAATGAAAAATATGATGTAGCCCTTGAATATTTTCTAAAAGCAAAAGAAATTTTAAAAGAAGATTCTAGGTTGAATTATTATGTAGGTATGTGTTGTCTTTTCCTTAAAGATTACCAACAAGCATACAAGTATTTTGAAAAAGTAACACAAGGAATTCACTATGAACAGGCTGTATACAAAAGGATTCTTTGTGAAATTCTTTCCGATAACATGGAAAATGCAAAAAGATTACTCTTAAGTGCTAAAAAATTTGAAGATAAGCAAATTTATGAGGTGTATGAGTCCTTTGAGAAATTAGCAGAAAATAAAGAATGTGAGAGTATTAGTGACAATGAAGAGGAGTCTAAAGTATTTACAGATACAATTTTTACTCTTTTAAACATGCTTATAAAAGTAGCATCACCAGAAATCTTTGAAAAGTCATTACAGTTATTAAATCTTATTCAAAATGATGAAGTTTTACTAAGACTTGCAAAACTTTATTATCAAAATGGTTATAATCATTTAGCATATGAAGAATTTATAAGATCTATAAAAATCTTTGACAAAATAGATCAAGAAGGTTTAGAAATGATGAAAAATATTTTAAATACATCTAGTCCATTCACAACATAAAAAAATATTTCGTATAATGATACAAAATCATAAAGTGAGTGAGTGAATATGATAGAAATAATAGAACAAAAGCCTTTTAAAGATGCAGCTATAAATAGTGCTATGCCATATGAAAACTATGGGGATTATTATGCTTTGTTTGTTGGAAAATATATGAATCATTCTATATATAGAGGGTTACTTCATTTTGATTTGCCTATTTTAGAAGGTGTTGGGAGGGTAGAAAAGGTAGAACTATTTTTGTATATTATTCGTAATGACAATCCATCCCACAAAAAAGAATTTCAAATTTATAGAACTTCAGAAGGATTTGAAGAAAATGCTGTAAACTACGCAAATCAACCAATGATTGATGAGGGAATCAACCAAACTTTTATGATTAATGAAGAAATAAATACTTATGTCAAAGTAGATATAACAAAGTTTTTTAATGACTGGTATTGTAGAAAATATCTTAATTATGGTTTGTTGATAAAAGTAGCAGATGAAAAGCTAAATTCTTTGGTAGCATTTTATAGCAAAGACAATGATGAAGAAATATATGTACCAAAATTACAGATAAATTATGAAAAATTTGAGAAAAAAGATGAGATAATTGAGAAAAAAAACATACAAAGTAAAAATATAAATTCTAAAAAGTATTATACTATGGGAAATAAGTATTTTGAGGAGCAAAAGTATAAGAAAGCCTATGAATATTATCAAGAGATTTTAAAAGAATTTATGCCAAAGGAAAAATATGGTCCGAAATTATTATTTAGAATGGTAAAGACTCTAGAAAAATTAGAGAGGTATGAGAAAGCATTAGAAATAATAAATGAAGGGATTAGATATTATCCTGATTTTACGGATTTATTTTTTCTAAGAGCAAAAATATTTCAGAAACAAAATAAAACTACTTTAGCTATAAAAGAATTGAATAAGTGTATATATATGGGAGAATCACCTATACACTTAAATTTTATTGAAGGAGTAGGTAGTTTTAAAGCCTATGATGCTTTAGCACAAATTTATTATGAATTGAAAGATTATGATGAAGCTTATCAGTACTGTAAAAATGCACTTCACAAAAATCCTGTATTTACGAATCCTCTTTATATAATAGCAAAAATATTATTCAATCAGCAAAGGGGTATAAACGATATAAAAGAAAAATTAGAAAGTTTTTTTGGAACAAATTTAGAAGGAAAAGAGTATATGATCCTTTCAGATGTGTATTTTCATCAAAAAAAGTATAAGATATCTTATGAATATATTTTGAAAGCAGAGGAAATGATAGGGTTTTCTTCTGGCCAGTTTTACCGAAAAGGAATGTGCTTACTTTTTTTAAAAAACTATCAAGAAAGTTATAAAAACTTTGAAAGGATAAAAAGGGGAGAACTTTATGAAAAAGCTATATATAAAATGGCAGTATCTGAAATATTAAGTGGTAATATGTATAATACTACTAAGCTTTTAAATAAAGTGAGAGATCCTGAAAATATTAACAGAAGAAAGATATACTATGCTTTGAAAAATTTATTAGAAGGAAAAAATTGTGATCCTATCAGTGATGATCAAGAGGAATCTAAACAATTTGTGCAGATTATTTTTGAATTATTAGATATTCTTATTGAAGCTGCATCTCCTGAACGGTTTGAAAGATCATTACAACTTTTGAATCTTATTGAAAATGATGAAGTTTTATTAAGACTTGCAAAGCTTTATTACTATCATGAATTTTATCATATGGCTTATGAAGAGTTTATTAGGAGCATAAAGTTTTTTGACAAAATAGATTTTGAAGGATTAAGTATGATGAAAAAAATTTTCTTAAAAATAAAATAACAAACTACTGTAGATATACAGTGGTTTGTTTATTTTATTCTTGTGCTTCATACCAAATTCTAATTTTCGATGTTTCTCCAGGGTTAACATTTTTTGCTGCAATACGACCATAAGTTGCAAAACAGTAAGGGGTACTCCAAATGAGCTCGTGAGGTTTAATCACTGTAGATTCTGGAATATCATCACAAAAATCAATACCATTTGGACTGGACTGGAATTTTATTTCTATAGGAGAATTCCCCAAATTTTTAATGTGACAAGTAATTGTTTTTGTAAGAGATGCATTTATTGTAGATGAAAATCTATAAAGTTCATCTGTATCCATTTCTTCAGTTTCTGAAACATAACGAGTAGGAACAATTGTTATATTAGATTTTTGTCCATAGGTTATTTCCAGCATAGGTGATAAATTAGAGTTTATAACAGTATTTACTCGATTATAGGTTCCATTGGATAATTCTTTATTTTTTATAATAAGTCCATAATTCATGATTTCATGTTCATACCATTTTGTAACTATTTCTGTAATATTGAAATGATAAAAATCTACTCTTTTTATACACTTAGTTTCTCCTGTTATATGAGTATAAAAGGATGGTTGATTATTCCATGTAATATTTTGTATATTCCAATCTTCTTTCAATGCGTAGGGGGTAAATGAACTTGGAATAAGCATTCCAGCAAACTGAACATAGATTTTAAGTACAGCTTTTAAAATTATACATTCATTAGGAATGGTTGTAATGGGAAATTTAAAAAGTATTCGAAATATGTCATTTGCATCTTTTCTTCCTAAGTACATATCTTTACAAAGACCAAATATTTTATTTGGTGCATAAGAACTAATTTGTACTGTGGCTACTTGTGGAAATATTTTTATAGAACTCATAAATATCCTCCTAAAACATGACAATGCTGTGATAGTTGTCTATTGAATATTCGAAGGGTCTTATTCACTTTTATAGTATTCCAATAGACATAAGAAGGTTCTAAAAATCAAAAGACATATACTAAAAATTATAATTGTAGAATATTCAAAAAATAAATGATGTTTAGTTCTCCTATAGTATTTATTTTATGACTACTGTATAATATAATAGATTATATAGTAGAAAATATAGAAGGAATTATATCTTTTTTAAAGAATTTTATATATAGGACTCAAATTATTTGAGGGAGCGATATGGATGAGCAATAAAAACAAAGTGATTGTTAGAATATATGGACAAGAATATACAATGGTTGGCAATGAGTCTAAAGAATATATGCAAAGGGTTGCCAATTTTGTTGATGAAAAAATGATTGATATTGCAAGGAATAGTAAAAAATTGAGTACGGCAATGATTGCAGTTCTAACTTGCCTAAATATTGCTGATGAGTATTATAAAATTAATCAAGAGATTGAAAAAGTGAAAGAAGAGGCAATAAAGCCCTTACAGGAGTTAGAAGAAACACGTAGTCAATTAACAGCAGCATTAGCAGATTTTGAAACAAAAGAGATGGAATATAAAAGAATTATTGAACAATTAGGAGAAGAGAAAAAAAATAACATAAAAAATGGTGAATGTGAAATTCTAAAGAAGGAAATAGAAGATTTAAAAGAAAATCTTAATTTAAAAGATCAGGAAATAAAAAAGGTAAAAAATGAAAATGAGGAACTGCAAAATAAGGTTTTTGATAGTCAAATTAAGTATGTACAAGCTAGAAAAGAATTAGATGCATTTATTGAGAATTTTGATGAAAAAAGCAGAAAATAAAATATTACTAATGGTATGATGAAAGTAGTGATATAATAATATTACTACTTTTTTAGTGGGTTGATAAATGTTTTTACAGGAGATGATACAAATGGATATAGAATTATTAGCACCAGTTGGAAGCTGGGAATCACTAGTTGCTGCAGTACAAAGTGGAGCAGATGCAGTATATTTAGGTGGAAAACTATTTAGTGCAAGACAGTATGCAACAAATTTTGATGAGGAAGAATTAAAAAAAGCAGTAAATTATTGTCATATAAGAGATGTAAAAGTATTTGTTACAGTAAATACTTTACTATCTAATAAGGAATTAAAGGAGTTAGGAAAATATATAGCTTTTTTATATCATATAGATGTGGATGCATTGATTGTTCAAGATTTAGGGGTAGCAAAGCTTGTAAGAGATTTATTTCCAGATTTTGAACTACATGCAAGTACTCAGATGTCTGTTCATAATTTTGAAGGAGTAAAACTTTTAGAAGAAATGGGCTTCAAAAGAGTAGTACTTGCTCGTGAAATGTCAAAGGAAGAAATTGCTTTAGTGAAAAAAAATACAAAAACGGATATAGAAGTATTTGTCCATGGTGCTCTTTGTATTAGTTATTCAGGACAATGCCTGATGAGCAGTATGATTGGAGGGAGAAGTGGAAATCGGGGAAGATGTGCCCAACCTTGTAGAAAAACTTATGATTTAGTGGATATGAGCACAGAAAAAAAGATAGCACATGATTTTGGAAACTATCTTCTTAGCCCGAGAGATTTAAATACATTAGAAGATATCAATGAAATATTAGATACAGGGGTAAAATCTCTTAAAATTGAAGGAAGAATGAAAAGACCAGAATATGTGGCTACCGTTGTGAGTGCTTATCGAAAAGCTGTTGATCAGTATATTTTAAGTAAAAAGAAACCACAAATAGATGAAAAGACACTAAAAGAAGTAAAACAGATGTTCAATAGAAGGTTTACAAAAGGATATATATTAGGAGAAAAAGGACAAAATCTTATGAGCTTTTCAAAACCGAGTAATAGAGGAATAAAAATTGGAAAGGTTCTTGAGTATGATCAACATAAAAGAAGAGTAAAAATTAGATTAGAAGAAAACTTATCAAAGGGAGATGGCCTTGAAATATGGGCTAAAAAGGGAGATAACCCAGGTTGTATTGTAGAATATATTTTAAGAAAAGGAGAAAAAACAGATAGGGCAAGGAAAGGCGAGATTGTTGAAATCAATTTTAAGCATGTAGTATATAAGGATAGTTTAGTATATAAAACTTCTGATAGTGAGCTTTTAAAAAAGGCAAAAGAGACTTATGAAAGAAAAGATAAAAATATCCCTATTTATGGACAATTTCATGGTAAATTAGATAAAGAAATTGAATTATTATTATGGGATGATAAGGAAAACTTTGTTCATGAGAAAGGAGATATTAAGGCTGAAAAAGCACTTAAAACACCTACGACTGAAGAAAGAATTTATGGACAAATTTCAAAGCTTGGGAGTACTCCTTATGAACTAAAGAAAATAGATATTCAGGTAGATGAAGGAGTAGCTATTCCAATTAGCGCAATTAATCAATTAAGAAGAACTGCTATTGAGAAGCTAAGTGATTTAAGGGGAAATTATCATCATAGAAATAATATAGATGTAAAAAGCTTTCATGAAAAAATAGAAAAATGGTTTATGTTTAAAGAAAAACAAAAGGAAAAAGAAATGCATATTCATGTAAGTGTGAATAATTTAAATCAACTAAAAGCAGTACTTGACTTTTCTGTAGATAGAATTTATTATAATGATTTTGATACAATAGAGGAAGCTATAAACTTAGGGAAAAATTATCATATACCGTTGTTTCCATCTTTTTCGAGGATCACAGAAGATAAAGAATTAAAAACAATCAAGGAAAAATTAAAAAAATTACAAATACAAGGGATTTTAGCTTCAAACTTAGGGGTATTAAATATAGCAAAAGAATTAGGAGATATTTGTATTGTTACAGATTTTTCACTCAATATATTCAATAATGGTGCAATGGAATATTTAAAAGAGACGAAAGTGAAAGAAGTTACATTATCTCCTGAACTGACATTAAAGGACATAAAAGAAATTACAAAAAAATCTTTGCTTCCTTGTGAAGCGATTATTCATGGAAATTTACCCCTTATGATTAGTAAATATTGTCCTGTATCTACTATACTTAAAAATAACCAAAATCATTGTGGGGCTTGTGAAAGGAATCAATTTGGATTAAAAGATCCATTAGGGGTAGTTTTTCCAATGGTAAGAGAAAGCAATTGTAAAGTTCAAATATTAAATGCTCAAAAGTTATGCTTAATTGAGCATATGAAAGAATTGATGGGTTCAGGATGTAATGATTTTAGAATAAACTTTACCACAGAAGATACAAAAGAGATTGAAGAAACATTAAATGCCTATATACAAGAGATGAAAAATACTAAAGAAGGAAATAAGAAAGATAAGGGAGTACAACAGTTTATTAAAAAGATGAAAGAAAATGGATTGACAAAAGGACACTTTTTTAGAGGAGTTATGTAAAGGGGAGTTATAATGAACGAAAGAACGCTAAGAGTTTTAGAATTTGAAAAGATAAAAAATAAGCTAATAGGATATGCACACTCAACTTTAGGAAAGAAAATAGCAGAAAGCCTAGAGCCATCAACAGAATATGAAATGGTTGTAACGTGGCAAAAAGAAACGCATGAAGCAACAAGTATACTATTACAAAGAGGAAATATTCCATTAGGAGGGGTTCATGATTTATCTTATCATTTAAAGAGAGCTGAAATTGAATCATTCCTTTATCCGGGGCAACTTCTTGAGGTTTCAGATACCTTAAGAGCTGCAAGAAGATTAAAAAGTTTCATGAAAGAAGCCAAAGAAGGAGAAGGGAAGTTTCCAGTTATAGGCGGATATATAAGTAGTTTATTTACCTTTAAAAGCATTGAAGATCGAATTAATGAATGCATTGTAGGAGAGGATGAAATATCTGATCATGCTAGTCCTGCATTAAGAAATATAAGAAGAACCATGGAATCAAAAAATGTAGCCATTAGAAATAGATTAAATAGCATGATTTCTTCAACTAAGCATCAGAAGTATTTACAAGATGCTATTATTACCATTAGACAGGATCGCTATGTGGTGCCTGTAAAGCAAGAATATAGAGCTAATGTACCAGGGCTTATTCATGACCAATCTTCTAGTGGAGCTACCCTTTTTATCGAACCTATGGCCATTGTACAGCTTAATAATGAATTAAAAGAATTAAAATTAAAAGAAAAGGCAGAAATAGAAAGAATACTTAGTGAGTTAACAGCACTAATTGGGGAGCGGGTACAAGAAATTAAGTCCAATCAAAAGGTACTTTCTATATTAGATTTTATATTTGCAAAAGGAAAATTAGCTGTAAGTATGAATGGCGTAGAACCAGAAATCAATAAGGATGGATATATTCGTATAAAAAATGGAAGACATCCTTTGTTAGATCAAAAAACGGTGGTGCCTACAAATATTTATATTGGGGATACCTTTAATACATTGGTCATTACAGGACCCAATACAGGGGGGAAAACTGTAACCTTAAAAACGGTAGGACTTCTTACAGTTATGGCTCAGAGCGGATTACATGTGCCTGCTGATTATGGGACAAAACTATCTGTATTTGAGCAGGTATTTGCAGATATTGGGGATGAGCAAAGTATTGAGCAAAGTCTTAGTACCTTTTCTTCCCATATGACAAATATTGTTGAAATATTAAAGCAGGTAAATAGTAATTCATTAGTATTACTAGATGAGCTTGGAGCTGGAACAGATCCTACAGAAGGGGCAGCCCTTGCTATTGCCATTTTAGAACATCTTTATACTATGGGGGTAAGAACCATTGCTACAACTCATTATACGGAATTAAAGGAATTTGCCCTAACGACAAAGGGCGTGGAGAATGCATCTGTAGAGTTTAATGTAGAAACCTTAAGCCCTACCTACAAACTTTTAATTGGTGTTCCAGGAAAATCAAATGCCTTTGAAATATCAAAAAGACTAGGACTTAGTGAATATATTATAGAAAAGTCTAAAGGTCTTATTTCTAGAGAAGATATTGCCTTTGAAGATTTGTTAACATCTATTGAAAAAGATAAGCGAATGGCTGAAGAGGAAAGGGACGAAGCTGTAAGATTAAAATTGATGATACAAAAGCAAAAAAGTGAGTATGAACAAAAAAATGAAAAATTAGCAATGCAAAGAGAGAAGATTTTAAAAGAATCACGAGAAGAGGCTAGAAAAGTTTTAAAGGATGCCAAAGAAGAGGCCGATAGAGTTATAAAAGAATTAAGGGATATGGAAAAAGTTCAAGAGGAAAAGGAAAGAAATAGAAAAATTGAAGAAACAAGAAAAAATTTAAGAGGAAAAATTAGTGAGATGGAAAAAGGTTTAGGATTAAGTATGGATATAAGTGTGAATACTAAACCACCAAAGAATTTAAAAATGGGAGATACGGTATTAATCATTAATTTGAATCAAAAAGGAGAAGTTGCATCAAAACCAGATCAAAAGGGAGATTTAACTGTACAAGTAGGAATTATGAAAATCAATGTAAATATTAAAAATTTAAGACTAGAAAAGGAAAATAGGGAAAATATCAAAAAATCTGGTGCTGGAAAGATTGCAAAACGTAAAGCCCAAAGTGTTAAAACATCCATTGACCTAAGAGGACAGACTTTAGAGGAAGCGAGGATGAATACGGATAAATACTTAGATGATGCATATATTGCAGGTTTAAATGAGATAAGTATTATTCATGGAAAGGGTACAGGGGTACTACGTGAAGGCATTAAAAATATGCTAAAAAGACATAAACATGTAAAAAGCTCAAGAGATGGAGCTTATGGAGAAGGGGGAACAGGGGTTACCATTGTTGAGTTAAAATAGAAAAGGGGGTGAAAGAGTTGATCCTCATTAGCGCTTGTTTAGCAGGGGTAGATTGTAAATATGATGGTGAAAATAATTTAAGAGAAGAGATTCTCTCCCTTGTAAAGGAAAAAAAAGCTATTTTAGTATGTCCAGAGCAATTAGGAGGATTGTCTACTCCTAGAGTTCCTTGTGAGATTGTAGGTGGAGATGGACAGGCTGTATTGAATAAATGCGCAAAAGTTATGAATAAAAATGGAGAAGATAAAACTTCATGTTTTTTAAAAGGAGCCCAACAAGCCTTAAGAATTGCAAAATTATATGGTGTAAAAAGTGCAATACTTAAAGGGAAAAGTCCATCTTGTGGAAAGGGAATGATTTATGACGGTAGCTTTTCAGGGAAGAAGAAAAATGGAGATGGGGTTACTGCTGCTTTATTTAAAAAAGAAGGAATCAAGATAGTTGATGAAGAAAGTTTTAAAAATCAAATAAAATAATCTTTCAAAGAAGGGGGAAATGGTCATGAAAAAAATTGTAACAATATTATTATGTATGATCTTAATGGCAAGTATATTTTTTGTAGGGTGTAAGAAAGAAGAAAAAGAAATAGAAAATGACAGTACAGTGAAACCAGTAATTGAAGAAAATCAGAAAGAAGAAGAGAAAACCATGGATTATGTTTTATATGTTAAACATAAGGAAATGCCATTTTTGTTTGATGAAGCATATAGTATAGAGAAAGAGGATAAAAAGCTTAAAGGAAAGAGCATAGAAGAATTTCTTATGAATGAACTCATAGATTTTGAACCTTTTGGAGAATTTAAAAATCCAATACCAGAAGGAACAAAAATATTATCTATTCAAAAAGCAAATGGGGTAGTTACCATAGATCTTTCAAAAGAGTTTATAGAAGGATTAAAAGAGGATGCTACAGAAACTTCATTAACTGTTGCAAGTATTGTGGATACAATGGTAGCAGCAGGAAATGAAAAGGTACAGTTAATGGTTGAAGGACAAATTTTAGATGAAATTAATGATGTGGATATGAGTAAGCCTTTTGAATTTATGGATGGATTTTTTGCCGATAAATAAATAGAAATAAAAAATCTCTCAAACTGAGAGATTTTTTATTTTGAATAAATGAGTCCTTTAACATCTTTATCTGTATTTTTTGATGTTAATACGAGGATAACAATATGATCATTCTTTTTTAAGTTGAGGGACAATGGTTTTTTGTCATCTGTTGTTTTCCAGCCATTCTCATGAAGAAAATTTTCATAATCAGCTAAGAAGTTTTCATAACTTGAATTTTTTACTGTAAAGGTTGCATGATCTAACCCTTCTTCTTCTGTGGCTTTTTCAAAGTTTTCAAAGGTCATAGGCTCATAGGCGGGTAAATAGGCGAAGGGTTTTTCACCAGATACATTACATCCTGTAAAAGCAATCATAACAATCACAAAAAGCATCGTAGCAATGATTTTTTTCATCATAACACCTCCATAAATAGTGTACCCTTGATTATGCGCTTTATGAATAAGGAGTTACATAAAAATGGATGAAAACATATAAATATATTAGCAATAAACAGAAAATCAGGGAGGTGTTTAGTTGAAACCATTGATTATTATTGATCCTGGTCATGGAGGAAAGGATCCTGGAGGAGGAAGTAATGAATATTGGCTAGAAAAAGATATGGCACTAGAAATTTCAAAATATCAGTATAAAAGATTATCTGAATTAGGCATTTCTGTACAATTGACTAGAAATAATGATATGTATTTGTCTTCTTCTAAGAGATCAAAAATAGTAAGGGATTCAGAAGCAAAATATTGTATCTCTAATCATATTAATGCAGGTGGGGGTCAAGGGGCAGAAACCATCCATAGTATTCACAGTGATGGCAAATTAGCAACAAAAATTTTAGATAAAATAAGACAAACAGGACAAAAGACAAGAAGAGTATTTTCTAAAACCTTATCCCATAGTCCTAATTTGGATTATTACTTTATGCATCGTGAAACAGGAAATGTAGAAACGGTTATTGTTGAATATGGATTTGCAGATCAAAAGGAAGATATAGATAGAATCCTAAAGCATTGGAAAGATTATGCGGAGGCAGTTGTAAAAGCTATATGTGAATATATGGGATATTCCTATGAAAATATTCATAAAATGGATGAGGATAGATGGAAATATGCAGGTGTTGAATATTTGCATACAAAAGGAATTTTAAATGATTTAGAAGGGTGGAAAGAGAAAATTAATGAGCCTATGCCTGTATGGGCTACAACTTTGTTGTTAAAAAAAATATTTGAAAAACTGAAGGAAGAAGATTAATCATATTTTAAAATTTAAATAGATAAAAACTGTCTAATTAGACAGTTTTTATCTGAAAGAACTAATTTCCTTGAATATCATTTAAGAAATTTCTAGCCATAGAATGATTAGGATTGATAGATAACGTCTTTTCAAGGTAATGGATGGTTGTATCTTTATCTCCCTCTTGATAAGAAACATAGGCTAAATAAAAATAAAATTCGGGGATTTGATCATTTTTTTCAATGCCTTCTTGAAATTGTAGTTTAGCATGACTTAAGTCATTCTTTTTAAGATAATAAATGCCCATATGAAAGCTATGCTGCCAGCTTTGAATTTGGATAAAAGAACCACCTATAAGAGAGCCTACAATGATGGTGATAATCAAGAATTGAACAGTAACTTTTTTTAATTTTAAAAATTTTTCTGTCTTAAGGCCTAAAGCGTAGCTAGCTAAAAAACCTCCTATGAGCCCACCTAAGTGAGCGAAATTATCAATATTTGAATTAGTAAGACCAAAGACAATATTGATAATGATTAAGGAAACCATATTTAATCCATATCTTGCTGAAAAAATAGAAGGCTTCTGTATGCCAAAGTAAAGATAGGCACCCATAAGACCAAAGATAGCCCCTGAGGCTCCAGCAGATACAGCAGAACTAAATAGAAAACTAGATAGACTACCAAATAGGCCAGCAATCATATAAATGATGAAAAATTTTAAAGAACCATACATAAACTCTACATCTTTTCCAAGACTTTTTAATGCATAAGTGTTAAATAATAGATGAGTAATGCCTATATGAATAAACATACTTGTAATCAAACGATAATACTCTCCTGATGCAATAAGGGGATTGTATTTAGCTCCAAGATTGATAATGTGATCAATATCAGTACTACTGCCTGTTATAGATATATAAATAAAATAAATAATATTTAGGCCCATGAGTATATGGGTAACATAGGACTTTTTATTCTTAAAGGAATAGCCCTTTTTGTCTCTAGTCATGTTTTCAATTTCTAAAAGATCAATAGTTTCTACTGTTTCATAGGGAAGAGAAAGGATAGTTTCGTGAATAAAATTTTCAACTTGTTCTTGATCTTTGAAATTTGAAAAAAGAGAAAATACTTGATTTGAAGAAGCATCAATGACTATAAGATGAATATTTATTTTTTCTTCCTTTAGCCATGAGGATAAAGCGTCTAAATGATCTAATGAATGATCAAATGAATTTTCTAAGACAATAATTTTGTAAAAAAATAATTTTTTAAATGTATTTTTTTGTTTTATCTCGTGGTAGTGATTATAAATAATACTCTTTTGATATTCTATAGATCCTTCTAAAAAATCTTTGTGAACAAAGTCGACAAAAAAGTGAGAAAACCAAATTTGCTTATGTAAAGAAATATCCAATATACTTTGTATTTCTTTATAGGGATATAGAAAAAACTCTTTTTTTTCAATAAAATATTTCATGAGTAGATAAATAGTTCTTTTAATCAAATTGTCTACCTCCAAGGATTAGGATATACACTATTTTATCATATTTAAAAAATTCATACAGCTTAGATCAATCTAAGTTGTATGAATAGATTTATACAAAATAATAAATTAATAAAATGAATGGATTATTTTTATAATGATTTTAATGATTTTTTACCTGCAAAATGAATGGCACGAAGGGCAATGACTTCTAATGGATCTACATAATTTCCTTTCATTTTAAACATTTCATAGCCAACAGAAAGCTCTGTACATCCTAATATGAAAACTTCTGCACCTAGATTTTTTAATTCTTCAACGCTTTCATTAAATCCATCTATAGTAATATCTTTGCCTGCTTTTATATCATAAATAAAATCAGTAACATTTTTTTGAGTTTTCGTAGGCTTTACCAATTCCATTCCATATTTTTGGATAGCTCGATCATATACACCTGTTTGGCAAGTACCTTCTGTTGCCAGGAGACCTATTTTTTTACCCGCATATTTTTCAGCAATAAATTTTGATGTTTCTTCAATCATATTTAGGAAAGGAATTTCAATTTCCTTTATAATAGCTTCATAAAAATTATGAGCTGTATTACAAGGCATGATTAAAAAATCAGCACCCATACTTTCAAGTCTTTTAGCAGATGCAATGAGTTGTTCTCTAGGATCATCACCCTCTGCTATAAGATGCGCTGTTCTATCGGGTATAGAAGTGTTATTATCTATTAATATATGGATATGTTCTTGATCACAATTAGCATCTGTTAGTAGTATGACTTTTTTAAAGAGATCAGCTGTTGCTAAAGGTCCCATTCCACCTAAAATTCCTAATTTTTTACACATATCTTTCATCCTCCAATTCTACATATAAACTAGTTAATGATTTTCATTTTCTATTATAACAAAAAATAATACAGCTTGGGAAGACCAAGCTGTATGAATGATTAAATAGTTGTTTTTTCATCTGGCAAATGTAATTCTCCTTCAGTAGCTGCAATAACTGCTGCTGCTGAAGTATCTCCAATAACATTTACAGAAGTTCTTGCCATATCTAAAACTCTATCAATTCCTCCGATTAAGGCAACCCCCTCAAGTGGTAAGCCTACAGATTTAACAACCATCGTAAGCATGATAAAACCTGCTCCGGGTACTCCTGCAGTACCAATGGATGCAAGAGTTGCTGTAAGAATGATAGTTAATTGTTGAGACATACTTAAATCTAAACCATATACTTGAGCAACAAATAAGGCACAAACGCCTTGGTAAAGAGCTGTTCCATCCATATTGATGGTAGCACCAAGAGGTAGAACGAAACTAGATACACCTTCTGATACTCCTAAGTTTTCTCTAGTACATCTAATAGAAACAGGAAGCGTTCCAGAACTACTTGTTGTACTAAATGCTGTAAGAGCTGCTGGCATAATACCCTTAAAGAATTTTACAGGACTGATTTTTGCAAAAACTTTTACGGCACTAGAGTATACAAGTACAGCATGAAGGATACAGCCAATATAAACAGCACCAATTACTTTAAGTAGTGGCAATAATACAGCTGGTCCGTTTGTTGCAACAACTGGAGCAATTAATGCAAATACACCATATGGAGCCAAACTCATAATAAATGCAGTAACTTTATACATGATTTCTGCTAAGCTATCAAAGAAATCAATAAAAGGTTTTCCTTTTTCTTCAGGCAAAGACGTTGCGCCTATTCCTAAGAATAATGCAAAAGCAATGATTTGAAGCATATTTCCTTCTACTAAACCCTTTAATGGATTTTTAGGGAAAATATTTAATAATGTATCTATAAGAGAAGGTGCTTCTTTTGCTGCAATACTAGCATCTACGGGAATTGTCATGCCAGCCCCTGGTTGTAAAACATTACCTAGTATAAGTCCGATGGTTACGGCAACGGCTGTTGTGCATAAATAATACCCTACGGTTTTTCCTCCTATTCTACCCAGTTTTTTTACATCTCCAACACTTGCAGCTCCAACGATTAAGGATGAAAATACTAAAGGAACAATAATCATTTTAATTAAATTAAGAAATAATGTTCCGAAGGGCTTAATGTATGTAGTAGCTGTGTCAGGGGAACCTGTTAACATAAGACCTACTAAAATACCTAAGCCTAATCCAATAAGAATTTTTGTTGTTAATTGCATTTTTTTCATTAAATGACCTCCTTTTGATTAATTTAACTGAATTGTCAGATAATTCAACTGTAACTATATTTTACAACTGAATAAGAGTTATGTCAAATAGTATAACATATTCATTGAATGTTGTACATAAATAATAAAGAAATGCATTTTAAAACATACAAAATGTTACAATAATTACACAATAATACAACTAATAGAGCAGAGAAAAATAGATGTAAGGATCAATAAAAAGTATATTTTTAGAGGCTCTGTAAAAAATAAAAGAATAAAGCTATGAAACCTCTTGATTTAGATGAAAAATTATGATAAATTATTATTCAAAATGAATATTATATCAATGAAAAGGAAAGTAAATTTTAGGATGTGTTAAAGCGAATCGGAGTTGGTGAGAGTCCGATATACTACTAAGATTGAAGCGCACCTTTGAGATTTTTGTTGAAGGGAAGTAGGCAAAACGGAATCCTACCGTTATAAAGGATTAGAGTGGATACATTTTGTATCAATAAGAGTGGTAACACGGGAAATAACTCTCGTCTCTTGGTTTAAGAGATGGAGAGTTTTTATTTTTGATAAATAAAGAGGAGGATCTAGACATGATTGATTTTAAAAAGGAAATAGCTGATATTTTATCACAAAAAGTTGAGGGGTTAACAGTTGAAGAGATTCTTGAAATGATGGAGATTCCACCAAATTCGCAGATGGGGGATTTTGCTTTTCCTTGCTTTAAGCTAGCAAAAATATTTAGAAAAGCACCCAATATGATTGCAAAGGAAATTGCTGAATCTATTGAAGGAAATGATTTGTTTGAAAAAGTTGAAAATATGGCAGCTTATGTAAACTTTTTTATCGATAAAGCAACATTTGCAAAATCTGTAATTGAAGAAGTTTTAGAAAAGAAAGACCAATTTGGATCATCTAATTTAGGAGAAGGTAGAAAGGTTATTGTGGAGTTTTCTTCTCCGAATATTGCAAAACCTTTTCATATTGGACATATTAGAAGTACTGTAATTGGAAATGCTATTTATAAGCTATATGATTTCCTAGGATATGATACAGTGACAATCAATCATTTAGGAGATTATGGGACTCAATTTGGAAAGTTAATTGTAGCTTATAAAAATTGGGGAGATGAAAAGGAAGTTGAAGCAAATCCTATTCCTACATTATTAAAGCTTTATATCAAATTGCATGAAGAAGCGGAAAAGCACCCAGAACTTGAAGATGAAAGTAGAATGTGGTTTAAAAAATTAGAAGATGGAGATGAAGAAGCCAAAAGACTTTGGCAATGGTTTAGAGATGTTAGTTTAAAAGAATTTAATCGCGTTTATGGTATGTTGAATATTTCTTTTGATTCCTATGCAGGAGAAAGCTTTTATTCAGATAAAATGCCAAGAGTTTTAAATATGATGGAAGAAAAGAATTTGTTAAAAGAGTCAAAGGGAGCAGACATTGTAGATTTAGAAGAGTATAATATGCCTCCAGCATTAATCAGAAAGAGTGACGGGTCTACTCTTTATATTACAAGAGATATTACTGCGGCTATTTATAGAAAAGAGAACTATGATTTTTATAAGAACATATATGTAGTGGCATCTCAACAAAATCTTCATTTTCAACAATGGATGAAAGTTGTAGAATTGATGGGCTATGATTGGGCGAAAGATTGTATTCATGTTCCATTTGGGCTAGTAAGTCTTGAAGAAGGAACCATGTCTACAAGAAAAGGTAGAGTGGTATTTTTAGAAGATGTACTTAAAAAAGCCATTGAACAAACAAGAAAAATCATTAAAGAAAAGAATGGAGATCTTCCAAATATTGATGAGGTAGCAAAACAAGTTGGAATCGGAGCAGTAGTTTTCCAAGAATTATCTAATAATAGAATAAAGGACTATACATTCTCATGGGATAGAACATTAAACTTTGATGGTGAAACAGGCCCATATGTTCAGTATACCCATGCAAGAGCATGCAGTGTATTAAGAAAGGCACAAGCTAAATTGGATGAAAATATAAACTATGGTTTATTAGGGAATGAAGAAGCAATGAATTTAGTAAGAGTTATCCAACAGTTCCAAACTACTGTAGAAGAAGCTGCAAGAAAATATGAGCCATCTATTGTTACGAGATATATTGTTGATGTAGCTCAAGCCTTTAATAGATTTTATCATCATTGTCCGATTATAGTAGAAGATCAAGAAATGCAAAAGGCAAGACTTGCTCTTGTATCTTCTGCAAAGCAAACTCTACAAAATGGATTAAATATACTTGGGGTTGCAGCACCTGAAAGAATGTAGTGGAGGGATATAATGAGATATGAAGGAAGTGTTTATAGACCACCTAGTGAAGCCTATAGCTTGATTATTCAAGCTACAATAGGTTGTTCTCATAATAAATGTACATTTTGTAGTATGTACAAAGACAAACAATTTAGAATGAGAAATATGGAAGAAATTATAGAAGATCTAAAGATGGCGAGAGATTATTACAAACATGTAAAAAGAATATTTTTAGCCGATGGAAATGCTTTGGCCCTAAAGACTGAATATTTAAAGACCATCTTATTAAAAATAAAAGAACTTTTTCCAGAATGTGAACGGGTAGGTATATACTCTGCTCCGAAGGATATTTTGAGAAAAAGTGTAGATGAGCTGAAAATCTTAAAAGAATTAGGATTAGGGATTGCTTATTTAGGGGCTGAATCAGGAAGTGATGAAATTTTAGAGCATATTAATAAGGGGGTTACCTCTGAGGAAATGATTGCAGCAGGACAAAGAATGGTGGAGTCAGGTATTCCTTTATCCGTTACTCTTATATCAGGATTAGGTGGAAAAGAGAACTGGCGTAAGCATGCTAAAGAATCTGCAAGGGTAATTAATGAAATAAATCCTCAATATTTAGGATTACTTACCCTCCTTGTTCAAAAGGGAACAAAGATGTATGAAGAAGTACAAAAGGGAGAATTTAATCTTCTTACTCCTGAGGAAGTGATTCTTGAAACAAAAGAATTGGTTGAAAATTTAAACGTGAAAGATTGTGTTTTTAGAAGCAATCATGCATCGAATTATGTATCATTAGCAGGGACATTGCCAGGAGATAAAATGAATTTGTTAAAGCAATTAGAGATGATGATAGAAAATACATATGGAATAAAAGATGAAATGTTTAGAAGACTATAAAAAATCACAGCCTTAGTGCTGTGATTTTTATTTTTCTAAGTAACCAAGAAATTCTTCTTCTGCTGTTTCTGCTAAGAGACATAATTGTTGTAGAATACTATCCTTTAGAGAGATAAAAGCATCAATTTTTGTATTTTCACCTGTATATTCAAGAGCTTGTAAGATCATTAACATATCTTTTTTAGAAATTTCTTGTATTGATATTTTATCGAAATCTTCCATGATAATCTCCTTCCTTTGCGAATGATATATTATGTAATTCGATAAAAATATCATAAAACCTTCAAAATAAGATAAATTTAATGGTGTTTTTTAGACATATAAAAAAGGAAATGTAATACATCTCCTTTTTATCGAAAACTTTTCGGTTCAGTTTTATGATATACCCTTTTACTTCGATCTTTAATTTCTAGAATAGCTGCAGCCATATTTTTTACTTCTTTCTTTAAAAATTCAATATCTTCTTTATTAATATTATAATACAGATATAAATCTTCAAAGGATCGTACAATTTTAGTTAAGTCTTTGTCCAGCCCTACGAAGGCATCGAAGTTTTTACTGTGTCTTGCATTATTAAACTGATCGATATCATTTTTTATGGCTGTAATAACGCTTTCTTCAGAAGGATGTTCGCTAAGAACTAAAGCGTATGGCTTTATGCGTTCAAGCAGATATGTATTATCCGGATTAATCCGGTAAAGATATTTGATATTTAAATTATTTTTATGATATTTTACAATAAACATAATGCCTTCAATTTCCATAACCTCTGCACCGATTTTTCTTAATTCTTCTATGCAAAACTTATGTTTTAATAGTCTGGCGGAGAAAATAGTCATAAAAATCCCTCCTCTATTCAATTTATTATAGTATATCATACTAAAGGATGAAATAATCAGATAATTATAAAAGGAGTAAATTTATTGAAAAAGATCTCTTTGCTCCTGCATAAGATATAGATATAAAGGTATTATTAAAATTTTAGATTGGAGGAGGAATAGGATGGAAGGCATAATTTATGAGTATGATAGGGAGAAAGCTGTAACATATGCCTGTGAATGGGCTCAAAGGAGAAATCCAATATATACAGATTTTGAGGAAATGGGAGGCGATTGTACAAATTTTGTATCACAGGTGATCTATGCAGGTGGATGTCCTATGAACTACAAAAGATATGGATGGTTTTATAAGAATATAAATGATCGTGCGCCTGCTTGGACAAGTGTAGAATATTTTTATAAATTTATTGTTAATAATGAAGATACAGGACCTATTGGAGAAGAAACAGATTTACAGGATATAGAAATTGGTGATGTGGTACAAATAAATTTTCAAGAGGATAATGTTTATGACCATACGCCTATAGTTGTAAAAATAAAGCCTGGAATTAAAACTATTGATAAAATATTAGTAGCAGCGCATACCATTGATAGAGTGTATTATCCTTTATCAGCGTATGATTTTAAAAAGCTTCGATTTATTCATATAAAAGGATATAAAAGATAAAATCAACTATTATATGGAGAACAGAATGAATGTGGTATAATGGATTGGGCAATAATGAGAAAATAGAAGACAGATAGAAAGGAAAAAATCCATGAAAATTTTACTGACTACTTTAAATTCCAAATACATTCATACAGGATTAGCACTACGTTATTTATATAGCTACTGCAAGGAAGATTTTAATATGACTATTGAGGAATATACAATCAATCATCATATGGACTATATTTTAGGGGAAATCTATAAAGGTGAATTTGACATTGTATGCTTTTCTTGTTATATATGGAACATATCAAGTACATTAGCTATTGTAAGAAATTTGAAAAAAGTACGTCCAGAATTAACCATTGTCTTAGGGGGACCAGAAGTAAGCTTTGATGCTGTATCATTAATGGAGAAAGAAAGGGCTATTGATCATATTATTGTTGGTGAGGGAGAAGAAACCTTTAAAGAATTAATGAATCTTTTAGTAAACAACAAAGGAAAACTAAAGGAGATAAAAGGAATTACTTATCGAGAGAATAGCCAAGTTTTTAAAACCATTGATCGGGAATTAATAAAAGATTTAGGGACTATTCCACCCATATACACAGCTAATTTAGAGGAATATAAAAATAAAATTATTTATTATGAAAGTTCACGAGGGTGTCCACATAATTGTAGATATTGTTTATCATCCACTATAAAAGGCGTAAGATTTTTTCCATTAGATCAAGTGAAACGGGATTTAGGTTTATTTTTAGAAAAAAGAGTGAAACAGGTAAAATTTGTAGATAGAACATTCAATGTAAAGAAGAGTCATAGTCTTGAAATTATGAAATATATTGTAGAACATGATAATGGATATACAAATTTTCACTTTGAAATCACAGCTGATTTATTGGATGATGAAATGCTAACCTTTCTTTCAAATGTAAGGGAAGGATTATTTCAATTTGAAATTGGTGTTCAGACTACCTATGACCCAACAATGAAGAGTATAGATAGAAAAGTAGATTTTCATATACTGAGTAAGGTAGTAAGAAAAATAGGATCTTTTAGGAATATCCATCTTCATTTAGATTTGATTGCAGGACTGCCCTTTGAAGATTTTAAAAGGTTTAAAAAATCTTTTGATGATGTATATGATCTAAAGCCTGAAAAGCTTCAATTAGGGTTTTTAAAACTATTAAAAGGATCTGGGATTAGAAAAGATAAGGATTTGCATGAATATGTTTTCAAAAATGAGCCACCCTATGAAGTTCTAGAAAACAAATATATGAGTTATAAGGATGTTTTGAAACTTAAAATGATAGAAGAAATGGTAGAACTTTTTTATAATGGAGATGGTTTTCAACATGGAATCAATTATGTTATAGAGAATTTTTATGATAATCCTTCGGATTTTTATCATCAATTGGCAGACTTTTGGGAAGACAAAGGATATCATCATGTTTCTCATGGGAAAAATAAATATTACGAAATACTATTAACATTTTATAAAGAGCGCAATTGGAAAAATGAAGATGTCTTTAGAGAAATATTAAAATTTGATTATTTAATGCAGGGAAAGACTTCATTACCTAAGTTGTTCGTGTATACTGAAGAAAAAGATTTTCAAAAAAGGAGACATGAATTTTTACATGAAGAAAAGAATTTAGAAAAATACCTATCAAAATATAAGAACATGGCAGCTAAGGAAATTATTAAAAAAGTCCATTTTGAAAAATTTAAATATGATGTATTAGACTTGATAAAAAATCCCAAACTAGAAAAAGTAGAAAATGAAATTACGGTTCTATTTGATTATGATTTAGAGCAAAAGGTATTTACTAAGGCAAAATATCACAAGGTAGATATTTAGGGGGAGATATTATGAATATATTGAGTGATCTCTATGAGACAAATAAAAGTAGTAGTATAAAGGCATTTTCTTTGACTATAAAAAATTGGCCTATTGTCTTTACAGGGATCATCTATTCTATTATTTCAATTGTATTGTTTAGAATAAGTTTTATATTTTCTATATTAGCAGGTATTGTTATAACTTTGGTCATGAGTGCTTTGTTTTCTAACTATTTGTATTTGATAGAAAATATAATTTCCTATGGAAAAGTTACATTGGATGATTTTAAAAAGGGCTTTCAGGTATATATTTGGAAAATATATGGGATCATGGTGGTAATATGGTTTATTAACTATGGTGCAGGTTTATTTTTAAGTCCCATATTAAAATTAAGAATAGGATTTATTACATTATGGATGTTACTTTATTGGGTAGCTTTTATATTATTAAACTGTTTACCAGAAGTGATTTATCAAAAACATTATGATCTTAAAGAAATGTTTCAGTATAGCTTTTCTTTTGTAAAAGAGAATTGGATAGATTGGTTTGTGCCCAATATATTTTTAGGGATACTATTTTATTTTGTAATGGGAAAGACACTTACAATAAGTTACTTGATGGGAGGTTTCAGTTTTTCCTTGTCAATCAAAAGGTTTGTTTTTTATTTTTTAGGACAGCTTTTACTATCCTTTATTATGATCTATAGAGGCGTGTTGTTTAATCTTTTGAGTAGTACAACGAGACGGAAAAGAATGTTTAAGAGAAATATGTATAAGTAAAGGGGGATCATTTTGATCTCTTTATTTTTTTATAGAGGTTTAATCGTAAAAGTAAACCTAGAAGAGAGGAATATGAAAATCTATAAAAGAAAATTGATCCTAATGAAAAACCATAGAAAAGGAAAAGATAATGCTGTAAATATAAAATGAGGTGACTAGATGAAAAATAATACACTTAAAATGATGGCATTATCTTTTGTTCCATTTATAATGGTTTTAGGAAATTCTATGTTAATTCCTGTATTTACAGATATAAAGAGGGAATTACATATTAGTCAATATGAAGTAAGTCTATTGATTAGTTATTTTTCTTTTCCAGCAGCCTTATTAATTCCGTTTTTAGGATTCTTATCAGATAGAATAGGCAGAAAGAAAGTATTAGTACCTGCTTTAATCATATATGGATTAGGGGGAGTTATATCAGGATTTTCAAGTATTTTATACAAAGATCCATATAAATACATTTTAATAGGAAGAGTCATACAAGGTTTTGGCGCTGCAGGGACTTCTCCTATTGCTATGGCACTGGTGAGTGATATGTTTTCGAGTGGAAATAGAAGTAGGGCTTTAGGGATTATTGAAGCATCAAATGGTGTTGGGAAAATACTGAGTCCCATTCTTGGTTCTATTATTGCACTTATTGCATGGTATATGATTTTCTTTTCATATTCTATATTAACAATACCTGTAGCGTTACTCATCTGGTTTTTCATTGATGAAGATTCTAGAATTCCAGAAAGAAAAGATTTAAAAAAATATTTTCAAGAAATTATGATGATTACAAAAAATAAACGTCTATCCATATTGCTTTGCTTTGTTATAGGGTTTATAGCATTATTTATTTTATATGGACTTTTGGCAAATTTATCAGATATTATTGGGAAAAAACAAGATAACAATTCTTTAGGAAGAGGATTTGTTGTGGCCCTTCCACTTTTTAGTATGGCTATTGTATCTTATTGGTTTGGAGCATACCTTAAAATAAGGAGAGATTTTTATAAAATATTTATGATGATTAGTTTAATTGTGTGTACTTTAGCAGTAAGCCTTATTCCTTATCTTGAAGAATATATACATAGATTGTTTCTTTTAGAGGTAATTGCTACAGGGGTAGGGATTATATTAACTATATTAAATACATTTGTTACAAGCTGTGTTCCTAAAGGAAAAAGGGGAGTCATTACAGCTTTTTATAATAGCTTTCGCTTTTTAGGAATTTCATTTGGACCCATTTTTTTTACTCAATTTCATAAAGGAACTACAAAAATATTATTTATACCTTTTTTGACTACAATCATTGTAATATTAGTTATCCTATATGTAAAATCTGAAAAAA
This sequence comes from Crassaminicella profunda, assembly GCF_019884785.1. Lineage (GTDB taxonomy): Bacteria > Bacillota > Clostridia > Peptostreptococcales > Thermotaleaceae > Crassaminicella > Crassaminicella profunda. Next base: position 1,182,192 of record NZ_CP082326.1, read on the forward strand.
TGTTTGAATACTTTGGAATGAAAAAAGATATGCACTAAAAACTTTATTTTTATCCTACAATAGGATATACTCAATGAGTAGAAAATTAAGGGAGGTTGATTATGTTTACAAGAATAAAAGAATACATAAATGATGGATTAGAAAGAGTTGTATTTATTGAATTAAAAAAGGATGCCCATATTGATCCTAAATTTGAAATGTTAAAGGAAATTCCTATTCCAATGAATATAGCTGAAATTACTAAGCCTATAAAAGAAAAAAAGGATGATTATGAAATATCCTTAGCAAGTATGGCAAGAGGAATGATTACTGTAATTGGAATGGATAGGGATTTTAAGTATGCAGATACGTATAAAGAATTTTTAAATATATTTGATGAAAAAATTTTAGAATATATTGCTTATGAGGGATTAAAATTAGCGGAAGAGACAAAATTTTATGATGCCCTAATATATTTCAACGCTCTGATTACATTAGATGAAGGAAATTTAAATGGACTATATAATTATGCTAGATGCTGTCAAGATATTGCATCTAAAGTAGAAGATAGAGATAAGAAAAAGGAATTTAAAAGAGAAGCTATTGAAACGTTAGAGATTATTATAGAAAGATATCCGGATTTTTCTTTAGCGTATTATCACTTAGGGTTTCATTATGCCAATCAAAACTTATTTAAAAAGGCACAGATCATATGGGAAAAATGTATAGACTTAGATATAGATGAAGAAAAGAAAAAGGAATTAGTATTTCAGATAAAGGAATTGAAAGATCAAATAGAATATGAAGAAGGATATACACATATCTTAAATAATCAGCCTGATTTAGGGCTAAAAAAGCTTTTACCTCTTATGGAAAAATATTCAGACTGGTGGAATTTATTGTTTTTTATAGGTCTTGGATATAGACAATTGGGAAATGTGGAAGAAGCAATAAATGTTTTAAAGAAAATATTGACTATAAAGCCTACACAAGTAGATACCCTCAATGAATTAGGATTATGTTATGCTGCTTTGAATGATTTTAAACATGCAGAAAAATACTTTAAAAAAGCGCTTCAATTTAAAAATGAAGACAGCGAAATATTATCCAATTTAGGAATGGTATACATGGAAATAGGAAAACTTCAAGAGGCTAAAGAAGTTTTGGAAAAATCTATAAGGCTTAACCCTCATGATGAGATTACTATGCAATGTATGAAAAAGTTAAATGTTATGCAAGAACATCAATGATTGGTGTTCTTTTTTTATGTAAGTATAAGTTGATTTGAAGAGAATATACTATTAACAGTAGAATGTTCAATAAAAAAAATCATATTTCAAACTACTAGAAAAATTCAGTAAATTGTAGTATAGTAAATTATATAGATAACTGTAAATTCATAACAAATTAAAAATTTTGTCTATGCATTACTAAAAAATTTTAACCTAAAATAAAATTTATATGGAGTGATGAAATGATTAAAAATTTTAAAGAATTAATAAGGGTTGCAAAAGAACAGAAAAAAATGAAGCTAGCTGTAGCAGCTGCACAAGATGAGGAAGTGCTGGTTGCCGTTTGTAATGCAGCAGAAATGGGAATTGTTGAACCTGTTTTGATAGGAGATCAAGAAAAAATTATATGTATTGCAAAAGAAAACAACTTAAAGATTGATGCGTATGAAATCATTGAAGAAAAAGAAATAGATGCAGCTGCCAAAAGGGCTGTAAGATTAGTAAGTTCAGGAAATGCAGATTTTGTTATGAAGGGTCTATTAGACACAGCTATTTTGTTAAAGGCAGTCCTTGATAAGGAAATAGGACTTAGAACAGATAGTCAATTAAGCCATGTGATGGTCTATCATATTCCAACTTATCACAAGTTGTTATTTTTAACAGATGGAGGAATGAATATAGCACCTACTGTAGAGGAAAAAGTAAAAATCACACAAAATGCTATAGAGGTTACAAAAGCCATGGGAATCGAAAATGTTAAAGTTGCAGCGTTAGCGGCTAAGGAAAAGGTAAATCCTAAAATGCAAGCAACTGTTGATGGTGATGTATTAAAACAAATGGGTCAAAAGGGTGGGTTTGGTAAAGGGGTTATTGTAGAAGGACCTTTGGCCTTTGATTTAGCTATATCAAAAGAGGCAGCAGAAACAAAAAAATTTGAGAGTGAAGTAGCTGGAGATGCAGATATTTTATTGGTACCAACTATTGAGATGGGTAATGGTATTGGAAAAGCTTTAACTTATTTTGCAGGGGCTAAGTCAGCTGGGGTTATTATGGGAACAAAAGCGCCTGTAGTTTTAGTTTCAAGAGCTGATAGCCATGAATCAAAACTTTATTCAATTGCTTTAGGAAGTATTATTGCAGCCAATTAATGATAAATTAAAAGGAGAGTGAAGGTATGAAAAAGTTTCTAACAGGAAATGAAGCTGTTGCACGTGGAGCATATGAGGCTGGTGTGACATATGCTTCAGCCTATCCAGGAACGCCTAGTACTGAAATTTTAGAAAATATTGCGCCCTTTAAAGAACATATGTATGCAGAATGGGCACCAAATGAAAAAGTGGCTTTAGAAACTGCAATTGGTGCATCTATTGCTGGAGCAAGAGCTTTATCTGCTATGAAGCATGTAGGAGTAAATGTTGCAGCAGATCCTTTGTTCACGTATTCCTATACAGGGGTAAATGGTGGTTTAGTTTTAGTATCAGCAGATGATCCGGGCATGCATAGTTCCCAAAATGAACAAGATAATAGATATTATGCTAAATTCGCAAAACTTGCTATGTTAGAGCCAAGTGATAGTCAAGAAGCAAAGGACTTTGTAAAAGTTGCTTTAGAAATTAGTGAAAAATATGATAAACCTGTATTACTTAGAGTTACTACAAGAATTTGCCATAGCAAAACCCTTGTGGAATTAGGTGAAAGAGAAGAAGTAGAAATCAAGCCTTATAAAAAGAATATACCAAAGTATGTAGCATCTCCAGCAAATGCTAGAGTATTGCATATAAAGGTTGAGGAAAGATTAAAGCAATTAGAAAAGTTCAGTAATGAAACGGATTTGAATAAAATAGAATGGAATGATAAAAAAATAGGAATTGTTACTTCTGGAATTGCTTATCAATATGCTAAAGAAGTGTTTGGAGATAATGTGTCTTATCTTAAATTAGGATTTACTTATCCCCTTCCTATGAAAAAGATTAAAGAATTTGCAGACCAAGTTGAAACACTTTATGTAATAGAAGAACTAGAACCCTATATAGAAGAACAAATGAAAGCTGCAGGAATCAAATGTATTGGTAAGGAATTGATTCCAAGAATAGGAGAGTTAAATCCGGATATTATAGCAAAAGCCATCTTAAAGGAAGAAAGACCAATGATCAAGTATAGTGAAGCTGAAGTTGTAGGACGACCACCAACACTTTGTGCAGGATGTCCACATAGAGGGTTTTTCTATATGTTATCTAAAAAGAAAAATGTGATGATTACAGGAGATATAGGTTGCTATACATTAGGTTCAGCACAACCCCTATCTTCTATGGATACGTGTATTTGCATGGGTGCTAGTGTAAGTGCTGGACATGGTGCACAAAAGGCATTTTCGTTTAATGGTGTTGATAAGAAGGTTATAGGGGTAATAGGAGATTCAACCTTCTTTCACTCTGGTGTTACAGGACTTATGGATATTGTCTACAATAAAGGAAATGCAGTAACTGTAATATTAGATAATAGAATTACTGGAATGACAGGACACCAAGAAAATCCTGGTACTGGTTATACTCTTCAAGGAGAAAAAACACACGCAATCAATATACCAATGCTTTGTGAAGCTGTAGGTGTGAAAAAAGAAAATATATTCATAATCAATCCATTAAATTTAGATGATTGTAATAAAACAATTGATGAAGCATTTAGTAAGAAAGAGCCTACTGTCATTATTACAGAGTGGCCTTGTGTTCTTAAAAAACCATCACCAGAAGATATTGAGAAGTTTGGCAACAAAAAGATTATTTGCAAGGTAGATGAAGAGAAATGTAAAGCCTGTAGAATTTGTACAAAAACAGGATGTCCTGCCATATCATTTGATGAAAAAGCAAAAATTAATGAAGATATGTGTGTAGGATGTGACGTCTGTCTTCAAGCATGTCCATTTGATGCAATTGTAAAGGTAGGTGAATAATATGAGTGGAGTAAAAAACATTTTATTAGTTGGTGTAGGAGGGCAAGGAATTATTCTAGCAAGTAAGATTTTGTCTCAAGGACTTATCAGTGCAGGATATGATGTGAAAATGTCTGAAGTCCATGGTATGGCTCAACGTGGAGGAAGTGTTACAACTCAAGTTAGATTTGGAAAAAAAGTATATTCTCCAATTATAGGGAAGGGTCAAGCAGACATTGTAGTGTCCTTTGAAAAAATGGAAACCTTGAGATGGTTAGATCATTTGAAGATTGGTGGAAAAGTAGTGGTGAATGATTATGAAATACCATCTGCTCCTATTTTAGTAGGGGATGCCAAGTATCCAGAAAATGTGATAAGCATATTAGAAGAAAAAGCATCCACAACAGTATTTAAAGCTGCAGAAATTGCAAAAGAACTAGGAAATATTAGAACAATGAATATAGTTATGCTTGGTGCTCTTACAAAAGCTATGGGGTTAAAGGATGTAGCTTGGGAGAAAATATTGAAAAACAATGTAAAAGAAAAATTTGTTGATGTGAATATACAGGCTTTAAGAAAAGGGATGGAACAAGTTGAAGAGTAAAAGATTTAATATTTAATTTGTATAACTAAAAATAAGCACTATGAATAGGGGGCATATTCATAGTGCTTTTGTTATGATAAATATGAATGATAAATGTGCTCTTAAAATTTTATATGGATTTCTTATTTTGAGATAGTTTCTTTGATGGATAGAAAAATTATTTTGAATATGAATAAAAGAAATAAAAAGTACTTATAATACCTAAGGAGTGTGTATTTAAAGAAATTTTATGATACTACAATAAATTGTTTAAAATATATTGACCTAGAAGTATTTTTATGATATATTATCAAATGTTCCTTTGAAATAGAAGTCATTAGATTTTAGAAAAAAATACTATTTGACTTTGAGAGAGAAACATGGTAGTATAGTTCTTGTCGCCTCTAAAAACAGCTTTTAAAAATTACCATAAAAAAAGTTGTTGACAGATTCGACAAGAAGTGATAAGATGATTAAGTCGCTAAACGGCGATTGATTAAAAAGATTTGATCTTTGAAAACTATACAGTGTAAGAAATTAAGCCAGATAATAGGACTGCAAAGTCCAAAACGTTCAATTCAAAACTTTTATACTTGAGAGTTTGATCCTGGCTCAGGATGAACGCTGGCGGCGTGCCTAACACATGCAAGTCGAGCGTGAAGCTTATTATTGATCCTTCGGGTGATTTAATAAGTGGAAAGCGGCGGACGGGTGAGTAACGCGTGGGTAACCTGCCCTATACACAGGGATAGCCTCGGGAAACCGGGATTAATACCTGATAAAACTCTAGTATGGCATCATACATGAGTCAAAACTCAGGTGGTATAGGATGGACCCGCGTCTGATTAGCTAGTTGGTAAGGTAATGGCTTACCAAGGCGACGATCAGTAGCCGACCTGAGAGGGTGATCGGCCACACTGGAACTGAGACACGGTCCAGACTCCTACGGGAGGCAGCAGTGGGGAATATTGCACAATGGGCGAAAGCCTGATGCAGCAACGCCGCGTGAGCGATGAAGGCCTTCGGGTCGTAAAGCTCTGTCCTAAGGGAAGAATAATGACGGTACCTTAGGAGGAAGCCCCGGCTAACTACGTGCCAGCAGCCGCGGTAATACGTAGGGGGCAAGCGTTATCCGGAATCACTGGGCGTAAAGGGTGCGTAGGCGGCCAATAAAGTCTGGGGTGAAAGGCTACGGCTTAACCGTAGTAAGCCTTGGAAACTTATTGGCTTGAGTGCAGGAGAGGAGAGTGGAATTCCTAGTGTAGCGGTGAAATGCGTAGATATTAGGAGGAACACCAGTGGCGAAGGCGACTCTCTGGACTGTAACTGACGCTGAGGCACGAAAGCGTGGGGAGCGAACAGGATTAGATACCCTGGTAGTCCACGCCGTAAACGATGAGTGCTAGGTGTCGGGGGTCGAACCTCGGTGCCGCAGCTAACGCATTAAGCACTCCGCCTGGGGAGTACGGTCGCAAGACTGAAACTCAAAGGAATTGACGGGGACCCGCACAAGCAGCGGAGCATGTGGTTTAATTCGAAGCAACGCGAAGAACCTTACCAAAACTTGACATCCTTTGCATTACCCTTAATCGGGGAAATCCCTTCGGGGACAAAGTGACAGGTGGTGCATGGTTGTCGTCAGCTCGTGTCGTGAGATGTTGGGTTAAGTCCCGCAACGAGCGCAACCCTTGTCTTTAGTTGCCAGCATTTCGGATGGGCACTCTAGAGAGACTGCCGGGGATAACTCGGAGGAAGGTGGGGATGACGTCAAATCATCATGCCCCTTATGTTTTGGGCTACACACGTGCTACAATGGCTGGTACAACGGGAAGCGAAAGAGTAATCTGGAGCCAATCTTAAAAGCCAGTCTCAGTTCGGATTGTGGGCTGCAACTCGCCCACATGAAGCTGGAGTTGCTAGTAATCGTGAATCAGAATGTCGCGGTGAATGCGTTCCCGGGTCTTGTACACACCGCCCGTCACACCATGGAAGTTGGGGGCACCCGAAGTCAGCTATCTAACCTTTTGGAGGAAGCTGCCGAAGGTGAATTCAATAACTAGGGTGAAGTCGTAACAAGGTAGCCGTATCGGAAGGTGCGGCTGGATCACCTCCTTTCTAAGGAGAATAGGTTTGTTTCTTACACTGTCTAGTTTTGAAGGATCAAACCTTCAAAATGAAACTCAGAAAACTTTATTTCTAACTGTTCATGCATGGGGACGTAGCTCAGCTGGGAGAGCACCTGCCTTGCACGCAGGGGGTCAGGGGTTCGATCCCCCTCGTCTCCACCATTAAAACCTTTCGAAAGAGAGGGTTTAACTTTGTACTTTGAAAACTAAACAATGCATATATAAAAAGATTAATACTACAATTAATCTGAGAGAATCAAGAGCAATGAAACTAATAAACGTAAAGTTTATTAGTACTCCAATTACACAAAATATAAAATTTTGGTAATTGAAGCATTGCAGCAGGTCAAGTTATAAAGAGCATAGGGCGGATGCCTTGGCACTAGGAGTCGATGAAGGACGTGGTAAGCTGCGATAAGCCTCGGGTAGCTGCAAGCAAGCTTTAATCCGGGGATTTCCGAATGGGGGAACCCACTTAGGGTAATACCTAAGTACCATCTACTGAATAAATAGGTAGATAGGAGACATACCAGGGGAACTGAAACATCTAAGTACCCTGAGGAAGAGAAAGAAAACTCGATTCCCTGAGTAGCGGCGAGCGAAAGGGGAAGAGCCCAAACCTAAAGAATTTTCTTTAGGGGTTGCGGATATACTCATTAAGAGCAAAGAATTTGTAGCCGAAGAACTCTGGAAAGAGTTACCGAAGAAGGTAATAGTCCTGTAGGCAAAACTTAGTCTAGCTTGAGTATACTCCAGAGTACCACGAGACACGTGAAACCTTGTGGGAAGCTGGGGGGACCACCCCCCAAGGCTAAATACTTCCTAGTGACCGATAGCGTATAGTACCGTGAGGGAAAGGTGAAAAGAACCCCGGGAGGGGAGTGAAATAGAACCTGAAACCCTATGTTTACAAGCAGTGGAAGTTCTTTTTATGAACGACCACGTACTTTTTGTAGAACGGGCCAACGAGTTACGGTATGCAGCAAGGTTAAGTTATTTTGTAACGGAGCCGCAGCGAAAGCGAGTCTTAATAGGGCGATTTTAGTTGTATGCCGTAGACCCGAAACCGGGTGACCTATCCATGAGCAGGTTGAAGCGGAAGTAAAATTTCGTGGAGGACCGAACCCATGTCTGTTGAAAAAGGCTGGGATGACTTGTGGATAGCGGAGAAATTCCAATCGAACTCGGAGATAGCTGGTTCTCCCCGAAATAGCTTTAGGGCTAGCCTTAAAGGTAGTGATACGGAGGTAGAGCACTGAATGTCCTAGGGGCCCTCACCGGTTACCGAAGACTATCAAACTCCGAATGCCGTAATCATAACTTTAGGAGTCAGACTATGGGTGATAAGATTCATGGTCGAAAGGGAAACAGCCCAGATCGTCAGCTAAGGTCCCTAAGTACAGGTTAAGTGGAAAAGGATGTGGGATTGCATAGACAACTAGGATGTTGGCTTAGAAGCAGCCATTCATTCAAAGAGTGCGTAATAGCTCACTAGTCGAGTGATCCCGCGCCGAAAATTACCGGGGCTCAAACCTGTCACCGAAGCTACGGCATACCGTTTGGTATGGGTAGGGGAGCATTGTATATGGGTTGAAGCTGTACCGTAAGGAGCAGTGGACTATATACAAGAGAGAATGTTGGCATGAGTAGCGAGAGGCAGGTGAGAATCCTGCCCGCCGAAAACCTAAGGTTTCCTGAGGAAGGTTCGTCCACTCAGGGTTAGTCGGGACCTAAGCCGAGGACGAAAGTCGTAGGCGATGGACAACAGGTTGAAATTCCTGTACCACCGAAAATCGTTTGAGCGATGGGGTGACACAGAAGGATAGGTTAAGCGCACCGTTGGTTGTGTGCGTCTAAGCGTTTAGGAAGTTAGGATAGGCAAATCCGTCTTAACAATTCTGAGGCGTTATGGGGAGCGAAATATAAGTAGCGAACTTACTGATTCCACGCTGTCAAGAAAAGCCTCTAGTTAGATCTAGGTGCCCGTACCGTAAACCGACACAGGTAGGTGAGGAGAGAATCCTAAGGCGAGCGAGAGAACTATTGTTAAGGAACTCGGCAAAATGACCCCGTAACTTCGGGAGAAGGGGTGCCACGTTAGGGTTTATAGCCCGAGGTGGCCGCAGAGAATAGATCCAAGCGACTGTTTAGCAAAAACACAGGTTTCTGCTAAGTCGAAAGACGATGTATAGGAGCTGACGCCTGCCCGGTGCTGGAAGGTTAAGGGGACGTGTTAGAGCAATCGAAGCACCGAACTTAAGCCCCAGTAAACGGCGGCCGTAACTATAACGGTCCTAAGGTAGCGAAATTCCTTGTCGGGTAAGTTCCGACCCGCACGAAAGGCGTAACGATTTGGATACTGTCTCGACAATAGACTCGGTGAAATTGTAGTACCGGTGAAGATGCCGGTTACCCGCAGCAGGACGGAAAGACCCCGTGGAGCTTTACTGTAGCCTGACACTGGATTTTGGTATTACATGTACAGGATAGGTGGGAGACGTCGATGCATGCACGCCAGTGTGTGTGGAGTCATCCTTGGGATACCACTCTTGTAATACTGAAGTTCTAACCATAAGCTGTGAATCCAGCTTTGGGACACTGTCAGGTGGGCAGTTTGACTGGGGCGGTCGCCTCCTAAAGAGTAACGGAGGCGCCCAAAGGTTCCCTCAGCGCGGTCGGAAATCGCGCGAAGAGTGCAAAGGCAGAAGGGAGCTTGATTGCGAGACATACAGGTCGAGCAAGGACGAAAGTCGGGCTTAGTGATCCGGTGGTTCCGAGTGGAAGGGCCATCGCTCAACGGATAAAAGCTACCCCGGGGATAACAGGCTTATCTCCCCCAAGAGTCCACATCGACGGGGAGGTTTGGCACCTCGATGTCGGCTCGTCTCATCCTGGGGCTGTAGTAGGTCCCAAGGGTTGGGCTGTTCGCCCATTAAAGAGGCACGCGAGCTGGGTTCAGAACGTCGTGAGACAGTTCGGTCCCTATCCGCTGTGGGCGCAGGAAATTTGAGAGGAGCTGTCCTTAGTACGAGAGGACCGGGATGGACATACCTCTGGTGCATCAGTTGTCACGCCAGTGGCACAGCTGAGTAGCTATGTATGGACGGGATAAGCGCTGAAGGCATCTAAGCGCGAAGCCCCCCTTAAGATAAGATTTCCCATAGCGTTAAGCTAGTAAGACCCCAGAAAGACTATCTGGTTGATAGGTCGGAGGTGTAAGGGCAGTAATGTCTTAAGCTGACCGATACTAATAGGTCGAGGACTTGACCAATAAAATATGCATTGTTTGGTTTTGAGAGTATAAATTCTCAATCAATGTAATCCATTAATCTAAAACTTCTAGATAATACAGAATTTTAAATTAATGAAACTAAGAAACGCATTTGTTTCTTAGTACTACAATCACACCAAATATAAAATTTGGGGGATTGCAGCATCCAGTGACTACAGCGAAGGGGTTACACCTGTTCCCATACCGAACACAGAAGTTAAGCCCTTCAGCGCTGATGGTACTTGGCGGGCAACTGCCTGGGAGAGTAGGTCGTCGCTGGTTTATTTGTTCCAAGGTAGCTCAATGGTGGAGCAACCGGCTGTTAACCGGTAGGCTGTGGGTTCGAGCCCCACCCTTGGAGCCAAAAAACATTAAGGAAACTAAGAAATACAAGATTTCTTAGTACTACAATTACACAAAATATAAAATTTTGGTAATTGCAGCATGCCGGAGTGGCGGAACTGGCAGACGCACAGGACTTAAAATCCTGCGGTCCTTACAGATCGTACCGGTTCGATTCCGGTCTCCGGCACCAATTAATGAAACTCGGTTAAGGCCGAGTACTACACTCACACCAAATCAAAGATTTGGGTGATTGCAGCATCGCGGAGTGGAGCAGTTGGTAGCTCGTCGGGCTCATAACCCGAAGGTCGTAGGTTCAAATCCTGCCTCCGCAACCAAATATGGCGGCGTAGCTTAGCTGGCTAGAGCGTCCGGTTCATACCCGGAAGGTCGGTGGTTCGAGTCCACTCGCCGCTACCAAATTTAATATGGCCCATTGGTCAAGCGGTCAAGACACCGCCCTTTCACGGCGGTAACCCGGGTTCGATTCCCGGATGGGTCACCAATTTTGGGCGTATAGCTCAGCTGGGAGAGCACCTGCCTTACAAGCAGGGGGTCATAGGTTCGAACCCTGTTACGCCCACCAAAATTGGCCCGGTAGTTCAGTTGGTTAGAATGCCAGCCTGTCACGCTGGAGGTCGAGGGTTCGAACCCCTTCCGGGTCGCCAATTTTCTTTAACAAAGTGTTGATGATTAAAATATGCTGGTGTGGCTCAACGGTAGAGCAGCTGACTTGTAATCAGCAGGTTGGGGGTTCGATTCCCTTCGCCAGCTCCATAAAAAATAATAAGGAGGAGTTCCCGAGTTGGCCAAAGGGGACGGACTGTAAATCCGTTAGCTTAGCTTTCAGTGGTTCGAATCCACTCTCCTCCACCATTTTAAATTGCGGAAGTGGCTCAGTGGTATAAGCAGAGAACCAAAATCTGTGATTTTGCGTGAATCGCTTAGGAATGAGTTGCAAAGGCAAGTAGAGTAATGAGATGTTTATAAAGTATTTTGATTCTGCGGAAGTGGCTCAGTGGTAGAGCATCGCCTTGCCAAGGCGAGGGTCGCGAGTTCGAATCTCGTCTTCCGCTCCAACAAAACATGCGGATGTAGTTCAATGGTATAAGCAGAGAACCCAAATCTGTGATTTGGTGTGAATCGCTTAGGAATGAGTTGCGTAAGCAAGAAAAGTAATGAAATGGTTACAAAGCATTGTAGATATGCGGATGTAGTTCAATGGTAGAACTTCAGCCTTCCAAGCTGATAGCGTGGGTTCGATTCCCATCATCCGCTCCAAAACCAAAACGTGGTGGGTGTAGTCAAGTGGTTAAGACACAGGATTGTGGCTCCTGCATGCGTGGGTTCAAATCCCATCATCCACCCCAAAAATAATGGGGTATCGCCAAGCCGGTAAGGCACCAGATTTTGATTCTGGCATGCGTAGGTTCGAGTCCTGCTACCCCAGCCATATGACCCATTAGCTCAGTTGGTAGAGCACTTGACTTTTAATCAAGGTGTCCCGCGTTCGAGCCGCGGATGGGTCACCAAAGAAATGGCGGCATAGCCAAGTGGTAAGGCAGAGGTCTGCAAAACCTTTATTCCCCAGTTCAAATCTGGGTGCCGCCTCCATTTTTTATTAATATGCGCCTATAGCTCAGCTGGATAGAGTGTCTGACTACGAATCAGAAGGCCGGGAGTTCGAATCTCTCTGGGCGCACCATGAAATAGGAGAACGACAATAGTTCGTACCTTTTCTTTTTTATCGTAAAATCACTTGACATAATTCTAGATATATGATAACATATATTTTGTCGTCAGTTTGAAATAGTTATTGACGAAATGATAAGAATGTGCTAAGATTTATCTTGAATTATGAAAGAAATTGTTCCAAGGTAGCTCAATGGTGGAGCAACCGGCTGTTAACCGGTAGGCTGTGGGTTCGAGCCCCACCCTTGGAGCCAAAAAACATTAAGGAAACTAAGAAATACAAGATTTCTTAGTACTACAATTACACAAAATATAAAATTTTGGTAATTGCAGCATGCCGGAGTGGCGGAACTGGCAGACGCACAGGACTTAAAATCCTGCGGTCCTTACAGATCGTACCGGTTCGATTCCGGTCTCCGGCACCAATTAATGAAACTCGGTTAAGGCCGAGTACTACACTCACACCAAATCAAAGATTTGGGTGATTGCAGCATCGCGGAGTGGAGCAGTTGGTAGCTCGTCGGGCTCATAACCCGAAGGTCGTAGGTTCAAATCCTGCCTCCGCAACCAAATATGGCGGCGTAGCTTAGCTGGCTAGAGCGTCCGGTTCATACCCGGAAGGTCGGTGGTTCGAGTCCACTCGCCGCTACCAAATTTAATATGGCCCATTGGTCAAGCGGTCAAGACACCGCCCTTTCACGGCGGTAACCCGGGTTCGATTCCCGGATGGGTCACCAATTTTGGGCGTATAGCTCAGCTGGGAGAGCACCTGCCTTACAAGCAGGGGGTCATAGGTTCGAACCCTGTTACGCCCACCAAAATTGGCCCGGTAGTTCAGTTGGTTAGAATGCCAGCCTGTCACGCTGGAGGTCGAGGGTTCGAACCCCTTCCGGGTCGCCAATTTTCTTTAACAAAGTGTTGATAATTAAAATATGCTGGTGTGGCTCAACGGTAGAGCAGCTGACTTGTAATCAGCAGGTTGGGGGTTCGATTCCCTTCGCCAGCTCCATAAAAAATAATAAGGAGGAGTTCCCGAGTTGGCCAAAGGGGACGGACTGTAAATCCGTTAGCTTAGCTTTCAGTGGTTCGAATCCACTCTCCTCCACCATTTTAAATTGCGGAAGTGGCTCAGTGGTATAAGCAGAGAACCAAAATCTGTGATTTTGCGTGAATCGCTTAGGAATGAGTTGCAAAGGCAAGTAGAGTAATGAGATGTTTATAAAGTATTTTGATTCTGCGGAAGTGGCTCAGTGGTAGAGCATCGCCTTGCCAAGGCGAGGGTCGCGAGTTCGAATCTCGTCTTCCGCTCCAACAAAACATGCGGATGTAGTTCAATGGTATAAGCAGAGAACCCAAATCTGTGATTTGGTGTGAATCGCTTAGGAATGAGTTGCGTAAGCAAGAAAAGTAATGAAATGGTTACAAAGCATTGTAGATATGCGGATGTAGTTCAATGGTAGAACTTCAGCCTTCCAAGCTGATAGCGTGGGTTCGATTCCCATCATCCGCTCCAAAACCAAAACGTGGTGGGTGTAGTCAAGTGGTTAAGACACAGGATTGTGGCTCCTGCATGCGTGGGTTCAAATCCCATCATCCACCCCAAAAATAATGGGGTATCGCCAAGCCGGTAAGGCACCAGATTTTGATTCTGGCATGCGTAGGTTCGAGTCCTGCTACCCCAGCCATATGACCCATTAGCTCAGTTGGTAGAGCACTTGACTTTTAATCAAGGTGTCCCGCGTTCGAGCCGCGGATGGGTCACCAAAGAAACGGCGGCATAGCCAAGTGGTAAGGCAGAGGTCTGCAAAACCTTTATTCCCCAGTTCAAATCTGGGTGCCGCCTCCATTTTTTTTTTATTAAATGTGCGCCTATAGCTCAGCTGGATAGAGTGTCTGACTACGAATCAGAAGGCCGGGAGTTCGAATCTCTCTGGGCGCACCATAAGAATAGAGGATACGATGAGAATTCGTATCCTCTATTTTTTATTTAACAATTGTTTTTCAGCTATTTCTACTAATTTTCTAGTAATTAAGCCTGTATGATATGAAGCTAGATATCCACTATCCATAGGATTAGGGTTGCTTATTCCTAATTCTTTTGCCATTTCTATTTTAAATTGATCTAAAGCTTTTCTAGCTGTAGGAACTACTAGTTTATTTTTAGTCATAAAATCAACTCCTAAATTTTAAAAAAAGAAGACATTTGGATTTGGTATGATAAAAATTAAAAATAAGGTAGAATAAATATTATTAATAGTATACCCAAAAAATTTTAAATTATAGATGTATGTTTTTGAAATGGAATATTCTTATATAAATGATGAGTAAGAGTTTAGTACGGTATCATCTTTTGTATTTGTTCAAATTTACCTAGAGGAATTTTAAAAAAAATATCAAATATATAATATGATATTAATAATAAGATCAGCCTTTAGGTTAAAGAAATTATAGGAGGGTTATATATGGCACAACTTTATTATAGATATAGTACAATGAATGCAGGAAAATCTATTGAAGTAATTAAGGTAGCATATAATTATGAAGAAAGACATAAGAAAGCTTTGGTATTAACTTCAGGATTAGACGATAGATTTGGTATAGGTAAAGTTACATCAAGAGTAGGTTTGGAAAAAGAGGCAATTATTATTGATGATGAGACAAATGTGTTGAGTATATTTTTACAAGAGAATAGTAAAAAAAAGATAGATTGCGTAATTATTGATGAATGTCAGTTTTTGAGAAAGCACCATGTAGAGGAACTGATTGAAATTGTGGATAGTTGTAATGTTCCTGTTTTATGTTATGGATTAAAGAATGATTTTAAGAATGAACTATTTGAGGGATCCTATTGGCTATTAGTACATGCAGATAAAATTGAGGAGATAAAGACTATTTGTTGGTGTGGAAGAAAAGCTACAACGAACGCAAGAGTTGTAGATGGAAAAATTGTGAAAGATGGAGAACAAATACAGATAGGTGGAAATGAGTTATATGTTCCACTGTGTAGGAAACATTACAATGACGGAAGAGTAGAGGCGTAGTAGCAAGAACTAAAAATCAAATAAGTATTGTTAGAGAAATGAGTTGCGAATCAAGAATAAGAGAAGTATTATATTTTGGAATTAGTATAAACTATTATATATAGAAAGTTTTGAAAGATGCCATAGTAACAATGGAAAAAGATGAGAATAAAAAGCAAATTATTGAAAGAAATGTAATAGAAAAAATAAATGAGGAAGTACAAAATATTTTTATAAATAAAATAGTTGATACTTATTAGTTCGATGGAACTAAATAATTTTTAGTAGAAGATTGATAAAATAAAAAGTGCTTAGAAATAGGCGCTTTTTCTATATAGATAAAAGCATATTTTGTCGAAAATTGCGAATGATTAGTACTAGAAACTTTCCTATAGTAGTAGGATAATATTAAGTAGGAGGGATTAATCATGAATGAAGAAGAAAAAACCTTGCCAGTGAAAAGTGAAATAACTTTAGAGGATTTTACTATATTTTCAAGCTATAAAATATTAGATGATGGTACAAGGGTATTTTCAGCTGAAGACTAATAGACTAGGTTAAATGCCATAATAAAGGGCATCCAAGAAAGGGTGCTTTTTTTGTTTCTTTAAATAGTATAGAGTGAAATGTATATTGAATGAAATATTTCAAAGAATAAGAAAAGGAGGGATTGAAATGAAAGATGTAACCAAAATTATAAAGGTTAGAAAAAATGCAGAAGGAGATATTACTGATGTAATGATTGAAGATGGAAATATATATGAGATTCGTGATGCCATTATGCTAGCAAAAGAGCATAAGATTGAAGGGGTAAATGTAGGACGAACAAAAAATGGAAACGAATTTTTAAGAAGTAATCGAAATAATAAAAGAAATGACAATTTGGATAGCTTTCCAACGTTTTAATAAATACTCTAGCATTTAAAATGGAGGATAGAGATGAATAAAAATCAAAAACTTATTAAAGACAAAGATAAAAGTGTAATAAAACAAGTAAATAGTAAGAATGAAGAGGAGTTTGAAAAGGAAATAGAAGAGTTATATATGAAACATATTACTTCAGGAAATTTGATGACATGATAAATTATTGAAAAAGTGCTCAAAAAAGAGTGCTTTTTTATATGTTGATAAAGCTAAATAAACACGATGCTTTAGTAGTTGCTATTTTGCAAGAAAAAAAACAAAATAAGCTGTTGACAACATATAGAATATATGATAATATATATCTTGTCGTCGAAAGATACAACCCCTAAAATAAAAAAAGTGGTTGACAAATATAGTAAAGAATGATAAACTATAAAAGTCGCTAAACGGCGATGATTTGAATTTGATCTTTGAAAACTATACAGTGCAAGAAATTAAGCCAGATATATCGACTAAACAGTCGAAAAACGTTCAATTCAAAACTTTTATACTTGAGAGTTTGATCCTGGCTCAGGATGAACGCTGGCGGCGTGCCTAACACATGCAAGTCGAGCGTGAAGCTCTTTATTGATCCTTCGGGTGATTTAAAGAGTGGAAAGCGGCGGACGGGTGAGTAACGCGTGGGTAACCTGCCCTATACACAGGGATAGCCTCGGGAAACCGGGATTAATACCTGATAAAACTCTAGTATGGCATCATACATGAGTCAAAACTCAGGTGGTATAGGATGGACCCGCGTCTGATTAGCTAGTTGGTAAGGTAATGGCTTACCAAGGCGACGATCAGTAGCCGACCTGAGAGGGTGATCGGCCACACTGGAACTGAGACACGGTCCAGACTCCTACGGGAGGCAGCAGTGGGGAATATTGCACAATGGGCGAAAGCCTGATGCAGCAACGCCGCGTGAGCGATGAAGGCCTTCGGGTCGTAAAGCTCTGTCCTAAGGGAAGAATAATGACGGTACCTTAGGAGGAAGCCCCGGCTAACTACGTGCCAGCAGCCGCGGTAATACGTAGGGGGCAAGCGTTATCCGGAATCACTGGGCGTAAAGGGTGCGTAGGCGGCCAATAAAGTCTGGGGTGAAAGGCTACGGCTTAACCGTAGTAAGCCTTGGAAACTTATTGGCTTGAGTGCAGGAGAGGAGAGTGGAATTCCTAGTGTAGCGGTGAAATGCGTAGATATTAGGAGGAACACCAGTGGCGAAGGCGACTCTCTGGACTGTAACTGACGCTGAGGCACGAAAGCGTGGGGAGCGAACAGGATTAGATACCCTGGTAGTCCACGCCGTAAACGATGAGTGCTAGGTGTCGGGGGTCGAACCTCGGTGCCGCAGCTAACGCATTAAGCACTCCGCCTGGGGAGTACGGTCGCAAGACTGAAACTCAAAGGAATTGACGGGGACCCGCACAAGCAGCGGAGCATGTGGTTTAATTCGAAGCAACGCGAAGAACCTTACCAAAACTTGACATCCTTTGCATTACCCTTAATCGGGGAAATCCCTTCGGGGACAAAGTGACAGGTGGTGCATGGTTGTCGTCAGCTCGTGTCGTGAGATGTTGGGTTAAGTCCCGCAACGAGCGCAACCCTTGTCTTTAGTTGCCAGCATTTCGGATGGGCACTCTAGAGAGACTGCCGGGGATAACTCGGAGGAAGGTGGGGATGACGTCAAATCATCATGCCCCTTATGTTTTGGGCTACACACGTGCTACAATGGCTGGTACAACGGGAAGCGAAAGAGTAATCTGGAGCCAATCTTAAAAGCCAGTCTCAGTTCGGATTGTGGGCTGCAACTCGCCCACATGAAGCTGGAGTTGCTAGTAATCGTGAATCAGAATGTCGCGGTGAATGCGTTCCCGGGTCTTGTACACACCGCCCGTCACACCATGGAAGTTGGGGGCACCCGAAGTCAGCTATCTAACCTTTTGGAGGAAGCTGCCGAAGGTGAATTCAATAACTAGGGTGAAGTCGTAACAAGGTAGCCGTATCGGAAGGTGCGGCTGGATCACCTCCTTTCTAAGGAGAATAGGTTTGTTTCTTACACTGTCTAGTTTTGAAGGATCAAGTGATCTTTCAACTTTGTACTTTGAAAACTAAACAATGCATATATAAAAAGATTAATACTACAATTAATCTGAGAAAATCAAGAACAATGAAACTAATAAACGTAAAGTTTATTAGTACTCCAATTACACAAAATATAAAATTTTGGTAATTGAAGCATGGTCAAGTTATAAAGAGCATAGGGCGGATGCCTTGGCACTAGGAGTCGATGAAGGACGTGGTAAGCTGCGATAAGCCTCGGGTAGCTGCAAGCAAGCTTTAATCCGGGGATTTCCGAATGGGGGAACCCACTTAGGGTAATACCTAAGTACCATCTACTGAATAAATAGGTAGATAGGAGACATACCAGGGGAACTGAAACATCTAAGTACCCTGAGGAAGAGAAAGAAAACTCGATTCCCTGAGTAGCGGCGAGCGAAAGGGGAAGAGCCCAAACCTAAAGAATTTTCTTTAGGGGTTGTGGATATACTCATTAAGAAAGAGGCTATTGTAGTCGAAGAGGTCTGGAAAGACCCACCGAAGAAGGTAACAGTCCTGTAGATGAAACAAGAAGACTTTCGAGTATACTCCAGAGTACCACGAGACACGTGAAACCTTGTGGGAAGCTGGGGGGACCACCCCCCAAGGCTAAATACTTCCTAGTGACCGATAGCGTATAGTACCGTGAGGGAAAGGTGAAAAGAACCCCGGGAGGGGAGTGAAATAGAACCTGAAACCCTATGTTTACAAGCAGTGGAAGTTCTTTTTATGAACGACCACGTACTTTTTGTAGAACGGGCCAACGAGTTACGGTATGCAGCAAGGTTAAGTTATTTTGTAACGGAGCCGCAGCGAAAGCGAGTCTTAATAGGGCGATTTTAGTTGTATGCCGTAGACCCGAAACCGGGTGACCTATCCATGAGCAGGTTGAAGCGGAAGTAAAATTTCGTGGAGGACCGAACCCATGTCTGTTGAAAAAGGCTGGGATGACTTGTGGATAGCGGAGAAATTCCAATCGAACTCGGAGATAGCTGGTTCTCCCCGAAATAGCTTTAGGGCTAGCCTTAAAGGTAGTGATACGGAGGTAGAGCACTGAATGTCCTAGGGGCCCTCACCGGTTACCGAAGACTATCAAACTCCGAATGCCGTAATCATAACTTTAGGAGTCAGACTATGGGTGATAAGATTCATGGTCGAAAGGGAAACAGCCCAGATCGTCAGCTAAGGTCCCTAAGTACAGGTTAAGTGGAAAAGGATGTGGGATTGCATAGACAACTAGGATGTTGGCTTAGAAGCAGCCATTCATTCAAAGAGTGCGTAATAGCTCACTAGTCGAGTGATCCCGCGCCGAAAATTACCGGGGCTCAAACCTGTCACCGAAGCTACGGCATACCGTTTGGTATGGGTAGGGGAGCATTGTATATGGGTTGAAGCTGTACCGTAAGGAGCAGTGGACTATATACAAGAGAGAATGTTGGCATGAGTAGCGAGAGGCAGGTGAGAATCCTGCCCGCCGAAAACCTAAGGTTTCCTGAGGAAGGTTCGTCCACTCAGGGTTAGTCGGGACCTAAGCCGAGGACGAAAGTCGTAGGCGATGGACAACAGGTTGAAATTCCTGTACCACCGAAAATCGTTTGAGCGATGGGGTGACACAGAAGGATAGGTTAAGCGCACCGTTGGTTGTGTGCGTCTAAGCGTTTAGGAAGTTAGGATAGGCAAATCCGTCTTAACAATTCTGAGGCGTTATGGGGAGCGAAATATAAGTAGCGAACTTACTGATTCCACGCTGTCAAGAAAAGCCTCTAGTTAGATCTAGGTGCCCGTACCGTAAACCGACACAGGTAGGTGAGGAGAGAATCCTAAGGCGAGCGAGAGAACTATTGTTAAGGAACTCGGCAAAATGACCCCGTAACTTCGGGAGAAGGGGTGCCACGTTAGGGTTTATAGCCCGAGGTGGCCGCAGAGAATAGATCCAAGCGACTGTTTAGCAAAAACACAGGTTTCTGCTAAGTCGAAAGACGATGTATAGGAGCTGACGCCTGCCCGGTGCTGGAAGGTTAAGGGGACGTGTTAGAGCAATCGAAGCACCGAACTTAAGCCCCAGTAAACGGCGGCCGTAACTATAACGGTCCTAAGGTAGCGAAATTCCTTGTCGGGTAAGTTCCGACCCGCACGAAAGGCGTAACGATTTGGATACTGTCTCGACAATAGACTCGGTGAAATTGTAGTACCGGTGAAGATGCCGGTTACCCGCAGCAGGACGGAAAGACCCCGTGGAGCTTTACTGTAGCCTGACACTGGATTTTGGTATTACATGTACAGGATAGGTGGGAGACGTCGATGCATGCACGCCAGTGTGTGTGGAGTCATCCTTGGGATACCACTCTTGTAATACTGAAGTTCTAACCATAAGCTGTGAATCCAGCTTTGGGACACTGTCAGGTGGGCAGTTTGACTGGGGCGGTCGCCTCCTAAAGAGTAACGGAGGCGCCCAAAGGTTCCCTCAGCGCGGTCGGAAATCGCGCGAAGAGTGCAAAGGCAGAAGGGAGCTTGATTGCGAGACATACAGGTCGAGCAAGGACGAAAGTCGGGCTTAGTGATCCGGTGGTTCCGAGTGGAAGGGCCATCGCTCAACGGATAAAAGCTACCCCGGGGATAACAGGCTTATCTCCCCCAAGAGTCCACATCGACGGGGAGGTTTGGCACCTCGATGTCGGCTCGTCTCATCCTGGGGCTGTAGTAGGTCCCAAGGGTTGGGCTGTTCGCCCATTAAAGAGGCACGCGAGCTGGGTTCAGAACGTCGTGAGACAGTTCGGTCCCTATCCGCTGTGGGCGCAGGAAATTTGAGAGGAGCTGTCCTTAGTACGAGAGGACCGGGATGGACATACCTCTGGTGCATCAGTTGTCACGCCAGTGGCACAGCTGAGTAGCTATGTATGGACGGGATAAGCGCTGAAGGCATCTAAGCGCGAAGCCCCCCTTAAGATAAGATTTCCCATAGCGTTAAGCTAGTAAGACCCCAGAAAGACTATCTGGTTGATAGGTCGGAGGTGTAAGGGCAGTAATGTCTTAAGCTGACCGATACTAATAGGTCGAGGACTTGACCAATGAAATATGCATTGTTTGGTTTTGAGAGTGCAAATTCTCAAGAAAACTCGTTGATTTGTGGTAATTGAAGCAAAAGTAGTTGACAAGATTCAGCAAAGTTGGTAAAATAATTCTTGTCGTTGGTCAACAAAGCTTCATAAAAGACAAAAAAAGTGTTGACAAACTACGAAAAACAAGATATAATATATCTTGTCCTCAAAAAACTCATTGCAATTCAGGTGAATGATGGGGGTAAAAAACAAGAATTATGCAAATTTAACAAATCCAGTAATAATAGCGAAGGGGTCACACCTGTTCCCATACCGAACACAGAAGTTAAGCCCTTCAGCGCTGATGGTACTTGGTGGGTAACTGCCTGGGAGAGTAGGTCGTTGCTGGTTTGTTCCAAGGTAGCTCAATGGTGGAGCACTCGGCTGTTAACCGATAGGCTGTGGGTTCGAGTCCCACCCTTGGAGCCAATAAAATTGCCGGAGTGGCGGAACTGGCAGACGCACAGGACTTAAAATCCTGCGGTCCTTACAGATCGTACCGGTTCGATTCCGGTCTCCGGCACCAATTAATGAAACTCGGCTAAGGCCGAGTACTACACTCACACCAAATCAAAGATTTGGATGATTGCAACATCGCGGAGTGGAGCAGCTGGTAGCTCGTCGGGCTCATAACCCGAAGGTCGTAGGTTCAAATCCTGCCTCCGCAACCATTTTAATAAGGCCCATTGGTCAAGCGGTCAAGACACCGCCCTTTCACGGCGGTAACCCGGGTTCGATTCCCGGATGGGTCACCAATTTTGGGCGTATAGCTCAGCTGGGAGAGCACCTGCCTTACAAGCAGGGGGTCATAGGTTCGAACCCTGTTACGCCCACCAAAATTGGCCCGGTAGTTCAGTTGGTTAGAATGCCAGCCTGTCACGCTGGAGGTCGAGGGTTCGAACCCCTTCCGGGTCGCCAATTTTCTTTAATAAAAATGGAGTTTAAAATTAAGGTGACTAAGAAACACAAGGTTCCTTAGTACTCCGCTCACACCAAATATAAAATTTGGGTGATTGAAGCATGCTGGTGTGGCTCAACGGTATAAGTAGAGAACCGAAATCTGTGATTTCGTGTGAATCACTTAGTAATGAGTTGCAAAGGCAAGTGAAATATGGAATGGTCATGAAGTAATTTAAATATGCTGGTGTGGCTCAACGGTAGAGCAGCTGACTTGTAATCAGCAGGTTGGGGGTTCGATTCCCTTCGCCAGCTCCATGAAAAATAATAAGGAGGAGTTCCCGAGTTGGCCAAAGGGGACGGACTGTAAATCCGTTAGCTTAGCTTTCAGTGGTTCGAATCCACTCTCCTCCACCATTTTAAATTACGGAAGTGGCTCAGTGGTATAAGCAGAGAACCAAAATCTATGATTTTGCGTGAATCGCTTAGGAATGAGTTGCAAAGGCAAGTAAAGTAATGAGATGTTTATAAAGTATTTTGATTCTGCGGAAGTGGCTCAGTGGTAGAGCATCGCCTTGCCAAGGCGAGGGTCGCGAGTTCGAATCTCGTCTTCCGCTCCAACAAAACATGCGGATGTAGTTCAATGGTAGAACTTCAGCCTTCCAAGCTGATAGCGTGGGTTCGATTCCCATCATCCGCTCCAATGGGTTCATAGCTCAGTTGGATAGAGCAACGGCCTTCTAAGCCGTGTGTCCGGGGTTCGAATCCCTGTGGACCCGCCATAAAACTTTGGGGTATCGCCAAGCCGGTAAGGCACCAGATTTTGATTCTGGCATGCGTAGGTTCGAGTCCTGCTACCCCAGCCATATGACCCATTAGCTCAGTTGGTAGAGCACTTGACTTTTAATCAAGGTGTCCCGCGTTCGAGCCGCGGATGGGTCACCAAATACGGAGGGGTGTCCGAGAGGTTTAAGGAGCTGGTCTTGAAAACCAGTGATTCCGAAAGGGACCGTGGGTTCGAATCCCACCCCCTCCGCCAAATTTGGAGAAGTACTCAAGTAGGCTGAAGAGGACGGTTTGCTAAACCGTTAGGCCGAGTAATCGGTGCGCGGGTTCGAATCCCGCCTTCTCCGCCAAATAAGGGGCCTTTAGCTCAGTTGGTTAGAGCGTCCGGCTCATAACCGGCAGGTCCGGGGTTCGAATCCCTGAAGGCCCACCATTTTAGTAGGGGTATAGCTCAGTTGGTAGAGCAGTGGTCTCCAAAACCACGTGCCGAGGGTTCAAGTCCTTCTGCCCCTGCCAATAGAAAAGTAATAAATGAAACTAAGAAACATAAACTTTCTTAGTACTACAATTACACAAAATATAAAATTTTGGTAATTGCAGCATCGAGGTGTAGCGCAGTTTGGTAGCGCATCTGGTTTGGGACCAGAGGGCCGCGGGTTCAAATCCTGCCACCTCGACCATAAAAAAATGGGCTTGTAGCTCAGGTGGTTAGAGCGCACGCCTGATAAGCGTGAGGTCGGAGGTTCGAGTCCTCCCAAGCCCACCATTTTTTTTATAGGGGCCTTTAGCTCAGTTGGTTAGAGCGTCCGGCTCATAACCGGCAGGTCCGGGGTTCGAATCCCTGAAGGCCCACCATGATACAAGTTAATATTTTGCCCAGATAGCTCAGTCGGTAGAGCAGGGGACTGAAAATCCCCGTGTCGGTGGTTCGATTCCGCCTCTGGGCACCAATAAAAAAACAAGTACATTTGAATGTACTTGTTTTTTTAGATATTTTCTATTTTATTGAGAATATATGGAATAAGTTTGGATATAAATAAGTGAATATCTAAAAATTTTATATTATTATTTTGTTTAAATAGAATAATATTTTCTGAAATCAAATGATCTAATGTATTTTTTTCATAAGCAAATGAAAAATCATTGGTATCAACATATAAACATTTAACGCCAGAAGAAAGACGGCCCTTGTATAATGGAATCTTTACGGTAAAAGTATTTGTATTATTTTTATATTCAAAACTAAAACCATTTTCATAGGAAATATAGTCATCTATATGATTATTTTTATAGACTCCTTCTAAATAAAATGAAGAGTTTTTTATATGTTGTTTTAAAATATAACATCTTTTCTCTTCTTCACCAATATGAAAAATTTGAGGAAAATTTTGAATCATTTGTTCAATAGGTATCTGATCTAATATCATCAAAGCCTTACTAAAATAATATAAATCGTCATAGTTATGAAGAAGAATAGTATCCTTTAGCTTCTTAGTTTGTTCTTTTTCGTATTGATTATACAATGCAACACTTTCTTTACCTGAGATTTTATCATTTCGATGAATATTTAAATACTCTTCTACAGATTTTAATTTACAGTTATCAAGATGTAATTGTTTTTGGATTTTTCTAATAAGTTTCAATAGGTCAATACTTTGATAGGTTGCAATAGAATAATCAATTTTATTAGCTAGAAATCTTTTGTTTAGAAAAGGAATATCGAAGGTATTTCCATTATAATCAATTAGTAGATCAAATTCTTGAATTTTATCTTTAAAGGAAGATAATAATGCTGCCTCTTCTTTTTTATTATTGGAGAAAAATTGTTGTATAGAAATTTTACCATTTTTTATGTACAAAAGGCCTATAAGAATAACTTTGTGAAAATGAGGACTTAGTCCTGTTGTTTCAATATCAAATATAGCAAAGTTTACATCACCGTATAAAGAAACAAAGTTTTTTGGTAGATGTAATGTTTCATCAAGATTATATTGTATAATTTCCAAGATATCAGCTCCTTACTTCTTTACCACTATTATAATATATCATAGTTAAGATGATGAATGAACAGTCATATAGGAAATAATATCTAATTTTAACATAAGGAATATATTAATAGTATAAGGGGTGTGAAAAATGGATATATTTGATAAATTAGCAGATAAGGTATCATATGGTACTAAGAAAATATCTCAGAAAACAGATGAAATTATTGAAATCACTGAATTGAAAATGGATTTAAAGAATATTGAAGATGAAATAGAAGAAGCCAAATTATATATTGGTGAATTAGTGTATAAATATTTCCTTGCCAATGATAATAGTATGCCTGTAAGCCAGATTAAAGGAAAATGTAGAGAAATACAAAGAATGGAGACACAGAAAAATAGAGTTAAGACGCGTCTTTATAGGATAAAAGGATTGACTTACTGCAGATTTTGTGGTGAAGCCATAGATGACGAAGAAAATTATTGCTCAAAATGTGGACATAAAATTAACAGGTATTGAGAAAAAATCATGTTTTTGAAGGAATATAAGGAAATATGTAGAATTATATAATTGAAAATGTTATTTGTAAAGAGGCGTATAGGATGAAAGTAATAAATGTACAAGACTTAAAAGAAGGAATGATTCTGGCTCAAGATATTATTGGAAAGTCTGATTTACTATTTTTAACTCGAGGAACAAAATTAATAGATGAGCATATTCAGCGAATACAGAATATGGATATTATATATGTTTATATTGGAGAACAGGATGAAATAAAAGGGCAGAAATCACTTTCTAAATTTAGTATTAAAATAGATAAGAAGTTAAATGAACAATATAATAAAAGCTTAGTATCCTTTAAGACAGTTTATGAAGAAGTGAGTCTTGGGAAAAAGCTTGAATCAGAGATTATACAAGAATCAGTGTCTCCTTTAATAGAAGAAGTAATGACAGATAATAATATATTGGCGCGATTAAGAAGTATGGAAATTGTAGATGATTATACCTATAAGCATTCTATAAATGTGTGTATTTTATCTACAATGATTGGGAAATGGCTCAATTATAGTGAAGATGATTTAAATAAATTAGCTATAGCAGGTATGCTACATGATATAGGTAAATCAAGAATTCCTAAAGAAATTTTAAATAAGCCAGGAAAATTGTCTATAAATGAGTGTCAGATTATGAAAGGGCATGCAACCTTAGGATATGAAATGCTCCAAGAACAAGATGAAATTAGCTTTGATATATGTTGTGGGGCATTACAGCATCATGAAAGAATGGATGGGAAAGGGTATCCTTTAGGGGTTAAGGGAGAAAAAATTCATGAATTTGCACGAATTATTGCTGTTGCAGATATATTTGATGCTATGACGTCAGAGAGGGTATATAAAAATAAAGAATCACCTTTTAAGGTGGCTGAGCTCATTGCACAAGATAGATTTGGTGCGTTAGATCCATATATTACAAATCAATTTCTTTGGAATATTTCAAAATTTTATGTTGGAAATATTGTAAAATTAAATACAGGAGATATAGGTGAAATTGTGTTGATTAATAAACAAATGCCTACAAGACCTTTGGTGAAAATAGGTAATGAGTTTATTGACTTAAATAAGCATCCTCAATATGAAATATTGGAAGTAATGGGATAAGAATCAGGATAGAAAAATCCTGATTCTTTATTTATAAAAGCCTTTTTCAAAAATTTCTTTAATGACTTTTTTTTCTTTTGTAATACTTAAAGCTAACATAAGTTTAATTCTGGCTTTCTGTCCAGGAAGACTTCCACCTAAAATCACGCCAAGATTTCGTAAGTGTCTTCCAGCTCCTTCATATCCATAGGTGTCTAGTACTCTTCCCATAGGACATCTAGATACCATAACAACTATTACATTATGATCAAGAGCATACTGAATCCCGTCAACCATAGTAGGAGGTACATTTCCTCTTCCCATTGCTTCGAGTACAATACCTTTAGCACCTGAATCAACGCAATATTTGACTAATTTGCTATCCATACCTACAGCAGTTTTGATTAAATCTACATTTGCTTCTATTGTTTCTGTATCTATGTGAGCATGCTTTGTAATATCTCTATAAAATATTACCTCATCATTATCCACAATTCCTAAGGGACCAAATTCCATAGATTTAAAGGTATCCAGGGATAATGTATGTGTTTTTGTAACTTCGCTAGCAGCATTTAGTTCGTTATTCATTACAATCAAAACACCTTTATTTTTTGCTTGTTCAGATATGGCAGTACATATGGCAGCAGAAAGGTTGCTTGAGCCATCATAGCCTAGTTCAGAACTGTTTCTCATGGCACCAACTACAATAATCGGTTTTGTACTGTCAAGGGTTAAATCTAGTAAGTAGGCAGTTTCTTCAAGAGAATCAGTCCCATGAGTTACGACAATACCTGTAATATCTTCTCTTGATACTAGCTTTTTTACAAGTTTTGTTAGTTTCATCAATTTTTCTGGAGTCATATGAGGACCTGGAATTCTATCAAAATTTACAATTTCAATATCAGCGTATTTATCAATATTTGTTACCATAGACATGATTTCTTCACTAGATAAAGCAGGAATGGCTGCAGATATTCTAGGATCTATTTTCATTGAAATGGTTCCACCAGTGAATACAACAGCTACTTTATTTGGGTTTTTCATAAATGAAACCTCCTTATAAATAAAAAATTTATATAAATGATGATTCTAATAAATATGTTAACAGATATATATATAAATTTAAATAGTTTTATACAAAAAACAAAAGAGCCAGTCCTCGGGGACTGGTTCTTTTGTTGGTTTACGTTCAAAAGGGGTATTGGGAATAGAGATTATATTATCGAGGTTATCAGGGGGATAACCACTAAACAAATTATAACAAAAACCGACAAACTTGACAAGTGTTTTGACAAAGTTTTTTATTTTTTTTACGAAATATGGGGAATTTTGAAAAATGGATATTTTGAAATTATAATTTTTAATTTGAATATATAATGAGTTTTCTAAAATAAGGTAGAGACTATTATTTTTTTAATACAGCAGGTAATAATAAGTTTGTAGTAAAGCGCTTTACAAAGACAGTAGTTTCATATAAAATATGGAAAGATATAAACAAATTTTTGATAATGGAGATGTTTGAAATGGAAGTTTATTTAGATAATAGTGCTACCACAAAACCTAATAAAGAAGTTGTAGAGATGATGCTAAAAGGGCTTACTGATTATTATGGAAATCCATCATCCCTTCATCATAAGGGGGTTGAAGTGGAGAAACTAATGAAGACAGCACGTAAACAGCTGGCAAAAGCATTAGGAGCAAGGGAACAAGAAATTATTTTTACTTCAGGAGGCACTGAATCAAATAATACGGCCATAATAGGTGCTGTAGAATCTAAAAAAAGAAAAGGGAAAAAAATCATTACCACAAAAATTGAGCATCCATCTGTTTTAAATGTATATAAAAATTTAGAAAAAAAAGGCTATGAAGTAATCTATTTAGATGTTGATTCTTTTGGAAAAATTAATATAGAAGAGTTAAAGAATTATTTGTCTGAGGATACCATACTAATAAGTATTATGCATGTAAATAATGAAGTTGGAACCGTGCAGCCTGTAGAAGAAATAGGCAAAATCATTAAGAATTGTACCAATAAACCAATACTTCATGTAGATGCTATTCAATCTTTTGGCAAAATTAAATTTACACCTAGTAAATTAGGTGCAGATCTTTTATCTATCAGTGGTCATAAAGTTCACGGGCCAAAAGGGATTGGAGGTTTGTATATTAAAAAGAATTTAAAAGTAACACCTATTATTTATGGAGGAAATCAAGAAACCGGCATTAGATCAGGTACTGAAAATGTTCCAGGAATATTAGGATTAGGTGAAGCTAGTAAAGGTTTATATGAAAATATAGATAGCAACTTAGAAAAATTGTGGACTTTAAAAAATACTTTTATAGAGCATGTAAAAAATGAAATTGCAGATATTAAAATTAATGGTTATGAAAGGGAAGGTAGTGCACCCCATATAGCTAATATTAGTTTCTTAGGAATAAGAGGAGAAGTGTTACTTCATAGTCTCGAACAGGATGGCATATATGTATCAACGGGTTCTGCTTGTTCATCAAGGAAAAACACAAAAAGCCATGTATTAAATGCCATGGGACTTAAAGAAGATGAGATAGAAGGAGCTATTCGTTTTAGTTTTTCTTATCATAATACACAAGAAGAAATTGATTATGCAGTAGATAAAATAATAAAATCAGTAAAAGATATAAGAAAAATTATGAAGAGGTGATGAAATGAAAAGGATATTAATTGTAAGATATGGTGAAATTGCATTAAAGGGACTGAATAAATCATATTTTATAAATAAGCTTGTAAAACATATAAAAGCTAATTTAAGTGATTTAGGAGAGTTAAAGGTATGGCACTCAGGAGGTCTTGTATATGTTGATATGGATGGATATGATGAAGAAGAGGTAATTGAAAAGGTTATAAAAGTATTTGGTATTGTATCTGTAAGTCCTGCCTATGAGATGAAAAAGGATATGGAAACGATCTATGCAGTTGCATTAAAGCATATGCAGGAGATTATAGAAGAAGATGAGATTAAAACATTTAAGGTAGAGAGTCGACGAGGAGATAAAAGCTTTCCAATGAAGTCTCCAGAAATATCAAGAATGGTTGGTGGATATGTTTTTAACCATATAGAAGAATTAAAAGTAGATGTACATCATCCAGATTTGATGCTATATGTGGATGTAAGGGAAAAAGCATATGTATATTCTAAAAAGATAGCAGGACATGGAGGACTTCCTTTAGGAACAAATGGAACAGCTATGGTATTATTATCTGGAGGGATTGATAGTCCAGTAGCTGCTTGGATGATGGCCAAAAGAGGTATGAATATAGAAGCTGTACACTATCATAGTTATCCATTTACCAGTGAAAGAGCAAAAGAAAAGGTAATTGATTTAGCAAGGATTATTGCTACATATTGTGGAAATATTCGTATTCATTGTGTGAATTTATTGCCTATACAAAAGGAAATAAATGAAAAGTGTCCAGAAGATGAAATGACTATTTTATCAAGAAGATTTATGATGAAAATAGCAGAAAGAATAGCAAAAAAGAGAGAATGTCATGCTTTGGTTACAGGTGAAAGTATTGGACAAGTAGCTAGTCAAACTATTCAAGGTCTTACTGTTACCAATCATGCAGTAGAGATTCCTGTATTTAGGCCTCTTATTGCATTAGATAAAGTTGATATTATGGATATTGCAAAAAAAATTGATACCTATGAAACATCTATCTTGCCCCATGAAGATTGTTGTACAGTATTTTTACCTAAAAGACCTGTTACCAAACCTAGAGTAGATAAAATTTTACAATCGGAAAGTAAACTTGATGTTGAAGCATTAGTTAAAGAGGCAGTAGAGAATATGGAAGTTATAGAGGTATCTATAGAAGAATAATGAGTTAGATTAAGTGACGATCGTAAGGATGATCGTCACTTTTTTAGTAAAAAAAATTATATTACAAAAATAGTCAATTTTCATCAAAGGAGAAATGAGGATTTTCAAGAATATTTAAAAAGAGAGGGATGAAAGGGAGGGATTTTATTGCGTATTCATTTTGAAACAATTGATAATCATTTAATTGTCAAATTAAATGGAGAATTAGATCATCATACAGCTGAAGAAATCAGAGAAGAGGTTGATAAAGAAATCGATAATAATAATATTAAACATATTATTTTTGATTTAGAAGATATGAATTTTATGGATAGCTCAGGAATTGGTGTGGTAATAGGAAGATATAAAAAAGTACAAAAATTAGGTGGACAAGCTGGGGTAATCAATATGAATCATAGAGTGGAAAGAATATTTAAAATGTCAGGATTGTTTAATATTATTAAAAAGTTTGAGAATAAAAATGAGGCAATAGAAAGATTATAAAGGGGTGAGGGAATTGACAACGAAAAATCATATGAAACTAGAATTTATGAGCAAATCACAAAATGAGGCCTTCGCTAGGGTTGTAGTAGCTTCCTTTGCTTCACAGCTAGACCCTACTATTGAAGAATTAGCAGATGTAAAAACAGCTGTATCTGAAGCTGTAACAAATGCTATTATCCATGGATATGAAGGAAAAGAAGGGATTGTTTTTGTTGAATGTAGCATTTCTGATGATGCAATAGAGATCATTATAGAAGATAATGGAAAAGGCATTGAAGATGTGGAAATGGCAAGACAACCATTGTACACTTCAAAGCCAGAGTTAGAAAGATCAGGCATGGGCTTTACAGTAATGGAAACTTTCATGGATATAGTAGAAATAGAAACCAACAAGGATATGGGAACAAAAATAAGAATGCTAAAAAGATTTGAAAGCTGTGATGACTAAGGGGTAGATAATATGGGAATAAGTGCATTATCGGAGGAGCAAAACAAAATATTAAAGCATGAAGAAACGATTGAGCTTATAAAAAGGGCACAAGCAGGAGATCAAGATGCAAAAAATATGTTAGTTGGTCATAACTTAGGACTTGTAAGAAGTGTATTAAAAAGGTTTATGAATAGGGGATATGATAAAGAAGATTTATATCAGTTAGGATGTATAGGACTTGTAAAAGCAATAGAAAAATTTGATTTTACATATGATGTAAGATTTTCAACTTATGCAGTACCAATGATTATTGGAGAAATTAAAAGGTTTTTAAGAGATGATGGAATGATTAAAGTAAGTCGTTCCTTAAAGCAAACAGCAGCAAGAGTAAAAAGTACCAAAGAATTATTATTTAAAAAAAATGGAATAGAGCCGACACTGCAAGAAATTTCTAATGAACTAGATATACCAAAAGAAGAAATTGTAATGGCATTAGATTCAAATGTTCAGCCAGATTATTTGTATGATGTGATTCATCAAGATGATGGTTCACCAGTTCACCTGATTGACAAAATTAGTGAAACAAAAACAAAAGACGAAGGTGAGATGCTTGATCGGATTGCTTTAATAGAAATTCTTTCAAGATTAAAACCAAGAGAAAGAAAAATTATTGTTTTGAGATATTTTAAAGATAAAACCCAAACAGAAATTGCACAAATGCTAGGCATTTCACAGGTACAGGTATCACGAATAGAAAAAAAAGTTTTAAGTCATATGAAAGAACTATTAGAGAAGACATGGTAAATACATGTCTTTTTTTATGCCAAAATACTTGATTAAAATTTAAAGAATTTTCGTTAAGTGAATGGAGAATACTAAAAGTAAAGAACGTGAAGAGGTGATTTTATGATTTTGAAAAAGAAGACGTATTTTCTTTTGACAATAGTCTTCTTACTCATTACCCTTACTTCATTTTTTTTATATATGAATAAACCAAAAGCCAATAAATATACCAGAGCAAAGTTGGTTTTTGACTATGTAGTAAGGAATGATGTAAGGGGATGAAGAAATGTTAAAAAAAGAGATTTATATCCAATTGAAGGATGGATATGATGTAATTCCAGGTAATAAAGTACTTATAAAAGATTTAGCTGTTATAGTAGCAGAAGATGATATAAAAGAGGGATTGCTAAATTTAGAAGTGTTAGAAGTTCCTAAAAATGCACAGGAGCACATAGTCGTCTCAATTTTAACGATTGTAGAAAAAATTTCAAAAAAATATCCTCATATAAAAGTTTTTCCTATAGGAGAAGCTGAGATCCTAGTAAAGATAGCATATAAATCTAAAAATGATTGTAAAGGATGGTTGTTATTTAAACTTGCCATAGTGTGTATTGTTCTTTTTGTAGGATCTGGTTTAGCTCTTATGAATTTTCATGCAGATGTAAATATGAGAGAGGCTCATAGGGAAGTTTATAAAATGATTACTGGAATAGATGAAAAAAGACCATTGATTTTACAAATTCCTTATTCTTTAGGAATTGGTTTTGGAATGGCAGTATTTTTTAATCATATTTTACCAAAAAGTTTTCGCAATGAACCAAGTCCTATGGAAGTTGAAATGGCATCCTATAGGAAGAATATAGATGGTTATATCTTAAAAAACCAAAAAAATACAGAGGAAAAAAAATAGAGATTGGCTGGTGAAGAATTTTGCTGCTTAAAATTTTAGCAATCTTTGTGGGTTTTTCTGAAGGAGCTATTGTAGGAACTGCACTCATTGCATTTTTAACAATATTAGACATTGTCCCAAGACTTGCACAGCTTACAGACACAGAAAATCATATTAAAGTTTATGAATTTACTATTGC
Organism: Crassaminicella profunda; assembly: GCF_019884785.1. Classification (GTDB taxonomy): domain Bacteria; phylum Bacillota; class Clostridia; order Peptostreptococcales; family Thermotaleaceae; genus Crassaminicella; species Crassaminicella profunda. Next base: position 1,215,421 of record NZ_CP082326.1, read on the forward strand.
TATAACAGTTACTACTTTATCATTAGCAAATTTTTTAGATATGAATATTACTTTAGGAAAAATAATGGTGATTTTAGTAGGTTTTTTAATGGGCACTTTTATTGGGCTATTGGCTTCTGCTTTAACAGAGGTGACCAATGTGATTCCTGTCATTGTAAGTCGATTTATGCTCTATGAGTATTCAAAATATATATTTGTAGCTTTAGCAGGAGGAAAAGTAATGGGTGCACTCATCTACTGGATTTTCTTAAATCATTAGGAAGGATGGAAAAAATGCAAAAAAGTCATCATAGAGGATTTGAAAATAATTTTATACTACCGAACCAGGTAGAAGAAAAGGAAAGAAGACAAGAATTTGAAAGTATAGCATCAAATGAAAAGATATTCAGTGGAGGATTAAAATCAACTTTAGAGCAAATAAAACATTAGAAAGGAAGTGACCTTTATGGAAAATACAAAAAATGCAACTTTGAATAAGCAATACAAATATAATCAATATGTGAAAAAGAAGAGCCCGAAGCCTAAATTTTTAAAAAACTCCATATGGGCATTTTTCGTAGGTGGATTTATTTGTACAATAGGGCAATTTATTTCAAACACCTTAAAAAATATGGATCTTCCAAAAGATGACGTATCTACAGCTACTGCAATTATTTTAATTTTTCTAGGGGCATTTCTTACGGGACTAGGGGTATATGACAAAATAGGAAAAAGGGCAGGAGGAGGTTCTATTGTTCCTATTACAGGCTTTGCAAATTCAATTGTATCTCCAGCTATGGAATTTAAAAGAGAAGGATATATATTTGGTGTAGGTGCAAAAATGTTTATTTTAGCAGGACCTGTTTTGGTTTATGGATTTACTTCTTCTGTAATTGTTGGATTAATATATTTTTTCCTTGATAAATAAGGAGGCTGAAAGCATTGGCTATAAAGAAAATAGGAAAACAAACAGTAAAATTCCAAAATCCTCCTGTCATCATTGCAACAGGAACCACTGTAGGACCCAAGGAAGGGGAAGGTCCATTAAGGGAATATTTCGATACGGTTTTATCTGATGATTTGTATGGAGAAAATAGTTGGGAATTAGCTGAGAGCAAGATGTTAAGAGAGTCAGTAAAAAAGGCTATACAAAAGGCAGATAAAAATATCTCAGAGATGGACTATATGTTTTCAGGAGATTTGTTAAATCAATTAATGTCTACTTCTTTTGCAGCAAGGGACCTGGGAATACCATTTTTTGGGTTATATGGAGCTTGTTCTACTATGGCAGAATCATTAAGCTTAGGAAGTATGATTATGGATGGAGGTTATGCAGATTATGTAGTAGCTGTTACGTCAAGCCATTTTAGTTCAGCTGAAAGACAATATCGGTTTCCATTAGAGCATGGAAATCAAAGGGCACTTACTGCTCAATGGACTGTAACAGGTTCTGGTGCTGCTGTATTAGGAACAAATGGAAGAGGACCTCAAATTACCCATGTAACTACTGGAAAAGTAGTTGATTTGGGAATAAAGGATGTAAATAATATGGGTGCTGCTATGGCGCCAGCAGCAGCAGATACCCTTGTAAATCATTTTCAAGATACAGGCTTCACTCCTGAATACTATGATTTAATTGTAACAGGAGACCTTGGCGCTGTGGGGAAAGAAATCGCTGAAGAAATGGTATTGGATAAAGGTTATAATATGACAAAAGTCTATAATGACTGTGGACTACTTATATTTGATAACAAGGTTCAGGATACTCATGCAGGAGGAAGTGGGTGTGGATGCTCTGCTTCAGTCTTTTGTGGATATATATATAAAGAAATGATGAAAAAAAATTTAAATACGGTATTACTTATTTCAACAGGAGCATTATTATCTACTACAAGTGCTCAACAGGGACAAACGATCCCAGGAATTGCACATGCTGTAACAATTACAAATACATTAGAAGGGTGATAAATATGGATTATCTTCGAGCATTTATTGTTGGTGGTGTGATATGTGTCATTGGGCAGCTTCTAATGGATGGAACAAAGCTTACTCCAGCCCATGTATTGGTATTGTTTGTTACCTCCGGCGTGATTTTAACTGCTGTTGGGATTTATGAACCTATCGTAAAATTTGGTGGAGCTGGAGCTACCGTGCCTATACCAGGATTTGGATATACCTTGGCAAAGGGAGCTATGAAATCTGCAAAGGATAATGGTTTATTAGGGGCATTTACAGGGGGAGTTCAAGCTGGTGCAGGAGGTGTTGCAGCAGCAATAGTATTTGGCTATACAATGGCACTTATTTTTAATCCAAAATCAAAGAAGTAAAAGAAAGGATCCTGCATATGAAAAGAAAAGTAATTTTAGTAACAGATGGAGATCGTGTTGCACAAAGGGCTGTTCAAAGAGCTGTAACCAATATTGGTGGAAGATGCATATCACGTTCTGGAGGAAATCCTACACCTGTGAGTGGTAGCGAAATAGTAGAATTAATTAAAACTGCAAAATATGATCCCGTGGTAGTTATGGTAGATGACAAAGGAAGTCCAGCTACAGCAGAAGGGGAACGAGCACTATATGAAATTGCTAATCATCCAGACATTGAAATCTTAGGAGTTGTGGCAGTGGCTTCAAATACACCAGGAGTAGAAGGAATTAAAGTAGATTTTTCCATTTCTTGTAATGGGAAAATTGTTAAAAGCTCTGTGGATAAGCAAGGGTTACCCAAAAAAGAGAATATTCTTTATGGAGATACGGTAGATATTATTAATCAATGCAATGTTCCTTTAGTTATTGGGATTGGAGATATAGGAAAAATGGATGGTAAGGATGATTGTGAGATTGGTGCTCCCATTATTACAAAAGCAATGGAGGAAATATTAACTAGGAGTGGATATTTCAATGGATCTAAAAAAGAAATTAGAGGAAAATCTAAAAATTCTTGATGAGGAATTAGGCATATCTAAAAGCTTTGATGTTGTAAATAGAGAAATACTTATTGCTAATAAAAAAGCTTGCTTATTGTTTATTGATGGCTTTGCAAAAGATGATATCATGTTATATATCATGAAAATTCTTCAAAATTTAGAATCAAAGGATTTTCGAAGATGTATTGTAGAAAAGCTAATGAAGGAAAAAATTCCTTATTTAGAGGTTGAAGCAAGCAGAGATATGGAACAGATTAAATTTATGGTGTTATCGGGAGCTTTGACAATTTTGATTGATGGAGAAGAAGAAGCTATTATACTTGATGTGAGGACGTATCCTGCAAGAGGACCAGAAGAACCAGATTTAGAAAGAGTTACAAGGGGAGCAAGAGATGGATTAACAGAAACCATCGTATTTAATACAGCATTAATAAGAAGAAGAGTAAGAGATCCCAACTTAAGATTTGAAATGACGAAAGTTGGAAGAAGATCCCAAACAGATGTGGTAGTAGGATATATAGAGGATATTGCCAATCCCAAGCTAATAGAGGATATCAAGAAAAAGTTAGATGAAGTTGATACAGATGCTTTAGAGATGGCAGAAAAGAGTTTAGAAGAATTTATATTAGGAAGAAATTGGAATCCTCTACCTCAGGCAAGGTATACAGAAAGGGCCGATGTAGCTGCAGCCCATTTGTTTGAGGGACATATGATCATTATGGTAGATACAACACCTAGTGTAATGATTCTTCCTGTGACCATTTTTCATTTTACTCAACATGCAGAAGATTATTATCAAAATCCTGCAGTAGGGACTTACATGAGATGGATTCGATTAATTGCTATGTTTTTATCTTTTATATTACCTCCACTATGGTTGGTTTTGGTGTATAATAAAGGAATCCTTCCAGATTGGTTAAAATTTTTAGGACCTAAAGAGACGGGGCAAATTCCTTTGTTTTTGCAGTTTCTCACTTTAGAAATGGGCATTGATATTTTAAGAATTGCATCCATACATACACCCAATGCGTTGACTACTTCTTTGGGAATTATAGGAGGATTAGTCTTAAGCGAATTTGCAGTGAAGGTAGGATGGTTTATTCCAGAAACAGTACTATATATGGCCATTGCAAGTATTGGGATGTTTGCAACTCCTAGTATTGAATTTTCTATGGCTATAAGAATCTTTCGATTGATTTTATTAATATGCACGGGACTTTTTAAAACCATAGGATTCTTTGGAGCCTCTTTATTTTTATTCATTGTAATTCTTCGTACAAAATCCTTTGGTGGCGTAAGTTATTTATGGCCTCTTATTCCTTTTAATAGAAGAGGATTATCTACTGTTTTCTTTCGAAAGCCTATTCCAGAAATAAGATATCGACCAGATTTTCTAAAAACAAGAGATCAAGACTGTTCACCGCCGAAAGATACAACGCCAGAATAAAAAAGAAGACTCCGAGGAGTCTTCTTTTAATTTTGAGAGTCAATGATGATTTCTTCATTTTCATTTGGTTGAATGGTTCCATCTGGTATATTATTTTCAGGATCTAAAGGATTATTCTCTCCAGGTGAAGGAGATGGAACAAAATCTATTGGTGGCTGACTATTAAATTCATTGTGATCAGGACAGTATTCAATAGGTGCTTCATATTTATAGTCACCTGGTACGATGCCATTATTTTTTGCAGGATCGTATGGGACTTTTCTTTTAACGAAAACTCGTTTTTCAACTAATGTTGGTGGACAATATGGAGTAGCGAGTTTATTGGTACTCGTATCTACTTCTAACTGAACATGTACATCATCATAATCTGTTGGTTGTGTACCTTTAATAAAGTATTCACTTCGAACAGTAGAACCTCTAGGATCAAGCTTGCTAAATTCTGTAGGGAGTTTTCCAGATTTTGTATCTACTGAAATACGAATAACATCTTTAGGCTTTGTAAAACTCTTACCAGGTAGTCCTTCATGAACTTGATCCATGACCTTTTTCCAAAGATACAGCTTTCCTCTTGTAGCTGCTCTTCCAAGTTCTATTTGAAGGTCATTTCCCATCCATACAGCACCTACATAATAGGGTGTATAACCAACAAACCAAGCATCATAGCTATCTGATGTGGTACCTGTTTTCCCAGCTACTTGGATATTTTTATTGTTTAATGTTGCTTTACGTGCAGTTCCACTTGTTACAGTTGTTCTCATCATATCTGTTACAATAAATGCTGCTCCAGGACTAGCTACGTAATTTTTATAGCTTTCATTTTCTAAAATAATATTTCCTTCTCGATCTGTAATTTTTGTGAATGATTTAGGTTGAATGTAGATTCCTTCATTGGCTAAAGCGCCATAAGCAGCAGTCATTTCTAATGGGCTGATTCCCTTTGTCATTCCACCAAGGGCTACAGCCGATAGATTTTGGTCATTGTAGCGACCCTTTTCTACTAAACTTGTAATGCCAAATTTCTTTAGATAATCGATTGATGTTTGAACACCAATTTTTTCACCAATTTTTACGGCTACAACATTCATAGACATTTCAACTCCTCGTCGAAGGGTTGATAAGCCATCAAATCGTTTAGTCCAATTTCTAGGCCACATGCGACCATTACCATCGTAATGAGGAACATCATCTACAACAGTAGCTGCTGTCCATCCATTGTCAATGGCAGGAGTATAAATAGATATGGGTTTAATAGAAGAACCAGGCTGTCTTGGCTCTATGGCTCTGTTATATAATTTTCTACCTTTAACTTCTCTACCTCCTACAAGACCTTTGATTTCTCCCACATAAGGATCTATGATAACCATAGCGGATTGAGGTTGTACAACACCTTTATCGCTTATGTAATAGTTATCTTTATTGATGAGTAGATTACCGCTACCATCTTTGATGAAAAATTCAGGATTTGATGATATAAATGAACTACTTACAATGACATTTTTATTACTATCATATTGCTTGTATTCACTTGGAATTTTTAAATTTCCACCCTTGTGCATTAAAACTTCTTTTGCTGCATTGAGTGTATAAGAATCTTTTACAGAAACTCGTACACCTGCGATTTGTCCGTTTTCATAAAGAGATGTAAAGTTTAAGCGTTTTCCTTTAAAAAGAATAAGGTTTCCTGCTGGATCATACTGATAATGTCCTTTAGGAATAATTAGTTGTTCTTGATTATTAATAAGATTTGTACGCTTATACATTAAAACTTTTCTGTTTTTTGCTAAGATATTGCCGGCACTATCTTTTTTGGCTATTAAGCCAGGAAAATTCTTATTGTCTTCATATTCTTTTTCAAGTATTTTTTGAATTCTTAAATCCATGGTACTGTAAATTCTAAGACCTCGATTATAAAGCATAATTTTTGCTTCTTCTTCGGTTTTTCCTAATTGTTCCATAATGGCTTTGATAACATCACTTTTTACTTTATCTGTAAAAAATGATGAAATGCCATAAACTTGTTTCTTTCCAGGTTTTAAATGTGTTTTTAAATCTTCATTCATTGCTGATTGATATTCTTCTTCTGTAATCTTATTTTCATTTTTCATGATTTTTAAAACCAATTGTTGTCTAGGCTTATATCTCTCATCATAAACGATAGTATAAATCTCATCGCTATCATCTATAATATAATGCTTATTTGGATCAACATCTTCTTTTCTAAGTGTTTTTAATGGTGAATATTTAGAAGGATTTTTTGTGATACCAGCGATTAATGCACATTCTGCTAAATCTAATTCACTTATATCCTTTGAAAAATAAGTAAAGGCTGCGCCTTGTACGCCCTTAGCACCACCACCTAAATATACAGTATTTAAATATGCTTCTAAAATTTGAGGTTTTAGTAATTGTTGTTCAAGCTGAAATGCGTAATATGCTTCCTTAACTTTTCTTTCTACACTTTTTTCATTGGTTAAATAAAGATTTTTTACTAATTGCTGGGTGATTGTACTAGCACCTTGTACAGGAGCACCTGCTTTAAGATCTTCCCATAATGCTTTTACAATTCTTTTTGGATTAATGCCTCTATGAGTCATAAAATCTTGGTCTTCAATGGCAATAAAAGCATCTTTAAGATCTTCTGGAATTTTATCAATTTTTACAATGGTTCTTAGGCCATCCCCTTCAACTTTTTCGATGAGTTTTCCCTGATTATCATAAATAAAGGAGTTTTCATCAAGGCGTGTGTAAATATCGCTACCGTCAATAGGTTCAGCAGATTTGACAATTGCAAAAACCCATCCAGCTAATGCGCCACCTCCAATAAAAGTAACCAATAAAAACATAAGAATAAATATTCTTATAATACTTATTTTTTTCTTCTTCTTTTTCTTTTTTGAACTTCTAGATTTTTCTTCGTTATTTTCTGTCAAAGTAAATCCCCTCCTAATACAGAAAGAAAAAAGTATAAAAATAATTGGACACAACTACTCATAATTATATCATATGAATAAGGGGTTGTTAATGAAAAAAACAATATATCCATTTATAGGAGGGTTTTAGTGGAATGGTTTTATTGTTATTAAGGGGATATTTTGTTATGATAATGATAGAATTTTGAAAATATATATCTTTAAAAAGGGGAAGAGAACATGCTATATAGAAATAGTGATTTTTATATTGATCATGATTTTGAAATAAGAGTTGTAAGAGAAGAAAAAAATGATATAGATTTATTGATTCCTATAGAAAATAGAACTTTAAACTTATATTTAGAAGGGGAAGAGGTTTTAAATTCAAGAATGCAGTTTTCTACTATAAAGGGAATATTATTTAGATTTTGTACCTTAGAGAATAGTCATATTTGTACGATTCACTTACTAAGAAATATAGATATACATTCTTCAATTGTTAATTTTGAAATAGATTATAAAGATTATTTTATTGGGATTAAGAATAAAGAATATTTTATAGAAATGAGATTTTATAAAAAAGAGGGAACTGCTTTACAATAAAGGATTTATGTAAATATAAAAGCTTGACAGAAAAACTGTCAAGCTTTTATTGATCTTTCATATTTTGCATTTGTAAAAAAGCCATAGCCATTTCAAGACCTTTTACAAGTTCTGTTTTTACAAGATCTAAATTTTGTTCTTCTGTACCATCAGTTACAGTAAGTCTTACCATGTTTTTACCCACTTCAAGCTGAACAAAGTCATCCTTTAATATAGATTTTGCAGCATCCTTTAACATGGATCTAATTTTTTGATCTTGTAGATAGTTTTCAAATTGATTTTGTAGTGAAATTAATATTCTTTTTTCTTCATCGAATTTTACATATTTTATAAATTGATTTAAAGTGTCCATAGCATAATCCTTTCTATATAAAATTTCACGTTTATTATAACATTTTTAAACAAAAAAGTCCTTGCTATTTTTGGTTTTGAAGTTATTAAAAATTATATTGCACCTAGTAGGAAAAGATGCTATAATTATTTAGGATTAAAAAGGAATCTTTAATTCAGTCCAGAGAGACTGGCAAGATAGAAATATTATGCTTCAATGATTTTGTATGTGCATATAACTTCTTGTCAGTAGGCAAGAAGTTTTTTATATATGGTTAAAGTTAAAAAATGTTGCCTTTTAATTCGGTCCAGAGAGGCTGAGAAGGGAGAAGTGTGATACTTTCTCCTTAAAAAATCAAAGGAGGTTTTTTTATGTCAGAAAATATATTAAGAGAAGCTAATGTAAAAACGAAAAAGGATACAATAGGATTAGACTCAGTAAAAAAAGTAATATTAGCACTTCAACATTTGGTTGCTATGTTTGGAGCAACAGTTTTAGTGCCTATGCTTACAGGACTTGATACATCTGTAGCATTAGTGGCAGCTGGAGTAGGAACATTGTTATTCCATTTAGTAACAAAAGGAAAAGTACCTGTATTTTTAGGGTCATCATTTGCATTCATCCCAGTTATTTTGACTGTTAAAGAAATGTATCATGGAGATTTAACTTATGCACAAGGCGGAATTATTATAGCAGGAGCATTATATGTAATGACATCTTTTATCGTAAAAAAAATAGGTGTTGATAAAATAAAAAGATTTTTACCAGCTCAAGTAGTAGGGCCAATGATTATGGTAATCGGTTTGAATCTTGTACCTGTAGCCTATGGCATGGCAAAAAGTAATTTAATTGTAGCTGCAATCACCTTATGTGTAGCATTAACCATTACATTAAAAGGAAAGGGATTTTCAAAACAATTATCTATCTTAATAGGTGTAGTGGTAGGATATTTAGTTTCTATGAAAATGGGAATTGTGGATATGAGTGTTATGAAAGAAATACCAGTTGTGGCAATACCAAGCTTTACATTTCCTAAATTCGAAATAGGAGCCATTGCCATTATAGCACCAGTAGTTCTTGCAGTTTTCATGGAGCATATAGGTGATATTACAACAAATGGACAGGTAGTAGGACAAAATTTCATTGAAGACCCAGGTTTAAATCGTACTCTTTTAGGAGATGGACTTGCAACATTATTTGCAGGGTTTATAGGGGGACCAGCAAATACTACTTACGGAGAGAATACAGGGGTTTTAGCAATTACAAAAAATTATGATCCTTCTATATTAAGACTAGCAGCAGTATTTGCAATCCTTTTAGGATTTGTTGCTAAAATTGGAGGATTTTTAAGAACCATCCCAGTACCAGTAATGGGTGGAATCAGTTTGATGCTTTTCAGCATGATTTCATTAATCGGTGTAAAGACAATAAAAAATGAAAAAGTAGCATTTAACATGAAAAATATAATTGTTATGGTAGCTATTTTAATACTAGGGCTAGGCGCTGCATATATTGAAAAATATACTGGTGTAGCTATTGCAATCCCTATAACGGCATCAGTTAAAATATCTGGTTTAAGTCTTGCAGCAATAGTAGGGGTAGTATTAAATGTAGTATTAAATGGAACAAAGAAATAAATCATAAGAAAAACCACTTTTCTTTTAGAAAAGTGGTTTTTTAATGGAATATATTAAAAATGCTATAAATAAAATTCATGGAAAAACCATTTTGTATAAAAAAACTTACAATTAAATAGATAAAGAATATGCAAATAAAAGTCTCTGCCATATTTCCAGAAGAAATCGTTAGTATAAACCGATATTTTTTATTACTTAAAGGGTAAAAAAGCTCAATGCCTGCAATGGTCATAAAATCTCCCACTAGATGGGAAATAAGGCCGATGATGAAGGATAAAATAATTTGCAGGGGGAGAGTATTCTTGAGAACAAAAAAGGCAATAGAAGCTATGCTACCCATGCCTAAAATACTATGAGTAAAACTCCTGTGTTGAGATAAGCCAATTAAGATTAATATAATGGCTAAAGCAAAAGTTAAACGATTATCAAGGCCATATCGATAAAGTAGGAACCCTCCAATACTGCAATAAAATAGAACTTTACCGACTCTATTTTTCATAGGAAGAATTTTTTGATTGATCTTTGCTTTGGGATGATCCATATCAGGAATCAAAGATCCTATTAAAGCTGCTGCTGTTGTTGTAAGTGCAGGTTCGTAACCTAATTTTGGAAGTAAATATAAACTGGCTACAGAACCAAATAGCATGTGTGTTTTACCATTCATATGATGAAACCATCCTTTTTAAAGTAATTAAAACATATGTTCTGATCTATTATAGCATATTTATTAGAACCTGTGTTCTGAAAAATACTTATATGTGTGAAAAGTAAAGCCATTTCTCTAAAAAGAAATGGCTTTAATATCTTGTATTCAAAATCTTTTTTTCTAGTGCAAATAATTCTTCTAATGAATCTTTTTCTAAGGTTGAAAGTATTTTTTCTCTATAAATCTTACTTAATGAGATCTTATCTTTTTTTTCTCTATTTTTTAAATCACTCCAATAAAACTTTCTTCTTTTATGATAAAGATCTAAATCAACAATTCTTGTACCATCATCTAAATATTCTAATCCTAAAAGCATTTTTTTTATGTATGAAGGTTCATAGAAGGTGAAAAATCGGATGCGATAAATACCAACAGAATAGAATATAGTAGCTGCATCTGTTCCCCAGGATTCTCCTAGGATCAAACCAAGCTGAAGATTTTCCATAATGTGAACAAGTCTTTCATAGTGAAGGGCATATTCTCCGTAGCTATCATATATTTTAATATGTAGTTCATACCAATCTTTATTATCTAGTCCAATATTTAGATATTTTAAATCATGAATTCTTAAATCTTTCATGAGGGTAGAATAATTTCCATGAATCAATAAAGATTTTTCATAGATATTTGAAAGACTGATGGGATGATTTAAAGGATTTTTTGTAAAGGCAATGACTGTACCCTTGTTATTTTTCTCTAGTATTTCATCAAAAGTACCTATATGTCCGTTATAATCTTCTTTTACTTCATTGACTACCTTTTCTATATCGCCAAAGTATCTCATAATAATAATTCGTGGAGCGATTCTTGAACAAGATATGAAATCATATTTCTTATTGTTTAAAATATGACTTAAAACTGTTTCAACTTCACCTTTTAACACCAAAATATTTTTTATATCTGTTAGATTAAGGAGATCTTTCATTTTTTCAGTTAAGAGAATAACGATATTGTCTTCATTAGATTTTTCAAAGGCTGTATCCATATTACATTGAAAAGCATCAAAATGATTTTTAAAATAATTGATTACTTCATGAATATAGCAACTTTCAAGAATTAAAATTTTTGGACCACTTCGTATAATAGAAAACATAATATCCCCCCATTTAAAATCCAATTTTGAACTTGCCCAATCGACTGTCATCTGTACCATAGGGATAAGGTAAAGTAAATATCCTTTTGCTCTCAAGTAAAATGACATTTATGGCTAAAATTCCATTAAGATAAATTTTGTCATCTTCTATCTTACTGTTGATTGTAAGATCATGACCAAATAAATTGTATTGTGATGAAGATTTTTTTATTTCATCAGGAAAATGAGTGATTTTTATTTCCAAATCTTCAAGATTAATTATATCACTTTTTTCTATAATTTTGCTTCGATTTGTTATATTATTAACAACTTCTTCATCGTCATGATTTCCTAAAGCTAAATAAATTTTTTTAGCAGAAGAATTTTCTAATATCTTAATGAGTTGAGGTACTTTTTTCTTATATTCATCTAGTCTATAAGGATAGATTTCCAGCTTGATATTATCCACCAAATCGCCAGAATGGATAATATAGTCTGGTTGCAATTTTGATATTAGAAAATTCAATACAGAAAAAAAATTTGCCGGAGTATCTGATATATGAAGGAGTATTTTTTCCCTAGTATTTAATAATTCTTCCGGAATATAGACGCTACCGATTAAGAAATAGAAAAGCTTTTTAAAATTTATCAATTTGATCAATCCTCTATTCATGGTATTTATTTAATATTATACAATAAAAATTAAGAATTATGAGGATCAAGTAGTAAAAGGATATTTTTCAATAAAAAAAGCCACAATAGATAGATCTATTTGTGGCTTGATGGGTTTACGCAACAACAATTTCTTTTGAACTTTCCCATAATCCATGAAGATTACAATAGCTTAATGCGTAAAGAGTTCCAGAGTTTTTGAATTTTACATAGGTAGATACACATGGTTCATCAAAAATATTGTTTTCACCATGAGCTCTAAATTCAAAAGTACCTAATTCGATAGGAAACTTCCCATTTTCAGGTAAAAAGAATAGCTTAAACCATGAAATGTGATGCTCCATTGTGTTAGGATGTTTAATTGCATCGCCAATAGAAACTTTAATTTCTGTTAATGCTTCCGCCTGTATTTTTTCAGGAGCATGAATGATGGGTACATGCTTTTCACCTTTCCAATCTCCAATTTTTATCATTTGTCCTAATTGGTTCATATATACCTCTCCTTTGTTTTTTCGATTTTTAGTATTACGTAGTTTATATATACCCACTTTTTCAAAAAATAACAGTTTTTTTTATTTTTTTATCATGAGTAAGGATTGAAGAATAGAATATACTAAGAAAAAGAGGTGATAAGTATGGAAAATAAAACAATTAATTTATTTGAAGAAAAAATGAAAAGGTATAAAAAAGAACTATTAAATGAGTATGAAATTAATTTAATTATAAAAGATATGCTAGATGCAAAAAAAGATTTAGAGGATGATTCATGATATAATAATTGGAGGAATTTAACGTAAAGGGGATAAACTAAATATGGATAAGGAACAAAAGGTATATGATCTTTTAGAAGAATTAAAAATAGCCTATGATATATATGAACATAAACCGATTTTTACAATTGAAGAAGCTAATCAGTTGAATATAGATATTCCAGGTAGTCATTGTAAAAATCTTTTTATTCGAAATAGAAAAGGAAATCAACATTATCTTGTAATTTTAATGGATTCAAAAAAAGTAGATTTAAAAAGCTTATCAAAGCAAATTAGCAGTACAAATTTAAGCTTTGCTTCAGAAGAAAGATTACTAAAATATTTAAATCTTACACCAGGCGCTGTTACGCCTTTTGGACTTATGAATGATAATGAAAAGCATGTAGAGGTTCTAGTGGATAAAGATTTAATAGATTCAGAGTATATTTGTTTTCATCCTAATGTAAATACAGCAACCATTTCTATAGCCTATAAGGATTTTGAAAAATTTTTAAGGTGGTGCGAAAATAAAGTTTTTTATGTAGAAATACCATAATGATTGTTATTAGGGATGATAAAAATATCCTCACTCTCATAAAGGAGTGAGGATATTTTTTATTTTACCTTAAGAGTACGCAGACGATTGATTGCTGCAGATAATTCAAATTTTCGAGGAAGTGCTAGATTTCCAGGATGTTTTCCCGTGTATGGAGAAATTACTTCTAGTCCATTTTTCTCAATTTGTGCGTATAGTTTTTCAATAAGAACTGAAAGGGGAGTAGTGTTATCTACCAAATTTTTTGATAAATATTTTATCATAAGAGCAATGGCACGGGTTTGACTAGGATCTATTAATTGTTCTACAAAGGATAGATCAATATTACTTGTTCCGTAGATGATGGTATGAAGTCCTTTTGCATCAACTTTTTCTTTTTTTCCTCTAGAGGCATTAAAGCTTTGATTTTTGATGATGCGATGAGAAATTTCTCCGAAATCTTTTCCCCCTTCTGTTTTTCTTATATGTTCAAACCTTTTTGCAATATCTTTTCCTTTTTTTGTTACATCTATAGCTTTGTATTCGTCTAGCATAATAATACGGTCTGCAATATGAAAATAATCTCCAGATCCACCAATGACTAAAATAGTAGAAACTTTATGATTTTCATATAATTGTCTTGCTTTATCGATAAAAGGAGTGATAGGTTCCTTTTCTTTTCCCACTAATTCTTGCATGCGACCATCACGAATCATAAAGTTTGTAGCACTAGTATCTTCATCAATGAGTAAAACTTTGCTTCCCATTTCTAAACTTTCAACAATATTTGTAGCTTGAGAAGTACTTCCACTGGCATCTTCTGTAGAAAATCTTGTGGTATCCTTATTAAATGGAAGATTATTGATGAAAGGAGATATATTTACCTTTTCAACCCTTCTTCCATCTTCTGCTCTTATTTTAAAGGCAGTAGGATTAGTAATTACATATTCTCGTCCATCACCAAGGATGTGATTGTAAATCCCTCTCTCCATTGCTTTTAATAATGTACTTTTTCCATGATAACCTCCTCCAACAATAAGGGTAATTCCTTCTGGAATGGCCATACCTCTTATGGGTTCACTGTGGGGAATGGGAATTTCAATTTCTAAAGAAGACGGAGATACAAAGGGAACTACCTCATCATTGTTGAGAGGTTTGTTGCTAATACCACTTTCTCTCGGTAAAATAGAACCATTTCCTAGAAAACAAATATATTTGTTTTCATTTAAGAATTTTCGAATAGTTTGTTGTTGATCTGTTAATTCTAAATGATTTATGAGTTGTTTTTTATTGTATTCAAAAACAGCTTTTTTTAGTAAATGAGGAATATGATCACAAAGAAGCTTTATAGCTTGTTTGCCTAAAATGGTTCTACCCCTTGCTGGAAGTCCAAGAGATAGACGAAATTCTATTTTTTGATGATCGATTTTGACAGCAGTTCTTTGTAGAATTTCTTGACTTGGTGCATCTATTAAGATTAATCCACTCTTTCCAGAACCACTTTTATTTGTACTATAAGATTGAATGTTTTTAGCTGCTTCTCTAGCAAAAAAATCTTCAAAGGCAATTTTTCTATATTTTGTTTCATAAAACCTTTCTTCAAATTTTACTATATCCTTTGAAAATTCAACTCTTATACGAGATGGACTGGCAAAAGGGTCTGCTTGAACATGATCTATATGAAGAAGAAAAGCTTCTCCTTTATAGGTACCTTGAATATCTTTGTAGGCTTTATAGCCTCTGCCATCTATTTGATTTAATTTTTTCCTTAAAAGTTCCAAATGAAGTCCTCCCTTTATGATGTGATGAATTAAAGTCTTAACAATATTATATCAAAAGAAGAATAATTAAAAAGAAGAAACCTATTTAATAAATTATGTTCAAAAGAATTTAGAATTATTATAAAATAGAGATATTAGGGGAAATATGTATTCAAGAAAAGAGGGGTAAGGATGGAAAATAAAATGATTTTAGGAAAAAGTATAGAACAATGGAAAAAAGATTATCCACTACTTAATAAATTAATAGAAACAGAGGAAGTATTTTGGACAAATCCGAAACATGGAAAATTTCAGGAAGCTATAGAAAATATTTCTTTGAATGAAGAAGATGTAAAAGATGCTGAAGAAAGATTAGAAAGATTTGCACCCTATATTGCAAAAGTATTTCCTGAAACGAAAGAAAAGAAAGGTATTATTGAGTCTCCAACTGTAAAAATTCCTCATATGAAAGAATATCTTGAGAAAGCATTTGATCAAAAAATATTAGGGGATTTATTATTAAAATGTGATAGTCACCTTGCCATTTCTGGGTCTATTAAAGCAAGGGGTGGAATTTATGAAGTATTAAAGCATGCAGAAGACTTAGCAATAGAAGAAGGCATGCTAACAACTAAAGATGAGTATTCTATTTTGGATAGTGAACCATATAGAAAATTCTTTTCAAATTATTCTGTTGCTGTAGGTTCAACAGGAAATTTAGGACTTAGTATTGGGATTATGAGTGCCAAACTTGGATTTAAAGTATTTGTTCATATGTCAGCTGATGCAAAGCAGTGGAAAAAAGACCTTCTTAGAAGCAAAGGAGTTATTGTAGTTGAATATGAATCAGACTATAGTAAAGCAGTAGAAGAAGGTAGAAAACAATCTGATTTAGATCTAAATAGTTATTTTGTAGATGATGAAAATTCTCAAAACCTATTCCTAGGATATGCGGTTGCAGCTTCAAGATTAAAAAAGCAGCTTGAAAAATTAAACGTAGTTGTAGATGAGGATCATCCATTATTTGTATATCTTCCCTGTGGTGTTGGTGGGGGACCAGGAGGCGTTGCCTTTGGATTAAAACTTGCCTATAAAGATAATGTACACTGCTTCTTTGCTGAACCCACACATTCTCCATGTATGCTCATTGGTTGTATGACCGAGGCCCATGATCAGGTATGTGTTCAAGATTTTGGCATCGATAATGTTACAGCTGCAGATGGATTAGCAGTAGGGAGAGCCTCAGGATTTGTGGGGAAAACATTAGAATATTTACTTAGCGGGGATTATACAGTAGATGATGATAAACTATATGTATTATTAAAGGCTTTAGCAGATACAGAAAAAATTGACTTAGAGCCTTCTGCATTAGCAGGTGTTGTTGGAGCAGTTGATTTGTTTAAAACAAAGGCAGGAGAAAAATATTTAGAAGATAAAAAGTTAAAAGACAAAATGAAAAATGCAACCCATATAGCTTGGGCTACAGGTGGGAGTATGGTACCAAAAGAAGAAATGAATAAGTATTATGAAAAAGGTCATAAATTATCTAAGAAATAATAAGATGGGGTTATAGAAGGCTTAAAACTACAAAATCACACTCTTTATAAAAGAGGGTGATTTTTTGTATTTTTAATTGCTATCATAATGGGAATAGCTTATTATAAATATGGAGGTATACATGATGAAATATAAAAATATTAAAAAAGCTGTTTTTTTATCTAGACCCAATAGATTTATTGCCCATGTATTGTTGGAGGGGAAAGAAGAAGTTGTTCATGTGAAAAATACAGGGAGATGTAAGGAAATTTTAATAGAGGGAGTACCTGTAATACTAGAAAAAGCTACAAATCCCCATAGAAAAACGAAATATTCTTTAGTTGGAGCTTATAAGGATCATAAGTTTTTAATCAATATTGACTCACAAATAACAAATTATGTAGTGTATGAGGCTATATGTAACAATCAGGTAGAGGAACTTATAAATTTAGATTATTTAAAGAAAGAAGTAAAATCTGGAAATTCTAGATTTGATTTATATTATGAAAAGGGAGACAAAAAAGGATTTATTGAAGTGAAAAGTGTGACATTAGAAGAAAATGGTGGATGTAAGTTTCCAGATGCCCCTACACAAAGAGGTAGGAAGCATATTTATGAATTAATAGAGTTACAAAGAAAGGGATATGAAAATTATATTTTTTTCTTAATTCAAATTGAAAATATGAAGACTTTTACAGCAAATGGTAGGACAGATCCAAAGTTTGAAGAAGTGTTAAGAGTAGCAAAGGAAAAAGGGATTAGAATACTTGCCTATGATTGTTATGTAAAAGAAGATGAATTAACTATAAAAAATAAAGTTTCTGTAGAGATTAAATGAAAAATTTTCAGATGAAATTTATACATGAAGATACAAAGCTCATTCAGATGAACAAGGGGGATGCAAATGATTATATCTTATATTGCATTAGTCATGCGAATTATATTAATGTCTGTAGAAAGAATTGTAGTAAGATTATTAGGAAATGATGAGGGGGATATTTATAGCAATACGGCTGCTAGTTTTTTGTTTTTCTTTATAGGGGCTTTGTTCTTGCTCCCCTTTAATGTGTTTGTAGAAGTAGATAATTTTAAATTCTTGTTGCCTTGCTATATAAGTAGCTTGGTATATGCGGTAGGGTTTGTTGCCTATGTTACTGCTCTTGCCACAGGAGAAGTTTCTCTTGTAACTCCAATACATAGTTTGAATGCACTGTTTTTGATGATACTATCTTTTGTATTTTTAGGAGAAGCTATTACCATTACAAAAGTTTTTGGTGTTATAATTATGATCGTTGGATTGTCCATATTAAAAAGAATGGGATCACCTTTAAAATCTATTAAATTCATTTTTAATGATTCATCATGTAGATGGATGCTTTTATTTGTAGTACTTCAATCTTTAGGAAGAATCGTAGATAAATATTTTTATGTATCCGCGTCCCCTATTCTGTATTCTACAGTTTTATATTTTTTCATTGCACTGAATATATGGATTTTTCTAATGGTAAAAAAGAAACGACAATATATATATGATATATTTAATGGTAAAAAAGTTGTATCCATTATTAGTGGGGCGATTAATGGTTTTGCTTATCTTTTTTTACTTATAGCTTTAAATCATATAGAACTAAGCATAGCAGAGCCATTCACTCAAATTTCAATGATTATCACCATGATTCTTTCTTATATTTTTTTCAAAGAAAATATTAAAGAAAAGATACCAGGTTCTATTTTAATTCTTATAGGAGGCTGGTTGTTATTATATAATCACTAATATGTTTATTATTATTTTCGACTAAAAAGGACTTTATTTCAGAATAAAGTCCTTTTTTAGAGTAAACACATACCAAATATTAACAAATAATGAGAGAACCTTTATATAAAAATTATAACTTCAAATAACTAGTGGAGAGAAGTAATAATAACATTATTCAAAGAACTATGGGAATTGATATATATTTTCAATAAAGATAAAATGATTTGTATGAGTGAACGGGTTTAATAAGATTGAACAAAAGATATTGAGATGAGTATGTTCTTAATAGGAATCAATTTATATGTATACTCATAGAAATAGGAGTTTTATAAAAAGATAAAATCATTTAATTTCTAAAAGCATAAGCAGTTAAAATGGGGGAGAATTATGGAGAAAAATCTTTTAAGTATTGATTGGGATTACTTCATTCCTATCAAGAAGGAATGGTGCGGTTCATATATAGAAAATAAAAGAAATATAAGTAAGATTTGGTACAATCGCTATATAAGCAATAACATGATAGAAAATAATTTAGAAGAATCTATTCATGTTGGTTCAGAATGCAATGATTTTTGGGATAAAATAAAAAAATACTTTAACATTTCAAAATCCGTTAAAGTATTCATTTCAGATTCCCATAAGTTATCGTATAAAATTGCAAAAGAAAATGCATGTAACAAGGTATTTTCTTTTGATGCTCACTCTGATTTAGGATATGGAGGATTAAAATCTCTTGATTTTGAATTGAATTGTGCCAATTGGCTAGGAAAGCTTTTAAAGGACTGCGTGATTAAAAAAGCAAATATTATATATAGTCCCTATTCCTATGAGAAGAAAGAAGATTTTAACGAAATGAATACAAAATTTAACATTGATTATTGCAATTTAAAAAAATTAAAGGAAAAGGAAGATGTAACTGTTATTCATATTTGTAGATCTGGTGCATGGACACCACCTTGGTTAGATTGTAAGTTTAGGAAATTTGTAAAAAATTTAAAATTACCTTATAAAGTAATCAATTGTCCTAATAGAGAATGGAACATAGAGAATTTAACATTATCAGAGCAGCTTGATTATATACTATGTTGATAAAATATTAATCCATAATGGTATTGAAAGAAATAGTTCCCCTTTTTAAGTAGAGACATAAAATAAATAATAGACATATTAAAAGGTAAAGGGGGAAGGATTTTGAGTAGGCTCAATCCTGATAAACTTTCTACAACATTTATTCCGCCAATTACTAAAGAAAATCCTATTATACCTAGAAAATACACACTAACCCATTCAGATATTACTGGTGAACTATTTTTAACAATAGGTCCTGAATATGATTATGAGGCAATTGATCCAGTTATGAGAGATGAAGTATTGGCACATTGGAGTAAAATGAATGGACAATATATTTTCAATGCTTATGTTTATGTAAATGGCCAATTTGGTATGGATTCTGCTGCTAGGAGATATATGATCTTTAAACGGGAATTACCTTTAGCCTTAGAAGCTATTTTTTATGGGGATAAAGCGCTGTTGAAAAAACATCCATATTTGAATGATGCTCCTATATTTGTGCATTTTCGTTCTATGTATCCTCAGTATAATCGGATAGAATATTTTGGAACACCTAAAGATTATAAAATATAAGGTAGTAAACAATAAAAAGACTTCTTATTGGAAAGAAGTCTTTTTATTATTTAGAAGAACTTTTTTATAGAATTTCATTTGAAAAAGTTGCAAAAGCAAACTAAATAAAATATAATAGTTTCATAATGAAACTAATTTAATGAAATTTCAAAATGTCTAATTATATAGGGAGGTTAAGTTTTATGAAAAGTGAAATTGTTAAAGCATTAAACCCTGAATTTGAAGCAGTAGCTCTTTTAAGGAGTAATAAAAAACCAGAAGGAGCCATGCAGCCATTGCCAGGGAAATATGTATGTATCATGTCATTTTATGCACAGGTTGTTTCTAAAGGGAAAATTGCAGTATTTGATAGAGATACATACGGATGTCCTGGAGCAAGGGCAGGACTCGGATTTGGTAGTGCCTATGGAGAAGAAATGGGAGGATTTGATACATTTGCAGCATTTTTTTCAAAGGGAATTGAAGATGCAAAGGATAAAGAAAAGTATCAAGCCATTGCGGATCAAGCCAATCCACATGTAAGAAGAAAGCTTATATTAGGGGAAAGATTTCATACTTCAAGGGAGAAGGCATATAAATGGATTACAAAAGAGCTTCCGGTATATGATTTTCCTGAGAAATATGTAATTTTAAAGCCTTTAAAAGATGTAACAGAAGATGAAATACCTCAATGTGTAATTTTTAATGTAAATCCTATTCAGCTGACAGCACTTATGAGCATAGCAGGTTCTATAAGAGATGGAATTAATGATACGTTAACACCTCAAGGGGCAGCTTGTCAGATGATTGGAGCCTATGTTTTTTATGAGGCTGAAGCAGAAGATTCTAGGGCAGTATTAGGAATGATAGATCTTGCAGCAAGAAAAAATGTCAGGGGAGTTTTACCTGACGAACTATTAACTTATGCTGTTCCATGGAAATTGTTTCTTGAACTTGAGGAAGAGGCAAAGACAGGAATATTCAAATCTCCACTGTGGTTAGATCTTTTTGAGTAAAAGAGATGAAGCTATGAAGGTATGGATATACTTTCATAGCTAACTGTTTTTTAAGGTGTGGGAGGCATGTAGGATATTTTCTGCCATTTGTTGCATAACTTTTTTTGTTATTTGTATGTCTTCCTTAGAGATATTTTGAGAAAGTATAGTGCTTGTATCTTCTAGTATGGATATAATAGAATCTTTAATGGCAAGACTTTTTTCTGTTAGATAAAGATGATGAATACGTTTATCTTCTGTATCTTTTTCTTTATGTATATAGCCTAAACCTATAAGTTTTTTTACACTTTTGGCAATGTCGGCTTTGCTCAGTTTTAGTAAAGTAACGAGATCCTCTTGACACAGACCTTCTTGGTGATAAAGTTCTATTAAAATTTTATAGGAATGCTTTTGTAAATGGTAGGGTTCTACTTGTTTGTTAATATAGTAAAACAAATACCTTGAAATGATATCAACATGTTTTCCGACAGACTGATCTTTTGTAATAAATTTCATTTCCATTGAGAATACCACCTTTGTATTATTTGTTCGTGTATATTATATTACAAATCTATATTTGCGCAAAATATAAAAGTGAAAGAAGTGATTTGCTAAAAAATATGAATTAAAGAATATAAATTTTTATTGTGAACATTGAGTGATTAAAATGATAATCAAGAGAGGAACTTAAATATGAACAAATAATTCTTAGGAAGTAGCACCATAAGGTTTCCTTTTCAATTTTCAGCAGGACTTTGCTTGGTTTTAATGATCATCATTTACTTTGCTATTAAAAAAGAAAAAGTTGCATCTGTTAATTAAGTAATATTTTTTAGCCATTTCTAAGAAAATTCTAATCTGTTTCTAAGAGAATTCTAATTTTTTAAAACTATAATAAGGGGATGAGGAAAGTAAATTATAAGAGTATTATGAGGTGAAAGGAGAGTTCTTGATGGATTTAAAAGAAAAGAAAGAGAACGTGGTTCAAAGGTCAATTAAAGTAAAACTCATAGTAATTACGTTTATTTTACTTTTAATACCGATGATGATACTTGGAATAATAAGTTATATTAAAGTAGCAAGTGAACTAGATGCTAAGGGGGAGACAATCCTTAAAAATGCAGTGAAGTCTTCCTTTCAACTCATTGATTTAGCAGAGCAAGAAGTGGATACTAGAGGAGTAAGTCTTGAAGAAGCTCAGGAAAAGGTTAAAACAATATTAATAGGTAAAAAGAATGCTGATGGGACGAGAGAGCAAAATAAGCATATAGAACTAGGTGAAAATGGTTTTTACTTAATACTTGATAGGGATGGGAATGTTATTGCCCATGATGAAATAGAAGGGAAAAATATATGGAACAATCAGGATGCATCTACAAGTAAAATATTATATGCTCAAGAACTTATTAAAAAGGGGCTAAATGGTGGTGGGTTTACAGAATATACTTTTGATACAAATGGTGTAACTGATCTAAATATAGTGTATACAGAAGTAGACAAAAATTGGGGATGGATTATAGGGGCAGGTACATATGAAGACGATTTTGATAAAAGTGCAGGTTATATATTGAATATGATGTATATGATCATATTCGTATCTTTAATTCTTGGAGCTATAGTTATTGTAGCATTTGCTAATCATATAGGAAATCCTATTAAAAAATTAACAATATTAATAGAGAAAACGAAAAATTTAGATTTAGCTAGTGATGATGATTATAAGGATTTAGTAAAGAATACAGATGAAGTAGGCATGATGGCAAAATCCGTTATAGAAATGAGAGATTCCTTAAGAAAGATCATTAATAATTTTAAAAATGGTGTAGAAGAAACGTTTACACATGCACAAGGATTATCTAACGCCGCCAATGAGACGGCCGTATGTAGTGATGATATTGCCAATACAATTGATATATTGGTGCAAGGAACATTAAATCAAGCTCAAGAATCTAAAAAAGGAACAAAGGAACTTTTAGTATTAGGAGAAGAAATTCATAAAACGAGGGTTAGTATAGATGGAGTAAGAGGAAATATTAATAGAACAAGTACTACAAATCAAAAAGGAATGCAACGAATAGAAGATTTATCTTTAAAAGCAGAAGAAAAACATATTGAAGCTGCTAAGGTTCGTAGAAATGTAAAGGAGTTATCCCAAAAGGCTATGACTATTGGACAGATGATAGAGATTATTACTCAGATTTCAACACAAATAAATATTTTGGCTTTAAATGCTTCTATTGAAGCTGCAAGAGCAGGTGAAGCAGGAAAAGGGTTTGGAGTTGTTGCTAATGAAGTAAGAAAGCTTGCTGAAACTACAGATAAGACAACGGAGGATGTAAAAAAGATTATTCTAGGCATGCAAGTAAGTATACAAACAACAGAAGCAAGCGTGTATAGAGATAACCAAATGCAAGAGGAGTTAATACAAACTTTAGCTTGTGTAATAGAGAGCTTTAAGGATATAAATGAATCTGTAATAGAAATGGTTGAGGAAGTAGATGTATTAACAGATAGTATAGTAAAAATGGATCAAGAGAAGAATATTGTGATAAGAAGTATTGAAAATATGTATACCATATCTAAAGATACAGCACAATTCACTCAAAAAATAAGTGGAAATATTGAAGAACAAACTGTAATGACACAGGAAGTAACTTCTATGGCAAATAATTTAGATGATATAGCAAAAAAGTTAAGCACAGATCTAAAAAAGTTTAATATTAAATAAGTGGTAAAGGAACATATCTAGTTATTGTAAGTAGGTATGTATACAATTTATAAGGATAAGGATAGATAAAACAGACATGGAGTACATTCCATGTCTGTTTTGTATATATAGGGTGAAAATGAAAAACTTAATATATTTTAAGATATTTCTAAGAAAATTCTAATTTTCTTCTAAGAAGGTTTTAATTTTTTAAAATTATAATAAAGGGGTAAGGAAAGATACGTAAAGGATTAAAAAAGAGAGATTAATTGAAAAGGAAAGGAAAATGACTATGAATCATATACACATGATCATGCTTTTAAGTAGCGCAGTATTAGGTATTATAAGCTGGATATATATACAATTGTTTTCATTTCAGCCTCCAAAAGAAAAAAGATTAAAAATAAATATTAAAACAAAGGAGTGTATAAAAAAGCATGAGAGTCTTTCTATACTAACTTGGAATATTGGATATGCTGGATTAGGAAAAGAAGCTGATTTTTTCATGGATGGAGGAAAAAGTATGTTTCCAAAATCACAGAAGCTAATTCATAATCATTTAGAGAATATAGCAAAATTTATAGAAAATGATCCTAGTGATCTTTACTTATTTCAAGAAGTAGCTGTAGATTCAAAAATTACATTTTATGTGAATAACTTAGAAAAGATTCAGACTGCTTTACAAAAGTATAATTTTGTTTATTCACCTAGTGTGTATATTGAAAAATTCCCTATCATAGGTAAATTGCTTAGTGGAAATGCAATTTTTTCAAGGTATCTACCAGATGTATCTACGAGGATGGCTTTGCCTTTAGAGAAAAAAGGAATCACAGGCATTTTCAATCAAAAATACAATTTTGTTGTTCAACGGTTTCTCATTGAGGATAGTACAAAGGAATGGGTTATTGTTAACTTGCACCTAGCAGCTTTTGATAAAGATGGAAAAACTAGATATGAACAATTAAAAGAAATAAAAGCATTTATGTTGAGGGAGTATGAAAAAGGTAATTATGTAGTTGTTGGGGGAGACTGGAATCATCGATTAATCAAAACTACATTTCCTTATGATACACCTAAAAAGCATTTGTTTTGGATAAAGGACATCCCACATGATTTTAAGCCAGAAGGGTGGCAATGGGGAGTAGATAGACATCATCCTACTGTACGAACGTTAGAAAAGCCTTATATAAAGGATAAAAACTATACATGTGTCATTGATGGTTTTTTGGTATCACCGAATGTTGAAATTATGAAAGTGAATGGATTTAATCTTGGTTTTAAGGATACGGATCATCATCCTGTTGCTATAAAGGTGAAACGAAAAGCTGTAGAAAATACTATGGATCTTTCTGCATGATTATTTCTAATCAAATTCTAATTTTTATTTAATAAATCCTTAATCTTAATTATTTACAATGAAATAAGAAAAAATATATAGCCATAAGGGGGAAGGGTAAAATGAAAAAGCTATTAATTTTTACTGCCTCTACAGGAGGAGGGCATAATCAAGCTGCTGGATCCTTAGAAGAATTATTTGAGGCAAATGGATATGATGTTGTGATATTAGATGCTTTAAAAGAGGCTAATAAAGTAATAAATTGCATAATAACAGATGGGTATGAATTATTGGTGAAAAGATTGCCTAAGGCATATAGAGAACTGTATAGAAAGAGTGATGGAAAAAAAATAAACTTAGGAATGGTTCATGTGATAACAAAATTGATGGAAGAAAAAATATACCATCTAATACAAGAAAATCAACCAGATATTATTATTGCTACCCATCCCTTTGTAGTAAATATCATTGGAGAACTCAAGAGAAAAGGAAAAATATCCATACCTTTTATGTCTATTGTTACGGATTATAAAGCACATCAGACTTACATTCATGAAAAGGTAGATGCTTACATTACAGGAAGTGATTATACAAAGATAGGCATGATAAAAAAAGGAGTAAAAGAGGAAAGAATTTTTCCGTATGGGATTCCTATACGAAAGGAATTTTTTATATGTTCTATTGATAAAAAAAAGAATAAAGAGGACATATTTACATTGTTACTAATGGGTGGAAGTATGGGACTTAAGGCTATGGAGAAGGTTTTGAAAAATATAATGAGCAGTAATAATAAAATAAAGATCATTACTGTTTGTGGAAATAATAAAAAGCTAAAAAAGAAAATAGAAAAGAAGTACCAAGGGAAATTCAAAAACAAAGAAGTGTTTGTATATGGATTCACTAAAAATATCCCTGAATTAATGGAAATATCAGATGTGATTATTACAAAGCCAGGGGGATTGACAGTTTCAGAAGCTATCGTTAAAAATATTCCTATGATTATCCCTTATGTGATTCCAGGGCAAGAAGAAGAAAATGCAGATTTTTTAGTACAGTCGGGAGTAGCTCTTAGAGCGAAAAAGATAAAGCATATAGCAGATACGATAGATGGGTTGATAGAAAAGCCGCAAGAATTAACAAATATGAAAAGAAAACTAAAAGATTTATCCAAAATGTATGATAGAGGAAGTATTGTTCAATTAGCTGATGAATTGATACGAAAATATTCAAATAAAATAAATGATAACAAAAAAGAGCATGTTCTAGTATTAACAGCAAATTTTGGATCAGGGCATGTAACGGTTGCAAAAGCAATAAAAGAACAGTTAGCAGTATATAATAATCGATTAAATATAAAAGTTATTGACATATTTGAAATCCTTAGTCCTCATTTAAATAATGAGTTATATAAAGGATATGAAGTTTTAATCAAAAAGACTCACAATATTTATAATTATTTCTACCGAAAAAAATCTAATAAAGAAATAGGTATGGATAAAATTATTTATAAGATATATTTATCAAAAATAGCAAAATATATTCAAAAATTGAATCCTAAATTTATTGTGTCTACTTTTCCAGTATGTTCTGGTTTTGTATCTATGTATAAGGGAAAATATAAAAGCACCCTGCCACTCATTACTTGTATGACAGATGTAGTGGATCATTGTGAATGGATTTATCCTAATACAGATAAATATTTGGTACCAACGAATAAGATAAAAGAACAGTTCATTTATAAAGGTATTCATAAAGATAAGATTTATGTTACAGGGATTCCTGTAAGGAAAGATTTTTTAGATAAATATGAAAATGAGAAGATTAGAAGAACGTTAAACATAAAGGATAGTGAATTTGTTTTATTAATGATGGGTGGAGGTCTAGGCCTTTTACCTAAAGATAAGGAGTTATATGAGTGGTTAGACAGTCTAGAAAATGTTAAAACCATTATTGTAACAGGGACGAATAAGAAGCAATATAGAGATTTGGTTCAGAATTTAAATTTAAAAAATACTATTGTGAAAGGATTTACTAATGAAGTAGCAGGGCTTATGAAACATGCGGATCTATTAATTACAAAAGCAGGGGGCGTAAGTATTTTTGAAGCTATTCATTCAGAGCTACCGATGATTGTTTATGAACCTATTTTAGCACAGGAAATAGAAAATGGTAAATTTATTGAAAACAGTGGAATCGGTGAAATTATAAAAAATACGAAGGAATTAAAAGAAAAAGTTAATACGTTTATAAAGAATAGAGAAAAAAGAACTCAATTAAAAATGAATATAAAAAGAATAAAACAACAATCTGATAGCAGAGAATTTATAGACTGTATTTCAGAAATTTATGGAGAAGATCTAAAAAAAGAAAAAATAATATTAAAAAGGAAGATGATATAAGTGAAAATTATATTGTTTTTAATATTTCTTTTTATGATATATGGAGTGATTCCTAATCATTACTATAAATATATATCAAGAAAAGTCATTAGAAAAATGGATGCTAAACAAAAACAAATTGCTTTAACTTTTGATGACGGACCTGACCCTAGATATACTCATGAACTTTTGGATCTATTGAAAGATTATAATATTCAGGCTACTTTTTTTCTAGTAGCTGAAAAATCCTTAAAAAATAGAGATATTCTTGAAAGAATCATTCATGAAGGACATAGTATTGGCCTCCATTCTTTATCTCACAAACATGCATGGCTGAGTATGCCTTTTGAGACAAAAAAAGATTTTGAAAAGTCCATGAAAATATTCAAAGAACTTAAGGTAAATCTAAAATTTTTCAGACCTCCCTGGGGAACTTTTAATATACTTACCCAATATTTTGCAAAAAAACTGGGGCTAGAGACCATATTATGGTCTATTAATGGAAGAGATTGGAGTAGTCAGGTTACATCAAAAGAGATAGCTAAAAGAATTATGAATTATATTCAAGATGGCGATATCATACTCCTTCATGATAGCGGTGGGGCAGAAGGGGCGCCTAAAAGAACATTAGAAGCGCTAAAGGAAATTATCCCAAAGCTTAAAAATGATGGATACAAATTTGTGACTATAGATGAAAAAGTAGGTGATTTAGAACATGAAAAAGCTATTCAAACTTATTGAGAGAAGTGTTGTGAAAATCAATAATTGGAAGCATGTGCCTAATTCAAAAAGAAAACTATTATATATCTGCCCTCATGTATACAAAGGAAGAACAATAGAAATTTTAGATGGGACAATGATTAAAAATGGAGACGTAGTAGCAGAAATGCATATAGATAATTTGAAAGTTGATCAATTAGAAAATGATTATAGAAAACTCTTTAGAAGATTGAAAGAAGAATTACAAGCTTTAAGCAACCTGATAATCAATGAAAAGGAATTTGAAGAGATTAAGGCATATCATGGAACCACTTTATTATATCCTCTTGCAAAGAAGCAGGGGTTTACCATTGTAGAGATGGATAAAGGACCTAAAAAATACTTTTTAATCTTATGGGAAAACATATTGAGAATTGTATTTAAAAAAGATAAAAAAATAAGAGATAGACTTAGGACGCCAAAAGAATGCTGGATTTCTAAAGGTCAATTACTACAAAAGTATATAGGAACTTAAGGAGAAGCAAATGATAAAAAAGAGCATGAATTATGTTGTATTATTCTTACTGATTATTCTTACATTTTGGATACTTATAGCAAATAATGATTTTTCAAGATTACCCTATTTATTAACAAAGATCGATAAAGGATATTTTAGCCTAGCTATAGGATGTATGCTTTTATATTGGATAGTGAACACCATCATATTGATAGATACTTCAAAAATGGTTTATTCTCAATTAACCTTTAAAAAGGCTTTTAAAATAACTATGATTGGACAATATTATAGTGCCATTACCCCTTTTGCAAGTGGAGGACAGCCAGCACAAATTTATTATATGACAAAGGATAAAATTTGTACTGGTAAAGGAACATCTATTTTAATGATCAAGTTTATGATTTATCAAATGGTTGTAACGGTTTATGCTATTATTATGTTTTTATTGAAATGGAATGATCTTTCTAAGGATATAGCTATTGCATTGCCCTTTATACTTACAGGTATATGCATAAGCTTTATAGGAATTTTTATGATCTTTTTATTATTTTTTAATGAGAACATTGTGGGAAAGATTTTTAATATGATTTTAAAACATTTAAAGAAATTTAACAATGTAAATAACCTTGAAAGGAAATTAGAAGAATATTTAGTTGAATATACTGAAAGTATTAAGGAATTAAAAAAACATAGAGGGGTGGCAATAAAGCTTTCGTGTATGACTTTCTTACAATTAACCTGCTATTTTAGTATAACTTATTTTATCTATATTGCATTTGGTCTAAAAGACGCTTCTATCATTGACATTATTGCTCTTCAATCTTTATTGTATATGGCAGTTTCTTTTATACCTACCCCAGGAACTGTTGGAGCATCAGAAGGTGGATTTCATATTCTTTTCAGTTTTTTATTCAAAGAGAATTTCCTTATATATGCCATGCTCCTATGGAGAATCATTAGCTATTATTCATGTATCATAATAGGTGGATTAACAACTCTTTTAATCCATTTTAAAGAATCTAAAAAGAAAGCAACCGTATAAATGGTTGCTTTTTTTACTTTTTAACACTTTTAAATGAATTCTAATGAAATTTTAATGTACATCACATAAAGTGTTAATGTTCATCCATCATAATAAAAACATAGAAATAAGAGATTAAAAAATAATCCCTATACAATTAAGAATAAAGGAATGATGCCAGGTGAATAAAAAATTGAATGAAAGAATTTTAGAGATTTATAAAAATAATGTGTTACAAACATTAAATGATTTAAGAAAGGATCAGACATGTCCTGAAAATAGTGAATATTTTTTTAGATTAGCCCAAGAGTATTTTCTTAAAAATAAAACAGAGAATAACCCTCCGAAGATAGGCTTGATTGGTACATGTATTCCTGAGGAAATTATT
This sequence comes from Crassaminicella profunda, assembly GCF_019884785.1. Lineage (GTDB taxonomy): Bacteria > Bacillota > Clostridia > Peptostreptococcales > Thermotaleaceae > Crassaminicella > Crassaminicella profunda. The sequence goes on from NZ_CP082326.1 coordinate 1,245,703, forward strand.
TATGCATTAGGGGCACAACCCCTATGGATTTTAGGTGGAAGTTTTGGAGCAGGACTTGCTGCGGATGAATATGTGCCAAGAGATACAGACCCAATAGTAAGATCAACTATAGGAATGATCAAATCTGGTTTAGTTCCTAGTATTTATGATTGTAAAGCAATCATTACACCCGTAGCTTATGATGGAGAAAGAAAAATGGTGGGGGTTCTTTCAAAGGATATGGAGGTGTGGCCTGTTGAAATTCCACCAATTAAAGGGAATGCAAGTTCTAATCTTAAGTGGCTACAACAAATTGATAAAATTAGGACTTTGATGGAAAAGAAGATAGGAAAAAAAATAAATGAACAAAATTTAATGGTTGCAGCAAAACGGGTTCGTTTAGCAAAACTTCAGATAAAAGAATTAATGGAAATAAAGAAAAAAAATCCTCAAAGTATTTCTGGAAGTTTAATGCTTTTTATTATGAACACCTATTATTTTAATAATGATCTCAAAAGATGGATTGATGAAATGAAAACATTCAATAAGGAATTAAAAAATAGAATGAAAAACCATGAAGGTTATGATACAAAGCCTAAAATACTCATTATGGGTTCTCCTATTTATTTTCCAAATATGAAGATACCAAAATTATTAGAGGAATTAGGAGCAGAGGTAGCTGCTTTTGAGATGGAAGGACGTTTTCTATATAAAGATGAGATTACTCCTTATGATAGTTCTTTAAAGGGTCTCCTCTATCATATTGCATTAAAGCATTATTTGTATGATTATTCTCCATATTTTATCTCAAATGAAGATAGAATGAGCTTACTAAAAAACATTGCTAGGACCCGTAAGATTAAAGGTATTCTTTATCATGTGTTAAAGGGACATTTGTCCTACGATTTTGAATTAGAAGATATTGAAAAAGCCTTTAGCAAAGAGGGAATCCCTGTGTTTCGAATAGAAACAGATTATAATTATGAAGATATTGAACAATTAAGAATACGTACAGAAGCGGTAATAGAAATGCTATCAACAAAAGAAATAAATCATTAGGAGGAATTAATGATGGAATTGAATAAAAACATATTCAAAAACAGAAAAATTTGTATAATTGTTGCAATTGTAGCAGTTATGTGTACATGCTTTTCAATACTTGATTACTATAAAGACGGTTTTTATGATGGTGAGAATATTTATAGAAGTAAAAATATAAAGGTTAAGTATGATGCTCAAGGACAATCAAAAACATTTTATCAATCTTTATGGTGGAAAAAAGATTTATTTGGGGATATTACCCTTAATAAAAGTGCTAGTTTATCAGATAAGATCGCTGAAGTTTATGTAAAAACAGGATGGAATGAAACAAATCGAGTGGAATTATCACAAGAACAAACTACAGATATTAGTTGCTATGGGCCTACCCTATTAGGAGCACGTATAGATGCAGGTATTCAAGATATAGATGGAGATGGAAAGAAGGAACAAGTATATTATTATGGACAAACAGCTATAAATGGTAGAGGTTTTGATGGAGATGGTGATGGAGACGGTGATGGTGATGAAGATGGACCTTTTCACAAGGGCTATGATCAAAAAAATAGAAATACAAATTTTCAATATAAGCATTTAACATTTGAAAACATTGAAAAAATGAGCTTAGGAATTATTCCAGCAGAAGAAAGTGTTTTTCAAGTATTGTTTAAGGGTGAACCATTAGTAAACAAAGAGATAAAAATCATATCAGAATCAGGACTCAATGAGGTAGTAAGGACTAATATGGATGGATATTTTTATATAAAAGACTTGAGGGTTGCAACAAATGGGATGAATGTAATCTATAAAGATGATTCATCAGAAAAAGGAGAAAATACTTATCATATTCTAAACTATAAGGTGCAGGATTTAGACAATAGAGGATTTTTTTCTACTGGAAAATTAATAGGATTAATAATAATCATGATTTTAGGCGTCATTGGAGTAAATAAGCTGTTAATAGAAAAAAGAAGAAAGGTAAATAATGAACTTCTTTTCGAAATGAATGATTTAGAAAAGGAGGACCAATAGATGAGAAGATTAGTACCAAGATTAAGATGGATCATTTTAATATTAAGTTTTATTCTCCTTACTTTTGGTGTTCAAATTGTTGGAACAAGAATCTATAATTTGAAACTTCCCATACTCCAATGTGTTTATAATAAGGACTATTTAGTAGAAGGAAGCTGTTATACTATTACGGAATTTGGAGAGTGGTTTATGAACAATTTAACCCTTGGAAATATGATGAGTGTTTTATTTTTCGTAGGCTCAACCATCCTCTTGATCATTATATTTGGTAGATTATTATGTGGTTTTGTATGTCCTTTTGGGTTTATACAAGATGTATTGACTTTTATACGTGAAAAACTGCATATACCAGCTGTGAGGTTTTCTGAAAAGACAAGAGAGAAGCTAAAATTAATAAAATGGATACTGCTTTTTATATTTCTAGTAGGGTTTGAATTGTGTGAACTGTGTCCTGTACGAGCTATTATTCCTCCATTGACAGGAAGTGGACTCGAAATGGATGGTTTAAGTGTGGTAGTTGCAATAGTTGTCATTGTTGGTGGATTTTTTAAAGATCGACTGTGGTGTAATTACTGTCCCATGGGATACTTAGTTGGGATTTTCCATAAATTTTCTTTCATAAAATTAAAAAAAGATTGTACAGCATGTACAGAATGTGGGATTTGTTATGAAGCTTGTCCTATGGATATAAAGAGTATTTATACAGAAAGAGAAAAGGAAGATATTACTAAAAATGATTGTATATTCTGTATGAAATGCATAGATCAGTGTCCAGAGGACAAAGCCATAAAGACTACATTTTTAGGAAAAGAGATATATTCTTCTTCTAGAGATAATTTCCACAAAAACCATAAAATCTATGGAAACCTTGAAAAGAAGAAGGATGTATCGAAATTGTGGGAACCATCAGAAAGTAGGAAGGGGTAGACTGGAATGACACAAAATTTAAATGATATAAGAAAAGAGAAAAGATTTAAAAGGTTTGAAAGGAATATGATCAGATTATCTTATAAAGCTATTAAGGATCTTGAAGAAATGAAAGGATGTCCTGAAAATTTCAAATATTTCAGCAATGTATTAAAGAGAACTTTTGTGGATGGTGAGAGTTTAAAGGATAGAGAAAAGGTAGATACCATAGGCACATATTGCGTAATGATTCCAGAAGAATTGATCTATGCTTCTGGAGCATTACCTGTAAGATTGTGTGGAGGAAATCATATTGCTACATTGGCAGGAGATGAAAGAGCACCTAGAGATGCATGTCCTCTTGTACGTGCATCCATAGGATTTCAGGCTTATGATCTTTTACCGATCTATAAGGATTGTAAAGCATTGATGATTCCTACAACATGTGATGGAAAAAGGAAAATGACATCTATTCTCTCAAAGTATAAAAAAGTCATTCCTCTTCATGTTCCTACATTAAAAGATGAAGAAGAAGCAAAGGAAAGCTTTTTAAAAGATTTGTATGCTTTAAAGAACACTTTAGAGAAAATGACAGGAAATGAAATAACCTATGATCGATTAAAGTATGCCACTCAGGCTATAGCTTCTGCTCAATATGAAATTAGACGACTATACAATATAAAAAAGCAAAATCCTTCTGTCATAAAGGGAACTGCAGCTATGGCAATATTAAATGCATATGCATATGATCGGGTGGATTTGTGGGCGGATGCCTTATCTAAATTAAATGATGAGTTAGAAAAAAGAATTAGAGAAAAGGAGTGTATAGGCTCTGAAAGATCTCCTAGGATACTTATTACAGGGTCACCAGTTGTTTTTCCAAATATGAAAATTCCTTATTTGATTGAAGAACAGGGAGGAATTGTTGCAGCAGATGAGACATGCATGGGAGAGAGAGGTCTTTATGATCCTGTGGCAGTAACAGATAATTCTTTTGATGGGATGATGAGAGGATTAGCAGCAAGATATACTTTGCCATGTACTTGTCCATCCTTTACCTATAATGATGAAAGAGTATTTAAAATAAAGCAACTTATAAAGGATTTTCATATAGATGGTATAGTTTACCATGTTATTAGAGGATGTGTATCTTATGATTTTGAACTAAGAAATATTGAAGAGGAAATGAAGAAACTAAATATACCTATACTTAGAGTTGAAACAGATTATAATACAGAAGATGTGGAGCAACTAAGGATAAGAATCGAAGCATTTATGGAAATGATTCAAGTAGAAAAAATAAAAGGATAAAGAGGGGAGAAAAAATATGAGATATTTTGCAGGAATTGATGCAGGATCTACTTATGTAAAAGCAGCATTAATAGATGAAAAAGGGGTCGTAGGTGTAAAGGTAGCTAATACGGGGATTGATAATGTGACTACTGCAAAAAGATTATTAGAAGAATTAGCAAAAGATGCGAATATAAAATTTGAAGATATTTCCTTTATCATGGCAACGGGATATAGTAGAAGAGGGATTGAAATTGCGAGTGATAATATTTCTGAAATTACAGCTCATGCATATGGAGTAAGGCTTACTGCACCAGAGGGAGTAAAACCTAGATTGATTATAGATATTGGAGGACAAGACAGTAAAGTAATTTCTTTAGATGAAAACCTTCAAGTAAATAATTTTGTTATGAATGATAAATGTGCTGCAGGAACAGGAAAATTTATAGAGGTAATTGCGGGGTTACTAGAAACCACAATTGATCAAGTAGGATACTTATCCCTTGAAAGTATAGATCCTTGTGATATCAATAGTACATGTGTTGTTTTTGCACAATCAGAAGTGATTTCATTGATGGCTAGAAAAATTGATCGAAAGGATATTTTAGCAGGAATGCATTTATCCATGGCTAAGAGGGTTTCAAAAATGGCGAGAAAGTTTGATGTGAATGTAGATGTACTTATGACTGGAGGAGGAGCATTAAACAGTGGACTTCACGGGGCTTTTGAAGATGAATTGATGACAGATATATTTGTAGCAAATTATCCACAATTTAATGGGGCTATTGGTGCGGCATTGATTGGAAGAGAAAGGGCTGAGTGATCTATATGGAAAATATTATTGCTCAGTATGGCTCTCCCTTTATGGCAGCCATATTGATTGGTTTAGGATGTGGTTTTTCTTGTGGTTCAACAAGTACAGTTTTTTTAACCACTTATATTATGGGAAATGAAAATGATACAAAAAAAGGATTCTTTTCTGTAATACATTTTCTTTTAGGAAAAATAATGGTTATGATTTTATTAGGGCTTATTTCATCCTTGATGGGAACTGCAATCATTGGACAAAATACAACTATTGGAGGATTTGATTCGAAAATTATATTAAATATTGTTGAAATTTTCACAGGGATTATGATTCTTTATAAGTTGTTTAAAAAGAAAAGCTGTTGTGATAAAAAAAGCTGTAGCAAAACTGTTACGAACAAAGAAAAAAAGGAAAGAATTATTGAGCATGTTCCTTTATGGTTAGCAGGTGTAGCATATGGTATGACGCCATGTTATCCTCTAGCTGTGATGCTTTTATTTTCAGCAACGCTAACATCATTAAATGCATGTCTTTTAATGTTGGTATTTGGTATTTTTAATTCCATATCACCTGTGATAATTTATGGTACTATGGCTGGATATTTTTCAAAGAAAATGTATAAGGAAATTCCTCAATATGTGCATTTAATCCAAGGAATGGCGGCGGTTATATTTATATTTGTTGGTGTATACCCATTCATAATAAAATAGAGTGGGGATAAAGGTTTAATGCTTTTTCAAAAAAATACCATCTGAGGTTTTTGATAGTTGTATAATTCATAGAGATTCATAAATTGATTGAGTATTTGAATTGTTTTACGATTTATTATTGGTAAATTTATTGATATAATATAGGAAATCATTTAAAAACAAAAAGGGAGGCAAAATTATAGTGAAAGCATATAGAATACTCATTATAGAAGATGAAGAAAAAATCGCTAGGTTTGTTGAACTAGAGCTTAAATATGAGGAGTATGAAGTAGCTATAAAACATGATGGGAGAGAAGGCCTTAAAGAAATTGAAGAAAGAGACTATGATTTAGTAATATTAGATATTATGCTTCCAGGAATTAATGGTATGGAGGTTTGTAGAAGGGTAAGACGCTTTTCAGATGTACCCATCATTATGTTGACAGCGAAAGATCAGGTTGAGGATAAGGTTATGGGGCTTGATTTAGGCGCCCATGATTATTTGACAAAGCCCTTTGCAATAGAAGAATTATTAGCAAGAATTCGAGGGGTTTTGAAAAGAGCACAAGGAGTAAGGAAAAATAGTAATCATATAAAAATAAAAAATTTGACCATAAATACAGATATTCATCAAGTAAAAGTAGGAGAAAATCTTATAGATTTGACTAAGAGAGAATATGAGTTATTAGCATATCTTCTTAAAAATAAGCAAATCGTTTTAACAAGGGAACAGATACTAGAAGCTGTATGGGGATATGATTATCTAGGAGATACTAACGTGGTGGATGTATATATAAGATATTTAAGAAGTAAAATTGATGATCCATATAAAGAAAAGTATATTCATACAGTAAGAGGAGTAGGGTATGTGATTAAAGATGAATAAAATAAAATTAAAGAATTTTAAAAACAAAAGAATATCCATCTCTTTTAAATTGACAGCAATCTATGCAGTGATTCTTTCTTTGATTCTAATTATTATTAGTATGATGAGTAATTGGCAAGTTAAACGTATTTTAGTACAGCAAACAAAGGAAGAACTACAAAAGACCTATCAATTGGTTGAAGCATACATTCAAGAAGGAAAACCTATCAATGAAGATTTATTCAAAGAAATAAATTTTAATAATATCTATTTGAAAATTTATAATGAAAATGGCGTAATATTAGAAAGTAAATACAAAGCTGTTGATCAAGAAATATACAATCAAGTAGAGGGTGGTGGAGGAAATTGGGATAACTATGAATGGGAAGATATTGATCAAGTAGATGTATTTTATATGCATAAGGAGCTATCAAAAGATACGAAGTTATATTCTATGTTGTTAGTAAAAAACATAGAGGAACAAGACCATTTCGTGCAAATATTGGATAATAATTTAATGATGATGAATATAGTAGGGGTCATCATAGCAATTTTATCAGGTATTTATTTGAGTAAAAAACTATTATTCCCCATAAAAAAGATTACCAATGCAGCAAAAGAAATCAGTGTTTATGATTTGAATAGTCGAATAGATATTGGAGGTCCTGATGATGAATTAAAGGAACTTGCATGTACCTTTAATGATATGATTGGGCGATTACAAGAATCTTTTGAAAGACAAAAGCAGTTTGTTTCGGATGCTTCCCATGAGTTAAGAACTCCTATTGCTGTTATTCAAGGATATATAAATTTACTTGATAGATGGGGAAAGGATGATCGGGAAGTTTTAGAAGAATCTATTGATGCAATAAAAAGTGAGACAGAAAATATGAAAAGGCTTTTAGAGCAACTTCTATTTTTAGCTAGAGGAGATAATGAATCCTATAAGCTAGAGAAACAAGAGTTTAGATTGAGTGAACTAATAGAGGATATTATAAAAGAAACGAAATTAATAGATCAAATCCATGAAATTGAATGTTTTGTAGATCAAGATACATGGATATATGCTGATTCTAAGCTAATAAAGCAAATGTTGAGAATATTGATGGATAACAGCATTAAATTTACGCCAGTAAATGGGAAAATTAGAATTGCTTCAGAAAAATATAATAACCATGTAGTCATTCGTGTAGAGGATTCAGGGATTGGAATTCCTAAAGAAGATATTCCCTATATTTTTGATCGTTTCTATCGTTCTGATAAATCTAGGACAAAAGCTACTGGTGGTGCTGGACTGGGATTGTCTATTGCAAAATGGATTGTAGAAAGCCATAATGGAAATATAGAAGTAGAAAGTCAATTGGAAAAAGGCACAAAAATGATTGTAAAATTACCAATCCATAAAAATCACTTATCTTAAAATTGATGAGTGATTTTTTTGACAAAATTTTGATCGTTTGGACACGGTATTAGAGGGGGAATATATATATAGAAATTCATTTGAGGAATTGAAATTTATCGAAATTTCATTTATAATAAATATGAAACCGGTAACACGGTTTGATTTGCTACCTGTTTTATGGGGCATATAGGGAGGAACAAAAATGCCTATTACAATCAATGATATTGCTAAGGAATCAGGAGTATCTCGTGCAACTGTATCGAGAGTTTTAAATGATTCAGGATATGTAAAAGATGAAACAAGACAAAAGGTTTTAAAAGCAATAAAAGAATTAAACTATACACCTAGTGCTATTGCAAGGAGTTTATCTACAAGAAAAACAAATACAATAGGTGTAATTGTTCCTGAAATCAATGACCCGTTTTTTGGAGAAATTATAAAGGGAGTCAGTCAAGTAGCAGATGATCACAATTTGAATATTATTTTATTTAATACAGATGATAATGTAGAAAAGGAATTAAAAGCTCTACAGCTTTTAAAAGAGCAAAGAATTCAAGGTATTCTCATTACACCTACTTTTTCTAAAGAAAAAGAAAACCGTGAATATTTAGGGACACTTGAAAAGTTCGGAATACCTGTTATTTTAATAGATGGACATGTGAAATATGAAAACTTCAGTGGCGTTTTCATTGACCATATAAAAGGTGCTTATGATGGAACAGAATCACTCATTAAAGAAGGACATAAAAAAATAGCAATCATCAATGGACAGATGGACTCAAGACCTGCCAAAGAAAGATTTATTGGATATAAAAAAGCATTAGCTATGAATAATATTCCTTTAGAAGAACGATATATTTTTTATGGAGAATATAAGTATGAACATGCTTATGAGATAACAAAGGAAATATTAAAAATGGAAGATCCACCTACTGCTATTTTTGTAAGTAGTAATATGATGATTTTAGGATGTATCAAAGCATTTTATGAGGAAAAAATTAATGTCCCACAAGATATAGCAATTATCGGATTTGATAAGTTAGAAGTTCTAAATATCATAGGAATGAATATTAGCTGTATTAATGGGCCTACCTTAGAATTAGGAAGAAAAGGAATGAAAATGCTTATAGATCGTCTAAATGATGAAAAAAATAAAGAAATAAGAAGAATGACCCTTTTACCAGAGATTATATTAAATGGGTCAGAAAAATATGTTGAAAAATAGATGTGAATGATGAATCATTCACATCTCAAATTACAAAGATGTGTAACCGCTCACATGATTTTGAGAAGGCTTATAAAAATTTAAATATTAAATAATAAAAGGAGAGGATTAAAATGAAAATGCAAGAATATATTGATCACACCTTATTAAAACCACAATCTACAGAGGAACAAATCAAAAAAGTTTGTGCTGAAGCAAGAGAATATGGATTTGCTTCTGTATGTGTAAATGCATACTATACTTCCCTCGTAAGAGATGAATTAGAAGGAACAAATGTAAAAACATGTGTCGTTGTAGGCTTTCCACTAGGGGCTACAACAAAGGAAGTAAAAGCCTTTGAAACAAAGCAAGCCATTGAAAATGGAGCACAAGAAATTGATATGGTAATCAATGTAGGTGCATTAAAGAGCCAAAAATATGATGTAGTAAAAGAAGATATAAAAGCAGTAGTAGATGCAGCAAAAGGTAAAGCTCTTGTAAAAGTAATTATAGAAACTTGTCTTCTAACTGAGGAAGAAAAAGTAAAGGTGTGTGAAATTTCAAAGGAAGCTGGAGCTGATTTTGTAAAAACTTCAACAGGTTTTTCAACAGGTGGAGCAACTGTAGAAGATGTAGCATTGATGAGAAAAACAGTAGGACCTGATTTGGGGGTTAAGGCTTCTGGTGGTGTAAGAACGAGAGAAGATGCAGAATTAGTTATAAAAGCAGGAGCTAGTCGTATAGGAGCTAGTGCTTCTATTGCTATTGTTGAAGGAAAGAAAGATGAAAGTGCTGGATATTAATATCTAGCATTTAGGGATAAGGAAAACATTTGCAAATTATGAGGTGATAATAATGAGAATGTATGATTTGATTATGAAAAAAAGAAATGATGAAGAACTAACAACTAAAGAAATTAACTATTTTATACAAGGGTATACAAAAGGAGAAATTCCTGATTATCAAGTTTCAGCCTTAATGATGGCCATATATTTTCAAAAAATGAATAAACGAGAAACTGCTGATTTAACAAAGGCCATGGTAGATAGTGGAGAAATCATTGATTTATCAGCTATTGAAGGGGTGAAAGTTGATAAACATAGTACGGGTGGTGTGGGTGATACGACTACATTAATCTTGGGTCCTATTGTTGCTGCAGCTGGAGCACCTGTTGCAAAAATGTCAGGTAGAGGTCTTGGGCATACAGGAGGAACTATTGATAAATTAGAGTCTTTTGAAGGGTTTTCAGTAGATATGTCTGTTGAAAAGTTTATAAAAAATGTAAATGAAAAGAAAATTGCCATAGGGGGACAAACTGCGAATTTAGCACCAGCAGATAAAAAGTTGTATGCTCTTCGCGATGTTACTGCAACAGTTGATAATATGTCTTTGATTGCAAGTAGTATTATGAGTAAAAAGATTGCATCAGGAGCTGATGCAATTGTACTTGATGTAAAAACGGGTAGTGGTGCTTTTATGAAAAAAGAAGAGGATGCTTTTTCATTAGCAAAAGAAATGGTAGATATAGGAACACATATTGGTAGAAATACAATTGGTGTAATAACAGATATGGATCAACCCCTAGGGTTTGCTGTTGGAAATGTGTTAGAGGTAAAAGAGGCCATTGATACATTAAAAGGAAAAGGTCCAAAAGATCTTACAGAGCTTTGTTTAGTTTTAGGATCACATATGCTTGTTTTAGGAGAAAGAGCGAGTACTGTTGAAGAAGCGAGAAAAATACTTGAGGATATTATTGCATCAGGGGATGGAATCACGAAGCTTAAAGAACTTGTGAAAGCACAAGGTGGAAATCCAGAGGTTGTTGACAATCCATCCTTACTACCTACTGCAAGTATTATAGAGCCAGTATTAGCGAATGTAGATGGCTATGTAAAAGGGATAAAGGCTGATGATATAGGAAGAGCAGCTTTAGTACTTGGTGCAGGCCGTGAAACAAAGATAAGTGAAATAGATTTATCGGTAGGAATTGTTCTTCAAAAGAAGATTGGAGATTTTGTAAAAAAAGGAGAAGCCATTGCGACTATTCACGCCAATAATAAGGAGAAAGAAAAAATAGCTATGGATATGATTGCAGATGCATATGAAATAGTCAAAGAAAAGATTGAAGTAAAAACATTAATTAAAGGAATCGTTTCAAAGAATGGTATAAACAAGTTTTAAAAAGGGAAAAATGTGGTAGATGAAGATACGTCTATCACATTTTTTAATTTGTTAAAGAAAATATTATGTTAAGGAAAGTAAATGTAAATAAATAACAAAAAATAGATATTTTTATATATTGAAAAAATATTTATTTTTAGGGTATTATAGTATATGATTAATAAATTTATTTAATAAAAAAATTATCATTTTTTTATAAAAATTATATTGAACATTATGATAATACAATATATAATTTTTCTTAGAATTTAAATAGAAATGAGGAATGGTAATTGGCAAAAAATATTACAAACAAGATAAAATTATATGGTTTTAATAATCTAACAAAATCATTAAGTTTTAATATTTATGATATTTGTTATACAAAAACTGAAGAGGATCAAAAAAGATATATTGAATATATTGATGAACAGTATAATTCTGAAAGATTAACAAAAATATTGACAGATGTTACAGAAATCATAGGGGCAAGTGTTTTAAATGTTGCGAAACAAGACTATGATCCCCAAGGAGCAAGTGTAACATTATTGATTTCAGAAGAAGAAGTGCCTTTATATGTATTAGACCCTTCTTGTAATAGAGGAATATTAACACCAATCCGTGAAAATATTGTTGGACACTTAGATAAAAGTCATGTAACTGTTCATACTTATCCTGAAAGTCATCCACAAAATGATATAAGTACATTTAGGGTAGATATTGATGTGGCTACTTGTGGGGAAATTTCTCCTCTCAAAGCTTTAAATTATTTAATAGGTAGTTTTGATTCAGATATTATTACCATAGATTATAGAGTGAGAGGTTTTACGAGAGATATAGATGGTAAAAAGCATTTTATAGATCATGATATTAACTCTATACAAAATTTTATTGCCAAAGAAACAATCCAAAGATATAGTTTAATCGATATGAATATTTATCAATCTAATATATTTCATACAAAGATGAAACTAAAGGAATTTAAGCTTGATGATTATTTGTTTGAAAAAAATGAAAAAGATTTAAGTGTAGAAGAAAAAGAAGAAATTATTCATAAATTAGATGGAGAAATGACAGAAATATTTTATGGAATAAATGTTTCAGAAGCTTAAGATTTACATGAAAAAAATTTCATGGGTTTAGAGAATTATTCTCTAAGCTCATTTTTAATAATTAGGGAATATGTTATACTGTAATCACAGCAATTGCATTTGTTAAGCGTTGATAAGAAAAGCTCCCACTGAATGAAGTAGGATTTTTATAACACAAAGATGGAGATGATATATATGAAGATGTGTTCTGTTTGCAAGAAAAACATAGCTGTAGTATTTACGACACAAGTTGAAAATGGAAAAACTGAGATTAAAGGTTTATGCATAGAATGTGCAAAAAAGATGGGGATTCCTGTTGTAGATCAATTGATGAAACAAGCGGGGATGAATCCAGAAGATATTGAAAATTTAACGGAGCAAATGAAAGACATGTTCCAAGGTATGGATATGGATGGATTAGAAGATGAGAATTTCTTAGAAAATCTTGCTGAAGGAGCATTTCCCTTTATGAAAGATGAGGATCATCAAGAATCTGAAACAGAAATAAATGAACCCACTTCAAAAACCAAGGAAGAAGTAAAAGATGATAAAAAAAATAAAAAATCTAGAAAAAAGAAGAAATTTTTAGAACAGTATGGGACGAACTTGACAGAAAAAGCTAAGAATGACGAAGTAGATAAAATTATCGGAAGAAATAGAGAAATTGATCGAGTAGTACAAATATTAAATAGAAGAACAAAAAATAATCCTATATTGATTGGAGAACCAGGAGTTGGAAAAACTGCTATTGCAGAGGGATTAGCAGTTCGAATTGTTAATAAACAAGTTCCATCAAAATTATTCCATCACGAAATATATCTTCTTGATTTAACAGCTGTTGTAGCAGGTACTCAATTTAGAGGACAGTTTGAAGGACGTATGAAATCCATCATAAAAGAAGCAACGGAATGCGGAAACGTGATTTTAGTCATTGATGAAGTCCATAATATTATGGGTGCTGGAGAAGTACATGGTGGGGTTATGAATGCAGCAAATATTCTAAAGCCAGCCCTTGCAAGAGGAGATATACAAGTTGTTGGAGCAACAACTCTTGAAGAATATAGAAAACATATAGAAAAGGATGCAGCTCTTGAAAGAAGATTCCAACCTGTTTTAGTAGAAGAGCCTACGATTGATGAGACCATAGAAATATTAGAAGGAATAAAAGATTATTATGAAGATTATCATAAAGTAAAAATATCCAAAGAAGCTATTGTAGCCGCTGCTAATTTATCTGAAAAATATATTACAGATCGATTTCTTCCAGATAAAGCTATTGACGTAATTGATGAAGCTGGTTCACGGGCAAACTTAAAAAATCAAGGACTTATAGAGATAGAGGATTTAAAAGAGGAAATCAATAAAATAAAAGAGGAAAAAGAAAAAGCAGCCATTGATAATGATTTTGAAAAAGCAGCAGAGTGTAAGATGAAAGAATTTAAAATACAAGAAAAAATCAATAAGATAAAAGACAATTGTCAGTCAGAAATTACCATAGAAGATATTGCTTTCGTTATTGAAGCTTGGACAAAAATTCCTGTACAAAGAATTACAGAAGAAGAAGCTAAGAAACTTTTAAATTTAGAAGAAAGATTACATCAAAGAGTTATAGGGCAGCATGAAGCTGTAACAAGTTTATCAAAAGCCATACGTCGTAATCGCTCAGGATTTAGAAAGAAGAAAAAGCCTGCTTCATTTATTTTCGTAGGACCTACTGGAGTAGGAAAAACAGAGCTTGTAAAAACACTAGCCTTTGAGCTTTTTGGAAGCGAAGAAGCCATGATTCGTATTGATATGTCTGAATACATGGAAAAACATACAGTTTCTAAATTAATCGGAGCGCCTCCAGGATATGTAGGATATGATCAGGGAGGACAGCTTACGGAGAAGGTAAGAAGAAAACCGTATTCTGTTATTCTTTTAGATGAAATAGAGAAGGCACATACAGATGTATTCAATATGCTTCTTCAAATTCTTGAAGATGGAAGATTGACAGACAGTCAAGGAAGAACAGTTTTCTTTGAGAATACGGTTATTGTTATGACCTCTAATGCAGGGACTAATTTTAAATCAAATAGCATTGGTTTTGCAAAAAGTACTTACAATGCTTTAGAAAATCGTGTAAAGGATGCGTTAAGAGAAACCTTTAGACCAGAATTTTTAAATAGAGTAGATGAGACTATTATATTTACGCATCTATCCAAAGATGAACTACGAAAGATTATAGACCTTATGCTAAAAGAAGTAATGGAGGAAGCAAAAGAAAAAGAAATAATGATAGAAGTTTCAGATGAAGTAAAAGACTTCATTCTAGAAAAGGGATATGATGAAAAATACGGAGCAAGACCTTTAAGAAGAACTATTCAAAAATATATAGAAGATGAAATTGCTGAAAAATATCTATTAGGAAAAATAAAAGAAGGTTCAAATGTAGAAATAGAACTAAAAGATGAAGCTGTAGCAGTTAAGTCTGTTGTGAAAAATATACTAGATAAATAAAAATAAAAACCAGTCTAAGTCATTTTTAGACTGGTTCTTATTTTGTAAAATATGGTAGAATAAAATAGACAATATATAGGGGGATGGACAGATGAAAAAGAAAATAAAAAAGATAATGAATATTATTTTTTATATAGTAGTGATACTATTAGCACAGTATGCTTTCCCAGATTATATGGATATGAAACATGATATAAATACATCTTTATATAAAAGTTATAGAAACTTTAAATGGTATTTGGGGGCATATAATGAAAATATTGCAGAGCTACTACTTACAAGTGAAAAAAATTATGAAGAAATTTATAATAAGTTATATTTAGGAAAGTACACTGTTTTTGCATTAGAAGAGGCAAATCGTTATATATTTAATAAAAATAATAAAGATGTAAAAGATGATTATATAGATTTTTATTTGAAGGATACAAGAGAATATATAAAAAATATTATAGAAGATAATATCATAACAGATGATGAAAAAAAATATTTAATGATATTATATGATTTTAATAAAAAGGTAATTGCTTTGAATGAAGAAATTGAATATGATGCTACAAAAAAACTTTTTTATAAAGGAAAGAACTATATGAATTTTTCTGAAAAAGTAGATACTCTATTAAAGAGTGAAAAATATGCATTTTTAAGAAATCCTTTAAAAAAAGAAAAATATGAAAGCATTAGTGTTCATGAGGCAATAAAATTGACTCAAGAGATTGTAGATAAGGTGTTTCCTTATGATTTTAAAATCGTTTATGATGAGAAAAGTCAATTCGAACCAGATACATATTATTTTAATAGTTTTTTTAGAAATGTTGATGAGTTTAGTAATAGATATAGTTTTACTTATAATAAAAAGTACAATATAGTAGATATTGATTTATCGAGTTGGATTGTAGATAAAAAGGTAAAAAGTGAAAAAACGATTGATACTATAGCAAAAGATATTTTTGAAAAAATGGATGATGGACACTATATAAATTATAAAAGAGATGTAGATTATTGTGATTATAGAATATGTGATATAACTTACTCTTATATAAGAAAAATTGATGATTTATACGATGAGACAAAACAATTTGAGTTAAATATTAAGGGAAATGGAGATTTTGGGTCCTTTAGAATGGAAAATATGTTACCTCTAAAGAATATCAAAAAGCCTAAGCTAAAAAAAGAAGAAATCCTTTCAAAATTAGATAAGAAACTTAATGTGAAAAAATGTATTTTGATAAGAAATAGAAACTCAAAATTAGAATATGAAGTCCAAATAAATATAAATGATAAAATGTATGCAATCATATTTGATGCAAATACAGGAAAACAAAAGTATATAACCAGAGACATTAGAGAATATTAAAAATCCTTAATCTTATGATGGAGGATTTTTTATTGTTTATGAACAAAAAATAGATACATAAATAAGAAATGAAGTATATAAGAACCTTTAGAAAGTTATTAAAATCTATTGGATATACACATAATAAGTTTATCAAGATCAATAAAAGTAAAAAGATGTAAATAAATATATTGTAAAGGGATGGAATGATTTCATGAAAAAACGAATACCTTTTTTTATAATTTTGTGTTTATTGGTTATGAATGGATGTAGTCAAAAAAATTTTTTGAAAAATTTCATGGCTAATGAACCACAAATAAATGCATATGAGATAACGATGAAGAGAGACTTATTATGCTTGATGATGGCTTATCCTGAGAATATTATTGATATAGAAAAGGAAGATAATAAAGTTTATATTGTTATAAAATCAGGGGCGAAAATTATTTATGATGATAAAAAGTTAAAGAATTATCAACAAAAACTTGATGATCCAGATTTACAGGATATGATGGAAGAAATATATCCTCTTTTAGATATTCATGGCTTAATGGATAAGAATTGTGATCCTGGTCGAATTAGAGTTTATCCTTTATTAAAAGAAGTATATGGGAAATCTAAGCATGAGATTGAATCAAATCTTAAAAATGTAAGAATTGGTTATAAAAATTATCCATTTAATACAAATAATAAAGCAGCAAAATCTTTAAAACTGACGATGAAAGAAATTGTAAGTTTAGCAGAAAAGAATCCAAAGTTATATGCTTTTATAGTTCCTGCTAGCGGGACATTTAATTATCGTTTGATTGCAGGGACCAATCGGCTGAGTCCTCATTCTTTTGGAACAGCTATTGATCTTAGAAGGGATAAAAGAGATTATTGGAAGTGGACATCTCGTGAGGAAGGAGAAAAAAGATTAAATGCTTATCCTCGAGAAATTGTAAGACTATTTGAAAAAAATAATTTTATTTGGGGGGGAAAATGGGCACATTTTGATATTCTTCACTTTGAATATCGACCAGAGTTAATTTTGAAGGCTAGATATTTTTCACGTAAACCTAATATTAATAAACCATGGTATAATGGTATATCTCCTATGGATACAAATGTAAAAACATATATTCAATTAATTGATAAAGTATTAAGTGAAGAGTGATTCTGTTAAATCATTTAACTTGATTTTTCATATTGAGATAAAAAAGACATTGTAGTAGTTACAAATGGATCTAAATATATTGAGTTACTTATGGAAAAGGAGATCAATGCTTATATTGTTGAGGCAAAAGTGAAATCATGAACAAAGGTTGTGGAAAAATAATGGTCTACACAGTAACATTCAATCCATCTATAGATTATGTAGTGCAAGTAGAAGGTTTTCAATTAGGAAAAGTAAATAGAGTTAATAAGGGTTACAAATATCCTGGAGGAAAGGGTATTAATGTATCAAGGGTTTTGAAAAATATGAATATTAATAGCAAAGCATTAGGGTTTATAGGAGGCTTTACAGGGGAGTATATTAAAAAATATTTAGAAGATGAAGGAATTGAGACGGATTTTATAACGGTAAAAGAAGATACAAGAATCAATATAAAGCTTAAATCTCATGAAGAAACGGAGATCAATGGAGCAGGTCCTCCTATTACAGAAGAAAATATAAAGACATTATTAAAAAAAATAAATAAATTAACCAGCAAGGATTATCTTGTACTTGCAGGAAATATTCAAAAAAGCTTATCAAGAGACATTTATTCAAAACTACAAGCAAGATGTAAAACTAATAAAGTAAAAGTTGTGATTGATACAGCAGGAGAAGCTCTGATTGCTACGTTAAAGAATAATCCTTTTTTAATAAAACCAAATAAAGAGGAACTAAAAGAATTATTTGATGCTGAAATAAATACAAAAGAAGAAATAGTTTTTTATGCAAAAAAACTTAGGGAGATGGGTGCAAAAAATGTAATCGTTTCAATGGCAGAAGATGGAGCTTTGCTTATATGTAATGAAGGCATATATGATGGGTCTGTGCCAAAAGGGGTTGTGAAAAACTCTGTAGGAGCAGGAGATTCTTTGATCGCAGGATTTATTGCTAGTTATTTACAAAAGGCAGATATGGAGGAAGCTTTCAAATGGGGAATTGCTTCTGGTAGTGCCACAGCTTTTTCACTGGATCTATGTAAAAGTGAAGATGTTGAGCGTTTATTAGATCAAGTAAAAATAAATAAAATATAAATTAAATGAAGCTTGCCAAGCGTTTGGCAAGCTTCATTTTTATTTAACTTCTACAATCCATCCTTCTGGTGCTTCTACATCCCCAAATTGAATGCCATAAAGGGTATCATAAAGTTTTTTTGTAACAGGACCAACTTCTGTTTCACTATGGAATACATGAAGTTCTCCTTTATATTCTATACCACCAATAGGAGTGATAACAGCTGCAGTTCCGCATGCACCTGTTTCTTTAAATTCATCTAAGTTATCGATAAGAACATCTCTTTCTTCTACTTCCATTTTTAGATATTCTTTTGCAAGATATAGTAATGAATATTTTGTAATACTAGGAAGAATAGATGGTGATTTTGGTGTTATAAATTTATTATCCTTAGTAATACCAAAGAAATTAGCTGCTCCAACTTCTTCTATTTTTGTATGAGTCATTGGATCAAGATAAATACAATCAGCAAAACCTTTTTTAGCAGCTAATTCATGAGGATAAAGGCTTCCTGCATAATTACCACCTACCTTTGCTGCTCCTGTTCCGTATGGTGCTGCTCTGTCATATTCTGAAACAATAAAGTTTACAGGACTCATGCCGCCCTTAAAATAAGGACCTACAGGAAGGCAAAATACGCAGAATATGTACTCAGGAGCTGGTTTTACACCGATATTATCCCCAACACCGATAACAAATGGTCTAAGATAAAGGGTTCCTCCAGTTCCATAGGGTGGAACATAGTGTTCATTAGCTTTGACAACTTGAATACAAGCATCTATAAATTTTTCTACTGGTATTTCAGGCATTAAAACACGGCTACAGCTATCGTTTAAACGATTTGCATTTCGATCTGGTCTGAAAAGTTGAATTTTACCACTTTTTGTACGATAGGCTTTTAATCCTTCAAAACATTGTTGTCCATAATGAAGGGCTGTGGAAGCTTCACTGATAGAAAGTTTATTATCTTCAACTAATTCTCCTTCATCCCATTTACCATCTTTCCATCTTGAAACATAACGTAAATCTGTTTTAATATAGCTAAATCCTAGGTTGTTCCAATCAATATTTACTGCTTTACTCATAGTACCCCTCCTCTAAAAAATGAAATTTTTGAAAATTATGATTGAAAATATAATAAATCTAAGAAAAGTAAGTTGGAGAAAATATACTTTTCTAGGTGAATAAAAAACAATATACATGATTATTATAGCATAATAAATAAAGATATATTACTTAATTCATAAGATATATAGATATTTTTACAATCATTATATAAGCTTGGATTTCATGTAAAATATTTGAAAATAATTTTTATCATTTATTAAATAAAAAGATTTAGTATTAAATAGAATAGTACAAAGGTAGAATCACTCATTTATATTTATATGTGAATGGGTGATTTTTTCTTTATCAATTTATATAAGTTTAGTATAGATTTTATGTAGATTATATGATACTATTGTTTTTCGTGACAATATAAGAATTGGAGGGAATGTATGTTATTTAATCAAGAAAATGTTGAAAAAATGAATGTAAAAAACGAAATTTTATCAGGACTTACAGTAGCTTTGGCATTAGTGCCAGAAGCTGTGGCCTTTGCTTTGGTTGCAGGAGTTAAGCCATTGGTAGGATTATATGCAGCTTTTTTAGTGGGACTCATCACTTCTATTTTGGGGGGAAGACCAGGAATGATTTCTGGAGCTACAGGGGGACTTGCAGTTGTTATGGTAGCACTTGTAGCACAACATGGAGTAGAATACTTATTTGCAGCAGTAGTTGTAATGGGGATTATACAAATATTAGTAGGAATATTGAAGTTGGGTAAATTTGTAAGAATTATTCCACACCCTGTTATGTTAGGCTTTGTAAATGGATTGGCTATTGTGATTTTTTTAGCTCAATTAAATCAATTTAAAGTAGCTTCTACTGATGGAACACTACATTGGATGACGGGTTCATCCCTTTGGATCATGGTAGGATTAGTAGCATTGACTATGATGATTACTTACTTTTTGCCTAAATTAACAAAAGCAATACCAGCATCCTTATTTGCAATTATTGTAGTATCGGTACTTGCAAATACTTTAGATTTAGATACAAGAACTGTTGGAGATATTGCTCGTGTTGGAGGAGGACTTCCTCAGTTTCATATACCTAATGTACCTATAAATTTAGAAACTCTAAGAATTATATTTCCTTATGCAGTCATTTTTGCTGCAGTAGGATTGATTGAATCTCTTATGACCTTAACACTAGTTGATGAAATTACAGATACAAGAGGTAGAAGTAATAAAGAATGTATGGGACAAGGTCTTGCCAATATCATAACAGGTTTTTTTGGTGGAATGGGTGGCTGTGCTATGATTGGACAGAGTATGATCAATATTAATTCTGGAGGACGTAGAAGGTTATCTGGAATTTCAGCATCACTATTTTTATTAGGGTTTATACTGTTTGGAGCAAATTTGATAGAAAAAATCCCTTTAGCAGCCCTAACAGGAGTAATGTTTATGGTAGTTATTGCAACATTTGAATGGGCAAGTTTTAGAATTATGAGAAATATTCCAAAGGCAGATGCTTTTGTTATTGTATTGGTTTCCGTGGTTACTGTATTTGAAGATTTGGCTATTGCAGTAGGCGTAGGAGTAATTGTATCCTCTTTAGTATTTGCTTGGGAAAAAGGAAAAAGAATTGATGTGAATACGTATATAGAAGAAAATGGTACTAAAGTGTATCAAATAAGAGGCGCTGTATTTTTTGGGTCTTCCCGTAATTTTGTAGAATCATTTGATATTAAAAATGACCCAGAAGATATTGTGATAGATTTTATGCATGCACGAGTTTTTGACCATACAGGGATTGAAAGTATCAATACATTAACAGAAAAATATAAAAATTTAGATAAAAAACTTCATCTAAAACATTTAAGCACAGAATGTTATGCGTTTATTAAAGATGCAAAAGAAATTGTTGAAGTGAATATTATTGAAGATCCAAAGTATCATGTTGCGTTGAATGAATTAGGATAATTTTAAATTGATCATTACAAAAGCACCCATTTCTATGTATCGGAATGGGTGCTTTTTAGATATATATGAAAAAGTAAAAGATTTAGTTATAAAATATAATCATGCTGATGTTAAGAACAAGAAAGTGATTGTTTATTTCTTTTTTTAGTTGTTATTTTATCTTTAATCTGAATCAATACTACTGCAAATAAGATGGAAGCCATTCCAATAATCTGAGGCATTTCTAGAGTTTCTTTGTAAATAAGATATCCTAATATGGCTGCAATGATGGGTTCGATACTACATATAATACTTGCTTTACCAGATTCAACATATTGCAATGCTTTTATAAATAATCCATTAGGAATTACTGTTGCTATAAAACCTATTGCGATGATGTAAAAAATAGATGTTAAATTGTTAGTTTGCTCCATTAATGATACGGGAGATCTAAAGAACCATAAAAAAATTGAAGCAAATATAAAAGAATATACTAAAAGCGTTTTAGGAGAATATTTTTTTGCACCAAGCTTACCTAAAATATTTTGAAGTGCAACGGTAAAACCTGATAACACGCCCATTCCTATTCCAAACAAATTGTCAAATTTTAATGATTCAGGATCATATCCTTTGGAAATCAAGAAACATCCAACGATTGATAAAATAAGAGCAAGAGTTGTTTGTAATGTAAATTTTTCTTTGAATATAAAGTAGGACATGATCATTACAAAAATCGGATTTGTAAATAATAAAACAGAAGCAGTTGCAATACTAGTATATTTTACTGCATAGGTAAAAGAAATAAACATACCATCCAGTGCAACAATTCCATAGAACATAAAAAATAAGATACTTTTAAAATCAGTCTTAAAGCATTTTGGATCTTTAATTAGATTATAGGTTACATAAAAAAGTATTGCCACTGTTGGTCTAAGGGCTGATATAGATAGATCATCAAAACCTAATTCGCTTAGTTTTCTTGTAAGTATGGCCATCATTCCCCAACATGCTGCGCAGATGGCAACTAATAAATAGCCTTCCTTAATTTTTTTTGAATCATTCATTTGTATTACCTCCTCAAATATTTTAAAGATTATAAATAGAACAAAAAAATAAAAACGCCCCTTAGATAAATTAGAAAATTTATCTAAGGGACGAAATAAGTATCGTGTTATCACCCTGTTCTACGAATGAAAATTCGTATTCACCTTGTAACGGTGGCAAGCCGAAAATCAGTATAAAAAATATGAATATTGAATGACTAAAATTAGTATAGTGAAAATAAAATTATTTGTCAAGAGGAGGTGATGGATGGAAAATTTAAATATTTGGGTAAAATCATTTATATGTGGAAAAGATATGCTTATGAGGAGGTAATAAGTATTGAAAGAATACCTTACAAATAGGCAAATTGCATTTATAATTTTTGGTGTAATCGTAGGATATGGTATTATGCCTCTTACTAAAAATATTGTAGAAAAAACAGGAACAGGAGGATGGTTTGCTTTATGTATTGCAATAACAATAGCTGTTTTTTTTACATATATAGTTACATACCTTGGATATGTACATGAAAATAAAACAATAGATGAATATAGTGAGATATTAACTGGAAAATATATAGGGTTCATATTTGTTAGTATATACATTGTATATTATTTTTTAGCATTTACCATTGTAACAAGAATTGTTAGTGAATTCGTTAAGCTTACTGTATTATTGAAAACACCTGTGTGGGCATTAAGTTTACTTATTCTTTTTGTTTCATATTATGCAGTAATAAAAGGATTAGGAGTTATTGCTAGGATTTGTGAAATATATGGAGGAATTATTATTATAGGATTTTTAATCATCATTTTATCTTTATTCACTGAAGGAAAATTAATCAATTTAAAACCACTCTTTGTTACAGAAGACATCATAACATATTTTAAAGCAACTTCAGTGACAATAGGACCATTAATGGGGATGGAATTAATTAGTATTATCCCTTTTGATAGAAACATAAATAATAAAAAAATATTTAAATATACCATTTTTATGATAATCTTTATAGGAATTCTTTATATACTTGAAGTGGAAGCCTGTATAGCTATTTTAGGAGATTCGGTTATACATTATAAAGGTGCATTATTGACAGCAGTGCGAAGTACGGAAATTTCAGCTTTTCAATTTTTAAGGAGATTAGATGGTGTTGTAATAGGCATTTGGTTGATGGCTATATTTTGTACAGTTACCATATGGGCATATGGGGCTACTTTTTTGATGCATAAATATTGTAAGAAGATTTCTTTTAACCTTCTTTCATTTATTCTGATCATTTTGTCTTTTTTTGTATCAAGAATTCCTAAAACAATTGGTCAAGTAGAGGAATTTTATAAGTATATAGGATATATGGGATTTGTAGCTGCAGGAGTGATTCCAACTATATTATTTGTAATGACAAAAATAAAGAAATATGATAAGAAAATTTAAGAAACCTTCTTGAATAGGTTGCTAAATATTTATTGTAATAAGGATATATAAATCACTCCTATGTTTAAAAGGGGTGTTTTTTTATAATAAAAGTATCTTATGATAAAGGAGGAAAATTGTGAAGGTATATAGAAATTAAAAAAATGGTTTTATATGGTAAAGGATAGAGAAGCAGGTAGAGGGATAACTTCTACTTATGATGTGACGGGAATAGAATCTTATAGATTAGTTTTTCATGGAGCACAAGATGGCATGATAATAAGTACATATGATCTGAAGCATATATCTATTTTAGGGAAGAGAGGATTGAATAAATATTATATATGGTTTGATAAACTTGACCCAACATATATAAGTAAATGTATTAGCCTTAATAGTGAGAAAGAGAGGAGATTAAAATGATGGATGGGAGAGTAGTGGTGATCATTTCAGCTAGGACAGAATGGAAAATAATATGTGAAATTTTTAAGAATGTTCATCTTCAGGATTCACCCTATGGAAAATGGTTTCAAACAGAAATGGCTATTGGAGAAGATATAGAACCAATCATTTTTTTTCATGGAGGATGGGGCAAAATATCTGCGGCTGCTTCTACTCAATATGTGATAGATCAGTGGCAACCAGATAGTATTATTAATATGGGAACATGCGGAGGCTTTGAAGGACTAGTAGAAAGAGGAACTACTGTTTTAGTGGATAGAACGATTGTTTATGATATTATTGAAGAAATGGATGATGCTTTTGAGGCTATTGAGCATTTTAGTACGGATATAGACTTATCCTGGATGCAGGGAGAGTATCCACAGAAAGTAAAAAGAACATCAATTGCTACTGCGGATAGAGATCTTCAGCCTAATGAAGTAGAAGACCTTAATAAAAAATTTGGGGTAATTGTAGGTGATTGGGAATCTGGAGCTATTGCTTGGGTAGCTAAAAGAAATAATAAAAGACTTCTTATACTTCGAGGGGTATCAGATTTAGTAGGAAAATCAGGAGGAGAAGCCTATGAACAAACGGGTGTTTTTGAAGCAAATGCAAGGAAGGTTATGAAAGAATTAGTTAGTTATTTGCCAGATTGGATTTATATATCTATAGCATAAGATAAATTATAAAAAAGTCTTCTTTAGAAGAAGGCTTTTTTATAATTTGAAGAAAACAAAAAATTGTAGATAAGGATAATTTCATCTATAAAAAGTATTTATATGAAGGATGATGAATGAGAAAGAATGTTAAAATATAAATGATATTACAATAATATACAGAATATGTTAAAATTATATGAACAGATAAGGAGGGGGATCATGAAAGAATGGTTTAATGAAAAAATAACAGATGCAAAAGTTTTAGATTTATCTATGGAAGTGTATAAAAAGAAGTTAAAGAGCTTAATAGGATATCAAATCATGTTTGCTATTGCAGTGATGCTGATAGTATTTGCAGGAGGATTGTTATTAATACCTATGGTATCTTTTATTACATTGGATGGAACATTTGGATTTATTTGTTTTTGTACAATTATGTTTATAGGAATGGTTACAGTTTCGTGTATGGGTAAAGCAGGGGCTTTTCATATAACCTATGGATATGTAAATGGAGAAAATGTAGATGCTTTTGAAGCAGTAGGAAGGGCTTTTTCAAGTTTTATGCCATGTATTAGAGTGACTACAGCATTGGCTATTTGTTTGTTACCTATTGTGATTATCATGGGGGTTATGGGTGTTACAACTGCGACGATTACAGTTTTTGCTAATCAATTAAAGGAATTAACTTTTTTTGGAATTATGATGAATATACTCATTTATGCTTTCATTGGGGCTGTTATTGGAAGTTATTTATTCTATTCCCTTCATATTGCTATATTTGATAAGGAGAAGGGTTTTAAATCCATAAAAAAAAGTATAAAATTTGCAAAAGGAGAAGTCCTAAAAAATACTTTTCGTGTAATGAGCATTGTGATGTTTGAATGGGGGATTAAAGTATCTATTTATGCAGGAATTGGAGGGATTTGTACCCTATTATATTTTGCACTAGGGAAAATAAATGGAGGAGATTCTCTTATATCACAGATTATGATGTATGTACAATTAGCACAACCTTTTATCAATATCATAGTAGGAATATTATTAGGACCTGTTGGACCCATTATGTGGACCCTTTATTATGTAAATATGAAGTATAAAAAAGAAGGTTTTAAAATACACAATATGATTGAAACACTTAAGGTAAAAAAAGAGCCAATAAATATGAAACCTATTAATTTAAGTAAGGAATAAAGGAGTAAAAAAGTGAGATTGCCAAAGGAAACATTTGAGGAAGCTGTTAATCAAATTATAGACAGTGCTAAATATATGCATCTAAAGGAAAGAGAAAGTATCTTTAAGAAGTTTTGGGAAAAATTAGGTAAACTTCTAGAAAAGATATTTACAAAAGGGGATACTCATTCAAGTATTAATACAAATACAACTCAAAATACTTTTATTATTATAGTGATTCTTCTAATAGGTGTCCTTATTTTTTATTTAGTAAGACAAAATAAGTATATAGCTGAAAATAAGAAAGTTATTTATGGAGAAACCATTGATGAAGAAACAACTTATGAAAGCTTATATAAAAAGGCCATCCAATGTGAGCAAGAAAAAAACTATAAAGATGCTACTAGACTTCATTTTATTAGTATTCTTGTGAGCATGAATGAAAAATCTTTATGTTTTTTGGATGATTCAAAAACGAATAGAGAAATCATAAAGGTGTTAAAGGATAAAGAATTTAGTGGGGTTTATCTTTTTAAAAATATAGGAGATTATTTTCAATATATTTGGTATGGGAATAAAGAGATTGAAAAGGAGAAATTTATTTGGTACAAAGATCAAATCAATAACCTTTTTATGGAGGTCAAAAATTATCATGAAAAAGCGTAATATTATAGGCATTGTAGTTTTAGTGATTATCATCTACTTAGTAAATTCTTTTAATATTATTGATCAAACCATAGGAAAGGCAAATAAAAACAATGAATCTTTGGTTTTAAATACATCAAAAGAAGGGGTATCTATTTATTATGACACATTAAAAACTTTAGGTTATTCTGTAACTATGGATGCATCTCCCTTTTTAAATCAATCTTCTGAAGGGATTTATATAGTTACTGAAAATAACCAGCCCTTATCTTTTAAGTTAGAGGAAGCTGAAGATTTTATTAAAAAAGGTGGAAAACTAATCTATTTAACAGATCGACATAAAGAATATAAATATTCTACTCTTTTAGACCAATATGAGGAAAAAGCATATGTATATGCATTAGGAAAAGGAAAGGTAGTCATTGGAGATATTAAACTCATTACGAATGAAACTTTATTAAAAGACAAAGAAGGGGCTTATTTTATTTTAAAATGTATAGATCGTTTTAAAGGGGATATATTTTTTAATGAATATTATCGATTTATAAGAGGAGAGACGCCTTCTTTATATCGAAATCTTCCTTTTTATGTAAAAGTCATACTTTTTCAATTAATATTTGTGTTAGTAGGGTGTATTGTTTATTTAGGAAAGAGATTTGGAAAAGCTAAAAGAATTATAACTGAAATCGAAAGAAAGGAAAATGAATATTTATATGCTGCTGCCAACCTTTATGAAAAGGGAGGAAATATGACTACTGTGTATAATGCATTTTTTATGGAGTTTCAAAATGAATTGAATAAAACTTTTAAAAGAAGAGTAAAAAAAGAAGAAGTGATCGATTTATGGGAAAAGTATAGTATACCTTATAAAGAAAAAGCTTTAAGGGTATTTCATGTTCAAACACCAATGAACAATCAAAAACATTTTATAAACATTATAAAAGATTTGGATGAATTGACACAAATGCTAGCAAAAAGGAGAGAAGAGGGTTGGAAGAGATTAAAACAAAGGAATTGATTAAGGGCATAAAAAATGAACTGAGTAAGGTTATTGTTGAGCAGGAAGAAGTTATAGATTTGATTCTTATAGCCTTATTAACAAAGGGGCATGTATTGTTAGAGGGGGTACCGGGCCTTGGCAAAACTCTATTGATTAAATCACTAGCAAAGACAATGGGAATAGGGTTTAATCGTGTGCAGTTTACACCAGATTTGATGCCGTCAGATATTACAGGCGCTAGAATCTATAACACAAAGGAAAGAGAGTTTGAGTTTATCAAAGGACCTATTTTTACAAATCTATTATTAGGAGATGAAATTAATAGAACGCCGCCAAAGACTCAAGCAGGTCTCCTTGAGACCATGGAAGAAGGAAGGGTGACTATTGATGGAGTGGAATATAAATTAGAGGAACCTTTTATGGTTTTTGCTACACAAAACCCAGTAGAATATGAAGGAACTTATCCACTCCCGGAAGCTTTACTAGACAGATTTTTTATGAAGATTTATATCGACTATCCTTCTATACAAGGGGAAATAGAAGTGATCAAAAGGTATCATGAAGGATTTGATAAAACCCTTGAAAATGTAGCAATCAAAGTAATCGGAAGTAGAGAAGAATTATTGGAATGTCAAAGAGAAGTAGCAGAAATTAGCGTAGAAGATTCATTGATTGCGTATATTGCACAAATTATCCATAAAACAAGGGAACTTCCCTTTGTAGAAATAGGTAGTAGTCCAAGAGGGGCTATTGCATTAATGCAATCATCTAAAGCAAATGCCCTATTGATGGGAAGAGATTTCGTTATTCCTGAGGATATTAAAAGAATTGCTTATCCGGTATTAAGACATCGTATTATTTTAAAACCAGAAGCTTATGTAGAAGGAATTAAAACAGATGATGTAATCAATCAAATTTTATCTGATGTGAAAGTTCCCCGTTAAGGGCGGTGAAAAAGTGACTATTACAAAAAAGTTTATACTATTGGTGCTAATTGGGACTGTTTTTATAGGAATGAGTATACCTTTTGGCATATATTTTGAAATTTTTATTATATACAATACGGTGTTACTCATTTTTACCATAATCGATTATTTTATTACACCCACAAAAAATACTTTTGAAATAGAAAGAATGGGTGAGTATAAATTATCCTTATTGGAAGAAGAAAATGTAAGTATTCGAATATACAATAAAGGGAAAACACCTGCTACTATAGAAGTTTTGCATGAATTTCCAAATGATTTTTTTTGCAAAAATGATTCCTTGTTGGAAAGAATTAATCCTTATTCAAGCAGTGTATTTACTTTTAGGATCATTCCTAATAAAAGAGGAGCATTTTTACTTGAGGATATATATATTAGACGATTAGGAAGATTAGGTCTTATCAAGAAGGATTTGCTTGTGAAAAATGATAAGGAATATAAAGTATATCCTAGTCTAAAAAATTTAAAAAAGTATCATATGATGATGAAGAAAGATTATTTTATCCATAGTGGCAATAAGCTTATTAAAAGAAAGTCTGATGGTAAAGAGTTTGAAAGTTTAAGAGAATATGTAAGGGGCGATGATATCAGAAAGATTAACTGGGTGAAAACAGCAAGAGAAAATAAGCTTATGGTCAATCAGTATGAACCGGAAAACAATAAACATATATATATATTGTTAGATACAGGAAGAACCATGAGCTATCGGGTAAATGAATATAGTAAGCTGGATTTGGCTATTAATGCATCGGTATTCTTATCAGATGTGGTTTGTTACAATAAAGATCAATCTGGACTTATGGTATTTAATACAAAGGTAGATACATTTATTAAACCCTCTAAAGGGGATTATCATAGAAACAGCATATTAGAAGCCCTTTATCATGTAGAAGGAACGAAACTTACATCTAACTACGATGAAGTGTTATTCTATCTTAGTAGTAAAGAAAAAAGAAGAAGTTTAATCTGTATTTTTACAGATATGGATACGTTACAAGAAGTGTATTATATAGAAAAGGGATTAGAATATATTACTAAAAAACATGAGGTTGTCATGTTTTTAGTAAAGGATGAAAAACTAGATGAAGCTATTAATATTGAAGTTACTCATCAAAAAGATGCCTTTATAAAAGGCATCGGATATAAAATGAAAAATGAAAGAAAGAAAATCATCAAAGCCCTTAATAGAAAAGGGGTAATCTGTATTGAGTGTGACAAAGAGGATATCATCTATAAAGCTGTGAATGAATATATGAGAATAAAAAACAAAGAATCTATATAGATGATTTGAAAAATTTCATATATAGGATAAGTCCTAATAATGTAAAACTTGCAAATAATAGCTTGATTATTGGTGAGATGGCAAGGGGGGTAAAGAAGCCTTCAATGATGCCTGCAACAACAAGTAATAACATGCATCCTAATAATAAGTGAGCTCCTTCTTTCCCACTTTCGATTAAACAATCTAAGCGCTTAGTTTTACCAGGAATTAGTAATCCTTTGCCTAATAATAAACCAGCTCCACCAGCGATAAAAATAGCTGTTAACTCAATGATTCCATGGGGAAGAATGAGAGATGCATATTTTATTAAATCTCCATTTAAGTATACAAGTCCAGTTAAAGCCCCAAGAAGACATCCATTGACAAAAAGAATATAAATAGTACCAATCCCTAAAAATATACCAAAGATAAAAGCTTTAAGACTAACTGTAATGTTGTTAATCATAATTGTACTCGACATAAGGGGATAATCCCACTCTCGATTTTTAAAGCTATAATCAATCGTATTAAGAAAGGCTTTAGGTAAAAAATAGTAACTATTTGAAGAATCTTGAATGACCATAATAAAACTAATAATGGCACCTAATAAAAAAACAAGAAAGCTTGATAATATAAAAAGATGATGATTTCTTAATGAGTTTGGAAAATTTTTTGTTATATAATTTTTAAAGTCAACCCAAGGATTTTTTTGAACTGTATATAGATGTTGATGGGCATGGCCAACTAAAGTGTTAAGATATTTTTCAAGCTTTGATTGTGGATAATGGGTTCTTACATAAGCTAAATGATGACTAGCAGAACGAAAAAGATATAAAAATCGTTCGATTTTTTCTGAAGGAATGTTTGTGATATTATGTTTACTAAATAAATGGACATGATTCTCAAGTTCGTCCCAATATACTTTGTTTTTTTCTATGAAAATATTTTCTTTCAATATACTCACCTCAATACTATTGTAACAAATTTTAAGTAAAGGAAAAAGGAGGAAATATCATGCAATTTGTTTCAATTACAACACCTGAAAATATAGAAGTAAAGTTTAGATTAGCAGGGGTAGGGAGTCGTGTTGTTGCAGCATTTATAGATTATTTCATTCAAGGGGCCATATACTTAATGATTATTTTTGCTTTAGCAGGAATGAGTGATCCTGTTCAATATTTTGAATCAAAAAATTCCTATTTCTTAGCAATTGTTTTATTGATCATTGCATGTGTTAATTATGGATATTTTATTGTTTCTGAGATGGTGATGGATGGAAAGACTCTAGGGAAAAAGGCATTAGGACTCCGAACCATTAGAAAAAATGGTCAACCTATGGATATAAAACATTCATTGATTAGAAATCTATTTAGAATATTTGTGGATAATTACCTAGTGGGAATACTGATGATTTTCTTTAGAGGAGATGATGCAAGACTTGGAGATATACTGGCGTCGACTATGGTGATTGAAGAAGAAAAGGAAGATTTATATCAGTATTTTGAAAATCTATCTGAGGATACACAAAACAAATTAACAGAAGAGGAAATAAAGCTCCTTATTACTTATATGAATGAAAGAGAGGATGTATTAATCGATAAAGAAGGATTACAACAAAAGATCTTAGAATATTTTACAGAGAGATATGGTCAGGTAGATGAAGATATTCTTAGAATTATAGAAAAATAATCAATAAAATCCCTTTGATTTTTATGAATCGAAGGGGTTTTAATATTTTAGAAGTAAAAATAAGAAACTTTTTTGAAGTGAAGGAGATACCAGAAATAAATGGAAGAATTACTATTAATGTTAAAGCGTAGATATTAATGACCATATTTATAAAATGTGCATATTATATTAATAAGTGAAAGAATTGAAAGGAGATATAATATGTATTATTATCCTATGTATTTTCAAAGACAAATGAAGATTAATAATAAACGTACCTATGTATTAGATTTTAAGCAAGGAGATGTAAATGGGGATGGTATTATTGACTATGTGTATTTAGTAGGAGAGAAACCTCATGGTTCACAAAGTCCTTTTAGGGATAATATAACCCTTAAGATTATTGATGGAAAGACAAATCGTTTGACTACAATTCCCCTTAAAGAAAATGCAGGATATGGACCTAGTCTTTTTTTAGGTGATTTTTCAGGCGATAAAGTAGATGATATTTACATCAGCATATTCTCAGGAGGGAGTGGCGGATATACCTTTTACTATATATACTCATTTTTAAATAATAAGCCTAAGCTAATTTTTGATTTTGAAAAATTTAATGATGCATATCCATATGATGTAAGCTATAAAGATGATTATAAAGTAGAGGTTATTAGCCAAAAAATGAATACAAAATATTTATTAGACATTCAATATAAGGGAGAAGAATACTTATCAGAGATTTATAATGAAAATGGTAAGTTGAAAGAACCTATAGAGGGATGGGTAAATCCATTAGGAGGGTTATATCCTATTGATTTTCAAGGAGATGGGACTTATGAATTATATGCAGAGCAGAGAATTGCGGGTAGATATAATGCAGATGGTTTAGGGTATGTGCAGACATCTCTTGAATGGGATAAAAATAAGTTTATACCTTTTTTCCAAACAATAGGCATTTTTGGTGAAGATATAAGCATGGGAAAAAAGGATAAAAAAAAATAGATTTTTCAGATGTTGAATATATTTACTCTGAAAAAGAAAAAGATATAAAACTAGAAGATGCATTTGCAAAAGTATATGATCTTGAGCGGGGAAAAGATCAGGTAAGATATTATTATAATAAAATTGATCTTGATGGAGATAATATCAAAGAAACCTTTGTATACCTTGTAGGACCTACTATGTGTGGAACTGGTGGATGTAGTGCTGCTATATTTAAAGAGTTTGATGAGGAATATAAATTACTTTCAAATTTTACCCTTGTCAACAATCCAATTATCATTAGTAAAAATAAAACTAACGGATATAATGATTTGATTATGTATGTTTCTGGTGGGGGGATAAAGAGCTTTTATGCAGAATTAAAATTTGATGGTACAAAATATCCACAAAATCCATCTATGGAGCCTAAGGTAAAACCAGGTACAAAAGTAGAAGGGGTTGAAATTATAGCAGATGATCTTTCTAAAAGTACCGGAATAGAATTTTAATAATCATCAAAAAACATAGTGCTCTATAGAGGGTAAAAAAAAAGAATTCTTTTATTTAAGAGAATTCTTTTTTTGTTTTTACGTTGTAATATTATCTAGAGAAGAATCTTTTTTTTCGGAAATAATTTTTAGCAGCTGTGTAGCCTTGTGTATATAAAAAATTATATTTTCCATCATTTGGACTTATATTAAAATCTATAAATGATATATCCTTTGTATCTATTTGAATAGATCTTAATTGATCTTTAGGACTATGATTATAAACATCCTGCTGAACGCTTGCAAAGGATATCAATAGATTTTCTATATATTCTATGAAGTTTTTTAGTTCATGATATTTTGGGGTGCTTTTAAATCTTGCTCCTAAAGTTTGAACATTTACACCATTAACCAGGCTATCTCTGAAATAATTAGTATCAAATATTTTTATAGGATAGTTTCTCATAATGCCACCATCACAAAATATGTGTGGCATTGATTTTTTAGCTTGTGTATCTTCATTGATTTTTATGGATTCAAAAAAGAGAGGGATAGACATAGAAATCCTTACTGCTTGAGCTACTTCCATATGAGGAGTTGTTTCATAGGAGAATACCTTGGAGCTTTTAGTAGATATATCTGTACCAATAATATATAAATCTAAAAAAGGTCTTTTGTTTTTATGAATAGAGGAATTCTTAAAATCTTCAAAGGTATAGGGTGGTAGTTTTTTAGAGGGATCAAATTGAGAGGCTATTTGTTCTTTCATCCATTCATAAAAATATTCGCTAGAATACCATCCGTAATCATTCATTAACCTGTACATACAATCAATATTTTCAAATATTTCTTCGAAATCTTTTTTTAAAGGGATTAGTATTTCATTTAAATTAGGATGTTCACTTTTTTGTGGTATTTTTCTATAATCTAATGTATCAGCTACTTTTTTCATTTCATTGAAAGACAAAGCAAAGCTTGTGATACATGCAGTGATCGCTCCAGCTGATGTTCCTGCTACTCTTTTTACATTTTGTAGTATGCCATGGTTGTATAAAAAGTCTAATACGCCTAAATAGGCTATTCCTAATACACCGCCACCTTCAAAAACTAAATTATTAATTTTATAATGAAATTTCATAGGATCACCTCTTAAAATTTGTTTATAGGGGTAAATAGTATAGGAAAATTATTGAATAAAAAAGCTACGAGTAGATGAATTTCAATGTAGTTCATGATAATGCTATGATATTCAATAATAAGTTTTATGGTGTATTTAAATTTAGAAAAAATTTTATTTATTCTAGTTAAAAGTCTATCGTTGAAAATTTCAAATGGTAGATTTTTTTATGGTAAAAATGTTATATGAAAATGAACTTTTTAAAGGATATAATACTCTTATATAGGAAAGCGGGGTGATGAGGTGGAGTTTATGATGATGGTTAAAAAAGCAAAAGAAGGAGATAAAGACGCATTGGTTCAGCTGATTATGGCAAAAAAGCAAGAGTACTACAAACTTGCATATATATATATGAAAAATAAAGAAGATGCATTGGATGCTATGGAAGATATGATTGTGATTATTTATGAAAAGATACATCAGCTAAAGAAAGAAGATGCCTTCTATAGTTGGAGTAAAACGATTTTAGTGAATTGTTGTAAAAGGCTTTTACGAAGAAAGAATAAAATTATTTCATTGGATCTTGTGAAAGAAGAAGTTCATGAGGGTGGTTTTGAGCAAAAGGATCAAGAGATCATCCTTGAAAAATATTTATCTCAATTAAATGAAAAGCATCAAGAGGCAATAAGACTCCGCTATTTTTTAGATTTAGACTATCAAACTATTGCGGATATAGTGAAAATTCCTCTTGGAACAGTAAAATCTCGTATATCCATTGGACTTAAGAAATTAAAAGAAAGTTTGGAGGTGAAGTCTCATGAATGAAGTTGAAAAAATCCTAAGAAAGAAGAAATTAGAAATAGATGAAATAGAAGTACCAGAGGAATTAGAAACAAGGTTACGGGCTGCATTAAAAAACAGGCATTCCTCTAAAACTATAAAAGGAAAATGGAAAATAAAAGTAGTAGCTTTTTTGATTGCCATGATGATGATAGGATACAATGTGGACACATTGGCTTTTTATGGGAAAAAGCTTGTTGGATATGATACACTTATGAGCAGTAATTTAAAAAATCTTAATGAATTAGAGAAAGGACAACTTATTGGAAAAAGTTATACCTTTAAGAATGGTGAAAAGATTACCTTAGATGGGATTATGCTAGATGATAATCAATTGCTAGCTTTTTATACATTGCAAGGTCTTAGTGAAAACATAGATAATGTAGGTAGTATGTCTATGGAAGGTATAGTAGGGCGTCATTATATGATGGGGGGACAAGGAGAAATTGATGAAAAAAAGAAAGAGGTTAAATGGATAATGGCTTTTGAGCCTCCATATTTCTTTGAAAAAGAATTAAGATGGACATTTACTTTGACGCAAGGGGATAAAATGGAAGAAGGAGAGATTATTTTTACATTAGATAGAAATAAGGCCATGGGACATATTCTAAAAAAAGAGATTAATAAAACAATTCAAGTAGATGAGAGTAAAATACGTTTTGAATCCATTTTAGCTTCTCCAACTACTACAGTTATAAAAGGAACTATTCAAAATATAGTAGAACTGGCTAAGGATCAAATTATTGGTGAAAGATTCAGACCTGATGAAATAGATATAAAATTGATTGCTAATGGAAAAGAACTTTTAGAACAAGGATCAGGAATGAGTACAGATATGAGTGGAATGAAGTTTGATAAGGAATATGAACCATTGCCAACGGATTTAGATAAGCTTCAAATTCAATTTGTAAGTTTTCAAGCAGATCATGATGTTCATGAAAAAATAAAGATAAATAAAGACGAAGTGAATAAATCATTGAAAATTCTCGGTCAAAATATTACAATTAATAAGGTTTATGAAGAGAATGGGGAAACTTATGTCACCATTACTACAGAAGAAAGTGTATTACTTTCAAAAGTAGTTTTAATAATAGATGGAAAAAAAATAAATCTTGAAGAGACTGTTTTAGATGAATATGATAAAAGGGGAGACGGAAGGATAAATCATACTCGAACTCTTCGATTTTTGGGAACAGGAAAGGATTTGCAATTAGACATTCACAGGATAAAGTATAATAAAATTTATAATCAATTTATAGATATACCTATGAATTGAGTATTTAATTTTTAAAATGTAATATATCATAATTTCTAAGGTTCTATAATAAATGGCAGGGGGATTCTCTGTCATTTGTTTTATTTCTACTTTGATCTTATAAGATAAATTATAGTGAATTTTTTATAGAATTATGTATAAAGGGGAACATTATTATAGCAAAACAAAAGGGTATAATTTAAAGGAGGAAATTTATGTAATTCTATAGAATTTTATATAGATGTATGTAAATTTTCAATAATGAATAATCCTACTTATTATCAGATAGAGTAATGAAGTAGTAGCCATAGGCATACATATTACAGCATGAAGAGGTGAGGCAATTGTTTCTAAAAAATATAGGTCTCGTTCTTGAGGGCGGAGGAATGAGAGGTGCATATACATCAGGGGTATTAGATGCTTTGATGGATGAAAATATAAAGGTTTCTTATGTTATTGGTGTTTCTGCTGGAGCAAATAATGGTGCTGATTTTGTTGCTGAGCAAAGAGAAAGAAATAAAAAAGTTTTTGTAGATATAGTTGGAGATAAAAGATACTTAGGGATATCTAATCTATTGAAAGAAGGAAGTTATTTTGGTATGAATTTTCTCTTTGATAAAGTACCTAATGAATTAGTTCCCTTTGATTATGAAACTTTTTTTAATTCTCCTGTAACCTTGAAGGTATGTGCAACAGATTGTGAAATTGGACAGCCTGTTTATTTTGAACACAAAGATTTTCAACCAAAATATTTTGTTGAAAAAATACTAAAAGCTTCTTGTAGTTTACCAATAATATCATTACCAGTAGAAATAAATGGGAAAAAATATCTTGATGGAGGGATGGTAGATCCCATACCAATAGAGAAATCTATCGATGATGGAAATCCTTATAATATTATTATATTAACGAGAAATAAAAATTATAGAAAGACTCCTTCTAAGTGGGGCTTTTTGACAAATGTATTTTTATATAAGTACCCTAAATTGATTAAAATTCTTAAAACAAGATATAAAAAATATAATAATTGTATTGAAAGAATTAATGATCTTGAAAATAGGGGTCATGTATATGTGTTTCGTCCTGAAAAAGAATTGTCAGTGGATCGATTTGAAAAAGATGTTTCAAAATTGAATGACTTATATGAACAGGGTTATTATGAGACCATGAATCAAATGAAGCATTTTAAAAAATGGATAAAAAGTATAGAAGAAGGCAGTACTACAGTGTAGTACTGTTTAAAGCTTTGATAGTTATCGATATAAATTCTTTGAAAGCTTCTTTAATTCGTTTTTATTTAAAATATATACTGTTTGTCCATGGTATTTTATAATTCCTTTTGATTGAAGGGTAGTAAAAGTTCTATGAAGATGACGATAAGTAGTACCTAAAAACTCAGAAATATCTTTAAAGGATGAATTTAAGATAATATAATCCTTATCTGTAATATGCTCAAGTAAATAACTAGATAAACGATTAATCAATGGATACAGTAGATTATAAGAACTGTTATTAGAAGTTGATTCAAGTTTGATACTTAAAGAATCAATCATGAATCTTAAGAATTTTATATTGTCATGACATTTTTCTCTTAAGATGTTTGCGGGAATGCCTATTAGATAACTATTTTTAACGGCTTCTACATCGGAACGAATAGAAAGATTTTTGAATAATTCAACATCTCCTAATGTATCGAATTCAGTATAAAATTCTAATAGAAGGGATTTTCCATTCTCTAGGAGAGAGAAGATTTTGATTTTACCTTCTACAAAAAAGTAATAATAAATCAATTCATTTTTAGCCTGTAAAATTTTTTCACCTTTCTCATAATGATGGAGTTCCATAAAGGAGAGCACTTCATCATCAAAAATATCATCAATATGATATTTTTTTTTATAATAATCTAGAAGCTTTGGATTAATAATTTTTTTCATAAATCCTCCTATACATGACATATGTCATAATTGAATTTCTAAAAACATGATAATCTATTTACAGATTATTGTAAAGCATGGAGGGAGCATATGTATAAAAGCTTAGCATTAAAAACAGGAGTATTACTTGCTATAATGTTATTTTTCAATGGAATGCTTACAAAGATAACAGGAGCATATTTCAGCAATTTAATTTTTCATTTAATAGGTTTTTTGTTTATATTGGCTATATGTATTGTCCGAAAGAACCAATGGTTTTATTTTAGAGAAATACCAATCATATTTTTTCTACCTGGAGTGTTAAGTGTTTTAACAATAGTATTAAACAATATTTGTATTCCTAAACTAGGGATTACATTGACTATAGGAATCAGTTTATTTGGTCAATTAATCATTTCAAATTTGATTGATCATTTTGGATTGTTTGAAATGAAAGTGAACAAGTTTAAAAAAGAAAAATTAATTGGGTTTGCCATTATTTTAGTAGGGATATTTGCCATGGTTTGGCTATAGAGAGGTGAATAAAATGTATATAGTATTAGCATTTACAACAGGTTTTTCAATAATCTTTGCAACCATACTTAATGGAAAACTTGCTCAAAAAATTGGAGTAGCCAATGGGGTCATGTTGAATTATTTAATGGGATTGTTAGCTTCTGTGATCCTTTGTTTTATGGTAAGGGATAATATTCCTTCATTTCAGGTTTTTAGTTCTATTCCATGGTATTATTTTTTAGGTGGATTTATTGGTGTAGCAGTAGTTTTTTTATTCAACATTACAGTTCCACAGATTCCAGCTGTATATATTGTAATACTGCCCTTTATTGGACAAATTTTAACAAGTTCAGTGATAGATTATTTTTATTTAGATATTTTCTCAAAAGGAAAAATAATTGGTGGATTATTATTTCTTGTAGGATTAATCTATAATGCTAGCGTTGATAAAAAATATCAAAATTTAAATTTGGATTTTGAAGACCAGTGACATTAAGTAAGTGAGCAGGAGGAGAATATTTTTCATGGAAAATAAATTTCTAATAGGAGATATGGCAAAAATCCATAATATTTCAACACAGACATTAAGATACTATGATAAGATAGGTCTTTTAAAACCTAAAATAATAGATGAAAATAATGGATATCGATATTATACCATAGAGCAGTTTGAACAATTGGATACAATAAAATATCTAAAGGTTTTAGGGATGACTTTAAAGGATATAAAGGAACATTTTGAAAAAAGAGAGATAGGGAATATTGTAAAATTACTTGAAAAGCAGAAACATTTAACTTACAAAAAAATTCAAGAACTAGAATTAATAGGAGATAAAATTGATCATAAAATTGACTGTATAAAAGACTGTATGAACATAGAAGAATATGAAAAGGTAAGGATACGAGAAATATTTGAAAGAAATATTGTTCTGGAATATATAAAGGATTCAGATTCAGCTGTTGAATTTGAACTAGCTTTAAAGAATTTACAAAACCTATTTAAGGATAATTCTTTAATGTTTACTGGAAAAATAGGCATAATTGTTCCTTCAAATCATTTAAAAACACATAGATTTGATAGGTATAATGCTGTGTATATTTTAGTAGAGGATAAGTTCAAACATAGTAACATAAAAAAATTACCTGCAGGGAAATATGCATGTATTTATCATAAAGGATCATATAGAGAAACGTATAGATCTTATAAAAAATTATTAGATTATTTAAAGGACCATCATTATGAAATTATAGGAGATGCTATAGAAATTGGCTTAGTAGATGTTTCTGTAACACTAAATGAAGAGGAATATATAACAGAAATTCAAGTTCCAATAAAATAATCTCTTGACCTTATAGTAACTATAAGGTATAAAATAACCTCTGTTAAATGAAAGGGAGGTTATTTTGTTATGAAAAAAGCATTAGACTTAAAAAAAGATTCTGTTTCTAAATTATTTTTTAACTATCTTATTCCCGCAGTTATGGGTATGCTCATCATGTCTTTACATATAGTAATAGATGGTATATTTGTAGGACGGGGGATTGGAAGTGATGGATTAGCGGCTGTAAATATTGTAGTACCTTTTTTTTCATTATTTGCAGCTATGGGTATATTAATTGGATTAGGGGGTGCAACGGTAGTTTCCATTAAATTTGGTGAAGGGAAAGAGGAAGAAGGCAATAGCATTTTCACCCAATCAATAGTAATAGCTATAATAATAAGTATTATTATTACTGTTGTGAGTGAATTAAACATAGAAAAGCTCTCTTATATATTAGGAGCAAATGATAAAATATTACTCTTTGTAAAAGAGTATATGCGTGTAATAATATTTTTTGCACCCATATTTATTTTAGTAGATGTGCTGAACTGTTTTGTGAGAAATGACAGAGCACCTAAATTATCAATGTATGCTATGATTATAGGGGCAATTATTAATTGTTGTCTAGATTATATTTTTATTTTTAAATTTCATTGGGAACTAAGTGGAGCAGCTTTAGCAACAGGGATTAGCAATATATTATCTATTACTATATTATTGATGCATTTTATGTTTAAAAAAGGAGATCTAAAATTTGTTAGAACAAGATTTGTAGTAAATGATATGATAAGAATTTTTAAGAATGGTTTTCCAAATTTTTTAGCAGAAATGTCTTTGGCCGCAGTTACATTAGTATTTAATTTAGTTTTGATGAAAATGCTTGGAGAAATAGGGGTATCAGCTTATGGAATAATAAATTATATTCATGCATTAATGCTGATGGTTTTTATTGGAATATCCCAGGCGGTACAGCCAATAATTAGTTACAATTATGGTGCTAAAGAATATGAAAGAGCAAGAGAAAGCTTTAAACTAGCAGTGGAGGTATCTGTGGTATTTGGAATATGTTTTTTCATGTCAGGCATACTATTTGGAAAAAACATGGTTAAATTATTCAACAATAATAATATAGAGTTAATGGAATTGACGACTAGTGGTATAAAAATTTATTTTATAAATTATTTGTTTATGGGAGTGAATATGGTAACAGCTTC
This sequence comes from Crassaminicella profunda, assembly GCF_019884785.1. Taxonomy (GTDB): domain Bacteria; phylum Bacillota; class Clostridia; order Peptostreptococcales; family Thermotaleaceae; genus Crassaminicella; species Crassaminicella profunda. The sequence continues at coordinate 1,287,149 of NZ_CP082326.1, forward strand.
ATATTTTCAAGCTATTGAAAAAACAAAATTTTCAACCATTATTACTTTGAACAGAGGATTAATACTCATTATGGCTGGATTATTTATTCTTCCTAAAATATTTAAAATAAATGGAATTTGGATAACCACTCCTGTAGCAGAAGCAGTGACTCTTTTTGTATGTTGGGTTTTATTAAAAACTTATAAAAGAGAAATTGAAAAATTTAAATTAATAGAGGAACATTAGAAAAATCTCCTGATTTTCTAATGTGAATATTATTAATGTATTATTTTAAAATTACTGTAAGATTTGGAGGTTATTATAATGAAAGACAAAAAAATAGAATACAAAATATTACGCCCTAGAATACCCAAAGAGTTAGATGAGTTTTATTTTTCTAATGATGATATTCAAAATGAAGATACTTTTTCTATGAGTGTTGTTTCTAGTTGTTCCATTGAAAATCAAATTGCTCAACAAATAAGTTTTAAACAGATGATCTTTAGAAATGTTACATTTAAAGAAGTATCTTTTGAAGGCATTGATTTAACAGATGTTATATTTGAAAATTGTGATTTATCAAATGTAGACTTTCGTGGAGCTATTATACACAGGGTAGAAATGAAAAATTGTAAAATTTTAGGAATAGATTTGAGTGAGGCAACGTTACAAAATGTAGTATTGGAGGATTGTAATGGTAATTATGCTTTTTTTAGATTTACAAAATGTAAACAGGTGAATTTTAAAAATTGTGTATTGAATGACACGGATTTTCAAGAAGCTAAATTTACTAAGGTTGGGTTTAATCATTGTAATTTAGCACAATCTCAAATGTCAGGAACAAAATTAAAAGGGATGGATTTTAGTAATTGTGAAATAGAAGGAATAGGTGTAAGAATGGAGGATTTATATGGAGTTATTGTTTCTCCTATGCAAGCTGTTTCTCTTTCAAAACTTCTTGGGATTATTATTAAAATATAACCATATAAATGCAAAATTAAAATAGTAATGAAATCATCCTTATGAAATATAATTATATAGAAAGAGAGTGAGTTTTGATTGAGATCTTATGATGGTAGAAAAATATAAAGTATTATTTATATGTTGACAAACGTTTTCTTCTTGTGGTATCATTTATGTAACAATTAAATGATAATTTAGGTGTGTTACTGTGATGCAGGCGTAAACCTATGTACAAATACAAGAAGAAGGGTATTTGTGTGTAGGTTTGCGTCTTTTTGTTTTAAAGCTCATACAGGAGGGATTCTATTGGGGAAATACAATTTTAGGATATTAAAGATTTTAAATAATAATATCGTATTAGCTTATGACTTTCAAAACAAAGAAGATACTATATTAATTGGAACAGGTATAGGTTTTGGGAAAAAAGAAAATAAAAAGGTTTATATTCCAAGGGAGAAGATACAAAAATCCTTTGTCGGTTATGATGAAAAGATGAAAAATAAGTACTTTAGTCTTGTAAAACAAATAGATCCGAAGATTATAGAAATAAGCGAGGAAATTATAGAGAAAGCAGAAAACAAATTAGGGGAGTTAAATAAACATATTCACATTTTGCTTACAGACCATATTGGTTTTGCAATTGAACGAGTTCGAACAGGCCTTGAAATAACAAATCCATTTATTGATGAAATTAAGCTACTATATCCAGATGAATTTACGATTGCCTCCCAAGGAATTAAGAGGATCAAGGAAACATTAAATGCAGATTTAGGATATGGTGAAATAGGATTTATAGCCACACATCTTCATTCAGCTAGGAAGAATACCCATGTAAAAGAGACGATAAAAAATACTAGACTATTATATGAAATCATCGAAATTATAGAAAAAGATTTAAATGTAAAAATATGCAAAACAGATTATGATTACAAAAGATTAATCAATCATTTACAAGGGGCATTAAATAGAATAAAAAATAATATATATATAGAAAATCCTCTTTTAGAGAACATAAAGGAAAAGTTTAAAGAATCCTATAAAATTATCAAGAAAATAAGAGTTAAAATTGAAGAAACATATGAGGTAGAGGTTCCGGAACAGGAACTAGGATATATGGCAATTCATATACAAAGATTAAAAACTAAATGAGAAATCAGGAACGTTACTGTTAAATCAGGCGTAAACCTATTAGATGGAAAGAGTTTTCTGTCTTATGGTTTATGCCTTTTTTATATATAATAAATCATTTATTAAAAGGAGGAATCATTATGAGTAATACGTTTGGAAAACTTCAGAAGCTAGGGAAATCTTTAATGTTGCCTATTGCAGTAATGCCAGTGGTAGCCTTACTTTTAAGATTTGGAGTGTTACTAAAAATACCTTTTATTACAGCAGCAGGAAGTGCTGTATTTGATCATCTGCCAATATTATTTGCTATTGGTGTAGCTATAGGTATTGCAAAAGATAATCATGGAGCAGCAGGTCTTGCAGGTGCTATAGGATACTTTACAGCTACAGCTGTTGCACCAACTTTTAACGAAGCAATAGAAGTGAAAAAAATGGGTGTTTTAGCAGGGATGATTGCAGGGATTGTAGCAGGAAATCTTTATAATAAGTATCATGACATTAAGTTGCCAGATTTTTTAGGATTCTTTGGGGGAAAGCGTTTTGTTCCAATTGTAACTTCTTTAGTATCTATTCTTATTGGTGTTATTTATGGATTTGTATGGCCATATGTTCAAGAAGCAATTGATGTTATTGCCAATTGGATTATAGGAGCAGGAGCTCCTGGATACTTTGTATTTGGTACAGTAAATAGATTGTTAATTCCAACAGGACTTCATCATATCTTGAATAGTGTTGTGTGGTTTGTATTTGGAGAGTTTAATGGAGCTACAGGAGATTTAGGAAGATTCTTTGCAGGAGATCCAAATGCAGGATTATTTATGACTGGATTTTTCCCTGTAATGATGTTTGGTCTTCCTGCAGCAGCACTTGCTATGTATACTACAGCTAAAAAAGAAAATAAAAAGGCAGTAGGAGGGGCTTTATTATCTGTTGCGTTTACAGCATTTTTAACAGGAATTACAGAACCAATTGAATTTATGTTTATGTTCCTAGCTCCAGGACTATATGTTATCCATGCCCTATTAACAGGAGTTTCATTAGCGGTAACAAATGTTTTAGGGATTCATCATGGATTTGGTTTTTCAGCAGGAGCACTAGATTTTGGAATAAATATGAATTTAGCAACGAAAGGATGGCTTTTAATCCCTATAGGATTGGTATTCTTTGTGGTATATTATGTTATATTTGTTTTTGCAATCAAGAAATTTGATATCAAAACTCCAGGAAGAGAAGATTTAGATGAAAATGCAGTAGAGTTTAGCAAAGTAGATGATTTAGATGGATTAGCTAAAGACTATTTAGTAGCTTTAGGAGGAAAAGAAAATATTGTGGAATTAGATTCTTGTATTACAAGATTAAGACTTACATTGAAGGACTCAGGAAGGGTTGATGAAAAAGGATTGAAAAATCTTGGCGCATCAGGAGTATTAAAAATTAATGATAAAAACGTACAGGTTATTGTAGGAACAAAGGTAGAAATATTATCTACTAGAATGAAGAAGCTGTTATAACAGCTTCTTCATCTACCTGATTTATGAATTTAAATAGGTTTATAATATGGATAAATGTATTTAATTTCATAAAGGAAATGTAAGGAGAGGATTTTATGAAAGCTATTATCAATGCTAAAATCATTTTAGAAGAGGGTATTTTAAATGATTTTGTACTTTTATATACAAATAAAATAGTAGATCTAGTTAAAAAAAATGATTTTAAACAATTAGATTATGTAGGAGAAATCATAGATGCAAAAGGCAACTTTGTATCTCCCGGGTTAATTGATCTTCATATACATGGGTCAGCAGGTTTTGATACGATGGATGCTACTATTGATGCAATAAATAAGATTTCAAAATCTATAGCCAAAACAGGAGTAACTTGTTTTTTACCTGCAACAATGACCTTGTCTAAAGAAGCTATAAAAAAAGCATTAGAAAATATCAGAGCGTGTATGAATAAAAAATTAGAAGGCGCAAAAGTTTTAGGTGCACATCTAGAAGGGCCTTTTATTAGTAAAAAATATAGAGGGGCTCAAAATGAAAAATATATTATAAAACCTGATTATGAGTTTGTAAAACCTTATTTAGATCTATTAAAAATTATAACTTTTGCACCAGAGGAAGATGAAAATAGTCTATTTATAGAAAAGATGAAAAAACATAAAAATATAAAGCTTTCCATGGGCCATACAGGAGCTACTTTTGAACAAGCACTAAAAGCCATAGATGGAGGAGTTCATTGTGTAACACATACCTTTAATGGGATGACAGGACTTCATCATAGAAATCCAGGGGTCATAGGAGCTGTATTTTCAAGGGATATATTTTGTGAACTCATTGCAGATAAGATTCATGTGCATAAAGGTTTTTTTCAGGCTTTTATAGACATTAATAAAAAAAATCGAATTATTTTAATCACAGATTCTATGAGAGCAGGATGCATGATTTGTGGAGAATATGAATTAGGGGGTAAAAAGGTAATTGTAGATAAAAAATCTGCAAGGCTTGAGGATGGGACTCTAGCAGGAAGCATACTTAAATTAAATGAAGCTGTAAGGAATATTAGAGATCATACGAATTACAAATTGAATGAAATTATCAATATGGCAAGTATAAATCCCGCAAAAGCCATAGGAGTAGATAATCAACTAGGGAGTATCCAAAAAGGGAAAATTGCAGATTTTGTTATTTTTGATGAAGATATGAATGTGATTTGTACCATAATAGATGGAAATATAGTATATGAGGTGAAAACGAATGAGGATTATTTGCGTTGACAATTATGATCAGATGAGTAAAAAAGCTGCGAATATTGTAGCTAGCCAACTGATTTTAAAGCCTGATAGTGTTCTAGGATTGGCTACAGGTGCTACCCCTTTAGGAATGTATAAACAGCTTATAAAAACCTATGAAGAGGGTCATATTGACTTTGAAGAAGTGACTACTTTTAATCTTGATGAATATTGCGACCTAAATAAGGAAGATGAGCAAAGCTATTACTATTATATGTATGAAAATTTTTTTAAACATATCAACATAAACATAAAAAATTTAAATATCCCAAATGGTAGGGCAATGGATATTCATAAAGAATCTTTAGAATATGAAAGAAAGATTAGAAAAAGTGGAGGTATAGATTTACAAGTTTTGGGAATCGGAAGGAATGGACATATAGGATTTAATGAACCAGATATAAAATTTGAAGCTCTTACCCATATGGTAAAGTTAGACGAGCAGACTATAGAGGATAACTCAAGATTCTTTGATTCGATAAAAGACGTACCTACAAAAGCCATAAGTATGGGAATAAAAACGATTATGCATGCTAAAAAGATTATACTTTTAGCAAGTGGAAAAGAAAAAGCAGAGGTTATTTATGGAGCTATTTATGGTAAAATAACTCCTGAACTTCCTGCATCTGTTTTACAGTTACATCCAGACGTGGTTTTTGTGATGGATAAGGAAGCTGCATCAAAATTAGATTTAGAAAAATTAAAAGAAGAATACTTGTAGGAGGACGAAAAATGTTACGCTTTTTTAGTAAAAATAAGGAAATCACACTCAAAGCCCCTTTTAAGGGAGAAATAGTGGATATTAAAGAAGTAGATGATCCTGCTTTTTCAACCAAGATGCTTGGAGATGGTGTAGCTGTAAGACCAAATAGTAATATTGCAGTTGCTCCTTGTGATGGAAAAATTGCACAAATATTTCCTACGAATCATGCTTTTGGAATAATTACAAAAGAAGGATTAGAAATATTAGTACACATTGGGATAGACACAGTAAATTTAAAAGGAGAAGGTTTTAAAAGACTTGTAGAAGTTGGAACAGATGTGAAAAAGGGAACAGGTATTATTGAAGTAGATTTAAATTATATAAAAAAGTCAGGAAAGGATACTATAACACCTGTTGTGATTACAAATATGGATAAGGTAGAAAATATGAGTAAGAATTTAAACAACAATGAAGAGATTTTAAAAATAAAGGTTAAAAAGTAGGGATGAATGCAGTATAAAAAATACCCAGTTTGTAGATCATAACAGGGTATTTTTTAGGTAGGACATGATTTATGAAAAATATTATAGTAGAATATCTACCATAACAGGATAATGATCAGACATTTTTACAGGAATGACGCTATAATGAAGTATTTTTATGGGTTTAGAAGTGAATGTATAATCAATGCGTTTTTCAGATGGTATAAATGTAGGTAAAAATGATTTTTCCATTTGTATTGCAGTATCCATCATAGTAAGAGAGTTGAATTTTGGAGTAGTAGTATTAAAATCTCCCATTAAGATGGAGGGTGAATGGAGTGAATTGAGGTATTTTTCAATTATTTTAAATTGTTTATTTCTTTCATCAACGCTTAAACCTAAATGGGTATTTAAAACATTAAGTTTTTTGTTTCCTATTTTTAAGACTGTATGTATTAATCCACGTTGTTCTTTTTGGCTGGGCAAAGGAAGATAATGAACTTTCAATATTTTAAAAGAGGTAAAAGTACTCACACCATAGTAGCCATTACCAATTTTTACGTTTGGTGCAAAGGCAGAATTCATCTTTAAAGCATTTTCTATTTGACTAACTTGATTACCACGTTGATTATTTTCATTGATTTCTTGAACACCAATAACATGAGCATGTTCATTTTTAAAGAATTCAATAATATCATTTAATTGGGGAAGATTTGATAAATTCTTTCCACTATGAATATTATAGGTTATGACTTTTAAAAAATATCGATCATCTTTCATGAAAGCCCTCCTTAAAAAATAGATATCTTATTCATAAAAACTTATATAAATATAATATATGATGTTGGAGGAGTAGTATATGAATAGATCACAGTGGCAATTCTGTTGAATTAAACAAAAATCATAGAAAGACAACTCTTTTATTCATGGAGTAGAGTTGTCTTTTTTTTCTTTGAAAAACAATAGAAATAGTATATAATCCTTAGTATAATATGAAGATATTACCAAAGGAGGTTTAAATATGCTAAAACAATCTATTATAGAAGATGTATTATATAGTGCTTTATCTACAGGTGGCGATTTTGCTGAAGTATTTGTAGAGGATAAATTCAACACAGCACTTAATATGGTAGGTGGTAAAATTGAAAATGGTATATCAGGAAGGGACTATGGTGTAGGGATAAGAATATTTTATGGGACAAACAGTATATATGCTTATACAAATGATTCCTCTAAAGAAAATTTAATAAAAGTAGCTAAAAAAGCAGCTATGGTAGTTGGCGCTATAAAAAAAGATATAACTATAAATTTAATGAAAGATTCTATAAATAATATTCATTTCATTCAACAGTATCCATTAGATATTCAAAAATCTAAAAAGGTAGAGCTGATGAAAAAAGCTTACTATAGTGCAAAAAACTATGACAACATAATTTCTCAAGTAAGAGTAAGATATATGGATGAAGATCAAAGGGTGCTTATAGCTAATTCCGAAGGACTATTTGTTCAAGATCGAAGAGTAAGAACTCGAACAGCAATAAATGCAGTTGCATCAAGAAAAGGTGAAATGCAATCGGGACATTGTGCACCAGGAGCGCATATGGGATTTGAATTTTATGAAAAAATAAACATTGAAGATTATGCCAAAGAAGCTGCACGAATTGCAAAAACAATGGTGAATGCATCGTATTGTCCTAGTGGTAAAATGCCTGTAGTAATAGATAATGGCTTTGGTGGAGTCATATTTCATGAAGCTTGTGGACATGGATTAGAAGCAACATCTGTGGCTAAAGGAACATCTGTATTTGCAGGAAAAATAGGTCAAAAGATTGCATCTGATGTAGTAACAGCAATAGATGATGGAACTATTTTAAATGCATGGGGTTCTCAAAATATTGATGATGAAGGAACAAAGATGAGAAAAAATGTACTCATTGAAAATGGAATATTAAAGGGATATATGATCGATCAACTAAATGGAATAAAAATGGGAATGAAAAGTACAGGTTCAGGGAGAAGACAATCCTATAAGTATGCTCCAACATCAAGAATGACGAATACATATATACAAAATGGAAAATCTACCTTTAAAGAAATAATACAAGGAACAGAATATGGATTATATGCTAAAAAAATGGGTGGAGGTTCTGTAAACCCAGCTACGGGAGATTTTAATTTTGCAGTAATGGAAGGATATATGATAAGAAATGGAAAGATATGTGAACCTGTAAGAGGAGCAACATTAATAGGGAGCGGATCTGAAACGTTAAATAAAATAGATATGGTAGGAAATAATTTAGCATATGGTCAAGGAATGTGTGGTTCATCTAGTGGTTCTATACCTGTAAATGTAGGTCAGCCTGTAATAAGAGTTGAGGCTATGACTGTAGGAGGAAGAAAGGAGGAATAACAATGGACTATAGAAAAATAATAGACCTTTTATTTCATAAAGGGCAAGTTATAGGATTTAAAGATATGGAAGTTTTTATACAAAGAGATAAAAGTCTTAATTTAAAAGTTTTCAAAAAAGAAATAGATAACTTTAGTATATCTGATGAAGGGGGACTATCCTTTAGAGGGATATATAAGGGTAAGATGGGCTATTCATATACTGAAAAGATAGATATGGATTCAGTAGATCTGCTTATAAATGAAGCTATAGAAAATAGTAAAGTAATAGATAGTGAAGATGAAGAGTATATATTTGAAGGTTCAAAGGAATATAAAACAATAAATAACTTCAATGAAGACTTAGAAAAAATAGAGGTAGAAGATAAAATTGATTTTTTAAAGAACTTAGAAAAGTATGCTTTGGAGTTAGATTCTAGAGTTGATGCTGTGAATTATTGTTCCTATGGGCAAGAAGAAACATATAGCCTTTTAGTTAACACGAAAGGACTTGATTTAGAAAATAAAAGCAATATTGCATATTCATATATTTCAGTTGTTGTAAAAGAAAATGAGGATATAAAAACATCATATAAATATATAGTATCCAATGATTTTTCAGAATTTGACTATAAGAAGTTATCTAAAGAAGCTGTAAACGAAGCTTTATCTCTTCTTGAGGCAAAAAGTATAAAATCTAATGAGTATCCTGTTGTAATCAGAAATAGTACTTTTGCAAATATACTTAAAGCATTTAGTCCTATATTTAATGGAGAAAATGTGGAGAAAGGTTTATCCCTTTTAAAGGATAAAATAAATAAAAAAATAGCAGATATGAAAATAACTATTGTAGATGATCCTTTTTATAAAGATGGTATAGCTACATCTTTTGATGGAGAAGGGGTAGCTACAAAATATAAAAAAATCATAGAGAATGGAGTTTTAAAAACCTACCTTCATAATTTAAAAAGTGCGAAGAAAGCTAAAGTCATGTCAACAGGCAATGCCTATAAAGGATCATATAAAGGGACTGTATCTATAGCCCCTACGAATATGTATATTGAAAATGGTGATAAAAGTTTAGATGAAATATTAAAAACTATGGATAAAGGTTTAATGATCATAGATGTTCAAGGGCTTCATTCTGGTCTAAATACTGTGTCAGGGGATTTTTCATTAGCAGCTAAAGCTTATTTAATAGAAAAAGGCAAAATAAAAAGACCTATAAATGGAATAACTATTTCAGGAAACTTTTTCGAGGTACTAAAAAATATTGAAGAGATAGGAAATGACTTATCATTTGCTATGCCATCAATGGGGTATGTAGGGTCACCTTCTATAAAAGTTAAAAGACTTTCTATTGCAGGAGAATAGAAGTCTTTCAAAAAATTATATTTCTATGCAATTTATAAAAGTTTTTTCATGTAAAAATGCAGAGTATTTGTCATAATAATTAGTAATGGATTATAATAGAAGGAAATTTCAAGTTAGTAATAGAAAAATACTAAAGGGGATTTTAAATGAATTAGAAATAGATAATCCTAATGAAGTAATGATATTAATAGATAAATACGATAAAATTGGAAAAGTAAAATTTTGTGATGAACTTATGAATTTAATAGGTGAGGATAAGAGCGAATATTTAAATAGTATATTAGATATTAAAGGAACAAATGAAGAAATACTAGAAAAGCTCTCAAAGATTAATGTTAAAAATAGGCATTTCATTGAAGGAATTGAGGAATTGAAAAAAGTTAAATTGGCACTAGCGTTTTTAGGCGTAGAGAATAAGGAATTTGAAATTAATATAAAGATTATAAGAGGGTTAGATTATTATACTGGAACGGTTTTTGAAACATTGTTAGTAGGAAATGATGGTTATGGCTCTATTTGTTCAGGTGGAAGATATGATAACTTAGCGGAAAATTATACAAATAACATATTACCAGGAGTAGGAATTTCTATAGGAATAACAAGATTATTTTTTATTTTAAAGGAAATAGGATTTATTGACAAATATAATGTAAAAAGAAAATTAGATTATTTAATAATACCAATAGGAGATACACTTGAGTATTGTGGAAGGATCATGAGAAGTCTACAAGAAAGAGGTTATGGAGTTACCATATATTTTGAAGATGCTTCTTTGAAGAAAAAAATGAATTATGCTAATAAGCTAGGGATAGAGAAGGTGATATTAATTGGAGAAGAGGAGGTAACAAGAAATGAAGTAAAAATAAAAAATATGAGATCAGGTGAGGAAGTTAGTATAAATTATAAAAAATCAAAAATATAATTGATAAATTCTAAAATTTGGTATAATCTTATAGAGGTATTATCTGCATTGCCAAAATATTATAAAAAATATAAAGTGCATACTATAAAACAGTAATATAATATAAAGATTATTTATATAACAGGAGGATAATAAAATGAAATTTAAGTGTCCACTTATTGTTGTTAACAATATGCATGTTGCAAGAAATTTTTATGAGAATATACTAAATCAAAAAGTAAAGTACGACTTTGGAGAAAATGTCATGTATGAAGGGGATTTTGCTATACAATTAAAATCACATTTTGCAAATATGATTACCATAAATCAAGGGGATATAGCCATTAAACCAAATAATTTTGAATTGTATTTTGAGGAAGAAAATATAGATAGTTTCATAGAAAGACTAAAGAACACTAATGGACTAAAGTATATTCATAATTTAATAGAACATCCATGGGGGCAAAAGGTTATTAGATTTTATGACCCTGATATGCATATTATAGAAGTTGGGGAAAGTATGGAAAGTGTAGTAAAAAGATTTTTAAGTCAAGGATTATCGGTTGAAGAAACAGCAAAGCGTACTCAACACCCAATTGAATTTGTGAGGAAATGCTTATAGGAAAGTATTTATATAAATTGTAGTGAATAAAACAAATATTTCAATACAAAGAATTACAAGGGGGGAGAAGAATATGAGGTTATGCATTGTATTAACTCCATGCAGAGTTAAATTGGGATAAAATTGCATGGAGAAAATAACCGTCCAATTTAACTTTGCTATTTTCATAATTGTTTATATTAAAATTTAAATGATAAAGGAGCAAAGTTAAAATGATATTAAGAGGAAATACATTTTCTAAAATACTTGAAATGGAAACAGGAATTACAGTTGTTGCACCTAATGAAATTGCAGAAGAAGGTAAATACAAAGTAGCCTATTTGTTGCATGGTTTGTGCGGAAGAAGTGGAGACTTAGTAGATTATACGATGTTACCTGCATTTGCAAATGATTATAATATTATATTTATCATGCCAGAAGTAGCAAGAAGCTTTTATACAGATATGAAATATGGATTGAAATATTTCAGCTATATTTCAGAAGAACTCCCTGCAATTTGTAAAAGTATTTTTAATATTTCATCCCAAAGAGAAGATACTATAATCATGGGGGCATCAATGGGTGGCTATGGAGCTTTAAAATGTGCTTTATCAAAGCCAGAACAGTATGGCTATTGTTGTGCATTTTCATCAGCTTGTTTATATCTGAAAGAAGGCTTAGATATGCAAAGGTTATATGGTCATACCGAAGAATTCAAACAAGCTTATGGTGAGCAAACGGTAAATGATTTTTATGCAGCTTTTGGTCCTGAACTAGAGTGGAGTTCAAAATATGAAATTATGGATTTGGCCAAGAAGATAAATCATAAGAAAAAGAAACCAATCATATATGCTACATGTGGAACTGAAGATTATCTGAGAGAGTGTAATATTCGGTTTAAGGAAGACATGAGAATGCTTGATTTTGATTTTACTTTTGAAGAATGGGAAGGCAAACATGATTGGTATTTCTTTAATGAATCTATTAGGAAAGCTTTGAAAAATGTTTCGCTGAAATAAAGTTTAATTATGAATTGGTATTGTTGTAGTATGGCAACGATGACAATGAAAAGATGGGGGCAGGTAACTGCCCTTTCTTTTTAAATAAAATTGTAAAAAAATCATCCTAAAGCGGCAAATGTGCATAAGAAGGGGATGATTTTTTGTGTTATTGGAGTTTAAGTAGAATTATAATTAAAAGGAAAATAGATAAGAAAACAGAATTTTAAAAGTAGAATAAAGATAGAGAATATTAATAATAGTGAGTTGCTTGATCATATGTGAGTTAATGGCAATTATTGTTTGATTACGCTGTACTAAAAAATATAGAGGGAGGTTTATTAATGATGGAGAACAATTATTATGCACAAAACCTAAATGCACAAAAGCTGTTTAAGGTGTACGAAACCAAAATTCCCAGAGTAAAACAGTATTTGAATGCGGAAATTTCTTTTGTTAGAGATAATCTGATAGGCATTGAAAGGGTTTTGGAATTAGGTGCAGGTTATGGACGTATTGTAAAGGAATTGGCAGGTAATTGTAAATCAATTGTTGGTATTGACATTTCCGATGAAAGTGTTTTGTTAGGTAAGGAATATTTGAAGGATAATTCCAATGCGGAAATTATGACCATGGATGTACATAATCTTACATTCGAAGAGAAGTTCGATGTAATACTTTGTTTGCAAAACGGTTTGTCTGCAATGAAGGCTACATCACCAGAGTTTATTGAAAAGATTTTGGGAATGGTTGTGAGTGGTGGAAAAGTTTATTTTAGCACTTACAGTGAAAAATTTTGGGAGTATAGGCTAATGTGGTTTAAAGAGCAGGCTGAAAAGAAGTTGCTAGGGGAGCTTGATTTAGATAAAACAAAAGATGGGGTTATAATTTGTAAGGACGGTTTTAAAGCAATTACTCATACTCCAAAAGATTTGAAAATGATTGGATCTTTATCAGGGTATGAATACCAAATTCAAGAGGTAGATGAGTCAAGTGTTTTTCTTATTATTCATAAAAAATAGACTGAAAAAATACATGCTACATAATAGTAAAAAAGCGCTCAGTAGAGATAAATTATAGTTATAAAGAAACTATTATAGAATAAGGAGAATATCTACATGTGTTGAAAAGTACTAAAATTTGGTATAAATTTATAATTTAGATGCAGATTTAGGTATAGAGAGTTTGAGTTGTAAAAAAAGGATGGACTATACTTCAAAATAATCTTAGAAGATCTGTTTTAAATTATAAAATCCCCAGTCATAGAATATAAAGCTGGGGATTTTACATTGTTATTAAATAAAAGATTTAAAACTGGCTGCATATTTGGTAGGAAGAAATTCGATAATTTCATAACTAGCAATTTTTTCTTTGTAAAAGGGGTCTTCGCTTAGTATAGTATTAACTTCATTAATATCTTGAGCATTACAAAGAATGATTCCACCTGTACGTGGATTTTTCCTTCCAGAACAAATAAATTTTCCAGTGTTATAGTATTTGTCTAGGAATGCTATATGATTAGACAAATATTTTTCTACTTGGACAATCGGTTTGGTATAGGTAAGATTTAGTATAAACATGTTGATTTTCTCCTTTAAATAGTTTAATATAATAATGACTACAGTCAGTGACTATGGTCATTATTATACACTCATAATGAAAAGGCGTCAAGAAAGGAATATATATGTTAAGAAAAGAAAAAGCTGTTCTTACGAAAAATAAGGTATTTGAAACTGCTATTGCACTCATTAAAGAAAAAGGATATGACAATGTTACTGTAAGTCAGATATGCGAGAAAGCAGGGGTTGCAAAGGGTACTTTTTATGTTCATTATAATTCCAAAGAAGACATTATAAAAGAAAGTTACTATTCTGATATGGGTCAGTTTGTTCTAAAACAATATCAAAATTTTATTTCACAAGATGAAAATATGAGTATTAAGGATAAAATAGAAAAATTTTTCATATCAGAACTTATGTTTACTAATCATGCTGGATATGAGATGACATGTCGGGCTTATGTGACTAATTTAACAGAATGTACATCGCAAGAGAGCAAACATTTTGAAAGACGAGGATTTACTAAAGAATTAAAAATGTTAATTTTAGAAGGAATTGACCAAAAGGTATTTGAGACAGAACAAACAGGAGAAGAAATATTTTTATATCTAGAAAGTTTTGTGAGAGGACTTATGGCTTCATGGTGTTTTTCGAATGCAGAATTTGATATTGTGAAAAAAGGAGAAAAATATATTGGTAAAATTTTAAAAACATTATGAGTATAATATGTATTGAATTAATTCGTGTTCTTCTTACATTACGTATTGAATGAAACTAAATTAAAATTGTAACTAAATCACTCACCATTTTTCACCTAATGGGTGATGAATTTTTATAGTCAAAGATTAGATGAAACAGGTTTTTACAGAGTGTTTATAAATTTTTGTGAATAATTTGAGATAAAGCATAAGTTTGCTAAATGGCAATTTATGCTTTTTTATTTACATAAATCGTCTATAACGCAGAATGAATGAGTAGCTTCTCAATAATATGTAAATACTATTTAAAAAACATAGCATATAGGAGGTATGAGGATGAAAGAATCTCATAACGGTTTGACGGCAGGACAATTAGCTATGATGGCACTTGGGACAGTTGTTGGAGGATCTTTTTTCCTTGGATCTTCTGTAGCCATTCGTGCAGCAGGACCTGCTGTTGTCATTTCGTATATACTTGGAGGTATTTTAGTATATTTTATTCTTTTTGCTTTATCGGAGATGACAGTAGTAGATGCAGCTCCAGGATCTTTTAGAACCTTTGCTGAGAAAGCATATGGTCCAGGGGTAGGGTTTGTAGTAGGATGGGTCTATTGGACGGGAATTGCCTTGGCCATGTCTAGTGAAGCAACAGCTGTATCTATTTTTCTGAAAGGTTGGATACCCAATATTTCTTTACCTTTAATTGGCTCAATTATCATTATTATCGTTACACTGCTTAACTTACTAGGAGCTGATAAATTAAGCAAATTAGAAAGTGGCTTAGCTACCATTAAACTTTTGGCGATTGTTGGATTTATTGTATTAGGAATCATGTTGATTTTTGATATTGGGTTAGATGCACCAAAGATTGGAATGGGTGCTTTGCAGCAAGAATCTTGGTTTCCTGGTGGCATTTTAGGGATTGCAGGAAGTATGCTGATTGTTATGTTTACATATGCTGGATTTGAAATTATTGGTTTAGCAGCTTCGGAGACTAGTAATCCTCATAAGACAGTTCCAAAAGCTATAGCTTATACTGTAATCATTTTGGTAGGATTATATGTAGCAGCTATTATGGTGCTTTTACCATTAATCCCTATTAATCAGTTTACAGAAGAAAAAAGTCCAATGGTATTGGCATTGACAAGGTGGAATCTAGGTTGGGCTGGAGGGGCAATGAATGTGGTATTAATAACAGCTATCCTTTCTACTATGTTAGCAGCTATGTTTGGTCTCGGTAGAATGATTCGCTCTCTTGCAGATGAAGGACATGCTCCACTATGGTTAAAAGATAAAGGGGATATTCCTTATAGAGGGATTATTTTCTCAGGTATTGCAATGCTTTTAGGATTATTTTTCGGATTTGTGTTACCAGAGAAAGTGTATATTTTTCTAGTTAGCTCAGGTGGATTTGCTCTACTTTTTACGTATTTAGTGATATTAGTTACACATCATAAATTTCGAAAGAAAAATGGGTGTCCACCAAATGGGAAATGCCAACTACCAGGTTATCCATTTTCTTCGTGGATGGCAATATTAAGTTTAATGGGTATTATACTGAGTATGCCATTAGTTGAAGGACAAGGATATGGGTTGGTAGCGGGTGTTACATTGGTATTACTATATACAGCATTATATTTTGTAAAGAAATACTTTTCCCAAAATTTAAAAGAGGGTAGTTATAAAGATAAAGTTCCAAAATCTATCAAGCCAGTAAGAACATTTGATCCTAAAGTGCATATGGAAACTTCAGAAGAGTTAGTTCCTGATAAATTAAAGGGAGAAGAAAAAAAGAAAAAATAATAAAATGATGATGTTGAAAATTGATTTTTTAAGGATTATTGAACAGGAATTTGTTATTAAAAGTTTGGACGGATAATATTATGGATAGGAGTGAACTCTATAAACACTGTAAATTATATTAATGTAAAATATATGATATAATAACAGTATTATGTAAAGAAAGGGAGTATTTTTGTGATGAGTAAAAAGAGCATTGTATTAAGGGTGGTTTTTGAATAACACGCCTAAGATACTATTTGAACATATATTATTACTTTGCGTGTTATTCTTTTATCACCCTATATTTGGTTGATTAAAAAATAACATATCAAAGGAGTATATTAAAAATGCATATATCAATTAGATTAGAAAATGAAAATGATTTTAGAAATGTGGAAAACTTGACAAGAGAGGCATTTTGGGATGTATATAAACCTGGTTGTGATGAACATTTAGTAGTTCATAAAATCAGAAAGACAAATGCATTTATCAAAGAATTAGATTTTGTTGCATATGATGAAGAAACAATTGTTGGTAATGTAATTTATTCAAAAGCAAAGGTAATTAATGAAAATAATGAGGAGTTTGAAATTCTGTGCATGGGACCTCTTGGGGTATTACCTTCTTATCAAGGTAAAGGAATTGGAACTCTACTTATGAACCATTCTATTAAAGTTGCCAAAACATTAGGTTATAATGCAATCGTAATTTTTGGTAATCCAAACTATTATCATCGCTTTGGTTTTGACAATGCTAAGAAGTATAAAATTAAAACATCATGGGGAGATAATTTTGAAGATTTCATGGTATTAGAATTATATGAAGGTTCACTTGAAGGAATTTCGGGCAAGTTTTACGAGGATTCTGTTTTTGAAATAAATAAGGACGAATTAATTATTTTTGAAAAACAGTTTCCTTATAAGGAAAAACATTCTTCGATAAGTAATCATAATATATGTAACAAATTATTAAAGAGTTAATTCGTAAGATTCTTAAAAAAGAAATGAAGGGAAGTCAAAATGACTTCCCTTAAAAATTGGAGATACTGCTGTAATCATTGAAAAAATTATTATAGCTTTTTAAGAGAAGATAATAAATTTAAGTGTCAGAAAAAACGTAGTCAGTTAAAATGTTGAATTTAGAAAGAGAGGTCACTTATGATTAGAGTTGTTACGGATCAAGATTTCAATGTATGGTTAGAATTAGCTAGAGAGGTTGAACCCTTATTTGGTGAAATGGTAGGATGTGAAGATTTTAAAAAAGGAATAAAAGAATGCATATCTAATGTATCAGCTTTTTGCATTGTAGATACTAATAATGATATTGGAGGAATCATTGCAATTAATAAAGATGAGAATGAAATAGCTTGGTTAGCAGTCAGAAAAAAATACAGAGGAAAGGGATATGGATATCAATTAGTAAAAGAAGCAATTGATTGTTTAAATAATAAAAAGCCTGTATTTGTACAAACTTTTTCTTCAAATGTGAAAGCTGGTAAACCCGCAAGAAAGGTATATATGCAATTTGGATTTAAAGATTATAAAGATGGTGGAAAAAATCCTGCTGGTATTGATACAATAATCATGAAGTTGGAAAGTAGTAATTAAGTTAGAAAATATATAAGATAAGCTTTATAAAATGGAAATTATACAAACTTAAAAGGAGTAAAATTATGAATAATACAATTATTTGGAGACTCATAGGAGCAATATTATTAATAAGTATAGTAAGTTGTATTAGTCAGATACGAAGTGATATTGCACGTATAAATGTAAATTTAAATAGGATTGCTAAGCAAGTTGGAGTGCCTGATACAGTAACGGATGAATTAAAAAGTCTTCTTTTAGAAGGTAAAAGGATTAAAGCAATTAAAAAATATAGAATGTCTACTGGAGCGGGGTTACTTGAAGCCAAAGAATATGTTGATTCCTTAAGTGAAAGGGAATAAAATAGGTAAACAATCTTTTTATATTACGTATTGAATCAAACTAAATTAAAATTGTAACTAAATCACCCATCTTTATGATATTTATATAAGAAGGGGTGATTTTTTGCGTTATAGGAGATCTATGGACAAAGAGATGTAAAAAAGAAACTATTAGAGAATAAGAATGATATGTATACATTGAATATTCAGAAAAGACAATTGAAAAATGTTAAAATATGGTATAAAATCATAAATAAATAGAAGATGGTATTGATTTGTTTAGTTGTAAGCCTTCAAGAATATACATAAAGACACTCTAGATTAAGGTTTAAGTGAAAGAGTTGCCACATCCTTGTGGCTTTTGCTTTTCTAGAGTATGTCACAGCCATAAAGAGGTAGGTGATGAAGAAGTTACACAATAGTAAAAAATACGTTACAAAAGTACTTTAATATAAACTAAAGGTAGGGGGAGATAAATATGTTTACTTATAAAACGCTTGAAAATACAAATATTGAAATACTACATCAAACATTTGTAAGTGCATTTTCTGATTATCAAGTTAAAATTGAGTTGCCCCTTTGGAAGTTTCAACAAATGCTTCAAAGAAGAGGTTATGTTTCATGCTTTTCCATAGGTGCATTTAAAAATGAGGAGTTAGTGGGATTTGTTTTAAATGGATTTAGAAACTGGAATGGGAATCTAACTGTATATGACATAGGGACAGGTGTTAGAGGTGAGTATAGGAAACAAGGGATAACAAGTACTATGCTTTTAAGTATTAGAGAGTTGATTAAAGAAAAAAAAGTGGAGCAATATTTACTTGAAGTACTTCAACCCAACACATCTGCAATTCAACTTTACAAAAAACAAGGATTTGAGATTATAAGAAATTTTGCATGCTTTCAGTTAGATAAGAATAAATATAAGCCAATAACAACCTACAAAGTTAAACATGTGGATAGAATTAGTTCAACTAATTGGGAACAATTAACTGAATTCTGGGATTTCGTGCCATCTTGGCAAAATTCTATTGATTCAATCAATACTGTATCAGATACACTTATACATTCTATTATACATTTTGACGATGTCATTGTGGGCTATGGTGTGATTGATAAGAAAACAGGAGATATTCCTCAAATAGCAGTAAATAAGAATTATAGACGTAAAGGAATTGCAAGAAGTATTGTTACGGATTTGCTAAAAAATACAGAATCATGTAAGATTGAGGTTCTTAATGTAGACAACGAGTGTAAATCTACAAAAGAATTTTTACTCGAGTTAGGATTTGAATATGTTATTGGCCAATATGAAATGATTTCAAAGTTATGTTGAATAATCATAAAATGTAATTAGTAAATAATAAATCTTTACATAATATTATAGATGTGTTATGTGTAATAAATAGGATTTAAATGATAGGAGAGGTATGAAATATGTTTATAAGAGAAATTAAAATTAGCGATGCACATGCCTTTTAACAAATGCAATTTGACTTACATAAAGAAACAAAATACATGATGTACGAACCTAATGAAAGAACCAAGAATTTAAACCTATACTTTCACAGAAATATAGCAGAAAATATCATGTAGTTTTCCTGATGATTAGATAAAATAGAAATGAATCAAATCAAGAAAAGAGGTAAACTATATGGAAAAAGCAAGAGTTAACATTTTTGAATTATTTGGCACCAATTATGAAATTCTTGATGAGAGAGAAAACTTCGAACTGTATGATAAACGATTTTTGGGACGGGAGAATGAGTGAAGAAGGATAAACTATAATATTTTTAGTAATCGTCACAACAGTAAAATATTGAAATCTAAAGGAGGAAAATTAGATGGATAGCATTGAAACAAAAACACTTAACTTTCAGATTCGTTTTGCGGAAAAGAAAGATGCGAATTTGATTGTAAAGTATATTCGTGAGTTGGCGTCTTATGAAAACGAGTTAGATCAAGTTACTGTAACACCAGATACCTTAGGAAAATATATGTTTGATCAAGGTGGAGCAGAAGCTCTTATTGGCGAATATAAAGGAGAGCCTATAGGATTCGCTTTTTTTCATAGAAGTTTTTCAACATTTTTGGGAAAACCGGGGATTGCCTTAGTAGATTTATATATAGAACCTTATTCAAGAGGTAATGGTTTTGGAAAAATGATGCTTTCGTATTTAGCACATATTGCTAAAGAAAGAAATTGTGATCGTTTAGAATGGTGGTGCCATGATTGGAACACAGCTGCAATTGAGCGATATGTTAATTGGGGTGCAAGTATGGTGAAAAATATTCGGGTCTATCGTATGGATGGAAAAAACCTTAATGATTTTTCAAAAGAATATGCAATACAAAGTATAGATAAGTAAGGGTTTATAATTATATCTAATAAATAGTATTTCTGGCAAATTAATTATGTATTGAATATAAATAAGCTTAAAATTTTAACTAAATCATTCCCCTTTATCATATTTATATAAGAAGGGGAGATTTTTTGCGTTATAGGAGATAACGCCGTAGAAAAATGAAAGGTAGATTAAAAGCATTTATTATCATATTACTTATATTTTTAATACTTATGTATGAATTCTTATTAGTAAATCAGAAAATAGAATTGATAAATACTAAATTTTGGTCTAATATTATAGATGCGTTATGTGCAATATTATAAAAAAGATAAAATGCATACTATACAATAGTAGAAAAGGGCGAAGATTATTTATAATGTAGGATATTAGGTGGTGAGGATAAATGAATAATATACAAGTAATTATATGGCTTTTTCCTATACTTTTTATTTTCCACGATTTTGAAGAAATAATTTTCATGCAAGTGTGGATAAGTAAAAATAAACGCTATTTATGCGAGCGGTTTCCTGCATTATCCAAAAATTTACTACCTCATTTTGATAATATTACAACGGCATCTTTTGCTTTTGGAGTAGCAGAAGAATTTATTTTAATTAGTATAATTACAGTTATTTCCTATATGATGAATTGGTACAGCCTATGGATAGGCTTATTTATCGCTTTTACTTTACATTTGTTAATACATTGTTTTCAAACGCTGATAGTAAGAAAATATGTTCCTGCTATTGTTACAAGCGTTATTTGTTTGCCTATCTGTATTTATATCATTAAGCAGATCATAAAAGTGTCCACATTAAATACCGTAATTTTGTATTCTATTTTTGGATTTATAATTATGGTAATCAATTTAGGTATCATTCACAAAGGTATGAGTATATTCAGCAAATGGTTAGCTCGATATGAACACCAAAGTCAATGAACATAATTAATTTTTAAGGAGTGATTTTATGAAGAAATGCATTGTAATAATGGGATGGTCAGAAAAGTATTTTAGTATAAAGGAGAGAATTAAACGTGACTATTCCAAATTCAAATAAAGTGTATCCAAGAAGTAATGATTATCAAACAATATATCTTAAAAATGTAATTACGAGAGATAATATAAAAGTTGGAGATTATACAATATACAATGATTTTTATAATAATCCAAGAAATTTTGAAAAAAATAATGTATTATATCATTATCCAGTAAATAATGATAAATTAATAATTGGAAAGTTTTGTTCAATTGCATGTAAAGCCAAGTTTCTCATGACTAGCGGCAACCATACAATGAAATCATTATCTACTTATACATTTCCTATTTTTGGAGAAGAATGGGATGAAACATTAAAACCAAAAGATGCTTGGGATAACAAAGGTGATATTGTAATTGGGAATGATGTGTGGATAGGATATGATGCCATAATTATGTCGGGTGTGAAAATTGGAGATGGTGCAATTATTGGAACTAGAGCAGTAGTTACTAATGATGTTCCACCTTATACTATTGTTGGAGGAGTACCCGCAAAAGTTATAAAGAAAAGATTTAGTGATGATGTGATTTTTAAATTGTTGAAAATTAAGTGGTGGGATTGGCCATATGAAAAAATCCAAACCAATATTCAATATATTCAATCAGGAAACATTGATAAGTTAGAGTGATATAAAAAAATATTTTGGTATTTATAAGTAAATAAGTGGTATTTTATGTCTTGTTTTTCTTATATTACGTATTGAATATAAACTAAATTAAAATTGTAACTAAATCACCCCTTACCATCATATTTATATAAGAAGGGGTGATTTTTGCGTTATAGGAGATAAAAGCTTTTAGAAAAATGCATGGAATAAGCTCTTCGGTAGCGCGCGAGCCGGGAGTAAATCTCAAGGCATATTTTGAATTTCCAATTGTAACTGGGGCTACTATTTTTGAAATTTTATCTCGGAGGAAATCTATTGTATAATATAAGGAATATGAGTGATGGTTTTGTTCGTAATAGTAGAATGTTGCGTTATAAATTATACACAAGATTAAATTAAGAGAGACAAACTTTAATAAACTAGATATACAAAGGAGAGTTTAAAAGATGGAACAAGAGCATAAATCAGTACAAAAAATGTGGGGAAATTATTTAACGTCTATAGGCGAGAATATTAGCAATACTAATAAAAATTACACTTCATGGTATTTTTGTGATAATGAAAAAAGTGCTAATGATTTAGCAAAATTAGTTAAACAAGGCATTAAAAGAGCAACTACTTCATTATATTATTTTTATGAAGTGGATGGTGAAACATTACCTGAAGAGAGAGAATTTAGTATAGTTACAGATTGGGATGGAATAGCCCAATGTATTATTCAAACAAAGAAAGTAACTGTATTACCTTTCAAAAAAGTAACAGAAGAATTTGCAAAAACAGAAGGTGAAGGGGATAAGTCTCTAAAGTATTGGCGAAAGGAACATATAGATGTTTATACTAGAAGATTAAAAGAGCAAGAAATGGAATTTTCGGAAGATATGTTAGTAGTATGTGAGGAATTTGAAGTGGTATATAAGTAATAATATATTTAAGATACAACATTCTTATATTGTGCATTGAATGCAAACTAAATTAAAAGTGTAACTAAATCACCCACCTTTATCATCTTTAAATAAGAAGAGGGTGATTTTTTTATGAGGGATGGGATGTATATATGATGAATTATGAAGAAGACACTATGTGTAAGAATAACTTTAAGTATAGTTTATATTGAAAAATATTCCAAATTACTATAGTATTATCTTGCATAGTAAGGGTTTTCTATAATTATTCTTGTGAATCAAAAACGTTAAAGGGAGGTTCTTGTTCTGAAAAAATCTAAACTTATTATTTTATCAATAGCAATTATTTTTATATTATGGGGATTTATATCCAAAACGCCTACATTAAAAGGTTTTTACCAGAGTGAAGTGAATGGATATCATATTCAAATGCTAATTAGAGAAAAGGATAATAGTTTTGTTGAATGGACTGATAATAGGGAGGTTGATAGAGGAACTTACGAAAAAGTTAATACCAGCTCATATAGAATTAAGAGTAACAAACAAAGCTTTGAGTTAATATTAAATGATGATAATTCTTTTGAGATAGCTATAAACAAATTGAATGATGGAAACCCAATTGTTATGAAGAATACTACAACTGATGATTATAGGATAAGTTTTGGCAAATGGGATGATGTAGATGAATATAAATCTTTATTAGAGTAATATTTGTTGTAATTGATTATAAAGAGTAATTCGCAACACTCGTATATGACCAATTAAAAATTATTTATATAATTGGAGGAAAAGGATGAACAGATTGAAATTAGTTTTACCTACGCCAGAGTATAAGGAAAAACTTATGGATTATAAAAGAGAATTTATTGAAAGTGGAGATAGTATGGATGGTACTGCGGGTTTGAGAAATGCTGAAACTTTTGAAGAATGGTATAGTGCATTTTGCGATAATTTAAAAGAAGAAACTGTAAGAGATGGTTTAGTTCCCGCAACTACATATATGGCTATTTCTACTGATGATGGTCGTTTAATTGGTATGGTTGATATTAGACATAGATTAAATGATTATTTGCTAAATTTTGGTGGACATATAGGTTATAGTGTTAGAAAATCAGAAAGACAACAAGGATATGCAACTAAAATGTTATCATTAGCTTTAATAGAATGTGTAAAATTAAATATTAAAAAAGTTTTAATTACTTGCGATAGAGATAATGTTGCATCGGCAAAGACTATAATAAATAATGGTGGAGAATTGGAAAATGAAATACCAGAAGGAAACCGAATGACACAAAGATATTGGATAACTTTAGGTTAAGGCTATAAATATAATCTATAGATAGACTAATTCCCATTGTTCTTATATTACGTATTGAATCAAATTAAGTTAAAAATGTAACTAAATCACCCCTATAAAACATATTTATATAAGAAGGGGGTGATTTTTTGCGTTATAGGAGATATCGCCTTAGAAAGACGAAAGGTAGCTTAAAAGCATTTGTTAGTATATTACTTATCTGCTTAGTATTTATGGATTCTTATTAGTTGATCAGAAAATAAAACCTACATTTATAACAATAGCAGAGGTGAACCCGTCTGTGAGTTAATGGCTATTTTTAAGGTAAGGGTGTGCTATGGGATTGAGTAACTTTTTTATGAGGGATGGATGGACAAGCATGGATAAAAAAGAAATTAAGTAGAATAAAAATGCTATGTATATGTGTTGAATAAATAGAAAACAAAATTGATAAATATTAAACTTTGGTATAATATTATAGATATGTTATCTGTAAGATCAAAATACTATAAACAGATAAAATACATACTGTATAATAGTAGTATATAGTGAAGTAAAGATTATTTATATTTTGTACGCAAGGAGAGGGTTTTAATGAAATTTAATTTAATAGATAAAGAAACTTGGAGTAGAAAGCCATATTTTGACCACTTTCTAAATAATGTTAGATGTACATACAGTATGACAGCTAATATTGATATTACAGATTTGCTTATTAAACTAAAAAATAATCACATAAAATTATATCCTGCTTTGATTTATATGGCTACAAAAATAATAAACAGACACGAAGAATTTCGTACTTGTTTTGATGAAAGAGGTAATCTTGGCTATTGGGAAAATATGAATCCATGTTTTACCGTTTTTCATAAGGATAACGAAACATTTACTAATATTTGGACAATCTATTCTGATAATTTTAGATTATTTTATCGTAATTATCTTGATGATATTGGAAAATATGGCAATGTAAAAAATTATTCTGCAAAAGAAAATGAACCTAAGAATACCTTTTCTGTTTCTTGTATTCCTTGGACAAGTTTTACAGGATTTAACCTTAACATTTATGCAGATGGAACTTATCTTTTACCAATAATTACATATGGTAAATATTTTGAACAAGATGGAAAAACATTATTACCAATCTCTTTACAAGTGCATCATGCAGTTTGTGATGGATACCATACAAGCAGATTTTTTAATGAATTGCAAATAATGTCACAGAACTGTGATGAGTGGTTACTAAGCAACTGAGCATAATCTTTAGTTATAGTTTTCGCATATTTCTTATATTAAGTATTGAATAAAACTAAATTAAAATTGTAACTAAATCACCCCTAAGCAACATATTTTATATAGGAAGGGGGTGATTTTTTGCGAAAATATAACGACAATAGTGTTAAGAAATTGCCATTTCCAAAAGCTCTAGATGCCACGTAGTATCTTTATAAGTCGCTTTATATTTTGGAAAAACTGCTCCTAAGTTCCCAAACCAAGAAGTAATTTCAATGATAGCTTCATTATCACTATATTCTTGAAGTCTTATGGATAACAGCGTTCCATCTATAGTGCGTTGTAAATTACCTTTATCATCATATTTAAACTTGACATTATCATTTTTAACTTCTTCAAAATCATATAAATTTGATGATAAAGCAGAAAGGTTCTTTAATACTTTATTTTTAGCTTCATCACTTAGACCTTCCAATGTATCTAATTTTACAGCTATAAACCCATTGCCACCATTTTCTTCTTTAAAAGCAGCTTTCATAGCGGATACATATAGGTCTATTCTTTTGCTTTCTTCAGAACCAATTTCTTGTGTGGTACTGTTTGTTTCTGTAGAGTTCTGATTTGTTAAAGTTTGTTGTGAAGTACATCCAATGGTAAGTGAAGTAAGGATGTATATTAATAGTGATAGAACTATCTTTTTCATATTTAGTTACCCCCTTAAAGTTTTAATATCATATTAGACGATTTTGTTTAATATTTTGTTCCAAATAATTTTAAGTGATATATATAGTATTTTAGTTATTTGTGGGATAAGGGGTGTTATGTTTTTGTAGTGTTTTGAAGGAATTGATTTTTATGTGCAATATAGCTTATAACAGTATTTAAAAAGTTTCCATCAAATTGTAAATGAGAAGGCATGTATATATAAATCTATAAGTGTACTTATATGATTTTTTAGGAAAAGAGGTGTTTGTTGAATGTTTTTTTGTATTTTCTGATAGTTGTTCTGAGATTTTTATAGATACCACCATAGAAAAACTAAAGGTAACTTAAAGGCATTTATTAGCTTATTACTTATATTTTTAATACCTAGTATGGATTCTTATTGGTCGATTAAAAAATAAAACCAGCATTTATAGCAATAGCAGAGGTGAACTCGCATGTGAGTTAATGGCTACTTTTAAGATTAGGGTGTGTTATGGGATGGAGTGATTTTTTCTATGAGGGCTGTGATTGGACAAGCATTTAGAATGTTGTGTGGTGAACCGTACCATAAATAAATGTGAAAAGTAGTCTTAATCGTTGATAGTACTTGGTTAAGGTTATTTTTGTAAGTGAAAATTCCGTATCATAAGTAATGTTATATTTACAAAATAGGTTATAATTAAAGAGATAAGAATTATTTTAAGTATAAAATAAATATGAAAATGATGTTTAAAGAAGCTTATATTTTCTATTATCAATGTTAGTACTGAAAGTTATCATTTTCCGTAATATTTTTTATAAATGGCAGCAAAATTCTTAGAAAAATGAAATCATTAGTAGTTATGTAAAAAGTATTTAGGGGAGTGGGATTAAAATGATAATTAAAAATCCTTTGATAAATAAAAGTATTGAGTATATTTTACAGCATATACATGAGGACATTTCTATTGAAGATGTTGCTAATCACTGTAATTTTTCAAAATATTATTTTAGCAGAATGTTTAAAGAAGAAACAGGAGTAAGTATTTATGCTTTTATCAAACGTATAAAAATGGATCAAAGTGCAGTAAGTCTTAAGGTTGAAAAAGATAAAACTATTACTGATATTGGAGTTGATTATGGATACAGTTCTTCCAATTATAGTTCAGCCTTTAGCAAGCAGTATAGTATTTGTCCAGTGAAATTTAGAAAGGCTATCAATTCAACATCTGTTGCTAATCCGTTTTATTCCAGTGAATATAATACTTTTAAGTCTTTTGAATATTATGATGAGAAGATTATTATACAAAATCTAGCTGATTTTAAAGTAATCTATGAAAGATATATCGGAAACTATAGTGATATAGGGATTAATTGGTATAGTTTTATGGAACGGTATAAGACCTATATTAAACCAAATACACTTTTGATTGAAAAATCTTATGATGATCCATCTATTACCCAATTAGAGAAATGCATATATGATTTATGCATCACTGTTGGTGAAGATGTAGAGTTAGAAAATGTTACAACGATAAAAGGTGGTAAATTTGCAGTTTATCGATTTAATGGATATATACATGATATTTTTGTGACATTCCAGGGATTTTTTAATATTTGGCTTCCACGTAGTGGATATAAAAGGGATGAAAGATATGGATTAGGCATTTACCACAATATTGATAGAAAAAATAATCATGTTGCTATGGATTTATGTATTGCTATTAAATAGAGCAAGAATTCAGAAGTAAAAAAGTAAGTTTTCCTTTATTATGAAAATAGTGATAAAGCTATCACTATATAAAGTTAGGAAAAGGAGGATTTTATGTTTGATATAAGGAAAATCCAAGAGCATGTTATTTATGAAGCTATAAAAAATGAGAGCAATGAAGATATTGCAAGGGAAGTTGTATATGGAAAAGAGGAAAGTGGTAAATCAGAGGATAATGCTATATGGGTAAATTCTACAATGAAGAGATTAGAAAGCAAACTTGATAAGGTAACTACTAAGAAGATTAGAATGAAGTGTCAGTGTGGATATGGAATGGATGAGAAGTTAGAATTAGTGAAAGAGCTAATGGAATTATCATCAAGTTTAGAGGAGTTTGGAAATTTGCAGAAAGCAAAAGATGCAGGGTTATTTTATGAAAATGGAGATATTTATTTACAATTTAATTTTTGTCCATGTCCAATGCTTGCAGATGTAGATAGGCTAGATTCTGATGCATGGTGTCAATGTACTACTGGGTATAGTAAAGTACTATTTGAAAAAGCCTTTCAGTGTAAAGTTGATGTTGAGTTATTAAAAAGTATAAAAATGGGTAATGAAAGATGCCTTATGAAAATAATCCCACAAGGGGTTATATGGAAATAGAATAAATCTTATTTAATACCAGCTATAAACAGTAGTGAAGCTTTCTGAAGAAATAATTGAGAAAATAATCAATGAAGGTGAAAAATGATAGTAAAGAGACTAATAAAATAAAAAGTTTACTATTTCTAATAAAGATAATCACTAAATCACCCTTGTGAAACATATTTATATAAGAAGGGGGTGATTTTTTGCGTTGCAAGAGATACCGCCGTAGGAAAATGAAAGGTAGCTTAAAAGCATTTATTAGCATATTACTTATATTTTTAATACTTATTTATGGATTCTTATTAGTTGATCAGAAAATAAAACCTGCATTTAAGTGGGTAGCAGAGGTGAACCTGTGTGTGAGTGAATGGATACTTTTAAGATTAGGATGTGCTATGGGATTGATTAATTTTTTTATGAGGGATGGGTGGACAAGGATAGTATACTATTATTCTGCAAGATAAAAGTGTTGCAAGAAGGATATTTAAGTATTTACAAATAGAAAAATTAGTATATAATAAAAGTGAATAACAAATTCGCTTTTATTAGGAGGATTATATGGTTCAATATAAAAAAGATAAAATAAAAGAAAAAATTGATTCTGTAGCACTTACTGTGTTTGCAGAGAAAGGTTATAGTGGAACTAAAATTTCAGATATAGCACAAATGGCAGGAATATCAGTAGGAAATATATACAGGTATTATAGAAGTAAAAATGAAATTTTTCATTGTATTGTTCCTGAACGTTTTTTAGTAGAAGTAAAAAACTTATTAGTAGAAAAAATTTCTAGCGCTGAAGGGAAGAGCTTAGAATTTATTGAGAAAAGAGATGAATTATGGTTATTTAATAATCAGTTTATTAATTTTATGGTAGAAAATCGTGAAAGGATGTTGATTGTATTTCATAATAGTGAAGGAACAAAATATGAAAATGAAAAAGCAGAGTTGGTTAATTTCCTTGTAAAAACTTTAAAAGAACGGTATACAGAACAATATAATCAACTTTTAGAGGTAAACAAAGGTGATTTTGTAATAAGATTAATTTATCAAAATCTTATCAATATGACCCTTAGAATATTAGAAGAAACTAAAGATATTGAAGAAGTAAAGAAATATTTAAAATCTATTAATTCATATCATATGTTTGGTATTACCAATTTATTGAAATAGATTATTTAAGACCGTAAAAAAGTATATATAAGAGTATATCTAGATTAGGATAAAAAAATCAACAATGCAGTTGTCTATAAAAGAATAAATGTGTTGTTAAATATATTTAATTTATTGTGAAGGAGGAAAAATATGAGGAAATCAATATTAACCAACGGTATTAAAGCAATAATTGGGGTAAATAGTATTGCTGCAGTAATTAGCCTTATTTTCTGGATTCTAGTGATGTTTAAAATTTTTATACAATCCAATACTGGGATTACAATGGATATAATGTCTAAAGCATCTACTTTAGGATTTCTAATTGCAGATATTTTTTTAGCTGTTCCAATATTGATGATTAGTATTCCAGGTCTTTTAAGATTGAGTTCCTGGGGATGGACATTTGCTCAAATGGCCAATATACTATGGATATATTCGCTTGCTTCTTTATGGACTCGTGATATATATACAGGTTTAATTACTCCGGGAGACATTATTTTTCTTCCATTTGGATTATTTTCAATATGGTCAATCAATTACTTATGGCGTAATAAAAGTAAATTTAATATTTTATAGATATACACCATTACACTAGACTAGTAGAGTTTCTAGATAAGGATATGAATAGAAAAAACAAAAGTAATTTTTACTAGTAGATCAAAAAAAACCTGCATTTATAGCAATAGCAGAGGTGAACTCGTCTGTGAGTGAATGGCTACTTTTAGGATAAGGATGATATCTATATGTCTGGAAGAGCCAAAAATGCAATTGATAAATTACAAAATTTGGTATACAATTATAAATGTGTTATCTACAATATTATAGTATTATAAAAAAGACAAAATATATATTATACAAAAGTATAGATAAATGTATTAAATGAAGATATTATTAAAAATTTTTTATAGGTGATATAGATGAATAACATAGGAAAAAGGATAGTGATTATAGGATCACCAGGGAGTGGTAAAAGCACTTTTTCAAGAAAACTTGCAGAAATAACAGGTATTCCACTTATCCATCTAGATAGGGAATTTTGGAATTATGGATGGGTTGAAACTCCAAGGGGAAAATGGGTAAAAAAGCAAGAAAATCTAATATCAGGGAACGAATGGATAATTGATGGTAACTATAGCAGTACATTGGATATGCGTATTGAAAAGGCTGATACAATTATTTGCTTTCAATTAAGTAGAGTGATGTGTATGCAGAGCTATTTTAAACGAGTGATAACTAATAGAAATAAAATAAGACCTGATATGGCAGAAGGTTGCCAAGAGAATTTTGACTTTGAGTTCATGAAATATATTTGGAATTTTTCTAAAAGATCAGGGAAAAGAAATCTTGAAAGGCTGGAAAGAAGTAAAGATAAACATATAATAGTCTTTAAAAAGAGAACTGAGGCAAATAAATATCTAAAAGAGCTTGTTAATAAAAAAATTTAAGAAGTTTCTAATTGTATATCTTGATGAACTAAATAGACTATTATCTGAAGGCGAATTTTAAAAGTTGAATGAGTAATTGAGGTGCAACGGTTTATTAGGTTTAGAATATTCTTATATTGCGGATTAAATATAAATTAAAATTGTAACTAAATCACCTACCTTCAGTATATTTATATAAGAAGGGGGGTGATTTTTTGCGTTATAGGAGATATCTCCGAAGAAAGACGAAAGGAAGTTTAAAAGCATTTATTAGTATAATCGTTATTTTTTTAGTACTTATATATGGATTCTTATTGGTTGCTCAAAAAATTAGGTCTGCATTTAAGTGGGTAGCAGAAGTGAACTCGTCTGTGAGTTAATAGCTACTTTTAAGGTGAGGGTGTGCTATGGGATGAGTGATTTTTTTTATGAGGGATGGGTAGACAAGCATAGGTAAAAAGAAGCTATTATAGGATAAGAATGCTATCAACATATATTAAAGAATCAAAAATATAATTGAGAAATGATAAAATTTGGTATAATGGTATAGATGTGTTATCCGTAATATTAAAATGTTATAAAAAAGATAAAATAAATATTACACAATAGTAGAATATTATGACATAAAGATTATTTATATAATTTGTGGGGGTGAAGATATGAAAAAATTTTATATTATTTCTGCTATATGTTTATTGTTACTTGTCATTTTCGCTTGTTTTAGTGTCTCTACCATAGGAGTGATCGGAGATAATCTTGAACGTGACGCTCGTAAATCCCAAAAAATAGATGATAGTTGGCAGGTCTCCAAATCTGTGACCGATAACCTTGGCGCATTGCTGTTTTATGACGAACATTTAAATGATTTCACGTATTCCATTTATGTAAATAGAGAGGGTCTTTCATTTGGATACTTTTTTCGTTCAGGAGGCAGTACCATCGATATTTTCGAGGGTATTCGAGCCTTTAATTATGGTAATTCCATGGCTCTCATTTCGATTAATAAGGTAAATGTGGCGAGAATAGAATGTGTGTCTGAAAACAGTCAAAAACAAGGGGCTGTTTATACAGTAGAGCCAGGTAAGCCATTTGCTATTGCAATCCCCATTACCGATAGCAACATGACGATAAAAATCTATGACCAAGATGGAAATGAGATTCCGATAACAACAGTCTCGTCTTGTGACTAAATATAGCAATTTATTCTTGCAATATATATTAATGAGCATAATCTTTAATACAGTAATTTATTCACACTTATGATAAGTTACATAAAATAAAAAAATATTTAGGAGAAAAAATATGGATTATAAAAGTATATATGAAAATGCATATGAACTTATGGATGTACAAATTATAGATGGAGATTGTGGTAAGTTGTGTAATCATCATTGTTGTAGAACCTATGATGGAGAAAAAAAGATGGGGATATATTTAATGCCCTATGAATTGGAGAGTATGCTAGAGGATAGTGAATTTATCACAAATTTTAAAGTAGAAAAACATACTAGTTTTGAATATGATATACCTCATAGTATAGGATATCTTTATTATATAGATTGTGAAGATGAATTTGGATGTTTAAGGCATTTAAGGCCTATTCAATGTAGAACTTATCCTTTTGAACCACATATAGAAAAGGGACAACTTTATTTAACAATAGAAAAGGATCAAATTCACAATTGTCCTTTAATTGATAAAATGGAACAGTGGAATGAAGAGTTTGCAAAAAGAATATATTTAGGGTGGAAAGAATTAATAAAGATAGAGAATATTAGGCTTATGGTTAAATATGATAGTAAGTATAGGAATATTGAAAATAACGTAAAAATAAAATTATCAGAGACGGAGATATTTAAAAATATTTAATTAGGGGTAGTATCAGCATAGCTGTCACCAGGTGCAAAGTATAATTATAAACGTAGTAAAATAGCAGCCTTCAAGCATTTATTAGATTTGTAGATTTTAAGGAAATTTGCATTTTGTTGAACAATCCACCCTAGAAAAAAGAAGGGTAGCTTAAAAGCACTTATTAGCATATTACTTATATTTTTAATACTTATTTATGGATTCTTATTAGTTAATCAGAAAATAAAACCTGCATTTATAGCAATAGTAGAGGTTAACCCGTCTGTGAGTTAATGGCTACTTTTAAGGTTAGGGTATGTTATGGGATTGATTTTTTATAAGGGATAGGTGGACAACCATAGGTATAAATAAGCTATTGTAAGAAAAGAATGATGTCTACATATATTAAAGAATCAAAAATATTATTGAAAAATGATAAAATTTGGTTTAATGTTATAGATATGTTATCTGTAATACCAAAATCTTATCAAAAAGATAAGATACATATTAGATAATAGTAGAAAAATGTGACACAAATATACTAAAAGAAGTTATAAAACAAATTAAAATATATGAAATATTTACTAATATATTAATTACAGGAGGGTACTGATGGGAGTTTTAATAGTTTCTGGTTCTCCAAGAAAAAAAGGCAATACTGAGATATTATTGTCAGTATTTGATAAAGAATTAAAAAAGAATAATATAGGTACAAAATTTATTAGCTTATCTGGTAAAAAGATAAATCATTGTCTAAACTGTGATGAATGTATAGGCATTAATAAATGTATTCAAAAAGATGATTTTAATAGTATATATGATGAAGTTTTAGCAAATAAGGGATTTGTTGTGGGTAGTCCTGTATATGTAGGAGCACCAACATCTTTATTAATGGCTTTTCTTCAGAGATTAACTTATGTTGCATTTAATAATAATCGTCCATTATCTAAAAAAATAGGGGGTCCAATTGCTATTGCAGGAGAAAGTGGACAGTTAACAACCATAAATTGTTTAGTTGATTTCTACCTTGTAAATGAAATGATTATTCCTAGTTCTACATATTGGAATATTGGTGTTGGAGTACATAAAGGAGATATTGAAAAGGACGAAAAGGCAAAATCTTATATTGTACGATTTGCACAAAATTTAGCTTGGATAATTAAAAGTTTGGAGGCATAATTGAAATGAAAAAAGGCGATAAGTTGTTTGTAAGAATTGATTCTAAAGTAGAAGGAACTCAAACTAATTCAAATGATTTTAATGATCATATTAAGTATTTAAGTAAAGTAGCATCTGAGAGATATTTTATTGGAGGTGGATTTTCAAATACAGTTGGTGGAATGATAGTTTTTGAAGCTAAAGATTTAGTAGAAGCAAAAGAAGTTGCTGACAATGATCCTTTAATAAAACGGAGTTTATATAGATACGAGTTATTTGAATGGGATTTAGTAATTCTTTCTGAAGAAATTGAAAAAATAGGAACATTCCAAGATAGATAATATTTAGGAAGCGTCTTAATGCATAATCATTAGGATACAACAGTTATATGTTGCGTATTGAATATAAACTAAATAAGATTGTAACTAAATCACCCACCTGTATCATAATTATATAAGAAGGGGGTGATTCTTTGCGTTATAGGAGATACCACCGTAGAAAAACGAAAGGTAGCTTAAAAGCCTTTATTAGCATATTACTTATATTTTTAATATTTATCTATGGATTCTTATGGGTTGATCAGAAAATAAAGCCTGCATTTAAGTGGGTAGCAGAGGTGAACCCGTCTGTGAGTTAATGGCTACTTTTAAGATTAGGATGTGTTATGGGATTGACTGATTTTTTTTATGAGGGATGGGTGGACAAGCATAGATAATGAAGCTATTAGAAAAATACGGATGATATGTGCATGTGTTGAATAATCAGAAAAGTTAATTGATAAATGTTAAAATACGATCTAATAATATAAAGGTGTTATTTAAAATATTGAAATATTAAAGAAATACAGAATGTATATTGCACAATAGTGGTATAATACGAACAAGATTTATAAAAACTTTGGAGATTGAAATTTTGAGAAGCATGAGTTTGGAATAATAGATTCTTTTGAAGAAAATAAATTATAAAAAATTCTAATCTAAAGCATGACAAATAAAAAGTAATTTTAAGATGGATGGAGCAATAAAGATTAAGGCAATATCAACGGAATTATAATTTTTTAGAGGTGATGATGATTTTGAATCCTGCTATATGGATAACCACATATTTACCAATATTTGTAGTGTTATTTATTTTAATACCATCACAACGAAGAATAATTAATGCTATAAGAAAACAAAGAAAGTTAAGAGGTGTTAAAATGTCAAATGATTTAATTAAAAGTTATATAGGGAAAGTTTGCAATATATCATCTGGTTCATTTGGTTCTACATTCAAAAAAGTAAAAATTCTTGAAGTAGTTGATAATTGGATTAAGGTAGAAGGAAGAGGAAAGATAGATTTGATTAATATAGATTTTATCCAAAATATCAAGATAGTAGATGACAAGTATAAAAAGTAAGTATCTATGCAACCAGTATTAATAGATAATGGAATTTTAATTTGCTTAAATAACAGAGTTTATTTTATAAGAATGAAAATCAAATTTAAATTGTAACTAAATCACCCACCTTTATCATATTTATATAAGAAGGGAGTGATTTTTTGCGTTATAGGAGATACCGCCGTAGAAAAACAAAGGGAAGTTTAAAAGCCTTTATTAGCATATTACTTATATTTTTAATACTTATCTATGGATTCTTATTGGTCGATCAGAAAACAAAACCTGCATTTATAGCAATAGCAGAGGTAAACCCGTCTGTGAGTTAATGGCTACTTTTAGAATTAGGGTTTGCTATGGAATTGATTGAAAATAGGTTATTTTTATGGCAGATAGATGGACAAGTATAGGTAAGAATAAGTTATATAGGAATAATATAAATGCTAAAATTAAATTGTCCAAAAGTGCAAAGTAGGGATAGTTTATATAACTCTACGGAACGTTTATTGAAAAATAATCTGCTATCAGTTACTCTTGATATGTGGAGGTGAACATTATGGATTGTAACAAAATTGGAAAACTGATTTTAAATCTGCGCAAAGAGAAGAATATGACGCAAAAAGAAATCGCTGATGCTTTGAATATTAGTGACAAAACGATTTCAAAATGGGAGCGCGGGTTAGGCTGTCCTGATATATCTTTGCTCAATGAGATTTCTAACATATTTGGAGTAAACACTGAAAAAATTCTATTGGGTGATTTGGAACCCAATGATACTGATGGAGGAAATATAAAACGGATTAAATTTTATGTATGTTCAAACTGTGGGAATGTAGTAAGCAATACAGGTCAAGCAGAAATTTCATGCTGTGGAAGAAAACTAGAGCCATTAATAGCAAAGGCGGAAGATGATAAACACAAGATTAGAATAGATGAAATTGAAGAGGATTACTATATTACTATTCCACATGAAATGAGGAAGTCTCACTTTATTTCATTTGTTGCTTATGTTAAGTATGACAGAGTGCTGCTAGTGAAGCTTTATCCAGAGCAAGGAGCAGAGTTACGTTTTCCTAAAATGTATGGTGGTAAACTATATTTTTATTGCAGCCAACATGGATTGTGGGTGAAAGGAAAATGACGAAGGAAATAAATTTTCATCCTATAGATTCACGAACATGGCTTCGAAGTCAAATATTTTACTATTTTTCTAAGATGGCACCTACAGGATATTCTTTGACGGTTGAATTGGATATTACAATAATGAAAACAGCTTTAAAGGAGCGTAAAATTAAATTTTTTCCCGCTTATCTGTGGGTAGTAACAACAATGCTTAACAGACAAATAGAATTTAAAGTAGCGGAAAAAGATGATGTCCTTGGATATTGGGATACACTAACACCGTTGTATGCTGTTTTTCACAAAGATGATCAAACAATCTCATTGATGTGGACAGAATATGATGACAATTTTTCTGTGTTTTACAATCGTTATTTGGAAAATCAGCAACAATACGGGAATAACCATGGTATTTTATCGCAGCCAGATAAAATACCTCCCCAAAACAGCTATACTATATCCTGTATTCCGTGGATTGAGTTTAAGCATTTTTCTCTTCAAAGTTTTGAAAATAAGCCTTACTATTTTCCAACTGTTGAAGCTGGTCGTATCTTTGAAAAAAGTGGAAATAGCATGCTTCCACTTTCTATGACTTTGCATCATGCAACAACAGATGGATGGCATGTGAAGCAGTTTTTAGAGGATGTGCAACATGCTATAAATCATCCGAAAGAATGGTTGTAAGTTTATGTTTATAAGCATAAAGCTGAAAGGAACTATTGTGGTATATTGTATATTGAAGTAGACTAAATTAAAATTGTAACTAAATCACCCCAAGCAACATATTTATATAAGAAGGGGGTGATTTTTGCGTTATAGAAGATACCGCCGTAGAAAAACGAAAGGAAGCTTAAAAGCATTTATTAGCATATCACTTATATTTTTAATACTTATTTATGGATTTATGTTAGTGGATCAGAAAATAAAACCAGCATTTATAGCAATAGCAGAGGTGAACCCGTCTGTGAGTTAATGGCTACTTTTAGGATCAGGATGTGCGATGGGATTAATTGATTTTTTTATGATGGATGAGTGGACAAGCAGAGACAAAAAACAATTAAATAGAACAAGAATGCTATGTTGCTACATGTGTCCAATAATTAGAAAATACAATTGATAAATACTAAATTTGGGTATAACATAGGTGTTAGTATAAAAGCATGGACACGAAAAGTAAGATATATGGGAAATGTTGTATAATATAGGAAATAAGAATGATGATTTAGTGCATAATAGCAGCAAACGGAAAAACAAATTACTCAAAAGAGGGTGAGTTTGATGGCAGAAACATTATTAATAATGTTGGGGATATTATACTTAATCTATAGAGTTGCCTTTAGGATACCTAAAGACATAAAGAGAATTGAAGATAAAATTGATATGTTAAAATTACATCTTCAAGAAATTGAACTGAAACTAAATGAACTTGATAAAAAATCAGATAAAAAGTAATGAATAATTTTATTATATTACGTATTGAATCAAACTAAATTAAAATTGTAACTTAATCACCCACATTTATCATAGTTATATAAGAAGGGGGGTGATTTTTGCGTTATAGAAGATACCACCGTAGAAAAACCAAAGGTATCTTAAAAGCCTTTATTAGCATATTACTTATATTTTTAATACTTATCCATGGATTTTTATTGGTTGATCAAAAAATAAAACCTGCATTTATAGTAATAGCAGAGGTGAACCCGTCTGTGAGTTAATGGCTACTTTTAAGATTAGGGTATGTTATAAAATCGATTGATTTTTTATAGGGGATGGGTGGACAAGCTATGTAATAAAAAATAAAAGGAGTTTCAATAGCTCCATATCTAATAAATTTTTATTTACTAACTTGTTTAAGTTTAAAGATTTCTCTTTCTGTTTCGATTTCTTTATGAAGTAAGAATTTCAGGGTATCTTTGATATCTGTAAAATTTTGATTTGTTCCTGTTCTAAATTCAGTTAAATCAGCAGTTTGATCTTTGATTGTATTTAAGTCTGATTTGATTTCTTTTAAATCTTTTTTCATCTCTATTTGATTTTCTAAGACTTGCTTTAGTAATTTTTCTATATTTTCCATATATATCAACCTTTCTGCTTTGTATAAATATATTATAACAAATCTTTATGTATAAAAATATATGAAGATAGGAATTTATTATTAAAAGTTTGGAAGAATAGTGGGTTTTGATAGGTGTGAAATCTATAAATACTGTAAATAAGTGAATCTAGAAGGTAATTTATGTGTAAATATAGAATGAAGGATAAATAAGTGATATAACAGCGTTCCATAGTGAGCAGAAAGGCAGTACATAAAAATGATAAATAATTATAAAGAGAATATTCAAAATTTTTAAAAAATGAAAAATAAATTGAGTGAGACTGAGAAAATATGTAAAAAATTGCAAAAGGAAAATATAAATCTTAAGAACGAAAATAAATTGTTAAAAGAAGAGAACATCAGATTAAGAAACCTTTATGGTAAGAGCATAGAAAAAATAAATTATTTCAAAAAGATATAGCAATTAATATAGATGGGAAAGTAGAGATAAAAGTAAATCAGGATATTCACCTGCATGTGCTAATGAATGGAAAAAAGGAATATGCAATAAACCACAGGTAAAGATACAGTGTGCTGAAGACTATAAAAATTTTATTGG
Organism: Crassaminicella profunda; assembly: GCF_019884785.1. Classification (GTDB taxonomy): domain Bacteria; phylum Bacillota; class Clostridia; order Peptostreptococcales; family Thermotaleaceae; genus Crassaminicella; species Crassaminicella profunda. The sequence continues at coordinate 1,326,624 of NZ_CP082326.1, forward strand.
ATTACCAAGGGGGGGCTTAGAAGAAGTAATTGATTTTTTTCAGATTAATGGTGTACAGGTTGAAATAAGATATGAGTGGTATGAAGGGAATAAATTAGATGTTTCATTTATTGGAGAACTTAGACCCCAACAGAGTGAAGCAGCAGAAAAACTATATGCTTATAATACAGGAATCCTTTCAGCAACAACAGCATTTGGAAAAACTGTTGTTGCAGCATGGTTAATTGGAAATAAAAAAGTGAATACATTAATTATTGTTCATAGAAAACAACTAATGGAACAATGGAAAGAAAGATTACAAACTTTTTTAGATGTTGATGCTAAGCAGATGGGTCAAATTGGTGGAGGAAAGAGAAAAAGAACAGGGATAGTAGATATAGCTATAATACAGAGTATTAATTACAAAGGGAAGGTAAAAGACTACGTAGAAGAATATGGAATGGTTATTGTTGATGAATGTCATCATATTTCATCATATAGCTTTGAGCAAGTATTAAAACAAGTCAAGGCAAAATATGTGTATGGACTAACTGCTACACCTATTAGAAAAGATGGACATCATCCTATAGTTATGATGCAATGTGGAAATATTAGACATAAAGTAACTGCAAAATCTAATATGGTATTAAACTGTTTTGAACACATTGTAGTACCAAGATATCATGAGCTAAATATAAAAGAAAATGTTGAAAGTAAACCTAGCATACATAGTTTATATAAAGGAATAATAGAAGATAAAAAAAGAAATGACATGATCGTTGAAGATGTTTTAGAGGCACTTAAACAAAAGCGATCCCCTATTATTTTAACCGAGAGAACGGCTTATGTAGAATATTTCGAAAGAAGACTTGAGGGCGCTGTAAAAAATATTATTGTCTTAAGAGGTGGATTAGGGAAGAAAAAGTTAAAAGATATAAAAGATAAAATGGATCAAATATCTGAGGAAGAAGAAAGAATTATTATTGCTACAGGAAAGTATGTAGGAGAAGGATTTGATGATGCAAGATTAGATACATTGTTTTTGACGATGCCTATTTCATGGAAAGGTACTTTGCAGCAGTATGCAGGAAGATTGCATAGACAGTATGATTCCAAAGAAGTTGTTAAAATATTTGATTATGTTGATAAGAATATACCTATGTTTATGAGAATGTATGAAAGAAGATTAAAAGGGTATAAATCAATGGGATATGATATCAAAGAAGAATTATAAATAGTTAGAAATAAATTTTCATGTTTCTATTATCAATAATCACTAAGTCACCACAAAGGAACATATTTATATAAGAAGGGGGTGATTTTTTGCGTTATAGGAGATACCGCCGTAGAAAAACGAAGGGTAGCTTGAAAGCATTTATTAGCTTATTACTTATATTTTTAGTACTTATCTATGGATTCTTATTAGTTGACCAGAAAATAAAACCTGCATTTATAGCAATAGCAAAGGTGAACCCGTCTGTGAGTTAATGGCTACTTTTAAGGTTAGGGTGTGTTATGGGATGGAGTGATTTTTTTTATGAGGGATAGGTGGACAAGCATAGATAAAAAAGCAATTATACGGAATACGAATACTATGTACATGTGTTAAATAACCAGAAAATATAATTGGTAAATGCTAAAATTTGGTATAAAATTATAGATGCGTTATCTGTAAGACCAAAATACTATAAAAAGATAAAATACATACTGCACAATAGTAGAATATTGTGTCATATCTTCAATACTTATTAGGATTTAATTATTAAATATATATTCAATATTTTCTTTCCGTCTACTTAATTACAATGCGTGTTTTATCATTTTATATTTATTTTACCTATATTAGAAATGTTTATTTCTATATTCAGAAGGTGTACAATTCATATATTTTTTAAATACTTTTCCAAAATAACTTATTCCATTAAAACCTACATTAAAAGCAATGTTAGAAATAGATTCTTTACTTTTCAAAAGCTGTTCTGATGCTTTTGAAATTCTATATTCCATTAAATATTCAAAAGGAGTCACTCTTAAAATCCTCTTAAAACTGCGGCAACATTCACTTTTACTGATATTTGCTGCCCTTGCAATATTGTCTAATAAAATATTATCTGAATAATATTTATGTATATATTGTAGCGCTGATTTTACACGTTCTTCATCATGTGAGACGGCAGATGTAGAATCTTTAATTTCTTCTTTTACTTCTTTAATTAAATTTAGCCAAAGACTAGACATAAAATTTCTCATTTCCAGTTCATATCCATAGGTTTTTTGATTGGACAAGAAAAAGACTTCTTCTAAATACTTTAATATGTTTTTCTGCCATTGAACAGTAGGTTTTAAATAGATAAATTTTAAATTACTGCTTTCGATGATTGGATTTAAATATTTTTTTTCAATAAGTGACTGTTGAGTACCTCCAATTAAAGTTGGGTCGAAAACAATGGAAAACATCATACAGTTATTATTGTTATATGGCTTAATTTGATGTAGTATATTTGAATTCACCATAATTCCTTCGCCGGGTTCTAAAATTATTTTTTGATTTTCAATAAAAAAGACTACCTTATCACAAAGTACATAGGAAAATTGTAGTTCCTTATGCCAATGCCATCTTATATGCCCATCTTCAAATAGATTAAATTTATCCGTATAAATTGCCATTGGAAAATCATAAGAACCGTGTTTGGTTGTCTCTTGTAAATTTTCAGTTACTTCTATTTTTGATATCTGCATTTTTATCATCTCGCTAATATAGTTTTAAATCTTAGTAATATATTAATTGTTATACATTTAAAATAATAATAAAATTATTACAGATTTATTTGAATAAATCAATATATTTGCAATAAATTACAATATTATACTAGTTAATTATTGTAGTAAATTTATTCAGAATAATTAGAAAGAAAGTGAGTGAAAATATAGTGAAATTTCAACGAAGACTAAAAGGAATAATACTTGTAATTATAGGCGCCATGTTATGGGGAATATCAGGTACTGTTGCTCAGTACCTTTTTCAGAAAAAAGGATTTAGTCCAGAGTGGCTTGTTGTAATTCGGCTATTAGTATCAGGGGTAATTTTATTATTATATGATTTTATGAAAGGTAACGAAGATATATGGAAAATCTGGGAATCTAAATATAATGGCTTGAGTCTTGTATTTTTTAGTATTATAGGGATGTTAGGGGTTCAATATACATATTTTGCTGCTATTAAATATGGAAATGCAGCAACAGCCACAATACTGCAGTATTTATCACCAGTGATAATTACTTGTTATTTAGCTATTCGTACTAAAAAAATTCCAAATTCACACGAAATCATTGCTATTATTTTAGCGATGTTAGGTACATTTTTTATCATTACAAAAGGTAATATTCATAGCATATCTATTTCTAAGTTAACGTTATTTTGGGGAATTAGCTCGGCTTTTGCAGCGGCTTTCTACACATTACAGCCACGTTCTCTTCTTACTAAATGGGGTTCTACACTTGTAGTTGGATGGGGAATGCTTATTGGTGGAATAGCTTTTAGTTTTATCCATCAGCCTTGGAATTTTACAGGTCAATGGTCTATTGCTTCAATGTTGGCTGTTATATTTGTAGTATTATTTGGAACTCTCATTGCTTTTTATTGCTACTTAGAAAGTTTAAAATATATACAACCAACGGAAGCAAGTGTACTATCTTCTGTTGAACCTTTATCTGCAGCTTTTTTATCTGTATTATGGTTACATGTTCCTTTGGGTATATCTCAATGGTTAGGAACAGTATGCATTATAATTACAATTATAATTTTGTCTCGTGCAAAAGTAAGAAAGTATAGCTAAATTTTAAAAGTGTAAAGGTAGTTGAGAATATTGTTAGTAGTTCATAATCTTCTTATGTTGTGATACAAAAATTTTTATATAGCGAGGAGGTCATTTATGAGAGCAGATAGAGAAAAATGTCCTTGTTGTGGTTACTATACAATACCCAAAAGAACTGAAGAGAAATTTTATTCTTGTGGATTTATTTGTCCCGTTTGTTTTTGGGAAATTGACATCTTTATTTCTGATAATGAAGAGTCTAGTGATCAAAATCATGGTCTAACCTTGAAACAAGCAAAAAAAAATTATAGGACTTTTGGTGCTTGTTGTAAAAGCGACTTAAAATACGTTCGTAAGCCAACTGATGCCGAGAAATAAACTTTGTTAAGTGAACATAATAAATTTAAATTGTCACTAAATCATCCCAAAGAACATATTTATATAAGAAGGGGGTGATTTTTTGCGTTATAGAAGATACCGCCGTAGAAAAGCAAAAGGTAGCTTGAAAGCATTTATTAGTCTATTACTTATATTTTTAATACTTATTTATGGGTTTTTATTAGTGGATCAGAAAATAAAACCTGCATTTATAGCAATAGCAGAGGTGAACCCGTCTGTGAGTTAATGGCTACTTTTAGGGTGAGGGTGTGTTATGGGTTAGATTGATTTTTTATGGGGGATGAGTGGACAAGCAGAGATAATAAAGCTATTAGCAAAACAAGGGTGATAGGTATATGTGTTGAATAATCATAAAAGCTAATTAATGAATGCTAAATTTTATATAATTATATATATGATATCTATATTATCGAAAAATTATAAAAAATATAGGCTGCATATTACACAATAGTAATTTTATGTGAATATTATTTATAGTTTATTCGTAAAGGGGGGTGATGAAAATGAAAATAAAAATAGTGAAATGAGTCTATTTATAAAATTATCGAAGGAGGATAAAGCATGTCGTATTTTAAATACAATGATAAGCAGTGCTATTATGAAGAATTTGGCGAAGGTACTCCGTTACTCTTTTTGCATGGGAATACCGCATCTTCAAGAATGTTTGATGGAATAACTGATTTATATAAAGAAAATTATAAAGTAGTTTTAATAGATTTTCTGGGGCATGGTAAATCAGAAAGGCTCGAACGATTTCCGATTGATTTATGGTTTGATGAAGCCATGCAGGTCATAGCCTTTTTAGAACAGATGAAATATGGAAAGGTGAATATTATCGGAAGCAGTGGTGGTGCTCTTGCTGGCATTAATGTAGCTTTGGAAAGACCTGACTTAGTAAATAAAGTGATTGCAGATAGCTTTGAGGGTGAAGTTCCTTTAGCAGAGTTTGTGCAAAATATTAAATCAGAACGTGAATTATCAAAGCAGGATGATGGAGCAAAAGCCTTTTACATTTACAACCAAGGCAAAAATTGGGAGCAGGTGGTAGATAATGATACCAATGCATTGTATGAGCATTACAAAACCATAGGGAAATTCTTTCATAAGTCAATTGAAATGTTGAGGGGAGCGATATTGTTTACAGGAAGTAAGGAGGATGAGTTTGTAACCTGCGATTTCTATGAAAAAACTTATTCTGCACTTCTGAAAAAGGTTGAAAATGGGAAAATACATCTATTTGATAAAGGCGGGCATCCTGCAATTATGTCCAATGCAGTTGAGTTTTCTAAAGTAGCGAATACTTTTTTAACAAAAACAAATGAGTAGAATCTTTAGTTAGTATGCATTCTTCTTATATTGCGTATTGAATATAAACTAAATTAAAATTGTAACTAAATCACCTCTAAGAAACATATTTATATATGAAGGGGGTGATTTTTTGCATTATAGGAGATACCGCCGTAGAAAAACAAATAGTAAAGAGTAAATATACAATTGAAAAATTCCAATAATTGGTATAAAATCATTAATGTGTGGGAGGAGATTTTAAGACTGTTTAGTTTGTAAGAATGGGTATTAGCTATGCTTAAAAAATATGTTTAAGAATCTGTTCTAATTTGTAAACTAAGACATATTAATGTGAGATAAGTTTATTATTCAAACATGGGATTTACAGCATGACTGAAAGAATTTTAGGATGTTTACAATTCAGGTTGTAAAGCTTCAGGAACGTTAGTTGACAGTTATTATTATGATGACTTTAATTGGTGTTCTTTAATAAAAAAAGTTTAATTTACAATATAAGGGTGATTTTTATGTATGTAGGTATTGCACCAATAAAAACAAAAAATGTTGGAAAGATATACTTAGAACAAATGTATATACAAGGTAGTAAGAAGTGGATTTTATCAAGAATTTCACCAAAATGCGAAAACTGCAATTCTAATAAGCATTATGATGTTATTTGTACCTCTAAACTCTTTATTATTGTTATTCCATATGATAAAGCATATAAAATTGTATGCCCAAAGTGTGGAGAGACCATAGGGTTAGATTTTGAAGAATATTTGTTAATAGAACCGTTTATAAAATTAAATAAGAAATATGAAGAAGGAAAAATATCACATCAAGAATATGAAGATAGGATAACAAAAATATCTGATAAGCTTAAATATAGTAAAAAATAATTCAGGCTTTTGTAACCATCATCCAGCATTGTATTATCTATACAAGGAGTGTTGAAAAAATGGAACAAGAACATAAATCAGTACAAAAAATGTGGGGAAATTATTTAATGTCCATAGGTGAGAACATTAGAAATACTAATAAAAATTACACTTCATGGTATTTTTGTGATAATGAAAAAAGTGCTAATAATTTAGCAAAATTAGTTAAACAAGGTACTAAAAGAGCAACTACTGGATTATATTATTTTTATGAAGTAGATGGTGAAATATTGCCTAAAGAAGGAGTCTTTAGCATAATTACAGATTGGGATGGAATAGCTCAATGTATTATTCAAACAAAGAAAGTAACTGTATTGCCTTTCAAAGAAGTAACAGAAGAATTTGTAAAAACAGAAGGTGAGGGGGATAAGTCTCTAAAATATTGGCGAAAAGTACATAAAGATTTTTTTACTAGAGAATTAAAAGAGCAAGAAATAGAATTTTCGGAAGATATGTTGGTAGTATGTGAGGAATTTGAAGTTGCATATAAGTAGAATATTACGAAGTAAGGAATGTTCTCATAACGGAAAGGTGTGAAAGAAGTGGAAATCATATCTGTAAAAAAATTTCCTGAATATAAAGAGATAGCAATTAAATATTTTCAAAGTAAATGGGCATCTCCAAATAGTATGAAAGTTTATGATGACTGTATAACTAATTGCACTACTACCTCTAGTCCATTGCCACAGTGGTATCTGTTGATGGACGATGGTAAAATAATTGGTTGTGCAGGTCTTATTACCAATGATTTTATTAGCCGTATGGATTTATATCCTTGGGTCTGTGCTTTATACATTGAAGAAGAATACAGGAGAAATACTTACGGTTCTCTTCTGTTAGAACAGGCAAAGATAGATGCAAAAGTAGGAGGGTTTTCTCACTTATACCTCTGCACAAATCATATCGGATACTATGAAAAGTATGGATTTAAGTATATTGGTACAGGCTATCATCCATGGGGAGATAGTTCTCGCATATATGTTGCAACCTTATAATATGTTTCGCAATTTTCGTATATTGCGTATTGAATCAAATCAACTTAAAATTGTAACTAAATCACCCCTTATCATCATATTTATAGAAGAAGGGGGTGATTTTTTGCGTTATAGGAGACATCGCCGAGGAAAGATGAAAGGTAGCTTAAAATCATTTATTAGCATAATTATAATTTTTTTAGTACTTATTTATGGATTTATGTTAGTAGATCAGAAAATAAAGCCTGCATTTATAGCAATAACAGAGGTGAACCTGTCTGTGAGTTAATGGCTACTTTTAAGGTGAGGGCGTGCTATGGGATTGACTGAAAATGGGTTATCTTTTTATGGCAGATAGATGGACGAGTATAGGTAAAAAGAAGCTATTATAGGATAAGGATGATATATAGGTGGTGAATAATCAAAAATATAATTGATAAATGCTAATATTTGGTATAATATTATAGAGGTGTTATCTGTAATATCATGTGTATTAACAAATCACGAGGAGGTGCTATAATGGGAATTTTTAATAAACTTAAATAATCTATATGTAAGAGTAACTATTAACTCTCCCATGTAGATTATCTAAAATAAATATTTATGAAAATTTTTTATAATGTTTGTTATCGGGAGGTTAAAAATGTCTTATTTTGAATATAAAAATCTTAATATATATTATAGAGTATTTGGGGAAGGGAAACCTTTAGTCATTATACATGGAGATACAGCTTCCTCAAAAATGTTTATACCAGAATTAAAATTCTATTCTAAAAACTTTAAAGTAATTTTATTAGATTTAGTAGGTCAAGGAAAATCTCAGAGAGTAGATAAACTGCCCTTAAATTATTGGCATTTTAATTCTATTTTAGTTATTGAATTATGTAAATATCTTGGTATCAGCAATGTTAATTTGTTAGGGACCAGTGGTGGGGCTATTGTTGCTTTGAATGCTGTATTAGAAGAACCTAACTTGTTTAATAAAATAATCGTGGATAGCTTCATAGGAGAAAATTTATCTTATGATTTTGCTAAGAAAATTGTAGATGATAGAAAAATAGCAAAAAGTATGTTAGGTTCTAAGTTATTTTGGTTTATAATGCATGGCTTTGATTGGAAAAATGTTATTGACCAAAATACAAATTTAATTATAAATTTTTCAAGAAATATAAGTAATTTTTTCAATTATAATCTTAGCAACATAGAAAATAATGTTTTAATTACAGGAAGCTTGAAAGATGATTTAATACCTAATATCGAAAGTACACTAAAAAGTATTAATTTAAAAATAGAAAATTCTAAATTGGTTATTTTTGAGAATGGAAATCACCCTGCTATGTTTAGTAATAAAGAAGAGTTTAGAAATTTGGTTTTAGAATTTTTATCCTAAGTTGTAATAAAGTACTGTATTATTTAGAATTGAATTTTACTGTGTTTTTATAAAGGAATATTCTTATATTGCTCATTGAATATAAACCAAATTAAAATTGTAACTAAATCACCTACCTTTATCATATTTATATAAGAAGGGGGTGATTTTTTACGTTATAGGAGATACCGCCGTGGAAAGATGAAAGGTAGCTTAAAAGCATTTATTAGCATAATTATAATTTTTTTAGTACTTATTTATGGATTTATGTTAGTGGATCAGAAAATAAAACCTGCATTTATAGCAATAGCAGAGGTGAACCCGTCTGTGAGTTAATGGCTACTTTTAAGATTAGGGTGTGCTATGGGATTGATTAAAAATCGGTTGTTGCTTTGGGAGAAGTAGAGGGATAACCATAAGTATATAGATATTTTATGATGCGTTGTGAAATATGTCACGAAATTGCATTTTGTGGAATAATTTGCTATAATTTATGCAGATTATTTGAATGATTGATAATAAAAATGTAAATTTTGTCATAACGATATTAATTTCATATACTTTTAAGATATTAGAAAACAAAATAAAAAATGTTTTTAGAATGACTTAGCTGTGATCAGATAAATAGAAACAAGGAATATTATATTGGATGAAGAATAGATATAGTAATAAAAACCCTATTAGATAAGGATGATTTCAATGGACAAGCCAGTGGTATTAGATATATTTTGTGGTGCGGGGGGGATGTCAGAAGGTTTTATTCAAGCAGGATTTGATGTTGGGTTTGCTTGTGATATTAATAAACAAGCTATGGATACATATGTTAATAGACATAAACAGTTGGGGTATAATGTAAAATTTGCATGTGTTGATATAAAAAAATTCTCAGAAGAAGAATTTCTAAAAGAATTCTTAGGTGAAAAAAAAGTTGATGTAGTATGTGGTGGACCACCTTGTCAAGGATTTAGTTTGGCAGGGAAGAGGAAACAAGATGATCCAAGAAATATGTTATTTAAAAGTTATATTCAAACTATTAAAAATGTTAAACCTAGTTATTTTGTAATGGAAAATGTGGAAGGTCTTTTATCAATGAAGTTTGATAAATTCAAGGGAATTTCTGGAAAAAATTACAAAGAAGCAACAGTACCACAAATATTAGAAGAGGAATTTTATAAAATTGGATATAAAGTTGAACACAAAGTTCTTCAAGCTAATGGCTATGGTGTTCCACAAAACAGAAAGAGAGTATTTTTTATAGGACATAAAATTGAGAAAATAAGAGGTAAAAAGTATGTAGACTTAGTGGTACCACCCAAATTTCCAATGAGAAGTGTTAGTAAAGATGTAACTATTAAATTAGCTATAGATGACTTATCGTTTTTAGAAGCAGGTCATCATACGAAGAAATATCATCAAAATCAATCTCTGTCAGACTATCAAAGTACGTCAATAAATGGTAGAACGCCGGCTGCTGATGGGAATCCTATAAAAGCTGAGCTTTTATCCAATCATGAGGCTACAAGACATTCAGCAAAGGTTATAGAAAGATTTTCATTAATACCGGAGGGTGGGAATTTAGAAGATTTGAAAAAGCGATTAAGCAATGATGAGTGGGAGAAGTATAAAACAAAAAAATTACGATGTTATCGCGTAAAGAGTGATGAACCATCACCTACTGTATTAACATTACCTGATGATCTTATTCATTATGCAAGAAATAGAATTATGACTGTTAGAGAGTTAGCTAGACTACAATCTTTTGATGATAGCTTTGTATTTTTAGGAAAAAGAACAACTGGGGGAAAAAAAAGAAAAGTTGAATTACCTCAATATACACAAGTAGGTAATGCAGTACCTCCTTTAATGGCACGGGCTGTGGCAAAAGAAATTATGAAAGCTTTTATAAAATCAGTATAATAAAATAATTTTTAAAAATAAAAAGGTGGGGATTTGATGCCACAATTATTTTTTAGAACAAATGCCAAAGTTGAAAATTTAGTTGGAAGGGAACTTATTACCAAAAATTCAATCGCTATATTCGAACTAGTGAAAAATTCATATGATGCTGGAGCTACTGAAGTCGAAATAAAACTTGTAAATTTTCTAAAGGATGACAACAAGAACAAAATAATTTCGACCAAACATTCGTATATTGAAGTAATAGATAATGGAAAAGGAATGTCCACAAAGGAAGTTGAAAAATATTGGATGGAATTAGGAACACCTTCAAAAGAGATTGAAAAAGTTGAAAAGGTTAGATTACGAAGTGAACAAGTCGAAACAATGGTCGAACGAACCGTGAATGGGGAAAAAGGAATAGGTAGATTTGGAGTAGATAAGATAGGATCATATCTTATTTTAGAGACTATTGATAAAAATTTAATTAATAAAACAATTGTTTATTTTGACTGGAATAAATTTGATGATAGAAGCAAACTAATACACCAAATTCCTTGTGAGTATAAAGTTTTACCAGTAGAAATAGGAGAACATTCGGGATTAAAATTAACAATAAAAAATTTAAGAGATAAGTGGACTATTCGAGATATAGATAATTTAAAAAGAGATTTAAAAAAATTTTTATCACCAATAAGTATAGAACAAGATGAATTTAGGATAATACTCACTTATGCTACAGAAATAGATGAAGAGATAGTTGAAGAATCAGAAGAGATTATTAATGATTCTTTTGATTATTTAAAGACAAGTATATACGCAGATTTGAATACAAACGGTCTTCTTTATTATGAGATTGAAGATAAAGGAGAGATAGTTGAAAATAAAGAAATAAAACTATATTCAAAATCTACATTTGGGGCTGTAACTGCTAAAATTTATTATTTAAACACAACAGATAAAAAAATTTTTACTAAGAAAATGGGATTAAGAACTAGTGATTACGGAAATATAAAAATATTTAAAGATAATTTTAGAGTAATGCCTTATGGTGAACCACATAATGATTGGCTAGCGATTGATAAGATTCATGCTCAAGGTTTCTTTAGAACTTTTGGTACAAGAGATTTAGTAGGATATTTAGTATTATCACATGATCCAACGAAAAAAAATTATGCTTTAAAAGAAGCTACAGACAGAGTTGGATTAATAGAGGATGTTCCAGAATTTGAAGATTTAAAAGAATTTGTATGGAATTTAATTAAAATTTTACAAGAGTATATATTTAATAGATTTAAGAGGCAAGCGAAAGAGACCACGGCAGTACTAAAAAACGAGTCAAAAGATCTAAAGATGGAAACAAGGGATTTATTTTCATCTTTTAAAGATATAATTAATAAAACTAATATTTCAGATATAGAAAGAAACAATATACTTAAGCAAGTTGAAGATAATTCTTCGGAAGTAATGAAGAAAATCGAAACAGTTGAAATTGCATCTAAAGAAATAGAAAAAAAGATGAAGATCTATGAGCAGATAACTAATAAGGAAGGCTTGTTATTTGAAGTTTTACATGAAATAAAAAATAAATTAACAGTTATAGATGCACAAATAAAAAAATTCAAATTAGAGGTTAGAAAAGCTGGGTTAAACATTGATATGAATGATTTAAATATCGCATTTGAATCCATTGGTGAACTAGTAACAGGAACTTTAAATGATGTTAATGTCTCTAAATTACAAAAATCTGTTTTTGATATTGAAGAGATTATTATTGAAGATTTAGAAAGTAGAACAGCAATATTACAAAATAAAAGTATTGATGTAACAAAAATTTTTGAGGCTAAAAATACTAATATAAAATGTAGTAAACAAGCTATAAAAAGTGTTTTAGGTAATTTACTTGATAATTCTATTAAGGCATTAGAAAATATTAAAAATAAAAAAATAACAATTCATACTAAAATAAATAAAGGGTACGTAGAAGTTTATTTTTCAGATAATGGAACAGGTATTGAGGAAAGTAAGATACCGTTTATTTTTTCATTATGGAGTTCCCATACATCCTTAGGAGGGACAGGGATGGGCTTAGCATCAGCAAAAAATATTATTGAGGATCACGGTGGAGAAATTGTTTATGTAGATTTATTTGAAGAGAATAAGAAAACTACTTTTTTAATAAAATTACCCGTGATTTATAGTTAAATTTGTAGGAGGAGTTATATGTCTTATAAATATAGAGCACTTGTAATAGATGATGAGATTCAAATAAAGTCAGTTTGTGATACATACGCACAATACCTAAAAGAATTACATGATATAGATATTAAGTTTGATATAGCGAATAATGAAAGTGAATATGATGAGACAAAACCATATGATATTTTATTAGTAGATTATAATCTTAAGAAATCATTTAATTTTGCTAATAAAAACACAGGAGACGGTTTTATTGAAAAATTTAGAACTAAGAATAGAGTTAGTAAAGTAATTTTTTACTCTAGTTCGTTTGTTTATAATCAGGACAAAGGAAAGTATACATTTCCGTTTGAAGGAAAAGAAGCTTTTGATTTAATTAATAAACTACAGATAGATAGAATAGTGCCCAAGGATAATTTTGATATGATGATTGAGGTCATAGAAAGTTGTTGTAAACAAATGGATATTCTTCCGCTTACTTTAACGAAATTACTTAAAGAATATAGAAGTGAAGATATTCATATAAATTATACAAATAAAGCTGGAGAAGAAATCGAAATAACGGATTTAATTAACGAATTACTAAATGATACCGAAGAAGGAAGAAATTTCAGAGAAAGAATTTTAAAAACAGTGTTTAGTGTTTTATTAAACGTAAATTATTGATATATCTGGAGGAATAGTAATGTCTGTAGCATTTTATAGAAATAGATTAAACAAAGATACAAAAAAATTAGGTAAATTTTCAAAAAAAATAAAAGAAGATTTGCAAGAGAATGAAGTAGATATAGATGTTATATTTGAAGATAAGAAGGAAAAATGTCTTGAGAAATTAAAGAAAAATGATACATTAATCATTATTGCTCACGGAGATGATGATCATATTTATCATAAATATGACTTTAAAAATCAAAAATATCCCCACCACCAAACATTATTTAGTCAAGATAATGTTAGTGAATTAGCTGGTAAAAAAGTAATTGCTATTTCGTGTAGAACAGCAAGAAATCTTGGGGTAATTGCATGTGAAAATGTTGGGTGTAAAGTTTACTTAGGATTTTATAATCAAATACATTTTGATAGAAAAGATGGAAAATATAGTTCAAAAGAATATGTAGTATTTCTTAGAGAATGTTATAGAGACACATTTAGTGGTGTAATTGAAAAAGCAATCCTTGAGAAATGGACATTTAATAAGCTTAAGATAATTTTAGGACACGCATTGAATAAGGTTGCGATGATTAAAGCACAGCATATTAAGAGAAACAATAAAGTTTCTTATAAAAACAATGGAATTGAACAAGCCTTATTAGCTGTATCTAATGTTGCAGATAATATTATGGTCTTAGGAAACTCTCAAGAAATTATTGCTTAACTACTAAAGTTAAATAATATTTCACAGGAAGAATTAATTGTAATTATTTCGCAGTTGTTTTTAATAGCTTTGTTAATAAGAGTATTGGCAGGCCAAACTTTTAAACTATTACCAATGATTAGTAAAAGGTCAGCTTTATATATTTCGTTGCTGCATTTTTCAAAATTTTGAACATTATCTCCGAAGAGTACTAAACTTGGTTTTAATATTTTATGGCAATATGGGCAAAAAATTTTATTTTTTAATTTGAAGTTATCTATATATTCATAAAAAACTTTTTTTGATTCAATGATATAATTACAATCTGAGCATATCAAATATTCTAGATTTCCATGAAGTTCTAGTATAGTCTTACTACCAGCTTTTTTGTGTAATCCATCAATATTTTGCGTGATTATTGGTATTTCAAGGTTTGCTAAAGTGTAATGTACAATATTGGGTTTTAAATTTGTCCATTCTACTAATTTACTATAGACTTTAAAAAAAATTAAAGGATTGTGTTCTAAAAAATTTTTATTTAATATTTCTGTTAAGGAATAATTAAAATATTTTATATCGAATGATGGAACACCAGACGGTATAGAGATGCCTGCACCGGTAAAAGCTACAGGATATCTAGAATTCTTAATTTTTTCTAATAGTATTTTTTTAGTTAACATAATATACTCCTTTATCAAATTAAAATAATGATATTAATATATAGATAGTATTTTATTTTTTAAATTATATAATACGAAACAATTTTATAAAAATTATTTTTTTAGAATACAAATTGGTTACGAAAAGATTATAGTCTATACCTTTAGTTTAATAAAATTTTAAATTGCTTTAGATTGGATCTAAGGAACAATAAATTGATTATATTGTGGATAATTTTATCATAGATTTAAATGCAATGAACTAGAATATTTAAATACTGTAATCATAGGCGTTAACTTAACCCATATTATTCCAAGGTAAAAATTACATTTGCAAAAAAGCATGAAAAATGGGAATCTCAAAGTGACGACCAAATCACAAAGGAGAGATTCCCATGAACATATCTTCATCACTTATTATACAATTTATTCGATTGTTTGATAACCATAAAATTATGGGAATTGCTATAAAAACAGGTTTTTTCAAGCGTAAAAAGGGTGTGTTGCCTGATTATAATTCTAAAAGTTTTTACATTAGGGTTACTGAATACACCACACCCCTCACTAAGCCAAATAGCATCAAAATGTGAAGAATTTCAACCAGATTTAACAATCTCCAAAGGAGCAATTTATAAAAGGTTAGAAAAATCTTCTTTGTTTTTGCAAGAAGTATTTAAAAATATCATGTAAAAACCATGTGTAAAGTTATTCCAGTAAAAACAGCTACTATTCTTACTCAGTTTAAAGATGTAAAAGTATGTGATAGCACAAAGATTACTTTGTCAGATAAATTAGCTAATTTGTATCCTGGTTTAGGTGGTCGTAATACAAAATCTTCTTTGAAAATTCAAGGAGTTTATAGCTTAATATCTTCTGTATTTTCAAGTATTGAATTAACAAAAGCTCCAGAAGCCGATACTACCTATACAGATAAATTACTTTCATTAGTCCATCAAGGCGAATTACTTATTACAGACCTTGGATATTTTGATAAAACATTTTTTAAAAATTTATCAGAAAAAGGTAGTTACTATCTCACACGAATTAAGAAAAATACTGTTATCTACGTAGAAAAAGCAGGACATCTAACTAAGGTTGACTTTACTGATTTATTAAAAGGTGCTGTTGTTGATACAGAGGTTTCTTTAGGAGTACGCTATAGAAATGAACTAAAATGTCGTCTAGTGGCCATCCGTTTGCCAGAAGATCTAGTAAATCAACGAAGACGCAAGGCGAATCAAGATGCTAGATCTAAAGGGAAACAGATTAGTGCTAAAGAAACCGAATTATTGGCATGGAATATTATTGTTACAAATACTACCAAAGAACAATTACCTACTGAAGCTGCTTGTGATTTATATTGGGCAAGGTGGCAAATTGAACTTATTTTTAAGGCATTAAAAAGCTATCTTAACATAGACAAAGTAGGTATTTGTGGTAAATCTCAGCTAGAATGCTTAATATATGGTAGTCTTATAGCAGCAGTTACCTTGTTAATACTATATAATTTTTTGTACTTACCATCAAAGCAGCATTTTTCAAAGAACTTAAGTATATTACGTTTTGCAAAGATATTTGCAACCCATGCTGACAAAATAGCTGAGAAACTTCGATTAGTAGTGCCAAATATATATTTTCTTAAAAATCTTTTAAAGAGAATAAGTAAAAAAAGTTTACATGATAAGCGTCAACGAAAAACAACGCTGGAAATTTTACAGGAGTATCTTTTGCTCGAAAACAATTTCCAAAATATAGCTTAAATTAACGCTTATGATACTTTAATAATATTATTATCAAAATATTTGTTAACATTTCACTTGATAAACACTAAAAATTTTTAATTATTATTAATATCAGACGAATTATACAAAGCAACCAACAAAGCCGTATTAATAGCAAGTGACTGATTTTTTCTAATCTTATAAATTTTCTCCATTTCTTTAATAACTCGTTGCTTAATTTCAGCATTAATATTTACAGAGTCCTTATTTCTAGCTCCTGCATAAATTCTAATAAAATCATCTGAAAATTGTTTGAGTTTTTCTGGGGAATTTTCTTCTTCGAATTTATTGATGAAGTTTACAATTTTATTCATTTTAGAATCCAGTGCCTTGATGTTTTTGTTTAAATTAGTCATATAATTATAAAAGTAATTTACAATATTTTCATCTAATACGTGCTTCTTTTTAGTAGTTTTTTTGTGAGGCTTTTTTTTCGAAGGAATAAGCTTACTAGGATCATTGTCAAAATCCAGTTGAAATTGAGCTGGAGTGTCTTCACTTTTAAAACCATCATAGCCCTCTTCAGTTTCTATAGATTCATATACACGCTGGTCTTTTTTCCATTCTTTCTTACAAACTTCTCTAATTTTATTAAGGATTGTGTTATAAGCATAATTCTTATCAAATTCTTTGTTGATCATACTTTTTATCTTATTGGGAGTAGGAGGTTTGTTTTGATTGACAAGGTTCTTTAGATAATCTTCCATTTCATCTGTCAACGTAATTTCATTACCCATAATATCACATCCCTTACAGCATGTTTTAGTACATACTATAAGATATTTGGACTAGTAGGAATTTATGCTAATTATTAAGGCTTGATCTAAAGTTAAAGAGAAACTTTAACATAAACTTTAACTTTAAATTTTAAAAATGAAGTATAGGTTTTTCATATTGTGCGAGATTTCCTAGGCAATAATAACGAAAAATCAGGTATAATAAAAATAAGATATAAGTTTGAAATTTGAATGTGGTAATCTGACGTGTTCAGTATACTGAGTAGGGCAGATTACCACAATTTTTATGAGAATAAGATTGTCGAAAACCCCTATGAGGATAGGGGCTAGAGGATATCTATGGAAGTATTTATGTAAATATTTAGCTTCGGTTGATTGTCTACTTTAGATACAATAATTTTATTAATGAGCAAATCAATAATCATTCTTTTTTGCTCATTGATCAGTGTATTAAAATCTTTACTAAAGAACTGATAAAGTGCAGCGTCAAGTTTTGATTGTTCATCAAAGAATACGGTGGGGATCACTTCAAGCTCCTTTTTATAATTTTGTAGGGTTGTTTTTTGCTTATCATAATAGACTCTTTGAGTCATTAACGTTTCTTTTAAAGATTTATTCTTTTCAATGGCGATAAGCTTATCGAGATTAGTAATCAATCCATCTGTTTCTTGTAGGGAGTTTTGGATGACTTTGAGATTTTTTTTATGATCTTCTAACACTTTTTCTTTGGTTTCAGTATAATATTTCCACAAAGTATTTGATTCTTTTGGTTTGATCTTGGAAAAGAACTCTTCCATGAATGTGTTTTCAAGGATATGCTTTTTAAAAATCATTTTATCATTTCTATCATTATAATTTTTTCTACATGCACACCGATAGACGCCTTCTCTTTTCTTTCCGTATTTATCTTTGCCATAGTTTTTAGCTTCAAGAGGTTCACCGCAATTGCCACAAACTAATTTGTCCCTTAAAAGAAAGGGAGTGCTATAATACTTGGTATCCTTTAGGGTTGATTTTTTATATCTTAGCTTTTGAGCATGTTCCCATGTATCTTTTTCAATCATTTTAATGGATTGTATCGCTGGAGAGTTAATAATGCGATGATCTTCTGTAATAAAGTTTCTTCTACTGGTAATCCCCCAAACGATTTTGCCTTGATAGACTTTATTATTGATAATCCTATCTATTTTATTTTTTGTCCAATAAGGTTCATCAAGATTACGATTCATAATTTCTGCGATTTTTCTATAGCTGTAGACATATTGGGTAAAGAGGTTGAAAATTTTTTGGATATCTTGTTCTTCATTAGGAGTAGATTTTGATATATTTTTATCTGCATCTAGTATATAGCCATAGGGTAGTCTACCTCCAGGCCATGAATTATTTTTAACACGTTGTGCCATACCATCTCGAACTCTTATAGAGATAAGATTTGCTTCAAGTTCAGCAACATTTGCAAATACTAATTCTGTAAAGGTTTCAAAGGCTTCATTAGCAATATGCATAGATTCACCAGGAGCAGAAAAGTGAAGCTGAATCTTTTGCTTTTGGAGGAAATATTTTATCCCTACATAAACTTCTAAATTTCGAGCTAATCGATCACGAGAGCTGACAATAAGATGCTTAAGATTGTTTTTGTTTGCATTTGCAAGGAGTTTTAAAAGGGCTGGCCTGTTTTTTAGTCCACTGAAAATACTACTATCAAAATCACATTGATCTACAACAATCTTGGATGCTGATTTGGATTCTTCTACATATTCAATGATTTCAAGACCATTTTTCTTTGCGTAGTTTTCTGCATATCGTCTTTGAACTTCTGGAGAGTTTCCTTTTTCTTTTTGCCTTTTGGTAGATACTCTTATGTATGCAATGGCTTGATTTTCTTTAGCATTAGATGTATTGGATGTTGATTGTATAGTCATGGCCTTTAGGTTGTAGCACCACCTTTGAAATAAATTTGATCAAAAGATCCTGATAAGTTTGCCAGTTTCTTTGAATATAGGTCGTATCTGTAAGGTTAAAGTCTGCTAATTGTTCTTTGAGTGTAGGGAGGTTATTCATAGCACTTGTAAATATGGCTTTTTCTTGTCCTAGGTTATTGATAGTGGATCTAATTTCTTTTATTTTTCCTTGTAATTCTGCTATTTTTTTTCTATTAGATGTTGTCATGGATTTAGCATAATCATCAATTTGTTTTCTAAACTTTTGTTCCTTTGTGGTTAAATCATTTTTTTGATTTCTTATTTCAGTATTTAAGGTATCTAATTTTTTCTTAAGAATCCCTTGAATGATTGCATTGTCACAATCAAATATGACTTGATGAAATATTTTATAGATGAGCAAATCTATGTCTATATTTGTACATCCTTGATTACATGAATAAATATTTGTGTTTTTTACAAGTTGAATAGGGGAATTACACTTTTGGCAGTACAGCAAATTTCCAAACAAATACTGGGGTTCAGGAATACCATACTTTAGTTTATAAAACTTTAGATAACATGTTTTCCAATCTTCCCAAGCGATCAAACCATCTATGTTTGTGCATTCTCTAAATCCTTCATCTAATAGAATATAACGTTCATTTTCTTCAGCCCATTCTACAAAATCTTCTATATCATCTATTTCCATTTTTCGTATTTTACCCCCATATACAGGTCTTTGGAGGAAATCGATGATGAATTGTTTGTTGAACTTTCTATCAGCATTTTCTATAGTATTCATTTGATCTGCAAATTGTTTTATTGCAGTATCATAGTCTATGTCTGTACATGGAAATATCATAAAAGATGCAAAAATTTTTTTAGCAAAGTCAATTTGTTGAGGGATTTCTTCAAATTCATGTTTTTTTCCTTCTTTTTTCTTATAGCCATAGGGAGGATAATTTCTAGATTGATATATACCATCATTCCTTAAAAATTGTCTTCCATCTGTAGTTCTTCTTACAATGTTTTCAGGTTCTAAGGTGCTTATAGCTATGAGCATGTTTTCAAGGAAGCTAGACAGATAGCTATGCTGACTGCTTACTAGTTCGCCTTCATTTACATAAAAAACACGAACATCATAATGGCGAAAAATTCTACGAATCTGCATAAAGTCATCAACTCTACGTGAAAGACGATCTCTTCTAGTGAGAACGACTGTTTTGAACATACCTGCTGCCAAATCATTAAGGAGCTTTTTAAATCCTGGGCGATCATAGAAACGCATTTTTCTACCAGATTTTTTGTCTTGATAGGTATCATAAAGGATCAGATTGTTTCCTTTAATAAACTTTTTACAATCCTCTAATTGCGAAGGAATTGAAAAGGTATCTTGAGGACCTGATTTTCTTGCATAGACAGCTGCATAATCTTCTGGGGTTGGTTCATATGGAGTTGTTTTTTCTTCTTTCTCCTTATTTTTATCTTTTGGTTGATTAAATTTTTGTTGTGCTTTGATATATTCTTCGATCTCAGTCATTTTTTCTAGTTGACTTTTCATTATTTCTCACCTCTGATATTTGCTTGTCAAAGAAATAATCTACCATATATTTGATAAATTTTAATTTTGCATTTTCACTTTCACCATAGACAACCTGTATGAGAGTGGATTTATTTGTTCTTTTCATTTTGACCTCCCTAAAATATATTCAAAGTATGAAGATTATAAACATAGAAATTTTCAGTGTAAAAGTATTTAGAATTATGGACAAGCATTTGATGATAAAAAGAATGATAATATGACATATTTAAATGGTTTTTCAACTGGTTTAGTAAAATAGCTACAATGAAGTCTAAGGTATATGGAGTGTCAAAGGGCGTTGATTGAAGTTTAAGGATTACTTTTAATTTTAAGGTTTAAAGAATTAGTACACCTTAAACTTAAAATTTTACATGTTCTATGACGTCCTTGGCATTAGGATGTGCAGAGAAATAGATATTATTCATATTTTTGCATATTCAAATTTGTGAATTAAATGGTGATAATAACAGGAAACAAAAAATAAAAAGGAACTCTAAAACATTTAGTAATAGAGTTCCTTTTTCAACAATATAACGACAATAGCGTTAAGATATTGCCATTTCTAAAATCTCTAGCTGCCATCCATCATCTTTATAAGTAGCTTTATATTTTGGAAAAACTGCACCTAAGTTGCCAAACCAAGAAGTAGCTTCAATGATAGATTCATTGTCACTATACTCTTGAAATCTTATGGATAACAGCGTTCCATCTATAGTGCATTGTAAATTACCGTTATCGTCATATTTGAACTTGGCACTATCATTTTTAACTTCTTTAAAATCATATACATTTGATGATAAAACGGAAAGATCTTTTAATACTTCATTTTTAGCTTCATCACTTAAACTTTCTAATGTATCTAATTCTACAGATATAAACCCATTACCACCATTTTCTTCCTTGAAAGCAGCTTTCATAGCAGATACATATAGGTCTATTCTTTTTCTTTCTTCAGAACTAATTTCTTGTGTAGCATTTTTTGTTTCTGTAGGGTTCTGATTTGTTAAAGGTTGTTGTGAAGTACATCCAATGGCAATTGAAGTAAGGATGCATATTAATAGTGCTAGTAGTATTTTTTTCATATCTATTTACCTCCAATAAAGTTTTAATATTATATTAGACGGTTTTATTCGATACTTTGTTCCAAATGGTTTTAATTTATATAGAGATTGTGTGAGCTAGTAGTGGGAATTGTTATGTGTATGTAGCTTTTTACAGAAATTGATTTCATGTTGAATGTGATCTATAACAATATTCATAGATTCTTCGTCAAATTGTGAATCAGAAGCAATAGATAGATACAAATCTATAAGCGTACTTATATGATCTTTTAAGAAAGTAGGTGTTTGATTAGAAGTGTTACATAAAGCTTTTAATGATATATCGATAGAATGCTTGTTTATATCTACTTGATTAAAGTTTATGTATGATGGATCTATAAGCTCAGTAGAAGAAATATCTAATGCTTCTATGATTTTATGGAGTAGTTCAAGCTTAAAGACATCATATCTCCCATTTTCAATATTATTGATTAGACCAGATGATACATTTAATCGATCTGCAAATTCAGCAGTTGAATAATGTTTGGTTTTTCGATATTCACGTATTTTTTTACCCAGTTCTTTATAAATAGTAGACATGGAATATACCCCCTCTTTATATATATCATTGACAATATTTACAATAAATAGTATTGTATGAGAGTAAATATGAAGATTGTGCCATAATAATGCTAAATTTATTTTAATATTATATTTTTAAATATAAAATATAGCGAGTTAGAAGACATTGAGGGTATAACTAATAAGAGGAGTGAGCATAATGAATGAGATAATATTAACTACAGCAGGAGCTTTAGTGGGTACAGTAGTTGAAACTTGGGTTAAGCCGAAGTTAGAAGATTTATATAAAAAGAAGGAAATAGATCATAATTTTTATAATCTAGTTTCTGAAAACTTTGCTAATTATTTAAGTGAAGTTTATAAGAATCAGTTAGTAATCAATACAATAGTATTTCGTAACCAGCAGAAAATAATTGACGAGTTATATTTTCCGTTATATGTGAATAAATATGATAATGAAGGTGAAAATGTAAGCATTCAGATAGATAAATATGTTGATGAATTTATTCCAAAGTATAAGAAAATACTAATTACAGATACCGCAGGAATGGGTAAATCTACGATTATGAAATGGTTGTTTATTAGTGCTATTAGGCAGAAAGTTGGCATACCCATATTTATTGAATTGAGAAAACTTTCTAAAGATAATAAAGTTATAAAACAGATTTTTAAGAGTATCAATCCTATAGATAACAATTTTAATACTGAATATATACTAAAGTTATTGAAAAGAGGTGATTTTATTTTCTTCTTTGATGGATATGATGAAATTCCTACTAAAGATAGAGAAGAAGTGACGAATGATATTCAAGAATTTATATCTAAAACTGGAGAAAATTTGTTTATCATCTCATCAAGAGAAGAAAGAGCACTAATGAGTTTTGGAGATTTCCAGCGTTTTAATATTAAACCATTAGAAAAAGAAGAAGCATATGATTTAATTAAAAAATATGATAAAAATGGGGATGTATCTAAAGAACTAATTACTAAAATTGGAGTTGATGAAAATTTTAAGTTGTTAAAAGAATTTTTAACAAATCCATTAATGGTATCACTTTTATATAAAGCATATGAGTTTAAAAAATCCATCCCATACAAGAAACATATCTTTTATAGACAAGTATATGATGCATTATTTGAAGACCATGATTATACAAAAGGTGGAAGTTTTGTTCATGAAAAGAAGAGTAAACTAGATATTGATGATTTCGAAACTATATTAAAGATAATTGCTTATGAATCATTTAAAAAGGGAAAAATTATATTTGACAGAGATGAGATTATACAACTAATTAAAATTGCAAAAGAAAAGAGTCCGCATATTCAGTTTAAAGAAAGTGAGTTTTTAGAGGATTTAATAGTATCTGTTCCTTTGTTTGCCAAAGATGGTGTAGATTATAAATGGATACATAAATCATTCCAAGAATACTTTGCAGCTAAATATATATGTCATAATTTAAAAAATAAACAGAAAGATATATTAGTAAGCATGAGTAGAAGTATGAATAATGATAACTACTATAATGTTTTAGATTTTTGCTATGATATTGATTATCTTACATTCAAAAGAACAATAATATTTGATTTGATATCAAATTACATAGAATACTATAATAATTCTTATAAGAATTTCATTTCAGATGAAATAACGAACAAGAACATTAATATGAGAAAACGAATAACGTTTTTGTATGAGTATTTTATTATTGGTAAAAAAGACTTTGATGGAGCTGATTTGTCAGAGGTGCATAAAAAATGTGCAGAGAAAATACGAGATATTATTTTTGAGAAAAATATACGTTTTCGAGGTTTAATGAGAAGCTCTTTATTTGACGACTTTGCTATTGGATATTGTAGTTCTCCTCATACAAATATAGCTAAACTATTATATAATAAAGGAGAAGATTTTATAAAATTTGAGTACAATCCAATGCAAATAGAGGAATTGGTACTACAAGGATTAACTTATGATGATCCAATATTTTTAAATGATTCTAAAGACAATGTATTGAATGAAAATAATAACTTTACGATAATGAATGAAATTATTAATGAATTAAAAGAAAGAGAACCAGATGATATATCAAAGTGTTTGGAGTTAGATATTGATAAATGCATTAGATTAAAAGTACTAATAGAAAAAGAAATCCAAAAAGAAAATGAAGAGGTTGACATATTTTAGTTTAAAAGTTGCTAAGAAATTTATTATCTTATCTTTATAAACATAGATGATTTTTAAATAAAAATAAGTAAAGAAAATGGGTAGAATTTATAAAAGAGTCTCTTTTTATAATTAAAAGAGATTTTATTTTTACCGAATTACTATTTGAGACTATTAAAATAGTATAACTTAAATATTTTAGAAAAAGCAAACAGATAAGATATCAAATATATTCTTAGAAATTTAGATTGATTTCTAGCATGTTTTGTATCTCGAATACCTTGAGTAATATATGTCATGCTAGTGTGAAAATTGATATAACTAATATGAATCCATAAAAAATGGGTTCTTTTTTTAATAGATATGCAATTGGACAAATCCTCCCTTCATATACATAACCAAAGGGGGCGTGTATATGGAAATGCCAGTAAGCATTGAGCAAAAGAAAGCCATTGCAGAAATACTTGCAGATATTATATACGAACAGATGTTAAAGGATGCCAATGAAAAAAATGGCGATGCCTCAAAGGACGAATAGATTTGTAATGGCTATCTGATACTAAAGAAAGATAGTCATTTCAATTTTGGAGGGAAGTTTATGAAAAAGCGTGTGATTGGATACACAAGAGTTAGCACGCAGATGCAGGCAGATGAAGGATTGTCCCTGGAAGCACAAAAGACCAACCTAGAGGATTATTGCAAAAGATATGATTATGAGTTTTTAGGAATCTATCAAGATGCAGGACTTTCAGGCAAAAATACCAATAGACCTGAATTGATGAAATTGATTCATGATGCACAAAAAAAGCTATTTGATATTGTTTTGGTATGGAAGATTAGTCGGATTTCTAGAAATTTGAAGGATCTTTTAACCATTGTTGAGGATTTAGAAAAACATGATATAGCTCTTATTAGCTGTACAGAACCCTTTGATACTTCTACCCATTTGGGAAAGGCATTTTTGCAGATATTAGGTACCTTTGCAGAGCTTGAAAGAAATACTTTGGCTGAGAATGTCAAGATGTCTCTTATTGATAATGCGAAAAAGGGAAAGTGGAATGGGGGATTGGTATATGGATATGATGCTGTAGATGGAGAACTCTTTGTCAATGAAGAAGAATCAGCCGTTGTAAAGAAAATATATGATTTGTATATACAGGGATGGGGTTATGGGAAAATCATCAACCATTTAAATAGTCAGTATATCAAGTCAAAAAGAGGTGCAGCATGGACCTTACAGCAGATTAAGAGGACACTGTCTAATCCTATTTACATAGGAGAGAAATCCTACAATAAAATCATCGACAAAGGAACAAACCCTAGAGTGAATCCAAAAGAGGAAGCTATTATTATCCATGAAAATTCTCATATTCCTATTATTGAACAAAGTCGGTTTGAATTGGTACAAAGACTGATAAAATCCAAATCCTTAAGAAAGCAAAATCTAAAACATATCCATTTATTATCAGGAATTTTGAAATGTCCCTATTGTCATGAGGGGATGGTGACAAAAAGAGCAGG
Source organism: Crassaminicella profunda (assembly GCF_019884785.1). GTDB lineage: Bacteria > Bacillota > Clostridia > Peptostreptococcales > Thermotaleaceae > Crassaminicella > Crassaminicella profunda. The sequence continues at coordinate 1,352,819 of NZ_CP082326.1, forward strand.
TGGGAAAAAAGTAGATGGGGTAAGAGTCTATAGAAACTATTACCAATGTCAGACTTATCATAATAAGAGAGGATGCAGGTCATTTTTAGTCAATGAAGAAAAGATGGAAGCGGATGTTTTAGAGCATTTGGTGAAGTTTTTTTCGGATGAAGAGATTGTAAGGTTTACCTTGATGTTACTTAATAAAAAGATTAATAAGAAAAATCAACCTCTACAAGAAAAGCTATCAGAGATTGAAAAAGAACTACATAAAAATAGAGAAGAAATTAATAATTTAATTCATTTTATTTCAAAGACACCGAATATTGATCATACACAATTTGAGGAAGAAGTTCAAAAAAGGCAAAAGGAAATAGAACTATTGCAAAAAGAAAGAATGAAAAATCTTCAAAGGGTTAATGGAAATGGAATCGAAGAAATAGATATTGATAGGGCTATGAAGTATGTAAGAAAGATCAAAGATACATTAGAAAATTGTACAGATAGAGAAACTTTAAGAAGGTTGATTGCAACCATTGTGAGTGATGTACTTGTAGATGAAAATAAGGAACTTGTGGAGATTAAAGTTTGGTTTAACAATATTACTGAGTTAGACAGTACTACGATTAGGTTGCCATTAGGTAACTCTCGGGAACGCGAGAGAAATTACAACTCGAGCAATTAACGAATCTGTAAAAACAAAAGTTTCAGAAGACATAAAATACCCGGATTTAATTTTTATTAGAACAGATAATGAAGGAAATGTAACAAGCATGTAAGCAAATTCATGTATTGTAAAAATGCTAAAAATAATTACATAGTATACTTAATATACCCAATTTCAAAGGAAGAAATTGACGACAGAACTTTATTTTTATAGAATGGAAGCAGACTAAATCTATAGAAGAAAATAACATATAAATAAATCAGTGACTGAGAATTATAAAAGAAGTTAGGGATGTACCAAGATTCGACATTTTATAACAAACAATTATTATAAAATGTTGTTGTGAAAATATAAGAAAAAGTAAATATAGCTAAGATTTATAGTATACGTATCAGAAAAATAGAAGGGTGGTACAAAAAGAAAAAATTATGATTGAAAGAATAGTGGATAAAAGAAAACCTTCAATTCTAGTAGTAGATGATTCTAAATTGATGAGAGTTACGTTTAGGAAATTTTTAGAAAATGAAGGATATGATGTTATTGAGGCGAAAGATGGTATGAAAGCTATCGATCTCTTTTTAGAACTAAAACCAGATATTGTTTTAATGGATTTTGTAATGCCAGGGATGAGTGGTGTTACTGCCTGTGCAAAGTTACAAGAATTACCTGATGGGAAAAATACTCCTGTGATTATGATTACATCTCTTGAAGATGAGGATTCTGTAAACTTAGCTTTTGAAGCGGGTGCTACTGATTATATTAGTAAGCCCATAAATTGGGCTGTTTTACGTCAAAGATTAAATCGTTTACTACGTGCTAGACATACAGAAATGAATCTTAATCAAAGTGAAGCATTTGCTCGTTCTATCATTAATCATGCAGTTGAAGGAATTATCACGATTGATAAAAATGGAACAATAGGATATATTAATCCTGCAGCTGAAAAAATCTTTGGCTATAGATCTAGTGAAATAATTGGGAAAAACATTGATAGGATTATTCCAAAACTTTATTATAGAGATTACGAAAATATGGATATGAAAGATTCATTTATAAATACAAATAAAGAAATAATTGCCCAGCGAAAAGATGAATCTATATTACCTATTGATTTTACAGTAAGTAAGTTTTATGTAGGACAGAAATGTTTTTTTACTATTATTTTGAGAGATATTACAGAACGAAAACGTTATGAAGAAATGATCAAATATCAAGCTTTTTATGATTCTTTGACTGGACTACCGAATAGACTTTTGCTAAAAGAACGTATGGCTCTTGAGATTTCTCATGCCAAACAGACGAAGCAAAAACTAGGTTTAATGTATCTTGATTTAGATAGATTTAAGCTAATTAATGATACTTTAGGACATGATATTGGAGATAAATTATTAAAAGAAATTGCTAATAGATTAAAAAGATGTGTGCGTCAAGATGATACAGTTGCCCGTATAGGAGGAGATGAATTTGTAGTTTTACTTCCAGGAATCAATCGTGGAGAAAATATAGGTAAAATAGCGAATAAAATTCTTAAAGCTATCAGGGAGCCAGTAATAATAGATGATCATGAACTTTATCTTACGATTAGTATTGGTGTTACGATTTATCCTGATGATGGTGAAATGGAGGAGACTTTACTCACCAATGCTGACGTTGCAATGTATCGGGCAAAAGAAAAGGGGAAAAATAATTTTCAACTTTATACATCAGCATTGAATGACAAAGCTCTTGAACGATTAGCAATGGAAAATAGTTTGCGGCGTGCCTTAGAATATAAGGAATTTGTAGTTTATTATCAACCTAAAGTAAATGCTAAAACTGAGGAAGTAATTGGAACAGAAGCTTTGATACGTTGGCAACATCCTAATTGGGGACTAGTTCCTCCACAAAAGTTTATTCCTATAGCTGAAGAAACAGGGTTAATTGTACCCATTGGAGAATGGGTATTGCGTACTGCTTGTGTCCAAAATAAGGCATTACAAAATGCGGGATTTCCTCCTTTGACGGTAGCGGTGAATCTATCGGCTCGTCAATTTGAACTGCAAGACTTAACAAAAATGGTCTCAGGAATATTGGAAGAAACGGGACTAGAACCTCAATATTTGGAATTAGAAATTACAGAAAGTATAGCTATGCAGAATATTGATCATACACTTAAGATGATTAATGAATTAAAAACAATGGGGGTCAAGTTTGCCATAGATGATTTTGGCACAGGATATTCTTCTTTAAGTCAATTAAATAGTTTTTCAATCAATAAATTGAAAATTGACAGGTCTTTTGTAAGTAAAATTGATGGAGAAAAAGGGAATTCAATTATTGCTTCAACTGTTTTGGCTCTAGGAAAAAGTCTTGAATTAGGGGTAGTTGCTGAAGGTGTAGAAACGAAAGAACAAGTTGATTTTTTTAAGGAAAATGAGTGTGATGAGATGCAGGGGTATTATTTTGGTAGACCTATGCCTAATGAAGAGTTTGAAAAATTTTATAATAAAAAAATTCATGAAAGTTAATTCAGATATATTTTGGATGAAAATATAATATATTAGATAATGCGTATAAGAATTGTTATTACACTTAATAAATGGTAAAATATAGTAGAACTAAGAAGAAGGCATAAGCTGACTTTAAGGTGAATTGTTTTTGTTTTCTAAGACCAAGGTGTTTACTGAGGTTAAGGGGGTGTAAAAGTGAATAGCATCATGTTAATATTACCTCCTTAATAGATGTTATAGGTTAATTTGTATTTTATAATCTATTAAAGGAGGTATTTTTGTGAAAAAAGATTTTATTAATGAAGAAGAAATTTGGGGTTTTTTAGAAAAGGGGAAAAATCCTGACCCAGCAGAAATAAGAGAAATCATAGAAAAATCTAAAGGAAAGAATAGATTAGAACCTCATGAAACGGCAAAATTATTACACGTAAATGATCCTGAATTGTTAGAGGAGATGTTTAAGGCTGCAGCAGAAATTAAGCAGGATGTTTATGGAAATAGAATTGTATTTTTTGCTCCTCTTTATGTAGGAAATAAATGTATTAATAATTGTATATATTGTGGATTTAGAAGGGATAACAAAGAAATTATTAGAAAAACATTAACAGAAAAAGAATTACAAAATGAAGTAAAAGCTATGGTTAAAAAAGGTCATAAAAGAACAATCCTTGTATTTGGAGAACATCCAGCTTATGATGCAGACTATATTTCTGGTGTGCTTCAAACAGTGTATGCTACAAAAGAAGGGCGTGGGGAAATAAGAAGAGCCAATATTAATGCAGCACCAATGGATGTGGAGGGTTATAAAAAGCTGCATGATGTTGGTATTGGTACTTATCAAATATTTCAAGAGACATATCATCATGAGACTTATAGAAAACTTCATCCCAAAGGTGATTTAAAGGGTGATTATCAATGGAGACTTTATGGCTTGGATAGAGCTATCAAAGGGGGCATTGATGATGTAGGTATAGGGGCACTTTTTGGAGTGTATGATTGGAGATTTGAAGTTATGGGGCTATTGTATCATACCATTCATTTAGAGAATACTTTTGGGGGGATAGGGCCTCATACCATTTCGTTCCCGAGACTTGAACCAGCTTTAAATACACCATTTGCTATAGATTCTAAATATCTTGTTTCGGATGAACAATTTAAAAAAATTCTTGCAATTATACGTTTATCTGTTCCTTATACAGGAATGATTTTAACGGCAAGAGAAAGACCAGAAATAAGAGATGCACTGATTCCTATGGGTATTTCTCAAGTAGATGCAGGATCAAGAATTGGTATAGGTGGTTATGAAGAGGCAGAGAAAGGTCTTATTCCTGAAAGAGAGCAGTTTCAATTAGGGGATATAAGATCATTAGATGAGGTCATACGAAAGGTCTGTGAATTTGGTTATGTTACATCCTTTTGTACAGCAGGATATAGAGCAGGAAGAACAGGAGATCATTTTATGTCTTTAGCAAAACCTGGTCATGTTCATAGATATTGTATGCCGAATGCCATGCTTACTTTTAAAGAATATTTATTAGATTATGCTTCAGAAGAAACAAGAAAAGCTGGAGAAAAAGTGATTCAAGATGAGTTAAATCGTTTTAATAAAAGTTATCCTGATAGAGGAAAGTTACTTCAGCAAAAGTTAAAACAAATTGAAGAAGGTAATAGAGATGTGTACATATAATAAAGTAGATTTTAAAATATGGGTAGAAGATACCTTACAATCAGCTTTGAGAGAGAAGGAATTTCAGAAAGCTTTAGAGAAGCTTTGCGGGTCTATTATAATATATTATCCAGATATAAAAATTTGGTTTGCAGAAAAATTTGGGAAACGGTGGTCCTATATAATAGGTGCAGGAAAAGAATCTTTTACCCAATCTGAAAAAGTTTTGCTTACAAGTAATTATGGAGTATTTTTACAAAATACTGATAAAATTTCTTGTGAGGAGAAAGATTGTATAATTGCTCTTATGAAAATTATATGTACTATAAAGTCATAACATAGTAGAGTACACCTCTTACATACTCATGTAAGAGGTGTATTTTTAGTTTTTTATTTATAAATTCTAGATTTTAAGATGTAAAATATATTGTTTGTGATGTAGTAACATAAAATTGTAACTAAATCACCTCTAAGCAACATATTTATATAAGAAGGGGGTGATTTTTTGCGTTATAGGAGATACCGCCGTAGAAAGATGAAGGGGAGCTTAAAAGCATTTATTAGCATATTACTTATCTTTTTAGTACTTATTTATGGGTTTATGTTAGTGGACCAAAAAATAAAACCTGCATTCATAGCAATAGCGGAAGTGAAAGCCAGAGAAATTGCAACTCGTGCAATTAATGAATCTGTAAATACGAAAGTTTCAGAAGATATAAAATATCAAGATTTAATTTTTATTAGAACAGATAATGAAGGAAATGTAACTATGATGCAAGCCAATACTATGATGATGAATAAATTAGCATCACAGGTTGCCTTGTTAGTTCAGGATAAAATTAAGCAGATCAGGGCTTCTTCAGTAAAAGTTCCGTTAGGTACGGTATTTGAGAGTCAGCTTTTAGCAAAATATGGACCCAAAATTAATATTAATGTTACCCCTATTGGAATGGTGAATGTAAATTTTAAAACAGAATTTGAACAATCAGGTATTAATCAAACAAGGCATAAGATCTATTTAGTAGTAAGAACACAAGTAAGAATCATTGTTCCCTTTTCGTCTAAAGCTACCATGGTGGAAACTGCTATACCTATTGCAGAAACAATTATTGTAGGTAAAGTACCTCAAAATTATATTTTTGTGCCTAAAGATGAAGTTCTAAACTTAGTCCCTAATGATCCGGCACCATAAAACTGTTACAAATTTTGTAGCAGTTTTATTTTTATAAAAAATCCGAAACTCAGTGAATAAGTCGAAACAAGTCGATAATATAAAATGCTTTCTAGGTTTAAATTTTTAAATTTTCCATATGATAAAGATAATAAGGGTGAAAAAAAGAAAAAATTTTAACCATATGAGGAGGAAGAGTATGGCAAATATAAATCAAAATCAAGATAGAGAACAATGGGGCTCTAAAATAGGATTTATTTTAGCAGCATCAGGTTCAGCCGTAGGATTGGGAAATTTGTGGAAGTTCCCTTATATGGCAGGTAAGAATGGTGGAGGAGCTTTCGTACTAGTATATTTTATAATATTATTTCTTGTAGGTTTTACATTAATGCTAGCTGAAATTGTTTTAGGGAGACATACCCAATTAAATGCAATTGGTGCGTATAGAACAATACGTAAAAATTTTGCATGGGTTGGTGGATTAGGCGTTTTAGCTGGATTTTTAATCCTTTCATTCTATAGTGTTGTGGGGGGGTGGGTCCTCAATTATCTTGTAAAATCTTTAAGTGGTGCATTAAATATTATGGATGCAGAAGTTTTAGGCAATATGTTTGGAGAGTTAATATCTGGAACAACCATACCAATTTTTTATCATGGATTATTTATGTTAGCAACCCTTTTAATTGTACTTGGTGGTATCGGTGGAGGTATTGAGAAATCTAGTAAAATTTTAATGCCTGGACTTTTCATTATGATTATTATTCTTGCTATTCGCTCTATGACTTTAGCAGGTGCTACTGAAGGAATTAAATATCTTTTGATTCCCGATTTTTCTAAGATCACAATAGGTGTTATACTTGATGCACTTGGACAAGTATTCTTCTCATTAAGTTTAGGTATGGGATGTATGATTACTTATGGTAGTTATTTAAGTAAGGATACAAATATTCCACAAAGTGCTACAATTATTCCTCTCATTGATACGGGAGTTGCGTTGCTTGCAGGTCTTGCTGTATTGCCAGCAGTTTTTGCTTTTGGTTTTGAGCCATCAGCTGGACCAGGATTAATATTTATTACATTCCCTGCAGTATTTGCACAGATGCCTTTAGGATCATTCTTTGCAGTAATGTTCTTTGTATTAGTATTATTTGCAGCTTTATCTTCATCTATTTCATTGCTAGAAGTATGTGTGGCTTATGCAGTTGATGAATGGAAATTCAATCGTAAGTCTGCTACAATTGGGCTTGGGCTAATATTATTTTTAATAGGTATTCCATGTTCATTATCATTTGGACCATGGGCAGATATTCATATCTTACCTGGCAAAGGTTTTTTTGATACCTTTGACTTTGTTGCAAGTAATATTTTACTTCCATTAGGAGGATTACTATTATGTATCTTTGTTGGATGGATTTGGGGAACAGATAAGGCCATCAAGGAAGCTACAAATGGTGGAAAATTAGAATTTAAATTGGCTGGTGTTTGGTCATTCCTTCTTAAATATGTTGGTCCAGTAGCTATTGCTATCGTGTTCATACGATCATTAATATAAATAGAAAGGTCGGGTTTTTTAATCCGATCTTTTTTAATATTTGTAAAAGTAAAGCTGTTTAGTATATGATTTTTTAAAATATAAAAACTTATTGATAAAAATTTTGAATTTTAGCGTATAATAGACATTAGAATAAGTTGAGGTTGGTGATAAAATGCAATTTAATGATAATAATGAGATTATGGAAGCTATACAACAAAGAGCTATACTAGTAGGTTTAAGTACCGGAAGTAAAAAAGAAATAACAACGATTGAGAATTCTTTAAAAGAATTAGAAGAACTTGCAAATGCAGCAGGTGCAAAAGTACTACATAAAATGATACAGAATAAGCAAAAAATTGACACAACTTTTTATATTGGAAAGGGTAAGGTAGAAGAAATTAAAATCCTTTGTGATGAATTAGATGCCAATTTAGTTATATTTAATGATGAATTATCAGGTGCTCAAATTAGAAATTTAGAGGAAGCCATTCAAAGAACTATTATTGATAGAACCACTTTGATACTAGATATTTTTGCCCAAAGAGCACAATCAAAGGAAGGAAAATTACAGGTAGAATTAGCGCAACTTCGCTATAGATTACCAAGACTTATAGGACTTGGTAAGTCTTTATCAAGAACAGGGGCTGGAATTGGTACAAGAGGGCCAGGAGAGAAAAAGCTAGAACTCGATAGAAGACATATTTTAGATAGAATCAGTGATATAAAGGGTCAACTTGGAGAGATAAAGAAAAATAGAGAAGTTCAGAGAAAACAAAGGAAGAAAAATGAAATGCCTGTTGTAGCATTAGTGGGGTATACAAATGCGGGAAAATCCACACTGATGAATAAACTCATCACAATGACTGATTCCTCTGAAGAAAAGGAAGTATATGCAAAAGATATGTTGTTTGCTACATTAGATACTTCCCATAGAAAAATTATTTTGCCAAGCAAAGAAGAATTTATTTTGATTGACACAGTAGGATTTGTAAGTAAACTACCTCATTCATTGATCGAGGCTTTTAAAGCAACGCTAGAAGAAGTAGAGGAAGCAGATTTACTCTTACATATTGTAGATGCGACGAATCAAGATTATGAGATGCAGATGAAAGTTACAAAACAAGTGTTAGAGGAATTAAATGTAAAAGATAAGCCAATTATTCTTATATTCAATAAAATAGATAAGGTTGAGAATATATATATACCTTCTGGTGAAGATATCCTTCATTTATCAGCAGTAGAAGGAATAGGGGTAGAGGAGTTAGTATCTAAAGTTAAAGGAAAAATATTTTCTCATATGAAGAAGGTAGAACTACTTATACCTTATGATAGAGGAGATATTGTATCTTATTTATGTGATAAGACTAAAGTAGAGAAATGTGAATATAGAGAAGACGGTGTTTTTGTGAAAAGTAGTTTAGCACCTATTGATTACAATAAATATGAAAAATATTTGATTTAAATGGAATGGAGTAATAATATGGAAAGAGGGAATGACTTGAGTTTATCATGGGAAAGTTACGATACAACGAAAGATTATATCATAACCTATCTTCTATATCAGGAAGGAAAAAGTATTGAATTGATTGCTAAGATTAGAAACATGAATGTTGAACGAGTAAAAAAGCAGATAATATTGGCTAAATCAGAGGCTATTTCCCTAAAGGAACAAGACAAATCTATGTTGGAGAAAATGTTAGAGATTTCAAAAACAGAGAGGATTAAAATGATTTCACGTATGCCAAGTAAAGATAGAAAAACTTTGGCAAGAGAAATTTATTATGGATATAATCATATAAGAAATGCAGAAGATAAAATGATTCTGATTTGGATTATTGGTGAATTAAGGATAAAAGAATTGGTTCATATTGTTTATAAAGATATAAAGCATCCTCATGGAAATGTTAGGAGGATGGTATGTTCTGCCATTAATAAAATTGGTGATCCTAAGGGTATAGATTCTCTTCATAAAGCTTTACTAGATTCCAAACCTCAAGTAAGGCAGTATGCTGCAAAGGGATTAGGAAAAATAGGTGATGAAAAATCAATTATAAAGATGAAAAGACTTTTAGGAAATCCCAATGAAAAAGAATATGTAAAAAATGCATTTTATGAAGCAATCAATCATATTGAGAGGAGACTAGAAAATTCTTAATGAAGAATTTTCTTTGTCTCCTCTACTACTTTTACAATGTTTTTATAGGCTGATAAGGTGCCGTGTGCTACAATAGGTCTTCCAAATTTAACCCATTTCAATCTTCTAGAACTAAAACCACCTATGCGCATAAGGCCATTTACACAAGGTAAAGTATTTACCAATAAGAGTTCTTCTTCTTTTTGATTTAATATTTTCCACATATCTTTGAGACATGGAATAACAATATGGGGAACAAATTGTCTGCCAAGGGTATATATTTTATTTCCAAATTCATCGGAACCTCTATAAAAAATTTTGCCAGCGTCTGTTTTTTCTAAAGTATCAAAAAAGGGGATATTTAGTAAATCCTGTTTGCTGGGTATATGATTTGTTGGTAACATGTTTAAATGGATTGCAGCAGCAGTACAAGACGAATGACAACCGCCTACACAGTGATAGATAATGTGCACCAAAATCACCTCTAAGTCTGTTTTTGTTAGTATGTGTGAAAAATGTTTTGATTATTATACATAATTTATATTTTAAAAGAAATAATAGTTATAGAAGGGTATTATAAATTTTAAAAATTTTCAGAATAGTATTGAAAAAGTGGTGCGTATACGTTATGATAGTAATATATAAAATATGAAGGGAGGAATGCCCCGTGCTTTTTAGAAATTGCGCTGGCGGCGTAGTGTTCTTCGATGATAAGGTTTTGCTTTTAAAAAATGAAAAGGATCAATGGGTATTACCAAAAGGTGTAATTCGTAACGGGAGTCTCTCGAGAGATGTTGCTTTAACTCGTGTTAAGGAAGAAACGGGTGTTGAAGCTGACATTATCTCATGCGTGGGAGAAACTTGTTACGAATTTTTTTCTATGAGCAGACAAAAGCCAGTTTGCAATGAAATAACATGGTATTTAATGAGGGCATTAGAGGAAAACTATCAATTAAATGAGGATTTAGGTTTTAGAGATATTGGTTTTTATGATATTGACGTAGCATTAAATATGATTACACATAATCAAGATAAATCTTTAGTCAACCTTGCATATAGAAAATATAAAACCATGTTTGTTGAGGAAATGATGGTATAATAATAGAAGAGTAGTTTCAACTACTCTTCTATTATTTTGGGGAGGGAAAGGTATGATTAAAAGATATAAAACAATATATGGATATGCAGAGGTAGAACACATCATTGAAAAATCAAGATTTATTGGGTATGCAAAGCCTGTAGAAACAGAAGATGAGGCGGCAGCGTTTGTAGAAGAGATAAAATTAATACATAAAAATGCAACACATAACGTACCTGCCTATATAGTAGGAAAAAAAAGCGAGATACAAAGATATAGTGATGATAAAGAACCAGCTGGAACAGCAGGTGTACCTATTTTAGATATGCTCAAAAAAGAAGAAATTAAAAACATTGCTATTGTTGTTACAAGATATTTTGGAGGAATCAAGTTAGGAACAGGTGGTTTGGTTCGAGCATATACTACTGCAGCAAAACTAGCACTAAATGAAGCCAAGGTGATTGAAAAAGTTTTGTATGATTTGATAAAAATAAGAATAGATTATTCCATGCTTGGAAAAGTTCAAAATGAGATATTAAATGATGGATACATCATAAAAGATACAGTATTTGATGATGCTGTAAATATGTACATATATTCTCCTGTAGATCAAAGGGAAGATATTATGAAAATCATTAATAACATCACTAGTGCAAAAGCTGAAATATCTGTCCAAGATACATTGTACCTTGATGAATTAGAGGGTATAGTCATGAAGGAGTCATTATAATAAAAGTCGTACTATTTAGTATGACTTTTATCTTTATAGAAAAATTCATAGATTCCCATAAAGAATAGAAAAATACCAAAAAACTTTCTGAGAAGGTCTGATGAAAGATTTACAGCAAGAAAAGAACCTAAAATAGATCCTAGAATACCTAGAATGATTAAGGGGAGGCTGATAGAGGTTTCAACATTTTTGTTTTTTATATGGGTAATAAGGGCAATGGATGCTACTGGTATAAAAGCTAGTAAGTTTATACCTTGAGCCTGTTGTTGTGTAAGGGTGGTAAACATAATAAGGGCTGGGATTAAAATGGTGCCACCTCCAATTCCCATTCCACCAATGATACCTGATAAAAGGCCTATGACGATTAACATTAAAACACCATCCTTATGGCAGCAATAATCATAAAAATCGCAAAAATTTTCCTAAGTAGATAGGAAGGGAGTTTTGATAGGAGTTTTGCACCTATGTAGCCTCCTACCATGCCACCTAACATAATTTTTAATGTGATATTCCAAACAATGATGCCGTGCTTTATATAGATCAGTGAGCTTATAAGGGCAAGGGGAAGGATTATGGATATAGCTGTAGCATGTGATTTGTGTTCTTCAAGCCCTAGTAAAAAAGACATTCCAGGAACTAATAAGGTTCCTCCTCCAGATCCTAATAAACCATTAACTAAACCTGCCATAAATCCTAATAAGATAAATTTTAAACTAAATATTTTTATTTTCATTTTTTCACCTGAATGTTTTTTTATTTAAAGGATAAAATTAACTATGGTATAGTTTCTGCTAATACAATTTTTTTTATGAGTGTATTGACGGAATTATGAATATATTATAAAATAAATACATAAATTCCGATAAGAAAACTATGAATTGGAGGATTGTTATGAGAGTTGTAAATAATATTACAGAATTAATAGGAAATACGCCAATGATCAAATTAAATAAGTTAGTTGGAAAAGATGATGCTGAAGTCTATCTTAAACTAGAATTTTTTAATCCAGGAAGCAGTGTGAAAGATCGAATTGCTTTAAATATGATTGAAGCAGCGGAGAAGGAAGGAAAATTAAAAAAGGATGCAGTCATTGTAGAACCTACTAGTGGAAATACTGGGATAGGACTTGCTATGATTGGTGCTGCAAAGGGATATAAAGTAATGCTTGTTATGCCAGAGACCATGAGTATAGAGCGAAGAAAATTACTAAAAGCCTTTGGAGCTGAAGTAGTACTTACAGATGGGGCAAAGGGAATGAAGGGAGCAATTGACAAGGCAAATGAAATCGTAAAGAGCAATCCATCCTATTTTATGCCTCAGCAATTTGAAAACCCAGCAAATCCAGAAGCACATAGAAATACTACTGCTTTAGAAATTTTAAAACAAATGAATAATGAGTTTGATATGCTCATTGCTGGAGTAGGGACAGGAGGAACCATTACTGGAATTGGAGAAGGAATTAAGAAAGAAATAAAAGATGTAAAAGTGGTAGCTATTGAACCAAAAAATTCTTCAGTACTTTCAGGAAATAAACCAGGATCTCATAAAATTCAAGGTATTGGAGCAGGTTTTATTCCTAAAACCCTTAATACAGATATTATTGATGAAATTATTCAAATAGAAGATGAAGATGCAATGAAAACTGCAAGGAAAGTCCCTGTTGAAGAAGGAATTTTAGTTGGAATTTCTTCAGGAGCAGCTATCTTTGGAGCCATACAAAAGGCCAAAGAATTAGGAAAAGGAAAGAAAATTGTTGTGATTATACCAAGTTATGGTGAAAGATATTTGAGTACTCCATTGTTTGATTTTGAATAATATTTATGGGATAAAGGCATAGTTATTAGTTAACTATGCCTTTATATATATGAACTTTTTGTGGTATAATATGTAATAGTTTTAAGGAATTTATTGAAGAAAGGAAAGATCTTGCATGAGTAGAAGCATACAGGAAAAAATTGATTTAACAGTGAATTGGCTAAGAGAAAAGGTAGAGGAATCTAATACAAAAGGATTGGTAGTAGGAATATCTGGAGGAATTGATTCTGCTTTGGTGGCTTATTTAATCAAGAGAGCATTTCCTAATAATTCTTTAGGGGTTATTTTACCTTGTAAAAGTAATTCTAAGGATCGATTAGATGCTTTAGAAGTTGCTGAAGGTTGTGAAATAGAACATGTTGAAGTAGAATTAAGTGAAGTTCATGATCAATTATTTGATAATGTAAAAAAAACAATGGAAAGAAACGAGCTATTAGATGAAAATAATAATTTAAGATTAAGTGATGCAAACTTAAGAGCAAGACTTCGTATGAGCACAATTTATTGTATAGCGAATTCATTAAATTACCTTGTTGTAGGAACAGATAATGCTGCAGAATTGCATACTGGATATTTTACAAAATATGGAGATGGTGGGGTAGATATTTTACCTATTGCCAATTTATTAAAAAGAGAAGTTTATGAATGGTCAAGATATTTAGGTGTACCACAAAGTGTTATAGATAGAGCACCATCTGCTGGTCTTTGGGAAGGTCAAACTGATGAAAAGGAAATGGGTACAACCTATGATATGGTAGATGATTTACTTGAAGGAAAAGAAATTCCTAAGAAAGATCAAGAGATTATTGAAAGATTACATAAACGTTCAGAGCATAAAAGAAGAGTGGCTGATGCACCACCTGTATTTTAAGAAACGACACCCATTTGAGGGTGTTTTTTCATTAGAATAAAGATGAATAATATTTTTTAAGTTACAAATAATATTATTGTACAGGACGATAGGGAACGGGAAGTCTTAGGATTTAGTCCGATTTTTTATACGGTAAATGTCTTAAAGACCTTTCTCTATTGATCCTGTATTTTTGTGCAAAAAGATAAGCATCATATTGTATATGATGCTTTTATGATACAGGTTTAGATAAATCATCTATCATTAACATGATATTTTTCATAACAATGCTTGCATTAATTTTAATAAGATGTATATCCTTTTTTTCAATAGATTTTTCTAAATTGATTAAAGAGGCATCGAATTTATCTGCCGTAGCTTTTGCTTTCTTTTCTATTAGGTCAGATTTTATGGTTTGACTTTGTTCTTTGATTTGATTTAAGCTTTCTTGTGACATAGCATAGTTTTCTATAGCAGCTTGTAATACTATGTTTCTTGTAAGATATTTTAGTGTATATACTGTAGGCGGAATTTCTTTTTTAAAATAGGGCATAAATTTAGGTAAATAGGATGTAAGATTATTAGCAGCAGTCATTGTAGCAAAATAGTTTTGCTCGATTCCATGTTTTGTTAATGTATCGAGTGTTTCTTCAAAACCTGAAATGATATCTAAAGAAACATTTTGCTCTGTTAATTGTGGCTCTAATACATTCCATTTATTGTGTATGCCTACAATGGTTGTATTGATTTTTTTCCATGTTTCAGCAATGTCTTTTGGAGGTTTTTCAGTTTGATTTTCATCGGAAGCTACTTTTTCTTTTTTTAGTAATTCTGTGAGTATACTTTCTTCAATGGTTTTAGGTTTTGGTTTTTCTTGTGCATCTTTACTTGATTCTTCTTGTTTTGTTTGATCTTGATTGTCTCCTTTAGCTATTTCCATTTGCATTTTTTCCATTTTTTCTTTTTCTTCAATTTTCTTTTGTTCTACAATGACTCTTTGAAAGTAGGGCAGCATATCTGCTGTATTCATAATTTTTAATGCATCCTGTTCGATCTCTTCGACTACTTTAGGCAAAGGCTTCGGTTGATTTTCAGATTTTGAACTTGGTTTTTGAGGTTTTTTTGAGCAGGAAGCAGCAGAAAAAATGATAAAAAGAATCATGAGTAAAAGAATATGTGTCTTTAAAGTTTTCATACCATCACCTCTAAAATAGTATTTCCATAGTATGTTGAAAGCATACTGTAAAAGTTAAATTGTGACAAAGTAAAGCATAAAATATTCACAAAAAGCTGTTGATTTTCATAAGATGGAATTACACGGAAATTTACATAAAGAAATATTTAAAAAAGGAGCCGATGACATGAAAATAGGGATAGATGCAAGAATAGCTAAATGGCATATAGGTTCTGGATTGGGGAATTATACAAAAAACATGATTAAAAATTTAAAAGCTATTGATCATGAAAATGAGTATATATTGTTTACATCTACAAAAGAAGAAAAATATGGATGGTTTCGAAGTGAAAATGAAGTAAGTAGTGGAAAAATAAAAGAATTTTGGAAATTAATATATGAATCAAAATGGGAAAATCAGCCTCAAGTAGATATTTTTCATAATATGACTAATGGCATTGGAGTGCCTTCTAAAGGAGATTATAAGCTTGTAATAACTATAAAAGACATGATTCCTTATGTAATGCCAAAGACCGTTAATGAACAGCATTTAGAATATGTTTTAAAGTATACTCCAAAAGTCATTGAAAAGGCTGATAAGATTATAACTACTTCAAATCATTCAAAAAAAGATATAGAGAGATATTTTCATTTACCTAAAGAAAAAGTAAGTGTAATTTATTATGCACCAGATAAGATCTTTAGGCCTTTAGAAAAGAATAAAGCAAAAGAGATAATTAAGGAAAAGTATGGTATAAAGAATAAGTTTATTCTCTATGTAGGAGGCTTTAGTTCGAGAAAAAATATTGAAAGACTTATTCGTGCATTTCACATGATCCATAATGAATTTGAGGAAGAGTATAAGCTTGTTATTTTAGGAGATACTTCTTTAACTTATGAAAGTTTAAATAAATTGGTTAAAGAATTATCTATAGAAGAAAAAGTTATATTTACAGGCTTTGTAGAAAAAAAAACAATCCTATATTTTTACAATGGGTGTGAAGCATTTGTATATCCATCACTATATGAAGGATTTAGTCTACCACCGCTAGAAGCTGCTGCTTGTGGGGTACCTATTATAACATCTAAAGTTTCATCTATACCAGAAATTATGGGGAATTGTTGTATCTATATAAATCCTTATGATGTAATAAATATTGCTCAGACCATTTATGATACGATTATTGATAAAGATTTAAGGATGAAGTTATCTCAACAATCATTAAAACATAGCAAAAAATATTCATGGAAGAGAACATCAGAAGAAATAGTAGAAGTGTATAAACATTTAATGTAGCATTTGGAGGGGATTAATTAAAAGATAAAAAACGATGGACCACAGGTCCATCGTTTTTTTTAATGGAATATATTCATGAAAGTAGTAATAATACCAGCGTTAAAGAAGTCAATAAACAAACTTCCTACTAATGGAATGATAAAGAATGCTGCTGGAGCTGGACCATAATTGCTTGAAATTGCTTCCATGTTTGCAATTGCATTTGGTGTAGCACCCATACCAAAACCACAGTGGCCACCAGCTAAAACTGCTGCTTGATAATCTTTTCCCATTACTCTAAATGTTATAAAGTATGCAAATGTTGCCATAAGTAGTGATTGTGCAATTAACATTACAAATAGAGGAACTGCTAAATCAGCAAGTTGCCATAATTTTAATCCCATTAATGCCATTGCTAAGAAAAGAGATAATGAAATATTTCCTAATATATCAATTTCAGTACTTGGCGTTTTGTAGGAACCTGTAATATCAGATATATTTCTCATAATTGCTGCGGCAAACATTGCGCCTATATAAGAAGGGAGTGTCATACCTGTTTTTTGAAGTAAGCTTGAAAGAATTGTTCCAAGTCCCATAGCAATGATAATTTGGAATGCAGCTGATGCAAAATTGCTAGGAATTAATTCAGTAATACCATTTTCTTTTGATGTTGTACTTTCTTGTGAATCTAATGTTTGTTTTTTGTCTAAAAGATTATGCTTTTCAATTAATCGTTTTGCAATTGGACCACCTAACATACTTCCTACAATTAGACCAAAAGTTGCAGAAGCCATAGCTACGGTAGTAGCACCAATTACGCCAGCTTTTTCAAATTCAGGTCCGAAAGCTCCACTAGTTCCATGTCCACCAGTCATAGGAACAGAACCTGTTGAAAGACCAATTAATGTATCCAAGTTGAAAACTTTTGCTAAACTTACACCAACAACATTTTGAAGAGATACAAGAACGATTGCAATTCCAAGGAATAAAAGAACTTGAAGTCCACCTTTCTTTAATAATCTCAGGCTGGCAGTGAAACCGACAGTTGTAAAGAATGCAGTCATTAGGACTGTTTTTAGTGTACCATCCATTTCAAATTCTAGAGTACCAGTTTGTTTTAATATTAAAGCAAGTGTTGCGAAAATCAATCCTCCTATAACAGGTGCTGGGATACAGAACTTTTCTAAAAAGCTCACTTTTTTCCTGATGAGTTGACCTACCAATAAAACTATTACTGCAAGAGCTAATGCTTGAATCATGTCTAGTTGTAATACCATATGAGCAAACCTCCTATAAATTTATTTAATGAAAACGTTTACAAATATATTATAATAGGCATGCTACACAACTCGACGGATTACAACTAAATGCTACAATAAAATTTTTACAATTCAATAATTTAGAAATGATGCAGTTCATCCATCAATATTCTAAAAATTCAATTTAGATATAATTCCCTCAATAAATTTTTTGATGTTTATTTTTCCTCTATCTTCTTTAGGAATATTCATATGTTTAATCTCTTGTTTTACTTGTTTAAAGTCAAATAATCTTGTGCTGTATTCAATGAACTTATTATTATAATAATCATCATTTCCTAGTGCTGCAATATTCTCTAATGCCTTAAGAATCGTTCTTCTGATTCTTTGCTCGATGGTTCTTGCATTAATATGAGTATTCTTTACAGCGTTTTCTTCTTCTGCAATTTTTCTATAAATATCCTGTAACTGATAAGTAGATGAGAAATTTTTTCTTTTAAATGATAGGACTTTTTCAATAACATTTATTAAATCATTACTACCAGATTCACTGATTATACCAATGTCTGTAAAAATATGAACCATTTGTTCGTTTACACTTGGTTGATCCGTAACAGATTGTGATTTTTCAATATTAAAAACAGCATTTTTTATGAGGGCAACAGATTTTTCAAGTTCAATATTACGACAGACTCCTTTGATAATATTAAGGGCTTCTATCATATTTACAGGTTTATGAATGAAGAAGACGATACCATTTTCATAAGCTTTCCCAATCATATTGTCATCTTCTACTTGAGAAATCATAATAAATTTCCCATTATATCCAAGAGCTTTTGCAGACTCAATGATTTCAATACCATCTTTTATAGGTAATAAGAAATCTATTAGTACAATGTCTGGATTATAAAAAATAATTTCTTCTACAGCATATTCTCCATTATCCAACTCCTCTGAGACTTTTCCTAAATTGTTTTTTATAATTAAATGCTTTAGCATTTTTCTAATATTAATATCATCATCAATAATAAAAAAAGTATTTGACATAAATTACCACCCAATCAATGAATTTTTTGGTATAATCACTTTAAAAGTAGTTCCTTTATTGATAAGAGTATTTACTTCAATGGTGCCTTTGAATTCACCAATAATGTTTTTTACATGGGAGAGACCTATACCTGTAGATGACTTGCCGCTTTTTTCATCGTATTTGGTCGTAAACCCAGGATTAAAAATGTAAGGAAGTATATCTTCATCAATCCCTTCACCATCATCTCTTACATAAAAAATAATGTTGTTTGGATCACTATCTTGAGTAATATGAATGACTCCCTTATACTTACAAGCATCAATGGCATTGATAATAAGATTGTTTAAAATAGTAAATAAATGATAATATTTTTTTAACTCAAAATCATCTTTGAAATCAAAGTTGAGATAAACATTTTTCTTATTTTCTATAAGATACCGTTGTGTATTTTCTCGTATAATTACAAGCATATCTGATAACATCATTGTACCATTCTTTTCAAATGTTTTTAAGAAGTTTTCAAATCCATGTAATACTCTATAATAGTCTTTTTTTATTTCATGTATTTCCCGAGCAATATCTAAAGTTTTGTCTTTCAAAGCTTTGTCATGCTTATAGCTTTCGTATAATTGATAGCTCTTGCCCATGACTTCTTCAATATCATGCGTAGATTTTTTTAAATAGAACATTTCAGCTTGAATGTCAGAAATCAATATATTTAACTGACTATATCGTTTTTGATGCTCGCGTGTTAACAGAAACAATTCCTGCTTTTTATATAAAAGATAAATAAAATAGGCAATAATACTTCTGGCTATCCCCACTAGAATTGTCATCTGAATTAGATGAGGGGTGATTTGTTGGCTCCTTACCATGATTTCGAATATATTACTAATGATATCAGCAAAAGTTAGAATAATAATAGGTGTAATGAATTGGTTTTTTCGTTCTCGAATATTTGTAGTTAGTATAAATAATCCGTATACAATATAGTAAATAATTGATGGAAAATGTAAGGCGATACTATCTCTAAAAGACATAGAAACAAAGAAAATACGGATAAATATTCTCACTAAAAATACTCCTATACCGGATAAATAAGAAATAGATAAGGGGGAAGAATCTTCATCAATGAGAATGATTAAATTTAATACGATAATGCCTGCTGAAAATCTAAGAGAACTATTAAAAGGGTGAAAATATAATTCTCCAAATAAAGCTACTGATGTTATAAAAATCAAGTATTTTTTAATTTTAGTCATGCTTGCCTCCCAAACTTTAGGTCTACAAAATTATTTTATAGCAAAAAGGAGTTGATCACAAATTATTTTTGCTAAATTTTCATATAAATAAAGAGAATCTTTTTTAGAGGACATTAAAGGTAGATTAGTTTTACTTTCAATGGATAAAGAGTATGTACAGGCACAAAAAATAAAATAGTAAATAAAATGATAGTATCGCTACAGTGGAAATTAGCTAAAAGGGGGTAGGTTATTCTATGAGCAAAAAAGGTTGGATAAAAAAAGTTTTTCCAGGAGGCAATACTGCAAAGGGGTTTCATTCTTATTATGATCATATAATTGGTATTGATGCAAAAAGATTATTTATTATTAAAGGGGGACCTGGTGTAGGAAAATCTTCTTTTATGAAAAAAATAGGCTATGAAATGGTAAAGATGGGATATGACGTGGAATTTCATCAATGTTCATCAGATAATGATTCATTAGATGGGATTGTAATACCAGATTTAAAGATTGCTATGATTGATGGTACAGCACCACATATAGTGGACCCTAAACTGCCAGGTGCTGTAGATGAGATTCTTAATTTTGGAGAATTTTGGAATGAAGATGGCATAAGAAAGAATAAAAGTGAAATTATAAAAACTACATCTAAAATTGGAAAGCTCTTCAAAAGAGCATATAGATACTTTGCTGCAGCAAAATCTATAAGAGATGATATGGAAATTATCTATGAAGAAGCTTTAGATATGGGGAAATTACATGAAGCTACAAGAGAATTAAAGAAAGAAATATTTGCTACATTGAATTATACAGAAAAAGAGGGGAGCGTTCGCCATTTATTTGGAAGTGCATTGTCTCCAAATGGATTAGTAGATCATTATGTAACCATTATTGGGAAAATAGAAAAGGTATATTATATGGAAGGCTCCTATGTAAAAGGGGTTTCTAATTTTATGGAAGAGATGGTTGATGAAGGAATCAAAAAGGGACTTTATATGGAAGTGTATCATGAACCATTAGATGAAAAGAATATTGAAACAATCCTTATACCAGGACTAAATATGGCTATTACAGCTAGTAGCAAATATGCTGATATACATTATAAAAAGATTGTTTTGGATGATTTTATGAATAAAGAATTTTTAGCTAAAAAGGAAAGCTTTTTAAAGGAAGATAAGCTAATGATGGAAAATCTAATAAAGGCTGGACTTTCTAATATAGCAAAGGCTAAAAAAACGCATGATGAACTTGAAAAGTTTTATGTTTCTAATATGGATTTTAAAGGAGTAGACGAATTAAAAGAAAAAATATTTAAAAGAATTATAAATTATTCAAATGAATTAAAAAGATAAAATATGTGAATGTTTTTTTAAAATTACAATCATAAGTAATTAGCTCATTGATAAACCCACGGTTTTTGAATCGTGGGTTTTATTATACTATATAATATTTCAAAAATGAGGATATACTTTTGAAATTATAACAAAACCTAATCTTTTAAGATAAGGAGTGTACTATTAACATTTATAAGAGATATTTGTACATCTGTAATATTATTAGTTTGATTAGCAACAATGTGATGTTCTAAAAAGAACAAGTTTTAGAAATGTTATTATTTTAACAAAATTAGAACATTGTTTCAAAAATAACTCTAAAATTTTGTTGAATTATGTGCAATAAGAACGATGAATAGTGGCAGCGTATAATATAAAATTAATGTAATCTAAAAAATTGTTTAAAAAATCTAAAGGAGGATTTTTAAATGAAAGAATTGAAAGAACCTAAAATTATTACACAAATACCAGGACCAAAATCTCAAGCGTTATTAGAGATAAGAGAAAAAAATGTACCATCTGGAGTATCTAGTTATGTTCCTACTTTTATTAAACAAGGACAAGGAGCGTTATTTGAAGATGTGGATGGAAATGTATTTTTAGATTTTGCAGGAGGAATTGGTGTATTAAACATAGGATATAGTCATAAAGAAGTAGTAAAGGCTGTAAAAGAACAATGTGATAAGTATTTTCATACAAGTATTAACGTTGTGTCTTATGAGCAGTATGTTCGATTGGCAGAAAAATTAAATAATTTAATTCCAGGAAATTTTGAAAAGAAAACTATGTTTGTGAACAGTGGTGCTGAGGCAGTAGAAAATGCAATTAAGATTGCACGTAAATACACAAAACGAAAAGAGATTATTGCATTTACTGGTGCATTTCATGGTAGAACTTTGTTGACAATGACACTTACAAGTAAAGTAAAACCTTATAAATTTGGTTTTGAGCCTTTTGCTCAAGGAGTACATCGCATTGAATTTCCATATATCTACAGAAGGCCTAAAGGAATTTCAGAGCAAAATAGTATAAACTATTATATTCAAAAGCTTGAGAAATTTTTCTTGGAGAATGTTGCACCTGAAAATGTAGCTGCTATTATTTTAGAACCTATTCAAGGAGAAGGTGGCTTTATTGTACCACCAGATAATTATATTAGAGAATTGAGAAATATTTGTGATAGACATGGTATTTTACTAATAGCAGATGAAGTCCAGAGTGGATTTTGCAGAACTGGAAAAGTTTTTGCTACAGAATATTGGGAAGAATTTGGCGTATATGCGGATATTGTTACAAGTGCAAAATCTATTGCAGCAGGACTACCACTTAGTGCAGTAACTGGAAAAGCTGAGATTATGGAAGCTGCGCAAGTAGGAGGTATTGGAGGCACATATTGTGGAAACCCAGTTGCAACAACTGCAGCATTAAAAGTTATAGAAGTTATGGAAAGAGAGAATTATGCACAAAAGGCAAATCATATTGCAGAGATTGCTATGAAAAGATTTAATGAAATGAAAGAAAAGTATGAGATCATTGGAGATATACGTGGTCGTGGTGCAATGATGGCAATAGAATTAGTGAAAAATAAGGATACACAAGAGCCTGCTAAGAAAGAAACAAATAAGGTTTTACAAGAATGCTGGAAAAATGGACTAGTCGTGTTATCTGCAGGTGTCCGTGGAAATAATATACGATTTCTGATGCCATTAATAATTACAGATCAACAACTAAATATAGGGTTAGATATTTTAGAAAATGCTATTAAAAGAGTAACGGATCATAATATATAGGAACCTTTATTTTATATGAAAACTAAAGAAATTTTAACTGCATAGGAGAGTAATCGTATTGTTTTTGAATGGCTTTGTGCAGTTTTAAAGAAAATATACTTAAAAATAAATAGAGTTTTGTGCAATAAGAATAATGAAATAATAATCAATATAGTTTAAAATAGAGTGAAAGACTAGAAAAAACTGATAAAATTACATTCTCATCTGAAATAGCAACAATCTATTTTCTTGTGAAGTTTTTCTCATATAAAGATTTACACATACTCACATAATCAAATTGTCCTAATTAAATCTTTCAATATGTATTTAAGTTTGATAGCTTTATAAAAAATGAAAGGAAGGGTGAAGATATAAATGGAAAAAGGAAAAAGATTACCGTTGTATATAGAAGCTATTGCACCTTTTATCATGTTGGTACTACTAGTAGCAATTGGATATATATACTTAGAATTAAGAATAGAATTTTTATTAATTTTAGCTACTATATTTGCGGGTTTGATTGCTAAAAGATTAGGATATACTTGGAGTGAAATGGAAGATGCAATTGGAGATAGATTAAAGAAGGTTACTCAAGCAATATTAATAATGTGGAGTGTTGGAATTATTATTGGAACATTTATGTTCTCCGGATCTATTCCTTTTATAATAAGCTTATCATTAAAAATAATTAATCCTCAATACCTATTTGTATTCTCTTTTATTATTTGTGTTATTTTATCTGTAGTTACTGGTACTGCATGGGGCTCAGTAGGAACGGCTGGTGTGGCGATGATGGGAGTGGCTGTCGGATTAGGTCTTCCTGTGAATATAACAGCAGGTGCAGTAATTGCAGGGTCAATATTTGGAGATAAAATGTCACCCCTATCAGATACAACAAATCTTAGTGCTGCAAGTGCAGGTGTAGACTTGTATGATCATATTAAGCAAATGTTATATACAACGGTACCAGCAACTATTATTAGCTTGATTGTATACCTTATTGTTGGATTAAATTTAATAGAATCTACATCAGGGCTTCCTGAAACTGCTGTTACGATGATTAATAACTTAGATCAAATGTACAATTGGAATGTCTTAATGATATTACCTTTAGTAGTTGTATTTGGAGGAGCTTTTCTGAAGAAACCAACTGTTCCTACTATGATCTTTGCATCAATTTTAGCTATTGCTGTAGGGGTTTTTGTTAATGGTTTTACTATCCAAAATGGGGTTGCATCTGCAATATTTGGATTTAAAGCATCTATGGTAAATGTAGCAGGATTTGACTCAAATGCTATATCTATTGAAGTAATTAAATTAATTAATCGTGGTGGTATGCGTTCTATGATTGGTATTATTACAATTATATATTGTGGTTATTCATTTACAGCAATCTTGAGCAAAACAAAGTGTTTGGAAATTATGTTGCAGCCAGTAGTTAAGGTAGTAAAAACAAGAGGACAAGTTATGCTTGCTACTGTTATCTCAAGTATTTTGCTTGCTTGTGCTGCAGGAACATCTTATGTTCCAACCATAATGATTCCTGAAATGTTTAGAAAGCTATTTATTCAGACTGGGATGAAATTAAATAATTTATCAAGAACGTTAGAAGATGCAGGGACTTGTGTGAATCCTTTGATCCCATGGGGAATGTCAGGGATATTTTATGCAACTACATTTAATATGAATGTTGTGGATTATGCACCATGGGCTATGTTATGTTGGATGACGCCAATTTTAGCAATTATATATGGGTTTACAGGATTTGGAATTGCCAAATTAAATGATGAAGAGCAAAAAGCACTTCTTAAAAAAGTAAGCTAAATAAAAGAAAAATAAGAAGATATAAAAGCATGAGAGATATCTACTTCTCTTGTGCTTTTTTTATAAATAAACTATCTAATACTAGATAGTGTTCATATATAATTGTGCATAATAAACAAAAATAGAGGATAAGTAGGTTATAAATTCGTGCGGTTAGAATGATGATAAAAAAAGGCATTACTGCTAAGATAATGATGAGAAATATAAATCATTATTATTTAAAGATGAGGGGGAAACATCATGAAAATAGCGATTTTAGGGTCAGGAAACGGTGGAGTTGCAGCAGCAGCAGATTGGAGCTTAGCTGGTCATCAAGTAAGATTGTTTGATTTTAAGCAGTTTTCTGCTAACATTGATGCAATTAATAAAAAAGGTGGTATTGAAGTTAAAGGTGCAATACAAGGATTTGCAAAACTTGCTTATGCTGGACATGATATTGAAAAAACTTTAGACGGTGCTGAATTTATTTTGGTAATTGGTCCTGCTTATAGTAGTGAGGCATTTGGAAAGGCATGTAAATCTTATCTAAAGAAAGAACAAATGGTTTGTATCTGCCCAAGTTCTTGTGGAGGTGCTATTGTTTTCAAAAACGCTGTAGGACTCAATATTGAAGATGAAAACTATATTATTTCTGAGACTTCTACCCTTCCATATGCTTGTAGAGTGACTGGACTGGCTGAGGTAACTATTTATCATAAGCTTACAGGTGGATTGTATGTTGCGGCAATGCCCTCAAAATACCTTGAAAAAGTATATGATGTATTCAAATTAGTTTATCCAGGATCGGAACCAGTAAAATCAATTTTTATGACAATGATGCAGACCGGAAATACGATTATTCATCCATCCGTAACTCTTCTAAATGCAAGTAGGATAGAATCAACAAAAGGAGATTTTCTATTTTATGAAGAAGGTGCTACACCAGCTGCAGGAAGATTGATGGAAGCTCTTGATAAAGAAAAGATAGCTTTAAGTGATAAATTGGAAGCAGGCCTCATTCCTGATGTTAAAGTAAAGATTTATCAAGGATATAATCAAATTGAAGATTATGAAACAGGATATAGTACAGCGGAAGGTTTTAAAGGAATAAAAGCTCAGAATCAACTGGATCATAGGTACTTAAATGAAGATGTAGGATATGGTCTTGTGTTTATGTCAGAACTTGCTAAACAAGTTGGGGTGGAGACTCCTGTAATGGATGCTATGATACTTATTGCTTCTATTATTACAAAGAGAGATTATAGGAAAGAAGCAGCAAGAACAATGAAAACTCTTGGTCTCGAAAAATATACGCTTGATGAGCTAAAAAATATATTCAATTAGATTAAAGATTTATGGGATGTTTTATAATAATTGACTATGAAAATTTAGGCATAAGAAAAAAGTGATAAAGTTGTATTAAGAAGATTATATGCATGTTTTAATAAAATGGGAAGTGATATTTTCACTTCCCTGATTTATTATCGTATTCTTTTTTTTGTTGAAAACTTTTGAATAAATATAATACTGATAAAATACTTACAAACTAAATTGAGTTAATAATGTTTTTGAGGATGTTTTATAAATTTGTATATAATAATATTATATACAAATTTATGAGATCGTTTATTTAGGGTTTTTCTTGAAAAGGGAGGTTTTTATATGCTTAGAAAATTAGCACAGAAAATTGCAATAGATACTTGCGAAATTATTGGTTATGATGTAATTATTACTGATGAGAAATCTATTGTAATTGGCGCTAGTGATGTAGTGAGATTAGGAACATTTCATGAAGGCTCAGTAAAAGTAATTGCTACAGGTAGGCCACATTCTGATTTTCATGGCTATATAAGAAATATGAGAGGAACGAAAGCGGGTTTTACCATTCCAATAGAATTAAATGGAAGAGTTTTAGGCTCAATAGGGATAACAGGAAAACGAGAGAATGTGGAGAAATTTGGACTTTTAGTGAAAAAACATGCGGAAATGATATTAAGAGAAGAAATTATTTTTAAAGCATCAATTTTGTCAGAGCGGGCGCTACAGAATCTCATTCAAGAGATTATGTCTTTTAATGTAGCAAAGAATAACGAAGAACTGTTACTAACAAGAGGATATGAACTTGGATATGATCTTAAACCTCCTCATATAGCAATTGCAATAGATCTGTTTGAATTTAGTAAAATAGCAAAAAAAATATATAAGAAGGCTACAAAAGAAAAATCTCCAGAAATAAGTATACAAGCATTAAAATTAGATGTGCAATTAAAAATAAAAAATATTTTTAATAAGCCAAATGATATTTGTATACCTTTTGGAAATGATAAATTTATTATTTTGCATGCTTTGCAAAATAAATTTAGCGAAAAGGAAGTTTTTGAGTATGTCAAACAGAAATGTTATCAGATCATATCTGAGATAGAGCAAAAAAATGTTTCTGCGACTATAGGAATAGGATCTATTGCTAAGAGCCTTTCACAATTAAGCAGATCATGTCAAGATGCATGGCGTGTATTAGAAATAGGAAAAAAGGTTATCGATAAACCTAAAGTTGTTAGCATTAAGGAATATTGTATTGAAGGTATTATTTCAAATGTTAATAAAGACGTAAGTGAATGGTTTATATCACAGATGGTAGATAGTTTGCAACAACAACCTGATTGGAAAGAACTATTTAAAACTATTCGTGCATGGTGTGAATCTGGTTTTAGTCAAATTCAAGCATCAAAAATTTTACATATACATAGAAATACATTAAATTATAGATTAGAGAAAATATATCAGATAAGTGGCATGGATGTAAGAAAATTTAGAAATGCGTTAGCATTATATTTAGGAGTTTTAATGGTTGAATTAGGTTTTATAAAAAAATAGAATAAATTTTAAAAAATATAGTGTATAATCTAGAGTATAAAGAAAAAAATGGAAACTCTAGGAGGAGATATGGAAAATAATAAAGGTTTTAAACACATTTATATGATATTTGCTGTAAGTATGGGAGCTATTGCAACTTGTATAATAAGGAATATTCCTTTGTTTTATGGCTTTTTTATAGGTGTATTTTTTTCTGTGATTGTATTTATGAGGAACGGTTTTTCTTTTATTGCTTTGATGAAGATGATTCTAAAAGGTGTAAAAGAATGTTTTTCTGTATACATTATTGTACTTCTTATGGGGTCTATTATAGCTGTTTGGATTGCTTCAGGAACTGTACCTACTATGATTTATTATGGATTTGATTATATTGTACATATGAATTATCTACTTGCATGTTTTATGATTATGGTAATGATTTCATTTGCTATGGGAACAGCTTTTGGAACGATTAGTACGATAGGGATTGCTTTGCTTGGAATAGGAAAAGGCCTTTCAATACCAGAGCCGATTCTTTTAGGAACTATTATTTCAGGGGCTTTTATTGCTGATAAAATCTCTCCTATTAGTGCATTGGTCAATCTTACTATGAACACTACCGATATAAAGTATAAAGATTTTTTTAAACATATGTTAGTTACATTAATACCTACTTTGATTATTAGTTCAACGATTTATTATATTTTAGGAAGAAATTTTACGGGCGAAGTTGATCTTTTAACATTAAGAGAATATCAAAGGAATATTTTTAATACTTTTACTATTTCACTAGCACTTTTATTATTTCCTATCATAATGATTCTACTAGCTGTTATAGGTGTAAAAGTTATTCCAAATATGACCTTTAGTTTATTAGGCGGAATAGTGATTGGCATATTTTTTCAAAAAATAGAGATACATGAAATGATTCATGCTATACTTTTTGGATATCGATCAAGAACCGGGATAGAGGCATTAGATGGAATTTTAAGGGGTGGCGGTATAGTCCCTATGATAGAGGTTATATTCATTATAATAGGTGCTGTTGCTTTAAATAGTGTATTTGAAGGAACCAATACTATTGCTCCAATGATAGATAAAATGGCATCAAAAATAAAAACAAAGGGAGCTTTAATTGCAAGAACCTGCATATTAAGTATTGCTTTGACAACAGTTACCTGTGATCAAACAGTAGGGATTCTTTTACCAGGAAAGTTTTTAAAAAGGAAATACAAGGAATTTAAAATGAAAAAAATTACCCTTGCTAGGAGTATTGCAGATGCAGGGACAACGATAGCACCCTTGATTCCTTGGAATGTAAATGCAATTATTATTACAGTAATAACAGGTGTAGGAGCAACGGAGTATGGACCATATGCTGTATTATGTTATATTTCTCCTCTAGTTACAATTTTGTTTGGGTATTTATTTACAAATAGAGAATCGAAAGAAAAGTTGGTAAATGAGTAAAAGAAAAACTGTTTATACAAGATAATAAAAATAATTAAGCAATGATAATATAGAAATAACAGGAATATGTCGAAGATACATATAGAATTTTGTCGAAAACAATAAAAAATTTTAAAAATACTATTGCAGTATGTTCTTTCTTTCTATATAATTAATAACTGTGAGTAAGATCATTTTCCAAGCATATATAGGGTAGAAAAAAAAGAAAAGTGTCCTAGGACACTTTTCTTTTTTATGTTAAATATTCATTTGTAATAATCCTTTGGGCTGTTTTTAATGCTTCTTCAATTTTTGATATATTATCTCCTCCGCCTTGAGCTGTATGGGCATTTCCTCCGCCTCGTCCATTAATGATAGGACATACTTCTTTAAATATTTTATTCATATCTATATTTATTTCATTCGAACAGCTTAGGAGCATTTGAGCTTTTTCATTTCTTGAACCTAATAGAACAATGGTATTAGGCTGTGAGACAATTTTTGCTGCTAGTGTTCTTAGTTCTCCAAAATCTCTATCATCATAGACTTTGTTAATAATTTTAGTACCGTTTAATATAGAAGCATTTTGATACAAAGCTAATGATTCATAATCTAAAAGTTGTTCTTTTAAACGTCTGATTTCCTTTTTCTGAAAAGTATAGTCAGAAAATATTCTTTCTACACTGCTAAATGTATCTACGTCTTTTACAGATAATAGAGTGGATATTTTATTGATATGATTATTTTTCCAATGAAAGTCCTTAAGAGCACGGTTGCCACATACAAATTCTATACGAATATTTCCTCTAACTTTTTCCCATTTTCTAATTTTTATGAGTCCTACTTCTCCTGTATGAATTGGATGGGTTCCACCACAAGGAGAAAAATCAAATTGATCTATTTCGATGATTCGAATATTTTCTTTGACTTTAGGTGGTTTTCTAAGAGGAAGATCTGAAAGCTTTAAGGCAGTTGGATATAATTGCTTTACATGAAGATTGTTAAAGACTACTTGATTGGCAAAGTATTCAACTTTTTCAAGTTGGGTAGGAGATATATTGCTTAATGTAATGTCTATTGTTACAAATGTATCTCCTAAATGAAAGCCAACAGTTTCTGCATCAAATAGTTCATGAAAGCAAGCAGATAAAATATGTTGTCCTAAGTGCTGCTGCATATGATCAAAACGCCTTTTCCAGTCGATTGAACATTTTAAAAGATGGAGTTTAGGAGGTGCTTTGTCTAGTACATGATAGATTTTATTTTCCTTTTCATATACATAGGATACTTGAAGATTTTCAATAGTTCCTTTATCACAGGGTTGGCCTCCTCCTTCAGGATAAAAGGCTGTTTGATTTAATTCAATATGAAATTTTCCATCTATTTCTTTTACTTTAAGAATATTTGCAGTAAATTCTTTTTGATGCACATTGTCATAAAATAATTTTTTTGTCAATAAACTCATTCCTTTCGGATTATGTTGTGAATAACTATTATCTTCTATGTTAACAGACAAAATCCTGCAAAAAGAAGAAGGAGATACTTTTTATCTCCTTGAAAGATCTATTGTTTTATGGATATAAACTGTTTATGCAAATAAAATATTTTTCCGTTCTTTGTGATGATTTTGTAATTATTTGATGGAAAACCTAAGAATGATTCTGTCCAATGATTTGTATCATCAATAATTGCAACAGAGGTTGATGAATTTTTAATCATTCCTTCATTGATTACAAACATTTGATACTTTGGATTCCAGTAATAGTTTTCTTGTGTGATAATTTCTTCAATAAGCTTAAAATCTTCTTTGGAAGGAAATGTTTTCTTCATGGTTTTAAACTTTTGCCTGCTTATAGAAACCTGTATATTTAATTTCGGTTTTTGATTAAAGGTAATATGGTTATTTTCAATAATTTTTATCCATTCATTTGGAGATGCTTTAGGATTAATCCATTTTGCATTATAGATTTCGTCCTTATATTTTGTTTTTTTAAAGACACTCTTAAAATTGTCATCTGTATAAAGAAAAATCTCTATAAATTCTTCTAAAAAAAATGCACCTAATCGTTCATCTAATAATTGGTCTGTTATTAATAAATTATAACCTAATTCAGAAACAGGGATAAATTTAATATTTTGAACAGGTAATATATTTTCAATTTTATTTGTAAATACGTATTCATCATTGATAGATGAATATATAGCAATGACTGATGTGTCTTTTGATAGATTTAGTACAACAATTAATTCATCTTCATGGGCAGGTAGTACATTAGATTTATATAGTATTAAATCAATATAGTCAATATATTCAATCCATTGGTCATAGTTTAAATTCTTTAGTGTAGTTAGAATGATTGATTCAGACGCTTTTTTATGGAGATTACTATTTGTACTATAATAATCCTCTAATAGTGTATTTGAAATTTTAAGGTTAGGAACAACATAAGTTTTAAAAGTAGATATATATTGGTTGTTATTAAAGAATTCATTTAATATGAAGGCTGCAAATAATAAAAGGATAATCAGTAGCAAAGCAAAAATTTTTTTTATCATCTAGATCACCTCAATTAAGTATATGTCCTCATTAAATTAATTATTTGTATTTGATGGATAGAAAAACAAAAAAGACAACTATTAAAAATAATAGATGCCTTTTAAAGAAATTAATTTGAGGGATCTGTATGAATACTTGTCCATGTATATTGATCAACAAAATGAATAGGCTGTACTTCTTCTTTCCATAAATTATAATAGATGATTGCACTTAAACGAATAATGATATCTGTAATGTTATTCCAGTCATTTTCAGAGATATCTTTTAACTGATAGCCTCGCAGTAGTTTGACTTCATGATATATAGAAAATGAATCTTTTACATTTAAATATTGAGTAATATAGGACCTTTGTGAATCTTCTAAAACGGATTGATGGTTAGGCGATTCTATTAAATTGTCTTGAATACTTTGGATAATAGTATCCATATACTTATATGCTAATTTTTTAATGCCATCATTCAAATCATGAAAATATATTGGACCATGAATACATAAATTTTTACAGCTTTTATGAAATTTATTTTTTCTATATTTAGATAGTGCGATGATTTTTGCCAAAAGGATCCTCCTTGCTAAATATTTTATTTTATTATACACTATTTTCTTATAGAAATAAAAGAGGTTAAGTGTTAAAAACACAAATATAGACAGGCTGAATAATATGTAGTAAGAGTTATATTATTGAAGGAGATGAAATTTATGGATGAAATTAAAGAAATATATCATGGACTGAAAGAGTTTATTCAAGTTTTTATCATAAAATATGAATACGAAAATAGAGGAATATTAAAAAAAATGAGAATAGATAGTCGGTTGAACATGGATATAGATGATGAAAAATGGTGTGAATTATTTCTTTATAAGTCATGTTTTAATCATTGTGCAAAATTTGTTTTATTACGATATATTGAAGACCATGATTTAAGATATATGAAAATTAGCACAAAAGGCATTGAAAAGTGGAAAAATTTTGTAAAGAATATATCTGGAAAGTTGAATCTATTATATGATATTGCTATTAAAGATTTGCAATCAGACGAGAACAATCAAATAAGAAGTATTTTTAAGGAAAGTGATTATGATGTGTTTGAAATAGATGAGGAGTTAGCAAAAGTTATGAGTGATCATCTATCAGCTATTGATTTTTCAAGTTTAAAGAAAAAAGATATTGTTTTATTATTCAGACGAATTTATTCATTAGAACAAAGAGAAGAAATGAAATTAGCTGAATTTTATAAAGATGCACCTACTCTTTCGTATATATTAAAAATGGAAGAAATATTATAGAGCCGGGCTAGGCCTGGTTTTATAATATAGAAAAATTTTATCTACCAGTAGATATTAGGGTATAATAGACATATAATACTAAAAGTAAAAAGGTTAGAACCATAACAAAGGAGAGAAGTTTATGAATTTTGAAAATTTAGAAATGGTCATAGAAGAAAATGTTTTAAAGTTTTTATTAGAGGATAAATTTCAAAGAGATATTGAAGAAGCGAAAGTATACTTTGATAATTGTGTTGGTGAAGAAGTTACTAATGATAAAATGATGATAGATTTTAATTCATGGTTAATTTATGATTATAGAATGAAAGATGGTGCTGCATTTATTGAAAAATATTATGAAAGCACGAAAGGGGAATTATCCCAGGAAGAAAGGGTCTTTATCGAGAAAAGAATGCAATCTTATTTAAGTATATATGAAGTAAAAGAATTAAAGGAAAATAAAGGGTTATTAAAGGATATTTTCGCAAAAACAGAAATACTTGTGAATTTAGGGAAATTTCATGAAAAACAGTGTAAAGATTTGATTTTTGGTAGAATAATAAAAATAGAAAATGAAGCTATGTTTATTGGTAATATCATGTACATACCCGCACTTTTTCAAAATAGCATAGAAAGAAACGTGATTTTTAAGTATGAAGAATACAAAGGGAAAAATCAATACGCTACATGGAAAGAGTTTTTGAAGAAAAATAGTCTTTTGATTCAAAAACATGTGGATGTTATTGCTGATGTAACAAATGAGACAGAGAATGAAGATGCATACAATGTTTGGCAAAGTATCTACTTGATTCATGATGTGAAAACAATCGAAGGGATATTACAAAAACATGAAGGCATTCAATTAGATTTCGAGGAAGAGGGAAGCTGTTATTTTAAAATTTTTGATAAAGATGAGTTATTGGCAGAAATGGTTCTAGAAAAAAATAGAATAGAATTGGAATGTAATTCAGAAAATGAGCGCATAAAAGTAAAGAAATTAATAGAATCAATCTTAGGGGATTTGGCAAAACATTATAAGGATGAAATCATAGGTTTAGAGGATATTGTGTAAAAGGAAAAATTAACAAAAACACTTGTACTATAAAATTGACACAGAAGGATAAAATATATAAAATAGTATATAATTATAGTAAATGAATATTAATCTTGAAGGGGGATAAAAAACTCTTATGCAAATATCATTGTCAGATTTGGTAGATTCGTGTAATGAAGACATACCGTTACCTTTATCTTTAGATACGAGGAATCAATGTACAAATAACGAATTGAAATTTCTGAAGGATTTAAAAAAACTTTTAAAGGATTATAACAAGCCTACAAATAAGATCGAGTATTTAATTAGTGAGTTAGAAGGGAATAATGATTTTGAAAATGTAATTCGTATTTTTGATATTGATAAAAATAGTATCAAAAAAAAGATTGAAAAACATCCATATTTTAAAAATCCTTGTGATTACCCTATTCGTTTGATTACAATTATGAAATATTTAAAGAAAAAGAGCGTAAACATAAAGTATAAAGATATGGATTTAATTGTGGATCAATTGATTCAAGAAATAGATGGGGTTAAAAAAGTTGGAGATGGTATGTATTTAAAAAAGATAAATTAAGCAAAAAATAACGTGATATTTTCACGTTATTTTTATTTTATAAAATTCTAAAGACGGTGAAGGAATTTATCAAAGTTTATAGAAATAATATAGACAATCATGAATATAGAAGGTGAAAAAAATGAACTTATTTAGACATAAATCAATACCTTCACAAGAAAGAGATGAAGAAAAAAAATCAATACAGAAAGTTATAATTTTAGGGATATTGATGAGCTTTATTGCTACATCATTTATCTATTTTGTACCAAAAGATGTTATGATGAATAATAGTATTTTAAAAGGGATTTTGAATATAAAACCAAAAAAACAAATATTCATGTATTTAAAAACCATACAGCCCCTAGAAGATAGCTTTTATACATTGGTTAGTGAAAATATAGATTTAAGTAATAAGAGGATTCAGCAAGATAATAAAGATTTACTTAGGGAAAATATTACAGCAATCGATGAAATGATGCTTCAGTGGGTTAATGTTGAAAACAATGAGTATATGATAGAAAACCATTACCTATTTTTGGATGAAATGAAGATAATGAGAGATATTTTATTAGAAAAAAATTTGAGTATAGAATATAATGATGAAAAAAGCTTAGTAAAAGCCCATGAATATTTAAAAAAATATTTTATAATAGGCCGAATAAGAAGAAAATCCTTAAAAAAAACTTTTGATAAATATGATATTATATATTTGGAATTAGATAATAGAATAAAGTATATTACTAAATAATCACTAGAAAATTAATGCTTTTCATTGATGATTAAATGTGAATCCTTTGATGAAACAGTGTATGGATCATTATAGCTAGGGACTTTAATTTCTTTAAAGGCATGATAAAGTTTTTTAATAAATCCATTTTTTGTATCAAATAAAAATTGGATAGCATCAGTAGTTTCTTTAAGGGTTCTAGTGCATATTGTTTCATCTATAGATAGTGTGTAGTCTTTTTGTAGGGTTATACCTATTTTTTCTAAATTTGGTTGATAGATCAAAAGGATATCATTTATATTTTGACAGTGATTTGTATTAAAATCATAATCAAAATCTTTTAAGGAGATTATTGCTTTGTTGTATTTTGAGATGAGTTCTTTGATCATAGTAATAAAATTTTCATGTGCAGGATGAATAAATTTTTTTAATGTGTCTTCAAGTTCTTGTTGTACCCTATAGAAATGAAGATATTCTTTTTTGAGTTTTTTTAAATGTTCATAGAAATAGGATGATCCAAAAAAATTGTTTTGAGAGGACTGAAAGGCATAGTTATCAATTTTTTTTATTTTTCTTATGGGTTGAATACTGTGAATTTGATTTATTTTTGAAGTTTGATTAACGAACATATTGTTAATTCTATTTTTACTAGATGAGGATATTTTTTTGATTGACATATAAACACTCCTTTCATTGTTTATATAATATATCGGAAGAATTTTTGAAATATTCTATAGTGT
The DNA here is from genome assembly GCF_019884785.1 of Crassaminicella profunda. Classification (GTDB taxonomy): domain Bacteria; phylum Bacillota; class Clostridia; order Peptostreptococcales; family Thermotaleaceae; genus Crassaminicella; species Crassaminicella profunda. Next base: position 1,389,027 of record NZ_CP082326.1, read on the forward strand.
TTAGAAAAAAATAAAAATTGCGACAGATAATACTGTAAAAGGATGCGTTCAAAATTGGATGCTTTCATAATTTTATTTAGGTGGAGATGTGATGCAAATTAGAAAGTGGAGAAGATTATTTGATGAAATTTTAAAAAATATAGAGGATTTAAAAATTGAAAGAGCTGATTTTGTATTAGAAATTTGCAAATTTATTTTTTTAAAGAAGTATAGCGCAGATGCTTTAAATGCCATAGGACTTTCTATAAGAGATGATCTAAAAGAGCAATTTGAATTGAATGAGATTCTAGATCTAAAAGATTATGATTTTACTATACTTAGTCATTTATATGAAAATTATTTATCACAAAATCGTCGAGAAAAGACAGGTAGCTTTTATACGCCATTTTCTATTATAGAGTATATGGTAGAAAGATCTTTAGAAATTTATTTATTAAGAGAAACGGGTTGCCCTGAAAAAGATTTGAGGAAAATTTTGTATGGAAATAAGTCACTTAATAGGATGTATATTGTAAAAATACTAAAAGCTTTGGATGAAATAAAAATGATTGATATAGCTTGTGGGACAGGATTATTTTTGATTGGTGCCTTTAAAAAAATATATACATATAAAAAAAATATTTATAGAACATTAGGAAAGAATGAAGAGGATTTTTTGATAAGAAAACATATTGTGGAAAATAATTTATTTGGGATAGATCTACAAAGGGAGCCAGCATGCATTGGGAAAATGGCTTTATTTTCTCTAGTTTGTGGAGAAAATAAAGAAGGATATCCAGATACAATTAATATTACTGTGGCAGATAGCCTAACAGATGAAAAGGTTTTTGAAGGTACTAAAAAATTTGATATTGCAATAGGGAATCCTCCGTATTTAGGGGAAAAAGGGAATAAAGCTGCATTTGACAAGATAAAAAATAGTTCCTTTGGAAAAAAATATTATGAAGGGAAGATGGATTATTTTTACTTTTTTATTTATAAGTCATTAGAAATTTTAAAAGAAAAAGGAATATTATCTTATATTACAACCAACTATTTTGTAACTGCTGATGGAGCAGTAAAATTGAGGGATTTTTTAAAGAATCATTGTACCTTTATTGATATTGTGAATTTTAATGATTATGAAATTTTTAAATCTGCTAAAGGACAGCATAATATTATATTTTTTCTAGCAAATAATATAAGTAAAAATCAATCTGTACGTGTAAAGTACGTTAAAGAAAAAAATATTGATGATAAAGATTTATATCAATTGCTTTATGAAAATAAAAAAATAGAGAAAAAAACATGTCAATATATATTGCCCAATCAAGAAAAATTGTATGATGATTATGGGCAGATTTTGATACAAGAGAACAATGAATATGATAGTATATTGGGGAAATTATATAATCATCGTCAGTATATATTGAAAGAAGTATGCAATGTGAATCAAGGGATTGTTAGTGGAGCAGACAAAGTAACGAGAGATATGCTTGAGAAAAAAATACCCTTTGAAATGGCTAAAAAAAACAATATAATATTGAATCAGGGAATATTTGTTTTATCTTATGATGAAGTAAGTGCATTAGGACTTTTAGGTTCACATTATCTCAAACCAATGTATAAAAATAGCGATATAAGAAGGTATTGTGCAAATCATAATCCTTCAAAATATTTATTATATATAGATGATCAAACAAAAATAGAAAAAAAGGTTTTACAGCATTTATCAAAATATAAAGAGGTTTTAAAAAAGAGAAGAGAAACCCTTCGAGGTACTAGACATTGGTATGCATTACAGTGGCCTCGAAATCAAGAAATATTTGAAAGTACTAAAATTATTGTTCCTCATAGAGCAAAAGAAAATAGATTTGCTTTGAATCATTCTTCGTGGTATGCTAGCGCTGATGTATATTTTATTACTTCAAAAGAAAAAACACTGGACTTTTATATGTTATTAGGTCTTTTAAACTCAAAGATTATGTACTTTTGGTTGTATAATCGTGGAAAAAGAAAGGGCGATTATTTAGAACTGTATGCAACTCCTTTGAAAAATTTGCCAATCACATGTAGTGCTCATAAAAGTATTTGTGAAGATATTAAGATTCTAGTGAAACAAATGGTGCAGTTTGGACAAACGCAAATAGCTCAAGAAAAGATAGATAGCATATTTTATGATTTATATTCATTAACAAGTGAAGAAGTAGCAATCATAGAAAATTTGTATAAAAGAAATATAAAAAAATAACTTATATTTAATCACCAAATAAAAAACAACGAATATTATGTATTGAAATAAACGAGGGCTAAAGGTTATGAAACATGTGTATGATATAGTCCCTTATAATGAAAGGAGGCTATATGTTTGAAGGAATTTAGTATTTTTTTTCCTACAGAAAGCTTAAGAAATGATTATATGAAGAGAATTTTTAAAGTGGAAGAAGAAATCAATCATAAGAAGCTACAGGATGTATCTATTTTAGGAGTAAAAGGTATTTCTTTTCAAAGTAAATATAAAAAAATTCCTGGATATTGGACTAGAATAAAATTAAAGGATGAAAAAGAGAGTTGCATAATAAAGCGTAGGATTCATAAAGAAATACCATCATTTTGGGTTTTTGAAAATTTATTTTTTCCTCGAGAATTTATCACACAAAGGAAAATGGAAAAAATGTGGATACAGAAATACAATTTGATGGAAGAAGGAACTAATTCTAATGCATGGAAAATTTTTCTAAGAGAAGGGAAAAATCATTTAGAAGAAGGTAGGATAGATATTGCAAGAGCAGCTTTTATGTGTATATATAAAAATAATCCTTTTTTTCTAAAAAAGTACAAAAGATATTATCTTTTTGAAGAGCTTGCCTATTATTATGAAGCAAAAGGAGAACTTCATAAGAGTATTAGATGTTTGAAAGTTCAAGCAAGTCTTCAACCGAATGCATCAGAAGCTTACTTGAACATGAGCAATTTTTTATTGCTTAATGGATTAGAAGAAGAAGCAATAGATGTGTGTAGACGTGGACTAGAGATTAATCCAGATGATGAATATTTGATTAATAATTTACTCATTGCATATGTAAATAGCGAGTATTTTGATATTGCCTTAGAATTTTTAGAAGATCGTATAAAGAAATATCCAGATGTCTCAATGAACTGGAAATTAATGGCTGATATTTTTTGCCAAATTGGAAAAGATAAAGCTTCTATTATTTGTTATCAAAAGGCTCTTGATATGAGTGGGGAAGATATTTTGGAAGTACAACAAGATATTTATTATAGTTTGGGTATATGTTATCAGCAAGTACGTGAATATGAAAAGTCAATCTATTATTATGAGAAATTTTTAAAATATGAAGAAAAAGATGCTGTTGTTTTATTAAATCTATCTAAAATATATGGAGAAGATTTAAAAGAATATGAAAGAGCTGAGTATTATGCAAGAAAGGTTATTGAATTATATCCGCAAAATGGACATGGACATCATAATTTAGGTTTAATCTATCTTTATACAGGTAAATTAGAAAAAGCCAAGTGGTATTTATATAAGGCGAGAAAGATCCTTCCTGGTTATCAGCCTATTCGTGATGCTATTGTAGAGTTGAAGAAAAAATATTCAGTCCTTTAGAATGAGTCAATAGTCAAAGCTATTGACTTATTTTTTTGCATAATAAAGAAAATCTTATATTACCTGTATTGAATAGTCATAAATATAAAAAATAACTGAGAAAAAGAGAAAGTTAGGGGATTTGATTATGGAAAAGATACAGAGAAAATAAAAAAGTAAGAAATCAATTAGACAAGACTATGTATAAAGAATCGGGAAAATTTCCCAATTCTTTTTATTTTAGCAACCATATCCACAGAAACCGGGACAGCAGAATAAGACTACAAGAAGTAGAAAGAAGAATAATAAACTACTATCACAACCACCATAGCAACCCACATTAACCCCTCCTTTATTTTCTTTTTTTATCTTGAATATTTTATCTCTTGTCCTTTTTCTTAGTATATAGTATGTAACTTGTAGGATTTATGTTACAAAATAAAAAAGTGTTTTGAAGAAATTTATAAGTTTATGATAAAATCATGGATTAAAGATTAAAAATAAAATAAAAAACAGCACAAAATTGTACCGATACAAACCGGGTTAATTCGCTGTTTACACAGATACAATTTAATGCTATAATAAAATCGAAATGATACATTTTGACATAATTTAAAGGGGGAACGATACAATGCATAAAATGAATGTAAAACAATTAACGATTACAGGATTAATGGCAGCTTTAGTATTAGTAGGTACAATGCTAATACAAGTGCCAACGCCAACGAAAGGATATATTCATATTGGTGATAGTATGGTATATCTTAGTGGTATTTTATTAGGGCCGATAGCTGGAAGTCTTGCTGCAGGAATAGGATCTCTTTTTGCAGATGTTTTTTCTGGATATTTTATTTATGCTCCTGCTACTTTTGTTATTAAAGGTTTGGAGGCTTTAGCTATAGGGTATATCTATCATAAGATAGTAACAATAGATACAAGTATTTCAAAAAAAATTATTATATTTGTTTTTTCGGTGGTAGTAGGAGGAATGATTATGGTTCTTGGATATTTAGCTTATGAAAGTATATTGTATGGTTTTGCTACGGCTGTATTAGGGGTTGTTGGTAATATTACTCAAGCAGTAGGCGGCGGTGTTTTAGCAGCACCACTGATGATTGCTTTAGATAAAATAAAATTATTTCAAAAACTAAAAGAAAATTATAAACAAGGATAAGACTTCCATAGATGGAAGTCTTGTTTTAGTAAAAATTATGATGTAATTCCATATAATGGTATATTTCTTTCTGAAAGCTTTTTTATGAAAAGGGAATGATAATGATATAAAAAAGAAAGGAAGGGATATGATGTTAAATAGTATTAGTGAAAGAAGGGTAAAAGTAAGAGATAAATACAAATTATATCTTGAAGTACCAGAAAAAGAATATTTATTTACATATGATAGAAATGTAAGTGTTGAAAATGCTAAAGATATTTTATGGCAGTATTTAAATTATCATCAAGATGATGGGCGAGTGGAAAATGTTGAAATTAAGCATGATAAAAACAATCATAGCATCAATATTGAGGCTGATTTATTATATAAAGGAAATGATCATACTGCAGGAAGATATAGACCTAACTATCTAAGAGATGAAAAAGAATTGAGACATTAATATAAATAATAAAAGATATATTCTTTTTTGGAATATATCTTTTATTTTTAATGAATAAGGGAAAAATATTCATTAAAAGGATTATATAGGAATATCCAAAAGAGAGGGATCAAATAAGTGAGAAGACCTATTTTAATAGTAACAGCATTCTATGTTTTAGGAATCTTATTGCAACATATAGTTTGTATGTCTTATGAGACAATGATATATATTTTTTTTATAAATATTATTGTTGGAATTTTTATATACAGGAAAGGTTTTGTTGTTGTTTTATTTTCTATTATATTATTATTGGGATCTTTAAATTTCAAGGTAAATAATGAATATGAGGGACAATTGGAATCATTCTTTGAAAAAAAACTATATGTTATTGGCGATGTAATAGATGTTTCTTATAAATATAAAGAACGAATAGTCATGACATTAAAGGTAGAAGCAATTGTAATGGATGGAAAAAAATATAGACTTTCTAGAAAAATATATGCAAAACTTAAAGGACAAAATGATGGGTTTAAATCCGCCATAGGAAAACGAATTGGCGTTTATGGAACACTTTTAGAACCTCAGAAAAGACGAAATCCTAAAATGTTTGATTACAATATGTATCTAAAGGGCAAAAACATTTATGGAATTTTATATGGAGATGTTAAAAGAATAGAGATCATTGGAAAGGGCAACATATCTTTTGTGATAAAAAAAGCAAATAGAATAAAAAACAAGATTGTTCTTATCATTTCTAAGGTTTTGCCTAAGAAGGAAGGTGGAATCTTTTTAGGAATTCTTCTAGGAGATAAAGACAATTTAGATCAAAATATATATACAACCTTTAAAAAAGTAGGGGTTGCCCATATATTGGCAGTATCAGGGCTTCATGTAGGGATTCTTTATATGTATATTCAAAAGTTGCTAAAGGATTTTTCTATAACCATAAGAACATTTATTATATTGGCCATTTTGAGTTTTTATGTTATCATTACTGGATATGCCCCTTCTGTTTTACGGGCTACAAGCATGACTATTATATTAGTTTTAGCACCACTTTTTAATAGAAGATATGATTCATTATCGGCTATTGCTACTGCCGGATTAATATTTTTAATTGTAAATCCTTTGTATCTATTTGATACAGGATTTCAACTTTCTTTTATAGCAGCATTTGTGATTATTCTTTTCTACAAACCAATTTTACATAAATTAAAATTTATACCTGAATCTATTAGGCAAATTTTATCTGTATCTATGGCTGCTCAAATAGGAATTATTCCTGTTGTAGCATATCATTTTAATTACATATCTTTAGGTGCGTTTATTGTAAATATACCTATTGTAATCATTGTAAGTTTTATTGTACCCATAGGACTTATAATGATTATGATTGGATTTATTAGCATATCTATGGCATCTGTTTTGGGATGGCTTGTCTCTATTTTAATAAGAGTTATGGTCGCTTTATCTGAGTTTATAGAAGCTATACCTTTTTCTAATGTTGAGGTAGTTTCACCAAGTTTTTATTTTATATTTTTTTATTATGCTTTTTTTATGATATGGGTGATAGGAGATAAGAAAATTAAGGATTATTCTATGAACAAAAGGAAAGGAATGGGTATTGTTATTGGCGTATATGTGACAATAGCCTTTTCTTTGTACTTGTTACCTGGTAAAATGGAAATTACATTTGTGGATGTTGGACAAGGAGATTGTATTCTTATTAAGACACCTATGAAGAAAAACATTTTAATAGATGGAGGGGGCAGCCTTCAAAACAGAATAGATATTGGTGAAGATATTCTAGTACCCTTTTTAAGAAAGAATGGTATAAGTTGCATTGATCTAATGATATTATCTCATATTCATAAAGATCATATAGGAGGACTCATCAGTGTGTTAGATCATCTAAGGGTAAAGACTTTTATTATGGGGACAGATTATTATCAATCAGAAGATTTCAAAACGTTGAAAGAAAAATGTATCAAGCAAAAAACAAAGATCTACCAATGTCTAAAAAATGATAAAATAAAAATTGAAAAAAATGTGAATCTGAAATTTATTCATCCTGGAAAGTCTTTAGTTATGTCTAGTGGTGATGATATAAACAACAACTCGTTGATTACATTAATGGAATATAAGGGATATAATTTATTATTTACTGGGGATGTAGAAGCAGAAGGAGAACAGGAGATTTTAAGAAGTTATCCAAAACTCTCTGTAGATGTATTAAAAGTGGCTCACCATGGTAGTAATAGTTCTAGCACGGATGCTTTTTTAGGATTAGTAAGACCAAAAGTTGCTGTCATACAAGTTGGAAAAAACTTACATGGGCATCCACATAAAAACGTATTGGAGCGGTTAAAAGAAAAGAACACAGCAGTATTTAGAAATGATCAGGATGGTGCTGTGATTGTAACTTTAGATAAACAAAGAATAGGAATCAAAACTATGTTACATGAATGAAGAAAATAATTTGGAGGATTTATTATGAATTATAAAGATGTTTTAAAGGATTTGAAAAATGGTGAACTGAGGAATTTATATTTGTTTTATGGACATGAATACTATCTTATAGAAAATACCTTAAACACGATAAAAGAAAAAACAATTAATAAAGGATTCGAAGATCTTAACTATCAGTTTATAGATGGGAAAGAGACGGATGTGGATGCAATTATTCATGCCTGTGAGACCCTTCCATTTATGGGGGAGAGGAGAATGGTTCTTGTAAAGGATTTAGAGTGTTTTCTGGGCAAAAGAAAAAATATTAGTGAAGAGGAGGAAGCAAGACTTCATAAATATTTTACAAATCTACCGGATACAACACAACTATTTTTCGTAGCAACCCAAGAAATTGATAAAAGAAAAAAGATTATAAAAGTTATTAAGAAGCATGGGGAAATTGTAGCCTTTGATAAATTAACTGAGAAGGATATCTATAAATGGATTCAAAAAACTTTTAAAAAGAGCAATAAAGAAATTAAAAACAAAGAAATAGCTTTTTTGTTAGAACTTACTGGATATTTAGATAGGAATTCAAATAAGAATCTAAAAGACTTAGATAATGAAATTAATAAACTATGTAGTTTTTTGGGGGATCGAGTTTTAGTGACAAGCAGTGATATTGAACTATTAGCACCTAAATCTATGGAAAATAATATATTCAGCCTTGTAGAGTTTATAGGAACTAAAAATGCGGATAGAGCCCTTTCTTTTTTTAACGATATGTTGATAGAAGGGGAGTCGGAAATAAAGATATTATATATGATTACAAGACAGTTTCGATATTTATTTCAAATAAAGCTAATGGAAAAGCAGGGATATACAGCCATGGCTATAGGGCCAAAATTAGGGCTTAGACAGTTTGTTGTAAAGAAATATTTAAAGCAGGCTATGAATTTTGATGTAGAGATGTTAAAAAAAGCACTTAAGACTTGTCTTCATACAGATGAAAGTATTAAGAAAGGTAAGATGGATCAAAGATTAGGGATAGAACTATTGATTACTCAATTTGGAAAATAAAAAACCCCAAAAACGGCGGAAAGCGTACAGTGTACGCTTTTTATCTTAATGGGGAATAAATGACGGTTGATTTATTATATAGCTTTGTTTAATTTGATAGCTAATCTAGCAACTTTTCTAGAAGCATTATTTTTGTGGAAAGTTCCTTTTGCAGCAGCTTGCATGATTTTCTTTTCAGCAAATTGGAACTTAGCTTTTGCCTCTTCTACATTACCAGCGACTAAAGCTTCTTCGAATCTTCTGATTGCAGTTTTAACAGCAGATTTAACTTTTCTGTTTCTAGCTGTTTTTACATCAATAACTTTAATTCTCTTTTTAGCAGATTTAATGTTTGCCAATCTATTCACCCCCCTTATATCTAATTCAACAAAAGATATTCTATCATGATTATTATGAAAAAGCAAGGAAAAAACTCCTATTTGTTTTATTTCCATAAAGCTATCAATTTATACATGGTTTCAAAATTGAGAGAGTTATTTAAATATTGTACATAAATTTAAAAAGATAGTGAAAACTATAAAAATAGGAGGTGGAATGAATGTTTCAAATACGAACAGATTTAGCTTTAGAAACAAGAGAATTGTATCAAGAAAAGACAAAACAAGAAATTCCAGGGGTACAAGTAGAGCAAAGAGAAGAGGATTTTGCTACTATTACGGATGTGAAAGTTTTAAATGGAGAAGGCAGTAGGATTATGGGAAAGCCAGAGGGAAGCTATATTACCATTGAATCGCGAGGAATGAAAAATGCCGATGCAGATTTAAAGGATCGTTTAAGTCAATCTTTAGCAAAAGAGTTAGTAAATCTTGTACCTAAAAAGGAGAACTTTAAAACACTTATTGTAGGACTGGGAAACTGGGATATTACGCCAGATGCTTTAGGACCTCAAGTGATATCGAAGGTGTTTGTGACAAGACATTTTTTTGAAGCGTATAAAAAAAGTGAAGATCCAACAATGAGACCAGTGAGTGCTATATCACCAGGGGTAATGGGAACTACAGGAATTGAGACGGTAGAAATTATTCGAGGCGTTGTTGAAAAAACAAAGCCAGATCTTGTCATTGCTATTGATGCTTTAGCATCGAGAAAAATGCAAAGAGTACATACAACGATACAAATATCCACTACTGGAATAAACCCAGGAGCTGGTGTTGGAAATAAGAGAAAGGAATTAAGTGAAAATACTTTAGGAGTACCTGTTTTGGCCATTGGTGTACCTACTGTTGTTGATGCTGCAACCCTGACAAATGACACAATCAAATTAGTTGTAGATGAATTATCTAATCAAGCATCTAAGGATTCGGAATTTTATAAAATTCTAAAAGGAATGAGTGATGAGGACAAATATGGATTGATTAAAGAAGTCCTAGAACCATATGGTGCAAATGTAATTGTTACAACAAAAGATATAGATATGATTATAAGAAATATATCACAAATTATTGCCAATGCTTTAAATATAGCGCTGCATCCTGGGATTGATTTAAAAGATGTCAATCGATATTTACAGTAATAACAATCATATATTAATCACACCTCTCATATAATCTTATATAGACACAAAAATAACAAAAGAAACTAAAGAGAGGTGCATAAACTGGTGAAGATTAAAGTAATTGAAATGAAAAAATATTATAGATGGATAGGCATTTTTGTAACTTGTATGATGTGTATCATGTCATTTAGAATTTTGATTTTAGATACTAAGGATATTATGATTGCGAAAGCTAATGGGGCCAGAAAGGGTCAAAGTGTTGTACAAGCTAATAGAGAAGAAAATATAAAGGATCGTTTGTTCATACAAATGTTAAATAAAACTATCCCCCTTTTAGAAGTAAATTATGAAAAAGAAAATGGATATAGTCATGATAAAACATTTATAAAACTTGTTCTAGGAAAAATAATTAATTTTGATTATGAAGATCCTAAAACATTATTTAAAGCACAAATATCTATGTTAAAAGAAGCTGATGATGATTTAGCAGAAATGGATGATTATAAGGTGCTAAAGGATCAGGGAGATAACATAGCACAAAATAATTTTGAAAATAATTCTTTAGAAGAAGTAAATCGTAATCAAGTAGTAAGAAAAACAAAAGAAATTCAAGAAGTAGCAACAGGGTCAACGAATGTAAAAGTAGAAAATATAAAAAAGGAAAATGAGACCACCAATAAAAATACAGCATCTATACCTATTGTAAGTTCTGCTGTTAAAACCCCTAATAAAGTAAAATTGAATATGAGTAAGCCTGTAGTATTTGTATATCATACTCATGCAACTGAATCATATATGCCTGAATCAATAGGGAACTTTCATTCTCTTAATAGAAAATTTACAGTAAGAGTAGTGGGAGATCAATTAACATCTTATTTAACCCATAAAGGCTATAATGTAATACATAATGATACCCTACATGATTATCCATCCTATCAACAATCTTATATACGGTCCCTAGAAACATTAAAAACGAACATGAATAAAAATCCTTCTTTGAAAATAATCTTTGATATTCATAGGGATGCTGCTCCTAATAATAGCAGTGCTAGAAAGAATAGTTATGTAGTGATTGATGGACAAAAAGTTGCAAGATATAGTATCGTTGTGGGTACAGGAAATAAGAATGCAGAAAAATTACTAACATTTGCTGAATATATAAAAGCAAGAAGTGATGAATTATATCCAGGTTTAGCAAAAAAAACGATCACCAAGCCCTATCGATTTAATCAATTTAATTCAGATTATTATGCTCTTATAGAAATTGGAAATACTGCTAATAATATAGATGAGGCTGTTAGGACAACAAAATATTTATCTCAAGTGTTAGATCAAGTGATTAAGGATATAAAAAGATGATATGGTGATGAAAATGAGCAGGGTAGAAAGAAAAAATTTAAATAAAAAGAATAAAAAAAGAAGTGGAAGAAAGTGTATTTGTATGTTATTTATGTTTTTTATATTGATCAATGGTATTTTAATTGTAGATGATTCTTTTAGAATGATGATGATGATTGAGGAACCAAAAGTTTTTGATCACAAAAAGATTAATGAGCAAGTACATGAAATATGTTTTTGTGGAGAAAATTTCTATATAGATGAACAAAAAATTTATACTACCTATGAATCTATTAGAAATGAAGTCCAAGATTGTATAGAAATATTGAAAGAAAAGAAAAAGGTGATTTGCAAGGAAAGGTAAAGGCCAGCCGAGTTACTAGCTCGGCTGTTATTATATATCTTTGTAAATAAGAACTCTATACGAGCAAAATGAATTATGATATAATGTTAAAGATTACCGTAGTGTATAGAGGAGGAGTAGGAATGAGCAGTAATCGTCAACAAAAAATACGTAATTTTAGTATTATTGCCCATATTGATCATGGTAAATCTACCCTTGCCGATAGATTGATAGAAAAAACAGGCTTGCTTACACAAAGAGAAATGAAAGATCAAATACTAGATAGTATGGACTTAGAAAGAGAAAGAGGCATAACCATAAAGCTTCAAACAACTCGTCTGATCTATAAGGATCAGAATGATGAAGAATATGTACTAAATTTAATAGATACACCAGGACATGTAGATTTTACCTATGAGGTATCAAGAAGCTTAGCTGCTTGTGAGGGAGCTGTATTGGTAGTAGATGCAGCTCAAGGTGTAGAGGCTCAAACTTTAGCAAATGTTTATTTAGCTCTTGATCAAGATTTGGAAATTGTACCTGTTATTAATAAAATCGATTTACCTGGCGCAAGGCCAGAGGAAGTGAAGGATGAAATAGAAGATATTATTGGTATTGATGCAAGTGAGGCACCATTGGTTTCAGCAAAGGCAGGATTAAATATTGAACAAGTTTTAGAAACCATTGTTAAGAATGTGCCATCTCCTACAGGTGATGAAGAGGGTATACTAAAAGCATTAATATTCGACTCTTATTATGATAGTTACAAAGGTGTTGTAGCTTATGTGAGAGTGAAACAAGGAACTGTAAAGCCGGGAGATAAGGTTCTTATGATGGCCACTGGCAAAAAATTTGAAGTAAATGAAGTAGGGGTGTTTACTCCTGGACCTATGAGTGTAGATGCGTTAAAAGCTGGAGATGTTGGTTATATAACAGCAAGTATAAAAAATGTAGCGGATACCCAGGTTGGAGATACAATTACAAGTGCACAAAATCCTACTAAGGAGCCGTTACCAGGATATAAAAAAGTAGTACCTATGGTATATTGTGGGGTTTATCCAGCTGAAGGAGAAAAATATGAAAATGTAAGGGATGCATTAGAAAAATTAAAAGTAAATGATGCTGCATTAGATTTTGAACCTGAAACTTCTAATGCATTAGGATTTGGTTTTAGATGTGGATTTTTAGGACTTCTTCATATGGAGATCATCCAAGAAAGGCTAGAAAGGGAATTTGACTTAGACTTAATCACTACATCCCCAAGTGTTATTTATAGAATTACAAAAACAGATGGAGAAGTTTTGATGATTCAAAATCCAAGCAATTTACCTTCAACCCAAGAAATCGCTTTTATGGAAGAGCCACTTGTAGATGCAAACATTATGCTTCCTAATGAATATGTTGGAAATATTATGGAATTGTGTCAAGATCGAAGAGGAAGTATGAAAAATATGGAATATATAGATGAGAGAAGAGTGTCCCTTCATTATGAATTACCTTTAAATGAGGTGATTTATGATTTCTTTGATGCTTTAAAATCTAAAACAAGAGGGTATGGGTCTTTAGATTATGAATTTAAAGGGTATCAAAGGTCTAAACTTGTAAAAATGGACATATTATTAAACAAAGATGTTGTAGATGCATTTTCTATGATTGTCCATGAAAGTAAAGCTGAATCTCGCGGTAGGGTTGTTTGTGAAAAACTAAAAGAAGTCATTCCCCGTCATATGTTTGCTATTCCAATACAGGCATCTATTGGGACGAAAGTTATTGCTAGAGAGACCATTAGTGCTATGAGAAAAGATGTATTGGCTAAATGTTATGGTGGAGATATATCGAGAAAGAAAAAACTTTTAGAGAAGCAAAAAGAGGGTAAAAAACGTATGAGACAATTAGGATCAGTAGAAGTTCCTCAGGAAGCTTTTATGGCTGTGTTAAAATATGATGATAAAAAATAGTCACCAGATGGGTGACTATTTTTGTTGAATGAGGTGAAAATAAATGAGAGAAATAGGGTTGTATATTCATATACCATTTTGCAAACAAAAATGCTTCTATTGTGATTTTTGTTCCTTTAGTAATAGGGAAAAAGAAATTTCAGAATATATGGATGCTTTAAGGGAAGAAATGAAATCTTGGGAAGAAAAGTTAAAGGGATGTAAAATAAAATCTATATTCATTGGTGGAGGCACACCTTCTATTATTCCAATAAAAGAAATGGACAAAATATTAGAGACAATTCATTCAAATTTCCATATAAATAAGAAATTAGAATTTTCTATAGAGAGTAATCCTGGAACAATCAACAAAGATAATCTTAATTATTATTTAAAGAATAATATTAATAGATTGAGTATGGGGCTTCAAGCATGGCAAAATGATCATCTTAAAAGTTTAGGAAGAATACACAACAAGGAAGAATTTTTGAAAAATTTTTTATTAGCAAGAGAAATAGGATTTGAAAATATTAATATTGACTTAATGTTTGGTTTACCTAATCAAACTTTAAATCAATGGGAAGAAACTTTATATAATGTTATTCAATTGAATCCAGAACATATTTCATCCTATAGCTTGAAAATTGAAGAAAATACTGAATTTTATAGATTATATGAAAAGGGAATATTGAAATTACCTTCAGAAGAATTAGATCGAAGGATGTATCATTTTGCAATGGATTATTTATTAGATTATGGATATAAACACTATGAAATCTCTAATTTTGCAAAGGAAGAAAAAGAATGTATACACAATAAGATCTATTGGAATAATGAAGAATATATTGGATTTGGTTTAGGTGCCCATTCATATTTTAATAAAAATAGGTTTTCGAATACCATGATTATGGAAAAATATATAAATAATATTCATAAAAAATTAAGTCCTTGTGAAGGGAAAGAAAGCATTTCAAGGAAAGATGAAATTGCAGAAACTATGTTTTTAGGCTTAAGAATGATGAGAGGAATCAACATTAAGGAATTTAAGGAGCGGTTTGGATGTACACCTTTTAAAATTTATTCAGAAGAAATTTTAAAATTTAAAAAACTAGGATTGTTATCTACAGATGATCAATACATAAGATTGACAAGACGAGGGATTGATTTATCCAATCAAGTTTTTGTATCTTTTTTACCTGATTAAAAAAATAACAAAAAGGATATTGACAAATGATTTCATTAATGATAATTTTAAATCATAATAGTTTAGCACTCATTAGAAGAGAGTGCTAACAAATAGGAGTGATATTATGGAACTGGGAGAAAGAAAGTTAAGGATTCTGCAGGCCATAATAAGAGATTTTATTTTTACAGCTGAACCCATAGGCTCAAGAACCCTGATGAAAAAATATGATTTAGGAATAAGTGCTGCTACTATACGAAATGAAATGGCAGATTTAGAAGAACTGGGCTTTTTACATCAACCTCATACTTCTTCAGGAAGAATTCCATCTGATAAAGGGTATCGGTTATATGTAGATAGTTTAATGATTATGGACAATTTAGCTCAAAAACAGAAACAGGTTATAAAAAATAGCTTTGTAGAATCTGTAGGAGAGTTAGAGCAGATCATTACGAGCACTTCAAGAATTTTGTCTAAGATGACAAAATTAACTTCTATTGTTTTGTCTCCACAATTTGAGCAAAGCAAGTTAAAATCAGTTCAATTGGTTCCTATTGATGAAAAAAATGTGTTGTTGGTAGTTATATCGCAATCTGGTATTGTGAGAAATGCAATTTTAAGAATCAATGAAGGTTATACATTAGATAATTTAGCAATAATTTCTAAAATATTAAATAGTAAATTAAAAGGTCTAACAATTGGAGATATCAATTTTTATGTGGTTAAAAATATAAAAATGGAAATGAAAAAGCTGAATGCACTGATTGATGCAATTATTCCTGTTTTGTTAGCAACGCTAGAAGATATGGTTAATGTACAATTATATTTAGATGGTATAACAAATATTTTTCATTTGCCAGAGTATCATAATATAGAAAAAGCAAGAGATTTTATGGAAATGTTAGACCAAAAAGAGCATATCATGGAATTGTTAATGGATAGTAAGGATGGTTTAGATATTACTATTGGGAAAGAAAATAAGCATGAAGAAATGCAAAGTTGTAGCTTGATAACAGCAACCTATAAGGTAAATGGATTTATTGTTGGAAAAATTGGGGTCATTGGACCTACAAGGATGAATTATGATCATATTATTTCTGTTGTAGATTGTGTGACAAAGAATCTAACAAATTTATTAAATGATCGCTAAAAGAGAATATGGATCTGGTGCAAAATAGTTATATTTTGTACTAGGTCTATGCCTTTTATCATAGAGATTTACCTATTAAAATATAATCTTAGGCAGGTGAAAGTAATGGAAGAAAATAATTTCCAGGAAGAGAAAAATGATGAAATTGTAGACGATAACTTAGATGCTACAAAAGAAGAATTAAAAGAAGAGTCTCAAATGGATGAAGGTAGCATAGATTTTAAGAAGCTACAAGAAGAAAAAGAAGAGTTAAATAGCCAATATTTAAGAATGACAGCAGATTTTCAAAATTATAAAAAAAGAGTAGAAAAAGAAAAAAGTGATATCTATCAATTTGCAAATGAAAAATTAATATTAGATTTGCTTCCAATTGTAGATAATTTTGAGAGAGCTGTAAAATCTTATAAAGATGAAGGAAAAGATGAATCCTTTACACAAGGAGTAGAGATGATTCTACAACAATTTTTAGAGGTGTTCAAAAAAAATGGAGCAGAGGAAATTGAAGCTTTAGGAAAAGAGTTTGACCCAAATTTTCATCATGCTGTTATGCAAGAAGAAAGTGATGAACATGAAAGCAATACAGTAATAGATGTTTTTCAAAAGGGATATATCCTTAATGGGAAGACTATTCGACCAAGTATGGTTAAAGTTGTAAAATAAAAATTTATACATAAATATGAAGGAGGAAATAATACAATGGGTAAAATAATTGGTATTGACTTAGGAACAACTAACTCATGTGTTGCAGTATTAGAAGGTGGAGAGCCAGTTGTAATTCCAAATGCTGAAGGAAATAGAACAACACCATCTGTTGTAGCATTTACAAAGAATGGAGAAAGACTTGTAGGAGAAACAGCAAAAAGACAGGGAATTACAAATCCTGATAAGACAATTATGTCTATAAAAAGAGAAATGGGTACTGATCATAAAACAACTATTGATGGAAAAGACTATTCACCGCAAGAAATATCAGCAATGACACTTATGAAGTTAAAAGCAGATGCTGAAAGTTATTTAGGAGAAAAAGTTACCGAAGCAGTTATTACGGTTCCTGCTTATTTTACAGATAGTCAAAGACAAGCTACAAAAGATTCTGGAAAAATTGCAGGTCTTGAAGTAAAAAGAATTATCAATGAGCCAACAGCAGCATCTTTAGCATATGGATTAGATAAAGAAAATGAGCATCAAAAGATTATCGTATTTGACTTAGGTGGAGGAACTTTTGACGTTTCTGTATTAGAACTTGGGGATGGTGTATTTGAAGTATTAGCTACTCATGGAAATAATCACCTTGGTGGAGATGATTTTGACCAAGTAATCATAGACTTTTTAGCTGAAAGCTTCCAAAAAGAGCATGGGGTAGATTTAAGAAAAGATAAAATGTCTCTACAAAGATTAAAAGAAGCTGCTGAAAATGCAAAGAAAGAATTATCAAGTACACAAACAGCAAATATAAACTTACCATTTATTACAGCAACTGCAGAGGGACCATTACATTTAAATATGGATTTAACAAGAGCAAAGTTTAATCAACTTTCAGCTAGCTTAGTAGAAGCGACAATGGAACCAACAAGAAAAGCATTAAATGATGCAGGTCTTTCAACAGGAGAAGTGGATAAGGTAATCCTTGTAGGAGGATCAACAAGAATTCCAGCAGTTCAAGAAGCTGTTCAGAAACTTACAGGAAAAGAGCCTCATAAAGGAGTAAATCCTGATGAATGTGTAGCAATTGGTGCTGCTATTCAAGCTGGAGTATTAACTGGAGAAGTAAAAGATGTATTATTACTTGATGTAACACCACTTTCATTAGGAATTGAAACTCTTGGAAGTGTGTTTACAAAATTGATTGAAAGAAATACAACAATTCCTACAAGAAAGAGCCAAGTTTTCTCTACTGCAGCAGATAATCAAACAGCTGTTGATATTCATGTATTACAAGGGGAAAGACAAATGGCAAGTGACAATATCACATTAGGTAGATTCCAATTAGGTGGTATTATGCCAGCACCAAGAGGTGTTCCTCAAATTGAAGTAACTTTTGATATTGATGCTAATGGTATTGTAAATGTTAGTGCAAAGGATAAAGGTACAGGTAAAGAGCAAAAGATTACAATTACTGCATCAACAAATTTAAGTGATGAAGAAATAGAAAAAAAGGTAAAAGATGCTGAAAAGTTTGCAGAAGAAGATAAGAAAAGAAAAGAAGCCATTGAAGCAAAAAATAAAGCAGATACAATGGTTTATGAAACAGAAAAAGCATTAAAAGAAGTTGGAGATAAAATTAGTGCTGAAGAAAAAACAGACGTTGAAGGAAAGCTTGAAGTACTTAAAAAAGCTATAGAAAGTGATGATACAGAAGCTATTACAAAAGCAACAGAAGAATTAACAAATGCTTTCCATGCATTATCTCAAAAGATGTATCAAGAAGCAGCTGGGCAAAATCCAGGTGCAGCAGAAGGACAAAATACAGAGAGTAGCCAGGATGATAATGTTGTAGATGCAGATTATGAAGTGGTAGATGATGATAAATAGATAAAAAGGCACCCAATTGGGTGCCTTACAAATGTGAAAAGTCTTGCGAAAAATAGATATTTCTCATATAATTGATATAGTTTGTGACGCTCACAAAACCTGATTAGAAAGGCGGTGAGAAGAATGTCTAAAAGAGATTACTATGAAGTTTTAGGTGTAGACAAAGGTGCTGATGAACAAACCATAAAGAGAGCCTATAGAAAAATGGCTATGAAATATCATCCAGATAGAAATCCAGGAGATACACAAGCAGAAGAAAAATTTAAAGAAGCCAATGAA
The DNA here is from genome assembly GCF_019884785.1 of Crassaminicella profunda. Lineage (GTDB taxonomy): Bacteria > Bacillota > Clostridia > Peptostreptococcales > Thermotaleaceae > Crassaminicella > Crassaminicella profunda. The sequence goes on from NZ_CP082326.1 coordinate 1,407,996, forward strand.
GCTTATGAAATATTAAGTGATCAAAACAAAAGAGCAAGATATGATCAATTTGGTCATGCAGGTGTAGATGGAAATGCACAAGGCGGATTTGGTGGAGCATCTGGGTTTGGTGGATTTGAGGATATATTTGGTGATATCTTTGATATGTTTGGAGGTGGATTTTCAAGCTCTAGAAGAAAAGCAGGTCCGAAAAAGGGTGATGACTTAAAATATGAGTTGCCGATAAGCTTTGAAGAGGCCGCATTTGGAGTTGAAAAAGAGATAACCATCAAAAGACATGAGAATTGCAGCACGTGTAATGGAACAGGAGCAAAACCTGGAACAAGCAAAAAAACTTGTAGTAAGTGTAATGGAACAGGTGAAGTCCGTTATGCAACGAGAACACCATTAGGTCAATTTGTAAATGTAAAACCTTGTGATGCATGTAATGGAGAAGGTCATATTATAGAAAAACCTTGTGAAAAGTGCCATGGAACTGGTAAAGAACTAAAACAAAAGAAAATACAAATTAAAGTTCCAGCAGGTGTAGATACGGGTTCTGTCATCCCATTAAGAGGGGAAGGTGAACCAGGAGAAAAAGGTGGGCCTAGTGGGGATTTATATATAGTTTTAAGAGTAAGACCTCATGGAATTTTTAAAAGAGATGGAAACGATGTGATTTGTGAGATTCCAATTACTTTTGTACAGGCAACATTAGGAGATGAATTAGTTGTTCCTACCTTAGATGGGAAAATAAAGTATAATATTGCGGAAGGAACACAAAGTGGAACAATTTTTAGGATAAAAGGTAAGGGGATACCAAGCTTAAGAGGTTATGGAAGAGGGGACCTTTACGTAAAAGTGATTGTAGAAGTTCCTAAGAAATTAAATGAAAAACAAAAAGAATTATTGAAACAATTTGCAGATATAATGGGCGAAGATGTACATGAACAAAGAAAATCCTTTTTTCATAAAGTAAAAGAGGTTTTTGGTATTTAATAGGAACACCCAGTAATGACTGGGTGTTTCATTATATTTTAAAATTTCTGGTAAATATAAATATTCTAGGGTATAATAACAGATAAAGTGAAAAGCGCGGAGGTTTTGTATATGAAATGGATAGAAGTGAAAATTAAAACCACTACAGAGGCTGTTGAGGCGGTAGCAAATATTTTATATGATGTAGGCGTAGGTGGAGTAGCCATAGAAGACCCAAATGATCCTATTTTTAAACAAAAGGAATCTGGAGATTGGGACTATATGGATGAATCTATCCTACAAAGTGATTATGAAGGAGCAATTGTAAAGGGATATCTTCCAGAGAGTGAGGATTTATTAGATAAAATAGAACTAATAAAGCAAAGCGTAGAAAAAATACCACAATATAATCTTGATAAAGGATTGGGAGAAGTGACCACATCAGAAGTATATGAAGAGGATTGGGCCAATGCATGGAAAAAATATTATAAACCTAAAAAAATAGGGGACCAAGTAGTAATCAAACCTTCTTGGGAAGAATATACGCCGTCATCGGATGACATTGTTATAGAACTTGACCCTGGTATGGCATTTGGAACAGGAACCCATGAAACAACGATGATGTGTATACAAAATTTAGAGAAATATGTAAACAACACTTCAACAGTATTCGATATTGGTTGTGGAAGTGGGATTCTTTCTATTGTAGCTGCAAAGCTTGGAGCTAAAGAAGTGATTGGTGTTGATTTAGATGAAGTAGCTGTAAAAGCATCTAAACAAAATGTATCAGACAATGGGGTAGAAAATATTGTTACAATTAAACATGGAAATCTAATGGATGTGATTGATGGACAAGCAGATCTTGTTGTTGCAAATATTATTGCAGATGTAATTATATACTTATCTAACTTTATAAAAGATTTTATGAAAGAAAAAAGTGTTTTTATTGCTTCGGGTATTATTCTTGATAAAGTGGATGAAGTCGTTAATGCTTTAGAAAAGAATAAAATGGAAATTATAGAAGTTCGTAAGCAGGGTGAATGGGCAGCCATTGTTTCAAAACCAACGGGAGATAAAAAAGATGCATAGATTTTTTGTAGATGAGAAAAATATCTCAGAAGAAAACAAAAAAATTTTCATGGATGATTCAGAAGATGTAAAACATATAGGAAAGGTTTTAAGACTTTCTAAAGATGATTGTATAGAAGTTTGCAATGGAAATAATTATGACTACATAGGAAAAATCGTAGCCATATCAAAAGCGCAAATAGAATTAGAAATTCTTGAGAAAAAAATATCAGGTACTGAATCTAATATACAAGTTACTCTTTTTCAAGGAATTCCTAAATCAAGTAAAATGGATATGATTATACAAAAATGTACTGAATTAGGGATCGTAAAAATCGTTCCTGTAATAACAGAAAGAACTATTGTGCAAATAAAAGATAAAAAAGCTGAGACTAAAAAGATTCAAAGATGGCAAAAGGTTGCAGATTCAGCAGCGAAGCAATGCAAACGAGGTGTTATACCCAAAGTTACAGAACCCGTTTCTTTTGAAGAAATGATTCATAATTTATCAACGTATGATTTGAAAATCATACCCTATGAACAGGAACGAAAAGAAGGATTAAAAAATATTTTAAGCACGAACAAAGAATATAAGAAAGTGGCCATCATCATTGGTCCAGAAGGTGGATTTGAACAGGATGAAGTTATAAAAGCTCAAAATGCTGGAGTAAAATCTATTACTCTAGGGCCTAGAATATTAAGAACAGAAACTGCCGGATTTGTAGCTTTAAGTATATTAATGTATGAGATAGGGGATTTAGGAGGCAAATAAATGAAAAAAGTAGCATTTTATACCCTTGGATGTAAAGTGAATCAATATGAAACAGAGGCTATGGGAGAACTGTTTGAAAAAGCAGGATATGGAATTGTAGATAGTGGTGAGCATGCAGACGTATATGTAATCAATACGTGTACAGTTACAAATCTAGGAGATCGAAAGTCACGACAGTTTATCCGTAGGGCAAAAAGAAAAAATCCTAAAGCTATTATTGCAGTTGTAGGATGTTACTCTCAAACATCACCAGAAGAAGTATCTGCCATTGAAGGTGTAAATATTGTTTTAGGAACAAACCACCGAAAAAACATTGTTGAATATGTAGAGAATATACAAGAAGAAAATGAAAAGATTAATGTAGTTGAAAATATTATGGAGATACAAGAATTTGAAGAAATGACTATAGGAGAAATAAAAGGCAAAACTAGAGCATATCTTAAAATTCAAGAGGGATGTAATCAATACTGTACCTATTGTATTATTCCATATGCACGAGGACAGATTCGAAGTAGAAGGTTAGAGGATATTGTAAAAGAAGTACAAAGACTTGCAAAGAATCATTTTAAGGAGATTGTCCTTACTGGTATTCATGTGGCATCTTATGGGAAAGATTTTGAAAATACATCATTACTAGATGTGATTAGGAGTGTGCATGAGGTTGAAGGTATTGAAAGAATAAGACTAAGTTCTATTGAACCAACCATTATGACAGAAGATTTTGTAAAAACTTTGGCAAATTTAAAAAAAGTTTGCCCACATTTTCATTTATCTCTTCAAAGTGGATGTGATGAGACTCTTAAGAGAATGAATAGAAAATATACAACAACAGAGTATAAAATGATTGTAGAAAGAATAAGAAAATATATAAAAGATGTATCCATTACCACAGATATTATGGTAGGATTTCCTGGAGAAACAGAAGAAGAATTTGAAAAGACCATGCAATTTGTAGAAGAAATAGGGTTTGGTCAAATTCATGTATTTAAATATTCTAAAAGAAAAGGAACGCCAGCAGCCAAATTTGAAAATCAAGTACCTTCTCAAATTAAAAATATTCGAAGTGAAAGGTTGATTGATTTAGCGAGAAAAAGTTTAATTAATTATCATGAGAAATTTATGAATACACCTAAAATGGTTTTGTTTGAAACTACAAGTAATGAAAAGGAAGACCATTATGAAGGATTGACAGATAACTATATACGAGTTCTTTGCCAATCTAATGAAAATTTAGAAGGCAAAATATTAAAAGTAACACTTGAAAAAATATCAGGGGAAGTTGTTATAGGAAAAATAGTAAATCAATAGAAGGATTTTTTAAACTTGTGTTGAATAAATAATAGTGAAAGTTTGTAAAGGAGGTGAAAGGAATGGCTGATTGTATTTTTTGTAAAATAGCATCTAAAGAAATTCCATCAAAATTGGTATATGAAGATGATTACATGATGGCTTTTCATGATATAGAACCTCAAGCACCAACCCATGTGGTTATTATTCCAAAAGAACATATAGGGTCTTTAGATGATCTTTCTAATGAACATAAAAATCTTATAGGACATATTTTCCTTTCTATAAAAGATATTGCAAAAGCATTAGATTTAAGAGAGGGATATAGAGTTGTAAGCAATTGTGGAGAGTTAGGTGGTCAAACGGTAGGTCATATACATTTTCATCTTCTAGGTGGAAGACAACTTCAATGGCCTCCAGGTTAAAAAAAGTTGCATAAATTGTTAATTTAATGTATAATAACATAGTGCGATTTCAGACTCCGAAGTTTTTTTACTTTGGCGTTCTACTAGCACAGCACAAGTTTGCTAGCGGAGGGAGGGAGAACTATGTCAACAGAAATAAGAATCGGAGAAAGCGAAACTCTTGAAAGTGCTCTTCGCAGATTCAAGCGCTCATGTGCAAAAAGTGGTGTTTTATCAGAAGTTAGAAAAAGAGAACATTACGAAAAGCCTAGTGTAAAACGTAAGAAGAAAGCAGAAGCTGCTAGAAGAAATAAAGCGAAGAAAAGATTCTAAATTTAAATTTTAAAAGAGGTGTGACGAATGTCCCTCAAAGAGAGATTAATGGCTGACTTAAAGGCAGCTATGAAAGAAAAGAATAAAGTAAAAAAATCTGTTGTGACAATGGTAAGATCTGCCATAAAGCAATACGAAGTTGACAATAGAGCAGAGCTTGATGATGAAGGCATTTTAGAGATCATATCAAAACAAGTAAAGCAAAAAAAGGATGCTATTGAAGAGTTTGCTAAAGGAGATAGAGATGATTTAGTAAATGAGGCAAAAGCTGAAATAGATGTTTTAATGGACTATTTGCCAGAACAATTAACAGAAGATGAAGTTTCACAAATTGTTACTCAAACAATCGAAGAGATTGGTGCAAATAGTATAAAAGATATGGGCAAAGTCATGTCTGCAGTAATGCCGAAAGTAAAAGGCAGAACTGATGGTAAAACTGTAAATAAAATCGTTAAGCAATTTTTACAATAATGACCTAAGCATAGCTTAGGTTTTTATTTTTTTATAAAATATTTTTAAAAAGGCAAAAAATGTAATATACTATAGATATGTAATGACAGGTGATGATTAGGGGAGGTGAGATTTTGAAAAAAATCTATATAAAATTCATAGTATTTATGATTTTTTGCATGCTTTTTAGTATATATAGCTATGCTGAAAATGAAAAAAATGTATATGTTATTCCAATCAAAGGAGAAATCAACCCTGCAGTTACACAGTTTGTAAAAAGTTCACTAGAAAAAGCGGAAAGTGATCCTAATTCTGTAGCTGTGATCTTTGAAATTGATACTTTAGGAGGTATGATCAAAGAAGCTACGAAAATAAGAGATGCTATAATGAAGACACCTCTAAGAACTATTTCTTTTGTAAATAAAAGAGCAGAATCTGCAGGTGCTCTTATTACAATAGCATCAGAAAATATTGCCATGAGCAGTGGGAGTACAATAGGGTCTGCTGAAACCATTCCATACACGGAAAAAAATATTTCTTATTGGAAGGGAGAATTAAGAACTACTGCCCAGCAAAGAGGACGAGATACAAGATTAGTTGAAGCAATGGCAGATAGACGTATTGAGATAAAAAATCCTAAAGATCCAGATAAGTACATTATCAAAAAAGGAGAACTCCTTAACTTAACGACAAAAGAAGCGGAGGAATTAGGATTTACAGACTTAGTAGGAAATAGTTATGAGGAAATTTTAAAAAGGTTTGATATTCAATATTCAGAAATAATAAATATACAGACAGATTTTAAAATGAGTATTGCTCAAATTGTTTCTAGCTCTATATTTTTGCCAATCATTTTAAGTATAGGCTTCATAGGACTCCTTATAGAGTTTTTCACACCAGGATTTGGAATGGGTGGAACATTAAGCATTATTGCTTTTACAGTTTTCTTTGGAGGAAGTATGTTAGCTGGAAATGCAAGCTTTGCAGTGATTTCTATTTTTATTGCTGGTGTGCTTCTTCTCTTGATTGAAGCTATTGCACCTGGATTTGGAGCTCCGGGGATTGGAGGAATACTGTGTATTATCATTAGCATTATATTATCTTCAGATTCTATTGCCCTCGGAATAACATCTTTAGCTATTGCTTTAGTGTTAACGATTATTTCTGCCATATTGTTGCTAAAATATGGACCAAGGAATCAATATTTTGACAAAATTATTCTTGCAACAGCGTTAAAAAAGGAAAAAGGTTTTGTATCAAACGTTGAAAAGGATGAAATGCTAGGATTAGAAGGAGTCACCATCACACCACTGCGTCCTTCTGGAGCCGTACTTGTAAATGATCAAAGAATCGATGTGGTTACAGCGGGAGAGTTTATAGAGGTACATATGAAAGTAAAAATTATTAAGGTGGAAGGTAGAAAAATTGTAGTGAAAAAAATATCTTAGGAGGTAGTAAGACATGTCACCAGTTATTGGTATAGGGATTATTGTTATTGTAGCACTTTTGTTATTAGGGATACTTTTGAGTTTTATTCCTGTAGGATTATGGATTACAGCATATTTTTCAGGTGTAAAAATAGGGATTTTTACTTTGATAGGGATGCGTTTTAGAAGAGTATCTCCATCAAGAATTGTAAATCCTCTTATTAAAGCCACGAAAGCAGGATTAGATTTAAATATTGATAAATTAGAAGCCCATTATCTTGCTGGAGGGAATGTAAATAGTGTAGTTGATGCTCTTATCGCAGCGCAAAGGGCAGATATATCTTTAGAATTTGAAAGAGCAGCTGCCATTGATTTAGCAGGGAGAGAAGTGTTAAGTGCTGTTCAGGTAAGTGTTAATCCAAAAGTCATAGAAACACCAAAGGTTTCAGCTGTTTCTAAGGATGGAATAGAAGTAATGGTAAAAGCAAGAGTAACCGTAAGAGTAAACATTGAAAGACTTGTGGGTGGTGCTGGAGAAGAAACGATTATAGCTAGAGTAGGAGAAGGAATTGTAACTACTGTAGGTAGCTCTGAGACCCATAAGGAAGTATTAGAAAATCCTGATTTGATTTCAAGAACAGTTTTAGCTAAAGGACTAGATGCGGGTACTGCTTTTGAAATATTATCTATTGATGTTGCAGATATAGATGTAGGAAGAAATATTGGAGCACAACTTCAGACAGAACAAGCAGAAGCAGATAAAAGAATTGCTCAAGCAAAAGCAGAAGAAAGACGAGCTATGGCTGTTGCTAAGGAACAAGAAATGGTTGCAGCTGTTCAGGAAATGAGGGCAAAAGTTGTAGAAGCAGAAGCGGAAGTGCCAAAAGCTATGGCAGAGGCTTTAAGATCTGGAAAACTTGGGGTAATGGATTATTATAACATGCAAAATGTTATGGCAGATACGAGTATGAGAAAAACCATATCTTTATTAGGAAAGGAAGAAGATAATAATCCTAAAGAAACGAAATAATGAATTAAGTGTTTGAATTCAAAGGATGTGATCATATGGATTTTGATGATATTATTCCTATTTTAGGAATTGTTGCATCAATTTTAGGATTAATCTTTAAAGATAAAAAGAAAGAACATAAAAAAGGTAAAAACAAAATTGAAAATAAAAAAGATTCTTCTAAGGAGTTATCCTATATAGAAAAATTCAAGGACATGAGAAACTCTTTAAAACAAGAGCTATCATCAGCATTAGAAGATAGTAAAAAAGATGCTGTTAAAAGTAAAGAAAGTAATGATCATGAACTGAGGCTAGAAAATGATAAAAAAGCCATTGATCAAAATGAAAGAGAAGGTAATCTTACATTGGAGATGCCTGTGAAAAGAAAAAAAATGGCAGTATCAGAAGAAATAAAAGATGTTATTCATGAGAATGAAATAGGGAAGGAAACCCTTGTATTAAATAAAAAAAATATTATCAAAGGGATTATTCTATCAGAGATATTACAAAAGCCTAAATCATTAAGATGATAAAAAGCTGTGAAATTTATTTTCACAGCTTTTTGTTGTACAAGGACACGGAAAATAAAGTAATACAGCATGATTTAGGCGCATAAACTTAACTATAAAGGGGGAGTGTCTTATGAAAAGCAAAACAAAAGAAATAAGAGAGAGCGTATCGGAACTATTAGAACTTCCCAAGGACATTATGTTAGATCTTCCTAGAATTACTTTGCTCGGAAAGTTACAGTTGTACATAGAGAATCATAAAGGAATTATTGAATATTCTGATACACGAATAAGAGTGAATACAAAGAGTGGTGTAATTAGGATAACAGGAAGAGAGCTTTCAATAAAAACGATTGTTACTGAAGAAATTATTATATGTGGTCAAGTTGAAAATATTGAGTTTATAGAATAAGGGGGGAGGATTTTGCTCATTGTAAAGCTATGGAATTTCTTCAGAGGATATGTTGTTATAAAAATAGAAGGATTTAGCCTAGAAAAGTTTATAAATTATGCTATTGCAAGAGGCATATACCTTTGGGATATTGTTCGAATAGATTATACAACCCTTGAGGCAAAGGTAGGTCTTAAAGGATATAAGGAACTAAGACATATTGTAAAAAGAGCAGGATGTAAAGTAAGAATTAGAGAAAAAATAGGATATCCTTTTTTTATGCATAAAATTCGAGCAAGAAAAATGTTTACTATTGGATTTGTTGTTTCTATATGTATTATTGTGTGCACCACATCTTTTATATGGAATGTTGAAATTACAGGAAATGATAAGATATCAAAAGCAGATATTGAGAAGCATTTGACAGCGTTAGGTTTATATGAAGGTGTATTTAAATATAAACTGGACATAAATGATATTGAAAATAGCATGATGATAGAAATTAAAAATTTAGCGTGGGTAGGGATACAAATAGAAGGAACAAAAGCAATTGTAGAAATTGTAGAAAATATTGATCCTCCACAAAAAATACCTAAAAATATTCCATGTGATATTGTAGCTATAAAAAAAGGTGTTATTGAAAAATTGATTGCAAAAAATGGAGATGCAATAGTTATGAAAGGTGATATTGTAGAAAAAGGAGAAACATTAATAACGGGAGTGATCACAAGAGAAGGGCTAGAGAATAGATATGTACATGGATTTGGAGAAGTTTTTGCAAGGACTTACTATGAAGAAAATGATGAAATATCATTGATAAAAACTAGAAAAATTAAGACTGGAAATAAATTTGTAAGGAGAATTATAAAAATTGGAAATAATCAAATTATACTAAGTTTGGGAGATATACCTTATAATAATGTTATAATTGAGAAAAAGAATAAAAGTCTTTCAGGTTGGAGGAATATTAAAATCCCTGTCGAAATTATTATAGAAGAATATTATGAAGCCATTGATAAGAAAGAAACAATAGATAAAAAGGCGGCTAAAAAAGCATTAAGGGAAAAAATAGCGGTAACTCTTATGAATAAAATGCCTAAAGGTATAAAAATTTTAAATCAAGATATAAAATTTGTTGAAGAAAAGGATCAGATTAAGGCAAAACTTACTATTGAAGCATTAGAACAAATTGGAGTACAACAAAAAATTCAGACCATTATCAAATAAGGAGGCTTATTGATTGGAACAAAAATTAATAGAAAAAAGAATGAGTATGAATGAAATGGATTACACGAAAGAGTTATTTGGCAATTTTGATAGCAATATTAAAATTATTGAAAATATATTTCATGTAGATATTGTATCTAGAAAAGGCGAAATTGTTATTATGGGAAGTCCTAAAGATGTTGAGATGACAGAAAAATTGATCAATAGGCTTATTAAAGTACTTGAGTCAGGGGAAATACTAGACAGTCAGAAAATCAATTATTCTATAAAACTTCTTAAAGAAGGACAAGAAAATGAAATTCAGGGCTTATTAGAAGATGTTATTTGCATAAGTGCTAAGGGAAAACAAATAAAACCTAAGACATTAGGACAAAAAAAATATGCTGAAAGTATAAAAAAGAATGATGTAGTCTTTGGTATAGGTCCTGCTGGAACGGGGAAAACCTACTTAGCAATGGCTATGGCTGTAAGTGCTTTTAAAAATAAAGAAGTAAGTAAAATTATTCTTACAAGGCCAGCTGTAGAAGCTGGTGAAAGCTTGGGTTTTTTACCTGGAGACTTACAAGAAAAAGTAGACCCTTATTTAAGACCCCTTTATGATGCTCTATACGATATACTAGGTGGGGAAACTTTCTTAAAATATAAAGAGCGAGGAATGATAGAAGTAGCGCCTCTTGCATATATGAGAGGGAGAACATTAAATGACAGCTTTATTATTTTAGATGAAGCGCAAAATACAACAAAAGAGCAAATGAAAATGTTTTTGACAAGACTAGGGGTTGGGTCAAAAGCTGTTGTAACAGGAGATATCACACAAATAGATTTACCCAAAGGAAAAGAATCAGGACTTAAACAGGCAGTAAAGATCTTGTCTGATGTGGAAGGAATAGGTTTTGTATTTTTAAATGAAAATGATGTAGTAAGACATTCATTGGTACAAAGGATTATTAAAGCCTATGACAAATACGAAAAAAAGAAGGAAATGGATACTAAAAATAAGAAGAAACGATAGATAAACTTTATCCAGATCGGATAAACTAGGAGGAAATCTGTATGACCTTTTTTAAGCATGTCATGGATAAAATGAATGATACGGCTCTTTTTAGATTTTTTCAAAAAAAAGTTGTAAATAAGATTGTGATAGGATGTGTTTTTTTTCTTTTTCTTTTTTTTAGTCTGGTTACCAGTCTTGTACCTCAAAAATATGAACTTCAAGTAGGACAAAAAGCGCCTATAGATTTAAGGGCTCCTAGAGATATTGAAAACAAAATAGAAACAAATAGATTGATTGAAAAAGCTACAGGAGCTGTTGAACCAAGAGAAAAAGTAGATCCAATGATTCAGATCGATATTAATAAAAAAATCGAAAAATTTTTTACGAATGCTTATGAGGTTCGAGAAATAGAGGAAAGTAACAATGAAAAAAAGTTAGCTTCATTAAAGGAAAAAAATAATATAAACTTAAGCGATGAAGAGCTTACATTAGTTCTTTTAGCTCCGGATAAACAGCTAAAAGGTATGGAAAGTTATATATATGAAATTATTACAAGGGTTATGTCTACTGGGATTAAGACAGAAGATCTTGAAAAAGAAAAAGAAGATATTACAAATTATTTTAAAGGACTTAAGGATTTTTCAAAGGAAATAAGGTTGTTAGGAAGTAAAATTGTAAATACATCTATTCAAGCTAATCGATTTTTAGATATTGAAAGAACACAGCAAAAGCGAGAAGAGGCAAAAAATAGTGTTGAAAAAGTTATCCTTAAAAAGGGAAGTATTATTGTTAGTGAAGGAGAGATTATTACTAAAGAACAGTTTCAGCTTTTAAAGGATGCAGGAATGACAAAACAACAGGGAAAGAAAGATTTTTCTTTGCATTTTGGTGTTGCTATTTTAGTGTTGATTGCACAAGGGCTACTTATTTTATATATGTATGTATTTCATAAAAAACTTCTTAGATCCATATCAAAACTTTATTTAATATTTATTATATTTTTATGTGTTTACTTAGTAGCTAAAACAACTTATGTAATTTCTCCGTATATTGCACCAGTAGTAGGGGCTGCAATGCTTGTAGGCATTTTGCTTGATACGAGATTGGCTATTGTTGTTAATTTAGCAATGACGATTCTTCTCACGTTGAGTAGTGGCAATAATATTGGTTTCTTTATTACTGCTCTTGTAGGAGGAACGGTAGGAGCATGTAGTGTTATAAATACGCATCAACGATCAAATATATTTTTATCCGGGTTAATTGTCAGTTTTAGTAATATGATGATTATTATTGGCCTCGGATTAATCAACCATTATGAACTATCGAAAATTGCTATGGATGCTTTGTATGGTGTGCTGAATGGGGTGTTTTGCGCTATCTTAACCATCGGGTCATTACCATTATGGGAATCTGTTTTTCAGATTTTAACGCCCCTTAGATTATTAGAGTTATCCAATCCTAATCAGCCAGTTCTTAAGAAATTATTAGTTGAGGCACCAGGGACCTATCATCACTGCATTATTGTTGGAAATTTAAGTGAGCCAGCAGCAGATGCAATAGGAGCCAATGGACTATTAGCAAGAGTGAGTGCTTATTATCATGATATTGGGAAATTAAAAAGACCCTATTTATTTAAGGAAAATCAATTAACAAGTGATAATCCCCATGACAAGCTTACTGCTAGTTTGAGTGCTATGATTATAACAAGTCATGTAAAAGATGGAAAAGAAATAGGAAAACAGTATAAATTGCCTCAAGAAATTATTGATGTGATTGAACAGCATCATGGAAATACATTAGTCAAATATTTTTATCATAAAGCCATGAATGAAGATAGTTTTGAAGAAATAAAAGAAGAAGATTATCGCTATAAAGGAAGAAGACCACAATCTAAAGAATCAGCTATTGTCATGCTAGCAGATTCAGTAGAAGCAGCTGTTAGAAGTATGCCAGAACCCAATAATGAAAAGATCAAACACTTAATTGATAAAATAATTGGGGACAAGCTGAGTGATGGGCAATTAGATGAATGTGATATTACTTTAAGGGATTTAGAAAAAATTAAAATATCTTTTCAAACTGTTTTAATGGGGATTTTTCATGAACGTATAGAGTATCCAGAAATTAACACAAAAAAGGTTGAGGTGAAAGAATAAATGGAAGTAATGATTGATAATAGACAAGAAATAGTAGTGCATGAGGAGAAACTTGAAAATTTGATACGAATAGCTGTTGATTTGTGTTTAGAAAAAGAAGAAGTAAGTAAGGAAGTAGAGGTTAGTATATCTTTTGTAGATAATGAAGAAATTCATAGGCTAAATAGAGATTTTAGGGGAGTAGATCGACCTACGGATGTTTTGTCTTTTCCTCAATATGCAAATATTAAAGAAATAGAGGAACCAACTTGTATAGGGGATATTGTTATTTCTTTAGAAAAAGCAAAAGAGCAAGCCATTGAATATGAACATTCTTTTGAGAGAGAAGTATTGTTTTTAACGGTCCATAGTATGTTTCATCTTTTTGGGTATGATCATGATACAGAAGAAAATAGAAAGATTATGAGAAAAAAAGAAGAAGATGTATTAGAAGAAATGGGCATACTAAGAAAATAAGAGAGGTATTTTATGCAAGTAAGAAAATTAATAGATAGTTTTAACTATGCTATTGACGGGATTATTTATACCCTTAAAACCCAGCGCAATATGAGAATACATTTTACTATGGCTATTATGGTGCTATTTTTAAGCTTGTTTTTTGATTTATCAAAGCTTGAAATGCTTATTTTATTTTTTACCATATCATTAGTAATTGTTGCAGAGATGATTAATACTTCCATTGAAGCAGCCATAGATTTGATTACAAAGGAGTATCATGAACTAGCAAAAATTGCAAAAAACGTGGCAGCAGGAGCGGTGTTCATATCTGCTTTAAATAGTATTGTAGTTGCGTATATTATATTTTTTGATAAATTTAATTTTGCGACAGAGTGGGTTATTCACAAAGTGAGAAAAATGCCTATGCATACTACTTTTATTAGCTTAGTTATTGTAAGTTTAGTGGTCATTAGCATAAAAGCATATGTGGGAGAAGGAACTCCTTTAAGAGGTGGAATGCCTAGTGGGCATACGGCTATGGCTTTTTCAATTTTAACTTCTATTGCTTTTGTATCTGAAAATACATTGACCATTTCATTGTGTCTACTTTTAGCCATTTTAGTTGCTCAAAGTAGAATTGAGGCAGGTATTCATGATATTTTTCAGGTTTTGGTTGGTGCAATTTTGGGTATATTTATCACTGTATTTATTTTTCAAATGATTTACTAGGGGGAGTAGATAATATACTTCCCCTTTATAGACCGTATTGGGAGGAATTGTTTTGTTTACATATCATGAAGGGATTAAGTTAATTTTACTCATTATTTTGCTCTTTTTATCTGGAGTGTTTTCAAGTGCTGAAACAGCCTTGACTTCAATGAATATTATTAAAATAAAACAACTTCAAAATAAGGGAAAGAAAGATGCAGAAGTTTTAGAAAGATTGATGCATAAGACACCCAAAATATTAGCAACTATATTAATTGGGAATAATATTGTTAATATTGCTGCTACAGCTATTGCAACAGAACTTACATTCAAAATAATCTCTGGAAAAAATGCAACGGTGGTTGCTACTATGGTGATGACGGTATTAGTATTGATTTTTGGGGAAATAACTCCTAAAACTTATTCTTCTCATTATCCTGAAAAAGTAGCTATAAAGCTAGGAAAACCATTAGAAATATTATCTTTTGTTTTTTACCCAATTTTAAAAATTTTAACAGCTATCACAAATTTCATTATCAAATTATTTGGAGGAGATATCCAAAGAACGAAAGTATTAGTCTCAGAAGAAGAAATAAAGACGCTAGTAGATGTAGGAGAAGAAGCAGGGATTATTGAACGAGATGAGAGGGAAATGATTAATAGTATTTTTGAAATAGGAGATATTGAAGTAACAGAAGTAATGGTGCCAAGGATTGATATGATTTATCTTGAAGAAGAATCTACCCTTGAAGAAGCCTTGAATGTAGTAATGGAATATGGCTATTCAAGAATTCCTGTTATAAAGGATACAATAGATAATGTTGTAGGAATTTTGTATGCGAAAGATTTGTTAATATACTCAAAAAAGAATCCATCAGATTTTGAAATTCTTAAATTAATCAGAGGGGCATATTATGTGCCTGAAAGTAAAAAAGTTAGTGATTTATTAAAAGAAATGCAAAAAGAAAAGACCCATATGGCTATTATTTTGGATGAATATGGAGGAACTTTAGGATTAGTTACAATAGAAGATATTTTAGAAGAAATTGTGGGAGATATATTAGATGAGTATGACAATGAAATAGAGTTTATAGAGCATTTAGAGGAAAATGCATTAATTGTAAATGCCAAAGCATCTATTGAAGAAATCAATGAAATATTAGCAGTGAATCTTCCTGAAGAGGAATATGAATCTATAGGAGGATTTGTATTTAATTTATTAGGGAGAGTGCCTGTTAAGGGAGATGAGATGGAATTAGGGGATATAAAAATTAAGGTTTTAAATGTACAAAATAGAAGAATAAAACAATTAGAAATCAAAAAAATCAATTTATAAGATAAATTTTTCATAAAAAAAGGGGAGACTAAAAATGAAAGAAACAGAACTAATTGGAATTTTAAAAAAAGGTAATTTAAAGGAATTAAAAGCTATAATAGAAAATGAGAAGGATATAGATATTGACAAAGACCATGCATTGAGGGTAAGTGCAGAAAATGGTTATATTGATATGGTCAAATATTTGCTGAAAAAAGGTGCTGACATACATACTGATCATGATTATGCCTTGAGATGGAGTGCTAGTGAAGGACATATAGAGGTTGTTCAATATTTAGTAGAACAAGGAGCTAATATTCATATAGAAAATGATTATCCTTTAAGATGGAGTGCAAATAGAGGACATATAGAGGTCGTTCAATATTTAGTAGAACAAGGAGCTAATATTCATGCTGACAATGATTGTGCATTAAAAATGAGTGCTATTAATGGACATACAAAGGTTGTTGAATATTTAGTAGAACAAGGGGCTAATATTCATGCTGAGGAGGATATTGCTTTTAGATTAAGTGCTAAAAATGGACATATAGAGGTAGTGAAATATTTAATCAAGCAGGGTTCAGATATATATATTGATCATGACTATGCTTTAAGATGGAGTGCAGGCTTTGGGCATATAGATATTGTGAAATATTTAGTAGAACAAGGTAATTATGATCACATAAGATATTCTGATAAAATAAATCCGAAAGAAGGGATTATTTTATATTTTAAAGATAAAGATCTAGTGATTACTGATTATTTTACTGGAACTTTAGAAAAATTTGAAAATAGAGTAGATGAAACTTATAAAAATACTAATGAAAAATATTATAAAGAATATATAGCGTTCATAGCAAAATGCAAATAAAAAGGAGGTAAATCCATATAGAAATGTTTTCTATGAAAACCATAAGAAAGATTTTTATAACAGGTTTATTAGCATTGATTCCTATTGTTGTGACAATATCTGTAATCATATGGATATTCAATATGGTGGACTCTATATTTAGAGTGCCTCTAGAAAAAATTATTGGATTTCGTATTATCGGTATAGGGTTTATTCTAACAATTATCATTATTTTTGGTACAGGTATTTTTGCGACAAATTATTTAGGAAAGGAATTTATTCAGCTTATAGAAAAAACATTAAGTAGAATTCCTTTGGTAAATACATTGTATTTATCTATTAAGCAGTTAATTGATACCCTTTTTATGAAGCAAAGATATGCTTTTAAACACACAGTTCTTGTAGAGTATCCGTCCAAAGGAATATTTACAATAGGATTTGTTACAGCAGATGCACCTAAGGAAATTTCAGAAAAGACAGGAGAAAAAATGAAAAGCATTTTCATTCCTACCACACCCAATCCAACATCGGGCATGTTTATTATGATACGGGACAAGGAAATTATTTCACTCAATATATCTGTTGAAACAGCTTTAAAGTTAGTCGTGTCTGGTGGGATTTTACTTCCAGAACAAAAACAAATGAAATAAGGAAAGGATGAGGGGGACATGTTAAAAAATAAAAAAATTGTAATTTTAGTATTAGCAATTTTTATGACTACTTTTTTAGCTGGTTGTGGAGGGGAAAAAGAGCAGTCTGTTATTATAGAACAAGAACCTGAGGTAGTTGTGAATAATGAAGAGACAATTGTAGAAACAGTAGATAGTGAAGAGTCAAATAAAATAGAAGAAAAGGAAGGGCTACCATCACCTATTAGTGGAATCTACACAAGTGAAGAAAATATTCATAAAAGACCTTTTGCAGTAATGCTTGATAATCAAAAGTATGCAAGACCTCAAGCAGGACTAGATCAGGCAGAAATTGTTTATGAAGTTTTGGCAGAAGGATGGATTACAAGATATATGGCCATTTTTTTAATCAATGAACCAGACTTAATTGGACCTGTAAGAAGTGCAAGACCTTATTTTTTAGATAAAGCTATGGAATATGATGCCTTATATATTCACGATGGTGGAAGTCCTCAAGCTCTTTTAGATATAAAAAAATTAAAAATGGCAGATATTAGTGCCCAGTCTAGAGGAAAAGATATTTTCTGGAGAAAAAATCATAAAAAAAGACCACATAATGAATATACAAGTACTGTTGCAATAAGAAAGGCTGCAAAACAGAGTCATTATAGGGAAAATGTAGACTTTGAAACTTTAAAATTTAATGAGGAATATCAAACCATTTATGGAGATTCTTTAACTTATGTTAAAATCCCTTATGATAAAAATTATAAACCAAGCTTTAAATATGATGAAGATGAGGGGATTTACTATAGATATATAAACGATCAACCTCATTTAGATGAAAGATCAAAGAATCATTTAACTGCCCAAAACATTATTATTCAAAAATGTGAAACAAAAGTAATAGATAGTGCTGGAAGAAGAGAAATAAAATTAGTAGGTGAAGGAGAAGGCTTTTTTATTACAAAAGGGCAATTGCGAAAAATTATTTGGAAGAAAAATTCTAGAAGAGCTCTTACAAAATTTTTCTATGAAGATGGAGAAGAGATTAAGTTAAACCCAGGAGTTACTTGGATAGAAGTAATTCCATCCAATTTTGAAATGATTACACAGTAAGAAAGGGTGAAGAATTTTGTCAGAGAAAGAATTATTTGAAAGGGCAGTAAAAGCAAAGGAATATGCTTACGTACCTTACTCAAATTTTAGAGTAGGTGCAGCAGTTCTAACAAAGGATGGGAAAATTTATACAGGCTGCAATGTGGAATGTGCTTCTTTTGGTGGAACAAATTGTGCAGAAAGAACTGCTATTTTCAAAGCAATATCAGAAGGGAATAGAGATTTTGAAGCTATTGCTATAGCTAGTGATAATGGTGCATTTACATTTCCATGTGGCATTTGTAGACAAGTTATTTTTGAATTCGGGAAAGATATTAAAATTATTGTAGGAGATGGATATGGAAAAATTAAGGTAATTCCTATAGAGGAATTATTACCATATGGTTTTAGCGGTGAGGATTTAAATAAATAGAAAGAGGGTTAATAGATGAAGTTTAAATCAGGATTTGTAACAATTATTGGAAGACCTAATGTAGGAAAATCAACACTAATGAATCAAATTATTGGAGAAAAAATTGCAATTATGTCTGATAAACCTCAGACAACTAGAAATAAAATTCAAACCATTTATACAGAAGAAGATTTTCAGATTATATTTTTAGATACACCAGGGATGCATAAACCTAAAAATAAACTAGGAGAATTTATGCAAAAATCTGCACAACAAACACTCAATGAAGTAGATGTGATTTTATTGGTAATTGATGATACAGCAGATATGGGGCCTGGAGACAAATATATTTTAGAAATGTTAAAAAATATTAAAACACCTATTGTTCTTGTCATCAATAAGATGGATAAAATACCTCCTGAAAAGTTTGAAGAAATCTATAATAGGCACTATGATGAAAAAATATTTAAAGATATTATTGCTATATCTGCTCAAGAAAACAAAAATGTTCAAAAACTTGTGAAAAAAATTGTAGCATTATTGCCTAAAGGACCTCAATATTTTCCATCTGATATGATTACAGATCAGCCAGAAAAGGTGATTGTTAGTGAAATCATACGAGAAAAATTGCTTCACTATTTACATGAAGAGGTGCCACATGGTGTAGCAGTAGAAGTTATGAGCATGAAAAACAGAAAAGATAAAGATATTGTAGATATTAGTGCAACCATTTATTGTGAAAAAAAATCTCATAAAGGGATAATTATTGGGAAAAATGGAAGAAAACTAAAGGGCGTAGGGAAAAGTGCAAGGCAAGATATTGAAAATCTTTTAGGGTCAAAAGTTTTCTTAGAGTTATGGGTTAAGGTGAAAGAAGATTGGAGAGACCAACAAAATATTCTAAATACCTTAGGATATAAGTTATAAAAGAATAACAAAATTTACAATGTATACAAACACCCTAATCAAGAAAAAAATAAGATATGAAGCATAATTGAGAGAGGTGACTAGGGTGTTAGAAAAAATACTTTGGAATTTGTTTTTTGTTACAGGGGATATTGATATTTATTTAGATTATAAAAAGGTTGAAGAAACAACAAAAGTAGATGAAAATGAAGAAGCTGTTTTTTTAGATACCTATTCTTTGAGGTGATAGAATGCTTTTAAAGACAGATGCTGTGGTCTTAAAGCAAAAAAAGTTTGGTGAAAGAGATGCGGTTATTACATTATTTTCTAAAAAATTAGGAAAAATACAAGGAGTAGCAAAAGGGTTTAAAAGAATTAAAGGAAAATATTCAGTAGGAACACAGCCCTTTTGTTATGGAGAATTTGTGTTGTTCAAAGGAAAAGATTTATATCAGGTGTCTCAGGTAGATTTAAAACAATCCTTTTATAAACTTAGAGAAGATGTTATAAAATTAACCTATGCTTCATATATATTAGAATTAACGGAAAGTATTATTACAGAGGGACAGACGAACAACCGATTGTTTGATTTACTAGTTGAATATTTACATATTTTTTCTAATATGAATAAGGAATATGAAACCTTAACAAAAGCATATGAGTTAAAACTTTTGATGTATTCAGGCTACAAACCAGAAATCAATAGGTGTGTTAGTTGTGGAAGTACAGGAAATGAAGAGATTAAATTTAGTGCTAGAGAAGGTGGACTTTTATGTAGGAACTGTTTGGGCATAGATCCATATAGTATGAAAATTTCAAGTGTTACCATTAATGTAATGAAATATTTAATGCATACTGATTTAACTCAAATATCAAAACTTAAAATTAAGCCTAATGTATTAAAAGAGTTAGAAAAAATAGTTAAACATTATATTCAAACACATATAGATAAAAATCAGTTTAAGAGTTTGCAGTTTTTAGAAGCTATAAAATAATAATAAAAAAGGTGGTGCCATTATGGAAATTACATTAGAAATGATTGACCAAGTAAGGGATCGAACTGGTGTAAGTTATAAGGAAGCAAAAGAAGCTTTAGAAGCAGTAAATGGGAATGTGATAGATGCGATTATTCATATTGAAGAGGCGCAAAATACAAAATGGACAGATAATATCTCTGGAGTAGGTAATGAAGTAGTAGAAACGCTAAAAGATATTATTAAAAAAGGAAATGTCACGAAAATTGTTTTAAAGAGAGATGGGGAAGTAATTATGAATATTCCTATAACAGCTGGAGCAGTAGGAGCTGTTTTATCTCCACCTATTGCTATGGTAGGGACAGTAGCAGCTTTAGCAACAAAGTGTAAAATCGAAATTGTGAAAACAGATGGTCAAATTGTTGATATTAATGAAATGGCAGAGGAAACATTAGAAAATATGAAAAATACAGCAGAAGGTACACTAGGTAGTTTAAAATCAAAAGTAAATGAATATACTAATAAAGAAACAACAGAAAAAAAAGATGAAACTATTCATTTAGATAAAGATGAAGATAAAGAATAAAAATAGACCTTTACATTAATAAGTGAATATGTTAAAATTACGTAAAAATATATTTTTGCAATGACAGAGAGGAGTAATCAAAAGCAATTATAGAAGAGAGTCGGTGCTAGTGGGAATCCGATATAATCTTTTGATGAATGGAGCTCTTGAGCAATGAATGAAAGTGGATACATTTGTATCAACTAGGGTGGAACCGCGGAAGGATAACCTTTCGTCCCTTACTATGGGACGAGGGGTTTATTTTTTTACAGTAAATGAGAAGGAGGATTTTAAATGACTACAGAGAAGACAATGGACAAAATTGTTTCATTGGCAAAAGGAAGAGGATTTATATTCCCAGGATCTGATATTTATGGAGGTTTGGCAAATACGTGGGATTATGGACCAATGGGAGTTGAATTAAAAAATAATGTAAAAAAAGCTTGGTGGAAAAAATTCATCCAAGAATCTCCTTATAATGTAGGGCTTGATGCTGCAATCTTAATGAATCCACAAACATGGGTAGCATCTGGACACGTGGGAGGATTTAATGATCCACTGCTTGATTGTAAAAAGTGCAAAGCAAGATTTAGAGCAGATAAACTTATAGAAGATTATTTCAGAGAAAAGGGACAAGAAGAAGTAGTAGATGGCTGGACAAATGAGAAAATGGAAGGCTTTATTAATGAAAAAGGGATAAAATGTCCAGAATGTGGTGAACTAGATTATACGAATATTAGACAATTTAATTTAATGTTCAAAACTTATCAAGGGGTAACAGAAAGTTCAAAATCAGAAATATTTTTAAGACCAGAAACAGCTCAAGGGATCTTTGTAAATTTCAAAAATGTACAAAGAAGTGCAAGAAAGAAAGTACCTTTTGGAATTGGTCAAATTGGTAAATCCTTTAGAAATGAAATCACACCAGGAAACTTTACTTTTAGAACTCGTGAATTTGAGCAAATGGAGCTTGAGTTTTTCTGTAAACCTGGAGAAGATTTAGAGTGGTTTGCTTATTGGAAAGATTATTGTAAAAATTGGTTATTATCATTAAACATGAAATCAGAAAACATTAAAATGAGAGATCACGATCAAGAAGAATTATCTCATTATAGTAATGCCACAACAGATGTTGAATACAAGTTCCCATTTGGTTGGGGCGAGCTTTGGGGCATTGCAGATAGAACTGATTTTGACTTAAAACAGCATAAGGAGCATTCAGGAGTTGATTTAAGCTATCAAGATCCAGTAACAAATGAAAAATATATACCATATTGTATAGAGCCATCTCTAGGAGCAGATCGAGTAACATTGGCATTTTTAGTAGATGCTTATGAAGATGAGGTATTAGAAGATGGAAGTAGTAGAACTGTTTTAAAATTACACCCAGCATTAGCACCATATAAAGTGGCAGTGTTACCACTGACAAAGAAATTAAGTGAAGGTGCTGAAGAATTGTATTCAAAACTTGCTAAGAAATTTATGGTTGACTATGATGTATCTGGTAGTATCGGAAAAAGATATAGAAGACAAGATGAAGTAGGTACACCGTTTTGTATTACTTATGATTTTGATACTTTAGAAGATCATTCAGTTACTGTAAGAGATAGAGATACAATGGAGCAAGTAAGAATAAAAATAGAAGACTTAGAAAGATATATTGAAGAAAGAATTGTTTTTTAATAGAAGGAGTGAATTTTACAAAAGACAATAGATAGAATAAAATATTCTCTCTATTGTCTTTTGTTATAGTATCGTAGTACTTTATACCTTAAAGCTTTATAGTACATCTAATATTTATAATATTTATAAAAAAAATCCCAAAAAAGTATAGCGTAAATAAGAAATGTTTGTTACAATGATATATATAATATAACATATAAAATAAATAGTATAACATATTGATTAAAATTCTATAAAAGAGGTGATTCATATAGAATTCACAGAGCGTCAAAAAAAAATTACTAACATTGTAAAAGAAAACGAACCTATTACTAGTGAACAAATTGCAAAACTATTAAAAGTTACAAGAGCTACATTAAGACCTGATTTAGCCATACTTACAATGACTGGAATTTTAGATGCAAGACCAAAGGTAGGGTATCTATATTCAGGTAATCATCCGGTTAATTTAATTTCTGAGGAAATTCACCGTATAAAAGTAAGTGATATAAAAGGTATGCCTATAGTAGTTGAGGAACAGACTACCCTTTATGATGCTATTGTAACATTATTCCTTGAAGATGTTGGAACCATGTTTGTTGTATCTAATGGATATCTTACAGGTGCAGTATCTAGAAAGGATTTTTTGAAAAATATTATGGGGGGTACGGATATCAATAAAGTACCAGTAGGTTTAATTATGACCAGAATGCCCAATATCATTATGACTTACCCAAATGAAACTGCACTAGAGGCTGCCAGTAAGATTATAGAGCATGAAGTGGACAGTCTTCCAGTAGTAGAAAAAGTCAAAGTAAATGGAAAAGAAAATTACAAAGTAATAGGCAAGGTATCTAAGACCAACATAACAAAATTGTTTGTTGAGCTTGGGAGTCAATAATTGAAAAGGGGGCATAAAAGAATGAATCGTAGACTCGTGGTATATGTAATTTCTGATTCAATAGGAGAAACAGGAGAACAAGTAGTAAAGGCAGCTATTAGTCAATTTGTATGTAAAGATTGTGAAATAAGAAGATTTCCATATATATCAGAAGAAGAACAAATTATAGAAATTATGAATGAAGCAAAAAACGAAAATTCTATGATTGTCTTTACAATGGTAATACCAAGTTTAAGAAAAATACTACTTGAAAAGGCTAAAGAACATAATATTATTACTGTAGATGCTATGACGCCTATTGTAGAAGCTTTAGAAAAGGCATTAAAAGAGACACCTAAAAATGAACCAGGATTAATAAGAAAATTAGATGAGAAATATTTCAAAAAAATTGAGGCCATTGAATTTGCAGTAAAATATGATGATGGAAAAGATCCTAGAGGCTTAAAAAAAGCAGATATTGTTTTAATTGGTATTTCAAGAACTTCTAAAACACCACTTAGTATGTATCTTGCGCATAAAAATATTAAAGTAGCAAATGTTCCGTTGGTTCCAGAAGTTCCTGTACCAGATGAATTATTTAAAATTTATCCTAGAAAAATAATAGGACTTACAACAAATCCTATAAAACTTAATGAAATAAGACAAGAAAGACTGAAAGCTTTAGGACTTAAAAATGAAGCAAATTATGCAAGCATGGATAGAATCTTAAAGGAATTAGATTATGCAGAAAACATAATGAAAAGAGTTGGGTGTCCAATCATTGATGTGGCTAGCAAAGCAATAGAAGAAAGTGCAGGGATTATTTTAGAAATTATAAAAGAAAATGCTTAAGGGATTATGATTATAAAATTAGAGTGTGCTATATGAAAGGAGTTTTGGGTATGAAAAAATATATATATGCTTTTCATGAAGGAAATAAGGAAATGAAGTCATTGTTAGGAGGGAAGGGAGCAAACTTAGCAGAAATGACTAAAATAGGACTTCCTGTTCCTCCAGGATTTACGGTTACTACTGAGGCTTGTAACAAATATTATGAAGATGATAAAAAAATCAGCCAAGAGATTATAGATGAAGTTTTTAACAATCTTCATGAGTTAGAAGAAAAGATTCAGAAAAAATTTGGAGATATAGAAAATCCTTTGCTTGTTTCTGTAAGATCTGGCGCAGTTATTTCTATGCCTGGAATGATGGATACAATTTTAAATTTAGGACTTAATGATGAATCAGTGGTAGGACTTGCAAAAGCAACTGGCAATGAAAGATTTGCATATGATAGTTATAGAAGATTTATTCAAATGTTTAGTGATGTAGTTTTAAACATTCAAAAATATAAATTTGATCATATTTTAGAGAAAGAAAAGGAATTAAGTAAAGCCCAATTAGATACTGATTTAACTGTTGAAAATTTGAAAAATATTATCAAAGAGTATAAAACAATAGTTAAGAAAGAAACTAGAAAAGAATTTCCACAAGGTCCTAAAGACCAGTTACTTATGGCAATAGAAGCTGTTTTTGATTCATGGAACAATGCTCGTGCTATTGTTTATAGAGAAATCAATGATATACCAAGTCATTATGGAACAGCAGTAAATGTACAATCCATGGTTTTTGGAAATATGGGAGACACATCAGGTACAGGGGTAGCATTTACAAGAAATCCTGCAACAGGTGAGAAAAAAATGTTTGGTGAATTCTTAATGAATGCACAAGGAGAAGATGTTGTAGCAGGCATTCGAACACCTCAGCCGATTCGTGAACTCAAAAATACCATGCCAAAGGTTTATGAACAATTTGTAAATGTTGCGAATCTTTTAGAAACTCATTATAAAGATATGCAAGATATTGAGTTTACTATTGAAAAAGGAAGACTATATTTATTACAAACAAGAAATGGGAAAAGAACAGCAGCAGCAGCTATCAATGTAGCAGTAGATATGGTAGGAGAAGGGATTATCGATAAAGAAGTAGCTGTTATGAGAATTGAACCAACCCAACTAGATCAATTATTGCATCCAACTTTTGAAAAGGAAGCTATGGAAAAGATTGAAAAAATTACTCAAGGATTACCAGCATCTCCTGGGGCGGCTACAGGAAAGATCTATTTTAATGCCAATGATGTTGTAAAAGCAGCTAATGAAGGTGAAAGAGCTATCCTTGTAAGACTTGAGACATCTCCTGAAGATATTGAAGGAATGGTATCTGCACAGGGAATTTTAACAGCAAGAGGTGGAATGACGTCTCACGCTGCGGTTGTAGCAAGAGGTATGGGAAAATGTTGTGTAGCAGGATGTGGAGAAATAAAAGTTGATGAGATGAATAAAGTCTTCAAGGTAGATGGTAAAATATTCAAAGAAGGAGATTACATATCATTAGATGGGAATACGGGTAATGTCTATGGAGGTAAGCTTCCAACAAAAGAACCAGAGTTATCTGGTAATTTTGCAAAGTTAATGAGTTGGGCTGATGAGATAAGAACACTAAAGATTAGAACTAATGCAGATACACCAAGAGATGCTTTAACAGCTGTAAAATTTGGAGCAGAAGGAATTGGCCTTTGTAGAACAGAACATATGTTTTTTGAAGAAGAAAGAATTCCTGCTGTAAGACAGATGATTGTAGCACAAAATGTAGAAGAACGAATGGAAGCTTTAAATAAATTACTTCCATTCCAAAAGAATGACTTTGTTGGAATTTTTAAAGCTATGGGAGAAAAACCGGTGACTGTAAGACTTCTTGATCCACCACTACATGAATTTTTACCGAACAATGATGATGATATCAAAATATTATCTGAACAAATTAAGGTTTCGTACAGTACACTAAAAGAAATTGTTGAAGATTTGAAAGAATTTAATCCTATGCTTGGACATAGAGGCTGTAGATTAGCTATTACTTATCCTGAGATCTATGAGATGCAGGTAAGAGCAATCATTATGGCTGCAATAGAGGTGAAGAAAGAAGAAAATATTCATATTCAGCCAGAAATTATGGTACCACTTATTGGTCATGAAAAAGAGTTAAAAATTATCAAAGAACTTATTGTAAAAACTGCCGATAAAGTAATAGAAGAAAGTAGTGCAGATCTTGTATATAAAATTGGTACAATGATAGAGGTACCAAGGGCTGCATTAACAGCTGACGATATAGCAAAACATGCAGAATTTTTCTCCTTTGGTACAAATGATTTAACACAAATGACTTATGCTTTTTCAAGAGATGATGCGGGTCGGTTTATTGGAGAATATAGAAAAAAAGAAATATTTGAAAAAGATCCATTCCAAAGATTGGATCAAAATGGTGTTGGTAAATTAATGGAAATTGCTGTACAATTAGGAAGAAAAACAAGAACGAATATAAAATTAGGAATTTGCGGAGAACATGGTGGAGATCCAGAATCTATTGATTTCTGTCATAGAATAGGCCTTGAGTATGTTTCTTGTTCTCCTTATAGAGTACCTATTGCAAGATTAGCAGCAGCCCATTCAGCTATAAAAAACAAATAACAAATAAAAGACATGGGAAAATTTTTCCATGTCTTTTATTTGTTTAAGATGGATTAGATAGAGGAATAAAATTAATATTGTGGTATATATATAAATACAAGAAATTTTTTATACTTTAAGAAATTATAAGATTTAGAGTTTGTGGATAACTTCTAATTGGAAAGTTAAATATTTAAGCACTTTGAGTAAGTTTTATTGCAAAAGAGTAGTTTTGTAGTGAAACTTACGAGACAAGTATATGCGAATTTTTTATATTACCAAAGTTAGTTTTGCTCATAAAGTTAAGAACTAAGGGATTGATACAAAAATCAGTATATAGTATAAGGACTGTGCAGAAAATAGCATATTTTAGTTGTATGCTTAAGATATTGATGAGTTACTTATATATGAGAAAAGAGGGATATAAAAAATGATATTTAGAGAAATAACTGAAAAAATGGAAGAACAAAATCTTTCATCTTTTGCTACAAAGTCAATTCGAACAAAAGGAAGAAAAGTGTCAGAAGAGAAATGTATGATTCGCACAGAATATCAAAGAGATAGAGATCGAATACTACATGCTAAGGCATTTAGGAGACTTAAGCATAAAACACAGGTATTTCTCTCTCCAGAAGGAGATCATTATAGAACGAGACTCACTCATACATTAGAAGTAGCTCAAATTTCCCGTACTATAGCACGAGCATTGCGGTTAAATGAAGATTTAACAGAAGCTATTGGATTAGGGCATGATATCGGACATACTCCCTTTGGACATAGTGGAGAAAAAATATTAAATAAAATTCATAAAAATGGATTTAAACATAATCAACAGAGTTTAAGAGTAGTAGACTATTTAGAAAAAGGGAAACTAGGATATGGCTTAAATCTTACTTATGAAGTTAGAGATGGGATACTAAACCATACGGGAGAAAATGAACCATCCACATTAGAGGGAGAAATTGTAAAACTTAGTGATAGAATTGCTTATATTAATCATGATATTGATGATGCAATAAGGGCAAATGTCATTAGATTTGATGATCTACCTAAAGATTGTCTAAAAATATTAGGAAAAACTCATAGTGAAAGAATTAATAGGATGATTATAGATGTAATAAAAAATAGTTATAATAAAAAAAAAATTAGAATGAGTGAAGAAAAATGGGTATATACAAATAAATTAAGAGAATTTATGTTTAGTAATGTATATTTAAATAAGAAGGCTAAAAAAGAAGAAGAGAAGGCACAATATATATTAGAACAGCTATATGGGTACTTTTTAAAAAAACCATATAAAATGCCTCAAGAAATGGTGAAAAGAGTAGAGGAATGTGGTTTAGAAGAGATAGTAAAGGATTATATAGCAGGAATGTCAGATCGATATGTTATTAATAAATATTTAGAAATTTATGTGCCTAGTGTATGGGAATGATAATTCTGAAAATTATGTATTTTAGTTTTGGAATAATTTAAGAAGGATTAGAGATACTTATGTCGAATATTGTGATGCATAGAAAAAAAAAGGTGGGCATGTATATATATGACAATATTTGTTGATGGTGATGCTTCTATCAACTGATCTTCAGAGGACATATAAACATGAAAATTATGAGAGGAGGAGGTAAAATCAAAGGATATGCTAATGACAGTAAAAAGGGTGATACTCAATTTATTACGAGTTTAAATAAAGTAATAAATCAGTCCCTAAATCATTCTCATCAATAGAGGATTAAATTTCACAAAGGGAAGGAAATTTAATAAATATGGAGAAACAATAATAAAAGATTGTATAGGTGATGGATATGGGGATTGTATTTGATGAAGGATTAATTGATGAAATAAAATCACAAAATGATATTGTGGATGTTGTTTCAAAATATGTCCACTTAAAAAAAGCTGGACAAAATTATAAAGGATTATGTCCTTTTCATCATGAAAAGACACCTTCCTTTATCGTATCAGATGAAAAACAGTTTTATCATTGTTTTGGGTGTGGAGAATCTGGTGATGTAATCAGTTTCATGATGAAGCTTGAAAATTTAGACTTTATAGATGCACTTCGCTTACTTGGAGAATGGGCAGGAATAAATATTGATGAAATTTCTACATCTAAGAAGGAAAAAGAAGAAATATATCGAAAGAATAATATATATCAAATAAATAGAGATGCAGCTTTTTATTATTATAAGAATTTAGTTAAGGAAGAAAATAAAGGGCTGAGTTATTTATTCAAAAGAGGCCTTAATATTAAAACAATAAAAAAATTTGGATTAGGTTATGCAAAAGATGGTTGGGAAGCGTTAAATAACTATCTTCTTAAAAAAGGATATGACCAAGAGTCAATCTTTAAAGCTGGATTGGTCTTAGAAAGAAAAAAGAAAAATGGTTATTATGATAGATTTAGAAATAGGGTTATTTTTCCAATTATCAATACAACAGGGAAAGTTATTGGCTTTGGAGGTAGGGTAATAGAAAATAAGGAACCTAAATATCTAAACTCTCCTGAAACGCCGGTTTTTAATAAAGGAAATAATTTATTCAGTTTGAATCTTGCAAAAAATGAAGTAAGAAAAATGAAACAAATTATTGTAGTAGAAGGGTATATGGATGTAATTGGTTTGTATGAAAGTGGCATAAAAAATGTTGTTGCATCTTTGGGGACAGCACTTACTAAAAATCAAGCCAATTTATTAAAAAGATATGCGGATGAGGTGATTATTGCATATGACGCTGATATAGCAGGACAAGCAGCTACATTAAGAGGACTTGATATTTTAAGGGAAGCAGGATGTGGAGTACGAGTGGTTCGTTTGTCTGAAGGGAAAGATCCAGATGAGCTTGTTAGAAAAAAAGGAAAAGAAGCTTTCTTAAAGGAAGTTAAAAATGCTTTGTCATTAATAGATTATAAAATCATGTTGTCTAAAGAAGAAAATGATCTAACAACTTCTGAAGGAAAAGTAAAATTTGTAAAATCTATCACCCAAATATTAAAGCAGCTGAAAAGTCCTGTGGAGATAGATGTGTATATTAAAAAAATAGCACGAGAATCAGAAATTTCAATAGAAGCTATAAAGACGGAAATTTATGGAAATAATAAGAAAAATAATGAAAAAAAAGAGATAGTGGATACTAGGAAGTATAGAAGTAAACATGATAGGTATACTAATAAATATAATATACAACCATTAAAGCCAATACAAAAAATTGGGTATATTGAAGCAGAAAGAGCTTTACTAAAATTAATTATAAATAATAAGACTTTTTTTCAGAGAGTAAAAGAACAACTTTGTTTTGAAGATTTTATGGATCAGTCGAATAGTAAAATTGCAGAACTGGTTTATGGATTATATGAGATTAACGATAGTATTGACTTAGAAGCAATTCTAAATCAATTGAATATAGAAGAAGTTTCAATATTACATCAAATTAAAAATAGTATTGTCCCGAAGGAGAATGTGGATAAGGCTTTAAATGATTATATAAAAACCATTCAAAAGCATAAGATCGTACAGAGGAAAATTTATATAGAAGAAGAATTAAAAAAACTTGAAAAAAAAGAAAATAAATCAAAAGAGCAGATAGTGAGGATAAGAGAGTTATGTATAGATTACGAAAAGTTACTGAGGGAATTAAAAAAATTGTAGGTATGTTAGAAGGGAGGGGAGTATAATGAGCAAGAAAAATCAAAATAAAAAGGTGCAATCTGTAAAAAAGCTTATAGAAAAAGGCAAAAAAAGAGGCATGCTGACATATACTGAAATTATGGATACCTTAGAAGAGATAGATATAGATAAGGAACAAATTGAACAAGTGTATGATAATTTAGCTGCAATGGGAATTGAGATTGTAGGTGAAAAGGAAGAAAATACTGAAGAGGCAAAAGAAGAAGAAGAAGAAGTAGTGGAACTAGATATTTCTATCCCAAAGGGGATTAATATAGATGACCCAGTAAGAATGTATCTTAAGGAAATTGGAAAAGTACCATTGCTTTCAGCTACAGAAGAGATAGAATTAGCAAAAAGAATGGAAGATGGGGACGAAGAAGCTAAAAGAAGACTCTGTGAAGCAAACCTAAGACTTGTTGTAAGTATTGCTAAGAGATATGTTGGAAGAGGCATGTTATTTTTAGATTTAATACAAGAAGGAAATTTAGGGCTAATTAAGGCTGTGGAAAAATTTGACTGGAGAAAGGGTTATAAATTCAGTACTTATGCAACCTGGTGGATAAGACAGGCCATTACACGAGCTATAGCAGACCAAGCAAGAACTATAAGAATTCCTGTCCATATGGTAGAAACAATCAATAAACTTATAAGAATATCAAGGCAACTCCTTCAAGAATTGGGAAGAGAACCGAAGCCTGAAGAGATTGCAAAAGAAATGGATCTTCCTGAAGAAAAGGTTAGAGATATATTGAAAATTGCTCAAGAACCAGTATCTTTAGAAACTCCTATTGGTGAAGAAGAGGACAGTCATCTTGGTGATTTTATTCCTGATGATGATGCTCCAGCTCCTGCAGAAGCAGCAGCCTTTTCAATGCTTAAAGAACAGTTAGTAGAAGTTTTAGACACCTTAACACCAAGAGAACAGAAGGTTTTAAGATTAAGATTTGGCTTAGATGATGGAAGAGCAAGAACGCTAGAAGAAGTTGGTAAAAAGTTTGATGTTACAAGGGAAAGAATAAGACAAATTGAAGCAAAAGCTTTAAGAAAGCTTAGACATCCTAGTAGAAGTAAAAAGTTAAAAGATTATTTAGAATAAAGATTCGCGTATACGCGAATCTTTATAATTACCAATATTGCTTTTGATTACCATATTCAATTTTCTTTTGTTTTTCTTCTGGGCTCTCTGCAGCATCTAGTTGATCTTGTAGATAATGCATAATTTGATCAGCTGTTTCTTCCCATTGTGTAGTGGTACCACCCCATTCAAAGTGGACTAAGTTTTCAATAATATCATCAGGTTTCTTTTGTGATTTTTTAACATTCATAAAAAAACCTCCTTAATATAATTTTTGTAGGATTATAAAAAATTATGTAGTAAACATCTGGGTTTGGAGGTATTATAATGATTAATAGAAAGAACGAAGAACCTAAAACAGATTGAAGAGGATTTTAGGGTGACTTTTTTATTTTGCAAAAAAGCTTTTAAAGTTTAAAAATATATTGTAGTGAGAGGAAATATTATGAAACTAACGCCTAGATTATTAAATATTGCTAAATTAGTACCTAAAGGGTCTATTTTAGCTGATGTTGGAACGGACCATGGGTATATTCCTGTATACTTAATGAAAAATAAAATTGTAGAAAAAACAATTGCAACAGATGTGAATAAAGGACCATTACTTAGTGCACAGAAAAACATAAAAAATAATGGCTTAGAGGATTCTATAGAAACAAGACTTGGAAATGGTCTTGAACCTATAGAACCAGAAGAGATAGATACTGTAATTATAGCAGGCATGGGAGGTCTTTTAATTCGAGATATATTGATGAATCATCCTAAGGTTACAAAATCTATCAAGCGATTTATTCTACAACCTATGGTAGCACAAGATGAATTAAGAAGATGGCTTTGTAATAATCATTTTAAAATCGTAGAAGAAAAATTAGTGTCAGAAGATCATAGAATTTATGAAATATTAGTTGTAGAGCATGGAAAAGACGAGATTGAGAATGAAATATACTTTGAAATAGGAAAAAAATTAATAGAGAATAAAGATCCTTTATTAGAAATTTTTATAAAAAAGCACATAAAGAAGCAAAATGATATTATAAATAATCTAATAGGGCAAGAGACGGATAAAGCAAAAAACAAGCTTAATCAATGCAAAGAAAAGATTCATGAATTTGAGGAGGTGCTAAGATGGCTGAAAAACTAGAAAGTGTAGTGAAGCTTATGGAAAATATTGCACCTTCCTATTTAGCAGAAAATTGGGATAATGTAGGTCTTCAGATAGGGAATGCTCATAAAGACATTCATCGGATTTTAGTAGCATTAGAAGTAACAGAAGCTATTATTGATGAGGCCATATCAAAAAATGTAGATATGATTGTCTGCCATCATCCTTTAATTTTTAAACCCCTTAAGAAGATAAGAATAGATGATCCTATAGGCAATATGGTTTATAGACTAATTAAGAATGATATAACCCTTTTTTGTGCCCATACAAATTTAGATATTGCCCATGGGGGTACAAATGATGTTTTAGCACAAATTCTAAATATCATGGATACAAAGCCATTGAGGGTAATGAATCAAGAAAAGTATTTTAAGCTTGTTGTCTATGTACCAAGGACCCATGTTGAAAATGTGAGGGATGCTATATGTAGGGCTGGAGCAGGACATATAGGTAATTACAGTCATTGTACGTTCCAAACGGAAGGAAAGGGTACCTTTAAACCATTAGAAGGAACAAATCCTTTTATTGGAACGAAAGGAGAAATAGAGAAAGTAGCAGAGTGTAGGTTAGAAAGTATTGTACCAAAGGAAAAGTTGAATGGTGTTATAAAAAAGATGGTAGAGGTACATCCTTATGAAGAGGTAGCATATGATCTTTTTACATTAAAAAATGACATCCATTCATATGGATTAGGTAGAGTAGGAAATCTAATAAAACCTATAAAATTATCTGCATTTTGCCAAGAAATAAAATCAAAACTTGCAATGAATGTTATTAGAATCATAGGAGATACTCAAAAAAGTATACAAAGGGTAGGTTTATGTACTGGCAGTGGAGCAGAGTTTATATATGATGCATATAAGCTAGGGTGTGACTGCTATATAACAGGTGATGTAAAATATCATGATGCTCAATATGCCGCATCATTAGGAATTGCAGTAATTGATGCAGGCCATTTTGAAACAGAGCATTTAGTATGTAGGCCTTTATTTGAAAAATTAAAGGAATTAATTATGGAAAAGAATTACCATATGGAGGTTTTTTTGGCATCTAATAATATGAATCCTTTTCAAACCATATAAGAATAGGTTTTTTTGCCTATTCTTTTTTGGTATAAAATTTTTGAAGAAAATGAAAGGCGGGAGATTATGAATCAAAATGATTATTTATGGAAATTCCAAGAAATAGAAAAAAGCGTAGACAAAGAAGAAAAAATGTTAAGAAAGGTTACGAAGGGAAAAGAAATAAGCCAAAAAATTGGTGAACATAAAGGCTTAAAAAGTGAATTTGAGACAAAAAAGGGTGAATTGAAAGAGAAAGAAAATGTATTAAGAAAGTTGGAGCATGAACATAGTGAGATTGAGTATGAAATAGAAAAAATAAAAGATCAATTATATGGTGGAAAAATAAACGATTTAAAACAATTAGAAAGTCTAATGAAAAAAGAAGAACATAAAAAAGAAGAATTAAATGAAATTGATTCAAAAACACTGGAGATGATGGAAGAAATTGATGCAGTAAAAGAAGAAGTAAAAAGAATAGGGCTAAAGGGACGGGCGCTGGGTAGTACAATTAAAGATATGCTTGAAGAGAGGAAAATAACAATAGAAAAAATAGAAAAGGATATTATAGAAAAAAAGACAAAGAAAGAAGAAATATTAAAAAAAATCACTAAAAAAAATATAGAAATATATATGGATATAAAATCTAGAAAAAATAATCCTGTGGTAGTACTTAAGGGGGATGTTTGTATGGGTTGTCACATGGATTTGCCTGTCATGACCCTTACTAAGTTAAAAAAACAAGATATTGTAGTATGCAATAATTGTGGAAGAATATTATATCTAAGTAGTGATGAATAAGGTTTTTACAAAAATTGGATTTTGACAAAAACGATTCCTTATGATAATATATTACTTGTCGTTAAAAATGAATATTTCGAGTAAGTCAGGTGGTCGCGGATCGTGCTTTGCACGAACGAGGAAAGTCCGAGCTCCATAGAGCAAGGGTGCTGGGTAATACCCAGTGGAGGTGACTCTAAGGAAAGTGCAACAGAAATAAACCGCCAATATGATTGGTAAGGATGGAAAGGTGAGGTAAGAGCTCACCGCTTCTCTGGCGACAGAGAGGGCTCTGTAAACCCCACCCGGAGCAAGACCAAGAAAGGGACTATATAGCGGCGGCTCGTCGTGTCCCAGTGGTAGGTCGCTTGAGTCTACTGGCAACAGTAGACCTAGATAGATGGCTGTCAAATACAGAACTCGGCTTATAGATTTGCTCGATAATATATAAAAACAAAAACACTTCTTAGCGAAGTGTTTTTATTTTTATATAATTTATTATTAGCATTCTGGAACAGTTTCTGCTGCTTCAGCTTCCTCTGCACATCTACAAGGACATTTTTTATCGATTTGATCTGGGAATAATTGTGGGAATGTTGAACATATTGGAGCTGTTTCAGGTGAAAGATTAGGAAATCCAGTAGATAGTACACAAAGTTGAACTGGAACAACGATTTTCTTTTCACAAGTTACACAAAGAGCAATAATTAGATTTGCTTTAACAGCACCAGTTACTGGACAGATCACAATATCTCTCATAATACTATTGGTTGCCAATCTTGTTTCACAACTTAAGTTACAGAATTCAGCGAAGCGTGGAAGGAATGCAGTATTGAAAACAGATGGCATGCATAATTCAAAGAAATTGGTTAAAACAATTGGTGAACATTCTCTTGCGATTGGTACGTTTGCAGATAGTGTTATTTGACATTGCTTATCACAATCATCAGTAAATAAGGCATCGATTTCTACAACTACATCTCCTGTGATTTTAACATTTTGTGTACCAAATATAGGTGTACCCTTAAATTCGTCATCACAGTCTTTTGTGTTGGTATATAATATTTTTTCAGAAGCAGTTCCATCAGGACCTACTACTGAAACAGGTTTGCCATTTCCATTTTCTACAAATTCTGCTCCGGAAATAGTTGTTTCAGGTTTTACAATTAAGTTTCTTTCATCATTAATATCAGATGGGTTAAAGAATTTTCTACATCTAATATCTAAAATTCTAGTGATTCTTGCGCCTCTTCCTAAAAATGGTCTAAATTCTTGACCTGAAATGGTTCTTAATCCTTGTAAATTAAATAATGCAGCATCGTAAACTTTCTGAACATATAAAGGTTCAGCTCGAACCTTTCTAAGTGTTCCATCAAATTCACAACCAGTATTTGCAGTACAGCATTTATCAGAAAGGGCCATGGTAAGTGGTCCTGAATTTTGATTACATGCCATAGTCGTAACCCCCTTATATTTTTCTCTTACAAATGTCTTTTACACTGCTAGTATATTCACTTTGAAATTTATCTGTTACACTTTTAATATAAATTTGTCATATATTCTTTTATACTTAAATATGATAATAGGAAAGGAGCTTTTAATAGGGTTTAATCAATTTGTATTTAGGATGGTGAGAGTATGTCCTTTGCAAATCAAAGAAATGTGTTAATTCACGATCGCCTAGGAAATGTATATAATTTCCGATGGCATGAAGAAAAAATTGTATATACATATTTTGATAAGTACTTAAAGGAATATGCATCAGATATGTTTGTTGATGACTGTACATTAGAATATGATGCAGCCATAGATGAAGAAAATAATGTATATTTTGCATATCACAGAAAAGATGGGAAACTAGTTTTAATGTCCTTAGAAAATGGTTTTTGGCATAAAAATCTTTTAGGAGGAGATGACACACTCAGTATACTTAATTTAAATTTGTTTATACATAATAAACAAGTACATATGATTTATTGTGTATCTTCAAATGAAAGTAGCATGTCTTATAGAATATATCACCATTATTATAGCAACCAAGAATGGAAAACCTTTGTGCTACAGGATATTAACAGAAAAAAATTCTTAAATACATTTCAAATTATACAAAATGAAAATAGGCTAATGATAGGATTTTATGATTTTTTAAAGGATGAAGAACAGATTTACATAAAGGAATTTGATTTAGAAAATGAACAATGGAAAAATTCCATACAAGTTACTTCAAGTTCTAATGATAAATTATATTTAGATATGTTCATGACAAAAAATAAAATTTTACATCTTACTTATTCAGAATATTTTCAAGGAAATCTTGTTATTAAATATGAAAAATACAAATTTGAAAATAAGAAAGTAGTAAGATTAGTAGAAAAGATAGTATCCAATCCTTCAAATTGTGCACATCCTACTTTTATTAAGCAAGGTGAAAAGCTTTGGATTGTATGGACGGAGTATGAACAGGTAGTGAGTTGTTATACAATGGATGAAGGTAAAACTTGGAGTGAACTTTATTTATGGAAAGAATCAAAAACAATCAATTTTTTCCGATATAAGTTTAATACAAATGCTGAGAATATAAAAGCTGCTTATCAGTTTCACTATACTTTTGGGAAGGGGTATCCTGAATTTTCATTTATAGGATTTGGTCCTCTTGAAAATGTGGATAAAATACCTCTGAAAATAAACTCTAATAGAAAGCTAGAGAATATGGTAAAAGATCAAGGAATAGAGGATAAAGAAGTCAAGAATAAAAAAGTTGAGGATAAAGAAATAAAAGTTAAGAAGGAAAATACTCTTAAAAAAGAGTTGGATGAATTACAAAAACATATAAAAACATTAGAGGAAAAATTAAAAAGTATTGAAAAGATAGAAGAAAGAATGAAAAATATAGAAGAAAAACTTAAAGAGGTTGAAAATTTAGAAGAAAGAGTGAAAAATATAGAAGAATATCTTAAGAGAAGAAGAAGAGGAATATTTAGATAGAAAAATTAAAAAAGAAGGGACGCTTGCCAAAAAAAGCGTCCCTTCGTATTATTTTATGTTTTTTTCTTTTTCAACTTTTTCTTTTGGAAGTTCTTTCAAAATTCTTTTGCTAGATTTTAATATTTTGCATTTCTTACAGAAATAGCTTACAGAACCTCAGGAACTAATGACTTCTAATATTTCTTTGCAGTCTGGACAATAGTAAGTTTGACCCATAAATATCCCTCCGTTTAGTATAAAATAAAAAACTCAAGGTTGACTACCTTGAGTTTAACTTGGTGCCGAAGGCGGGGGTCGAACCCGCACGGTATTGCTACCA
The DNA here is from genome assembly GCF_019884785.1 of Crassaminicella profunda. Lineage (GTDB taxonomy): Bacteria > Bacillota > Clostridia > Peptostreptococcales > Thermotaleaceae > Crassaminicella > Crassaminicella profunda. Next base: position 1,445,970 of record NZ_CP082326.1, read on the forward strand.
CTGGATTTTGAGTCCAGCGCGTCTGCCAATTCCACCACTTCGGCTTGCCTAGTGACAAGAACTATAATAACACAAATAAAAGAGGAATGCAACTATTTATTAAAAAAATGTAAAAAAGTTTAAGTTTGGAATCCTATGAAAAATGTTAAAAATAAATGAAAATTTTGTATATTCCTTGAAGAAGAAGAATGATTATGGTAAACTAATTTTATGGTTAAAATTTAGAATAGAGGTGTAAGTAATGGATCCAATTACCCATGGAGTTATTGGTCTGGCCATATCCGCATACAGTGGAGATCCAGTAGCATTTACTAATCCTGTTTCATTAGGTTGTGCAATTGGAGCCATGTCTCCTGATATTGATATTATTGCAAAACTAAAGGGAGATTATGTTTATTTGAAGCATCATAGGGGTATATCCCATTCTATCCCAGCTCTTTTTGTTCTTGCAGGGATTATTACCATAGGATTATCATTGTTTTTTGCAGAATTTCAGCTTTTACGAGTATTTATATGGACGCTAATTGGTTGTATATCGCATACATTCTTTGATATTTTAAATTCCTATGGAGCAAAGCTATTTATGCCATTTACTAAGAAGAAATCTATGATAGGGATATTGATGCTTTATGATCCTGTTATTACGGTATTATGTTTTTTATTGATCTTTGTAAAAGAAAAGACAACGGCTCTTTATATAGGTATTGCAATGAGTTTTTTCATATATCTAATATCAAGGTGGATGATGAAACAGCGTGCAGAAAAAATTGTAAAGAATTATTATCACCATGGATATAAAGTTTGTAGTGTGAATATTTTACCAGCTCTTATGGCTTATCATAAATGGGACTTTATTGTAAGTACCAAAAGCCATAATCTCGTAGGACAAGTAAATTTATTAAATGGAAAAATATTTGAAAGAAAAAAATTCAAAATACCAGAGGATGAAGATATTCAAATGTTTAAGGAAACAAATATGGGAAAATATTTTCAAGACTTTACCCCTATTTATCAGGTGATAAAATCTGAAGAAATGGATAACATAGTGCTTAAATCTATTGATTTGCGTTATTATTTAAGAAATAATTTTATGCATCACGCTACTGTTATCTATGATTGTGAAAAAAATATTGTTCAATCTTTCTTTCATCCTTATCATATTCAAAAAAATATTCCTGTGATAGAAGTAAAATAAAAGTGACGCAGTTTGCGTCACTTTTTACTTATATTAAAAAAAGTATAATGATTTTTATTTTAAAAAATAGGGAACTTTAGTGTTTATTTTACCGTCTAAAATTATAGGATTCTTATAACAAGAAGGGAGGGATGTATTGTGAGTAAGATTGTGAAAGAACTGATTCATAAAAGTCAACAAGGAGATATAGAAAGTTTTGAAGCTTTGATAAAAGAACATGAAAAACTGGCATTTAATATTGCATATAGAATGTTAGGAAATATAGAGGATGCAAAGGACGCAACACAAGAGGCTTTTATAAAAACTTATAAATCATTACATAAATTTAAAGGGGAAAGTAATTTTTCAACATGGTTGTATAAAATTGTAACAAATACTTCTTTAGATTTATTAAGAAAAAGAAAATCGAAAAAAACATGTTCTTATGATCGTCAGATTGATACAGAAGATGGAAACATTATTAGAGAGTTACCTGACGAGACGTATATACCGGAAGATATTGTTGCCAAAAGAGAAAGACAAAGAAATATTCAAAGAGCAATCAATTGTTTGTCAGAAGATCATAAAACCGTAATTGTATTAAGAGATATTAGAGGTTTTTCTTACGAACAGATTAGTAAAATATTAGATTGCTCTGAAGGGACAATAAAATCAAGAATTAGTAGGGCCAGACAATCATTAAAAAAAGTAATAGAAAAGAATAGGGAACTTTATGATGAATTTTTCGTCAAAATATAGAAAGGAGGGATATTATGAGATGTACGGAAATGGAAGAGATGATATCTCTTTATATAGATGATTTACTAGATGAACATACGAAAGAGATGATGGATGATCATTTAAAAGAATGTCTGAAATGCAGAAGCGAATATGAAACTTTAATGAAGCATATTCATTTATGTAATGAACTTCCAATGGTTGATTTGCCAGAGGGCTTCGAAAATGATTTACATGAATCCTTATTAAACGTCAATAAAGAAAAGGAAATGTTAAATGATGAAATAAAAGAAGAAGTTATTCCTCTAAAGAAGAATAAAAAATTCAATTGGAAGGTGTTTTCTTCGATTGCAGCAGTATTTATTATACTCATTATATCTGCTTCAACGTTAAGTAGTATGAATATGGGGACAAAAGAAGAAATAAGTATGGATGAAGCAAAAGAAGGATCTATGCTAAAAATAGAAGATGATGGTGCTAATTATGGTATGGCACAAAGTCGGGTATTTACAGCAGAGAATAGTGAACTGCGTGGAACGAAGAATAAAAATATTGAAATGTTTGCAGGTAGCCCAAAGATCAATGAAGTATCAGAAAAACAAGTAAGACAGTTAAGTGAAAGAAAGATCATAAAAAGTGCTTATATTCATCTTGATATAGAAGATTATGATAAGAAATTTAATAAGATTGTAAATATGGCAGAAGTTATAGGGGGATACATTGAAAATTCAAACACTGAGTACAGTCATTATGTTCCTGAAGAGCCAGAAGCGTCCCTAAGAAGAGGAAATATAACTATCCGCGTGCCAGAAGGTAATTTTATTAATATAGTAGAGGAAGTAAAAGGATTAGGAAAAGTTACAAATTTTTCTATAAATGGTGAAGATATTACACAAATGTATAGGGATACGGTTAACGAAGTAGAAAATCTCAAAATTCAAGAAAAAAGGCTTCGAGAAATTATGAATAAAGCTGAAAGTGTCAAAGATGTGTTAGAGGTGGAGCGAGAACTAACACGGGTTCGAGGAGATCTTAATCGATTAACTGGAAATATTAAGCGGTGGGATCAATTAGTTAGTCTTTCAAAAATTGAAGTATCCCTTAATGAGGTTATTCCAAAGGATAAAAAAATTCAATCAGTAGATGATGACTTATTGGATAAAGCAAAAAAAGGATTTATTAGCACAATCAATGGTATAAAGAATTTTTTTGAAAAAAGTTTTATTATGCTGGTGAGTGTATTACCTATTATTTTATTAATAGGGATTATTGGGGTGCCGTTAGTGAGATATTTTCTAAAAAGAATTCGAAATAAATAATCATAAAAAACAAGTCTTAGGGGAGAGACTTGTTTTTTTATGCAGGAATTTATAAAATAATTAAGAATATAGTAATGTCTATTAGTTTTTTATTTTGGGTAGCATATAGATAAGCTAAGACTTAGAAGAAATTATAAGGAGAGGATTACTTTGGAAGATAAAAAGATTATTATTATAGATGGAAATAGTCTTATAAACAGAACTTTTTATGCTTTACCAGATCTTACGACAAAGGAGGGGATTCATACAAATGCTGTTTACGGATTTGTAAATGTACTGTATAGGATATTTGAGGATTATAGTCCTGAGTATATTACTGTAGCCTTTGATAAAAAGGCACCTACCTTTAGACATAAAGAATATGATGATTATAAGGCTGGAAGAAAAAAAATGCCTTCAGAGTTAGCACAGCAGATGCCTATAGTCAAAGAAGTTTTAGATGCATTTAAAATTCATAGGGTAGAGATTGAAGGTTTTGAAGCAGATGATTTGATTGGAACTATTGCAAAATTTTGTGAAAATGAAAATGTGTATCCCTTTATCATTACAGGAGATCGGGATGCGTTACAATTAGCCTCTGATAAAACAAAAGTACTAATTACAAAAAAAGGAATTAGTGAATTAGAAGAGTATAGTGAAAAGGAAGTTTTAGAAAAATATGGAGTAACCCCTAAGGAATTTATTGATTTAAAAGGACTTATGGGAGATAAATCTGATAATATTCCAGGTGTTCCAGGAATTGGAGAAAAAACAGGAGCAAAATTAATAAAAGAATTTAAAAGTATTGAGAATTTATTAAATAATATTGATAAGGTATCAAGAAGTAAATTGAGAGAAAAACTAGAAGAATATAGAGAACAAGCTGTTTTGAGTAAAAGATTAGCAACTATTATTACAGATGTACCTGTTGAAATGTCATTAGAAGAGTTTAAAATGGAGAAACCTGATATAGAAAAATTGTGGAGTTTATTTAAACGATTAGAGTTTCGAAAATTGATGGAAAAAATTAAGCCTAAAGAGGAAAAAAGAGAAAAAAAGGACATAAAAACAACTATAATTCACTCCATGGAAGAGTTAAGAGCATTAAAAGAAATAATCATAGAAAAGGGAGAACTTTGTTTTAAAATATTTAGTGATACGATAGATTTGAGAAATGATCAAATTATTGGTATACATATGATGATAGAGGAAGAAAATTATTTTATAGATACAAAGGACAATACAGAACTGTTAGAGTTACTTAAAGATGTTTTTGAAGATAGGAATATAAAAAAATATGGACACCAAATAAAAAAAGACATGATTACTTTAAAACAACATGATATTGCTCTAAATAATATATATTTTGATGCAGCAATTGCCCTTTATTTAATTGAACCAACAAGAAAATCTTATGAAATCAGTGATATAGCATATGATTACTTAAATGAGAATATTTTAAGTGAAGAGGATTTATTAGGAAAAGGCAAAAAGAGAATAGATTTTTATGAAGTATCGAAAGAAAAATTGGTAGAATATGGATTTTGTTTTTGTGATACAGTTCTAAAGGTAAAGGAGATTCTTATTGAAAAATTAGAAGAATATGACCTTGAAAAACTGTATTATGAAGTAGAGATGCCTTTAATTGAGGTACTAGCAGATATGGAATTTGAAGGCTTTATGGTGGATAAAGAAAAGCTTGATGAATTAGGAAAGACATTAGATGATAGAATCAATCATCTAACAAGGGAGATATTTCATGAAGCAGGAGAAGAATTTAATATCAATTCCACAAAACAATTAGGAGTAATTTTGTTTGACAAACTTGAATTACCACCTATAAAAAAGACAAAGACAGGTTATTCTACCAATGTTGAGGTTTTAGAAAAGTTATACAATAAGCATAATATTATTCCTAAAATTATAGAATATAGACAAATGGTAAAATTAAAATCTACTTATGTAGATGGATTAATTGGTGTGATTAATCAAGTAACCAAAAAAATTCATTCTAGTTTTAATCAAACGGTTACTGCTACTGGTAGAATAAGTAGTACTGAACCAAATCTTCAAAATATACCTATAAAACTTGATGTAGGAAGAGAAATTAGAAAAGTATTTGTTCCTACAAATGAAGAATTTTTACTACTTGATGCAGATTATTCACAGATAGAATTAAGAGTACTAGCTCATATATCAAAGGATCATAATTTAATAGAAGCGTTTCGTAAAGAACAGGATATACATGCATCAACTGCTTCTAAGGTTTTTAATATACCTATAGATGAGGTATCATCTCTTCAAAGAAGTAGAGCAAAGGCAGTTAACTTTGGTATTGTATATGGCATCAGTGATTATGGATTATCAGAAAATCTTCATATAACAAAGAAAGAGGCTCAAAAATACATTGATGAATATTTTAATAAATACACAGGTGTAAAAGAATATATGGAGAATATAGTGATGGAAGGAAAAGAAAAAGGTTATGTAACAACCCTTTTAAATAGGAGAAGAGATATACCAGAATTGAAGGCTAAAAATTATAATGTCCGTTCATTTGGTGAAAGAACCGCCATGAATACGCCGATTCAAGGTAGTGCTGCAGATATTATAAAAATAGCTATGCTTCGTGTCTATCATGAATTGAAAAATAGAAAATTGAAGTCGAAATTAATCTTACAAGTACATGATGAGTTGATTGTGGAGGCACATAAAGATGAACTTGATGAAGTGAAAAATATTTTGAAAGAGCAAATGGAAAGTGCTATTCATTTAGAGGTATCATTAAAAGTTGACATGAATGTAGGAAATAGTTGGTATGAGACAAAATAATGAAAGGAAGTAGCTAGATGAAGGTTATTGGACTTACTGGTGGAATTGCTTCAGGGAAAAGTACTGCTTCAAATATCTTAAAAGAATTTGAGATTCCAGTTATTGATGCAGACCTTATTGCTAGAGAAATTGTACTACCAGGGCAACCTGCTTTATGTGAAATTAAAAATGTTTTCGGAGGGAAAGTTATTAAAGAAGATGGAAGTCTAAATAGAAAAGTATTAGGACAACTTGTTTTTTCAGATAAAGAACAATTAAAAAAGCTGAATAATATTACTCATAAAAGAATAATAGAAGAAATTGTAAATCGGATAAATATGTATAACAAAATGAACACTTATCCTGTTATAATAATAGATGCCCCTCTTTTGATAGAACTGCATATGGAAGAATTAGTAGATGAAGTTTGGTTGGTGGCAGCTAATGAAACAGTACAGCTCAATCGTTTAATGAGTAGGGATAAAATTAGTGATGAGGATGCACTAAAGAGAATGAAATCTCAAATATCCACAAAAGAAAAAAAGAAATATGCTGATGTGATTTTAGATAATAATTTAGATTTGAAGCATTTAAAACATCAAATAGTAGAACAATTAAAAAGAGTAACCAGCTAGGCCGGTGGAGGGATACCTTTGATTTTTATTGATTTAAAAAAATATAGGAAGTTACTTGTGGTAATGATTATTGTAATGTCAATTGGAGTAGCTTTAACGAATACAAATTGGCTATTAAAAATATTATATCCTATGCACTATGGAGATATTATAGAGAAATATGCAAAGGAATATAAATTAGATCCTTATCTTATTGCAGCTATTATTCGAACAGAGAGTAAATTTGATGAAAAAGCAAAATCTAATAAAAATGCACGAGGACTTATGCAGATATCTGAAGTAACGGGGAAATGGGCATCTGAAGAATTAAGTATTGATAACTATAATGAAGAAATTTTGTTTATTCCTGATACAAATATAAAAATAGGATGTTGGTATATAGATAAATTAAGGGAAGAATTTGATGATCATTTACAACTGATGATTGCTGCGTACAATGGTGGAAGTGGGAATGTAAACAAATGGCTTAAGGATCCTAAATATAGTGATGATGGTGAATTTTTAAAAGATATTCCTTTTCCTGAAACAAAAGCATATGTAAAAAAGGTGATAAAAAGTTATAAGGTTTATAAGATTATATATAGGTAACAGGATCGTACTTGTTATCTATATATTTATATAGGTATAGAAGGATTTTGTTGAATAAACTCTATAAGTAATTTATAATGATTATGGCAAACAAATCCTACATACAAATAAAAAATATAGGGGAGAAGCTATGAGTCAAGAATATTTAGGAAGCATTACCCTGTTGGTTTTATTGATATTAGCTATGGTAGGGAAAAATAATTCTTTAGCGTTGGCTGTAAGTGGTTTAATATTTTTCTTACTATTAGGGCAAATGGGAGGAGAAATGAAAGGTTTTTCTCATTCCGTACTAATATTTTTAAATAAATATGGATTGAAGATTGGTGTCATCGTACTGATGATGGGTGTCCTTGCACCATTTGCCTTAGGAGAACTAGATGTAATATCAATGCTTAATAGCTTTAAAACCTATAAAGGATTCATAGGTATTATTGCAGGTATACTAGTAGCTATCTTTGGGTCACGAGGAGGATATTTACTTGATATGGAGCCTACTATTGTAACTTCTGTGGTGATAGGAACCATACTAGGAATTGTAGTTTTTAAAGGTTATCCTGTAGGACCTCTTATTGGCTCAGGTATTGCTTATTTCATGATTTATATCGCAGAAATATTTTTGAAAAAATAGAAAGGAATGAGATCAAATGAAACATATGACAAGCCTTGAGGATATTAAAGACATAAAAATTAAGGAAGATAGGTTAATGCACTCTAGTAATCATGAAGAGATTTTATCAGGACTGACTACAGATGTTTACTTTTTAAGAACATTGGATATTTTAAAATATATGAATCTTGATAGAGAAATTGTAACAGCTGAAATTTTTGCTAGAAAACCTGGTGTGTTTGTTGGGATAGAAGAAGTAAAAAATATGTTAAAGGATAAAGATGTTGAAGTATGGGCTGTAGAAGAAGGAGAAACTTTTGAGGCAAAAGACACTTTAGTTAGAATTAAGGGACCTTATAAAGAATTTGGTGTTTTAGAAACTGCAATGCTTGGAAGCTTAGCGAGTGCTAGTGGGTGGGCCACAGCAGCAAATAGAGTGAAAGAAGCTTGTGAAGGTAAGAGTTTTTTATGTTTTGGAGCAAGACATGTGCATCCAGCTGTTGCACCAGTAATGGAAAGAGCAGCTTTGATTGGTGGAGCAAATGGTGCAAGTTGTGTATTAGCAGCAAAATTAATGAATATAGAAGCATCAGGAACTATTCCACATGCAGCTATGCTAATAGCGGGAGATACGCTTAAAGTTTCAAAAGTTTATAATGAAGTTACTCCAGAGTCTCATAAGAGAATTGTGTTAGTAGATACGTTTAAAGATGAAGTTGAAGAAAGTTTACGTATTGCAGAAGAATTGGGTGATAAGCTGTTTGGTATTCGATTAGATACACCGAGTGAAAGAGGAGGAGTTACCCCTCATCTTGTTAGAGAGTTAAGAAGCAAATTAGATATTAATGGATATAATCATGTTAAAATAGTTGTGTCTGGAGGATTGACACCAGAAAAGATTAGAATACTATCAGAGGCAGGTGCAGATTCCTTTGGAGTTGGTAGTTATATATCAGGAGCTCCAGCTATTGATATGACTATGGATATAAAAGAAGTAGCGGGTAAACCTGTTGCAAAAAGAGGACGAATTCCAGGGTTGGTTGAAAATAGTAAATTAAAGAAAATTCTTTAAACAAAATGTGGAGGAGTTTTGGTGAATAGAATAAAAAATGTACTATGTTTTTTCTTTGTTATTCTTGCATTATCAGGATGTATGAATAAGAATGTGGAAATAAAGCAAAATGAAGATGAGCCTGTGCCAATAGGAAAACCAGTATCTGGTGGTGAATTGTCCATTCCTGTCATTCAGTTTGATACCTTAAATCCTATTTTAAATGATAACAAAAGTATTTATTACTTAGATCAATTGATTTACGAAGGATTAATAAGGCTGGATGAAAATTTAAATGCTCAGCCAGCTTTGGCTGAAAGTTGGAATGTTTCAGCGGATGGATTGGAATGGACATTCAAGTTAAGAGATGATGTAGTTTGGCATGATGGAAAAGTTTTTACTTCAGAGGACGTGAAATTTACGGTTGATTCTATTAAGATGAATACATCTGGGAAAGAACCTATATATAGTGAATATGTAAAACATATAAAAAATATTAAGATTTTAAGTCAAAATACAATAACTGTTAAATTTGATACTGGAATAAATAGTGGTATTGAGCTTTTTACTTTTCCAATTATTCCAAAACATCAGTTCGAAAGTAAAACAAGGGTATACGATGGAGTGGATATAAAGCCTATTGGAACAGGTCCGTATAAGGTTGAATCTTATAATAAGTTTAAAGATATAAAATTAGTTGTAAATGATAGCTATTGGGGGGATAAGCCTTATATTACTTCAATCATTGCAAAGAGGGTACCAGACAAAGAGGGTGCATTGACTTCTGTTGAAGTAGGAGAGGTAGATGTTGCGCCAGCAACAAATTTTGATTGGGAAAAATATAGTGGAGATAAGTCATTAAGCATATATGAATACGTAACGAAAGATTACGAGTTTTTAGGGTTTAATTTTCGTAATAAAATCATCCAAGACAAAAATGTTAGAAAAGCATTAGGATATAGTATTGATCGACATGCTATTATCAACGAAGTATATTTAGGACATGCTACTGTGGTAGATGTGCCAATTTATCCAGATAGCTATTTATATGATGAGGAAGAAAAGAAGTTTGGAAAGGATTTATTAGTAGCAAAAAAATTATTAGCAGAATCCGGTTGGGAAAATAGAGATGATGATAAGTGGCTTGAGAATGAATTAGGGCAAGAATTAAGACTAAATTTCCTTGTAAATGAAGATAATCCTCAAAGGATGAGGGTTTCTCAAATGCTTTCTAATCAACTTGAAGAAATAGGGGTAGATATAGTAATTAACAAAATGAATTGGCAAGAATATGAAAGAAGAATAGCAAAAGGACAATTTGACATTGTTTTAGGCGGTTGGCAATTATCAAATATACCAGATCTTCGTTTTATTTTTCATTCAAGCCGTATAGGTAGTACTAATTTTATTGGTTACAATAATTCTGATATGGATAAACTTTTGAATGAAGCTGCCTTCATAAAGAATGATCAATTGAAAAAAGAAAAATATAAAGAAATACAACATTTAGTGGTAGATGATTTGCCGTATTTTAGCTTATATTTTAAAAACAGTTCAGTCATTATGAAGAAATATGTTAAAGGAAACATAATTCCTAAACCTAATAGGATATATAATAATATAGAGAATTGGTATGTGATTGATGAAAAATAGTTTCTTGACAAAATAATAAAATAGATTTATACTATATAAGTGCAAAAATATTAATACTGTTACTTAAATAGGTTATAAAACCATATTTAATGATTGCGAGAGTGCTGGAACTGGCAGACAGGCATGTTTGAGGGACATGTGTCTAATGGCGTACGGGTTCAAGTCCCGTCTCTCGCACCAAGAATTATAGACTACTCAGCCATGAGTAGTTTTTATTTTTTACCAATTTTATTTTTGTGATTAATGAAGGAATTTATGTTTTTTTTGTAGAAATGTATTAAAAGTGCGTGTAAAGGTAATAATTTATTTACAGGTGAAAATATGCTAATGAACTATTCATGCTATAGGGGGATTACAAATGATTAAATTTATGAAATATTTCTGTTTGATGTTGCTGTGTAATTTACTAATGTTTTCTTTAGCTTATGGACAAGAGCCTATAGACGGAGTCGTCATAGGGAATAACGTAAATGTTAGGCAAGAACCTAAAATTGAATCAGCAGTTTTAAACACTTTAAAGTTAGGAGAGTATGTTCATATTCTAAACAGTAGTGGTGAATGGTACGGCATAGCATTAAATGATGAAAATATTGGATGGGTACATAACAAATTAGTTGTTACTGTAAATAAAGAAAAAGATTTAATAAAAAAAGGAATTGTCACAGCAAATACTTTAAATATAAGAGAACAACCTGATCTTACTATGGGTACTATAGGAAAGTTATATAAAGGTACACAAGTAACAATAATAGATAAAAAAGCAGAATGGTATGCCATTAATGTTGACAATAGACAAGGTTGGGTGCATTCAGATTATATAAAGATAAAACCTAATTATAAAACAGCAAAGATTACAGGGAATAATGTAAATGTAAGAAAAGATCCTTCTGATACAGGAGAAATCATAGATAGCTTAAGTGTAGATAACTATGTTCAAGTAAAGGATTTTAAAGATGATTGGTATTGTATAATTCTTAAAGAAAATCAAGAAGGTTGGGTATATAAAGATTATCTAACCATTGTATTAGAAGATACACAAGCCTCAAGAGGCATGAGTAGATCTGCTTTAGGAATAAAAGCAGTGACTATTGCTAAAGAACAACTAGGTAAAAGATATGTATATGGAGCTATGGGACCAAATACTTTTGACTGTTCAGGATTTACTTCTTATGTATATAAAAAAATAGGAATAAAGCTTCCTAGAGCATCTAGAGAACAATCAAGAGCAGGTCAAAAAGTATCAAAGAGTAATTTAAGAATAGGTGATTTAGTATTCTTTGATACAAATGGAGGAAATAATGGAAATGTTAGTCATGTAGGTATATATATAGGAAATGGTCAGTTTATACATGCTGCTACAGGAAGACGTAGAATCACCATAACAGATTTGAATAGTTCATATTATAGAGGTAGATTTGTTACAGCTAGAAGATTCTTTTAAAAAAACCCTACTGTTTTTACAGTAGGGTTTCAAAATTTTTTGAAGAAGTTGTGAGATCATATCTTTTTTTCGACTTTAGAACTTTATCTACATAGTTTTTGGTTTCATTAAAAGGTGGAATTCCTTTATATTTATCTACATTAGTAGGTCCAGCATTGTAAGCTGCTAAAGCTAGCTTTGTATTTCCATTATATTTTGACAGCATATCATGTAAATATTTAGTACCTCCATAAATATTCTGTGCAGGATCTAAAGGACTGGTCACACCTAGTCCTTTAGCAGTTTGAGGCATTAATTGCATAAGTCCTTGTGCACCAGCTTTAGAAAGAGCGTTTTTGTTAAATTGGGATTCTGCTTTGATTACAGCTTTAACTAAATTTGGATCCATATTAAATTTTTTAGCAGCAGATTCAATAATAGGATCATATTTAGTAGAAGAAGTATTTTGAGATTTATCATTATTAAGTTTTTCGTTTAAAACATGTTCAAAACTTGTTACTGATTTATTTTTTATAAAAGGAATATTAAGCGGTAGTCTATTTTTAATTTCAACTATTTTTTGATTAAGTATTTTTTGAATAGGATTATTACCCATTGGAAAAACTCCTTTTCTTTTTAATTATAAGCTATATTAATTATCGGATGTTTTTATGAATTTATTTACAAAAAAATGTAATTTATCAAAAAGTATTTATGATAAAAATTTTTTTAAAATCAAAAGGAAATGACATATAGTTTGTAGAAAATTAAAATAAGATAATCTTTTAAATGTTTTTTAGAAGGATGTTGAAAATACAAAATGATTTATGAAAGTAAGTATGCATATAATTAATATAGGAGATATATGGGGAAGATATAAAAGGGGGCGTAGGAGTGAGACAAACAAGAGCAAAGGTGAGAAAAGAAAGTATAGGGAAAAAATTTAGTTTTACGATTGTAGTCATACTGTTATTTAGTTTATCTATTTTAATAGGTTATTTAGGTACCAAATATATTATTCTACCTATGCTTTCTCAAAATAGAATAATTGCAGATAAAAATGTCCCTAAAAATGTAACTAAAGAAGTAAATAAAGAAGTAAATAAAGAAGTAAATAAGGAAGTACCTAAAGAAGTACCTAAAGAAGTACCTAAAGAAGTAGCAAAACAAAATAAAAATACAGATGTCATAGATAAACCAACAAAAGAAGCATATGCAAATACCTTTGAAATACAAGGCTTTGACATCTATAGTGTTCAAGTTGGAAGTTTTACAACAAAGGAAAATGCAGAGGCCTTAGCTAAGGAATTAAATACCAAGGAAATGGGTGCTTATGTTTGGTATAATGGTGGGTATAAAGTGATGACCGTTTGTATGCTAGATAGAGAAAGTATTGATAGGGTTATGCCAAGTATCAAACAAGAATATGAGGAAGCCTTTGTAGTAACAAAAAGTATTCCAACGAGAGCAATAAAATATACAAAAGAGGATTCTCAATATATATCTATATTACAAAGTCACAGAAAAGGATTAACTGAAATGCTCAAAGAATTGTCCGAAAACATAAAACAATCAAAAAAAAGTCAAGAAGATATGAAAAGATGTAGTATTCTGATAAAAAAGTATGTGGATGATTTAAGGGGAATTCAAGCTCAACTCAAAAAGGAGAATCCATCTAAAAATATGCAATCTGTTCATAATGAGTTTGTAAAATTGGTAGATACTCTTGTACAAGGGTTTGAAGCAGGAGTGAAAGATGATACAAAGTTATTAGTAGGGATACAAAATTCGTTTATGAAGGTCTTATACCAATATTCAGATTTTGCTGCAAAGAATGAATATTGAGGGGGATTTGAATGAAAACTATTGAAATTATGCAATTGTTAAATGCTGAGTGTTTAGCGGGAGAAAGTTTGTTAGATATGGAAGTAGATCATGCCTTTGGATGTGATTTAATGAGTGATGTGTTAGCTTTTATCAATGAAAAGACTTTATTACTTACAGGACTTACGAATCCACAGGTAATCAGAACTGCGGAAATGACCGATATTAATGTAGTGGTTTTTGTAAGAGGAAAAAAACCTGTAAAAGAAGTTATTGACTTAGCTAATAAAAATAATATGATATTACTTAGTACAAATCACATTCTATATACTGCTTGTGGAATATTATATGCCAATGGACTTAAAGGCATTCCTAGCAGGGGAGGAGCGTAAGGTTTATGGTTAATGAACAAGGGAAAAATAGTATTAAATTAGAATATGAGATTATAAAAGATGATTTTTCAAGAGCTGGTGAAGCATCAAGTAACATTAAAAAGGTTTTAAGACAGTTAGGGATTGATTCAAAAGCTATCAAGAAAGTAGCTATTGCTACATATGAAGCTGAAATGAATATTGTCATTCATTCAGAAGGCGGAAAAATAACTGTATTTATTAGCCCTGATGATATAGAAATTATTGCTAAGGATAATGGACCTGGTATTAAAAATATTGATAAGGCTATGGAGGAAGGGTTTTCAACTGCTTCTAATAAAGTAAGAGAATTAGGTTTTGGGGCAGGTATGGGGTTGCCAAATATAAAAAGATATAGTGATGAATTTCATATAGAATCAAATATCGGTGAATTTACAATGTTAAAGATAAAAATCTATATATAGGAGGGAAAAGGATGCAGGTTAAGAATCTAATTGAAAAAGAAAAATTTAAACTAATTACAGGAGAAGAAGGTATTACTGCAGAAATCGAAGGATTATATTGTTGTGATTTATTAAGCTGGGTCATGTCACATGCTAAGGGAGGAGATGCATGGATTACGGTACAGACTCACATGAATATTGTGGCAGTAGCAAGTCTATTAGATATTAGCTGTATCATTATTCCAGAATCTATTGATATAGATCAGAAGACTATTGATAAAGCAAAGGAGGAGAATATTCCGATTTTAAGTACAAATTTGAATAGCTATGAAATTTTTTGTGAAATGTATGAATCAGGATTGAGATAATATGAAAATAGCCGTAGATTTTCATATTCATACAGCACTTTCGCCTTGTGGGGATGAAGATATGACTCCTAATAACATTATCAACATGTGCATATTAAAAGGTCTTGATGCAATAGCTATCACAGATCATAATAGTGTAGAAAATTGTATAGCTTGTTTACAGGTTGCAAAAAATAAAGGGATTATTGTCATACCCGGAATGGAACTTCAAACAAAGGAAGAGGTACATCTTATTTGTTTGTTCAAGAGCATAGATAAGGCACTTTCTTTTCAAAAATTAGTATACGATAAATTACCTGTAAAAGAAAATAACCCAAAACTCTTTGGTAGACAATTAATATTTAATAAGAAAGATGAAGTAGTAGGAGAAAATAAAAGAATGTTAATAGGTTCTAGTAATCTTTCCATCAATGAAGTGTTTCATGAAGTAGAAAAACGAGCAGGAATAATTATTCCTGCCCATGTTGATAGAAATTCTTATAGTTTAATAGGAACTTTAGGGTTTATTCCTAAAGAATTATCAATTAAAACATTAGAAGTATCAAAGACATGTAATCTAAATACATTTTTAGACAAATATAGATATTTGAGAAAGTATCAGTTTATTCAAAGTTCTGATGCACATTATTTATGGGATATATTAGAGAGAGAGAATTTTATTGAGGTAGATCAAAAGAATATAGGTAGTATTTTTGAATCTTTAAGATAAATTGACCTGGAGGTTTTATGAATTGAGAGAGCTATCCCTTCATATACTAGATATTGTTCAAAATAGCATTTCTGCAAAGGCCACTTTCATTGAGATTATTATTGATGAAAATGAGAGGAAAAATTCTATGAATATAGAGATTGTGGATAATGGTATGGGTATGAGCAAAGAATTATTACAAAAAGTAACAAATCCTTTTATAACTACTCGAAAAACAAGAAAAGTTGGATTGGGAATCTCATTATTTAAGGCTGCCTGTGAGCGGTGCAATGGGAAGTTTCACATTGAATCTGAGGTAGGGAAAGGAACGAAAATACTTGCTAGATTTGAGAGGAATCATATTGATAGAGCTCCTTTAGGAGATATGGTGGATACGATGGTTATCATAATTATGTCAAATGAGAAGATTGATTATTTGTATAAACATCGTATTAATAAAAATGAGTTGGTATTAGATACAAGAGAGGTGAGAAAGGTTTTAAGGGGTGTTCCATTAAATAATATGGAAGTTATTGATTGGATCAAGGGATATATTTCGGATGGACTAAATGAACTAAATAAAGATAAATAATGTTTTGTCGAATATTAAAAAAAAAAAGAAGATTGCGCATCGCAATTTTCTTTTTTTTTAACTAATAAAAATTTGACGAATCATATGAAAGACTTCATTTTTCAATGATTATATAGCTTTAGTTATATTTTCTTACTTCTAAATTAACTTGATAAAGAGGAAGTTGGATTGACTTTTTTAGACATAGAAGTTAATATATAAATGTATGCTTTTAATAAAGTTTTGTTTTGATGACCTGTGATTTTTTATGGTAAATAGTAAATGAAACGTGGAATATTTTATTTGTAATACATAATACAGTATACAAAATAAGTATTTTACGAACAATTTCTAGTTTTCCGTAGAAAATGTAGTGAAAAACAAAATGAACATTGCTTGTGGTCAAAAATTTTTAAAAATCAATTTTATGAAATAAGGGGTGAATATAAATGAGTCTTTTATCCTTCAGGGGAGGGGTACATCCTCCTCACTATAAGGAAGCAACAGAAAGATGTAAAGTGGAAAAGGCGAAGGAGCCTACTCGTGTTGTTATACCGCTTCAACAGCACATTGGGGCACCTTGTGAAGCTGTGGTAAAAGTTGGAGACAAGGTTAAGGTAGGGCAGAAAATAGGCGAGGCAAAAGCTTTTGTTTGTGCACCTGTTCATAGTAGTGTTTCAGGTGAAGTAAAACAAATCACAAAAATGCTTGCGCCAACTGGTGAAGCACAATGTGTTGTCATTGAATCTGATGGGTTAAATGAGGTTCATGAAAGTGTTAAACCAAAAGGAGATTTGGCGAATTTATCAGCAAAAGAAATAATAGAAATTGTTAAAGAAGCAGGTATCGTTGGGATGGGAGGGGCTACTTTCCCAACACATGTAAAGCTTTCAGTACCACCTGATAAAAATGTTGATACCATTATTTTAAATGGTGCAGAGTGTGAACCATATTTAACTGCTGACCACAGACTTATGTTAGAGAATCCAGAAAGTATCGTATTTGGATTAAGAGCAATGATGAAAGGCACAAACGTTTCAAAAGCTTATATTGGAATAGAAAATAACAAACCAGATGCTATAGAAAGTATGAAGAATGCTGCAAAAGAGTACAATGAAATTGAAGTTGTAGGACTTCAGACAAAGTATCCTCAAGGAGCAGAAAAACAGTTAATTTATGCTTGTACAAAAAGAGAAGTACCATCTGGAGGACTTCCAATGGAAGCAGGCGTTATTGTAAATAACGTGGCAACAGCTTCAGCTATTGGAAATGCCATTAAAACGGGAATGCCTTTAATAGAAAGAATCTGTACAATTACAGGAAAAGGGATTAAAGAACCTAAAAATTTATTGATCAAAGTAGGTACTTCAATTAAAGAAATTATTGAGCAATGTGGTGGATATAATGGAACTCCTGGAAAGTTAATCTTAGGTGGACCAATGATGGGTCATGCTCAATATACTGATGAAATTTGTTCAACCAAGGGTACATCAGGAATACTTGTTTTCACACCAGAAGAGGCGAGACTTCCTGAACCAAAAGCATGTATAAGATGTGGTAAATGTGTTGAAATTTGTCCTGCTTTCTTACAGCCAATATATGTAAGCGCTTATTCTTTAAATAATATGTATGATACGGCTGAAAAATATCGTGCTCTTGATTGTATAGAATGTGGTTCTTGTTCATTTATTTGTCCTTCCAAGAGACCACTGCTACAGTCCATTAGAGTTGCAAAGCGTGAAATTATAGCTAAGAAAAGAAAGAGTAAGTAATGGGAGGGAATGAGAACATGGAGAATCGATTGATTGCATCTTCATCTCCCCATATAAGGGCAGATGAATCTGTAAATAAAATAATGCGAGATGTTGTTATTGCATTGCTTCCTGCAACATTAGCAGGAGTATATTTCTTTAGAATGGGAGCTGTAAAAGTAATTTTAGCTGCAGTAATTGCTGCAGTACTAACAGAAGCTGCTATTCAAAAAATTTGTAAAAAACCAGTTACAATTAATGACTGGAGTGCAGTAGTTACAGGATTACTTTTAGCTTTTAATGTTCCAGCGAGTGCACCTTGGTGGATTCCAGTGATTGGATCTATTTTTGCCATTGCTATAGTGAAACAAGTATTTGGGGGACTTGGTCATAACTTTATGAACCCAGCTTTAGCTGCACGTGCAATGCTACTTGCTTCATGGCCAGTTCAAATGACTGCTTGGGTAAAACCAGGAGTTGATGCTGTAAGTACAGCAACAACTTTAGGAATGTTAAAAGAAGGTACAGGAGAAGTACTTCCTTCATTAGGAGATTTAATCATAGGAAACGTTGGAGGATGTATTGGTGAAACTTCAGCACTATTATTAATTATTGGTGGAATTTATCTTGTATACAGAGGAGTTATTACACCAAGAATTCCAGTAATCTATATTGGTACAGTAGCAGTACTTATGTTAATATTTGGAGGATTTGATATAACTTATATGCTTACTCATGTTTTCGCAGGTGGTTTGATGATTGGTGCAATATATATGGCAACAGATTATGCTTCATCACCTGTAACACCAAAAGGGCAAATCATTTTTGCACTTGGATGTGGTATTTTAACTGCAGTTATTAGAAAATTTGGTGGATATCCAGAGGGAGTATCTTACTCAATACTTGTAATGAACGTGGTTGCACCACTTATTGATAAGTATACAAGCCCAAGAGTATTTGGGGAGGTGAAGTAAATGAAAGAAATAGCAAAATTAGGAATGATTCTTTTCATTATTGCAGCTGTAGCGGCTACTATACTTGGATATACAAATGATATTACAAAGGGGCCTATTGAAGAGCAAATGATTCAAGCCAATACAAAGGCGCGTCAAATAGTTCTTTCAGATGCTACTGATTTTGAAGAAGTGGAAAAGTCAGAATATGAAGGATATGAAAATATTGTTGAAGTTTATAAAGGGTTAAAAGATGGAGAGGTTGTAGGATATACAATTAAGACCAATCCAAACGGATATGGTGGAGCAGTTGAAGTAATGATAGGACTTGGTACGGATGAAGTTATTACTGGTGTAAATATTGGAAATCATTCAGAAACACCAGGCCTTGGTGCAAAAGCATCCGGAGAATTCAAAGATCAATACAATGGAAAAAGTACAAATACAGATGTAAATGTTATTAAATCAGGTACACCAAAAGATAATGAAGTTATGGCTATTTCAGGAGCTACTATTACTTCAAAAGCAGTAACTAAAGGAGTAAATAGTGCATTAAAATTATTTAATGAAAAATTAAAGTAGTTTTGGGGGTGACGAAATGAAGTTAGGAAAAACATTTATGAACGGGATAATATTTGAAAACCCGATTTTCATACAAATGCTAGGAATGTGTCCAACTCTTGCTGTTACTACATCAGCAGAAAATGGCGTTGGTATGGGACTTGCGACAACCGCAGTTTTATTAGGATCAAATGTAGTAATTTCATTATTAAAAAAGGTTATACCAAGTAAAATTCGTATACCGGCTTTTGTTGTTGTTATTGCAAGTTTCGTTACAGTTGTACAAATGTTATTAAAAGCGTATCTTCCTGCGCTAGATAGTAAATTAGGATTATTTATTCCATTGATCGTTGTTAACTGTATTATATTAGGAAGAGCAGAAGCATTTGCATCTAAAAATTCTGTAGCGGCTTCAGCTGTAGATGGAATTGGTATGGGATTAGGATTTACTTTAGCCCTTACAATTCTTGGAAGCGTTAGAGAAATATTAGGAGCGGGAGCTATATTTGGAAATGTTTTATTTGGAGCATCTTTCCAACCAGCTTTGATTATGATTCTTCCTCCAGGTGCTTTTCTTGCTTTAGGACTATTGTTAGCGCTTTTAAACTATGTTCAATCTAGAAAAGCAACTCAAAATTAAAGGAGGGAAAAAACGTGGATGTAAAAGGATTATTTGTTATACTTGTTAGTGGTATATTAGTAAATAACTTTATATTATCAAAATTCTTAGGAATTTGTCCATTTTTAGGAGTATCCAAGCAAGTTGAAACAGCTTCTGGTATGGGGATGGCTGTTACGTTTGTTATGACTATCGCATCTATTATCACATATTTTGTTCAACATGCAATTTTGGAACCTTTTGGACTAGAATATTTGCAAACGATAGCTTTTATATTAGTTATTGCTGCATTGGTACAGTTTGTAGAAATGGTTATTCAAAAGGTGAGTCCAACATTATACCAAGCATTAGGTGTTTATTTACCGCTTATTACAACAAACTGTGCAGTACTTGGTTTAACAATTATGAATATTCAATCTGGTTATGGTTTAATTGAAACAATCGTAAATGCTATTGGAGCAGCAGTAGGTTTCTCCTTAGCGATTATTTTATTTGCTGGTATTAGAGAGCGTCTTGTAATATCAGATGTTCCTAGTGTGTTTAAAGGATTTCCAGTAGCGTTGATTACAGCAAGTTTGATGGCTATTGCATTTTTAGGATTTGCTGGACTTGTGTAAAAGGAGGGAAAGGATATGGATTTATCAACAATTTTAGGCCCTGTTGCGAGTATTGGAGGAATGGGACTATTATTTGGAGCAGGACTTGCATATGCTTCTCAAAAATTTGCAGTTGAAGTAGATCCTAGAGTAACTGCAATTGGGGAAGCACTTCCAGGAGCAAATTGTGGAGGATGTGGATTTCCAGGTTGTGGAGGACTTGCAAATGCAATCGTTGAAGGAAAAGCGCCAGTTAATGGTTGTCCTGTTGGTGGTGCTGAGTGTGCCGCAAAAATTGCTGAAATTATGGGTGTAGAAGCAGGAGCAGATGTAAGAAAAGTAGCAAAAGTTTTATGTGGTGGAGATAATAAAAACTGTAAAGAAAAATATGAATATTATGGTATCCAAGATTGTAAGGCAGCGGCAATGGTTGCTGGCGGAAGTAAAAGTTGCGCATATGGATGTCTTGGTCTTGGAACTTGTGTAGATGTTTGTGCATTTGGAGCTATTGAGATTACAGATGGAAAAGTGGCAAGAATTATTCCAGAAAAATGTACAGGATGTGGAAAATGTATAGAAGCTTGTCCGAAGAATGTAATCGATTTAGTACCTTTTGAGCAAGATGTTATTGTGGAATGTAACAATAAGGAAAAAGGAAAAGCTGTTAAGGATAAATGTAGTGTTGGTTGTATTGGATGTCAGCTATGTGTGAGAGCATGTCCTTTTGAAGCAATAACTTTTGAAAATAATCTTGCAAAAATTGATTATGATAAATGTAAAAATTGTATGTTATGTGCAGAAAAATGTCCTACAGGTGCAATTTATGCAAACTTTGAAAATAGAAAAAAAGCAGAAATTATTCCTGACGACTGTATAGGATGTACCATTTGTGCAAAACAATGTCCAGTGGACGCAATAGAAGGTGAATTAAAACAGGTACACAAAGTTTTAGAAGATAAATGTATTGGTTGTGGAGCTTGTGCAGCCAAATGTCCAAAGAAAACAATTGTTATGAAGTAAATAAAAGAACATGCCTTGTGGCATGTTCTTTTATTTACCATAGGATCAAATGAATTTCATACTTGTAATGAACATATCAAAATGTTAAACTTAAGTTATATGAGAATAGGGGTATTCTGTTACAATAACAACCAAAAAGTATAAATACATGAAGTCTTTGGTAAAATAACAATAGATATGTGAGATGGAAATAATGACAAAATGGGATAAAATACTTATAGTGGCGGTTATTTTTTTTGCGCTGATAGGAATGTTTTGGATAAAAGAAATAACTACTAATAATGAACATTTATATTTAATTATTGAAGTAGATGGAGAAGCGTATAAAAAAATATCTTTAGACGGTTCAGATGTTTCTAAAACAATAGAGATTAACACAAAATATGGACATAGTGTAATTGAAATAGATGGTAAAGGCGCTAGATTTTTAGAATCAGATTGTAAAGATCAATTATGTGTAAAGATGGGGAAAATTACAAAGTCCAATCAAACAAGTATTTGTTTGCCCAATAGAGTATCAATCAAACTTATATCAGAAAAATCAGACGTAGATATTGTTAGCTACTAGGGAAAGGACTATATTATGAAAGTAAAAAAGATAATCTATTTAGCATTGATTACTGCTATAGGAATTGCATTACACATATTAGAGTCCTCTATACCTTTGCCAATTAGCACCATACCTGGAGCAAAATTGGGGTTAGCAAATATTGTGAATTTAGTGACGTTAGTTGTATTTGGCTTTAAACAGGCATTAGTGGTTGCAGTATTGAGATGTTTTGTGGCAACCCTTGGAACTGGTGCTGTGACAGGTTTCTTTTATAGTTTGGCGGGTTCTTTATTAAGTACTCTTATTATGTGGGTGGTATATAAATATTTTTCAAAGTACTTTAGCTTAATTGGTGTAAGTGTTTTTGGGGCACTGGCTCATAATGTTGCTCAACTTACTGTTGCAAGCTTGATGATTGAAAATTATCTTATTTTTACATATTTGCCTATGATGATGATAATAAGCCTCTTCACTGGTTATTTTGTTGGTTTAGTGGCTATATATACCTCTAGTCATTTGAAGCGAATATTGTAAAAAAAAGGATAAGCATATAGTTCTAGTAGATTGTAGGTGAAGAAATGAAGAAAATTGTATTAGCATCAGCTTCTCCAAGGAGAAAAGAGATTCTTGAGCAATTTGGGTTATCTTTTGAAGTAAAGCAAGGAAATATAGAAGAAAAAATAAACCCAGAAGAAAAACCTGAACAAATTGCAATGAGTCTGGCATTTGAAAAGGCAATTGCAGTTGCAAAAAACTGTAAAAAAGGTGAAATTATTATTGCTGCAGATACAATTGTTGTGAAAAATAAAATTTTAGGTAAGCCTAAAGACAGTAAAGAAGCTTTTAGCATGTTAAAATTCCTTCAAGATGATATTCATCATGTGATTACAGGATTTGCAGTGATAGAGGCTGGTACCTATAATAAATTTGTGAGTTTTGAAAAAACAAAAGTGAAGATGAAACAGTTGACAGATGATGCTATCAACAGGTATATTGATACAGGAGAAGTTTGGGATAAAGCTGGTTCTTATGGTATTCAAGGAAAGGGTGCTGCCCTAATAGAATGGATTCATGGAGACTACTTTAATGTAGTTGGATTACCAATATCAAGAATTCAAAGTATATTTAGTGAACATTTTAACTTTGAGTTTGTTTAAGAGAAGGTGTGATAAAATAGTGGACAAGGATGATCATCTTTCTATTAAAGAAATGGCTAAAAGTGAACGACCCAGAGAAAAATTAATAAATTTTGGTGTGGGTAGTTTATCCAATGCGGAGTTATTAGCTATTTTGATTAGAATAGGGACCAAAGAAAGTTCAGCTATTGGTTTGGCACAAAAAATTTTATCAGTAAGGAAAGATGGGTTAAGATACTTAGCAGATTGTACTATAGACGAATTAAGTCATTTAAAAGGAATAGGAAAAACAAAGGCTTGTCAAATTATAGCTGCAATTGAATTAGGGAAGAGACTTTCCATGAGTATTTCAAAAGCTAAATTAAATATTCAATCTCCTAGGGATATAGCAAATGTTTTTATGGAAGAGATGAGATATTATAAAAAAGAATATTTTAAGAGCATACTCTTAAATACAAAGAATGAAATTGTTTCTACTGAAAATATTTCTATTGGAAGTCTAAATAGTTCATTAGTTCATCCAAGAGAAGTATTTGTAGGTGCTATAAGAAAAAGCGCTTCTTCAATAATTCTTATGCATAATCATCCTAGTGGCAATCCCAATCCAAGTAGTGAAGATATAAAAATCACAAAACGATTGATTGAAGCAGGAAAAATTATTGGCATTGAAGTTTTAGATCATATTATCATTGGTGATGGAAAGTTTATAAGTTTAAAAGAGATTTCGATTATATAAAGGAGTTTAGGAAGGAGCAGTATGGATGGGATTATTTAATTACTTTTCAAAGGATATGGGAATAGATTTAGGAACAGCAAATACACTTGTGTATATTAGAGGTAGAGGGATTGTGGTAAGAGAACCTTCTGTAGTTGCTATACAGGAAGATACGAAGGAAGTTTTAGCTGTAGGACAAGAAGCAAAGCAAATGATAGGTAGAACACCTGGAAATATTATTGCTATTAGACCTTTAAAAGATGGCGTAATAGCTGATTTTGATATAACACAGAGTATGTTAAAATATTTTATTAAAAGGGCTTATCCTAAAAAGTCTTTATTGTTTGCACCACGTGTAGTAGTAGGGGTACCATCTGGAGTAACAGAGGTTGAAAGAAGATCTGTAGAAGAAGCTGCTCTTCAAGCTGGAGCAAAAGAGGCCTATCTTATAGAAGAACCTATGGCTGCGGCTATTGGAGCAGGATTACCTGTAGAAGAGCCTACCGGTAGCATGGTTGTTGATATTGGAGGAGGTACGACAGAAATTGCAGTAATTTCATTAGGTGGTATTGTAACAAGTAGATCTGTTAGAGTTGGTGGAGATGAATTAGATGAGTCTATTGTCCAATATATAAAGAAAGAGTATAGTTTAATGATTGGAGAAAGAACAGCTGAAGAAATAAAGGTAACAGTTGGCTCAGCGTTTCCTAAAGTAAAAGAAGAAAAAATGGCAATAAGAGGAAGAGATTTGGTTTCAGGATTACCTAAAACTTTAACCATTACTTCAACAGAGATATTAGAAGCATTGCATGAACCGATTAATACAATTATTGAGGCTATCAAGTATACTTTAGAAAAAACGCCTCCAGAACTTGCATCAGATATTATGGAACAAGGAATTATGCTTACTGGTGGAGGTGCTCTTTTAGATGGATTCAACAAATTAGTACGAAAAGAAACAGGTATGCCTGTTCATATTGCGGAGGAACCACTTGATTGTGTTGCATTAGGTACGGGTAAGACAATTGAAGAAATTGAAACATTAAAAAGAGTACTTATTTCTTCGAAGAGACTTAGATAAAGTGGTGAGAAGTTATGAAAAAGCTGGTAAAAAGGGGAACAAAGATGATAGTAACATTTGTTACTATCATTCTCATTATTATAATGGGAATTACAATAGGTGGAAGAGCAAAAGTAACAATGCCTGAAAATATTATTGGTAAAGTGATAACACCAATACAGAAAGTGCTTTATAAGGGTGGTCAAGGTGTTGAACGTACAATAAGTTCGTTATTTACGTTTAGAACAATTGCAAAGGAAAATGAGTTATTAAAAAAAGAAGCAGAAAAGCTCAATCAGAAAGTAATACAATTATCTCTTACAAGAGATGAATTAAATGAACTAAGAAATTTATATGGTGCGCTAAATTATGCAAAAGAGAATCATAAGAATGATTATGTAACAGCAAGTATTACAGGAAAAGATATTGGAAATTGGTTTAACATGTTTACCATTGATGTAGGAAAAGATCAAGGGGTAAGAAAAGATAGCACTGTAATGAATGGTGAAGGATTAATTGGAAGAGTTTTTGAAGTAGGAGATGATTGGTCTAAAGTTGTAACGATTATAGATAATAAAAGTTCTGTAAGTTTTCAGATTTTACGGAACAATCAATATATTGGAGTAATTAGAGGAAGTGTAAAGGGTGAACTTAAGGGATATTTGATTGACCCTGAGGCAGATGTATTAGTTGGAGATAAATTAATTACCTCAGGACTTAGTATGTATGAAAAGGGAATACTCATTGGTGAAATTAAAGAAGTCATAAAGCAGGAAGATGAACTCTTAAAAACCATTGTAGTAGAACCTGAAGTAAATTTTAAAAAACTAGACAAAGTATTCATTATAAAATCTGATAAATTAAATTAAAGGGGCTACATGTATGAGAGTGTTAGCTGTTTCATTCATTATCATAATAAATTTTTTAATACAATCTACTTTTTTGCAACACTTTAGAATATTAGGGGTGCTTCCTAATACGAGTTTAATTGTTGTTGTTGGATTTTCTATTTTATGGGGAAAGAAAAGTGGAGCTATAATTGGTTTTTTTACAGGAATGCTACAGGATATATTATTAGGAAATATGATAGGTGCCAATGCATTAATTTATATGTTGATAGGCTATAATATTGGAATTTTAGAAAAGAAAATTTATAAAGATAATCATTTAGCACCTATATTTTTTACAACTATTTCTACTATATTATACCAATTAATGTACTATGTAATTATGTATATAGCTCATAATGGGGCCAACATAATTTTTCTGTTTAGGAAAATTGTCTTTTTAGAAGTCATATATAATGCTGTCTTATCTATATTCATTTATAGCATTTTATACAAACTTACGAGACATCCTTATATGAAAGTAAAAACAAGGTGATGAGAAATGTTAGAAAAACTAAAAGATAGACATAATCAAATGATTTTATTTTTTACAGTTTTTTTTCTTGTTCTTCTATTTAGGTTATTTGACCTAAGTATTGTTGAAGGTGAAAAGTACAAGGAAATGGCAGAAGATATTAGAATGAAAAAAATACCCATTTCTGCTCCAAGAGGGGAAATAAAAGATAGATATGGAAGAGCCCTTGCAGTGAATAAGCCGAGTTTTACTGTGCAAATTATGAAAAATGAATTAATGGATGAAAAAATCAATGAAGTATCAGTAAAGCTATTAAATATTCTAATGAATAATGGAGAAAATTATCATGATAATTTCCCTATAAAGTTTGAGAATAATAAGTTTTATTATACTTTTGATAGGGAAATAGAAGAATGGTTAAGTGAACAAGGAATAAAAGATGTAAAAGATGCAGAAGCTGTATTTAATCTTTTGAGGGAACAATTAGGGATAGATTCTAATTTAGATGTTTTTGAAGTGCAAAAGGAAATGCAAAGTGTACATGGGGTATATCCACCTATTTCTGTGAAAAAAATGAAGTTTATCCCTCAGATGAAAAAGGAAAACTTTCTTCAAAGATATAATTTGGATGAAAATTTAGAAGCTAAAGATGCTTTTATAGCATTAAGAGAGAAGTTTGAAATACCTGAAAGTTATTCAGATGAAGATGCTAAGAAAATATTAGTTATAAGAAATGAATTTAGAGAACAAGGATATAGACAATATCAGCCTGTAAAAGTAGCACTAAATGTATCGGCGAAAACTGTTGCGCAGATAGAAGAAAGAAGTATTGAACTACCCGGAGTAAATGTTGAAGTAGAGCCTATTCGTTATTATCCTAATGAGGGGTTAGCATCTCATATTCTTGGGTATCTAGGGAAAATATCAGATAGTGAAAAAGATAAATTTACAAAAGAACTGGGATATCTTCCTAATGATTTGATAGGAAAAGACGGGATAGAGAGAGTGTATGAAGAGAAATTAAAGGGAAAAGATGGGGCCAAATATGTAGAAGTTGATGTATATGGAAGGCTTATTAATGTGTTAAGAGAACAAAAACCTGAAAAGGGAAAAACCATTTATCTATCTATAGATGCAAAGCTTCAAGAGACGGCAGAAAAAGCTTTAGAACAGGCGCTAAAACAAATTCAAGTAGGGGGTACTTTTAAGAGTAAGTGGGGAGATTATAGATATAAAGATGCAATGAAACATGCTACATCTGGGGCAGTAGTAGCACTAGATGTAAATACAGGAGATGTTTTAGCTTTAGCGAATTATCCATCCTTTGATCCTAATCTTTTTGCTACAGGAATTTCAGCAAAAGATTGGAAAGCGGTTCAAGATGATAATCCAAGAGATCCGTTATCACCTATTCCACTTTATAATGTAGCCACAAGGACTTCTGTACAACCTGGTTCTACGTTTAAGATGATAACAGGCCTTGCAGCCATAGAGAATGGATTAGATCCTGCTAAAAAGCTATACGATGGCGGATATGTTAAATTAGGAGGAAGAACTTTTGGAAGTTGGATGTGGAATGAATATAGACGATCTCATGGATGGGTTGATTTATATAAATCTTTAGAAGAATCTGTAAATTATTACTACTATGATGTAGCAACGAACTTTGATTATTATAAAAATCAATCATTAAATACTTCCATGAATGTGGATAAAATGTTGGAATATGCAAAAATGTTTGGGCTAGATGAGCCAACTGGTATTGAAATTAGTGAAGTTGCTTCTGGCGTTCCGAATCCTGAAAAGAAAATGATCGTTACAAAGAGTTTATTAAGGAGAAAATTAAAATCCAAAGCAAAAGAGTACTTTGAAAAAGAAATTATAACAAATGAAGAAAAGTTAAATGAACAAATTGAAAAAATCGTAGGATGGACAGAAGAAAATCCATCTAGAGGATCATTAATTAACAGGGTAAGTGAATTAGATGTAAAGGAAGATAAGGTAACAGCACTCGTAGATTTAGTGAAATTTAGTTATTATAAGCAGGCAAAATGGACAATAGGAGATACATTTAATCTTTCTATTGGACAAGGACAACATCAATATACACCTATACAAATAGCTAGATATGTGGCAAATATTGCTAATGGCGGATATAACAACGAAGTTAGTGTTATAAAAAAAGTAGGGAATGAAAAGAAAGACGATCATAAGGGTGAAAAAATTGCTTTAAAAGATGATAATAATCTAATACATATCCAAAAAGGTATGGAACAGGTAGTTTATGGCGATCATGGTACGGCGAGAGGGTTTTTTAGGAAATTTCCTGTAAAAGTGGCAGCCAAAACTGGATCTGCGCAAAAATCAGGAAAAATTCAACCTAAAGATGAAGTTGCTTATTTGAAAACTTATTTAAAGTGGATTGCACCTTATATGAGTTGGTCTGATGTAGAACGAAAGGCAGAAGTATATAAGAAAAAGTACAAAAACGAAGGGCTGGCTATGAGAAAGGCTATTAAAGAATTAAGTAAGGGGAGAGTGACAGATGCAGTAATAGATCAATATAAAGATGATTATGATGCTTTTGGTTGGTTTGTTTCTTATGCACCAAGTGATAATCCTCAAATTGCTGTGGTTACTTTAATATTTCAAAGTGGTACAGGTGGATATGGTGCACCTATTGCTCGAGAGATTATTGCAGAATATTTAGGGCTTAATAAAGAATATGAAAAAGTTGATTTTAAAAATAGACTTACAAATTAAATGAATTTGTAAGTCTATTTTTTTTATAAAAAAAGAGGATTTATTCGTATTTTGAAGAATAAATTAGTATACATGATAGACTTATTTGTACTAATTTGGAGGTAGTCACTGGATGTACGAGGAAAAATGTGTTGCATTCAAAGGCAGCAAGGAAGGAATATCTATTTATTTTAACAGAGATTGTGAGTATGTAAAGTTAAGAGAACAGTTAATTATGAAACTTGAAGGGGCTAAGCGCTTTTTTAACGGTGCTAAAGTTATTAGTATTCAAGGAAAGTTATTAACTGAGGAAGAAAAAGATGAGATCAAGGAAATTATTCATTCAAGATTTGGAATGATTATGGTCGAAAAGGATGAAGAAATAAAAAAGAAAGAAATGCAAGCATCAAAAAGAATATTTAAAGGAATAGAGGAAGGCGATACAAAATTTATTAGAGCAACAATCCGTTCAGGTCAAAGGATTAAATTTAAAGGAAATATGGTTATTATTGGGGACATCAATCCAGGGGCAGAAGTAGTTGCAGAGGGAAATATATTAGTAATGGGCGCTTTGAGAGGGTTAGCACATGCTGGAAGCAGTGGGAATGAAAAGGCGTTTGTTGCAGCTTTTAGTTTGCAACCAACACAGTTAAGAATTGCTGACGTCATAGGACGTTCCCCTGATAACGAACCAATAAAACCTATGGGGCCGGAACTTGCACTAATAAAAAAAGGTGCTGTTGTAATTGAACCTTATTTACCAAATAAGTAAATAAAAATTTATTTTTTCTGAAATAGTGATAATGGAGGGAATAAAATGAGTGAAGTAATTGTAGTAACATCAGGTAAAGGTGGCGTTGGAAAAACTACCACAACTGCAAATATTGGTACAGGATTAGCTCTTGAAGGAAAAAAAGTTGTTGTTGTAGATGCAGATATTGGTCTTAGAAATTTAGATGTTGTAATGGGACTTGAAAATAGAATTGTTTATGATGTTGTGGATGTTGTAGAAGGCGTTTGTAGATTAAGACAAGCCCTTATTAAAGATAAGCGATACGATGGATTATTTTTATTACCAGCAGCACAAACAAAAGATAAAAATGCCGTTAATCCTGAGCAAATGCAAAAGCTTTGTAATGACCTAAAAGAAAGCTTTGATTATGTTTTAGTAGATTGTCCTGCTGGCATTGAACAAGGGTTTAAAAATGCAATTGCAGGGGCAGATAGAGCAATTGTTATTGCAACACCAGAAATATCTGCAGTAAGAGATGCTGATAGAATTATAGGGCTCTTAGAGGCTGCTGAATTGAGGAATCCATTGTTAGTGATCAACAGGGTAAGAATAGATATGGTTAAAAAGGGAGATATGATGAATATAGAGGATATGATTGACATATTAGCAATAGATCTGCTAGGAGTAGTTCCAGATGATGAATATATTGTCATATCTACCAATAAAGGTGAACCTGCTGTAGTAGAAAATGTATCTATGGCTGGAAAAGCTTATAGAAATATAACAAAGAGAATATTAGGAGAAGAAGTTCCATTCCTTGAATTACAAGGACAAGACACATTCATGTCAAAAATTAGAAAATTATTTGGAATGAAATAAAACTTAGGGGGAGAGAAGATTATGGATGTATTCAAACTCTTTAGTAGAGAAAGCTCCTCTAGTAAAAATGTGGCAAAAGAGAGATTAAAATTAGTTCTTGTTCATGATCGAACAAATTGTTCTCCACATTTTCTAGAAATGGTAAAGGGAGATATATTGGATGTCATTTCAGATTATATGGAAATAGATGAAGATGGATTAGATATTAAGATTTCAAAAACAAAACGGAGCGAAGATGATGCAATGGTTCCTGCTTTAATAGCAAATATTCCTATAAAAAAAATGAAAACGAAATAAAAAAGTCTTCTTTTGAAGACTTTTTTATTTTGTTGTATAAAAATTAGCATATAGGGGAAATGATTTTCAGAAAAAGATGATTATTGTTGAGGGAATTTTAGTTTATGTGGTATAATCTTAGTTAGGTATATTAAAAGAGGTGCATTCATGATAGATAAAAAATTATTTAAACATATAGATATTATTCTTATTGTTATTGTGTTATTGTTGTTTGTAAGTAGTTTAATGATGATTAGTAGTGCAACCCATGTTACCCAAAAAGGATTAACGAGACAAGTAAAAATACAGACAATAGCTTTTTTCTTAGGAATGTTTTCCATTGGTATGATTCTTTTTATTGATTATAATACCTTTGGTAATTTTCAAAAAAGCATCTATATTAGTTCTATTGTATTATTGGTAGCTGTACATGTGCCAGGAATTGGAAAAACTCAGTTTGGGGCAAGTAGTTGGATTAACTTAGGACCTGTTGATATACAACCATCAGAGATTGTCAAAATCGCTTTTATCCTTTCTTTTGCAAAATTCTTAGAAGATAGACAAAATAGATTGGATACAATAAGAGATTTAATTCCTGTAGGAATATATGCAGCAGTACCTATATTATTAGTTTTAAAGGAACCTGATCTAGGGAATGCATTGGTATTTTGTGTGATTGCATTTGGAATGACTTTTGTATCTGGATTGAATTATAGAATAATTGGAAAAGGTTTTTTAGCAGGGATGATTTCACTACCTCTTGCTTATAAGTTGATGGCTCCACATCAAAGAGTAAGAATTGATGCATATTTAAATCCTTCTAATTTAGAACTTCCTGGAAATTACCAGGTGATGAATTCTAAAATAGCCATTGGATCAGGACAGCTATTAGGGAAAGGATTGTATCAAGGAACACAAAATAATTATAACTTTTTACCTGTACAAGAATCAGATTTCATTTTTGCAGTATTAGGAGAAGAACTTGGGTTTATAGGTGGTTTGATTATTCTTGCTTTATATTTTATCTTTTTATATAGAATGATAAAAATTGCAAAAAATGCAAAAGATGTGTATGGGTCTTTAATTGTGGTAGGAATTACTTCTATGTTTGCTTTTCAAATATTTGAGAATATTGGCATGACTATGGGAGTAATGCCTGTAACAGGAGTGACGCTTCCATTCTTAAGTTATGGTGGGAGTTCTCTGTTAACGAACATGGTAGCAATTGGAATTATTTTAAATATAGGTATGAGAAGGCAAAAAATTAATTTCTAAATGGGTGAGGAGAAGATGCGAATGAAGATTGCACTAATAGCACATGACAAGAAAAAAGAGAGCATGGTTAATTTTACAATAGCCTACAAGGATACCCTTGCAAAGTATGATTTAATGGCTACTGGTACAACAGGTAAGAAAATTTCTGATGCTACAGGACTAACGGTAAAAAGGTTTAAATCAGGACCTTTAGGAGGAGATCAACAAATAGGTGCAGAAATTGCTCAGAATAATATTGATTTAGTCATATTTTTAAGAGATCCGTTAACAGCTCAACCTCATGAGCCAGATATTTTAGCATTGCTTAGATTAGGAGATGTTTATAGAATACCTGTAGCAACCAATATAGCTACTGCTGAAATCCTTCTTCGTGCTATGGAAAGAGGGGAATTTCACTGGCGTGAAATCATTAGAAAATATGATGAGTAATATTTTAAATAAAATAGCTCCCAATACATTTTTGTATTAGGGGGTTAATAATATTTTTGGGATTTTAATTATTTGTAAGACGGAGGAAACATATGAAAAAAAATTTTAATATATATTTTTGCATCATCATATTATTATTCATAAGCCTATTATCAGGCTGTAGTAAAAAGAAAGAAGTTGTTACAGACTCAGCATACATGTTAGGGACGCATTTAAATATTAGTATTTGGACAGAAGATGAAAATAAAGGAAAAGAAGTCATAAAGGAATGCTTTGAAAGAATTTCTGAAATAGAAAAAAAGATGAGTGCAAATATCAAGGATAGTGAAGTAAATCAAATAAATAACAATGAAGAAAATAGACTTATAAAGGTAAGTACAGATACAAGTAATGTTTTAAATAAAGCTTTAGAATATGCAAAAATTTCAAATGGTGTGTTTGATCCTACAATTGGAAAGCTTGTGAAGTTATGGGGAATTGGTACTGAAAATGAAAAAGTCCCACAAAGGCTAGAAATTGATGATGCATTAAAATATGTAAATTATAAACTATTAAAAAAAGAAGAGAATAATGCGTATAAACTTGACAAGGAAGGAATGCGTATTGATTTAGGTGGGATTGCTAAAGGGTATGCAGCAGATGAAGTTTATAGAATACTTAAAAATAAAGGTGTTGAACATGCTGTTATTAATTTAGGAGGGAATATTTATACTTTAGGAACAAGACAAGATGGGCAGATTTGGAAAATAGGAATACAAGATCCCTTTGAACCTACGGGTACCTATATGGGCATTGTTCAGTTTTCTGATAAAGCCATTGTTACTTCAGGAAATTATGAAAGATTTTTTGTAAAGAACAATAAAAGATATCATCACATTATTGATCCTAAGACTGGCTATCCATCGGAAAATGGCATTATAAGTTCTACGATCATAGCAAATCATTCTATGGATGCAGATGCATTATCAACTTCTGTTTATATATTAGGGGTTAAAAAAGGTTTAGCGTTAGTTGAAAAAATTGAAAATGTAGAATGTATTATTGTTACAAAAGATCATAAGGTATACTTGTCATCAGGAATGAAAGGAAAATTAAATATTGAAAATGATCGTTTTCAAATTGAAAATTAGGACTAAAGCAATTAGCATTAGTCCTTTGCTGTAATAATTAAGCCTCCTTTTAAATATATTATATTATAATTCACATAAGGAGGTTCATTATGAAGAAATCATATAAACATGTAAAATACAATAGACAAAGGAATGACTATTATCAAGGAAGAAGAGACAATAAAGAGAAAGAAAATTCTTTTTACAAAAAAATTTTAAAGCAAATTGTTTTCTGTATAGTGATTGCAATGCTAGTAATATTGATTAAAACTATTCATTCGCCAATTACAAATAAGACAACAGCAATGATTAAAATATCCATTACAAAAGAAATGGATGTGAAAAAATCTATCAGAGAGGCAGTTAAATATGCAAAGAAAATACCTGAAATGCCAGAAAAAGCAGTAAATGTATTTAATACTTTTTCCGAGAGAAAAGATTCAAAGAAAGAATTTGTTGTACCTGTAAATGGAGACATTATATCTAATTATGGGGAGAAAATAAATCCCGTTTCAGATAAAAAAACATTTCAAAGGGGAGTAGATTTAGCTATTAATGAAGATGAAAATATAAAGGCAATTGCAGATGGAGAAATTATAGAAATGGGTGAGGGTAAATTAGGTAAAACTATAAAAATAAAACATAAGCATGATGTATTTTCATTTTATGCAAACTGCTCAGATATTAAAGTGAAAAAGGGTCAAAAAATAAAGAAGGGAGAAAAAATTGCGAACATTTATAAAGCTAGCGACAAATCATATACATATCTACATTTTGAACTTTGGATAGATGGGAAAGTAGTGGATCCAACAAAGTATATTCCTTTTGGCAGAAAGATTCTATAGTGTAAAGGATGATATATGAATGAGGCTGATAAAGGTATATGGAGTAGATGTAAAGGTAAATGTACTTTTATGCATTGTTTTTTTTATATTTTTTATATTTGGCTATATTGAAAATTTAATTATTTCTTTTTTGGTAGTACTACTCCATGAAGGGGCTCATATCTTTACTGCAAAATTGTTAGGATATAGAATAGAGAAAGTCGAAATATTTCCCTTTGGAGGTGTTGCAGCAATTGAAGAAAACCTTGTTATGAACCCTAAACATGAAATCCTTATTGCGGCTTCTGGACCTGTCTTTAATTTTATCATGGTGTTTATAGGATATAATATATTCAATAGGTTTTATTTAACTGTTGATGGATTTGTTTTTTTTGTACATTCTAATTTGATCATTGGGCTATTCAATTTACTTCCTGTTATCCCTTTAGATGGGGGACGGATTGTAAGGGCATATCTTGCTTATTTAATTGGATTTAAGCAATCAACGAAGACTGTAGTTATATTATCCAAAGTGATAAGTATTTTCTTGTTTATATGGGGATGTTATATGATTAAGTTTAACAAGTTGAATAGTTATCTTCTTCTTTTAGCTATTTTTTTATATATAGCTGCCCATAAAGAGCAAAGAGTTGCAGCTTTTATTTTTATGAAGGAAATTACGCAAAAAAAACAGCATTTATTATGTAATAGTGTATTAAGTACAAAATATTTAACAGCAGTAAAAAGTGCATCTGTAAAGGATGTGATGAATCAGTTTGTTCCAAGAAAATATCATATTATTACAGTTATGGATACACGGTGCAATGTGATTGGTGTATTAACAGAAAATGATGTCTTTAATGGGATGGTCAAATATGGATTACATGCTTCTTTGGAAAAGTTGTTAATGGGAGAGTAAAATGGTAGAATAGTAATGCAAAACTTTAGAGCAAAATAAGGTATTTATGTGAAGAAGTATACAAATAATACAAAAGAGATTGAAATGCGAATTAGGAGGACAGAGGATGAACAAGGAAGTCTTAGAAGACTTATTATTTCAAGTTGAAAAACCTGCGAGGTACATAGGTAGAGAAATTAATGCAGTAAATAAATCACTAGACCAAGTTGAAGTGAGATTTGGATTTGCATTTCCAGATATATATGAAGTGGGAATGTCTCATTTAGGAATGCATATTTTATATAATCTCCTTAATAGTAAAGACGATATATATTGTGAAAGAATTTTTTCACCATGGGTGGATATGGAAGAAAAATTAAGAAAAAAAAATATGTCTCTATTTACCCTTGAAACGCATACGGCTATAGAAGAGTTGGATTTTGTTGGATTTACGTTACAATATGAACTAAGTTATACAAATATATTGAATATACTAGACTTGGGAAATATCCCCATTAGAAAAGAAAATAGGCAAGAAAAATTCCCATTTATTATTGCAGGAGGACCATGTGCATATAATCCAGAACCCCTTGCGGATATTGTAGATATATTCGTATTAGGGGAAGGAGAAGAAGTACTATTAGAAATAATAGATTGTTATAAAGAATGGAAAAGAAAAGCAGAACCTAAAACAAAATTTTTAGAAAATATTTGTCATATTGAAGGGGTATATATTCCATCCCTTTATGACATAACATATCATGAGGATGCTACTATAAAAGCTTTTATATCTAAAAAAGAAGTTTATCCTAAAACAATTTCTAAAAGAATTATTAAAGATTTAGATGATGTTTATTACCCTGATAAAGTGATTGTTCCATTTATCAATGTAGTACATGAGCGAGCTATGGTAGAAATTTTCAGGGGATGTACAAGAGGCTGTAGATTTTGCCAAGCAGGAATCATCTATAGGCCTGTGAGGGAAAGATCTCTTGATAAAGTGAAAGAATTAGCTCATGAGTTGATAAGGACTACTGGATATGAAGAATTATCTCTTGCATCACTCAGCACAAGCGATTATTCAGAAATAAAACCATTAACAAGGCATTTGATTGATGAGTATGGTAGCAAGAAGATTGGTTTGTCTTTACCATCTTTAAGATTAGATAAATTCCCATTAGAGGTGATTGAAGAAATTCAAAAGGTTAGAAAAACAGGACTTACATTTGCACCAGAGGCTGGAACGCAAAGACTTAGAGACGTTATTAATAAAGGAATTACAGAAAAGGATTTAATGGATGCAATGGAGAATGCATTTGCTCTTGGATGGAATAATGTAAAGCTGTATTTTATGATAGGACTTCCAACAGAAACATATGAAGATTTAGATGGTATTGCACATCTTGCAAAAAAGGTTGTGGATGCATATTATCATACACCGAAAGAAAAAAGAGGACGAGGATTAAATATTACTGTTAGTACATCTAATTTTGTACCAAAGCCTTTTACACCTTTTGAGTGGTATCCACAGGATACTATTGAAAACCTTCGACAAAAACAGAACTATTTAAAAGAAAAGTTAAGACACAAAAATATAAAATATAACTATCACGATGCAAAAACAAGCTTTTTAGAGGCTATATTTGCAAGAGGCGATAGAAGATTAGGGGAAGCATTAATAAGAGGATGGGAAAAGGGATGTAAATTTGATGGATGGGGAGACTTTTTTGAATACGAAAAATGGATGGAAACTTTTGAGGAATGTAATATAGATCCAAAATTCTATGCCAATAGAGAGAGAAGTTATGAAGAAGTACTTCCGTGGGATTTTATTGATATAGGTGTAACGAAAAAGTTCTTAATCAATGAAAATGAAAAAGCAAAAAAAGGAGATTTAACCCATGATTGTAGAATAAGCTGTACAGGTTGTGGTATGAATCATAGTTTTATAGGTGGTGATGTATGTAATGTATAAAATAAGAATGAGATTTAGTAAGAAAGATTTTATGATATTTATCTCTCACTTAGACTTAGCAAGAGTGATGGAAAGAGCATTAAGAAGGGCGGAAGTTTCTCTTAGTTTTTCACAAGGGTTTAACCCTCATCCAAAGATTTCCTTTGCTACGGCACTAGCATTAGGGGTTTCAAGTGATGGAGAATATGTAGATGTAGAAATTGAAGAAAAAATAGATTTAAAAACATTCAAAGATAAAATAAATATGGAATTACCAGAGGGGATAGAAGTCATTCAATGTAAATATATTGATGTGAAAAGTAAAGCCCTAATGGCTATTATTGAATACTCAACTTACATGGTAAGATGTTCTTTAAAAAATGATATAAGGGAAGAAGAATTAAAAGAAAACATCAGTGAGTTTATGAAAAATGAAGAAATTATTGTATATAAAACAATAAAGAAGAGGAATAAGGAGAGAAATAAAGAAATAAATATTAGACCACTTATTAAAAAGATAGAGTTTATAAATAAGGGAAATGAGTATTGCGTTTTTAAAATGACTCTTGCTACAGGTAGTAGAGGGAATTTAAAGCCTGAAGTGGTTATGGAAAAGTTAAAGGATATAGGGAAAATGCCTATAGTATTAGAAACTGTTAGAATTCATAGATTAGATTTGTATGGGATGAAAGCTCATAAAATGATTGAACCTTTAGAATTAAGTATATAGACTTTTATGAAATTAGGGGGATTGTTGGAATGAATGAAATCATCGTCAATTCCAGTTTAAACCAAACTCGTGTTGCCATGCTTGAAGATGGCGAATTGGTGGAATTATATATTGAAAGAGAAAATAGTAAAAGAACAGTTGGGAATATTTATAAAGGTCGAATTACAAATGTTTTACCTGGTATGCAAGCAGCTTTTGTTGATATCGGATTGGAAAAGAATGCTTTCTTATTTGTAAAGGATGCAGTACCAGTTGAAATGTCTGGGAACAGAGATGTATCTATAAGAGATGTGGTTAAAAATGGACAAGAAATTGTTGTACAAGTAACCAAAGAACCTATAGGCACAAAGGGCGCGAGAGTGACAACACATATAACCCTTCCAGGAAGATATCTAGTTTTAATGCCGGATGTAGATTATATAGGTATTTCTAGAAGAATTAATAATGAAGATGAAAGAGAAAGATTAAGAAAATTACTTGAGGGGTTAAAACCCAATAATATGGGAGTGATTGTTAGAACTGCAGGGGAAGGAAAAGAAGAAAAAGAATTGAAAGAAGACTTAAAATTTCTATTAAAGTTATGGCAAAAAATTGATAAAGAGAAGAATCTAGGATTTGCTCCAAGGACTATTTATAGAGATTTAGACTTGATTCACAGAACTATAAGAGATATGTTTACAAGTAGTATCCATAAATTGACGATTAATGATCAAGAAAAATATAAAAGTATCCTTGATTTAGTTGAACTTATTGCGCCTCATTTAAAGAGTAGAGTAGAATATTTCGAAATAGATATGGATATATTTGACTATTATAATCTAGAGAAAATGATCAACAATGCTATAGCAAGGAAAGTTTGGTTAAAAAGCGGTGGATATCTTATCATCGACCAAACAGAAGCTTTGACTGTAATTGATGTAAATACAGGGAAATATGTGGGAAGCATTGATCTTGAAGATACTGTTTTAAAAACCAATAAAGAAGCTGCAGAAAAAATTGCTAAACAATTAAGATTGCGTGATATTGGTGGTATTATTATTGTAGATTTTATAGATATGAATAATGATGATGCAGAAAGAGAAGTATTAGATGTATTAGAGAAAGCCCTTGAGCGAGACAAGACAAAAACAAATGTTTTAGGAATCACACAATTAGGGCTCTTGGAGATGACTAGAAAAAAGATAAGAGGTAGAATTGGGTCAATTATGCAAAAGAAGTGTCCCTATTGTGAAGGGACGGGAAAAGTATTATCTGAATATACGGTGATTCAAAATATAGAAAGAGAAGTAAAAAGAATTGCTGTACATACAAATGCTGAAGCTGTATGGATTGAAGTAGCTCCTTTAATAGAAGAATTTTTAAAAACAGATAAAAATCGATTTATTAAAGAATTAGAAGAAGTTTCTCATGTTAAAATATTTATACAAGGTGTAGATCATATACATGCTAATGATATAAATGTAAAATC
This sequence comes from Crassaminicella profunda, assembly GCF_019884785.1. Classification (GTDB taxonomy): domain Bacteria; phylum Bacillota; class Clostridia; order Peptostreptococcales; family Thermotaleaceae; genus Crassaminicella; species Crassaminicella profunda. Next base: position 1,485,850 of record NZ_CP082326.1, read on the forward strand.
AATGGGGAAACTTGATAAAATTAGAAGGTTACTAGAAGAAAACAAATGATTTATTTTGACAAAAAAAGAATAAATATAAAAGAATTATAAAATTTTTATTGTAGTATAGATTTAAATGTGTTATAATCATATCTGGTAATACGGACGGTCCTCTATTATAAGTTATAGTATGAACGTCTAGGAAGGAAGGAGGGGCAACTATGGATATTATAAAAGCGATTGAACAAGGACAACTTAAAACTGATCTTCCAGAATTTAATGTTGGGGATACTGTTAAAGTACACTTAAAGATTAAAGAGGGAAACAGAGAAAGAGTTCAGGTGTTTGAAGGTTTTGTACTTAAAAGACAAAACGGTGGAGCTAGAGAAACTTTCACAGTAAGAAGAATTTCTTACGGAGTTGGTGTTGAGAGAACTTTACCATTACATTCACCAAAGATTGAGAAAATCGAAGTAGTTAGAAGAGGAAAAGTTAGAAGAGCAAAACTTAACTATATTCGTGAGTTAAGAGGAAAAGCTGCAAAAATTAAAGAGAAGAAGTTTTAATAAAAGGGACTGGATACAGTCCCTTTGTTAATATATTGAAAAATACATAAAAAGTGTGGTGAAAGATGTGCAGAAAATCAATTGGTATCCAGGACATATGAAGAAAACAAAAGAGTTGATTCAACAAAATCTAAAATTAGTGGATGTAGTGGTGGAATTGTTAGATGCTAGACTGCCTATTAGCAGTAGAAATCCTCAAATCGATGAGATTGTAGTAGGTAAACCTAGAGTAATTGTTTTAAATAAGAGTGACTTAGCAAATAAAAAGGTTACAAATGAATGGATTGCATACTTCAAAAAAAGTGGAACCAATGCCATTGCAGTAAACTCAATGAATGGTTCAGGTTTAGATAAGCTTATGACAGAGCTTGAAGAAACGGTTAAAGAGAAAATGGAAAAAAGAATAGAAAAGGGAATGAGAAAAAGACCTGTTCGCGCCATGATTGTGGGCATACCAAATGTGGGTAAATCTTCAATCATTAATAGGCTTACTGGAAAGAAAAGCGCAAAGACAGGAGATAAGCCAGGAGTAACAAGAGGAAAACAATGGGTAAGATTAAAAGGAAATATTGAGCTATTAGATACGCCAGGTATTTTATGGCCTAAATTCGAAGATCAAAATGTAGGACTTAAATTGGCATTTACAGGTTCTATAAAAGATGAAATACTTGACATAGAGACCATTGCATTAAGACTCATTGAATATCTTTGTGAGAAATACCCTAAATATATGATAGAACGATATAAACTGAAAGAGATTGAAGAAGATGGGTTAATGAATATGGAAAATATAGCAAAAAACAGAGGCTGTATTATGTCAGGTGGAAGAATTGATTATACGAGGGTAGCAAATATAGTAATGGATGAATTTAGAAGCGCTAAGATAGGTAAGATTACCTTAGAAACACCTGAGGATTTAAGCACTATTGAAGAGTAGTGCTTTTATTTTTTATAAAAAAACTGAGAGGAAAATGAAATATGAATTTTCAAAGTTTAAAAGTAAAAGAAATTAATCATTATATAGATCAAGTAAAGGTAGAAGAATATGTGAAGTATATACCATTATTAGAAAATGATGAAAGAGAATCGGTTAAAAAAATAGGAAAAAAACTAGAAAAAAGGTATGCAAAGTTATTGGGTGAAAAAGAAAGAGTTCAAAAGTTATGGGTTTATGAAAATAAATTATTTGATGCTGGATATAAAATAATTGCAGGAATAGATGAAGCAGGACGTGGACCTTTAGCAGGACCTGTAGTAGCAGCAGCAGTTGTCTTGCCAGAAAATGTGTTTATAGAAGGAATTAATGATTCAAAGAAAATATCGTTAAAGAAAAGAGAAGTTTTATTTAAAATTATAACTCAAAAAGCACTAGGTATTGGTATTGGAATAATAGATAATGAAACTATCGATCAGATAAATATATTGAATGCAACGAAGATGGCTATGAAGCGGGCTGTTCAAAAACTTTCTAAATCTCCACAGTATTTATTAATAGATGCAGTGCATTTAGCCGATATAAATATAAAGCAGACTGGAATTAACAAGGGAGATAGTTTAAGTATATCTATTGCTGCAGCTTCTATTATAGCTAAGGTAACAAGAGATAGAATAATGGACAGATTTCATAAAATATATCCTCAATATAGTTTTATTAATCATAAAGGATATGGGACAAAGGAGCATTATGAAAATATTCAAAAATATGGACTATCTCCAATTCATAGAAAGTCTTTTCTAAAAAATATAATAGGTGATAGGAAAAATGAAAATCAATCATGGAAACTATAATTTTGGATTCTTAGGAAAAAACAATCAAGAGTTAAAAGTTGGGCAAATGATCAAAGGAAAGATTCAACAAATTCTAAATGATGTACTTATTCTTGAACTGGAAAATGGGAAATTATTAGAGGCAAAAACCAATATTCCAATAGAAGCTCAAAAAAACAGTATTTTACAATTTCAAGTAAAATCAATCTATGAAAATCAAATAACCATTCAACCAATGATAGAGGAATTACAGCATAAAGAAGAAATTTCTACAGCAGAAAAGAAAATAATAGATATGTTAAAAGCATTAAACATAAAATCAGGGGAAGAAGAAGTGGAATTGGTTAAAAAATTAATTGTTAATGAGATTCCAGTGAATAAGGAAAATCTAGAAAATATTATTCAATCGAAAACAAGTTTTGAGAAAATGGAAACACTTTTGAATGATAAATCAATCATTTCGAATGAAAAAATGTTAAACGAAAACATTCGAGAAGTACTAAAAAATTTATTAAATGTTGAAGATGTTATGAAAGAAAATGAATCAAGTAACCCTGAAAATGCAAAAAAACTAGCGACCAAAGATTCTAATCTATTAGAAATGAAAAAAAATATAATAGAAAAGGTTCATGAGGAATTATTCAATGGAAAAATAGCTCATTCAAAAAATATAAATGTCCATAATATGAATTTTGAAAAAATCATTTTTTTATTAAAAAACAATTTAAAGTTAAATATATCTAATGTGACAAATATCAATAATTTACTTTTGAATGATTTTACAATTACAAAGCAAATGGATGAGTTAGTAGGAGCTCTTTATAAGAATGAAGAAACAATTAGTCTAGGAAAAAGCCTTGAAAATATTTTCTCAAATATAAAGAATATGATTCTTGAAAAAAAGTTTGAACCTGTAGAAATTATGAAAGAAATTCATATAAAATTAGAGCTTGCAAAACAATCAATTGAAAATATAAGTTCAAAGGATAAGGGAGATATTTTAAACAATATAACAAACTTGAAAAATAGTTTAGAGTTTGTGGATAAATTGAATCAATTCCAGACTTATTTTCAAATACCTATATTTTTAGATGATGAGAAAAAAAACTTAGATTTATATATTTCAAAGAATCATAAGAATAAAAAGAAAATCAATCCTAAAGATGTTAAAATACTTGTAGCACTAGATACAAAAACAATGGAGAAGATACAGGTTTTAATCGAGATTAAAGATAAGAATATTACTTGTAATTTTAAAGTAAAGACTGATGAAATAAAGAAAAAACTATTAGCATTTGAAAATGATTTAAAAGAAACTTTGAAGCTTCTAGAATTTAAGGGAATTACTACAAAATATGTAGTTTCAAACATAGAGAAGAATATAATAGATGAAGATTTTAATAAAAAAGAAATGACTAAAAAAATACGTTTTATTGATTTGAAGGTGTGATGCTATGGAAAAAAAAGAAATGGCAGCAGCTATAAAATATGATCAAGAAAAAACAGCAGCACCTGTTGTTGTTGCAAAAGGAGAAGGATATATTGCAAAAAAGATAAAAGAGATTGCTTCAGAAATGGATATTCCTACTTATAAGGATGAAAAACTTGTAAAACAATTAAATAACCTATCTATTGGAGAAGAAATACCACCAGAATTATATCAAGTAGTGGCAGAAATTTTAGCTTTTATCATTCGATTAGATACAAAAGGAGAGACAGAAAGTTAGTCTCTCTTTTTTGTGGTAAAAAGATTTTTTTTCACAAAATTTTATAATGGTTGACAGTATTTTACAAAATTTTCAATGAAGTTTATTTAAAATAATATAAGGAGTATTATTAGGAAGGGATATGTGGAGGAAAATAAAATGGATAATTTAAAAAAAACAAAAATATTAATTGCAGACGATAGTCAATTAAATCTTCGGATTATTGGAGATGTGATTAAGAGTAATGGATATGAGCCAATTGTAGTGTCACGAGGGAATGAGGTTTTTAAATATGCTAAGAAAGAAAAACCAGAACTAATTTTATTAGATATAATAATGCCTAAAATGGATGGATATGAAGTTTGTGAAATATTAAAAACAAACAAAGAAACGAAAGATATTCCCATAATTTTTCTTACAGGACAATCGAAAATAGAGGATGTTGCAAAGGGTTTCGAAGTAGGGGCTGTAGATTATATCAATAAACCATTTCATGAAGTAGAATTAATAGCTAGAGTAAAGACACATCTACAATTAAAGAAATTACATGATAAATTAAGAAAAAGCAATAAACAACTACATAAAATGAACATAGAACTTCTTAAAGCTAATGAGATCATCCAATATAATAAATTACAAACAGAATTTTTTGCAAATATTTCTCATGAATTTAGAACACCTTTAAATCTGATCTTTAGTACTATACAACTATTTGAATTGTGCATGCAGGATCATCTAGATACTAAAGATAGTAAATATATAAAGATTATGAAGCAAAATTGCTATCGACTTTTAAGACTAGTGAATAATTTAATTGATATTACTAAAATTGATTCAGGATATTTTGAAATTCAATTACAAAATCACGATATTGTACAAATTGTTGAAAATATCACATTGTCTATTTCAGAGTATATAGAGCGTAATGATCTTTCTTTAATATTTGATACAGATGTAGAAGAAAAGATGATTGCTTGTGATGTAGATAAAATTGAAAGAATGATATTGAACCTTTTATCAAATGCTGTAAAATTTACAAAGCCAGGCGGAAAAATTCTTGTAAGAATATATGATCAAAAGGAACATGTATTAATCTCTGTAAAAGATACAGGGAAAGGTATTCCCAAAAATAAAATAGATACTATTTTTGAAAGGTTTATGCAGATAGATAAATCTTTATCTAGAAAAAAAGAAGGCAGTGGTATTGGATTATCTCTTGTTAAAGCTCTTGTTCAAATGCATAAAGGAGAAATTTTTGTTAAAAGTGAATATGGTAAAGGAACTGAATTTATTATAAAGCTTCCAGCTAAAGTGTTACCAATAGAAGATAAAGAAATACAAGTAGATGATAATTATAATCAACATAATTATATAGAGAATATAAATATTGAATTTTCAGACATATATTCAATAGGCTAAATAATCCTTTACCATACTGAAAAGAGTTAAATGATTAACTGTAAAGCTGATCCAATTTATTTATGAGGAGATAGTAAAAAGCATAGAAGAAATAAAAGCAGGAGATTCTATAAATTCGATACGCTTTATACCGTTTGATGATATGAATCCTAAAAGTACAGGGTCATGATCTTTACATATTGTAGTTGTTAAGGTTTCTCCACTAATGGAAGTAACTTTGACTAAAGAATTTAATAGACTTTCAAATGTTAATATTACGCCATTTGTAATGGAGGGAAAGTCAATTAATCCATTCTTTTCTAAAAATAATAAGCTATGGTTTTTATGCATATCATATGTTGTAAATAAGCAACATGGAGAAGAAAATTTTATTCCATTTAGTATAAAAGGATTAGGAACGAGATAAGGCTTTATATAATGAGAATAAATGTCTTCTTTTGGTAGAAAAAAATTTTCAAAATCTATTTTGTTTAATGTTCCTGAAATATCCTGAAAAACTTGGAAATCATGATAAATAGTAATTGCCATTTGCATCACCAATCTTTATTTGTATTTGTTAACCATGGTTTACTTACTACATAATAAGATAAAGATATATGTATTGTTACTTTTTTATTAAGTTTATACTAAAATTTAGTAAATATATGGTAAACATAAGCAAAAATCAAAATAAACAAGTTGTTTCTTTATGGACAAAAAGGCTAATAAGAATGAATAAAAAAAGGTAGGAATTACATGGTCAAATATTTCCCCGGGAATGAGTTTTTGCTAGACAGATTGAAAAATAACTATAAAAATAGTGTTTCCTATAAAAGAAAATGGGCTGAATATAAAGCATCTCTGAAAGTATTTCTTCTGGAATAAGAACTTGTTTAAAAGTAGGTTTAATGGATATACATAAGATATAATATGAAGAGAGAAGTATTGATAAATTGGAGGGATTCAATGGAAGTTTTTGTAGCGAGACAGCCAATTTTTAATAGGAATAAAGATGTTATAGCTTATGAACTTTTATATAGGGATAGTAATAAAAATTTTTTTAATAATACTATTGGTGCTAGTAAGGCTACATCTATACTTATAGCAAATAGCTATTTTTCTATAGGGATAGAAAAATTAATAGGCAAACATAAAGCTTTTATAAATTTTAATAAAAGTCTTATAGAACGTGATATTCCAATGATTTTCGATAAAGATACAATCGTTATTGAAATTTTAGAAGATGTTGTACCTGATAAAAAATTTATTAATACCATAAAAAAGTTAAAAGAAATGGGTTATACCATTGCACTAGATGATTTTACATATGATTATGCCTATGATGAAATTGTAGAATTATGTGACATAATAAAGGTTGATTTTTTACAAAATACAGAGGAGGATGTTTATCGCATCATACAAAAGTGGGATAATAAAACTAGAAAATTTCTTGCAGAAAAGATTGAAAATAATGAAGTACTCAATTATGCTAAAAAAATCGGATATGATTATTTTCAAGGATATTTTTTTGATAAACCAGTAATTATTAAAGGAAAAAGATTAAAAGACAATAAAATTCAATACTTAAGGATTATGGAGGAATTAAATAAAGATGATCCATCTTATGATAATATTGCTAAAATAATAGAATATGATATAAACCTAACCTATAAGTTATTAAAACTTGTTAACTCTAAATTTACTTTATCACATGAAATACAATCTATTAAACATGCTTTAACGCTGATGGGTTTAAAAGAAATTCAAGTATGGATAACGTTGATTATGATCCAAGATATTAAGGATATGGAAAATAATGAAATTCTTAAGACGTCTCTAGTAAGAGCTAAACTTGGGCAACGATTAGCTGAAAGCTCTATCCACAAAAAAAGGAAGAATGAAGCAATGCTAATGGGACTTATATCTGTTATTGATATATTATTAGAAGAACCTATGGAAAAGATATTAAATAAATTACCGATATCAAATGATATTAAAAATCCTTTAATGGGAAAAGAAAGTCCGTTAAGTGATATATATAATTTGATGATAAATTATGAAAAGGCTTCATGGGAAGAATTATGTGTAGATGCAAAAAAAATTGAAATAGATATAAAAAAACTTCCTGATCAATATTTTAAGGCCGTGCAGTGGGCAGATGAATTGTTTGAATATATGCTAGCAAATGATTAATTTGTAGAATATTTATATTTGAGAAATTAAAAATGCTAGTTTAGGAAAGTTGAACATGTAGTAGTGGCATAATAATAAAAACTACTGTGAAAGGGTGTAAGTTACACCATAATAATAAATCTAGAGGAGTTAATGAAAAAAAGAGAAATACTTTTTTCCATTGTGTTATTTGCGTTATCCTTAAGATACGAAAGTGACTTTTAAGATTGTTGGCAGATGGAATGGGGTTAGAAAAGCTGTTGAATAGCAGAAGTGAGAACGGTTAATTTAAATAGAATTTTAACGAAGCATGTTAGGTATGTTAAATGTTAAAAATGCACATGAGCAATGCATAGCATAACCAAAGGGAGTCAGGACAGGAAAGATACCTGTAAAATAAAAGTAAATAACTAGTATTACCAAGTATAGACTAACAATAATGGAATGATAGATATAATTTGAGTCAAATTTTGTTAATAGATATTTTCTATAGTTGTATTTTTTATCTAAAGACATTAGCAAATATAAAGCAACAATAGTTGGTAGAAATCCCAATAGTAAAACCCCCTAGAAAGTGGTAAAGAACATTATTAGTATACAATGAAAATACAAAAATTACCATAGTGATTCATTAGGGGGATTGGATCTATAACTAATATTAAAATGAGATTTTGTTCCAAAAATAGAATTTATTATTTTTGCTTTTCAAAGATTGTTTTGTAATCATTAGCTGAACTATAACTTGAAGTAGCTGGAGCAAATAGTTGAATTAAAATTGAATGTATATTATTCATCAACTTTTGCCCATTTTATAGGATTACCTTCTTTAGGACAAGGTGGAAATTTGTTACCCGATTGTAATGATATTTTTTTACCGTATTTGTTTTGGTAAATTCCTGGGTTGGTAACTTTTTCTCCAGTCATACCTGTAATTTGCATTGTTACACATCCTTTCAGAATTAATATTAATTTATTAATAGGATAAGCAAATTGCTAACAGTTTATACATATTAAGAATGAGAACTAGAACTAAAGCATTCAGAAATGGATGTATTTTTTATTGTCAAAAAAGGAGATGCTTATGAAAAAAATATATAGACCAGGATTGACCCTGGTCGTAAAAAGAAGGTGCTATAATAAATGGCTAACGATAGAAAGAGAAAGTGGTATATAAGGGAATTGGGGAAATCCCCAATTCTTTTTAGTATTATTAGCAACCACACCCACCATAGAAAGGCATACAGAATAATACTACTAATAATAAGAAGAAGAAAAGTAAACTACTATCGCATCCACCACATTGACTATTAGCCATGAAGATATCCTCCTTTTAAATCATTATTTGTAACTATTTTTTTTGTCCTAATATAAATTATGCAGATCAGAAGACCTGTGTTACATGATTTTAAAGTTTTCTTATCTAAAAGGGTTACCCAATAGTAGTGCATAAAAGATCCTTTTATTTCTCTATTTTAAAAGGAGATTCAAAAACGATAATTGATTAGCAAAAACTATTGAAAATAGCATCAATTATGGGACAACTAGTGAATTATTAGGTGATTTACTATGGTTTCTTGGATTTCTCTTTATTTGACAATATGGGAAGTCAATATCAGTTATATTTATCAAGCGTGTTAATATATTTAACAAATAAGTGTGCACTTTGTACATTAACATGGGATTTTAATACCCTCATGCACATGATAAAATATGATAATATTTATTCAAGATAAATAAAATTTAGAAAATTCAAAACGTGGATAAAAGGAGAAGCGTTATGTCAAAAAAATATAAAATTGCAGTTATAAGAGTAGCAACTTTAGATGATGAAAAAAGATTAAATTTACATGGAAAACTTATTGAAAAATATTTTCCAGACTTAATTACTAAATCATATTGCATACATGATCAATATGATGGTGTACATGATGATACGAGTCATGTAATTGCAACGGAAAAAATAGTTACTCTTGTAAAACAAATAAAGCATGAATATGATGGAATCGCCATTAGCTGCGCGGGAGATCCTGCAGTAGAAATACTAAAAAAGGAGATAGATATTCCAGTAATAGGAGCAGGACATTCTGTAGCAAGTTTTAGCTTGAATTTTGGAGAAAAAATTGGAGTATTAGGAATTAGGCATGAAGCACCAGAAAAAATTGTAAAAATATTAGGTGATAAACTTGTAAAATCAATAAAACCAGAAAAAGTAAATAATACAAATGATTTATTGACAGATGAAGGGAGAGCGTCAGTTATTGAGGCTGCTCATGAAATCCAAAAATCTGGAGCAGTTGCTATTATTTTAGCTTGTACAGGGATGTCAACCATAGGGATAGCAAAATTTTTAAATGAAAAGCTACAAATACCTATTATAGACCCTGTATATTCTGAGGCATTAGTTATGAATAGTCTATGCAAATATAAAAACATATTTTAGGAGGAGGAAAGCTGTGGAAAGTTATAGGATGAAAATTACTGATGAACTTGCTGAAGCGGCTGTGTTAGGTGGAGTTTTTTTAGGTGGAGGTGGGGGTGGTTCTTATGAAAAAGGCCTTAAAAATGCTAAGGAAGCCTTGAAATTGGGAGAATTATATTTGGTTTCACTGGATCACATAAAAGATGATGATATCGTTATCACAGCTTCTGCTGTAGGCTCACCTGCATCTGAAGAACAGTATGTTACTCCTGAATATAATAAAAAAGGATATAAGATTTTCAATGAGTTATTAAAAGAAACTATAGGTGGAGTTATTACTAATGAAAATGGTGGAGGTTCAACGATTAATGGGTGGATATTATCTGCTATGACAGGTATACCTCTTATAGATGCTCCTTGTAATGGTAGAGCGCATCCAACTGCTCTAATGGGAAGTATGGGGTTGAGTTTATTAAAAGACTATAAAACGATTCAGGTTGCATTAGGTGGAAACCCAGATAAAGAAAAGTATATAGAAGTAGCTGTAAAAGGAAACCTTGCTTCAACATCAGCAATAATAAGACAGGCAGCAGTAGAAGCAGGGGGGTTAGTAACTGTACTTAGAAATCCAGTAAAAGCTCAATATTTAAAACAAAATGCTGCTATTGGAGGTTTGAAGCAAGCGATAGACATAGGAAATGTATTTTTAAAGTATAAAGATGATACTGAAAATATATTAGAAGAACTAAAGAAGAGGATGTCTCTAGAGATTATAGCAAAAGGTGTAGTGAAGAAATATGAAATTAACATACAAGGTGGATTTGATGTAGGACATGTAGTAATTAATTCAGACAAGAGAGATTATGATCTAACATTTTGGAATGAATATATGACTTTAGAGTCTAATGGAGAGATATTGGCTACTTTTCCAGATTTAATAGCTACACTAGACGAAAAAACAGGAAAAGTTATAACAAGTGCCGACATGAGAGAGAAAGACAATATTATAGTCATTAAAGTAGATAGAAAAAATTTAAAGCTTGGGAAGGGGATGTTTGATCAAAAACTTTTCAAGCAAGCAGAAGATGTGTTGAATAAAGAGCTTATTAAGTATATTTTTTAGGAGGGAATTTTAAAATGTTTAAACAAGTTATGGAAATGTATGAGTTATTAGATAAGGCAACTGCAAATGGTAATGAAGTAGAAGTGTTTTTAAGAAGCAGAGGGGCAGAAGATGTAATTGTACAAACTGTATCAGGAGAAAAAGGAAGTACAGATTTTATTAAAATATTTATAAAAGGTAGTGAAGGAAAGAATGTAGGTGGAGATGCCCCAACATTAGGGATTACTGGAAGACTAGGAGGATTAGGTGCAAGACCTGAAGTTATAGGTTTTGTTTCAGATGGCGATGGAGCTTTAGCTGCATTGTCTGCTGCACTAAAGCTTATCGATATGCAAAAAAATGGAGACGTTTTAAAAGGTGATGTTGTTATTACAACCCATATTTGTCCAGATGCGCCAACAAGAGAGCATTTTCCTGTAAGATTTATGGGTTCTGCAGTTGATATTGAGACAATGAATAATATAGAAGTAACAGAAGATATGGATGCCATATTGTCTATTGATACTACAAAAGGGAATAAGGTGATTAATACTAGAGGCTTTGCTATTTCTAGTACAGTTAAAGAAGGGTATATCTTAAAGATAAGCGATGATTTAACTGAAATTATGATGAGAACAACTGGTAGATTACCTTATATATTTCCATTATCTCAACAAGATATTACGCCATATGGCAATGGACTTTATCATTTAAATAGTATATTACAACCTGCTGTTGCTGCGAAAGTTCCTGTTGTAGGGGTAGCTATTACTACAGAAGTTCCAGTTGCAGGTTGTGCTACAGGTGCCACACATCTTATGGATATAGAAATGACGGCTAGATTTGCAATAGAAGTTGCTAAAGACTTTGGAGAGAAGAAATGTAAATTCTACGATGAAGAAGAATATAAATTAATTCATAAACTTTATGGAGATATGAAAAGATTTCAAACTAGAGGTGTACAATAAACAATGAAAAAAGTTCAGATTACCCTTTTGGTAGAAGAGTCAAAGGAACTTATTGCTAGGGCTGTTGTCAATCATAAAGATGTAAAAAAAAGCCTCATAGGTGGAAAAGTAGTACTAAAAGGAGGCACAACTGTATCAAGAATAAGTGAAAAAATAGCAGATAAACCTCTTAGAATATGTGGACGAATAACAAAGAGAGGAACTGTAGCTAATCTAACAAATAATGAGTATGCCCATACACTATTAATTGAAAATAATAAAACTAAAAATATTGATAATATAGTAGATGAAGAATTTAGTAAGCTCAATGGAAGAGATTTAGTTATTATAGGGGCAAATGCAATAGATTATTTTGGTAATGCTGCAATAATGGCTGGAAGCCCAGGTGGAGGCAGTATAGGAAAGAATATGAGTTTTTTATATACAGAAGATGTTAGGGTGATAATACCAGTAGGGCTTGAAAAATTCATACCTGGGGATATAACCGAAATCATTAAAAATTCTTCTCGAAAAGGAAAAGATTTTTCTTATGGAATGGCAGTTGGCTTAATTCCAGTGTTTGGAGAAATTATCACTGAAATAGAAGCTATAAAGATTTTTTCAAATGTTGCGTGTCAGGTAATTGGAGCAGGTGGATTAGATGGTGCAAATGGTAGTGTTACATTAGAAATATGGGGAGAAGATCAAGAAGTAAGTAAGATACTAGAAGTTGTGAAGGATATTAAATCATCTGAAGTGAAAGTGTCAGGAGAATTAACTTCTTTGGAAGAATGTGAAGCTATATGTGAATCTTGTAAACGTCATTTAGCTTGTGCTTATAAACTTAAGAAAGTTGAAGATGAAAAGAAAACCAAGCTTGGAATTATTACTATAGGACAATCTCCAAGAATAGATCTTACACAGGATATTCGAGAAATATTAAATAAGAATATTACTGTAATTGAATTGGGAGTATTAGATAAGTACACATATGAAGAAGTAATTGAGAGATTTAGTTCAAATGATAAAGAAGATATTCTTGTTTCTAGAATGAGAGATGGAAAACAAATAGTTTTAAGGGAAGAGAAAGTCATAAATGAATTACAAAATTGCATTGATGAAATAGAGAAAAAGGTTGATATGGTACTTTTATTATGTACTGGAAAATTTCCTAAATTTAATCATAAAAAACCTTTAATAATTCCTCAGAACCTACTTCATTCGATTGTATCAAAATTAGAATCTAATAATAAAATAGGTGCGATTATTCCAGATATAGGACAAATAGAACAAAACAAAAGATGGTGGAGCACTGTTAATATGAATTTAGAGATTGAAGTAGCCTCACCATATAAAGAAATTGAAAACATACAAAAAGTTGCTACAAGATTTAAAGATAAACCTATTAATTATATTGTTTTAGATTGCATGGGGTATTCAGTAGAGATGAAAAAATTAGTAAGCAAAGAGTCAGGTAAAAAAGTTATATTACCTAGAACGCTCATAGCTAGAGTAATCAATGAATTATCGCAACAATAAATGAACCAGCGATAAATTTCAATGAAAACTTAAAAAAGCAACACAATCTCTCATTGCGTTGCTTTTTTTGTATAATTATTTACTTCAATTTAAGAAATAGGAATAACAAACTAGAGAGCGAATTGACTGAATATTGGTAAAAAAGAATATATTTATCAATATTTTAAATATAAATAAGGACTTTTTCTAAAAGACAGTTGAACGATAGTTCACAAAGTAAAATAGTAATATTTTTTAGGAAAAGAGCCAAAATTAAAAGGAGGGAACAACAATGGAAAAAATGAAAAAAGTAAGAGCACATCCTTCGCCATTAGAACCTGGTACGCTGATTCTTATTATTATACTATCAGCTATGGGAGCTATTGTAGGTCTTGAATTAATTACAAGATTAGGTACAACACCTAATACATCTATTATAGGTGCATTAGTAGCAATCGTATTAGCTCAAGTACCATTTGCATTTTTAAAAAAGTATAAAGATGTAAATCGACAAAATTTATTACAAACTGCTATTTCTGGCTCTACATTTTCAGCAGCTAATGGACTTATGTTACCTATTGGTGTAATATTCTTAATGGGTAGACCAGATTTAGTATGGCCAATGCTAACTGGTGCTGCTTTGGCTGTAATTACAGATGCAACGATTCTATATTTCTCATTTGATTCTCAAGCTTTTCCAGCTCAGGGGGCATGGCCTCCAGGGATTGCAACAGCTGAAGCTATTAAGACTGCTGCAGAAAAAGGTAAGAGTGGGATTGTACTTGTATTAGGGATCATTGGGGGTGCAGTAGGTAAATACTTTGGTATTCCTATGGATATTTTAGGTGTTGCATTTATTGGTAATGCTTTTGCACTTACTGCATTTGGTATAGGCTTATTAACTAGAGGTTACTTTCCACAATTTACGGATATTGATTTAATGAAAGTATATTTACCACATGGTACGATGATAGGTGCTGGTTTAGTTGCACTCATTCAAATTATTAAGATTATAAAAAGTGAAAAAAATTCTGAAGATGAAAATAAATATAAAGTTACGAGAAGTGCAAAAGACCTTAAGAAAGGTTTAGGAAAGGGATACTTTGTATATATTGGTATAGCTTTATTATTAGCTGTTGTTACTGGACTCATGACTGAAATGTCATTTGGTATGCTTGTATTATGGGTAATTTTTGCTGCAACAGCGGCAATAGTATCTGAATTGATTGTTGGTATTGCTGCTATGTATTCAGGTTGGTTTCCTGCATTTGCTACAGCATTAATCTTCTTAGTATTGGGAATGCTTATTGGATTTCCACCAGTTGCGTTAGCATTATTAGTAGGTTTTACAGCTTCTACGGGTCCAGCATTTGCTGACATGGCTTATGATTTCAAAGCTGGTTGGGTTCTTAGAGGAGAAGGAAAAGATATTGAATTTGAAAAAGAAGGTAGAAAGCAACAATATATAGCAGAAATTATTGCGTTTATGGTTGCCATTTTAATGGTTGGGTTTGTGCATCAATTCTACTTTGCTCAGGATTTAATTCCACCTGTAGATAGAGTTTATGTTGCAACTATTGAAGCTGGTACAAATCCAGAAGTAGCTAAATACTTATTATTATGGGCTATTCCTGGTGCGATTATTCAATTTGTTGGTGGACCATCAAAGCAGTTAGGGGTACTTTTTGCTACAGGTTTATTAATCAAATCACCAATCGCTGGAATTACTGTACTCGTTGGTCTAGGAATCAGATATTTAGTTCTTAAGATTAAGGGGAAAGAAGCTGAAGGAATGTTATATATTGTAGGTGCTGGTTCTATTGCAGGTGCTGCATTATTTAGCTTCTTTAAATCAACTATAAGACTTGGAAAAATTAAATAATGAAAAAGCTAAGGGATTCCTTAGCTTTTTCAAATGATTATTAAAATTCTTACAATATTTTTAAAATATGTTATGATTAAAATAAAAATCATATGTGGTGATGTTTATGAAGGTAAGAGAAATTTTAAACTTAAATAATAATCTAAAAGGTTTAAAAATTTTAGCAGGTGAAAAAGGTCTTGATAGAGAGATAAAAGATATTGAAATTTTAGAGATACCAGATGGTATATATTGGATAAATGAAGGCGATTTAGCTATAACGACTGCATATTTTTTATATAAAGAAGGTAGTGGCTTGATTTCTTGGATTGAATTGTTAAATGAAAAAGGTGCTGCAGGACTAGGAATAAAAACAGATAGATTTTTAAAAAAGATCCCTGTAGAAACTATAAAAAAAGCAAATGAATTGAACTTTCCATTGATTGAGATACCTATACATGTAGGTTATAGTGATATGACATGGCCTATAATTAGTAAGATCTTAGGAGAAAAGGATTATATAAACTTTAGACTTGAAAAATACAATGAGGAATTACTTAATTTAAGCTTAAAGAACTATAGTACAAGAGATGTGTTTCGTATAATAAAAAAATATATGAAAAATTCATTTGTAGCATTTTCTTTTTATAACAATAAAATAAAATGTATAACAAAAAATGAAAAAAAATTTCCCATAGACAATATTATTTCTATTATAAATGAAAATCATGAGATGATAGATACTTCTACAGATTTTTTTTGTATAAATAGAGATAATAAAAAAATATGGATTAATGCTTTGAGGGTGGAAGGTGAAATAATAGGATATTTTTCAATTATTTCTTATGACGATAGTTATATAAAGCTTGATTTAAAGATAGCTAAATTGTCATGCTCTTATTTAATAGTGAGTATGTTATTAGAAAAATCTTATGACTATTCGAGGTATAATTCTAAAGAAGATTTTTTAAAATCGGTTATATATAAAAAAATTACTAATAAGATAAAATTAAAAAGGGATGCTGCCTATTATAACATTACATTTGATTTAAGAAGAATTATATGGATTATGGAAATAAATTCAAAAGAAGAGCTTCAGAATGATTTACATAAAATTTATGAAATAATAAATAACAAGGTGAAATATAATAAGATACATATAATTTTTGAAAATAATAAAATTATTTGTATTAGTAGTGAAAAAGAAAATATATATCGTAAAACTTGGTTTGAGCATTTACTAAAAGAATTTGAATATAAATTTCCCAAATATAGCTTTAAAATAGGTGTGAGTAAAATCTTTGATAGTTTAGATAAATTATCCATTGCTTATGATGAAGCAAGATTTTGTCTTGAAAATGGCTTGAAATTAGAAATGGGAAATATTCAATTATTTGATGATTTAATTGTATATTATGTTTTAAACGAAATAGCTAGGCATCCACAATTAATTAGATTATACGAGGATACTATAAAAAAATTAAAGGATCATGATATAAACTATGGGACAGAGCTTGTAAAAACTATCAGTAGCTATATAGAAAACAATAATAATGTACTTAAAACTGCTGAAGATTTATACATACATAGAAATACATTATATAAAAGGATTAGAAAGATAGAAAGTATTATCGATTTAAATATAAAAAGTTCAGATAAAAATTTGATTATGAGTTTAGGTTTGAAACTTCATAAATTATATAGTAGATAAGGGGCTAATTGGAGGGAATATGATGGTAAATAAAGAAAGAATAGTTCATAAGTTTATTGAATATGTACAGAGAGACAGTGAAACAGGAAATGAAGGTAAGTTTTCTGGATTTTTAGTTAAAGAAATGAAATCTATTGGAATGAAGGTTTGGACTGACAGTGCAGGTGAAATAGTTGGTTCAAATGGAAATAATGTATATGGTTATTTAGAAGGTAATTTAGATATTGAGCCAATCTTATTTAGTAGTCATATGGATACTGTAAAGCCAGGTGTGGGGATAAAGCCTATTATAAAAGATAGTGTAATATACAGCAGTGAAAATACAATACTAGGAAGTGATGATAAATCCGGAGTAAATGCTATATTAGAAGCTATCAGAATGATTAAAGAAAATAACTTATCTCATGGGCCCATTGAGGTAGTATTCACTATTTGTGAAGAAGGTGGTTTAAGAGGCTCTAAGAATCTTGAATATAATAAAATAAAATCTAAAAAGGCTTTTGTTTTTGATAGCAGTGGTGAAGTAGGAAAAATAATTGTACAAGCACCAGCTCAAGATAAAATAAATGTGAAAGTAATAGGTAAACCATCTCATGCAGGTGTAGCTCCAGAGGAAGGTATTAGTGCTATTCAAGTTGCTTCTGAAGCAATCACAAATATGAAACTTCTCAGAATAGACGAAGAAACAACAGCAAATGTTGGTGTTTTTAATGGAGGAAAAGTCACTAATATTATTTGTCCAGAGGTAGAAATTGTGGCAGAGACAAGGAGTTTGAATAATGAAAAGCTAAGGGTCCAATCAGAGCATATGATAGAGTGCTTTAAAAAGGCATCAGAAAAATATGGAGCTAAATTAGAGTGTGAAGTAACTAATATGTATAAAGCATTTAAAATAGAAAAAGATGATAACCTTGTAAAAACTGTAGAAAATGTTTGTAACAAGCTTGGTATAAAATCAAATGCAACTTCTACAGGAGGTGGGAGTGATGCAAATATTTATAATTATAATGGAATAAAGGCAATAAATTTAGGTACAGGTATGTCGAAAGCACACACATTAGAAGAACATATAACTATACAGAGTTTAATTGATATTACCAATGTTGCATTAGGGCTCATGTTAAGAGAACAATAATTTAAAAATATAATCAGGAAGATTGAGACAATAAGAAGACTTTCATGTGTAAGTGAGTGTGAACAAATCTGTGGTGCGCATAAAGGCAGGTGTTATGGAGTACACCTATCAAGTGTAATCATCCATTTGACCTGTTACACTTCAAGATTTTTTAGATTGTTTTATTGAATTTATGTAATCAAATGGATGGGAGTTTGGTGGAGGAACTATTACAGAAAAGGAATGACACTTAGCAAAAGGATTTTTCTAGTAGGTAGAGCAGTGTAAGCTCTACCTATTTTTAGTTTTGAAAAGATAATATAACCTAAAATCATTAAAATCAAGTAAATGATTTTTTATCTATAAAAGGAACTATTAATTCATTTAGATGTAAATAATGTAAATGAAATTGAATGGTCTATGGGAGTATCAATTTTATGGAACTATATTGAACTATTTGGAAATGATCGCATTTTAAAACTTGTATGCGTTGACCAATCTCCATCTCAATATGTTGGTTCGAATTGGAAGTGAGGGTAAATGGGTTGTTATGATGTGGAAGCTTTTGTAAGACTATGCAGTGATCTGAAGTATGTTCAGTGGTAATAGTTATAATACATGTACTAATGAAAGAAATGTCCTCATATATTTTATTGAGGTGATTGAATGGATAAAAAAGAGATTTCTGGAATTGTTATAGATGGTATAGAAAAATATTTTGAAATAGTAGATGATAGAGAAGTAAAAGCCGAAGAAGAGAAAAAGAAAGCTGCAGCAGATCAATCCTGCCTTATCACTTTCTAAAAACACCTTCAACAATCTCTAAAATATTTTGTTCTGATAAACTATATGTTATATCATAGTGCATGTGATTACCTGGCGATTTTTTTGTAATACTCATCTCGATTTTAACATATATTGTAAAAATATTCAAACGCGTGTTCGATAAAAATGTTTACATCGAACGATTGTTCGAATATAATTATGGTAGATAATACAAAATTGTGAAGGTGATGATAATGAAAAAGGTAAGAACGATTTTTCATATAGATGTAAATTCTGCATACCTTTCATGGGAAGCGGTATATAGGTTACAACATGGGGAATCAATTGACCTACGAGAGATTCCATCTATTGTAGGAGGAGATCCAAAGACTAGGCATGGTATTGTATTGACTAAATCTATACCAGCAAAAAAATATAAGATTCAAACAGGAGAGACAATATACTCTGCATTGCAGAAATGTCCTAATCTTACTATAGTACCACCGACCTATGGATTATATATTAAATGCAGTAATGCAATGGTAGAAATGCTTAAAGAATATTCACCAACAATTCAAAGATATTCTGTGGACGAATGTTTCTTAGATTATACCAATATGGAAAAACATTTCGGTGATCCTATCACTGCAGCACATACAATTAAAGATAGAATACATAAAGAACTTGGGTTTACTGTGAATATTGGTGTATCAGTAAATAAGTTTTTAGCAAAAATGGCCTCAGATTTCACAAAACCTAATAGAGTACACACTTTATATCCTAAAGAGGTACCTGAGAAGATGTGGCCACTGCCGATAGAGGATTTATTTATGGTAGGTAGGGCGACAGCACCTAAACTTCATAAAATAGGAATTTGCACTATTGGGGATTTAGCAAAGTGTAACCTTGAACATATAAGATATATGCTTAAAAGCCATGGAAAAATGATCTGGAAATATGCCAACGGTATTGAAGATTCAAAAGTAAGATTAAGTAATTATGAAAATATGAAAGGGATAGGGAACTCAACAACAATAGCATTTGATGTAGATGATAAAAGAACAGCACATATGATTCTTCTAGGATTAACGGAGACCGTGTCTCTGCGGTTAAGAGATGCAAAATATTGCTGTAAGGTAATAACTGTAGAAATTAAGAATAAAGACTTCATGAGATACACACATCAAAGAAAGTTATTTGCGCCTACAGATACAACCAATCAAATTTATAAAGTTGTAAAGGAATTATTTAATGAATCATGGAAAGGCGAATCTATAAGACATTTAGGAGTTCGAGTATCTGATTTTTGTACAAATCAATTCCAGCAAAGATCATTTTTTGACGAAGTGAATCTGGAGAAAACTAAAGCATTGGACGCTACTATAGATAAAATACGATCAAACTTTGGTAGCAATTCAATTGTACGAGCAAGCTTTTTGCATTCTAGAATAAAGCCACTAATTGGTGGAGTAGGTACGCAAGATTATCTAATGATGTCAAGTTTATTATAAGGATGATGGTATATGAAAGTAGTAGCAAAACCTATTGAAATGATAGCTTGGTTTGAACAGAATGGAGCTCCGCATCCAATTAGATTTAGATTGAAAAATAATGATGAATCTTGGAACCTTATTAAGGTTGGAAGAGTCATAACAGTAGAGAAAGAAAAATTGGCTGGCAATTATATGTATGTTTTTACGTGTCAGAGTGTCATAAATGATGTAACAAAAGTATATGTATTAAAGTATGAGTTGTCTAGCTGTAAATGGGTACTATTTAAAATATAGAAGTTATTATACATGGGGGATGATATAAAATGAATGGTTGTAGTAGTAATGAATACTATCAAACTGTTGTAGAAATGGTGAACATGATGGGAATAGAGGGAACTGATAATTATTTAAAACAAGAGCTTATCGATATATCAAAGAATGTAACTTACATAAGAGAAAAATTGCCTACAATTCAATCTACTTATGAAAAAGAAACAAGTAGCAATGCTTCAATGCATTTAAGATATAAAATTGAGAATATGATAGCCCTTTTAAATAATTTACTTAAGAAATTAGAAATAGTTGATAAAAGATATATATGTCTACAGAAATATGTAAGGAGAAATAAAAGAGAAGAAAAATATATATAGAACAGGATTGCTCCTGGTCATCAAAGAAGGTATTGCAATACATTGCTGATTTATGAAGTGAGAGGTATGTATTAAGAATTGGGAATAAATTCCCAATTCTTTTTTATTTATTAGCAGCCGTAACCACCGTATCCACCACAATTACAGAATAGCAATACTAACAACAAGAAGAATAATAATAATTCGGTGCTACAACCACCACAACCATCATAATTTCCACCACATAGAGCGTTAGCCATAAGGAAAAACCTCCTTTTATATTTATGATTTTTGATTATTTTCTTTTGACTTAATATAATGTATGCAGGTTATAGGACATGTGTTACATAGTATTAATAATAAAATTTGCACAGACTATCGTATAAATTTAATGGAGATAGATTCTAAGTTATTGCTTCATTATTTCATATCTGATGTAGAGTATGGAGGAATTGATAAATCAAGTATAAAAGAATATTATTATGAGACTAGAATAAATGAGAATAATGAAATTATAAAAGAAACTAGTTATATATACATAGAAGAGACGAAAGATGATACTATATATAATGAAAAAGTCTTGTTCAGAAATATTTTATAATAGAAAAAAATAGAAATTACTATTCCAGAAGATTATATTTCATTAAATTCAGAGATAGCAAAAAAATAAACTTATTAGGGAAATAGATAAAATCAAGAGAAGGAATATTTTTGAATCAGTGCTTCTAAGCTTTTATCAAAAGGATATAAAAAATACAATGATTCTTGAACTAAAGATTCCACACTAGGATTTTTCATAATATAGTTAGCTTGTTTTGAAGCTTTGGTGGTATCTAACACAAAATTTACGATAAAAATTGGTTGAAATGAACATAGATATTAGAGCAATTATTATGCTTATTTTATGATATTATAAAAGTAAATGCTAAATATTAGAATGGAAGGAGAGCAGGTTTTGTATACATATAAAAACTGCTGAATCACACCAGAAGCTTTTTAATATATGGTAGAATAAGTATTATGCACTTGTAGAACGACGTGAAGTAAAGATTATTTATATGTGTAAAGAAAGAGGAGGTAAATAAAATGATACAATCTATTGTACACATAGCGTTAGTAGTGAAAGACTATGATGAAGCCATTGAATTTTATACAAAGAAACTCCATTTTACATTAATAGAAGATACATACCAACCAGAACAAGATAAGCGATGGGTGGTAGTGTCTCCACCAGGTTCATCAGGAACTACATTATTACTTGCAAGAGCTTCTAAACATGAACAAGAATCATTTATTGGAAATCAAGCAGGAGGACGTATTTTTCTATTTCTTGGAACAGATAATTTTTGGCGAGACTACAACGAAATGATAGAAAAAGGCATAGAATTTGTTAGAGATCCTAAAGAACAATCATATGGTACAGTAGCAGTATTCAAAGATTTGTATGGAAATTTATGGGATTTGGTTGAATTTAAAGAAAATCATCCGATGGCTAAACGCGTAAAATAAGTATAATCTAAATAAACTTATAACACAAAATATTCTTATATTATGTAGCAACGCAAAAGGTCACAATGCAACACAAAACAAGGCGTGGTGAAAATTTAACATTCTAATCTACAACAAGAATTAGATTTATCTAGTTCTTATTTATATACAAAAAATTCTAGACAATCAACCTCAAATGACAAATTTTACAAGGAGATAGGTGTAAAATGTTTTACATTGTTATACTATAAAATTATCTTATATAAGCAAAAATTAAAGGATCTTTTTTTGCAAATACTATTTTGTTTAAGGGGGAGGAATAGAATGGCATTTATATCAGAAACAGTAATTTATATAGTTATATTAGGTTTGTTAGTAGGAGGGATTATTTTAATATCAAAGAAAAATTATTCAGGTCTTAAAGTAATGCTTTTAGGTATAAATATAACTTTATTTGGGGGTATAATTGCAGTTGACCCTAATTCTAATCTTGGTGGTATTGAATATTTAATAGCTTTTTTAGGGTTAATATGTTCTATTATGGGAATTAGTAAAAACGACTAGATTTAAAGTCATACATTTCTTATATTCCGTGGTAATATAAGAAATTTCAACGAAAAACAATTGTAAATTAGTTGCTTATAAAAGCTGCTGGATAACACTAACAACTTTTTAATATATGGTAGAATAAGTATTATGCACTTATAAAATTATGTGTATAAGTGAATGGAGGGAAATAGTAGTGGAAAATTCGCTTAAATATCAAATTAAAGTTTTAAAGATGGAGGAGTTAGAAAAAGCATTGGCACTTATATACAATGTTTTTATGGAATTTGAAGCTCCTCATTATTCTGAACAGGGTATAAAAACATTTACAGATTTTATAGCATTTAATTCAATTAAAAATATGATTCAGGATGATAGTTTAAACTTTTGGGTATGCTATGATAGAAAAAAAATTGTTGGAGTTATTGCCATGAAGGAAGTAAGCCACCTTGGTATGTTATTTGTAGATAAAAACTATCACAGGAAGGGAATAGCTAGGCATCTATTTGAAACAGTACTGACCATGGTTAGAAATAATTTTAAGATAAAAGAAATAACGGTTAATTCATCACGTTATGCCGTAGAATTTTATCATAAGTTAGGTTTTCAAGATACTAATTTAGAACAGATTGTTGATGGTATAAGGTTTACACCCATGAAATTGCAGATTGAGGAAATATGATAAACGTAATTTACATTAAAGTTAGTTTGTAATCTTCTTATATTGTGCATCAAACAAAACTAAATAAAATTGTAACTAAATCACCACCAAGGAACATATTTATATAAGAAGGGGGTGATTTTTTGCGTTACAGGAGATACCACCGTAGAAAAACGAAGGGTAGCTTAAAAGCACTTATTAGCATATTACTTATATTTTTAATACTTATTTATGGATTCTTATTAGTTGATCAGAAAATAAAACCTGCATTTATAGCAATAGTAGAGGTTAACCCGTCTGTGAGTCAATGGCTACTTTTAAGGTTAGGGTATGTTATGGGATTAATTGATTTTTTTATGATGGATGAGTGGACAAGCAGAGACAAAAAACAATTAAATTGAACAAGAATGCTATGGTGTTACATATGTCGAATAATTAGAAAATACAATTGATAAATATTAAATTTGGGTATAACATTATAGATGTGTTATCTGTAAGACCAAAATACTATAAACAGATAAAATACATACTGCACAATAGTAGATTATTATGCAACAAAAGTTATTTATATAATAGGGGGTAAAATAATGCTTGAAGTTGTATTTAGTGATAGCACGAAAGGTTCTATGAAAATAGCAAAAAACTATGATGAAAAAAGTATGCATGGTGGAGCTATCGGATATATTGGAAAAAAGCCATCCAAAGCTGAATCAAAGAAACACTTTGAAGTTGTATTAAAGAAACACTTTGAAGGTCAGGCTATTGGCGGAGATTCACAAGATGCAGTTTATATAGGATTTGCATTGGATATTGGGGATATATCCGGTGAATTTGATGGTACTGAGCGTCAAAATGTTTTTCAAAAAGTATGGGGACGATTTGGTTTTGACGATAATAAACAGGAACAATTTTTTTATAATCAACGCAAAGATATGGAAAAACTTTTGTCTGCTGCAACCAACGGCACTCCAATACGAATTTGGCAGAGCAACACCCCTTATTCGACTTGCGGGTTTTACTTCATTTGCAATGTATTAAGAAATATTGATTGTGAAATAAGCGTTGTTTCATTACCGGAATATAAGCAAATATCTGAGAATGAAATTGTTAGCTATAGCGACTGGGGGCAAATAGAGCCAGGAAAATTTTATCAATTCTTGCCTTTGGAAAGACAATTATCTCAATCTGAAAAACGAATGTTTAGTAACCGTTGGTGTGACTTGGTAAGGGAAAACGCCCCATTAAGAGCTGTTGTAAACGGAAAGTTGATTTCTGTTCCCGAAGATTATTATGATTTCATTATTACAAAAAATATTCCTGACGATGATTTCCTTATGGCTCGTTTAATTGGTGAGATTATGGGAAATTACGAGTTGGGTGTTAGTGATAGTTGGTATGCTTTGCGTATAGATAAGATGATTGAGGAGAACAAACTGATTATTGTTGAGAATAAGGATATGTCACATCCTTATGGAAAAGTTTTGAAGAAAGTAATGGTATGAACAAAATGAGCATAATCTTTAGCAGATTACCTCGCAATATTCTTATATTATGTAGCAACGCAAAAGGTCTCAATATAATACAAGGGAGTGGTGAGAACTCAATATTTTAACCTACAATAAGAATTAGATCTTATCTAGTCCTTATTTTTATTGATTATAGAAAACTGTATAGTTTTAAAGGTATTGTACAAGGGGGATACACATGAATCTAACCAAAAGAGAACTAGATTTAATATCACTAAGCCTATTCAAATTGAAAGTCGAGAAAAAAGCATTATTAGGAGATAGAAAAGACACAGAATTAATGAAAATGATAGAGGAATTAGAAAAGCTAAGTGAAAAAATTGATTCTAAAAGACTTTTAAAATAGGAACAATTGAGTTCCTATTTTTTATACAAAACATTCCAAAGAATCGACCTTAAATGACAAATGTTACTCAAAGATAAGTGTAAACTGTACAAGGAGATTTGCAGATGAAGTATGGGAGAAATATTCAATTAGATCTCGATTTCTTGAAATCCAGATTTTTTAATATTTATATGGGAAAATGTTATGATAAAAACTCTATTGATGGATTCACTAGACAAAAAGGTTTTGATGGAAAATATTATGATATACGGATAAGATACATTAAGCTAGACAAAACTAATTATGGTCCATTTACTAAGGCGGAAGAAATTATAAGTATTGCAAAGGGTAAAACTGTAATTGAATCAAAAACAGTTACCAAAACAACATCTTATTTAAAAACGTGGGAACACTCTGCTGGGATTAATCTAAGCATTGTAAAAGATGTTCTTGACTTAAATTTAGGTTCAAAGTATTGTGAAGTAAATGGCAGCTCTGAAAGTACTACAACCTTCAAATCTACTGAATATAGTTTTTCAAGTGATGCTCCAGCCGGTAGTAATATGGTTACTTATTATGCAGGAATTATAAACGACAAATATGAAGTAGTTACAGATATCGTTCCTGTAAAAAACCCTGTTGTTTTAAAATTATAGATCGAAAGCCAATAGTAGAATGCAGACCTCCTGGAGAAGGTGGAGGGTGCCGTCTAGAAGGATGGAGATTGACACTTGAAAATGGTAAAGTTGTATCAGTGGGTTGTAATAAAATGTCACAATACTGTAAAGACGGCTATTACTATCCTAATGGTGTTTTTAATGGTAATGCTCATGATCTTACTTTAGTGGATCTTAAAAATATGAAAACTGTTACTGGAACATTGCTAAAGGAAAAAGCTATTAGAATTTCTGTTTTCGGAAGTGTTAATTAAGGTGATAAGGGTATTACAAAAAGCATGTAGTTATTTTTAGATTGTTATAAAGTTTATGATCATTCAGTTGCATTTACCAATGCACATACAAATAAATACAGAATGTTCTCTTTAGGCTGGGTTTGTTTTAGAAGAATGGGATTAGGCCTGAATAACTAATTATTCAAGTCTGATTTTGTTACTTTATTAATCCAAGAGAAAAATCTTAAGAATGAGTTTACATATTATGAATATGATAAAAGTATTTTGGAAGAACCTTTATAAGGATAGTTTATTAAATATAAATAGAAACAAAGCAACAGCTAACCATACCCAAACATGTTTATTATTTTTGAACATATTAAGCCTCCAGAGATTGTTTATTTGTAATAATTATATGCAAAGAAGGGTTAATTGATTCAATATGTTAGTATCTAAGTTATTGTTAGTAATCTTTAGAAGTCCTGTGCTGAATTCGTTATCATTGTATATACTTTGCCATTGATAGGATTTTATGAGTAATAATTAGGGCATTATGTAAGATATTGTTGTTATTAACAACTATTACTTTTAACATATTTGAATAAAAAATACAAAAAAAGGAAGAATACAGAATGAAATCAAAGGATATACTGTGAATTATTTTTATCAGGTACAAGGAGAAATTTATATGAATAGTATAAAAAATTTAGGTGTATTTGGTGAGCAAATTGCAGCAGAATATTTGAGGAAATTTCAATATAAAATTGTTCAATTAAATTATAGATGTAGATTTGGAGAGATAGATATTATTGCATATAAAAATAATACGTATATATTCGTTGAGGTAAAAACAAGAAGAAACTTATCTTTTGGGAGACCTATAGAAGCCATTAATAAGAAAAAGAAAATACATCTTTTAAAAGTAGGTCAGTACTATATGCAAAGATTAAAGGGGAAAGATTATAATTTTCGATTTGATGCTATAGAAGTTATGGTTGACCCTTTGAAACCTCCTAGTATAAATCATATAGAGAATATCATTTTATGAATATTGTAATATTTATGAAATGATTAAATGCAATATGGATAAGATAATTATAAACTTGTTTGAGTGTACATAAAGGAGATGTTTTCTTGCTATCTAGAGTTTACAGCTGTGTATTAAAAGGGTTAGATGGTAATCTTACAGCAGTTGAAGTAGATATATCAAATGGACTTCCTGCACTAGTTATAGTAGGGCTTCCAGATGTAGCCGTTAAAGAGTCAAAAGAAAGAGTAAGATCTGCAATAAAGAACTCTGGATTTGATTTTCCGATGAAAAGAATTACCATCAATTTGGCCCCTGCAAATATGAAAAAAGAAGGGACTCATTTTGATTTACCTATGGCGTTAGGAATATTACAAGCATCACACCAGATAGAAAGTATGGATCTTGAAGAATTTGCGTTTATAGGAGAATTATCATTAAATGGAAGTCTTAATAGGGTTACGGGTGTATTACCTCTTGTTATAGCGCTGAGAAATCAAGGAATCAAAAAAATTATATTATCCAAGAGCAATGCAGACGAAGCTGCAATGATTAAAGATCTACAAATTTATCCGTTTGAAAATCTAAGAGATATTGTAAAATACTTTCAAGGAGAATTAACTGTAGAGCCTTATATAATAGATAGAAGTGATAATGAAAGTACTGGGTCTTATGAAGAAGATTTTCAAGATGTGGTAGGACAAGAAATGGTGAAAAGAGCATTTCAAATTGCAGCAGCAGGAGGACATAATATACTAGATTTATGATACATTATCATGTATGAAATGTGATGAAAGCATGGATAAACATTTGTTCACCCATGCTTTTATTACTTTAAGAATTCAGATTTTGCTAAATTAGCAAATTCTTTATCATTTTCTTCAATCCATTTATTTACTTCTTGAACACCATCAAAAACATTTTGAAAGCGAAAGTTTTCATCCCAATAATAAAAACCTAAATGTGAAAATAGACCAAGTACAGTAGATAATATGCCTTCTAGGAATAGAGGATTATTATATGGTTCAGTTAGATTACTTGTGTTCATTGTATTTATCGCAAAATTAATAACATGCATATAGTTTATGTCTTTATTTATCTTTGACAAACCTACCAAATATAACAAACGTTTTGCATTATATATTTCTTGCAAATTGTTACAGAGAAACATTGCTGTTTTGATATGCTCGCTGTGATTTTTAGTATTCTCAGTATTTTCATTATGAATTGAACTAAATAAAGCATTTTTTAATTCAGCTATATGATTGCCGAATTTTGTATCCACTGTTGCTACAGACTCATCAACACATTTAACGGATTGTTCTATATTTGAAAGTTTATTAAGTAAGTCTAATGTTGATAAATCCTCAATAAGTGCTGATAATTTCGATGACGAACCTTCTATATCTTTTGTAACTGTTGTAATAGTATTTGAAGCATCAATTATCTTTTCAGAAGTTTTTTTATTGTTTGAACTATCAACTAAAGTATAGATAATAGCTATAACAGATAAAATGATTGAAGTAATCGTAGATACAAGCCCTAATTCGGTGTTAAGTCTACCTGGATTTACTACAAAAGACACTATTAAAAATATCATGCCAATAATTGCTATGGTGAAACTATACCAATAGTCACGTTTTGTTGGAAATCTATCTATGATGTCACCCCCCTTATATTTGAATAAACAAATGATATCACAATTTGGAAAAAAATACAATTTATAGATATAACGACGTTTAATTATTTTTGGTTTCTATTTTTGAATGCAAAAATTGATTTGCATCACATTTAGAATTAAAGGTGATAGATTAGTCATACAACACGTAAAACACGTTTTGCTAATTTATATATAATTGGGAGATAACATAAAAAGCTTGAGATACTATATCAATAGAAAAGCAAATGAAGTAAAATCAATGTTTTCATGTTAATAGTATGCGTAGAGGTATTACTTTTTCTTTGTTTTAGAAATATTCTATTGTATAATTGACTATGAAAAATTCAAATATTTATAAATTGAGGGAGTGTTTTACATGTACTGAATTAATGAATCTAAATATAGAAGTAGAAGAACAATAATTGGCAGAATTAATATAACAGGGGGAGTTTAAAATGCAATTGAGTGACAGAAATAGTAGGATGCTTTTAGTGATTACAATAATTGGTGTACTTAGTATTATTTATAGAAATATTAATAACCTTGCAAACAACAAATTAGCGAATAGTTTGTACATTTATAGAAATTGCCCACTTGGAGGACAACATTTTATTGTATTAGGCTTTTTAACAGCACTAATATATTTGATAATGATAGGAATATTATATTGTACTGCTGAAACACATAATTTTGTGAGAGTGAATATAATTGCAGATGAGGTAAGAACAATAATAGAAAATTTTACCGAAAACATATATAAATTCTTTCTTGTATCTTTTCAAGTTTTATTATTTATTGTACTGGAAGTAATGGCAGTAGGTATTTTATTATCAAAACCTAGTGGTATAAATAAAGTAATAGGTTATATGATGGTCATTTTTCTACTAATATTTTTTGTTTTTTATTGTTGTTACGGCCTAAGAAAATTTTTTAAAGATACTAAAGAGACATTCGAAAATATTATAGGAATCATTATTTTGTATATTTTTATAGGGGGGATTATTTTATCTCTATTTACAAGTACTATTGGCAATGGGCTTACTAAGACATGTGAAATTGAATTTTCAGATAGAAACAATGTTTCTATGCAAGTTACTTTATTAAATCGAAAACCTTCAAATATGAAACTCATAGTTATTGGGGACAAGGATGAGAAAAGAAAAGAAGTATCTATAGATACTAAAGAATTAGATTGTACAGGACTTGTAGTATTATCAGTAGACGGCGAAGATAATAAAGTTCTTGATGCTAAACAAGATGATGTTAGTGGAATGTATAGTGAAACAAAACAAGAATATACAATGGAAAAGAATTTAGAAGAATATTTAATGGAGGGAGAAAATACTGTAATATTCTATTTTACAATAGACAAAAGAATTTATAAAATAGTGAATAAAATTAATAAATCAGATAAGAAATTTGAGATAAAGAAGAAAGCATTCAAATTCAAGCTAAAGTAGCCATTGACTTGGAGATTTTTTCATCTCTATGTATAGTTATGGTAAAATAGAAGCAAATAAAAATACAGCAAGAGAGGTAATAAAAATGACATATGATGAGCTATTGACTCAAATAACACAAGAGCAAAAAAATAAAGCAATTAATACTGTATTAGAAAATACAACATTAGAGCTTCAACAGCATGGAAATGAAGTAAAATCAAGACCTCAATATATTGAAGCACTAAGGTCAACCATTAGTAGTATATTATTTCATAATAATAGAGAAAAAATAGCATTAACAAATCTTCCCACAGGATGTGGTAAATCGACTGCTGTAGTCAATGGCATAAGCTATCTACAAAGTGAGGATACAAGTTATATTGAAAATATAGATTACATTAGAGGGACAATAATTCTTAGATTACAAACTGATGACTGTGACAAAACGGCTGAAGCAATTAATAAAAAAGTTGGAAAAGAAGTCGCATATGCTTTTCATTCAAAAGCAAATGATGCAGGTATTAAGAAAAATTGGATAAAGCCAAATGATTTGCAAAAGTATCCTGTAGTAGTGTTAACGCATGAAGGATTATTATCTTTACTTAGTAGAGGAAGTTCCTCTAGAATAACTAATTGGACAAACGCTAATGGAGAAGTATTTGAAAGAAGAAGATTAATAATTGATGAAGAAATAGCCAATGTAAAGATAGTAGATGTAACATATCAAGATATAATGGATATTGAATATGTTTTTGCAGAGGCAGAAGATAAAGAAGTTTTTAAACTGTACAATAAATTTGTTAAGGAGCTAAAGGAAAAATTTTCAGAAGAAACTAAGAAAAAAGTCAATACTTTAATATTTGAAACATTTAAGTATGATGAACCCACTGATGAAACTTTGGCTAAGTACCTAGATAAAAATCGTTATTATGAAGAGCTAAATAAGTATAGAAAGCTTAGCAGTTTATTAAGAAACGGTGGATATGTAAATGCAAGGAATGCAAAAGACGGTCAAGTTAAGAAATTCATAACTTATAGCAAGGTTGACTTAGGGACAGATTTTTACATAACACAACTTGATGCTACGAGTGATATTAACCATCTGTATAAAATAAATCCAAACTTTGAGAAGATAGGTTTACCTTCTGTCAAGAAGTATTCAAACACCAACGTTCATGTTTATACAGGTTTCACAGGGAGTAAAGCAAACATAGAAAAACACACAAAACAAACTGTAGAAGATATTGATAAATTTCCTTCAAATACTGAAATTCGCAATTTTATTGATGCTCTAATCATTGACGTAATTGATAAAACTCAGTATAAAGAAAAGATATTGGTGGTATTTAATACCATGGAAATTGAAAAAATCTTTAATGAACGGTTAAATGCGATAGCTTTTGATACAATCAATGAAAAATGCTATGTATATGGAAAAATAAAGGATAAAATAAAAACTGCTCATTTTGGTGAACTCACAGGAAAAAATGATTGGAATGATTATGATACATGTTTTATGATAGGATTACCATTTTATTCTTATAATCATTACCCTCTGTATCATTTAGCAAATGAGGATAAAGAAAAAATAAACATTAAAGTAGTATATGATGAAGTAACCATGAGAAATGATGTAGGAGCAAGAAGATATGTTGATGAAAATTTTGAGAAAGTAAGGATAGGGCTTGTAGCGTCATCAGTTGTACAAGCAATGAATAGAATAAAGTGTAGAAATATTAACAAAGATGGAAATACACCAATCACAGATATATATATAATTAATCGTGATAAAAAAATAGACCACTTAATTAGAGTGGCAATGCCAGAAGTGAATATTCTTTATGATTGGAAAATAAAGTATAATCCTAAGTTGATAGAAGAAAATAGTGAGGATAAAAAAACAAAGGAAGAGCCTGTAGATAGACTGATTAATTTTTTAAAAGGTCTTCTATATGATGCTAATGAAATCAACAAGCTACGAGAAGAAGGGCATATTGATGAAAAGGGGATTAAATTTGCGTATTTAAAGAAAATGATTAAGGGACTATCTAATCAAAATACATGGAAAAAGACTATAAAACATTTAAAACTGATAGAATTTTGTAAAGAAAATAATCTAGAAATAAAATATAGGCACATTGGCATTTAAAAGAATAGGAAGTAAGTGTACAAAATTTCCATATAGATTATATATTATATGGAAATTTTGTACACTTACGTATATTAGTTATTAAAAAACATACAAAAATACTGCCCCGCGTAAATGATGTGGAACGAAGTGGAACATCATTTCGCACGCTAGGGTGTGGGGTGGGCGTAAGCACCCCACAACGTATTCCTATAGTATAGTTTATAGCGGTGCGTTATTTTGCTAATTAGTTTGTATAAATCAAATCTAAAAAAGATATATTTAAAAGGACTAATATTTATTGGCTAATAGTTAAACTGTAAAAAGACATATAAAAGGAGTCTACACCAAGATTGAGTCCACAATGCACTGTCGTGCATTGTTAGACTAAATCTGTGGCGTAGCCTTTTTTAATTCTAGCACACATCATGAGCTGTACTGCGCCTTTGGCTTGTCCAGCATCATGCTGGTGCAAGAATTAAAAACAAGGTATTTCTTTGTTTTTTTTGATAAACAATCTACTTATGAAAGCAAGAGAATTGTGCTTCGTATATATTTTTCCACTGCTAGTGGGGATGGATGTGCTAGAGGGGATATGGCAGTTGCCAAACAAGGAATAAATGTTTAATAACCCCCTATGCCATTAAGATACTTGCATATAGAAAAAAACAGGCTCAATTGCCTGTTCTATTGATATCCTCTATGTTAGCTGACGTTTTGTGGTTGATATTTATTAATTATCTTGTAGAAGGTTGTTTTTTTCAGCCCTAGCATCTGCATAAATTCAACACCTGTGATAATTTTATTTTTCCATTTGCCATAGTTTTCATGTAATATTTTTCTTTGTTCTGTACTCAATGTATCTAAGCCAATTTTGGGTCTACCAAACTGTTTTCCGTTTGCCTTTGCTATTGCAATTCCTTCTGCTTGTCTTTTCCTTATCTTTTTCCTTTCTTGCTCAGCTACATAACTAAGAAGACTTAAAAATTGGTCTTCCATTAGTTTTCCCATATCACCCATTGATTTGAACTTTCTGCTATCGAATAAAGTTTTATTTTCTAATATTACAATATCTGCTTTTAGTTCTCTTGTTATATGTCGCCACTCTCTGATAATACCGTCATAATCTCTTCCTAATCTGTCTAATGCATCTATGTATATCAAGTCACCTTTTCTTATAACTTGTTTCATTGCTTGATATTGTGGTCTATTAAAATTCTTGCCACTTGCTTTGTCTATAAAGATGAATCTTTCCTCTATGTCTAAAGATTTCAGTTTGCTCAATTGCCTATCTTCATTTTGGTCTTTACTGCTTACTCTTATGTATCCTATTTTCATGATTGTCCCTCCGTTCAAATACTATTTATAACAATATTGTATAAAAATAGTCCATAAAAGTCAATAGAACAATATGAACGTTCAATAATTGATAATGATACTATTACGAACTGAATAAGGGTATCTTTTTTAGAAGGTTTAAAAGTATACCTTTGTGAACGCAAATGGAATTTTAAGTATCTAGCACATTTTAGATAATTTTTTGTTCGAGTGACTTTCGAATAACTTTTTTGCAATCGATGAAATTAAGTATTTACAACGGTTGTAGGGTTTTGGATTTAGAGAGAGTCGTTCGAAGTATTGTAACAGGAGGCTGGATGCAGATGTGTTCTATTTAGGTATATCAATAGGGTGTATTGATTTTGTTAGGAACTATACAAATAGATATTGAATAGTAAAAAATATAAAGGTACTATATAATATAATTATATAAGGAATGATGTTATAAATCATAAGGCGGTGAAACTATGGGGGTATTTATTGCAGCGGTAGTTACTGTATTTGGATTTGTATTTGGGGGAGTAGCTTTATTGCACTATCTTACAGGAAAAGTATTGAAATAATAAAGGTCTAATTAAAGAACTAAATTTTCTAGTTCTTACTTTAGACCTCTATCTTTTTAAAGATAGGTGGTTTTCGTAAATATTGTGGCTAAATAGTTTTACACATCTGTTAAGAAAACCAAAGGAATATTCGCCTTTTTTAGCCTATAGATTTGCACTTTTGTCAATGGAACTGAATAGTGAAGTTCCCCATAGCAGTAAATACCTTCTAGTAATCTGTTATAGAGGTTTGATACAAAATTATACCAATCCATCAGATAGATAGATGGTTTTGTTGAATCTGATAAGTAACTAAAACCGTCTGCCAAATAGAATACTTTTAAGGCTGTTGCCAATTCACAGTTTTCGTTGTTTGTTACAGCAGAAGGTAATTTAAATCCATTGTCCCAATTATAGTTTTCAATTAGTAAATCAAGTTGCTTGTTGTTCATTTGACTTATATTACACATAGTACCTCCAAGATTTGTAATTATACAGGACGTAACAGCTCTACATTTGTAAGTAGCGTTTTCTTGTGAGTGTTTTGTCCATATCACGGGTAATTTCTATAAATCTTAGCCAATTTAGATAATTATCTATATACTTGTAATAAGACCCTTAAATCTTCGGTTTATCCAGTCCTCAAGACGATTGCTGTATAAATTAACATGTTGGGTATGATAAATCTTATAAACGACATATTGCTTCTTTAAGTCATTGAGAGGCTTATGTTTCTGAAGAGCAAAGTGTTTCTTGCTCATGGAGAGGAGCTTTTAAAAATTCACTGAAAACCGTTGTTATTTTATAATACTATTAATATCTTTATTATATAGTAAGCATTCGTCTTTGTTAATTAATTTTCCAAATATTGTGGTATAATATTGGTGAGGGAGGAAGAAGGTTTAATCCCCTTCTTCCTGTTGAACTTGTTTTTCTTGTATTTCGATTTCTAAAAGTTTTATTTCTAGTTCAATCTTTTGATTTTCTAGTTTTCTACCTTTTAGAATCTCTTTTGTTTCGACCAGAACGACTACAAGAGAAGCAAGTTCTGTTGCTATTTTTATGTATCATATTATCCTTTGAGGATATGTTTTATAAATAGATTATTGATTGGAGCGGAGAATCTATGTTGCTTTAAGGATGAATCATTTTTAGAAAAGTAAATTACTGAATATTTAAACTAGAATATGATATAATTTATTATATAAGATACTGCCACTGTAGGTGGATATCTTGGAGTATCAATTATGGATAAACTTTTTTACTTAGACGTTTCTCTTTTGTAGAAGCGTTAATTTTTGTACTTTTGGTGGAGCGTTAGGGGGGGCTTATTATGGAGCTGAGCAAAAATGAATTAGATTTAATTTCATTAGCTTTGTTTAGATTGATAATAGAGAAAAAAGCATTACTAGAAGATAGGAAAGATACGGAATTAATGAAAATGATAGAGGAGTTGAAAGAACTAAGTGAAAAAATAAATGATAAAAGACTTTCTAGATAGGAACAATTGAGTTCCTATTTTTTATGCTTATTTGAAGATGTGGATGTATGTATTATGAAATGAAAAGTCATAAATAACATATATCAGTGTAGCACATCTATTTATAATACTAGAATTGAAAATATTTGAGACAATATCTTATAAAAATAAAAAGGAATTTGATGCATATTGTAGAAAATAGTAATATTGGTAAAAATTATATATACCACTAATTTAGTAATTGAATAGATAAAGAGAAAATAATGAAATCAAAGGCAAACTTATTATTATACAACATATGAAAATATGCAAAAAATAGCATGGCAATAAAAATTATAATAGGAGATTGATTGTATGAGTGGTCAAACATATTATGGATTAAGATATTTTGTAATTCCAACAGAGCAAGAAAGTTTGATGAAAAATCCAAACAAGGTAGAAGTAATCAATAATTTCGTATATGGAACTAAACAAAATTTTAAGAAATTGCCGTTAGGAAAAAGAAATGGAATACTGTATTTTATTAGGGAAATAAAAAAAGGAGTATACTTGTTTAAATTTGGGAAACAGAAACTATTAACTAAGCATAATCCTACAGAAGAGGATATAAATGATAATGTAGAAGAGGATAATTATCCGTATGTGTATATCATTATGGATACAAATTATCAGATAATTCTAATTGAGAGAAATACTTCTATATTTAAAGATGTTAATGAAGTAAAGGCTAAATTTCAAAAATTTGTGGAGGTACATATTATAAAAGAAGGATATTATTTCAAGGTTGAAGAAATAACCTATGAAAATAAATTTTGGAAATATATAGAAAACTCAAAGGAAATATACAGCTTAACATTAAAGTTAAATTCACCTAATCTATTTGGAGGGAGATTAAAAGCTAACAAGATATTAAAATTTCTGTCAAAAAAATATAATAATAATCAAATGCAGTTCAAACTAATAAGTGATAAAGGGCAATTACTTATTACCAAAGATAACATTAATGACTTTATAAAATATATTGTTGGTGGGGGAGGAAGTTGGGAACTAAAATCTTATTTTGATGGCAAGAGACAAATAATAAAGAGTAATAATGAAAAAAATGTTAAAACGGTTACTATTAATGAAAATGTAGAAGAAAATAATGATAAAGTAAATGAAATTATAAAAGGGAAGGTTATTAGCTTAGAAGAAATAATGCTTAGAAAAAGCAAACCTATAAAAAAGAATAGAAGAAAAAAAGATGAAGATAAAGATGATTAAAGGGATATATTCTATAGTTCCTATTATAATTGTATTTATCGCATCTTATTTTCTAGTACATAATAATTTATATACTATTATTGATACAAATATACTAGAGGATACATTTGTTCTAAATTTTATTGGGATTTTTTTTGGATTTGCTATTACATCATTGGCGTTGATTTATTCTAGTTATGAAAAAATTGCTAATACAATAGTTGATGCTGTTCAACAAAACGATGAAGACAGTAATTATGAAGAGGATATATTTGAATTATTGAATGAACTAAAAGAAGATGTAATTGCTATTTTTTATTGTATCTTGATAGCCTTTATTTTAATATTATTGAGAAATATTGATATTCCAATAGTCAAATTTCCAATGAAGATTATATCGAAAGATGAGCTTATATTAATCTCAAAATTGAGTTTTGTATTATTAACCTTATATGCTATGTATGATTTGACACAGACAATATTTGATTTAATTAAAATTTCTTATCAACTATCAAAACGAAATAAAGAAAAAAAGAGTAGTTAATATTACTGATTGAAAAGAGTAGTAGTATTAATAAGTTTTTTTAGGGAGGTATAGGTTAATATTCTAATATATCTTAGGAAATTTATCTAAGTGATTGATTAGTAGTGCAGACAAATAAGTCTGCTTTTTTTAGTGCTATTTTAAAAGAGTTACTTAATTAAATGAAAGTATAGCACCTTTACTTTCACAGACTTATATTAAAATTGACGATAAAGCGAGAAAAAGGTAAAATAAGGAAGATTGAGAAAGTAGGATAAATTTCTGTATCAAGATAGTGATTAAATTGAAACCAAGAGCGGTTGAAAAAATAGAGAAAAAATAATTAATTAGTAAAGGAGTACAACATGAGCATTTGGCTATATACTTTAACAAAAAAAGAAGAAACAGCAGGAACATTTATTCTTAAAGATGGTAGCGAAATTGATGCAATAACAAATAATTTTATAAAAATTATTAGGAATAATGTAATAAAACAAGAAGCATGGTGGGGGATTAGTCAAAAGTATTCAGATATTGAAGTTGATGATAAGGTATATATTTATGGTAGTGGATATGGGCTTGTGGGCTACGCAATTGTACTAAGTAAAAATGATGATAATAAAAGAATACACATAAAGTTTGATGTTGAAAAATCTCAAAGAATTATAAATGCTGAAATACCATATGAGAGTTTTGATAAGTATTTAATAAAAAAACCTGCTAGATTGCGTTCGGTTATTAAAGTTGATAAATCAATAGAAACTTTTATTCAAAAAACTCTTAATGTTAATATTGATGAAAAAAATTTGTCACCTAATTTGGAGGTATTTACTGTAAATACTGATTTGCCCCAAATATTAAAAAATGTTGGAACATCACAATATACGGATGGTGTAAGAATAGAGAAAGAGTTTCATTCACTTTTAAATCCTGTAGAATCTCCGTATTATGTAAAAAGAGGGAAAGCAAGAAAAATTAAAGTGCTATTTAATAACAAGATTTTTGAGGCAGAGTATAGATATGAAAATCAATCACGTAAGGATGTAGAGCTTCAGAGTATAAGATTTAGAAAAGATTTGAAAGAAGAATTTAAAAAAGTGTTTCCTGCTCCTAAAGGACAATTCACTATACAAGTTGGTATTGATTTAAATTACTTTATTTTTAACCATTTAGCTGAAACTGATAGCGTAGATGATGAAGATGAAGCAAAAGAGTATCCAGAAGGAAAGAAGGCTTATAGAATACATAGAGTAATTGAAAGAAACCAGAAAGTGATAAAGGAAGCTAAAGAGCAGTTTGCAAGAGAACATGATGGAAGATTATTTTGTGAAGCATGTACATTTGATTTTACACAAGTATATGGAGATAGGGGTAAGGATTTTATAGAGGGACACCATAAAAAGTTGGTATCTGAAATGAAAGAAGGAGAAAAAACAAGAATAGAGGATATTGTTATGCTTTGTAGTAATTGTCACAAGATGATACATAGAAAACCTTTACTTTCTGTGAAGGAACTTGCTGAATTGATTAAAAGGAATAAAAGATAAATTTAAGAATATACTGTTATCTAGTGCGCATAAGGAGAATAAATATGAATGAAAATAAAGGAAAATTTTTTGAAGGTAGAGATTTTTATGAATGGGGAATTAATTTTGACATGGATAAAATTAAAGATGAATTTGAGAAAGAAATAGACACATTAGATTTTTATAGGAATAATCACTCCAATATAACAAAGTTCGGAGCAGTAGATTTAGACAAATTAGATTATAAAAAGAAGAAAATATTTAATATTTTTATAGAAAATAAAATTTCTTTAAAAGATATTGAATGGATTTATAATAAATTAGTGAATGAAGAATTTTTTTTATTAGAGAATGCAGAGAAGATAAATGATTATATGTATATAGAAGAATCTATTATTACACAAATTATTGAAAAATACCCTGTGTTTGAAAATTTAAAAGAAAATGATTGTTTTTTTATTGAAGAAATTGCTATTTTGGCTAAGTTGTATTTAAAACAAAAATATATTCATAATAAAATGTGTTTAATTAACTTGTATACTATTCTAGATGAATATATTGCAGATATAATTAAGGTTATAGGTATGTATGATAGCAGATTTTTAGATAATGAAAATATATCAATTCCTTATAAAGAGGTTAGACAGTTTAATAATGATGATATAAAAGAGCTTGCTATCAATGTAATGCTTAGCAAAACTGTATCAGGAGTGAATGAAAAAATAAATAAACTTTTAAATTATTTAGATTTCAAAGAAAAAAACTCATTATTATTCGATAGCATTAGATTATTTAATGCTGAACGTAATATGTTAATTCACAATAGAGGAGTGTATAACAAGAGAGCGATAAAGCTTATAGGGGGTGGTAATGCAAAAAAATTAAAGATAAAAGAAGGAGAAAAAGTTGAAGTAACAGATAAAAAAGTAGAAGAATATTTAAAAATTTCAAAAGACATTATGGAACTTATAAATGACAAAATTTCTAAAAAATATGGATTTCAAAGAATAGATTTAAATAGCGTTTTGTTAGATGAAGACTAAATATTAATAGGGGGATAATAGTATGCCTAAATACGGAAGAGGGTTAAATAGAGAAATCGTTGGGGCAGTAAATATAGGAATGATATTAGAGCCATTTTCAATAAATGAAGTAAGAGAATTTGTGGAAAAGAGAAAGTGGGGAGTAACAGATAATTATTTAAATGTTTGTTTAGCCAATGGTTCATCACTGGAACATAGTCTTACATATAAGAAATATTTTGTATCTTTAGGAGATGGCAAATATAGACTAGTGCAAGATTATAAGGGAGATAAATGGAAATGATATAATAACTTTATTTGATGATTAACAGGTTGATAAAAAATTGACCTGTTTTT
The DNA here is from genome assembly GCF_019884785.1 of Crassaminicella profunda. Classification (GTDB taxonomy): domain Bacteria; phylum Bacillota; class Clostridia; order Peptostreptococcales; family Thermotaleaceae; genus Crassaminicella; species Crassaminicella profunda. Next base: position 1,526,722 of record NZ_CP082326.1, read on the forward strand.
ATTTATGAATTCAAGAAACCAGAGGAGGTAGAGCTATACTATATAATTCTAGTGTTTAGAGTAAATTGACTATTATGATAAAAAAAGGTAAAATCAAAAGAGCAAAATGGGAAATATTTCTTGTTGAAATTATGATTGCAGATGAAATGAAGACTGCTGTGCATTGGATAATACAGAAGAATAGGAGTGTGTCTTTTTATGTGGGAATGTAAAAAATGCAAAGAAGAAAATGATGAAAACTGTGACGTTTGCTGGAAATGTGGAAGTGATAAAAAGGAAGAACGAATAGAAAAATCATATAAATTAGAGGGAAAACAAGCTATCTCAAAAATGATAGAGAACCAAGAGAAGATAAGGAATATAGGACTAGGTGCGCAAGGTGTTTTAGAAAGGTTTGAGAAACACAGATTAGGAGCATCAGCTATAGAAAATATAACGAGGAATCAAAACAAGCTAAGAGATATAGCACTAAGTGTTCAAAGTGCTACAAGAGGATTGGAGAGCATAGGGGTAGAAGCATCAGTAGTAGGGAATATAATAAAGAATCAAAATAGGATAAGAGATATGGTATTAGGTTTTCAAGGGATTGCAGAAAGATTTGAACACTTAGGATTAGGAGCATCAGCTATAGAAAATATAACGAGGAATCAAAACAAGCTAAGAGATATAGCACTAAGTGTTCAAAGTGCTACAAGAGGTTTAGAGACTCTAGGGGTAGCATTTCAACCTTTAAAGAGTGTAATGACTGAAAAATTAGCAGAAATAAATGAATTAAACTTTGAAGATGTTGATATAGATAGAAATGGAACGATGACCTATACAGGTGAAATAATGGATTTAAATGATACTGTACAAAGAGTCAGTTACTTTCTAGAAGAAGATATTTCAATCCAAGAGAGAATTATGAGAGTTGTTAATTGTTTTAAAAAAGCACATCCTTTAGTTTGTTTTATGATAATATTTTTCATGTATAGCCCGATTCAGTGTGCTTATAATAATTCCGTTTATAATTTGATTAATCAAACAATTGGTGAGCATCGACTAATAGAAAGTAATAATATCATGATGCAAAAAAAAGCAATCAAAAAAGAAGTAAAAAAAGAAATACATAATAGAGTTGATGATGAAGAGCTAAAGAAAGAAATATTAAAAGATTATAGATTTGTGAGCGCTGATTGTTTAAATGTTAGAATGAAAGGAACTAAAAAATCTAGAGTTATTTATAAGTTACATGTAGGACAGCCAGTTAGAATAATAAATAAGCAAAAAAATTGGACACAAATTGAATATAAAAGTGAGGATGGCAATGTTTATGTTAAAGGATGGGTATTTACTAGATACATAAAAAGATTTGACTAATATAAAATTGACTGAGATAGTCGATATTAATCATTGAAATAATGACTTTATTCCTCATGTAAATATACAATGGAAATTGCCGTAATTACATAAAAATGGGGTGGAAATAGTGGTAAGAAGAAATAATAAGAGAAAAGATAAACTGTCTGCTAATTATAAGTTAGCAAAGGAACAGTTTTATAAATTAAATGAAGAATTTTATGATGGTTTTGCAGATGATTATTATGTTTTAAAATTAACTAACTTAATGTTATTATTATCTAATGGAGAAGAATATAAAGAGTTTTTAAAAGATAAAGATATAAAAGTAAAAGGTGCAGAGTACAAGGTTGAGAATAAAAATATAAAACTAGAAAATATAAAAAAATATGCACAAATGGAATTAGCTATGACCTATTATCATTGTTTAGAAACGTTTATAAGAATATTTATCGTACATGCTAGATTAGCTAAATGTCCATGGATTGAATTAGCAAAGATATCACAAAGCAAATTCAAAGAAGAAATTGAAAAACTTAGTAATGAAAAGTTTGGCTACTTAAATAATGAATTAGATACTAATGGTACAATTAGTTTTGTATTTACAGGGATAAAAGAATGGAAAGATAGAATTGGTATAGATGGAATAAAGGGGTTAAAGAAATGGGTGTCGTGGAGTGCATCTGAACTATTAAAAACTTATGATTATAATACTTTTAAACATGGGCTGTATATTTTTCCGAAAGAAACAGGATTTACTCTCGGAGATGAACAAGGGAAAATTCAAAAAAACGGAGATTCATTACGTTATATTGCACGAATAGAGAATGAAATTAGATATATGTGGGCTAGAGAAACAATATGGATAGAATATGATTCTCGTGCTGCCATTATTTATACAATCAGTCAATTGATTAAGAATATAATGTTGGTTGGAAAAGCGTTTCATCTACAACAAAATTATGAGTTAGGATGGTTACCAAATTCACAATGGAGTCCGGAATTTTTAAAAAGAGCTAAAAGCGACTCAATAGTAAACGTTGAAAAAATGAGTTTTTCATTGGATTATTATAAATAATTTGATAGATAGTGTATTTCATACACACATTAAAAACGTAACTTAGAGAAATAACATATATGAAGTATAGTGGAAATAAAATAAAAATATTATAGATTGTATTTGTAATTGAGAAGAGCAGGGGAAACCCTGTTTTTTTATTTCTCTAATTAAGAAAAAGTAGCAATATAAGTAAACAATTAACATAGGTTGAAAAGATTACATAGGTTATTAAAGGACTGAATACAAAAAATAATGTTAAATTAATAAGCTGTTATATAATCATACATATCATGTTAAGTATTGTTAATAGAGATTTAATGAAAACATATTAAAAATATTATGAAAAATCAAAAGAGAGTGACGATAATGATTAATCAACAGATAGATGAAAATTTATTAAAAAAAATAACATCTGCTAAGAATATAAATAGAAGAATTGTTGAAGTAAAAGAAGCACAACTAAAAGATTTGGAAATGATTTTTGAAATAATAACAGGACACAAATATTGGCGGAGCAGTTTAAATTGGATATTAAGTAAAGATTTAAATGAAGGTCATTATTCAAGAGAGCTAAATAGCTTATTAAGAGACAAGGTCAACTATATAAAACCGAGAGAATGTTTAACATCTTACATTCTTGAGCATATAGATAATTACGACAAACAAATGGTTAAAATTGAAAAAGGTGTTTATAAATTAGAAAATTTTTATTTGACTGAATTGGAAAATAGGATAGGGAGAAGCCTAATGGCAAATGAACTATATACAATTGAAGAATTAATAAAACATGATATTGACGGACGTTATGTAGAACGTTGGTATTTAGATGATTTGAACGATGAAATAAAACGATTGTTAATTAAGCAAGATAAGCGAATCGAAGACATGAAAAAAGAATATGGGAAAAAATTTATTGGAAAAAATACATTAGAGTGGGTCAAATTTATTTATTTAGCAAATGAAGTAAATAAGCATTCTCACACTATCAATGTTTTTGACTTTCTTAAAAAACCAAAAACAAATACTGAAGAAGAAAAACAAGCTTTAAATAGAGCTTTAAGTGAGATTAAAAATTTATATGGTAATCAATGTTTAGTATCAAATAAAAATAAAATCATAGCTCTTAATAATTTATATTTAGAACTATATAACATGAGTTTGAAAGATTTTATTGAACATTGTATCAAATATCAAACAAATGATTTAGAGAAAATTAAAGAAGCAATGATGATTCGTCGCCCTGGATTATGGAAAGATATATTAAGGGAGTGTACAATAAGAGCAAAAAAGAACTTGAAAACTAGAGAAGGTGAAAATGTTGATAGTGAAGCAGAGCTAATTATTGATAATTTTTTTCATCAATATAATATACCACATAAAAGAGAGCCAATAGAGATATATAATAAGAATAGAAACGGAATTTATATTCCAGATTGGTTAGTAAATGGAAAAATAATTGTTGAATATTTTGGTTGGTTAGATACTCATCTTATTCCGTATGAGAAAAAAACCAATGAAAAGATAAGGTTTTACCATAGTTTAATTAAAAGAGGAATATATTTTGTTCCTTTGTTTTATGAACATTTAAAGAAGCCTAAAAGAATTTTACTAGAGTTAAACAAGTTTAAAGGAATAGAATTTCCAAATTTTCCTACAGTTCCTTGTTTTGCTAATTTTAGTGGCTTAATTAAACGTGAGTTTTAAAATGGAATTCATTAATTTTGTTTAGATAATTAGGTGGATTTTTAGGTAAAAAATATAGCAAATAAAATACTAGTTTCATTGAATACAAGGTAGTTTGGGGTAAGGAACTATAGGTTACCTTCTTTTATTATTGTAGTAGAATGTTAATGCATATCTGATACCTACATATCCACATTAAATGCATAGCATAAGGGAATGCTTGGATTAGCAAAACTATTGATAAAATGAACCTATAAGGCTTAGGTTCTAATCCCTTTTCTACATACTTCAGCATAAGAACAAGAATAAGTGAGGTTAATACTCTTATCAAAAGTCCTCTATCAAAAGGTAATGCTATGACACTTACCATAAGAGGATTTGCTTCTTCTATAACCCCAAAAGTATGAATACCTAGATAGGTAAGGATGTAGTCACCTAACATAGCGGTGTATATAAAGGATAAAAGAAGATTAGAAGAGGTTATTTTCTTAGGCTGGATGTATATACGTGCAAATTTCATAATCAAGACCCTTTCCACTGATAGTTGGATAGTCTTGATTATTTCCTATAAAGGTGTACTTAATACAATAGATAGTATATTTATTTTTAATATTAATTTGTAAAGGTTAATATTATTTTTCTATGTGTAATTTTGATGATGCTTTTTACAGGAACAAGTTAAACACTGATATTGTTCTATACTTGGCGATGTACTATAATTAGTTTAGAATACATTGTCAGTGGAGGTCTCGATATGGAAGAAAAAATTAAAGTTTGTGCCTACTGTAGAGTATCTACAGATGGTGAAGACCAATTAAATAGTTATGAAAACCAATTAGATTATTTTCAAAACAAAACACATGAACTTGGAAACTATGAATTAGTTGGCATATATGCTGACAAAGGATTAAGTGCAACATCAATGAAAAAAAGAAAAGAATTTTTACAAATGATACATGATGCAGGAATAGACGTTGAGGAATTACAATATAAGCATAATAAAAAAGATAAAATATCACTCAATTTAAAATTAAGTGATAGAGAACCTAAATTTAATAAGATACTTGTGAAAAATACAAGTAGATTTGCTAGAAATATTGAAGTTGTTAGCTTGTTAAGAAGGTTAAGAGAGAAAAGCGTATATGTTGAGTTTTTAGATAAAAACTTATCAACAGAAAACTCAAATAACGATTTTTTTATAAATATGTTTTTAGCAGTTGATGAAAGAGAGAGCAAGGAAAAGAGAGATAGAATTAGATTTGGTATTCTAGCAGGAATGGAAAAAGGAGTAATAATGGCAAATTCAAGATTGTATGGCTACAAAAAAAAGAGTAAATATGAACTTGAAATTATTGAAGAAGAAGCAAATGTTATAAGGTATATATTTGAACAGTATGCAAAAGGAATAGGCATAAGAAGAATAATTAGTCAATTAAATGAACTAGGATATAGAACTAGACGTGATAGACCTTTTTCAAAAAGTACAATTAGCAAAATACTTCAAAATGAAAAATATAAAGGTTGGTTAGTTAGAAATAAATATGATACAGGGGTTTTATTTGTTGATAAAAGAGTTACTCCTAAATTAAGACCAAAAGAGGAATGGGTTATGCATAAAGGTATAATACCTGCTATTGTTTTAGAAGAACTTTGGGACAAGTGTCAAATGATTAGAGAAAGTAAAATCAGTTACACAAATCAAAAGGGTGTGTACTATGGTAAAAGTGATTACGTAAACAAAATTTTTTGTGCTAATTGTGGTCATGCGTATACGAAAAATAGAGATAGAGGAAGAGTGTTTTTTAATTGTGGAACCAAGAAAACAAAAGGAACAGAAGTATGCAATAATATTAATATTTCTGAAAAAAAGCTACAGAAAGTACTTGAAGAATTGTCTAATACACGATACTATCAACATTTTGCAAATAATAGAAAGTACGAAATAGAAAGTGCACAGAAAGAGTTGGATATATTAGAAGAGAGACTTAATAGAGAGGTTAATGAAGAAAAAAAGAATAGAGTAGAAAATGAATTGAAAGAAATTCAAGAAAAGGAACGTAAAATTTTAGAATTGTATCTTGAAGAAAAAGTGAGCAGAGATGTATTGGATAAAATGAGTGAAGAACTCTCTGAGAAAAGAAGAAATATTGAAAAAAAATTAAATCGCTTATGTATGAATAAACAAGAATTGGAAAAGCTTATAAAAAATAAGAATGAATATATTATGGAATTAGAAGATTACGAATGGAAAAAAGAGATGACCAGTGAAAAATTACTAAAAAATGAAATTAAAAGAATAGAAATTGGAAGAGCAAATAAGAATTATGCATTTGGTGATGATGTATTACGAGACAATAAGACTATTATACTCAAATTTGAGTTTAATAGTATAAATAAAGCCCTAGAAATAACTTTAACAAATACTATTTAAATTTATAACTAATTTTATACAGATGCAATGGGTAAGATAATGATTGATAATATAATTTAAATAGGAGATGGTCGAGTTTTCACATTATATAAAGATAAAATTCAGATGATAACGAAGAAAAATATGAGACAAAAAGGTATTAAGCTGTGATACGGAAGAATAGATGAAATGCACCTAATATAGTAAAATTAATATAAATAGAGTACATTTAATAATACTTGTTAATGTATCATAATACACTAATGATTGGGCCACCTGGGTCAGGGAAAACAATGCTTGCTCGTCGATTCCCTACAATACTTCCCGCTATGACTTATGAAGAAATGTTGGAAGTTACCAAAATATATAGTGTTGCAGGCGAATTAACTGATCATGAGTCCCTCTTGGAGGTAAGACCTTTCCGATCTCCGCATCATACTATTTCAAGTACTGCACTAGTAGGTGGCGGAAGAGTTCCTAAACCAGGAGAAGTGTCCCTTGCTCATTATGGGGTATTGTTTTTAGATGAACTTCCTGAATTCCAAAGAAGTGTTTTGGAAATGCTACGTCAGCCTATGGAGGATGAGGTTGTGACTATTTCAAGACTGAATACAACTCTTACTTATCCGTCTAAATTTATTTTAGTGGCTAGCATGAATCCTTGTGCATGCGTAAGCAAAGCGCGTGGTCTTTTTTATTTTGAGGTGAGAAATATAGAGTTAATGTAACCTTTTCTTTATCAACCTTAACTTTTTTTACAATACTTCTCAATAGTTTTTTCTTGTCATTAAAATCAAGATATTCATATGTATCTCTAAACTCTTCAATAGATTTTATAAACACATCCATATTACATGTTTCTGTGTAATTCGAATCTAATTCATTTTCAATTTCAAAAAGTTGCTTGTTATAGTCCTTTTTCTGTTTTTCAAGGTCTCTATATCTTTTTTGTATTATGATTTCAGGAAGAGTACCTTTTCCAAGTGCATTAACCAGATTTTGTATTTCACTTTCAAGACTATCTATTGCAGCTTGAGTTTTATTTCTTTTTGCTATAAGGGGTACACGCTTAGTTTCTAATTCATCGTTAGTGCTTTCTAATATATCTGTAATGAATTTTTTATCATTGCATATTTCCTTGATATAATCAATAATGATATTTTCTAATACATCAGTTCTGACGTTGTTATTATCACACAATACTTTGGATTTTTGCTCTCTCGTTAGACATCTAAAATAATTGAAGTATCCTTTTTCTTTAGTACTAGATTTTTTTGAACTGAAAACAGACATAGCAGAACCACATCTACCGCAGCGTACTAAACCTACAAGTGGAGATTTTTCACTTTTACCAGTACGTGGAGCGTGATTTTTGTTAGATTTTAGCTTCATTTGTACTTTCTTATACATTTCCCCGGGAATGATTCCTGGATGCTCTCCAATTACTAATATCCATTCTTCTTTACTTCTTTGTCTAGAAGTGCTTTTATGTGCTTTTCTACGATTATAAAACATAAGTCCATAGGTACCATCAAATTCTTTTTTTGAATTAACTATTTGAATATTGGTGTGATTTTTAAAATATTCATAGGCAGTTTTATCTGCAATACAGTAAAGGGAATTTTGAAGCATTCTTGACATTTGATTATGGGCCCAGGTGGAATTATTTTTAGTTTTATAAGAGTATTCAAAAGAATTTGCTCTAGTGACATTGTTTCTAATAGATCCTTCGAATTCTAAATACCACTCATAGAATTGCTTTACAATTTCAGCTTCATCATTTTTTATGATTAGCTTTGATGCTTTTTTATTTCTACCATTGGTGTTAGTAGTTTCTTTTATAACATCAAAACCATAGGGAACAGGCCCACCATTCCATTTTCCCATTTTAGCTCTATCGATCATGTTGTCTCTAACTCTTTCAGCAATTGTTTCTCTTTCTAGTTGAGCAAATACACTAGACATATACATCATTGCTTTACCTAAAGGGCTGCTTAAGTCAAAATTGTCCTTTACAGATATAAAACTGACTCCCATATTATCTAATTCATTTATAAGAGAAGAGAAGTCATTTACAGATCTAGAAATTCTATCAAGTTTGTAACATACGATTGAATTAAATTTACCTTTTTCTGCATCCTGCATCATTTGAGCAAAGCCAGGTCTATCTAAAGTTTTACCGGATATATCGTAATCCTGATATATAATGTAGTCCCAATCTCTTAATTCACATAAAGATTTACACCTACTAATTTGATTCTCAATAGATTCTCCTTTTTCAGTTGCTTTAGATTTACGAGCATAAATAGCTGCTGTTGCCACAAGTTTCACCTCCTACATTATATTATACGTCAAAACAGGTATATAAATATATGGAATAATGTCCTAATCGGTTGTTTTATTATAAATAAATATTGATGGTAAGCTACCAAGATATAGCATTCTTTTTTCATCGATAGCCCAAGTTGACTTTTCCTTTGCCATAAATTTAAATTTTTCAATAAGAAATTCTTCGGTAACGAAGAAATAATTTACAAGATCATGAAAGGTAGTTGCTATTCTTTGTTTAATAACGGAAATGAGCATATTGGTAGGGATTAAGAAATTTGTAGCCCATTTTAAAGCTAAGAGCTCTTTTTTATCTACATTTATTCTGTCGCTGTAGCACATATATCTTCTTGGTGTTATATCTCCTATAGTAGTCCTGTAATGTCCAACTTCTTCGGCAAGTACTATTCTATACAATCTTTCATTATTTCTAATCTTTTCGGCTATCAAGATTAGAGAGTAATCTCCATCAGAGTAATAATATCCAAGAACAGAAGGAGGGAGGGGCATAAATTCTTTAATAATTTCACATTTAATTATAATAGTTTCTAATTTATCTGTTGGGATCATAATTTATATCTCCAGGTATTAGATTTTTAAAGTTAAAGCTGAATTTAAAGTTAATCATGAACATAAAGGAAGATTTTTCATGAATTATAAATTTGAAATAATATTATCAGAGAAAAAGATATGTGTAAATTTTGGTAATTTGGTGTGAGAAGCTGTTAAGGGTGATTTTCTTTAAAAAGCTAAGAAATACGAAAGTATTTGCAAAATAGAACATATGTTCGATAAAAAAGATTATTACATAAGTACAGATTAAAATTTAATAGGTTATAGCTGTAAAATAAGCTTGATACGACACATTTAGACAAATTTTCAATAAGTTGTCGTGTAGAATAATTATTGATATGCTGAAATAATTACTTTACCAGAGAAAAAGGAGATTAAAATGATTAATATGGAAATATACTATAATTTCATTATGAACAAAACAAAAGAAAAGAAAATAAATAGAAAAGTTAATACAGAAATTATTTCATTAGGAATATTTTTTATTACTGGGTGTCTAGCAATAGTTTTTATTGTTTTAGGGTTGTGTTTAGGAGTTAAAACAGGGAATTATGATGATAGTGGAATGTATATATTAGGATCGTCTATTCTTATTTTTCCTTCAGTAATTTTTATGGTATATGCAGATTCAAAAGATCCATTATCTGATTTATCCATAGGTGATAAAATTATTGGTTATTTATATTTTTTCTTAAAACAGATAGATGGTATTGAAAGTAAACCAGAATGGATAAGAAAGATTTATTTTATAAAATTAAAAAGAATAAGAATGATAATTTTACATCAACTCTATATTATTTCTAAGAATTTAAAAAATGTATTTATTTTTGAACAGAGAAAAGAGGAGTTGTGTTTACTTGATAAGATAAGAAAAGTATTACGAGAAAAGATAATTGTTCTCCTAAAAGATAAAGAGAAAGGAGAACCTAAAGCAATTGAGTTTATTAATATCTTAATTACATTATATGGATATAATGTTTATGATTTAATTACAAAAGACGATCAGAATAAGCAAATGTTATTGGAACATCTGAATATTCAAAGAGAATGTGAATTAAAAAAATTGAATATGATGTTAAAAGAAATTGAAGAATTAGAAAGTGTTCTTGGTGATGAAAATAAAAAATTTATTTTTATGCGAATAAAGAGTACTTTTTCAAATACATATGTACTTATGGTTTTGGCTACGTTTTTTTTTGGAGTATTATTCTATTTTAAAAATGTTCTTGGAACTGTTTCGGATATAATAACTTACATGACTGGGATTTTAACATGGTTAGGAATAATTTGGAAAAGAAAAAAAGAGTAAATTTTGATTCGAAGTGCATACGTGTATTTTTTTCGAATAAAAATATTGTTAAAAAAATTATTCTAATGATGATGTATTTATATAAATTATTTATTGTGCAGCTATTTTGGAATAGAATCAACATAATATCCTTGACCAATGCGAAGAAAGTGAAGTTTTATAATGGGAGTAGAATCAGATGTAACTATATTGTCTTGTGCAAAATAAGGTATATATGAAGAAAACACCATAGTTAAAGATAAAAGAGATATTAAATACATGTAATCGTATCTATTATACATATTATTCTGAAGCAAAATAAATCAGTGTTGATATTGTATTATTTTTAAAAAGAAAATATACTATTTGTATATAACACCTATAATACAAAATAATGGACAAAATGGTATATATTTGAACAAATGAAAAAGGGGGATTTTAAGGATGTCAGGAATAGAATTATTTGGCATTATTGCTGGAGTAGCTTCTATAATAGGTTTGTTTATTGGAGGAACAGTGATAAAAAGAAAACTAAAAGATGATAACTCTGTTAAAAGAAATAAACAAATTATAAAAGGTGGAAGTTTTAATCAGCAAGCTGGGAGAGATATAAAAAATGTTAAATAGTAATAAACAGGATATAGCTGGTGATCATAATCAACAGGCTGGACATGATATTATTAATATTAATTTAAGAGAGCATAGAAAAGCACTAACATTCTATGAAGAAGATATAAAAGATGTTATAATTTATTTTTCAAGAAATATAAATTATATTGATGGAAATATAGATGATATGAAAAAGATACCACTTGAAGAGAAAAATGAAATAAATGGATTATCAGAAGATTATTTTGAAATAATAAAAGAAGATTTTATGGAGTACTTTGCTAAAATAGACACTTTTTTAAAAGATCCTAAAAATGTAGAATATCTTGAAATGTACCAAGGCACTGTGGGAGAATTGAAGCATAAAATTACTATTAGAAGAAAATATTATGAATATTTTGAAGAAATATTTGAAGATTTGTATGACTATATTTTTAAAAGAAATAAAAAAGAAATAAAGTCGGAGAAAGGAATTATTTGGGTATTTCTACATTATATGTATTGTAATTGTGATATAGGAAAAAAGTGTAAAGAGGAATGATAATATTGATTAAACCACATAAGTTTTTAAATTTGGATAATTGTGTTATTAATATCAGTAGTATGATTATCGAACAATTACAAATAAATGGTATAATGACATACAATGAGTTATATGAGGCTATATATAGAGTAAATGGAGAAAATATGAAATATATTTTTATGCCAGCAATAAGTTTTTTATTTCTTCTAGGTAAAATAAACTATTATAAAGAATCAGATACTTTGGAGCTGATAGAATGAAATTAATGAAATTGTATTCAAATAAAAATAATTTTAAAACAATAAAATTCAATGAAAGCTTAAATATTATATTAGGTAAAGTAACTAAGGCGTATGACAGAGATAGAGACACACATAATCTAGGAAAAACTACATTAATAGAGATAATTGATTTTATGTTATTAAAAGATATTTCTAGCAACAAGAAGCATATTTTCAAAAAACATAGAAATAAATTTTTAGAGTATGAATTTTTTTTAGAAATCAAATTAAATAGTGGTAAGTTTCTAACAATTAAAAGATCTGTTCAAAGAAGTAGTAGAGTTTCTTTTAAATTACATAAAGAATGTTATCAAAAATTTGTACATTTAATTGAATGGGATCATGAGGAATTATCAATAAATAGTAAAATACCAGATAAGAATGCAAAGAGTATTTTGAATAGTTATTTAGGATTTAACGTATTAGAGAAATATGGATATAGACAGACAATTAATTATTTTTTAAGAACTCAAGCTGACTATGGAAATGTTTTTCATTTGAATAAGTTTGCAGGTAGAGACATTAATTGGAAACCTTTTTTGTTTGAGTTGTTAGGCTTTGAGGGTTCGTTTATTTATCAAAAGTATGAATCCGAAGATAAATATAATGAACAAGAAAAGATAGCAAATGAGATAAAAGAAAAATTTTCTATTAATACTGCTGAATTAGACAAAATTAATGGGCTAATTGATATAAAGCAACAAGAAAAAAATGAAGTACAAAAGTTAATTGATGAATTTGATTTTTACTTAAAAGAGCAAGGAATCAGTAAGGACTTGGTAGAAGAACTTGAAAGTAAAATTGCAAAATTAAATACAGATGTGTATAATTTGAAATATGATATTGAAAGAATTAAAGAAGGTCTTAATATTGGAATAAATTTTAATTTAAAAACAGTGGAAAAAATTTTTAAGGAAGTAAACATATATTTTCCAAGTCAGTTGAAAAAAAGCTATGAAGAACTTGTAAAATTTAACAATGAAATTACAAGTGAAAGAAGTAAGTACTTAAAGGAATCGTTAATAAAAAAAGAAGCACTAATTAAAGAAGTGGAAAAGAAATTGATAGAATTAAATGAGGAGAGAAAGAAAAAATTAGCATTTTTAAAAGAAGAAGATTCTTTTAAAAAATTTAAAAATTATCAAGCAGAATTGATACAAATTGAAAGAGAAATATCTGATCTTAAAAGTAAAATTGACAATATTGATGTAATTAAAAATATTAATGAACAATTAAAGGATTTATCTGGTGAGATTGTTGATAAAACAGAGAAAATACAAAATCAAATCCAAAATGGAAATAAAGAGTATAGGAATATTAGGCTATTGTTTAATCAGTTATTAATCAAGATTATAAATAGAAAAGGAATATTATCTATAACACCGAATAAAAAAGGTAATGTTGAATTTTATGCAGAAATAGCAGACTTTAATAAAGAAGAAAGTACTTCTCAAGGGGAAGGAAATACATATAAAAAAATTTTATGTGTATGCTTTGATTTAGCTCTTCTAATTCATTATAGTAATAAAAGTTTTTATCGTTTTGTTTATCATGATGGTAGCTTGGAGAGCTTAGATAATAGAAAAAAACTTAATTATTTGGAACTGCTTAATGAAGTATGCAAGGAATATAATTTGCAGATTATATTAACAATGATTGAAGATGATATCCCTACTATGAAAAATGGAGAAAAATATAAGTTTAATGCAGAACAAATTGCATTAATATTAACTGATGAAGATAATAATGCTGGAAGATTATTTGAAATGGAATTTTAGTATAATATTGAGGATTCTAGCTTTTGTAGTTTGTGTGAAAAAATATTTTGATAGATATAAAAAGGTGATCCACAAAGTCACCTTTATTTTTATATAAAACATTCCAGAAAATCGACCTTAAATGACAAATTTCACGAAAGAATACGTGTAAAATGTATAAAGATGTATTTTGATGTATGTAAGTTTAGAATTACGGATTATGGAGATGTGGATAGAAGGATTATGAAAAATGTAGCAGGAAACAATTCTAAGAATTACGTTTTAAATAATAGCTGAATTTATTATAAAAAATAACATTTTGTAAGCGAGTATTTTAGCTATAATTCTGTAAACAACACGAGATTATGCAACAATCAAAAAGGAGGATTTGTTTGATGAGTAAAATTCCATTTAGAATTAGGCACGGTCTATTGAATGAAAAAACAATTGATGATGATTTTCCAGAGCATACTCGAAATGGACTATATAATATATTATATGAGTTTGTAGAAAAAGGATGTATTAAAGGTTCATGGCTAAGCATGCGACAAGAAATATACAGGTGTGGAAGAATTAAATTTACTAATCAGGATGAGGATTTTTGTCAAAATGATGTAGAATCGGCGTTATATAAGCTTGAGTGGAGCCAAATCTATACATTTATTGAACGAATTTATGAAAAACTACTAAAAGCAAGGTATGTACCTGGAGATTTAATTGAACTAGAAGAGGCACAACTTAGATTTCAAGATGAAATTAATACATTGGTTAGAGAAGATAATCTAGCATATGAAATTATGGATGGGCAATTTATAAGAGGTGGTCATGCTATAACAAGAAAAAATGTTGAGAAAATGGGAATAGTATTAGCAGAGAATAGATTCTCTCAAGCAAGAACGCATTACAACAAGGCATTAAAATTTTTTAGAAAGAATCCTCAGCCAGACATTGAAAATTCTGTGAAAGAGAGTATTTGTGCTCTAGAATCAACTGTTGAAGTAATTACCGGTAAACCTGTAGCTAATGATTTTACGAAGTATTTAAACAAACTACAAGGAAATGCAGAAGGACAAATTCCATCTCCAATTGTTCAAAGTGTAATAAAAATATTCGCATATCGTGGAGGAGCTAAGGGGGTTTCCCACGGTAATACAAATGGATTAAATATATCAATACATGAAGCTGAATTAGTATTAAATCTAGTAGCTGGATATATAACTTATTTTATTGATAAATTGAACTATGATGAAGTGCCTTTTTAAGCTACAATGCAGTAATTATTTTTCAATATATTAGTATGGTATGGAGAACATCTATAATGTTAAGCCATTCGAATATAATACAATTATATGCTGTGGTAAAAAACTCAAATTTCAACCTAAAACAAGAATTAGATTTTATCTAGTTCTTATTTTTATACAGAAAATTTTAGGAAATCGACCTTAAATGACAAATTCTACTCAAACATAAGTGTAAACTGTACAAGAAGATTTCTAAGAATCTTATACACAATTATTAGGAGGTTAAATATGAAGAATAGAACTTTAGATTATTATATATGTCCTAAATGCCACAATGGTGGTGAGTATGATATAACTGTACCTGGATTTACTATTACTTGCTGTAGATGTGGTTATAGAGATTCACATGTTAGATGTGACAATTGTGGTGTAGAAGGTGGATTTGTTAAAAATATTTCTAATAAACCACACAAATGGGTTTGTGATTATTGTGGCACTATTAATAAACTAGATGATAATTTTTATAGAATACCAGTTAAAATACCTAATTCAACAAAAATGAAAAAAAGTAATACCAAGAAGAAAAGAAAATCTGAATTTTTAAAAAGCACTTTATTATATTTGGTATTATACTGTTTTATACTTACTACATGCTTATTGGAGGATAGCAGTAATTTTGATATATGGGTTGCCATTAAAATGCTTGGCGCAACATCTGGAATTTTTGTAGCAAGCTACGTGGGCTTAAAAGGAGGTTCATTTAGGTTAGGGCAGCAGGATAGATTAAAGCTTTTTATTGAAAGACTACATATACCACATAGGATAATTATGACACATATTTGTATTTTTATTGTGGCTCTATTAATAGTTAGTTTTACTGATGATGGTTCTAGTGCTAAAAATTTCATCAGAACAGAAAAAATTGATCAAGAGCTAATTACTGCAATAGAGAAAACATTTAAAAGAACAGATATAAAACAAATAGTAAAAATAGATGATGAATATATAATTACTTTTTCAGATGAAAGTACAGAAGTATTTGAGTATCTTGGTGAATAAGGGGATGGTTAAAATCTCAACATCCTAAGCTGAAATAAGAATTAGATTTCATCTAGTTCTTATTTTTTATACAAAACATCATGGGGAGTCGACCTTAAATGACAAAATTTATACAAAGATGGGTGTAAAATATATGAGGATATATTTTGATGTATGTAAGTAAAAATTACCAAATATTGATTCTCAAATACTACTTTAAAAGGAATCAAAAACGAATTTAAAATAGCCGTAAGCAAGTGATAGTTAAAATTTTTAAGGGGGATTATATCAATGAAGAATAAGTTGGAAAAATCAGAAAATAAAAGCTGTTTAAACAGATACATTGAATATATTAAAACAAAGTTTCCGAAGACTTCTGTGGAGACTAGGAAGGCAGCAATAAGACAATTTTTATTATATTTAGAAGAAAAATCAAAAGTGATATCTCAAGCACATTATGCAGATGTAGATGATTTTATTGAACGAGAATACTCTGAAGATACTGCTCAAGCTACATTAAATAATTATTTTTCTTATTTAAAGGGATTTTTCCAGTTTTGTAAATTACATAAAGATAATGATACAATTGAATTTGATAAAATTCAATATAAGAGGGGTAAATCATCAAATTTTATAGTATATAGTGAAAAAGAAATAAAAGAAATTTTTCAAATCATTAATGAAAAGAATAGAGAATCTTTAAAGTTAAGGGATCGGGTTATGTATAGTTTGTTGTTTTATACTGGTTGTACCCTTAAAGAATTACACTCAATTAATATTTATAGAACTATCAAAGATTTTTATGATGATGATTTTTATATAATCTTAGACAAAAAGGTGATTGGATTTAGAAATCCTAATCTTAGAGAAATTCCTTTGCCTAATAAGATAATTGAAAATATTATTATGTATATACAATTCCTTGAAGAAAAATATCATACTACATTACCAAATGGATGTTATTTGTTTGCAACTTATTATGGAGGAAACTTAAAGAGAATTAAATACTCTTCTTTACAAAGAAGAATGAATGATATTAAGAAAATAAGTAGTTTTAATAATAAGAAATTATCAATAAAAAACACTAGACATACCTTAATAAAGAAATATATTGAAAATGAAGAAAGAGTAGATTTAATTAGTGAGGCATTTGACATTGATATTACATCACTAAAAGTGTATTTTGAGAAAGATTTAAAGAGAGAAGAGGAAATTAATAACATGCTTTTAAAAAGACATCCGTTAAAACATATTGTAGATTTCATGTAGATATAAGCTAGCATACACCTTATGGCATTATACACAAAACTACATAGTATACCATGAATTTAAAATCAATCCAATGCAATACAATGTAGTGAAAACTCAATATTCAGCCTTATAACAAGAATTAGATTTTATCTAGTTCTTATTTTTTATACAAAAGATTCTAGGATATCGACTGTAAATGACAAATTTTACAGGGAAATAGGTGTAAAATGGTTTATATTATTACACTATAAAAGCATTTCGCATAAATATTGTCGAATTTTGGTTACTGGATAGTAATCTAACATGTATTAAAAAAGAGTTTATTATGTTGACAATTAATTACTGGATAAATTTTTTTATCTAGGTCTAAGCATTTGGAGAGTATGAGGTGAGAATATTTATGGAACAAGTAAAAGAGCAAGACATAGAGCAAGGGATAAAGATTTCAAATATTAAGACTACTAATAAGTTATTAGACTTGGAGTATATTGAATCGAGAGTTATAAAGCTTCAAGAAGAGTTAGACTCAGATATAAATACTAGCAGAGGAATAAGATATTTTTTTTATATTGTAGGTATATTCTGTGCATTGGGATATTTTAAAATAGTTTATATAAATACCTATTTTAATTATATATTAACATTTTTTTCTATTATATTTATAATGGCAAGTTTCTCAAATTCAAAACAAAATAAATTAAAGAGAGAAATTGAATTTTTAAATAAAAAGAAGGCAAAGAGCATGGAAAGTACTAACCAAGAGGTTCATCCTGAATATTTTGATAGTTTAGTAGGGATTAATATAAGAAATCTTGAAGAATACTACGAATTAGTAAAAAAAAGTAATAAAAGTTCTTTTCATGTTTCTATAGTCATGAGTCTAATAGGAGTAGGATTAATAACTGGGGGATTGGTTGCGGGGTATTTCAGTGAGAAATTACAAAATATTTCATACATTGTTAGTGCATCAGGTATATTAGTTGAAATAATTACAGGCTTGTTATTTTATCTATATAATAAATCAGTAATTCAACTGAAGGAATATCATGATAGCTTACTAGATGTACAAAATATACTATTATCGTTTAAATTAATCGATGATATTAAAGAAGAAAAGCATAGATTAGATATTATGAAACATATGATAGAATTTTTAACGGAAAGACGCAAATGAATTAATCTTGCATGATTTTTACATCATTATGTTAAATAAAAAATAGAATGTTGAAAATGTGATAGGATTAATATAAAATCATAACTAAGCAAAAAGTCATCCAATAATTATAGAAGGTGATTACTACAATCGCCTTTTTTCATATTTTCAATGTGATACATCACAAAATATAAGCATGTTGTGTTTATATTGTTTCAAAATAATAGAGCACGCGAGCAGTAAAACAAAAACCCAAGATCAGACATAATCAAATATCCAATCTCAAGAATTTCATCTACTCCCCCCAAAACCCTTCTACCAACTCCTACATATTACTATCCAATACATTTAAGCGAAATCATAAAACCTAATACAAACCAGAAAATACTATTAACGAATTTAGGATAGCTATCCTTCAACAGTTTCTTTGATCCAATCCATCCAATAGCTAAAAACATTACTGCTAATAACCCTGGGAAATATCATCCTTCGTTTATGCCAGAATATATAGGTATACCTAAGGGGATAAAAATACTCTCTCCTAAAACAAACCCATTGGGAAATTCAAAAGAGAATATTAATGAAAAGGGGATTAGTAGTAATAAAAATATGGATAGTACTTTTATTTTCGTAGTGAAGCTCCTTTTCATATTTTTAAAGGTGATTGATTGAACGATCTCATTTATCAATTATACTATAATTTAGTTGCATTTTGTTTTTTTAAAAACTTTTCTAATTTATAGAAATCAGTATCTTCATATAGCTGCCAGTTAGATGAATCTAAATATATTCGGGCTGATTTTCTCTGTTTTTGAAAATATTTTTTAAGAATATCAGATTCTTTTTCTTTATTATTAATTTTTAGTGATGTATTTTCAATGTTGCTTTTATCAAGTGTCTTTATATTATTAATATTGTATGATTCAGTCAATGAAAAGAATTTAGCAAGTATTGAACAATATTGTTGATTTAAATTGTTATTATCGGGAAATGTAGGGAATGCATAATTTGTGTATATTTCTTTATCATTGTATAAACTCATGTTTTTAGAAGGAGTTTTTGATGAGAGATATTTAATCCCTAATATATTATTATTTTGTAAATCATAATTAAGTCGAATCCACTTCATTAAATACTGTGATATTATATACTCTGGTTTAAATGGGTCTTTCAAATTTTTTACTCTAAAATTAGTAGCAATTTTAATTGGGTGAGTAATAATTGAGCAGAGAATATTTCTTATACAATGTTCAATTTCTTTTTTTAAGTCTTTAAATATAGCATTATATTTATAAATATTCATTTTTTTCGATTTAGATAGTAATAAAAAATATATTAATAAATCTTCAATTGGAATTTTCAATTCTTTACATACTTCATGAATGAAGTTTTGATCATGATAATAAAACAATTTTCTAATATCTTCGAGACTTAAATTATTTTTTACAACCATATCATTTATTTTTAAGTTAGTATTCATTTTTATCTTCTGAAAAATATGTTTAACTATGTCTTCTTCTTTTAGTGATTCAAAGTATTTTATTACAAATACTGAAATTATTTTTGAAAACCGACCAACGGCATATTCAAAAGTTAATTTCAAATTATTTGATAAATCAAAAACTTCAATATCCTTATTTGCTACATATTTTGAAATATTAATTTGATCAATATCTGGCTTATTACATTCTTCCCAACACACTTGAATACTTTCGCCTAAATATAATCCTGGAATTCCAGGTTCGCTATATCTGCATGAATTTCTTTTTTCTTTTTCTTTAAATGATCTATGGAACATATCTTCTTTCCTATAATTTGTGTTACCTGATCTTAATCTATAAAATATTTTACCTTCTTCTATACGTTCAGCAATTGGTACTTGTTTAGATACATGTGTTTCTTTCATCATTTTTTCAAACGCTTGATATGAATTTTCAATATTCTCGTTATAATATTTATCTACAGATTCATTTAATCCATCACATATACGGATAATTTTATGTTTATTATTTTTAAGAACTTCTGCAAAGGCACCTTTCGTAATTTGATCCAACTCTTGAGTATATTTTTTTAACATTTTTCTTAAAGTTGCTGGAGAAAATTTAATATTTTTTTGAATAGGTATATCTACTGAACTATTTAACAAAAATTCTTCTAAATACATGTAAATCTTTCCTCTCTGGTGTGATAATTAGTTAAGGAAACGTATTGTTAGTAATGACCGTATATTACTATAAAACGTAAACCATTAATATTTACATGGACTAATTAAAGTGTTAGTGCGAATAATAAAACCCTTAATGATTTACGATTTTTCAACTATGCTTTGAATTATTTTTTTATATGAAATTATCCTCTAAATTGCAAACATGAATTAGCTGTTTCAAGTCAAGTTTTGACTAACTTCTTTTAAAACGAAAAACCGTAGTCTTTAATACCCTTTTTAAAATCAAGTAAAATCTAAATCTTATTAAAAATTTGTTGATATCAGATGATGTATTCAATTTTTAAATGGTAGAATATCTAAGCTAATATAAACTATGGCTCAAAGTTATTTAAAACGTAAATGGTATTGTTTTGTTGTGTATATTTAAATTTTACTGTTTCAATTTTATATACATCCAATGTCTTTAATTTAATACCTTTTCTATTGAACAATACTACATTTTTGCCTAGTAAGTGTTTATTACTATATCCCGATTTATAGAGTATTCCATCAAGCCCTTCATTTTTTACAAGTTCTGCAATAACTTGCGTTATAACATATTCTGCTGTGTCATCAGCTGGAATGACAGGTTTTGAAAAAGCTGTATTTAGATCACCCCATAAGTTCTCTATGCTGTTTTTTGAAAGTAATTTCATATTTTCCAAGTCTATAGTTAAAGACTTATTCTCATCTTTGGTAAAATCAACTAATTTTAAGTCTTGACAACATAAAAAAGTTCCACAAGAAACGAATTTCCCAGGCCAAGGTCTGATCTCGTTAATTGCAATATCTTTATTTGTAGCTAAATAAACATATGGAATTCCTTTAGGATTTGCCCGACCTTCGAATGCTTTATGTTTTAATGGATACATTCTCTTCTCATTATATGGAGTTGGTGTATCATTATTTTTATCAAAATCACAACCTATTTGAGCGCGCCATAATTTGGTACCATATGCTAATGTTTTAATCCTTTGGTTCATGAATTTTCGAATATCATTTAAAATATTTTTTGTGTCATTATCAAAAATATATCTATTTTTTGTCATCAAGGTTTTATAAAGCTTATGAAATTTTCTCTTATTATATTCAATCACTATCAAAGACCTCCATAATTGTAGTGTCAAGTAACTGAGCATATGCTATCTCAAAATGTTTTGATTTGAGATATTTATGTAGTGTACTATTATGGTTATGTTAGACTATTTCTTTAGTTTCTATGTTGTTGTATTGTGTATCATAGTCTAACGGTAATTTACTAGTATTTATTCTTTTCTTGATATCTTCTATAACTGTAGAATAAAATTTATCCCAGCTATTATCTTTTTTATTTATAACTTCTACGTTAAAAGATTCTAAGAGAAGTTGTTTATCCTCATCAACATTACCATAGAAAATAATCTCATTAGTTATTCTATCTTTTAATTCTTTACTCTTACACATGCGAGCACGCTTGTTAAGAATCCACCACAAATCAATTTCGCTATAATCTAGACCAAAACCTAAGATATAAACATTGCTATTAAAGAATAGCTCAACCCATGATATATTATCCCATTCTTCGAGACCCAGTAACTTTTCCTTCATATGCTTTACAACCTTTTTTCCAATTCTATAGGTACCTTTTACATATTGATCAATTTTTCCGATAGAACCACAGTAATGATCTAAACCTAACATAATTGATTTTGGGTTATTTAACTCGCCATGAATATTCCATACTTTGAAAGTTGAATTATTGTCTTTAATATAGCTGTTATTTCTTCGTATACTATATAATTTTTCACTATTATCTTTATATGGTAGTTCGGAGAACTGTTTTAAGGACACATTAAATGCATAGTCATAATTAGTAGTTAAAAAATTACTAGCAGGCAACTCTCCAATTTTGTAATGTAAATCTGATGGTTCAATTTTATTTAACTCTTCCACGATTTTACGTTTAAGTTTTAATTCAGCATCATGAAATAATATAGTATCATTTCTTTTTAAGAAGATATGCTCATAATTAATTGTATTTGGTAAACGAGAGCTTGAATTTTTATCACCAGATATATTTTTGAGTAACTCTTCCCATGACAAATTGGCACTGTTTACTCTATTAACTCCATTCCCAAATAACACTGTATTTTCCACAATATTTCTCCTTCCGTAATTACTTTTTTATATTTCTAAATGAACATTAAGTACCCAAATATATGTCTTCTAATTTTAATATTCATGATACTTAGCTATTAAGTGTCCATTTTATATATTTTCATAAAGTGATTGTATATCAAATGCTAACTCTAATTTCTTTATAATAACAACAAAAGAAAAATATTCCATATACATTCCTAAAAAATACTCAAACCCACAGATTTGAGTATCAATAATCATTTACTTCTTCTTCAAAGTCCCATCAGGATTATACTTTTGCTTAATAAATTCAATATACTCCTCAATTTGCTGAATAGCTTCCTTAGGTAACCCATAGTTATCTAGATGATGATAGGCTTTGGTTTGGATTTTATTTTCATGGCTATGAGCATTTTTTATTTTTGTACGACCAAGAAGATAGTCTACAGAAACGTCAAGAAAGTTAGTTATTTTCTTCAATGTTTCTTTGTCAGGGAATCTTACATTTGTCTCATATTTTGATACAGCAGAATAAGAAATATTTAATTTATTAGCAAGCTCTTCCCTTGTTATTTTTTTTTCCTCACGAATTGTTTTAAGTCTCTCTCCAAAATCCATAAATAAACACCCCTTTAGAATAATTTTAGCACATACTGTCCAAATTAAAAATAATATAGACAATATGGGTAATTACATGTTGACATTGGACAAAATGTCCACTATAATAATATTAAAAGTTGGACGAAATGTCCAACGAGGAAGGTGAGGAGGTGCATAATATGCGCACTATTCTTAAAAAAGCTAGAAAGAAGAATAAGTTAGCAGTATGTAAGATTGCAGAAATGCTGGGGATTTCAAAATCTTTTTATTATAAAATTGAAAGCGGAGCTAGAAATCCTAGTATTTTACTTGCTAAAAAGATTGCTGATATTTTTAATATGAAGGTGGATGAAATTTTTTTTGATGAAAATATGGACAAAACGTCCAAGAAAGATATTTCAGCTTAAACTTAGTTTTCCCACTTTAAACAAAACCATAAGGAGGTGAAACTATTGGCAAGATTACCAATACCGAAGATAGTTCAAGTGAATGTTGAGCTAGTTGAAGATGGCGAAGAAAGATGGAATGATTTTAAATCAATACTTAGAAAAGCTATCGATAGAAGGTACATAGCTGAACAGAAGAGTAAAGGAGAAACCAAGGATACAGAATAGTTTATTGCTTAGAAATGTATAAGCCATGTGAAGGGTGGTGTAAAAATGCTGAAAAAGAAATTTATGAAATATGGATTAATGAAAAAACACATGGAATTAGTTAGAAAAGGAAAATACCAGTTAGCAAGGAAGATTTTGAACGTCTTAAAAAATGAAACGGTGTATTTAGGGTTATCTGATACCGAATGGGAAACAGAAGAAATATGTGAAGAGATTGGAATGAAAATAAAAATAACTCGAAGAGGGAAGGCGATTGTGTTAAGTAATCAATTTTGAAAAGAGGCGAGAACCAAATGTTTAGTACATCAATAGAGGATAGGCTAGTAGCAATTATACAAGAACATACAGATCTTGCAGAAGAATATGCAAAATTGCCATTGAATGGTGGAGCTACAGTCGAAGAAGCTGCTCAGATTACAAAGAGAAAAAGTGAAATTAAAAATCGGATTGAAGAGCTAAGATCAGAGAGACAGAAATTGTTTGAAAAGTGGAAGGTGGTGAAGTGAGTGGAAGTTGATAAATACGAAGCAATGACTATATTAGAAGCTCTAGCAACACAAGATGAACAATGCAGTAGAGATTGTAATGGGTGCAAATATGAGGAAGTATGCAACAAATTAGGTGAGGAAGGTATCCTAGAAAACTTATTTGGAAGGAGTTGAAAAAATGCAATGGGGATTGGATTCATATCTAGGAAGAGCACGTGACTTTTTAGAAGTTTTACAAAAGGATTTAGAGGAGTTAAAAAGTGAAAAAGCCCAAGAGGTAGCTGCAACTACCAATTAGGGCAGATAAAAAATATCACTTATTCGTATTATACCAAAATTTCAGAGTTAAATACAGGGGGGCATAGAAATGAGTAGTTTGAAAAGGGAAAAGAAGAAATTGAATGCTTTGATTGCTAAACATAAAGATTTACAGCACCCACTAGTGCAAAAGCAATCTCAAAAGGTGGACAAGCTAGTTGTTTTACATATGAGAAAAAATCTTGAGAAGGTGATCGTGTGAAAAAATACAGAATCAAAGGTACTAACATGGAAGGTTATATTGTTCAGAATGGTGCAAATGGTCTAGTAATGCTCGAGATTACAAAAAATTATAACCCATTTATGAGAACTGTATTTGGGATGAATGAATTGGAGGAGATATAAATGATAATTCAAATAAAAAGCTTATACCTTAGAAACTTTAAAGGTTTGAAAAATGTAACAATCAATTTTGGAAAAGAAACGGATATCTTAGGTGAAAATGCAACTGGCAAAACAACAATAGCAGATGCGTTTACATGGCTGCTATTTGATAAGGACAGCAAGGACAGAACAACTTTTGATATTAAAACACTAGATCGAGAGGGACAAGTTATTCATGGATTGGAGCATGAAGTTACAGGAGTACTAAACATAGATGGAAAGGATATTATCTTATCTAAAATATACAAGGAAAAATGGACTAAGAAACGTGGACAAGCACAAAAACAAATGACAGGGCATGAAACGTTGTATTCCATAGATGAAGTACCTGTTAAGAAGAAAGAATATGTTGAAAAGATCGGCAGTTTCATAAACGAAAATATTTTCAAGCTTATTACAAGTCCTTTATATTTTAGCACAAAGATGAAATGGGAAGATCGAAGGAAAGTACTTTTAGAGATTATCGGAGATATCACAGACGATAGAATCATTAATTACAAAGCTGACTTAAAGCCATTAGAGCAATTACTAGGAGATAAGGATATAGACATTTTTAAAAAGTCTGTATCCGCTAAAAAGAAAAAGTTGAATGATGAAATCAAGTCAATTCCATACAGGATAGATGAATTAAACAACAGCATCCAGGAGCAAGATTTTGAAGCTCTAGAATTTAGAAAAAAAGGCATTGTTGCTGGAATAAAAACTGTTGAAGACAAGTTATTGGATAGTAGCAAGGTGAATGAGGAGTTACTTAAAGAACAACAAAAGCTATATGACTTTAAAACAAAGCTAAAAGATATGGAGTACGAAGCAAAGCAAGAAGCTTTGAAACCACTAAAGAAGTTAAATGATGAACTTCAAGAAATAAGATTTGAACTAAATTCAAAACAGAATGAAGTGGTTTATAAAGAAAGAGAAATCAAGAAAATCGAAGAGGATATTCAAAGGGAAGAAGGTCAGAAAGAAGCACTTAGGAAAGAATGGTTTGCAGAAAATGATAAGCAATTAGAGTTTAGTGAAGATGAATTTATCTGTCCAACTTGTAAGAGACCTTTGGAACCTAATGATGTAGAAAACAAAAAACAAGAAATGCTAGATAACTTCAACCAGAGTAAGGCTAAAAATCTAGAAAAAATAACTACAAAAGGACAAGAAAAAAATAAAGTTATAGAAGATCTTAGAAATAGATTATCCAGCATAGATTTAGAAAATTTAAAAACGGAAGCTAATGAACTAAAGAGTAAAAGTGATGCCCTAAAGAGTAAAATAGATAACTTTGAAACAATTGTTGATCTAGAGAAAAATCAAGAATATCAAGAAGTATTGAAGCAGATCAAAGAGCTAGAAGAAAAACTTTCTGCTCCAGTGGAAATGAACAGAGAAATCGAAGAACTTAAATCTAAAAAAATTACTTTAGAAAGAGAACTTGAAGAAACCAATGGCCAACTAGCTTACAAAGATCAGAATGAGAAAATGAAAGCCAGAATGAAGGAATTACAAGAAAGAGAAAAGCAACTAGCTCAACAAATTGCAGAGATTGAAGGGCAAGAGTACTTATGTGAAGAGTTTGTAAAGACAAAGGTAGAACTTTTGGAAAGCAGCATAAACAGTAAATTCAAATATGTATCATTCAAACTATTTGATACACAGGTCAATGGAGGACTTGTTGAAAGGTGCGAAGCACTTATTGATGGAGTACCTTTTAGTAATGCAAATACAGCAGCACAGATTAATGCCGGGTTAGATATTATAAATGCTCTTTCAGATCATTACAGTGTACAAGCTCCTATATTCATAGATAATCGTGAAAGCGTGAATGAATTGATAGAGTGCAATAGTCAGATTGTTAATCTTTTAGTTATTGATTTAAGCACAGAAGAAAAACTTGAATTATTTGAGAAGATTCATCCAAATGTTAAAAAACTAGATTCATTATATGTGGAGGTGGCTTAGTATGGGAGACAATGCAGTAGCAACAACACAAGAAAGAAATATTACAGATAAGGTTTTGAATAGGGTTAAAGCTTTAGAAGATAAAGGGGAGCTTAAAACACCTCAAAATTATAGTCCTGAGAACGCATTAAAGAGTGCATATCTAATTCTTCAAGAAACAACAACGGGGAAAAAAGATGGAGAAAAACCAGTATTACAAGCTTGTAGCGAACCAAGTATTGCAAACGCTCTATTAGATATGGTCATCCAAGGTTTGAGTCCAGCGAAGAAACAATGCTACTTCGTAGCTTACGGAAAGAAGTTGCAGCTAATGAGAAGTTACATGGGTACCGTGGCAGTAACAAAGAGATTAAATGGGGTAAAGGACATCAAAGCTTACTGTATCTTTGATGGGGACGAATTTGAAACTGAATACAATGTAAATACTGCTGTTCTAAAGATTACAAAGTTTAATCCTAAATTTGAGAACATTGATATCAATAAGATTAAAGGTGCATTTGCTGTAATTTTGGGTGAAGATGGACCAATTCATACAGAGATCATGAATATGAATCAAATAAGGAATGCATGGAATCAAGGATATGCAAAAGGTGGAAGTGGAGCACATAAGAATTTCACAGAAGAAATGGCAAAGAAAACAGTAATCAATAGAGCTTGCAAGATGTTTGCAAATACAAGTGATGATTCGGATATTTTGATTGGAGCTTTTAATAATTCTGATAAAGCTGATTTTGAAGAAAAAAACATGGTAAATGATGTGGAATATGAAGTTAAAGAAGAAATTCAAAAGAAAGCAAATACAAAACCTATAGGGTTTATAAAGGGAAATGCACAAGCAGTTGAATATGAAACCGTGAAGGAAGATCCTATAAGAAAACCAGAACCAGTAAAACAAGTAAAAATGGAAGGGCCAGGATTCTAATGAAACTTAAAGTTTTAGGTAGTGGGAGCAAGGGGAATTGTTATCTCCTTTGCTCCCCAACAGAAACGTTAATTTTAGAATGTGGACTACCTTATAAAACTATCCTAAAGGGCTTGAATTTTAATTTAAATAGTGTGGTAGGGTGTTTGGTTAGTCATGAGCATAAAGATCATTCTAAAGGGATACATGACTTAATAAAGAATGGGATAGATGTCTATACGAGCAAAGGAACAGTAGAGGCGTGTGAGGTAACTGGACACCGAATAAAGGTATTAGAAAGTGAAAAAGCAATAAAAGTGGGAAGCTTTGCTGTATTACCATTTACCACTCAACATGATGCAGCAGAGCCACTTGGCTTTTTAATTCATCATAAGGAAATAGGGAATTTGTTATTCATTACAGACAGCTACTATTGTCAGTATAAGTTCCAGGACTTAAATCATATTTTGATTGAATGCAATTACTCAGATGAAATCCTAAAAGAAAATCTAGAAAAAGGATTGATACCAACAAGCTTAAAAAATAGACTTTTAAAAAGTCATTTTTCACTAGGAAATGTTAAAGAATTTCTTAAAGTTACGGACATGAAAACAGTGCAAAATATAATGCTTATACATTTAAGTGATGGAAATAGCAATGAAGCAATATTCAAAGAAGAAATAGAAAGGCTTACAGGAAAACCAACATATGTAGCAGATAAAGGGCTAGAGGTAGAAGTTAGTTTAGATCCATTCTAAAAGATAAGGCAGAACATTAATAGCAACTTTAAGATAAGGAGGAAGTTATGCAAAATCCAAGATTAATACAGTTAGAGCGGGGAATTATTCCCCGCAAACTTAAGCAAGAGCGCAGAGTACGAATCTGCATAGTGATTTTATCAGTAGTATTGGCAATTATCGTAAAGGTTATGCATGTTTGGATGCATACTGGAGGTAATGGAAATGGCTAAATTTAGACAAGTTTATACCGAGTTTTGGAAAGATCCAAAGGTTATTGAAGAAATGACGCCAGAAGATAAATTCTTCATGCTATATCTTCTTACAAATGAATCAACAACTCAAATAGGAGTATATCAGATCACTAAGAAACAGATGGCTTTTGAAATGGGTCATTCTATAGAAACAATTAACAGTTTGATACAAAGATTTGAAAACATTCATAAGAACATCAAATATAACACTAAGACGAGAGAAATAGCTATAAAGAATTGGGGAAAGTATAACTTTTTCAAAGGTGGTAAACCGGTATATGATTTGATGAAATCAGAAATGGAAAATGTAAAAGATGTATCACTATTAGGTTATGTTCTTGAAAATTATTTAAAGACCCCTAAGGTTAATTCAAACATCGTTAATGTGTTTGAAGTATTTTTCAAAGAACATAATATCCCTTATGAATCATATATCGATACGTGTTGCGTATCGTGTGACGACACGTTAACGGGACGTATAACGATAGGGGGACAAGAAGTAGAAGAAGAAGTAGAAGAAGATATAGATAAAGAAAAAGATAAAGAAAAAGATAAGAGTAAAGATAATAGTGTTGAAGATTCTTTCGAATCTCCAAGTGATGATAAGTTACCAAGTAAAGAAATTCGTTATCCAAAAGATTCAATGTATTATCAAGCAGCACTTTATCTGAGGGGAAAGATACTTGAATTTAATCCAAGATGCAAAGTACCTAAAGATAATCCTAAGAACCTGGAAAAGTGGTCTAATGATATGCGGTTAATGTTTGAAAGAGACGAACGATCGAGAGAAGAAATGGCAGCCATGATTAAGTTTGTATTTGATACAGATGATTTTTGGAGAACCGTAGTTCAATCCCCTAGCGGATTGAGAAAGAATTGGGATAAAATTGCGGCCCAGATGATAGTGAGGAATAAGCATCCTGATAAAAAACAATCAGGTAGTTTTCAGGAGCAAATAGACAAGATGAAAGATTGGTGATGGAAGTGACTAGAGAAGAGTTCAAAGTTATTGTAGCAGCACTAAAAAGCAATTATAGAACCTTTGGGATAGATACTAAACAACAGTTTGAATTTTGGCTTTCTATGCTTGAGGATCTTGAATACCAAGTAGTCGAAGTAGCAGCAAGAAAGCTTGTTTCTGAATCACCATATCCACCAACTATTGCGGATATAAGAAAAGCTGCAGCTGATGTTGTAAGTCCTGAATTACCTAGTTCGGCTGATGCATGGGGAGAAGTAGTTCAAGCTATGAAGAAATTTGGTTCATATAATGCAGAGAAGGCACTAAAGAGCTTATCACCACTAACCAGAAAAGCGGTTAAGATAATGGGGTTTAGAGAGTTATGTGTAAGTGAAAATCAAATGGCAGATAGGGCCCATTTCTTGAAGATGTATAAAGTGCTTGAGCAGAGAGAAAAAACAGAAAGAGTGTTATCTTTGCCGTTGAAAGAGAATATCAAGCAGATACAAGGAAAGCAGCAAATAGAAAGCAAAGTGAAATTACTTTCTGAAAAGATGGGAAGCTTTGATTTTGAAAAGAGAGATAATTATGCAGGATAAGTTTGTTATGGAGGTATCCAACGGAGTAGTACAACTTGCAAAGCAGGGTCGTGACTGGAAAAAGTTACTGGAAGAAGCACAAGAAATCTATGAATTAACTAAACAAGCTGTCAAGAAAAATACATAAAGAGTTCTGAGTAGTAACGAATATCATGAAATAACTCAAAACAAAGGGGAAGAAACATGAGAGATACAACTTACACCAAAAATCATAAAATGGCTAACAAAGGAATGTTCTTTGAGCAAGAGATAAGAATGGCAAACACAGGATATAAAAACCGTGGAATAGCACTCATTCAAAAGATTAGTACGCCGTGGAAAGTGGTAAGGAGAGGTAAGCAGATAGTATCTGCCTTTCCGGAAGAGAAAAGTACTTTGGACTTTAGGGGAACTGTAAAAGGTGGATTATCAATATCCTTTGATTGCAAGGAAGTTGAGAAAGAAGATAGAGGACTTCCACTCAAATATATTGAGCTACATCAAATCGAATACATGAGGACGGCAATTGCAATGAATGAGGTTACTTTTATTCTTTGCTTTATGAAAACGCAAAACAAAAGGTACCTGATACCAGGAGTGAAAGTCTTACAGTATTGGGATCGATGGCAGGAGAACAAAGGCAAAAGAGGTTTCAACTTCATCCCTATAGGAGAAATGGTTGAGGTCAGATCAAGAAATGGAATTGTTTTAGATTATTTAAGTGGATTGGGGGACGTGATATGAAAAAAGAATTAAAAGTAGTTGATATAGAAAGTGGCGAGATCATAGAGAAGCTACAGTTTGATGGAGGATATAATATCATTTTTACAAACCTTTCAGATGGTGGAAACCTAAGAAAAATAAGAAAATTGGACAATGCACGATTTGGAGATAGACACTGGATTAAGAATTATCAATATAGACCTATAGCTTTGAGATTGGTAGATAAGTTTAACGAATTAAATTACATAGATCCATTTCAAATACTTTTTATTGAAGATATGGAGTGGCAACCAGGAACAGCAAAGAACCCATGGATTGCAAGAATTAAAATAGCAAACAAAGAAATGAAAGACATGCTTGGATATGAATATATTTTGGAAGTAAGAAATTATTACATCGATAGGATGCAGAGAGAGCAGATTATAGCGTTAATTTATCACGAATTAAGACACATCGATAAAGATGGAGCTTTGATCAATCACAACATAGAGGACTGGAGCAATCTTGTAGCAACCTTAGGAAAGGATTGGGCTACTACTCAGGCAAAGATTAAAGATATTTTGGATGAAGGCTTTGAGGAATGGGATGAATTAGATTCAGTGGCAAAACAATTAAACATGTTTAGTCAATTAAAGGCTGTAAAATAAGGTGATCACATGGGAAGAAAGACAATCGAATTAGATGATTTATTTCCGGAGGATATTGAAAAGTATTGTGAGATTGCTAGGAACTATATGGAACTTACTACAGAAAACTTTGCTGGAGCATTTGAAATAGCACAAAAAGCTTGGGCATTAGCTGACAGATGGAATGATCTACAGGCTAGTGCATCAAAGTTGGCAGCAATGAAAGGTGTAACTAAAACAGAACTACAAAAATATTGCTATGGAAAGTATAGACAAATGCAGTTAATTCATGAACACTGTAGATCTCTTTGGAGGGTTGGAGAGGAGATCAATAAATACAACAAACGATAAAGGGGGAGGTATGATGGGATATAGATCAATTAGGTGTAGGTCTTGTGGCAGATCTCCTAAGAGCGGTACATTGATCGTAATAGGTGGAATGATTTATTGTAGGCATTGTTTGAGGAATATAAAAGTGAAAGATACAAAATTGAAAGGGAAGTATTATACCCATTCAGGAAATAGATGTTTTGTAAACTTTGAGAGTAACAAAAAGATTAACATACAGGAATTTGATGTTAAGGAATTGAGAATCGGGGGACGTAAACAATGAAAATTATTAGGTGTGACAATCTTAAATGCAAACATTGTAAGAATGGATTTTGCAAATTGGATGTGTTGTATTTAAACGAGCAAGGGGAATGCAAAGAAAACAGTAAAAAATAACTTTTAAGAAGGTTCAAGGAGAGAGGGAAATGTTACAGGAAGCTGATCCTTATAATTTTTATATTGTAATAGACAACAGGATGTTTTCAATGTATAGAAGGTCTAGTCATGGGTGGTGGTCTTATCCATTAGGGACAAAGGAAAGAGACTATATTAAAAACCAATTAAAGAATCAATCTTTAGAATTAATGGACTGGAAAGATGATGATAGATGCCAGGAAGAAGTGATAGGCGAATTTGAAAGAGCAAATAATCGTGTGATCCTTACCATTGGGGAAAGCAAGTATAACATATACAACCACAATGTGAGATTGGTAAAAGAAAGCACAGCCATACAAGTAAGGGACTTTTTAAGAGAGCAAGGGTTATTAGCTGCAGTAGAATTTTTAGGGAGTACGAATCAAGTTCAACATAGAGCGGCTAGATCAGCAAAGGCAAAAAACATTAAAACAAGTTCAAGCAGTGAATGGAAAAGAATAAATAAGGCAAGTGAGAAGAAAGTTGATTCAATAGTTGTTAAGGGGAATCAAATTTCTATGGATGAATATTTAAAAATGTTAGATTAGGGGGAGCGAAAATGTTTTATGGAAATGGCGTTCGAGATGTAAAGAGGGAAGGTTGTAGTTCTTCTAAAGTAGTAACGAAAAGGCTTACATCAGAGCAATTAGAAGAGATAAATAAGAAATATCCTAGTTCTAATAAAAAGATTCCCTTAATACTTTCAGAAACTTGGAAGAGGGGGAAATGGGTTAGAAGAAATTCAATTTAGGCGGGAAAGTTGTAGTTAGCGTAAACTCAATAGGAAAAAAACTAAGAATCCAGCATTTATTGCTCGAAGAATCTGATTATCAATATTAAAAGATTTTGAAATCAAAGTAATTATGATAGCTGAAGATAAAATCCACAACACGCAAAATAAGATTTTGGATTTAATTTTGATAAATATTTTTTCTCTAAAGCCATATTTTTTATTTAACAGATACAAAGAGAAGTAAGCTAGTGTAAAGAAAACCATATATTTTATGTAGAAAATCAAGAAAGTCAAAAATATCACTCCTTATCAATAATATTTAATAGTATATCAAGAGTAATGGCAATTAGCAAAATGAAATCAGATTGAAGGTTAATTTAACGAGAAATGAAAGGGGATATGAAAAATGTGTAAAGAAGGAAAATGGATGTATGAACTACATGGAAGTGATATATGGCAAGGTGAGAAATTTGATACCAGAGAAGAATGTATCGAAGAAGCAAGGAAAGAGGTTGCTACTACAAATAAAAGCAATAAGGAATTTGGTTACAAAACAATAGATAAATTTAGAATTGGGAAAACAGAAGATGCAGGATCTTACGGAATAGATGCAGATGATATTTTAGAAAGAATATCTGAAAATGCATACGACGATATAGGTGAAGTAGCAGAGGATTACTTGACTGATGTGAAACCAGAACATGAAAAGGAACTAGAAGAAAAGCTGAATGAAGTATTATTTGCATGGATGAAAAAATATAAGTATGAGCCGAGTTTTTATAGAATCATAGATATAGAAGAAATTAAAGTTGATTAGTCGAGAAAGGATTATTTAATGAGGAGGGAGTTAAATGGCAACAAGATATAGTAAGAAAGCTACAAAAGAAGCTATTGAAAGTTTAAAAAAGCAAAGTGGAGATGAAAGAAAAGAATCATTGAAATATTATAGTAAAAAGGAACTAAGTTTAATATTACAAGAGCTTGGTGAAATAGTGGCGAAATGGGATGCAAAAGAAGATTTGAGAGAAAAGATAAATAGAGCTATAAGGTAGCAATAAAATCGATTGCAAATTGGAAGGTGAGAGATTTGAGTTGTTGGGAGTTAAGATATAATATAGCAGCTTTAGCAATAGCAATGATCAGAGAAGACATATTTTCAGCGGAAGATGCATTTAAAAGGTTAGAGGGTAAGAAAAAAAGAATTTGTAGAGAAGCAGATCCAAAGGATACAGAACAAATGATCAGGCTAAAAGAGAAGGGGCTTACTTACAAGCAGATAGGAGAAGCCTTTGGAATAAGTAAAGATGCTGTGTATAGAAGAATGAAAAGGTATAAAGAGAAAAATGTGAGTTAATCAATAGGAGCTGGATTATCAGCTCCAGAACTAAAATAAGACTTAGCAATTAATATTCTACATCACTTAACTCAATTATATTGTATATGTACTTATGAATAGGAGTTAAGAATATTTTATATTTTTTGGTGTTAGAAAATTTTCCATCATTAACTATATTTCTATTATTTAATAAGTTTAGGTCGATATCATATTCTTCATTATTTAATACAATGGTACTAGAAGCTCCAATCTTTGTATTGATATGAATTTCGGATATAGTACCTGTTTGAGAAGGTAATTCAAAAAAATCTAATCGATGTCCGAGGATAGCAATAGAGTCTGGTAAATACGTAGACAATGTTAAAGTTAGCACTATACAAATTATCAATCCAGCTTTACCAGATTTCATGCTTTTAAAATTATTGTTTTTAATTAAATAGAATAATTTGCAAATAAAAATCAAACTAAAAATCGATGCTATATAAGTAAAATCCATAATCAATTCCCCCTTAAAAATGAGTTGTGAATATTATTTCATTATAATTTAGTTTCCTAAAATTTTCAATTTTTAAAGTGGGGTTAGAATTATAATAGTTTTATAAACAAAATTGAGGATTAATATGAAAAAGCAGGAAAGGACATTAAAGATCCTTTCCTGCTTAAGTAGGAATAATACATATTGCTTGATAGTATAGTAACCAGAAAAATGAAAAATATGCACTAAATATAAGGTTTGAAGGATAAAAATCAAAAGAAGTGCTTAATAACACTTCTTTTGATAGAGACTAACTGTAAGAAACAAACGAATCAACATTATACATACATGTTCCGAAATAGTGCCACTGAGTGTCGAGCCATATCCAGCCACCTATATATCCTTCTTCTGCATATACTAGATACATCCAGAATGAACTACCATCTTTTAACCAAATATATACATATTTGTTTAGACAAGGCTTTATCACATCAGTTACATCTCCTTCTGAACCGTTTTCTACAGATCGTTCAAGTAAAGGCGGATCAGGGGGGTTATCTGGAAAAACAGGCATAGAAAAAGATTTATTGGGTTTAGTTGTTGTAGATTTATTAAATTTCGTAGATGTTTTTTTTACATACACTCAAAATCCCTCCTTTCTAGATTCACTATAAATTATTCACATGGAAGGCGAGTGTGACAAGCTATAAAAAATAAAAGGGGGCAAGACATGAATTGCATAGACAACTATAAAGATTTGTGTACAGATATAGACGTGCATAAATGTATTGTTCAAGATATAGAACATGAATTGATACAATTGAAAAAGCTATTATTAAAAGGACCACAAGATATTAAAGGAATTGATTATTCAAGGGAACCAGGCAGTGGACAAGTTATACATATATCAATGGACAGGATCCTGGATAGAATTGATCGGATAGAAAAGAGATTGGAAGTTGAGAATGGGATCTTGGAGCAGAAAAAAGTAGCTAAAAAGGAAATAGGAGAAAAATTAAAAAATTTAATAGGGCTCGAACATAAGATCATGTATTATAGGGTAGTAGAAGGATTAACTGTAGAGAAGGTAGCTGAAAAGGTAGATAGAAGTGAGAGACAAATATATAGAATACTAAAAAAGTGTCAAGGAATTTAAAAATGACATTAAAATGTCAGTATGGAGCATGTTAATATGATAGTGTGGAAATTTTGAAAACAGCAGCAGCGAGTGTATTCTCACAAAATTACTACTGCTGATGTTGAAAGTGGTTGTCCCCCTGATAACCTGTAAAAATTTATATTCCCAAGAACCTTTTTGAACGCAGTGAAAGGCAGTCGAGAAATCGGCTGTCTTTTTCAAATATGTAAATATATGAAGAAAAAAGGAATAATATAGTGTATAATACATTATATAGAAAATTGTAAAGGGGGGAGACCATGCTAGTATCAGTAACAGACATAATTACAGGAGTATTGTATAGCATATCAATAATAACTGCTATTATTCTATTATCTTATTACTCATTTAAATATCCATATTTAATTATAACAGATGAAGATGAATGGCGCTTGTGGGACTTAGTGTTTAAAGCAATTCCTTTTATAATGATCTGTTTAGGGATAGCGTTCATGACTAATGAACATATAGACATTAATATAATTGAGAAAATATTGTATATTTTAATTATTTCTATAGGGTTAGTATCGCATATTATACTAAACGGAACTTTAAAAAAATTATATAAAGGAGTACTCGTTCGAAAAACCAAATGCGCGCAAAAAACAGCAAGTTTTATGATTATATTCTTCGCTATCGTGACATTGTTAAATTTTTACAACTTAAAACAAAACTTGGATAGTTTTAATTATGTTGAAGAAGCTAAAGCATATAAAAGTATTTTAGAATATGGTACAAGTACATTATTTATACAGCTACTAGCATCAGTGGTAGCTGGAAATTTGATTGCTATTAGCCATTTATTAGTTTTAGATAAGTATAAATTGTTTACAAAAAATCCATTATATAGGTGTGAAATATTAAATGATAAGATTTGCATGTATAGAGTATATTTAATTAGGCAAACACAAGATGAGTATATAATAAAGCCTTATGAGATTTTTGATAGGGACAGAAATATGTATGTATCGATTCCAGATGAAGAAAATCTAAAACTAACAATTATAAATAAGAGTGAAGCTATAAAGATGACAATGATAAATGAGGAGAAAGACAATTGGTTTGTCAAAATTAAAGAAAAATTTAATAATATTAGAAATAAACTGGGAAGACAAAATAGTATCCAATGGTTAAAAGAAAAGAATGCATTTGTTATTTTGGGTTTATGTGTTATTTCATTTATTATGGGGTCGTTCGCTACAAAGCACAATAGCTTTGTTATTGAAATTATTATAAATTATAGATGTATATTTTTTATTTGCTTGATGACAGCAGTATTGACAGGTCTTTTTACTGGTGGAGTGATTATTAAATACTATAGAAAAAAAGATGAGTAAAAATATGTTTATTACATTTTAAATACTTTATTTCAATATACATGAAAACAGCATAAAGCATTAAATGATAAATATTATATAAGGTTTTTGAAGAGTTTTTTGAGCCCAACAGGCTCTTTTTTCATTTCCAAAACAAACACAAAAGCAACTAGCGACGAGGTGGTGGTATGGCAAAGAGTAAATGGGATACATATGTAAAAGATAAATTACTAGAAGTTCAAGCATGGGCAAGAGATGGGCTTACAGATGAACAGATAGCTCATAATCTAGGAATAGCAGTTTCTACATTCTATGAATACAAGAAAAAGCATTCGGAGTTTTCGGAGGCCTTAAAAAAGGGAAAGACAGTAGTAGATATAGAAGTGGAAAATGCTCTTTTAAAACGAGCGTTAGGATATAAGTATAATGAAGTTACACAGGAGCTAAAGATTAATTCAAAGACAGGAGAAGCAGAGCTTGTTGTAACAAAAGTGATTACAAAAGAAGTTCAACCAGATACCACAGCTGAAATATTCTGGTTAAAAAATAGAAAACCTGCTGTATGGAGAGATAAAGTAGTTCAGGAGCTAGAAGGAGAAGTAAAAGTAAATAAAAAAGTTACAAAGAATGAACTAAAAGCAATCTTAGAAGATGATGAAGATGAATAGAGACCAGGAAAGATTACTATGGAAGTATTTAAAGAAAAGATTTAAGAAGAAATTTAAGAAGCATTGGAAAAAGCCTTTTGAAAATTATGTCCTTGGTAAAGATAAAACAGGACCTAATGGTTTAAGGAAAGAACTTGGAGAAATAGATTTAGAGTATTTTGGAAAAGCTTACTTTTCACATTACTTCAATAGAGAAACACCTGAATTTCATAGAGAACTTGATACGATTTGGAAGAAAGGTGTTATCAAGACAAAAGCAGGAGTAAAAAGAGCAGTAGCAGCTCCAAGGGGACATGCTAAAAGTACCAATTTAACTTTCAAAGATACGATTCATTCAATAGTTTATGAATATAAGCATTATATTTTGATCATATCTGATTCAAGTGATCAAGCAGATGGATTCCTTACAAACATTAGAGATGAATTTGAAGATAACGAAGCAATAAAAGAGGACTTTGGGGAACTAAAGGGACTTGTATGGAAGAATAGTGTCCTATTAACTTCTACAGATGTGAAGGTTGAAGCACTAGGAGCAGGAAAGAAAGTCAGAGGTAGAAAGCATAGAAACTGGAGACCTGATTTAATTGTTTTAGATGATATTGAAAATGATGAAAATGTAAGAACACCAGAGCAAAGAAAGAAACTAGAGAATTGGTTTTATAAGGCAGTATCTAAAGCTGGGGATGATTACACAGATATTATTTACATAGGAACATTACTTCACTATGATTCATTATTGGCTAAAGTATTAAGAAACCCAGCGTATCAATCAAAAAAATATAAAGCAGTAATATCCTTTGCTAAACATAAGGAACTATGGGACCAGTGGGAAAGAATATTTACTGATTTATCGAATGACAATCGAGAGCAAGAGGCACTCGATTTTTTTAATGCAAATAAAGAGAAAATGCTAGAGCGTACTGAGGTACTTTGGGAAGATAAATTAGATTATTACAATTTAATGGTTATGAAAGTATCTGAAGGAGATGCAGCATTTAACTCAGAAGAACAAAATGAGCCTATCAATCCTGATGATTGTTTATTTAATGAAGAGTGGTTTGATTTTTATAATGAAGCTGCAATTGATTTTAGGAATGAACTATTTGAGTTTTATGGCTTCGTGGATCCATCATTAGGAAAGAGTAGGACAAGTGATTATTCTGCAATCATAACAATTGCGAAAGATACTACAACAGGATATATGTATGTAATAGATGCAGATATTGAGAGAAGGCATCCAGATAAAATTATTGAAGATATTTTAGAAAAAGAGAAGTGGTTAAGGAATGCATATGGAAGAGGCTATACAGCTTTCGGAGCAGAAACAAATCAGTTCCAATGGTTCTTAAAAGAAGAATTAGCCAAGGCAAGTGCAAAAGAAGGTTTATATCTTCCGATAGAGGAAATACAACAAACAAGTGATAAGGTAATGAGGATCCAGACACTACAACCTGATATAAAAAATAGATATATTAAACTACATCCAAGATACAAGTTACTGCTTGAACAATTAAAATACTTTCCTATGGCAGATCATGATGATGGTCCAGATGCATTAGAGGGTTGTAGAACACTTGCGAAAGAAGAAAGAGATGTATTCTTTGTATCTGCTTCAGAACGATAGAGAGGAGGTGAGCGGTTGGGATTAATCAGTTGGTTTAAGAAAAAATCCAGTGGACGAGGACAGGGTGGATATACTACTCAAACAAGGGAAACCAATCATCATCCTTTTAGTATGTTAGATAAGTACATTCCAAGAAAGTATGAGTATGAACTTTATAAGACAATGCGAGAAGCAGTACCAATACTTGATACTGCTATATATAGAATTGTAAGACTGATTGGAACTTTTGATATCGAATGTGATAATGACAAGGGGAAAAAGGAAATACAAGAGTTTCTAAACAATATTAAAGTCAATTCAAAACAAAAGGGAATTAAGGCATTTATTCAGAGTTATATAGATCAGCTGATTGAATGTGGTAACAGCGCAGGAGAGATTGTACTTAATAATGCTAAGAATGATGTTTATGCTCTTAAAAGCGTCGATATAAGATCAATTAAATTAAAGAGAACAGAAAACACTCTTGAAAATGTTGTGTGTCAAATGCAACAAGGGCATATGGATCCAGTTGAACTACCATATCAAGACCTTATATTGTTTACACCGTTGAATCCTGAGGGAGATAATCCTTATGGGATTTCTTTATTTAGATCAATGCCTTTTATGACTGGAATACTCCTTAGGATATTTAATTCTATAGGGATCAATTGGGAGAGGTTTGGAAACGTAAGATACAATGTAACCTATAAACCACAAAAGGATATAATGGATGGAACCAAAGTCAAAGCAAGGATGAAAATTATTGAAGAAGAATTCAACAAAGCAATGAAAGAATCCAAAAGAGGTAAAGTTAGTGATTTTATTGGTGTAGGGGATATCGAAATAAAAGTTATTGGTGCAGACAATCAAATACTAGATTCAAAAGTTCCAGTTACCCAAGTGTTAGAGCAGTTAGTAGCAAAGACAGGACTACCACCATTTCTTTTAGGTTTATCCTGGTCTACTACTGAAAGAATGAGTCAACAACAAGCTGATTTTCTTACATCTGAACTTGAGAGCTATAGGGATGTAATTACTCCTGTGATTAGATATATTATTGATATGTGGCAAATAGTTACAGGAAGAAATATTCCTTATGAAGTAGTATGGGATGATATTAACTTACAGGATCTAGTGGAGATTGCTAAAGCTGAATTATATAAGCAGCAATCAGAAGGTAAGAAAATCGATAATGTGATAAGGAAGAGAGATCAAAATATTATTGATCAAGAAACTGCTACTAAAGAATTAGGCTATGATGCTCCAATAGGTGAAGCTCCTGAAATTATATCTCCTACTGAAGAACAAAAAGCTTTTGACAAAACCAAAAGAGTTCAATTATTGAAAAGCCCTTTTGATTCTCCACCAGAGGATGAACAGCAGAATCAAATTGAGCAGGATACTTTGAAAGGCTATATGAAATGTGTTCAAAGATTAGAGAATAAAGTTATTGCATTAGTCCAGGAACCAACAAATGAAAAATCTTTTAGTAGAGAAAAAGAACTTGCACC
This sequence comes from Crassaminicella profunda, assembly GCF_019884785.1. Taxonomy (GTDB): domain Bacteria; phylum Bacillota; class Clostridia; order Peptostreptococcales; family Thermotaleaceae; genus Crassaminicella; species Crassaminicella profunda. The sequence continues at coordinate 1,568,279 of NZ_CP082326.1, forward strand.
GGACCATAAAGAAAAAGTTGAAAAGGCAATAGATGATTTTGTAAAAGATATGTTAGGGCAAGGTGTGGGAAGTGATTACGGTACTTATGGAACTTACTTACTCAATGCCTTTGGATATGGTTTGGTAAGAGGAAATAAAACAGCAAAAGAAGAACATGGAGACAGAGCTTCAGATAATAATAAAGAGTCAGCTAGGTATGATCATCCATATGTGCAAGAACTTCTAAACAATGGTATGGATAGAGTAAAAACAAAAGCCAAGGAGAAGCAAGATGATATTCTTTTGATTATGGCAGAACATGCTGAGGTTGGTGATAATCCTGTTGAATGGGCTAGACAATTAAGAAAAGAACTTAAAGATACTATTTCAGGTGAAAAGTGGTATTGGGAAAGGTTGGCACGTTCTGAAAGTGCTATGGCAATAGATAGAGCAGAGATGGCAGAGTATGAAGCCGAAGGGTTTGGATACTGTGAATGGAGTGCTGCTCCTGATGCTTGTCATATATGTCAGAGTTTCCATGGTCAAATGTGGAGTATAGCAGATGCTCCTGAGGTTGTTGTTGATACACATCCACATTGTAGATGTAGGAAGTTGCCTAGAACAAAGAGACAGTATGATGAGTATATGACTGCTTAATAATTTAAAGGAGGTGAGAACTTGGCGAAAAGTAAAGCAGAATTGAAACAAGAAAAGATGCATCTTAAAGCAATGGTTGAAGTAAAAGGAGCTCAAGAAGGAGAGCAGATCAAACAAAAGGACATGGACCTTATTAATCAGTATTCTAGAAAAGAACTTACAGCTGATGAATTGTATGTTTATCCTATCATTCTTACTTCCAATGATGAAGATAGAGATTATGAGTACTTTGATAAGAAAGATTTAGATGAATTATCAAAGCTCTTTGTAGGTAAGACTGGAATATTTGATCATGCTTGGAAGAGTGGTAACCAACATTCACGAATATTTAAATGTAGAGTTCAGAAAGCAGAGGGACAAATAAATTTCAAAGAAAAGCAGTTATATGTTCTTAAAGCTTGGGCGTATACGATTAAGCAAGGAAATGAAGATTTAATAGCTAAAATAGATGCTGGAATTTATAAAGAGGTGAGTATTGGTTTTAGCGTAAATGATCTACAGTGTTCTATATGTGGCAATAGTTTCTTTGATTATCAAAATTGTAAGCATTGGCCAGGGAGAGAATATACGAACAATGGAATAACTTCTATTTGTAGGTTAAGAATGAAAGACCCAACAGAAGCATATGAATATTCCTTTGTTGCAGTACCAGCTAATACTGATGCAGGAACAACAAAAGGTATCAGTGAAGAAATGAAAGAACTTAAAAAAGAAAAACCAAATAACAAGAAACATGAAAAGAACTCGGATGAAGAAGAACCGAGTATTTTTTATGCCAAAATTTCAAAGAGAGGAGAAATATCTATGAAGCACATAAAAGGATTTGTTGAAAAAGCTAAAAGTGAAAATGCAGATGTGATTGAAATTCCTGTAGCTGATCTAGAAAAAGATTTAAGCACTTATGAAGAAGCTATTCAAAAAGCTGAGGATGCTGAAAAAGAAAAGAAGGATGCAGAGGATAAACTTAAAGATGCTCAACCTAAAATCAAAATGGGAGAGCAATATGTTGAAGATCTTAAAAATGAATGTACAAGACTTGGAAAGATGGCAGAGGGTGAGGCTTTCAACGCTGAAATGATGGAGAAGGTATTTGAAAAATGTGATGTTGAAGAACTCAAAAGCTTTAAGTCACAGTATGAAAAGAAGGTAGATGAAAAGTATCCACCAACTACCCAAACAAAAGGTGGAGATCCTGAAGATGATGATACAAAGAAAAAGGATAATGAAACTGATAACAGTTGTTACAAAATGTAATAAAGGAGGAGAAAGAGAATGATTGATACAAACATGATTGCTTTTGATGGAATTGGTGCCTTGAATGTTACTTTTGCAAGTGACCTAACAAGTGAAGATGAAGGAAAGCCTGTGAAGGTATCTGCTAACAAAACAGTAGCATTAGCTGGTGCTAATATCTTTCATGGAAAAGCTATAAAAGTTGAAAAAGATGGAGCGGTTAATGTTCAAATTAAAGGTTATGTTGAATTTGAATATACAGGTACTGCTCCAACAGTAGGACATTCAAAATTGAAATCTGATGTTAACAATAAAGTTGTTGTTGATGGAACAAATGGACATGAGTATTTTGTTGCTGCTGTAGATACCACAACTAAAACAGTAGGATTATTTTTATAAGGAGGAATGCATAATGGCATATGATAACTTAGTACTTGAAAAAGGAATGTATACAGAAGCAAAAGCAAAAGGGCAGACACTAACACAATTTTTAGAGGCAGAGGATTCTTCTAAAAGTTACGATGATGGGCTGGATGCTTTTCAAAGGCAGTTAAAGAGATTTGATATTAGAGTAAAAGGTGATAACACAGATGTGATTGAGAAATTCTTTGCAACAAATGAATCAGCAGTGTTGTTTCCTGAGTACATCGCAAGAACAGTATTAGTTGGATTAGAAAAGGCAAATATTCTCCCAGAAATTGTTGCGACTACAACTACTATCGATTCTGATACGTATAGATCAATCTATATGAATGATGGGGAAGATGCAAAGAAAAGAAAAAGTCTTAAAAGAGTAGGAGAAGGTGGACAACTACCAGTTACTACTATTAAGACTAAAGAACAAGTAGTAAACATCTTTAAGTATGGTAGATTACTTCAAGCATCATATGAAGCATTAAGAAGAAAGAAATTGAATGTATTTGAGATTTTCTTACAACAAATGGGGCGTCAAATTGCATTAGATATGGCTTATGATGCAATTCGAGTTATTATTAGTGGAGATGGAAATAAGAATGCAGCAGATATATTCAAAATTGGAGATGCCGATATTGGAGGAACAGCAGGGATATTGACATATGATGAATATGTTTCCTTCTGGAATGAGTTTTCTCCTTATGAAATGAAAACTGTACTTGCTCCAAAGGTACAATTAAAAGATATTCTTACATTAACAGAGTTTAAAGATCCACAAGCAGGATTTACATTCCAAAAGGATGGAAAGCTTATTAGTCCATTGGGAGCAAAACTTGTAAGAGCTGATCAAGTTCAAGAATTAGGAGTAGAAGGTATTATTGGATTGGATAAAGGCTTATGCATTGAAGAAATAGTTGAGCAAGGAGTGACAACTGAATCTGATAAGCTTATAGACAAGCAATTTGAAAGAACTGCTATTTCAAGAGTAGGTGGATTTAATAAGTTATTCCAACCATCAGCAAAAGTACTTAAGTGGAAATAGGAGCATCTTAATTGATGTTCTTATTTTCTTTGTAAAGAGGGTGTTTAGTTTGATAATAGTGCAAGCAGAGAGGGTAAGAAAAAAAGCTAGACTTGATGAAAGCTTTGACAGTGATATTCAAGAAACAATTCTTGAAATGACACCATATATTGAATCAAAGATTGATAATGAATATTTAGATACTGAGGATATAACAATTCAATCCATTATCAACTTAGGAGCAACGGAAATCATTACAGGAGAATTTCTTAAAGAACAGGCAAATGATGAAGATGATGGTGTAAGCCTTGGCGTTGGACCTATTAAAATTAGTGAAAATGTATCATCAAAAAGTAGAAGTTCTAGAGCGAAAGACTTTATAAATAGTGGATGGATGAAGCTTGAACCGTACTTAAAAGATACAGAAGTTTTTTCTTTTGGAGGCGTGACCTATGAATAAATTTAAGCGCATTTTTGATAAAAAGGTGAATAAATATGGGCAAAGTGCTATCTTACATAAGTATACACCAGGAGAAAGATGCCCTTGCTATGATAAGGATACAGGATATTGTGATCCACAGTGGCATAGAGATCATCCTAATGCTCCAGCGTGCAATGAAGAAGGATATTTAGAAGGTACGAGCGAACAAGTAAACTTAAAAGCTTTTATATTTCCAGTAGATAATTTAAATAAGGCAACAGTAGATGAAGTTGTATTGGCATCTTTAGGACAACTCAGTAAGGACGATTATATCTATGTAGGGAAAAGTGATGTTGATATATTCAATCTCAATGATACAGATTACCTTGAATATGATAATAGAAGGTGGAAAATTAAAAGTCCGGATAATTATAAGATTGGGGATGGTAATATTGCATTTGTAACAAAATTAGAACTACTAGGGAATGTCTAACATGGGTGGTATATATGGTATTGATGAAGTCTTAAGAGATTTAGATATGATAGATGAAGAAATCGATGAGGCTGTAGATGAAATTGCAAAAGAAGTTGCTGTTGAGATACTAGATTTAGCTGTTAATAATGTAAACGGACCAGATACAAAGTACTTACAATATTCTGAGCCACCGTATCCTGTTGGAACACCTACGGGTACTTTGAAAAGATCAGTAAAGCTAAAGAAAGTAGGGAAGAATAAATACAAAGTATTTGCAGATATGCAGGTAGCACGATATGCATGGTGGATACATGAAGGAAATAAATTTATGGAAGCTAGACCATTTCTTGATGATGCAGTAAAAAATGTGATGGATACAAGAAAATATATAGAAATAGGTAACAAGATTATTGAAAATATCTTGAATAGGTAGGTGTTAGTAGTGGGTAATAACAAAGTTGTAAAAATACCTAGACGTGAGTTAAGCGTAGAAGTAAGCGCAAAAGATGCCGATGTGTTTAAAGAAACTATAGATATATTGGCACAGTTTATAAAAGATAATAGAATCGATGAATCCATAAGAAATGAATATGCAGATAAGATTGCAGGGATCGTGAAGAAAGGTGATTAGATGGATCATAATTCACCAATAGTAAGTTGTAAGGAAGTACTGAAAGATTTTTTAAATTTAAGAGAAGAATTAAACTATGTAGATATTAGAAAAGAATATATAAAAGCAGATAAAGATTTGCCCTTGAAAAAGCCACTTATAACAATTTCAAAAGGTAAGCTTATAACGAAAGATATAGGTTTTCAAGATTATCTTGGAGAAATATATAATAAGGAAGCAAATAGATTCATAGAGACTAAGGGTAAAATGCTTAATCTTTACTATGATTTACATATATGGAATGGGACTTCTCCTAAACTTGGAGGAGAAAAGGAAATTGAACGTATCCAAGAAAAAATTAAAATTATTGTAGAGTTTGAAAGTAATGCCTTAGAGGAACACGGTATTACTTTTTTTAGTTTTGAAGAAGGAACAACTACAGGAGATCCATTTGATAAAGATTTGTTTCATTGTAGATGTACCATTGGATTACAAGTTTTATGGAAGAAAGAATTTAAATATGAGGTTATGGATGAAATAGAATCTCATGGAGAAATAGAGGAGGGATAGTATGGCGATTAAGGATACTCAACGAGTTGGAGTTTTTTCAGAATCTCAGGTATCAAAAGAAGTGATGGGATTTCCAGGGACTTGTTGGCCTGTTGGGATTGTGGCTGCTGTTGATCAAAAGGTGTATAAAGAAACTACTCCTAAAGCTTATGCTATACAAGTTAAGGAAGATGCATATACGTTATTTGGAAAGAATAGCGAAATGGCAAAGTTAGTAGAGATTCAGACGTTATCTGGAGTCAATAAACTTATTTGTGTACCGGTTTTAAAACCTTCAACTGGTGATATAACTAAAACACAATATAAAACAGCACTTAATGTTTTGTATAATGAGGAAGCTGTAAAAATTGTTATTTGTGATTCTCCTGATGCTGATGTGCATACAGAAGTAAGAAATCATTGCGATAAGGCATCTCTTAATAGAAAAGAAAGAAGATCACATGTTGGAGCTACTGCTGATAGTATATCTGCTTGGACTGTTTTGGCTACATCTTTAAATAGTGGAAGATTAAGCATTTGGGGAAGCATTCCACTCAAAACGGATGGAAGTAAATATGAGAATAGTGTGTACTTAGCTGCTGCTTGTGCTGCTCAAGATGCTTTAGAATTAGATCCTGCTATGCCACTTCATAATTTAGAATTGCCAAGAGAATTATTTGGTGGACTATATAATAGATTTGATGATGCTGATTTAGAAGCACTTTATGCTGGTGGAATTGCTGCATGTAGGAGTGTGAATGGTAAGATATTCATTGATCGTTGGGTAACAACATACACAAAAGATGATACTGTAAATCCTGCAGTAGCAGATGATAAATATCAGGAGGGTACTGTAGCAAAGATAAAAGACTTTATAGATGAAGGACTTAGAAATAGGCTTGCAACTCTTCATCCAAGGGTAAAAGCTTCGCTTAGTGCTATGAACGAGGTTAAAGCTGATGCTGTAAACTGGCTTAAGATTCAAGAAGAAAAAGAGATTATTGAAAAAGCTAATGTGTATAAGATTGAGAGACAGGCAGATAAAAAATCAAGATTCCATGTGTATTATAACTACGGTGCAATACTTCCACTTAATACAATATTCTTACATGGAAAAGCTTTAGTATAGGAGGTGGACTGATTGAGTAAAAAAGGAATACCAACTAGTGATGATATCTACTTCAGAATCATTAATAATGGTGTATCAAAGAAAGTTGCAGTTGTAGAAAGCTATAAGGTTAATAGAAGAAAAGACACAAAGACACAAGATTCTTTTGGAGAAAAGGAGTCTGTTGCAACTTATGGTGCTAAAACTTCGTATGAACTTGAAATATCAAGAGCTTACGCTACTGATGAAGCCATTAAGGATGGAATTTATCTTGATGAATTAGAGGATTTTGAGTTTGTAATTGAAAAGCCTGATAGAACAGAAACCTATTCTATGTGTAACTGGAGTGAAGTTTCTGAGGATGGAAAGCTAAAAGATAAAGTAACGGAAAATATGAGATTTACTGCAGCAAAATTCAATAGAGTGAAGAAATAGTAAGGGTGTCGTCAAATTGATGGCACCTTTTTAATTAGGAGGTAATAGAGTGGGAAAATTAGCAAATTTGAGAAAAGGAATACCTGATCATAAAATCATGAATTTTCCAGATACAGATATGAAGGTAGCTTTGGTTCAGCTAAGTACTAAAGAAATTATAGAAGCAAGAGAAGAAGCTATGAAGTACATTACAAATCATCCAGTGGATGTTGATACTGGGGATTTAATACTCAATATTTATACGTTATTAAAAGCAATGAGAAATCCAGAGGACTTAGAAGAAAATTTTGCTGATAGTTTCAAAGAAATACAAAAAAATACAAGTCCAAAACAGATATATGAATTACATACTGAATTTCTAGATGTTCAAAATGGAAAGACACCAGAGATTGAAGATATGACAAATGAAGAGTTTGAAGATATTAAAAAAAAATTAAATCAGACATCACTGAAAGAATTAGATGGAGAGTTGCAGAACATTTTAAGGTACTTCCATCAAACAATGATTTCAAAAGGCTTAGCGATGGACAAATAATTTGGATATATGCAAACCTATCAATAGATCAAGATGAAAAGATAGAAGGTATGTGTAGTGAATGCAAAGAAGAAATCAAGAAAAAAACATGCACCAGATGTGGAAAAGCAATAGAGAAAGAAAAAGAGTTTGAAGTGAATAAAAGTTTTGATGAAAATAAATTTAAGGCTCTTTCAGGAGAGTAGGTGACTATTTGGCTAGAGAAAGAGAAGTAAATATTATTGTTGATGGACAGAACAGATCAAGAGGTGCTTTTCTAGATGTTAGACGTGGTTTAAGAGAAATGGATAGAGAAGGTAGAAGAGCCACATCTAATTTTTCTAGAAATTTTAGAAGAGTGGATAGTGTAGTATTATCCTTTTCTAATAGGCTAAAATTCATGGACAAAATAGCAAAAAGAACTTTTCAAGGGACAGCTGCAGCAATGTCTATTTATACAGTGTCTACTTTAAGAGATTTTGGACAGCTAGAAGAAGGTATATCGAAAGTAAATACATTATATGATCAAACGGCACAGAGTCAAGGAAAGATGGTTAAAGATTCAATAAAAATGTATAAGATGATACCCACAGATTTTCAAAAGATTACACAAGGGCTTTATGATTCTATTTCAGCTGGTACTAATGCAAAATATGCAAGCATGGTATCAAGGAAGTTTGGTCAGGGTGCCATTGCAGGAGTAACAGAAATGCCTATTGTAACTAAGGCAGCTATGGGTACTATGAATGCTTTTGGTAAAGAAATTAAGGATTTAGATCATATATTAGATGTACAGTTTTTAACTGTAAAAAGGGGTATAACAGAATATGCACAGTTAGCTAGTTCTTTAGACACTGGTATTTTAAAAGCAGCAGATAGTGCTGGAATGACTATGGAAGAATTGTATGGAGGTATTGCACAAATAACCAAGAATGGTATTCCAGCAGCACAAGCTACTACTCAACTTGCTAGTATGTTAGCAAGAGTAACAGATCCTAAAGTTATTAAAAGAATGAAAGAATTTGGAGTGGAATTACAGGATAGCCATTATAGAACTATGCCTTTAGTCGAAATCCTAAAGGACTTAAATGAGCAATTTGAAAAAAGAAAAATGACCGGAGCACAGCAAGCCGGATTCTTAAAAGAGATTTTAGGAAGACAAGAGGCAGTAAGAGGATTCCAAACACTCATTTCACAAGTAAAAGAATATGGGAAAATTGTAGATGAAATGAATCATGCAGATGGAACAATGGGAGAGGCTTTTGAAGATAGATTAAACAACATAAATACTCAGCTAAAGTTGGTATGGAATAATATGAAAGCAGCTGGAGTAGAACAGTTATATACTTTGAAACCTTTCTTGGATTCATTAACAGAACCGATTATAATGAAGCAGAAATTAGAATTTAAAAAGATGGATCTACAAGATCAATTAATTATGAATGAAGATGAATTTAAAAAAGAGAAAATAAGTAAAGATGAATATATGATGCGAAAAAAAGTAATAACGGAATCTATAGCATTAATTGATATTCAGCTTAAGGATTTAGACATAACTCCTGTAGACAAGTTTAGAGATGGTCTAAAAGAAGGGGTTGAACAATTAGAAAAAATTAACCCTCCATTGGCTAAATTCGTTGATGCCATAGGAAATCTAGCTTTAAATTTTGTAGGCGAAGAAGGGGCTGAAAATAGAGAAAAAGCTGGTAATGTAGCAAAAGGCTTGGGTGCTCTATATGCAGCTAAGAAATTAGGAGATATGTATTTATGGTTTAGGAAATTTGGAAAAGGAGCAGGTCAAGCTTCAAGCCCAGCCAAAGCTTTAGTAAGTACTTTAAGTACTATGACTGTAAATGCTGGAGTGGTTAATGTATATGGTGGTACTGGTGGATTACCTGGAAGAACACCAAATACCCCAACAATTGTAGGTCCTAATGGTAGACCTATAAGTAGTGCACCATCGAACCCATCTCCTGTAGTAGCAACAGGTGGAGGCTTAATGAATAAAGTAAAAGGAGTTGCAACAGCTGCTTCCGTATATGCAGTACCATTAGCGGTAGTCGCTGGGACAGGAGCTGCAATAAAATATAATATTGATAATCCAGAAGTAGTGAAAAAAAGAATGGGACAAAGGAATGCTAGAGAAAATGGAATTGTTTTAAATGGTGTAAGGGCACATAAAAATAGAGTGGATATATTGAAAATGTTAAGAGATAGTCAAAATATAGAGAATAAGTTGGATTTAAAAAATGAAGTAAAAGTTGAAGCTCCAAAAGTTACTAATAGAATATATATCGATGGTAAAGAAATACCTATAAAAAGAAGTGATGTAACTATAGAAAAAGTAGAAGTTCATGAAGAAAGATTGTCAAGGCGATATGGTAGACACAGATAAGGTAGGTGATGAATTTGTCATTATCTCCATTAAAATATAAAAATTATACATGGCCAGTAAATCCAACTACTTATACTATGAGATACGAAAAAAATACAGCCATACATCATTACCCATATACAAATATTAATGAAATAGAAGATCTAGGCATGAAACCCAGAGAAGTAAGTGGTACAGGAGAATTTATTGGTGAAGGAGCTTATGAAGAATTTGGGAAACTAGCTTCTATATTTTATGATCCAGGACCTGGTTTATTAGTGCATCCAATATGGCAGATACAACAAGCGGTATTTACAAGGTTAGAACCAGAGCAGGAACCTACACCAAACTATGTTAAATATACATTTGCATTTATAGAGCATATTCCTGAAACAAAGATAGTTGAAGTGAAGAAAAAGATGGTTATGCCAGATATACATAAACCAGAATTGATACCAATAAGTAAGCAAGAAAAGAAGGAACATGTTGTAAAAAAAGGTGAATGTCTTTCGATAATTGCAAAGCGATATGGTACAACATGGAGAGAAATAGCTAAGAAAAATCCTTCTATTAAGAACCCAAACTTAATTTATCCAGGACAAAAGTTGATTGTGTAGGTGAGAGACATGCGGGTTATAGTAGATAGTAAGAAGCATAAGAAGCAATTTAAAATACAAAGAATGAGTGAGTATGATATTGAAACTTCTATGGATATTCCTGCAGATCACTTTAATATAATTATCGATAATCCAGTTGGCTTTGATGGATGCGGTGTGAATGCTGAAATATTAAATCCTAATGATAAATTCACAATTTATGAGGATGATGATGTGATATTAGATGGAATTGCTGATGATGTAGATGAAGGTTGGAGTGATGAAGGTTCTAAGATTGAGATTGATGGAAGAGATAAAAGTATGTTGTTACTTGAAAATGATGCAGAGCCTAAAACATACTACAAATTAAAGTTTAGTGACTTCTTAAAGAAACTCGCTAGTCCATATGGTTTTACTAGTTTTCACGTCAATCCAACTTATGACAAGGTTATCGATAAAATAGTTGTAGAAGTTGGGGATAGTGAATGGGATACATTACAAAGAGAATGCAAAAAACTTGGTATGTGGATTTGGTGTACTTCTAGTAGTACGATAATAGCAGATGTTCTAAACTACAAAGAAGAACCTTCATATACTTTCAGTAATGATATGTCTGTACAAAATGCTATAAGAATAAAAAGATTCTTAAAGAGGAAAAGAGGGGCAGATATTAAAAATGAAGTATGGGTAAGAGGACAGGGTAAGAAAACTTTTACTGCAAAGTTCAAAGATGCAGCATTGGTTACATTAGGCTATATACGAAGAATGATTGTAGAGGATGGAAATGCTAAAAACATAGCTGAAGGAGAAAAGATTGCTAAAAGGTATTTAAATGAAAGAAAAAGAGGAAGCTTTGAAATTGAGATTATTATTCATGGCAGACATGAGATAGAAACAAATAAAACAGCATATGTGAAAGATAAAGTCACCAAAACAGATGGTGTCTTTTTTATTGTTGGAGTTAAGAGAAAGAAAAGTGATAATGTAGGTCAGGAAAAAATCATAAGACTTAGGCCGCTTTGGGAGGGATTGTAATGAGTAGCTTTAACAGGATGAGGGAAAGACAATCTAAACAAAATACTTATAATACTAGTGAGATGGCAACAGTAACGAGTTCTGATAATGGGCAAGGGATCAACGCTAATGGAGTAGGCGAATATAGAGAAATACCTTTAGTGGCTCCATTCGGAATTAGATGGAATCCACCAAGCGGTCAATCGGTAGAGTTGATCAAAAATTGGTCCAACGGAAAGTCGATTGTTGCTGTTGGGACTATAATAGATAAGTCTTTAGAACCAGGAGAAAGTGAACTTTATTCTATAGGTGGAGCTAGTGTTAAGTGTAAGAATGATGGCAGCATTAATATTATTTCAGGAATAGGTAGCATAATAAATCTTTCAAGTAATGGGTCAATAACTATACAAAATCATGATGGGAAAGCAGCTATTGCATTAAGTGGTGATGGAAATATAAAGATTATAGCTAAAAAAATAACTCATACGGAAACAGAATAGTGGTGATAAGATGATTGATTATAAGCTAGAAAAGGGAGATCTAGTAAAAAAGGGTCTTGGAGATGTACAAATAATTACAGGAATTGAAGCTAAAAAACAGAGCATGATGATAAGGCTTACCGTTGAAAGAGAAAGTTTTATTTATGATAAAACTCTTGGAAGTAGATTGAAACTATTATATAGAGAGAAGAAATCAAAAGTACAGAAGATGGCTGATGTTTATGTTAGAGAAGCATTGGAACCAGAAGTGGATATTACAATTGAAAAAGTAGAAATAAAGTGGTTAGACAAGAAAAAAATATTGATTCTTGTTTTTTTTATTTGGCAGGACATTCGGGAGCGTTTGGAGGTGGTTGTTTGATACAGAAAGATCAGCAGCAAATAGTTGAAGAAATGCTCCAGAGTTTTGCTGAAGAACTTGGAGTAAGTCAAATCTCAAGTGCTTCTGATATTGCAATTAAGTGTAAAGTGTTTGCTGCACAGATAGAAGGTATTTTTTATAATCAAGACTATATATTAAAACAAGCTTTCCCTCAAACTGCAACAGAGGATAAATATTTAGAAATGCATGGAGAACTAGCTAAAAAAACAGATAGGAAATTGTCTACTCCTGCAGTGGGAGGAGTTTTTATGGGGCGTAAAACTCCATTTTTAGAAGATATTTTGATTAAAATAGGAACTATAATTTCTACAGATGAAGAATCTTATAGGGAGAGAATAACAGCTGTAACTACAGAAAATAGAATATTGAAAGCTGGAGATCTAGAAGTAGAAGTTCCTATTAAAACAGAAATGAATGGAAAAAAATATAATCTAGAAGCTGGAAGTTTAACAGTGTTAGTTACGCCACCAACAGGGATTGAGTATGTTAGGCAAGACACTTTTTTGAAAGATGGAACAGATTTAGAAGATTTTGAAGTATACAGGCAAAGAATTTTGAAAGTTAAAAGAAATCCAGAAAGGGGAGGTGCTCCATCTGATTATGAAGTATGGGCTACATCAGTAGATGGCGTAACATTTGCAAAGAGTTTTCCTGTTGCTAGAGGTGGTGGAACTATAGATATTCTCATTACTACTGATAGTGGAGTACCTTCAGATAAATTAGTACAGAAGGTACAAGCTTATATAAATGAAAAAAGACCTACGGGGGCAGATCCACTTGTAATTAAGCCTAAACTTTTTATGATAGATTTAGATGTGCAAGTAATACCTAAAGTAGGTGAAACATTAGAATCTATTAGGTCAGATATAATTTTAAGCATAAAAGAATATATACAATCTGTGTCTATCGGTGGGACTATTTATAAAAATGCTATAATTAATGCTATTTTTGAAACTAAAAAAGTAGTAAATGCAAAAATTATTAGTTTTGTAGAAGAAGAAATGGTATTAAAAACAACAGAAGTAGCAAAAGCAGGTGATATAAATGTCCACCTATAAAGAGATTATTTCAAGTCAATTGCCTGAAATTTATGTTGACAACCACATTTCTAATAATACTAAAGAAATGAATGTAGTTGGTAAAACACTGGACGAGGTACAAAATCAAACAGACTTTTTAGAAAAAGAATTGTTTATCCAATCTGCTAAGAATATTGGTTTAAGAAAGCAAGAAGAAATTTATGGAATCGAAACAGATATCAATAAGCTTGTAGAATATAGAAGGAGTTATGTAAAAAGTTTGATGATTTCAGATGGAATACCGACTCCAGATCTTGTAAAAAAAGTAGCTGAAAGTTATGTGAATGGTGAGATAGAAATCATAGAAAGATTTAATGAATATATCGTTATAATCAAGTTTATAAGTAAAAAAGGAATACCACCAAATTTTGAAGATTGTAAAAAAGTACTTAGACAAATCATTCATGGGCATTTAGAGGTTAAATATGAATTTACTTATACAGTTTGGCACGAACTTATAAACAAAACATGGGGTTCCTTATTATCTTCAACTTGGGGAGACCTACGCACTAGGATGTGGGATTAATGTTAATGATACAAAACGTTGAATTTAGTAAGAACCCTGTCAATTCTAATGAAGCTTTAATAATCAAAGTGGATATTAAAGAAATTACAGTAACATGGGGAGAGCTTAAAGCTGCTACATGGAATAATCTTTTGAGTATGACATGGCAAGATGTAAAGTATAAGCCTTTAGCGCCATGGGGGGACTTATTGGGTAGTACATGGAAGGAGATTTCAGATAAAACATGGGGAAGTATTAAATTTAAGAAGTAGGAAGGGATGAGTATATGGCGGTACAAACGGTAAAAGTGACCATAGATGGTCAAGTACACAATTTATCTTACAATAGCCAAAGTGGTAAATGGGAGGCAGTTATAACGGCTCCTAATAAAACAAGTTATCATGAGCAGAATCATAAATTTGATGTAACGGTTACAGCAAGTGACCAAGCTGGAAATGTTACAACGAAGAACAGAACTGATAGTGTGTTAGGAAGTGATTTACAACTTAGAGTTCTTGAAAAGGATAAACCTATAATATCTTTAACTAGTCCTTCAAGTGGAGCTAGGATAACTAATGCATCACCTAATATTGTATTTCATGTGCGTGATAGTAGTTCTGGTATTGATATTTCAACGTTACAACTTAAAATTGATGCAGGAACTGCAAAAACAAACACTTCTTCAGGTATGAGTTGTACAAGTGTAACAGGTGGATATAATTGTACTTATACACCGAGTGCATTATCTGAAGGAGCACATACAATAACAATTAGTGTAAAGGATAATGATGGTAATTTATCTAATCTTCTAAGTTCAACATTTACAGTAGACACAGCACCACCAATGCTCAATATTACTAATCCATCAGAAGGATTGATAACAAATAGTGAAAACTTGACAGTTAGTGGAACAACAAATGATGTAACTTCATCACCAGTAACTATCAGTATTAAGTTGAATGGGGTTAATCAAGGGGCTGTAAATGTATCAGGTGGAAATTTTTCTAAATCTATTGTTCTTAATAAACAAGGAAATAACGTAATAGAGGTAATTGCAAAAGATACAGCAGGACTTCAAACTAAGATTACAAGAAATATAGTATTTGATACAATAGCACCTACTATTTCAACTGTTACAGTTAGTCCAAATCCTGTAGATGAAGGAAAGACATTTACTATTACTGTTACGGTAAGTGATTAATTATGAAATTGATAGGATATATTGATGGGGTTGAAGTAAAGTTTGACTTTAACCCTCCAAACCAATTTAAAGCAATAATTCCTAAGCAGTTAGATGGAATATATGTATTAGAATTACATGTTATTGATCAAGCTGGAAATCGAACAAATTTGACAAATATGATAGTCACAATAGATTTTGATAAGCTTATGTTTGAGATTTTGGAAGAAAATTATAGTGATCAAATGTTAGAAAAAGATTATAGTAATAGAAATTTAGAAAAGAATTATATTAATCAACAAGAAAATAATGATTTTGAGTTTAGGAAGCTCCAACAAGAATACTCATTTAAGGAGCTGGTGTAATGGTTTTCAATCAAGGAGAAGTAAGAAAGATAGGAATTGAAGTAATGAGCGAAATACAACAAGATTTTGTAATAGAAAGTGCAGATTATGAGATAAGTAATCAAAGAGGAGAAATAGTTGAAACAGGAGTTGCAACAATAGAAGAACATAAAATATTGACATTGTTTTCTGCAATAGAAAAAGGTCGTTGGTGTTGTGAATTTACTTATAGGATAGGTCCTGAAATTATAAAAGCCAAACTTTCTATTGCAGTAATTTAGGAGGGATATAATGAAATATACAGCTAATTATGGCTTGGAAAAGCCAGGCTATGAAGGTGTAGCGGATATAGAATCGTTGAACCGTAATGCGGATAAGATTGATCAAAAGCTAAAAGAAAATGCAGATGGTCTTGCGTCGCATTTGGCTGAAACTGTGACAGATGGTGTACATGGATTGCAAATAGAAGAAGGAGAATGGACTCCTGAATTATATACAGCAAGTTTGGAAGGAATTGTTTATTCGGTACAAAATGGAAAATACAAAAAAATAAATGATGCAGTACATATTTCTGGTGAATTTACCTTGACAAATAAAGGGATTTCATCTGAAAACGATATCGTACTGATCAGAGGTTTACCTTTTTCTTCAGGTGGTAATATTACACTTCCGTTAAACATTCAAAATACCGAAACCTTAACAAATACTATTAATATAACAACAGATGTGGGACAGAATAATGAAATACGATTTAGGTTGTTGAAAAGTGATGGTACTGGTGATTTTGTGCGACATAAAGATATAAATAATAATACATCTATAAAATTAGCAGGTTTATATTATATTTAGGGAGATGATAAAATGACTATAAAATATACAATTGATATGCTTACACAAGATAGCGTAAGTGTAAAAACACAACAGTATACAACTGTTGATGGTATTGAATACCCAATCGGGCAACCGCATAGAAAAGCATACGTAAATAGCGTTAGAGACAGATCAGAAGTGCAAAATGAATTGCCAACAGCACAAGTGAATGCAATATTTTCAGTATGGGGAGATACACCAACAATTGCAGAATAGGAAAAAAATGCGTCATAAGCATCTGAAAAAAGGTAGGTATATTTTAGGGCAAGAATTAATTTTCTTTCCCCGTGCATCTTATCTAATACGATGGGAGATGATAAAAAATAATAATAAAGAAAGAGGAATAAAAATTTATGGGATATATTGAAGATATAAGAAAACTTGTTGGTAGTAGGCCTATTATATTAACTGGTTCAGGGATTATTATACTAAATGAATCTAAAGAGGTATTACTACAATTTAGGAAAGATACAAATAACTGGGGGCTACCTGGTGGATATATGGAACTAGGGGAAACATTTGAAGATACAATAAGACGAGAGCTTAAAGAAGAAATGAATGTACAAGTAGAAAACTTAACACTATATGATGTCCTGTCTGGTCCCTTGTATTATCATGAATATCCAAATGGCGACAAGGTGTATAGTGTAACTGTTTTATATACTGCTAACAAAATAGTTGGAAAAATTGAAGTTGATAATAAAGAGATAGCTACCGTTAAATTTTTTTCACCAAACAAATTACCATCCAATATTACTAAAACAACAAAAATGATTTTAGAATCTTATATCTATAAAGAAAAGAATAATGAAGGATAGAAAAAATATTGAAACATAAACACCTGTAAAAATGGGTGTTATTTTTATATAGAAAAGAGGGATACAATGGACCAATTAATCAACTATATGGACAAAGTTGCAAGTGGGACAAAACCATTTTGGGGAACTATATTAGCCATTATAAGCTATGTTATGTTTCCAGACAAAGCATATCAAACAGCAGCATTTGCTGTTGGTGGTGCAATCATGCTTGATATAATTACAAAATATATTGCATTATCTCACGAATGTCATGGATATAGAAATGCAGTTAGAGAAAGAAAAATATTTTCTAAAACTTTATGGGAAGGGACTAGGATTAAACTAGTCTCTTATTTAATTGTATTTATATTAGCAGGATTAGCTTACAGAGTAACTATGTTAAAACAAGTAAGTGTATTCCTTGCTACTATAGTATATTCAGTTATTTTTCTTCGAGAGGGGCAGTCAATACTAGAAAACTTATGTGACGCTGGAGCAGACCTAAAATGGTTGCTTATTTGGACTAAGAAAAAAGAGCAACAGATTTTAGAAAGCGAAATCGAAGAAAGGAGCGATGATGTTGAGAAAATATAAATTTGTAATAGATCCAGGACATGGTGGAAAAGATCGTGCTAACAAAGGACATTCTGGTAGGTATGTTGAAGCTGATGGGAATTTACAATTTGCTTTATATTTAAGAGATTATTTAAATCCATATTTCCATGTTGTTTTGACTAGGGATAAAGATAAGACATTATCTCTTACAGAGCGTGGAAGAATGGCCAAGGGTGCTGATATGTTCTTATCAGTTCACTCAGATGCGTATACTTCTAACAGCTCAGGTGTTACTATATTTGACAGCGTAGACCTTAAAAATGAGGATATTGCAAAAAATATTGGCAAAGCTGTAGCGGATGCAATGGGTATTCCATTTCGAGGATCAAGAGAAAAAGAATCATCAAGACATCCAGGAGAGGATTATTATACAGTAATCGATGTAGCGCAAGATGGTGGATGTCCTTGTGTATTACTGCTAGAAAGAGGCTTCCATAGCAATCCTGCTGAGGAAAAGAAATTGCTAAATGCTAATATTGTACAAGCAAGTGCTGAAGCAACTGCGAATGCAATAAAAAAATATTATAAAATTCAGGAGGTAATGAGCATGGGAAGGATATTTAAAGATATAGAGGATGATAGATGGTCAGCTCCATATATAGAAGCTGCAAAAGAATTAGACATTATTAATGGCAATGATGATGGGACATTCAATCCTGCTGGATCACTTACACGGGAACAGGCAGCTGTTTTAACTGTTAGATTGTATGAAAAAATAACAGGTAGAAAGGTGGTTAAATAAATGAATAGTACAGTAATATATGTATTTATAGCATTGTTTGTAGGTATAGGGATTGCTAGCTTGTATCCATATTTGAAAGATTTCAGAGTGTCTCCGCAAGAAAAAGCGAAGGTACAAGAGATCTTGGTAGATACGACAAAAGATATCTTGCGAGTTGCTACTTCAAAGGATAAAGAACAATTAGTATTGGCCATTACCAATATTACAATGAGAAAATTAGAACAGGAGAATATCAAAGGATTTAGAAGACAGGATATTGAGCTTATGGGTAACATAGTGGTTGAAAAGTTAAAAGGATATACAAAAGCAGGGGTTTAGCTCCTGTTTTTTTACTTTTTAATAAAAACAAAATATTTGTTGAAAAGTAATAAATTGTATATTAAAATATAATTTGACAAAATATAACTAAAATTTACAAAACAGGAGGAAGAAATGATGTATTTTAGAAAAAAAGTAAGGTTTAAATTTATTGCAGTATTATTGATGATGGTATTTATTATGGGTAATGGAAATTTTAATGTATATGCAGAATCAGATGAGGTAGTACATTACTTACCAACTTCTCATGGAGTCACATTATCTAATAACAATTTGACTGTTACTTTTAAATTCCCAGTTACCTCAAGAGCGAATAAAGGCAAAACTTCAGGAAAATGGTATTGGGAAGTTAGTGTGGACTCATCAGATTGGAGTGACAATGAAACGCCTATGTGTGTAGGTATAGGAAATAAAAATACTTCTAATTTAGAGTGTATAGGAGTTCGCAGTAATGCTGTGACTAGTAGATGCTATTATAGTTATGGTAATAGTAGTAATAAAACAGGAGAAAAATTTCCAGGAAATCAAAATAGCATTCGTTCACCTTATGGGGAAATGTTCTTTGTTAATGATGTAATTGGAGTAGGTTTAGATATGGATAATTATACTTTAGAATTTTTTAGAAATGGAAAATCTCTAGGTATTGCATTTAATGATCTAAAAAGCTTAGGCGAAGTCTATCCTATGTTATCATATGGTAGTAGCGCTGGTACTAGCCAAGTAACTACAAATTTCGGACGTAAACCTTTTAAATATCCTATTCCTAAAGGATTTAAGCCATATGATCAAATAGAGATAGATGCTCCAACAAATTTAACTGCTACAGCTAATGTTGATAACATAGTTCTTAAGTGGGATGAAGTGAATGGAGTGGAACGTTATATTGTAAAAAGATCAATTACAGAAGGTGGTCCTTATGAAACTGTTGGAAATAGTGTGTATTCAGAATACATAGATACAAAAGATTTAGATGCTGGTGTAACGTACTATTATGTAGTATTGGCAGCAAATGAGGATAATGAAAGTAAAAACTCTAATGAAGCATCAGCTACATTGAAAAAGTCAGGTGGTTCAGGCGAAACAGGACATATTAGTGGAGACAGAGCATTGGTTGTAATTACAATGACAAATAGTAATGAAAATGAATACGATTTATCTGCATCTGAAGTAAATGAATTTATTAGTTGGTATAATAAGAGAAGCAGCGGGAGTGGAAATGCATATTATATTATAAACAAAGATTTCAATAAAGGACCATTCAAAAGTAGAAAAGATTATATAGCATTTGATAAAATTTCACAATTTGAAGTGATGGAATATTAAATAGAAGACCTTGGGAGTAGATCCCAAGGTTCATTTTGTTTTTAATAAAAATTTATTTAATGTAAGGAACAAATATAAAGAAAAAGGAACAGAAATTTGTTGTGTCTTTTACACTTTTAAGCATTTGTAAATCCATATAACATGAGCAATATAAGGTATAAATTGTATAGATAATGGTACCAATAAAATGCTCATATAAATATCAGGATCTTTATACCTTTCAGCAAGCTTCAATAATAAAATAGGTACAAGAGCAATACATATCCTTATAATAAACCCTTTCCAGAATGGCAATTCCATCAACCACACCATAAGACAATTAGCTTCTTCAACTACTCCAAAAGTATACATTCCTAAATAAGTTAGCAAATAATCTCCTATCATCAAAAGAAATAAGATATTAAGAATAGTATTTGTAGAAACTTTTTTTCTGGATTTTTCTTTTGCAAACTCCATAACAATTCTCCTTAAGAATAGAATTATTACGAGTATTTCCAAAAAGTATAATTAATTATACAATAAGAGATGGAATAGACCTATAGTAGAAGGAGGTAACTTATTTGAAAGTAGTATGTATTGGAGATAGTTTAACTTATGGATATGGAGTAAATAGAAAAGAGTCATGGATATATTTGGTCGAGAATAAATATGATGTAGAAATTTTTAATAAGGGCATGAATGGAGATACAACAGAAGGAATGATATTAAGGTTTCAAAGGGATGTTATTGAAAATAAGTCTTCTTATGTAATGATTATGGGTGGTAGTAATGACTTAATAATGGGGATACCGTTACAGATTATTCAATCAAATATTGATAAAATGGTCAATTTGGCATATGAAAACAACATTAATCCTATTATTGGAATTCAACCATTTACAGAGCCTAAAATGGCTAATATGTATTGGTCTTCAACAACAGATTTTAATAGAGTAAATGAAAACATTGAAAAATATAAAGAATGGGCTATACAATTTGAAAAAACAGATCATATTAGAGTTATTGATTTTTGTTCAGAATTAAATATACATGTTACAGAAGAAAATAAGCATTTGTTTTATATAGATGGAGTACACTTAACATCGAAAGGGCATAAAATTATGGCAAATATAGAAAAATTGAAAGCTATTTTTGAAAATTAATAAGGACAGGGAACTAACCCTGTCTTTTATAAAGCATATGCTTTTTCTTCATTAATATTTTCTATTTCTTTGTTTAAATCTTCTAGTATACTTATTTGTTCATTAATCTTACGAATTAGCTTTTCTTCATCCACTTCTGATTTATATAATTCCAACTTTAATTCTTTTTCTTTATTTTGAAGAAGTCTAATCTGACCTTCAGTATTTTTTATTAGTTCAATTTGTTTTGCTCTTTGATATTCTAACCCTTTTAATATTTCTTCATTACTTAACAAAGTGGATACCTCCTTAATAATTAATATATACAGGAGTATAACCATTTAATGAAATATTATAACTTTCTAAAAATACCCTTAACCAATCCCAAAACCCTAACAGTATTTATAATAATAGGTTCCATAGTAGAGTTTTCAGGCTGTAATCTAATAGAATCTTTTTCTTTGAAGAATCTCTTCACAGTAGCTTCATCTTCAATCAAAGCTACAACAATATCTCCATCATTAGCGATGTTCTGTTGTTTTACAAGTACATAATCTCCATCTAAGATTCCTGCATTGATCATACTTTCTCCTTTTATTTTTAACATAAAATATTTACTAAAGTGATCGATAAAACAAGATGGTATAGGATAGGTAGTTTCTATATTTTCATGAGCTAATATAGGTTGTCCAGCAGTTACTTTTCCTACGATCGGTATGTCTACGACGTTTTTTCTAGAGTTATTATCTATATGAATACCTACTATTTCTATACAGCGTGGTTTTGTGTGATCTTTCCGTAAATAACCTTTTTTTACAAGATTATTTATATGACCATGTACTGTAGAGGGAGAATTTAGGCCTGTACCTTTACATATTTCTCTAATCGTAGGAGGATAACCTTTGTTAACAAATTCATTTTTTATATAATTTAAGATCTGTTCTTGCCGTTTTGATAATGTGTTTTTCATACGACCTCCTTTACAATTTGTTGTAATAATTATCTTAATTGTAGCATATCTTATAAGAATAAACAAACATACGTTCGATAAAACTATTTACATCGAACTAATGTTCGTATATAATATTGGTAGAATATACCGAGAAGGTGATTATAATGAATAAAAGCAACAGAGTTATTTTTCATATTGATGTAAATTCTGCATACCTTTCATGGGAAGCGGTATATAGGTTACAACATGGGGAATCAATTGACTTACGAGAAATTCCATCTATTGTAGGAGGCGATCCAAAGACTAGGCATGGTATTGTATTGACAAAATCTATACCAGCTAAAAAATATAAGATTCAAACAGGAGAGACGATATACTCTGCATTGCAGAAATGTCCTAATCTCACTATAGTACCACCGACCTATGGATTATATATTAAATGTAGTAATGCAATGGTAGAAATTCTTAAAGAATATTCACCAACAATTCAAAGGTATTCTGTGGACGAATGTTTCTTAGATTATACCAATATGGCAAAACATTTCGGTGATCCTATCACTGCAGCACATACAATAAAAGATAGAATACATAAAGAACTTGGGTTTACTGTGAATATTGGTGTATCAGTAAATAAGCTTTTAGCAAAAATGGCCTCAGATTTTACAAAACCTAATAGAGTACATACTTTATATCCTGAAGAAGTACCTGAGAAGATGTGGCCACTGCCGATAGAGGATTTATTTATGGTAGGTAGGGCTACAGCACCTAAACTTCATAAAATAGGAATTTACACTATTGGAGATTTAGCAAAATACAATCTTGAACATATCAAATACATATTAAAAAGCCATGGAGAAATGATCTGGAAATATGCTAACGGTATTGAAGATTCAAAAGTAAGATTAAGTAATTATGAAAATATGAAAGGGATAGGGAACTCAACAACAATAGCTTTTGATGTAGATGATAAAAGAACAGCGCATATGATTCTTCTAGGATTAACGGAGACCGTGTCTATGCGGTTAAGAGATGCAAAATATTGCTGTAAGGTAATAACTGTAGAAATTAAGAATAAAGACTTTATGAGATACACACATCAAAGAAAGTTATTTGCGCCTACAGATACAACCAATCAAATTTATAAAGTTGTAAAGGAATTATTTAATGAATCATGGAAAGGTGAATCCATAAGACATTTAGGAGTTCGAGTATCTGATTTTTGTACAAATCAATTCCAGCAAAGATCATTATTTGATGAAGTAGACCTGGAAAAAACTAAAGCATTGGACGCTACTATAGATAAAATACGATCAAACTTTGGCAGCAAGTCAATTGTACGAGCAAGCTTTTTGCATTCTAGAATAAAGCCACTAATTGGTGGAGTAGGTACGCAAGATTATCCAATGATGTCAAGTTTATTATAAGGATGATGGTATATGAAAGTAGTAGCAAAACCTATTGAAATGATAGCTTGGTTTGAACAGAATGGAGCTCCGCATCCAATTAGATTTAGATTGAAAAATAATGATGAATGTTGGAACATTATTAAGGTTGAAAGAGTCATAACAGTAGAGAAAGAAAAATTGGCTGGCAATTATATGTATGTTTTTACGTGTCAGAGTGTCATAAATGATGTAACAAAAGTATACGTATTAAAGTATGAGTTGTCTAGCTGTAAATGGGTACTATTTAAAATATAGAAGTTATTATACATGGGGGATGATATAAAATGAATGGTTGTAGCAGTAATGAATACTATAAAACTGTTGTAGAAATGATAAAAACAATGGGGGTAGAGGGAACTGATGATTTTTTAAAAAAAGAGCTTTCAGACATGTCAAAGAATGTTGCTTATATAAGAGAAAAAGTTGCTACGATTCAATATGCTTATGAAAAAGAAACAAATAGTGATACTTTGATGCATCTAAGACATGATTCTGAGAACATGATAGAGCTTTTAAATAATCTACTTAAGAAGTTGGAAACAATTGATAAGAGATATATGTGTTTGCAGGAGTATTTAAGAAGAAATAATAGAAAAGAAATTGTATATATAGACCAGGATTGCTCCTGGTCATCAAAGAAGGCATTGTAATAAATGGCTAATTTATGAAGTTGTGGTATGTATTAAGAATTGGGAAGAAGCTCCCAATCCTTTTTTTTATTTATTAGCAGCCACAGCTACCATATCCACCACAATTACATAATAGCAATACTAACAACAAGAAAAAGAATAATAATTCGGTCTTGCAACCACCACAACCATCATAATTTCCACCACATAGAGCGTCAGCCATAAGGAAAAACCTCCTTCAATATTTATGATTTTTGATTATTTTCTTTTGATTTAATACAATGTATGCAGGTTGTAGGACATGTGTTACATAATCTATAAGATCTTTTTTATTTTTACTATTATTAAATAGTGGTATTAAAAAAGATTTGTACTTATTTATTCATGTTGTTGATTAAGTTTGCTAAAAATGCATACAAAATTTAGAAAACAAGAATAATTAGGTTACCTTCTTTTGTATAAAAAACATAAAAAATGAAACAATATTTAAATAAAGATAGAGAAATATTTTCAAATTAACAATTATAGTTATTTCTAATTATTTCCCTTCATTTATATAGGGTGTCTATACAGATGTATAGCCAATAGATTTGTAGATTTTTCCAAGAGTTTTATTATTAAAACCTTTAATACGATTAGCTTCATAATCTTTAATGGTAGATTGATTTAAATTACATAATTTGGCAAGTTCACGCTGGGATAATCCCTTTAGTAACCGATATTTTTTTATAATTTCTCCAGATGTATCTTCAGGCCAAGAATCAATTTGTAGCAAATAATTTAATGTAGTTTGAAGAGGATCACACAGTTTTTTTAAAGTAGATATAAATGGGACTTTTTTCTCATTTTCTATATAACTAATAGAAGCGGGTGCCATGTTAACCAAATCACCAAGTTCTTTTATGTTATATCCTGCTTGTTTTCTAAGTTTATGCACTCTTTGTCCTAAAGTTTTTTCTGGAAGTGAATCAAAATCTTCACTATTGATGTTCATCTCAAAAGTAAGTGTTTTGCATTTTGCTTCTGCACCCTTGTCCTTGTGGCCATTATGGGGATTCATTTCATGAATGTACTTGTACCCCATGGCAAATAAAAAAATATTTATCTAAAATTTCAGGGCCTTTGTTAGATAGAATAGATATGCATATAGAGATTTTTCCAATAAAATATGAAGAATTGACAACAGAAAAACAAACAAAATCATCTGCTGATATTAGAAAAGACGTTGAAAGAGCAAGAAAAATTCAACTTGAAAGATACAAAAAGCATCATATATTATTTAATTCTCAGTTAAATGGTCAATTGATGAAGAGATATTGTAAACTAGGGAATCAAGAAAAATTATTAATGGAAGAAGCTTTCCATAAATTAAAATTAAGTGCAAGGGCATATAATAGAACTATAAAATTAAGTAGAACGATAGCAGATTTAGAAGGGACTTCTGACATTGCTACTACGCATATTGCTGAGGCCATTCAATATAGAAATTTAGATAGAAAATTTTGGGATTCATAGAGGATGAATAAAATGAATAAAAAGGAATATATGATTTGGTTGCATAATATAGAGGGAATAGGAAATAAAACTTTAGAAAATTTATTGAAAATTTTTGGGAACGCTGAAAATATATTTAAAGCGCCTGCGGAAAGAATCAATAAACTTAAAGGAATAAATCATCATGTTGTTCATAATATACTAAAAAATAGAAATTCCTGTTACATTGGTGAATTAACTAATAAAATAAAAAAGAAAAATATAGATGTAATAGGCAGGAAAAATGAAAAATATCCAGAAAATTTAAAATATATATATGATCCTCCGTATCTATTATATAAGAAAGGAAATATATTTAAAGAAGATGTAAATGCAGTGGCCATTGTAGGAGCAAGAAAAGCTTCATCCTATGGAAAGTATGTAGCTTATAAACTAGCTGGTGACTTAGCTAAGAGAGAAATTACTGTGGTGAGTGGTATGGCTTATGGTGTAGATACTATGGCTCATAAAGGCGCATTAGAAAATGGAGGTAGAACGATTGCAGTTTTAGGTTGTGGACTAGATACTTGCTATCCAAAATCAAACTATCATTTAATGTTAGAAATCGAAAAAAATGGAGCGGTTATATCTGAATATAGTATTGAAACAAAACCGTTTCCTGGAAATTTCCCAGCTAGAAATAGGATTATAAGTGGAATGTCTAAGGGGGTAATTGTTGTAGAAGCAAGTGTGAAGAGTGGGTCTTTAATTACTGCAGAGTTTGCCCTTGAACAAGGAAGAGAAGTATTTGCTGTACCTGGGAATATTAATAGTTCATTGAGTATGGGAACTAACAAGTTGATAAAAGAAGGTGCAAAACCAGTAACAGATGTTGAAGATGTTTTGGAAGAACTTCAGATTCAAACCAATCACAAAGAGGAAAAGAAGGTGCCACTTAGTGATGTAGAATCAGAAGTATATGGTGTGATTTTAGATAAGCAGCCAATTCACATGGATCTACTTTTTCAAGAATTAGGCTTCAAAGTTGATAAAATTAGCAGTATTATTACAATTTTACAGCTTAAGGGATTGGTAGAGCAACTGCCAGGAAATTTATTAATTGTTAAATAACTTATGGACTAATATTTTGAAATTTGAAAAGCTTTCTGATATAATTACTATTGCTTTAAAAAATGGGGGTGAAATTGTGGCAAAATATTTAGTGATAGTGGAATCTCCTGCCAAATCCAAAACCATTGGAAAGTTTCTAGGCAAGAATTATAAAGTTGTTGCTTCCGTTGGACATGTAAGAGATTTACCAAAAAGTAAAATGGGAATAGATATTGAAAATAATTATGAGCCTCATTACATAACTATTAGAGGAAAAGGGCCTGTAATTAAGGAGTTAAAAAAAGAAGTAAAAAAAGCAAAAAAGATATTCTTAGCTACCGACCCTGATAGAGAGGGAGAAGCTATTTCATGGCATTTAGCCCATATATTATCTGTTAGTGAAGAGGATAAATGTAGAATCGAATTTCATGAAATAACAAAAACAGCTATTAAAAATGCTGTTAAACATCCTAGAAAAATCAATAAGAATTTAGTGGATGCACAGCAAGCAAGACGTATGTTAGATAGATTAGTAGGATACAGTATTAGTCCTCTCCTTTGGAGAAAAATCAGAAAAGGTTTAAGTGCTGGTAGAGTTCAATCTGTTGCTACAAAAATCATATGTGACAGAGAAAAGGAAATTCAAAACTTTATACCTGAAGAATACTGGAGTATTATTACAAATTTGTTTATAGAAGATACAAAGGAAAGTTTTGAAGGGAAATTTTATGGTACACTTGATCAAAAGATGAATTTAAAGAATCAAGAGATGGTAGAAGAAATTGTAGAAAAGTTGAAGACGGGAACTTTTGTTGTATCTGGGGTAAAAAGAAAAGAGAAAAAAAGAAATCCATACCCACCTTTCACAACAAGTAGTTTACAACAAGAAGCAGCAAATCGATTAGGATTTACTACAAAAAAAACTATGATGATTGCACAGCAGTTATATGAGGGTATAGATATTGAAGGAGAAGGAACTGTTGGTTTAATAACTTATATAAGAACAGATTCAACTAGGATTTCTAATGAAGCAAAGGAAAATACTCGAAAATATATTGAAGAGAAATTTTCAAGGGACTATATAAGTGATGAAGAGAAAAAATATAAGACAAAGAAAGAAGCACAGGATGCTCATGAAGCTATAAGGCCTACAGATATAGAAAAAACTCCTGATAAAATTAAGTCTTCTTTAAAAAGGGATCAACATAAATTATATAAGCTTATTTGGGAACGTTTTTTAGCAAGCCAAATGAAAAATGCAATTTATGATACATATTCAGTAGATATAACAAATAGTAACTATTTATTTAAAGCATCAGGTTCAAAACTTGTATTTGATGGTTTCCTAAAGGTGTATACTTATGCAACTGTTTCTGATAAGGAAATACCAAAAGTTGTTAAAGATCAACATTTAGCATGTAGTGATATAGAACCAAAGCAGCACTTTACACAGCCACCACCAAGATTTACTGAAAGTTCATTAGTGAAAGAATTAGAAGAGCAAAATATAGGTAGACCAAGTACATATGCGCCAATTATATCAACAATAATAAGTAGAGGCTATGTAGAAAGAGAAAACAAATCATTAAAGCCTACAGAATTGGGTATTATTGTAACTGACTTGCTAGAAGAGTATTTTAAAGATATAGTAGATAAACATTTTACAGCAGAACTTGAGGAAAAGTTAGATAAAATTGAGGAAAATCAATTAGAATGGATTAAAGTAATTGATGATTTTTATAAACCTTTTGGTGAAACATTAAAACATGCAGAAGAGGAAATCAAAAAAATTGAGTTAGTAGAAGAGGAGACAGATGAAATTTGTGAAGTATGCGGCAAAAATATGGTTATCAAATATGGAAGATATGGAAAATTCCTAGCTTGTTCTGCATATCCAGAATGTGAACATACAAGACCTTTTGTAAAGAAAATAGGTGTGGCATGTCCTCGATGTGGAGGAGATATAGTAGAAAGAAGATCAAAAAAAGGGAGATTATTCTATGGGTGTGGAAGTTTTCCAAACTGTAATTTTATAACATGGAATAGACCAATTGATGAAAAATGTCCAGTGTGTGGAGAACTTTTGGTTAAAAAGAATCGAAAAAATGATACAATTATTCAATGCTCTAATAAAGAGTGTAAATATAAAAGAGTTGAAGAAAAGGTTGATTAATCAAAATTTATTTTATAATTTTAAAATTTCTTGTTGAATAAGTTGGAAAAATATGATACCATTGCAGATGGTTTGTTAAAACTTTATTAAGACATAAATGGGCTAGGAGATGAAATCATTTTTTATGGGACCATCTTCTAGCAGTAAAAAAATGTGAGGATCAGGGCAATGGGTAATCTGAAAACATAGTAATGTTATAGCTTATGGAATATGAGAAGTGAAAATTGTAAGAACATTGGCAAAATTAGAAAGCATGTTATTTGTAAAATTAGAAACTATAGAAGTAATAGTAAATTTTATGTATATCATGGATGGACAAACCGAAAATCTAGAACAAGAAGGATGTATAGGATTGTAGGAAAGTTATTGGAAAATTTATCTTTTAAAATATAAGTTAAAAAATGAAGTGGTTATGAAACATTAATATGTTCAAAATAAATTGAAAAATAAAATATCCAATAAGTATCTAAAAAAATTATACTATAAGAAAAAGTTTACGAGGAGGATTACAAATGAGTACTACATTATTGGAAAAAACGAGAAAGCTTAATAAAATATTGCAACAATCAGGAAATGTACCTGTTTCATTTGCGGAGTTATGTAAAACTTTGAGTGGTGTATTGGATTCTAATGTATATGTTGCAAATAAGAGAGGGAAGGTTTTAGGCATTCATTTGATAGATGAATCAGAAAATCCTATTATTGTTGATTCTGATACAGGAAAGCAAAAATTTCCAGAAGAGTACAATGAGCAATTATTAAAAATTACGGATACAAAACACAATGTAACAGGAGATGCACTTCTTGAAATTTTTAAATATGATGTTGAAAGTGTGAGTAAATTAGTAACGATTGTACCTATTAATGGAAGTGGTCAGAGACTTGGTACACTAATATTATCAAGACATGGCAAGGAATTTACAGATGAAGATTTAGTATTGGCTGAATATAGTGCTACCATTGTAGGAATGGAAATACTTAGAGCTAAAAGTGAAGAAATTGAAGAAGAGGCAAGAAAAAAGGCAGTTGTGCAGATGGCTATAGGAACACTTTCTTACTCAGAATTAGAAGCTGTAGAACATATCTTTGATGAACTTGAAGGAACAGAAGGTTTATTGGTAGCTAGTAAGATTGCAGATAGAGTAGGTATAACAAGATCTGTGATTGTAAATGCTTTAAGAAAATTTGAAAGTGCTGGAGTTATAGAATCAAGATCTTTAGGAATGAAAGGTACACATATTAAAATTCTTAATAATAAATTAATTGATGAGTTGGAAAAATTAAAAAGATAATTTATTATAAAAAGCAACCAATAAGGTTGCTTTTTTTATGTTTTTTTTTGTGTGAAGATATTTCCTGTTGGGTGCAAAAGAAAAATCAAATATAATAGAATTACTAACAAATAAAAATATTATGTGAAGTAGAAAAGATTGTAGTTCGAATTTACTATTTATCAAAAAAAATAACATATGATCAATGATATATATTATAATAATAACAGGAAAAATAGGGAAAAAATGAAAATCACTGTTACGATATTTGATGAAAAATGTGTAAAAAGAAGGAAAAGCCAAATTTATGTCGAATATGCATAAAAGGAAAAAATGTGATAATGAATGATTATTTGCTAATTTAGCAGGTTGTAAATATTTACATAAAATGAATACGGGAGGAAGATATGAGTATATTAAATAAGTCCTTTAGAAATATAAATATACTAGAAAAATCAATGGATGCTTGTTGGCTTAGAAATGAAGCTATATCTAATAATATAGCAAATGTAAATACGCCAAAATTCAAAAGAAACGTAGTGAAATTTGAATCTATTTTGGCACAAAATATATCAGGTCAATCTATAGAAGAAAAGTTGACCCATGAAAAACATTTGTCAGTAGGGAATAGTAGCATAGATCAAATGAAGCCAATGGTTACAAAGGATATTACAAGTAAGTATAGGAAAGACGGAAACAATGTAAATGTGGATGTGGAAATGGCAAATTTATCAAAAAATACAATACGTTATTATATGTTAAAAGAATCTATGGCATCAAATCTTCGAAAACTTAATATAGTTATTAAAGATGGGAGGTAGATCAAATGAGTTTATTTCATTCAATTAATGTAAGTGCTACTGGATTAACTGCAGAAAGATTAAGAATGGATATAATATCTAAAAATATAGCAAATGCCAATACGACTAGGACAAGTAGTGGTACTCCTTATCGACGTCAAGTTCCAGTTTTTAAACAAAGTGGTCCAAACTTTTCACAAGTGTTAGAAAATGCTAAAAATGGGAAACAAATAGGAAATGGAGTTGAAGTTGTTGCAATCAAGGAAGATCAAACCCCTTTAAAAAAAGTGTATGATCCTGGTCATCCGGATGCAGATAAGGATGGATATGTACAGATGCCTAATGTAGATACGGTAACGGAAATGATTAACATGATTTCATCTACTAGAGCATACGAAGCCAATGTTACAGCTATGAATGCAGCAAAAAGTATGGCAATGAAAGCCCTTGAAATTGGGAAATAGATATTAAGTGATGGAGGATTTATATATGAAGATTAATGATGTTATGCAACCATCAAAAAATGTATTTAATATAACCAAGGAGAAAAATCAACAAGATTTTTCTACATTTTTGAAGGATTCTTTAAAGAAAGTTAATGATTATGAGCTAGACTCGGAGAGAATAAACACTCTCGCAGCAGTCGGGGAAATTGATAATATACATGAAGTGATGATAGCCGCTGAAAAATCTAAAATTGCTTTGCAGTTTACCGTAGAGGTAAAAAATAAAGTTCTAGATGCCTATAAACAGATAATGAGATTGCAAGTATAATGAATGCAGTGGTACAAGGGGATGAGGTGACTAAATGGGCAATGGGCTAGAACATGTAAAAGAGCAATTGAATGAATTTTATAAAAAACTAGATAAAAAGCAAAAAATTAAAATTGGAGTCAGTGGGTTATTGGTGATTATTAGTATGACGTTATTATTTTATTTTACTTCCCAACCAGAATATGTAACACTATTTAGTGATTTAACACCAAAGGATGTTGGAGAAATTACAGCAAAACTTGATGAGATGACTATACCTTGGAAAGACAATGAATCGAATACAACCATATTAGTACCAAAGGAATATAAAAATAAAGCACAAGCCAAGCTTGCAGTAGAAGGACTACCCAAAGAGAGTTTTTCTTACGAAAAGATGATAGATAGTAGTAGTTTAACGATGACGAATGAAGAAAGAAAAAAAAGATATGTTATTGCTCAAATGAATGCTTTAGCTGCAACGATTGAAGAAATTGATGGAATAAAAAATGCAATGGTAAATTTGAGTGTAGCAGATGATACAAACTTTTTGCTGGACAAGCAAAAATCTAAAGCGTCTGTATTTGTTGAAATAGAACAAGGGAAAGAACTTTCAAAAGAGCAGGTTAACGGTATTGCAATGCTTGTGGCAAATGCAGTAAAAGATTTAGATCCTGAAAATATATCTATCGTTGATAATAGAGGACAAGTATTGAATAAGCAAAAAGATGACGATACTTTTGATGCTTCTACCCAATTAGGGCTACAAAAAAAAGTACAAAGCCAAATACAGGAAAGCATAAAGGAATTTTTATCCACTTCGTATGGACCAGGAAATGTTGCAGTTATGGTAAATGTAAAACTTGATTTTGATAGTGAAGTGACAGATGTAAAGGAGTTTGCACCACCAATAAAGGATGAAACCAATGGACTTATTCGAAGTATGAACGAACAAAATGAACATTTAACAAATGGAAGTGATGGTGGTGTTCCAGGGACGGATTCTAACTCGGAAGATATTACCCAATATGTAGAAGATAGTGGAAATGGCTCAAAATATGACAAAGCAAATAAAACGATTAATTATGAGTTAAATGAAATTAATAAGAAAATTGTAAAGGCACAAGGACAAGTAAAAGATATAACTGTTGCAGTTTTGATAAACAAGCAAATACTCCCAAATGGAGAACTTACAGACGAGGAAGAGAAGAAAATTAAAAGTATTGTTTCAGCTTCAGCTGGACTAGATACAAAAGTTGTTGAAGTAATGGCAAAAGATTTTGATACAACGATTGCAGATGAATTTGCAAGTATTGAAGAAAATAGCCAATCAGGAACTTTTGGAAATATTCCACTATGGGCTATAGGTATATTAGGAGCATTGTTGATTGGAGCTTGTGTATATACAGTATATAGACTTAGAAAAAGAAAAGCTGCAATGGATATAGTACTAGATGAACCGGTTTCAACTATAGAAGATGAATTAGATGAAATCCAACTTGAGGTAAATGAAAAATCAAGCTATAAGAAACAAATCGATAAATTTGTAGATAAGAATCCTGAAGCAGTTGCACAACTGTTAAAGACATGGTTAAACGAAGATTAGGAGTGTAGAGTATGCCTCGAAAAACGGGACTTAGTGGGAAAGAGAAGGCAGCTGTGCTGCTGATCTCTTTAGGACCAGATAAATCAGCAAAGATATTTAAACATCTTCAAGAAGAAGAGATTGAAGAATTAACATTAGAAATTGCAAATATGAGAAAAATTCCTTCTGAAGAAAAAGAGAAGGTTATGGAGGAATTCTATCAAGTATGTTTAGCACAGGAATATATTTCTGAAGGCGGTATTAACTATGCAAAAGAAATACTGGAAAAAGCATTAGGAACGCAAAAGGCCTATGATATTGTAAATAAGCTTACGGCTTCATTACAGGTTCGTCCTTTTGATTTTGCAAGGAAAGCGGATGCTAGTCAATTGTTAAACTTTATACAAAATGAACATCCTCAAACTATTGCACTAATTCTTTCGTATTTAGGAGCCCAACAAGCAGGACAAATATTATCTTCTTTGCCACAGAATAAGCAAGCTGAAGTAGCTAAGCGTATTGCTACCATGGATCGAACAACACCTGAAATTATCAAAGAGGTAGAAGCTGTTCTTGAAAGTAAATTATCATCTATGGTTACACAAGATTATACAACAGCTGGAGGAATACAATCTATTGTTGATTTATTAAATTCTGTGGATAGAGGAACAGAAAAGTTTATTATGGAAACTCTTGAAATAGAAGATGTTGAATTAGCAGAAGAGATTAAGAAGAGAATGTTTGTATTTGAGGATATTGTTACATTAGATAGTACATCTATTCAAAGATTTATTCGTGATGTTGATAATAATGACTTAGCTGTTGCATTAAAAGGGTCTACTGAAGAAGTACAAGAGATTATATTTAATAATATGTCAAAACGAATGGCAGAAATGATCAAAGAAGATATGGACTTTATGGGACCAGTGAGATTAAGAGATGTGGAAGAGTCACAACAAAAAATTGTCAATATGATCAGAAAACTAGAAGAAGCAGGCGAGATTATTATATCTCGTGGAGGAGGGGACGAAATCATTGTCTAGGATTTTTAAGTCTTCTTATGTACAAGTTGGTGATATGAAAGAACTTGGGATAGAAAGCATTCCTAAAGATTCTTTAGAAATTCATGTAGAGAAAGATTGTGAAGAAAAGCTCCAAGAAGAAAAGGAACCAGAAGTTGACTTTGAAGAAATTTATAATCAAAAAATGCAAGAAATTGAAGCTTTAACCAAAAAAAAGTTAGAAGAAGCAGAAAGTCAAGCACAAACTATTATTAGTGATGCATATGAAGATTCAAAAAAAATATATGAAAATGCAAAAAATGATGGCTTTACACAAGGAAAATCTGAAGGATATAAAGTAGGTAAAGAAGAAGCAGATAAGCTTATTAAAGAAGCTTTAGGTATAAAAAATGAAGTGATAATGACAAAGAAGGAGTTTACTTCAAAATTGGAGAAGGAAGGTATTGAGCTTATTATTGATACTGTAGAAAGAATATTAAATATGAAGGTAGAAGATTCCTATGAAACAATCATTGGACTTGTAAAAGCAGCTCTTAGTAAATGTGCTTATACAGAATCTTTAGTCCTTAGAGTGAGTCCTGATGATTATGGTTATGCCATTAGTGCAAAGGATAAAATATTAGCTTTATCAGAAAATGTTGATGATATTAAGATTAAACAAGATCCTTCCTTAAAAAAGGGTAGTTGTATTTTGGATACAGTTTCAGGAAGCATTGATTCAAGTATAGAAACACAATTCAATCAAATTAAGTCATTATTTCATGAAATATTAGAGAGCGAGTGATGGAGACGAAATGCTTAATCTAGATAAATATAGATATGCTCTTGAAAATGCAAATTTGATTAAATATAGTGGAAAGGTTTCTCAAGTTGTAGGGCTAACAATAGAATCGTTAGGCCCTGCCGTTAAATTAGGAGAACTGTGTTATATTTATCCATTAAAGGGAGTTGCTCCAATAAAAGCTGAAGTAGTAGGATTTAAAAATCAAAAAGTATTACTAATGCCTTTAGGAGAAATGGATGGAATTGGACCTGGTAGTAAAGTTATTGCTACGGGGGAATTGTTATCCGTCAATGTGGGAGACGAGCTATTGGGTCGTATACTAGATGGATTAGGTAATCCTATAGATGATGGCGGAAGACTTTCTACTACAAAAAAATATCCAGTAAATAATCAACCTCCTAATCCTTTGAAAAGAAAAAAAATAGAAGAAGTCTTATCTCTTGGAGTAAAAGCCATTGATGGATTATTAACTTGTGGAGTGGGACAAAGAATAGGTATATTTGCCGGAAGTGGTGTTGGAAAAAGTACGCTCATGGGAATGATTGCGAGAAATACAGAAGCAGATGTAAATGTGATTGCTTTGATTGGAGAGCGTGGTAGAGAGGTAAGAGAATTTATTGAAAAAGATTTACAAGAAGAAGGATTAAAAAGGTCTGTATTAGTGATAGCAACTTCTGACCAACCAGCATTGGTAAGAATGAAAGGGGCTCTACTTGCTACTTCTATTGCAGAATATTTTAGAGATCAAGGAAAAAAGGTAATGTTATTAATGGACTCATTGACAAGGTTTTCAATGGCACAGCGAGAGGTTGGTTTAGCAGTAGGAGAACCTCCTGTAACAAAAGGATATACCCCTTCTGTTTTTGCAGCTTTGCCTAAACTACTTGAAAGATCTGGAAACTCTGATAAAGGTTCTATAACAGCTCTATATACGGTACTTGTAGATGGAGATGATTTGAATGAACCTATTACAGATACAGCAAGAGGTATACTAGATGGACATATTGTATTATCTAGAAAGCTTGCTAACAAAAACCATTATCCAGCTATTGATGTATTAGCAAGTGTTAGTAGAGTAATGCCTAATATTGTTGATGAAGAACATAGAAAGTTTTCGGGTGAATTTAGAGACATATTAGCTACTTATAAAGATGCTGAAGATTTGATTAATATTGGAGCTTATGTAAGTGGAAGCAATCCTAAAATTGACCATGCTATAAAGATGATTGATGCATTAAATGGTTATTTGAGACAAGGTATACATGATAAGTTTAATTACAATGATGCAACCATACAAATGAAAGATCTTCTACAATAGAGGTGGTTTAAATGCTTAAATTTTCTTTTAAATATCAGAACTTGTTAAAAGTGAAAGAAAAATATGAAGATGTAATAAAAGGGAAAATGCATAAAGCACAGTCAAAGCTACAAGATGAAAAAAAAAGGCTAGAGGAGTTAGAAAACCAAAAAAATGACTGTGGAAAGCGTATTGCTTTGAAAATACAAAGTGGTGCAAGTGTTGGAGATTTAAAGATATATGATTCATTTGTAATGGGTTTAAAAAGAAAGATAAGCGAACAAATGCAGATTGTTGAGCAGTGTAGTCATGAAGTCAATAAATGCAGACAAGACTTAATGAAAGCAGCTATGGAAAAGAGGACTTTTGAAAAACTAAAAGAGAAAGAAAAAGAAAATTTTTATTATATGGAAAAAAAGGAAGAAGAAAACTTTGTAGATCAATTAGTAACATTTCAAAACTTTAAGAGTAATTAGGGGGCAATAATGGCAAAGTCTAAGGAAATAGAAATAGAAAAAAAAAGTTTAGGAATAGGAAGAATTTTGTTTATTATAATAGCCGTTTTTATTACAATTCCTATCATTATTATGAGTATTGTTTATTATACGAATGATAACTTTAAGTTTGTAGCAAATAAATATTTAAGCCAGGTGTCTGGACCTATTGGAAAATATTTTGAAAGCTTTCCAACGAAAGAAGAAAAAGAAGTTAAAAAAAGAACGGTTGCAAAATATCTAATAAGCTTAGATGTGGAAAGTGCTTCTGATAAGTTGACGATTATTAAAAATGAAGATGAAAAGCTCTATTCAGATTTGATTAAAATTTGTACACAGCTTAATTCTAATCAAACAAAAAAAATACTTGAGTATAGAAGAGAAGGTGCTGTAAAGAAAGATATTTTGACATCTATTATAGAACAAATTAAAAATGATCAGATAAAAGAACTGCAGGAAAAGGCGAAATATTATGAAAACACGTCTTTGGTCAATGCCGTTAAGGAAATTAGTACAAACTTAATGAATGAGACAGTTTCGTATAGTACCATGGGGTTAACCATAGAGCAAATGAAAGAAGGAAATGCAGCAGACATTTTACAATGTTTAGATGATGAAACAAAAAATAAGCTTTTGGCTAATTATCAATCAACTGAAAAAAGAAAAAAAATTACAAAGCTTTTAAGCCAAATGAATGATCGAAAAAAAGAATTGATGAATATTGCAAATATATATAATTCTGAAAAGGCTGATAAGCTATTAGAGGATATTGGTAATGACCAAAAATACAAGATGAATGAATTGTCAATGATCTATAGAAATATGAATATGCTAAAAGCAGCAAAGGTTCTTGCCAAGGTACAAGATAAAAACTTTACCTATAACCTTCTAGAACAGATTAAAAATGATGAAATGCTTACAAAGGAGAATGATCTATTAACTGAAGATTTGATGAATGCTATGAAAGTATATAGGGAATATGATAAGGAAATAGATGAATTAGTTAAAGTGTATACAAAAATGGAACCAAAGCAGATTGGAGACATGATTACTAAACTATTTAAAAGTCGCAAAGCACCAGAAAAGTATACTTTTAAGAATGAAGATCAAATTACGATAACAGATCAGGATATAGCTATGAGTGTATTAAGAAAGCTTAAGGAAAAAACAGTGGCAGAAATACTTGCAAGCTTAGACAGTGATTTAGCTTCAGATATATCTAAAAAATTAACACTACCTGATTAAAAACTAGAAGGGAGGTGAAAAAATGAATGGATTGATGATGAATCTAAATATTCAAACGAACAATAGAAAGCTAGTGGACAATCAAGCAAACAACTTCATAAAGACAAATAAAGAAAATTCTTTTGACAAGGTACTAAAAGGAAAAATGAAAGAGCCTAAAGAAGATAAATTAAAACCATCTAAGGATGAAATGAAGAATGAAAGAACTGATTTTCAAAGGAAAGAATCTCAAGAAATCAAAAAAGAGAAACCTGTGAATGAAGCAATAGATGAAGATCATATTGAAAATATAGAAGAAGATAAAAAAGAGAATATACCACAGGAAATGATGGAACTGATTGCTTCTTTGAACGTGTCTATAGAAGAATTAGCTACAATACAGGAAACAGTAGAAAATAATGAAAATATAGCAATAAAATTCGAAGATATAAAATCACAGTTAAATAAAATACTATCTTTTATGGAACAAAAAAACACAACGGATATAAAAGATAATGTGTTGTCAAAAGAGATGCTAGATCAGTTAAAAAGCCAATTAGAAATGCTATTTAATAAAGAGGAAATGAAGTTAGATTTACAAGATTTTCATAAAGTATTATCAAAACTTGAAAATTTACTAGCAGAAGAGACAACGAATAAAAATGAAACAAGCAGTATAGTGGCTAGTGAAGTAGTAAACAAAGGTGACATAGATGCTTTACATACAAAAGAAAAAACAGATTCTAATACGGATACTGTTCAAAAAGAACTATTTGTAGATACAAAGAATAAAGCTGAGACAAATGCAGAAAATGAAAAACAAATGTCTCAAAATGACAAAAATAGTGAAAAGTTTGGATTCTCGGCAAACAAAAATCAAAAAATAGTTATCAATGATAAAATAATTCAAGATATTCCTACAAATTTCATGGTACAAGACAACATGAATGGAATAGAAAATGTGAAATTAGAAACAACACTACAAAAACCAAATTTTCAAAATATCTTACATCAGGTTGTTGAGAAGGCGCAAGTAATAGTTGATGAGAAGGGTTCTGAAATGACATTGCAGCTTAAACCAAATCATCTAGGAAATCTTTCTATGAAGATAGCAGTTGAAAGAGGAATTGTTATTGCAAATATCGTTGCAGAAAATCAAATAGTAAAGGAAGTTTTAGAATCTAATTTCAACGACTTAAAGGATGCCCTTAATGAAAAAGGATTTGGTATTCAAGAACTAAATGTATCTGTTGGACAAGATTCTGACTTTCAGCAGCAACAAAATTTTATGAACTTTAAGAAGAAAAATAATGAAAAAGCTATGGGGAATTCATTAGAATATGAAAATGTAGTGGTAAATGAAGACGTGAGTGAAGTACATTCTATGAGGGAATCTACAATAGACCAATTAGGGTAGGAGGTGGAAAAATGGCAGTTGATGGAGTAAGTAATCATACAACTACACCAACACAAACTGAGAAGAAGTTAATATATGCTAAGGTTAATAAAACGAAAGAAACCCAGCAACAAAGTACGGTTAAACAACCTAAAAATAAGTTAGGAAAAGATGATTTTCTAAAACTTCTTGTAACACAGCTAACACATCAAGATCCATTAAATCCTGTAGATGACAAAGAATTCATGGGACAGATGGCGCAATTTAGTAGTTTGGAACAAATGCAAAATATGAACAAGGCAATGGAAGGGTTAACAGAAGAAATAAGGAGTTCTAACAATGCGGCTATTGATGTAAGTAAAATGAATTACAATTTGAATAAACAAATGCTTGACGAGATTGTAAAATTGAATAAAGCTATAGAAGCATATGGAATAAAACCACCAGAAGACAATACAGGAAATGATGGTACTACCGGAGGCAGTGACGATGAATAAAATAATGATTCATAATGTCCATGCCCATTCACCTAAGATTTCTCCTAAAAATACAATGCAAAAAAAATCTTTTGCTCAAGTATTAAATAATATTTCAAGTGAAGATGTGAAATTTTCAAAGCATGCAAAGGAGAGACTTGAGTCAAGAGATATTACGATTAATCATCAAGATATGAACAAAATTAATGAAGCTTTAAATAAGGCAAAACAAAAGGGAATCAAA
Source organism: Crassaminicella profunda (assembly GCF_019884785.1). Classification (GTDB taxonomy): domain Bacteria; phylum Bacillota; class Clostridia; order Peptostreptococcales; family Thermotaleaceae; genus Crassaminicella; species Crassaminicella profunda. The sequence continues at coordinate 1,608,584 of NZ_CP082326.1, forward strand.
GAAACATTAATCCTTATGAATAACAAAGCATTTGTCGCAAGTGTAAAGAGTAAAACCATTATTACAGTTGCTACAGATGAACAATTAAAAGAAAATATTTTTACCAATATAGATGGTGCTGTAATTATATAGCTGGACCAAAGTTTAGGAGGCTATGGTTCTCTGAATGATAGACGAGAACTAATACAGTAGATAAAGGGAGGTCATGCAAAATGATGCGTTCAATGTTTTCGGCAGTATCTGCTCTTAGCGCACATCAAATGAAAATGGATATTATTGGGAACAACATTGCCAATGTAAATACAGTGGCATTTAAAGGCTCTAGAGTTACATTTAAAGAAACCTTTAATCAGACGATTAAAGGCGCAAGTGGTAGTGGTAGTGGTAGAGGTGGAACAAATCCTATGCAGGTAGGTCTTGGGGTAGATGTTGGTGCTGTGGATGTGATTCATAGGAGAGGAACACCTGAAAGAACAGATAATCCTACTGATTTAATGATTAATGGAGAAGGGTTTTTCATGGTATCTGATGATTCTAATTATTTAAATAGATACTATACAAGAGCAGGAAATTTTGTAGTAGATGATTATGGGAATTTGGTAACTCAGGATGGAATGAAGGTATTAGGATATATGGCTGATGAAACAGGGCGTCTTAAAAGTAGCATTGAAGGAATAAAAATAGATAAATCAACAGTATATCCTCCTCAAGCTACAAAGCCTTCTGATCCACCTATACCAGGAGAAGAAATAGTAACCTTTACAGGAAATTTAGATTCTGATACAAAACAATTAAATAAATTGAAGAAAAATGATAGTGATCCTGATCCAAAAGTTATAGGGGCTACAGGTGAATATGCAATATACAATCTTGATACAGAACGCTCTGCTGCAGCAAAGCATCCAGTTTACTCTCAGATTAACAAAGATTTAAGTGGTGCCCTTGCCAAGGAAACAACTGTTGAGGTATATGATGATTTTGGAAATGTTCATGAAATCAAAATGTTATTTACAAAAAGAAAAGTTGCAGATGGTGCAGCAGGAAAGGAAAGTGAATGGCAAGTAGATGCTTTTTATTTAGATGAGAATGGAGCGATGCTTCAAAATGGTACTAGCAATGACTATGATACCGCTACGGGATTACCAAAGACCGCAGCTTCTACTATGAAAGGTTATAATGGATTTGCTTACGGAAAAAAAGGTGAGGATGCTGCACAATCATTTACTCTTAAGTTTGATGAAAATGGTAAAGTTATAGGGGATACAAAAATGAGTTTTAGAATAGGAACAGACTTAACAAAAGGAGCAGGAGCATTAGATTTTGAAATGGATTTAGAAAAATTAACCCAGTTTCAAGATGACTCAAATGCAGATCCTACTTATGTAAAAGGATATAAACAAGGTGCTCTTTCAGAATATGCCATTAATGAGAATGGAGAAATTACAGGGGTTTTTAGTAATGGTAAAAGAAGAGTTTTAGGAAGAATTGCTATTGCTAACTTTAAAAATCCAGCAGGACTTCAAAAGACTCAGTCTAATATGTATGTTGAAACGAGAAACTCTGGAAAAGGTGTACCAGGTAAGCCAGGAACAAATGGATTTGCACAGCTTAATCCAGGGAATCTTGAAATGGCCAATGTTGATTTAGGAAGAGAGTTTACTCAGATGATTACAACCCAAAGGGGATTTCAAGCAAATTCAAAAGTAATTACCACAACAGATGAAATGCTTCAAGAATTAGTTAACTTAAAAAGATAATAATTACTTCCGGGCGATTTCGCCCGGAAATTAAAGGATGGTTTGTATGATTACTGTAACAAAATTAAATGGGAAAGAGTATGTAGTAAATAGTGACTTAATTGAATTTATTGAGTCTACACCAGATACGGTCATAACCCTTACAACGGGAAAGAAAATTATTGTACTAGAACCTATTGACCAAATTATCGACAAAATTATAAAATATAAAAAGAAGATTTTTTCACAAACCATCATAACCCATAACTCCTTAGGAAATGAGGTGTAGGCATTGGATTTAGCAACGGTATTAGGGATAGTTGTAGGGATGGGATTTGTAATAGGTGGAATTGTACTTGGTGGAAGTATCTGGACCTTTTGGGATCTTACATCAGTAGTAATTGTTTTTGGAGGAACTATTGCAGGAACTTTTGTAGCATATCCAATGGATAAAGTAAAACAGGCTTTAGTTGTTGTAAAAAAGGCTTTTACTACCAAAAATCTTAATCCTACAGAAGTAATTGATAAGATTATTGAAATTGCAAATATTGCAAGAAGAGAAGGTCTTTTAGCTTTAGAGGAAGCAGCAGAAAATGTTGATGATGAATTTTTAAAAAAAGGGGTTATGTTGATTGTGGATGGGACAGACCCAGAACTCGTTAGAAATATATTAGAGACAGAGCTTGCATTCCTTGAAGAAAGGCATAGTGAGGGAAGAAGCATCTTTGATATGTTAGGAAGTTTAGCACCAGCTTTTGGTATGATTGGTACTCTGATAGGACTGATCAATATGTTAAAGACCCTAGAAGATCCATCTTCTGTAGGTCCTAAGATGTCTGTAGCGTTGATAACAACTTTTTATGGGGCATTACTTGCTAATTTAATATTTATACCTATTGCTGCAAAATTAAAACTTAGAAGTAGAGAAGAAATATTAATAAAAGAAGTAATGGTTGAAGGTCTTCTATCTATACAAGCAGGAGAAAATCCTAGAATCATAGAAGTAAAGCTTAAGTCTTTCCTTGCTCCAAAGCAAAGAAAGGAATCTCAAGATACTAATAAAGAGAGTGTGGGAGCTTAGATGGCTAGAAAAAGAAAACAAGAAGAAGCAAAAGCAGGTTCACCTGAATGGATGACAACTTTTAGTGATTTGATGACATTACTTTTATGTTTTTTCGTATTACTTTTTTCTTTTTCTTCTATTGATGCCCAAAAATTTACAGCCGTATTACAATCGTTTCAAGGTTCATTAGGGGTATTAGAAGGAGGAAAAACCCTTGAAAGCTCAGAATATATTGAAGATGCATTAAATGATGAAAGATTAACAAAACAAATCGAAGAGATAGAAGATTTTAAAAAGCTTAAGGAAAAATTAGAAGAATATTTAGAAGATAATCAGATGCAAGAACAAATGTTAGTAGATCTTGAGGAAAGAGGATTATTGCTTCGATTTAAAGATAATGTATTATTTGACGCAGCACAAGCAGAATTAAAGCCTCAAGCCAAAGAGACATTAAAGTTTATAGCAGATTTATTAAAACAAGAGGAGTTTATTGAAAAATATATAAGGGTTGAAGGTCATACAGACTCAGATAGACTCGTCAAGTCAAAGAAGTTTCCAACCAACTGGGAATTATCAGTGACAAGATCTTCTAATGTTGTAAGATTTTTAATTGAGGAAGCAAGGCTTGAGCCTACAAGATTATCAGCATCAGGATATAGCAAATATCATCCTGTTGCACCTAATGATACCATAGAGAATAAAGCTAAGAATAGAAGGGTAGACATTGTAATACTTCGTTCAGATTTTGCAAACTCTGAACCTTATTACTAAAATTCTCAGAAGGGGCGTAGGAGAATGACAACAAAAAAAGTAATATTATTTAGCGTTATAGGTTTTTTAGTTACTGCAATAGTAGTAGCAATTGCAGTTTTTGTAGTTACAAATAAAAAAACGGATACACAACCAAAAGAAATGAAGACATATACATACTCTATTGGAGAGTTGTATGCCAATGTAAAAGATAGTAGAAAAATTTTAAAGGTCAATATGGACATAGAAATGCTTAATGAAAAATTGAATGAGCGTCTAGATAATAAGCGTCCTAAAATGACGAATAATATTTTAGAACTATTAAGAAGCAAAGATGAGACACAGTTATCAGGAGATAAGGGTCAACAAGCTCTTCGTAAAGAAATTTTAAAATCAATCAAAAAAGTCGTACCCTCTGATGAAATTTTGGATGTGTACTTTGTTGAATTTATTATCCAATAAGGGAGGGAACGTAATTGTCTGATGTATTATCACAAAGTGAGATAGACGCTCTGATACAGGCTTTAAGTTCTGGTGAAGTAGATGCACAAGAAATAACGGCCGAGACTAAAGAAGCAAAAGTAAAAAAATATGATTTTAGAAGACCAGATAAATTTGCAAAGGAACAATTGCGTACACTCCAAATTATTCATGAGAATTTTTCACGATTGTTAAATACCTTCTTATCTGGCTATTTGAGAAGTTTGGTACAGGTTGAAGTATTAAGTGTAGAACAATTATCTAATCACGAGTTTACTAATTCTATATCAAATCCAGCAGTTTTAGGAATTGTTGATTTTTCACCATTAGAAGGACAGATCATATTAGATATTACTGCTGATGTTGCATTTGTTATTATTGATAGAATATTAGGGGGTAGTGGTAAAGCAGTTGAAGAGAAAAGGAGTTTTACAGAAATTGAGATTTCCTTATTAAGAAAACTCATTAAACAGATTATGAAACTTTTTAAGGAACCATGGGAGAATGTAGTAGAGATTCATCCTAGATTAGAAAAGATAGAAACAAATTCTCAATTTGCTCAAATTGTTTCACCTAGTGAGACTATCGCACTTATAACATTAAATATTAAGATTGGTGATGTGGAAGGACTGGTAAATCTGTGTATTCCTCACTTGGTTATCGAACCCATATTACCTAAATTAAACACGAGATTATGGTTTAATAGTGTCAATAAAGAAAGAACCACTGAAGATGAAAAAGTTATTACAAAAAGAGTAGAAAAAACAGCTGTCCCAGTTAGAGCAGTTTTGGGAAGTACCCATATAACTGTAAGTGAGTTTTTGGATCTTCAGATAGGAGATGTGATTCAATTGGATACTTTTATAAAAGAAGATGTAAAGATATTTGTAGGGGAGCATCTTAAGTATTATGGGAAGGCTGGAACAAAAAAGAAAAATATGGCTGTGCAAATAGAAGGTATTGTAAAGAAGGGAGATGAATAAAATGGGCGATATGCTTTCTCAAGAGGAAATAGATGCTTTATTGAAAGGTACCTCCACAGTTGCAGAAAATAAACCTGATGAAGTGTTAGATGAAAATGAAAAAGATGCTTTAGGTGAAATTGGGAATATTAGCATGGGGACTTCTGCAACAACATTATTTACCCTTTTAGGACAAAAAGTTACTATTACTACACCAAAGGTTACAGTACTTACTATGGATGAATTGGCAAAACAATATACCATTCCCTTTGTTGTTGTAGAGGTTAAATATAAAGAAGGAATAGTAGGTACAAATCTTTTAGTATTACAAGAAGATGATGTAAAAGTAATTACAGATCTTATGATGGGTGGAGATGGAACGAATATTTCAGGAGAACTTACGGAACTTCATTTAAGTGCCATTGGTGAAGCTATGAATCAAATGGTAGGCTCATCTTCTACATCTTTATCTGAAATGTTCCATAGTAAAATTGATATAAATCCACCAAAAGCTGTTTCAATGAGTTTTGCAACAGACTTAGATGTATTGGATTTTGTGAATAATGATGATAAAATTGTTAAAGTAGCATTTAAAATGGTAGTTGGAGATCTTATTGATAGCGAAATTATGCAGATTATGCCTATTAATTTTGCAAAGGATTTAGTAAATAATTTACTTAATGGGAGTTCAACAAATTATAATGATGTAGACTATAGCAATAGCAATGAAAATAATCAAACTCATAATGTGGCTCCGACAGTAGAGACACAAGTTAGTAGTATGAATAATCATGTTGAAAATACTGAATATATAAGTAGTAATCAATCGCCAGAAGTGAATAGACCCAATATGACTAGAAGTGAACCTGTGAATGTGCAACCTGTACAATTTCAATCTTTTGATAATGGTTATTCAAGTGGGGAAAAAGAAAATATCAGTTTAATTAGAGATGTACCATTAGAAATAACAGTAGAATTAGGTAGGACAACGAAGAAAATAAGCGAAATATTGGAGTTTTCTCCAGGTACTGTTGTAGAATTGGATAAATTAGTAGGTGAACCTTTAGATATATTAGTAAATGGACAGTTTATGGCTAAAGGTGAAGTCGTTGTGATAGATGAAAACTATGGTATCCGTATAACGGATATTACTAATCCTGCTAAAAAAGTAAATAAAATGAAATAAAGAGGAGGAACAATGATGTCAAAAGGAATTTTAGTAGTTGATGATGCCGCATTTATGAGAATGATGATTAAGGATGTTTTAACAAAATATGGATTTGATGTATTAGGGGAAGCTGAAAATGGTGCAAAAGCCATTGAAAAATACAAAGAATTGAATCCGGATTTAGTGATTATGGATATTACTATGCCTGAGGTTGATGGTATACAGGCAGTAAAAGAAATTAAAAAAGTTAACCCAAATGCTAAAATTGTTATGTGTTCAGCCATGGGTCAGCAAGCTATGGTAATTGAAGCGATTCAAGCTGGAGCAGGTGATTTTATCGTAAAACCATTCCAAGCGGATCGTGTTATTGAAGCTGTGAAAAAAGTATTAGGCTAATTTGAAAGGGGAAATCGTCATTAAACCTGATGCAACATATTTTATCAGTGTTTTGTTTGTATTTATTTTTATAGTAGTAGCAGCTTATTATGTAACAAAATTAATTGCAAAAAATGGTTCAGTCCTTATAAAAGGGAAAAATATGAAAGTTGTTGAAAAAATATCTTTGGGGTTAGATAAATCTATTTATTTGATCCATATTGGAAAACATTATTACATTTTAGCTGCTTCAAAGCAAAATATTGATGTGATTGATAAGATTAATGAAGAGGATATGAAAGTAGTTTCTAAAAATAAGCAATATGAAAAAATGGATGAAGACTTTGATACTTTACTAGATAAATATTTATATGAAGACAATACTTTTTCACAAGATCAACCGAAGAACTTTGATGCTTTTACAAATACGATGATGAACAAATTAAAGGAAATGAAGAGACGAACGCAAGGAGTCAAACAACATACAGATAGGGACGAAATGAAATGATGAGAAAAGATTTTAAAAAATATTTATGGATTACCGTATTAATGATATTTGTTTTAGCTCTCTCATTTTCTATATCTTCTGCTGAACCTAAAATGTCTATTCCTAAAATTGGATTAAGTATAGATGAAGCAAAAAATCCAAAAGAGGTAGCCAACAGTTTAGAAATTTTATTTTTATTAACGGTTTTGGCACTAGCGCCGTCTATTTTAATTATGATGACATGCTTTACTAGAATCATCATTGTATTATCGTTTATACGTAAAGCTATTGCCACTCAAACAACACCACCTAATCAAGTACTTGTTGGATTGGCTCTTTTTCTTACTTTTTTTATTATGGCACCAATAGGTTCTGAGATTAATGAAAAGGCAGTGCAGCCTTATCTGAATGAACAAATTACAGCAGAAGAAGCTGTAGATAATGCTATGAAGCCAGTTAGAAGCTTTATGTTTAAGCAAACAAGAGAAAAAGATTTGGCACTTTTTATAGATATATCTGGTAGTGAGAGACCAAAAAAACTTGAAGATATTCCATCTAAAGCATTAATTCCGGCTTTTATTATTAGTGAATTAAAAACTGGATTTCAAATTGGTTATGTATTGTTCATACCATTTATAGTCATTGATATGGTAGTTGCAAGTACATTAATGTCAATGGGAATGATGATGCTGCCGCCAGTAATGATTTCTATGCCATTTAAAATATTATTATTTATATTAGTAGATGGATGGAATCTTATTATCAAATCCCTCATTATGGGATTTAAGTAGAGGTGTATTAGATGAGTGAGGGGCAAATTATTGAATTGCTTCAACAAGCTATGTTAAATGTAATATTGCTATCAGCACCCATGCTTGTATTAGGTCTTATTGTTGGTTTGGCAGTGAGTGTATTTCAAGCAACAACACAAATACAAGAACAGACCCTTGCATTTGTACCTAAAATTATATCGGTGCTTGTTGCAATTATTGTTTTTGGACCATGGATATTAAATACCATTGTAGATTATACACAAGACCTATTTATGAATCTAAATAATTTTATACAATAGATTGGATGAAAAAATGTGAAAATTGTATTGGAGCTACTTGAACATATAGATGTGTTTTTATTAGTTTTTTCAAGGATTATAGGTATTTTTGTTTCTGCGCCAGTTTTTAATCATAAGAATGTGCCAATTTATTTGAAGATAGGATTTTCTTTTATTGTAACCCTTATTCTTTTTCCTGTGATTAAAGTGCCAATAAATTTAGTGAATGATCAATTTTATTTATTAATGGGATCAAGCATAAAAGAACTTTTAACAGGCATAATGATAGGATTTATTTGTTATTTATTTTATAGTTCTATCTATTTGGCAGGGCGTATAATCGATATGCAAATTGGGTTTGCAATGGTTAGTGTAATCAATCCACAAGACGATACACAAGTTCCACTGATGGGAAGTTTATTTTATATTATGGCTGTACTGGTATTTTTATCAACAAATGGGCATCATACTTTAATTTATGCCTTGAAATATAGTTTTGATAGTATTCCTTTAGGAGGTTTGACCATTAATGCTTTTATGATTGACAAATTGATAGGGATATTAATCAATACTTTTATTATTGCATTTAAAATGGGAGCACCTGTTTTGGTAGCCATTCTTGTATCGAATATGCTCCTAGGTATATTAGCACGAACCATGCCTCAAATGAATGTTTTTGTTGTAGGAATGCCACTAAAAATAATTGTTGGACTTATTATTATCGTTTTAATGATTCCTTTATATGTAGGAGTTTTTGAAAATATTTTTGAGCATATGTTTGAAAATTTATATGAGTTTTTAAACCTTGTATTAAAAGGATGATATCATGTTGCTTTTTAAAATAGATTTACAACTTTTTAATGGTGAGAAAACAGAAGATGCTACACCTAAGAAAAGACAACAAGCAAGAGAAGAAGGTCAAGTCTTACAAAGTAGAGAAATTAATTCTGCACTGATTTTATTATTTACATTTTGGGTATTAAGCTTAATGGGAAACTATATATATCATAATTTTATGATATTTACGAAAAATATTCTATTAGAAACAAAAAATATGGATGATTTATTCAGTGTAGGAGGTATGCATAAATTATTTATTCAATCAACCATTTTAACTGTAAAAATTGTAGTACCAATTTTAGGAGTAGCCTTTGTTGTTGGTTTGATTTGTAGTTATATGCAAGTAGGTTTTTTATTCACAACGAAACCGTTGACACCTAAATTTAGTAAGCTAAATCCAATTAATGGACTTAAAAAATTTTTTTCTATGAAGCCGTTAGTTGAATTATTTAAGTCTCTTGTAAAAATTTGTGCAGTAGGATATATAACCTTTAGCTATGTGATCAAGCAATCAAAAAACATTTTAAATGTTATGGATATGGAAATTCTACAGATAACCGGTTATTTAGGAAAAACTATAGTAAACATTGCGTTTCGTGCTGCTATGGTTTTAATTGTTCTAGCAGCAATTGATTATTTGTATCAAAAATGGGAGCACGAAAAAGAATTAAAAATGTCAAAACAAGAGATAAAAGAAGAATATAAGCAAATGGAAGGAGATCCTCAGCTAAAATCTAAAATCAAGGAAAAGCAACGTCAAATGTCTATGGGAAGAATGATGCAGGATGTTCCGAATGCAGATGTAATTATTACAAACCCAACACATTACGCTATTGCGATTAGGTATGATAGTACCCTTGAGGATGCACCTATAGTACTTGCAAAAGGAAAAGACCTTATTGCACAAAAAATAAAAACGATAGCTTCAGAAAATGATATTGTAATTGTGGAAAATAAGCCGTTAGCAAGATCCATTTATGCTACTGTGGATATAGGAGATTATATTCCTCCAGATCTTTATCAAGCAGTTGCAGAAGTTTTAGCTTATGTGTATAGAATTAAAAATATTTATTAGGAGGAATAAATATGAAATTTGGTGATATAGTCGTATCACTTGCAGTCATAGCAGTTATAATAATAATTATTATTCCAATACCATTAGTGGCTGTAGATATATTATTAAGTTTGAATATTTCATTATCAATGCTTATTTTGCTTATTGCAATATATAATAAAGAACCATTAGAGTTTGCAGTCTTTCCTTCTATGTTACTTTTAACTACGTTATTTAGATTGTCTTTAAATATTTCCACTACAAGATATATTCTTTCTAATGGAAATGCAGGAGATGTTATTGAAGCGTTTGGACAATTTGTTGTAGGTGGAAATGCTGTTGTTGGTTTTATTATATTTTTAATCATTGTAATTATACAATTTATGGTAATTACAAAGGGTGCAGAGAGAGTTTCGGAAGTTGGAGCAAGATTTACATTAGATGCAATGCCTGGAAAGCAAATGGCTATTGATGCTGATTTAAATTCAGGTTTAATTAGTGAAGCAGAAGCAAGAGAGAGAAGACTACGTATTCAAAATGAAGCTGACTTTTATGGAGCAATGGATGGAGCCAGTAAGTTTGTAAAAGGCGATGCCATTGCAGGGATTATCATAACCATTATCAATATTACAGCAGGTTTTGTATTAGGTATGATGGGTAAAGGGTTAGGATTCATGGAAGCTCTTCAAAAGTATACTTTATTGACTGTTGGAGATGGTTTAGTGAGTCAGATTCCTGCTCTTTTGATTTCAACAGCAACAGGTATTGTAGTAACAAGAGCTGCTTCAGATTCAGATTTAGGAAATGATGTAATTAAACAGTTATTTAGACAACCCAAAATTATGTTTATTATTGCGGGTGTGCTACTATTTTTAGGATTGACACCACTTCCAGATCTACCCTATTTTCTATTAAGTGGTGTATTTGTATATTTAGGTTTTACACTTAGAAATTCCATTAAAGAAAGTATTGTTGAAGATGAGGAAATCCCTCAAGATACAGAGGCTGAAGATATAAAAAAACCAGAGAATGTATTGCCATTACTGCAAGTGGATCCAATTGAGTTAGAATTTGGATATGGTATTATTCCACTAGCTGACCCAAATCAAGGGGGAGATCTATTTGATAGACTGGTAATGATTCGAAGACAATGTGCACTTGAATTAGGGGTTATTGTACCTATGATAAGGCTTAGGGATAATATACAATTAGAATCCAATCAATATGTGATTAAGATAAAAGGTGTAGATGTAGCAGATGGAAATATTATATTTGATCATTATTTAGCAATGAATCCTGGTACAGCAGAAGGGAATATTAGTGGGATTGATACAGTGGAGCCTGCGTTTGGACTACCTGCTAAATGGATACAAGAGGAAGAAAGAGAAAAAGCAGAAATCTTTGGATATACTGTGGTAGATCCTTCATCCATTATATCAACTCATCTTACTGAAATTATTAAAAGACATGCTCATGAGTTATTAGGTAGACAGGAAGTTAAGTCCTTATTGGATAATGTAAAAGAAAACCATGAGGCATTAATTGATGAACTTGTACCCAAAATCATGTCTTTAGGAGAGATTCAAAAGGTACTTTCTAATCTATTGAGAGAGGGTATATCCATAAGGGATATGGTAACTATTTTAGAAACACTTGCGGATTATGGGACCATTACAAGAGATACAGATATGTTGACGGAATATGTGAGACAATCCCTTTCACGAGCCATTACAAAACAGTTTATTGAAGGAAATCGTGCAAAAGTTATTACGCTAGATCAAAGTTTAGAACAGACTATTATGGAATCTATTCAACAAACAGAGCATGGATCCTATTTAAATTTAGATCCAAATAAAACACAAGTAGTTTTAAATAATTTAGCAATGCAGGTTGAAAAATTAATGTCTGTTGGAGAACAGCCAGTCATATTGACTTCTCCTATTGTTAGATTTTATTTTAAAAAATTAACAGAACAATTAGCTCCTGAGTTAACAGTTTTATCATATAATGAGATCGATTCAAAAATTGAAGTACAGTCGGTTGGGGTGGTGAGTGCATAATATGAAAGTAAAAAGATATATAGCAAAGGATGCACAGGAGGCTATGCTAAAAGTAAAGGCTGAGCTAGGAGCGAATGCAGTAATTTTGCATTCAAGAAAAATTAAGCGTCCAGGATTTTTGGGTTTTTTTAAAAAGCCTCTTATTGAGATGGTTGCTGCTGTTGAACAAGATGAAAAAGAAAAAGAGAAAAAGTTTAATATGTCGAAAGAAAAAAAACATATAAATAATCAAGGAGAATTCAATAAGATTGACGAATTAAAACATCAAGTAGGAAATATTGAAAATCTATTAAATAATTTTATTCACAAAATTGATGATGTGCAGCAGAAAGATGAAACTAAAAGGCCTGTATTGTTTGATAAATATTATAATCATCTTATTGAAAATAATATTGAAAAGAGTATTGCGGAAAAGATTATGAATATAGCAAGAAAGCAAGTAAGTTTTTCAAGTGAAAATGAGGAGGTAATTCATAAAGCAATAAAAATTATTATAAGAGAGTATTTAGGAAATCCTCAATCTATTAATGAAGAGAGTAATAGTCAGAAAAATATTGTTTTAGTGGGTCCTACTGGTGTTGGAAAAACAACAACACTTGCTAAATTAGCTGCTAGATTCGCTATTGGAAAAAATAAGTCTGTAGGACTGATTACAGCAGATACTTATAGAATTGCTGCAGTGGAACAATTACGAACTTATAGTGAAATTTTGGATGTTCCAATAAAAGTAATCTATGAGCCTGAAGAAATTCAAGAAGCTATAGAAGCATTTAAAGATAAGGATATTATTTTAATAGATACAGCGGGACGTAATCATCGATCAGCAGAACAGTTAGAAGAAGTAAAAAAATTGATCAATTATATAGACGATCCAGATATTTTTTTAGTAATGAGTGCTACAACTGGGTATAAAGATATTATAAGTATTATAAATTCTTATAATTTTATAGAAAACTATCACCTATTGTTTACAAAATTAGATGAAGCAAATGGAGTCGGAAATATATTAAATGCTAAAATTTTGACCAATAAAAATCTTTCCTACGTCACTACAGGGCAAAGCGTTCCTGATGATATTGAAAATGCAAATTCAGAAAAAATCGCAAATATAATTGTAGGTGAATTGTATGAATGATCAGGCTAAAAAGCTAAGAGAGATCATCAATAATCTTAAAAAGCAAAATAAAGATAAAAATGAACTTACATTTTCAGAAAATAGTACCGATAATGATCATACAAGGGTGATAACCATTACTAGTGGTAAGGGTGGTGTGGGCAAATCAAATTTCACCATTAATTTGGCACTAGCACTTAGTAAATTAGGATATAAAATTACAATTTTAGATGCAGATTTAGGTTGTGCTAACGTCGATGTGATTTTAGGTATTATTCCAAAATATACATTAGCCCATGTTATTAGAAAAGAAAAAACACTAGAAGAAGTGATTGTACAAGGACCTGAAGGTATAAGATTAATATCAGGGGGTTCAGGACTAAGGGAATTAACTGATTTAACAGAAGAGCAAATAGCTAGTTTGATGAATAACCTTAAGTCTATTGGAAAGAACTCAGATTTTATTTTGATTGATACAGGTGCAGGAATTAGTAATTCTGTCTTATCTTTTGTGGAAGCTACAAGTGAGATTATTTTAGTAACAACACCTGAACCTACATCTATTACGGATGCTTATGCAGTTCTTAAAAATATTATATTAAAGGATCATGAAAAAATTGTTAGAGTTTTGATCAATAGAGTTGAGAATAGTCAGGAAGGGTTAGAAATTTTTAATAAACTAAATATTGCTTCACAAAGGTTTTTGAACATAGCTTTACAAAGGTTGGGCTATCTATATGATGATCACTTAGTTTCTAAATCAGTTAAATTACAAAAGCCTTTCCTTTTAAGCTATCCAAATAGCTTAGTTAGTAAAGGGATAGAGACAATAGCATCTAGACTTATTAATGAATCTAGTTCTGAAGTATTTGAAGTAAGTGGTTTAAAAAGGTTTATCCATAAGTTCATATATGGTCACAAAAAGTCAATATAAATGAATAAAGATTGAAAAGAAATGAAAGTAGGGTTTGTTTATGAAAAAAAACAGGCTTCCCAAAATCGGAATGAAAATAGGAATTGAGTTAGAAACTTCTAAAAGCAATGAAAATAAAAAATTGCTTAGTCAAGTTATGGATATTATTGATAATTATTCTATGTTTATTGCAACACCTATATATAAAAATGTAGTTGCACCCATATCCGTTGGCGAAACAATACAAATCACCTATTATAAAAAAAATTCAGGAGTATATGCGTTTAAAGCAAAAGTAATAGGAAGAAAGAAAGTATCTGATATTTCATATATGAAAGTTGAAAGAATAGGAGATATTTTTAGAGTACAGAGAAGAGATTTTTTTAGATTAGAAGTGGTACTAAATGCTAAAATTAAAACCATTGAACCTGAAGATAATGAGAAGGTAATTTCAGTTTTAACAAAAGACATAAGTGGCGGTGGATTAAGAGTTATTAGTAAAGAAGCCTTAAAAGTAGGTAGTATTGTAGAAACAAGCATCGAAGCTGAAAAAGAAATTTTTGTTGTTAGAGGACAAATTTTAAGATGTGCACCCTATGAAGATGAAGGATCTAAATATAACTTTGACATAGGAATAAGGTTAAAAGATGTTTCAGAAAAAGTTAGAGAGACCATAATATCCTTTATTTTTGATTATCAAAGAAAAATGAGGAAAAAAGGATTGATCTAGATGAATAAGATAAAAGTTCTAGTAGTTGATGATTCTGCATTTATGCGTAAAGTAATTTCTGATATTATTACTTTAGACAAAGAGTTAATAGTTATAGATACAGCGAGAAATGGAAAGGAAGCTATAAAAAAAATAAATGAATTTTCTCCTGATATTGTAACAATGGATGTTGAGATGCCTATTATGGATGGTATAACAGCCTTAAAGACGATTATGCAAAAGTCACCTTTGCCAGTAGTTATGTTGAGTAGTGTAACGAAAGAAGGTGCAGAGGCTACATTAAAAGCATTAGAACTAGGAGCAGTGGATTTTATTACAAAACCTACAAATATTTTCAAAATGAATACAGAAGATATGAGAATCCAATTAACAGAAAAGATTAAGATGGCGTCACGTGTGAATGTAAGTATTCAATGCATCCATCCATCTCGAAAAGTTAAGAGCATATCTAATAGGTCTGCACCCTATAAACAAAATTCACGTTTAAAAAAGATTGTTGCTTTAGGTACTTCAACAGGTGGGCCAAGAGCCTTGCAGGATGTGATACCCTATTTACCAAAAGATATACCAGCAAGTATTATTATTGTTCAACATATGCCTGCAGGCTTTACAAAGTCTTTAGCGGAGCGACTTAATAATCTATCAGCGATTAACGTTAAGGAAGCAGAAAATAATGATAGGCTGCTACCTGGATATGCATATATTGCCCCAGGAGGATATCATTTAAAGATCATAAAAGCTAGCAGTGATTATAAAATAAGTCTTACAAAAGAAGCTCCTGTTTCTGGACATAGGCCTTCTGTAGATGTGATGATGAATTCCTTAGCTTACTTAGAACTAGACAACTTGGTTGGTGTAATTATGACAGGGATGGGTTCAGATGGTGCTGTGGGAATAAAAAATATAAAACAAAAAAGTGGATATACAATAGCACAAGATGAAGCAACATGTGTAGTTTATGGTATGCCAAAATCTGCTGTTAACTTAGGCTGTATTGATGAAGTGGTGCCATTACAGGATATTGCTGAAACAATAACAAAAATTGTGGGGGTGTAGGAGATATGGATATGAATCAATATTTGGAGATTTTTATTGAAGAATCAAAAGAACACTTAGAAAACATGAATCAAAGCTTATTAGAGTTAGAGAATAATCACGAAGAAATGAGTCTTGTTCATGAAATCTTTAGGATTGCCCATACGTTAAAAGGTATGTCTGCTACTATGGGATTTAATAAAGTTGCAAATCTGACCCATGAGATGGAAAATGTACTTCAATCGTTAAGAAGTAATGAAATAGAACTTTCTGAAAACATAGTAGATGTTCTATTTGAATGTCTTGATACATTAGAGGGGTATATCAATCAAATTATAAATTCAGGAGAGGAAGGAGATTTTGAATCTGATTATTTAGTTAAAAAATTAAATCAGATCCTTCAAGGAGAAGATGAAAGTAGAAATGATACGAAAGAAGAAATCTCAAATTCTACTGAAGCTATTAACGGAGATATTCATATAGAAGTTGAAGAATTTTCCAAAAATGTAGCTGTAACAGCCGCTGCACAAGGGTATAATTGTTATAAAATGCAGGTGGATTTGAATCCTAATTGTATGTTAAAATCTGCTAGAGCCTTTATTATCTTTAATACCCTGGAAAAAGATTGTGAAATATTAAAATCAAATCCACCTGTTGAGGATATAGAAGATGAAAAATTTGATGCAGGTTTTGAATTAATTATTATTTCAAAACTTGATGGGGAAACCGTAAGAAAAAAAATCATGAATATATCTGAAGTAGAAAATGTACTTATTGAAGAAATTGATGTTACTGAATTAAATGTACAAACGGAAGATATTGAGATTGTGGATGAAGAAAAAACAGAAGACAACAAAAAAGATGAAAGCAATGAAAAAACGTCAAATAAGTCAAAAAAACCTAGATTAGGAAAAACAGTAAGAGTAGATATAGATCGTTTAGATAATTTAATGAACCTTGTAAGTGAATTAATTATTACTAGGTCAAGATTAGAAGATATAGATGATTCAGGGAAAAAACATAATATGAATGAAGCTATTGAATATCTAGGAAGAATTACTACGAGCTTACATGATGCTGTAATGAAAGTAAGAATGGTTCCAATTGAAAGAGTTTTTAATAGATTTCCAAGGATGGTACGAGATCTTTCAAAAGAGTTAGGGAAAGAAATATCATTGGTTATGTTAGGTGAGGAAACAGAAGTAGACAGAACGGTTATTGATGAAATAGGCGATCCATTAATTCACCTTATAAGAAATTCTATTGACCATGGGATAG
Source organism: Crassaminicella profunda (assembly GCF_019884785.1). Lineage (GTDB taxonomy): Bacteria > Bacillota > Clostridia > Peptostreptococcales > Thermotaleaceae > Crassaminicella > Crassaminicella profunda. The sequence goes on from NZ_CP082326.1 coordinate 1,625,680, forward strand.
AAGAACCAGAAACCAGAAAAAAACATGGTAAGCCTGAAATAGGGACGGTTAAGCTCATCGCATATCCTGATGGAAATAGTGTTGTAATAGAAGTAGAAGATGATGGTCAAGGGATTAATATTGAAAAAGTAAAAGCAAAGGCTATTAAAAATGGATTGATTACAGAAGAACAAGCAGAAATTATGGATGAAAAAGAAGCTGTAAATCTATTATTTAAATCAGGATTTAGCACTGCGGACAAGATATCTGATATCTCAGGTAGAGGTGTTGGATTAGATGTTGTAAAAACTAAGATAGAAGCATTAGGAGGACTGGTTGAGGTAAAAACTTCTCAATCTGGTAGTACTTTTACCATAAGATTACCATTGACTCTTGCAATTATCCAAGCATTATTAGTAAATGTAGGTTTGGAAAAATATGCAATTCCTTTAAATTCAATCAAGGAGATTGTGACAATCGATTCAAAAACTATAAGGAAAATACAAGAACAGGAAGTAGTTCTTTATCGTAATACTACTTTACCAATACTAAGAATGAATAAAATTTTACAAGTGGATGTTGATGGACAGAATGAAGAAGATTTGATTGTAGTTGTAGTAAAAAAAGGAGATAAAACAGCAGGTTTTGTAGTAGATAATTTAATAGGACAGCAAGAAATTGTTATTAAATCTTTAGGAAAATATTTATTAGGTATAAAAGCTATTGCAGGAGCTACAATTTTAGGCAATGGACAAGTAGCTTTAATTGTTGATATCAATTCCCTTTTCTAATTTGACTATGCTTAAAAAGGAGAGAATATAATGGCTGAAAAAATAACTACAACAGATAATCAATATGTATTATTCAAACTTGATAATGAGTACTATGGTATAGACATTCTCCATGTTGAAACTATTGAAAAAGTTATGGATATAACGAGAGTACCTCATGCAGCCCACTATGTAGAAGGGGTTATTAATTTAAGAGGGGAAGTAGTACCTGTTATTAATTTGAGAAAAAGATTTAATTTGCCTCAAGAGGAATTAAACGATGAATCTAGAATTATTATTATTTCAGTAGAAGAGATGGTGGTAGGATTACTAGTAGATGCGTCCTCGGAAGTTTTACACTTTGATTTTGATGCGATTGATGAAGTTCCTAATTTTTCGGATAAGTTAAAAAATGATTATGTTAAAGGGATAGGGAAAAATGAAGATAGAATTATTATTTTATTAGATTTGAAAAAGGTCCTAGGAAATACAGATATTAATGAAGAGATGTAATAAAGTTAAGGTGGGAAGAATATGGGGATTTCTATAGAAGAAATGAACAATATGCAATTGGATGTTTTAAAAGAAGTAGGCAATATTGGTGCAGGTAATGCAGCTACAGCTCTTGCAAAAATGCTTAATAGGAAGATTGATATGAATGTTCCGAAAGTAGAAATATTAGAATTCAAAGAAGTAACTGAACTTTTAGGTGGAGCAGAAAAGGCTGTGTGTGGCATATATTTTGATGTTGACGGAGATCTTACTGGGAATATTATGTTTTTATTGACAGTTAAATCTGCTAAAATGTTAGCGAACATGTTATTGTTTAAAGATGAGAATTCTGATATTCTAGATGAAATTGATCAATCAGCTTTACAAGAAATAGGCAATATTCTTTCAGGGGCATATATATCATCTTTAACAACATTAACTGGGTTAAATATGAAAATATCTATTCCTTCTTTAACAACAGATATGGCTGGAGCAATACTCAGTGTGCCTATTATTCAATATGGTCAAATTGGCGATAAAGTTTTATTGATTGAGACAGAGTTTAATGAAGGTGATGATAATATAAAGGGATATTTCTTTTTAGTTCCAGATGTAGAATCATTTGAAGTATTACTAAAAAGTTTAGGAGTTTTAGAATAATGGGAGAGATTATTAAAGTTGGTATGGCAGATTTAAATGTCACAAGAGGAGACGGGGTTTTAACTACATTAGGATTAGGATCATGTGTAGGAGTGGCTTTATATGATCCTATTAAAAAAGTTGCGGGTCTTGCCCATGTTATGTTGCCTTCTAGTAAGACAATAAGGAATAATACGAATCCAGCTAAATTTGCAGATACAGCGATACTTTTATTACTAGAAAAAGTTTTGAAATTAGGGGCTAGTAGAGGAAGGTTAGTAAGTAAATTGGCTGGAGGAGCCCAAATGTTTTCTTTTTCAAACAAAAACGATATTATGAAAATAGGCGAAAGAAATGCAATTGCATCTAAGGAAATACTAAAAGAATTAAAAATACCAATATTAGCGGAAGATATCGGAGGCAACTTTGGTAGAACCATAGAGCTTTATGCGGATACAGGAATTATAGTTGTAAAAACAATTGGTCGTGGTACGAAACAAATATGAATGGAGTTATATTGCATGAAAAGTATAAAATCCATACCTTATATATTTCTTATTTTTTCTATATTTATCAGTACTATTATTGCTATGATGCAAAATATAAGTTTTAGTGTATATTTAAAAAGAACGATTTGTTTTTATCTTATTATATTTTTTGCTACTAAATGTTGTATTTACTATATAACAAAAGCAAAAGAATCATCAGGTAATAAAATAGATATAATAATCCCTCCTGAAGAACTTGAGGTTGGGGCTGATAAGAATGAACCAGAAGATGATTTCATCCCCTTGGATTTAGAAAATAATGAAATGAATACAAATATGAATAAATCTTAGGGGGGGTAAAAATGTCCAATATGAATTTATGGGATCAATATAGGAAAACACATGATAAAAAAATTAAAGATCAATTGATTGTTAAATATATAGATCTCGTAAAAATTATTGCAGGGCGATTGTATGCTAACTATAGAAACAATGCTGAATTTGAAGATTTGGTGAGCTATGGCATATTTGGTTTGTTAGATGCTATTGATAAATTTGATTTATCAAAAAATGTTAAATTTGAAACTTATGCATACATAAGAATAAGAGGAGCAATTATTGACCAACTAAGGACATTGGATTGGATTCCAAGGTCTGTTAGACAGAAATATAAAAAAATTGAAGATGCTTATAAAGCAATTGAAAATAAGTTAGGAAGAAGTGCAAGGGATCAAGAAGTAGCTACTGAATTGAATGTGTCAGTAGCTGAACTAAATAGTATGCTTGGAGAAGTACATTCCTTTTCTGTTATTTCATTAGAAGAAAAAATTTCAAATAATGCAAATTTTACAATTATGGATGAGGATATAAGTAGTGAACCACAGCAAAGTCTAGAACAAGAAGAAGTAAAAAAGATCCTATTAGAATCATTGAATGAGTTGGCAGAAAGAGAAAAAAAAATTATTGAACTTTATTATTATTCAGAATTAACATATAAAGAAATCTCTGCAATATTAGGAGTTTCTGAATCAAGAATTTCCCAGTTACATACCAAAGCGATTATGAAATTAAGGGGTAAGCTAGCAAAAATTTTATAAAGGGAATAGGGTGGTGATGATTAGTGGACAAAAAATCCATTATCACAGAGGGGAAAACTTTAGAAGAAGCAATTAAAAATGGATTAGAACTCTTAAATATGGAAGTTGATGATGTTGATGTAAAAGTTTTAGAGGAAGGCAAATCTTTTTTTGGTATTTTGAAAAAAAATTTCAAAGTGAAATTAACTGAAAAAATAATAAAATACGAAAAGAATGATGTTTTAGAAAATGAGAATGAAAATGGAAGATTTGAATTGGATCATCAAGAGGGAAATGATTGTCTACTAATTATGCCTTCAAAAGGAGTCGGAAAACCAGTAACTGCAGAAGAAATTATTTTAGGACTAGAGAAAAAGGAAATAACTAATATTGACATAGATAAGCTTAAATCAAGTTTAAAAGAAAATAAATTCCTTTCAATAAACATTAAAGATTTGGAAATAAGCAATCCAGTGGATGCAAAAGTAGAAATTGAGATAGCAAAAGATGAGATGAAAGCGTATATGACCATTCTCCCTCCTAAGGGAGGAAGAATGATTGTAAAAGAGGATATTGAAAGCATTCTAAAAAATTATCATATTGAATATGGAATCGATAAAGATTTAATCAATGAAATAATTTCTGAAAAAAAGTATAATCAAAGACATGTTATTGCGACAGGGAAAAGCCCTGTAAATGGACAGGATGGTACAATAAAATATTATTTTAATACAGATACTAAGATTAAGCCAGAAATAGATCAAGATGGAAAAGTGGATTATAAAGAACTTAATATTGTTCAATGTGTTAAAAAAGGTGATAATATAGCTGAAAAGGTTATGCCAACAGATGGAATAGATGGAATGACGATTACAGGAAAAGTATTAAAGGCAAAATCAGGAAAAACTATTCGTTTTAAGAAGGGTAAAAATGTAGTTGAAACTGAAGATGGACTAAAATTAATTGCTGATGTAGCTGGACAAGCGAAACTAGTTAATGATAAGGTGGAAGTTTTGCAGGTTTATGAAGTAAATGGAAATGTTGATCATTCAACAGGGAATATTTATTTTGTTGGAAATGTTATTATTAGAGGAAATGTAAGGTCAGGATTTAAAATAGAATGTTCAGAAGATATTGAGGTACATGGCGTAGTAGAAGGGGCAACAATTATTGCCAATGGAAATATAGTACTTCATAAGGGGATTCATGGACAAAATGTAGGCAAGTTAATTAGCAAGAAGGATATTGTTTCTAAGTATATGGAGAGTTGTTATGCACAAGCGGATGGAAGCATAAATGCAGAGGTTATTATGCATTGTCATTTAAAATCCAAAGAATCTATTAGAGCTACAGGAAAAAAAGGTTTGATTGTTGGTGGAGAAATACGAGCAAATATGGAAGTAAATGCAAAATGCATTGGTTCACCTATGGCGACAGTTACAAAACTAGAGGTAGGTATTGATCCAGAGATAAAGGAGCGATATGAAAGCTTAAAACAGGAATTAGAAATGCTATATAAAAACAAGGATAATGTTAGAAAAGCAATAGAATTGCTGACGAAAATATCTAAAAATACTGAATTGTCAAAGGAAAAGCAAGAAATACTGATTAAATCAAAAAGCACAAAAAAATATTTAAATCAAAAAATAGAAAGTGTGAATAAGGCTCTTATTGATTTGCAAAATATTCTTCAGGATTTATCTAGTGGAAGAATCAATTCTTCATCTATAATACATCCGGGAGTAAGGATGGCTATTGGGAATTCAGTATATTATGTCAGAGATGATATTCAATGTTCAACAATTTTAAGGGAAGATGGAGAAATAAAGATAGTCCCTTATTTAGGAAAGTAATGGGAGATGATAGGGATGTCCATAAGACCTATAGATTTTCAAGTATTAATGCCTAAAACTCAGCAACAGTCACAAGAAAATCAAGTTGCTAATAATAAAGTAAGAATGGATCAAGAAAATCTAATGCAACAAGATCAAATAAATACGAAGCACCAACTGAAAAAAGTGAATGAATTTGAGAATAAAGACCATCCAAATATAAGGGATAAACAAGATAGAAATCCAAAAGACAGTGGGAAGAATTCAGATAAGAGAAAAGAACAGGACGAGCAAGAAAAAAATAAGAATGAAATAAAAGCTATAAATGGAATTGGAGCAAATATTGATATAAAAATATAAATGAATTGGTGAGAGAATATGGGTGATTATATATTTTTTTCTATAGGTATTATTATTGTAATAATATCTATTATAGTGCTTAAAAAGAATATGAGTATTGAATCTACGATTGAATTTCAAAATTCCGAAAAAAAGGAAATAGCCTTACTAAACAATATTGAGCTTACAGAAAATATTATAAAAGAACTAAAAGCAATTAGCCAAGAGACTATAAAAACATTAGATAATAAGACAGAAGAAATTTATCAGATGATAAAAATATTAGATGAAAAAATAGAAAAATATTCAATTGTCATTGATGAAACAGATAAAAACGAAAATAATAGACAAATTAGATCATATAGTAAAAAAGAGGATGCCCAAAATATAAAAAAAGAAGATCATGCTTCAAACAATAACAAGGATAAGGAAAAAATATTACAATTATATAATCAAGGATATTCACCTTCCCAAATAGCTAAAAAGCTTAATAAAGGTATTGGGGAGGTTCAGCTTATATGTAGCCTAAAGAAGAGGTGATCATTTGAAAAAGAATGTATTCATAGGTGTATTTTTAGGCATTGGAATAGGATTTATACTAGCATCAGGATTTCATATTATTTCTCATCAAAATGAAAAGGTTTTATATGATGAAGAGTTTATTAAGTCAGAAGCAAGAAAAATAGGAATGATTGATCCTGTAGAATATTTTGACAAAAAAGATGTGCATAGTAAAATGAACACAAAAGAAACAAAAGTAAAAAATATTATCATTGAAATTCAAAAAGGACATAAGAGTGAAGATGTGGCTACAATATTAAAGGAAAATAATTTAATACAATCAGAAAAAGAGTTTTTAGATAGGATAAATGAGAAAAAATTAGAAAATAAACTTAGATGGGGAAAATATGAATTTACACTAAATGATTCTGAGAAGGAAATCATAGATAGAATTGTTAAAGGAGAACATAAAAAAGAGTAAGCTTATTCAATAAAGCGGAAAATTAGAGGTTAAGATAGGAATTGTACCTTGTTTGAATCAATTTGTACTCCCACTTATAGAAGTGGGAGTCTTATAAATATATGTAAAAAAATTGTATATTTAAAGTGTGAATGGAAATAATATTCTTGTATTCGTATAAAATTATAAAATTTTTATTGCAAAACTTATACGGACTATGTTATACTACTTAAGGTGATTTATCACACACACTTTGGAATTTTTAAAAGGGTGCCTACGGGTCTTTTGAAAAGATGAACAAAGTGGAGGAAAAAACCAAGGAGGTGGAGGTCATGGCAGTTATTTCAATGAAACAATTGCTAGAAGCAGGAGTACATTTTGGACATCAAACGAGAAGATGGAATCCTAAAATGGCAGAATACATTTTCACAGAAAGAAACGGAATCTACATTATTGACCTACAAAAAACAGTAAGAAAAGTTGAAGAAGCTTATTCTTTCATTAAAGAAGTAGCAGAGAGCAACAAACCAATTCTTTTTGTAGGAACAAAAAAACAAGCTCAAGAATCAATAGATCAGGAAGCAAAAAGATGTGGAATGTATTATGTAAATCAAAGATGGCTTGGAGGTATGTTAACAAACTTTAAGACAATTAGAAAAAGAATTGATCGTCTTAATGAGTTAACAAGAATGGAAGAAGAAGGAATGTTCGATGTTCTTCCTAAGAAAGAAGTAATTAAGCTTAAGCATGAGCAAGAAAAACTTGAAAGATTCTTAGGTGGAATTAAAGAAATGAATGAACTTCCAGCTGCAATTTTTGTAGTTGATCCAAGAAAAGAAAGAATCGCAGTTAGAGAAGCACATATATTAGGAATACCTGTAGTAGGTATTGTTGATACAAACTGTGATCCTGATGAAGTAGATTATGTAATTCCTGCTAATGATGATGCTATAAGAGCAGTTAAATTAATTACTGCAAAAATGGCAGATGCAATCATTGAAGCAAAACAAGGCGAACAAATGGAAGAATAATTAAGAGGGTAAGGGTGATGAAGGAATGAATTTCCTTCCTTCTCTTACCCCTTCTATTATATTTTAATATACATAAGGAGGAGTTCGTGTGGCTATTACAGCAGCAATGGTTAAAGAGTTAAGGGTAAAAACAGGTGCTGGGATGATGGATTGTAAAAAAGCACTAACGGAAGTAAATGGCGATATGGAAAAGGCAGTTGATATTTTAAGAGAAAAAGGTTTAGCAAAAGCAGCTAAAAAATCAGGAAGAATTGCAGCAGAAGGTTTAGTAGCTATCTGTATGAATGAAGACAATACAAAAGCAGTTGTAGCTGAGGTAAACTCTGAAACTGATTTTGTTGCAAAAAATGATGAGTTTAAAAAGTTTGTAAGCGATGTAGCTGTTACAGCGTTAAATACTGATAAGGAAACTACAGAAGAGTTATTAAATGAAAAATATTTAGATACAGATGCAACTGTGCAAGAGACATTAAATGATAAAATCGCTAAAATAGGCGAAAACATGAGCGTGAGAAGATTCAAAAAAATAGAAGTGAAAAACGGAAAAGTTGCGGGATATATTCATGGAGCTGGAAAAATAGGTGTATTAGTTGGATTAGAAACAGGTTCTGATTCAGAAGAAATTCTTAGCCTAGGAAAAGATCTAGCAATGCAAGTGGCAGCTATGAATCCAAAATATATTTCTAGAGATGATGTAGATGCAGAGTACATAGAGCATGAAAAGGAAATATTAAAGCAACAAGCATTAAATGAAGGAAAGCCTGCTAATATTGTAGAAAAAATGATTGTTGGTAGACTAAATAAACAATTAAAAGAAATATGCTTATTAAACCAAGCATTTGTTAAAAATCCAGATTTATCTGTAGAACAATTAATTAAAGAAGTGAGCAAAAAACTTGGAACTGAGATTAAAATAGTAAGTACAGCTAGATTTGAAGTAGGAGAAGGATTAGAGAAAAAAGAAGAAAATTTTGCAGAAGAGGTAGCTAAACAAATAAATAGCTAATTTGAAAAATTAAACATAGAGAACACAGTTGGTGTTCTCTTTTTTAAAATAACCTTTAAATAAACTTGAAGGTATTATTAAAGATTTGTAGAATAATAAAAACGGAGGTTGTATATGGTGAGCCCTAAATATAGAAGAGTCATACTAAAATTGAGCGGAGAAGCTTTAGCTGGAGAAAAAGGTTTTGGTTTAGATGGAGATACCCTGGATGCTATTGCAGAACAAGTAAAAGAAATTTCTAACTTAGGCGTTGAAGTGTCTATTGTTGTGGGCGGTGGAAACTTTTGGAGAGGTCGTACTGGTGAAGGAATGGATCGAACAACAGCTGACTATATGGGCATGCTAGCAACAGTTATAAATGCATTGGCCTTACAGGATGCTCTTGAGGGGATTGGTATTTTGACTCGTGTTCAAACAGCAATTGAGATGAGACAAATAGCAGAACCATATATAAGAAGAAAAGCAGTAAGACATTTGGAAAAAGGTAGAGTTGTTATTTTTGCTGCTGGAACAGGAAATCCTTATTTTTCAACGGATACGACAGCGGCCCTACGAGCTGCTGAAATTGAAGCAGAAGTAATTCTTTTAGCTAAAAAAGTAGATGGTGTATATGATTCGGATCCTAAAATTAACCCAAGTGCTAAGAAATTTGATGAACTTTCATATATTGATGTACTAAGTAAGGGCTTAGGGGTAATGGACTCAACAGCTACTTCACTTTGTATGGATAATAAAATTCCAATTGTTGTATTTGGCTTAAATGAGCCAGCAAATATTAAAAAAGTTGTTTTAGGTGAAAAAATTGGCACATTCGTAAAGGAGGATTAAAACATGAGACTACAAATTCATAAAGAATTAGAAGAAAAAATGCAAAAGACTATTAGAGTATTTAAAGAAGATTTAAATACGATCCGCGCGGGAAGAGCGAATCCAGCATTATTAGACAAAATTGTTGTAGAATATTATGGAAGCCCTACACCACTTAAGCAAATAGCAGGTGTATCAGCTCCTGAGCCTAGGCTTCTTATCGTTCAACCTTATGATAAAACGGCTATACAATCAATTGAGAAAGCTATATTGCAATCAGATTTAGGTATTAATCCATCTAATGATGGAAATGTTATCAGATTAGGAATACCTCAATTAACAGAAGAGAGAAGAAAAGAGTTAATAAAAGTTGTTAAGAAATCAGGAGAAAATGCAAAAGTAGCTTTAAGAAATGAAAGAAGAGAAGCGAATGATAAATTAAAGAAAATGCAAAAAGATGGTGAAATAACAGAAGATGATTTAAAAAAAGCAGAAGATGAAGTACAAAAGATGACAACTAAGTCTGGACAAATTATTGATGAGTTAGTTGGTAAAAAGGAAAAAGAAATGTTGGAGGTATAATATTTGAATAAAATACCTGATGTTGTAGGGCTTGAATTAAAGAGAGCTGTTGAAATGCTAGATTCAGCATTTCAATTATCTATTAAAGAGACAAATTCCCCTAAGTTAAAAGAAGTTACAGGTGAATGCAGAGTTGTTAAACAAAAAAATATGAATCACAACATTGAATTAATCGTGAGCTATTTTTAAGCCCCCTATTTAGAGGGGGTAATATTTCTTTTAGCCAAGTTAACTGGAGGAATAATAATATGAGAAACATATTTTCTAAGAGTAGCAAAAAAGTTGATGAAAAAGATCTAAGTTTGGATAGGTTACCGAAACATATTGCTGTGATAATGGATGGAAATGGAAGATGGGCGAAAAAGAGAGGATTACCAAGAACAGCTGGGCATAAAGCAGGTATAGAAGCCTTAAGAGAAGTTATTCGTACTTGTTCAGAGTTTCATATTGGGTATTTAACTCTATATGCCTTTTCTACGGAAAATTGGAAGAGACCAGTTGATGAGGTATCTGCTTTGATGCAGTTACTTGTTTATTATTTGAGAAAAGAAGTAAAAGAATTACATAAGAACAATGTAAAGATTAGAACAATCGGAGATATTAGTAGGCTTCCAGAAAATTCACTTAAAGAAATAAATTCAGCAGTAAACTTAACAAAGAATAATACGGGATTAGTGGTAAATATTGCATTAAACTATGGAGGAAGAAATGAGATTATAAATGGGGTTAAGGAAATTTGTCAAAAAGTGAAAGATAATGAGATAGATATTGAAAAAATTGATGAACATTATTTTGAAGAGTTCTTATATACAAAAGGAATACCAGATCCTGATATGGTTATTAGACCAAGTGGAGAATTCAGAATTAGTAATTTTCTATTATGGCAGATTGCTTATAGTGAATTTTGGTTTTCAAATATCTTTTGGCCAGACTTTAATCGCGAGAGTTTAATACAGGCAATTATTGATTATCAAAAAAGAGATAGAAGATTTGGGGGAATTAAATAAAGGTGGTGATATAGATGCGTATAAGAATTATTTCTGCACTACTTGCAATACCTTTGTTTTTGTTTGTTGTAGTAAAGAAAGGCATGATACTAGATATTTCTGTATTTTTATTAGCAATTATTGGGCTAAATGAATTTTTTAATGCTTTTCAGAATATAGATATTATACCTTCAAAGTCAGTTGGTGTTTTAAGTATTATTTTCATGTTTATCATTACTTTAAAACCTATTACCTTAGAATGGATGATGGTGTGGTTTTTTATGAGTATGTTATTCATTCTAGTAAATAATCTATTCAAAAAAAAGTTTGATATGCTGGCTCTAAGTGTTACCGCTATGGGAATATACTACATAGTATTTTTTATGTATCATATTGTTTTCATTTCACACCATAGTAAATATAGTGATTTGATTTGGATGATTTTTATTGTTGCTTGGGCAACAGATACTTTTGCATATTTTACTGGTTATTTTTTTGGTTCAAGAAAGCTTTGTCCGAGTATAAGCCCGAAGAAGACTGTAGAAGGGGCTGTTGGTGGAGTACTAGGTAGTATTGGTATAAGTGCTTTATTTGGTTATTTTGTCATGCCTAAAATACTTTTTCATTGTGTGATTATTGGGTGTGTAGGAAGTATTATAGGTCAATTTGGAGATTTAACTGCATCAATTTTTAAAAGATATACAGGAATTAAGGATTATGGAAAAATAATGCCAGGTCACGGAGGCATTTTAGATAGATTTGATAGTATACTTTTTACTGCACCTGCAGTATATTATTATATTGTATTTTTTATAAAGTAAGGAATGAATTTTTTAAAAATTAAAACTGAATAATCTTGAAGGGATGGTCATATGAAAAATATTAGCATACTAGGATCAACTGGCTCCATTGGAACACAAACCCTTGATGTTGTTCGTAGCAATAAAGAAAAATTTAGTGTAGTAGGATTAAGTGCAAATAGTAACATTGATTTATTAGAAAAGCAAATAAATGAATTCCATCCAATGGCAGTAGCAGTAATGAATGAACAAAAAGCTTTAGAACTAAAGAAAAGACTTAAAAGTACGAAAACAAAAGTTTTTCATGGCTTGGATGGATTAATTACCATAGCAACCCTTAGTGAGGTTGATTTAGTTGTTACTTCAGTAGTTGGAATGATAGGATTGATTCCTACAATAAAAGCTATAAGGTGCAAAAAAAATATTGCATTAGCTAATAAAGAAACATTAGTAACAGCTGGGGAAATTGTTATGAAGGAAGCAAAAGAAAATGGGGTTTCAATTCTTCCTGTAGATAGTGAGCACAGTGCTATATTTCAAAGCTTAATGGGGTATACTTTAAAAGATATTGGGCGAATTTTATTAACAGCTTCTGGTGGTCCTTTTAGAGGGTGGAGTCCAGATGCATTAAAAGATGTAACAGTTTCACAAGCGTTAAAGCATCCTAAGTGGAATATGGGAAAGAAAATCAGCATCGATTCAGCCACACTTATGAATAAAGGATTAGAGGTAATTGAAGCAAAATGGCTTTTTGATTTAAGTCTTGAACAGATTGATGTGGTTGTTCATCCACAAAGTATTATTCACTCTATGGTAGAATATAAAGATAGTTCTGTGATTGCTCAAATGGGTTATCCAGATATGAGAGTGCCTATTCAATTTGCTCTAACATATCCTCATAGAGTTGCAAATAATTATAAAAAGTTAAATTTATTTGAGGTTGCAACTTTGACCTTTGAAAAACCTGATTTAAATACATTTCCTTGTTTAAAACTTGCTTATGATGCGTTAGAATTGGGTAAAAGTTATCCTACTGTTTTAAATGCTGCGAATGAAGTGCTAGTTGAGCTTTTTATTAAAGAAAAAATTGGCTTTTATGATATACCTAAAGGCATTGAATTAACATTAGAAAAACATAATATTGAAAAGGATCTTGATCTTGATAAGATTGTAGAAATTGACCGTTGGGCAAGAAATTTTGTAAGAAATATTTTCCTTTAAGGCGGTGTAGACATGGGAACGATAATGATAGCTCTTTTAGTTTTCGGTGTTTTAGTAGTTTTCCACGAATTTGGACATTTTAGCGTTGCCAAACTTGTAGGAATAAAAGTACATGAGTTTTCTATTGGTATGGGGAAACCAAGACTTTTTAAATTTAAAGCTGGAGAAACAGAATATTCCATAAGAGCATTGCCAATAGGTGGATATGTGAAAATGGAAGGTGAAGATGAAGCATCTACAGATGAAAGAAGTTTTAATAATAAGCCTGTATGGGCAAGAATACTTGTAATTGTTGCAGGACCATTTATGAATTTTGTTTTGGCGATTCTTTTATTTACAATGATGTTTTATATGATGGGATTTCCTACAAATTCTACGACCATAGGAGAGATTATACCAGATTATCCAGCACAAATGGCAGGAATGAAGGCCGGAGACCAAATTATTGCTATTGATGGAGAGAAAATGAGTAGTTGGGAAGAACTTGTTGAAACTATTCATAGTAAAAAAGATCAAGAACTTTCTATAAAAATATTAAGAGATGAAAAAGAGAAGAATATTTCCATTAAGCCAGTTATCAATAAAGAAACAAATCAAGTAATGATTGGGATTTCTCCTACATTTGAAAAATCTATTAAAAAATCTATTACTACTGGTTTTGAAAGAATGACATTTATTATTAAAAGTATGTTAGCCTTTTTTATGAAACCTTCTGTAAAAGATGTAGTAGGGCCTGTTGGTATTATTCATATAGTAGGCCAGGCTGCTAAAACCAATATATATAGTGTATTGTGGATTGCTGGGATCATTAGTGTGAATTTAGGTATTGTTAATTTATTGCCTATTCCAGCTTTAGATGGTGGGAGATTAGTTTTTTTAATGGTAGAAGGACTAAGAGGAAAGCCACTTGATCCAGAAAAGGAAGGATTTATTCATTTGACAGGATTTGTATTATTAATGAGTTTGATGGTATTTATGATTTTTAAAGATGTTGAGAGATTTAATTTAGTTCAGCAGATCATGGATTTATTTTAAGGTTGGTGTAAACAATGGATATTGAAAGAAAGAAAACAAGAGAAGTTTTTTGTGGGAATGTGAAAATAGGGGGAGATGCTCCTATTTCTATACAGTCTATGACAAATACAGATACGAGAGATGTTAAGAGAACAGTTGATCAAATTAAGAGTCTTGAAAAGGCAGGATGTGAGATCATAAGAGTAGCAGTCCTAGATTTAGAGGCTGCACAAGCTTTAAAAGAAATAAAACAAAATATTAATATTCCTATTGTAGCAGATATTCATTTTGATTATCGATTAGCTTTAGAAGCCATAAAACACGGTGTAGATAAGTTAAGATTAAATCCAGGAAATATTGGGGATGTAGATCGCGTTAAAAAAGTTGTAATGAAGGCAAAAGAACGAAATATTCCTATTCGAATAGGTGTAAATGCAGGATCCATTGATAAAAAAATTATCAATAAATATGGAAAAGTTACCCCAGAAGCTATGGTGGAAAGTGCATTAGAGCATGTAGAAATTCTCCAAAATTTAAATTTTGAGGATATAGTTATTTCTTTAAAGGCTTCTGATATAAAACTTACGATAGAATCTTACCGATTAATGGCAAAAAAGGTAGACTATCCACTGCATATAGGTGTTACAGAAGCAGGTACCATTAAGGGTGGAACCATAAAATCTTGTATAGGAATAGGAGCTATGTTATTAGACGGAATAGGAGATACTTTAAGAGTCTCATTAACAGGAGATCCTGTGGAAGAAGTAAAATTAGCTAGAGAAATCTTAAAAGCTGTTGAATTAAGAAATTTTGGGATAAATTTGATTTCTTGTCCAACTTGTGGAAGAACTCAAATAGATTTAATCAGTTTAGCAAATAGGATAGAACCTAAATTAACTACAATAGATAAACCCTTAACAGTTGCCATCATGGGTTGTGCTGTAAATGGACCAGGAGAGGCGAAAGATGCAGATATTGGTATTGCTGGAGGAAAAGGTTCAGCACTCCTTTTTAAAAAGGGAGAAATCATAAAAAAAGTAAAAGAAGAAGATATAGAAGCTGTATTATTAGAAGAAATTATGAAGATGTAATAATTCTTTTTATATAGAGATTATCAGGAAAGGAATATTTCTATATAAAAATTTTGAGAAAACTTATGGTAGATAGTATGAAAAAATCCTAAACCTTCAAAGCATTACTAATGCTTGTATCTTTGAAGGTAATGAATGGATTTTTTTATAATCTATAGGAGAAATTCTTAACAAGGAAAGGGGGATATAATTGGATTATTCATTAAATAAGATTGTAAAACATATTGCTCCTAGTATAAATATAGAAATTGATGCCGTTGTTGAAAAAATTAAATATTATAAGGAAACGAAAAAGCTAAGCTTTATGTTGATTCCTAATCATATTATTCATAGGGCAATATTAGATGACTTAAAAATGAATGTTAAAAAAAATATTCCTTTTGTAAAAGAGATAAATTTCAATACTTTTTATAAGAACATTGATTTGGAAAAAGATGATGATTTTAAAGCATATTGGAAAAATGTTATTTATGCATTAAATCAATCCATCCCTTCTTCATTAGCATGGTTAAAGCAATCGAAGTGTTCATTAAATAAGGAAACTCTATTTCTTGAAGTGGAAAATTCCATAGGAATTGAAAATTTAAAAGAAAAAAAAGTGGATAGTTTTATCAAAGCGATGATTCAATCGGAGCTAAATAAAAATATAAAAGTAGTTTTTAAAGAGCATATAGATTTAGAGCATGACAATAAAGACCATTATCTAAAAGAAAAAGAGATAGAAACACAAGCCATTGTTGAAAATATGATAACTTATCAAGAGGTAGCACCTAAAAAGCAAAAGCAAACAAAAAATATAGTAACAAATGGAGAATGTATATTAGGTAAAAAATTTAATGATATGATAACACCTATTCCTAGTGTTAATGAGGAATCTGGGATTGTAGCAATTGCATGTGAAATATTTGATGTTGAATGGAGAGAACTAAAAAATGGTAAAAGCTTATGTGTTTTGAGTGTAACAGATTATAGAGGATCTATTGCTGTTAAGTTGTTTGTTAAAAAGGAACAAGTAGAGGGATTGGCGGAAGGTTTAAAAAATGGAAAGTATGTTAAGGTACGGGGAGAGGCTCGTTATGATACTTTTTCAAGAGAAATTGCTATTATGGCAAAAGACATTATGAAGGGAACGCCAAGAGTAAGAATGGATAATGGGCAAAAAAAGAGGGTAGAATTACATGCTCATACTCAAATGAGTGCCATGGATGGCGTATCTTCTACAAAAAGTTTAGTTAAAAGGGCTAAAGAATGGGGTCATGCTGCTATTGCAATAACAGACCATGGGGTGGTACAAGCTTTTCCAGAGGCTATGGATGCAGCTAAAAAACATGGTATTAAAGTGATCTATGGTGTAGAAGGATACTTAGTCAATGATGGAGAACCTATTGTAATCAATAGCAACGAAAAAGAAATTGAACAATGTTATGTAATATTTGACATAGAAACAACAGGATTGTCTAGTAAAAATGATAAAATAACTGAAATAGGAGCAGTAAAAATAAGAAACAATGAGATTATAGATCGATTTAATATCCTTGTAAATCCAGAGATGCCTATACCTCCTAAAATTATAGAATTGACAGGAATAACTGATAATATGGTAAAAGATGAACCAACTATTGAAGAAGTGTTGCCTAAATTTTTGGAGTTTATTAAAGATGTTCCTGTTGTTGCCCATAATGCAAATTTTGATACGTCTTTTATAAAACAAAATTGTAGTCAAATGGGATTGGCATTTAATAATCCTATTATAGATACTCTACGTTTGTCTAAGATTTTGCTTCCTCACTTGAAAAGGTATAAATTAAATGTGATTGCTAAAGAATTAAATGTAAAATTAGAGAATCATCATAGAGCAGTTGATGATGCAGAAGCAACTGCACATATTTTTATTGAATTTTTATCAATGCTCAAGGAAAAAGAGATTAGAAAATTAAGCCAGCTAAATGATCTGTATGCCAAATCTGTAGACGTTAAGAAACTAGATACTTTTCATGTAATCATATTAGTGAAAAATTATACAGGACTTAAAAATTTATATAAGATTATTTCAGAGTCTCATATAGATCATTTCCATAAGAGACCTCGAATTCCTAAATCACTGCTTTCAAAGATGAGAGAGGGTCTCATTGTAGGTACTGCTTGTGAGGCAGGAGAATTATATAGAGCAATTCTAAATAATAAGTCTCAAAGGGAAATTGAAAACATTGTAAAATACTATGATTATTTAGAAATACAGCCAATAGAAAATAATCAATTTCTAATCAAAAAAGGATTAGTAAAGGGGCAAGAAGAATTAAAAGAAATAAACAAGGAAATTGTTACGTTAGGTGAAAGATTTAATAAAATGACTGTTGGAACAGGAGATGTACACTTTTTAGATCCAAAGGATGAAGTGTATAGAAGAATACTAATGGCTGGACAAGGATTTAGTGATGCAGATGATCAAGCTCCTCTATACCTTAAGACAACGGATGAAATGCTTGAAGAATTTAAATATTTAGGAGAAAGTATAGCTCTAGATGTAGTGGTCAATAATCCTAATAGAATTGCTGACATGATTGAAGAAATCATACCTATCCCTGAAGAAACATATCCACCGGTTATTGAGGGAGCAGAGGATGATTTAAGAAATATGTGTTATGAAAAAGCTAAAAGAATTTATGGAGAACCAATACCAGAAATTGTAAAGAAAAGATTAGACAGGGAATTGAATTCTATTATTAGTAATGGTTATGCGGTTATGTATATTATTGCTCAAAAGCTTGTAACAAAATCATTAGCAGATGGGTACTTGGTGGGTTCAAGAGGTTCAGTAGGATCTTCCTTTGTTGCTACAATGAGTGATATTACAGAGGTTAATCCTCTTCCTCCCCATTATATTTGCAAAAAATGCAAGACTTCAGAGTTTATTTTAGATGGTTCAATTGGTAGTGGTGCGGATTTGCCTGATAAAAAATGTCCAAAATGTAATGAGGATTATGAGAAAAATGGACATGATATACCTTTTGAAGTTTTTCTAGGATTTGAAGGAGATAAAGAACCGGATATAGACCTTAACTTTGCAGGAGAATATCAACCAAATGCCCATAAATATACAGAAGTATTATTTGGAGAAGGATATGTATTTCGTGCAGGAACTATTGGCACAATAGCAGAAAAAACTGCTTATGGGTTTGTAAAAAAGTATTTTGAAGAAAAGGAAGTTTTAGTGAATAATCGAGAAATAGATAGACTTTCTCGTGGATGTACAGGAGTAAAAAGAACTACTGGACAGCATCCTGGAGGGGTTATGGTAGTACCAAATTATAAGGAAATTTTTGATTTTTCACCTATTCAGTATCCGGCAAATGATGGTTCATCAGGAGTTATTACGACTCATTTTGATTATCATTCTATCAGTGGTAGGATATTAAAGCTTGATATTTTAGGACATGATGTTCCTACAATTATTAGAATGCTACAGGATATTACAGGAGTAGACCCTGAACAAATTCCATTAGATGATCAGGAAACCGTGAAGATTTTTACAAGTTTAGAACCTTTAAAAATTAAGGATGATGACTTTAAATTTGAAGTAGGTAGTTTAGGTATACCTGAATTTGGAACTAAGTTTGTACGACAAATGTTAGTAGATACAAAACCTACTACTTTTGCTGAATTGGTCCGTATAAGTGGATTGTCTCATGGTACAGATGTTTGGTTAAATAATGCTCAGGATTTAGTTAGGCAAAATATTGCTCCTTTAAAAGAGGTGATTTCTACTCGAGATGATATTATGAATTATTTAATTCATAAAGGATTACCTCCTAAATCTTCCTTTAAAATAATGGAAAAAGTAAGAAAAGGAAAGGGATTAACTCCTGAAGATGAAGCAATGATGCATGAAAATGATGTTCCACAGTGGTATGTTGATTCATGCAATAAGATTAAATATATGTTTCCTAAGGCTCATGCTGTTGCATATGTTATGATGTCTTTTAGAATTGCTTACTTCAAAGTGTATTATCCTTTAGCTTTTTATGCAACTTACTTTACGATAAAAGCTTCAGATTTTGATGCAGATTTAGTGGTTAAAGGAAAAGAAACAGTCAAGCAAAAAATGAAAGACTTAGAAGAGTTGGGAAACAATGTAACACAAAAAGAGAAAGATTTGTTAACAGTATTAGAAGTAGTTTATGAAATGTATTGCAGAGGTTTTGGATTTTTACCAGTAGATATTTATAAGTCTGATTCAGATAAATTTATTTTATCAGGGAATAACTTGTTACCGCCCCTTAGAGCATTACAAGGTGTAGGAGAAAATGCAGCTAGGAGTATTTGCCAAAGTAGAAAAGATAGAGAATTTATATCTCTCGAGGATATAAGAGAGCGATCAAGAGTTACCAAAACGGTTATTGAAACTCTAAAACAGCATGGTTGTTTAAATGGATTGCCTGATACCAACCAGTTGTCACTATTTTAGAGTTGCATATTTTCAACGGTTATGCTATAATCTTACCGATAGACATATAAGATTTTGTGAAAAGAGTGGGATATACCCCACTCTTTGCTGTTATTTCTTACTTTTACGGAATATGAAATTCTGAGTTTTTGAATATAGTAAAAGAATAATGAATGTATATTTTCGAAAGAATATGTATATAGAATGTTACATAGCGTATGTTAAATAAAAAGGAGGGAGAAGGATGGGAAAGAAACGTGTAACGGACATAGTAGAAGCATTAGTATTACCATTTATTGATGGTACAGAATTAGAGTTAGTGGATGTAGAGTTTGTAAAGGAAGGGCAAAATTGGTTTTTACGAGTATATATTGATAAACCAGATGGAATAACAATAGATGATTGCCAGCATGTGAGTGAGAATTTAAGCGAAAAATTAGATGAAGTGGATCCTATTGAACAAAATTATTATCTAGAGGTGTCATCTCCTGGACTTGATAGACCTCTAAAGAAAGATAAGGACTTTGAAAGGTATAAAGGTCAAAAGATAGAGGTGCATTTATATCAATCATTAGACGGAAAAAAACAGCTCCAAGGGGAGCTAGTAGGTCTTCAGGATGAGTCTGTTGTTTTAAAAATGGATCAAGATAAAGAAATAAAAATACCGAGAGAAAAAGTTTCAAAAGCGAAACTTTCTGTCATTATTTAAAAGGGAGGTGTACAATAAATGAATGGGGAATTTATTGAAGCTTTAGATCAGATTCAAAAGGAAAAAGGGATTGCGAAGGATATTTTGATTGATGCTATTGAAGCGGCATTGATCTCTGCGTACAAAAGAAATTATGGGACTTCACAAAATGTGAAAGTGTATATTAATAGAGAAAATGGAGAAGTTCGAGTATTTTCAGTAAAAAATATTGTTGAAACAGTTGAAACTGAATTATTAGACATTAGTGTTGAGGATGCAAAAGAAATTGATAGTAATTATGAAGTTGGAGATGTAGTAGAAAAGGAAGTTACACCTAAAAATTTTGGTAGAATTGCTGCGCAAACAGCAAAACAAGTAGTTGTACAGAGGATTCGAGAAGCTGAAAGAGGAATCATTTATGATGAATTTGTAAATAGGGAAAGTGAGATTGTTACTGGTATTGTTCAAAGAATTAGTAAGGGAAATGTATTTATTAATCTTGGAAGAACAGAAGCAGTACTTACCCCTTCAGAACAAATACCTGGAGAAGTTTACAAACATAATGATAGAATAAAAACATATATTATTGAGGTAAAAAAGACAACAAAGGGGCCTCAAATTCTTGTTTCAAGAACACATCCAGGTTTGGTAAAGCGATTATTTGAATTGGAAGTTCCTGAAATTCATGATGGGATTGTAGAACTAAAAAGCATTTCAAGAGAAGCTGGTTCAAGAAGTAAAATTGCAGTATACTCACATGATGAGAATGTTGATCCTGTAGGAGCATGTGTGGGACACAAGGGAGCAAGAGTACAGGCTATTGTAGATGAACTAAAAGGTGAAAAAATAGATATCATAAAATGGAATGACGATCCAGAAGAATTAATTGCAAGTGCATTAAGTCCATCAAAGGTATTGAAAGTTATTGTAAAAGAAAGTGAAAAAACTGCCCTAGTTGTTGTTCCTGACTATCAATTATCATTAGCAATTGGTAAGGAAGGACAAAATGCGAGATTAGCAGCAAAACTAACAAATTGGAAAATAGATATTAAGAGTGAGTCCCAATATGAAGAGGCTATGAAAGAAATAGAAGAATAGGAGGTATTCTGGAATGAAAGTTAGAAAAATACCCCTAAGACAGTGCATTGGATGTATGGAACAAAAACCTAAAAAAGAATTGATTCGTATTGTTAAGTCTAAAGATGGAGACATTAAACTTGACATAACGGGAAAAGGTAACGGCAGAGGCGCTTACATATGTAACAATATTGAATGTTTTAAAAAAATGGAAAAAAGAAAAGCATTGAATAGAGCTTTTCAACAGGAAATAGATAAAGAAATATATAATCAACTACATGAGGAACTTATAAAAAGTGGAAAATAAAGTTCTTTCATTTTTAGGATTAGCACAGCGCTCTGGAAATTTAGTAACGGGTGAAGATACCTGTGCAGCGTATGTAAAAAAGAATGCCGTTAAATTAGTGCTTATTGCAAATGATGCATCAGATAATACAAAGAAAAAGTTTCAAGATATGGCGGATTTTAGAAATATTAAGTGTGTAATCTATGGAGATAGACAAAAATTATCACAGGCTGTGGGCAAACCAAATAGAGCGGTTTATGGAATAAAAGATACAGGGCTTGCAAAAAAAATTTCTTCTCTTATTGAAGAAGTGAAGGATGGTTCAAATAATTTAGGGGGTGAGCGAACATGTCAAAAGTAAGAGTATATCAATTAGCTAAAGAATTAGAAGTCTCTAGCAAAGAAATGATTAATAAATTAGCTGAACTTGATATTATTGTAACAAATCATATGAGTGCGTTAGATGAAGAGACAGTAGAAATAATAAAAGAACTTTACAAGGAAACAACTAAAGAAGTAGAAGAAACGACTGAGGAAAAAATTGAAACGAACAAAATTTCAAATAAAAAAAGCTCTAAGAAAGCAAAGGAAGTTTCAGAAATAGAGGAAAAAGAACATGATGAAGAAGCTATAATTATTCCTGAAACAATTATGGTACAGGAGTTTGCTAATAAAATTGGAAAAAGTGTATCAGAAATCATTACAAAATTAATTGGATTAGGTATTTTTGCTTCAGCAAATCAAAATATTGATTTTGAGATAGCTCATTCAATTGCTTTAGATTTTGGAATGAATGTTCAAAAAGAAGAAGCTAAAGAAGATGATGAGTTTGGTTTAGAGGAAACACCAGATCGTCCAGGAGATTTAAAAGAGAGATCACCTGTAATTACTGTAATGGGGCACGTTGACCATGGGAAAACTTCACTTCTTGATGCAATTAGAAATACACATGTTACTTCAAGAGAAGCTGGTGGAATCACACAGCATATAGGTGCTTCAGAAGTAAGAGTAAATGGCAAGAAAATTGTATTCCTAGATACACCAGGGCATGCTGCATTTACATCTATGAGAGCAAGAGGAGCTAGTATAACAGACATAGCTATTTTGGTTGTTGCAGCAGATGATGGTGTGATGCCTCAAACATTAGAAGCAATCAGCCATGCTAAGGCTGCTGATGTTCCAATTATTGTAGCTTTAAATAAAATTGATAGACCTAATGCTAACCCAGATCGAGTAAAACAAGAATTATCAGAAAACGGTGTTTTAATTGAAGAATGGGGTGGAGATACTATATGTGTTCCTGTCTCTGCATTAAAAGGGGAAGGTATTGATAATTTATTAGAAATGATTCTACTTGTAGCAGAAATGCAGGAGTTAAAAGCAAATCCTAATAAGTTAGGAATGGGTACTGTAATTGAAGCAAAACTAGATAAAAGTAGAGGTCCTGTAGCCACTATGCTTGTACAAAATGGAACATTAAAGGTTGGAGATTCTATTGTAGCAGGTGCAGCTTATGGTAGAATTCGTGCTATGATTAATGATAAGGGAAAAAATATTAAAAAAGCAGGTCCAGCAACAGCTATTGAAATTTTAGGTTTATCTGATGTACCTAAAGCAGGAGATAGTTTTAATGCGGTGAAAGTAGATAAAGTAGCTCGACAAATTGTTGAAAAAAGACGTGCAAAAATTAGAGAAGAAAATTTAAATGCAACAGCAAAAGTATCCTTAGAAGATTTATTTAAGCATATACAAGAAGGGGAAGTAAAAGAGTTAAATATTATCGTAAAAGCAGATGTTCAAGGTTCTGTTGAAGCTGTAAAGCAGTCATTTATGAAATTGAGTAATGATGAAGTGAAGGTAAAAATGATTCATGGTGGTGTAGGAACTATTACTGAATCAGATATTATGCTTGCTTCTGCTTCTAATGCGATTATTATAGGATTTAATGTAAGACCTTCATCTACAGTAACTAGTTTAGCAAAAAGAGAGAGTGTGGATTTAAGAACATATAGAATTATATATGAAGCAATTGCTGATGTAGAAGCTGCTATGAAAGGTATGCTTGATCCAGAATATAAGGAAGTAGTACTCGGAAAAGTTGAAATAAGAGCAACTTTCAAGGTACCAGGAGTAGGAACTATTGGTGGAGCGTATGTACAAGAAGGAAAAGTAACAAGAAATGCACAAGTAAGATTAGTACGTGATGGAATTGTAATATTTGAAGGGGCTATATCATCTTTAAAAAGATTTAAGGATGATGTAAAAGAAGTAGCTACAGGCTATGAATGTGGAATAGGTCTTGAAAATTATAATGATATCAAAGAAGGCGATATTGTTGAGCCATATATTATTGAGGAAATAAAAAGAGCATAATAACTACCAAAGGAAGGTGGTTTTTACATGGGATATCAAAGAACAAATAGAATTAGTGAAGAAATAAAAAAGCTAGTGAGTACAATGATCAGGAATGAATTAAAAGATCCACGTATATCAACTTTAACAAGTATTGTAGAGGTAGACGTGACAAGAGATTTAAGATATGCAAATATTTTTATTAGTGTATACGGATCCCAAGAAGAAAAAGAAAATACCATAAAAGCATTGAAAAGTGCTTCTGGGTTTATACGTAAAGAAATTGGGAAAAAATTAAAATTAAGATATACGCCTGAGCCTATATTCAATATAGATACTTCTATAGAAAAAGGAATATATATGTCAAATTTAATTAATAAAGTAAGCAAGAAGGATATTTCAGATGAAAAAGAAGACAACTGATATGAAGGAAGCTTTAGATACTATTTATAAGGCAGATAATATTCTTATTCTTCCTCATATTCTTCCTGATGGAGATACGGTTGGTTCATCTATAGCATTATATCTAGCATTAAAAAAAATAGGTAAGCGTCCTTTTATTTTATTAGATGAGGAACTACCTTATAATATTCAATTTTTGCCATGTGAATATATTCTTAATAGGATAGATGAGCCTTTAAGATTCGATTTGACTATATCTATTGATTGTAGTGATATGGATAGATTAGGTGCTAGAAATGAATATATTCATAAGGCGAAAAATAGTTTAAATATAGATCATCATATAACGAATACTTATTTTGCAGATATAAATGTTGTTGATCCTAAAGCTGCTGCAACAGGCGAAATCGTATATTTCTTTATTAAAAATTTAGGAGTGCCTATCACAAAGGATATTGCAACTTGCCTATATACTGCATTATCCACAGACACCGGGAGTTTTAAATATGATAATACATCAGCACAAACCCATAGGATTGTAGCTGAATTATTTGAAAAAAATGTTGATTTAAATTTTGTGACTACACAAGTTTATCAAAATAAACCTCTGCATAAAGTAAAGTTGTTATCAGAAGTTTTAAATACTCTTGAACTTTATTTTGATAAAAAGTTAGCTATTTTATGTATTACGAAAGAAACGATAGAAAAAGTGGGAGTAAAAACGGAAGATACGGATGGAATTATTGAATTTGCACGAGATATTAATGGCGTTGAAGTAGGGGTATTGTTAAAAGAAATGGGAAAAGATAAAATAAAAGTAGGTTTCAGAGCAAAATATGATGTGGATGTAAGTAAAATAGCAGCCCTCTTTCACGGAGGAGGACACAAAAAAGCTTCTGGATGTACGATTCATGATAGTATTGAAAATGCAAAACAGTTGATTATTAAAACGATGGAAAATTATTTGTAGGTGATAATTTGAAGGGAATCATCAATATTTTAAAACCGCCGAATATGACTTCACATGATGTTGTCTATTCTATAAGAAGGATTCTAAAAACAAAAAAAGTAGGGCATACAGGAACCCTCGATCCAATGGCAGCAGGTGTACTGCCTATTTGTATTGGAAGTGCAACAAAAATAAGTGGATATCTTTTAAACGATCAGAAAAAGTATAGATGTGAAATGATTTTAGGGCATAATACAGATACACAGGATCGTTGGGGAAAAATTATTAATACTCGTCCTGTAAATGTAGATGAAAAAGATATTATAAATGTATTTCATTCATTTAAGGGAGAGGTATATCAAATACCTCCTATGTATTCTGCACTAAAACATAAGGGAAAAAAATTATATGAGTTAGCTCGTGAAGGAAAAGAAATTCATAGAGAACCTAGGAAAATAATGATTTATGAACTTGACATTATTAAAATTGATGGGAATGTTATTCTCTTTGATGTACTTTGTTCGAAGGGGACTTATGTAAGAACTTTATGTGATGATATTGGAAATACCTTAAATTGTGGTGCATATATGTCGTTTCTACTAAGAACAGAAAGTGGTAAATTCAAATTAAATGATACAGTCACGTTAGAAAAATTAGAAAATTTATCTGTTGAAGAAATAAATTCTAATTATATGTTTCCTATGGATTATCCACTTAGAGATATGCCTAGAGTAAATATAAAGAAGCAATCAGAAAAGTACTTACGAAATGGTAATAATATTTATATGAAGAATATTGCGTCTTACGATTCTTTAAAGGATGAAATGATGGTAAGATTATATGTAGAAAATCAATTCATTGCACTAGGAATGGTAAAAAAGGATGAAGAATTGTATATTGATATTCATAGAGTATTTGTCTAAAGGGGAAAGATTATGGAAATTATAACTTCACTCAATCATATTGAAATAGATGGGAATACAGGTGTTGCATTAGGGAACTTTGATGGGGTTCATAT
The DNA here is from genome assembly GCF_019884785.1 of Crassaminicella profunda. Taxonomy (GTDB): domain Bacteria; phylum Bacillota; class Clostridia; order Peptostreptococcales; family Thermotaleaceae; genus Crassaminicella; species Crassaminicella profunda. The sequence continues at coordinate 1,652,010 of NZ_CP082326.1, forward strand.
AGGACATCAAACATTAATTATAAAGCTAGTAGAAGCTTGTAAAAAAAAAGGTTTGAAAAGTGTTGTTTATACTTTCAAAAATCATCCTAGAACCCTAACGTCTCGAAATGGAGCACCAAAGAAAATTATATCTTTTGAAAAAAAAATTAGGTTATTAGGTCGTCTTGGTGTTGATTATATGGTTTGTGTTGATTTTGATGATTACCAAAGAAGCCTAAGTCCTGAAAAATTTGTGAAAGAAATCTTAAAGGATCAGCTAAAAATGTCTTATGGTGTTGTTGGATTTAATTATCATTTTGGGTATAAGGCTCAAGGGAATACAGAACTTCTTTATGAGTTAAAAGAAAAATATGATTATGAATTGATGATTGTAAAAGCTATAAAAATACAAGATGAAGTTGTTAGCAGTACAAAAATTCGAGAAATTATAAAGGAAGGAAATATTCCTAAAGTCAATTTATTTTTAGGAAGAAACTATTCTATTTCAGGGAAAGTAGTCCATGGAAATGGAATTGGAAAAGAATTATTAGGCTTTCCAACTGCTAATATTGATATAAGCAAGAATCATATTTTACCTAGTTCAGGAGTGTATTTTACCAAATGTATAGTTGATAATAAGATATATAATAGTATTACAAATATAGGATATAAGCCAACTATAGGAAGTGAAACTATAAGTGTAGAGCCACATATTTTAAATTTCACTGGTAATTTATACAATCAAGAGATCAAAATTATATTCTATCAAAAATCTAGAGATGAAGTGAAGTTTAATAATACTCAAGAATTAATCCAGCAAATTCATAAAGATGTAGAAAAAGCAAAAAAGTTTTTTAATATATAAGTTTTTATTTACAATAAAGGTCTTATATGATAGAATCTAATGTGTTGAAGAACCAAAGCTACGTACTACGATTCACCAACGTATTACTTGGCTTTTGGGGATAATATAAGAGGAGGTGAAAAGTATGTCAATGAATAAAGAAAAGAAACAAACTATCATTGATGCACATAAAGTACATGAAGGTGATACAGGTTCTCCTGAAGTTCAAGTTGCTATATTAACAACTAGAATTAATGAGTTAAATGAGCATTTAAAAGTTCATAAAAAGGATCATCATTCACGTCGTGGACTTTTAAAAATGGTAGGTAAAAGAAGAAACTTATTAAATTATTTAAAAGACAAAGACATTGAAAGATACAGAAGTATCATTCAAAAACTAGGTCTAAGAAAGTAATATTTACTAAACTGAGCGGGAATATCCCGCTCTATTATTTTATTTGAATGATATAGAGGATTTTTCGTAAACGTGTAGGAAATAATATAAAGGACGTCGAATAAATTTAATAAGTTATAAGGAGGAGGTAAACAATGGAGAGAACATTTAAGACTACCATAGGTGGTCGTGCTTTTGAAGTTCAAGTAGGAAAAGTAGCACAGCTAGCAAATGGATCTGCTCTTATTAGATATGGTGAAACAGTTATTTTAGTTACTGCTGTTGCATCAGCTGAGCCTAAAACTGGTATTGATTTTTTCCCCTTGAGCGTTGACTATCAAGAAAGACTTTATGCTGTTGGTAAAATACCTGGAGGTTTTATAAAAAGAGAAGGTAAACCTACAGAAAAGGCAGTTCTTACATCAAGACTCATTGATAGACCTATAAGACCTCTATTTCCTAAAGGATTTAGAAATGATGTACAAGTTATTGCTACAGTTCTTTCTGTAGATCAAGATTGTACACCAGATGTTGTTGCTATGATAGGGTCATCTGTTGCATTGTCTATTTCAGACATACCATTTGATGGACCAACAGGCTCAGTGATTGTTGGTTTAATTGATGGAGAATTTGTTGTAAATCCTACCTTAGAAGAAAGCGAAAAGAGCCAAATGCATTTAGTTGTTTCTGGTACAAAAGATGCAATTATGATGGTAGAAGCAGGTTCAAATGAAATTTCTGAAGAGGTTATGTTGGAAGGTATTTTGTTTGCCCATGAAGAAATAAAAAAAATAGTAGCATTTATAGAAGAAATTGTTGAAGAAGTTGGCAAAACAAAACAAGAAGTTACTTTATTTAAGGTTGATGAAGAAATTGAAAAAGAAGTAAGAGAATTTGCTACTGAAAAGATGGTTGAAGCTATTAAAACAGTAGATAAGTTGGAACGAAATGAAAATATGGATCAAGTAAAGCTTGAAACAATAGAACATTTTGAAGAAAAATATCCTGAAAACCTGAAAGATGTAAGTGAAACTTTATATCAGATTACAAAAGAACAGGTTAGAAGAATGATTACAGAAGAAGGAATAAGACCAGATAATCGTGTAGCTGAAGAAATCAGACCTATTTCCAGCGAAGTATCTGTACTTCCTAGAACCCATGGAACTGGATTATTTACTAGAGGACAAACACAAGTACTTACTGTAGCAACATTAGGAGCTATAGGAGATGCACAAGTAATAGATGGACTTGGCGTAGAAGAGTCAAAACGTTATATGCATCATTACAATTTTCCACCTTATAGTGTAGGAGAAGCAAGATTTCTAAGAGGTCCAGGAAGAAGAGAAATTGGACATGGTGCTTTAGCTGAAAGAGCACTAGAACCTGTAATTCCATCAGAAAAAGAATTCCCCTATACCATTCGATTAGTATCAGAAGTATTAAGTTCAAATGGTAGTACTTCTCAAGCATCTGTATGTGGAAGCACATTAGCACTACTTGATGCAGGTGTACCAATAAAAGATCCAGTAGCGGGTATTGCAATGGGCTTAATAAAAGAACAAAACAAAGTAACTATTCTTAGTGATATTCAGGGAATGGAAGATTTCTTAGGAGATATGGATTTTAAAGTGGCAGGAACAGCAGATGGTATTACAGCAATTCAGATGGATATAAAAATACATGGAATTGATAAAGAAGTATTAGAAAGAGCATTAGAGCAAGCTAGAAAAGGACGATTACATATTTTAGGGAAAATGAATGAAGCTATATCCAGTCCACGAGAAGAACTTTCACCATATGCTCCAAGGATTATTAATATTACTATTGATCCTGAAAAAATTAGAACGGTTATCGGACCTGGTGGAAAGACAATCAGTAAGATTATTGATGAAACAAATGTAAAAATAGATATAGAAGATGATGGAAGAGTCTTTATTACAGCAGCTAATATGGAAGATGGTAATAAAGCAGTAAAGATCATAGAAGGAATTGTAAAAGAAGCAAAGGTCGGAGAAATATATACGGGAAAAGTAGTTAAAATTTTAAATTTTGGAGCTTTCCTTGAAATATTACCAGGAAAAGAAGGATTATTACATATTTCTCAAATTGCTAAAGAAAAGATTCCAAAAGTAGAAGATGTACTTAAAGTTGGGGATGAAGTTTTAGTAAAAGTTATTGAAATTGATAAACAAGGAAGAATTAATTTATCTAGAAAAGTACTTTTAGAAAATGAACAATCAAAAAAAGAAGAACAGAAAGCATAAACCAGTAAGGTTTATGTTTTTTTTATTTTAAGATAGATTTATTGAATAAAATTTTAAACTTTGAATATGAATCTTATGAAAGGAGGTTAGAAGAGTGAAAATGTATATTATTTCTAAAAAGAGGTTTATAACAATTTTATTAACTTTATTGATTTTAATCATATTTTCAGCTTTTTATGTTGAAAATAGTATAAGTACATTCTATATAGGAAAAATAGAAGATCCTATTAGAAATGGAGATGACCATACGAATAAAATGGCTTTTACCTGTAATGTAGATTGGGGAAATGAAGAAATTCCTAAAATGCTAGATATTTTTGAAGAAAAGGAAATAAAAATAACTTTTTTTGTTACAGGGAGATGGGCATCAAATAATCCAGAATTATTAAAGCTTATTTATAGCAAGGGGCATGAGATAGGAAATCATGCTTATAGTCATAAAATGCATAGTAAAATAGGAGAAAAGCAAAATTATGAAGAAATAAAAAAAACGGAAGAGATCATTATAAAAGAAATAGGGTTTAAACCAAACTATTTTGCCCCACCTGCAGGGGATTATAGTGATATAACTTTGAAGGTAGCAAAAGACCTTGGGTATCAAACAATATTATGGAGTGTAGATACCATTGATTGGAGAAAAGGATCTACAGAAGAACTTATTATTCAGAGAGTGATGAAAAAACCTCATAAAGGAGCAATTCTTTTAATGCATCCAAGACCTGCTACCGTTAAAGCCCTTCCTTATCTCATTGATAAAATAAAAGAAGAAGAAATAAAAATAGGAACAGTTTCAGATTTACTAAGTGAGTAATAAACTATTTTTCTTGATTATTAGACAATACTAAATTATAATATCTATATGCTATTAACTTTGTAAGTTAACAAAGTATTTTATAAAATGATTAAAGTTTTATAGAATACAGAATGATTAGCTTTAGAACTAGGAGGAAAAGATGTATCAAAAAATTCGATTAAGTAATGGTGTAAGAGTTGTGTTAGAAAAAATCCCACATGTAAAATCTGTTTCATTAGGGTTTTGGATAAAAACTGGTTCTATTAATGAAAATCAAACGAACAATGGTATTACTCATTTTATAGAGCATATGCTTTTTAAAGGAACTAAAAATAGAACAGCAAAACAAATTGCTGAATCAATAGATGATATTGGAGGACAATTAAATGCATTTACAAGCAAGGAATGTACTTGCTATTATGCTAAAGTATTAGATTCTCATATTGATATTGGGATTGATGTATTAACAGATATGATCTTTAACTCTACCTTTAACACTACAGAAATTGAAAAGGAAAAAAGTGTAGTATTAGAAGAAATTAATATGTATGAAGATTCGCCAGAAGATAATGCACATGATTTATTATCAAGGACTATATTTAATGGACATTCCTTAGGATTACCAGTGCTTGGTAATCACCAGACTGTAAGTAGTTTTACTAGAGAAATGCTAATGGACTATATTAAGAATAATTATACTGTTGAAAATATAGTCGTATCTATTGCTGGAAACTTTAATGAAGAAGAAATTATTGAGATGCTTGAGGAAAAATTCAAGCATTTTACGAACAAAAATAATAAACAAAAGTTATTAGATGTGCCTAAATTTGTTACGGATACAGGGCTTAAACATAAAGATATTGAACAGCTTCACTTATGTATAGCATTTCAAGGTGTTCCATTAAGGAGTGATGATTATTATTCCTTACTTTTGATGAATACTGTTTTTGGAGGTAGCATGAGTTCAAGGTTATTTCAAAACATTAGAGAAGACAAGGGATTAGCCTATTCAATATTTTCTTATCCGTCGTCTTATCAACAAATAGGTTTATTTACAATTTATGCAGGAATTAATCCTTCCCAATTAGAGAAAGTTATAATGTTGATTAAAGAAGAAATTGGAAAAATAAAAAAAGATGGACTTACACAAGCTGAATTATTAAAATGTAAAGAACAACTAAAGGGAAACTATATTTTAGGATTAGAGAGTACAAGTAGTAGAATGTTATCTATTGGAAAATCAGAATTGTTTTTAGAAAAAATATATTCACAAAAGGAAGTTTTACAAAAAATTGACAATATCAAAATGGAAGATATAAAAAATGTGATTGATAAAATATTTGTATTAGATAATGCGTCTGTTGTTACTGTGGGAAAAGTTGATGAAAAAATGGATTTATCTAGACTTTTAAAATCTTAAGATATTAGCAACTGCTAATATCTTTTTTGTTAGAGAGGAGAACATATGTATAAAATAAAAATAAAAGCAAAAGAGAATGTAATGTTACCTAAATATGAAACATCTGGATCAGCAGGAATGGATCTACATGCAGATATAAAAGAAACAATTGAATTAAAACCTGGAAAGAGGGTGTTGGTACCTACGGGTATATGTATTGGGTTGCCTGAGGGGTTAGAGGCACAAGTGAGAGCAAGAAGTGGACTAGCAGTAAAGTTTGGTATTGGTTTAGTAAATGGAGTAGGGACCATTGATAGTGACTACAGGGGAGAAATAAAAGTACCACTTATTAATTGGGGAGATGAATCCTTTTCAATTGCGCCTAAGGATAGAATTGCTCAATTAGTTATTTGCAAATACGAAAAAATTACATGGGAGTCAGTAAAAGTATTAGATGAAACCAAAAGAGGATCAGGTGGTTTTGGTCATACAGGTATTTAAGTGTAATAATGTGATTTTTTTTTAATAGAATAAAGTATAAATGTATATAAATGTGTGACAACAAATATTCAATAGGGTTACACATTTATCTTTTTATAAGATTTAAAATTTGTGGATAACTATTACAAAGTATAATTGTTTGGACAGCTTGGAGCCAGGTCAAATTCAAAAGTATATTTTGAATTTTCGTTGGCGAGATGAGCATATGCCATTAGTTAAATGCGAATTTTTTTATTAATGAGGGGGATAAAAATGAGATTAAGTAAATTGGGAGGAAAAGAAATTGTAAATTTAAGTGATGGTGGAAGATTAGGAATTTTAGCTGAATCTGATCTATTAATAGATGAAAGAAATGGAAAAATTAGAGCTGTATTAGTGCCAGCCTTTAGAAATCAATTTTCTATTTTTCAGGATAAAAATTTTGTTGAAATTCCATGGAATTGTGTTAGAAAAATAGGGAATGACATGATTATTATAGAATTAGAAGAAGAGCAATTTTCAAAAGGTAGATTTTTATTATAGGAATAGGTTGCAAAAATTTATAGGATTCTATCCCCAAAATACCATTTCTAACATATTATAAATAGTAGTAGTGCTAAAAATATGTAGATGTTTTTGTTAATTCATGCTAATATATAGGTAAGGATTTGGTTAGGGGGAAGCGTATGAATATCATTGTTCAAAAATTTGGTGGAACTTCAGTAGGTACAAAAGAGCTTAGAGAAAAAGTAGCTCGCAAAGTAATTGATACAAAAAAAACAGGAAAATATCCAGTGGTGGTTGTTTCTGCAATTGGAAGAAATGGAGCGCCATATGCAACAGATACATTAATAAATTTTGCAAATGCAGCTTTTAAAGAATATGATAGTAGAGAGCTAGATATGATCATGGCCTGCGGAGAAATGATTTCTACCGTTATTTTGTCAAATACGATTAAATCTATGGGATATAAGGGGATTGCATTAACAGGATATCAAGCAGGTATTATAACGGATGAGCGTTATGGAGATGCTGAAGTGCTTAAAGTTGATCCTTCAAATATCTTAGATTTATTGAGACAAGATTATATTCCTGTAGTTACAGGATTCCAAGGGGCAACAGAGAAGGGAGATATTACAACACTAGGGCGAGGAGGAAGCGATACTTCAGCAGCGATACTTGGTGAAGCCTTAAAGGCCAGTGTTGTTGAAATATATACGGATGTAGATGGAGTAATGACAGCAGACCCTAGGCTTGTGGCTGAAGCAAAAGTAATAGATCATATAGGATATGATGAAATATATCAAATGGCTGAAGACGGTGCTAAAGTAGTTCATCCTAGAGCTGTAGCTATTGCTAAAAGAGGAAGTATTCCTTTAAAGGTAAAGAATACATTGTCTGATGCACCAGGAACCATTATTCATCATAAGGGAACCTGTAATAATAAATATAGTAAGAATGTATCAAAAGAAGATATACTAACAGCTATAGCTCATAAAAACAATATTAATCAGGTGAGTGTGTATTTTGAAGATTCTGTAGAACTGAATGAATTATTGATGAATGAATTGACAAATAATCAGATTAGTATAGATTTAATAAACTTTTTTATTGATAAAAAAGTATTTACAATTGAGTCAAAAGATATAGAAAAAGTTGAAAAAATATTAAAGAAAAATGGATTCCATTATCATATTATAAGGGATTGTAGCAAAATAACAGCTATAGGAAATGCAATGAGAGGAATCCCAGGGGTTATGGCGAAAATTGTAAAAAGCTTATCTAAAGAAAATATAAGGATTTTACAAACTTCTGACTCTCATAATACAATATCTTGCTTAGTAAGTGATAGGGATACACAAAAAGCAGTGAATGCTCTTCACAAGGAATTTAACCTGTCAAAATAAATTTTATAAAACTACTATATGCAAATAGTATAGTAGTTTTTTTATTGGAAAAAATAATTTAAAGGAATAGGTAATAATTATATTTTATTACTGGATTTCAAAATTTATAAAAATAGGAGTGTGAAATGATGAATAACCACTATAAAATAATAGGACAAACTCCTGATACACAGCAAAATCCCAAGTCTCCTAGTATAGAACCAAAATTAACATTAGATCCAAAGGTCGATAATGTGAAAGATATAGGCAACCATGGTATTCCTGATATGCCTAGTAACATACACTATCTTACAATTATTGGACATATTGAAGGGCATATGGTAGCACCTCCACAAAATAAGTCAACAAAATATGAACATATTATTCCTCAATTAATTGCAGTAGAAGAAAATCCTAAAATAGAGGGAATGCTTACAGTACTAAATACTGTGGGTGGAGATGTAGAAGCAGGACTTGCTCTTGCAGAAATGATTTCAAGTATATCAAAGCCTACTGTATCATTAGTACTGGGAGGAGGACATAGTATTGGGGTTCCATTAGCTACTGCTAGTGACTATTCATTTATTGCTAAAACGGCTACCATGACAATTCATCCAATAAGAATGAATGGATTGGTTATAGGGGTTCCACAAACCTTTAAATATTTTCAAAAAATGCAGGAAAGAATTATCCAGTTTATCACAAGAACATCAAAAGTCCCTAGAGATACCATTGTAAAATTAATGACAGAAACAGATGAGATAGCAAATGATGTAGGAACCATTCTAATAGGAAATGAAGCTGTAGAAACTGGTTTAATTGATGACGTTGGTGGGTTACATGCTGCCATGATGAAATTGAAAGAACTGATTAAATTAAAAAAGCAAAATGAAGTCCAAAAGAATTTACAATAGAATAATTCAGACCCTTATGTTATAATAACAATGTTAAAGTGTTAATATTGATAGTATTGACACTTTATTTTTATACATGGGTTATAGATCCATCATGGCATTGCTAGTTTTTGGCACAGTTAACCTGTGCTTTTTCTAATAAGAATAGGAGGTGACTTTATGGCTGGTAGAAGGAGTATGAGAAAAAGTAAAGGAAAGGATAAATCTACCCTGAAAAATGAAATTATTTCTTTATTTACCATATCTATGGGAATACTAATTATGATTAGTTTGCAAACGGAATCTACTGGTGAAATAGGAAAAGTTATAAAAGCTAGTTTAATGGGATTATTATCTGCACCAGCGTATTTATTGCCTTATTTTATTATACTTTTAGGAATTTTTTCTATGATCGGTAAAACCAGTATTTTTGATAAAAAGTTCAAATTTGCAATGATTCTAATGTATATAGGATATGTTATGTTATATACTATTATTTATTTTGAAGAGTATATTCCAAAAGCATGGAGTTTTCAAAATATAAAATTAGTATATGATCAAGGGATAGAAGGAGTCGGTGGAGGACTAATCGGTAGTTTATTAGGAAGTATGGGGATAAGATTTTTAGGGGTAAATGGTAGTTATGTTGTAATTGTTACATTAATGATTATTTCTTTTGTTGTGATTACAAAAATTTCTTTAGTGAGTATGCTAAAAAAATGTAAAAATGGCTTTGTAAGATTTTGTTCACTAATGGGTCGTTCTGTGAGTGAGTTTATTTATGTGCCAGATAAAAAACAGAAAAAAACAAAAAAGAAAAAAGCTATGAGTTTAAAGCAGGAGATGGAAACATCTATTAATGAAAATAATCATTTAGATGAAAAGATTAAAATTCTTGATTTTACCCGTGAAGCTGAGTTTAGTAAGAAAGCAAATGAACCTATAAAAGAAGAGAAGATGAATAGTAAAATAGAAATTGCTGCAACATCTCAGGACGAAAAAAATGTAGAAGATATAAGTATTCATATTAAGAGTTCTGCTAAATCAGATTTAGATTACAAATTTCCTGATTTTAATTTATTACAGGATAATCCAGTTGCAAATACAAAAAATGATAAAAAAGAAATTTTACATAAAGCAAGTATATTAGAAAACACACTAGAAAATTTTGGAGTAGAGGCAAAAGTTGTACAAGTAAGCAAAGGACCTACCATAACAAGATATGAAATTCAGCCTAGTCCAGGAGTTAAGGTGAGTAAAATAGTAAATTTGTCAGATGATATTGCACTAAACTTGGCAGCATCAAATATAAGAATTGAAGCACCTATTCCAGGTAAGGCTGCTGTAGGCATAGAAATTCCTAATGAAAATGTTTCCCCTGTTACAATAAAGGAAGTTTTAGAAAGTGAAAAATTCAAAAACAGTGATTCAAAGCTAACTTTTGTTTTAGGAAAGGATATTGCTGGCAATCCTATTATAGCTGATTTGGCTAAGATGCCACATATGTTGATTGCAGGGGCTACTGGTTCAGGAAAAAGTGTATGTATTAATACATTGATTATTAGTATTCTTTATAAGGCTACACCAGATGAAGTAAAACTACTTTTAGTAGATCCAAAGGTAGTGGAATTAAATAATTATAATGGAATTCCTCATCTTTTAATTCCTGTTGTAACAGACCCTAAGAAGGCTTCAAGTGCATTAAATTGGGCAGTAGGAGAGATGACGAATCGGTATAAATATTTTGCAGAAAATAGTGTAAGAGATATTAATAGTTACAATGAAAAAATGAAGAATGAAGGAAAAGAAACATTACCTAAAATTGTGATTATCATTGATGAACTTGCAGATTTAATGATGGTAGCACCAGGTCAAGTAGAAGATGGGATTTGTAGGCTTGCTCAAATGGCTAGAGCGGCAGGATTACATCTTATTGTAGCTACCCAAAGACCTTCTGTTGATGTAATAACAGGAGTCATTAAAGCGAATATTCCATCTCGTATTGCTTTTTCTGTTTCTTCTCAAGCAGACTCAAGAACTATATTAGATATGGGAGGAGCAGAAAAATTGCTTGGTAAAGGGGATATGCTATTTTATCCTGTTGGAGCGTCAAAACCTGTTCGTGCGCAAGGATCATTTATTTCAGATGGGGAAGTAGAAAGAGTTGTAAGTTTTGTAAAAGAACAATCTACAGATAATAATTATGAGGAAGACATTATCGAAAAGGTTGAAAGTAATTTATCACAGGAAGAAGAAGGGACAGATGAATTATTAAAAGATGCTATTGAGTTAGTAATACAGATACAACAAGCTTCCATTTCAATGTTACAAAGAAGGTTTAGAATAGGATATAATCGAGCTGCAAGATTAATTGACGCTATGGAAGAAAGGAATATTGTTGGAGAACATGTAGGAAGTAAGCCAAGACAAGTATTAATATCAAAAGAAGAATTTGAGGAAATGAAGAGCAAATCATAAATAGAAATAGAGGGATAGATGTGGTAAAAGTAATAGACGTTGAAAAAGCATTGACATTAAAAAATACACTTTTTATTGATGTACGAGCGCCATTAGAATATGAAGATGGAACCATTTTAGGAGCTAAGAATATTCCCATATTAGATGATGAAGAAAGGGCAATTGTAGGAACCATTTATAGACAAGAAAATCCTCATGAAGCCACAGTAAAGGGACTAGACTTAGTATCAACAAAACTCCCAAACCTTTATAGTACAGTGAAACAATATAGTATGGAGTATGATCATATTGTTATATTCTGTTGGAGAGGTGGAATGAGAAGTAAATCCGTATGTAATTTACTAACCATGCTGAACATTGATAATATATATCAGCTAAAGGATGGATACAAGAGCTATAGAAAATATGTAATTGACTTTCTAGAAAATAAAATAGAAAGATATAAATTTATTATGCTTCATGGATTAACAGGTGTAGGTAAAACTCATATACTTGATCAATTAGAGGCCATAAAAGAGCCAGTGCTTAATTTAGAAGAAATAGCAAAAAATAGTGGTTCTGTATTTGGAGATATTGTTTTTAGTGGAAAACCTCCATCACAAAAAACATTTGAATCCTTAATATTTCATGTGTTATATAATTCAAAAGAAAACTATATATTCGTAGAAAGTGAAAGTAAAAGAGTAGGTAGTGTTATGGTACCAGATGCTGTGTATAATCAGATGGTAAATGGCTATCATGTTCTTATAAAAACAACATTTGAAAATAGAATAGAGGTTATTTTAAAAGATTATGCTAAGCATTTAGAAGTGAACCATTCAAAAATAGTAGCATCATTGAATCATTTAAGAAAAAAATTAGGAAACGAATCAGTAAATAATTTAATCAATAAAATTGAAGAAAAAGATTATACTTATGTGATTCAATATTTAATGGAGCATTATTATGATCCCTTATATAATTATTCTATTAAAAAATATGAAAACTATGATTTAGTGATTGATTATGAAAAAATGGAAGACGTTATCCCTATTTTAAATGATTTTATAAATAATATGTTTCACAACTAGAAGGGAGTTTCAATATATGAACTTAAAGGTAGCTATTGAGTCATTAGGATGCTCAAAAAATTTAGTAGATTCAGAAGTAATGATGGGATTATTATCTCAGTATGATTTTGAGATTACAAAGGATGAATATGAAGCTGATATTATTATTGTGAATACCTGTGGATTTATTGAGTCAGCAAAACAAGAATCTATTGATACAATTGTAGAATTAGGAACCTTAAAAATCAATGGAAATTGTAAATTATTAGTGGTAACGGGTTGTTTGGCTGAAAGATACTCAAAGGAATTAATAGAAGAACTACCAGAAGTAGATGCGGTGATAGGAACAGGAAACTATCCAGAAATTATAAAAGTTATTGATGATACATTAAAAGGAAAGAAAGTTGTAAAATCTGGAAATATCAATATAGAAATATCAGAAGATCTTCCAAGAATTTTAAGTACACCTAAGTTTATGGGTTATCTTAAAATTGCAGAAGGCTGTGATAATTGTTGTACTTACTGCATTATTCCAAAGTTGAGAGGAAATTATAGAAGTAGAAAAATGGAATATATTATTAATGAAGCACAAATTATGGCCCAAAAAGGCGTTAAAGAAATGATTTTAATTGCTCAAGATACTTCAAGATATGGTATTGATCTATACAAAGAATATAAACTTCCTGAATTATTGAGGAAGTTAGCGCAAATTGAAGGAATAGAGTGGATAAGAATTTTATATTGCTATCCTGATAAAATTTCAGATGAATTAATCAATGTAATTGCAGAAGAAAAAAAGATTTGCAAATACATTGATATGCCAATTCAACATTGTAATGATGAAATTCTAAAAAGAATGAATAGAGCTACAAGAAAAGAACATATTTTACAAGTTATTCAAAAACTACGTAATAAAATACCCAATATGCATATTCGCACATCTCTTATTGTTGGTTTTCCAGGAGAGACAAAGGAGCAGTTTGAGGAACTAAAAACATTTGTTGAGGATGTGAAATTTGATAGACTAGGGGTATTTACTTATTCAAAAGAAGAAGATACACCAGCTGCTAAATTAAAAGGCCAGATTTCAGAAGATATTAAGGAAGAAAGAAGAGATGAAATTATGGCTATACAAAAAGAGGTTTCATTTCAAAAAAACATGGAGAAAATAGGTAATATTTATGATATACTGATAGAAGAGAAGATTGATGAAGAGGATGTTTATGTAGGAAGAACGGCATATGATGCACCAGAGGTTGATGGTATTGTGTATGTAAATTCAACTAAACTTCTAATTATAGGAGATTTAGTAAAGGTTAAAATAACAGATACCTTAGAATATGATTTATTAGGAGAGATATTACATGAATCTTGCGAATAAGTTGACCATTGCTAGAATCTTTTTAGTTCCTGTTTTTATGATTGTACTTTTAAACAAAATTCCGTATGGTATGTATATAGCTGCTGGAATTTTTACTATAGCTGCCATAACAGATACGTTAGATGGGTATATTGCAAGAAGTAGAAACCAGGTAACAAAATTTGGAAAGTTCGTGGATCCTTTGGCGGATAAGCTTCTTGTTACAGCAGCTTTAGTTTGTCTTGTGCAAATGGGTAAATTACCTGCTTGGATTGTTGTTGTAATTATATCAAGGGAATATACTATAAGTATACTAAGAGCGGTTGCTGCATCAGAAGGAATTGTAATTGCAGCAAGTTGGTGGGGAAAGTTAAAGACCATTACACAAATTATAGCAATTGTTGCAATACTTCTTAATAATTATCCATTTAGCTTAATAGGCTTTCCATTTAGTACAATTATGCTTTGGGTTGCAGTGATTCTTACCATTGTATCAGGTGTAGATTATTTATATCTTAATAGACAAGTAATAAAACATTAAAAGCAGCATAGCTGCTTTTTAATATTTTGAGGGGAAAAGGGGTTTTAGGAATGAATTGTTCAATTATAAGTGTAGGTACAGAGATTTTATTTGGACAGATTGTAAATACAAATACAGTTTATTTATCTCAAGAACTGAATGGATTAGGAATAAATGTATATCATCATTTTACAGCTGGAGATAATGAAAATCGATTAAAAGATATATTAGATTATGCATTGTCTAAATCGGATTTAATTATTACTACAGGGGGGCTAGGGCCAACACAGGATGATCTTACAAAAGAGACGATTGCGAGAGTAGCAGGAAAAAAATTAGAAATGCATGAACCGTCCTTTGAAAAGCTTTGTACGTATTTTAAAAATCTTAATAGGAAAATGAATGAAAATAATATAAAACAGGCATACTTACCAAAAGATAGTATTGTCTTAGATAATGATTGTGGAACTGCACCAGGATTTATTATTGAGTTTGATGGAAAAATAGTTATAAGTCTTCCAGGGCCACCTAAAGAAATGAAAAGCATGTTTGAGTCTGTAAAGGATTATTTAAAAACTAAGTCAAAAGATACGATTTACTCAAAAGTATTGAGATTTTTTGGTATTGGTGAATCTGCGTTAGAAACTGCCATAATGGATTTAATCAATCATCAATCAAATCCTACTATTGCAACTTATGCAAAGGAAGGAGAAGTGAGTGCTCGTATTACTGCCAAAGCTGAAAATGAAGCTAAAGCACAGGAAATGATTATTCCTGTAATAAATCAAATAAAAAATAGATTAGAGGAATATATATATAGCTATAATGATGAAGAATTAGTCCAAGTGGTTGCGAAAAAATTGTTAGACGAAAAGGTTTCTGTTTCTTTTGCAGAATCATGTACGGGAGGATTAATTGCTGCAAAGTTAACAAGTATTCCAGGAATATCAGAATCTTTGAATCGAAGTATTGTTACATATAGTAATGAAGCGAAAATTGAAGAATTAGGTGTGAAAGAGACTACGCTTAAAGAACATGGCGCTGTTAGTGAAGAAACAGCTAGAGAAATGGTATTAGGATTAAAAGCTGCAACTGGAAGTGAAATATGCGTATCTGTAACAGGGATAGCAGGTCCTGGTGGTGGGACAAAAGAAAAACCTGTAGGATTAGTATATATTGGTCTTGCTTATAAAGAAAATATTGTATGCAATCAATATAATATTTTTGGAGATAGAAATCGAATAAGAAATTATACGAGTATGCTTGCACTCAATATGATTAGAAAAGTACTAGAAAAATAAATAGGATTGACCATAGAATAGGAATGGTATATAATGAATTAAGAACATTTGTTCGACGAAGAGAAAGGTAGGTGAAAACCAGATATTGAATCTGGTGAATTATGGAAGGGAAAAGAAAAGCGTTAGAAATTGCCATGGGGCAAATAGAAAAGCAATTTGGAAAAGGTTCTATTATGAAACTAGGAGAAGATACATCAAGATTAAATATCGAATCTATATCTACTGGATCACTAGATTTAGATATTGCTGTGGGCATAGGTGGTATTCCAAGAGGAAGAATTATCGAAATATATGGACCAGAGTCTTCTGGTAAAACGACAGTTGCACTTCATATTATAGCAGAAGCCCAAAAAACTGGAGGCGTTGCCGCTTTTATAGATGCTGAACATGCACTTGATCCTGTATATGCGAAACATTTAGGTGTAAATATTGATGAGTTAGTTGTATCTCAACCTGATACTGGAGAACAAGCTTTAGAAATATGTGAAGCGCTAGTTAGAAGTGGCGCTATAGATGTAATCGTAGTAGATTCAGTTGCAGCATTAGTTCCTAAAGCTGAGATCCAAGGGGAAATGGGAGATAGTCATGTGGGGCTTCAGGCAAGACTTATGTCTCAAGCATTAAGAAAGCTTACAGGTGTGATTAACAAATCAAAAACATCTACAATATTTATCAATCAATTGAGAGAAAAAGTAGGGGTAATGTTTGGAAATCCAGAAACAACTACTGGAGGAAGAGCTCTCAAATTTTATTCATCTGTGAGACTTGATGTAAGAAGAATTGAATCAATAAAAAAAGCGGACAGCATTATAGGGAATAGAACAAGAGTGAAAGTTGTAAAAAATAAAGTAGCACCTCCTTTTAAAGTAGCAGAATTTGATATTATGTATGGTACAGGCATATCAAAAGAAGGCAGTATTTTAGATTGTGCTGTTAAAGAAGATATTATAAAAAAGGCTGGTTCATGGTATAGCTATGGAGATGAGAAGCTAGGTCAAGGTAGAGAAAATGCAAAACAATTTTTAATTGAAAATACTGGAATATCCCTTGAGGTAGAGAATAAAATAAGAGAGTTACATCAGCTTCCTTTAAAGAAAGAAGACGAACTAGTAGCTACAGTAGATAGTGAATCATAAAAAAACCCGTATGGGTTTTTTTTTTAGGAATAAAGGAATAGACATCATCCTATAATAAAATGGGTAAAAGAATATGACCTTGACAGTATATAAAAAAAGATATACAATTATAACAGATATTGGTGTATCTGTAGATGAATAATGAGGCCTGGATAGTGTTTTAAATTTTGATCTATAAAAAACATAGAAAGATTTAAAAACCGAGGTTTCTCGGTTTTATTATTTGCTTATGATTAAGATGGGGAGGTGTTTAGATATTAATTCTATTCAGATTGTAGTAAGCATTGTAACAGGTGCTATAGGTGTTGGAATTGGATATTTTATAAGAAAGAATATTGCTGAGGGTAAAATAAATAATGCAGAAAACAGAGCCAAGGAAATAGTTTCAGAAGCTAAAAAGCAGGCTGAAACATCTAAAAAAGAGATTTTACTTGAAGCAAAAGAAGAAGTTCATAGATTAAGAAATGAACTTGATAGAGAAAATAGAGAAAGACGTAATGAACTACAAAGGTTGGAAAGAAGATTACAGCAAAAGGAAGAAACATTAGATAGAAAATCTGATAATCTAGAAAAGAAGGATGAAGTACTCAACAAAAAAATAAAAGAAGTAGCGGATAAAAAGGAACAAATAAATGGAATTCATCAAAAACAACTTGAAGAGTTGGAAAGAATATCAGGTTTAACGTCTGAACAAGCAAAAGAACAACTTTTAAATGATACGCAAAAAGAAATAAAACATGAAACGGCTATGATGATTAAAGAAATTGAACAAAGAGCAAAAGAAGATGGAGAAAAGAAAGCAAAAGAAATTATTGCTTATGCAATACAAAAATGTGCAGCAGATCATGTGGCTGAGACTACCGTATCTGTAGTAGCCCTTCCGAATGATGAAATGAAGGGGAGAATTATTGGTAGGGAAGGAAGAAATATAAGAGCATTAGAGACATTAACAGGAATAGATCTAATAATTGATGATACACCAGAAGCAGTAATTCTTTCAGGCTTCGATCCTATAAGAAGAGAAGTAGCAAGAATAGCACTAGAAAAACTTATCGTAGATGGAAGAATTCATCCAGCTAGAATTGAAGAAATGGTAGAAAAAGCTAAGAAAGAAGTAAACAATATTATTAAAGAAGAGGGTGAACAAGCAACATTTGAAACAGGTGTTCACAGTATTCATCCTGAGTTAATCAAATTATTAGGTAGATTAAAGTATAGAACTAGTTATGGCCAAAACGTATTAAAACATTCTATAGAAGTGTCCCATTTAGCAGGGTTGATGGCTGCTGAATTAGGTACAGATGTGAAATTAGCAAAAAGAGCAGGACTTCTTCATGATATTGGAAAAGCTGTAGATCATGAAATAGAGGGTACTCATGTGGATATAGGTATGGGTCTATTAAAGAAATATAAAGAATCTAGTGAAGTGATACATGCTATGTCTACTCATCATGGGGATTATGAGCCTCATACAATTGAAGCAGTGCTAGTTACAGCTGCTGATGCTGTATCTGCGGCTAGACCAGGTGCAAGAAGAGAGACATTAGAAACTTATATTAAGAGATTACAAAAACTTGAAGAAATAGCAAACTCAAGTGAAGGCGTAGAAAAATCATTTGCCATTCAAGCAGGTCGTGAGATAAGAATTATGGTAAAACCAGATGAAATGGCAGATGAAGATATTATTTATTTAGCACGTGAAGTTACAAAGAAAATTGAGAGTGAATTAGAATATCCTGGTCAAATAAAGGTGAATGTTATTAGGGAGACAAGAGCAATTGAATATGCAAAATAAAAGAAGTTTCGACTTCTTTTATTTTTTTTATGCTTTGAGAAATTGTAAAATTCAAAATTTATGGATAACTTATGATTGAAAAATTAAATGCTTAACCATTTTGAGTAAGTTTTATTACAAAAGAGTGCTTTTGTAATAAAACTTGCGAGATGAGCATATGCGAAAATCATAATGCTAATTTTTTTATCAATTTTAAAAAAATTTCAAATTTATTATTTGAAAAAAAGGATTTGCGATACATATGTAGAATATAATAATAAAATACATTTGTTAAATAAAACCAAATGACATTTAAAATTTAGGGGGGCTATAATCATGGAAGTATTAAAAGTATCAGCAAAATCAAGTCCAAATTCTGTTGCAGGAGCACTAGCTGGCGTTTTAAGAGAACGTGGGGGTGCTGAAATCCAAGCTATTGGTGCAGGTGCTCTAAATCAAGCAGTGAAAGCGGTAGCCATTGCTAGAGGATTTGTTGCTCCTAGTGGTGTGGATCTAATCTGTATTCCAGCTTTTACAGATATATTGATAGACGGGGAGGAAAGAACAGCAATAAAATTAATTGTTGAACCTAGATAAAAATTATAATTAAAAACCTGCTTTTAAAGCAGGTTTTTTGTATGATAAAGTATTTTACAATTAGGTATAATATGTTTATAGAATATAAAGAGCTTTCATGATAGAAGGTTTTTCAATGTAATGACAAAAAAGAAGGTGAAGTTATGAATGGTAGGGTAGATATGCATGTACATACTAGTGCATCAGATGGTATTTTATCTCCTACAGAAATTGTAGATTGGGCAAAAAAAAGAGGTCTTAAAGGCGTTGCTATAACAGATCATGATACTATTGATGGAATCAAAGAAGCCATAAGGGCTTCAGAACAATATGATAATTTTTTAGTTATACCAGGTATAGAATTTAGTACCTTATACCATGGGGTAGAAATTCATATACTAGGATATTTTGTGGATTATGAGAATTTAGAGCTTATTGATATAACAAATGCAATTAAAAATTATAGATTCAAAAGGGCAGAATTAATAATTGATAAGCTACAAAAATTGAATTATGATATCCATTTTTCAGAAGTGAAAGGGGTAGTAAAAGAAGGGGCTATTGGCAGGCCTCATATAGCTAGAATACTTGTTCAAAAAGGATATATGTCTTCCATGCAAGAAGCATTTGAAAAGTTACTCAAAAAGGGAAAAGCTGCATATGTTGAGAGATTTAAATTAACAGTGGATGAGGCTATCCATATTATTGAAAAGAGCAAAGGAATACCAGTACTGGCACATCCAGGATTAATTGATGATGGAGTAGATGTAGAAGGTATTATTAGAAAAGGCATAAAAGGAATAGAGGTGTATCATTCAAAGCATTCAGTTTTTCATAATAGACTTTACTTTAAACTTTCTAAAAAATATAATCTTTTTATTACGGGAGGTTCTGATTATCATGATGAAATGATAGCAGGCATTCCAACTATTGGAAAGGTTTTTGTAACTTATGATTCTATTAAAGAAATGAAATAAATATTTTTTGAAGGATTTTGAAGAATAGTGTAGAATATAAATAGCTTAATGATAAAAGGGAAAGGGGCAAGAAAATTGGCAAAAGTTTATGAAAATCCATTGATTACAAGATATGCGAGTAGAGAGATGGCAGAAATTTTTTCTTCAGATGAAAAATTTAAAACATGGAGAAAACTTTGGATTGCTCTAGCAGAATCTGAGAAAGAATTAGGGCTTGAAATATCTCAAGAGCAAATAGATGAAATGAAAAAATATTGTGACGATATTAATTATGATGTGGCTAAAAAGAGAGAAAAAGAGACAAGACATGATGTAATGTCTCATGTATATGCTTTTGGGGTACAATGTCCTAAAGCGAAACCCATCATTCATCTAGGGGCAACAAGTGCTTATGTTGGAGATAATACAGATGTAATTATTATGCAAAGCGCTATGAAAATGATAAGAAAAAAAATTATCAATCTGTTAAATAAGCTTTCTAAATTTTCCGTAGAGTATAAAGATATACCTACTCTAGGATTTACTCATTTTCAACCTGCGCAGCTTACTACTGTTGGGAAAAGAGCTACTTTATGGTTGATGGATCTTTTGATGGATTGTGAAGATATTGAAAATGTATTAGCAAGCATGAAAATGAGAGGGGTAAAAGGAACAACAGGTACTCAAGCAAGTTTCTTGAAATTGTTTGATGGGGATCATGAAAAAGTAAAAAAACTAGATAAGCTTGTAGCAAAGAAGCTAGGGTTTGAAAAAACTTTTCCAGTGACAGGACAAACCTATTCAAGAAAATTAGATTATAAAGTATTATCTGTCTTAAGTGGTATTGCGCAAAGTGCCCATAAGATGACAAATGATATAAGACTACTTCAACATTTAAAAGAAGTAGAAGAACCTTTTGAATCTACCCAAATCGGCTCTTCTGCTATGGCATATAAAAGAAATCCTATGAGAAGTGAAAGGGTAGCCTCTCTTTCTAGACATGTGATGGCACTTACAATGAATCCTGCTATGACAACTGCTACACAGTGGTTTGAGAGAACCTTAGATGATTCTGCAAATAGAAGAATTTCTATACCGGAAGCTTTTTTAGCTGTAGATGCTATACTTGAGATCTGTATCAATATATCTTCTGGATTAGTAGTTTATGAAAAGGTAATTCATCAACATGTAATGAATGAACTTCCCTTTATGGCAACAGAAAATATCATTATGGAAGCTGTAAAAAGAGGTGGAGATCGACAAGAACTTCATGAAAAGATTAGAGTTCATTCCATGGAAGCTGCGAAACAAGTAAAGCAAGAAGGAAAAGAGAATGATTTATTAATAAGAATTGCAAATGATGAAACCTTTGGACTTTCAAAAGAAGAAATTAGTAGTTTGATGGATTCAAAACTTTTTATAGGTAGAGCAGCACAACAGGTAATTGAGTTTATAGAAGAATATATTCAACCTATAGTAGATGAGAATCAAGATCTATTAGGTATAGAAGTTGATTTAAAGGTATAAAATGTGACATTGACATGAAATGAATTTTTAGATATAATAATCTTTAAATATGAATAGTATGATGCTTTGAAGGAGAATAGTAAAAGAGAAATGTTTCACAGAGAATAGGACAATGGTGAGAGTCTTATAAACTATCTTTTTGAACCCGCTCTGGAGCATATGACAAGTGAAGTCATTACGGTTATAATCACGTTACGATTATCTAAGATGAGCCAATTGGCTAATTAGGGTGGTACCGCGGGTAAACTCTCGTCCCTTAGGGGATGAGGGTTTTTTATTATATGAAAAAGGAGTGATCATATGTCTTTAGTTGAAAAATGTAAAGTACTGCATGAAGCATCAAGAGCTTTAGCGACTATAGATACAAAATCTAAAAATAAAGCATTACAGGAAGTAGCATTTAGTCTAAAAGAACATGAAGCATTCATTCTAGAAGAAAATAGAAAAGATATTGAAAAAGCGAAAAACAATAATATGAAAGAAAGTTTGATTGATCGTCTTCGGTTAAGCGAAAAAAGAATTGATGATATGATAGAAGGAATCAAAACGATTATGGACCTAAAAGATCCTGTATGGAGAAGCAATGAGGTATGGACTTTGGAAAACGGTCTTACAGTAAGTAAAATGACCGTACCTATGGGTGTTATTGGAATTATTTATGAATCAAGACCCAATGTAACAGTAGATGCTTTTTCTCTTGCATTAAAAAGTGGAAATTGTATTTTGCTTCGTGGAAGTTCAACTTCTATTTATTCAAACAAAGCTTTAGTGTATGCTATTAAAGAAGGACTTAAAAAAAGTTCTATATCTGAAGATGTAATTGCCCTAGTAGATGATACAAATCGAGCAATTGTAAAAGAGATGCTAACTTTAAATGAATATATTGATTTAATTATTCCAAGGGGTGGAAAAGATTTAATCCAATTTGTTGTAAAGAACGCAACGGTGCCAACCATTGAAACAGGTGTAGGAAATTGTCATATATTTGTAGATGAAACGGCTGACTTAGAAAGAGCAGTGGATATTATTGAAAATGCAAAAGTACAAAGACCAGGAGTTTGTAATGCTTGTGAAACCGTATTAGTTCATAAAAATATAGCAGATGTATTTTTACCTAAATTATATGATTGCCTAAAGGATCGAGTAGAGATACGAGGTTGTGATGCCACGCAAAGAATCATATCTGTAAAGGCAGCAACAAAAGAGGATTGGGCTGAAGAATATTTAGATTATATTTTAGCTATTAAAATAGTTGAAGATGTAGATGGTGCAATTGCACATATTGCTACTTATGGAACAAAGCATTCAGAAGCTATTCTAACGCAAAAAGTAACAAATGCCAATGAGTTTTTAAGAAAGGTAGATGCAGCAGCTGTATATGTAAATGCTTCTACAAGATTTACAGATGGAGGACAATTCGGATTCGGAGCAGAGATGGGTATTAGTACACAAAAAATGCATGCTCGAGGACCAATGGGTCTTAATGAATTAGTAACTGTAAAATATACAGTGCAAGGAAATGGACAAATTAGAGAATAGAGGGATAAGATGTTATCAGCAATTATGAATAAAGCTAAGAAAATTGTTATTAAGATTGGAAGTAATACATTGGCTAATGAAGATGGATCTATCAATAAAGAGTTTTTAAAAAAGTTTAGTGAGCAAGTAAACTTTTTAAGAGATCAAGGAAAGGAAATTGTCATTGTATCTTCTGGTGCAAGAATAGCAGGGGTAGGAACAATCGGAAAATGGATGCGAAAGGGAGATATTCATTATAAGCAGGCTTTATGTGCTATTGGGCAAGTAGAATTAATGGATTCCTATAGAAAGGCTTTTAACAAATATGACATTCATATTGGACAAATGCTTTTAACAAGAGAGGATTTATCAGATACCAATCGAACTTTAAATATTCGAAACACGTTGTTTACTTTAATTGATGAGGGGGTTATTCCTATTATCAATGAAAATGATACAGTAAGTGTTGCTGAAATAAAGATAGGGGATAATGATACTCTAGCAGCTCTTACAGCAAATCTTTGGGATGCAGATTTATTAATTATGTTTAGCGATATTGATGGTGTATATAATAAAAATCCAAAGGAATATAAAGATGCAAAATTTCTTGAACAAATTACAGATATTGAGGAACTATTAAAAATTATTGAAATAGGGAAAGTCAATGAATTTGGAACAGGAGGAATTTCTACAAAGATTGAAGCAGCTCGCAAGGTAAATAATTATGGTATTCCAATGATTTTAACAAATGGGAAAAAAGAAAATATTTTGCTTAGTTTATTAGATGGATCTATCAAAGCAACTTTATTTGTTTCAAGATAAAATATCACCTAGCTATTGGTTAGAATAACTATAGCTAGGTGGTATTTTGTAATATATTGAAAAAAAATTATATAATATGTAGGATGATTATGATATAATAAGCTTTGTGAAGTTTTGGTATTATTTATGAAAAATGAGCAATACTAAAGAAAAAACAACTGGAGGAAATATATGTTAACCATAGGCATTGGAAGAATTGATAAAAGAACAAAAGAGCTTGTCAACAGGTTAAGTCCAGGAGAAATTGCAGTGATCAATCACGAAGATATAGATGAAGTAGCTGCTAATTCTTTAGTCATGTGTAAACCATGTATGGTAATTAATGCTGCTGAATCTATTAGTGGACGATATCCTAATTTAGGTCCTGAAATTTTAGAAAAAGCAGGAATTCCTATTTTAGATCATGTAGGAGATGAAGTGTTTTCTAAGATCAATGAAGGGGATCATTTAGAAATTAGAGATAATAAAATATATATAGATGAAAAATGCATTGGAACTGGAACCTTATTGACAAAAGAATTAATCAAGAAGCAGCTAGAAGATACCAGTAAGAATTTTCAATTTGAATTAGATAAATTTATTGAAAATACACTGGAATATGCTAAAAAAGAAAAGGACATGTTATTGGGAAATTTAAAGATTCCCAAAGTAACTACAAGGTTTAAAGGAAGACATACATTAGTTGTTGTAAGAGGGCAAAATTATAAAGAAGATTTACATGCTATAAAATCATATATTGAGGAATTTAATCCGATTCTTATTGGTGTGGATGGTGGTGGTGATGCGCTGATGGAATGTGGATATATTCCTGATATGATCGTGGGAGATATGGATAGTGTTTCCGATGAATGTTTAAAAGCTTGTAAGGAAATAGTTGTACATGCTTATCGTGATGGTCGAGCACCAGGACTGAAAAGGATTGAAGAATTAGGACTTAAAAGCATCGTATTTCCAGCACCTGGGACAAGTGAAGATATTGCCATGCTACTTGCCTTTGATAATGAGACAGAATTAATTGTAGCAGTAGGAACCCATTCTAATATGGTTGATTTTCTTGAAAAGGGAAGAAAAGGAATGGCTAGTACATTTCTTGTTCGATTAAAGGTGGGGTCAAAACTTGTTGATGCAAAAGGTGTAAATAAATTATATAGAGAAAGTGTAAAATTCAAACATTTTGCAGGTCTTGCATTTGGTGCAATGATTCCTATATTTATTGTAGGTGCATTATCTCCTACTGTCCAACAGCTATTTAAATTATTTCTTATAAAATTAAAATTTGTTTTTCCAATGGAATTTTTAGGGAGGTATCACATTTGGTAATTAATTTAAAGTATTATGTCATAACAATAGTTGCAATATTTTTAGCCATAGGAATAGGAATATTTATTGGGATTATGTTAGATGGACAAGATTTAATAGTAGACCAGCAAAAGGAAATTGTTGCGCAACTTGAAAGTAAATTTGATGAATTCAAAATAAAGCAGGATAGTTTGCAAGAAAAAATAGATGTATTGAATCTAGAAAAAGATAAGAATGAAAGATTTCTTAATAAGATTTATCCAGAACTTGTAAAAGATAAATTGAAAGATTTAAATGTTATGGTTCTAGAAACTAGTGAACATTATGATTATTCAGGGGTTAATGATGCTTTTAAAAAAGCAGGGGTTAGTAATGTAACAAACATGATTATAAAAGAAGGAAATAAAGAAGGAATAATAGAAATAGCCCAAGAATTTGGTATAGCAGGAGATTCAGTAGATTTAGAAGAACAAATCATTAAGAAATTTTGTGATGTATTAGTTTCTGGAGAAGATAAAGCATTTATAGAGAAGCTAAAAGAAAAGAAAATCATTGATTATGCAGATGATTTCATTGTACCTGCTGATTATATTGTTATAGCAGGAGGAAGTATTGATAAAGATCAAAACATATTCAATAAATTTGATCAACCAATTATTAATTATAGTAAAAGCAAAAACATTCCTATTATGGCTGTTGAAAAAATAGAGGTTGCTTATTCTAATATAGGGGAATATAAAAAGCTTAGAATATCTACAGTAGATAATGTAGATACAATCATAGGCAAAATCTCTATGTTGATGGTAGTAAGTGGTCAAGAAGGCCATTTTGGAGAAAAAGAAACAGCTGATAATTTAGTTCCAGAAGGATTTATAACAGTAGACTAGGAGTTGATTATATGTCTAAGAAGGTTACGGTTTTAGTACCAGCTTATAATGAAGGGGATAGAATAAAGTCTACTATAGATGCAATGAAAGCTTCAAATTATGTAGATAGAATAGTAATTATAGATGATGGTTCAAAGGACAATACCTATACTATTGCAAAAAGCACCCATGTTGAAGTGTATAGATTAGATGAAAATAGAGGAAAAGGATTTGCATTAAATTTTGGAATCGAGAAAGTACAAAAGGAAAGTGATATTATTATTTTTCTAGATGGAGATATTGGAAAAACTGCATCAGAGATAGATAATTTAATCCTGCCCATATTAGAAGATCAAGCGGATGTAACCATTGCAAGATTTCCTGCTGCAAAGAAAAAAGGTGGTTTTGGACTCGTTAAAAATCTTGCAAAATATGGTGTGAAATTTTATACAGGACATATTATATATACTTCTCTTTCAGGACAAAGGGCTTTTAAGACGGAGGTCCTTAGAAGATTTGAAAAATTCCCTACAGATTATGGGGTTGAAGTAGGAATGACTATTGATATTTTAAATATGGGGTATAGGATACAAGAAGTGGATGTAAATATGACGCATAGAGAAACGGGTAGAGATTTTAAAAGTTTTGTACATAGAGGAAGACAATTTTATCAAATATTATTAACATTACTTAGGAAGCGAAAAGAGGTGATGAAGTAATGTTAATAAGGTTTGGTTGTTTGTTTTTAGGTTTTATTTTTGCTAGATTGGTCATCCCTATGTTCATGAGGCTATTATATGAGACAGAGTGCGTAAAGAGTAATTATAAAGGGGAGAATATTCCTGTAGGGATGGGACTTATATTTATTCCAGTGCTTACGATCAATACTATTTTTTTAGTGATCTTGCTAAATAAAAACAATATTGTTTATGTAGTACTATTTTTAGTAGGAACTTTAGGGATGGGATTTGCTGGATTATTAGATGATTTATTAGGAAATAGAAATGTTACAGGGCTTAAAGGGCATCTTAAAATGTTGCTGAAATTTGAATTGACAACAGGAGGTTTTAAAGCTGTTTTCGGAGGCTTACTGGCATTGACAATTAGTATCATTGTTTCTAAGAATATTTTAGATATTTTTATCAATACATTGATTATTGCTCTTTTTACCAATTTCATAAATCTATTAGATTTACGCCCAGGTAGAGCATTAAAAGGATTTTTATTTACGGGTGTTATTTTAGTTTTGAGCCCTATTTATGAAACTTTTCGATTTCTGTTGTTGGGAGTAATTGGTTGTGCATTAGCTTATATCCCATATGATTTGAAAGCAAAATCCATGATGGGAGATGTAGGTTCTAATATTTTAGGTATTTCTTTAGGAATTGTATGTAGTAGTTTAAATTTTTCTATACGCATGAGTGTACTAGGATTTTTAATCTTATTACATCTGTATACGGAGAAGTATTCCTTAACAGAAACCATTCAAAAAGTGAAAATATTAAAGTATCTTGATGAAATAGGTAGATAAAAGATCTGCCTTTTTCTTGCATAAAGAAGAAATATAAAAAAGTATGTTTATACCAGATAACTTTTGTAAAAGTTATCAAAGGTATTCTCTTATATTTTTACATTTCATAAACTTTTAGTGAAAAGAGGGAAAAAATTGATAGGTATAAAAGTTGGAAAAGTTATTGAAATTCTAAATAGAGACAATAATAAGACTGAAGTTTTGGTAAAAATTAATGATATAGATTACAAGGCTGTTAATTATAATAGGCTAACGGGAAATGTAGATATTGGTAATACTTTATTATTAAATACGACTGCAGTGGATCTAAATCTTGGAACGGGTGGATATCACTTTGTACTATCTAATTTAGATAATAGTGATAAAGATCTATCAGAGGGTGGGCATATTATGAAATTAAGGTATACGCCTTATCAATTAAAAGTATTTGCTGCGGAAGAACAAGAAAGTAAATATCATGAGGTTTTCAAGAACTTCAAGTCTTTAGAGGGCATGCCTGTAATTGTAGGAACTTTACATAGTATGTTGCCACCAATGATAGAAATGATAAAATCTATGAATCAAAATATAAAAATTGCATATATTATGACGGATGGAGCAGCACTTCCTATAGATTTTAGTAATATTGTAAAGAAATTGAAAGAAGAAGAACTGATAAATGGTACCGTTACCATTGGAAATGCTTTTGGAGGCGATTTAGATTGTATAAATATTTATAATGGGCTTATTGCAGCAAAAGAAATATTAAAATGTGATATAGCTATTGTAACAATGGGACCTGGGATAGCTGGAACAGGTACACAATATGGTTTTAGCGGTATAGAGCAAGGATATATGATTGATGCAGTTAATGATCTAGGAGGAGAAGCTATTGCTGCTTTAAGAATAAGCTTTGCAGATAAACGAAAAAGACATCAAGGAATTAGTCACCACACTATTACCGTATTGGATAAAATAAGTAAGACAAAAGCAATGCTTCCTATTCCTAAATTTGAAGAAAGTAAAAAAGATTATATTTCTTCTCAGTTAAAGAATACAATGATTGAAAAAAAACATAAAATAATATATATGAATCCAGGTAATGCTATAGATGTTCTTAAAAACTCAACTTTTAATATGCGTACAATGGGAAGAAATCTTTTACAAGATCAAGAATATTTCATTACAGCGGCCATGGCCGGGAAATTAGGTGTTATGGTTTTAAATGATCATCAATTAAAGACTGTAGAGTAGTATATTTATTAGAAAGGTCTTCTAAAACCTCTAATAAATCAGAAATTTTACCGAAGAGATAAAGTTGATTTGTTGTTACGATTTTATACATTGCATCACATCCTTAATTTTTTTGTTATCATATTATATGGTAGCTTGTCTTAAAATATTCCTAGGGGAGGTAAAAAATGATACCAAATGAAATTACTATCAAATCCAATAAGATTTTTGATGGAAAGATGATTAATCTACGAGTAGATACAGTGTTATTACCAGGAGAAAAAAAAGCTACTCGAGAAATTGTAGAACATCCTGGGGCAGTAGCAATTGTACCTATTACAGAGGATAATAAAATTGTCATGGTAAAACAGTTTAGAAAGCCAGTGGATAGCATTTTATTAGAGATTCCAGCTGGTAAAATAGACAAAAATGAAAAGCCTCTAACCTGTGCTATAAGGGAATTAAAAGAAGAGACTGGTTATGAAGCAAAAGATATAAAATTTTTATTTAGTTTTTACACGTCTGCGGGTTTTTCAAATGAAGTAATCCACTTATACTTAGCAAAAGATCTTATTAGTGGAGAAGCATGTCCTGATGAAGATGAGTATATTGAGCTTGAATATATAGGCATCAATGAGTTAGTGGAAATGATTTATGATGGAAAAATAAAAGATAGTAAAACCATTATGGCAATTTTAGCAGTAAAAGATTTACTTGTATAATATGAATTGGACAAAATATATAAGACAAGTCATAAATTTCCCCCATCTTGCATAATATTTTACAAACAAAAGATATGTGAGAGGGGGATTTGCTTTGCTCAAGAGATTTCGAACGATTGCATTTAAGCATATACAAGGTAATGGGATACTATATTTTTTTGTGTGCATGTTTTTTATTATAGGAATTTCATCGGGAGCATTTACCGTAAAAGCTTTAGCAGATTATCAAAAACAGGAACTGATTAGTTATATGAGGGATTTTTTTCATATTTTAAGTAATAAACCTATAGATGCTTCTTCTGTATTAAAACAATCATTAATGAATAATTTACAAACTGCAGCGTTAATTTGGGTTTTAGGTATAACCGTTATAGGAATGCCTCTCATATTATTGTTAGTTGCTATACGAGGATTAATTATAGGTTTTACAGTTGGATTTTTGGTAGAACAGCTTGGAGTTAAAGGAATTCTTTTTTCTTTTATTTCAATATTTCCTCAAAATTTAATTATCATACCAAGTATTATTGTCATTGCTGTTATTGGTATTGGATTTTCTAAAATGCTTGTTAGGAATAGACTAAACAAGTCTTATAATACAAACAATAGTACTTTTAGACAATTTATTTTATATAGTACGATTAATGCCTCGATTTTCTTTTTTATTATACTAGGATGTATTATTGAAGCTTATGTAACACCTGTATTTATGAAAGCCCTTTCTAAGTATATGTAAGAATTTTGGAGGAATTAGAAATGACTAAATATTTAGGCTTGTTTTTAAAAATCATATTGATTCTGGTAATCTTTTCTATTTTATTACCTCAATTAGTTGATCATGTAATGAATATGTTTACTATTCAAGAAAGAAATGATCCACCTAGAGGAAATAGTACTTTTGTAGCAAAGATGTATATAGAAGAAAGTAGTTTCAAGGAAAATTTTTTTCAAATTTTAAAATGTATGATGAAATAATGAAAAGATTAGAGGATTTTTATTATATTTGTTGAATAATATCAGAAGATGGATTTATAAACAAAGGGGATAAATTTTATGAATAACTACTTAAAAGGTTTTACCCATTACTTAGTTCATGAAAAAGAAGTATCTAAAAATACTTTAGAGTCATATAAAAGAGATATTTCACAATTTATAGCGTTTTTAGAAGGAAGAAATATACAATATATGAAAGAGGTTAATAAGACGACAATTATTACTTATTTATTATATTTACAAAAATCTGGAAAAGCCACATCTACTATTTCAAGAAATCTTGCATCTATTCGTTCTTTCTCTCAATTTTTGCTAAATGAGCAATACATTGATAAAGATCCAACTATTCATTTAGAATCTCCTAAATCAGAGAAGCGATTACCTGCTATTTTAACATTAAAAGAAGTTGAATTATTATTAGGGCAACCTGATGAAAATAGTGAAAAAGGGATAAGAGATAAAGCTATGTTAGAGCTTTTATATGCAACGGGTATGCGTGTTTCTGAACTAGTAGCATTAGATTATTTTCACGCAAATCTAGATATGGCATATATTAAATGTTGTAATAACCATTCAAAAGAAAGAATTATCCCGATAGGATCTATGGCGAAAAAGGCTTTGGAAAGATATATAAAAACGGTTCGGAAAAATATTATCAAGGAAGAAACAGAAGAGGCTTTATTTGTAAATTATTATGGGAGACGATTAACACGACAAGGTTTTTGGAAAATTATTAAAAAGTATACACAAAAAGCGAAAATTGATAAAAAAATTACACCTCATACTTTAAGACATTCCTTTGCAACCCATTTACTTCAAAATGGTGCTGATTTAAAATCTGTTCAAGAAATGCTGGGACACTCAGATATTTCAACTACACAAGTTTATACACTCCTTACAAAAAATAAAATTAAAGAAGTTTATAATAAAGCCCATCCAAGAGCCTAATAAGGCTCTTTTTGTATAGCCAATTATTTCATTCAATGCGATAAATGTCCTCTTGTGTATAACAAAACTAATAGGTGGAAAAGATAAGATTAAATAAAAGAGCAAGGAGGACTAAATATGAAACTAAAAGAGAGTAAAATCATTGTTTTTTCCATATGTTTCCTGTTGGTTTTTAGCAATTGTTGTTTGTTTGTAAGTGCTCAAGAATTTGATGTAAATGCTAGAGCTGCAATTTTAATGGATGCTTCAAGTGGGAGGATTATATATGAAAAAAATATACATGACAAGCTTCCACCTGCTAGTGTAACAAAAGTAATGACTATGGTACTTACTATGGAAGCTATTGATAAAAGTGCTATTTCTCTAGATGATAAGGTGCTTATTAGTGATCGAGCTTCATCCATGGGTGGGAGTCAGCTCTACTTAGAACCTGGGGAAGAAAAAACAGTAGATCAATTGATAAAAGGGATTGCAGTGGCTTCTGCGAATGATGCATGTGTAGCTTTAGGGGAACATATTAGTGGAACGGAAGAAATGTTTGTTAAAAAAATGAATGAAAAAGCAAAAGCTCTTGGTATGAAGGATACCCAATTCATGAATACAAATGGATTACCTCAAGAAGGACACTATACAAGTGCTTATGATATTTCATTGATGTCTAAGGAATTACTTAAGTACCCTAAGATTCATGAATACTTGACCATTTGGATGTCAACAATGAAAGTAGGATTAAAAAATAAAAATCAAACTAATCTACAGCTTACAAATACGAATAAACTCATTAGAACTTATCCCGGAGCAAATGGGATAAAAACTGGATATACTGCTGAAGCTAAATATTGTCTATCAGCGTCTGCTACAAAAAATGGTCTTACATTAATCGCTGTGATTTTAGGAGGTCCTACGTCTAAGATTAGATTTAATGAAGCAAAAAAATTATTGAATTATGGATTTGCTGCCTATAGTAGTGTCCAAATTGCAAAGAAGAATCAAATGATAGATGAGATTATGGTTGAAAAGGGAAAAGAGACAAAGGTAAA
This sequence comes from Crassaminicella profunda, assembly GCF_019884785.1. Taxonomy (GTDB): domain Bacteria; phylum Bacillota; class Clostridia; order Peptostreptococcales; family Thermotaleaceae; genus Crassaminicella; species Crassaminicella profunda. Next base: position 1,684,567 of record NZ_CP082326.1, read on the forward strand.
TGTTGTTGCAAAAGAGAATTTAAGTGCTTTGGTAAAAAAAGGTGAAGAAAATAAAGTGCAGAAAGAAATAATCTTACCTAAGAGTATAAAAGCGCCATTTAAATCAAATGAAAAGATTGGGCAAATCATACTCACAAAAGATGGGCAGGAAATTGGCAGAGTAGATATTGTAACTGAAAAGGGTATAGAAGCTGCTAATTTTGTGAATATATTTTCTAAATTAATGAAAGAAATAGTACAATAAGTATATAAAAAGAAGTAATTACAAAAAATGTGTAATTACTTCTTTTTTATGTTCATTTAAATATTCATAAGTATGGTATAATAGTCTAAAATCCATTATTTTAATAAAATTAACCATTAGAATAAAGCAGGTGAAAAGATGGCATATAATGTGAAACTTGAAGTTTTTGAAGGTCCTTTTGATTTATTATTTCATCTTATTGAAAAATCAAAAGTAGATATATACAATATACCCATTGCAGATATAGCAGAGCAGTATATTCAATATATTGAAGATCTGAAAAAATTTGATTTAGAAGTAACCAGTGAATTTTTGGTCATGGCAGCAACTCTTATAGAAATAAAATCAAAAATGCTTTTGCCGAACAAACAAGAGGAACAAATTGAAATGGAACTTTGTGATGAAGATCCAAGGAAGGATTTAGTAAAGCGATTAATTGAGTATAAAAAATATAAAAATATAGCTTTAACGTTGAAAGATCGAGAAGAAGTGTATACAAAAATTTTTTATAAGCAACCAGAACAATTTGATGGATTTATAAATAATCATGAAAAAGAGATAGAAGATTTAGAAATAGAAGATCTTATAAATGCTTTTAATCATCTCCTTGAAAAAAGGAAAAAACTATCTAAATCTAGCATAAATCTGAAAGAAATAAAAAGGGATGAGATTACTATAGAAGATAAAATCGACCAGATTAAAAATTTTTTTAAAGAACATATTTCATTAGCTTTTGAAGAATTGTTTGCTAATCCTTTTGACAGAAATGAAATTGTTGTAACTTTTTTAGCATTATTAGAACTAATTAAGTTAAAATTTATTGTGGTACAGCAAAATAAAATATTTGGAAATATTATTGTAAAAAGAAACATTATAAGTAATGAGGTGTAGTAAAAATGGAAGAAAGAGAAGTAAAATCAATTATTGAAGCTATGTTATTTGTATGGGGTGATCCTTTAAGTATTAAATTAATTGCAGATACATTAAATTTAGCACCTGAGTTTATAAGAAAATGCTTGATAGATTTAAAAAAAGAATATGAGATGCATGATAAAGGGATTCAAATAATAGAAGTAAATAATAGTTTTCAATTGTGTACAAATAATAAGCATTTTGAGTATATCCAAAAGCTATGTACGCCTCCTCAAAATAAAGGGTTAACACAAGCAGCACTAGAAGTCCTTGCAATTATAGCATACAATCAGCCTATTACAAGGCCTGAAATTGAAGGAATAAGAGGAGTAAAAAGTGATAAGGCAATCAATACCCTTATAGAAAAAGAATTGATTATAGAAAAGGGAAGACTTGAAAAAACAGGACGTCCAATTTTGTATGGAACTACGGATGGATTTTTAAAGTCTTTCGGATTAAATAATCTAAAAGAACTACCCAACATAGATGAATTTGAAAGTTTAGATTTCACCGATAAATAATTTATCGGTGTTTATTTTTTTTGAGAATTTTAGGGAGTGTATTTTTTGTATTATTGGAAAAAATATACTAGATAAGCTATGTTGAGAGGTGGTGTTATAGATTTATATTATAATCATTCCCATTGTTTTTTTTATAATATTAGTATTTATACCCATGACCATTGGAATAAAAATTCTTAAAGATAAGGAAAATGATAAAATTATTTTGGATTTTAAAACATTATTTGGGTTAATTAAATATAAAATTGAAATCCCCTTTTTAGATTTAACCATGAGAAAAAATGGAATGCCCTTTTTGAAGATGAGTTCAGAAGTAAAAAAAGGCCAAACAGATGAATTGATGGAAGAAAAAAAATCTATTATTAGCTTGGATGAAATGAAAAAAATCTATAAAAAAGTAAAGTGTTTTTTTCATGTCTATCATAATGCACTTCAATATGCTTTTAGTAGAATAAAAATAAGTGATTTTTCATGGAATACAGAGTTTGGGATGAAAGATGCTGCAGTTACAGGCGTAATATCAGGAATATTATGGGCAATAAAAGGACAATTGATTACATTATTAAGAAATAATATGTGTTGTAAGCAAACAAATTTAACAGTTGTTCCGTATTTTAATAAACAAGTTTTTAAAACAACTCTTCATTGCATAATAAAGGTTAAAATAGGCTATATTATTATTGCAGGAATAAAGTTTGGATATACATTTTTAATAAAGGACGGTGAATGTGATGGGTAGTCATCCAATAGAAGCGTTAATGAAAACTACAATGGAAAGTTTAAAGGACATGGTAGATGTAAATACAATCGTCGGAGATCCTGTTGAAGCACCAGATGGAACAGTAATTATTCCTATATCTAGAGTATCTTTTGGTTTTGCTTCAGGTGGAGGAGAATATACTGAAAAAATGTGTAAAGAGATAAACGATACAGAAAAGAGTGAAAAATTACCTTTTGCCGGTGGTACAGGAGCAGGTGTTTCAGTACAGCCTGTAGCTTTTATGGTCGTTGGAAATGGAGAAATGAAATTATTGCCTGTTGATCAAAATGCCAATATGCTAGATAGTTTATTAAATTTTATGCCTAAATTTGTAGATAAAATTCAAGGAATGGGAGATAAGAAAAATCAAAAAAAAGGGAAGAAAATAGAAGGCGATAAGGAAAATACAGAAGAGTAAGGAGAAACGCGTCATTCCTTACTCTTTTTTATGTTTTATTTGTATTTTTTCCTTATAAGTAGTTCATACTAGGAGTAGTTATTTTAACAAATGGAGTGATGAATTTGAAAAGACGACAAATTTGTATCCTTATTGTAATAAGTCTTTTTTTTACTGTTCATGCAACTGTAGCTATTGGGCAAACTTTGGCTATATCAGCTAGTAGTGCAATTGTAATGGATGTAAAAACAGGAAGAGTTCTTTATAAGAAGAATATTAATGAAAGAAAACCTATGGCAAGTACTACAAAAATTATGACTGGGTTATTGGGTTTAGAAAAATGTTCATTAGATAAAAATGTAAAAGTTCCGAAAAACGCAGTTGGTGTAGAAGGATCATCTATCTATTTAAATTATGATGAAAATTTAAAAATGAAAGACTTAATTTATGGCTTGATGCTGAGATCTGGAAATGATGCGGCTGTAGCTATTGCAACTCATGTTTCAGGTTCAGTAGAAAAATTTGCTCAACTGATGAATGAGAGAGCAAAAAAATTAGGTGCAAAAAATACAAATTTTGTAAATCCTCATGGTTTGCATCATAAAGATCATTATACTACAGCTTATGATCTTGCTCTTATTACAAGGGAAGCTTTGATGAATCCAAATTTTAAAGAGGTTGTGAAGACAAAACTTTGGGTTGCTGATAGAGAAGGCTATAAATATTTTTACAATAAAAATAAGACCTTAAAACAGTTTGATGGTGGAGATGGTGTTAAGACAGGATATACGAAAGTAGCAGGAAGATGTTTGGTTACATCTGCCACAAGAAATGGTGTACAGCTTATTTGTGTAGTATTAAATGATCCAAACTGGTTTCAAGATTCCTATTGTTTACTAGATGTTGCATTTGATAAATATACACCTTTTTCTATCCTAAAAAAAGATGCTGTTGTTAAGATGATTGATGTAGAAAATGGAAAGAAAAACTGTACAGGTGTTGTTTCAAAGGAGAATATTATGTTACCTTTAACAGAGGAGGAAAAGGGAAAAATTCGTACCGTATTGGAAATAAAAGAAATTTGCAAGGCACCTATAAAGAGAGGTCAAAGATTCGGAAAAGTTAAGATATACCTTGAAGGGGATTTATTATATACAACAGATATTATAGCAAGAGAGGATATTGAAGAAAAAGATTTTAAAGACAAAGTTTGGGATTTTGTCCATAGAAAGAAACCAATATAAAAAGCTATAAAAATTTAACAAACTTGGTGGAACCAATTTAGAAGATGAAAAATACCCTATAATTATAGGGTATTTTTATTGCTCAAAATGGGAGGGATGCATATTGAGTGAAAGACTTAGTTGTATAGATGCTGGAAGTGAATACTGCCCATGCCATTTAGCTGAAACAAATGATTGTTTAATATGTTCTCAGCTTCAAGGAAAAAGCTTTTGTGATTGTAATTGGAGTGGGGTATGTATCTATCAAAACTTTTATTGGTGCGGAAATAAAAAAAATGATGTGAGGACGGTAGTTGAAGGAAAGATTATTGAAAGAAAGAGAGTACATGAAGAAATTGTTGTTTTCAAATTAGCAGTTACAAAGACCCTTGCAAGACAATTAAAACAGCCAGGATCTTATGTATTTCTTAGAGATCCAGAAAAACCATATTTTTTTAATGTACCCATGTCCATTATGGATGCAAACGAGAATACAGGAGAAATTCATATAGCTGCACAAATTATAGGACCAAAGACAAAATCATTACTAGAATGTAAAGACAAAATTTTAATAAAGGGCCCCTATTGGAATGGTGTATTAGGAATAAAAAATTTAAAGATTACAAAAGGAGAAAATGTTTTAATTGCTGCAAGGGGGATAGCATTAGCACCATCTGTACTTGCTATAAAATATTTGTTAAAGAATGATAATAAAATTACTTTTATCATGGACCCTGGAAAACTTGGAATGGTTTTTGTTCATGATTATATAAAAGACTTAAAATTAAAAACAATAGAGTTAAATTTTAAGGAAGAAAAAGGCGTTAAAGATTTCAGTAATATATTAAAAAATGGAAATTATTCTCTTGTATATAGTGCGGGCTCTGATCGATTTCATAAAAGAGTAGAAAAGGCAATAGATGAGATGGAGGAAAATATTAAATTTGTGATTACCAATAATAGTCATATGTGTTGTGGAGAGGGTGTCTGTGGCTCTTGTTCGCACAAAACAAAAGGTGGTAATACTGTTAAGATGTGCAAGTGTCAGTTAGACGCCAAAGAATTATTAGAAGGGAGGAAGGTGAATGGCTAAAGTAGTAATAATTGGAGGCGGTTGGGCAGGTGTTGCAGCTGCTATTACGGCTAAAAAGGCAGGAGCCAAGGTAACGATCATAGAAAGAATGGATATGCTTTTAGGATTAGGAAATGTGGGCGGAATTATGAGAAACAATGGAAGATATACAGCAGCTGAAGAGTGTATTTTACTTGGGGCAAAAGAACTTTTTCATATTACAGATCAAGCATCAAGACATGTAAATATTGACTTTCCTGGGCATAAGCATGCAAGTCTTTATGATGTATGCAAAGTAGAACCTATGGTTAGAAGATTATTAATAGAAATGGATATTAAAATGTTATTGAAATCTAGAGCGGTAGATGTAAAGGTAATAGATAATAGGATTAAGGGAATTGTACTACAAGATGGAGAAATTATTGAGGGTGACGTTTTTATAGAAACTACAGGGTCTTCAGGGCCTATGGGGAATTGCCTGAGATATGGAAATGGATGCTCTATGTGTATCCTAAGATGTCCTTCCTTTGGACCTAGAGTAAGTATTAGTCAAAAAGCTGGGGTAGAAGATTTGATCGGCAAGAGGAAAGATGGTACCTATGGAGCTTTTAGTGGATCTTGTAAATTAAATAAAGATTCTTTAAGTAAAGAAATTGTTGAACAGTTAAATAAAAATGGTGTAGTCCTTTTACCTGTCCCAAAAGAAGAAATCAATACAAAAAAATTAGATATGAAAGTATGTCAACAATATGCTTTAAAGGAATATGCTGAAAATTTAGTGCTATTGGATACAGGGCATGCAAAGCTAATGGCGCCATTTTATCCCTTAGAAAAGCTTAGAAAATTCAAGGGCCTTGAAAATGCAAGATATGAAGATCCCTATTCAGGTGGAATTGGAAACTCCATAAGGTATTTATCTATTGCACCAAGGGATAATACCATGAAAGTTGAAAAACTAAAAAATCTATTATGTGCAGGAGAAAAAGCAGGACTCTTTGTAGGTCATACAGATGTACCTACCACCAAAGTGCAACAATTTGGGGTTTTGTGGAAAATATGGCTTCATTTTTTATCACACCCCCACAAATATACGTCCATATCACCATTCGTTCCATCCCAAGTGATTTTATCAACTAAAGAACGAATAAGATATCTTTTATCATCAATATTTTCTAAAGTATCAAACAAGGCATTAAAATTTTCTAATGAACCAATAATCAAATCAACATTCATATTTTCTTCATCCTTCACTTCTTTTGTATTTTCCTTTTCTTCAAGTTTCTGCTTTAATTGTTTGCATTCCTTATCTAACTTTTCGATTTCCTTAATAAAATAGTTTGATGCAATACTTTCTTTGCTCTTTGATACTTGCGTCACTAAACTTTGAATAGCTACCTTTTTTGAATTCATTTGATTTTTTATAGATTCTATTTCATTAGCAATGGTAGTAAATTGATTGTTTTTCTTTTGAAGAGCTTTTAATTCCTTAAGCAATGTATCTCTATTAAAAGCCTTTAGTTTATTAATGACTATCCTTTCTAATTGATCGCCACGGACGTTTTTATTCGTACATCTTGTTTGCCCAGAATTGTTTTTCAAACTACAAGTATAATAATAGGCGCGATGACCGGTTTCTTTATTTTTATTTCCGTATGTAACATGCATACCGCTTCCACACTGGGCACATTTTAATATACCTGTAAGAAGAGCATTGTGAGATGTTCTCATGCGAGGAGCTTTTGATTTATTTCCTTTGAGCGTTTGTTGTACCAAAAGCCAGTCATTTGGATCAATGATTCCTTTATGTTTTCCTATTGCAGCGATCCATTGCGTGGAATCTGTTTTTTTACCTTTTTGACTTTTGTTATAGGTAAGGATACCATCCTTGTCATTAGGCTTACCAGCTGTAATTATTCCTAAATCTTCAAGATATGAGAAAACTTCATGGTTAGCTCTTACATATACAGGATTGGTTAAAATACTATTAATGCTTTTCTTACTAAAATCCCCGCCATTTTTACCCTTAATGTTATTGGACAATAGATATTTGCTTACTTGCGATAAAGATTTGGTTTCTAGGTATTTATCAAAAATTAATTTTGTAGTTTCTAACTCTTCTTTTATAGGGGACAATTGATACATACTTCTTTGTTTAAATTCGCTATCTAAATAAGTGATCTTTTTACTTTTATATCCTAGAGGTGCTTGTCCGCCAAGCCAATGACCAGATTTAGCAAGTTCTAACATATTATCCCGTATTCTTTCAGCGATAGTTTCACGTTCAAGCTGGGCAAATACGGCTGAAATATTCATCATAGCCCGACCCATAGGTGTAGAAGTATCAAATTGTTCTCGAATACTTATAAAGTCAATGTTATATTCTTGAAGATCTTGAATTAAATTAGAAAAGTCTGCAATGTTCCTACTGATACGGTCTAGTCTGTAACATATTAGTACATCAAATTTTTTTGCTCTTGCATCTCGAATCATTTCTTGAAATTTAGGTCTATTAATAGTACCACCTGAAAAACCTTCATCTTCATATACTATGTAGGATGTAATATCATGCATTTTGCCATATTCTTTACACATCTGTACTTGATTTTCAACAGAATCACCTTTACCAGTAAATTTACTTTTTCTACTGTAGATTGCAGCTTTCATAGAATTACTCCTTTCAAGCATGTTAAAACATTTTAAAATAAAAATGATATAGATTTTATAAAATAGATGAATGAATTCAGCTTGTCATATATATATATTAATGAGGAGGTTCTTATATGAGTAAGATTTCAAAAGTAACCGTTCATGAACCTACTCAAGAAAAGATAGCTGAATATAATATACGTGCAGCAAAAGCACTGGCAAAAATACTATTTAAGAATCTATCATCTAATAATAGAAATAGATTAATCGAAGCACTTGAAAAAGATAACAAAGATGAAATACCATAATGGTAATATGTAATACATGTTTATAGATAAGATTAGAAGCTACTCTAGGTTAGGGTGGCTTTTAGGTTTTTAAAGATACTTTAAATATAGGGATTGTAATATAAAAAATTTATGAAATGAAAAGCTGATTGAAAAGCATAAAAAGAAAACTGCTTTAAAAGAGAAGCAATAAAAGATTTGAAAGTTAATATTAGTATTTGAAATAAATGATAAATCATTTGATGAAAAAAATGGAATATTTAAGAGGGAATTTTTGAGCCATGGAAAATAAGTAAGAGGTGAAGGTAAAAGTTATATATATTCAAAATTCAATCTAAAGTATGCTCAATATATGCTTACCACCGTAAGGACATACTTATATATCATAAATCTAATATCAAACTAGTTTATATATATAATGATAATTTAATATATATTATCATTGCAAATTTGGGTGTGCTTCTTGAAATTAAGTAATTTCAACAGTTAAAGCTTTACTTTGTCCCTGGTGACACTGATGATGGCTAAGGTTAAATACTCTGTGAAATAAGATCTGTATAATATTTAGGGTCACCGGTAGAATAATAGTTGTACCATGATTCAATAATTTCTGAAGGGAAAACATTCAAATATTGTATAATATGTTTCGCCCACAACAAACCTCCTGCGGAACTTGCAGTTATTAAGTTACAATCAACAAAAGCTGGAGAATTAACATATAACTCTTTACCACTATATTGTTTTGAAAATAATGTTAGGTAATCTAAAGAATTGCTTGTATGCTTGAATTTATCTAAAACTTTTAAATTCGCCAAAGCAAGTGTCGCTCCACAGATAGCCCCTACAAGAATACCCTTATCTATATATGATAAAGTTTTTTGTAAAATCTGATTATTTTCTTCATTGTTCCATGTTTCTGCACCAGGTAAAAGTAAGGCAACAATATTATTTTCATCTATTTCATTTAATAAACAGTCTGGAGTGATAGTTAATCCATCGATTGTTTGTATTGGATTCTTACTAATGCTAACAGTTTTAATTACAAATTCTTTATTTTGCTTTTTTAACATAGATTCCATACTAATGGCTTGTAGAATATAGCCAACTTCCCATTCAGCCATAGACTCTAAAATGTAAAGATATATAATTTTCTTCATTTTGTTCCTCCTTAAATTAATTTGAAAACAGTATAACATAAAAACAGTGACAACTATATGTCACTGTTCTCATAATTTTTTATTAAAGTATTTTTCAAATGTTCCTTGATTTTTTGCTGATAGGATAAAGGTGAAAGAACTTTAATTTTTTCTCCAAAACCTAAAATGATAGAAAACATAATAAAGTCATTTTGTTTTATAGTAACCTTTTTAACTATAGATGTTTCCGACACATTGATAACATCACCATGAAAATATTCATTAATCAAAGACTCGATTTCTTTAGAATATTCAATAGTAACACATATATCATGCTTACTTCTTTTTTCTTCATAATCATCTAACAACTTTACCACATCATAATCATTATCAAAATACTCCTGACTTATTTCTAAATTTCTCATTCTTACGATCTTAAACATGCGAAAATCATTTTTCTCTAAATCATAACCAAAAGCATACCAAGAGTACCATTTATAGAAAATATGTATGATATTACATTTAACTATTCGAGTATTACTACTTAAGTTAGTGTATTGAAATAAAACTGTTTTATTATGCTGAACAGCTTCTTTTAACATAGAAATATAAGAAATTATACTTCTGTTCTCATTTACTACAGAAAAATCAATATTTAGTGCATGATTATTATTTTGATCAGAATATATATGTTTTACTTTTTCATATGTTTCATGAACCTTTCTTTCACCATAAACACTTTTCAAGCTTTGTAAAGCAAGTAGAATATAATCAGCGTTGGCGTTATCAATTATTTTTTCATTCAACTTATAATCAGGATTAATTGAATAACCACCTTTAGACCCTATTTCTGAATAAATTGGAACCCCCGCTAATGTCAATGTATTTATATCACGAATAATTGTTCTTCGAGAAACATTAAAATGTGTAGCTAAACTATTTGCATTAACACTAGTTCGATTTATTATATAAAATAATATTCCTAACAACCTTTCAATCTTCATCATTTCACCTCGATTCAATATACATATAGATTTTATAGTGTTACTCAACAAATGGCAACGAATTTCAGAAATTAGAACTGCTTATATATCATTACACCCATTTTATATACTGGATTTACTGGATATAAAAGAACATAATCTTTTCAATTGATTTCAATGCATTGTTACTAACATAGTAAATAAGACAAATGATTAGGGAGGTAATGTCATGAAAAAAATAATATTAATATTAGTTTCAGTCATATTATTAATCGGTTGTCAGCAAGATAAAACGATCACTGAATCCAACAAGGAACCTAGCAAAGAAATAACAACATATAAAGAGGTTATAAAAGATAGTAAAGTAGAAATCGATGGGATTTGCTATGATATTAAATCAGTAACGAAGAGTACATTCACATATGATAATAATGGGAATCTTATAGAAAAGGCCATTACAAATGATGATGATGAACTGCGTATTGAATATTTGTATGAAAACAATCAACTTATTGAAGATAGAAGCTACACAAATGACGAATTATCATATACTAGTTACTACTATTACGAAGATGATCAATTGATTAAAAAGAGGACTATTTTTAAAAGCAATTTAGAAGTCATTTTAGAGTGTTCTTATGGTGATCATGTTAAGACCCAAACAAATTTTAGATCAAATGGTAAAATATCTTTTATTGCAACAGTATATCTAGATGACGATGATAAAATATTGAAGGTTATCAATACCAAACCAGACGGAGAGGTTATGACTTCAAGTACCTTTTACTATGAAAATGATCAATTAAAGAAGGTCATTCGTAAAAGTGATGGTGTTTATAATACAACTTTTAGTTACGAGTACAATAATATTGGTGATAAAATCATGGAGTACGATATTATTCATGGAGAAGTAAATACCTTAGTAGCTATGTTCTATGACTATGAATATTACGAGACTTTGTTGCCCAAAACGCTTACCGTTTATCGAATACAAGCACCAATAGCAGAAGAAAATATAAGGGACTATTAAAACTGTTAAGATTATTATTGACAATTTCCGATTACGAGCGTAATATGAGGATAAGATTACTTATGTAATCGGAAAAACTTTGAAATAAAAAGCTTTAAATATAATTTTTAGAAGGTGAATATATGAATAAAAAAAAGCAACTCCCTAAGATCTCTGATGCAGAATATGAAGTTATGAAAATTATTTGGGAATACAAAAAAATTATGGCAAATGAGGTGGTTGAAAAAATCGATCCAAAATTTGATTGGAATGCTAAAACAATTAAAACCATGATTAATAGGCTTCTTAAAAAGCATGTTATTGATTATGAAAAACAAGGAAAGTATTATATTTATTATCCTTTAATCAAAGAAGAAGATTATCAGGTAGTAGCAACCCAATCTTTCATTGAAAAAATATTTAATGGTTCCTTAAATACAATGTTTGCTAGTTTTTTGAAGGAAACAAAATTGTCAAATGATGAAATAAATGAATTGAAAAAAATATTAGAAGAAAAAGAGGAAAAATAATTATGAATCATTGCATAGGGATATTGAATGATTTGCTAAAAGCAATGCATATTGGTTAAATTGAATGAAAGAAATTTGATAAAAAACTGAGTGATCTTAAAAGAAGTACTAAAACTAAAAGCCTAAAAGGCTTTCTCAGTATTAGTTTATTTATTGGAGGTTTTACTAATGAAACTCAATCAATATATTTATAATGTTAATTATCAAGTTCAAGAAGAGGACCTTTGTGCCCTTGAGATAAGATCGCTTTTTAACTTTCACTTGGAAGGCAAAGTCTTTTTTTCAAGTAAAGAAGTAGAACCTTCTATTAGCCCTTTTTTGAAAACGAGACTAAAGATTATTTATAAGACTTCATCTTTTTCCGATATCATTGAGTTGATAAAAAAAGACAAAATAACGTCACAGGATTTTGTAGTTAAATACTTAGAGTTGTTCAGTGGAGATCCATATATTAAGAAAAGGAAAGAACTTTGTAAGGAGATAGGTCTTGTTGTTGAAGGTTTTCCATCTTTTACCTCGCCTAAAACCACTTTTGGAATTTCTTTTTATAAAGGGAGCTGGTATTTTGGAATTTTAGTTGCGAATAATTCTGAATGGAAAGCTCATAACACGAAACCTTACTCTTATTCTAGTTCTATAGGAATAAATATAGCCAAAGTACTTCTTAATATCGCTGGAAATGGGGATTTTTCAAAAAGATTAGTAGACCCCTGTTGTGGTGTTGGAACGGTTCTCTTAGAAGGATTTTTTGCTGGTTATGATATAAGAGGATGGGAGATTATGAGCAAGGTAGCAGAGCATGCTCGAGCAAATTTACTTCACTTTAACTATCTACCTAAAGTTACTACTGGTGATATTCAAGATATAGGGGAAAGCTTTGATGCTTCAATTATAGATCTACCATATGGAAATTTCTGTCCTACAAATGTAGATAATCAGGTGAAAATCATTAAAAATGCTAAAAGAATCTCAAAAAAATTAGTATTAGTTTCTTGTGAGGATATTACTCATCAGATTTTAAGAGAAAAACTTAAAATAACTGATTGTTGTAAAATAAGTAAAAATGAAAAGGGGAGTTTTTATAGGTATATCTGGGTCTGCGAATAATTAAATGTCAACCTGATAAAAAGCTATCTTAATATAGATAAGATAGGGACTTGCGGTAAATATCAGTTAGAATGTTTATTATAAAAAAATCCCCTATTAGTATTCAGATTTTGTGATTTACTCTGTCCACTTTAAGGGGATTATAAGTTATTGTTGTAAAGAATACATGATTTAAAGTAACTTAATCAGCTCTTCTAACTCTTCAGATAAACTTTTTGCAAGCTCAAAATTAGTATCTTGTAAAGCTAATGCTATTTTCGTTTCAAATGATTTTTTCTTTTGTTCAATTTCTAAATAGTCTTTATCAAAATGATTAGCATAAATCATCTTTCTAAATTTTCGCATACTCATTTTTCTAATGGTCTTATCTTCAATGATTAAAACATAATCCATACAGTTTATTATAGAATAGTAATCATGAGAAATCATTAGAATCGCACCGTTATAGTTTTCTATGGCTTTTTCAAGTGCTATTTGTAAATAGGTGTCTAAATGACTTGTCGGTTCATCAAGAAGCAACATGTTTGCTTTACCAGCAGAAACTTTAGCCAATTGAAGTATATTCTTTTCTCCACCAGATAAAGATTCTATCTTTTGATCAATGACTTCTTCGTCAAAACCATAGCTTGAAATATAAGATCTAACATCCCCATAAGTTTCAAATCCAACACTTACGAACTCTTCAAATATGGTATTAGATTCATTTAGTATTTCTCCTTGAAGTTGAGATAAATAAGCCACTTCAACATCACTATTTATTTCAATGGAATTATGATTATTTTTAAAGATTTCTCGGAGTAAAGTCGTTTTCCCCGTACCGTTTGAACCGATAAGCGCTACTTTATCAGTAGATTTAATCTCAAAGTTCACATTTTCTAAAAGCATCTCATCAAAGGCAGCACTGTAATCAGTAACTTTTAAAGCAATGGTTTCTTCGATTTCATTATCAGTAGCTAAACTGATATCTGGTTGCTTAATATCTACAAATGGCGCTTTAATTCTACGCTCTTCTAATCTTTCTTGAATTTTAACTCTAGCTTTTAGAGATTTTCCTTTAGAAGCGTCAGAATTGTTCGTTGCGATAAATCTTAGTTTATTGATTAGCATCTCGTTTCTCTCAATTTCTTCATCATCAGCAATAGCGAGTTCTTGTAATTCAATTTTAGTTTGAAGTAATGAGAAGTTATAATCAATATATCTTCCATCAAACTCTTGGATCTCCATGTTTTCAAGGTGCACAATTTTGTTGAAACAATGATTCAATAGATATCTGTTGTGGGTGATAATTAACAGGATTCCTTTGTGAGAATTAATTAGATTTTTAAGAGCATTAAGGTTTTCAAAGTCTAAAAACACATCTGGTTCATCCATAATCATTAGGTCTGGACTATTAAGCATTTCCTTAATCACTTGGACAAGTTTGAATTCGCCACCACTAAGTTCAGATATCATTAGATCTTTATGCTTGATTAGATTTGCAAGATTTAGCTTCTTATTAATGTTGCTTTCGAAATCATCCCCACCAATTGCATCAAATGCGTCTAAAGCTTGTTGGTACTTTTCTAGTAAAGGTTCAATATCCGAAGATGTTTCCATTTCAGTACAAATAGATGTTATTTCTTCTTGTAGCTTAATAAATTCTTCTCCTATATATTCGAAAACGGTAGTTTTTTTTGTTTTGTCTAGTTGTGAGAACTGACTTACATACCCAATTCTACAATTTGGGTCCATCTCTAACTTACCATCGAACATATATCTTTCTGGATCCATAATTATATCTATTAGTGTACTTTTTCCACTGCCATTTGCTCCTATAAAAGCGCAATGTTGATCTTGTTCTAATGTAAATGAAATCTTATTATATAGATCTTTTTGGGGAAATGAGTAGGACAAGTTATCAATTTTTATCATATTATTACCTTTCTTTATCACTTGAAAAAAGCTTATGAAAATAAGTTTTTCACTACATAATAATCAATTGCAATTTTGCAATTGATTATTATGTAGTAATGATATTTTTTTTAGATTTATAGTTGATAGCATAACATTTTTTACGACTAATTTCAATCATTTCATAGTAAAGCTTGTCGTAACATCAGTTAATTCTAATAGCTGAAGAAACAGAAGTTAGAGACATTATTTTTAGCACAAAAAAATGCGTATGGTCCAAAATCCATTCAAAGATAACGAGCATATAAGGAGAACATACATTGCAGAATAATAAATACCTCTTAGTTAAATGCTATGTATAAATAAAAATAATAAAAGAGGTGTTTATTATGAAGAAATTGCTTTATATTACCTGTAACTCAAAGCCTGAAAATTTATCTGCGAGTAAGTCCGTTGGTAGGGAGTTTATAAATACATTCATTGAAAGCTATATGAAGGATATATTCAAATTTATTGGAATCAAAAATTTTTATGAAATTCTTGTTGATAAAACTGGCTTTACGAAAGAGGAACAACATGAAGCTGTTGAAAAAGGGAAGAAGGAAGCTAGGAATTTAGCTTTAAAGTTTGAATGAATATGGGGATATATTAATCATATCAGACACTTCCTAGGTTATTGTTTCTAGTAAAATGATTATTCTTAGGATATTAGTTGGCTTCATAGGATCAGTTGATGTAGGTGATAAATACTAATGACTTGACTGTTAAGGCATTAGAAATATCTGCAAAGGTACATAAACATCAAGTAAGAAAAGGGTCGGGAATTCCATATATTGTACATCCTGTAGAAGTAGCAATGATTTTGCAAAAGATTGGTGCAAGTGAAGAAATGATTGCGGCAGCTCTCCTACATGGTGTATTGGATAACCCAGATATTGGATTAAGTGGTGTCATAGACTTAATAGAAAAAAGCTTTGGAGAAAAAGCACACAAGATCATTAAAATTATTAATGGAGTTTTAGAAAGGCTAGAAAATATGGAGAATATTCCTTGGAAGGTGCAAAAACAACAAACCTTTGATTATCTATCAAAAGAAGATACACCTTTAGAGATTAAAATGGTTTTCTGTGCAGAAAAACTAAGTAATATAAGAGACCTAGTGAGAGATTATCGAGAGATAAGTATTAATCTCCTTAATTATGGTAAACCTTGCCTCCACCATGAAACCCACGAAAATCAAATTATTGGATTTTTGTGGGTTATTTTAATTTGCGGTGAAATTGATATAATTGTAAATATGAAGTCTTAAAATGAGAGGTGAAATATTTATATATACCTTGTTAATACGCACAAAAAACGTATTAATATTATTCAAACAGGGGGATAAGGAAATGTCAGAGATTTTTAAATTTTGTGATCCTATGATGATATTAGCTAATTATAAAAATCCAGAACGGCACAAACATCTTGCTTCACACATCATTATTTCTTTAGGTGGGGAAATGGAATGGCAGATTGAGAATAAAAATATAAAGTGTCGTGGAATTTGTATTGATTCAAATATAATACATACAGGAACAATAGGTGAAGAAGGTTCAATTGTATTTTTATTTACTGAAATAAGCAGATATGCTGCATCAATAAAGAAAAAATATTTTAATGGAAATCCCCATGAGGTTTTAAATGATGATGTTGTTGATAGAATGATAAAGGAATATGTAAATCATCGGAATGATAAAAAAATACTTGATGCAATATTACTACAGCAGTGTGGAATTGATAATTCAGATAATCATAGATATGAAGAAAGAGTAGAAAAAATTTTATGTTACATTAGTGGATTAAAATCAATTGAACATTCAATTATTGAAGATTTAAGCAATCAGATATATGTATCGAAGAGTCGGTTATCACATTTATTTAGGGAACAGACAGGTATGACATTACATAGTTATCTTGCATTTGAAAAGCTCCGTAAAACTTATAAATACTTTTGTGAAGGTAGGAATATTACTGAAGCATGCATGTTAGCAGGGTTTGCTAGTTCATCTCATTGTGCATCAACTTGTAAACGAATGTTTGGCATATCTTTAAGAGATGTATATAAAACAATAAAAGAATAGCAACTAATTGAAAGTAATTATACCTCCATTTCTTTTAGAATAAATATAAGAAATGGAGGTACTTTTAATATGGTTAAGTTTCAGGTTGATTCTTATAAATTAAATAAGAATCCAAATTTAAATTTTTAGCTAAATCGTGCAGTCGTGTGGGATGGCGCGAGGATAGAAGACGTTAAGAAATAAAGAATAAAAGTGAAAAATAATTTTGGAGGTATAATATGAACAAGATATATTATTTTACGGGAACTGGTAACAGTTTGCAGATTGCCAATGATTTGAACGCAAAGCTTAGTAAATGTGCAATTCATAAGATTGCAGAATATTCCGGAGAAAAAATAAATGGAAGCACACTTGGAATTGTTTTTCCTGTGTATAATTGGGGACTACCACTAATTATCTGTGATTTTTTACGAAAACTAGATGTTTCAGATGATGCATATATTTATGCTATTGCAAATTATGGAGGACTTCCAGGTAAAGCACTTGATCAGTGTAAAGATATTTTAAAAGAGAATGGGTTGAAATTGTCAGCAGGGTTCTTAATTAATATGCCTGGCAACTATATTTTTGGTTATGGGGCAAAGAGCAAAAAGGTTCAAGAGAAGCTATTTGCAAAAGAAGCAAAAAAAATCATCCATATTTCTGACTGTGTAAAAATAAAAAAAGAATGTAAAATTGAGAAAAGTCATGCTATTATAGACCGTGTGTGTTGTAATTATTTTTATAAACATATTAATGAATTTCATGAAGCAGATCAATATTATACAGTAGATAATAATTGTATTAGATGTGGTTTGTGTGCAAAAAGATGCCCGGTAAATAATATTACAATGACTAATGGTAAACCAAACTGGAATCATCATTGTGAATTATGTGCGGCATGTATTCAAAGTTGTCCAAAGAAGGCAATTGATTATAAAGGTGTGACGGGAAAAAGAAAACAATACTTAAATCCTAATGTAAAATTGTAGGTAATGGGCACAATATCAATAAGTCGGCCAAAGACTGTATATGGATTTAGGTCAGTTCATATGCAGTCGGAGGGAAGACCTTATATGGTTAGGAAAGGTTTTATTACAGTCGAATTTATTTTATTTAGGTATTTCGTTATCCTCATAAGCATATATTGTTGCCAATAAAGCTAAATTAACTGCATCAGAAAAAGTCTTAACATTAAATTTTTTACCAAATTCTTGTATATGTTCTTTTAGTTGTATATTCAGATTAATAGAGGTACTTTTCCTTTCGTCTGCATAAATCCTAATAAAGTCATTTGCATTTTGCTTGATGAGTTTATTAGGATTTTTTTGTTCTAGATTTAAAATAGCACCATTCATAGAATCCATTTTCTTGAGTAGGTGAATGATCATCATTTTTTAATATTGTTGAAAGAATTCTTTTAAAGGTTGCCTCTTTCATATTATAATCCCAATTTAATACTTGTCTATAAAGCTTGAAAAAATTATCACCTTTATTATGCATTTCCTTTATTATTTTTGCATGTTCTTCTGATAAAGAAATAGGTGGTCTGCCCATTATTATTCACCTCATGTCAATCGGATAATAAAAAACAAAGATATTATATTTATACATATAATATGATATATATAAATATGCTGTTTTTTGCTATAAATTAAGAAGGTTTTTTAATATAATTAGAGAATATGTCCATGATTTTAATAGTAATAAAAAATAAATTTCAAAGAAAATGATTCATAAAACTTATTAAAAATATAAAGTAAAAATAGAATATATATATAATCTAGAATTGATAAAAGGTTTATATTTCAATGTATTTGTTTGACTAAAAATATATTCTAAAAAATAGTGAATTATTTTAAAAAAATTCTATAATCATTTTTTGCTATAATATTAATATGAAAAAATAGATGATTTTAATAAGATAGACATGTAGGCAACCAGCCTGTTGTGGTATAATGCATGGGAAAGTGATTATAATGAAGATGCCTTAATGCCTATTATTAATGAAATATATAACCAAGATTCATTTGAAGATAAAAAAGAGGAAATAAAAAAGAAGACTGTAAATCTGCTTAAATATGTTGGAAAAAATATTACAAAAAAAATTATTACAGAGAAATTTGGTAAAGAAATTGAAGAAGTATTAAATTCAATAAAAGAACATGGTTTGAATGCTGAAAAATTAGAAGAGATACTGAGAGAAAATCCTAGCAATAAATATTTTGATGAGTTTTTGCAATTTAAAGAAGTAAAAGATAAGTTTACTGGTTTTCTTCAAGAGTTAAGTAGTGATAAAAAAATTATATTTTTTATAGATGAATTAGATAGATGCAGACCAACTTTTTCCATTGAAACTTTAGAAATAATTAAACATTTTTTTAATATAAATAATTTTATTTTTATAATAGCTCTTGATATGGAACAATTAAGTTATTCAGTAAAAACAATATATGGAAAAAACATGGACACTTGTGGTTATTTAAGACGTTTTTTTGATTTACATTTTAAAATTCCCAAACCTAAAGTAATAGATTATGTGGAATTTGTACTTAAAAATAATAATTTAAATATCAAAAATTATAATTTTATCGAAAATATTTCAAACATTTTTGATAAATTAGGTCTTTCACTAAGGGAAATTAATTCTATTTTAAAAAATTATCAATTAGTTTTAGATACATCTTTAAGACCGTATATAGAAAATAATGAATATTTAGTTTTGGAGGTATATTTATATTTAATAACCTTAAAATATAAAGAACCATACTATTATAATGTAATTTTATACAAAAGTTTTATTCAAGAAGGTAATAGTCCTGGAAATTTATTAGAAAACCCAATAGCTATTCCTAAAAATATATTTGAACCAACACCAAATATTAAAAAATTTTCTTGAGTTGCTTCAGTGTGGAAATAATGATAAATTGATAAAAAGTTTTGATGGGCAAATATTACAAAAACTATGTGATAATCTAGGATTTATAATTAGCAGATATAACTTAATTAAAGTTCATCATTATATTGAACAACAAATAGAAATATTCAATTATATAGCAAATTAGCAAGAAAAAATGTTTTGTTTTTTATATAGATTTTATTTCTAGGTTGAATAAATATTAGGGTAGGATTCATAATCAATTTCTCGTTATCCATATAATGGGAATGTGTATTAACGGATTATATGATTTGTTACTATGGGTAATTCAATACGTTAGTATAATACATACGGGGGAATGAATATACTCTCATTTTTGTGTCAAACATATTGACACAGGTCCAATGTTATAAAAAAGATAAAATATATACTACAAAATAGTAATTTATTGCTTAGTTTAATAAGGACTTGTATTTAACAAAATAAATGTTTTAATACATAGACTTACAAGGGGTGAGAAGGATATGAGGTTATGCATTGTATTGACTCCATGCAGAGTTAAATTAGGATAACATTGTGTGGAGAGAATAAAAATCCAATTTAACTTTGCTATTTTTATAAGTGTTGAATATTGTTTATATAAAAATGATAAAGGAGCAAAGTTAAAATGATATTACGAGGAAATACATTTTCTAAAATACTTGAAATGGAAACAGGAATTACAGTTGTTACACCGAATGAAATTGTAGAGGAAGGTAAATATAAAGTAGCATATATGTTGCATGGTCTTTGTGGAAGAAATGGAGACTTAGCAGATTATACCATGTTGCCTGCATTTGCAAATGATTATAATATTATATTTATCATGCTAGAAGTGGCAAGAAGCTTTTATACAGATATGAAATACGGATTGAAATATTTCAGCTATATAACAGAAGAACTTCCTATGATATGTAAAAGTATTTTTAATATATCATCAAAAAGAGAAGATACTATCATCATGGGGGCATCAATGGGTGGCTATGGGGCTTTAAAATGTGCTTTATCAAAACCAGAACAATATGGATATTGTTGTGCATTTTCATCGGCTTGTTTATATCTGAAAGAAGGCTTAGATATGCAAAGACTATATGGCCATACTGAAGAATTCAAACAAACTTATGGTGAGCAAACGGTAAATGATTTTTATGCAGCTTTTGGCCCTGAACTAGAGTGGAGTTCAAAATATGAAATTATGGACTTGGCCAAGAAGATCAATCATAAGGAAACGAAACCAATCATCTATGCAACATGTGGAACAAAAGATTTTATGAGAGAGTTTAACATTCGATTTAAGAAAGATATGAGCATGCTTGATTTTGATTTTACTTTTGAAGAATGGGAAGGCGCACATGATTGGTATTTCTTCAATGAATCTATTAGGAAAGCTTTGCAACATGTTTCGTTGAAATAAAGTTTAATTATGTACTCGTACCGTTAGAGTATGGTGATAATGATAGTGTAGAGATAGGGGGCAGATAATTGCCCTTTTTCTTTACTTATAAATGGGAGGTTGTAGTGATGAATACAAATTTATTTCAATTTTCAATTGCAACAAAAAAGCCTCAAGAATTTGTAGATATTACATATCTGATGAACCAAGCTATAGAAAAGTCAAAGGTTCAAAATGGTATAGCAGTTATTTATTGTCCCCATACGACAGCAGGGATTACCATTAATGAAAATGCGGATCCTGATGTAGTAAGGGATATGATTGTAGCGCTTGATAAGGTATTTCCAATAGAAGGGGATTATAGGCACATTGAGGGAAATTCTCATGCGCATTTAAAATCATCCTATATGGGAGCAGAAAAGACGATTATCATAAATGAAGGAAAACCTCTTTTAGGGACTTGGCAGAGTGTATATTTTTGTGAATTTGATGGACCTAGAAGTAGAAAAGTATTTATTAAGATTATGGCAGATTGATAAGGGCTTTAAGAAAAAATACTTATAGTATAATGACGTAATAGGAAGTTATATAAAATTTATAGTATGTGAGGGGATAGAATGAAATATTGTTATTGTCCAAAGTGTGGAGGAAGATTAATCAATAAGATGCATGATAAGAATAGGCCAGTATGTAGTAAATGTGGTTTTATTTTTTATCAAAATCCAGTTGTGGGTGTAGCTGCTATTGTCATAAAAGATGATAAAATTTTATTGGGAAGAAGAACAAATAGTTATAGAGGTGAGTGGTGTATTCCTTGTGGATATGTGGAGTGGGATGAAGATGTTTATGAGGCAGCAAAGAGAGAATTTTTAGAAGAGACTGGGTTAATCATTGATATTAATAGGGTTTATAATGTTCATTCAAATTTTCATAATCCTGAAAAGCAAACAGTAGGAATTTGGTTTGTAGCAAAAGCTATAGGTGGAAATTTAAAAGCAGATGATGATTTAGATAAAGTTGGGTACTTTTATTTTGATGAATTACCAAAACTTGCTTTTCCAACTGATGAAAAAATTATCCATCAACTTTATGTTGAAGGATTAATAAAGTAAGGCTACTGATTGACTAAAAGAAACAATAGGAGGAGTACTGATGCCTTGTATACACAGATTTGGGATAATAGATTGCTTAGAAGAATATACTGAAGATGAATTTGATCCTGAAAAATATAATTGTACTTGTTTAGATCATGATTTTCTAGGTGAAATATACCACGCAGGGTTTAAGGATAAGATAGAAAAGCTTGAAACATTTTTTCATAATACCAATAAACCTTCTAAAGACCTTGCATATTATGGAATAACTTTGATACCACCAAAATCTCTTAAATATTTTTTAAATATTATTGTTGAGGAGAATGTAAAGTATAAATCAAAAGAGCTTGAAATGTTAATTGAAAAAATATCTACTGCAATGAAGGCAAATAAATGGATGATTCATTATGGAATTTAACAGATTTTGTGCCAAATTCTTATATTATTATATAACTAGCAAATAAGTTTTTGATAAGCCTTGCATGTATTTGTGGGGGTTTTTTGTTGAGCATCTCTTATTCAAAGGAGGAAAAGAGAGCTTTTTTATGTAAAAAAATAAATATAAGTATAGCTTTTGGTAAATTTCAAGGAGGGAGAAAAGTATTAATTTTTTACATTCTTTTTCATATTTTATAGTACTATCATATATCTGCACATATTACAATCAGATACATATATTAGTTTTAGTATAGAAATAATGGGAGGATATAATATGTGGTATGGTAGGTATATAGAGAATATTATAAAAATGTTTTTGCCTCCTACAGCACAAATCATTGTATTGGAGAATCCTTATAAAAGACCAGCGGTAGCGAGGATAGATTTAGATGGAGATGGTATATTTGAATTAGTTGGAGGCTATTATTGGCAAGGTGAAAATTATATTATTGTACTAAAATATGATTGCAATACTTGGCAGGTTGCCGATCGTGTTAAAGGAAAGGGATATGATATAACTTATTTTGGAGTTGCTCCAATTAAGCGTGCAAGTATAAATAATTTGGTAGTGGGGTGGAAGGTTGCTTCAATATGGTCAAACCTTAGTGTTTATGAATGGAAAGATAAAGCGTTAAAAGATTTAATCGATAAAGATAGGTATTATAGTATGATAGAAGTAAAAGATATGGAAAGTACGCTAAGGAGACAAGATGGAAAATATGAATTATCCCTATGGATTCATGATACAGGAGATGCTTATAAGGTCAAGATTTATAGGTGGTCAGATTATGATAATAATTTTATATTGGCATTAGATGTATATCCGTATTATTTTAAGAAAGTAGTGAACTATTATAAAAATCTCTTGAAAGAAAAGGATTCAACTACTTATTGGTATTATTTATCAGATGCACAAATGAAAACAGGTATGATTGAAGAAGCATTAAGATCTATTGATAGGGCTTTAAGTTATCCATACCCATATAAAGAGGAACTTATACAATTAAGAAAAGAGATAGAAGGCAATTAATGATTTTTAGTGTTGGATGAAAAATACTCATTGATGATCACACAAGTAGTCCTTATCAATAATTTTTACTAATTTTAATAAAGTTTTTCTTGATGGTTGTGTTATTCCTAATTCATAATTATTAATAGCATTTCTAGTCAATCCAATCTTTTTAGCAAACGCTTCTTGTGATAATCCCAATAGGTGAGAAAAATAGGCTAAGGAAACTACTTACCCTATTTTTTTATGAAATGAAATATGATTCGACAAAAGCTAACAAAGAGGATATACTGAAAAAGCTGAAAAAGTGAAGTGGAATAGGGGCTAGTATCGCAAGAGTAGCCATATTAAATAAGCTCCAAAATAAATATAATTTTACCCTAAACAAAGGAATTTAAAAAATATAAAAACAATGGGATGGTTATTCTAATAAATGATGCACTACAGTTTTAGATAAAATCTACAAAGTAAAGCAGGAGGAAATAAAGCATGTCTTCAAGACCAAAAAAACTATTTCATTACCATAAAAAAGAAGAATTTTCAGTTGAATTGGCCGAATGGATTGGCCAGGTTTTTTACGATATTCTTCCAGAACACGGATATGAAGTCCGTGAGGAACAAATATTTACTGCCTTTCAACTTGCAGATGCAGTTTGCAATAAAAAAGTTCACTTAGCTGAAGCTGGACTCGGTACAGGAAAAACATTCGCCTACTTACTCACAGCAATCGGCTATGCTCGCTTCAGTGGGAAACCTGTAGTGATTGCATGTGCCTCCACAGCACTCCAAGAACAGTTGGCAGGACTTAATGGAGATATTCAGATCCTTTCTCATATACTTGGACTAGAGATAGATGCACGAATGGCCAAGGATCCACGTCAGTATATCTGCGATGTGCGAGTAAATGAATATAAGAAATCAAATACAATGTCTGATGAGATTAATCAATGGTTAGGGAAAACTAATCGCGGTGAACGTTCAGAAATGCCACTTGTATCGGATCGTGTGTGGAAGCAGATTGGGTGGGATGAGTCTATGTCCTGTGATCTGTGTTCTAGCCGTGGGTTTTGTAAACTTGTTAAGGCCAGGGAATATTATCGACATACCAGGGACTTAATTATTGCTGATCATGAAATTTTTTTTGATGACCTATGGACACGAGATGAACGAATTGCTGATGGTAAATTGCCTATCCTCCCTAGTTATTCGGCAGTCATTTTTGATGAGGGGCATAAAGTTATACTTCCAGCAGCCATGCGGGCAGGACGACAAATTATTAAGGAGGATATAGATAACATTATCAGCACCCTAGAAGGAATCCAGGGAGCTAGGGAATCCTTAATTTCAATTGTACTTTCTTTGGAAGAAGCTTGTTCTGATTTTTTTATAAAACTTAGTCATTGTGTGATTGCAGATAAGCGTTCAGATCGATTAGCACTTCGCGTAGAGGGTACACTACTTAAAGCAGCGGATACTTTTCGTAAGGCTTTAGATCGTCTGCTCCTTGAGATACAAATCGAACAAGAACTATACCTAGAATCTCTACCTACAAGTTTGCTACAAACATACGAAACTCAAATAGAAAGGGCAATGATGGCATTAGACAGCTTCGGTAGAAATAAAAGTAGGGATGTTATCACTTGGGTAGATCAACTGGATGGTAGCTTTTGGGTAGTTCCACGGAATTTAAGTAAAATGCTAGATATACATTTGTTTCAGAAGGGATTACCTGTGGTGTTTACTTCTGCAACCTTAAGCAATGAAGGTGATTTTAGTTACTTTACACGTACTCTTGGGTTAAAAAAACCATCCTGCTCTACGGTTGGAAGTTCCTTTGATATTGAAAAACAAGTTGTTGTCTATTTGCCCGAGTGCGGGTCAAATGATTGTGAAGATGTTAGGTTTTCCCTTGGCATTAAAAAATTAGTATCTTTATTAAAGCTGAATGGGGGGCGAGCTCTAGTACTTACCAACTCCCTAGATGAAGTTCGGAAAATTAGAATGGCCTTAGAGGACTATCAGCTACCCTTTGAGGTTTTATGGGAGGATAGAGGAGAGCGGGGATACCTTGTTCGGAAATTTCGAGAGGAAGTGTCATCTGTACTGATTGGTGCTAGTTTTTGGGAGGGAATTGATGTGCCTGGCGAGGCATTATCCCTTCTTATAGTTTGGCAGCTTCCTTTTCCGTCTCTAGATCCTTTAATTGAAGTACAACGTAAAGAGGCAAAGGAAGAAGGATTTGATCCAATGATGACAGTAGATTATCCTGAAATGGGGCTCATATTAAAACAAGGATGTGGTAGGTTAATTAGGACAAAGGATGACCGAGGGTCAATCGTTATCATGGAGTCTGTAATAGGAGCCCCCTGGGAAAAAGTTGTTATGGGTGCTCTACCCCCTGGAGCCAGAATAAGAAAAATAGAAGACCTACTGTGATATGTTATTTTATTCGTTGGATTTAATGGGATAGTGTTACGTAAATCTTAATTACATATGTTAGAGATGAAAAAGCATATTGATTTTAAACTTCAATATGCTTTTTTATCTTTTCATAGCTTTTTCGATCGATCGTATAGATTCCCTTTTCCCAACTGTTAACAGCACTAGAACTAACACTTAAAATTTTGGCAGCTTGTCTCAAACTTAAGTGATGATTTTCTCTCCATTGCTTGATGGTACTTGGATAATCTGATAAAATGAATTGAAGATATTGATCATCACACAAATAGTTTTTATCAATCATTTTTGTTAGTTTCAATAAAGCTTCTCTTGATGGCTGTGTTATTCCTAATTCATAATTGTTAATAGCATTTCTTGTTAGTCCAATCTTTTTTGCAAATTTTTCTTGTGATAATCCTAATAATAGTCTTTCATTTTGAATTTTTTCTCCTAATGTTAAAGCTTTCTGATCCTAGTATAATTCTTTATAGAAGTTAAAGCTAAAGTTCTTACTTAACTTTAACATTGCAATTTGGTGGGGGGGCCTGATGCACATGCTACCAAAGTGTAATATTTTAGGGCTTTGTGGAAAAATGGGTTTTATTTTTGGGGAGATCCCCATAAAAAAATTTTCACATGACCATTCATTCCATCCCATGTAATCTTACGAGCTAGACAGCTAATGAGAGTTCTTTTATCATCAATATGTTTTAAAGTATCAAATAAGGCATTAAAATTTTCTAACGAATGAATGATTAAATCAATGTTTATATTTTTTTCATCCGAGACTTTTTCTATATTTTTTTTATGCTCAAGTTTTTTTTCTAACTGCTTACATTCTTTATCTAATTTTTCAATTTCTCTAATCAAATAGCTTGCAGCCATACTGTTTTCATTTTCAGATAGTTGTTTAATTAAATTTTGAATAGCAGACTTCTTTGTATTGATTTGATTGTTTATAGATATTATTTCATGAGAATGTGTATTAAATTGCTCATTTTTCTTTTTAATTTCTTTTAATTCCTTTAGTAGTGTACCTTTGTTGAAAGCTTTTAATTTTTTGATAACAATCTTTTCTAATTCATCTCCACGGACATTTTTATTATCACATCTTGTTTTTCCAGAGTTATTTTTTAAACTGCATGTATAATAATAGGTCCGAAGATTCGTCCCTTTTATTTTATTGCCATAGGTTACACGCATGCCGCTTCCACATTTTCCACATTTCAATATTCCCGTAAGAAGTGCTGTGTGAGATGTTCCTATGCGAGGAGCTTTTTCTTTATTTACTTTAAGTATTTCTTGTACGAAAAGCCAATGATTAGGATGAATTATTCCTTTATGTTTTCCTATAGCTGCTATCCATTGAGAGAAATCTTGCTTTTTTCCTTTTTGATTTTTATTATAAGTAAGAATGCCATATTCTCCATTTGGTTTACCAGCTGTAGTGACGCCCAAATCTTGAAGATAATCAAAAATTTTATTATTTGCCTTTACATATACAGGATTTGTTAAAATATTATGAATGCTTTTTTTACTTAAGTTTCCTCCATTTTTACCTTTTATATGATTTGACAATAGATATTTACTTACTTGTGATAAAGATTTGGTTTCAAGGTATTTATTAAAAATTAATTTTACAGTTTGTAGCTCTTCTTGTACAGAAGATAATTGATACATGTTTCTTTGTTTAAACTCTTCATCTAAATAAGTAATTTTCTTACTCGTATATCCTAATGGCGCTTGTCCCCCAAGCCAATGTCCAGATTTTGAGAGTTCTAACATATTATCTCGTATTCTTTCAGCAATAGTTTCACGCTCAAGCTGAGCAAATACTGCTGCAATATTCATCATAGCGCGACCCATAGGAGTAGAAGTGTCAAACTGTTCCCGAATACTAATAAAGTCAATATTATATTCCTGAAGTTCTTCAATCAAACGAGCAAAATCTGCAATATTTCTGCTAATACGGTCAAGTCTATAACATATAAGCATATTAAATTTTTTTGTTCTTGCATCCTTAAGCATTTTTTGAAACATAGGTCTATTGGTAGTACCTCCAGAAAAGCCTTCATCTTCATATATAATATATGATGTAATACCATGGATTTTGGCATATTCTTTACACATCTGCACTTGATTTTCAACAGAATCACCTTTACCAGTAAATTTACTTTTTCTACTGTAGATTGCAGCTTTCATAGGGTTACTCCTTTCTAGCATGTTGGGTTGATCATATAAAAATTGTATAGATTTCATAGAATAAATGAATTTATTCAACTTGTCATATATATATTAATGAGGAGGTTCTTATATGAGTAAGATTTTTGGAGTAACCGTTTATGAACCTACTCAAGAAAAGACCCATGAATATAATACACGTGCAGCAAAAGCTTTGGCTAAAATACTATTTAAGAACCTATCAGCTAAAAATTTTGAAAGACTAATCAATGCACTTGAAAAAAACAATAAAGATGAAGTATTAAAAGACTAGTCCATCATTAAAACATGGAATGTCTTATTCATAGAAAGCATTAGGAGCCACTCTATTTTAGGGTGGTTTTAAGTTTTTTGTAGATAGGGATTATAGTAATAAAAATTCTACAGAATGAATTTTGTTAAATAGTATTCATATGTTATTAAAATTCTTATTTTTTAATATATATAAATGAACTATTTTGTTAGGGAAAGGAGTACTCCATGACCAACTTTAATATTCAAAAACCAGATCCAGTTATAGGAACACCTGAAGAGGATAGTGAATTCTTTCCAGGTCAGCAAAGCTTTCAAGATACGTGTGCAATTCGTTGTCAACAGTTTATCATAGAACAGTTTACAGGGGGAGACATACCAGAAGAATCTCTTGTTATTGAAGCACAAGAGAAGGGGTGGTATACGCCAGGAGAAGGAACAAGTCTTAGAGATGTAGGTAATTTATTAGAAGCACATGGTATTACAGTAAATAGATATGATAATGCCAATATATTTCATTTGGCAAATGAATTAATTCAAGGGCATAAAGTCATAATAGGAGTTGATTCTGGAGAATTGTGGAATGGAGGTTCATTACAAGAATATGCAGAAGATTTTTTCGGGATTGACGGAGCAGATCATGCCATAACAGTATTAGGAATAGATACTTCTAATCAAGATAATATAAAAGTTATAATAGGAGATCCTGGTACAGGAGAGGCATCAGCAAAATATCCATTAGAGCAATTTATGGATGCGTGGAAAGATAGTGGATTTTATATGGTAGCTACTCAAAATCCTGTACCACACTGGCTACCTGAGACGCAAAATTTTAATTATGATCTAGGTTGTATAGATCAAATGGAAAGTTATACATTTGATGAAATAAATTATTTAGCACAACATCCTGAAGAATGGGAAGAACATTTTTCATCATTAGAAAATTATTATCAAAATATAAATGAAGAAGAAAGTATGAATGCCTTTGTAGATGATTTAAATGAAGATAATGACTGTGACATTTATTTTGATGATATAGATGAAGATATTGAATTAGATGATGAGGAATATTTAGATAATGATAACGATGATGATTATGATGAAGCTAATGTAGATAATTCAATGGAATTAAACAGGGAGATAGATATAGTTGTAGATTTGAATGATTCATGAAGGTATATGAAGATTAATATTAAGTTATACATATATCTAAAAAGGAAATGGGGGGGAGTTATATGAATGAAATAAGAAAAACGACAGATAGAACAGTATTCTTACTTAATGAAGTGTCACGCTATTTAGAAGGGTTGAATCTTTCTAGTAAAAGTAAACGTTTAAAAGAAATGGGGGATAGATTAAAAAAAGGACATACAGTGGCAGTAGTTTGTGGAGAGTTCAAAAGAGGTAAGTCTAGTTTTATTAATGCATTAATTGAGGAGCCTAAGCTATGTCCAGTAGATATAGATATTACAACAAGCCTAGTTACACAAATAAAACATAGTAAAAAAGAAAATGCAAGAGTATATTTTACTAAACAATCAAGAAAAAAAACAATAGAAATTGAATTAGCTGAAATACAAGAATTTGTCACAGAACAAAGAAACAAAGGAAATCAAAAGGAGGTAGAGCTTGTAGATGTAAGCATTAAAAATGATTTTTTAGATAAATATTCTTTAGTATTAGTAGATACTCCTGGGGTAGGGAGCTTAAATGAAAAGCATTCAGAGGTAACATATGCATATTTAGCATTTGCAGATGTACTGCTATTTGTAAGTGATGTAACAGCACCCCTTACTACTAGTGAATTGGATTTTATTAAAAGAGCAAAAAAATTTTGTTCAAATATTTTCTTTATATTATCAAAAACCGATATATCTCCTGATTGGGAAGTTATAGAGCAGGAGAATAGAAAAAAGTTAAAAGAAATATTTAAAGAAAGGGAGATAAGAATATTTCCAGTTTCAAGTAGTAATAAATTAGATTATTTAGAATCAAAAGATGAAGATAGCTTAGAAGATAGTAATTTTACAGAATTAGAACAAGAACTGGGAAGAGAATTAAGAGGAAGCATTATAAGAAATATGCTATCAGTACCATTGGAAGAAGGACAAAATGAGGTAACGACAATGATGAATAAATTGACTATAGAATATAATTCTTGCTGTGGAGAGAATAAACAAAAAATTGAAGATATAAAAAATGAATTATTAAAATCACAAGAGAAACTAAAAGGTTTTCAAAAAACAAATGCAAAATGGAGAACTATTTTGAATGATATTAAAAGTGATATTAATTATGAAGTGAGTGTTGTTATGAAAGATGAATACAATATTTTACAGAAAAATTTAATGGAGATGTTAAAGAATAAAGAATTTCGTAATAATGAAGAAGAGATAAATAATTTTGTAAAAAATGCAGTAATCGATATTACTAAGGAGACAAATGATGTAATAAATAATTCTATGGGTGAGATTCAGAATAAATTAGTGCTTGAAGGTGGATTAGATATAGACATTCCTTTATTTTCTTTAGAAAGTATAAATACTAAAATTATAAATCAGGGAAATTGGAAAGATAATCGTACTGGATTTAAAAAAGCAAAGGAGTTTGGTAGAGCCATAGGTATTGGGGGTATGGTGGTAGGTGGACTTGCTACTGTTGCTACCCTTGCATCTGGAGGAACATTATTTCCAGCAGTAGCATCTTTAATAGGAGCTTCTACATTAAATACGGCATATGTTGCAGCTGGTGCAGCTATTGGTTATGTAGATTATAAAGATAATCTTACAAACAAAGAACAAGCAAATGCAATAAAATTTTGCAAACAGTATTTACAAGAGCTACAAAGAGAAATGACTCAGAATCTGAGAAAACAATTAGAAGGTTCATTTAGATATGTTAGAGATCATGTTGAAGAAAAAATAAAAGAAAATATAGACTTAACTAAAAAAACTATCAATGAAATAAACTACAACTTAAAACTAGAAGCATCAGAAGCTGAAAAGCAATCGAAGAATCTAAAAATGAAGATAGAAAAAATAAAAAATTTATCAGAAGAGATAAATAAAACAATTACAGAGGTGCAATCTATATGAGTTCATTATATATACGAGCAAGTAGATTTTTAGAAGAAATAGAACATATGGTTTCATCATACAATGAATTTAAACCTTTGCAACAAGAGTCAATAGAATTAAAAGAGCGTTTAAATAAACCATTGCGTGTTGCTGTAGTAGGATTAATAAAGGCAGGTAAATCAACATTAATGAATGCATTAATGGGAGAAAAACTGCTATTTACTGGGAAGACAGAAACAACCTATAAAGTAACATGGTTCAAATATGGTGAAAGATCTAAATTGATAGTTTATTTGTATGACGGTACAAAAATAGATACAAAGATAGATGATTTGGAGTTTTGGACAGTTAGAAGTAAAAAAAGTGAAAATCCAAAGTTAGATGAAGTAAAATATATAGAATTTTATTATCCAAGTAAATTGCTAAAAGAAATGGAGTTAATTGATACGCCAGGGCTTGCTTCTACTCACCAAATTGATGCACAAAATACCATGGAGTTTTTGGGATTAGATGTAGATGAAGCGAATGAAGTAACAGCAGAGGAAGCATCGAAGGCGGATGCAATTATTTATGCATTTACGAAAGGAATGCACGAAAAAGATGAGAATATTCTTAAGGCATTTCAAGGATCACTATTTAGTAATGCATCACCTATAAATGCTATTGGTGCACTAACAAAAGTGGATATTTATTGGTCAGGGGGATATGAGAACCCCTTAGAAGCTGGTAAAAAAGTAGCTAGTAATCTGATATCAAGGATGAGCGTGAAAAAAATATTATATACAATTATGCCTATAGCTGGAATAATCGGTGAAAATGGAACAGGACTAGGTACTAGAGAAGAACAGATTATAACAAAACTGAGCAAAATGGATTCTCAAAAATTTGAAAAACTCATAAAAAATGCAACACGATTCACAAAAAAAGAAAGAGAAGATATTCCTGTAACACCAGATGATAGACGCCACGTATGGGATTTATTAGACCAATATGGAGTACATATAGCTGTAAAGGCATTGAGAGAAGGAAAAAGCTTTGAAGAAGTAAGGGAATATTTAATTGAAAGAAGTGGAGTTTTACATATAACAAATATGATCATGCAGCATTTTGGAAGTAGAGCATGTTTAATCAAAATTCAATATATATTATCAAGAATTAAGAAGATATGTCATGAAATATCAAATGATTATAAACTAAAAAATAGTACCTCATTAAGTATACTAGAATCAATCCTAGGAGAATGTGAAAAAATTGAAACTGAGGAGCATGTTTTTTCTGAACTTAAAATTTTACAATATTACTATAATGGAGAGATATCCCTTGACGAAGATGAAGTAGAAGAATTATTACAGATAACGGGCGAATATGGAATGAATTGTGAAGCACGTTTAGGTATAACAGGGACAAAAAAAATAATAGAAATTGCTCAAATTGCTAAAGAAAAGGCACTAAAATGGAATGCTAAAGCAAATAGTAGTTGGTTTTACGCATAAAAGAACTATGAGGAGGTATGTAAAATTTTAGCACGATCTTGTGAGATTATGTATTATCATTTAAGTTTTTTATCGGGAGATATAAAATAAAAGCTGATTGGGAAAGTGAGTTGAAAACAATGTTCTTTCAAAAATTTAGTGATGGTCATATATATGAAAGTTTAAAAAAAATATTTCATTATTTAGGAGAAATGAAAGAGCAAAACCAAAATAATTTTGATACAATTCAGAAAAAAATTGGCAGAGTTAATCAAGATGAATCCTTAAAATCAGTAATTTTGGAAGTGAAAAATGAATTAGGAAATAGTAAGTGCGAATTACAAAAAATCATAAGATTACAAAAAGAAAATAATCAAGAAAATGTAACAAAATTAGCATCTGATATTATAGGATTAAGGGATCAAATTCTAATATTTTTATCAGAAGCAGATGAAAGAGAAAAAAGGATTGTCTCTAGCTTTTATAAAGAACTAGGAAGAATACTAGAACGAAATGGTATTAAGTCTTTAGAAAATACAGGAGAATTTAATGAGGCATATCAAACAATAGTAGGTATCAGATCAACAAAAGTAAAGGCATTAGACAATACTGTTGCAGAAATATTTAGACCTGGATATAAATTAAAGGATGGATATATTCGTTCTCAAGAAATAATTCTTTACCAATATAAAGAGGAAGGAGTGTAAATGTATGTCATGGTTAGGTATAGATTTAGGCACTAGTTTTTCAAGTGCTGCAATTATAGAAAATGGTAAGCCAGTAGCCCTAAAGGTAGCAACCTCTAGAGGCTTTAGAGGGGATAGCTTTTCTATTCCTTCTTCCGTATTTATTAATGATAATGGAGAAATACTTTTAGGGCAGGCAGCAGATAATAATAGATTAAAAGCACCAGATCGATTTAAAGATGAGTTTAAAAGAGATTTAGGACAAAAAATACCCTATGAACTTAGAGGATATAAATGCTTACCGGAGGGTTTATATAAAGAATTTTTTAAATATTTCAAAATAAAAGCTGAAGAAAGAATTGGAAAAACAATAAACAAGGTAGTCGTTACATATCCAGCTAAATATGCTAAATATAAAAAGGATTTAATAGAAGAAGCAGCTAAAAAGGCAGGCTTTGGAACTATTAAGCTTTTAGATGAACCAACTGCAGCAGCTATATATTATTCAACAAAAGAAAATATAAAATATGGTGAAAAAATACTAGTCTATGATTTAGGTGGAGGCACCTTTGATGTAGCACTTATTCAAAAAGAAAAGGGAAATACGTATAAGCAATTAACAGAATCATTAGGTTTAGGTCGTTGCGGAGGAATAGATTTTGATAGAAAAATATTTAAAGATATGAAAAATACTTTTATCAATTCATTACAGACAACTCTAAGTAAAGGTGATATAAATAGTGATAGGCTAGTAACAAACATGTTTCAAGAAAGTATAAAAGTAAAGCATCAGTTAAGTACAGACAAGGAAGCATTTACATCAATAAAAATAGAGCATGATTTTGAAGAGTATGCATTAAAAAGAGAAAATTTTGAAGAAATGATACAAGCAGATATAGAGAATACATGTAAATATATTAGAGATATAGTGAAAAATGCAGGATTAGAAATGAAGGATATAGATAAAGTTTTATTAGTAGGAGGTAGTACTAGGATTCCTTATGTAAAAGAGATGGTTGAAAAAACTATAGGAAAGAAAACCAATAAAGATTTTGATCCAGAGTTGGCCATATGTTTTGGGGCAGCAGTTTTAGAGAATAATGAGGAGGAAGATTTACATAATAATGTAGAAAAATCAGATATGGAAATGAAAAAGGATAACATACAACTAGTGAAAGATACAGAGAAATATAGAGAGCATACCTTTGAAGATGCTAACAGGAAAGATAAAAAAAATGATAGATATACAACTACAATTGAACTAGAAGCAATATTGAAGATGGATATGCCAGTTTGGTCAATTGCATTTCATCCAAAAGGAAGATTTATGGCTATGGGGAAGGGAAAAGGTCTACTTTTTAGGAAGAAGGGAGAAGTAGAGTTATGGGATGCTGTAAGAAAAGAATCTTTAGGAGTTGTAGTTAAACATGAAAATCATGTAAATTCAGTAGCATTTAGTCCTAATGGAAGAATTTTAGTATCAGGAAGTAGAGATAAAACTATAAAGTTGTGGGGCGTTGAAAGTAAAGTGGTAACAGGTATAAGAGGAAATAAAGATAAGATAGGACCAGTGGCATTTAGTCCAGATGGAAGAATATTAGCATTTGGAAGTTATGATGGTACTTTAAAGTTGTGGGATGTTGAAAGAAATGTAGAATCAAAAAATCTGGTAGGGCATACTGAGAGGATAAGTTCAGTAGTGTTTAGCCCAGATGGAAGCATATTAGCATCTGGAAGTCTTGATGAAACCATAAAATTATGGGATGTCAAAAGAGGTGTAGTGTTAAAAAATTTAATAGGACATAATGCTTGGCCATTTTCAGTAGCGTTTAGTCCGGATGGAAGCATATTAGCATCTGGAGGTTTTGATAACCTAATAAAATTGTGGGATATTGCAAGAGGAGTAGAGTTAAAAAATCTAGTAGGACATAATGACAAGGTAAGATCAGTAGTATTTAGTCCAAATGGAAAAATATTAGCATCTGGAAGTTATGATGGTACCTTAAAGCTGTGGGATGTTGAAAGAGGAGTAGTGTTAAATAAGTTAACAGGGCATGGGGTTGATGAAGTGATTTATGCAGTAGCGTTTAGTCCAGATGGAAAAAAACTTGTCACAAGTGGAACTAGCCAAACTGTATCAATATGGAATATAGAATACGTCATATAAAAGTGGCCTTATAGATTTGGAATTTTTTGATACTTATGAGAGTTAAGGTGATAGCATATGGGTTATTTAGGTATAGATCTAGGCACTAGTTTTTCAAGTGCTGCAATTATAGACAATCATAAATTAGTAGCATTAAAGGTAGCAACAGCTAGAGGATTTAGAGGGGATAGCTTTTCTATTCCTTCTTCTGTGTTTATTAATGAAAAAGGAGAAATACTATTAGGGCAGGCAGCAGATAACAATAGATTAAAAGCACCAGATCGATTTAAGGATGAGTTTAAAAGAGATTTAGGACAAAAAATACCCTATGAACTCAGAGGATATAAATGCTTACCAGAAGATTTGTACAAAGAATTTTTTAAATTTTTCAAAACAAAAGCTGAAGAAAGAAGTGGAAAACCAATAAATAAGGTAGTCGTTACATATCCAGCTAATTATGCTAAATATAAAAAGGATTTAATAGAAGAAGCAGCTAAAAAGGCAGGCTTTGGAACTGTTAAGCTTTTAGATGAACCAACTGCAGCAGCTATATATTATTCAACAAAAGAAAATATAAAAGATGGTGAAAAAATACTAGTCTATGATTTAGGTGGAGGCACCTTTGATGTAGCACTTATTCAAAAAGAAAAGGGAAATACGTATAAGCAATTAACAGAATCATTAGGTTTAGGTCGTTGCGGAGGAATAGATTTTGATAGAAAAATATTTAAAAATATAAGAAATACTTTTATAGATTCATTACAACCGATTTTAAACAAAAGGGATATAAACAGTAATAGGCTAGCAACAATCATGTTTCAAGAAAGTATAAAAGTGAAGCATCAGTTAAGTACAGACAAGGAAGCATTTACATCAATACAAATAGGGTATAATTTTGAAGAGTATACATTAAAAAGAGAAAATTTTGAAGAAATGATACAAGCAGATATAGAGAATACATGTAAATATATTAAAGATATAGTGAAAAATGCAGGATTAGAAATGAAGGATATAGATAAAGTGTTATTAGTAGGAGGAAGTACTAGGATTCCTTATGTAAAAGAGATGGTTGAAAAAACAATAGGAAAGAAAACCAATCAAGATTTTGATCCAGAGTTGGCCATATGTTTTGGGGCAGCAGTTTTAGAGAAAAAAAAAGAAACCTGATATAGATATTGATACAAAAAAATCAGATGTTAAAATGAAAAACGATAAGATGAAAATAGTGAAAAATACAGAGAAATATAGAGAGGATGTTTGTGAAGATAATAATAGGAAAGATAAAAAAAATGATAGACACACAATTACAGTTGCACAAGAAGCAATATTGAAGACGAATATGGCAGTTTGGTCAATCGCATTTCATCCAAATGGAAGATGTATAGCTATAGGTAAGGCAAAAGGTATGATTTTGGGGAAGAAGGGAGAAGTAGAATTATGGGATATTGTAACAAGAAAATCATTAGGAATTATAGTTAAATATAAGCATTGGGTAAAGTCAGTAGCATTCAGCCCAGATGGGAGAATATTAGCATCAGGAAGCTTTGACAAAACTATAAAGTTGTGGGATGTTGAAAGAGGAGTAGAGTTAAAAAGTTTAATAGGACATGATGAGTGTGTAGAATCAGTAGCATTTAGCCCAGATGGAAGAATATTAGCATCAGGAAGTGGAGATGAAACTATAAAATTGTGGGATGTCAAAAGAGGAATAGAGTTAAAAAATCTAGTAGGACATAATAAGAGGGTAGGCCCAGTAGCGTTTAGTTCAGATGGAAGAATATTAGCATCAGGAAGTGAAGATGGAACTATAAAATTGTGGGATATTGAAAGAGGAGTAGAGTTAAAAAGTTTAATAGGACATAATGCATATGTAAACTCAGTAGCATTTAGCCAAGATAGAAGAATATTGGCATCAGCAAGTGGAGATGGAACTATAAAATTATGGGATGTTGAAAGAGGAATAGAGTTGAAAAATCTAGTAGGACATAATAAGATATCAAAGCAAGTAGTATTTAGTCCAGATGGAAGAATATTAGTATCAGGGAGTTTTGATAACACTGCAAAGATATGGGATGTTAAAAAAGGAGTAGAGTTGAAAAATTTAGTAGGACATAATAAATGTGTAAGTGCAGTAGCATTTAGTCCAGATGGAAAAAAACTTGCTACAGGTGGACATGATGAAATCGTAATATTATGGGATATATTGTAAATATCATTAAATATAACCCTAGAGGATAGAGTGTATTATATAGCAGAACACATCATAAAAAAGTAAGATGATGGATTTGGTAATAACGAGTCAACATTTAACATAAAAAATGAAAAAATATTAAGAAATTAAGATAAGTTAATTATTAAGAAGAGGAGGAATCGTATGTCTTATAATCCAGATTATTTAGATGATGCAGATTATTATCATAATCAAGCAGAACAGGATTTTGAGAATGCAAGTGATTATGCAGAGCAGGCCAATGATTATTTAGAAAAGGCAGAAGATGAACTAGACGAAGGAGACATTGAACAAGCAAGCATGTATACTGACTGGGCAGAAGAAGCAGAAGATAATGCAGATATGCATGAAGACTGGGCGGAGGAAGAAGAAGATAATGCAGATATGTATGAAGATTGGGCGGATGATGACATAGATGATTAAGTAAAAATGCATGAAGGGTGTGAAGCTAAATCACACCCTTGAGAATATCAAACTATATACAACATACAAATAATGAGAAAAAATTCCTGCACAAAGACCTCCTATTGTATGACTGAGTATAGCTTTATTTGCTAATTGTCTTACACCTAAAGCATCCATCATACCAACATGGGTACTCAAATAGCCACTCCAACACATGCCCATTGCAGTAAAGACTGCAATGTCATTAGGACCGATTAACCCTTCTTCCAAGAATTTTGTTACAAGTCCTAGAGCAGCACCTACTGAACCTAAGGAGGTTATTGGAAAAGCAATAGCTTCTACACTTTTAAAACCAAATAAGGGTTTTATTATAGGAGAAATAAATTGTCCTAATTTAGGAAGTAGTGCGATTCCCTCAAATGCAGTTCCTTTATAGATAGAAATTCCACTCTTTACTTCAGTAGGACCAAAAGTTAGTATCATTATAATGGTACATATAAATAAAACTCCAGGAATAATAGCCATTCCCATTTCTACACCATTTTTACCACCTTCTAATATAGCATCTAAAGCTCTTTCAAAAGCATTACCATCTCTTATCTTTCTATAAGCATGATAATTTGTAGATTCACAGTGTGTATTTTTTTCTTTATGTTCATCATAGTTATAATATTTTTTAGTAAATCTAAGCATTAGTTTTACACTTATGATACTCCCTATAAAAGCGCCAAAGTTACCAATGATTGATGGAATTATAAATTCTGTGCCCTTACCTTGACTGATCATAAATGTTGTTAATATTAACCCCATTCCAAAGGATGTTCCTAAATTACATAATGCTGGTGTTTGATAATCTTTAAAGTATTTAGAAAAACCTATATCTTTAGCTAAAGATATAATAGCTGGATTATCAGAAAGATATGTTGTAATTGCACCAAGAGAAGCTGCACCAGGAAGGTTGTAGATTAACCTCATTATAGGAGAAATAATTTTGTTTATCAAAGATACAATACCGAATTCTGATAATAGGGAAGAAAAAGCTCCAGCAAGTACAGCTATTGCTAGTATAAAAAATACAGTATTTATAAGAAGTTCATGAGCTGTTTTCATAATAACATTAAACATAATACCTATACCCATTGTTGAAGCTAAATACCAGAACGAAACAATAAGGATAATTAAAAAAACATATGTTTCCATTGATACTTCCTTTTTTGTTTTAGTATTTGATAGCATACAGATCTCCTTTCATAAAAGATTTGTAGTATTTAAAATTTCAATGATTTTAATTCTATTATCATCATTATTTTTTTAAATCGAAACAAATAAGTGAAATTTCTTGTAGAAAGAATAAAAATTTATATTCTGAAAATAGATATTGTATATATTTCTTTTTCTATAAGAAATATCCTTTAAAGTAGTTATGTTTTATAAAGATAATGGAAAAATTTACAAAATATGAGTGTTGGAAATTTAGATAATATTATTATCTACTTTCATAATTTTTATTATCTCATATGGGAAAATAGAATATTCAACAAAAAGAGTATCTGCTGATGAATCATGTGTTGCTTATGGTAATTAATGGTATAATGTAGTAATATTTGATATTTCTAAATTTTAAGAGTTGAGGATTTCTTATTAGGGGGAAAAGAGATGAAAAAGAGGATTTTAATGGCGATCTTGATGATTTTAATAGTAGGAATAGGAATGGTGATGAAATTAGATAATTTTAATAACAATAGTATGAATGAAGAAGTGATTACATCTGTAAAGGATTTTATTCCTAGTGAACCAATGATTAAAGTTTTTAATGGTAGTGTTGCAAATAAAGGAAGCGTAGATGTAATTGATCTTATTACAGACAATAACATACAAATACGAAGCTTTAACCATGTAGCTGGCATTGTTAAAGTTTGTGAGATAAATGAGCGTGAGATAAAGGTCACACATACACATGGAGGAGCAGGACTATTTGCAGAAAGCTATTTAAATGAAGAATCGGATTTTGAGTTTACCCTTTTAAAAGGACCTATAAAAAAAGGAACAAAATGGAGCAATCATGAAAATAGCGTATATGAAATTACAAATACAAATGTAATGTTAAAAATACTTGCAGGTACCTTTGATACTATAGAAGTAACTTGTAGACATGGAGATGATGGAGCTAAAGATTATCATGAATCAAAAGCATATTATGCAAAAGGGTTTGGTATTGTTAAGACAGAGGATGAAAAGAATGTATCAGAATTAATAAAAATAGATTATAATCTAAAGCAATTAAAAAGTGCCAAAGATGTATATCAGTTACTTGAGCAGAGTAAAAAAGAAGTTAAAAG
This sequence comes from Crassaminicella profunda, assembly GCF_019884785.1. GTDB lineage: Bacteria > Bacillota > Clostridia > Peptostreptococcales > Thermotaleaceae > Crassaminicella > Crassaminicella profunda. Next base: position 1,725,503 of record NZ_CP082326.1, read on the forward strand.
TGAACCTGTAGATGAAATAAATAAAATAGAAATAACAATAATGAATATGAATGACTTACCCGAAGGAAAAAGTTTTAAATTAAAGTTAAAAAATGGAACCAATCATTTAATAAAACAAAATGATGTATATTTGAGTTTTCCTATAAAGAATAAAGATGGAAATGGATATATTACGAATTTGTGTAAAACTGAAGCTACTCATAACAAATTAGATATTTTAGCTGGAGAAGAAGTCATATTAAATGTTTTTATACCAATAGAAAACTATATAAACAACGATCTATTAGATATTGATGACCCCCAAATAGAAATAAAGGGATATTTTGATAAAGTGAAAATAGAAAACAGATTTCAAAGGATAGGAGATACTGATTTTTTTAGTGATCATTAATAAGTGAAGTTATAAGATTAATTTAAAGTTAGTAAATATTTAGAGAGTATTTATATTATTAAAAAGGATGTATGAAATTATATAAAAAATGTTCGTATATGGTATTAATTGGTATAATGAGATTAGATATAATGTCTATTTCCTACATTTGGTCATATATTTTAATGTGAAAATGATTGAAGGTAGGGAACAAATAAAACTCGATCCACACAAATGTTTAGAAAAGAAAAAGAGTGCTGAATGAAAATTTAAGAGGTGGGGAATTTAATGAAAAAAGTATTCATTTCTCTATTATTAATTTTAAGCATGAGTTTAACATGTTGGAGTCAAGAAAGTTCAATAGCTATAGACCATAAGAGTATTCAAAAGGAGATTATGGACACAAGTATTAAAGAATTTATAATTGATGAAAGTATAGAGGATTATATGAAAGAAGTATACCCTATATCCCATTTAAAAAAATACCAAGCTTATAGAATTGAAGATGAGATGAATATAGATTATTACTTCAATAAGGATGTAGAGCGTTTAGATATTAGAAATAGCAAGAATGTAGCAACAGAAATTTTTGTTTGGAAGAGGGCATTTGCTATTGCAGGACCTTATCCAGAAAAATTATATAGTTCAGATGATTGGAACAAAGTTAATTATAGAGTTTATATAGAGAACAGGAAGATTATAGAACAAAATATTGATAAGAAAAAAAGCCTTATTTTAAAAAAGGAATATTTTGAGGATACGGATATAGAACTGCCTTCAAGAATTATAGATGTACAAGAAACAAAGGACTTTGAGAAAAAGCTAAAGAGAAAATATTGGTGGAGTATGAAAGATGTTGTTTTTGAAAAGAGCTTTAAGGGGAATGTTCTATTTGTAAAGCTAAAAACGAGAAAAAAATATAAGGATGATAAAATAGAAGCTATAAAGAAACGAATAGAAGAAGATTTAGCTGTGAAATTAGAACAACTATCTATGAAAATATATGATATGAATATGGATTATCTGGGGATTGTTTTGCAATGCTATGAGAAAGACCAAAAATATTATGAAGAAACTTATGATAATGGAGAAAACAAAAAGTATTGGTTTAGTGAATACTGGGGGAATCATAAATACTTTGATTATAGTGATAAAAATACAAAAGATTCAGGTGAAATGTACTAAGGATAGGTGATGGATATGCAAATTAATCGATTATTTGAAATTGTAATGATTCTATTGAAAAAAGAAAGGGTAACAGCTAAAGAACTTGCACAACATTTTGGGGTTTCAACTAGAACTATATATAGAGATATCGATACGTTGAGTTTATCGAATATTCCTATATACACGAATAAAGGGAGCCGTGGTGGTATTCGGATTTTACCACAGTTTACTATGGATAAATCCTTATTTTCAGAAGAAGAACAGAGTCATATGATAGCAGCACTTCATGGTTTAAAAGCGACAAAGTATGCTGAAGTAGATATGGTAATTACAAAGCTTGCAGCACTTTTTAAAAATACTGATAGCTATAATTGGATAGAGGTTGATTTCTCCCATTGGGGAAGCAATCGTGAGAATAAAAATAAATTTAATAGTTTAAAAGATGCCATACTAAACCGCCGTATAGTAGGATTTGATTATGTTAATTCTTATGGAGTAAAAGCAGGTAGAGCTGTAGAGCCTATAAAGCTTGTGTTCAAAGGTCAAGGATGGTATCTACAAGGATTTTGCAAGGATAAACAGGATATAAGGGTATTTAGAATATCAAGAATCAATAATTTAGTAGTGAAGGAGCAAACTTTTGAACATACCTATTCAATGGACTTGCCTATAGAGGCACCTGTATCAAATAAAGAACATATGGTTACATTAAAGCTTAAGTTTGAACCAGAGGTAACTTACAGAGTTTATGATGATTTTGGATATGAAAATATTACGCATTACAAAGATGGTGGCATAGAAGCTAGTATAACTTTTCCTAAAGGGGAATGGGTTTATGGATATATCTTATCTTTTGGTAAATACGTTCAGGTTATAGAGCCAAAAGAGATCAGAGAGAAAATAAAAGAAACTTTGCGTTTAGCACTAAAAGTTTATGAATAAATTTTCTAATATGACATACTGCTGTCATATTTCCTTATGTAGAATAAAGAAAAAGACATAGGGGGAACTATTATGAAATATGAAATTATAATGTTAAATGAAAAGATAGTAGTAGGAATTATGAAGCAAACGACTAATGTAGGGGGACAATCTGTTAAGGATATCGGGGAAGTTTGGCAACAGTTTATTACTACAGGGATTTATGAAAAGATTATGGGAAAAGTAAATCATAAAGCTATAGGATTATATACAGATTATGAAGGGGATTTTACAAGACCATATGATTTTTTAGCTTGTTGTGAAGTAATGGATCATGAGAAACTAGAGGGTTCTCTTACTAAGAAAGTCATTCCAAAAGGGAAATATGCTAAATTTATCATTAATGGAGATGTAAAAGAAGCAGTGGGGCAATTTTGGACAAAACTTTGGCAATTGGATTTAGATAGAGCGTATACTTGTGATTTTGAAGAATATCAAAATAACTCACAAGATATGAAAAATCAAGAGATTCATATATATATTTCTTTAAAAGAATAGGGCGATTATATGGAGTATATACCAGCAAAAACTATATTATCAGGTTACAATAGGAGTGGAGAGTGGTTTGGATGTAATTATAACATGAACATCTATAAAGGGTGTTTTCATGGATGTATTTATTGTGATAGTAGGAGTGAATGCTATCATATAGAAAACTTTGATAAAGTTAAGGTTAAAGAAAATGCTATAGAAATTTTAAATAGAGAACTCAAATCAAAACGGAAAAAAGGAATCGTTGGAACAGGTTCTATGTCAGATCCCTATAATCCTTTTGAACAAAAATATAAGTTTACTAGACAGGCACTAGAACTTTTAAATAAGTATCATTTTGGAGTATCAATAGCTACAAAAAGTTCATTGATAACAAGAGATATAGATATACTTAAAAGTATGAAAAGACATTCTCCCGTTCTTGCAAAAATTACTGTAACTAGTGCAGATGATGGCGTATGTAAAATACTTGAGCCGAATGTAGCTGTAGCATCTAAAAGATTTGAAACCATCAATAAGCTTTCTACCAATGGTATTTACACAGGCATACTGCTTATGCCTGTATTACCATTTATTGAAGATCATGATGAAAATATATTAGAAATCATAAGATTAGCCAAGGAAAATGGAGCAAGGTTTATCTATCCTGCTTTTGGTGTAACCCTTAGGCAAAATCAAAGAATCCATTTCTTTAAGAAGATAAATGAACATTTTGAAGGTATGAGTCAAAAATACATAAAAGAATATGGATTTTCTTATGAGTGCCGCTCAAAACGCACAGCTAAGCTGTGGACAATTTTTAAAGGAGCATGTGACAAAGAAAATTTGTTGTACAAAATGAAAGATATTATTAATAGTTATAAAAATGACTATGAGGAAAAGCAAATTAGTTTTCTTTAAAATGATATTGCAATTTAGTGGGAAGGCCTGAAGCTATTGCTACAGGAAGTTTAGCAGGACATAATAGTGTTCGCTTAATAAAAGGAATGCCTCTTTTAGAACTTCCAGTAAACTTATGTATTGGTGATTTAATTGCATATGAACATAGAGAGAGTAGAACAGAAGAAGGGGTCAAAACTAGATATACTTTTGCAGGGGCTGATTATTTTAAGAGAATGAAAGAATTAAATTTGTATACGATAGACATAGAGGTATTAAAGAAAAAAATTGAAAGAATGAATTTATTAAATGTATTTGAAGAGAAGTTAATATAGTAGATCATGCTATGGAAGAAGGAAAAAATCCAGATGTTATAGAATAATATTATATGATAGGAAATGTGCAGTATAAAAATCTTTTGATTTTAGAGGACACCCTATTTTTCTTAAATTATAAGGGAAATAGGGTGATTTATTTTAATAGAAATAATGATAAAATAGACTTAGGTGTTTTATCATATTTTAAGGAGGCTTGTCATGACGACTTGGAGAAGTAGAGGACATCGTGGAGATTCGTCTGAAAATGAAATTGATTTAACAAATGATTTATATAGAAGGAAAAAACTAGCATACATAAAAAAGAATCCAGTTCCTATAAAAGTAATAGATATTGATAACAAAGGGATGATTACAAAAGGGTATTTTGAGCAGAAAGCTTATGTAGATTATAGTGGAATTGCACAAGGAATTTCCATTGCATTTGATGTAAAAGAGACGGAATTAAAAAGCTTACCACTAAGCAATATACATGTTCACCAAATAGAGGACCTTAAGGAACATGCAAAGCAAGGTGGTGTTAGTTTTATATTAGCAAATTTTAAAATGTATAATGAGTATTATTTAATTCCTCTAGAAATCCTTGCGTATTATTATGAGAAAAGTTTACAGGGGGGACGTAAATCTATACCCTATGGGGATATGGATAAAAAGTTTCAAATTAAACGTGAATTTAATGGGATTATAAATTATTTACCTACTATTAATACATATCTTAGTTCAAAACAAGAATTGAAGAGACAATATATTGTGTAAAGAGGTGGTTAAAGAGAGGAAAAAAGATATGTGTATTGCTTTTTTATATAAGAAACATTAAAAAACTTATGCTGTGAAAAATGGGGGATAAACTTTTTATACAGGGGAGTGATATTTTGTATGAAATATGAGCTGGATTTATCGAAAGAAATTAATAAAATCTTTACAGAGTTAGTAGCTATTAAAAGTGATACGGGAACAACCCTTGAAAAAGATATAGAAAAATACTTATATAATTGGTTTCAAGGAATAGATTATTTTCAGTTAAATCCAGATAAATGTGGGCAGTATAACTTAGAAGAAGATCACTTAGGAAGGTCTATTATATGGGGATTAGTGAAGGGAAAAGGAAATGATACTGTCATATTAATTCACCATCATGATGTGGTAGATGTTCTTGATTATGGGGTGTTGTCAGAATATGCTTATAGTCCAGATGAACTAAAGTATGCTATGAGAGAGAGGGCTGTATCAAGTGATGTTAAAAAGGATTTAAAAAGTGAAAAATGGATATTTGGAAGAGGAACTTGTGATATGAAGGCAGGTGCTGCTATTCAATTAGCCCTTATGGAAGCCTATTCAAAGATAGAGGACTTCAATGGGAATGTACTACTTATTTCTGTACCAGATGAAGAGTGCTTATCCTTAGGGATGAGAGAAGGAGCGAAGCTTTTAGTTAAACTTAAAGAAAAGTTTAATTTGCAGTATTGTATCTTGATTAATTTGGAACCTCATCAAAGAGAAGAAAATAATAAAGGAATTTTATACGAAGGTTCTGTTGGAAAGATTATGCCAGTAGTTTATGTGAGAGGTAAAAAAACACATGCAGGAGATATTTTTCAAGGATTGAATCCTATAATGTTATTATCTGAAATAGTGAAGGTAACGGAATTAAATTCAGATTTTTCAGATGTAGAAGGGGATGAAATTACGCCACCACCTTCTTGGCTTTATTTTAGAGATAGAAAAGAAAGATATGATGTATCTATTCCTGAGTCAGCTGGAGGCTATTTTAGCATATTAACACTTCAAAGAACACCCAAAGAAATATTAGATCAAGTAAAAAAAGTTTGTGAAAAGTCTTTTGAAGATATGATAGAAAATATGAATACTCACTATAAGAAATATAGTGAGAAGGTTAATCATATGAACGGAAAATTACCATGGAAGGTTAATGTAAGAACCTTTTCAGAAATTTATGATGAAGCGGTAAAAAATTCAGGAGATCTATTTATTGAAAATTATAATCATACTCTTGAAAAGTTAAAGAAGGATATAAAAAATAACAAAACAAATATGCCAGAAAGTAATTTTGTACTGATTGAAAAAACCTTAGAATATATAACGGATTTATCACCAATGGTAGTTATAGCATTTTCTCCACCTTATTATCCTCATATAGCTAATATAAAACTCAACCAATTATCCACTAAAAATGTATTGAATCTTAGCGAAAAAATAAATGATTTTTCAAGAGCAAATTGGAATGAAATTTATGAAAAAAGAAACTATTTTATGGGGATCTCTGACATGAGTTATATAGGGTTAAATAATAGTGAAGATGTGATTCCTTATATTGAACCGAATATGCCCTTGTGGGGAAATCTGTATAGTATATCTTTTGAAGATATGAAAAAATTGTCCATACCTGTAATCAATATAGGACCATGGGGAAAGGATTTACATAAATTTACTGAAAGAGTATATAAGGAAGATTTACTAGAAAGAACTCCTAAGCTGTTGGATTTTACGATTCAGTACATTTTAAAAAGGAATCAGAAAGGTGAGGTTTATGAAGAAAACCCTAGCCATTGTAAGCTATAGTCAGGCAACTGTTGATATATATTATGAACAAATAAAAAGCTTGTTTTTAGATAATATTTCTATGGAGAAGTTTTGTGTTGGCACGAAAGCTATTCAAAAAGGTATAAGTGCTGATATGGTATTGATTCCATCTTATGATGCATTTAAAAAGATTAAAAAATATATTAAAAATAAGAGTGAAATCGTCATTGCCAATAGAACTATCTCTAAATTAGGATTAGAAAAAATTATGAATATTGGCGAAGGGACGGAAGTTCTATTATTAGATGAGAGTGCAGAAATGGCAGCAGAGATGATATCAGTTATTTATCAATTAGGAGCAAGACATTTGGAATTGATTCCTATAAATCCTGGGGGACAAGAAAAATTAGAAGGAAAAACCATGCTGCTATTAGGAAAAGGAAAAGAGCTACCGGATTTTTCTGGAGAAATTATCAATATTGGAAATAGTCTTTTAGATATGAATACGATTATTGACATTGGTGTAAAGCTTAAACTAGATCATCTTTTAAATAAACAGAATATCAAAAAAGCTTATAGAGAAAGTGTAACAACCAATTTTGGTTTGGCTAAGATATTAGGAAGAATCAATAGATTTGAGAGTGAATTAGATATTTTATTACAAGTCTTAGAGGATGGGATTATTGGGATTAATAGGGAAGGGATCATTTATTCTTATAATGAAAGTGCACAAAATATCATAGGAAGTAAAAAAGAAGAATTAGTAGGAAAGAATAGTTTTAAAATATTAGAGAAAATTCCTTTTCAACAGGTACTTAGAAATAAAAAATCTATAAAAGAAAAACTCATAAAAATAAATGGTTATGATGTGATTTTATCTGTTGATCCAATTATTCATTCAGAAAGATTATATGGAGCTGTTGCCATCTTTAAAAAATTTAGTGATACAGAAAAGAAGCAGCATGAATTAAGGGCTCGATTGATTGGAAAAGGACATAGGGCAAAATATACATTTGAAGATATTATTGGAGTAAGTGAAGGGATTCATAAATGTAAAGCTATTGCAAAAAGAATGGCTAAATCTAATTCATCTGTTTTAATTAGTGGAGAAAGTGGAACGGGAAAAGAATTGTTTGCCCATGCAATACATAATGGCTCTAAAAGAAAAAAATTTCAATTTGTAGCAGTAAATTGTGGTGCGTTACCAGAAAGCCTTTTAGAAAGTGAGCTATTTGGATATGAAGAGGGAGCTTTTACAGGAGCTCGAAAGGGTGGAAAATCAGGACTTTTTGAATTAGCTCATAAGGGAACCTTGTTTCTTGATGAAATTGGAGAAATGCCTTTAGATCTTCAAAAGAGGCTTTTAAGGGTATTACAAGAAAGAGAAGTAATGCGCCTTGGGGGAGATGGATTGATTCATGTGGATATTCGCATTATAGCAGCTACTAATAGAGATTTAAAGGAAATGGTGAAAAAAGGAATGTTCAGACAGGATTTATATTTTAGATTGAATGTACTTCCGTTAAAAATCCCCCCTTTACGAAGTAGAAATGAAGATGTTTTCCCTCTTATGGAGGAAATGAAAAAGGAATTTCATAGTCAATTTTATTTCACAGCAAAAGCAGAAGAGGCTTTATTTAAACATAAATGGAAAGGTAATGGTAGAGAATTAAGAAATTGTATTGAATATCTTGCTAATTTAGGAATTAATGAAGTAGATATAAAAGATTTACCCTTTGAGTATGAAGAAACTTTTAAAGGTATTGCTTTTGATGAAGAAGAAAAAAATTTAATAGATGAATTTTTAGGGGTAGTTGGGAAAAACATATCTAAATATATATTTGTACTAGAGCAATTAAATAATAGTTATCTTGATAAAAAAAGATTAGGTCGAAGAAGTATTTACAAACTGGCAAAGCAGAGAGGCATTTTTATTAGTGAACAGGAAATAAGGCGTATATTAATAAATCTTGAAAAATTTTTGATGGCAGAAATATTTAAGGGAAGAAGTGGAAGCACCATAACAGACTATGGTATGCGGGTGCTTAAATATTTAAAAATGGATTAGAGGGTTAAAAGGTATTGAAATATTATACCTTTTAACCCTTTTTGATTACATTTTTATGAGGATGTTGTGGAAAACACAGACTTTTAAGGGTTATATGGCTGGCATAAAAATTGCAATACTATTAAATTGATTCTAAAAATTCAGATAAAATAGATTATATTATTTCATTTAAAAATAGTAAGGGAGGAAGTAGGATGAAGAAGTTATTAACAGGGAATGAAGCTGTTGCACGTGGAGTGTATGAAGCGGGGATTACTTTTGCAGCAGCATATCCTGGTACACCAAGTACAGAAATATTAGAAAATATTGCTCCATATAAAGAAGAAATTATTGCCGAATGGGCACCAAATGAAAAAGTTGCATTAGAATCAGCCATAGGAGCATCCATTGTAGGTGCAAGAGCGTTTGCTGCTATGAAGCAGGTAGGAGTAAATGTGGCTGCGGACCCTTTATTTTCATTTGCTTATACAGGCTGTAATGGTGGAATTGTTTTGGTATCAGCCGATGAACCAGGGATTCATTCATCTCAAAATGAACAGGATAATAGAATGTATGCAAAGTTTGCAAAGATTCCAATGCTTGAGCCAAGTAATAGTCAAGAAGCAAAAGATATGGTAAAGGATGCAATAAAGATTAGTGAAATGTATGACACGATCGTTCTTTTAAGGATGACTACGAGAATATGTCATAGTAAAAGTTTGGTTGAACTTGGGGAAAGAGAGGAAGTGGGTAAAAAACCTTATAATAAGAATCCACAAAAATATGCTACTACTCCTGCATATGCTAGAAAAATGCGTGTAAGAGTTGAAGAAAGAATAAAGAAACTTAAAAGTTTTACAGAGGAAACACCATTAAACTATTTTGAGTGGAATAAAAAGAAAATTGGCATTATCTCATCAGGGGTTGCTTATCAACATGCAAAAGAAGTATTTGGAAAATCTGCATCCTACTTAAAACTTGGATTTACTTTTCCTCTTCCAATGGAAAAAATTAAAGCGTTTGCAGCAAAAGTACAAACCCTCTATGTAATTGAAGAAGTAGAGCCATATATGGAAGAACAAATAAAAGCCATGGGAATCAAGTGTATTGGAAAAGAAAAAATTCCAAACATAGGAGAATTGAATGCAGATATTATTAGAAAAGGTTTACTTGAGGAGGAAAAACCATTAATTGAGTGTGATACTTCGGATCTTGTAGGCAGACCGCCAACATTATGTGCAGGATGTCCTCATAGGGGGCTTTTTTATGAATTAAGTAAAAAGAAAAATATTATTGTAACAGGGGATATCGGATGCTATGGATTAGGTGTTGCAGATCCTTTAAATGCTGTTGATACAGTAATTTGTATGGGTGCTAGTGTAAGTGCAGGTCATGGAGCCCAAAAGGCCCTTAGTAAACATGGTGACCATATGAGAGCAGTGTCAGTTATTGGAGATTCAACATTTTTTCATACGGGAATGAATAGTCTTTTAGATATTGCATATAACCAAAGTAATACGGTTACAGTAATATTGGATAATAGAACTACTGGTATGACAGGTCATCAAGAGAATCCAGGAACGGGGTATACATTGCAAGGGGAAAAAACAAAGGAAATAGATATTCCTACCCTTTGTAGAGCTATTGGAATCGATCATGTTAAAGTTGTAAATCCTTTAAAATTAGAAGAAGTGAAAACGGCACTAAATGAAGCTTTAAACCTTGATGAGCCTTCGGTAATCATAACAAGATGGCCTTGTGTACTCAAAAAACATTCAGATTTAGATATAGATGAATTTGGTGATTACAAGGGATTGTGTGAAGTTGATAAGGATCAATGTATTGGATGTAAAAAATGTATCAATACAGGATGTCCAGCATTACACTTTGATAAAGAAAGTAAGACGGTAAAGATTGATAAGGTTCAGTGTGTGGGTTGTGAAGTCTGTGTACAGGTGTGTCCTGTTCATGCAATTAAAAAGGTAGGTGAATAAAATGACAGAAGTGAAAAATATATTATTAGTAGGGGTAGGCGGTCAGGGAACAATTCTCGCTAGTAAAATATTATCAACTGGATTGATGGAAGCAGGTTATGATGTGAAAATGTCTGAAATTCATGGTATGTCTCAAAGAGGTGGTAGTGTTACTACACAAGTTAGATTTGGAGAAGAAGTATATTCACCTATCATTGGGAAAGGTGAGGCAGACATTTTAGTTTCTTTTGAAGTGATGGAAGCTTTAAGATGGTTAGATCACTTAAAGCCAAATGGAAAAATGGTCATTAATGATTATAAAATCCCTTCAGTGCCAATACTTACAGGTAAAAAGAATTATCCAAAAGGAGTTATTGATAGAATCAAAGAAAAGGTAGATACAACAGTATTAAATGCTGCAAAGATTGCTGAGGAGTTGGGAAATGTAAGGACTATGAATATTGTTCTTCTTGGATCTTTAGTTAAAGCAATGGGACTTGAAGGAATTGATTGGGAAGAAATTATTCAAAAAACCGTAAAAGAAAAGTTTGTTCATATGAATATAAAAGCATTAAAAGCTGGAATGGAAAGATTGTAAAACAGAAGATTTAAAGGAGGTAAAAAATGGATCAAAATCGTAAAATTTTAGCAATTAATCCAGGCTCAACATCCACGAAAATTGCCATATATGAAAATACCAAAGAAATTTATAAAAAATCAATAGAACATCCAAGCGAAGAAATTGAAAAATATAGGCATATTGCAGATCAATATGAAATGAGAAAAGAAGCATTAATGAATTTTTTAAAAGAAATAAATTTTGATGTGAAAGAGCTATCTGCTGTAGTGGGGAGAGGAGGATTATTGCCTCCTGTACAGTCAGGAGCCTATAGGGTGAATGAATCCATGGTGGAAAGATTAGCTAAAAGACCAGTGATTGAGCATGCTGCTAATTTAGGGGCAATCATTGCATATGAGATTGCAAAACCTTTAGAAATACCATCCTTTATATATGATTCTGTTGCAGTAAATGAATTAGAAGATATTGCAAAAATTTCTGGAATGGCTGATATAGAAAGAGATAGTTTTTCTCATGCATTAAATATGAGAGCTGTAGGGATTAAGGTTGCTAAGGAATTAGGAAAATCATATACAGATATGAATCTAATTATTGCGCATCTAGGTGGAGGTATGTCTGTAAGTATTCATAAAAAAGGAAAAATGGTAGATATTGTTTCAGATGATGAGGGACCTTTTTCACCTGAAAGAGCTGGAAGAGTCCCTTGTAAGAGATTGATTCAATTATGTTATTCAGGGAAATTTGATAAAAATACCATGAAAAAGAAATTAAGAGGAAAAGGTGGGCTCATTTCCTATTTAGGAACCAATAGTGCAATAGAAGTAGAAGAAAAAATAAAAAATGGGGATGAGTATGCAAAATTAATCTATGAAGCAATGGCATACCAAATAGCAAAAGGAATAGGTGAGCTTGCAACGGTAGTAGAGGGTCAGGTAGATACAATCATTATTACTGGAGGAATTGCTTATTCTAAGATGATTACAGAATGGATTAAGAAAAGGGTACAATTTATTGCACCCGTTGAGATTGTACCAGGAGAGAATGAATTAAAAGCCCTTGCATTAGGAGCTCTTAGAGTACTAAATGGAGAAGAAATAGCTCATGAATATGATTTAGATTAGTAAAAGATAAACATATAAAATAGACTAAAAAATAAAAGAATCTATTAAGGTGAAAAGAAATAACGTTAGCCTTGATAGATTCTTTTTGAAATATTTGAGAAGTTGTATAGAAATATAGTCTTAGTAGTCTAATAGTTTGATTTGTGTTATGATTAGATAGACTAATTTTGAGAGGATTGTTAACATGAATAAAATACTTGTATTAGCTGAAAAACCTTCTGTTGGAAGAGATTTAGCTAGAACTTTAAAATGTAGTAAAAAAGGAAATGGATATTTAGAGGGTGAAAAATATATCGTTACTTGGGCTTTAGGACATTTAGTTACATTAGCTGATCCAGAAAGTTATGAGGAAAAATATAAATCATGGAGAATTGAAGATTTACCTATGCTACCTTCTCAGTTAAAACTTGTTGTGATTAAGAAAACGGGAAAGCAATTTAATATTGTTAAACAGCAAATGAATAGAAAAGATGTAGGAGAAATTGTTATTGCTACTGATGCTGGTCGGGAGGGAGAATTAGTTGCTAGATGGATTATAGAAAAGGCTCGTGTAAAGAAACCGATCAAACGACTTTGGATTTCTTCTGTTACAGATAAGGCTATAAGAGAAGGGTTTAATAAATTAAAAGATGGAAAAGTATATGAAAACCTTTATGCTTCTGCAGTTGCTCGTGCTGAAGTTGACTGGATCGTGGGGATTAATGCTACCCGTGCGTTAACTTGTAAATATAATGCACAGCTTTCTTGTGGAAGAGTGCAAACGCCGACGATTGCCATGATTGCTAAAAGGGAAGAGGAGATTCAAAACTTCAAGTCAAAATCTTTTTATGGAATCACGGCTGTAGTGAATAAGTTAAAGTTAACATGGCAAGATGGAAAGACAAAAGATATAAAGACTTTTGATAAAAGTAAGGCAGATAAAATATTAAAAGTTATTCAGAATAAAGATGCTGAGATTATAGATATAAAAAAAGCCTATAAAAAAAGCTATGCTCCAAAATTATATGATTTAACAGAACTTCAAAGAGATGCAAATAAAATATTTGGGTTTTCTGCAAAAGAAACATTATCCATTATGCAAAAGCTTTATGAGCAACACAAAGTCTTAACTTATCCAAGAACGGATTCAAGATATATTACAGAGGATATTGTAGATACCCTAAAAGATAGAATTAAAGCATGTGGTGTGAGTCCTTATAGTTCTATAGCAGGAAAACTTTTAAGAAAACCAATAAAGGGCAATAAATCATTTGTTGATAATAGTAAGGTAACAGATCATCACGCCATTATTCCAACGGAAAAGACTGTTTTTTTAAGTGATTTAAGTGATAAAGAAAGAAAAATATATGATTTGGTTGTTAGAAGGTTCTTAGCTATTTTATATCCACCTTTTGAGTATGAGCAGACAACTATAAAAGCTAAAATAGAAGAAGAAATTTTTATAGCTAAAGGAAAAATAGTTATTAAACAGGGTTGGAAGGAAGTATATAAAAACAATGTTGATGATGAGGATATAAGTGATTCTATTAAAGAGCAAACCTTACCCAATTTAAATAAAGGTGATATTTTAAAAATAGCTAGTATAAATCAAACTAAGGGAGAAACGAAACCCCCAGCATCTTTTAACGAAGCAAGTTTACTTTCAGCTATGGAAAATCCAGTAAAATATATGGAAAGTGAAAATAAGGATTTAATTAAGACCATTGGAGAAACAGGTGGAATCGGGACGGTAGCTACAAGAGCAGATATTATAGAAAAGTTATTCAATAGCTACTTGATTGAAAAGAAGGGAAAAGATATTTGTATCACTTCTAAAGGGAAACAGCTCTTAAATTTAGTTCCTAAAGATTTAAAGTCTCCTGCATTAACAGCTCGATGGGAACAAAAGTTAGAATCAATTTCAAAAGGGAAAATCAATAAAAATATTTTTGTGAGTGATATGAGAGATTATACGAAAGAAATTGTTAATGAAATAAAAAATAGTAAAGAATCATTTAAACATGATAACCTTACAAGAAGCAAATGTCCTGAATGTGGAAAATATTTATTAGAAGTGAATGGAAAAAGAGGAAAAATGCTTGTTTGTCAGGATCGAGAATGTGGTTATAAAAAAGGGATTGCTAAAAAAACCAATGCGAGATGCCCAAATTGCCATAAAAAAATGGAACTTCGTGGTGAGGGAGAAGGTCAAATATTTGTATGTGGGTGTGGACATAGAGAAAAACTAACATCCTTTAAAAAGAGAAAAGAAGAAAAGAAAAGTCAGGGGAATAAGAGAGATGTAGCCAAGTATTTAAAAAATCAAAAGAAGAATAATAATGAACCAATCAATACAGCCCTTGCAGATGCTTTAGCGAAATTTAAGTTTAATTAAAAAACTAAGGGATATTATGAAAAAAGTGTTCAATAATTTTGTAAAAGCGTGTATAATGAAGTAAGTGAAATGAAAATTGCACAGGTTTTGTGCAATTTTTTATTTGTGAGAGAGGGAGAGGAGGACGTTGTACAAAGTGTTGTACAGCAAACGAATTTGATTACAGTTACAGGTGTAGGATTAAGATTTGGAGATAAAAAATTATTTGATGATGTAAATGTTAAATTTACTCCAGGAAATTGTTATGGAGTAATTGGTGCAAATGGTGCAGGAAAATCAACCTTTTTAAAGATTTTATCTGGTGATATTGAACCTAATGAAGGAAATGTTTCTATAACTCCAGGGGAAAGATTAGCAGTACTTAAGCAAAATCATTTTGAATTTGACGAGTTTCTTGTTTTAGATACAGTAATTATGGGACATGAAAGACTTTATGAAATCATGAAGGAAAAGGATGCTCTTTATCAAAAAGAAGATTTTACTGAAGAAGATGGTATAAAGGCATCAGAGCTTGAAGGTGAGTTTGCAGAACTTGATGGTTGGGAAGCAGAAGTAAATGCAGAAAAGCTATTGATGGGCCTTGGGATCACAAAAGATTTACATGGTAAAATGATGAAAGAACTAAAGGGAGACGAAAAGGTAAAAGTTTTATTAGCCCAATCTCTTTTTGGAAATCCTGATATTCTTTTACTAGATGAGCCTACAAACCATTTGGATTTTAAAGCGATCAACTGGTTAGAAGAGTTTTTACTAGATTACACAAATACAGTTATCGTAGTATCTCATGATAGACATTTTCTTAATAAAGTATGTACCCATATGTTAGATGTGGATTTTGGTAAAGCTAAATTATTTGTAGGAAACTATGATTTTTGGTATGAATCTAGTCAGTTAGCATTGAAATTAATGAAAGATCAAAATAAGAAAAAAGAAGAAAAAATGAAAGAACTTCAGTCCTTTATTGCGAGATTTAGCTCAAATGCTTCAAAAGCAAAACAAGCTACTTCCAGAAAGAAACTTTTAGATAAGATTAATATAGAAGATATAGAGCCATCATCAAGACGATATCCATTTGTTGGATTTACGCCAGAGAGAGAAGCAGGAAAAGACATCTTGCAGGTAGATGGAATTAGTAAAACGATTGATGGGGTAAAGGTTTTAAATAATATTTCATTTACTGTAAACAAAGGAGAAAAGATCGTAATATTGGCAAGAAATGAAATGGCTAAGACGGTTTTATTTAAAATTTTAATGGGAGAGATGGAGCCGGATGAAGGTACATTTAGATGGGGAGTTACTACTACCCAAGCTTATTTGCCAAAGGATAATGCAGAATACTTTGAAGATGTTGAGCTTAATTTGATAGATTGGTTAAGACAATATTCTGAAGAAAAATCAGAATCATTTATCAGAGGATTTTTAGGAAAAATGCTATTTTCAGGTGAAGAGCCTTTAAAAATGTCAAAGGTTCTTTCAGGAGGAGAAAAGGTAAGATGTATGTTTTCTAAATTAATGCTTTCTGGTGCAAATGTATTGCTTCTTGATCAACCAACAAACCATTTAGATCTAGAATCTATTCAAGCAGTGAATGATGGTTTAATTGCTTTTAAAGGAACGATGCTATTTACATCTCATGACCATAAGTTTATCCAAACTATTGCAGATAGAGTTGTTGAAATAACACCAAATGGAATTTTCGATAAACAAACAACTTTTGATGAGTTTTTAGAAAATGAAGAAATTCAAAATAGAATTCAAAAGATGTATGAATAATAATTTTAGCAGGAGATTGACTCCTGCTTTTTTAGTGGAAAATAAAAAAGATAGTTATCTATAAAGTTAAACGGTTTATAATTTTTGTAACAAATCAAATAGTTCCGAGTAGTGAAAAGCGTATGAAATAAAATGATTCTGTTAATCTCTCTAATCATAGTTATTAAATCCATTTTATCAACATAATAGAACTACTGCTTTATAAATTATTTATTTTTATAAGGCATTATTCTCCAATATCTTATATAATATAATAGCTATGATCTCAGCAGGAATGTAATATAAAGGTATTAATATATTCTTACGATTGCAAATAGATAACATTACCATCATATCCTTTATCATATTTTATAATATAGTATGAGTGAAAGGAGTATTCTGTTACTAAGTAGATTTGAACGGTTTATGTGGCCTAGATATGTACTTTTAAGTTACTTCCATAGGACAGGTGTATAATTTAAAATGGATATCCATAGAGGGATTATAGTTTTATAGAAGGCGAATTTTATATAATCATAATATAAAGAGCACAAGAATATCCTTTTCATATAGTGGAAATATGGAAAGGAGTAGATGAAGTGGATGAAAAAATTATTTGTTTACTAGAGCAAATAAACGAAAAGTTAGAAAGAATAGAGAATACATTAAAGGGCATTGATAAAAAAGAACTATTTAATGCAAACCATAAAAAATATAAAACGAAGGAAACATTTAAGGATAAAGAAATTAAAAAAAATGAGAATAATGAGGATATTTTAGAAAATTGGGAAAGCAAGATGCCCTATGATGAAGTGATTAAAAAAATGTATACATATAAAAAATCAAAAGAATAAAGTTATTCAATATATTTAAAGAAAAGTTAGTGTAAAATATATAATAGACTTAAGGTATTTTTCTAACAAAAGAAAAGGAGCGAGTTTTGTGAGATTGCAAAAATATATAGCACATTGTGGGGTTACATCCAGAAGAAAAGCTGAAGAATTAATCAAAGAAGGTAGAGTTAAAGTAAACAAAGAAGTTGTAAAGGATATGGGAGTAGTTATAAATCCTCATAAAGATATTGTTTGTATAGACAATAAGTCCATTCAGTTAGAGGAAAATAAAATATACATCATGCTCAACAAACCAGAAGGATATATAACTACATTATCAGATGAATTTAATAGGTCTACTGTAGCTGACCTTACAAAAGATATTCATGAAAGAATTTATCCTGTAGGAAGACTTGATTATGATACTTCTGGGTTATTGATCATGACAAATGATGGAGATTTATCCTATCGGCTAACACATCCGAAACATGAAATAAAAAAAACTTACATGGCTAAAGTGAAAGGGGTACTAAACAATAAAGAGCTTAATTTATTTCAAAAAGGGATAGATATAGGAGGATATGTAACGGCACCTGCATCTATTAAGGTGTTAAAAGGAGAAAAGGATTATAGTATTGTTGAGGTAATCATTCATGAAGGGAAAAATAGACAGATTCGAAAAATGTTTGAAAAAATTAATCATCCTGTTACACGATTACAAAGAATTGCTGTTGGTAAAATAAAATTAGATCCTCTACAAAAAGGAAAATGGAGACATCTAACAAAAAAAGAGATTGAATACCTAAAATCATGTTAAAATATTTGTATTGTATAGAGGATATGAAGTTTTACATTTATATGATTCAAGTATAATAGATCAAGTAATTTTTATAAGGAGTTGGGAGGATGCTAGAAATTAGGGTAGCAAATCAAGAGGAAATAAATATCATAAAAAAGCTAATAAAAGAGAGCCAATTAAAGATAGAGGGAATAGAAGATTATATTTCAAATTGTATGATTGCTTATGACCAAAAGAAGGCTGTTGCAGCTGCTGGGTTCATAAAAACAGAAAATGTAGCTATTATAAAATTTGTGGTAGTTTCAAAAAATAGACAAAAAGAATATCTAGGGGATGGTATCGTAAAAGCTACTTTAAACTTAGCGGATAAAAAGGGCGTAAAAAGGGTATTTGTAAATGCTGATAAAGAAGAAATATTTTTTGTAAAGGTAGGCTTTAAAGACGTTATTTTAGAGGAAGTTAAAAAGTGTTGTGAGGATATAGATATTTTGAACGAACTGGATGGAAATAAGATCTTACAGGTGATTTTACCAGATTATTTTTTAAAGGCATGCAAATCTCATAAATAAAATAGAGGTGTTGAAATGGATATAAAATATTTAACAAGGCCTACAGAAGTAGCTAAATCTTTTTTAGAACAAGCTTTAAAAAAAGGTGATAGAGCAGTTGATGCAACAATGGGGAATGGAAATGATACATTGTTTTTAGCAAATATTGTAGGAGAAGAAGGTAGAGTAATCTCTTTTGATATACAAGATTTAGCAATTTTGAATACAAGAAAATTGCTTGAAAACAATCATATAAGTAATGTAGATTTAATACAAGATGGACATGAAAATATGGATACTTATATTTGTAATGAAATAAATGGAGCTATGTTTAATTTAGGATATTTACCAAAGGGAGAGCACCATATTGTTACAAAGGCGAAAACTACTATTGCTGCAATTGAGAAATGTTTGACCCTTTTAAAGAAAAATGGAATTATTACTATTGTTATATATTATGGTCATTTTGAAGGAAAAATTGAAAAGGAACAGGTTATAAGCTATGTTGAAAATCTTGAACCCAAGAAGTTTCATGTGATGAAGGTGGATTATATTAATCAAGCCAAAGAACCACCTATGTTGATTACAATTATTAAAAAATAAAACTCCTCTATTTTGGAGTTTTATTAGCAGTCTAGATGTAGATAGATGATATTTGGTTTGTTGCTGTGATATTTGAGTACTTTTACATGGGTATTGTCATTAATTTTATTCCAGCATTTTAAACAGTTGTATCTGCTATGTTTAAGATAGGTTGTTTCTATTTGTAAATCAAGGTTTCCATATTTTTTCCAACTTTTCCAACCTGTTTTGCAAAGGGAGACACGATGGTCATAATCTGCATAGACCCATCTAAGCAATCGATGGAAATGAAAGGGATACTTTGTATAGGTTAAAAATTCATGGGGAAGACCTAGAGAAACTGTATATTCTTCAAAAGTATTTTCAACTTGAGATTGAAGAGGTTCTCCTATGGAGGTACTAGAAAAATTATATTGATTTTCTTTTAAAAATATCCTTAGTTTGTCAAACATGTATCCTCTACATATTTCTATTTTTTCGTCTTTTGACACATGTAATGTTTCAAGTAGGGAACTTACTATATCAACTACTTTATCTAGATATAATTTTTTTTCGAATTGATTACTATGATAAAATTCTAAAGGGATAATATCATAAAAGTACTCTTTAGTTTCGGCTCGCATAGCGCCAATACAAGTACCACCGATTAAGCTGCCGCTTCCGGAGTCGTCAATTTGAATCAAATGTATCACTCCCAATTTAAAAATGATTAATTTTTAATATTAGTATTTGCTTTATATTAAATTACTATTAAAATATTTATGCAATAATTATTAGCATATGATTGAAGGAGGAAAACACTTTGAAAATATTAATCACAAACGATGATGGTATTTTTGCAGAAGGAATATATAAATTAGCGTGTGCATTAGATAAAATTGGGGAGGTATATATTGTAGCACCAGATCGTCAAAGAAGTGCTACAGGACATGCGATAACCATGCATGAACCTCTTAGAGCAGAAAAAATTAAGTTTTTTGATAAAGATTTTCATGCATGGGCAATTAGTGGAACACCTACAGATTGTGTAAAGCTTGCTATAGAATCATTGATTTCAGAAAAAATAGACATTGTCTTCTCAGGAATTAATAAAGGACCTAATTTAGGGACAGATGTACTTTATTCAGGAACCGTTTCTGCTGCTATAGAAGGTGCCATTTTAGGATATCCTGCTGTTGCTGTATCTCTTGCAGATTTTAAAAATGTAAATTATGATGTGGCTGCGGAATTTAGTTGCATTGTAGCAGAAAAAATATTGAAAAATCCATTACCTCCGGATACGTTGTTAAATGTAAATATACCTAATTGTCAAAAAGAAAATATCAAAGGGGTCAATGTAACAACATTGGGTGCAAGAAAGTATAAAAATTCTTTTATAGAGAGAATTGACCCAAGGGGACAGAGTTATTACTGGTTAGGTGGAGAAGTGATTGACGCAAAGAACAATGAAGGAAGTGACATAGATAGTATAAAAAACAATTGTATTACTGTTACACCTATTCACTTTGATCTAACTAAATTTGATTTAATTGAGCAAGTAGATAAATGGAATATGAAGATTTAATGAAGGCGCCATATGCGTCTTTTTTTGCTTGGATAACTGCATACAATAATAACCGTAAACCTGTATAAAAAAATTCGTGTGTGCAATTTGAAAGAAAAATTGCATTATTGTATATTTTTCAAAAAATATGAAATAAAAATTGCATTACGACAATTTTTTTGATATCATAAAAATGTGGAAAACATTAACTTTGGAATGGAGTTGAATAGAATGGCAAACCAGAATGAAAAGAAACTAATCGTAAAAAAAAGCTGGTGTAAGGGCTGTGGAATTTGTGTAGAATTCTGCCCCAAAAACGTGCTTGCTTTAAAACATGAAAAAGTTGAGATTGTAGATATGGAAAATTGTATTAAATGTGGATTATGTGAATTACGCTGTCCTGATTATGCAATTTATCTAGGAGGTATTGAAGATGAAAAATAATAATATAAAATTAATGCAAGGGAATGAAGCCGTTGTAGAAGGTGCCATTGCTGCAGGAATGCGTTTTTATGGAGGATATCCAATAACACCTTCAACAGAAGTAGCAGAAGGTTCTGCACAAAAGCTTCCAAGAGTAGGTGGAAAATTCATTCAAATGGAAGATGAAATTGGTGGTATGGCTGCAACTATTGGGGCTGCACTTACTGGTGTGAAGGCTATGACTGCAACAAGTGGTCCTGGATTTTCATTAAAACAAGAAAACATTGGTTATGCGGCTATGGCTGAAATTCCATGTGTAATTGTAAATGTACAAAGACATGGTCCAAGTACAGGACTTCCAACTTCTCCATCTCAAGGGGATGTAATGCAAGCAAAATGGGGGACACACGGAGACCATCCTATTATTGCTATATCTCCAGGATCAGTAAAAGAAGCTTTTGATTTAACTGTTAGATGTTTCAATCTTGCAGAAAAATATAGAACACCTGTAATCCTTTTAATGGATGAGATTGTTGGACATATGAGAGAAGGAATTAGAATTCCTGATGCTAGCGAAATAGAAATTATTGATCGTAAGAAACCTGCAGATAATGATAACGATTACCTAGCTTATAAAGTTGAAGAGGGAGAATGTGTACCGCCTATGGCAGGATTTGGTGATGGACATAGATATCACGTAACAGGTCTTGTTCATGATGAATCAGGATTCCCAGTAAACAGTAATGCAGTAGCAGATAAACTTTGCACAAGACTTATGACAAAAATTGAAGATAATATTGATGATATTGTAACGTATGAAGAATTATACATGGAAGATGCAGAAATCGTTGTATTAGCTTATGGTGGAACAGCAAGAAGTGCAAAAAGTGCAGTGAAAAAAGCTAGAGAAAAAGGATTAAAAGTAGGTATGTTTAGACCAATTACTATTTGGCCTTTCCCTGAAAAACAAGTAAAAGACTTTGCACAAAAAGCAAAAGGAATCATCGTTGCAGAACTTAACTATGGACAATTAGTTTTAGAAGTTGAAAGAGTAGTAAAAGGAACATCTGATATTTTCCATATTGGAAAAGTTGATGGTGATATTATTACTCCTGACGAGATATTATCTAAAATTGAGGAGGTAATTTAAAGTGGCTAGCACATTAATTCAAAATAATTTTAGAATGGATAAATTACCACATATTTGGTGTCCAGGATGTGGACATGGAATTTTAATGAGAAGTATTGCTCAAGCAATAGAAAATTTAGGATTAGATAAGGATAAAGTATGTATCGTATCTGGTATTGGATGTTCTTCAAGAGCACCTGGATATATGGATTTTAATACACTTCATACTACACATGGTAGAGCTTTAGCTTTTGCAACAGGCGTGAAAATGGCTAACCCAGAATTGGAAGTTATTGTAATCACTGGTGATGGTGATGCAACAGCAATCGGAGGAAACCATTTAATTCATGCTTGTAGAAGAAATATCAACATTACAACAATCGTTTTCAACAATAATATCTATGGAATGACAGGTGGTCAATATTCTCCAACAACACCTACTGGAGATTTAGGTACTACAGCTCCTTATGGAAATATAGATAGACCGTTTAATATTCCAGAATTAGCAGCTGCTGCAGGAGCAACATATGTAGGTCGTGCTACTGCTTATCATGCAAATCAATTAATAAAGCTTGTAGAAAAAGGTATTCAAAATAAAGGATTCTCATTAATCGAAGGACTTAGTGTATGTCCTACTTACTATGGAAGAAAGAATAAAAAAGGATCAGCTGTAAACATTATGCAGTGGCAAAAAGCGACAGCAGTTGATGTTAAAGTTGCAGAAAAACTTTCTCCAGAGCAGCTTGAAGGGAAATTCTTAATAGGAGAATTCAAAAATACTACAGCACCAGAATATACTGAAGAGTATCAAAAAATAATTGATAGATTTACAAAGGAGAGATAGTATGTCTAAGCAAATGGAATTAAGATTAACTGGTTCAGGCGGACAAGGTCTTATTTTAGGTGGAATAATCCTAGCTGAGGCAGCAATCATGGACGGTAAGAACGCTATTCAATCACAATCTTATGGTCCAGAAGCTCGTGGAGGTGCTAGTAAAGCAGAAGTTCTTATTAGTACTGAGGAAATTGATTTTCCAAAGGTTCAAACAGCAGATCTTCTATTATCTTTAACACAAGTAGCATGTGATAAATATGTTGATTTAATTGGAAAAGAAGGTCTATTATTAGTGGATTCAACTGTAAAGGTACCTGAAAATACACAGGCAGGAGAAGTAGTTCAAATTCCAATACTTGAAACTGCTAGTGAAGTAATTGGAAAGCCAATGGTTGCAAATATTATTGCAATTGGTGCTATTAATGCTGTATTAAATATTGTATCAAAAGAATCTCTTGAAGCAGCAGTTTTAAATAGAGTACCAAAAGGAACAGAAGAATTAAATCGCCGTGCTTTAGAAGAAGGCTACAAGCTTGGAGCTAGAGCATAGATTTAGTCTAGAAAGGGAATTCCCATGAAAAATGATCATACAGATTTAATTAAAATTATTCAAAAAAGCTTTTCGAGACTGAGTAAAGGTCAGAAATTAATTGCGCAATTTATTACAAATAATTATGATAAAGCAGCATTTATGACTGCTTCTAAATTAGGAAATAAAGTAGGTGTTAGTGAGTCTACAGTTGTAAGATTTGCTAATGCATTAGGATATGATGGATATCCACAACTACAAAAAGAATTACAAGAATTAATTAAGACAAAATTAACAACTGTTCAAAGATTAGAAATGTCAGATGATTATACAAATGAAGGTGCTGTTCTTAAAAAAGTATTAAAAGCAGATATGGATAATATTAAAGCTACCATTGAAGAAATAGATGATGAAGTTTTTCAAAATGTAGTGGACAGTGTATTCAAAGCTAAGAGAGTTTATATCTTAGGATTAAGAAGTTCAAGTACATTAGCAGAATATTTAGGATTCTATTTAAATTTGATACTAGATAATGTAAAAATAGTAACAGCAGGAGTTAGTGATGTTTACGAACAGATGTTAAGAGTTGGAAAAGATGATGTAGTGATTGGTATTAGTTTCCCAAGATATTCTACAAACACATTAAATGCATTAAACTATACAAAAGAATTAGGTGCTACTGTAATAGGGATCACAGATAGTCAAGTTTCTCCAATTGCATCTATTTCTGATTATACATTGGTTGCAAGAAGTAATATGGTTTCTTTTGTAGATTCATTAGTTGCGCCTTTAAGTTTAATTAATGCATTGGTAGTAGCAGTTGGAATGAAAGAAAAATCTGAGATATCAAGTACTTTTGATAGATTAGAAAAGATTTGGGAAAAACATAATGTCTATAATTATAAAAATACATTATAATAATAAGATAAAAAAAACTACGGAATTCCGTAGTTTTTTATCTTGTTATTATAGGTTTTATATTTATATAAAAATGGAAAAAATAATTAGAAAAGCTTAATTTAATGGTATAATAGATTTGGTATTTTTAAGGGGGAGAAAATATGACAAGATTATATCTCATAAGACATGGACAAACGAAATGGAATCTTGAATCTAGAGCACAAGGATCAAAAAATGTAGAACTTACCCAAAAGGGACGTAATCAAGCTGCGCTTTTAGCGGAAAAAATGAAAAATTATGAAATTGATTGCATTTATAGTAGTGATTTAGATAGAGCATATGAAACAGCTAAAATGATTGGGGAAAAAATGAACTTAGAAGTTAAAAAAATAGATGGGTTAAGAGAAATGTCTTTTGGAGAATGGGAAGGTTTAACCAATGAAGAAATTCAAAAGGACTATTTTGAGCATTATACAGTATGGAGAAGTGATCCTCATAAAGCTATGATTCCAGGAGGAGAGAAACTTTTAGATGTACAAAAAAGAGGACTAAAGGCCATTAACAATATTGTAAAGGAAAATGAAAATAAAAATATCATTGTTGTATCTCATGGTGTTGCCATAAAGTCAATTATACTTGGGCTAATGGATATAGATCTTTCTTATTTTTATAAAATAAGACAAGATAATACTTCTATGAATTTAATTGAATATAAATCTTATGGGCCAGTACTTGTGACATTAAATAATACTTCTCATTTAGAAAATAATAAGTAGAGGGTGATAAATAATTGGAAAAAGTAGTTGTTATTGGAGGCGGTGCTGCTGGTATGATTGCAGCAGGTACAGCTGCATCTAGAGGAAAGCAGGTTATATTATTAGAAAAAAATGATAAACTAGGAAAGAAAGTTTATATTACAGGTAAAGGAAGATGTAATGTTACAAATAATAGTGATATTGAAGAACTATTGAATCATGTAGCAACTAATAAAAACTTTTTATATAGTGCTTTTTATACTTTCACAAATGATAACTTAATCAATTTACTCAATAACTATGGTACGCCTACTAAAGTAGAAAGAGGAAATAGGGTATTTCCTAAATCTGACAAATCAAGTGATGTGATTAAAGCTTTAGAAAAATATATGGTATCTCATGGCGTTGATATAAGATTAAATACAGAAGTAAAAGAAATATTAACAAAAGATAAAAAAATCCTTGGTGTTAAATTATCTGATAACCAAAATATAAATTGTGACAAAATTATTATTGCTACAGGTGGAATGTCTTATCCTACTACTGGATCAACAGGAGATGGATATAAATTTGCCAAAGGAATAGGGCATAATATAAAGTCATTAAAGCCAGCATTAGTACCTTTAGAAGTAGAGGAAGATTGGATTAAACAGCTACAAGGATTATCTTTAAAAAATGTTTCATTAAAAACAGCTTATAAGGATAAAGAGATTCATACAGAATTTGGAGAAATGATTTTCACGCACTTTGGCATATCTGGTCCGATTGTTTTGAGTATGAGTAGTTATATTAGTGATTATTTAAAAAATAAAAAGATTCAAGCTTTTTTAAACCTTAAGCCTGCTTTAGATGAAGAGAAGCTAGATAAAAGAATGATCAGGGATTTTGAAAAATACTCCAAGAAACAGTTTAAAAATGCCCTAAGTGATTTACTTCCTTCTAAATTGATTCCTGTAATCATTCGATTATCAGGTATACGAGAAGATAAATATGTAAACCAAATAACGAAAGATGAGAGAAAAGGATTAGTCAATTTATTGCTTAATTTACCTATGACAATTACGAGGACAAGGCCTGTAAAGGAAGCAATCATAACATCAGGAGGAATTGATGTAAAGGAAATTAATCCATCTACTATGGAATCTAAAAAAATGGAAGGGCTATATTTTACAGGAGAAGTATTAGATGTAGATGCTTTAACTGGAGGATATAATCTTCAGATTGCTTTTTCAACTGGATATTTGGCAGGAATTAGTGTATAAATAAAGAGATGAACGTAAAAGAAAGGAAATAGACCATGAAAAATATAAGTATTGCTTTAGACGGTCCGGCAGGGGCAGGTAAAAGTACTATAGCAAAAATAATTGCGAAACATAAAAATTTAACTTATATAGATACAGGCGCTATGTATAGGGCTATTGCACTTAAAATATTAAGAAAAGGTATAGATGTAAATAAAGAAAAAAGTGTACAAGACATTTTATTAGTAAGCAATATTGATTTAGAAGGAAATGATATTTTTCTTGATGGAAATTTAGTTACTGAAGAGATTCGTACGCCAAAAGTGAATAATTTTGTTTCCCATGTAGCAAAAATTTCTTCAGTAAGAATGAAAATGGTAGAGCTTCAAAGAAATATAGCAGCAAACAAAAATGTTATTATGGATGGAAGGGACATAGGAACTTATGTAATACCTAATGCTACCTATAAATTTTACTTAACAGCATCTATCGAAGAAAGAGCAAAAAGAAGATTTGTAGAGTTAAGAGACAAAGGTTTTGATACCACCCTTGAAATCGTAAAGGAAGAAATAAAAAATAGAGATAAAATGGATACAGAGAGAGAGTTTGCTCCTTTAAAAAAAGCAGAAGATGCTATTGAAGTGGATACAACTGGAAAATATATACAGGATGTTGTTAACGAAATATTACAGTATTTGAAATAAAATATATTTTATAAGCTTTTTATTTATTTTAAGAAGGACTTTTGTAATAATATGTAGAATCTAATAAAAATGGGCTTAGGAGGGATAATAATATTGAAAATAATTATTGCTGACAATGCAGGATTCTGCTTTGGTGTAAAACAAGCTATGAATAAAACAATTAATGCTATTGGTAATACGAACAGTAAAAAAATATATACCTATGGACCTTTAATACATAATAATCAAGTCATCAATAAATTAGAAGGTATGGGTGTTTCTGCTGTAGAGAACTTAGAAGATGCTAAAGAAAGCACCTTAATCATCCGTTCTCATGGGGTGCCTATTCATATATATGATTTAGCTAAGCAATGGAATATTGAAATCATTGATGCTACTTGTCCCTTTGTGAGAAAAGTTCAAAAAACTGCAAAAGAATATTATGATCAAGGGTACACGATTATTATTATAGGAAATCCTAAGCATCCAGAAGTCATAGGTATTAATGGATGGTGTAATAATAATGCATATATTGTTCAAACGTTAGAAGATATTGATGCTATTAAGCATTGGGAAAAAATATGCGTTGTAGCCCAAACAACTATTACATTGGATTTATGGAATAGTGTAGTTGAAAAGCTTAATGAAAAAGCGACTGTTTTTGAGAAATTTAATACTATTTGTACTGCAACGAAGGAAAGGCAAAAAGCTTGTGGTAATGTTGCAAAAGAAGTAGATGCAATGATTGTCATTGGTGGTTATCATAGTTCAAATACTCAAAAACTTGTACAGATAGGGAAAAAGTATTGTAAAAATACTTATCATATAGAAACAGCTGATGAATTACCAATAGAAGAGTTAAAAAATTTGAATAAAATTGGAGTTACAGCTGGTGCATCTACGCCAGACTGGATTATTAAGGAGGCTATTGAAAAAATGAATAACATGGAACATGAAAATAATGAAATGATGAAAATGATGGAAGAAATTGAAAACAGTTTGACAGTACCTAGAAGAGGAAATACAGTGAATGGTACTGTTATCCATGTAACAGATAAAGAAATTATGGTTAATATTGGATATAAATCTGATGGAATTATTCCTAAACATGAGATTTCAAATGATCCATTGGTAAATCCTCATGATATTGCAAAAGAAGGGGATCCTATTGAAGCATATGTTTTAAGAACTGATGATGGAGAAGGAAATATCCTTTTATCTAAAAAAAGAGTAGATGCAGAAAAATATTGGGAAAACTTAGAAGAAGTGAAAGCGGAAAATAAGACACTAAAAGTAAAAGTTCTTCAAGTTGTTAAAGGTGGAGTTATTGCTGCATATAAAGAAATTACAGGTTTTATACCAGCGTCACAATTATCAACAAGTTATGTAGATGATTTACAAGAATATGTTGGAAAAGAACTTCATGTAAAGATCATTGATTTAGATTTCAGAAAGAAAAAAGTTGTATTTTCACGAAGAGTTGTTAAGAAAGAAGAAAATGAAATTAAAAGACGTTTATTATGGGAGAGTATAGAAAAAGGTAAGACTATTGAGGGTGAAGTAAAAAGACTTGCAGATTTTGGAGCCTTTGTTGATATTGGTGGAATGGACGGATTAGTTCATATTTCAGACCTTTCATGGGGAAGAGTAAATCATCCAAAAGAGGTTGTAAAAATTGGAGATAAAATTAAAGTTGTTATATTAGATTTTGATAAAGAAAAAAATAGAATTTCATTAGGACTTAAGCAAACAACTCCTGAGCCATGGGGAAATATTGAAGGAAAATATAATGTTGGTGATATTGTAGATGGGAAAGTTGTAAAGCTAGTAGATTTCGGAGCTTTTGTTGAACTTGAGCCTGGTGTAGATGGACTAGTGCATATTTCTCAAATAGCTGATCGCCACATTGCAAAGGCATCTGAGGAAGTTCATGTTGGTCAAACGGTAAAAGTAAAAATACTAGATTTGAATAAAGAAAATAAACGAATTAGTTTAAGTATGAAAGAAGCTGTAGAAGGTGCAAATGATACAAATGTAGAAATCATCAATGAAGATGAACCTACTACAATAGGTGAAATATTAGAATCTAAAGAATAAGGAAGATACATCTTCCTTATTTTTTTCTTGAAATTCGTAATGCTTTATAAGAAAATAGAAGTAGGATGTGATTCGAAAAAATTCAGAATACTAAAGGGGATGAAAAATGATTAATTACGAGAAATTCAAAGAAAAAGTATATAAAAAGACAGGCATTAATTTATCTTATTATAAAGAAAGACAAATGAAGAGAAGAATTGATTCTTTAATTAAAAGAAATAATTTTACAAACTATGAAGATTATTATAATGCTATAACTAAGGATAAAAAACTTTTTGATGAGTTTATTAATTATCTAACAATAAACGTATCAGAGTTTTTTAGAAATTCAAGTCAATGGACGATCCTACAGAAGGAAATATTTCCTGCCCTTTTAAAAAATAAAAAAACTCTAAAAATTTGGAGTGCTGCATGTTCTACTGGTGATGAGCCTTATTCTCTTGTAATGGCATTAAGCGAATTAGTACCACTAAAGTCTATAAAAATATTAGCTACGGATCTTGATAAGGAAGCAATCAACAAAGCTAAAAATGGTGTATATTCTAAAAAGAGTATTGAGAATGTACCAAAGCATCTGGCGAGTAAATATTTTGAAAAAATTGGAGATGCTTATAAAGTTTGTGATGATATCAAAGCTTGTGTTCAATTTAAACAGCATAATTTATTGAATGATAAATATCCAGACCAGTGTGACTTAATTGTATGTAGAAATGTGATGATTTATTTTACAGAAGAATCTAAAGAAATCATGTATAAAAAATTTCATGATGCATTAAATGATGAAGGTATATTGTTTGTTGGCAGTACCGAACAAATTATTTTACCTACAAGATATAATTTAGATTCTCATAGAACTTTTTTTTATAAAAAAATATAAACCTTTTATTTCCGACAGAATACTATGTATTTGTATATACTTATTACAAATATATAGTATTTTTTATTTATGCATTAAAAAGTATGTAAAATGCTGACCGAAATTGCTATTGAAATACATTGGGATGAGAGAGGATTTAAAGGTTCAATCAAGAATAGTAAAATTAGATGGGAGGGATTCTAGTGTTTGATAAAGAGAAAAGATATTCTATTTCCGAAGTTAGTAAAATAACAGGATATGAACCCCATGTACTAAGATATTATGAAAATGATTTTAATTTAGAAATACCGAGAACAAAATCTAATCGGAGATATTATACCTATAAGGAAATCGAACAAATTATTTACATAAAGGAACTTCAGCAAAAGGGATTAACCAATAAGCAGATTAAACTTATTCTTGAATCTCCAGAATTAGTTTTACCTGCATCAAGTGAGGTTGCTGCCACTAGTTCTGAGGAGTTAAGTATTGTAGAAGATCATTCTTCAGATATTGTACAAGTGGTATGTAGCAATATGAATGAGTCTATTAATAATAATATTAGTTTTAAACTTGAAGAAATGAAGGAGGAGATTATAGACTCTATAGATTCTATGCTGAAAGAAAAAGATGAAATAGAGCATGCTGATTCAATACGAAAAGAAAAGGATGTTTTAATATGTGAAAATGCTAGATTGAAGATGAAGGTAAAGGAAAAGAGCTATGAATTGGCTCAATTAAAAGAAAAGATGAGCCGATTAGATCAACAAAAAATACCTTTTTGGAAAAAAATATTTTCAAAATAAAATGGATGAAGAAAGTAGTCAATATATAATTAATCAATGTATAAAATTCTGAAAATTGAATATAAACATTCTTTTTTAATATATTTAAAAAATTAAAATCATTCAAAAAATAGCTGTTATGTTTTTCCTAAATATGGTATAATACATTTAAGACAAGCACTAATGATTAGTGTAAATATTAACAAAAAATTTTATGATGAGGTGATTGACATGATAGTAGGAATTCCAAAGGAAATTAAAAACAATGAGAACAGAGTGGCTATAACACCTGCCGGCGTAGAAGCTTTTGTTAAAGCAGGGCATGAAGTTATCATTGAAAACAATGCTGGTGTTGGAAGTGGCTTTAGTAATGAAGTTTATGAAGATGCAGGTGCGAAAATAATTCCTACCCCTAAGGAAGTATTTGACCAAGCTGATATGATTATCAAAGTTAAGGAACCTCTAAAAGAAGAATACGATTACTTTAAAGAAGGACAAATATTATATACATATTTACATTTAGCTCCAGAACCAGAATTAACTAAAGCCCTTATAGAAAAGAAAGTAGTTGGTATTGCCTATGAAACAGTTCAACTTGAGGATCGTTCTCTTCCACTACTTATGCCTATGAGTATGATAGCAGGAAGAATGGCAACTCAAATTGGTGCTCAATTCTTAGAAAAGCATGAAGGCGGAAAAGGCGTATTATTAGGTGGAGTACCAAGTGTTGCTCCAGCTGAAGTTGTAGTAGTAGGTGGCGGTATTGTTGGAACAAATGCAGCTAAAATGGCTGTTGGTCTTGGCGCAAATGTAACGATTTTAGATGTAAGTATGAGCAGACTTATTTATTTAGATGATATTTTTGGTGGAAGAGTAAACACTGTTATGTCAAATAGCTATAATATTGCAGAAGCTGTTAGAAAAGCAGATTTAGTAATAGGTTCTGTATTAATCCCAGGAGCAAAAGCACCTAAATTAGTAACAGAAGATATGGTTAAGACAATGGCACCAGGTTCTGTACTTGTTGATGTTGCTATTGACCAAGGTGGTTGTATAGAAACAATCGATAAAATCTCTACTCATGACAATCCTACATATGAAAAATTTGGTGTTCTTCATTATGCAGTTGCAAATATGCCAGGTGCAGTAGCAAGAACATCTACTCTAGCATTAACAAATACTACTTTAAAATATGGATTAGATATAGCTAATAAAGGTTATTTACAAGCAATTAAGGATGATAAAGCGTTAGCTAAAGGTGTTAACGTAATTGATGGAAAGATTACTTTTGAAGCAGTAGCAAAAGCACATGATCTTGAGTATACTCCACTTGAAGAAATTATTGGATAATTATAAGAATATGAAAAATCCTTCTTGAAATTTTGAGAAGGATTTTTTTTAGTAAATGAATAATATTGTTGATTTCTATTAAGATGAGGACATAAATAAGTTTAATATTCTAAGATAATATTTAGTCATTTTGCATATGAATTTTTCGAATGACATATGTGCAAAATAATTAAATACTAGAATAAATAAAAAATATAGAAAGGAACTACAAAATGGAAAAAATCAAAGTGTTTACTACAAAAACATGACCTCATTGTGCAACTGTGAAAGAGTATCTTTCACAAAAAGGAGCATCCTTTGAAGAAGTGGATGTAACAAGTAATATGGATGCAAGAAAAGAATTGATGAAAGAAAGAATTATGGCAGTACCTGTTGTGAAGATCGATGATGAATATATTGTTGGTTTTGATAAAGAAAAATTAGATAAATTAATGTAAAGAATCATGCCTTCTATAGGCATGGTTTTTAATTATTTCGTGATGATCTTCTTTGGGTTTGGGGATGATGATTATAGAATAGATAGTCAGTGTGATTTGTGACTAATAGATATCTGTATTTGCCATAAGTAGAACAGCAGCAATTACAATAAGCACATTTACTGTTATTAATATTTGGGTAAGCATTTTATTTTCAAGGATTCTTTGTATGATGGAATCAATGTATTTTACCATATATATTGCAATACAATTAAGCAAAACACCAAAAATCAACTGTTGAAAAGAGATAGGTAACATATAAATTAACCTCCTTTCCAAAATGGATTTTTTATAATTGTTTTATAGACCATTTGCTATCACCTCCTTTGAATTTATTAGTAGACGGATTTCAAGTGTTTCGTAGATAAATATTGCAACAATGGTGAACATCATCCCCATAAAATTAATAAACAATTAGTATATGTAAACTTAATCAAAATTATATAGTTAATTTAACCATTTTTATAAAAAATTATGTGGATTTAAAACTCATAAGGGAGTTTTTTAGGGAGCGGCCTAGTTTTGGCCGCATCAAGGTTCTTACTATCCTAATTATTCAGACCTTTTTATTTTAAACCAACCTGGGAAACTAGCAATTTTATTGGCCATTCTGATTGGAATATTTTGTTTTTCAAGGTTTTCCATATCTATGTAATTTTGAATTTCTTCGCTAGCTTTTATCTTTCTAATCCAATTAGGGTCTGTGACTATAGCTTGCCCTATAGAAACTAGATTGTATCCTACATTGTTCAAAGCATCTTCTACGTCTGCTTTGGAATATATGCTTCCTACTCCAATTATTGGCTTTCTTCCGTTAACCTTTTCCAGTAATAACTTTCCTATGATTCTTTTATCACTTGGATTTCTTATTGATGTAGCTTTGTAATGCATTAGAGATACATGCATATAATCAATTTCTTGATCTGCTAATTTGTCTACTAGATATAAGGTATCTTCTAATGTAATTCCTTTCTCTTCCATTTCTTCTGGGGAGAATCTATAGCCAATTATAAATTTTGTATTACTGTATTGAGTTCTTGCTTTATTTGCAGCCTTTATGATTTCAAGTGGGAAACGCAGTCTTTTCTCACTTGTTCCACCCCATTCATCTGTTCGGCGATTAGTTTCTGCTGAAAAGAATTGTTGAATCAAGAATTTGTTTGAACCATGGATTTCAATACCATCAAAGCCTGCTTCAATTGCTCTTCTAGTTGTTTCGTAAAAGTCATGAATAAACTCTTGGATTTCTTCATGAGTCATTTCTTTTGGTGTTTCCATTTCTGCTTCCATTCCAAAAACATTATACATAGATTTAACTGCTGAAGCACTAATGAGTTGCCCGTTGTTAGGCAAAGCCATTCTACCACCATGGAATATTTGAAGAATAGCCTTTGCACCTTGCGATTTTATTGAATTTGATAGTTTTTTTAGTGAAGGTATAAATTCATCACTACCCGCATAAAACTCGTTTTCAAATGCCTGCCCATTTGGTTGAAAGAAAGTACATCCTGTAATAACCATTCCTGCTTCTTTTGATCTAGCTATATAATAATCGACTTCTTCATCTGAAATCGTTAGATTATCATTTGAAGACCATGTTGTTAAAGGTGCCAAAACAATTTTATTTCTTAATTTCACGTTTTCTTTAAGTATAAATTCATTAAACATTTGAATCCCCCTCTGCAACTAATCGATAGCAATGATAATTATTATCATTCACTTATTGAAAAATATATCATTATAAGTTAAATATGTCAATATCTTAATTTATACACAAAGGGGCGGTTATGTTGTATGATATTGAAAATTATAAGAATGAACATTGTTTGAGTGGTCTTAAATTTTTAGCATCTACAATTTCATCACAATTTAGTTTTCTAAAATTTTCAATTTTTAAAGTGGGGTTAGAATTATAATAGTTTTATAAAAAAATTGAGGATTAATATGAAAAAGCAGGAAAGGGTTACAATAGTCCCTTCCTGCTCATTCAGGAATAATACATATGTAAAAGAAGAATCTATTACTAGATAATATAACCAAAAAAGAAAAATATACG
The DNA here is from genome assembly GCF_019884785.1 of Crassaminicella profunda. Classification (GTDB taxonomy): domain Bacteria; phylum Bacillota; class Clostridia; order Peptostreptococcales; family Thermotaleaceae; genus Crassaminicella; species Crassaminicella profunda. The sequence continues at coordinate 1,760,535 of NZ_CP082326.1, forward strand.
CATTAAATGTAAGGTCAGAAGGATAAAAATCAAAAGAAGTGATTAATAACACTTTTTTTGATAGAGACTAACTATGACAAACAAACGAATCAACATTATACATACATGTTCCAAAATAATACCACTGAGTGTCAAGCCATATCCAGCCACCTATGTATATTATCTTTGTTCATTAACATACTATTATTGAATATTAAAATAATGAAAGGATGAACAAAAATATGATTACAGCAGAAGTAGCGGTATATCCAATGAAAACTTCTAATGCTACAAATGCAATTAACAATTCTATTAACACATTGAAAGCAAATAATGTTAGTTACACTGTAAATTCTATGAATACTCAATTAACAGGGACAAAGGCACAGATATTTAATAGTTTAGAATCAATGTTTACAGAAGCAGAGAATACTGGAGGAGAAGTAAGTATGGTAGTTACAATAACTAATGCAAGTAAATAGTTAAAAGGCAGGTACTCAGAAATGGGTGCCTTTTTCGTTGTGAAGGAAAGTTAATTATTTTTTGATATAATAATAGTGCAGCTATTGGTATGAAAGAAAGCTTGTTGACCTTTTGAGAAAGTACAACTATGATTTTCATATTGATGCTAGTTAGATAGAAATCAAATATATTCGCTGAAACCGTACCATAAGTGACGGCGATTCTAAAATTATGTTTAAGCGTGAAATACGTAACCAGATGGAGGTGGATATATTATGGAGTTTATATTTAATGAATCAAGGTTGATTTATATTTCTAAAATTAATAAGGTACAAGATTATATAGAAAAACATTTAGATGAAGAATTAAATATAAGGCAGCTATCAGAAATTGCTGCCTTTTCTAGTTTTCATTTTCAACGGATTTATCGACAGATGACAGGGGAAAGTCTCTATAGTTATATCAAAAGATTACGACTTGAAAAAGCTACATTTCTATTACTTGCTAATAAGAAAAAATCAATCCAAGATATTGCTTTATCAATTGGTTTTTCCAATCAGGCATCTTTTGCAAAAGCTTTCAAAGAGAAATTTGCTATGAATGCAAGTCAATTCAGATATCTTAATGAGACTGGAAATATGACAATTAAAGATATTAGCATGAATGGAAAAGTATATAATACAGATATTCGTTATACTAGACCTATAGAAATATCTGTCAAATCAATAGAGACAATAAAAGTGGTTTATATTAGGCATGTGGGCTCTTATAAAGGTAATAACAATCTTTTTGAAGGATTATTTTCAAAATTATATTCTTATACCAGTTCAAGGAATTATATAAGAAATGATTCAAAATGGTTTGCGCTGTACCATGATTTTGGGGATCTGACAATGGAAGAGCAGCTAAGATTAAGTGTATGCATGTCAACTAATGAAGATGTAAAAACTGACGGCGAATTTGGCAGTATGTTTCTAGAAGGTGGTACATGTGTGGTTGGAAGATTTTTGTTAAAGCCAAATGAATATCAACTAGCTTGGAATTATATGCTGTCAAAATGGTTGCCAGAAAGCGGTTATATGCCAGATAATCGTATATTTTTTGAACATTACCCATCTCAAGAATGCTATCAATGTAAAGAGGAGAAAGTTGTAGAAATATGTATTCCGATAACTCCTCTTTAGAAGGAGGAATTATGAAAAAAATAAAATTTCAATCAATTGGAGACTATGAAATTATAAACAGATTGGATGAAGGGACAGAAGGTATTACAAAGATTACTTTAAAAAAGGACTTTCAAAAAGCTATGATAAAATTAGGTGATTTTAGTCATTGTATTATTTTCACCAAAAATAAAAATAACCTTTTCTGTTATGGAGCAAAAATATATAGGTTGCATGAAAAGAGTGGTGAAATTTTGATAAATGGAGTAAATATGAAAGGTGAAATTGTAGATATAAAACCATATTTCCCATGTGAAGAAAGGCTAGAAAATGACTATACAAATCAAAAATCTACAGCAATTTATTTCAATGAAAATCCTATTGGTGAGTATCTATTTTTCAATAACAGTGGTGTAATACAGATTCATGAATCGGAATATCTTCCAAAAGATAAAATAGAATCAGCATTAGAAAAGATAGAAAAAGGAGATTATCTAAGGGTTCTTTGGTGGTTTGACAGATTTGACAAAAAAGAATTACGTAAGAATTGTATGTGTAATCCGCCTTATGAAAATGCACCAAAGTGTGGGATTTTTGCTACAAGGTCACCTGTAAGACCAAATCCTATGGCATCTACCGTTGTAAGAGTAGAAGCCGTGGATAAGTATAATCACTATATAAGGGTTTGTGGTTTTGATGGATTTGAAAATTCGCAGATATTACAAATCATTCCATATAGTGATGTTACTGTTTTTAAAGATGTTAGAGTTCCGGAGTGGGTAGAGCATTGGACGGATTACAAAGTCTTTCAAGAATCTAAAGGGGATATTCCAGAAAACAATGTATGTGGTCAATGCGGAAGCATTTATTTTGACTTGACACCAGGAGTATTTAGTTACAATGACCCGGATCATATGTGTCCTACATGCAAGGGCTTAGGAGAGAAATTACAGATTGATGTTGAGCGTATAGTAAGTAATCCTAATAAATCTATTTTGGATGGAGCATCTGTTTGGTGGGGAAATTTGAGAAAGCATAGGGAAAAGCCAAATGCAAACTGGATGAGAGGAGAAGTACTTGCCCTTGCTGGATATGAAGGAAAATCTGGAAGTACCTTTTAAGGAGCTTTCTGAGAATTTTAAGAGGCAGCTCTTCTATGGTACTAATGGGCGAGAAGTCAGTCTTAGCTATGTAAATTCTAATGGTAGGAAAGGTATCATAAAAAGACCAGTTGAAGGTGTAGTCAATACAATGTATCGCCTATTAAGAAATAATAATGCTCAAAAATCAATGGCGAATCTTGAACAATATATTGTGAAAAAGAAATGCAGTCATTGTAATGGGGAGCGTTTAAAGGATGAAGGTCGTTTGGTGAAAATTGGTCCAACAAGATATCCAGAAGCTACTAACATGAATATATCAAAGTTGAAAAATTGGTGTCATCAAATATATAATACTTTAACTACTGAAAAGAAAGATAAATCCAAAATAATATTTATGAAGATTCTATATCAATTAAAGAAAATGGAACAGGTAGGATTAAACTATTTAAGTTTAAATAGAAGTGTTCCTTCCCTTTCAGGTGGAGAATCTCAGAGGCTAAAAATTGCAACTTAATTTGGATCAGACTTGACAAATATTCTCTATGTAATGGATGAACCATCTAAAGGACTTCATCCAAGGGACTATCAATTTCTTATAGAAGTTATTCGCGATTTAAAGAAACTAAACAATACAGTTATCATGGTGGAACATAAAAAAGCGTTTATTGATAGGGCAGATTATTTAGTAGAGGTAGGTCCAAGAGCCGGTAAATACGGTGGACAATTATTAAGAGCTGAAGAAGTACAGGATAATAAAGGTAGTAATAGAGATACTTTTGATTTTAGACCTACCAATAAAGTGATTAGTGGAAATAGGATTTTGGCACTAAAGGGGGTAACTACCAATAATCTAAAAAACATAGATATTAAGATACCTCTATCAAAACTAACTTGTGTGATTGGGGTAAGTGGATCGGGTAAGAGTAGCTTAGTTTCAAAAACCATATATCCGGCTGTTTTAAAAAAGCTTGGGAAAAAAAGTGATGTCACAGGAGAGTATAAGGATATTTGTGGAGCAAATGACTTAAAAGAAGTTTATTATGTTAGTCAAAACCCAATTGGTAAGACACCTAGGTCGATTCCTGGAACTTATTCAGGTGTATATGATTTAATAAGGGATTACTATGCTAAATTGGAGCAAGCAAAGAAGAAGAGATTAACTAAGGAGCATTTCAGCTTTAATAGCAAAAAAGGACAGTGCTCAGAATGTAAAGGTGCTGGTCTGATAGCTGTTCCTATGCATTTTATGCCAGATATATATACGACATGTACAAAATGTAATGGAAGAAGATATGATGATAAGATATTAGAAATAAAATACAAAGGGTATAGTATTTCAGATTTATTAGAGATGGAAATTAATGAGGTTAAGGAAGTGTTCAGGGATGAAAAGAAAATATTTGATATGCTAGACATATTTGATCGATTAGGAATATCTTATATTAAACTAGGTCAAAGTGCAACAACGCTTTCTGGGGGTGAAGCACAGCGAATAAAATTAGCAAAACAATTATGCTTAGGTAAAACAAAGGATGTACTATATATTCTCGACGAACCTACAACCGGTCTTGATGATGAAAATGTAAAAAAACTAATCTATATCTTAAAAGAACTAACAAATAATGGCGCAACTGTTATCGTAATTGAACATAATTCTTTACTTATACAACAAGCAGATTGGATTATTGAGATGGGCCCGGATGGTGGAAATTTAGGTGGTTATGTTGTAAATGAAGGTTGGTTGAATAATGGAACTATATAGCTCAGCGAAACTAATAAGGATATAGGTCATTAATGAGTACATTTCCTCTCTTTCGGCGGTTACATTTTTCATCGTGACAATTGGTACAATCCAGATGACTTTCATTTAAATATAGAAGCCGTTATTTGATTCTGTCAACATCATTTGTAAACTTCCAGAGTAACAAAAAGAGCTGCAGTAGAATTTTAGCGAAGAGTAATTCTATTTATTTTTTTAAAAACACCTATTGTTCTTAGGCTCTACTATGCTTTAAATAACATTTCAAAATTAAATAAAAAGTATATAAGGTGACAGGGATTTGTAAGCTAGTCCAAAGAATCATTTGGTTTGTATCTCGTGGAAAGCTAATACCTTGTCTAACTAGAATTTTATATTGTTCAACACTAGGGTTGATGAATGGCAGTATAACACCTGAGTAAAATAGTAACCAAAATAAAAAAAGATCAACCAATAAAACAATAATGATAACTTTATGTTTTTTTATTATATTAAGCATACGATACTCCTTATATATGGAATTTATGTAAATCAATATAAATTATATTATAATATCAAAGGAAAATAAAGAGCCAACTTAGGTATGAATTTTAATGTTAATTAAGAGTTTAGGGATAGCATGTTTTTCAATTACTTCGTGATGATCTTGCTTGGGTTTACGCCCAAAGGAACTGAGATCAATTTTAACAAATTTATATTCGTACATATAAAACCTCCTGTTTTTTCGCTGGCAAGTATATTATATCAAAACTAAAAATAGAAAACACTAAATTAAAGATTAATCTAAGAAAGCAGGAAAGGACATTAAAGATCCCTTCCTGCTTAAGTAGGAATAATACATAATCATCTATTTCTTCATGATAAAGTAGGTACCACAAAGCAAAAGGACGATTCCAATTAACTTAAACCAGTCTAATTCCTGTTGCTTGTTGACAAATACATCGATTAATAACCCACTTATGATTTGGGAAGCAACGATGATAGTAAGCGTGTTTGCTACACCTAGTTTAGGAATTGTTCTTGTCACAAAGTAAATAATGAAAGTACCAAAAATACCACCAATGAGTAACTGAGGTCTTACATGAATGACTTTTGTGTATTGGTGTAAGCTACCTTTTAACAGATTTCCGATTAGGATAATAATAACACCTGTAACTAAACTATGTAGAGTGGCAATTTTAGGAGAAACAATTCTTCCTAATTTAGCATTAATACTTGCTTCTAGAGTGGTAAAAATACCTGCTAAGACAGCAAATATAATTGGGATTATTTCTTTCATTTTATCGCATCCTTTATAAAATAAATGTCATTAAGAATATATTCCTAATAAAATAGTACTATGATAATGCTTTAATCTTTAGATTTTGCTTATGGCTCCTTCTGGAACATGAGGGATTTTTTATTTATCTAAAGCTTTTTATGAGGAAAAAAAATATATATGGATTTAATGGATGGTAAAGGAATCACTATGAAAGCAATTTTATAAAGGTAGTTTACTAAATGTATAAAGTATTATACTTGCAATGATCTATCCCATAGTAACACCTCAAAATGGCTATAATATTGTGGGTACAAGGGATGATCTAATAAATTACATTGATGAAGGGAAAACTATACTAATAAAATTCCTGAAAAAAATAATTTTGTAAATCCTAGTGATCAAGATGCTTTATTTTAGAATTGTTACCAAAGCTATATGGGCTACTGATTAAAAAAGTTCATAAACATATAAAACCTTGAGCAGAGTGTTGAATATACTCACACCAAACTGATATAATATGATATGATATTAATCGAGTTAGATTTAAAAAAGCATTAATAGTAAGAAGGAGCGATAGTTTAATGAGCGAAAGAAAAAAAGTAGAAGTTTCAGCAGATGAAATAGCATTACAAGATAAATATATAGAAAAAATAGCAGCGCAAAATATAGAACATTACCAAATGACAGGAAACAAAAAGAGAGTATATTTGGTGACCTATGGTTGTCAAATGAATGAACATGATTCTGAATTTTTATTAGGAATGCTTGATTATATGGGATATATTGAAACAAATAACTTAAATGAAGCTGATTTAGTGATTTATAATACTTGTTGTATTCGTGAAAATGCTGAGCTAAAAGTTTATGGGAACTTAGGACAGCTAAAAAATATGAAGAAAAAAAGAAAAGATTTAATGATTGCTGTTTGCGGTTGTATGATGCAACAACCTCATGTTGTTAAAGCAATAAAAACTAAATATAAACATGTAGACCTAGTCTTTGGTACGCATAATCTACATAAGTTCCCTCAACTATTAGTAGAAGGAATGCAATCAGAAAAAACCGTTGTAGATGTATGGGATGAGGAAGGAAGAATAGTAGAAGGACTTCCAGCTATAAGAAAATATAAATTAAAAGCATTTGTAAATATTGTATATGGGTGTAATAACTTTTGTACTTACTGTATTGTCCCTTATACGAGAGGACGAGAAAGAAGCAGAAAACCTGAAGACATTATAGAGGAAATTAAGGAATTGGTGGCTACTGGTACAAAGGAAGTTACACTTTTAGGACAAAATGTAAACTCTTATGGAAAAACTTTAGAGGAAGATATTGATTTTGCAGGTCTTTTATATAGAATCAATGAAATTGAAGGTTTAGAAAGAATAAGATTTATGACATCTCATCCGAAAGATTTATCCTTTAGATTGATAGAAGCCATGAGAGATTGTGAAAAAGTGTGTGAACATATGCATTTACCTGTACAAGCAGGAAGTACAAATATACTAACAAAAATGAATCGACACTATACAAAGGAAAAATATCTTGAATTAGTAAATGCCTTAAAAAGAGAAGTTCCTCATGTAGGAATCACAACAGACATTATTGTAGGATTCCCAGGAGAAACAGAAGTAGACTTTGAAGAAACATTAAACTTAATCAAAACTGTTGAATATGATTCTGCTTATACTTTTATTTACTCTGTTAGAGAAGGAACGCCAGCAGCTAAATTTGAAGATCAAGTACCAGAAGCTATAAAGCATGAACGTTTTGAAAGATTATTAGCTGTTTTAAATCCTATTGTTGCCGAAAAAAATAGTAAATTTAAGGATAAAGTAGTAGAAGTTTTAGTAGAAGGATACAGTAAAACGAATAAGACAAAGCTTATGGGACGTACAAGAACAAGTAAGCTTGTGAATTTCACAGGACCTAAAGAGTGTATAGGAAAACTTGTAAAGGTAAAGATTACAGATCCTAAAACATTTAGTTTAAATGGTGAATTTATTGGGGAGAATTAAAATGTGAAAACCAGGGAAAACCCTGGTTTTATATAGTTTTTAATATAGATATTATGTTTGATAGGAGGTTTTTTATGAGTAAGTTAACTCCAATGATGAGACAATATTTGGATTTAAAAGAAAAATATAAGGATTGCATTTTATTTTTTCGATTAGGTGATTTTTATGAGATGTTTTTTGATGATGCTATTTTAGCTTCGAAAGAGTTAGAAATAACCTTAACTGGTAAAAATTGCGGATTAGAAGAAAGAGCACCTATGTGTGGTGTTCCTCATCATTCGGCAGAAAATTATATTGCAAGACTAATTGAACGGGGATATAAAGTTGCTATTGGGGAGCAGGTAGAAGATCCAGCTGTAGCCAAAGGTATTGTAAAAAGAGATGTAGTAAGAGTTATTACTCCTGGGACTGTAATGGATAGTCATATGCTTGATGAAAAAGAAAATAATTATATTATGTCAATCTTTATAGATGAAAATGGTGGGGGTATATCTTTTGCAGATGTATCTACAGGAGAATTAAAAACGACAGAGTTTGTAAAGAAGCCATTTCTGAATCATTTATTAGATGAAATTGCTAAAATCAATCCAAAAGAAATTATTATCAATACATTAGAATATGATGGAACTAATATAAAATCTGAAATAGCAAGGGTTTCTACTCTATATATAGATGAATTTGATAATTGGGCTTTTGAAAGAGAGTATGCCATTAAAAAAATCAAATCCCATTTTAATGTGTTAGCAGTAGAAGGATTTGGAATAGATGAACATGAGTATTCTATTTCTTCTGTAGGGGCATTGTTTGAATATTTAGAGAAAACTCAAAAGAGTTCTCTATTCCATATAAATAATATAAGCTATTATTCATCAGATGCTTTTATGGTTTTAGATAAGTCTACAAGAAGAAACTTAGAACTTACTGAGACTATGAGAGATAAAAAGAGAAGAGGGTCTCTTCTTTGGGCGTTAGATAAAACAAATACAGCAATGGGAGGAAGAACCTTAAAAAAATGGGTGGAAGAGCCTCTAAAGGATGTTCATGAAATACAATTGAGATTAGATGCTGTACAAGAGCTAAAGGATCATCTATTAACACGAGATGATTTGAAGGATTTACTTAAAAATGTTTATGATCTTGAACGACTGGTGGTAAGAATATCTTATGGGAATGCTAATGGGAGAGATTTAGTGGCATTAAAATCATCTCTTAAAGCCTTACCTCAAATAAAAGAGCTTTTAGATGATTTTCATGGAGCAAAACTGAAGAATATATTAAAAAACATAGATTTAGTAGAAGGCGTGAAGGATTTAATAGAACAATCTATTATGGATGAGCCTCCTGTTACCATAAAAGAAGGAGGAATCATTAAAAAAGGCTATGATTCTGAGCTAGATGAATTAAGAGAGATTGTAAGTAATAGCAAAGAATGGATTGCAAATTTAGAAAATAATGAAAAAAATGCTACAGGAATAAAATCATTAAAAATAGGATTTAATAAAGTATTTGGATATTATTTAGAAGTAACTAAATCAAATTTAAATTTGGTACCCGAGCATTATATTAGAAAACAGACCCTTGCTAATGCAGAAAGATATATTACACCTGAATTAAAAGAAGCAGAAGCTAAAATATTGGGTGCTGAGGATAAGATTATCGAATTAGAATATCAAATTTTTATAAAGGTGAGAGAGGAAATTAAAAAATTCACCAAAGAAATTCAAGGTACAGCTACGGCTATTGCCTCTTTAGATGCTTTAGTGTCTTTTGCAGAGGTAAGTGATCGTTATGGCTATACAAAACCACAGGTGAATAATGAATTACTTATAGAGATTGAAAATGGAAGACATCCAGTTGTAGAGCGAACAATGAATTTAGATATGTTTATAGGGAATGATACGTATCTTGATGGAACTGAAAATAGATTTTCAATTATTACAGGACCTAACATGGCTGGAAAATCTACTTATATGAGACAAGTGGCTTTAATCGTATTGATGACACAAATAGGCTGCTTTGTTCCAGCAGATCAAGCAACTATTGGCATTGTAGATAGAATCTTTACAAGGGTAGGAGCATCAGATGATTTAGCCCAAGGACAAAGTACTTTTATGGTTGAAATGAGTGAACTTGCAAATATTTTAAATAATGCAACAAACAAGAGTTTAGTTATTTTAGATGAAATCGGAAGAGGGACAAGTACCTATGATGGACTGAGTATTGCTTGGGCCGTTGTGGAGCATATTAGTGAAAAAGATATTTTAGGTGCAAGAACATTATTTGCTACTCACTATCATGAGTTAACAGAATTAGAAGGACTTTTGGAAGGTGTAAAAAATTATTGCATATCTGTTAAAGAAAGTAATGATGATATAATCTTTTTAAGAAAGATTATTAGAGGAAGTGCGGATCAAAGCTATGGGATTCAGGTTGCAAAGCTTGCAGGGGTTAGGGAGGAAGTCATTCTCAGAGCTAAAAAGATTTTAAACCAATTAGAAGAAAATGATTTGAATCATAAGAGTATAGAAAAAAATGTTCAAGAAGTGCAAGTTGTTCAAGAAGAGGAAAGCGTAAAAGAAGAAATAGCTGCTGTATGTGAAGAACAAATAAGTTTATTTAATAATAATGATCAAAAAATTATAGAACAATTGAGAAAAATAGATATTTTAGACGTTACGCCTATGGAAGCTATGAATCATTTATACAAGCTTGTAAAAATAGCTCAAAATAGAGGAGCGTAAGAAGATGAGCAAGAAAATTTATAAACTAGAAAAATTTATTGCCAATAAAATTGCAGCAGGAGAGGTGGTAGATCGACCTAGCTCTGTTGTAAAGGAATTAGTTGAAAATGCTATCGATGCAAAATCGTCTAAAATCATTATTGAAATCAAAGATGGCGGAAAAAGCTATATGAGAATTACAGATAATGGTGTAGGGATTCATGAAGAAGATATGGAAATAGCCTTTGAAAGACATGCTACTAGTAAGATAAAAAATGTTGAAGATTTAAATTCTATTTTATCTTTAGGATTTCGAGGAGAAGCATTAGCAAGTATTGCATCTGTATCTCAAGTTGAGTTAATATCTAAGACGAGAGAAGAAACCTCTGGTACTTATTTAGAATTGCATGGAGGACAAATTGTAGAGCATAAAGATATTGGGTGTCCTAATGGAACTACTTTTGTCATAAAAAATTTATTTTATAATGTGCCAGCAAGACTTCAATTTATGAAGTCTAATGCTACAGAAACAAGTTATATAAGTGATCTGATTAGTAAATATGCTCTAGCTTATCCAGATATTTCTTTTCGGTTTATTAATAATGGAACCATTGTATTTACAACATCTGGGACAAGCAGTATTGTAAATAATATTGCTAGTATTTATGGAAAAGAAATGGCAAAGAATATGCTTTATCTTGCAAAGAAGAAAAGTGATGTATTCTCCATACAAGCATATATTTCAAAACCAACTACAACAAGAGGGAACAAACAGCTTCAAGTATTTTTTGTAAATGGTCGATATGTAAAAAATAAAATTATTAGTCAGGCAATAGAAGAGGCTTATAAGACACTTATTACAATCAATAGATTTCCAATATGTTTCATTTATTTAAATGTTCCTCCTGATAAGTTAGATGTAAATATTCATCCTACAAAAACAGAAATACGCTTTAATAAAGAATTAAATATTAAAGATTTTGTAGTAGATACATTAAAAGAAAGATTGCTTCGTGAAAATTTGATTCCTAGTGTAAGTTTTGAAAAACGTAAGAAAAAAGAGGATGGACATCAAGAAACAATATTAGATATGCCTGTATTGAAAAAACCTAGTGTCCCATCTGAAATAAAAATAATTAAAAAAGAAGAGAAACCAATAGAACCTATAAATGTAGTACAGACAAAATATGAAAAATTTGTAAAAAATTTAGTTTATGAGGATAAATCAACCTATAATGTAAATAATAAGAAATATAAAAATAATAAACAAGTATTTCCTAAAAAAGAGGAATCTCCTAAAGAAGAAGAAAGAGTAAAAAACATAAAGCAAAATATTCATGCAGATATTAAAATAGAGGATCAAGGAATAAAGGAACAAGAAATTAATCATACAAAAACAGAAATTATTAAAGAAAGAAATAATAATAGAAGTGTTGAAGAGATAGAGGAGAAAAAATATAATAAAAATACTGATAAGATTTTGGGAATTCGTATTTTAGGGCAGATTTTTAATACATACTTGATTGGACAAGATGGGCAGTCTATGTATTTAATTGATCAACATGCAGCTCATGAAAGAATCATGTATGATCAATTGATGAAAAATTATCAGAATCAAGCTCCTGTAAGTCAAAAGTTATTAGCACCTATTGTAGTAGAATTATCCTTTGGAGAATTTGAAATTGTAAAGAAAAATATGGATATGTTTATCCACTTAGGATTTGAAATAGAAGAGTTTGGAATAAATGCATTTATTTTAAGAGCTGTCCCAGTTATATTTGGCAAACCAGAAGCGAAAAAATTCTTTATAGAAATTGTAGATCATCTTCAAAAGAATATCCAATCTAGTTATGATATGAAAGTCGAAAAAATAATATCTATGTCTTGCAAACAGGCGATTAAAGCAAATGATCAATTAGATCCTTTAGAGATTGATGAACTCATGAAACAATTATCAAAGCTTGAAAACCCATTTACATGTCCTCATGGAAGACCGGTTATTGTGGCCATGAGTAAATATGAGATTGAAAAGAAATTTAAAAGAGTATAGGAGGCGGATTATGAAAAAACCTCTTTTAATTATTGTAGGTCCTACAGCAGTTGGAAAAACGGAAACATCTATTCATATTGCCAAAAGATTAAATGGTGAAATTATTTCTGCAGACTCAATGCAGGTTTATAAATATATGAATATAGGGAGTGCAAAGCCCACAGAAGAAGAAAAATCAGGAATTCCCCATTATCTAATGGATGAAATTGATCCTAGAGAAAAGTTTTCAGCAGCAGATTTTAAGGAAAAAGCAAAGGAATATATGGATAAGATTCTTGAAAAGAATAAGTTGCCTATTATTGTTGGGGGTACTGGTCTATATGTAAACTCTATTATATATAATGTTGATTTTACACAAACTACATCTAATTGGGAATTAAGAAAAAAGTTAGAAGATATGGGAAAAGAATTTGGAAATGAGTATCTACATAAAAAACTTTTAGAAAAAGATGAAGAAGCAGCAGCTCGTATTCATCCTAATAATGTAAAGAGAGTTATTAGAGCACTAGAAGTCATTGAAAATGGGGAAAAAATGAAAGACTTTAAAAATGATCTAGTTGAAAACGAGGAATATAATTATGTATTAATAGGTCTTATTAGAGATCGACAAGAACTTTATGAAAGAATCAATATGAGAGTAGATTTAATGATAGAGGGTGGACTCATTGAAGAAGTAAAGCATTTGATGAAGCTAGGACTTGATGAAGAAGCCATATCTATGAAGGGGTTAGGATATAAGGAGATTATTCGATATTTAAAAGGAGAATATGATCTTGAAGAAGCCACAAGAATTTTAAAAAGAGACACACGTCGTTATGCAAAAAGACAAATCACATGGTTTAAGAGATATGATCAAATGAAGTGGTTTGATTTTGGTGATTATGCATCAAAAAAAGAATTAGAAGAGGATATTCTAAAATATGTAGGAGGAAAATTAAACTTTTTATAGAATATTTTAACTAATGACATCACTTTAGGAGGGGTATTTATGAAAAATGCAATCAATCTTCAAGATATATTCTTGAATCAAGTTAGAAAAGAACATATACCTATCACCGTATATTTAGTAAATGGGTTTCAAATAAAGGGAACGGTAAAAGGTTTTGACAGTTATACCATAGTATTAGATAGTGATGGAAAACAACATATGATTTATAAGCATGCTATTTCAACCATTACGCCATTAAAAGCTGTTAATTTTGTACAAAACAGAAAACAAGACCATGAGTAAAGAACTTTAAAATAAGGGCAACCAAATGTTGCTCTTATTTTTTTTGAAACTATTCTTATATTTGTGCATATGTTATTATAGCAACTATTTTGAGGTGATAAGAATGGTATATAGGAATAAAGAGCAAGAAGATCTATTAAATTTACTAGAGCATGGAAAAATATCTACTGAATATGCTATTGGGAGAATATCTAAAAGTAAAACTCAAAAAGAAAATAGAAATACAAATGAAGAGGATTTAAAGGCTATGATGAATGAACTAGATGCACTAATAGGGTTAAAAAGTGTAAAAAAATTGGTCAAAGAAATTCAGGCTTTCATATGTATCCAAAAAAAACGAAAAGAGGAGTCGCTTGTAGCTGATCCATTGGTACTGCACATGATTTTTAAAGGAAATCCTGGAACAGGAAAAACAACAGTAGCAAGGCTTTTAGGAAAGATTATGTGTGCAATGGGAGTACTTGAAAAGGGTCATGTAGTAGAAGTTGAGAGAGCCGATTTGGTTGGGGAGTATATTGGGCATACAGCAGTAAAGGTGAGAGAACATATAAGGAAATCATTAGGTGGTATTATGTTTATTGATGAAGCATATTCTTTAGCAAGAGGAGGAGAAAAGGATTTTGGAAAAGAGGCCATAGATGCTATGGTAAAAGGAATGGAAGACTATAAAGAAAATCTTATTCTTATTCTTGCAGGATATAGAGATGAAATGGAAAAATTTCTAAGGACTAATCCAGGACTTAAGTCACGGTTTCCTATACATATAGAGTTTCCTGATTATACTTTAGAAGAGCTGATGAATATTGCTGAAGTGATGGTTGAAAAAAGACAGTATAAACTTTCTATGTCGGCTAAAGCAAGACTTGCAAAAATCCTATCTAAAAAAAGAATAGAAGATCCACTAAGTAGCGGAAATGCAAGGCTTGTTCGAAATATTGTAGAAAGAGGGATAAGAAAGCAGGCCGTAAGACTACAAAGAACAGGTAATTTTAAAAGAGATGATTTAATTACTCTAATCAGAGAGGATATGACAGAGGGGGATGATTGATGAAAAAGTGTCTTATAGTTGGAAGACCTAATGCAGGAAAGACACTATTTATGATAAATTTTGCTGAATATGTGGGACTAAAACATGTAGAAATCAAGTTTTTTAAAAGAGATAAAGAAATAGATCATAAAAAATATACAATAGAAGAAGCAAGAGAGCTATTATCTTCAGATATTCCATACAAGACAAATTGTCTTCAATCTACTGAAATAAAAATTCCAGTATTAAAAGGAAAGAAGATAGTAAGTCTGATGGATAGTAGTGGTTTAATTGATGGGATACATAAAAATATTCAGATTCGGCGAGCCATGGCGCAAACATTAGGTGCTATTACAGAAAGCCATATGATTTTACATATGATTGATGCTTCAAAGATTAATGATGAAAGTATTAAAAACACTATTGGAGAAGTAGATTATCAATTAGTAGAATATGGACGAATGAAAGAGGGATATATGATTTTAGCCAATAAAGTAGATTTGCTTGAAAGAAAGACACCTATTATACAGCTTCAAAAGGAATTTCCTGATCATTATATTATTCCCATATCTGCATTAACAAAGGAAGGGTTTGGAGAGGTAAGAAGCTTTGTGTGTAGGAGGTTATAGTATGATTTTTAAGTTTAGTGCAAGCTTACTCATTGGATTTACTATAAAGCTTATAGATGATTATGTTGATGATGAACTTGATTATATGGGAAAAAATAATATAGATAAAACCATCCTCCTCTATAGTATACTTTTTATTGCTATTGCTGCTGGAATATATGTAGAATATGCTGTAACACTTATAAGTGCATGCTACATGGTGGGTATGTTTCATGATATGGCTATGAAACTGCCTACAAGACTTAGGGGATATCAAGAAAGTATTATCATTTTTTTTATAAATATATATTTATTTTCTTTTCATGAGATGATCACATCTTTTTTAGCTATAGGAATTATTCAGCTTATTGATGATTTATGTGATACAAAATGGGATAAAAAATATGGCTATAAAAATTTTGCAAATCAATTTGGAAAAGTTGAAATCATCATTATAAGTCTTATTTTGACTATATTATTAGGGATGTTAGATCATACGAAATTATTTATTGTAATGATATCTTATGTATTGATTCATTTTATTTATAAAAAAGCATTTTATCAAGTGAAGAGGAGAGAAGTTATATGATGTATGGTATCTGTAGCATAGGTGTATTATTCATTTTTTTAATAGGCTATGCTTATGGAAGAAGAGTAGGGATCAAAGAGGGATACGAGAAGGGGCTTGCTTATGCTCCTTTGAAAATGAAAGAAGAAATTTATGAAGATTATAGCTGTCCTCTTTGTACTGAGCAAATTGATAATGATGAGAGAATGTGTTAAAATACATAAGGATTACAGTTACAACAGTTTATGGATGAACTGGCAAATACAATGGATGGTGATAAAATGAAAAAACATACAGAAGATTTTTTAAAAGAACAAATGCAGATCCATGGGTCAATATATAATTTAGCAATAGAAGTAGAAAAAGAAATAGAAGAAAGCTTTAAGCATATTGATGAAATCAAAGAATATAACCAATATAAAGTATTAAAAGTGATGCAAGATGCAAGAATCAGTGATATGCATTTTAACTGGAATACAGGATATGGATATGATGATGCAGGAAGAGAAGCTATCGAAAAAGTATATGCAAATCTTTTTAAAACAGAAGATGCCATTGTAAGACCTACTATAGTAAATGGTACCCATGCCCTTACTTTATGTGTTACAGGAATACTTCGGCCAAATGATGAAATATTATCAGCAACAGAAAGACCATACGATACATTAGAAGAAGTAATCGGCATTAGAGGAGAAGGAAAGGGTTCACTAAAAGAGTTTGGTGTAACTTATAACCAAGTAAATTTCAAACAAAATGGAGAAGTGGATTTAGAATTATTAGCAAAATCTATTACAGAAAAGACAAAAATGGTTTATATCCAAAGATCAACAGGATACAGCTGGAGAAATGCATTAATGGTTGAAGATATCAAAAAAATTGTAGAAACAGCCAAAGCTATTAAATCAGATGTAATCTGTATGGTTGATAATTGCTATGGAGAATTTTTAGATATTTACGAGCCTACTGAAGTAGGGGTAGATATTATGGCAGGATCTTTAATTAAAAACCCTGGTGGTGGATTGGCACTCACTGGAGGATATATAGTAGGAAGAAAAGATCTTATAGAATTGATTTCTTATAGAATGACTTCACCTGGAATCGGAAAAGAATGTGGATTGACCTTTGGTCTTACAAGAAGTATGTTCCAAGGACTTTTCATGGCTCCTAAAGTTGTTAGTGAGGCCATAAAAGGATCTATCTTTTGCGCAAGACTTTTTGAAAAATTAGGTTATGAAGTATCTCCAAAATACAATGAAGACAGAAGTGATATTATTCAGTCTATCAAAATGGGAAGTCCTGAAAGAGTCATTGCCTTTTGTCAAGGAATACAAGCAGCAGCTCCAGTAGATTCATTTGTAACTCCAGAACCTTGGGATATGCCTGGATATGATAGTCCAGTAATTATGGCAGCAGGAGCTTTTGTACAAGGGTCCTCTATCGAACTAAGTGCAGATGCACCGATTAAAGAGCCTTATATCGTATATTTTCAAGGGGGACTTACTTATGAGCATGCAAAGTATGGGGTGATGAAAGGCCTTCAGACTATGTTGGATAAAGGGTGTGTGGAGTTGTAGTTATTTAATATAGTTGTAAACTAAACTTGCAAAACTGAAAGATGTTTTGCAAGTTTTTTTCAGTTTTGAGAAGATATTTTTCAATAAAATTGTGATTATATATGATACTGTACTCTATTATTTAGGAAAAGTAAAATTATAAATTTGAAAATGTGTCCGCGTACTAAAGATAAAAACACAGGATGAATTAGATATAACTAATTGATTTATTTTAATATTGATATCCCCTTTAAAATATAATTAAAAATAAATTAGTTACCTTCCTCTATTCTTTTTTATTTCTGAAGGAATCCATATAATGATGGGTAAAATAACCTCAAAGGGAAAAGCATACCAATACCATACATCTGCAAATTTGTAATATTCTATCATATTCTCAAATTCAAAAGAAGAAAGATTAATCATCAATAAAGACATAGGTACTACTATAAATCGATAATCCTTAAAGCTGAATATTTTAGTAATTCCTTTACAAGCTGCTATCATATATATGCTTATTTTAATAAATGTTCCAATTGTTAATATTATACTAGGCAATATTTCTATCCTTTGTAATGCATTTCTAATATTTATTCTTGAAGCAGTAATATGAGAAGGAAAGTAATAACGTTCAATTCCATTTATTCCTAATGTCAAAATGTTAGTTAATGATATAATAAATATTATTATTCCTCCAATTAGTAATCCTTTTATATAGACTTTAAAAGGAGAATCTTTTCTTTCAAACTTACCTAAAACCATTGTAAGTACAACAGTTTGAAGAAACAGAAATGTACATGTTTCTAAAGCTCCTTTTATAACTGATTTTATACCATTACTTAATATAGGGCGAATATTGTTTATATCCATTTGAGGAATTTCGAAAAAAGTTGTACTAATAATACTAACAATAAATGGTATTACAAAAAACTAGACCACCTACCTATCACTTCAATTCCTTCTTTTACTATCCAAACACATAAAATTATAGTAGCTATCCATATTATCAATAAGGGTGTTTTAACTAATGCCACAGTGTTTACAAATTGACTATAATTTCTTAATGTCTCTGCATTGTCCTCAAAAACAAAGCAAGTGAAAAGTATAATTATTGCCTTCCCAATACAATTTCCAAAACAAATTTCAATAATATCAAATAAGTCTTTACCTGGAAAAAGATAGTGGAGACGAGCATATATAAGTATAATACATAAGGATATACATATACCCATAATAATAGTTACCTATAAGTCTTTCTTAGCTGATATACCTGATGCTTCTATTGAAGCCGTTCCTATTATAAATAAAATAATAATAGCTATTCCTTGTTGACCAGAAATTATTTCTTTATTCAAAAACCATCTATGCAAAGCATAAATGGCGATGGCTTATCTTAGAAAAATATATATTACCCCAAAATTACTGTAGAAATTTGTAAAATTGAATAGGATGTAGATAATTGTTTTATCTACAGACCTTTAACACCACCGTACATACCGCGTATTTAACGCAAAAGAGTTTTCATTTAGTATACTTTTTTAACTTAAGTCAACTATTTCTAAAATATATGTTCAAGCAAGTATCAATAGTTTTTTCGTATATTTCATAAATACTATTTTTAGTGTTGTGGAACACTTTTTTTATTTTAACAATTTGAATTTTAAATTTTTTATCGCCTTTTAAGTTTCTTTTAAGATTTAGAAGATATACTAAATTTATATAATCAATATAAAGCAGTTTGCTTTTTGCAAAAATTACATAGGAAGGAGCTTTTTCATGAGATTATCGTCAATGATAGGTAGTAAACTTACAGGTTTGAATGTAAATAGTAGGTTTAAAGGACAATTAAGTTTGAAATCTGTTAATGAAAAAAAGAAAATGCAAATTCTCAAAGAAGTAATGAAATGATGCAAGAAAGAGGACTATTTATTAATCATACAACAATACACACCTCATATATTTAAGCATTGTTGCAAGTAGGAATATCATAAGATTATTGCTTCGAATTGTAACTATGCTCTGTGAAAGAAGCACTTATTTTTTACATTACAAACGCATTTTTTAAAAAAGGGAGGATAATTATGACATTATTTAAAAGAAGTTTGTTTATTACAATCGCGGTTTTATTATTTTTTAGTTTAGGCCCCACTTTTGCAGACAGTGTAACGTCTTATGAATTTCCAAATAACAAAGTTATTGAATTCAGCGATGCAACAGGTATAAGTATCGTCGATGAAACCATTATAGCAACCCCTTTAGAGAATTTAAATGAAAATTCCGTCTCTATGCATTACAAAGTGCAGTATACTCTTAAAGAAACAACAGGATCAGATCAAACACCCAGTGTCCATTTTAAGATTCCGTTCTTAAATCCCGATTCTTTTGATATTACAATGACTTATGAAGATGAAACAAGTATGATTCCTAAACGTTTGGATGATCTTGAAAGCACTCAGGATATATTATATTTGGAACATCCAAGAACCAAATTCTTTATTGACCCAACCACGGAGAAATTTTTTTGTCGTGGTTCAAGTTCCAGCTCTCACCTTACTTCAATGTGCTATAGGTTAGATATGAAGGCTAACAGTCTTGCTGTACTAACTATTAATTACACTGGATATGGTAATATGTACTATACTGACGAAGTAATAAATTCGATTCATGGACATATTTTTTATCTGACACCAGCATCTTCATGGAATGATAACACATTGCTTAGGTTAGTACTCGATAGCTCAAGATTGCCGAATTACAAAGTTTATTCTACTATTCCTATGAGTGAGAGTGAGATAGACCCTAATGTTTACGAAGCACGTTTTGAGCAAGTGCCCAATGAAGAATGGCAGATATACTTAACGGATAAGCGCAAACTGACATTTGGCATCAACTTAAAGCAATGGCACAATCGCTTATCAGCTTGGGTAATTTTACTCAGTGTTATTGCAGCTATTTATACAAGAAAGAAATACCCTGCTCAAAAGAAACCACTTACCATTATCTTTAGCTTACTTATGTTATTGTATATTTATATGTCCATATCAGGGTACCTTATTAGGCTTTCTTATGGTAGTGCCTTAGCTATCGGAATGATTATTGGAGTGCTTCCTTTACGCTATATTTCCATAGCCATTATGGCTGTTTTAGCAGTAACTGTGATTATAATAAAGCATCGTAGAGCTAATTAATTTCATTTAGAGGTAGTGATAGATGACTATCAAGCTAAAAAATTTGTAAAAATTACATGTCTTCCATATGATGAAAAAATATTAGGTTCTAGTGCAAAAAATATTAAATACTAGAATAATCCCTTTTCCAATTTTATTTTATGCCACTAAACTAAATAACTTATTTTAATAAAGAAAAATAATAAAGTAAAAAACAAAATCGTGAAGATAATGTTTTGATATATATACCTCCTGCAGTTGTAGGAGGTTTTATTGTACTAATATTTTAGTTAGCGTATGTAAATTGATCTATAAAGTATGAAAATTATGCAATGATATTAACAAAAATGTTATAATGTGGGTACAAATTCTGAAAAAAATTTCATTTCAACAAAATACTATTTTACGAATATGAGGAGTGATTGTGATGGGAGAACTTTTTAAATTGCCCAACATAGGAATTGTACTTGAAGAACAACTGAATAAAGTAGGAATAACTACTTATGAACAATTAGAAAAAATTGGTAGTAAACAGGTGTGGTTAAACATAAAAGCTATTGATCCTTCGGCATGTATTCATCGTTTATATGCATTAGAAGGAGCAATTGAAGGTATTAAAAAAAGTCAATTATCACAAGTAAGAAAAGCTGAATTAAAGGAATTTTATAATGCTTTTAAATAAACTAGAGGGCATGGTCAAAATGTTTGAGTCAAGATGTGGTGTTTGCTGTAACAATTGCACAAGGAAAGAACAGGTAAATTGTTCTGGATGTACTAAAATGAAAATTCCTTTTTGGGGTGGGGAATGCTTGGTTAAGTCTTGTTGTGAAAATAAAAAACTTAATCATTGCGGAGAATGTGATATATTTCCTTGTGAAATGTTATCTAATCTATGTTTTTAATCCATTCATATTTTGTTTGAACCATTATAACCATTACTTTTTTACTAAATTAAAAGTAAAATGATTGGGTAATTTTGATATAATAGATTGAAATGTTTTTTTACGATTTTAAAGGAGTATGAGTGATGAATAAAGTTTTATTAAGTATTGTGCTAATTATATCTTCAATATTGCTTAGCAATTTAGCTCTTTACGGGATTAGAAGAAAAACAGTACCGGGGGCTTTTGCGTTTTCTATTCTTTTGATTGGTATGATATTTCATTCTTTAGGTTATGCATTTGAGTTGTTAAGTAATACCGTAGAAATGATGTATTTTTGGATAAGAATTGAATATATTGGAGTTTCTTTTTATCCTTTTCTTATTATGTTGTTTGCAAGGGAGTATACAGATGAGAGGAAATTAGCTAACAGGTATGTGTTGAGGTTGCTGATTACAGTTAATATTGCCACGTTAGTTTTGGTGAACACAAATTCTTTTCATTTGCTCTATTATGATTCAGTTAGCGTTGATTCTTCATTGGGCTTCAATGCCTTGAAATTGGAAAAAGGGATTTGGTATTGTGTACAAGTGGCTACATTATGCTTTTCAAATCTGTACAGCATTGTGGGTTTTACTATGAAATGGAAAAAATCAAAAGGGGACTACAGAAAAAGAGCTCTATTTATGCTTGTGGGAGTTACAATACCGATGGTGGTTTTTATTGTCTATATTTTAGGGTTGGGACCAGCATATATTGATTTACTACCATTTTCATATATATTTATGAGTTTTTTAATTGGAGTTGGACTTTTTAGGCATGATATACTTTTCTTGACACCTATTACTCATGAAATGGTTTTTAATGCTGTAGATGAAGCTGTTTTGGTCACGGACAGGAAGGGCATGATTATAAGCTTTAACCGGGTATCAAAACAGTTTTTTCCTTCACTTGAAAATATAAGGGCTGGAGAATCCATCCACTTGATCAGAGAACTGATTAATTACGATTTTGAGTTAAATCAGGAGAAATATGAAATAGATGATAGAATATACAGCTTTAAGGTTACTGAAATGAAAAGCAACAGAGGAAGAATTTATGTTGTAAATGACATAACCGAATCGGAACAGACTAAAAAACAGCTTGAAATTCTAGCAACTACGGATATGTTGACTGGAATTTATAACAGACGGTATTTCATGGAGAAATTTGAAAAAAGTGTGACAGGAGGAGTTTTTGCCATAATCGATATCGACAATTTTAAAACCATTAATGATAGATTTGGCCATGTTGAAGGTGATAAGGTACTGAGCTATTTTGGAAATGAACTTAAAACTTTCTTTAAAGAGCACATGGTATGCAGATATGGAGGAGAGGAATTTGCCATGTTTATTCAGGATAATGATTTAGATAAGGAATTCATAAAACTGGATATTTTTAGGGAAAGAATAGCGGCTAATGAACATGGTGTAAGATTTACATTTTCGGCGGGAATGGCTAAATATGAAACAGATCGAATATCAAATGCGATTGTTGAAGCTGATAAAAAACTTTATGAGGCAAAGGAAAATGGGCGAAATCAAATCAGATACTAAGCTATTTTTTCTTTGATGAAATAAGCAACTTAAATACTCCATAAATAACCCCGACTATAACCAAAACTATGCAAGAATAATATTTTATTAATTCCTTATTACTCGATTTTGAGTTTAATATTTTAATTTCATTATTAGCAAATTGAAATACCGTCTGATTCTTCAAATCAATTAAAGCATCACTATCCTTAATATAAGAATCGCTATCATCATATAGAACAAAATCTTCGTTAAAATACCTATCTAAAAGTCCATCTTTTTCAAATACTGCATATCCAATAGGTTTTTCTTGTATATCAGTTTTAAATAAAACAACTAATCCATATTTTGTTTTAATATCATCTATAAGTCTTATTTCAAGCTTTGAAATACCAACATCACTTTTTATCTTTTTAGTGAGATACTTTTCAATATTCTGTTCACTAATATTATATATAACAAAATATTGAAGTAGCATTGCTACTGAACAAATAACTATTATTACTATTGCTCCAATTTGATTATTGCTATTCTTTTTTTTCATATAATACACCGCCCTTAAATTTACCTATTGATAAACACTGAAGTCACTAAATATTATGGTTTTGCTCATAAGAATCTCCATTTCGAATATATGTTCCTATATTGTAGCATAGATTTTAGTTAGATACAATATATACGAAAACCACCTAAAATATCAATGAATTTCATGAAGCAAATCAATATTATACAGTAGATAATAATTGTATTGAATGTAGTTTGTGTGCAAAAGATGCTCGGTAAATAATATTACAATGGTTAATGGTAAGCCAAACTAGTCTTTGATACAACTGCGTTAACAAAAGTATATTATTGAAAATAACGTATCATAAGTTATATAGTATAATAAAATAATAAATACAGTTTGGGAGGGCATATGGATATTAATTACTTAAAAAATAGTATTTATGATGGAATGAATTTTAACAAGGGAAAAGGAAGTAGCATTATTATTAAAGCAACAGATGGTGGATTTACTTATAAATATTTCAAATACCAGATATTTTTCTAGGTGGTGATGATATGGAAAAAACTATACTAATTGTTGAAGATGAGAGTAAAATTCGTGAATTTATTAGTCTATATCTAAGAAAAGAAGGATATAAAGTTATGGAAGCTTATAATGGTGAAGTAGCCTTAAAAAAGTTTAGTGAAAATAAAATTGATTTGATAGTACTTGATGTGATGATGCCTAAATTAAATGGTTTTGAGGTTTGTAAAAAAATCAGAGAAAATTCAAAAGTACCCATTATCATACTAACGGCCATAGAAGATGAAAGGGAGCATGTAAAAGGATATGAACTTGGTGCCGATGATTATGTAACGAAGCCTTTTAAGATAAAAATTCTAATAGCAAAAATTAAAAGAATACTTGAAAGAATGAAAGAAGAAATAAATAAAAAAGTTTTTATATATGAGAAACTTAAAATAGACGTGGATGGTAAAGAGGTTTTTATAAATGAAAAGAAGATTAAACTTGCTCCGAGAGAATTTGGATTACTTGAATACCTTGTAAGGAATAAAGGAATTGCACTAACGAGAAATCAAATTCTAGAAAATGTATGGGGATATGATTTCGAGGGAGAAACTAGAGTTGTTGATAATCATATTAAAAAAGTAAGAAGCAAATTGGGAAATTATTCTGTATTTATTGAAACGGTAATATCTGTTGGTTATAAATTTGAGGTATACAAATATGCTTAATAGTATTGTGAAAAAAATATTTTCAACTATAGTAGGTATATTTGTTTTGGTTATGCTTATTCAACTTGTTCTTCAAAATTTTTTCCTAGAAGATATATATACAAACATGAAAATTTCTAAAATTGAAAAGAACTTCAATCAGCTTTGTGAAGAGTATAATAGTCAGAAATGGACGAATTTACAGTTAAATGAGAAAACAGTTGATTATCAAAATGAAAATGGAGCGTCTATCCTTATTTTTAATGAAAATAAGGATATCTTAAATGATTCTTTTTTAGAAGCGTTTAATTATATCACTATAAGAGATGGTGAAGAGAAAGAACTTAAAATTATGATAGACTTTATGATTGATGAAGAAGGAAATTTTAGAAATTCTGACAATAAAATAAATGATGGTGAAAAAATTAAAGTTCTAGGGATGCGTATGAAAGGTACAAATTTTATAGAACCTTTAGAAATAAAACAAACGAATGCTTCCTTTGTTAGTGATGAAGGATATGGGACTTGGGATGAATTATATAAAAAAAATCCTTATGACCTTGTTGCAATAAGGGGTGAAGTGATAGCTAAGAACCTTGTTGTTAGAGACCAAGGGATTTTAAGTTATCAGCAAGAAAAATTATTTAACGAAGTAAAAAGCTATTGGATTGAGAAGAGTAAAAATCCTCAAGAGGTTAAGGAAATCTTAAAAAAAGGCAGATATGAGTTTGTTGAGGAATATTCAGGTTTGCTGATTGTTGTATTAGTAAAAAAAGTAGAAGAGGTAGATGATATTCCAACTTATGTATTTTCATTATTTACCCTTGAAAATATACATGATGCATTTCAACTATTAAATGGATATTATTACTATATTTTTGCATTTCAATTAGGATTAGTTTTAGTGCTTGTATATTTTTATTCTAAATGGATTACAAAGCCATTAATAAAGCTTATTGATTCAGCTAAGAGTATATCAGAGCTGGATTTTACAAAAAGGACAGATATAAGTACAAACGATGAATTGAGTATTTTATCGGATAGTTTGAATAATATTTCAAATAATTTATCAACAACAATTGAAAAATTAGAATCATCAAATAATCAATTAGCTATTGAAGCCATCAAAAAAGCAGATAATGAAGAAAGGATGAGAAATTTATTAATGAGTCTATCTCATGAATTTAAGACACCTCTTGGGATTATCTCTGGCTTTTTAGAGATTATAAGGGATGGTGTTTATGAAAAAGAACCAGAATATTATATAAATGTAATTTCCGAGGAAATCGAAAAATTGAATGGACTTGTACTTGAGACGATTGAGTTATCTAAACTTGAAACAGGTAGTTATAAATTAAATTTAAGTGAATTTGAAATTAAGCCGTTTATTGAAGCTTTGATGAGTAAATTTGAAAAGCCATTGAAAGATAAAAATATGCCCTTTGAACTTAAGATAGAAGACAAAATTGTCATTGGAGATATAAGTAAGATTGAGCAAGTTATGATTAATCTTTTAAGTAATGGGATGAGGTATTCCCCTAATGGTGAAAGAATTGAGGTAACTTCAAAGTTCCATAAAGATGATCTATATCTTCACATCAAAAATTATGGAGTTATAATTGATGATGATTTAGACAAAATTTGGGATAGGTTTTATAGAACAGAAAAATCAAGAAATAGAAGATTAGGAGGAAGTGGGCTAGGACTTACAATAGTGAAAAATATCCTAGAGTTACATGATTCTGATTATGGTGTTAAGAATATAGACAATGGTGTAGAATTTTATTTTTCGTTAAAACTGAAAAATTGAAGGAGAAAATAATTCTATTCAAATGAATTTTATACAAACCCAGGATTAATGTTTATTGATCGTGGGTTTTGTATTTATGCTGAAAGGTTTTAAAATTAAAAAGCTATAAATTTTGAAATGGATACACGATGGATACATGATTGAGTTAAGCTATTGTTGTAAAGAAGTAGGACCGGTATGAAATTATAGGAAATTCAAAAAAGGAGTGGAGCGTATGAGAAAGTTTATTGTATGTATAGTGTGTTTGATAATTTTAACAGGTTGCTTTGTGTTTGCTCAAAAAGATGAAGAACATGCAAAATTTGAAGATGTTAAAGAAGTTATCAAAGAAGAAGTAATGAATCCAAATTATAAGCAATATATAAGTGAAGAAGATATTATTAGAGATCCTTCAAAATTAGGAAAGGTTTACAAAAAATATTATTCAAAATATATTCAATATATAGCACCCAATGGAAAGCCTATTACGATTGTAGCTCAAGATAAAGTGACAGATGAACAATTATTAAAAGCATATAATCAATTAAGCTTTTATCTAGAAGATTTTGGAGCATATAAAAAAGGTGAAGTGGCAAATAAAATAGCTGATAATAAAGCTGTTTTAGTGATGCCAA
The DNA here is from genome assembly GCF_019884785.1 of Crassaminicella profunda. Taxonomy (GTDB): domain Bacteria; phylum Bacillota; class Clostridia; order Peptostreptococcales; family Thermotaleaceae; genus Crassaminicella; species Crassaminicella profunda. The sequence continues at coordinate 1,787,805 of NZ_CP082326.1, forward strand.
ATGGAGCTGATGGAGAGTCTGATATTCCAGAGGAAGCACTAAAAGGACAATCTTTATATCAAATGGAAACCCCTACCGTAGGGAGCAAATGGTATATAGAAAATGATTATAATCACAGAGATGCAGCATATGAAGAAATACTTCATATGGTTCATGATTATGGTATTGGAATAAAGAGTAATCCAGGAGCACTTCCTGATTTACAAAAGAAAATTTATAAAGCCATGAGAAATTCACTTCCTAAAAACAAAAGGGATTGGGGTAAAAAAGGATTGTGGGGACTTGGCTCAAAGGATTGGTTAGTAGAGCTTGAACAAGAAGGAAGTCTTGAACAAGAGTATTTAGCATCTGTAGTAGATTCTTATTATGGACTGTGGGCACCTTATACAGAAAATAAAGGTGGCATGTGGGGAATCTATACTTCAAAGACGAGAGAAGACATTAAGAAAAATGATCCTATGGGATATAAAATTGTTAGTAAATTTTTACCAAGCGCTATTACCTATATGGCTAGGATTGATTCAGCCTTTAGTGGTACTTTTAAGATGTATTATGATGAAAAAGAACCTTATACACATAAATCAAAATATCTAAAAAATGCAAGACTGTTAGGAAATAAAAATACAGGATTAATGGGAAATTCACTAGATAATATTTTAATTGGAAATAGTGGAAATAATCATATTGATGGAAGAGAAGGGATGGATATTGTCCAATTTATAGGTAAATCAGATGATTATAAAATTGAAGTGAAGGATAACAATATTGTTATTGAAGATCAATTGAATCGTGATGGAAAAGATATATTAAATAATATTGAAATATTAAGGTTTATAGATCAAGATATTAAGGTTAGTGATTTAAATTAAAGAAAAAAAATAGCGATACTTCATATCTGAAAGCATATTACTATGCATCAAATAAAAAATAAAAAACATAGTTAAGGAGTACCAATTACTTAACTGTGTTTTTATTACATTACTGTTAAAATTAATATTGACAATTTATGATTACAAGTGTAATATTAAATTGAGATTACACTTGTAATTTTTTATATAATTTTTAGGAGGTGAGGCTATGAATAAAACAGGACCATTACCCAAAATTTCTGATGCAGAATATGAAATTATGAAAATTATTTGGAAAAACAAAAAGATGACAGCCTATGAGGTGATTGAAAAGATTGATCCCAAATTTAATTGGAATGATAAAACAATTAAAACTATGCTGAATAGGCTTCTTAAAAAGCATGTAATTGATTATGAAAAACAAGGTAAACATTATATTTATTATCCTATCATCAAAGAAGAAGAATATCGGGTAGTAGAAACTAAATCTTTCATCAAAAAAATATTTAATGGTTCCTTAAATACACTAGTTGCGAGTTTCTTAAAAGAAGCAAAATTATCAAGTGAAGAAATAGATGAATTAAAAAAAATATTAGAAGAGAAAGAGGAAGAATAGATATGAATCCTTTTATAGGAATATTGAATAATTTAATCAATATGGTTATAAAGACTTCTTTAAGAGCAAGTGTATTAATAGTACTTATATTCATCGTTAAATTTGTATTAAGGCAAAAAATTAATGCTAAATTTCAGTATGGAATATGGTATTTGTTACTGATATCTCTAATGATTCCACAGATGCCAGAGAGTCATTTGAGTATATATAATATCCCTAAATACTTTCAGCAAAATGAAACAATCATTCAAAGTAGTTTAGTAACAGAAGATAATGTAACACAAGAGAACATTTTTTTAACAAATTTGATACCACCAAAGGTTATAAAAAAATCCAGTTTAACCCATAAAGAAAATCAGCTAAGTTCGATTTTTTATATATGGATAAGTGGGGTTTTAATAATAGGATTATATATTTTATACAAAAATTTATCTTTATATAAATTAATACAGAAAGGAGATGAAATCGTAGATGAAACCAAATTAAATGGTTTAAGAAAATGTAAAGATAGAATGAACATAAAAAAAGAAGTGAAAATGTTAAAGACAGAAGCCTTCAATGTACCTGTATTATTTGGTGTGATTCATCCCAAAATCATTTTTCCAAGAGAAATGATTTATGATTTTGATGATAAACAATTAGAATATATCATGCTCCATGAACTTTCTCATTTAAAACGTAAAGATTTATTCATCAATTGGATTATTTTAGTTTTTCAATTGATACATTGGTTCAATCCCCTTATTTGGATTGGTTTTTATGAAATGAAAAATGACGTGGAATTAGCATGTGATGCATTAGTACTAAATCATTTGAATAAAAAAGAGCATGTTGCTTATGGGAAAGTCATTCTTGATCTATTAGAATACTTATCAAAGCCTAAATTTATTCATGTAACTGCAAATTTGTTAGAAAATAAGAGAGAAGTAAAAAGGAGGATTATTATGATTAAGAAATTTAATAAAAATAGCTATAAGATAACGATTTTAGGATTGATTATAATAGCTTTAGTAGGATGTAGTGCTATATCTTCACCAATATCAAACAATAATGAAAAAGCAGATACTAAAATAGAAGAGAAAGGAAAGAATACATCGGAAGCAGAGGATATCGATACATCTCTTCCACCCAAAGAATTAATAGAAAATAATATAGAAGGAACGGATGTTACAGTAGCTTTAGAAGTTATAGCTGCAAATCAACTAGAAAAAGATGCTAAAGATGATCTTTATGTAACTTATAAAATAAAAGCAAAATTAATCAATGTATATAAAGGAGAATACGAAGTAGATGATGAAATTGAATTTTATAAAACCATAGAGGATGATAAAGATTATGAAAAAACGAATCCATTCATAAATAAAAAATTAATCGTCAGCTTTGTATATTCAGAAGATAAACAACTACAGATTCCAGATGTAGCTTATGATTTCATTTATTCTGAAGAATTAAATACTTTATTTGAAAGTGTTGCTAAAAAATAGGGTAAAATTTAGAGAGCAATTCAAGTCAATAATTTAATAAATAATAAATTATTGACTTGAATTGAAAGGTGAAAAAAATGAGAAAAGTATTGATTTTAGTTATACTTGTAGGATTGCTTTTAGGCTGTGTAAATACAGAAAAGAAAAACAACGAAGTACCAGACCTAAAGGGGAATATAAACACAGAAACCAATCGATCTATAATCAATGAAAAAGGATTAACTATTTATGATAGGATCAATGTACCTAAGGGATGTACTCGAACAAAGGTAGAAGAAAATTCATTTGCAGATTATTTACGCAAATTACCGCTAAAAGAGCATAATGCAAAAGTTTCATATTACAATGGCAAAATAAAAGAAAACTTTGGCGTATATGAAGCAGTTGTTGATATGGACATAGGAACAAGAAATCTACAGCAATGTGCAGATGCCATTATGAGGCTAAGAGGAGAATATCTATTTCAAAAAAAGGATTTTGAAAAAATTCATTTCAATTTAACCAATGGATTTAGGGTAGATTATGATAAATGGATACAAGGGAATAGAGTAGTTGTAGATGGAAATAAAACCTATTGGAAAAAGAAAAGTCAAAAATCTAGTACATATAAGAACTTTAGAAAGTATATGGACTTGATCTTTTCTTACGCAGGTACTTTATCTTTATCTAAAGAACTTCAAGCTATAAAATTAGAAGAGATGCAAATTGGAGATATATTTATTCAAGGTGGAAGTCCTGGGCATGCTGTTATCGTTGTAGATATGGCAGAAAATAAAGAAACAGGAGAAAAGTACTATCTATTAGCACAAAGTTATATGCCAGCTCAAGATATACAAATTCTTGTAAATCCAAATAATAGAGACATAAGCCCTTGGTATGTTTTGAATACTGACAAAGAAATAATAAATACACCTGAATGGACTTTTACAAAAGATGATTTGAAACGATTTGATGATTAATATAGGGATCAGTATGAAAAATAAAAAAAAGAAGAGTCAATCTTTTTATCTGTAAAGACAAGATTGGTAAAGATGTAGTGATTGAAAGTATTCAAATTTTTTGTGAGATGGCTTAGTATTTTGAAAGGATGAAATGTGTAAAGTGATTGGGAAAGAGAATATTGCACCCTTAAAATAATAATTAAATTGACATTCTTTTAAATAATAGTTAAAATTTAAACTGTTAGATTTATTATTATTCAAATTTAAACTATTATTAATAAAAAAAGAGGAGATCAAAAAATGAATGAAATTAAACTTACTAAAGACCGATATGAAGATGCAGTAGAAGAAATAAGAAGATATTTTGAATGTGAAAGGGAAGAATCAATTGGAAATTTACAAGGGCAACTTATTTTGGACTTTATAATAGAAAAAATAGGTCCACATATTTACAACCAAGCAATTAGCGATATGCAAAAATATATGAATGATAAAGTTGATGATATGTATGCATATATGATTTAAATAATTTAATATAATGAACAAGTTAGATTAAATGGTATAAGTATTTGGTAAGCAAAATGGATGTTTTAATTATTATTGAATTGAGGTTTTTTTATGAAAAAGGAAACAAGTAAATTATTGAATCAACTTTTTTTTGAGTACATAACATTATATCATCAAAAAGTTGGTATAGTGTTTAACCATGATGATGATACAATGCCAAAGTGTAATAAAAATCAAAGAAAAGCACTATTCGTTATTAAGAAGCAAAAAAGAATCATTCAAACAGATTTAGGAAAGTGCTTGGATTTAAGTAAAGGTGCACTTACAATACTTTTAGATTCTTTAGAAAAATTTGATTTAGTAAAACGTGAAAATGATCTAAAAGATAGAAGAAAAACTTGGGTACAGCTTACTGAAAAAGGGGAACAGTATACTGATGCTAAGTTAAAGTTGTACGAGCTAGGGATTGTAGAAATATTTAAAGAAATTGATGAAAAAGAGATTATAAAAGCTACTGAAAATCTTAAACAATTAATAGATCTTATGAATAAGTTATAGGTGAATAATGATGACTTGGATAATTAAAAATTTGTGAAAAAAATAAGAACATCTATGAAATTTTAAGGAGAGCGTAAGCATGAAAGAATTAGACAACGCAATTGCATTAAGAAAAGAAGGAAAATTAAAAGAATCAAATGAAATTTTGATAAATCTTGCAAATGAATACCCAGATAATTCAATAATTAATTATCAGTGTGCTTGGAGTTTTGATGTTATGGGTTTGGAAAAGCAGGCAGTACCATATTATGAGAAAGCTATTTTAATGGGTTTAGCAGATAATGATTTGCAAGGTGCTTTTTTAGGATTGGGCAGTACGTACAGAACATTAGGAGAATATAAAAAATCAAAAGAAGTATTTGAAAAAGCATTAGCTAAATTTACAAATGATAAAGCTATGAAAGTTTTTTATGCTATGACATTATATAATTTAGGTGAACACGCTAAAGCAATGGAAATATTATTAACCAATTTAGCTAAAACATCCTCAGATGAAAATATCAAGCAGTATAAAAAAGCAATAGAATTCTATTCTGATAAGTTAGATAAAATATGGTAATATTTAATGGTGGAAAAAGATAGATGACGAGATTGATGTATATAGGTATTAAAAAGAGGTAAACAAAATGTATAATAATATTTTTAAAATGTCTGATAAAAATATTTTGACAATTAGAGCCAATAATGATATAACTTAATTAGTTATACGACTGACGGAAGTGGAATTAACCACATGAAGTATAGCAAATAGGAGCCGACCGTCTGGGCAAAGAGTCCAGATCGTGGGCTCTTTTCTTATAGTAAAAGGAGTGTATCAAGATGAAAGAATTAGAATTAAAGTATGGATGTAATCCAAATCAAAAACCATCAAGAATTTATGCAAAAGAGGGAGAGCTACCAATAAAGATATTAAATGGAAATCCGGGGTATATTAATCTTTTAGATGCCCTTAATGGGTGGCAATTAGTGAAGGAATTAAAAGAAGCTACAGGCTTAGCTTCTGCTACGTCATTTAAACATGTAAGCCCTGCAGGAGCAGCTAGTGCCATTCCATTAGATGAAACATTGAAAAAAATATATTTTGTAGAAGATGTGGAATTATCAGATATTGCTATTGCTTATGTTAGAGCTAGAGGAGCAGATAGAATGTCTTCTTATGGAGATTTTGTAGCTTTATCAGATGAGTGTGATGAACAAACTGCAACATTCTTACTACGTGAAGTTTCTGATGGTATTATTGCCCCATCCTATTCAAAAGAAGCATTAGATATTTTAAAAAAGAAACGTAGAGGAACATATGTTGTCATTCAAATGGATGAGGAGTATGAACCAAGAGAATTGGAAACAAAAGAATTATATGGAATTACCTTTGAACAGAGAAGAAATGATATAAAGATAACAGAAGATGTATTCAAAAGTCTACCTACAAAGAATAAATTAATTCCACAAAATGCGAAAAGAGATTTAATGATAGCTTTGATTACCTTAAAATATACTCAGTCTAATTCTGTTTGTTATGTGAAAGACGGACAAGCAATTGGTATCGGAGCAGGTCAACAATCAAGAATTCATTGTACAAGGTTGGCGGGAAATAAAGCAGATATATGGTATTTAAGGCAAAATCCTAAGGTTTTAAATTTACCCTTTAAAGATAAGTTAAAAAGAGCTGAGAGAGATAATGCAATAGATATCTATATATCTGATGATTATATGGATATTTTGGCTGATGGAATATGGGAAAGTGTTTTTATAAAAAGACCAGATCCTTTGACAAGGGATGAAAAAGCAGAATGGCTAAAAAATTTAAATGGGGTAGCACTAGGTTCAGATGCATTTTTCCCGTTTGGAGATAATATAAAAAGAGCAAGAAAAAGTGGTGTTGCTTATATTGCACAACCAGGAGGTTCAGTAAGAGATGATCATGTAATTGAAATATGTGATCAATATAATATAGCTATGGCGTTTACAGGAATTCGTCTTTTTGAACATTAATTTGTAAAGCATTTGAGTATAATCTTTAGTTATTATTAGCTCCTACAGTTATTGTGGGAGTTTTTATTATATTAAAATTTATAGGTACGTTAAAATTTCATTGTTGGTCTTTTATCCATTTTGTGAGGAAAGAAAAAATTAAGAATAAGAATAAAGCCAAGTAAAAAAATAATAGTATTTAGTAAAGACACTATTAACCTCATATTATGGTAAAATAAGACTAGTGAAAAAAACTTAGTAATAAAATACGAAACAATAAAAGGAGAATAAAAAATGGCAGGGATAAAATATGAAATCAAAGAAACTATAGGAAGCCTCTCAGAAAATAACAAGGGGTGGTCAAAACAATTAAATCTTATTAGCTGGAATGATAGAAATCCAAAATATGATCTAAGAGATTGGGCCCCTGAGCATGAAAAAATGGGGAAGGGAGTGACATTGACAAAAGACGAATTAAAAAAATTAAGAGACATTTTAAATGAAATGGATTTATAGATTCATATAAACACTGTAAAGGGGGAGAATCATTGGTTGATTATAGAGATATACCTTTTAACGAGGTTTCAATTATTAAAGATGTGTGGGAGAGAAATAGAAAGTTTCATGAGGAACTATCAAAATTTTTCAAACATCTGTATTCAGATATTGTTTTTGAAGAAAGAATAAATGGATTTAGTTCATTTGATCAAGACCATATAAAAATTACGTTGGCTGAGGATGATGAAGAAAGATTGTTAGGTTATTGTATTTCTACATTTGAAGGAGATAAAGGAGAGCCACAAACACTTCATGTGATTGAGGAAGCTAGAGGGAGGGGAATTGGTAAAGAATTAATGAATCGCCATATGGAATGGTTAAAAGGGAATGGTTGTAAGACTATTACGATTACGGTTTCTTATGAAAATTATAATACCATTGAGTTTTATCAGTCTATGGGCTTTAGGCCAAATACTATGGAAATGCGATTGAAGTAAAGTTGAGTAAATAAAAAAATAACTTACAAAGGAGTTTAAATTATGCTAAATATTTCTAACAAAAGATTTTTTGTAGTAGTGTCTATGATAGTGGGAATGATGCTATTGATTACAGGATGTAGTAGTAAAAATACAAGTGAAAATTCAGGGATAAATAGTGATGTGGATCATCCAAAAGTGCAAATAGAAATGGAAGACGAAGGAAAGATGGTTTTGGAATTATATCCTGAAATGGCTCCTGAGACAGTAGAAAACTTTATTAATCTTTCTAAAGATGGTTTTTATGATGGGTTGAAATTTCATAGAATTATTAAGGATTTTATGATTCAAGGTGGAGATCCTAAGGGAGATGGAACTGGAGGATCTGAAAAAAATATTAAAGGGGAATTCGAAGAAAATGGTTTTTCTCAAAATACACTGAAACATACAAAAGGAATTATTTCAATGGCTCGTAGTAATGATCCTGATTCAGCAAGTAGTCAATTTTTTATCATGGATGGAGATGGAAGCTTTCTTGATGGGAAATATGCAGCATTTGGAAAGTTAATAGAGGGAGAAGAAACATTAGATAAACTTGCAGATACTCCTGTAGAAAAGAATCCTTATACAGGAGAGGAATCTGTACCTAAGGAAGATGTGGTTATAAAGAAAGTAACAGTATTGGATGATAAAAAATAATAGTGGAATGCAATGCTTTGGTTGAGAAGATAGAAATTCTTGAATCAAAGCATTTTGCTTTTTTGAAAAGAGAGAGGGATATTATGTTTAATTTATTGTTAACTATATCAAAAATGAAGTTGACAATAAACTGTCTAATGAATATACTATATATATCAATAATCATTGAATAAATTCTATAAAGAAGAGGAGATGAGACTAGAAATGAAAATAAGAGATATGATTCTAATTTCACTTTTTGCAGCATTAACAGCGGTAGGGGCATTTATTAAAATACCTACACCGTTAGTTCCTTTTACACTTCAATTTTTATTTTGTGCTTATTCTGGAGTTTTTCTTGGAGCTAAATATGGTCTTTATTCACAGCTTTTATATGTAGGGATTGGATTAGCGGGGATTCCTATTTTCACTAAAGGTGGAGGGATTCATTATATATATCAACCTACATTTGGATATTTAATAGGGTTTATATTTTGTGCTTTTATAATAGGTTTAGTAACACAAAATCTAAAAAAAATTACATTTATTAAAGTCTATATTCCTGTAGTAGTAGGACTTATGGTTGTTTATGCAATAGGTGTTCCTTATCTATATTATATGTTCAATTTAACGGTTGAAGATCCTATTACTTTTAAAACTGCAATAGCGTGGGGCTTTACACCTTATATAGTACCTGATTTAATATTAAGTGCTTTAGTTGCATTTACATCTGTAAAAGTAATACCTATTTTAAGAAAACATGGATATATAAAATATTAATGAGAAAAAGAGTAGGATGATTTGTATTGAAAAAGGGGGAGAGTGTATTGTCTAAGGGAATATTTGTCTTGGGGACAGATACAGATGTAGGAAAAACATTTATAACGGCAGGACTTACTTATACTTTAAGAAAAAATAATTATCATTCTTGTAGTTATAAATGTGTGCAAAGTGGCGGGATTTTAAAAAATAATCAATTAATATCTGGAGATGTTGCATTTATAAAAAAAGTCACAGATATAAAAGAGGATGATCATGCTATGAATCCATACTGCCTCAAAACAGAAGTATCACCACATATTGCGGCAGAAATTGAAAAGGTAGAGATTAAAAAAGAAAAAATGATTGAAGGATATAAAAAACTGCAAAATAAATATGATTTCGTTATGGCTGAAGGCAGTGGTGGGCTGGTTGTGCCTATTATTAGAGATAAGTATTATATGTATGATTTAATAAAGGATTTACAGATTCCAGTAGTAATTGTTGCAAGAGCTGGAGTAGGTACCATAAACCATACGGTTCTAACTGTAGAATACGCTAGAAGTAAAAATATTGATATTAAAGGAATTATTATAAATGGATATACAGGTTCTTTTTATGAGGATGATAATATAGAAGTGATCAAAAGTATCACAGGACTAGATATTATTGCTGTTGTTCATAAGATAGAAAAAAAGAACGATGAAAATTTTATTGATAAAGTTAAGAAAGAATTTGATTCAAGTATGAAGATCGAGAATATTTTAAAGATTTTTTAAGGGAAAAATGTTTTCAAATTACATTATTGATGAATCTAGCTATTTAAATAATAAGAGAGGTCAAGCTTAAATAAGTGAAAAATAAAACTTATTTGAGCTTGACCTCTTAATGTTTGATATAATTATTTTCTTAATGAGATTTCTTTTAATACAACATTATTATTTCGATCTTGTACTTGGCCAATAGACCATTCATTTTGAAATAATAAGACCGGATGTTCGTCTTCATCTTGAACGATCATTGTATCCATTGTAATAGAAAAGTTCTTTGGATCAAAATCATCCATTTCAACCCAACGGATATAGCGATAAGGAAGTCTTTCTATGAGAAGGTCTACACCATATTCATTTTTAAGACGATATTCTAATACTTCAAATTGAAGGACGCCAACTACACCAATAATTAATTCTTCTACACCAATATTAGGTCGTTTATATACCTGTATGGAGCCTTCTTCTGCTAATTGGGTAATCCCTTTTAAAAATTGTTTTCGTTTAAGAGAATTTTTTGCAAATACTTTTGCAAAATGTTCTGGAGCAAATACAGGGATTCCTTCGTATTGTAATTTTGACCCATCTTGGCATAATGTATCACCAATTTTAAATATTCCAGGATCATGAATTCCGATAATGTCTCCTGGGTAAGCTGTTTCTACGATCATACGATCTTGAGCTAAAAATTGTTGAGGTTGTGCTAATCGGACCTTTTTATTCTCTTGTACATGATTTGCTGTGATTCCTTTTTCGAATTTACCAGAGCAAATTCTTAAAAATGCTATTCTATCCCTATGAGTAGGATTCATATTGGCTTGTATTTTGAAAATAAAGCCAGAAAAATTAGTTGATTCAGGATTGATAGGTCCTAAATTACTAGGTCTAGGTTGTGGGGGTGTAGTTATGTTCAAGAAGGATTCTAAAAATGGTTCTACGCCAAAGTTCGTAAGGGCACTTCCAAAGAACACTGGTGTTAATTCACCATTTAATATCTTATCTAGATCAAATTCATCTCCTGCTATATCTAATAATTCAATGTCATTCATTAATTGTTCATGAAGATGTTCTCCTAGTAACTCATCAAACTTTTTATCGGAGAGATCTCCTGTTATTACATCGGCAATAGCTTGTCCATGATTTCCGTCATCAAAAAGTTCGATTTGTTTCTTCTGACGATTGAAAACACCTTTGAAATTACCATCTGTACCAATAGGCCAATTCATTGGGCAAGAACGAATTCCTAGAATTTTTTCAAGTTCTTCTAGTAGTTCAAATGGATCTTTTCCTGCGCGATCAAGTTTGTTGATAAAAGTAAAAATAGGAATTCCTCTCATTTTACAAACTTGGAAAAGTTTTTTTGTTTGATCCTCAACCCCTTTAGAACAGTCAAGAACCATAACAGCACTGTCTGCCGCCATGAGGGTACGATAAGTGTCTTCACTGAAATCCTGGTGTCCTGGTGTATCAAGAATGTTAATACAAAAGCCATCATAATTAAATTGAAGTACACTAGAGGTAACAGAGATTCCTCTTTTTTTCTCAATTTCCATCCAGTCGGATACAGCATGTTTTTGTGATCTTCTGGATTTAACTGATCCTGCAGAACGAATGGCTCCACCATATAATAGTAATTTTTCTGTTAATGTTGTTTTCCCAGCATCAGGATGGGAAATGATTGCAAAGGTTCTTCTTCTGCGAACCTCATCAATAAAGCTTAAATTTTTTTCAGACATTTTTCATCTTCCTTTATTTTATATTAGTAATTATTATTAACATTATATAAATGTATAACCTTTTTGATTTTATCTTGTTATTGGTTACCTGTCAATTGTTATTCAAAGAAACACCCTAAATTGTACATGTTTATATAACGTGTTATAATGCAACTATAAAAAATAGATGGTTTGGGGTATTTTGGATAGTTGCCATTTAAGGAATAAAATAAGCATTAATAATGAAAAGGAGATGGAGTTTATGAAGATTACAACAATCATAGAGAATTCTTTGGGGGATAATAAAGAACTACATAATGAACATGGATTATCTTTTTTTATTGAAACACCTGAGGGGAATATTTTGTTTGATACAGGAAGAACAGGGGATTTTATTGAAAATGCAAAGGCTTTAGGGATTGACTTGAAGAAGACAGATTTTTTGATGCTGAGTCATGCCCACTATGATCATTGTGGAGGGGTTAGAAGATTTTTAGAAGATTTTGATGTTCACCCAGAGTTTTATGTAAGTGAAAATTTTTTTAGTAATAGTGATAAATATCGTTCTTTAGATGAAAATAAAAAATCAGATTTTAGTGCAGATGATGTAGCTTATAGATATATAGGAATAGATTTTAATGAAAATTTTATAAAAGAGAAAAAATTAAATATTAATTATGTGGATAAGGATATGGTGAAGCTTGGTGAAAAGGTATATATTTTTACAAACTTTGAAAGAACATATGATTTTGAGGGATTAAATCCTAATATGAAATTTAAAAAAGAAAATGAATATCTTTTGGATCGTTTTGAGGATGAAATAACATTAGTTGTAGATACAGATAAAGGACTCGTTATTCTGCTAGGTTGTTCACATCCTGGACTTTTAAATATCATTGATACTATTGCTAAAAGAACAGGTAAGAATATTTATGGAATTATAGGGGGAACTCATCTTGTAGAAGCTGATGAGGAGCGTATAGATAAAACCATAGAGAAATTAAAAGAAAAGAATATTAAAATTATTGGTGTATCCCATTGTACTGGAGAGAAAGCCGTTCAAAGTTTTAAGGAAAAATGTGATGATTTTTTTGTAAATTGTACAGGAACTATTTTAGAAGTATAAAGGATGATAATCTTGTAATGGATAAATAAGGAGTAACACGGTTTATCTAACTATTTAAATACCATAATGATCAGTTATGTAAAGAACCTTTTGAGAGGTTCTTCTTTTTATACAATAATTATGTGCAAGAAAAATCGAAAAATGTTGAATAGTTTTATGATCATGAAGTATAATATATTGTATTAAATGAACCTTGGAGGATATATATGATAAAGATTATGGCTGATTCAACATGTGATTTATCTCAGGAGATTGTAGAAAAATATAAAATCAGTTTAGTGCCTTTAACTATTAATATAGAAGGTAAGGCTTATAAGGATCGAATAGATATAAAACCTAATGATTTTTACAATATTATTGAGGAGTTAGATGAAAAACCAACAACTGCAATGCCAAGTCCCGTTGAATATTTAAAAGTAATTAATCAAGCTGTTACAGATGGGTATAAAGAGATACTATGTATTTGTATGTCTAGTGGTACAAGTGGTGCATACCAGTCTGCTATAATTGCTAAAGAGTATTTCTATGAGGAAAATCCAAATTCAACGATTAAGATTTATATTGTAGATTCAAAGTGTATGAGTCATGGAAGTGGATGGTTAATTCTAAAGAGTGCTATATTAAAAGAGAAGGACATTTCCTTTGAAGAATTAATAGCTTTTAATGAGACATATAAAACAAATGTTAAGCATTTTCTTTCTGTAGATGATTTGGATCATCTTGTTAAAAGTGGAAGGCTTACAAATGCTAGTGCTTTTTTAGGGAAACTTCTAAAACTTAAACCGATTATGACCATGAAAAAGGGAAGAGGAGCAATTGTTGCCAAAGAGAGAGGAAGAAAAAAAGTATTTAAACACTATATTGATGAGTTTATAAATAGAAATGATAAGGAAATTACAGATTTTATCATCATTGGCTATACTTCAGATAGAATAATTGGTGAAAATTTAAAAAATAAGATTCTCAAAGAGACGGATTTTGCTGGTGATATATTCATCATGCAAATGGGGGTTGCTGTTGGAACCCATGTAGGCTTAGGTGCTATTTCTATGTACTTTGTTGAAAAGGGCCATAAGAAAGATAATTTATTAATAAATGAAGTACATGGGCTTATTGAAATGAAAAATGAATTATTAGGAAAAATTAAAAATAATATATAAAATAAGTAGTGAATGGGAAGTGAAGGAATATGAAGAGCATTTACAATTAGATTTGTAGGTGCTTTTTTATAATTTGCATATCATCCATTTGATTATCTAATACTAATATGGAGGTGAGGGTATGCAAAAAGATAATAAAAAGGATGAACAAAGAATAGATATAATCAGAAATTCAGTAGATCCAGGGGCCGTAGAAGATATTTATGGGCTAAAATACCGTGAGCAAGAATTAAAATCTGGATCAATTGCTGGAACAGAAAACCAAATAAATACAGCAGGTGCAACAAGTAGTTCACCAGGTACAAGAGAGTGAAAGCTCTCCTTTTGTTATTTGAATAAAACGTTTAAAAAGTCAAAATAAAGGGATTAGTAAAAAAATACAGAAAAAAACTCGAAAAATGATTTACATACATACTAAATGTTGGTACAATAAGATTAACAAAAATTTAACAATGATGAAAAAATAGGAGGAATGTGCATGGATTTAAAATGGTTTCGTGTACCAAAAGATATTGTTTTTGGAGAGGGTACATTAGCTTACTTATCTACATTAGAAGGAAAAAAAGCAATTTTAGTAACAGGTGGAAGTTCCATGAAAAAGCATGGGTTTTTGGATGAAGCTAAAAAACAATTAGAAAAAGCAGGTATGGAAGTAACTATATTTGATGGAGTAGAACCAAATCCTTCTGTAGAAACCGTTGAAAAGGGTGCAAAGGCAATGCTTGACTTTGAGCCAGATTGGGTTGTTTCTATAGGTGGGGGGTCTGCATTAGATGCTGCAAAAATTATGTGGGCTTTTTATGAGCATCCTGAGCTAAAATTTGAAGATATTATTGAGCCTGGATCTCTTCTAAGACTTAGAAATAAAGCAAAATTTGTTGCAATACCATCTACTAGTGGTACAGCTTCAGAAATCACTGCATTCTCAGTTATTACAGATACAAAAAAACATATTAAATATCCAATTGTATCTTATGAAATTACACCAGACGTTGCTATTTTAGACCCAAAACTTCCTTCAAAGATGCCACCTCATATTACGGCAAATACTGGAATGGATGTGTTAGCACATGCTATAGAGGCTTATGTTTCTACTTCTGCTACAAGCTTTACTAATCCGTTAGCTATGGAAGCGATTACATTAGTATTTGATAAGTTACCAATTGCTTATAGCAATGGGAATGATATAGAAGCGAGAAAAGATATGCATAATGCTTCTACATTAGCAGGAATGGCATTTACAAATGCTTCATTAGGATTGGTACATAGTCTAGCCCATAAGATTGGTGGAGAATTTGGTATTACTCATGGATTAACAAATGCGATTTTAATGCCTTATATTGTTCAATATAATCGTAAAGCAACAGATAAAGTAGACGAAATTGAAAAGAAATTAGGAATAGAAGATCTTCCAACAGCTATTAAAGAATTAAATACGAAATTAAATATTCCATTAACATTAAAAGATGTTAAGGAAGTAGAAATTTCTGAAGAAAAATTCTTAGAAGTATTAGAGCGTATGTCAAAGAATGCATTTGAAGATCCTTGTACCCTTACAAATCCAAGAAATAGTAGTCCAGAAGATGTAGCGATGATCTATAAATCTGCATTTTATGGAGAAGATCTTTAAGATTAATTAAACAAATATATTTAAATATCTTTGATAAAAAGTGTCTACAAGTGTAGATGCTTTTTTATGTACAAAAAAGTAAAAAAAGGTGCTTACACCTTTTTTATAATTTCCTAAAAACTCCTTTTACCAAACCTAAAATGCGAACATCCTTTGCAATAATAGGGTCCATAGAAGGATTCTCAGGTTGTAATCTAATATAGTCCTTTTCTTTATAAAATTTCTTTACAGTTGCTTCATCTTCAAGCATTGCTACTACAATATCACCGTTACGAGCAATTTGTTGTTGTTTAACAAGAACATAATCTCCATCCAATATACCTGCATTGATCATACTAGTTCCTTTGATGGTTAACATAAAATGTTTATCGTTATCCATGAAATCCTGTGGTACAGGGAAAGTATCTTCAATATTTTCAACTGCCAAAATTGGTTGACCAGCAGTGACTTTTCCTACAATAGGAACCTGGACAACTTCTTTTTTAGGAATCGTGTTTGCGTCAGTTTCTAATATTTCTATGGCTCTAGGCTTTGTTGGATCACGTCTGATATAACCATTCTTCTCAAGCTTTGCTAAATGGCCATGAACGGTAGAAGTAGACTTTAAACCAACAGCTGCACATATTTCTCGAACCGAAGGGGGATACCCCTTTGTTTCAACTTCATTCTTTATATAATTAAGAATTTTTTCTTGTTGTTTTGAAAGATTGTATGACATGAGAAACACCTCACAATGTTTTTACTTAATTATAGCATACAATCATTCCTATATCAAACGTCTGTTCGTTTTTTGATAAAAGGTATTTACAAAGAACGTATGTTCTGATAAAATATTTCTAGAACATACGTTTGGGAGGCGGAGGAAATGCAAATGAAACAGTTACGGATAGTAAATAAATTTCGATTTGTGTACTCTTTGGTAATAATTTTATTAGTTTCATACTGTTGTTATAGCACTATTTTCAAAATAAATATAGCTGAAGGAACAAATGAATTAAAGTGTGTAAAAATACATATTAAATATGGAGATACCCTATGGGAATTAGCAAAGAAATTTACACCAAAGGAAAAAGATATTCGGAAGACGATTTATGAAATAAGCATTATTAATGAGTTAGATTCTTTAGACCTTTATCCTGGTCAGATTATTAAAATTCCCATAGATGCAGATCAATAATGATAATTCCGAGTAGTATAGATTTGTATGAAATAATTCTTTGTTTTTTAATATAGATTTGATAAAAAAAGTAGTCCCTATTTATCAGGACTACTTTTTTTATCAAATTCATCAAGCCATTCAAATCTATGTACAATTTCTCTTTTTACATTTTTCTTATGTGCAGCATATAATTGAGTTGTTGTTACATTATCATGATCAAGTAGGTTTTGAACATCATAAATGGAAAAACCATTTTGAATAAGAGAAGTAGCAGCCGTTGCTCTTAACTTATGGGGACTATATCCATTTTCTTTTGTAGTGCCTAAGGCAAGAGAAGAATATTTTTTAACTAGCTGCCTAATAGCTTTTTCTGTTATTCTTGTTTTTTGTAAAGATAAAAATAAAGCATCTTTATGTTTTTCTAACAAGACATCATCAGGAACTCTTTCTGATTGAATATAATCTAAAATAACTTTTTCTACAGAATTATTTAAAGGCATATTTACTTCTTTACCTCTTTTTCTATAAATTTTAAAATCTCCCCGACTAAAATTAAAAGATGAAATATTAAGCTGCTGGAGCTCTTTCAATCTTAAACCATAGGTAACAAATAGGACTAAAATTGCTTTATCTCTTAATTTTGTTTTTTCCCAATATGTAAGTTCTTTTGCTGTTAGACCATTTCCTGATTCAACTACATCTAACATTTTTGCTACTTCGTCAATTTCAAGTTTTTTTATGGCATCTGGTTGTGGTTTTGGAAGTCGTATAGGATTAAACCCATCTATAATATTTTCTTTAATTAATTCATCTCTAAATAAGAATTTAAATAATACAGTTAATGTAGATTTTTTTCTTGCTAAGGCACGATTATGATTTTCCATAATAATTACCGTATCATTTCCATTAACTGTATATCTTGTACAAAAGTCACCTAAAAATCGATTGATATCTCTTGCTTTTATCTTATTGAATTCTTCAATTGTTATATCTTTTATATTTAAAGCTTTTGTAATATTTGTTTCTGATACTAGGTATTTACAGAAGAAAAGTATATCTTGAAGATACGCATATCTTGTTGATAAAGCTACACCGTTTTTAAGATAAATAAAAAAATCTTGCATAAAAAGTGGCAAAGAATTTTCTATCTCTAGACATTTTTCTATGGTTTCATTTTCTTTTTGTACGATATTATCAGGTCGGTCTGATTTATTATGTACTTTGATAATTTTTTTATCCATGAGAAACACCCCTAATATAAAAATTTATGTCTATGAAAGAATAGACATGTATCAATAAAGCTATATGCTAATTTTAGCATATAGAATAAAATTAAATCAATGATTATGATATTTGAGATGGTTTTATTTAACCAATAAAATTAAAAATTATTACAAATATTTGACTGTGAATAGTTGCTGTTTTACTGTATTTACCATTTTGCATATTTAGCATATAATAAAAGAAGTGTCCTATAAATCTACACAGTAAAAGATTTTATATTTGGAAGGTGTGATAAGATGATTTTTTAAAAAATAAATTTTGGAGGATTAAAGATTAAAAAGATTATATATGGTTTTAGGAATATGAATGATTAAGGATTATGAATTAGTATACTAATTGAAATTAGAGGTGACTTAAAATGATCAGACTTAAAAAAATATTTTCATGGATGCTAGTATGTGCATGTATTTTAATGTTAAATTCAAGTTATGGATTTAGTGAAAATACTAAAGAATTTAAAGTGGTAGGATATTATTCTGAAATCTTTAAAGACCCTATCGATAAGAATGTTCAATTTGATAAACTCACACACATCATATATGCCTTTTTAATTCCAGGAGAAGAAGGTTCTTTAATAGGTATTGAGAAACCAGAAAAGTTAAGAGAATTAGTAGAGAAGGGGCATAAAAATCAGGTTAAAGTTTTAATAGCTATTGGAGGATGGTCCTATCAAAACGTTCCTTTAGATGCTACATTTGAAAAAATGGCAGCCTCTGACGAAGCTAGAAAAAAGTTTATAGAGAATGTAATGAAGTTTGTAGATGAATATAATCTTGATGGCGTAGAAATTGATTGGGAATATCCAGATGTAGGGGTGTCCTCTCAAAATTATGAAAAATTAGTATTAGGTTTAAGTAAAGAACTAAAAACAAAAGGGAAATACTTAACTGCAGCACTTAATGGTGCTTGGTCAGAAACAGAAGGTCCAGCTGTATCAAAAGCTGTAACAGAGAATTGTTTAAAAGCTTTTGATTGGATTAGTGTAATGGCTTATGACATGAATAATGAGCAGCATAGTCCATTTTGGTTTGCTAAAAACTCTATAGGCTATTGGATTAACAGAGGAGTACCAAAAGAAAAAATTGTAATAGGGGTTCCTTTTTATGCAAGACCTAGTTGGAAACAATATAGAGATCTTGTAGCAGAAGATAGAGAAAATGCTTATAAAGATCATGTAAAAGGAGAAAAACTTGATTCTTATTATAATGGGATCAATACCATAAAAGAAAAAACTAGACTTGCTCTTAAAAATGCATCTGGGGTAATGACTTTTGATATGAATGAGGATACTACTGATGATTTGAGTCTTTTGAAAGCTATAAATGATACTGTAGATGAAGTAACATCTATGTCGCAGGTTGAGTTTAACAAAAAAGTTTATTGTGTTGTGAATGGACATGAACTGGTCTTTAAGAAAGATGAAAATATGGGAATGCCTTTTATAGATGAAAACAAGAGGACATTAATGCCTGTAAGAAAGTCTCTTGAAATGATAGGTGCTAAAGTATCTTTTGATGAAAAAAATCAGATTGTAAGAGCTACAAAAGAGAATATAACCATTGAAATCCCTATGAATCAAGATTACGTTAAAGTAAATGATAAGATATTAAAAATGGATACAAAAGCTTTTATAAAGAATGGTAGAACCTATATACCTTTAAAATATGTATTTGAAGGGTTTGAGTATAATATTCAGTGGCATGAAGAAAGTAGAACGGTTATTGTAAGTAATGAATAACATTACATAATTTTCATATTTCAAAAGATAAGCTTAAATAGAGTAAGTAAGATTTGATTAAAAGTTTATTTTGGGAATTAGGGGATGGGAATATGAGCTTAAAAGAAGAGTTATTATCATTAGATCATTTGACAAAATCTATAGATAATGAAATTATTAGAAATAGGGTAGAAAATCTATTAAATTGCTATATAAAAAAAGCGACTTATTATAAATATGCATATTACACATTGAGTATAGTAATAATTGTTATTAACGCAGGTATTCCTATAGTACATCATCTACATTGGGGAAAATCAATACTATTTGTCTCTATTAGTTCTGCTGTTGCAAGTGTTATAGCTAGTATAATAACTTTATTAAATATTAAAGATATATGGTTTAGGTATAGAAGTAATGTGAAGATTCTAAAAAAAGAATGTATGTTATTTAATTGTGAATGCGGCAATTATGATGATAAAAATAGAGAAAAAATATTTATATCTAATATCGAGGACATTATTTGTAAAAAAAGTGAAATTTAAGCATGTGATTAAATGAAAATGGAAGTATAAATTTGTGGAAACAACAAGTTTATGCTTCTTTTTTTATTTTAAATTAATATATTAATTAAGGATGAATATATTATCCTAAAGTACACATATTTTGTATCGAATTATTAGAATATAAATTTAAAGGATTATTATTAAATGTATTTATAAGTCAAAAGTATACATAGATGGGTATCAATAGACAGTAGTAGAGCTAAAAAATAAGGAATATTTTTAAATTTAACCAACTATTCCCTAAATATACATTTAAAGAATAGTTAAATTCTTTAAAAACACCTCTTTCTTATATCTTTTTATACTCCTTTTCCCAACTATATTAATATTTAAAATATTGTAATTTTAGTTATGTATAATCTATATATACTATACATAATGCGATAAATAAGGTTTTAAGCAGCTAATTGGGATAATAGTATTAAATTCAATTATAGTTAAATATATTCACAATCATGTATATTTGATCCTTTAGCGTTTAAATACCTCTTCTTTAAATGATAATATATTTCAATTAAATCGTCATACAGTAAATACTTTATCAATAATCTTTTAACAATAGATTTTATGAGAAAAAGAAAATCAACCTTTTACGAACGAATGTTCTTGGAAGCGTATAAGGGCATTTTTTATACCTTTATTTAAAGATTTTATGAAAAATATGCAGAGTATTTCATATAAAAGGCAAAATTCACTATATATTCATACAATAATATAAATTTTGTATAAACGACTACATTTTTCGATTGCTCAGTTGATAATACCTATTAATTGAAGTTGTGGAATATAATGTCTATAGTTGATACAAAATTAGAAAAGTTGTCAAAATTTAAAATATTACAAATAAAACACCCTCTTTCGTTTCAAAAATCAAGGGTGCTTTAAGAATGTTTACATAAAGTTTTTATTGCAACCATAATCTATTATAAATAAAAGTCCTCTATTGTCTTATCTTTGATATCTTGATTGATACCTATATACCGTAAAGTAACACTAGGAGCTGAATGATTAAAAATATCCTGTAGGATGGCTACATCTTTATATATCTGATAATGCCAATACCCAAAAGTTTTTCTTAATGTGTGGGTTCCTACTTCGCTAATGCCAATTATAGTAGCAGCATTGTTTAATATCCTATAGGCTTGTACTCTTGAAATAGGTTGATTTTTTCCTTTTCTGCTTTGAAACAAATACTCTTCCCTGCTCATATTCTTTATGTACATTTCAAAGTCTTTTCTTAATTGGTTGTTGATTAAGAATCGTTTCTCTTTTCCAGTCTTTTTTTCTTGAATGAGGATATGTGTTCTATCTCTTACATCTGATACCTTTAGTTTTAATAAGTCACTGATCCTTAATCCCGTATTAATTCCTGCGACAAAAAGTAGATAGTTTTTATATCCTGATTTTAATAGTTCACTTTTCATGTCTTCTATCTTATTTTTATCTCTTATGGGCTGAACAATATTCACTTTTTTACCCCCTTTACCTACTATATTCTACATGAATATTATATTACATTTAAAGTTACAACACAATACAATAAGTAACTTTAACATTTTTATACTTTTACAATGTGTTGATTTATCAACATTTATAGCAGTTTCACGAATGAAACACAATTATACTTTTGTTACATACAGTAATGAAAACCTTAAGTTTTTCACAAGGTGTTTCGACAATTGATTTTAAAGGACGCATAAGCTTTTTTTAATACTAAACTACCTACTATATAAAAAAGTCTCTTAAAATCGAAATATGCGTGTCGAAAAAAATCCTCATCTATATATAATTATAGATAAGGATTTTTCCAAAATATATTGTATAGGGTTTCATATTATTTTTAATATTGCTTCTCTGTCACCAGAAAGAACATTTTTATATTATTGACTTCTAATGGCATAGGTACAAGAAGTCAATAAAAATATTATGTATACCGATTTCGTTCATTAAGGCTTATTATTTTCTAGTAAAATTATTTTGAACTATCATCCTTCTTTAAATTAAAATTCAAATAATCAATAGCGTTATCATCTAATTGCTGAATGGTGTATAAATATCTTTGGGCAAGGTTTTCGTTGCTCCACCCTAATTGTTGCTTTACTTGCCTTGAAGAAGCTCCTCTTTTTAGTGTATGTGCTGCTAATGTATGTCTTAGATCTCTTGGGGTATATTCATGGTCTAATTCTGCCTCTATGCATGCTTTTTTGAGTACCATCCTTACCCAGCGTCCTGTTATTTTATTGCCTCTATTATTTAAAAAGACATTGCTATCCTGTGTAATTAAATCTGCTAAGCTATTTCGATATTTTTGTAGTAGATTCCAAGTGTCTTTATGAACTTTAGTATATCTTTTTCCACGTTTGGTTATAAAAACAATACCAATATTACCTGTATCGTCAATAACAAATTGATTCCATTTAAGATTTACAGCTTCATTAAGAGTAAGCCCTGACGTAAAAATCAACATTAAAATAGCGTAATCTCTCTGATTAAATGTTTTTAGTATAGAAATAAGTTTATCTAAGTCTTCCCACATTATAATTTTTTCTTTGGATATATTTCTTGATGCTGTTGGTTTGGAAATATTTTTAAAATGATTATATGGAATATGTTCATTTTCTTCTAAATAATTAAAGAAGCTGTAGAGTTGACTATATAATTTTTCTGCAGTTGTTATGGCTAGCTTTTTTTCTGAAACCTTTAGCTTAATATCTGTTATATATTTTTCACAATCTTCAAGGGTTGCTTGAAGAAAATTCTTTTCGATAAATTCAACAAAATGCTGTAAGTCTCTTTTATAATCCTTTCTAGATTTTTCTTTTTCTAGTCTTGATACAAATGAGTTTATAATTTCTTTGTTTGTTTGCATACTTAAAAACCCCTTTACTTGATATTACTAATTAGTTGCATAATTTTTACGAGTAATTTTTATTCAATTATAATCCTTTCCTTTTTAGACATTTTTTCTATGTTTTTTGTCTTAAAACTCTCTATTACTAGTATAAAATATTTTTTATACAATCGCTACCAAATTGACTTTTATATTTTACATGATGACCTTATTTGTTGTATTTTAGACATTAAAAGCCAAAATAGTTGAAAATTACTCCTAAAATAAATATACTAGTATATGCAGATATTATATAAGTACACCAGAAATAATATTTGATAGAATTTAAATTTTAGGAGGAATGTTAATGAGTAAATTAATCAGAGTTGCAGATAGCATGAATCAGGAAGTTGCTATTCTTACAATTGACGAGTTTGAATTATTAGTAGACATGATATCTATAGGTGGTTTAGACAATAGTAAAGCTATTGCATCGTCAAAAAAGTATATTTTTGATGCGTTAACTGTGGCAGAAGAAAACGAGAAAGAAAATATAGAAATGATAAAATCTGTAGAATATAAATTAAAAGAGATTACTGAAGAACAAGCAAAGGATCTTCTAGATGTTATTTTTAAGCATTATAGATTTTACAGTACATTTCAGTATGTAGAACAAGATGAAATAATCAATCAATTAATAAGAGAGAAAAATCGATTACAAGAAGCATACGAAAATCTACAGCAACAAGAAAAATAAAAGATACATAGATATTCAAATAAATAATTTATGTAATACTAGCCCTATGGAGAAGGTGACATTGTTCATAGGGTTAGTAAATTTTACTGGTATTTATTACAGGCTCATTAGCATTGCTCTATATGTTTTCTTATTTTATTTATGAAAGCTTTGAATACAAGATTATGCATATAAGTTTACAATAATATACTTATGACAATAAATTTGAATTAAAAAGTGCCATTTGAAGAAGCTAAGAACGTATGTTCGAGATAGACATTAGTTGAACATTTTTAAATAGAAATGCGTTAGATGGGATTTTTGATAGTTTGATTTTTCTAAAGCCTTAAATATTCTTTTCATAATTATTGGTCTCTTTCTTGTAGTATTTTGTGCTTTTTAATTTCTTTCATCCATTCTTTTAATTTTTTTTTATTTTTCACGTCATTTGCATTGTACTCTTTATGATAGTCTTGCTTGATCTCACACCATGTTTGATTATATATTTTTTGTTTTTTCTTATCTGCCAAAATAATCACATCCTAAAATTATAATTTTATGAATTATTGTAAGATATATACAACATAAGTTGAAATTACATATGAAAAATTCCCTCAATTTAGTTCTATATAACTAAATGAGAGAATTTCTTAAACATATGTAGGAAAAATAGTTTATTGTGTTGCTATTAAACAGCAGTTCTTTCTATTCTTAATTTATCAGCAACCATTGCGATAAATTCACTATTTGTAGGTTTACCTTTATCATTATGTACTGTGTATCCAAATAAATTATTGATTGTATCTACCTTACCTCTACTCCATGCTACCTCTATAGCATGTCTAATAGCTCTTTCTACTCTACTTGGAGTAGTATTGAATTTTTTAGCTATAGATGGATATAATTCTTTTGTTACAGCACTTAACATTTCTATATTTTCAACAACCATAGAGATGGCTTCTCTTAGATATAAGTATCCTTTAATATGTGCTGGTACACCAATTTCATGGATGATGTTCGTAATCTCAGCTTCTAGACTTTGTGTTTGTTTTCCAGAACTTGTAGATGGATTTATAAGTAAATCTCTATACTCACTTTTCTTTTCAGGAATAAACTTTACGTTCCCCATAAGCTGTCTAATACGTTTAATAAAAATTTCAAAGTCAAAAGGTTTTACAACATAATAATCTGCGCCTAGTGCAATAGCTCTTTGTGTAATTTTATCTTGTCCAACAGCGGATAGAACAATAATTTTAGGAAACTTCTTCAAATTCATAGATGCTAATCTTTCTAATACGCCTAAGCCATCAAGATGAGGCATGATAATATCTAAAACCAAGACATCAGGTAATTCCTCTGAAACTAAATCTATGGCCTCTAAACCATCCTTTGCAACACCAACAATCTCTAAGTCTTCCTGTTTCCCTAAATATTCACTTAAAATGTCACAAAAATCTTTATTGTCATCTGCAATTAACACTCTAATATTTTTCACTTAGTTACCCCCCTAAAAATTTTTGCATATGATTGTATGAATTTCTATTTCCCTTAGACATATTCGACAAATCCATGATATTTCCTTCTTCTTTGGAAAAGATTAGTATACTTTTTTACAGTTTTCTTTGAAAAACTATTTGAAACGTAAAAATAGAAGAAGAGCACTCATAAGAGTACTCTTTTTTACAATTTGTTATTAATACTTGTCGGCTAATTGACTATTATTATAGATATCAATTTCTGCTTTTTTAATCATCCATTCAATGAATAGACCATATCCTTTTGATGGATCATTCACAAAAACATGTGTAACTGCTCCAATTAATTTTCCATCCTGAATGATAGGACTACCACTCATTCCTTGTACAATTCCGCCACTTTTTTTTAGGAGTCTTTTATCTGTTACTTTTATAATCATACTCTTTGTATTTGGTGTACGTTGCCTATTTACTTTTTCAATATAAACTTCATATTCCTCTATTTTATTATTATCAATAGTTGTTAAAATTGTTGCTTTGCCTTCATGAATCTGATTTTGATAACTAATTTCTATAGGTTTTTTGTAGATATCATTTGTAATGGGTTCATAAGCTTTACCAAATATACCGAAATGAGTATTTTTTTCTAAATTACCCATAGGTTTACTTGTTTCATAAAATATACCTTTTATTTCTCCTGGGTGTCCTCTTTTTCCTTGTTTGATAGAAGCAACTTTTGATTTGACAATTTGCCCATGATCTACTGTTAATAGTAATCCTGTATCAATATCAGTTATAGCATGTCCTAAAGCACCAAACCTCATGGTATCTGGATGATAAAATGTCAATGTTCCTACACCAGCAGTTTTATCCCTAACCCATAAACCTATTCTATATTCCCCTTCATCAATAGATTTTACAGGCTTAATTTTAACATTAAATATTTTTTCTCTGCGTTTTACTTTTAAAGTAATTTCAGTATTTTTATTTTGATTGATGATACTTGTAACATGATCAGCATCTTTTATTTTTAAGCTATTTATTTCTATAATACTATCACCTATTGTTAATCCTGCTTCTCGTGAAGGATTATGTTTCTTACCATCAATTCCGTTTATTTCTTCTAAACCAACTACCAAAACGCCTTTTGTATTTAATCTTACACCAACAGATTGACCTCCAGGAATAACTTTAATTTTGGGGACAACGTCAACTTGGAGTTTTCTTATTGGTAAAAAACCTAATAAATTTACTTGAATATTTGTTTGACCTATTTTTAAGGGATTGATATATAGTGTATTTGTATCAGAATGTTTATTGTTTTGTAATAATTGTAAAACACTATTATCTATTTTTTGTGTATCAAATTTAAAAGGGAATTTAATATCTAAAGTATGTTTTTCATCTTCAAATATTTTTATTTCTTCTGGATAATTAAAGATTTCATAAAAACTATAAGAATTAAAGGCTGTAAATAAAATCACAATAAAAAAGAGTGAAAAAATACACTTATTTTTATAGTTAGACAATAAATATCACACTCCTATTTTCCCCTTTGAGTCATTCAATCGCCTCCATAAACAATAATATAATTTTGCTATATATTTAATTTAGCCTGTTTTGTAGCTTATTATTCTTGATAAAATTTGTAATAGAAATAGACAAACAAGAATACAAAGCTATCTAGGATATAGTAAATTTTACAAAATAAAAAATAGGCTATAAAAGCCTATTTTTTTAGCAAAATATGTAATTATTTTAAACTGTTTTTAAAATGATTTCCTAAATTGATCATTTCTTTAGCATGCTCCATTGTTAAGTCTGTTAATGTTATACCACCTAATAATCTACCTAATTCCATAATTCTATCTTCTTCTGATAATTTTTGAACATTTGTCAAAGTATTATTATCTTGAGAATTTTTTTCAATATAGAAATGATGGTCTGCCATTAATGCTATTTGAGGTAAATGGGTGATACATAAAATTTGATGGTTTCTAGATATTATTGCTAATTTTTCTCCTACAATATTTGCTGTACGTCCACTAATCCCTGTGTCTATTTCATCAAAAATTAATGTTGGAATATTATCAGAATGAGCTAAAATCGTTTTAAAAGCCAGCATGATTCTTGACATTTCTCCACCAGAAGCAATTTTAGCAATTGATTTAGGCTGTTGTCCAGCGTTTGTAGAAATTAAAAACTCAATTTTATCTAGTCCTTTGGGTGAGAATATACTTTCATCTACTTGATCTATATTATTTGCGAAATTCACTTTGAAAATAACTTTATTCATATTTAAACCTTCTAATACATGAATCATTTCTTTTTCTAAAGTTGATGATATTTCTTTACGAATAGAACTGAGTTGAGTAGACAATTCAATATATTCTATTTTTATTTTATCTATATTGTTTCTTATTTCAACTACAATGGTTTCACTGTTCTCAAGTTCTTCTAATTCAAAATAAATTTTTTCCCTATAGGACAAAATTTCATCTATGGAATTTCCATATTTTCTTTTTAAATCATTGATTAAATCTAATCGTTTTTCAATTTGTTCTAATACAAGGGGATCAAATTCAATATTGTCCCTATAATTCCTAATATCTCTAGATACATCTTCAAAGGTATAAGAGCATTCTTGTAGCATACTATACATATTTTTGATATGATCATCAAAATCTTTAATATTTTCTAATTCATGAATAATATTTCCGATGCCATCTATAATAGATAGATATCTACCATCACCATTATATATTTTTTCATAAGAGCTTGACATAATGGTAAAGATTTTTTCACTATTAGAAAGAAGATTATATTCGGATAATAAATCAGTATCTTCTCCAACCTTTAGTTGACATGCATCAATTTCATTAAGCTGAAATTTTAATAAATCTTTTTTTCGTTCTCTTTCTAGTTCATTTCCACAAAGTTCATCTAGTTTATTTTTCAATTCCTTTAGTTCATAATATTTAGTAGCAACTTTTTTCTTTAAAGCAACGATTTTTTGTTCATCAAAAGAATCTAAAATATCAATATGGTTTTCAGGATATAATAGTGATTGATGAGCATGTTGACCATGTATATCAATTAAGTATTTACTAATTTCCTTCACTAATGAAGTCGTAACAACTCGATCATTTATTCTAGATGTACTTCTACCACTGTTATAAATCTCACGCGTAATGATAATGATATCATTATCAAATAAATCGATACCTTTTTCATTTAGTATTTTTATTAAATGTTGATTTTGTGAACGAAAGATCATCTGAATAACAGATTTATCAGTACCAGTACGAATGAAACTTTTATCCGCTCTTTCGCCAATTGCCATATTTACGGCATCAATAATAATTGATTTACCTGCACCCGTTTCACCTGTGAGAATGTTTAGACCTCCACCGAAACGAATATTTAGATTTTCTATTAATGCAAAGTTAGTTATAATTAATTCTAAGAGCATTCAAATACCCCCGTACTACCTCATAAGTTTTTTGAATTTGCTTACGATTTCTTCTATTTTTTCTACATCTCTTACAAGAATGAATATGGTATCATCTCCAGCAATTGTCCCTACAATATCTTGAACGTCCAATGCATCTAATGCTGCACAAGCTGCTTGTCCTGCTCCTATCAATGTTTTTAAAACAATAATATTGCCAGAATAATCTATGGATAAGATAGAATCCTTAAATATTTTAACTAATCTGTCAGAAATAGCGCTTTCATGCTGTTTCATTGAAGCATACTTATATCTTCCATTTTTACCCAAAACCTTTATAAGCCTCAGTTCTTTTATATCTCTTGATACCGTTGCTTGTGTTACATGAATATTATTTTTTTTTAGAGCTTCAGCTAGCTCTTCTTGTGTCTCAACTTCATACTTATCAATAATCTCTAATATTTTTGCATGTCTTGCATATTTCATACTTAGCCTCCTATTCTTTTATTTATCATATGAAATATGTATAAAACCTATCCCAATAATTCATATTAACATATTAGTTATTCTACATAATTATAAAATATCCTCTTAATTTTTATTCAAATAAATAGATAACCTTTCGGTTATCTTTTATTTAATAAATCGTGGGAACTTGCAACAATATCTTGAATGATTTTTTCTAGATCAATTTGATCCTCTGCTTCTTTATTAACCAAATAAGCAAGATATTCTATATTTCCCTCAGGACCTTTTATTGGAGAAAATGATAATCCTTTCAGTGTTAATCCCATATCTAAAGCAAAGGATAATATTTGATGAATAACCTCTTTGTGGACTTTAATATCTCTTACTACCCCTTTTTTTCCAACCTTCTCTCTACCTGCTTCAAATTGAGGTTTGATTAAAGCAACGATTTCTCCATTTTCTTTAATCAATTTTTTGGCAACAGGGAGTACAAGTTTTAAAGATATGAAAGAGACATCAATAGATGCAAAATCTATTTCATCATTAATATCTTCTTTTGTAACATATCTTATATTCGTTCGTTCCATTACAACTACTCTTTCATCTTGTCTTAATTTCCAAGCTAATTGGCCATACCCCACATCAATTGAAAAAACTTTTGTTGCACCATTGATCAACATACAATCTGTAAATCCACCTGTAGATGCACCTATATCTAAGGTTTTTTTGTTTTTCAAATCAATGTGAAACTCGTTCATGGCTTTTTCTAATTTTAGTCCACCACGACTTACATAAGGCATGACTTTTCCTTTGATTTCAAATTTTGCATCAGAATCTACTTTTGTGCCGGCTTTATCCACTCTTTGATTGTCTACAAAAACAATACCTGCCATAATACTTGTTTTGGCTTTCTCTCGGGAGTCAAAAAATCCTTTCTCCACTAATATTATATCCAGTCTATTCTTTTCTCCCATATAAATCTCTCCTAGCGATTAATCATTTCTTTTACATGTGCTATTACCCCTTCTATATCAAGGTGATAGACTTTCATCAACTCATCTGTATTTCCATGTTCAATGAACTGATCTGGAATTCCTAGTATTTTTATATTTTTATCATATAATTTATTTTTATGAATCAATGATAAAACTTGACTTCCAAAACCACCTTTTATCACATTGTCTTCTAGTGTAACAATATTTTTGCATTTTAAACATTCTGAAATAATTGTTTCTTCATCTAGAGGCTTTGCAAATCGTCCATTGATTACTGTACAATGAATGCCTACTTCTTGTAACCTTTTAGTTGCTTCATAAGCTGTTCTTACCATTTTTCCAAAGGCAATAAAGCATACATCTTTTCCTTTTGTAAGAACTTCTGCTTTCATATCTGTAATATTATAGTTGTTGCTAATAGAAGTAAAATCGTCGCTTTCTCCTCTAGGATATCGAATAGCAACAGGACCTTTTAAAGATACTGCGTATTTTAGCATCTCTACTAGTTCAGCACCATCTTTAGGAGCTAAAATTTGTATATTTGGAATGTGCATTAAAAAAGAAATATCGAATACACCATGATGTGTTTCACCATCATTCCCCACTAATCCGCTACGATCTATACAAAATACAACAGGTAAATTTTGTAAACAAACATCGTGAACCACTTGATCATAACCTCTTTGCAAAAATGTTGAATATACAGCAAAGAATGGTTTTAATCCATTTGAAGCAAGTCCAGCAGCAAAAGTTACAGCATGTTGTTCTGCAATGCCTACATCAAAGAAACGACTTGGATAGGTAGCTGCAAATTCATTTAGCCCTGTTCCTGAAGGCATTGCTGCAGAAATAGCTACGAGACTAGAATCCTCTTTTGCTAAGTTTACCAATGCATTTCCAAATACAGATGAATAACCAGGTCGTGCATTCTTCTTTTTCATAACTTGACCACTTTCAATAGAAAATGGTCCTATTCCATGAAATTTATCTGGATTTTTTTCAGCATAAGTATAGCCTTTACCTTTTTTTGTAATTACATGAATAAAGACAGGGCCTTTTATATTTTTGGCTCTTTTTAAAACAACTTTCAATTCCTTTATATCATGTCCATTTACAGGGCCTAAATATGTAAATCCAAGCTCTTCAAACATAACTCCTGGAACCAAAAAATATTTTAAGCTATCCTTTGCTTTTCCAGCTGTTTTATACATAGCTTTCCCAACTGCCGGAATCTTATTGAGTAGAGATTCAACATCCCCTTTGACTTTGAAATACTTAGGATCTGTCCTTAAACGATTTAAGTATTTAGAAAGACCTCCAACATTTTGAGATATACTCATTTCATTATCATTTAATATAACAATAAAATCTGCATTTGTATGGCCGGCATGATTTAATGCTTCAAAAGCCATACCTCCAGTAAGAGCTCCATCTCCAATAATAGATAGTACGGAATATTTTTCACCCTTTAAATCCCTAGCTTTTGCTATTCCAAGACCTGCTGATATGGAGGTACTGCTGTGACCTGTTTCAAAGCAATCATGTTCACTCTCACATCTCTTAGGAAAACCGCTTAGTCCTTTATGTTTTCTTAATGTAGGAAAGAGATGGCGTCTTCCTGTTATGATTTTATGTACATAGGCTTGATGTCCTACATCCCATACAATACGATCTTTAGGGGTATTAAAAACACTATGTATGGCTAAACTCAGTTCAACTACTCCTAAATTTGAAGCCAAATGTCCTCCTGTCTTTGAGACACTTTCAATTAAAAACTTTCGTATGTCATCTGCTAAATATTTTAATTCTTCATCCGTTGCATTTTTTAAATCTTTAGGAGATTTTATTTTAGATAGTAAATCTCTCACGGATTTCATCTCTCTTTCTGGTTAAATCTACCCTATTTCTTTTTATCAGAAAAAAAATCTATACCAACTTTATGATGTACATAGTATAGAATTTTACCAACATGAAATACAATTTCTTTTGATTTTTTTAGTGCAACTTCTTTACCTAATGCTTTTCCGCCTACGGTAATAGAAGCAACAAATCCACTTAGTCCAATACTAAGAAAAGGAGTGTTTATATTTTTTATTTTAGTAAACTGCAAAATAAGGATTGCAGCTGCTGCACCACTAACAATTCCACATATATCTCCTATCACATCATTACAAAAATTTGATACAGGACCTGCATTACGTACTAATTTCAATGCAAATTTAGCACCTTTTATTTTATTAGACGACATAGAATGAAAGGGTTTTTCATTTGCAGCTGCAACAGCTATTCCTATTAAATCAAATAAGATACCGATAAATATAATCGTAATAAGAATAAAGAAAGCAATAAGAATATGTACTTTTCTGAGTACTGTCTCAGAAATAAAGCTTATGCCAATAGCTAAAAAGAATGTCCATATGGTTATCCATATAACCCATTTTAGGTTATAACCTTTAAAATTCTTTTTTGCTTTTTTCTTTTTATGAGTATTGGTTCCTTTAGATTCTATTTCCATTATTATCACCTATAAAATATTCCATGTTGTATGGACTGAATAAATTTTTCAATAAATTATTAAATAGAGTGGCAGCATATTGAGTAAAGTTTACGGCTTAGGTCTAGTTGGATTTCCCAAAGAAATACTGGTTTGTCGCCAAATCAGCGGTTTCCCTTTAAATTTCTTTTTACTTTGTCGCCAAAAGTAAGACTAGATTACCACTTAGTCCGCACTGTAATCCTCAATAGGCTTCATAAGAACAGTCTAGGAGTTTTCCTCAACAGTCAAACTATTTCTTAGCCTCTTTTGCAGAATAGGTTTCGAACAGCAATATGATCATTCCATTGGGCCCAATGGAATGGATCATTGTATCCATTATCCACCATATTCCACTCAAGGCAGGCTACGCTGCATGAAAGGTAAATCTCACTGCAGGTTTATCCTAAAAAAGAAAAATTTCTTTTTTAAGTCTCCGCGAAGAGAGGGTCATCGCCCACATGCCATTGTGGATCGCCCCCTGCTTCTTACTCCCAGCAATGACCCCCGACTGGGCGTCAGCAGCCAATACCAGGAACTTCATCGATGTGCCCTTTGACGGATTTTTAGCCCCGCCTTCAGAAATGGCAGATCTGACTAGAATACTGCGCCACTCATAAAGTAAACATTATTATAACATAGAAAAATTTGAATATCAAATGACCATATTAGCAATAAAAATCCCCAAGATTGCACCTGCAAAAACTTCAACAGGGGTATGGCCAATTAGTTCTTTAAGTCTTTTATCCCCTATGGGTCTATGGTTTTGCCGATCTTGTATCATTTTATTTAGTATAATAGCTTGCTTTCCAACAGCGCGTCTTACACCAGAAGCATCATACATAACGATGAGAGCAAAAGCTATAGAAATAGCATAAAGTGTAGAGTCCCAGCCATGCTTAAGTCCAATTGCAGTAGATAAACCCATAACCAATGATGAATGAGAACTAGGCATTCCTCCAGAACCTACAAATCGATACAAGTTAACTTTCTTTTCGATTATAAGCGTAATGATAACTTTTAATGTTTGTGCAATAAACCATGATAAAAGGGTAGTATAGATTACTTCATTTCTAACGATTTTTTGAAAAAAGAGCAAATTATTTCCTCCTTCAATTAATATTCCCTTCCTACAAGATAATCAGATAATTGGATGAAAAATTTCGATTTATTGCCAAAATGATCAATAGCTTTGACGCTTTCATTGAAAAGTTCATTCACTTTTTTCTTTGATACATCAAGACCATATAGGGAAGGATATGTGGATTTTTGATTGTCAACATCACTACCCACTTTCTTACCAAGTTTTTTTTCATCTCCAATAATATCTAAAATATCATCTCTAATTTGAAAGCCAAGGCCAATATTTTTTGCAAAAGTAGTTAAAGCTTCTAATTCTTCATCACTTGCTCCACCAAGGATGGCACCAGCTCTAATTGGCGCAATAATGAGTGCTGCTGTCTTATTATTATGTATAAAGTCTAATGTAGCTTTATCAATTTTTTTATTCTCACTTAACAAGTCTACAACTTGTCCACCAATCATGCCATGAATTCCTGAAGCGTTAGCAATTTCTTTCATAGCTAATACTTTTCTTTCAAGATGTTCATTGTTTTCTAAAGTAGCTTTAATCATTAATTCAAATGCATAGTTAAGGAGCGCATCTCCTGCAAGAACAGCAATACCATCTCCATATACTTTATGATTGGTAGGTTTACCTCTTCTATAGTCATCATTATCCATAGCAGGTAAATCATCATGAATTAATGAATAGGTATGAATCATTTCTATAGCACATGCAAATGGAAGTACTTTTTTTACATTACCTCCTACAAATTCGCAAGCTGCCATCATAAGAATGGGACGTAATCTTTTTCCGCCTGCAAAAACACTATATCTCATAGCATCAAAAATAAGGTTTTGAGGATGATCTCCCTTTGGCAAATATTCTTCCATGGCATTTTCTACTAATTCAGCTTTTTTTTGTAATTCTAATTTTAAGTCCATATTATTCCCCCCTAAAGTCATCTAAGTCACATGAAGAAAAGGAAATCTCCTTTCCATCCATCATGATACTTATTTTCTGCTCAGCTTGATCTAATATATTATTACAATATCTATATAGTTTAATTCCTTCTTCATAAAGGGATAAAGTTTCATCTAAAGTAAGTTTCCCTTCATCTAAAAGCGTTAAGACTTCTTCAAGTTTTTTTAGGGCATTTTCAAAAGAGTCATTATTTTTGAGTCTTAAATTTTGAGATGTATTCAAATAAATGCTCCTCCTTCTCTTTTTCAGTGACAATACATGATGCCACACCATCAGTTAACATAATATTTATAGAGTCCCCTTGACTTACCTTCTCTATTGTATTGATTATTTGATTATGATCCTTATCAAATACAATTGCATATCCTCTTAATATTGTTGAAAGTGGATTAATTGCCTCGAGCTTAGCGATAGAACCAACTAATCTAGCTTTGTAAGATTCCAATTTCATATGGGCATGATTTGATAAATCCTTTTGCACTAGGTCAAGGGTTTGACGTTCTTCATTGATTCTATTTTGTAAGTAGGATAGTAATTTTGTTTCATCCACTTTTACAAGTGCATTTCTTTTTTCTTTTAATCCTTGAGATAATGAAGCATTCATTTTATTGTAATAAGTTTGCAGTGCATATTTTATATCTAATATACGAGGAACTGCTAATTCTGCTGCTGAAGAAGGCGTTGGAGCTCTTAAATCAGCTACGAAATCAGAAATTGTATAATCTGTTTCATGACCAACAGCCGAGATAATAGGAATTTTTGAATGAAATATACTTTGTGCCACTACTTCCTCATTAAAAGCCCATAATTCCTCAATAGAACCTCCACCTCGGCCTATAATAATTAAATCTGTAGATGTAGCATTTTGATTAATTTGATCAATAGCTTTAGAAATCTCTCCAGCTGCATTTTCCCCTTGAACTAATACTGGATAAATCACAATATCAACATAGTGATTTCTTCTTTTTATTACAGAAATAATATCTCGAATTGCTGCTCCTGTAGGAGATGTAACCACGGCAATTTTCTTAGGGAAAAAAGGTATTTTTTGCTTTTTAGCAGAATCAAACAAACCGCTTTTTTCAAGTTTTATTTTCAATTGCTCAAAAGCTAAATACAATGCCCCTATTCCGTCAGGTTCCATTTCCTCTATATACAATTGATATTGTCCGTCTCTTTCATAGGCAGATACATATCCTTTAACAAGTACCTTCATACCATTTTCAGGAATAAATTTTATTCTTTGATTATTTCCTTTAAACATGACACAGTTGATCTTACTCTTTTCATCTTTTAGAGAAAAATAGAAATGTCCACTTCCATGGGCTTTAAAATTTGAAATTTCTCCTTTTAAATGAATATGATTTAAAATAGGATCACTGCTTAGTATTTTTTTTATATATTTATTGAGTTCTGAAACAGTTAAACTTCTTATTCGCATTGTGTTTTTGCTGCCTTTAATGTATTTTCAAGTAACATGGTGATGGTCATAGGTCCTACACCACCAGGAACAGGAGTAATCCATGATGCCTTTTTTGAAGCTTCTTCAAATGCTACATCTCCAACTAATTTACCATTCACTTTTCTAGTTCCTGCATCAATCACAATAGCTCCATCTTTAATCATATCTCCCTTTATTAACTCTGGCACCCCTACTGCAGCAACAACAATATCAGCCATTTTTACATGTTTTTCTAGATTTTTTGTTTTAGAGTGACAGATGGTTACAGTAGCATTTTCTTTAAGAAGTAATACCCCAGCAGGTTTTCCAACAATATTGCTTCTTCCAATAACTACAGCGTGTTTTCCTGTAAGATCTTCTTCTGTTCTTTTAATTAGTTCTAGAATGCCTTTAGGTGTACAAGGAACAAAGCTCTCTTCTCCTAATAGGAGTTTGCCTGCATTTACTGCATGGAAACCATCTACATCCTTCATAGGCAGTATATGTGAATTAATAAGGTTCTCATCTATTCCCTTTGGTAGTGGTAATTGAACTAAAATACCATTTATTTTTTCATTGTGATTTAATTCATCAATGAGTGTCAGAAGTTCTTTTTCTGTAGTTTCTTTTGGTAGTTTATATACTTCTGAATGAAAACCTACCTTTTGACATGCTTTTTCTTTCATTGACACATATACATGAGAAGCATCATCGTCGCCTACAATAACTACTGCAAGACCAGGCGTAATTCCATAATGGTCTTTTAAATGATGTACTTCATTCATAATAGCATTTCGAATTTCTTTAGATATTTTTCTGCCATCTAAAATTTTAGCACACATGAGTATTCCTCCTATATCAATTTATTTTATCCCTAATAGTGCTGTTCCTACAGCATTATCCGTACAATATTTACCTTCTCCAAAATAAACTTCATATTCTTTTGGAATAGTTCTGAGCAAATAATTTTTTATGTATTGGCTGGATGATACCCCTCCAATCATTAATACTTGTTTTAACCCAGTGGTTTTAAGAGTATGTAAAATCGTTTTATTTAAAGAAGAAGCTATACATTTAAATACTGCTTTTGATAATGAATCTTTATCTAAATCTTTATGGATTAGTTTTTGTACAGCTGTTTCAGGACCTGAGAAACTCATATGAGTACCTTTCACAGAAACAGGAATCTCTATTTTTGTACTAGATTCTTTTAAAGCAAATTGATCCATTTCTTTACCAGCTGGGAATTTACAACCTAGCTTTACACCAATCCGATCAATAAATTGACCTGCACTAATATCTGATGTTCCTCCTAAAATATTTATATTATAGCCAAATTTATCATTATTTTTAACATGAAGGATTTCAGTTGTTCCTCCTGATAGGTGAACTGCAATAAATTCAGATTCAAGGTTTTGAGGGATTGACCATTTAGCAGCCTCAATGTGTCCTTCTTGATGGCTAAATTCTTTGTACTCACAGTTTAGTGTATTAGCTATAGTCTTTCCAAAGGATTGAGATGCTCTGAAAACTGGCATATAGGATCCTTCTACAGGACGAGGACTGTTACTAACGGATACAGTTTTTATAAAGGCTCCTAACTCTAATTCTGATATTTTTTCAAATAAAAAGGGTAGGTTTATAACATGTTGAAAGAGGGCATCGGATTGTCTTAATCCTCTTGTACCCTCTTTAACAGTAAGTATTTTTCTATGGTCTAGTATTAAATGACTTTGAGCATCTACTACCGCAATAGAGGTAGTATAATTACTTGTATCAATACCTAAGACAAGATTTTTCATTTTTTATCACTTCTTTTCTAAAATACTACCTAATACACCATTTATAAACTTACTTGAATCTTCTGCACTAAAAGTTTTAGCCATTTCAACAGCTTCATTGATTGAAACAATTTCTGGGATATCCTCCATATAGTATATTTCTACAATAGCAACCCTTAAAATAGTAAGATCAACCTTTGCAATTCTATTGATCTTCCATCCTCTAGCATTTTCTTCAACCATATTGTCAATTTGTTCTTTGTTTTCTATAAAATTCTCAGCTAATTTTTTAATATAGTCGATTTGACTATCTTCAGGAAATTCTTCTAAAAATTTATTGGTTATTTCATTTGAAAAATTATTTTGAATATCCATTTGAAAAATTAGTTTCATTGCCATTTCACGTGCTAGTTTTCTATTCATAAAAAATCCTCCTAAATTTAATTCTTTTCATAGTCTGCCACAAATTTTTTCTTGTATGTAAATATTACTTATATTTTCCTAGTGGCAACAGTTTATCTAATATTTCTAATATATTTTCTTTGTTATCAATTTTATTTCCAATAAAGTATCCTATGTAAATACATAAAGATATAAATATGGTTTTTATAATCCCAATACAAATGACTAAAACACTCAAGATTAAGCCTAAACATACGCCTATTATTTTACCATAATTTTCAAGAATCATATAGAATATCTTTTCTCTATTCATATTGATACCCCTCAATCCTATTGTACTCTTTTTTTATTTTGAGATGCAATATTATCAATAGTAATTTTCACTTCTTTTACAACCACTCCTGTAGTTTCTTCAATGTGTTCTTTTATTTTTTTCTGGATGGTCATAGCTGTTTCTGGAATATTTATATCACTAAGGGCAAATGCCTTAATAGTAATGATTAATCCATCATGACTGTCATGTGATAAGGCTTTAATATCTCTAAGACCATGTACTGCTTTTGCACATTTATGAGCCATATTTTCAATGGTCTCCATAGTAATTTTTACTTCACCATATGAAGTATGTTTTATGATTGAATTTGATTTTAAATGATTCTTTTTTGATCCAGAAAAAAGAAAGCGCATACTAATTAAAAGAAAAATTACTGGAATAATCATATATTCCCAATTCATCCTATAAACTTTTAAAATATAGCTTGTCCAAGTATATAGCCAATTATTAAAAGGGGCGATTATAAATACTAAAGACAAAATTGCAATACATAAGCTATATAAACTCAAAAAAATTCTATCAATTAATTTCATGGAAAATCTCCTTTCTCAAAAAACATTTAAATTAACCCTCAAAATATTGAGGGTTAATTTAAATATCTGACTATTTTACTCTTAAAGGATTTTCTTCTTTTTCATCTTTTTCCATATTTACGCCTTGAACATGAATATTTACTTCTACTACATTAAGACCTGTCATGGTCTCTATTGCTTTTTTTACCCTCTCCTGTATTTGCCATGCTACATCAGGAATTTTTGCACCATATTCTACAATAATATATAGATCTATTGCAGCTTCTTTTTCTCCAACTTCTACTTTGATTCCCTTGGATAAGTTTTTTCGACCTAGCATTTCTGCAATGCCGCCAGCAATACCACCACTCATTCCTGCTACTCCAGGAACTTCTGTAGCTGCTAGACCTGCAATGACACCAACTACTTCATCAGCAATTTTTATTTGACCATGTTCAATGTTATCAGTCATTGACGATACCCCCTGCTCTTATGTAAATAAATTAATCAAAACCATTATACCAAACCTAGCTAATATTTACAAACTTAACTAAAATTTATTTGATATTTTTATATTATCTGCTGAAAAGTTGGTTTCTCTTATGACAATATCCAATATTTTTGCTACATCTGAATCATTTAGTTTCTCTGCTTCTACGATTATATTGATAGAGTAATCAGTAATGAATACTAATGCATCTTCAAAACCTTTGGCTTTTATTAGATTCTCTACTATTTTTTCTTTACTCATTATATCAATTAATTTCATTTTTTCATCACTTGCTGTTTTTCGATTAGTCGCATCTGTTCGATCGTTATTGATCATCTCATTTAATAGTGAAATCATTCTTTCTCTTTCTAGATTCATATTTAATCTTGATTCAATGAAATACTTTGTTTTTTTCACATTACGATTATTGTTGATCGTATCTTTTATATTCTTGCTAGTTTCAGTAACCATATCTTCTATTTGGTTACCTTTACTATCTACTACGGAGACGCTTTTCCCTTCTTCATTTATTTTTATAAATTCATTGCTATTTGTTTCTTCACTTAAGCTATCATTAGCATTTTCGCTAGAAATAAAATTTTGTGCAAGCTTATTTTCTTCATATTTTTCAAAATCACTAGATGTTTCTAAGGAAGCATATTTATTGACTGCATAATTTAAATAACCAATAAAGCAAAGTACAAGTACTAGAGAAAAAACAAATACATTTCTTCTTTTTATTCTAAACATAAGTGATCCCCCCAATAATTATTTTTTTTCATATACCATTACCTTATGTGCGGGTATTTGAAATAGTGTTTGTGCAGCTTCTATAAGTTCTGTTTTTATCTTTATATCTGAAGCTCCTGTTGCCACAATAACGACTCCTCTTATTTGTGGTTTTATTTCTTTAATCACAACAAGTTGCTCATTTTGGTTTGCCATAATAACATTTTGGTTTAAGTCATCTTGAGTAGTTGTTCTTACCCCTCCTTGAGCATCTTTTTCTTCTGTTATTTGACTTGATTTTGTTACATTTAAAGCAGGTACCACTTCTGTGCTTGTTTCATATGTGATCATTACATCTACATCGCCTACTCCTTTCATATTGCTTAATATTTTTTTTAGTTTTATTTCATCACTATCTTCATATTCATTTTCAAACACAGTTTCTTCATTCGTAGGATTGTTTTTAATGATTGAATTACTAGTCTTTATTTTAACTGGAAAGAAGCTATCCCACGTTATTAAAGCAATAGTACATATAATCACAATCACTAAGAGATTATATACAATTTTTTTATATCCCTTACTACTAATATATTCTTTAAACTTATCTAGGATCTTCATTTTTTTACCTCCTTCATTCACTTCTCTGTTTTTTGTATATTTATATTAATTTTATCTTTATCTAAACTATAATATTTAGAAATATGCTCTTTAATTGCTTTTAAGATATTTTCATTTTTCTCAATATTATCGTTTTCTCTATTTTCATTTATATTGATCACAACATTTGACACAGGTTGTATCCCCTTTTTAGATAGGTTATTTTCAGAGTTTGATAATACAATAGCTAATTCTTTTATATTTCCAAATTCTTTACTTTCTACATTTTC
The DNA here is from genome assembly GCF_019884785.1 of Crassaminicella profunda. GTDB lineage: Bacteria > Bacillota > Clostridia > Peptostreptococcales > Thermotaleaceae > Crassaminicella > Crassaminicella profunda. Next base: position 1,829,382 of record NZ_CP082326.1, read on the forward strand.
CTCAATGCTAGAATCAATACTTAAAACGCGAATTTTGTTATTGAATTCTATTTGATCTTTAATATATTTTTCAATATTACCTTTGTACACAGAAATAATTTGTTTTTGTTGCGTTCCTTTAAAGTGATTTAAATTAAGTACTAATTCTTGTTTATGAATAGCTGAAGAAGTTCTAAATATGTCTTCCTCTAATTTGACCTTTCCATGCATAAGATCTAGGATTGGATTGATAATTACTAGCATAACTAACAATCCTACAATCATCTTAATATATTTTTTCATACTACTATTTGGAAGGATCAATTCTACAATGGTTATGAAAATAACAACTGATACAATATTTAATATCCAACTTCTTAAAAAATTTATCATCAGTAGCACCTACCTCATCATAAGGGTTACATTTCCAGCGCCAACAATCATTGTTACAGTAAAAAAGAACATAATGGCTACTGAAATAACTGTTCCTAATATTAAGACCATTGCATTACTCATATCGTTCAAACAGGTTACCAATTGAGTTTCAGTAATGGGCTCAATAATTGCAGTAGTCAGTTTATAAATGAAAATAAGTGTTAATATTTTTAATAGAGGCATGGCAATAATAATAGCAAGAATAATGATGCCTAAAGCGCCTACTGCATTCTTTATTAATAAAGAACAACCTAAAATTGTATCAAAGGCTTCTGATATAAAGCTCCCTACAACAGGGATAAATCTATCTACAGCAAATTTGGCAGTTCTAATGGTAACGCCATCTGCTGTAGATGCTGTAACTCCTTGAATGGTAATAATACCAGTAAAAATTGTTAGAATAAAGCCTATAAGTACAATACATATCTGCTTAAGTAAAGATGCTAGTTTTGATATATGGATTTTTGAAGAAAAATTATCAACAATTGATAAAATGACTGAAAAAAATATAATTGGTAAAATAACATCCTTCATTAGAGTACTGACAATACTTACAGACGCAACAATGACAGGTTGAAACATAGCTGTTGAAGTGATAGCTCCCATAGACATTAATAATGTCAATAATATGGGGAGTAGTGCTTGCATAAATGACACCATTTCATCAATGGTATCAATACCAATTGTAGTAGCAATAGAAAAACTTTTTATAGCAATTGCAATAATTACTAAATAGCATGCTGTATAGGCTAGCTTTCCTACTGCATCACTAGCAAAAGCACTGGATAGGTTATGTAAAAATGCACAGAGCATAGATAATACAATTAATTTTGCTAATAATGAAGAATTGGCTATAGTTTCTTTAAATATGCTTTTAATCAATCCGTTGAATAAATCTTTTAAGGTAAAAGTTTCTTCACCTTTTATGAGAGAGAACATCATCTCTTTTAAATGTATTTTGGGAAAATAATCATCTGTATGATTGTTAAGGTTTTTAATTACGTCTTCTAATGGATTCATATTAATATTCTCTAACTGTTTTAGAATTAGTTCATCACTCATGTTTTCTATTTTATTTTCTGTATCTATGGCATAAATGCTATTTGTATTAAAAACGAACAATAAAATTATCATCATTACTAATCGTTTCATCCTATTCACATCCTATGGCATTAATTCAACAATTAAATTTAGTAGCGCAATTAAAATAGGTACGGCTAAGACCATAATCAAAATTTTTCCTGCAAATTCAATTTTTGAAGCAATTGCTCCTTCACCTGCATCCCTACAAACTTGTGCACCAAATTCTGATACATATGCGATACCAACAATTTTTAAAATAGTCGTAATATAGACTAAATCCATATCTACTTTTCTTGCAAGTATATTCAGCGTTTCTAAAACGGAAGTTAATTTTGTAACGACTAAAATAAAAATAATAACTCCTGTCACAATACTGATTTGTAGGGATATTTCAGGTCTTTGATTTTTAAGAACAATCGTTAAAATAGTGGCGATAATACCTATCCCAACAATTTTAAATATTTCCATCTACATCACACCTTTATCTAATATAGTTGGAACATTGTTTTTACTGTTGTAAATAAATCGCTAATTAATTGGATTACCATAAATAGCACTACAACAATTCCAACAAGTGTTGTCATCATAGCTTGTTCTTCTCTACCAGAATGTTTTAAAACTAAATTTAATACAGACACCAATATGCCAATAGCTGCAATTTTAAAAATCAAATCCACATTAATATTCATATGTATCCTCCTTATCATTTATCTAATTTTCTATATAAATACAATGACGATTGCTAGACCAATCAATATTCCTAAGCTTTTACACAGTTTTCCATTTTTAATTTTTAATTGTTCAGCATGCTCTTGCTGTTTCTTTAATCGTAAGTAAATGAGTTGAAAATTTTTTAATTGATTCTCTTTATCTGTAAACCCTAAATTCTTACCAAAATCTATTAATATTTCTTGATCTTCTTTGTTTAAGGAAAGATTTTTAATATTTTGATCAATGGCTTTACTCCATGCTTCTTCAATACTATAGCCCATTTTGCTATAAAGGATTTTGTAAGTATCTGTAAAGATTGTACTGATTTTTTTGCTACTTTTCTTCCCGACTCTTTTCATAGCAATAGGAAGAGCATTGGATGCATAAAGAATTTCTGTTTCTAATAATTGAAATGATAAATATAGATTTTTCAATTGATACAAACGTTGAGTATATTGATATGAAAAAATATACCCTATGGTTGCTGTACATATGATGATAAGATTTGAAAATATTATTTTAGCAAACAAGACCATTCCTCCTATCTAAGAAGGGATAGGAATCAATTATTTCATTTTTTTTACCATCAATAATTTTTTCGATAGTTCCCACTTTAGGTTGATTGGATAAAATAATAATTCTTTCAAAGATTCCTTGTAGCAATAAACTTTTAAGATTATTTCTTCTATGAATTTCATCTAAATTTCTTCCATGTACTGTTGTAATTAGTTTTATACCTGCATTTAGAGCTTCCTCTATTGCAAAAATATCTTCTTTTTTGCCTATTTCATCTGTTGCGATAATGTGTGGAGACATGGAGCGAATGAGCATCATCATACCTTCTGCCTTCGGACAAGCATCCAATATATCTGTTTTAAAGCCTACATCATTTTGTGGAATTCCTTGATAAATACCACAAATTTCAGATCTTTCATCTACAACAGCAACATTGAATCCTGAAAAGCTTGGATTTTTCATCCCATTACTTAAATTTCTTATAATATCCCTTAAAAGAGTCGTTTTCCCACATTGAGGAGGGGAGACGATTAATGTATTCAAAAATTCATTATTATTTAATAAATAGGGGATTAATTTATTTGAAATATCTAATTTTTGTTTTGAAATTCTAATATTTAATCCAGATATATTTTTAATAGTTTTTATAGCTCCATTATTTAATACAGTTGTACCACATATGCCAACTCGATGTCCTCCTTTTAAGGTGATAAATCCACTGCGAATTTCTTCTTCTAATGCATAAAGAGAATAATCTGTAATGAGTTGATAGGCTTTTTCTATATCTTTTTTTGTAACTTGATAACTCTCACATATATTAGTCACAATTTTTCCTTCTTTGCCTATAAAAAAGTTTTTATTTTTTGCACTGATCATCAAGGGTTGATTGACCCTTAATCGTATTTCTTCTATATCGTGTATTTTCTCTGATGGCAATCTAATGAATAAATCTCTTAGATTTAAAGGAAGTGCTTCTAATACATTCTGTTTTAATTGAGTTTTACAATTGTTCTTTTTTTCGAAATTTTTATCTTTAAATGTACCCATAACATGTCCCCCTTTATATCATTAATATTTTCGTTGTCCCAATAATATGATTAAAATTTATCTCTTTAGTAATTTTTTTAATAAAAACAAGCTCAATTTGATTAGAAAGAGAAGATTAACTTTAAATTTATGAATAGAGAAAGTATGATGATCAATCTTGGAAGTCTCATATAAAAAAAGAAAAAGAACCTATTTTTTTCTCTACCATAAGAAAAAAATAGGTTCTTTTTTATACTTTATTTATTTAAAATAGGTTGCCAACCATTAGTTGTGTCATATTCTGATCTATACCATTTACCATCAATTGGTTGTATCCCTGCAAGGTTTTGCCAACTTGAACCTTTAACTTTTATAATTACTAATCCTGGAATAGATGTTGATTTATAAAGATAATAATTCTTATCACTTGTACTCGGCTCTGGCAAATTATCTATACCTGCATATTCAAGAAAATGATTTCTTATGTTATTGTCAGAATTACCATTATATAAAGAATATGTCCAAAGTTTACTAGGATCGATTTTCCCCTCATTTGACATTTTAGCAAGGATATCCGCTATATAGTTTCCTCTACCATTATCTGTACTTAAATCATAAGATGGCTTACTTTTATCTGTACTATCAATATCACTAAGATCAGGCATATGGTCTAAATATTTAGGAACTAAGGTTTTTTCTAACTCCTCTTTATTATTTTTAGCATATGCTATAATTTTATTTTTGTCTATATTTGATAAACGTAAATCTTCGTTTTCTTTCAGATCTCCTGTAAGCATGGCGACTTGACAAGCATCCATTAATGCTTTAATATCAACTTCTTTAGCTGCAGCTTTAGCATTTTTTTTAAATATACCAAACTTAGGAACAACTATTGCTGAAAGAACACCTAAAATAGCTATAACTACAATTAACTCTATCAAAGTAAATCCTTTTTTGTTAAACATAACTCATCTCCTTTTCCTTTTGAATGTCCTCTTTTAATCCATCAACCTATGAGTATTGAAGTTAAAATCAACTCAATAATATTGTTATCGTCAATATTCTTTTTTTACATTGTATATGTTTTTTTAGCTATTTTCAAGAATTTTATACATATTTTTATAAATTTATCCAGAAGTATATCTATTGGTAGTTTATATAAATACATGTTAAAAAAAACTCCGTTTTTGAACAGCCCCCTGTCAAGTAGACAGTGGAAATAATAAAAATTTTGTGTAGCGTCAATCAACAAATTGGCGCTATATTTATGCAACTAACGTAGATAGATAATGACGATACTCCAATGGAGTCATACTTTAAGCACTTTTGGTAACGGTTCAAGTACGCTTTCTTTATAAGCTTCACTAATAAGTTTTAAGAGCATCTCATTTTCTAGTTTATTTTGGTGTTTTTCCTGGCGTCACCCTCATTCGATTTTTTATAACTTTTTTAGGAGCTCATTTTCCATTTCTAACTGTTTATTTTTAGTTTCTTTGTACGTGATTCATAGTTCATGCTGATATCCATCAAAGAACCATTACCTACCAAGAGTCTTCAACAGCTGATATCTTAAGCTCCTTAGAATAGGTAGTCTGAGAGAATAGTCCTGATTCTTCCTTTGAATTATAATTTTTAATCCATGCTTTAACTGAACTATTACTAACTGACAGTTCATCACAAATCTTTTAAAGACTTTTAACACCATTTAAATAATCCTTTACTGCTGCTACCTTTACCTCAAATTCAACTTTAAGTTTTCTTCTCATGACAAAACTCCCCTTATAATAAACAGTTATAATATTTTAACTGTTTATTACAAGGGGAGCATATCATTTTCAAAGGAGTTTTTGTATTTAGCTAATTTATTAAAATTTACAATTTTAAGTACATTCTTCTACTCTAAAATACTTATTTGTTTACTTTCATAATAAAAAAGCACTATGAATTTAAGTAGTATTCATAGTGCTTTTTACTATATCTTATACAAATGATGAAAATGCTCTAAAAAAATCTTTCATCATTTGTATATTCTAAGACAGTGTCTTCTTTTTTATTATTCATGTTCATGGTCACAGCAACCATGTTCGCCACAGGAGCATTCTTCTTCAATATATATTTTTTCATGACAACTTGGACAAATTAACTCAGTTTCTTCATTATGATGATCCATAAAATCTTCATCAAGATAGATGCTTTCGTTACAATTAGGACATTCTACTTCAACAAAGTCTATATCTTCCTCATCATAATCTTCATCTTCTATTTCATCAAATACTTCATCCTCAACGATTGCTAAGTCTTCATCAATTGTTTCTACATAATCATCTAGATCTTCTACATCATCATGTAAATCACTACAAGCATCAGCAAAGTCTTCTAATACATCAAGTATATTTACTAAGAGTTTACCTTCTTTTGAACTTTTATCTACTTCCATTCCTTCTGCAAGTCCTCTTAAATAAGCTACTCTTTCGTATAAATGATTCAAGAATAACGCCTCCTTATGAGTTAATATATATATTATTTCCTATGCTCTTGATAAATACTCACCTGTTCTTGTATCTATTTTTATTCTGTCACCTTCATTAATGAAAATAGGAACTTGTACAGTTGCACCTGTTTCCATTGTAGCTGGTTTAGTTACATTTGTAGCAGTAGCTCCTTTTACACCTGGTTCTGTATAAGTAACTTCTAATTCAACAAAATTTGGTGGATCAACTTGAAATGCTTTTTCGTTGAAAAATTTCACTGTAGCAGTATCATTTTCTCTTAAATAAAGAATAGCTTCTTCAACTTGTTCTTTTACTAATGGAATCTGATCATAAGTTTCATTATCCATAAAATAGTATAGTTCTCCATCGTTGTATAAGTATTGCATTTGTTTTGTCTCAATATGTGCTTTTGGGAATTTTTCATTTGGGTTAAAAGCTTCTTCACGTGTAGAACCTGTTAATATACTTTTATATTTTGTTCTTACAAAAGCAGCTCCTTTTCCAGGTTTAACATGTTGAAAATCTACGACAACAAAAGGTTCTCCATTTATTTGGAATGTCATTCCTTTTCTAAAATCTCCTGCACTAATCATTAGTATCCCTCCATATGTAATAAGTTTATTATCTTTCTGGTAAATTTACCAGAAATTTATTGTTAAATCTCAATTAAGTTTTTTGGCGATTTAGATAAAACCTTATTTCCACTTTCAGTGATCATTAATAAATCTTCAATCCTTACGCCTCCAAAATCAGGTATATAAATACCAGGTTCATCGGTAACAATCATGCCTACTTGCAAAATTTCTTTTCCAATAGGAGACAAGCTTGGTTCTTCATGAATTTCAAGACCCACTCCATGACCTAATCCATGACCAAAGTTTTCACCATATCCTCTGGCTATAATCATATCTCTTGCTATTTTATCAGCTTCCATTCCTGTAATGCCAGGTTTTATACATTGTAATGCTTTTTGCTGTGCCTCTAGTACAATATGATAAATTTCTTTTTGTTGATCATTGGCTTTTCCAAGGACAATTGTTCTTGTCATATCAGAACAATATCCATTGTATATACACCCAAAATCAAGGGTCACAAAATCTCCCTTTTCTAATAGTTTATTAGAAGCTACACCATGCGGCAGAGATGAGCGTATACCAGAAGCAACAATCGTATCAAAGGATGTACTGCTAGCCCCTTCTTTTTTCATAAAGGTTTCTAATTCTAACGCCACATCTTTTTCAGTAATACCAGGTCTCATATAGTTACAAATATGTAAAAAAGCTTCATCAGCAATATTTGCAGCTTGCTTTATGTAATTGATTTCCTCTTCATATTTAATTTTTCGCAAAGAGCTGATAACTCCATCAAGAAGAATTAATTCTATATGATCTAGTTTTTTACTAAATTCCATATACTGATGATAAGTAATAAAATCTTCTTCAAAACCTAAGTTACTTAAGTTCAACTCATTGATGATGGAATAAATACTGCGTTCATTTGTATGCTTTATAATCTCATATTCTTTACATTGTTCTTTCGCCTGATCTACATACCTAAAATCTGTAATAAAGAAAGCTTCATGCATAGTAATTAAAGCATACCCACTTGTTCCAGTAAATCCACTCATATATCTTCTATTCTCAGGTTTGTAAATGATTGCAGCATCTAAATTTTTTCCCTTTAAAATCTCTCTTAATTTACATAGTCGACGATGCAATTGAATCCCCCCAATAGTGAATTTTGCCAAACTATCAAAGAATTTGTAAACAACTCTATAATATCATAACATACTTTTTTTCTTTTGAGTAGAATTTTTACATGTTTCTCCATTATTATATGCATAAAAAATTAAATTATTGCCCTAATGTTTGATAGTAATTTTCGATCGTTAATGGGAGAATCTTTATTTTAGGCAGATTGTAAGCGTCTACTCCATTATTTTTTACACGTGGAAGCAATAGATGCACATGTATAGATTTTTTAGCACCATTATATATGCCTGTACTTAAAATATCAATAGTATGGTTGATATAATTATGTTTTATATGTACAGTATATTTATGATCCTGCATATAAGAGAACGGATTTTTTTTAGTGTCGTTTAATAAAGGTATTTGTGATGATAAATATGTTTGTAAATCTAATTCAAAGGACGGAGGAATGTATTCTTCTTTATTTTTTTGAATATAGTTTGTCTTATATGTTTTTAATTTTTTCAAATATTCAAGGATAAGCTTGTTTAGATCATCATTTATTTTAAATATTACTATATTGACTGCAGCTTCTCCAAGATAATATGCTTTTAAACTATTTTCATTTGCCTTGACAATATAAAAATCATTTAAAAACAATGTAAGCGTAGAAATGGTAATCAGCAACAAAATAGTGCTTATGATAAAACTGTTTATTACAATAGAACCTCTATTTTCAAAATATTTTTTCATATTTACCTTCCTAATCATTTATTTTAAATCTTGCCTTTACAGACTCACCCACGTTTCCAAATATTTCTATTTCTATCAACTTATTTTTGATTACTTCTGTTACATCAATTTTCTTTATCCCCTCTACCAAAACATTATGTTCATAATTTTTATTTGTTCTCAATTGCCCTTTATTTTTATAAAAATATATTAAAACATGATTTTCATACTGAATTTTTCCACTTAAATCAATAAAAGCTTTATAATTTTCCTGATCTTTTCCCTCAAATCTTTTTATAATTTCATTATAAGTGATGTTTTTTTGATTACATATTTTAATACTTCTTTCTATATAAGTTAAAGCATAGCGAAGATTTTCCTTAGTATTTAATCTCTCAATCTGGTTATTGCAATTTTTTATGCAAAACAAAAAATAAGACATAAAAACAACCATAATTATTGAAAATAATGCTGTAGATACAAAAACCTCAATAAATGTAAATCCTTTTTGATTATTGTATTTTTTCAATAGAATCTCCTCCAATGTTCTACTGGTTTAAATCCTTTTCTTCTATTGAAAGTTCATCATAACAAGTTTCCTCTAAAAAATTGATATAGCTTTCTAATATGCAAATATTATTGTTCTTATCTTTTATTTGTAAAATCACGTTATAAAGACCATTATAAGAATCATTACTAACCGTTAATATTATTTGGTACTGATCCTTAAAAAAATTTATTTCTTTATTTTGAAGTTCTTCAATCGAATAGTTTTTATCATCTATTGTTAGATGATTACACTTTATTTCTTCCATATAGCTGTGTGCTACTTGGTTGATTTCATAGGTTTTTGAAGTTTTTATATTTATTTTATTTAGCTGAAATAAAATAGTTGTAGTAGTGATTGCAATAATCTCTAATAATACGACTGTAATTAAAATCTCTATTAAGGTAAAACCATTTTTACCTATTCGTATTTTCATTGTTTTTTCATCCTATTCTTTAATATGTTTTTGAAATTTTTATTCTTCCCGTACCCACCATGGTTTGAATTTTTATTTTTTTTTTATTATTTTTATGAACTAAATAGAATGCATGATACTGTGTGTTTCCTTCAGGATTATAAATAACATCATTAAAATAGGATGGTTCAATGCAAATTTTACTATTTAATTTTTCTTTAAATATGACTTTTCCACCAACCACTCTTTGTCGGACTCTAATAATATTAGTGCTATTTATATACTCAAAACAATAAAAATTTGTTTCTGCAATGCTTAAATTTTGAGCAAGCAGTAAAGCACTTTTCACTTTATTGACTGTTGTTTCTAATAATATTGTATTATATAATTTTTTATTGATAGAGATAGACATCAATGAAAATATGCTCATAAGGGATAATACCAACAGTATTTCTATAAGAGTAAAACCTTTTGCTATATTAGCTTTTTTAAAATTTAAGATTTTTTTTAATATATTCATACTTAAAACTTCTTCCTATATGATTTTTCTTTTCCCAACATTAATATTTTTTGTAATATATTATTAAATTATACAGTTTAACCTTTTATATCCATAAAAAAAGAAAATTAATTAAATAAAATACCACCCGTTTAAAGGGTGGTATTTTATTTAATTTTGTTATAATCTTTTTTCTTGTTGCAACACATATAACATATAAACAACCTCTGCTCTTGTAATACACTTATTCTTTCCAAATCGACTTTTTGATCGTGTATATTTTTCATAGAACATCTTTTCTGCAATATCATCCCATTTAAATGTTTCGTTTCCTGGGATTTTTTGAATAATCCATTCGATTTCTTGATAACTTATAGATTTATTTGGTCGAAAAGTATTATCTGGATACCCTTGAATATATCCTCTACCTACAGCATTAATAATATCATTTTTAAAAACGCCAAAGCTCTCTGCATCGTTAAATTCTTTTTGCTTTAAATTAGTAATTGAACTATTCCACTTATTTACCCGACCTAATAACGTCACGAATTCTGCTCTACTTACATGATTTTCAGGTCTAAAAGTATTATTAGGATATCCTGATACATAGTTTCTTCTCATAAATGAATAAATCTCTTCTCCTGCCCAATTGCTATGCACATCTGTTAATTCAGTATAATGGTCATCAATAAAGACAGCATATATACCTCCACTGTAATGTGTAGCTGGAATTTTAGTAGAAATAGTATTTTTATCTATTACACTATTCAAATACAACCATTCATTATTAACTAATTTATAAATGCCACCTGTTTCAGATCCATAATATTTAAATTGGAGAATCATTGGTTTTTTGGTATTTATAAAGCTTAAATTATTTTCAACTTTTATTTCATACATATTCGTTACAGCTTCATAAGATTCATGTGGATAATTTGAAGGCAAATTTATTTTTGCTAGGGAGAAAAAAGTTTCTCTATAAAAAGTACCTGCTTCAATAGATAGTGTTACATTTTGATCATCACTAACAATTATTTCACCTTGCATAGATACTTTAACATAATTAACATTCCCTTTTGCAATATTCATGTTAGCTTGTTGAAAAGCATCCGTATAACCTATTTTAAAACCATCTTTAAATCCTGCTATAAAACCAGTCCTATATTCAGGTACTTCTTTTAGTAAATTATATTTATGCATAATTTCTAGATCTGAGAGTATAGCATGTCTCCAGTTATTTACTTTATTTTCTTCATAATCAATATTTCCATAAGCTTTCCCCATTTTTTCTCCAATTTCTTTTCCATTATCAAGACCATCTTCTTTTGTGATTTTTTTATTATCTACATTAGAAACTCTAAATACATAAGTATACTTTTCTTCATAGGCCTTTTTATATCCTAATACAAAGTTATCACTATATTCTTTAGAATCTTTACTTAAAGAATATTCTTTTCTAATTATTTCATCTGACGGCATATTCCTTCTATAATCGTTTGTTTTTCCAGCATAAAAGTCTTTTCTTCCGTGAGATTCTCCAAGCATCGCACCAAAGAATTTTCCATTTTCTAATCCTATTTCCTCTGCAGACTTTTCACTATCCAAACTTGTTTCTGAATTTCTATATCCCCTTTCGTATTCTTTTTCAAATGCTTCTTCAAAACCTTTTTTAAAGTTTATTCTATAAGTACCTGTTTCATCATCTAAATCATATTCATCATAAAGATTCTTTTCCTCTTCTCTAAAAGCTTTTTCCCAGTTATTTTTACGGTTATTTACTAAATCTTTTTTTCCGGATAATTCTCCAGCCACTGCTCCAAATTTTTGTCCATCTTCATAAGCTTTCTTAACATCTTTATCATCATTCCTTTGAGAAACACCGATACTTGGAATTGTCCATATGGTTAAAAATATCATACAAAATAGGAATATCTTTTTCAAAACAAAACCTCCTTTAATAACTGAATATTTTATTGTAACTTAGGAATATATATAATTTGTCCTATTTTAATATCGTTTGGATCTTGAATCTGATTATATTCCATAATCAGATGTCTTTTAGAATAATCATTATAAAATTTTTTACTAATGCTAAAAATAGTGTCTTTAGGTTGTATCTCATATGGAGATGCTTCTGAATTTTGAGAAATGTTTTCTTTCTTATCCTCTTGAGCTACTTGGTTATTAGCAGTTGTGGTTGCATTTGGAATATATAAAACTTGTCCCACATAAATACTGCTACTATCTTTAAGATTATTATATTCCGTAATAAAATGACGTTTTGTATAATCGTGATAAAATTTATCAGCAATGCTAAAAATAGTGTCCCCTGCCAAAACTGTATATGAGAGAGCATTCGTGTTTTGGGGTATTTCTTTATTTTCATTAGGAGTTGTATTTTTAGCTATTTGTTTATTTGTTTTATAGGGCAATACATTAGGATAAGTGATCTCTAATTTATCAAATAAAAGTACTCCTTTAGTTTTGTTATCAAACTCTACGCTTTCAACATAAATTCGTTGTACTTCAGCTGGATATGCTATTTCGATAGGAAGTACTGCCTCGATAGACTTCCATTTTAACCAATCTATTTCATTTGCTAAAGGAATTTTATATATTTTTCCTTTTGTATCTTTTAATATAATTCCAATGCTATGATGACTCTTCTCAAAAGCATATACCCATAGGCCTATATTTTCTGCCTGTTTTGTTATTAATACTTTTTTTCCTTCATAAACGACATTTCCTATACTATGGAGTCTTCCTCTTAAAAAATCATATTCTAATCTTGTAGAATATTTTCCCTGGACGCTATTTGTATCTCTAGTAATCTTTCCAATTACTTTTTTAGGGGAACCCACAAAAAAAGTAGTTGCTTTTTCAAATCCATTTAACAATACTCTTTTAGGTAATGTTTCTGTTGAAGATATTTGTTGATTATTATCTGTTAGCTCATCAAAGGGATTTTCAACAAATCCATCAAAAGGAGCAAATGGATTTTCCTTACCCAGTTCATCCTTATTAAAATATTCCGTTAAGTAGGTATCATCCTTATCGTTTGGCAAACTATAAAAATCTAAAAAAATGTTTCCAATTAACTGTCCACTTTCATTGTTTTCAATTCGTAAACCTTTAACAATAATCTTTTTTTTATATTCTCTAATTTTCTTCATGAAATTTAACAAGGCGTCGTAATTACCTTCAAATGGAAGTTTTACTGTTATAGCATCTAGTGTATATTCTTTAATTTGTTCCTTTCTAAATTCAGAAAAGTCGATAGAAGAAACTTGTAGCATTGTATGATCTAATATTTCATTTAACAATATAATAATTTGTTCCTGTTCTAGTGATGAAAAAAAACTTTTTTTAATAGGAATTATATCTTTATTTATATTTTCAAATTCCTTATCTACTTTATCTTTAGAAGCAACAATTATTTTATTTTTTTGAATTTCTGACTGATATTTTTTTATATTTTCTTTTAAGTCCTTGAATTTTGATATTTGTGGATTGATGATAAAATGAAAATAACCATAGCCTAATATTCCTGTAATTAAAAATAAAATAGGTATTTTTCGAAATTTAGTTATTGTCATTTGTTGTCACATCCTTAATAGTAAAAGTGAGCGTAAAAGTATAACTTCCATCATCTCCTGAAATTGCAGGAATAAATATATCTTGAAAATATTTTACATTTTCTAGATTGTATTTAAGCTCAGCAATTGCCATTTTATTTTTTGCTATTCCCTGTATTTCTACTATTTCAGGATCTATAGTAATCATTTTAAAAAATAAATCATTAGGCACCATATCTCTAATTGTATAGATTAAAAAATCGTTAATTATATCTTTTTCATTCATGCCCGCTTCCAAATCTTGTAGCATTTGAATTTTATGCTTCATTTCTTGAATTTTTCGTGATTTATCCTCTACTTCTTGTACTTTTATATAATCTTTAGATGAATTTATTATATTACTTGCTGATACTACTTCTTCTTCAGTTTTTTTTATATTTATTAAATTTACAATAGGTATGATGATAAAAAAGATAATTACAATAAATACACCTATAGGAATTAAGTATTTTTTATTAGTTATTTTTTTATTTTTTGATAAATAGGGCTCAAAAAAGTTGAAATCTCTCATGTCCATACCCCCACTTATTTTCTTATAATTGCTCCACTTGCATTTAGATAAAGATTTATATTAAAATTGATTTTTGAATTTTCTATTTTTATAGTGCTTATTTTTTCTATTTTCTCTACAGGTATGTTAAAATAGTCGTTAATATATTGAGAAATGCCTATTAGATTAGCATGTCCACCTAAAAGATATATTTTATCAATTTTATTCACTGGTTTTCTGCTGGTATAAAATTTAAATATTCGTTGTATTTCCTCTATCCATCCATCAACAGAGGTTCTAATAATATCTTTTATTATTTCATTTTGATTGTTTTTTTTCTCTTTTTCTGCCTTATCTAAAGAAATATCCAATACATTTGCAATATTTATATCAATATCTTTACCACCGACCTTCAAAAGTCGACTAAATTGAGAAATTCCATTATCTATAATATTCATATTGATATTTTCATAACCTAAATCTAATATTGCAATGGTTTGAGAATCTTTATAAGGTTTGTCTTTATCTAAAAGAACAATTTCTGTATTTGTTTTCTCGTTTATTTTTACATTTTTGTCAAATAGCTTAGAAATAGCATTAGAATGACTATCTAAAGCAAAAGGTTTGAGATTTAATTGTTTTGCAAGTTCTAAATAGTTTTGTACAATTGTTTTAGGAAGTGCTGCAGCTAATACACGTATTTTTTTTAAATCCTCCTCTTGTAGAACTTCTAATTTTTTATATTGTATTACATATTCTTCTAACGCCATAGGAAACTGTTGTTGTATTTCATATTCTAGCATTTGTTCAAAACTCTGAGATTTTACATAAGGAAGAAATAATTCACGTGTTATGATAGACGTGCTTTCTAATGTGAAAATAACTTTTTTCACTTTGAAATCTTGTTCTTTTAGAACCTTGTTTATGGCATGTTTTAATTTTGATATATCAATAATTTGACCATCTTGAATAGCATTAGGTGGAGTATGTAAAGATATAGCATCATTAATAATAACCGTATTATTTATATATTTTCCAACTACCATTTTTATATTATAAGTCCCTATATCAATCGATAAAATATTTTTGGAAAACAATAATGGATACACTCCTTTCCTTAGCCAATATTGTAAAAATAAGTAATATAATAATATATTATATCATTTCCATAATAAACTGTCATTAATGTAGCAAAGCCAATAAATGGTCCAAATGGAATCATGTCTTTTCTCCCTTTTTGTTTTGTAATGATCAAGCATACAGAAATAAATGCTCCAATTACAAAAGATAAAAACATTATCAAAAGAATCCATTTCCACCTTAACCAAAATCCTAGCATACCCATTAATTTAATATCTCCTCCACCCATACCACCATTTGTTATTAGGGCAATCAATAAAAAAAATCCACCTCCAATTAATAAACCTAACACACTGTTGTATAGATTTGTAAAATTCACGAAAAATGAATGAATATTAAATATAAATGCAAAAACAAACCCCAACCAAATCAATCCATCTGGAATAATCTGATGATCTATGTCAATAAAGCTAATTACAATGATTAAACTAGACAACAATGCGTATTCCATAAATTCTAAAGAATATCCATATCTATAATATAAAAATAAATAAATCATTGCATGCATAAGTTCTATAATAGGATATTGCATAGATATTTTCACATCACAATATCTACATTTTCCCCTATAAACTAAAAAACTAAAAACTGGTATCAAATCCATTGGTTTTAAAGTAGTATTGCATTTGGGACAATGAGACCCTGGATACACAATAGATTCTCTACGTGGTATCCTCCAAATACATACATTAAGAAAAGAACCTATTAGTAATCCTAGCACTAGAATAAAAAGATACATATAATTTTCACGTCCTTATAAATAATTAAAAATAATATAACCTACTAACACTACTAAGAATTCTACAAAAGCAGATATTTTTCCTTTTTTATTGCAAAAAAGACTCAGATATATATAATATTTCTGAGTTTTAAAATGGGAGATCATTTAAAGCACATGGTTTATATTTTATAGAAGCACTTCCACTTAAATGAATTTCTTTTGCAATAATAATTCCATCAAACGATGCACTTCCAGTAATAGTTACTTTTCCATTAGGTGCAAATAATATTCCACTAGCGCGAGTACTTCCACTTAACTTTATATCTTTTTTACTGACTATAATTACATCTGAAAATATATCATTCCATGGAGAATTCCATGATTTGAAAGTATATGAATCTCCAAAATATTTCATAGTATCTTTAGTAGTAGCGTTTGAGGTAAAACCTCTATCTGAATACCATGAATCAGATTTTAATGGAGGTATTGAGATATCTGGAAAATCTATATTGTCAATTTTATTTCCTGGCCCATTGCTCCAAGACTTAGGAAATTTTATTTTTCCAGTATAATATAAATTTTCATAAATTTTCGAAGTGCCTTCTAATTTAATATCTCCGTTAACATAAATTGAATTAGAATTATCAGATTTACCTAATCTTGTACTTCCAGTCATCTTAATATTATCATGGATATATATTTCGCTAGCATCAATATAACTTGATCCAGTAGAAGTATAATTTCCGTTAATGAAAGATGTAGTATCAAGTGCATTAATATTAGAACTGCCACCTATTTTTAAATAATTTGTCACTAATACATAATCTCCCCATTGTTCGTTCGGATTCGATTCAATAGGCAATGTTTTTTTATAGCATATAGCAATACTAGGTTTATCTTCATTTTCATTTAAGATTTTATTATTTTTAGGTAAATTTATAATTAATGCTTCAGATTTCATGTTATAAGTTTGTTTTTTATCACTACCAACAATCTCAAAATTTAAAATATTATCTATAGTTTTTTTTGTGCTTTCTTCTATAGCTCTTTCAAATGATAGTGTTTGGATTGAATCTGTAATAATTCTTGAGTTTCCTTTATATCGATGTTCTATTGTATTTCCATTAATAAAAATATAGTATAAATCCTCTTCAATATCATCTTTTGGGGGGATAGGTTGAGAAGGATCAATTATCTTTAAATTTGTTGCATAGCGTATCTCTTTTGTAATAAAATCAGCAGCTAAACGAACCTTTTGCTGTACATTAGCTTGTATTGACCCTTTCGTAAAAGTATGAATTCCAAAAAAATTCAAAGAATATCCTAAAGATAAAATCATTCCTAAAAGAGCAAGAACAACTAAGAGCTCTATAAGGGTGACACCTTTTGTATTTTTTAAATTGGTTTTTAATAAAGAATTATATTTTCTCTTATGGCTAAGCACCTATATCTCCACCTTTATTATAAACATAGTAAACAATTAATTTAAAAAATTATCTATTTGGGATGAATGTAGTTAAAGATACATTATGGTCTTTATATTCTACATTTACTATCTCTTTTTTTCCTAAAACAGTAATTTGGGATATACCTAAAAATTTTATATTTAAAGTATCGCTCCCTGTAGTAACTGAATTAATTTTACGATCCATTTGAATTTGGGCTTGATGTAATGCTTGGCTTTTTTTACCTGAAGAGAAAATACCTGAAAAGCTACTTGTAAAAGTAGTAGTAAAACTAACAACAATTATTCCTAATATTGCTAACGAAATGATTATCTCAATCAATGTAAATCCTTTTTTATCAGATAATATTTTCATTATTTTCACCTCTTTATTTCCAAAGTCCTCTTGTATAACCATTTGTTGTTTTATTTAAAGTTAAAGATACCGTTTTATTAAAATCTTTTACTGTAGCAGTAGAGATAATTACAATTTTTTTATCTTTTCGTGTAATATTTACAACAAAACTTCCACCAATATCATCTTCTGGATTCTCAATATAATCTGATTTAAATTCTCCATTTACCAAATATACAGGATTAGATGGAGGCGCATCTATTAACTTAGTTGCTTCATCCTTATTCTCTATGATATATTTGGCAATAGCATCTGCCCCTGATCTTGCAATATAATAAGCTTGCATATTTTTTTCTTCTTTTGCAACTTGTCTAGATTCTGTAACACTTAAAAACAAAAGAATCGTACCTAAAAACACAAGAACAAGCATAACAATAAGTACCAGTGGAAGTATAGCACCTTTTTCATTTTTAATGTACATAGGAACTCCTCCCAGTCTTTATATTAAATCATATTTTTAAAGTTTATGCTAATATTAATTTCTTTTTTATTAAAATAAAAATATATATAACGAAAGGAGGAGACACTGTTTTTATATCCCTCCTCCAAACTTTGTACTTGATAGACTACTTAATTTCCTTAATTTTAGGCTCAGTAAATTCAGTATGTGAATCTCCCCAAGTTCTAAATCCTACATGGCCTGTTTCTGTTTTTTCTAAAGCATCTATGGTAACAGGGTCTGTACTTATCTCTTGCTCGTCGATATATACTCTGACATCTTTTTTAGTTGAGTCATCTGCATTTTTTGTAACCTTAACCTTAATATCATGTACTTTTGTCCACCAATCATCACTAGTAATCATTTCATCTGGTGGATCAATTTCTGCAAATGGATTTAATCGATTTTCTTCTTTTCCACTATTTCTCTTAAAAAATCTAAATTTATGTCCTATCCCAGTATCAAATTGAAATATATAACCAGTATCATTTATTTTATTCCCAGTTTTTTCAACTTTACTTTCAATTATAATACCGTATCCATTGCCCAATGCAAAAGCATCTCTACTTAATTTAGCTTTCGTTGTAATTTCATATTGATCATAAGTATTTGGAAAAAAGATACGATCATCCCATTTTCCACCCAATGGTGTCCATTCTTTATTTTTAAGCATTCCACCTTTAATAATCCAACGTTTAGAACTTTTATGATAAAGAATATCATCTAAATTTTCTAACAATTCATAACTACTATTAGAAGAAATAGTAGCATCTAATACTAAGGTCCAAAGTCCTTGTTCCGGATTCCATAAATATTTTGCACCTTTACTTTGTGGTATTGGTGTATTTTCCAAATATCCATTATCCACCAGTATTTCGCCATTTGATTTTAATTCATCTGCTGTAATATCTATTAAAGATTTATTTAATTTCAGCGCATATAGATTTGTAGCATCATTTAATACCTTTATATTAGCTTGATCTGCTCGTAGTTTTGCGTTCTCTGAAAATCCTCCAAACTTAGGTACTGCAATTGCAGATAAAATACCTAAGATTGCAATTACTACTATTAATTCTATCAGTGTGAACCCCTTTTGATTTTTAATATAATCACCTACTTTTTGTCTAATTAATAGTAAAATATTGCTTTTTAATCTTAATTTGAAATTCCCCATGTTTTTATTGCAAGTTATTAAGTCTCGTAATTATCAGACTACTTGATTTCCTTAATTTTAGGATTGGTGAATTCAGCATGTGATTTGTTCCATGTTCTAAATCCTACATATCGTTGTTTTTCTGTGTCTGAAGATTCTACCTTATAAGCTTCTGTACTTATGGGGTTACCGTCAATATATACCATTACATCTTTTTCTGAATCATTAACTTTTGTAACATTAATCTTAATATCATGTGGTGCTTTCCACCAATTAGCATCGTTAGATATTTCCCTTGATGGATCTATTATGTGCTTATTCGACTCTCCACCATTAGTTCTTTTATAAAAAGCGAATTTATTTCCAAGACCAGGATCAAACTGAAATACATATCCAGTATCATTGGCGCTTTTTCCAATTGCAGATTGTTCTACAACACTCTCAAATATTATGCCATATCCAACAGATCCTTCTCCACTAATAAATTGGGCTTTTGTTGTAATCTCATATTGTTCATAATCATTTGGAAAAAAAATACGTTGTTGACCAGTTTTGTTATTTTTTAGTTTGCCATCTTTAATAGTCCAGTTATCGTTACTATTATGATAAAGAATATTGTTACAATCTGTTTTTAATAATTTACTACCACCATCAATATCTAGCACCCACATTCCTTGTTCCTGATTCCATAAATATTGCGCTTCTTTACTTTGTGGGGAAGGTGTACTTTCTAAATAATCAGTCGCTACAAGTTTTGCACCATTTTCTCCTAAATCATCTGTTATAATATCTGTCAAATCTTTATTTTCTTTAAGTGCGTACAAAGTGGTAGCATCGTTTAATATCTTAATATTTGCCTGATCTGCTCTAAACTTTGCTTTTTCTGTAAATCCTCCAAACTTTGGTATTGCAATACCTCCTAAAATACTTAATATTGCAATGACTACTATTAATTCTATCAGTGTAAACCCTTTTTGATTATGAAGCTTTAAATTAAACTTTTTCATGCTATCACCTACTTTTTTTTATAGCTGTGTAATTAAAGGAGGAGAATCTGTCTTAGTGACTCTCCTCCAAAGTTTATAAATTAGTAACAATTACTAAGAATTTATGAAAAACAAATGTTTTATTTATTCTGCTGTTACTACTGTTACATCACCCTTAGCATCTATAGTAGCTTCAAATTTAGTTTTATTTTTAGCTTGAGCTTTTACATCTGATCCCAATAAGTTTTCCATTACTGCTTTTAGTGTAGTATCTGATTTAACTGTAATTGCGTCACTCTTTTCAAATTTAGTATCTCCAGTATTATTGATTGTAATTGTACCTGTACCACTTATATCTTCATTTGTTAATGCTACCAAAACAGCTGTTTGAATTGTTTTGCAAGCTGTTTTATCTGCTTCTACTTTAGCCTTCTCAGTAAATCCACCAAACTTAGGTACTACAATTCCTGCTAAAATTCCTAAAATAGCAATAACTACAATTAATTCAATTAATGTAAATCCTTTTTTGTTTTTCATTCTTTTACTAAATATTTTCAACATTTTTCTCTCTCCTTTTTAATAATTTTTTTAATAATATAACATTTTATTTGATGTTTTGATCCCTCCTTTTATATAATATTTTTCTATAGTACATTTTGGAATACATTATTGAGATAAAACAAATATATTCTATTAGATATATACCCTTTTGTTGCATGAATATTCCAAAAGGTGCTAGTAGATTATTTTTTTTATTTTTGAATATCCTTTAACTTATATAGCTATAAATTAAGGGTATTTACCATATTAAATATTGGTAAAATCATAGCCATCACTATAAACCCTACAACAAAAGCCATCACTGTGATCATGAAAGGTTCAAACATGGTTATCATCTTTTGTAAAGCAGTTTCTGTTTCTTCATCAAAAAAGTTTGCTGTCTTATCTAAAATATCATCTATTGCTCCTGATTCTTCTCCTATTTCAATCATTGATATTACCATTGGAGGGAAAACTCCTATTTTTTGTATTGATCCTGCCAAGCTTGCACCAACAGATACTTCTTCAATCGTATTTTTAATTCCATTCTCTACAACTTTATTTCCTACAACCCTCCCTGTACTTTCTAAAGCTTGAATTAGAGGAATTCCACTTGAAAGTAAGGTTGACAATGTTCTTGTAAAACGAGTGGTTATAATCTTTTGTGTTGTGCTCTTTACAATTGGAATTTTAAGTTTCAATCGATCAATGAAAATTTTTCCAAATTCACTTTTAATGAATTGATTGCTCCCATATAGTAATGAAATACCTACAATCATATATATATACCAATAATTAATCAATGTATTACTTATAAATAAAAGTGCTCTTGTAGGTGCAGGTAATTCTATTCCAGAACCTTGAAACATGCTTACAAAGGTTGGCATTACAAATACAAGTAGAAATATAATTACAAAGACAGAAACAATAGATAAGACGATAGGATAAACCAATGCTCCTTGAATTTTGTTGTTAATTTTACTTTCTTTTTCATAATGAATAGCCATTCTATCCATTATTCCATCTAAATTACCACTGATTTCCCCTGCTTCTACCATATTTATCAAAAGTTCTGGAAAAATTAGCTTATGATTCCGTAAACCATTTGAAAAAGTTTCTCCTTTTTGAATATGAGTATATACACTTTTAATTACTTCTTTAAATTTTTTATTTTCTGTTTGCAAATTTAAAACATCTAAGCATCTTATAATAGGTACACCTGCATTTAACATTGTATAAAATTGTCTACAAAATATAGCAATATCTTTTGTTGTTACTCTGTTTAGAATCATGAAATTAAATAGATTACTTTTCTCAGTCATTTTGGTTATTTTAATAGGGTAATATTGATTTTGCCTAAGCATGACAATTACTTCATTCTCACTATTAGCAGTGTACGTGCCTTTTATATTTTCTCCCTTTTTTGTTACTGCTTTGTATTGGTAAACTGGCATAATTCACCTCTTCTTTAAAATCCTAAAATCCTTTTTATCGTATCTTGATCAATAGCATGCATTGATAGAATTTCTCTTGAAATAAATCCGTTTTTATATAACTCTGTGAGAGAATGATCCATTGTCTGCATACCAAATTTACTTCCTGTTTGAACAGATGTTTGAATTTGATGGGTTTTTCCCTCTCTGACTAAATTTCTAATTGCAGGAGTAGCAAGCATTATTTCAAAAGCTGCACTTCTCCCACTCCCATCTGCTTTAGGTAACAATTGTTGAGATACAACCCCTTCTAATACAGCAGCTAACTGAATCCTAATTTGTTGTTGTTGATGTGGAGGAAATACGTCAATGACACGATCTATTGTTTGGGCTGCTCCTAGAGTATGCAATGTAGATAATACGAGATGCCCTGTTTCTGCAGCTGTAATAGCGATACTAATAGTTTCTAAATCTCTCATCTCTCCTACCAATATAACATCAGGATCTTGTCTTAATGCTGATTTTAGTGCATTTGCATAGGTCCTAGAATCACTACCAATTTCTCTTTGATTTACAATGCTTTTATTGTGTTTATGTAAATATTCAATAGGATCTTCAAGTGTTAAAATATGACAATGTCTTTCTCTGTTGATCAAATCTATCATAGAAGCAAGTGTTGTAGATTTTCCACTACCCGTAGGCCCTGTTACTAGTACTAAACCTCTTTGCTTTCTTGATAATTCCTTTAATACTAGAGGTAAGCCTAAATCTTCCATAGTGGGAATTGTAAGAGCTACCACCCTCAAAACCATACTATAAGTCCCTCTTTGCTTAAATGCATTTACTCTAAATCTTCCTAAACCAGTACTTGAAAAAGATATGTCCAATTCACCTTTTTCATCTAATTGCGTTAGTTGCTCTTTAGTTAATATTTTTTTTACTAATGTTGCTGTATCTTCTGGTGAAAGAGGCTTTTCTCTCATTTTTTCTAATTTTCCATTTACTCTTATTATTGGAGGAATTGCAACAGTGATATGTATATCTGATGCTTTTGCCTCTATTGCGACCTTAAGCAAATTCATAACATCCATTTTGATCATCTCCTTACTCTAAGTTGTATGCAATACGAATCATTTCATCTACTGTAGTAATTCCTTGTAGTACTAATTGTTTACAACTTTCTTTTAGTGATACCATCCCTTGATTAAATGCAATTTTTCTAATTTTATCTATACTTGCTTTTTCATCTATTAATAATCTCAAGGTTTCGTTGATTGGCATAATTTCATGAACTGCTTGCCTTCCTTTATATCCTGTATAGTTACAAACACTACACCCTTTACCCTTATATAGAGGAATATGATTATCTATCTTCAATAAGTTCTTTTCTGTATTATTTGGTGTATAGCTTTCTTTACAATTTACACATATTTTTTTAATCAATCTTTGAGCGATTACACCCACTACGGATGAAGATACTAAATACGGTTCAATATCCATATCTACTAATCGTGTAACTGTAGATGCAGTATCGTTCGTATGCATTGTGCTTAAAACTAGATGTCCTGTTATAGCAGCTCGAACTGCAATATGTGCTGTTTCAGCATCTCTTATTTCTCCGATCATAATAATATCAGGATCTTGTCTTAAAATAGATCTTAACCCACTAGAAAAAGTTAATTTTGCTTTGTTATTAACTTGTACTTGACTAATACCTTCCAAACGATATTCTACCGGATCCTCTATGGTAATAATATTTCTATTAATTTGGTTTAATTCTTTTAAAATAGCATATAATGTTGTAGTTTTTCCACTTCCCGTAGGACCTGTTACTAAAATGACACCATAGGGATTTTTTATAATTTTATCAAAACTATTTAAATTTTCTTCTGTAAATCCAAGTTCATTTTTAGAGAACACAAAATTATTTCTATCAAGTAATCTAAGCACAACTTTTTCCCCATATACTGTAGGTAATATAGAAATACGAATATCAATTTTTTTATCATCTACGACAATTTCAATTCGACCATCTTGTGGAATTCTTTTTTCAGCAATATCCATTTTCCCCAATATCTTTATTCTTGATATGATGGATGCATGAGTTGTTTTTGCAATAGACATGATTTCTTGCAGTTCTCCATCAATACGAAAACGTATGCGCAGTTTTTTTTCTGAAGGTTCAATATGAATATCACTTGCTTTTAATTTTATAGCTTGTTGAATAATAGAATTAACAAGCCTAACTGTAGGTGCATTATGAATATCATTTGCTATCTGATTTTCTATATTTTCTACATTTTCTATTTGAGCTTCTCTTTTTAAATCTTCAATAGCTTTTTCAGCGCTTTCTCTACCATAATACCTATCAATTGCATTTAAAATTTGTTGTTTTGTTGCAATTACTACATTTACATTTAGTCTTGTTGCAATTTTAACATCGTCTATGGCAAAAATATTTAAAGGATCAGACATAGCAACTGTTAGTTTCTCATGTTCTTTCTTTATGGGTATTAATACATGCCTTTTAGCTATTTTTTCACTGATTAACCTAGGAACTTCTGGATCAATATGATATTTTTCTAAATCCATATGCGGAATTCCTAATTGAAATTCTAATATTTCTATCATTTGTTTTTCTTGTATAAAACCTTCATCAATTAAGATTTCTCCTAATTTTTTTCCAGAAGATCTTTGGATTTTTAAAGCTTCATTGATCTGTTCTTCTGTGATAAATCCAGCATCAATGAGTAAATCTCCTAGTCGTTTTTTTGATTGCATAAGTATCCTCCACCTATAATATATAATTTTTTGTATAAAATAATAAATAATTTTAAATTATAAATTATCTTATCATTTCTATATATGGCTTTCAAAAAAATAAAAAGACTAACTATCTATATTATAATATAGCGTTAGTCGGTTACGCCACTACATCAACATGGCATAGGCGTCCAAAGTATAACCATGTATCATTTGTACTAACATCATATTACTACATATCCCTATTTTAATTTATTATAAATAGTTCAATATAGTTTTTTTAAAATCCTGCTATAATATTTTAAAAAATGTTTTTTTTTGACGTATTTCATGTCTTATATAGGTGGTTTACAATAAATACTTTATTTTTTATCCTATTAACAAATATGTTAAGTTTATTATTTTTATAATTCTTTATATGAAATATATCTTATAAGTTACCATGAATAGTAAAATATCTACTCTTAGAATATTATACCATTTATTTTTTAATTTTCCAACAAAAAAATTGTTATATATAGTTTTTTATTTGTTTTTATGTTATGGAATTTCCAAGGCAACAGTGTTAAAAATATAAAAATCTACAATATTTTTTATAACCTATAAAAAATAAAATGCTAGCAAAAATGCTAACATTTATCCATCCTTTTTATCATCAATATTCTTTTTTGTATTATAATGAAAAGCTTTACTAAGCTTTTTTATGGCTCTTTTTTCTATTCGGGATACATAAGAACGGGAAATTCCTAATAATTTTGCTATTTCCCTTTGTGTTTTACTTCCATCATTAGCTAATCCATATCTTAATTGTAAAATAGTTCTTTCTCTATTTTTCAAAACACTGGACATTTTTTGGTATAATTTTTTTACTTGTATTTTTAGCTCTACTTCGTCTAAAACTTCATCCGTTTCCGTTCCTAAAATATCTAAGAGTGATATTTCATTGCCTTAAATAGCTTATCAACCTATTAGTTTGTCCGTTATACACTTATATTATACAAATTTTAGATTAGTAATTATTTTACATAAAAATTTTTTTTGAAATCATGTAACACATGCCCTACAACCTACATACATTGTATTAGGTCAAAAGAAAGTAGTCAATATAATGAATATAAAAGGAGGCTTTTCCTTATGGCTGATGCTCAATGTGGTGGAATTGGTGGTATTTTTGATGGTTGTGGTGGTTGCAGTACCGAATTATTATTATTCTTCTTGTTGTTAGTAGTAATATTCTGTAATTGTGGTGGTTATGGTCGTTGCTAATTATTAAAAAGAATTGGGGGTTCATTCCCAATTCTTAATACATATTACCCTTTCATAAATCAGCTATTTATTGCAGTGCATTTTTTGATGACCAGGAGCAATCATGGTCTATATATACGATTTCTTTTCTTTTATTTCTTCTCTAATACTCTTGCAAACATACATATCTCTTATCAACTGTTTTCAACTTCTAGTAATCTATCTTTTACATATGTTTTCCATTTACTTTTGGGCAGATTACCACCTCAATCGCTACCAACTATTTATTGTTAATATTAAAGATAAGAGAGCTTTCACTCTCTTATCTTTCGTCTTCACTGCCAAAACCAAATGTTGCATTCACTATATCATTTTTTTCTCTTAAATCTGTTATCTCTTTATATTTACCTTGTGTAAGAGCTTTTTTTACAGAACCTTTTTTAGGATCTAAAAGCTCTTTTGCATTTTTAATTTGCTTCATATCATCACCTCACTATTAGTATTTGATGTAGGAAATAATGATATGCAGATATATTTTGCTTCTTCATTATAAACAGGATAATCGTCGATAACTTTATAAGTCATATATCCGTCTTCTTTCATTTCTTTTAACGACCTATTGTATTCTTCTATTTGCATGTCTACTTTATGTTCTGAAACAGCTGCCTCTTTTATATTTAACTATTCTCCATAGAAAGTAAATATACTACAACAATTATTCCTATGTTTCGACAATAAATAATCTCTATGTATTAAACACATTTTTTATGTACAACAATCTTTTCATTTTCTTTTTCCCTATTTTCAAGCTTTCTAATGATTTTCTTTATTATTATAATTGTTTTTTCGTCCATCTCTATAACCCCCTTTACCTACTTAATTCGATAAAAAGAATTATATTCCTACTTAAATCGTTCGACAAAAGGAAATTTTTTACTTTATTCAACGCTTCTGCTTAATTATCCCTTCTTCTCTTTTATAACTATCATGACTCATGCAATTTTTAGAACGAATAAAAAGATACTTCTTCATTTACTCATAAACCTTATATTGAGTGTTTTAAGGTATATATAATCAGAAAGGATGTTTATCTTTTGTTAGATATCTTCTCCCTTTTCTCTAAGTTCTTGAATAATCGCCCATCCTGCTCTGTGATACTCGTCTAACACCTTTTCTATCTCTTCCTCTGTCATCGGTGGTGGGCCTATAATATGAACAGTAGTGTTGCCAAAATGATAGGTAGCATCATATTTTTCTTCCATTTCAACACCTCCACTACAAATTATGAATTTACTGGTTTGTACTATGCCTACACTCTATGTTTACCTTTCGTAAATCTATCAATATTTTGGTTAAAGTTGTTTAGGTGAATGTTTTTTAGAATGGGAAAACTAAATAGCTTTTGGTAATGTATCTATAAGACTTCCCCAAGTAAAAACTAAAACTTTTATCGATTAGTTTACGCTTATGCTAGATGAACATAAAATAAAATTCCCCACCCAAAAGTGAGGAATTATTTGTTTGATTTACTTTGTTGTATCAATATATATTGCTTTATACATCTTTAATATCAATAGTATCTGCCACCATATCCAAAGAATGGTGCAAGTAGCCATAGCCATGGTGCAAAACCATACCCTGGTCTATATCCCGGTCCATACCCTGGCCCATACCCCGGGCCATAACCTGGTCCGTATCCTGGACCATACCCCGGTCCATATCCTGGTGGCCTACGTCTTGGTCTGCGTCTTGGTCTACGTCTTGGATTAGAAGCAGTCTCAGCATCTATTGAGCAATCATATACATTATCATCCATTTAACAATACCTCCTAACATATTTATGTCTACTATTAAAATATGATTCGGAGAAATTATTGTTACTTTTTTACTTCTTATTATATTGAGATTTGGGGTATTTCTTTATATATCGTTGAAAATTTCACTTTAATGCTAATATCTGTGATTACCTATCGAATTCGCACTATTACCTTGGAAATAATTAAATATATTTCATTATTTTTTCATTTAATTATAATCATTCTAGAAAATAATATAATATAAATATAATCATGTAACAGAAAGGTGATCACATGGAAAGAATATGTATATACCTAAGGAAATCTCGTGCTGATGAAGAAGCAGAAAAACGTGGTGAAGGTGAAACATTAGCCAAACATAGAAAAACCCTCTTAAAGGTTGCCCAAGAGCAACGACTAAATATAGTTAAAATTCGGGAAGAAATAGTATCTGGTGAAAGTCTTATGCATAGACCAGAAATGTTAGAACTTCTTAAGGATGTAGAATCAAAACAATATGATGCTGTTCTATGTATGGATGTGGATCGATTAGGCAGGGGTAATATGCAAGAGCAAGGATTAATATTAGAAACATTTAAGAAGGCAAATACAAAGATTATTACCCCTCGTAAAACTTATGACCTGCATGATGAATTCGACGAAGAATACAGCGAATTTGAAGCCTTTATGGCTAGAAAAGAATTAAAGATTATTAATAGACGTTTACAATCTGGAAGAATCCGATCCATAGAAGAAGGAAATTATATTTCTCCCCTTCCCCC
This sequence comes from Crassaminicella profunda, assembly GCF_019884785.1. Taxonomy (GTDB): domain Bacteria; phylum Bacillota; class Clostridia; order Peptostreptococcales; family Thermotaleaceae; genus Crassaminicella; species Crassaminicella profunda. Next base: position 1,858,490 of record NZ_CP082326.1, read on the forward strand.
ATATGGATATGAAATACATTATACGGATAAATCAAGAACTTTAAAACCTTATCCTGCGCAGGCTGATGTAGTAAAAATGATATTTAATTTATATACAAGTCACAATTTAGGTTGCAGTAAAATTGCTAATAAATTAAATCAATTAGGATACAAAACATATACAAATAAAGACTGGTCTAATTCATCTGTTTTGACTATTATAAAAAATCCAGTATATGCAGGTAAAATCACGTGGAAGAAAAAAGAAATTAAGAAATCTTCTAACCCTAATAAGGTAAAAGATGCTAGGCAAAGACCAAAAAGTGAATGGATTATTGCAGATGGAAAGCATAAAGCTTTGATATCTATGAAAATGTATCTGAGAGCCCAGAACATATTAGGAAAAAGATATCATGTCCCATACCAATTAGAAAGTGGCATAACAAACCCATTAGCTGGAATAATTAAATGTAACAAATGTGGAGCCTCTATGGTACTTCGTCCTTATAAAAAAAAAGATGATCAGCTTATGTGTTATACACATTGTGGAAATAAAAGTAGTAAATTGAAATATGTAGAACAGCAGCTAATAGCAGCATTAAATGAATGGTTAGAAAAATATAGCGCTCAATATGATACAAGAACACAGACTGAAAAAGATAAAAATAATTCTATATCTCTATATAAAAAAGTACTAACTCAATTAGAAAAAGAATTGCTTGAATTAGAAAAGCAAAAGGGAACTTTACATGACTTCTTAGAACGTGGAGTCTATGATGTAGACACCTATTTAGATAGATCACAAAATCTTATAGACAAAATAAAAAAAACAAAAAAATATATAGTTAAAGCTAAAATTACACTTGAACATGAAGTTAAAAGACACGAAGTTAAGAATAATATGATTCCTAAAATAAAAAAAGTGCTAGATGTATATTCACGTACAACTGATCCAGCAAAGAAAAATTGTCTACTTAAAAGTATACTTGATTCTGCTGTATATAACAAAGAGAAAAATCAGAGAAATGATCAATTTACATTAGTACTTTATCCTAGACTGCCACATTAAAGATTCCCTCAATAGTTGATAAACTGTTGAGGGAAATTCATTGCCTTCTTTATCTATACCAATAGGGTCTTGTAAGGAGACTTCACTTTTTGTTTTTTTACTAGAACGAATTGTCATCAATATTTCATTTGCAATATATACTAAAATGCAATTTTTAAAATAATCTATTCTGTAACTTTTTTTAATATCCAAAATCTTTTGCTTTTTACTTGTTTTGTTTCAATGCCCTTAATAAAATCTAACATATCTCTGGTTTCTAATGTTCTAAGATCCCTCTGGAAATTTCTTAATGCATGACTTTTATATATATTTTTTTTCATGAGATATTCTATAACATCCGCTGGAGTTGCTTCTGTTTTGTTATTTGTTTGTAACCATTCTTGTATATAGTTACTTATAAGTTTACTTTTTACTGTTAATCTCATATGTAGTCACCCTTTCTTACAGACAGTATTCGACACAAAATAGGAAAATCCTACTTATATATGAAATAATTTGTTTTATAAGAATAATTTACTTGTATGTGTAATATTTTTTATTAAAGTTAAAGTGTGGTTAAAAGCTTTTTATTCATTGATACTATTCTACTCGGAAGTATTAATTTTTAATTATTTGCGGTATATTTTGAATAAACCTTTAATATAATCTATTTAAAATAGTAATTTAAAATGATAGAAAGGATTGATAACTTGATTAAGTTTCCTTTATGGATTGCCCAAAATAAACATAAAATTTTAATTTATGATGCTCAATCTAATCTTATTCGTACATTTCCTTATACCATTACTACTGAAAAACAAATAAAACATTTAGTAAATCTTTGTAACCAGCATTATGACTTATCCTTTTTAAATACAATACGATGACAGTTTAATGAATAGTGATTTCGTCCTCTACACCTTTTTTATCTGTAATTTAACATCTTCCCAAAGTCTATATTTGTCTTCTTCATCTATTGATAACTTATTAATATACTCTTTTATCATATTTACATGTTCCTGTGCTATTCTTTCGCTTAATAGCTTTTGTTTTTCTAGAGTATGTGGAAAATGTAATCTAATTTTCATATGACCACCTCAAAACATTCTATGAAAACCTTAGTTTGTACTATGCTATAGGTTTTATCAGGGAAGAATCTATTGATCTACTTAAAGGAGCTTTTCTTTTTTTATAATATGGGAATTTGTATTATTTTCAGCTGTATTTCCTTATATATCACTGGATTTTTTAATAATTATGATGATTCTTGCTAATATCTATCATATTTTCACTATTCCCTCGGAAATAATTTAATAGGCTGTGGAAATGATTTATCACTTTTTTTATAACCAACAGTAATATGATAATAAATTTTTTAGAAAGGTGATTCTATGCATATAGCTATTTATTCTAGAAAATCAAAATTTACAGGAAAAGGTGAATCTACGCAAAATCAAATACAGCTTTGTAAGGAATATGCCCTACAGCATTTTAATCCTATTGAAAAATTTATTACCTATGAAGATGAAGGTTTTTCTGGTGGTAATATAGATAGACCGGAGTATCAAAAAATGATGAAAGACGCTAGTGAGGGTAAATTTCATATTTTGATGTGCTATAGATTAGATAGGATCTCTAGAAATATTTCTAACTTTTCAGATATTATAGACATGTTAGAAAGGGAAAACATAGGTTTCATCTCTCTTCGTGAACAGTTTGACACTTCTACACCAATGGGCCGTGCAATGATGTATATCGCTTCTGTTTTTGCACAACTTGAAAGAGAAACGATTGCGCAGCGTATACAAGATAATATGCTACAGCTTGCAAAGACAGGTAGATGGCTTGGTGGTACAACACCTACAGGCTTTGAATCTAAAGCAGTTAAAATAATTGATGCTAATGGTAAAGAAAAGAAAAATTATAAACTTTCTCCTATCCCAGATGAATTAGAAAAGATTAAAATCCTATTCCATAAATTTTTAGAATTACAATCATTAAGTAAGCTTGAAACATATTGTATTCAAAATAATATTAAAACCCGAAATAATATAGATTTTTCACGCTTCGCTTTGCGTAATATTCTAATGAATCCTGTATACGCAACTGCTGATGAGTTGCTATATAATTACTTATGTAAAAATAAATTTATCATCTACACAGATAAAAATGATTTTAACGGTGATCATGGAATCATGGCCTATAATAAAACCATACAAAAAAAACACACCTCCAACAAAATTAGAGACTATCCTGAATGGATTATTTCCATAGGTGCTCATAAGGGAGTCATTCCTAGTAAGAAATGGATCAAAGTTCAAAAAATCTTATTAAAAAACAAATCAAAATCTTTTAGAAAAGTTAAAAATACCCAGTCCCTTTTATCCGGATTATTACGTTGTAAAAAATGTGGCAGTTTTATGCGACCTCGTACAGGTCGAAAAAATAAAGATGGTGTACAGATCTTTTATTACATGTGTGAATACAAAGAAAAAAGTAAGAAAATGAAATGCAACATAAAAAATATAAATGGGAATCAACTAGATGCACTAGTATTAGAAGAAATAAAAAAACTATCTAAAAATAACACCCTACTATGTGAAAGCATCTCTAAGAATCACTTAAAAATTGAAAAAATTGATAAGACTATTTGCTCTGAAAAGATTATGCTATCATCTCATATTAAAAGCAATGAACGTGCTATTCTGAGCTTAATCAATGCTTTATCAAAAGGACAAAATTCTACTGCTACAAAATATATCATCAAACAAATTGAAGAATTAGATGAAAAAACAAAAGAACTAAAAAATAGGCTTTCTCATTTTAGTAAAAGTAAGAATGAGAATCAATCCACAGAAATAGATATAGAAAATATAAAGAATATACTTACAACCTTTCCTAAAATGGTTGATTCTTTAGACGTATATGGTAAACGTAATTTGATTAATCATTTAATAGAAAATATAACTTGGGATGGAGAAAATATTGATATCACCATGTTCGGAGTAAACTATGAAAAAAAATAAACGAAAACATAAAAATGTTTCCGTTTTGAAAGGATAGCATTTTCAATACAACGTGCTGCATAAGTAGCTAACCTTGTGCCTTTGCTTCTATCAAAAGATGTAATAGCTTTTATTAATCCAATGGTCCCTATAGAAATTAAATCATCCACATCTCTTCCTGTATTATGATATTTTTTTACAATATGAGCAACTAATCTTAGATTTCTTTCTACTAGTATATTTTTGGCATCTTCATCTCCTTGTTCATATAGTGCTAAATAATGGTTTTCTTCTTCAGGTGTTAGTGGTTTAGGGAAAGATGTATTACTAGAAATATAAGATACTAACATAAAAATAGGTTTTGCCAAAATAACAGATACGGTTACTACTGTGGTCCACATTGAGATGCACACCTCCTAATTATGCGTCATCTTAAATTATATGTATTCATCTAAAGATCTGTGCATGTCTTGAGAAGAATTTCTTTTTTAATTGATTCGTTGTTTAATATTTTTAAAAATTGGTATGGCTGATTTTCCTCCTGAAATACCATCTTCAACAACAATCGTTATAACATATTTAGGATCCTTACTAGGAAAAAAACCAGTGAACCATGCATGGACAATATCTTTTCCTTGTAATTTTGCTTGTGCCGAACCAGTCTTTCCAGATGTTTTACCCAATCCCATATTTCTTGCTGTCCCCATACTTACTACCTTTTCCATCATAGTTTGAATTCTTTTAGCAGTATGATAGCTTATCACTTTTTGTGGGTTATTTTTATCCTTCTTTTTTATAATTTTTCCATGATCATCAATAATTTCTTTTATTAGATATACGCCTTTGTCTACTCCATCATTAGCAATAATTGCTGTAGTCTTTGCGATTTGTAAGGGTGTTACTTCTAATGTGCCCTGTCCTATAGAAATATTTCCTATTCCTGCTCCTTTCATATATTCTTCAGATGGGAGACTTCCAGATATTTCTTCATACAATCCAATATTTGTTTTTGAACCTAATCCGAATTTTTTTGCCATAGACAAAATCTTTTCTCCACCTATTTTTTCTCCTAATTGTATGAAAGCAGCATTACAGGATACAGCAAAAGCTTCTTCCAAATTTAATTTTCCATGCCCTCCCTTGTCAAAACTCCAACATTTAATTCTCGTATCTCCTATCTCTTCATATCCTTTACAAAAGAAATCATCATCATTTATTTTATTTTCAAGAGCTGCTGCTGTAACAATAATCTTAAAAATAGACCCAGGAGGATAGCCTATTTGAACAGCTCTGTTATAAAGTTCCTTATTATTACTTTTAAGGTATGCTGCCACATTATTCTGATCAAAATTAGGTCTGCTCACCATAGCCAATATTTCCCCACTTTGCACATCTAATATCACAACACTTCCATTTTTATGAAGCTTCTCAAATTCTTCTTCTGCTATTTTTTGTATATGATAATCTAATGTAGTTACAATATTTTTTCCGTTTTCTCTGAATGATTGATCCTGCTTTTTATAGCCTAAGCCCGGTATGATTTTCTTTTGCGCATCTACAACAGCTTCTACTTTACAAATTTGATTTTCTTTTAATACTTCATCATACATTTTTTCTATTCCCTTTTCGCCTATATTATCGATTTTATTGATATATCCAATCACATGAGCAGCTATCGATTTTTTATTATATCTATCATTATAGTCAACAGGATATACTCCTTTTATAGACATAACTTTTTTAATAAGCTCTTCTTTATCATTTTTAATTTCAAGCTTAATTGTTCTACTACTAGTTAATTTACCTTTTTTTAATTTATAAGGAGATATACTTGTAATATCACTGATCATTTTTATATTTTCGTCTGATTCTATAAAGTATTCAGGGTAAATAACCAAATATCTTTTTTCTTCTTGATTGGTAAGAAGTAACCTATTTCGATCGTATATCTTTCCTCTTTCTATTCCAACGGGTATCTCTTTAAACCATTGATTTTTTGCACGAGCATAATAATCATTTCCTTTAACAATTTGTATATAAAAGAGCCTACTCATTAAACCTAAGAGAAATACGGTAAAAATTATGCCTAAGGTATAAATTCTTTTCTGATTGTTTTCGTAGACATTATTTATTTGTTTTTTTCTTTTTCTATCCACTCTCGATTCCAAAAAAAACACCTTCCTTAAAAAATTGGCTACGATTAGTATTTCCAATTTTAGGAAGGCGTATACTTTATAATATTTTTAATTCTCTACCATTTTGTTTTTCATAAATAATAGATCTTACTTTTGATACCATAATGTCTATAGCTACTTTATTATACCCACCCTCTGGAATAATAATATCTGCATATCTTTTACTAGGTTCAATAAACTGAAGGTGAGCTGGTCGAACCGTATTTAAATATTGTTCAATAACTGATTCAAGGGTTCTTCCTCTTTCATTGATATCTCTTGTAATTCTTCTAATAATTCTTACATCCGCATCTGTATCTACAAATATTTTTATATCCATTAATTCTCTCAAATTTTCATCTTCTAAGATCATAATTCCTTCTAATATAATAATATCTTTAGGCTCAACACGAACGGTTTCCTTTCTTCTTGTATGTTTTTCAAAATTATATATAGGCTTTTCTACAGGTCTATAGTTTAAAAGTTCGTGGAGCTGCTTAAGTAAAAGTTCTGTATCAAAGGCCAATGGATGATCATAATTGGTATGTATTCTTTCTTCCATTGGCAAATGACTTTGATCTCTATAATAAGAATCCTGTTCTATAATAGCAATATTTTTTTGTGGTAAACTTTCAAAAATAGCTTTTGCAATAGTACTTTTTCCAGAACCTGTACCCCCAGTAATGCCAATTAAAATTGGTTTACTCAAGACAATCATCCTTTCTACATCGTCTTAGAATGTGATATTTTTCTACTGGCTTTTCCATTTTTATTTTTATCATTTGTTGAGGATGTGGTGCTACATCAAGGGCTTCTCCCTTATCATTCCATAAGTGTTCAATGTTTTGTGTGTAATTTTTCATACCTGGTCCCATTACTTCAATGGTTTCTCCTTTAAATACTCTATTTCTTTGTTCTACCCTAGCTATGCCCGTTTTTTCATCATAATCTACTACCAATCCTACAAAATCATATTCACGTATATACGAACTATTTGCATATAATTGTTCTTCCTCTTTTGGCTTATCTATATAAAATCCAGTTGTAAATTTCCTATGACTTGCTTTTTTTATTTCCATCATCCAATTTGGATCATATTTATAAGTTTCTTTATTTTCATAGTATGTATCTATGGCCTTTCTATACACATTAACAATATTTGCAACATAGTATGCACTTTTCATTCTTCCTTCTATTTTAAGACTTGAGAGTCCTGATTCGATCAATTCAGGAATATATTCAATCATGCAAAGGTCCTTTGAATTAAAAAAGTATGTCCCTTTTTCATCTTCAAAAACGGGCATATACTCTCCTGGCCTTTTTTCTTCCATTAAATAATATTGCCATCTACATGGATGGGCACATGCACCTCTATTGGCATCTCTATTTGCCATATAGTTGCTTAGAAGACATCTTCCTGAATAAGATATACACATAGCTCCATGTACAAATCCTTCTAATTCTAAATCATCTGGTATATTTTCTCTTATTTCTTTAATCTCTTTAAAAGACATTTCGCGAGCCAATATCACTCTTTTTATTCCTTGATTGTGCCAAAATTTTGCACTCATATAATTCGTATTATTTGCTTGTGTACTTAAATGTACTTCCATATCTGGTGCAAACTCTTTTACATACATAAATGTACCTGGATCTGATAAAATAACGGCGTCAATATTTAACTCTTTCAATTCTTTCAAATATCCAGGAAGCTCTTTTAAGTCCTCATTATGCGGAATAATATTTAATGTAACATATACTTTTTTTCCTCTTTTGTGGGCAAATTCTATTCCCTTTTTCATATCTTCAAATGAAAAGTTTTTGGCACTGGCCCTTAATCCAAAAACCTGTCCGCCTATATATACAGCATCAGCTCCATATATAATAGCCATTTTTAATTTTTCTAAATCACCAGCAGGTGCTAATAATTCTATTTTTTTCATCATTTTTCCTCCTAATTTTTATAGCTTAAGGCTACACCATCACCAATAGGTAATAAGGATGTTGTAAGTTCTGGATGATCCATAATATAATCTAAGTATTTCCTCATCCTTTTTACAATAGTTATTTTTCTACGTACTACATATTCATCAGAAGCAATCATCCCTTTATATAATACATTATCAGAAACAAGTACGCCTCCTTTTTTTAAGAGGTCTATACTCGAAGAAAGAAATTTCATATATTGTCCTTTTGCAGCATCTAAAAATATTAAATCAAATTTCCCCTTTAATGTTGGTAATATTTCTTCAGCGCAACCTTCTATAACTTCTATTTGACCTTTAAGTCCTGCCATTTCTATATTCTTTCTAGCAATTTCAACCATATCGTTTCGTTTCTCTATACTCGTTAACTTCCCATCTTCCATAGCCTTCATAAAAATAATAGCAGAATAGCCAATAGCTGTTCCTACTTCTAAGACAGATTTTGTTTGATTAATTTTTGTAATTACTTCTAAAAGTTTTGCTACTTCTGGTTGTACAATAGGTACATGATTCTTAAAAGCATACTCCTCCATATCTTTTAATAATCCATCTTTTTGTGGCAAAATATTCCTTATATATTCTTCCACTAATTCATTAACGATATTACTCAATCTATACAACTCCTTTTATTGATCTTTGGCAAAAAGAAGTACGTGAAATGCTTCACGTATTGGTTTTCCTCTTTTAATAAATACCATTCTTCGCCTTTAAATGTTCTTTATATGTTTTACTAAAATGATGCTCTCCATTTTTACTTACAACAAAATATAAGTAGTCTGTCTCACTAGGATAAAGTGCTGCCTCAATAGAAGCTTTTCCTGGAGACGCAATAGGCTTAGGGGGTAATCCATTATGCTTATACGTATTATACGGTGAATCAATTTCTGTATCCTTTGTACTTAACCTTGCTTTTCTCTTACCTAACACATATTGAACAGTAGCACAAGATTGCAGTGGCATTTTTATATTCATCCTATTATAGAAAACACTAGCTACAATAGGTCTCTCTTTATCTACCTTTGCTTCCCTTTCTATAATAGATGCCAGGGTTACAATATCATTTACAGTCATATTCAATTCTTCTGCTCTTTTACAATAATTATCTACAAAAATATCATCAAAGCGATTTAACATCTTTTTAATGATTTCTTTCTCTGTAGCATTTTTAGAAATCTCATAGGTATCAGGAAATAAAAAACCTTCAAGCCTATTTTTCTCTTTTGGAATGTGTTTTAAAAATTTATAATCAAAATCTTCACTTTCTGCTATTTCTATAAACCTAATCTTATTCACTAATCCTTCATCTTCTAGTCTTTTTGCAATTTGTTTTAATTCAAAGCCTTCAGGAATGGTGACCTTCACAGTATCCTTCACAGTATCTCCATTTACGAGGATCTTTATAATTTCATCTGCTGCCATACTCTTTTCAAAGTTATAATTACCTGCTTTCATTTTACCATCAGCTTTTGACAATTTGCTTAAAATACGAAAAGTTAAATCACTGTTGATAATATTATTTGTATCTAATATCTTTGCAATTTGTTTTGTAGAAGCCCCTGTTGGAATTTGTACCATAATCAAGTCAGTACTATCCACATTTACAGGCCCAATTGAGTTGTTAAAATACATTTTCCCGCCACCCAAAATAAGCATCATAATCAATAAAAATATAATTCCCTTAAATTTATGTAATTTCATCAAATTCCCTCCAACTATAATATTTCCATTATATAATTATACAATCCTCAACAAATATTTACAACATCTTCTCAAAGGGAATACAAAAATAAAATATGCTGCATACGCAGCATATTTTATTATACTTCCATAATAATCGGTAAGATCATTGGACTTCTTTTCGTTTTTTCATATAAGAAACCTTTTAGACTATCTTTAATAGAAGCTTTTAATGCAGCCCATTCTCTTACTCCATTGGCTTGACATATTTGTAATGCATTTCTCACAACAGATCTAGCTTCATCCATTAAAACTTCTGATTCTCTCACATAGACAAATCCACGAGATATAATATCTGGTCCTGATATGACTTGTCCATCTTCTTTTCTAATGGTTACAACTACAACCATCAATCCATCTTCAGACAAGTGCTTTCTATCTCGAAGAACGATATTTCCAACATCTCCAACACCCAATCCATCTACTAATATATTACCCGCTGGTACATTTCCACAAATTCTTGCATGATCCCTTGAAATCTCTACAACCTGACCATTTTCTATTGTAAATACATTTTCAGTAGGCATGCCTAAACTTTCAGCAAGTTTACCATGCTGTCTTAAATGTCTATATTCACCATGCACTGGGATAAAATACTTTGGTTTTATTAATGAATGCATTAATTTCAATTCTTCCTGACAGGCATGTCCTGAAACATGTACATCTGCTAAAGCTTCGTATATAACATTAGCACCTTTCTCAAACAGTTGATTAACAACTCTTGCCACAGTTTTTTCATTTCCAGGTATGGGAGTTGCAGAAATAATCACCATGTCTCCTGGTTGTATTTCTAGTTTTCTATGTTCTGCAGATGCCATTCTTGATAAAGCTGACATAGGCTCTCCTTGACTTCCTGTAGTAATCACAACTACTTCATTGTCTGGGTAATTATTAATATTATTAATATCGATTAACATGTCCTCAGGAACTTTTAAATACCCTAATTCCATAGCAACATTCACTACATTTACCATACTTCTTCCAGATACGGATATTTTTCGATTAAACTTATAAGCTGCATCAATAATTTGCTGTACTCTATGAACATTTGAAGCAAAAGTAGCTACGATAATTCTTTGAGTAGCATTTCTAAATATATTTTCAAAAGTTACACCAACAGTTCTCTCAGACATTGTATATCCTTGTCTTTCAACATTTGTACTATCTGCTAATAGTAATAATACGCCTTTTTTTCCAAGTTCAGCTAATCTATGAAAATCAATAGGTTCTCCGTCAATTGGTGTAAAGTCTATTTTAAAATCCCCTGTATGAACAATTGTTCCCATAGGTGTATGTATAGCCAAGCAAACTGCATCTGCAATAGAATGACTTGTTCTAATAAACTCTACTTTAAAATCCCCTAATTTAATTACATCCCCTGGCTTTACAATTTCCGTATGTACACTAGAAGATAACTTATGTTCCTTTAATTTATTCCCCACTAACCCTAATGTTAATTTAGTACCATATATAGGAACATTTAGCTTTTTTAAAACATAAGGCAATGCACCAATATGATCTTCATGTCCATGGGTAAGAACAATTCCTTTTACTTTATCTTTGTTTTTCATCAAGTAGGTAATGTCTGGAATTACCATATCAATTCCTAGCATTTCATCCTCTGGAAAACTTAATCCACAATCAATAATCATAATATCGTCTTTATATTCAAACGCCATCATGTTTTTTCCAATTTCATTTAAGCCCCCAAGAGGAATCACTTTAATTTTTGCTGGTTTTCTTGCCACAATATCACACTCCTTATCTCTACTATCTATCTCCGCTCTGATATTTTATTCAAACAACAAGCCCGGACAATCTCACCTAATTCATTATACTTTATTTAGTATCTCTTATCAACATAGCACCGTATAAGCAACGATTTACTACTTTTTATATTATTATTGCTTTTTTTTGAGATAACTAAACGAGAAGTTGAAAATTTTATTAAGATTTATAGATAAAAAAATCCTGTAGCTTTAAGATACAGGATTTACTGACACTTAGAACAATATCCAAAGAATTTCACTTTATGATCACTAATTTTAAAATCATAGTTATTTTCAATCTCTTCTTCTAATGTTTCCATTAAATCCACTTCTACTTCAATAACATCCCCACATTTTAAACATATTAAATGATGATGTTGATGATCATCCTCATTCGTATTCAATTCATATCTGCTACATCCATCATCAAAGTTTATTTTTGAAATTACATCTAATTCATCAAGAAGCTGCAAAGTTCTATATACTGTAGCCAAACCAATCTCAGGACAGTTTTCCTTAACCATATCATAAATTTCTTCCGTGCTTAGATGCTTTCCTTGATTTTCAATAATGGTATCTAAAGTAGCTCTTCTTTGGGGTGTTAACTTATATCCTTTTTCCTTTAGCTTATCTTTTAAATTTTCCATAATTTCCTTCACTTTAGCACCTTCTTTTTCAATTAATAATCTCTCTTATATGGAATAGTTTAATTCTAAATCCTATAAAAGTCAAGGAGTTTTTCTATTCTCTGGATATGAATACTGATTTTTCTAAATATAAAATCACTTGTTGCACTTTTCAAATTTCAAAGTACATCCTTTACAATCTTCACATTTATGCTGCTTTTTTAATAGTGTATAACACCTTGGACATCGAATACTTTCTGAATCTTTTATGATATTCCCACATGTTTTACAAACAATATGCATTATATCATCTCCTAAAAAACGCAATATTTTTTTAATTGATATACTTTTTCAATTACATTTTGTTTTGCATTTATCCATTTCCATAAAACAAAACTATGATCTTAATGATCATAGCTTCTACTCTTCTTTAAATAATTCTTCGTAAGCCCCAATCACTTGATTTAATTCTTCTTCATCTTGAATATTTTCAAGAACCTCTTCCCCATCCTCTTCAATTACTTTGAAAATAACTACTCCCTCATCATCGTTTTCATCTATAGGAGCAAGGATTACATACTCAGTATCTTCAACCTTTAAGCTTGCAATAATTTCAAATTCTGTTTCTTTTCCATTCTCATCTAAAAGTGTTATGATATTTTCATTTTCCATTCTAATCACCTCTTTATTATTTTTGAGCATCTAAATAACCTTGTAAAATATATGTTGCTGCAATCATATCGATTACTTTTTTTCTTTTCTTTCTACTCACATCTCCACTGATCAACATTCTTTCAGCAGCTACTGTTGTTAATCTTTCATCCCATAAAATAATCTCAACTTTAAATCGTTTTTTTAAATCCTCAACAAATTCTAAAACTTTCTCTCCCTGTGGACCTATACTACCATTCATATTTTTAGGTAGCCCAACAACTATTTTTGTTATTTCTTTTTCCTCAATAAGTTCTCCAACTCTCCTATAATCAGCCTTTTTATTTGTCCTTCTTATGGTTTCGATTCCCTGAGCTGTCCATCCTAGTGCATCACTTGCAGCAACTCCTACTGTCTTATCTCCTACATCTAGTCCCATTATTCTCATCATTCACCCTCATCTCTATACAATTTTTATACAAAACTGTGGACAGTAACTACTACAATACCCACAAAGGACACATTTATCCGTATCTACAACAACTCTTTCATTTACTATATTTAATGCATGGTGTTTGCAGTGTTTCACACAACTTCCACATTTTTCACACCAATCATCTATATGTAATCTTCTTGGTTTTTTAGAAATTTTATTTAAAACTTCATCTGGAACTTGTTCTCCACTAAACTTTAAGACATTGGCAACAACTTCCTCTTTTGTTTGCATGCCAACAGCTATTGAATGCAGTTCGTTAATATTTATGGCATAATCTAAGCTTTCATCTACAGAGTGAATCAAATTGCCTCCACCAATAGGCTTCATTCCATAGATGCCTTTCCCATTTTTATACGCTTCTTTTATAGCTTTTAACATTTCATCGCGACTTCCATCTTGAATCCCTATGCCCTTTATATTAATAATAGGATGAATTACATCTATTTCTTCCATTTTTGCTGCAGCTTCTACTGCTCGAATTGTGTGAGTAGATATGCCTACAGCTCTTATTATACCCATCTCTTTCATTTTTAAATAATATTTTAACGCTTCATAATGTCCTCTTAAAGTATGTTCACTTTCCTGTTCATGTAATAAAAAAATATCTATTGTATCTCTATTTAATTCTGTCAACGCTTCATCTAAACTTTTCTTAGCTGTTTCTTCATCATAAGCATATGATTTTGAAGCAATAACAATATCTTTTTTCTCACAAATTTCTAAAGCTCTTTTTATATAAGGATAAGTTTTATATAACTGAGCTGTATCTATAAAATTTACCCCTCTATTAAAAGCTTCAGCTATTACCTCTGCACCTACTTCAATTGGTAGATTAGCCTGTAGAGGTCCTACTGTTAGTCCTCCAAAGCACATTCTTGATACTTTTATTCCTGTATTCCCTAATACTCTATATTCCATAATATACGCCTAACTTTCTTCTTTTATCGTAAAAAATGTAAGATATAATATGCTCATGGCTAAAAAGATAATCCCTGTTGCTGCAGCAACTACCCCTGAATCATTTACAAAAAATGCTACAACACACGCCATGACAATGCCAGACCAACCAATTGATAAATTTGGATATAAATTGGTTAGCTTATAAAGGGTTCCTACGGGTCTGTAAAATAATGTAGCAAGTATTAAAATAGCCGACATTAATACTTTACTCCATATGGTAACACCAATTAATCTTAGATTCATTGCAATTTTTCTTTTTAGGATTAAGAATATGGCACTAGGTCCCCCTTGTAGAATTTGTTGCACCGCTCCTGCTAAATGAGATTGACTCTTGATTAATTTTATATCTATGAAAGCCATAAATGCTACAACAAATACAATACAGATTCCAATAAGTATGAGTTGTTTTAGCTTTATTTTAACATTATATAATCTCAAAGATACAAAAGTAAATGCAGCTACAGCAGTCATGGTTCCTCCTACATTTGCTCCTAATTTTGGAAATCCAATAATTAATATGGTTCCACCAAAAATTAAAATGGACCATAACTTATTTAATTTAAATCTATCCATAATTATTGTAGCACATACTAACGTTGATCCAATTAAAACACCCATATACTCATTTCCTATACCATAATATCTTGCACCAATAATAGGATCATACCCTAATAATGAACTTTTCATTAAATTAGCACCCATACAAATATCCAAAAGTAATCCTGTGGTAGTAATAAAAGATAATATGAATAAACTATCTAGCGTATGTTTACTAACCTTTTTTGTAATATACGTAATCAAAATAGTTAGTCCGATAGATAAAATATAAGTTAAAATAAGATTTTTGACATGAAACAAAGGGAGTATTAATAGGACAAAAGGTACGGCCATAGTACTTAGTAAAATATTTTTAAAGTATCCTACCATTTTATTATTGATCTTGCCTTCTAATAAAATCATCATTAGTCCTATAAGAGACACTAATATTTCAAATACTGCAAAGCTAGATAAAACAGGGTATCTATTTTCTGATGTACTTACCACCTGATGATTTAACTCCATCAAAAAATTATAATTATCATCTTTGCTATGAAATTGAACAGCTCTTCCACTCATATTTTCATGATCTGTCCCAAGATATTCTGTAATAGAAGGTGCAATATCTACATTTCCAATGATTCCTATTCTTCTTGTAGTACTTGAAGTTAAAACCCCTTTGCTGATTCCATCACCATAAACTATAACAGGTGTTAGCATATTTCCATTTTTTATATCATCATAAGCTGGATAGGGTGTGACCAATACTATTCTCGTATTATTACTATCTATATTTTTTAGTAACTCACTAATAAAAAGATTCACGTCTTTTAATATCTTTGATTTTTGATTTAAATACATTTCATCAGATAGATTCGGTCTATATCTTTCTAATCTACCAATATCAGTAACATCGATTACTGTCAATTGAGATTTTTTATATGTACTTTTAAAAATCTCCAACATGTTTTTATAGTTACTTTTTAATCCAAAAGGATATGTTGCATCTTCCTCCAAAATTTTCTGTCCAATACTACCATAATCTACATACCCCTTATAATCCATTGCAATAGTTGGTGCTAAACGAATAAACTTATCCTCATAGTCACCATTTCCTATTACAGCTGTTTTCATTCCATGATCATGAAGGGCTTGTCCAAGAGATCCAGGAATTGCTCCATATTGACCTTTTTCATTTAATTTAATAAGTCTAGTCATATCTAAATTGATAATTCCTGTACTTGGAAGTTCTATGCCTGTCCTTCTTAAATAGATAGATTTGACCTTATCATTCACTTCAAAAGAACCTACTGAATTGGAAGAAGCTTCTGCTCTTACCCCTGCTCCTATAGTTGCGTAAGCTTTATAAGTATTTGCTTTTGTTGAAGTTCTATTATTCATTAGAGCAATAGCTCCATCCTCTATTAACTCATTGACAGCACTCATATTATATAATTCTTCATAATTTATCTCATTCATTACGATTAAGACAACCTTTTTATTGTCCTTTGCATATGAAAAAGAAGTTATCATCATGAATAGGATCATAATAACTATAAATATTCTAGATATCTTTTTTTTCAACTTATCTCTCTCCTACTTATTTTCTAAATAACTCTTTAAAATTTCTTCTAATAATTCATCTCTTTCTACTTGTCTGATTAAACTTCTTGCATTATTATAGCTTGTAATATAAGTAGGATCTCCTGATAAAATATATCCTACTAACTGGTTAATGGGATTGTATCCTTTTTCCTTTAAAGATTTATGGACGCTTTTTAAAATTTCTTCTATTTCATTAATCTTTTCTTTATCCACTTTAAATTTCATTGTAAAATTTGATTGATCACTCATATTTTTACACTCCTTTCTTACATCTATATTATATATTCTCTTTAAATCTACATAATCCTTCTAATTGAATGGACGAAAGTTTGCTTTTAAACCTTCGCCCACTACTTATTATGACTATTTTACTTGTTCTTTTACAAAATTCATTACTTGTTCTAGTGCTTCATCAATTTTAGATACATCTTTTGCTCCTGCTTGTGCCATGGTTGGTTTTCCACCACCACCACCACCTGCTATTTTGGCAACTTGTCTAATCATATTTCCTGCATGAATGCCTTTCTTAACAGCATCCTCCGTTGCCATAGCAATGAAATTACCCTTATTATCTTTTTCAGTTGCTAATACTACAATACCTGTTCCTAATTTATCTTTTAGCTGATCTCCTAATTTTCTTAAACTGTCCATATCAAGTCCTGACAACTTATATCTTATCACTTTTATGTTGTTGATTTCAACTGCTGTTGCTAATATTTCATCTACTGCTCCTTTTGCCAGCTTATTTTTAAGAATTTCTACTTCCTTATGTGCTACTCTTAATTCACTTACTAAATTTTCTACCTTCGTTACAATCTCATTTGGATTACTCTTTAAAATTTGGGCTATCTCTTTCATTTTTAATTCTTGCTGATTTATATATTCATATGCTTTATGACCAGTAACTGCCTCAATTCTTCTAATACCAGCAGCAACGCCACCTTCACTAATAATTTTAAATAATCCTACTTGACTTGTATTATTCAAATGAGTTCCGCCACATAATTCTATACTATAATCCCCCATAGTTACTACACGTACAACCTCTCCATACTTTTCACCAAAAAGGGCAGTTGCACCTTTTTTCTTTGCTTCCTTAATCCCCATTTCTTCTGCTAAAACAGTTAAGCTTTGAAGAACCTTTTGATTTACAATTTTTTCAATCTTTTCTAATTCATCTTCTGTAAGTCCTTGGAAATGGGTAAAGTCAAATCTTAGTCTCTCTGGTGTAACTAAAGAACCAGATTGTTCTACATGATTCCCTAACACATTTCTTAAAGCAGCTTGTAATAAATGGGTTGCTGTATGATTTCTTGCAGAGCTCATTCTGTTTTCTATATCAATACAAGATTTAACAGTTCCATTAACGAATACCTTTCCTTCTAAAACTTCACCTATATGCAATATTTTTTGATTATTTTTTCTACAAGCAGTTATTTTTATTTTACATTCTTCGTTAAATAATACTCCATGATCTCCTACTTGGCCTCCACCTTCAGGGTAAAATGGTGTTTCATCTAATATAATCGTAACCTCATCACCCTTTTGAGCAGCCTCTACTATTTCACCTGATTTTACTATTGCTATAACCTTTGAATCCATTTCGTATTCTTTATACCCTTTAAATTGTGATTTTATATTTTCATCTAACTTTGCATATACATCTTCTTTCCATCCCATATCTTCATTGTTACGTCTTGCATTTCTTGCTCTTTCTCTTTGCTTTTCCATTTCAGCTTTGAAGCCTTTTTCATCAGCAGTCATATTTTCTTCTTCTAATATTTCCTTTGTTAGTTCTAGTGGAAATCCATAAGTATCATATAATCTAAAAGCATTTTCTCCAGATAAAATATTTTTATTTTCTCCTTTTAACTCTTCCATGTAACCTTTTAAGATTTCGCTACCTTGATCAATTGTCTCTTGGAATCTTTCTTCTTCAATGGTAATTACTTTCTTAATATACTCTTTTCTTTCTAAAAGTTCAGGATACGCACCACTTGATACTTCTAGTACACTATCTACTAATTGAGTTAAAAATTCCCCTTTGATGCCAAGCAATTTACCATGTCTTGCAGCTCTTCTTAATAACCTTCTAAGAACATATCCGCGTCCTTCGTTACTTGGCATAATCCCATCACATACCATAAAAGTAACAGAACGAATATGATCTGTGACAATTCTTATTGAAACATCTGTTTTTTCATTTCCTTGTCCATATTTTTGTCCAGAAATTTCTAATACTTTATTTAATATATGTTTTATGGTATCTATTTCAAATATAGAATCTACCCCTTGCATAATACATGCCATTCTTTCTAGGCCCATTCCTGTATCTATATTTGGATTTGGTAGTGGATTATAATTTCCATTCTCATCCTTATCAAATTGTGTGAATACATGATTCCAAAATTCTATGTATCGATCGCACTCACATCCTGGTTTGCAATCTGGATTACCACAACCATATTTTTCTCCTCTATCATAATAAATTTCGGAACATGGTCCACAAGGCCCTACTCCTATTTCCCAGAAGTTATCTTCTTTTCCTAGTCTTACAATTTTTCCAGGATCTATACCAATTTTTTTCTCCCAAATTTCATAGGCTTCGTCATCTTTTTCGTATACAGTTACCCATAGTTTTTCAACCGGGAATTTTAAATATTTTGTTACAAACTCCCATCCCCATGCAATAGATTCATTTTTAAAGTAATCTCCAAAAGAAAAGTTTCCAAGCATCTCAAAAAATGTAGCATGTCTTGCTGTTTTTCCTACATTTTCAATATCCCCTGTTCGAATACACTTCTGACAAGTAGACATTCTTTTCTTAGGGGGTATTTCTGTTCCCATAAAGTAATTTTTCAAAGGAGCCATTCCTGCATTTATTAATAATAAACTCTTGTCATTTTCAGGAACTAATGAATAACTAGCTCTTACATAATGATCCTTACTCTCAAAAAAGTCTAAAAATTGCTTTCTTATTTCATTCAAACTCATCTTTTCCATATGATCAACCTCCATGTTTTTTTATACAAAAATAAGCTCTCATCCCATATAGGGACGAGAGCACTCTCGCGGTACCACCCTACTTACCAAATTTCTTTGGTCTCTCTTTCATAATACCCAGCACGATAATGGTTGCAAGCCACTAACCCCTACTTATATTTCAAGGTCAATACTCCGAAGCTGCTTCCAAAAACTCAAACCAGAAGTCTTTCAGCCAATGGACTTCCTCTCTACAGATTTATTATTTTTGTACTCCTCTTCATCATTGTATTTTTATTTTTTATTTTTTCACATTAACATTAATTGATTATATAAAAATTAGTACTATTTGTCAATTCTTAAATCTATTATTCCCATATTTTTAATATTACATTACTAAAACTCATCATTTCATAAAATTTAAATATTTACAATTAAATCTATCATATGTTTTGTAATGATTTTTATACTAGCAGCAATCGGTACAGCAAAAATAAGCCCTATGAGTCCAAGCCATTCATTTCCTATCAATAAAGCTATAATAACAGTAACAGGATGAAGTCCTACACTTTCTCCAACAATCTTAGGAGTAATAATAGCACTTTCAATTTGTTGTATAATTGTAAAAGCAATGATTACCCATAAAGCTTTCATAGGTGTATCCAAAAGTGCAATCACTACCCCTGGAACTGCTCCAATAATCGGTCCAAAGTAAGGTATAATATTTGATATTCCAGCAATAATCCCAATAAGAAATGCAAAATTCACTTTGATCATTAACAATGCGATAATGCTTAATATTCCAACACAAGTAGCTACAATAAATTGTCCTCGTATAAACTTATTTAACAATATATGTATATCTTTACAAATATTAATTAATTCTTTTCTAACAATTCTTGGTATAATAAAAACTATTTTCTTTTTAAAATAATCCGCATCTTTTAAAAAATAGAAAGTAAAAATAGGAATGAGTACTAAAGTCACAACTTGAGAAAATATATTGAATATGCTATTGGTAACTTGCTTCATAATATCCATAGCATAAATTTCAATTCCTAATAAATGATCTTGTATTGAATCTTTAACAAAAGAAAGCTGAGGTGAAAAATTATCTAATTCCTCAATTTTTTTGTATATATGGTTTAAGTATTCATTTGCCTCTTTTGTATATTTAGGCAATATTTCTATTAAATTCCTTGCTTCTTTTGTAATATTAGGAGTTATGATTGTAACAACCAAAATCATGATAATAATTATGGTAGCATAGACAATGATTACACTCCAAATTCTAGGAACTCCCCTTTCATCTATTAGATGAACAATTGGATTAAGTAAATATGCAAATATAATAGCCCAAATAACAGGAGCAAATAATTTCCACAAGCTACATCTAAAATGATAAAGCATCATTCCCAATAACAATATGATTACAAAAACAAAAAAGTAAAAAAAATATTTTCTTTTCATTTTTAATTCTTTACTATTACTCACATAATGATTTCCTATATGAATCAAATAGTATGTTGAACATCCTAAAAACATTAAAATAAGGATATTGATTGCAGCAATAATAATTAAAAATATATAAAATATGGGTTTTGTCTGAACAAGATGAAAAATATTGAATCCTGCATTCATACGTCCACATCCTTTTAGATTTTATGAAAAGCAGCTAAAGAATTAGCTGCTTTTTCACTCTATCTTAATAAATTTATTGATTGAATCATATCTACCATATTTACTGCACCTTTAACCATTTTTCTTCCTCTTCTCATAACCATTCTTCTCTGTCTAGGACTCATTCTTTTATAGGCATACATTCCTGTTGTAGCTCCAATGATTCCACCTGTCAACATGCCTGATACAAATTTATTTCTCATACTTTTCACTCCTTTCCTTTATTCTAGTGAAAGTAAATTTTTTAATCCTCCAGTACCTTGTAAAATTGAAGCACTTATACTTGAGGTAATAATAATTGCATCCTGATGAATAGTAAATGATTGTAGAAAAGGTAAAATGGATCTTCCTTCAACCAAATCATCAAATAATCCCTCTGTTAAAATCAATCCTAAAAGTCTTCCATTTCCAATTTCTATCATAATATCTTGTACAGTACCTACATGCTTTCCATCATCTGTAATGACTTCGAGTCCTAAAAGTTTTTCTCTTGATTGTAACTGACTCATAGAATATTTGATACGTTTAATACTCGTATCATTTTGAATGGTCACTGCATTCTCTCCAATATTTTTTACATGTTCAAAATAAACCACCATAGGTTCATGAAAATATCCTCCCTCATGAACAAGAAAAGCAGTTACCTTTAAGTTTTGGTTGCAATAAATAATATCTTTAATTTCGAAAGTTTTACATCCTTCATCAAGAGAAATCACTGGCAAGCCTATGATGTCACAGCCTCTTTTCATCATAAAATACCACCACACTTAAAAAACAATTGATTACTATATTTTTATGATTCCACCAAAAAGTAAAAAAAATGCACCTTAAAGTGCACTTCAATTATCTTACTTTTTTTGTAATTGTTCCACCACCCATGAGATATTCTCCATCATAAAATACAACAGCTTGTCCTGGTGTTATGGCTCTTTGTGGATTTTCAAAAACAACACGTACTTTATTTCCTTCTTCTCCATATAGCTTTGCATCTTCTGGTTTTGCATTATATCTAATTTGTGCTTGTACTTTTAATCCGTCTTCAATTTTATTCAAATAAAGGAAATTTACATCTTCTGCTAATAATGCATTCCCAAAAACTTCTTCATTTTCCCCTAATACGACTTGATTTTTTTGAGGAATAATATCTACCACAAACATAGGCTTCCCAAGGGCAATTCCTAGTCCTTTTCTTTGTCCAATAGTATAATATACAATTCCTTTGTGTTTTCCTAATATTTTCCCATTTTTATCAACAAAATCTCCTGGTACAATTTTCCCAGGCTTTTTATCTGCGATAAATCTTCCATAGTCATCATCTTTCACAAAACAGATTTCTTGACTATCTGGTCTAGAAGCATTTATAAAACCAAGCTCTGATGCTATCTTTCTAACCTCATCCTTTGAATCAAATTCACCTAAAGGCATAAGCGTATGTTTTAGTTGTTCCTGCGTAAAGTTAAATAATGCATAAGTTTGATCTTTTGCAATTGCATTAGATTTTTTCATCATATATTTATCATTTTTTTCATCATATTCGATTTTAGCATAATGTCCTGTTGCCACATAATAGGCACCTAAATTATGAGCACGTCTTAATAATTCATCAAACTTCATAAATTTATTACAGGCAATACAAGGATTTGGCGTTCTTCCGCTAATATATTCTTCTACAAAATAATTGATTACCTTTTCTTCAAAGATTTCCTTAAAGTTCATCACATAAAATGGTATTTCTAATTCATTTGCAACACGTCTTGCATCATCTACTGCCGATAAACCACAACATCCATCTTCTCTTTCTTCCTCCTCCATGTCTGGCCAAACCTTCATTGTTACACCAATGACTTCATATCCTTGTTTTTTTAGAACATATGCAGCTACTGAACTATCTACACCACCACTCATACCAACTACTACTTTTTTCTTATCTAAAGACATGATTTTTGTCACCTTCTTTTTAATATTTTTTGTTTTTCCTTATTTTTTATTCAAATATAAAGCCCAGGAAATCCTGGGCTTATATTTCTTCTTCCTCATGATGATCATGAGGATCTGCATCTGGATCAAAATCCTCTAATCCTTTTATTTGAATGTTATTTTTCTCTGCATAATCAAGAAGTGCTGCTTTTACTGCTTGTTCTGCCAAAATAGAACAATGCACCTTTGGCGCTGGAAGTCCTCCTAAAGCTTCAACTACAGCTTTATTTGTTAGTTCCAAAGCTTCTTGAATACTTTTCCCTTTTATCATTTCTGTTGCTATACTTGATGAAGCAATAGCAGAACCACATCCAAAAGTTTTGAATTTTACATCTTCAATGATATCATTTTCAACTTTTAAATATATTTTCATGATATCTCCACATTTTGCATTACCAACTTGTCCTACACCACTAGCATCTTCAATTTCACCAACATTTCTTGGATTAGTAAAATGATCCATTACTTTTTCTGAGTACATTATCTTTGTCCCCCTTTAACATTTTCATACAATGGTGACATTTGTCTTAATCTATCTACAATCTTAGGCAATTGCTCTAATACATAATCTATATCCTCTTCTGTTGTAAAATCACCAACAGTAAGTCTTAAAGACCCATGAGCAATCTCATGAGGCAATCCAATCGCCATTAGAACATGGGATGGATCAAGTGATCCTGAAGTACATGCTGATCCACTTGAACCAGCTATTCCAACCATGTCTAGACTAAGTAGCAAAGATTCTCCTTCAATAAACTCAAACACCATATTTACATTTCCTACAAGTCTCTTTTCTGGATGACCATTCAATCTTACATAGTCAATCCTTTCCATTATACCTTGTATTAGTTTTTCTCTCAAGATTTTTAAATGATTCATATGTGTATCTATATTTTCCATTGCCATTTCACAGGCTTTTCCGAAACCTACAATTCCTGATACATTTTCAGTTCCTGCTCTTCTTCTTCTCTCTTGAGCACCACCATGAACAAATGAATGGATTTTCAAACCCTTTCTCATATAAAGAGCACCGATTCCTTTTGGTCCATAAATTTTATGACTTGACACAGACATTAAATCGATATTTAATTCATTTACATCAATGGCTACATTTCCTAATGCTTGTACTGCATCTGTATGGAATAGTATCCCTTTTTCTTTGGCTATTTGACCAATCTCTTTTATTGGTTGAATAGTACCTATTTCATTATTTGCAAACATAATTGAAATCAATATAGTTTCATCTGTAATGGCCTTTTTTAAATCTTCTAAATCAATTAATCCATACTCATCTACATCTAAGTAAGTCACAGAAAAACCATTTTTTTCTAAATATTCACAGACATGTAAAACTGCATGATGTTCTATTTTTGTTGTAATAATATGATTTCCTTTATCTTTATTGGCATACGCAATTCCCTTTATTGCCCAGTTATCTGCTTCAGATCCACCTGCCGTAAAATAAACTTCATCTGGTTTTGCACCAATTAATTTTGCTACTTGATCTCTTGCAACATCTACTGCTTTTTTTGCTTCTCTTCCAAATGAATAGATGCTAGAAGGATTTCCAAATTTCTCTGTGAAGTAAGGTTGCATTTCTTCTAGTACTTCTTTTTTCATTGGTGTTGTTGCAGAATAATCAAGATAAACTCGTCTATTCATTTCATCATCTCCCTAAAAATTATATATAATACATATAGGAATCACCATTGGTCATCTTTTTATGATCCTCAAGCATATCTTGTAGTGTTATATTATCTACTACATCATTTATACTATCACGTATCTTTTCCCATATGGTTCTTGTGACACAATATTCTGCTTTATAGCATTCTTTTGAATCATCATCCATTACACAATCTGCTGGTGCTAAAGGTCCTTCAAGAGTTCTTATAATATCACCAACTGTAATATTTTCAGGTCTTCTTGCAAGCATATATCCACCTTGAGCTCCTCGAATGCTTTTTACTAAACCTGCTTTTCTAAGACTTGAAAATAGTTGCTCCAAATAATGAACAGAAAGATTTTGCTTTTCAGCAATACTGTTTAAAGCAATAGGGCCTTCACCAAAATTAAGGGCTAATTCAAACATAGCTTTTACACCGTATCTTCCCTTGGTTGATAGCTTCATTCTATCACTCCCTTCGCAATCCCAAGTAAAGTACTCAGAATTCAATTTAAAGTATAGTATACCCAAGTAAATTTGTCAAGATTCAATAGAATAATTTTTTATAAGCTTCACATGCTCTTAGTAACTTTTAATAATTCTATTACATATAATAAACTAGCTCAAAGAAAGGAGGATCATTTAAATGTCTAACTGTTGTTGTTTAACTGGCGAATATTCTTTAGCATGTAGTGGAGGCACTAATAGTGCTATGCGTATTTTTCTTTCAGAACCTCCCCATGCTCAAGATTTATTGGTTACTATAGAAAATAGTGGGAATTGTCCTGTAATCATTAGTGTCAACCAAAATCCAATTACTACAGTCCCCCCCCCTCAATGTGAATCTGAACCCTATTATTCTTCTAATAAAAATTCTAAAACATTTTCTCTTAAAAATGTATATAGTCTAGACATCTCCTGTGGGGATTGCTTTGAAATTGAATCTTGCTGTAAAGGTTCCTATACAATTTGTTTCTTTTAAATCATTAATAAGTTAATGTTTAGAATAGTATACAACAGAAAATATGTTAAATTATTAGCCTATAATTTATTATGTTAAAAAGCTCCTAATCGGCAAAATTAGGAGCTTTTTAACATATGTGATAATCTTATATATCAATTATTTTAGTCTATAATAATGCATATTAGGAACAACATTTCTTTTACTAAATCCAGATGAAAAATTTGGATAACCTTCTTTTATCTTTTTAATTGCTTCTGATAATAAAATCATATAGGGTAAATAAATTAACTTTACTACTTTTTTATCGTTTATATGATAATAATGACATAAATTAAATTCTTTTGGACTTAGTATACAAAATCCTGAAAAATGATAAAATATTAAAGGGTTATTATTTACATAAACTTCTCTATTTCTATGAGATACATTGTATCTTTCAATATTCCATAGAGCTGCATTGGCACCGATGGTATTTACCACATGTACATTTTGGAATAAAGTAGGCCAAACCTCCACATATCTTTGATCTCCAAAAGTTTTATTGATTACATCCATCTCTACACTGCATTTTTCAATACATTTATTTTTCCACCAGCCTATAGCACTTAAAGCAATATCATCCTTTTTGCAACCCACAAAACCTGTATTATATCTTCCTGTAAGATTATAGTAATGCATAAATCTATTTGAATTATGATGTTCTGTTATATAAAGGGATGCATTTGGCGCTTCTTGAAAGATTAACTCGGGATTTGAAAAAAAACAAAGATCTGCATCTAAATGAGCATAATACTGAGCAGTTGGAAAATTGCACATAATATAGTATAACACTACTGGTTTTAGTGTCCAACAATATTCATGATAAATTCTATTTGATTTTGCTCTTAATAATTCTTCATCTTCCACCTCATGTAATTGAATGAGTGTAACATTATGATAATTCATATCTTTTAATATTTTATATGTTTTTTCATCAACACATAGTGCAAAAAGACGAAAATCATTACAGTGATAGGTTAATGTATTATACATAACTATAAATTTGAACACATGACTTTGTGAAACAACTGTAGAAAAATGAAACTTATTCATATAGGGTCTCCTTCCACTACATTATATCCCTACATTCATCATATCGATACCATACACATGCTTTATTAACATATAAAAAGTATCAACAAAATGAGATAATCCTAATTCATATAGTTCATTTCCTTGTTTCTTTATCTTGCAAAAATCTATATGAAGTTTAATTCTTTCATTTTTATTATTTTTAAAACTTTTTTTACTTTTTTGTAGATATTTTTCATAATGTCTTTTGTATAAGATCTTTAAAAATTCTATCAATTGATCTATTAACCCTTTATATTGTTCCATCTCTTTTATTTGATTAATATCATTCATAATCTCATTAATCAAATTTGGATCAATAGAGGTATACATATTTGAACATACAAGCAACATCTCAACAAAATAGGGATTACTATACTTTTCACAAATATAATACAAATTGTGCCATATATCATCTTTTGTAAAATTAACTGGATGTTCTTGGTGAATACTGAGTATATCATGTCTTATGATAAATTTACAACCTAACTTATAAAGTCGAATCCCTAAATCAAAATCTTCAAAGCCATACCGTATGATTTTCTGATCAAATAACCCTACTCTTATAACATTTTGTTTATATACAGAACAATTATTGGTTATAAAAAATTTCCATGGAAAATTATAGCCTTTCAACTCCTCTCCATATTTTTCAACATCTAACTTCATTGAAATCATAAGAGGCATATTTAAATCAAAACTAAAATCAATAAAACTTTCATCTATAATTTGCTCTTCCGTAATCAATGGAGATTTATTTTTATGATAAGGAATTATATTTAAGTTGTATCTATGTTTTTGATTATCTAAAGTTTTTATCTGATCACGGCTAAATTTTTTATAATAATAACTATAAATCCTTCTCATACAATTTCCACAAATTACAGTATTTTTGTCTTTATGGGCTTCAATATGATTTTTTATAAAATCTTTTGTTGCAATCATATCACTATCATGAAAAATTAATAACTCTCCTACTGATTTTAATATTCCTTTATTTCTTGCGTAAGCTATTCCTTTATTATTCTTTAATCTTATGATTGACAAAGGATAATTTGCATTAAATTCTGATAACATATTGGATGTATTATCTATCGATCCATTGTCAATAACAATTACTTCAAATTCATTCCTAGGATAATTTTGATGGTTCAATGAAATTAAATTATAATATAATCTTTCACAAGAATTATATGAGGGAATAATTACACTGACTTTCATAGTATTTTCACATCCTTATGATTTTCACAAATCAACTTAAAATTGCTATTTTAAAAATTTTGTGTACCACTCAATCGTCTTTTTTAGTCCTTCTTGCATACTATAAATTGGTTTCCATCCTAAAAGATTTCTTGCTTTATTGGCAGAAAGATACTGATGCTTAATTTCATACTTGGCTTCATTTAAAATAATAGGTTTTAAATCACTGTCCATCATTTTCAATATTTTTTCTACCAATTCAGATACTGTTAGATATAGTTCATTACTAAAGTTAAACGCTTCTCCACTTAAATTAAGTGCTTCCATTTTTTCAGCTAATAATAGATATGCATTTACTGCATCTTCAACATAAAAATAATCTCGGATATTAGTTCCATCACTTCTAATAACTGGTGCCTCCTTATTTAAAATAGTCTGTATCGTTTGAGGAATAATTCTATTAAAATTAAGATCTCCTCCTCCATACAAATTTCCACAGCGTGTAATACATACGGGCAATTTATAGGTATGATAAAAGGTTTGTGCAATTAAATCTGCACAACTTTTTGATACATCATAAGGATGCTTCCCTCGAAGAGGCATATTCTCATGGTATGGCAAATTTTTTTGATCTCCATAAGCCTTATCGCTAGATGCAATAACAATTGCTTTTACTAACGGACTCCTTCTGCATGCTTCTAGTATATTCCATGTGCCTAATATATTTGATTCAAAAGTAGATATTGGATTCCTATTAGCAATTCCTACAATAGCCTGTGCTGCTAAATGAAAAACTGTATGAATTTCATATTCTCCTAATACTCGTTCTAATACATTTATATCTTCTAAAGATCCTTTTACAAAGTTCATTTCTTTATGGCAATTCATTTTATACAGGTTAGAATTTGGAACACCATCCCTCACTAAAGCTGTAACATTTGCACCTAAACTAATTAATTCCTTTGCTATATAACTTCCTAAAAATCCTGTAGCTCCTGTTATAAAGACATTTCTATTCTTCCAATATTTATTGTTCAATATCTTCACCACACCTTCCAGTAAGCTTTACTATTTTCCCACATTTCGTTTACTTTCAAAAGATCTTTATATGTGTCCATTGCTACCCAAAACCCTTTATGTTGATAAACTGCCAGTTGACTATCATTTGCTAAATTCATCAATGGTTCTCGCTCAAAAATACAATCCTTCTCATTTCCGATATATGAAAAAATTTCTTTATTTAATACAAAGAAACCTCCATTGATAATATCATTGGTATTTGGTTTTTCTTCAAAGGAGCTGGCAATATCATTATCTACGATTAACGTCCCATACTGGTTTATTTTTTTTATCCCCGTTACAGTTGCTATTCTCCCTTTCTTTTTGTGAAAATCAAGCAAACTATTTATGTCTATATCTGCCAATCCATCTCCATAAGTTAACATAAATGTTCCATCACCAATGTACTTTTGAGCTTGTTTGATTCTGCCCCCTGTCATGGTATCAATCCCTGTATCAATAAAAGTAATTCTCCATTTTTCCGGAGTTTCCAATAACTTTATATTTTTTTGTTCACTCTCTAATAGAAAATTGTTATTTTTCCAATGGTAATTTATAAAATATTCTTTAATCTGCTCTCCTTTATATCCTAGTAATAAAACAAAGTCATTCAACCCATAATACATATATGCTTTCATAATATGCCACAATATCGGTTTTCCGCCAATCATAGCTAAAGGCTTAGGCACATCATCTGTAATTTCTTTCATTCGTGATCCTTTTCCACCACATAAAATTACGACTTTCATATTCCCCCTCCTATTTCATGAAAAAGTACTTACAAATAGCACTTTATTAAAATAGCTAGTTCACATTTTTCAATTTCTATTTTAAATATTTATTAATACATTTTATCTCTTCATTTCACATTATGTTAATACAATAGATTTCGTTACAAGAAAACCATAAAAAGGTGACAAGTATTATATATTTACAATACTTATCACCTTTTTATACATATATAAAAATATTATTGTTTTATCATGGAAAAATAGATTTTTTTAACTTGTTTAGCTATTTTCATCCAAGTATAGTTTTTCATAATAAAATCCCTAAATAAATTATTTTTATCTGTTTCAAAAGCTTCTATCGTTTCTTTATATATTGATTCAGTATTATATGGATTACAATATCTTATATAGTCTCCAAAAACTTCTTTTGTAGAACCTATTTCTGTAGTCACTACATTACATCCCCCAATACCCGCTTCAAGATTGGCAATTCCTGGGTATTCTATCCAGCTAGGTAGCACATGCACCTTAGCATCTTTATATATTGAATTTAATTCAGATCTTTTAATATTCTCCAATAAAAAAAGTTTTTCTTTTCCTACTTTTAAACATTCTTTAAGATAAGTCTTATCGTTCACAGTTCCTACTAATACTAAAGGTATTTTCTCTTTCGAAAGGGCTTTTATTAATCCCCACTGATTTTTCTGATAATTAATCCTTCCCACGCACAAAATATACTCATCTATTCCATATTTCTTCTTTAGAAAATCTTTCGTCCCCATCAAAAAACTTTCATCTACCCCATAGGAAACTATTTCATATTTTGAAGAAGTATTGTAATTCTTAATAATTAATTCTGCTTCTCCCATACAATGCGGTAAATAGACATCACAATGATCAAACAAAAACTTTCTCTTTTTTTCATTACGATTCCAAGATATTATTTTTTCTAATTGTAGCGCATCTTTGAAGTATTTTCTCAAATCCCAATATATGGGTGTTAATGCTATTTTTTTATGATGCTTCTTTGCATGCTTCATAAATTGATAGCTTTCTTGCACCCTTATTGTATTAAAAATATGAACAAGATCATATTTACTTAAATTAATTCTATCATCATGATACACATCTACCTTTACACCTAGATTTGTTAAATTTTTTCTAAGATTCTGTACAATTATACTGTCTCCTGCCACATTACTTAGATAATCTTTTCTTATTTGGAACAATACATTCATTTCATCACCTTATTTTCTAGGTATTTGTATACTAATATCTGAATCCTGAAATTGAGGAGGGAAAAAATCATCTGGAAATGGTCGATTATCAAACTCCTTACGCACTGACTTTTCTGATTCCTCATAATTTTCGGCTTCAGGAGGTTCAAAGGGCTCCGGGTGAACTGGTATTGACAGCTGAATTCTACCAACTACTCTAATAACTGATAATACCCCTATTGGAAGTTTAATTTTATTTTCAATCATTTCTGGAGGTGTTAATACTTCTGACCGAGTTTCTATAACAATCCTAAAATTAAATTCATCTCTTGCTTCTGGCATATATAAAACAACATCTTTTACGATATCTGGTGTAAATCCATTTACACTTACACACTCTCCAGAAACTGTATTTCTCAATCTTATTGTAAATGGAACTTTTAAAACAAATTTCACTCTAGAAAAATTGGGTCTCTTTGGTCCTATTGATGTAACATTCAATGTCCCTTCAGCTATGTATCCCTCTTTAAAGACTATGCCAATAAATTGAAATGTTTCTCCTTTATTAGGTAAACTCTTTTTAAACTTTGGAAAACAATCTTTTTGTTGACAATAAGAATACACTTGATCTACTAAAATACATGCTTCTTCTGTTATTTCCCTTGAAATTTTCGAAGATTTTGTATTTACAAATTTATTTATATTTCTCTCATATGTTGTATATGGAGCTGGTTCAGAAATTTTCCGCTGTACTGATTTATTATAATTTGAGATACTTTTCGTCATTATTCATCTCCTTCCTTTTGAAAAATATGTCATTCATAATAGAGTCCTTTTTGTACTATCATATGATTCAACTTTGCTTTTCATTAATAAATATTTCATACTACAATACATAGTTTTTTAACTTTATATCATTTTTTTATTTTTTTATAAATACATTTATATAGGACAAATCTATTGATCCTAAGACTGGAGGTGTCACTATATGGAATTCATTTGCAATCAACAATATATACACTATAGTAAATCTGGATTTATATATTATTTTTATGTTATAAATAAAAAAATATATATGAAAACTTTTCATGATAATAAAATCTATGAAACAATTAAAATTGCTGAAAATATTGTGGACTATTCCGTAACTATAGACGATTTTGGAAATTTCCATCTCATTAGTATTTGCTCATCAGGAGAATTAAAATATAGTATTTATAAGGATAATAAATGGGATTTTCGACTACTTACACAATATGACTCAAAATATTATCAATTTAAAAACTTAAAAATATTTATTGTTCATGAACATATTCATATTTTAATAGCTGTTTCAAATATTCTGGATTCTAAATTATGGATTCTAAAGCATTACTATTGGAATACACAATCATGGATTAATAAAAAAGTATGTACCATCATTACAGAAAAATATGACATCCCGTTTCATGTAGATATTGATTCTAATCACAATATCCATATAGTATTTAAGTCATTGTCTAATAAAAAATATCAAATATATTATTGTAGATATCAAGCTACATATAACTCATGGAGCATACCTACGAGAATCAGTGACCCTGCATATAATCATTTTCACCCTTTCGTTTTTTGTGACAACATAAAAGGTACACATATCGTTTGGTCACGCTATTACCACAAGAATATGGAGATATTTTACTTATGTCTTTCTAAACTAAACACTTCTAAAAGCTATTTAGAGCAAGTTCAAAAACTATCAAATGAAAAAACAAACTGTACCCACCCTTATATTTTACAAGTTGGTAATTATATTAAAGTTTTATGGAAACAAAATAATGAGTACTTTTTCAAGACTTCAAATATATTTGATAATATTTGGAATCCATCTACTAAAGTTCAATTTGATCCTAAGTATAAATTATACACATTCTCAGTAATAGGGAATCATTACAAATCTTTAGTAGATGTAAAAATTAGAAATACTTATGGAATGCATATAAATAACAATTTTTTCATCATTGGCATAGATCATTCAGATACTATTGATAAACAAACTACAAATCCACTATGTACCTGCAATCCCTTATATAGTAATGACAAAGAAAATATAGATACAGTTCACCTTTATAATCAAATAAACCTTTTGATAGATATGGTACAAGATATTCAAAAAAAATACGAAAATATAGACCAAGTATTAAATAACTTAAATGATCATCAAAAACTAGTAGAGATGAAAGTAGATAAATTAATAAAATATGATGAAATCCTTGCAACTGCTGATCATAATCTATTTGAAAAAATAACTCATTTTTTCAAATCATAAAATACAGAAAAATAGAATGATAGTTCTAATATAGAACATATCATCCTATTTTTCAGTAAATTAGCAATCCATTCCAGGTCCAGTAATAAAATCATCTAATTGTGGTGGGAAAAACTCTGGCGGTAATTCTTGATTGAAGATTTCGCAAGGTTCTCCCAATGTTTCACAAGGTGCAGGTGGTGGACAGAATCCAAATGCTGGAATAACCAATTGTACTATTAACTCACATTTTATAATGTTAAAAATTCCTACAGTAAATACTGCATAGCAAATATCATCATATGGGTCACATGGAGTCTCACAATCTTCTCTTATGATTTGAGCATCTAATACTCTAGCTACGACCTCTAATTTAATAATTTCATCATCTTCATCTGTTGGTGGTTTCACTGTTCCTGATTGATCTACCTTTTGCTCATGAATAAACGATCTAGATTCTGGACAATACAAAGGACCTACCGTTTCACTTCTTCTTAATAATAATTCATTATCTTTAGATATTGTTCCATCATCAAATACTACATCATATAATATTTTTAATTGATATGTGTAAGAAATAAATTTTCTGTTAGGATCACTAGTAAGTGCCTTTTTACTGATAACTCTGAATGACCCTGGAACAATGCCTACTACTCTTGGATTCACAATTCCATCTGCACTACAATCAATTCTAACTCGAAGATCTGAATCAAAGAAAATTCTATCTTCTGGCTTTGCTTTTTCAGGTTCTCCTACTAAACATAATTTTAACAAACATGAATCATAAACTTTTGGAACTTGAACGCAAACTAATTCACATGCATTTCCGAATTGATCTCTCAACTCTTCTGGAATTACACCTGGAGTATACATGCTGGTTCCACAAGATGTTGACTTATACATATATTTTCCCCCTTTTCATTCATAGAATGAGTGCTATCATAATTTTAAGTAGTTATAAAAGATATCTGTTCTACTTGTATATTATGTAGCTCTCTTTATTTTGGTGATTAAATATTAAATATTTTTCTAATAAAAATTATTAACATATTGTGTTTTTATAACTAATATATTTAACTAAGGTAGGTGATGTGAATGACTATTTCTAAAAATACAAATATTTTCTTGTATACATTAAAAGAGATTATACATTTTTTCCCCTCAGATTCTGGCATCAGTTATCTATCTCAATCTACAAATGAGGAAATATGTATCTATGAAAAAAATATACTAAAATTTGATGTGGATATAGATTCTAACGGAAATATAGGTGTAGTTATTTTAGATTGTGAAGGAAAGTTTTTTTACTATTATTATGATGGTAAGACATGGACTAGTCATTTATTGTATGAGGTAGACTTTAATATAGAAGAATTTAAACATATCAGCATTAAATTTTCACGCAATTCACCCTATATTCTATTTTGCTGGCGAGATTTATCCTCACCTAATTTATGGTCTATTATTTCCTATTACCATGAAAATGATTATTGGAAAAAAGAAGTGCTCAATAGAATTTATATAAAACAACCTATTAAACCTTATATACTTATTAAAGATATAGACTATAACCTCTATTATATCTCCTTAAAGAATAATAATTTAATCTATGATCTAATATTAAGAAACTTACCTTCTCAATCTTATAAATGGTCGAATCTAACATTTTTAAGTAATTGTATATTTTTAAAACATTTTTATCTCGATGCACTTATTGATTCTGAAGGAATTATTCATGTAAGTTGGATAGATAAATATAAAAAAGAATATTGTATAAAATATATTTCTATTGATATAAAAAATCATAAAGCATCTCATTTAGAACAATTATTAAAAATGGATGTTCCCTTATTACATCAACAACTACTTTGCCAAAATAAACATATCTTTTGCTATGGAATAACAAAACAACATATTTATTTTACAAAAAAGCATACGCATTCAGCATGGAATGATCCTCATATGATAAATTTATCTCTTAATTCTATCCATCTCATAAAGATTATTAAAACCATTGATAACCCATTTATAAAGTATACTGCTAATTATATTTTATCTGAAAGTTCATCTACTATAGATCCAATATCTATTACTGAAATACATAGTAACAAAGCAAGTTTTATTCAATCTAATCATTCAAAAAAAGATACTATTCATGATTCATCCTTAGACACCTATAAAAAACTTGAAATAGAGCTGTATCAGAAAAGCCAAGAATTAGAAATGAAAAATAATCTTCTGAAAGCATTACAAGGAAATATTTCTTTCTTGAAAAGAGAACTAGACCGCTTAAATACACAAAATAGAAATTATATCAACACCCTCTATAGCAATAATGATAAATTTAAAAAATATAAATCTAATACAAATAACCTTGAAAAAAACTATGAAAAAATATTATCTGAATTTGACCTATCTGAACAAAAAAATAATGAACTAATGAATGAAATAACTATTTATCAAAATCAGCTAAAAAAAATGAAAGATCACTTAGATACATTAGATAAAGAAAATACATCACTAAAAAATGAAATTGCAGAACTTAAAAATGCAAATTTACTAAAACGACTATTTCATTAATACTAATTGATCATATAAATATTGCAGAATAAATTTCATGATTAGCAAGATAGGCCAATCAGTAATCACGAATTAGAAAATTTAGAGAATTCTTTTTTTTAAAGAATTCTCGATTTTAATTTATATTGTTATATGTGTTATATAATCGTCTATATATCCAACAATTTCACATTTTCTCAAAAATTCATCATCTTGTATCTTCCATGAATGTTCATCCCCTGATGCATGTCTTATGCATATATAATTGAATCGATCCGTACAATATAGTAATATACCTTTTTCATTACACTCCTTAAAAAACATAGTATCTTCATTTACAGATTCATGTATAAATCTCACCTTATTAAAGACTTCTTTTTTTGCAATAAACGCTGATCCACACAAAAAATCCGTATATTGATTTTCCTTATTCGGAAATCTAACTGCTAAAGTTTTACTTCCTTCTAGATACGCATAATAAGCAAACTTTCCAACTATATCTGCATCCGTATATTCGAAAGCATTCATTAAATCTTCTAAATACTCTGGTGCATAGTAATTATCATCATCAAATTTTGCTATATAGTCATAGTTTGCTTGATCCACAGAAAAATTTAAACATTCCCCTAATGATTTTTCCTCATCAATTTGAAATACTTTTATATTACTATGAAGATCAGCTTCTTCTTTCCATTGTTGTATATCCATAGAATTGTTATTTAAAATAATAATCAATTCCTTCTTTTTATAATTCTGCCTTTCAAAATTTGCAAATACATTTTTCATATTATTAGGATGATGGGTACAAGTAATAATAGTTACCTTTCTCTTTTCTTTCTTTTCATAGCACAAGCCCACCTTTTCTAAAATCGTTTCTAATCTATGTCTATAAGTATGTTTATTAAATACTTCTCTTTGCCCTAAGATAGATAATCGATCTCTTAGTTCTTTGTTATTCAGTAATATTTCTAGGTGTTTTATTGTATCTTCTTCAGTTTTGCATAATTTCACAATATTAGGTAGCATCTTATCAATTCCTAATGCATAGCCACTAATAACGTTTATTCCACAAGCTAATAACTCAAATACTCTACAAGCAAACATGGTAGGACTATCTTGTACCGTATTCACATTCAAAAAAACGTCATACTTTTTATAGGTTGACTCCATTTCTTCATAAGGAATAGATCCTTTAATGTTGGGGCGATATATATCAGGAAATTTACACCAGTCCCATTTAGTAAAATTATACATTCTATCATAAATATGCACACCATATTTTAGTGTTGGCTTTACTACATTTTCCATATCTCTTTTTCGATCTTCATGGCCAATATCATACCATGTCCCTGCAAATCCAATTTTACCTAATTTTTCTTTGTCTTTATCAATAGGATTATGCTTTTTAAGCTGTGCTCCAAATGGTAGAGTATATACATTTTTATGTTCTACTACTTCTAAGTATCTTGATATACTATTACAATCTGTTGTAAAAATATAATCAAATAATTTTGCTGCATCAATAAATGCTTTAAAATGATATGGATCTTCAATATTCCAAAAGACAGTAGGTATATTATGATGCTTACACCAAGTTACTATATCTTTTAGTAAGTTATCTTTTTGGGTATCAATATCCGTAATTTCATGATACCATTGCTGATCATTTCCATGCCACGCAGATTGAACAAGTAACAAATCTGGTTTTTCTCTTGTTAAAATCTCTCTCCAACTATGAGGATATAATGGAATAAGATTACATTCATATTTAAGCCACTCATAACCAAATGTATCTACGATAGAAGCAATTTTTAAAGGGTATGACACTGCTTTCACCTTCTCCATATAAATTTATACTAAACTGTAATATGCGGTACATAATTTTTTGTGTACATAACAATGTTACATTTTCTTAAAAATTCATCGTCATCTATTTCGCAAATATATTCATTCATTGAATGCTGTTTGCTATACACATAGTTAAACCTATCAGTTGAATATAGTCTTATTCCTCTACTCACACAATCTTTAGAAAAAATTGCCATAGTCTTAACTGTTGTATCAGTAAATTTTATTTCCTCCCATACCTTCTTTTTCATAATGAAGGCTGAACCACATAAAAAATCAACATATCGATTTTCCAAATTAGGAAATCTTACTACCAAAGTATTACTACCTTCTAAATATGCATAGTATGTGTATTTTCCAACAACATCTGCATTTGTATATTTAAAAGCATTCATCAAATCACCTAGAAATTCTGGTGCGTAGTAATTATCATCATCAAATTTAGATATATATCCATAACTTGTATGTTTTATAGCAAAATTAAGACATTTTCCTAATGATTTTCTTTCATCAAGTTGAAATACTTTTACATTGTTATATGATTTGGCTTGATTTTCCAATTGTTTTAGATTCATAGAATTATTATTTAAAATAATAATTAGCTCTTTCTTCTTATAATTTTGTCTTTGAAAATTATTAAATATTTTTTCTATATTATCAATTCTATTGGTACAGGTAATAATAGATATCCCTGGTATTTCTTTCTTTTCATAGGATAAACCAGCCTTTTCTAAAATTGTTTCTATCCTATGTTCATAGGTATGTTTATAAAATACTTCTCTTTGCCCTATTATTGATAATCGTTCCCTTAACTCTTTGTTATTCAGTAAAATATCTAAATATTTATTCACATCTTCTTCACTTTTACAAAGTTTTACAATTCCTGGCAGCATCCTTTCTATTCCTTGACTATAACTACTAATTACATTTATTCCTGATGCTAACAATTCAAAAATTCTTCTTGAAAACATAGTTAGACTATTTTTAACTAAATTAACATTTAGAAATACATCATATTTTTTGTAAGTTCGAATCATTTGTTCATAGGAAAGACTTCCTTTTATATATGATTGATAAGTAGTTGGAAACTTATAATTATCATCTTTAGTACAGTGATGCATTCTATCATAAATGTGTAAATTATATTTAAAAGCAGGCTTTAAAATCATTTTCATGTCTTTTATTCTTTCTGGAAACTTTTTATACCATGTTCCTGCAAAAGCAACCTTTCCTAATGAAATCCTCCCTCTATTAATAGGATTGTGTATTTTAGGCTGTGCTGCAAATGGTAACACATAAATATTGTTATGTCCTATTATTTTTTTATATTCTTCTATGCACGCTTCTTCTGTTGTAAAAACATAGTCAAACAATTTTGCAGACTCAATGAAATATGAAAAAAACAAAGGATCCTCTTTGTTCCAAAAAACAGTAGGAATATTATATTTTCTACATGTACACACCAAATTTTCAAGTGTTTTGTCATTTGTCGTATTTATATTAGCAATTTTATTTGTCCATTTTCCATTGTTTCCTTCCCATGCTGACTCAACTAAAAGCATTTTAGGTTTTTTACTAATAATTATATTTTCCCAATCATTTATATCCAATGAAATCAATTGCATTTCATGTTTAAAGCATTCATAGCTAAATTTATCTAAAATCGATGCTACTTTTAACTTATTTCTTTTCATTTTAAAATTTTCATTTTTAGTACGACTAGACATTGTCTTCCTCCTTCTTTATAAATTTCAATTTAGAGCATAAAAAAATTATACATTTAATTTTTGAAATCTATTTTCCCTAATATACTAATATGTTTTCCCTATTTCTGTTGTGAAATATAACATACTAAAAACTAAAATATCATCATACATTGGTACACTTTGTACTATAAATTCATAATATATTTTAAGAACCTTTAAATAAAATATTATTTATAAGAAAGAAAATGATTCACCCTTTAGAATTGGAGGAATAATCAATGAAAGTATATGTTTTTGGTCTTGGCCATATTGGCTTACCTATGACTACTTGGATAGCCTTACAGGATCACCAAGTAACAGGGATTGATATAAATCCCCAAGTTGTTGAAAGTATTAAAAATGGTACTATAAATATTCATGAACATTATAATAATATACACATTTCAAAAGTTGCTCAAAATCTAATAACTGAAAAAAAATTATCTGTTCATACAAATTATAATAGAACAAATAGTGAACCTTCTGTTTTTATCATCACAGTAGGTATAGCTGCATTAAATAATGGATTCCAGGACATTTCACCCATACAAAATGTTTTAGATACTATTCTACCTACCCTTGTAGATGAAGATCTGCTACTTTTTAGAACAACAATGATTCCAGGTACATGTGATAAATTAGTCCTTCCACAACTACAAAAGCTTAATAAAAACATCCATCTAGCCTATACACCTGAAACTATTTTAGAAACCCGTGCTTTTGAAGAGTTTCAAAAAAACCAAAGAATTCTTGCTGCAATAGATGATGAAAGTTATTCTATAGCAGAATCTTTTTTAAAAAGTTTATCCGATACAAAAATCTACAGAGCTTCTACTATCAAAACTGCCGAGATGGTCAAAGTAGTTCAAAATATCTCTAGAGATGTAGATATTGCTTTTATTAACGAATTAAGTGAAGCAGCATCTTATTTAGGCGTAGATATTTATGAACTTAGAGCATTAGTCAATACCCATCCTCGGGTTGAACTTCTTAAACCTGGTCCTGGTGTTGGTGGATATTGTCTTCCAAATGCGCTCAGATACCTAGAAGAAGCTTTTGAAGATAAAACTCAGGTTTCTATATCCTTAATGCAAAAAGCTAGAAGATTAAATGATAACAGGCCTCAAAAAATCGTTGAAATTGTTAAAAGTGCACTAAATGATATAGGTAAAGATATTGAAGGATCAACAATTGCCATTGTTGGATTAGCCATGAAAGATTATTGTGCTGATTGCAGGTATAGTCCTGCACTAGATATTGCATCCCTATTGGTAGATGATAGCGCGAAAGTTCAAGGATATGATCCACTTGTACCACTGACCTATCCTTTCCAAGTAGATTCGTTTTTATCTTGTATCAAGAATGCTGATTGTATAGTCATTACAGCAAAACAAGATCATATTGCATTTGATATTGAACAGATTTGTAATAATATGAATAAACTACCAGTAGTCGTAGATACAAGAAATGTTTTTCCTAACGACCCACGTATTAAGCTTTATAGATGCTAATAAAAGGTTGTGACAATATGTCCTATAAAAAAGTTGTTGCCATTACTGGAGGTGCTGGAGTAATTGGTTCCCATTTAGTAGAGTTTCTATTAAATTTACACTATACAGTCATTGTCATAGATAATTTATCTAGTGGAACTACTGCTAATTTGCCCAAATCAAAAAATCTTCATTTTTTCAAAAAAGATATAAGGGATGAATCCATTGAAAGTATTTACAAAAAGTATGAACCAAAAACGATTTTTCACTTAGCTGCTCATTACGCCAATGAATTATCTATTAAAGAACCCATATACGATCTAAATGTTAACACTATTGGTACACTAGTACAATTAGAGCTAGCAAAAAAAATAAATGTAGATCGATTTGTATATGCTTCGACCTCTTGTGTTTATGCACCTTCAGAAAATCCATTAACAGAAGATTCTCCCCTATCTCCTCATACGCCTTATGGCATATCTAAGTTAGCAGGAGAATATTATTGTAATTATTTTAGAAAAAACTTCAATTTACCAATAACTATACTAAGATATTTCAATTCTTATGGCCCTAAAGAAGCTAGCAACTTTTATCGAGGGGTTGTCCCTCGCTTTATAGAAAGAGCCCACAAAGGACTTAATATTATTATTACTGGAGATGGAAAAGAAAAACGTGACTTTACCTATGTAAAAGATACAATTAAAGGAACCTGCCTTGCAGCTTTTCAAAAAAATGGAGAAAACCAAATTCTTAATATTGGAACTGGTCATGCTACAACAATTTTAGATCTATCAAAACACATATGTAATCTATCAGAAAAAAATATAAAAATCGAATATACAAATCGCCGTTCATGGGATGAAACAATAACTAGAACAGCAGATATAAAAAAAGCTAAACATCTTTTAGGCTTTCAAGCAAAATATTCACTTTCTCAAGGATTATCAGAAACATGGAATTGGTATCAAAGCAAAGTATAATCTATCCAAAATATTGTATAAATATTTGATTTTTACAATATAATAATTCATAAAATGAGAATCCTAGTTAGGATTCTCATTTATTTTATAATAATGATTTCTGAATAACAGAAGCAGCACCATCAAGTGTACCGTTTCTTAAAGTAGGATGTCGTGCAATAATTCCCATTTTTCCATCCCCATTGAAATCTGCAACAAATGGTTGCATCTCACTATCTGCTGCCCAAGGTTGTAATACTCTACCATAAGGACGAAATTGACTTCCTGTACTTAATGCTACTTGCCAATCTCCTCTTGAGACATCTACAACCAATATATCAGTTTTTCCATCTCCATCAAAATCTCCAACTAAAGGTGTCCAATAATTACCCACAGCCCATGTTCTTAACCAACTTGCTTTTGGATTAAATTTTGTTCCATCACTTAAAGCTACCTGCCAATCTCCTGTATCAGGATTCCAAACAACTAAATCATCAATCCCATCCCCATTAAAATCTCCAACTAACGGAACCAAATAGTCACCTACTCCCCATGCCTTTAACCAACTTGCTTTTGGATTAAATTTTGTTCCATCACTTAAAGCTACCTGCCAATCTCCTGTATTAGGATTCCAAACAACTAAATCATCAATCCCATTCCCATTAAAATCTCCAACTAATGGAACCCAATAGTTACCTACTGCCCATGGTTTTAACCAACTTGCCTTTGGATTAAGTCGTAATCCATCATATAAAGCAACCTGCCAATCCCCATTTTGAGGATTCCACGCAACAACATCATCATTTCCATCCCCATTAAAATCTCCTATTAAAGGCTTCCAATAATCTCCCACAGCCCAGTTAGATACTACCATGTTTGTGGAAAAAATATCATTATTTACTTGTCGTGATGGGAAATTTTCTACATTTCCTGTTGTATAATACCAAGTTCCTGTATTAGGTTGCCAAATAATTAAACCCATTTTATCTTTGCATTTTCCTACAAAAAAAACATTTTCTTTTCCTGGGAAAAAATTAGTTATTCTTCCCGATGGTATAAAGCTCACTAAACTCAGCAAAGGAACAAAAGTAAACCCATCTTCTTTGAAACAACGAATAAGTCTTTTAAGATAAGAGTTATCATCATAAACAATTCCTGCTGGGGTAATCTCAATGAAAGGAAATTCTAAATAAGGATGATAATAAAAGGCAGCAACATCTTCTTCCGTATAGTTTTTAATTTCTTCACAAATTCTCTCTATATCTACATCTGGATCTGATGCCTTTACATAGGCCAATGGTGTAGGAACATATATGACCCCTCTATAAAAGGGCATATCCGTATCTCTAATTGAAATCCTTCTAGAAGTAGAATTTAATGGATCTGGTTGAAAAAAGATACCTGACCAGCTTTCTAAAATACACCTTTGTATTTCATCAGCACTATAATGTGGTGTAGAATATCCCCAGTCAAGGGTAAGTCCTGAACCTTGATACGCTCTGTATCCTTGAAGCATTCTGCTTGATGCATATGAATTTAAAAAAGCATCTCGATCAGACAAAGCTTCTGGTGAATCATTAGGAGGACAATTTTGAGAACATGATGAATAATAGAATTCATATCCAGCTGCACTCTCTGATCGAAAATATTGATGTGTATATCCATGCATTCCTAATGATGCACCATAACAACTATCTATACATTTTAATGTATTATTAAATAGCGTAATATAGGGATCAGAAATTTGTTCAATAGATTTATCATACCAAATAACAGGATTTACAAATCGAGATATTAGAGATATATGAAATGGAACTTTTTCTGAATTTAAATAGTCTGCCATGGCTTTTAACTTCAATAAACCTTCTTGTGTACTATATGGACCCCCAGGTCCAACATCCTCAAAACGTATAAGGGCCCTTTTCATTATAAAACAACTCCTTTTTTGATTTTGTAATTCATTTCAATTGCAATTTTTTATAATCAAACAAACTCCCAATCCTAATAATCTCATATACTCCCTGTGGAGATATTTTAGACTTTCTCAATAATCTTAAAGCTTTGTCTAAATCCTGTTCCTTTATATAAATAGCAGAATGACATGATTTTGCTATAGCTCTAGGAGCTTTTCTCAAAGTATTTTTTATTTCACTTCTATTAAATAGCTGTTCAATATAATATCCATGATAATTTGATGAAAAAACAATTAAATATTTTTCATGACTATAAACCATTCTCTTCAACTCCATAGTATTTTTGATATATTATATTCTCAGATTCACTATCTTGACTATAAATTCACAAAAAAATAAACCCACATCATGTGGGTTATTGAATACTTTTATGAATATATTCTGATGTTATTAATTGAAGTAGAGCACCATATTCAACATTGAATCTTATTTCATCTCCAACCTTTAAATCCTTTTTAGCATCTGTCACATCAACAATTAAATGATCACTACTTGCTCCAAGAATCTCCATATTTTTATCCATTGGAATTAAATTATCAATAGACACATCCTGCCTTCCTACAGCTAGAATAGCTCTTTTTCTAATTCCTTTATCTACAAA
This sequence comes from Crassaminicella profunda, assembly GCF_019884785.1. GTDB lineage: Bacteria > Bacillota > Clostridia > Peptostreptococcales > Thermotaleaceae > Crassaminicella > Crassaminicella profunda. The sequence continues at coordinate 1,903,110 of NZ_CP082326.1, forward strand.
GGTTGGGGTATTTCCAAATGCATCCATTCCAATTTCCCCAATAGGAACAGACGGCTTTTCCTTTAACTCAATAATTTCTGCAATAAAAGTGAATGCATCTTGATAAGTGTCTTTAATATCAGCACCATAAGCTGTTTCTCTTCCTAATACAATGGCTTCTCCTAGTCTTAAATGATTAATTTTCTTAGGCATTTCTTCCTTTTCTAATAAATAAAGGCTACTTGAATTTCCCCCTGATATAATTTCTAAGGTAATACCAAATTCTTTTTCTATGGTCTCTGCTAGTTCTGAAAGCAACCCTAAATTTTCATTTGATGGAATAACTCCGCCATAGCAGGTTAAATTTGTTCCCATTCCTATTAATTTTATCCCTTTAAATTTTAATATTTCTTTTACTGTATGAATTACATCACTTCTCCATACCCCTTCCCTTAAATCACCTAAATCTACCATTAATACAATATTATGAACTTTACTTTGCTTAATGGCTTCTTTCGAAAGAGATTCAATAGTTTGCAGTTCTGAATTTAAGCTCATATCTGCATATTTTACTACATCCTCAGCTTGACTAATCATAGGTAATCTTAGAAGCATCTTCGGAATTTTTATATTTTCTAACTTTTTTAGATTTTCTACTCTTGAATCAGCAAGCATATCTATACTACCGTCTACCATTGCTTTTGCAATTTTAGGAATAGCACAAAATACTTTTGTTACCCCTGCAAGCTTAATATTTTTTTTATCACATACTTCTTTCAAAACGGATGTATTGTGTCTTATTTTGCTTAAATTTACTTCTATTCTAGGACAAACGTTCACATTTTTCCCCTCCCTTTAAATAAATAGCCGGGATTCATCCCGGCTTAGTCTATTCCTAAACTTTGTTTCATTAATGATAAAGCAGCTTCTGGATATCTTTTTGATAAAACTCCAAGAGATGCCATAATATAGTCATTGTCTACTAATATTTCTGCTTCTTTTTTAGGGAATAATTCATCCCCTTTATTATTAAGGGCAATCGTCTTCATAATTTCTACCCGATTCGGAAGTCTTGTCAAAGCACCTCCAGTTCCTACGATATATTGAACCATAGTTAAGTCTTTACCTTCTGCGATCGTTTTCTTTCCACCCGGTCCATATAAATGTCTAAATTTTCCTGCATGTCTTCTAACAGCTGTCAACACAGCTTCTTTTGTCAACTCTTCAACAAATCTTTTCTCTATTTCTTCTGTTGGAATAGGTTTATGATTCTTTATTAACTCTTCAACTTCTTCTTCAGATATTTCCATTCTTTTACTGATTTCTTCAACCCCTAGCCGCTCAACAATATTTCTCATATTTACATATACACCCAAATCCCCTTCAACAGTTCTTTTTGCAATAGGTTCTGGACTAATCAATATTCTATTGACTTGCTCACTTCCCTCAGTAACTGAATGTAAATCCGTTGTAGCTCCACCCACATCAATAACTACCAAATCTCCAATTTCTTCTTTCAAAAGCTTTGCTGCTAGCATAACAGCCCCAGGTGTTGGTATAATAGGACCATTGACCATCTCTCTTACGCGACTCATTCCTGGAGCATGTATGATATGTTCTTCAAATACCTCTTGAATGACCCTCCTTGTAGGTTCTACATTTAATTGGTCAATCTTAGGATATACATTTTCTGTCACATATAATTTGTTTGGTTGATCTTTAAAAATTTCAATGATCTCATCTTTATTCTCAATATTCCCTGCATAGACAATAGGTGTGTCGATACCCATCTCTCCAATTAATTCTGCATTATAGAGAGCCGTATCTCTTTCTCCATAATCTACGCCACCTGCAACTAATATAAGATTAGGTTTTACTTCCATAATCTTTTTCAAATCAGTTTTTCTAAGTTTCCCTCCAGTAACTCTATGAATGATGCCTCCAGCCCCTAATGCAGCTTCTTTAGCAGCACGAACTGTCATATCATAAACAAGTCCGTGAACAGTCATCTTAAGGCCTCCTGCTGCACTACTAGTTGCAATCATCTCATCATAGGTTAAATCATCAATATTTAAATTTATTTTAAGATTTTCTATTGCTCCTTGTAATCCAATGGTTACATCTCCATCTAATACACTTGTAGGAGCCTGACCTTGCCCTAAAAATTTAGGGCGGTCAGTGTGTATGTTTGAAAAAGCATTGATTACTGTCGTAGTACTTCCAATCTCTGCAACTAAAATATCAATTTTCATTATTCATTTCCCTTCTTTTATTAACAAAGAATGTAGCCACATGAATTCCTTTAGATCCTCTTCCAAATCCAGCATCTACCCCTTGTTTTACTGCAATTTCAGGTGTAACTTGTGTTCCTCCACAAGCGATCATAATTTTATCTCTAATCCCTTTTTCTACACATAATTCATGAATTCTTTTCATGTTTTTATAATGAATATCATCATGACTAATAATTGTAGAAGCTAAAATTGCATCTGCATTAAGTTCAATAGCAGCATCCACAAGCTTTTCTACTGGACAAGAAGTTCCAAGGTATTCAACTTCTACACCCCATTTTTCTATACCACCATGTTTAATATCAATAATTTCTCGAAGCCCAACAGAATGCTCATCCTCTCCTACAGTTGCAGCAACAACCTTTAGAGGATTTTTTTCAAGTTCAGCCCATAGTTCCTCATCACTAAGAACTTCAGGTTCTTCAGGTATTTCTAATTTACTAATATCTACATCAAAATCAACTTTTCCCTTTACTTGTATCCTTGTTCCTTCAGATGGATGCATCATTTCTGAATGGATTACCTCAGGATCAGTTAGATTCATTTTTTTAGCAAATTCTAATGCTGCAAATTCAGCAACTCTTTTACTTGTTGGAAGGAATATTTCAAGTTGAACGGTTCCATCTGCTAACCATTCAACCTCAGGTTTCACAAAATTAGAATTTCTATATTTTTCACTTTCATCTAAACGCATATATACATTATCATTTTCATCTAATTCATCAATAAAGATAATTTTTTCAGGTTTTTCAAAGGTACAACCATCAATTAATTTTGCTGGATCATCTACGGCCGTCTCATCATATTGTGCCACATTATTGTATCCATAATGAGCAGTTACAGGTGCGAAATAGTCTTCATCTCTCTCAAAAACAGTTCCTGCACCAACCCCACCATTCATTTTTCTACCAATACCATCACCATTTCTTTCAGGATACATCCCTGAATCTACAAAGAATCCTTTTTCTACTGCTTCAAAATATCCACCTGCTTCAATTAATTCTTCTAAGAAAAGTACAGATCTTTCTTTTAATTCTCTCACCTTTTCAGGTAGATATCCTTCTTTTTTAAGTTCTACCATTTCTAGTAATCCATCAAGTCCCACAAGAGTTTGTTTTGCATTATCACAAGCTTCCATGTTATTAATGTGCCATGGAACGTTTCTTCCTTCATCAGGAGTAATCGTTGATTGAATATCCGCACTTGTAAGTTTAGATATCATCATATTTAAAACATGAGTTACAGTAGCTTCTCTTGATGAAGAGGTGATATATTTTGTATTTTGTTGGGCTCTCATTTTATAATCAGATAAGAAATCTCTAAGTGCCACAGCATATGGAAGGTCATATTTTGTACAAGGTACAGGAGATGCTGAAGGTGGTACTGTTGAAAGACAAATATTTTCTTTCTTCATCCCTACTTTATGTGAGAAAATAGAATTAATAGCATGCTGCACAATTAACTCTGGCATAACTTTCCAAGCATCTCTAGCAGTTGCATTGGCATTATGTGCACCATCAATTTGAGCTATATCTGCCCATGCCATTACTTTTTTAGACTCTGCAGCATCTATAAAAGATCTAATCATATTAATATTTCTATAAAGAACATTATACTGTGGATCCTGATGAGCACCATTTACTCCTTCTTCTGCAAACATAACCGCAACTTCTGGTCCTGCAACCCCACTAACATAAGAATGATAGTTTATAGGTCTTCCTACTTCTTCTTCGATTATATCTACAGCTTTTCTTTGTGCTCTAACTTGCTTTCTTGTAACAGGAATACCGCCAATTCCCTGTGGTGTCCCTTCAATCAATCCATCAAAATGAGATTGACCAGCTGTTCTGATTACCATTAAATGGTCTGAACCATGCCATGCAGCCATTCTCATTCTTCTAATATCATCTTCAAATCGACCTGAAGCAATCTCAGTAGTAATGGTTTCTTGTGGTTGAGGATCTAAATTATCAAAATATTGTACTGCAGCAGGAATTCCGATAGAATTTTTTAAAGATTTCGAACAATCATGATATACATGAGGTCCAATTTGAAGTTCATCTACCTTTTCTCTCCAAACCCATCCTCTTCTTTTTGGTCTATAGTTTTCGAGATCCTTTAAAATTTCTCTAATATCTAATTTTTCATTGATATCTAATTTTTTCATTATTCTACCCCTCCTTTAAAGATTGCTACAGCATCATCCCAATGCTTTCCATCAATCATTTCAAGACCAGCTTGTCTAAGAGGGATATTTTTCTCTTTAGAAATCCTATATACAATATGTCCTACGCCTTTTGCAATAAGACCTTGGTCTATTGCTCCTTGTACTAATGGTTTTGCTTCTAAGCTTGAAAAACCCATTCTTAAGAGTATTGAACGCTCTATTGATGGTGATGTATTCTTTTTAGCAAGTTCTAATAATGGTTCTACAGCTTTTTCTGCTAATTGCCAAAATCTTGTCTTTAATTCCTCATCAGAAAGATTGGCTAAATGTTTTCTTCTATCTTGAAAATCATCTTCTCTCTTTAAATATCCTTTCAAAACTTTTCCCCCATTCTTATTGAATTAATAGAATAAGCAAGAGACAATGAAAAATTAAAAATAAATTTTTCATCTTCTCTTACTTTTTTGATTATTCTATCACGCTAACTTCCTTTTCATTTAGAACTTCCTTTACAAATTCAACACTAGATTTTGTATCTTCCACTAAAAATTCTAAATCAGATTGATTAATTTCTTTTTTGCCATATGTGTCTATGCACTTATTGATATATGATCTTTTTAATTTATTTAGATTAATATCTTTTGCTTTAATCAATCTTGGATGTTCTGGTAATATAATGTTTTTACCTGGAATTTCTTCTTCTGGATTACCAAATCTTAGTTCTATGCCATTATCTCTTGCAAAAGATAATTGTGGTTGAATATGTTTTCCTGCTCCTGTATATTCTGTTTCTTGTACAACTACGATTTTGTCTTCATCTAACTCTTGTGCAATACTAAAAGCAGCAGCTAATGAAGTATTTCCAGCAGGTCCTCTTTCTATCCCTTCAATTTGTGCAAGGGTTTCTGTCATATAAAATACTTGACCTTGCGTAACGGTTACATATCTGTCTATATATCTAAGAGGACGGGCCGCTGACCTTGGTACATCTGATCTATCTGGCCATGTAGCAAAGGGTATACCAAATCCTGTATGTCCTGTAGTAAATGATTTTTTATTAAATTGCTCATCACTGGCCATATGTAATCCTGATAAATCCACACTAGCTCCTACAACTTTTACATGATCAGCACCTGCTTTTAATAAACCACGAGCCGTACCAGTTAAGTTTCCTCCCCCAGCATTTGTACATACAACTACATCTGGATCTTTTCCCATTCTTTCCCTAAACTGCATAGCAATCTCATATCCTAATGTTTCAACACCTGCTATTCCAAATGGTGAATAAAGAGACGCATTAAAATATCCAGTTTCTTCCAATAACTTTAAGAATGTATAAAACAACTCAGGACCTACTGTTAATTGTATAACCTCTGCCCCATAAGCTTCACATTTTCTAGCCTTTTCTATAATTTCTGGTTGTCCTTTTCCTTTACTGTCGTAACATTCTTGTACAATGATACACTTTAATCCATGAATTGATGCTTGACTTGCTACCGCAGCACCATAATTTCCGCTTGTTGCTGCAATCACACCTTTATAGCCTAATCTTTTCGCATGATATACTGCATTTGCAGCTCTTCTAGCTTTAAAGCTTCCTGATGGATTAGAAGCTTCATCTTTCACGAAAATTCTAGCACCTTTTCCCTCTGGAGACACTTTTCTTGCAAGAGCAGTTAAATTTTTAAGTTCTAACAATGGAGTATTTCCAACGCCTGTATCTCCTTGAATCTTTTGCATTTCATCAAGGGTATATCCCGTTTCACGCATCATTTGTTCATAGTCAAAACGAATTTGACCTGATTCAAAAGTGCTATAATCTATTCCTATGGCCTTTTTCATTATTTCATTATTTCTAGCCATTACAGCTTGGTAACTCATATCCTTACTCATGAGCTTCACCTCCCCAAAGAATGTCTCGAAGTTGCATACCTATTTGAAGAAGCTCAGGAACAAAATTTCCATAATTATGTTTATAAGATGAATTCACTTCTATAAGCTTTCCTTTTTCCATTCTACCGGTCATAGTTTTTACTTCGACTTCATCCCCCATTTGTGCATCTTCTTGCAAAAATCCTTTTACCCACGCTTCTAGTGGAACTTTCTTTGTATCATCAGGAACTTGTGGAGCTCTTTCTTCTGACGTTAAAACTATATTATGAATTCTTACCCATTCTCCCTTTTTAACTTGCATTTTTTCTACCTACCTTTCTATTAAGTCTCTCATATCTCCCATGATAGCTCTTGGTACTGGTAAATCAATCATTGTCTTAAGACCTGGTCTTGCATTAATAGCATGAGGAATCGTATTTACACACATAGCAATTGTTCCTATTCCACCAGGTACCTCTGGATTGATTGCCATACTAATATCTGGAGTTCCTTTAATAATGATATAATCTCCTGTATGTACTCCTTCAAGCTCTGGTTCGATTTGTTGTGGATGATCCATTTCTATTTTTAATTCCCCATCAACATATCCATATCCCTTCATAGCACAACCTGCTACATCTCCTGCTTGAACCTCTGCATATGGAGATTTTCTATATACGTTTGAAACGATTGGTTCCATAGATTGTTTTACTTGATCACTTAATTTCCATCCTATTGCATCAGCAATCATGTTAACAGATTCAGAAAAACCAACATGTCCAGCTAATGTTCCTTCTTCAACACCTTTATTGAAAGCATCTACTGTAATACCAATTCCTTGTTCTTCCATAACTGCTGGACCAAAAGGAGATAAACTATTTACACGTCTAGCTGTTAAATGTTCTACCTCTTCGCATGCTCCAGTTAAAGCAACTACTAGTAAATCCATCATAAGTCCTGGGTTGATTCCTGTACCTACTACGGTAACACCATTTTGTTTTGCAATTTTGTCCATTTCCTTTGCTAATTCTGGTTCTTGTGCTTGTGGATAAGCCATTTCTTCAGCACTTGATACTACATTGATTTTCTTTTCTAAACAGAATTTTATTTTTTCGAATGCATTTTTTGTGAAAGAATCAGTACAAATTAATACTACGTCAGCTGCCTTTTCCGTAATCACTTCATCATATGCTCCCATTACTACATCAGGTCTGTCCCCTCTTTCAACAGACAAATAATCATACATACTTGTTCCTATTTTTTTACCTCTACCAACAACCCCTACAATTTCTACACCTTGTTTTTTAAGAAGCATTTCTGCCATTCCGCCACCCATTGCACCTAAACCCCAAATAATTACTTTTACATTTTCCATTAAAAACACCTCCGAATTTTTTTACATATTTTACATCCTCATATATTTGCAATTTTCATACCAACATTAAACGATTCGTTAAATATATTTTTTGTAATTTTATAGGGTAGACTGTCGTTTTTTAGTAAATTCAGAATATTTATTCACTATTTTTCGCTATTTTATCTCTTATTTATTCTATTTTTTTGTATTAAAAAAATAAACCGCAAATATATTTGCGTCTGTATGCAAATATATTTGCGGTTTATTTTGTGATAATTTTGTATTTTCTTAATTTATGTTGTAATGTTTGTCTTTTTATACCAAGTTCTAATGCCGCCCTTGAAATATTATTATTACATGATTTCAATACTTTTATAATAATGTTTTTTTCAATTTTTTCCAATGTCTCGGGAAGACTTGTTTTTAAGTCAATATGATTTTCATAAGTGAGTGCAAATATTTTTGCATTTGCCTGAGGAGAAAAATGCTCTTTCTTTAATATACTTTCATTTTCAACAATATTCATTGCTCCTTCAATGATATTTTCTAATTCTCTCACATTCCCTGGCCATTTGTAATTCTTAAATGCATTAAGGACGAATAAATCTATACTTTCTATCTTCTTATTTAATTTTTGATTATATTTATCTACAAAATATTTTGCTAATATTTCTATATCATCTACTCTTTCTCTAAGAGGAGGTAAATAAATGGGTATTACATTGATCCTATAAAAGAGATCTTTTCTGATTTTTCCTTTTTCAATAGCCTCATAAGGCTCTTCATTTGTACTTGCTATAATTCTTATATCTATAGGAATATTTTTTAGTCCTCCAACTCTTCTTATGGTTCCCTCTTGTAGCACTCTTAATAATTTTGATTGAAGTTGCATGCCCATTGAATTGATTTCGTCTAAAAAAACAGTTCCTCCACTTGCCTGTTCAAATAGTCCTGGTCGATTAATGGCTCCTGTAAACCCACCCTTAACAGTTCCAAAGAGAATACCTTCTAATAAAGTTTCTGGAATAGCAGCACAGTTCTGAGCTAAAAAGGGCTTTTTTGCTCTATTGCTTCCATAATGAATACTCTGAGCTACTAGCTCTTTTCCTGTTCCAGTTTCTCCATATATTAAGACACTAGATAAAAACTTAGCTGCCTTTTTTGCGTAATCAATAGCTTGTGTAAATCTTTTATTGCTCCCTATAATACTTGAAAAAGTAAATTTATTTTGAGATAGTTCTTTTTTTCCTGTCTTAGATAGTTCTATTTGAAGTGACATTATTTGATCAGATAAATGCTTAATTTTTGTAATATTTTTCGAAATCTCTAATGCACCAATTCTTTTATGATTGCTAAAAATAGGCACGGTCGTATTGATTGTCGTTACTTCTTTATTATGATTATTCATATAGGTTTGAGGATGATCGATGATCTTTTCTTCTTTATTCAATGCTTTTAACAACGTACTACTAGTTTGATCTAAAGTTGGAAACACTTCTAAAAAATCCTTATTTAATACATCCACTTTTTTCATACCCTCAAGTTCAGTCATTGCTCGATTATATAAAATTGTCTTTCTTTCATTATCTATTACATGTACACCCTCATCAATATATTCTAAAATAGTTTCTAGTATATCCTTTGTATAATCCTTCATAAAACCCTTCCTTTCATTAAATAAAACATGACAAGAGTCATGTTTTATTTAAGCTGGATGAATCTTTATTAGATTCAGCAAAAAATTACTTTCCGCTGAATCCATTCCTACTTTTATTTATATAATGGAAATTTTCCACACAGCTTTTCTACTAGCTCTTTTGCCTCATCCACCTTTTCAGGACAATCAATAACCATACGAATAATTTCTGCAATCTCCACCATATCTTCTTCCTTCATCCCTCTTGTTGTTACAGCTGGTGTACCTATTCGAATCCCACTTGTTACAAAAGGACTTTGTGGATCATATGGAATCGTATTTTTATTAACGGTTACACCTGCTTCATCTAACCTTTTTTCAGCTTCTTTACCTGTTATATCTTTATTTCTTAAATCTATTAATATTAAATGATTATCTGTTCCACCTGAAACTAATCTAAAATCTCTTTTGATTAATTCTTCAGATAATTTTTTCGCATTTTTTATAATTTGCTCTTGATAAAGATTAAATTCATCTGTTAAGGCTTCTTTAAAGCTAACAGCTTTTGCAGCAATCACATGCATAAGAGGTCCACCTTGTACTCCTGGAAAAATAGCTTTGTCTATTTTTTTGGCAAATTCTTCTTTGCAAAGAATTGCGCCTCCCCTTGGTCCTCTTAATGTTTTATGGGTTGTTGTTGTAACAAAATCTGCATATTCACAAGGATTTGGATGCAATTTAGCAGCTACAAGTCCTGCAATATGTGCCATATCTACCATCAAATAGGCACCCACTTCATCTGCAATTTCTCGAAACTTCTTAAAATCAATGGTTCTTGGATAAGCACTAGCACCTGCAACAATTAATTTTGGTTTTGTCTCTAACGCTACTTTTCGCACCTCTTCATAATCAATGGTTTCTAATTCTTTGTCAACACCATAGTCTACAAAATTATAGTATTTTCCTGAAATATTTACAGGACTTCCATGAGTAAGATGTCCTCCATGGGAAAGATTCATCCCTAAAACGGTATCTCCAGGTTTTAGCATTGCAAAATATACAGCTATATTCGCATTCGCTCCTGAATGAGGTTGTACATTTGCATGTTCTGCAGAAAATAATTTTTTTAATCTTTCTCTTGCTAAATCTTCTACCACATCAACATGTTCACAGCCACCATAATATCTTTTAGCCGGATATCCTTCTGCATATTTATTGGTTAATTGGCTCCCCATAGCTTCCATTACAGCAGGACTAACAAAATTTTCAGATGCAATTAACTCAATCTTATTTTGCTGTCTTTTAATTTCCTTTTGAATGGCTTCAAATACATCCATATCTACACTTTTTAAATTTTCAAAATTCATCTTTAAATACCCCTTCCTATGTATTGATTATTTTCAAAATCATTCTACTCTCATTATAATTTTTATAGCCTAAATTTACAAGCTTTGTATTTGATTGAAAATTCAATATTTATTGTTATTATCAGCATTTTTGAAACATACTTATATTATATTGTAACCCTATTCTCATTCTGGTATAATTAATTTTGTTTTACAAAAAGGAGCGATTTTAAATGCATTCTACAATGAAAAATATTCTTGCTCTTGCAGTTTATGCTGGAGAAATTATGCTTAAAAATGGTGCAGAAACTTATCGGGTTGAGGACACAATTATTCGAATCTGCCATGCTTATAATATCCCATGTGTAGAATCATTTGTCACACCTACTGGTATATTTGTTTCCATAGACCCTCAAGATCATAATAATGATGATAATGTTATTACCTTTATTAAAAGAATACAAATTCGAACGATTGATTTAAATAAGATTTCTCAGGTAAATAATTTTTCACGTAAACTTACTACATCCTATCTATCCGTTGAAGAAGGTATGGATCTTCTAAAAAAAATTGATACCTTACCAAAATACCCTGGTTTATTAAAAATCATTGGTGCGGGTATTGCCTCAGCATTTTTTGGCCTTTTATTAGGTTCTACTTATAATGATTTTTTCAGTTCATTTTTTATTGCCATGATTATTTATATTGCCGTTTCATTCATTGATAAATTACATTCAAACCTATTTATCCAAAATTTTATTGGTGGTGCTATTGCAGCACTTCTTGCCATTTTTTCAGTAAATATTGACCTAGGAATGAATATTGATAAAATTATCATTAGCTCCATTATGATTTTAGTTCCTGGCGTGGCCATAACCAATGCTATACGAGATTATATTTCAGGTGAATTATTATCAGGAGTTGCAAGATCCGCTGAAGCAATTATTGTTGCTATATCCATTGCAGTAGGAGTAGGTGCTGTTATGAATACTTGGATATATTTTTTGGGAGGGTTGTAAAAATGTTATTACAATTTATTTTTTCTTTTTTATCTACACTAGGCTTTGCAATACTATTTAATATTCCAAAGAAATCTCTTATCAAAGCCTCTTTTGTCGGAGGAATCGGATGGATTGCTTATGTTTATTCAAATGAAAAATTTCACTCTCTCATTGTTGCTTCTTTCATAGGAGCATGCATTGTTGCCATCATCAGTGAAATATTTGCTAGAAAGTTTAAAGAAACAGTCACTGTATTTGTTATTCCAGGTATTATTCCACTCGTTCCTGGTGCAGGTATGTATTATACCATGCTTGCAGTTATTGAAAAAGATTTTAGTAGATTTGCATCCACTGGTAGCGAAACCATGTTTGTTGCTGGTGGAATTGCTGCAGCAATCCTTATTATCTCGTCCCTTACTCGCATGATTTTTCAAGTAAGCAGACGTAAATATAGAAAAAACATAGAGACTCATTAAGGGTCTCTATATTTTTTATTCCTGCACAATTTTAGATATGCTAGGCATGTACTGTTTATTCTTTTTAAAACTTCCTTCATGTAATCGAATAGTCATATAAGTTATGGCTGTTAACAAGAATCCTATGATCATTGCATACATTTCCAAATGCTCTACAACGCCTATTTTTTTTAATAGAAAACTACCTCCACCAACTCCTATAATGAGAGCAATTAGTGGAATGACATAAGCAATAAATGCAGCTTTTAAAACATTTTGTGTTTCTAAATTCACTTCAACCTTATCTCCAACTTGCGCCGCTACCTTATTGAACACAACAATTTTAAATTCCATATTTTCTTGTCCAAACTGACAAGCTCCACACTCACCTCATGCTGCATTTCTTTGCATTAAAACTCTTGCTCTACGATTATCTAGTACTTCAAGAACCTCTCCTACTTCAATCATTTTACTCACCTCTTTATTCAACATACTCCATTTTTACTTCTCTACTACTGATTGAATATGCAACTCTTCTAATTGTTTTTCATCAACTACAGATGGTGCTTCTGTCATAGGCGATGAAGCATTTTGAGTTTTAGGAAAAGCAATGACTTCACGAATACTATTATTTCCTGTAAGTAGCATCACTAATCGATCTAATCCATAAGCAATACCACCATGTGGAGGTGTACCATATTTAAATGCTTCCAGTAAAAATCCAAATTGTGCCCAAGCTTCTTCTTCTGTAAATCCTAAAGCTTTAAACATTCTTTTTTGAATATCACTATTATGAATTCTAATACTTCCTCCACCTATTTCAACACCATTTAATACAATATCATAAGCTTTCGCACGTGCTTTATGAGGTGCTGTTTCTAAAAGCTCAAGGTCTTCTTCCTTTGGTGAAGTAAATGGATGGTGTTTTGCAACATATCGATCATCTTCTTCGTCATATTCAAACAATGGAAAATCTGTTACCCATAAAAGCTTATAGTCGTTTTTATCTAAAATATCTAATTTTTTAGCTATTTCTACCCTTAAATGACCTAATGCATCATATACTACACTTGATTTATCCGCTACGATTAAAATTAAATCTCCTGTCTTTCCATCCAATCTTTCAATGATACTATTCATTTCTTCCTCACTGAAGAATTTGGCAATTGGAGAATTTATACCCTCATCTGTAATTCTAATCCAAGCTAATCCCTTTGCACCATAAGTTTTTGCAAAGTCCTCTAATTTCTTAACACCTTTTTTGCTAAAAGAACCTTCATATCCATTGATATTGATTCCTCGTACATCTCCTCCATTTTTTACTGTATCACTAAATACTTTAAATCCACTGTTCTTTACAATATCATTTAAAGCTTTTAATTCAAATCCAAATCTAATATCTGGCTTGTCTGAACCGAATCTATCCATTGCTTCACTATAAGGCATTCTCTTTAGTGGAAGAGTCACATCTACATTTAACATTTCTTTAAACATTTTTTGTATAAGTCTTTCATTGATAGACAATACATCTTCAACATCCACAAAAGACATTTCAATATCAATCTGCGTAAATTCAGGCTGCCTATCTGCTCTTAAATCTTCATCTCTGAAGCATTTTACAATTTGGAAATATCTATCCATACCAGAAACCATCAATAATTGCTTAAATAATTGTGGTGATTGAGGAAGTGCATAGAATTTTCCTGGGTTTACACGGCTTGGTACCAAATAATCTCTAGCACCTTCTGGAGTAGGTTTTTCAAGCATAGGTGTCTCTATTTCAGCAAATCCATTTTCATCAAGAAAATCTCTTGTAAGCTTTGCTAATTTATGTCTGAACATAAGATTTTTTTGCATCTTAGGTTTTCTTAAATCAAGATATCTATATTTTAATCTTAAATTTTCTGAAACTTCATCTTCATCTTCTATGTAAATAGGTGGGGTTTGCGCTTCAGAGAATACTTTTAATTCACTAGCAAATACTTCAATATCTCCAGTTGGCATATTTTTATTGATAGATTCTCTCATTTTTACAATTCCCTTAATACCGATTACATATTCTCCTCTAATCTTTTCAGCTTTTGCAAAAGCTTCTTCTGACACATCATTGTCAAATACAATTTGTACAAGCCCTGATCGATCTCTCAAATCCGTAAATACTAATCCACCTAGATTACGTCTTTTTTGTACCCATCCCATAAGTATAACTTCTTGATCTATATGATCTGTTCTTAATGTCCCACACATATGGGTTCTTTTCATATTTCCTAATGTTTCTGCCATTTTTGTTCCTCCTATAGTCTTTCTTTTAATTCATTTATAATATTGCTAAGATTGATCTCTGTTTGTTCACTATTTTGCATATTTTTTAGTGTGACTACATCTTTATCTAATTCATCATCACCTATTACAATTGTATAGGCTGCATTCATTTTATTTGCATATTTAAATTGAGCCTTTAAACTTCTATTTAAGTGATCCTTATCCCCTGATATTCCTTCTAATCTAAGTTTATGTAATAATCCTACTGCTTCTTTGTTGGCTCTTTCACCTATTGTCGCAATAAAAATATCTAATCCTTTTGGTTTTGGAATTTCAATATTATTATTTTGAAGAGTCAATAATAATCTTTCTATTCCCATACCAAAACCAATACCAGGCGTTTTAGGTCCATCTAATTCTTCAACTAAACGATCATATCGTCCGCCTCCACAAACAGTTCCTTGGGCACCTATTTCATTAGAAATAATCTCAAATGCTGTCTTTGTGTAATAATCAAGACCCCTAACAATATTAGGATCTACTATATAATTTATATCCATAAGGGATAGATTTTCTTTTAATTTTTCAAAATCTTCCTTACATGCATCGCATATATGATCGATCATCATTGGAACATCTGTAAGCTGTTCTTTGCAAGATTCTACTTTACAATCAATAATACGCATTGGATTTCTTTCATATCGATCTTGGCAAGTTTTACAAAGATTTGGAAGTTTTTCTTTTAAATAGTTCTTTAGTATTTGATTATATTTTCCTCTACATTCAGGACAACCAATACTATTAATTCTAAGCTCTAGATTACTTATTCCTAATTCTTTATAAAAGGCCATTGCAATCCCTATTACTTCTGCATCAACAGAAGGATTTGTTGCACCATAGGCTTCAACTCCAAATTGGTGAAATGCTCTTAATCTTCCAGCCTGTGGTCTTTCATATCTAAAACAAGGCGTTATATAAAAAAGCTTTGTGGGTTGGGTATCTGCATATAATTTATTTTCAATGAAACTTCTTACTACTGGAGCTGTTCCTTCTGGCTTTAATGTAATATCCCTTCCACCATTATCTTCAAAAGAATACATTTCCTTTTGTACAATATCAGTAGTTTCACCTACTCCACGTTTAAACAACTCAGTATGTTCAAAAATAGGTGTTCTTATTTCTTTATATCCAAATCTACTACAAACATCTCTAAATAAATGCTCAACAAAATTCCATTTGTAGCTTTCTGATGGCAAAACATCTTTTGTTCCTCTTGCTGCTTTTATTGACATACATAAACCTCCCTTATATTCTATTATTTATTGAAATGCAAAAAAACTTCTCCATCCCTATTATTGACAGGGACGAGAAGTATTATATCCCGCGGTACCACCCTACTTGGAAAACCCACTTAACTCGTTAACGCCGAAATACGTATTATCTTACTAAACTTTCAGATAATCTGCTCAAAGATGTCTTCAATATAACCTTTATTATTGAGCTTTCACCAACCCTCAACTCGCTGAAAATAGTGTTATATTTACTTTTCTTATCATCGCATATACCATATACAATTGTCTATTATTATAATGAACAAGTTTAAATCTGTCAATATTCTTTAACAATGATCTATTTCTTTTCTTTTCCTTTCGACCATTTCTTCTACTCTAGCTATATAGTGTTCTACATTTGTAACATTAGGCACTCTTTCTAATCGGTTTTCTTCTTGATAATATATTTTAGACACGGCTCCTGCACCTAGTGCAATAATACTTTGCTTTTCTTCCATAATCTGAATATTATAGATTCCCTCATGACCAGCCTTTGCATATCCTATATTTTCTAGATTACCAAGCATATATTTCTGTCTATACATATAATAAGGAATTAAGCCCATTCTTTCTGCATAGGTTTGTGTAATTTGTAGCATTTTTCTTGCTTCTTCTTCCTTTGCTAAAGGATAATCATTTAAATGTTGTCTTAACCGAGAAGTTTTTTTCACGGCTAAAGTATGTACCGTAAGATTTTCAGGATTTAGCTTTTCGATTTCTTTCATGGTTTTCTCAACCATTTCAGGTGTTTCTCCAGGTAATCCAATAATCATATCCATATTAATGGTATCAAAACCAATTTTTTTTGCCATTTGATAAGAATGAATAATATCTTCAGCAGTATGAGATCGTCCTATTACTTCTAGGGTTTTTTGATTCATGGTTTGTGGATTGATACTTATTCTTTCTACCCCTTCTCTCTTTAAAACCATTAATTTCTCCATAGTAATCGTATCAGGTCTACCTGCTTCCACAGTAATTTCTTTCACCCATTTTAAATCTATATGCTTTTTAATTGCTTTTATAAGCATTTCTAATTCTTCATGGCTTAAGGTTGTTGGTGTCCCTCCGCCAATATATAAAGTCTCAACCTTTTTATTATGTTCCTTTAAAATTTCCCCTGTTTCTTTTATCTCATAGATCAAAGCTTTTAAATATTCTTTTATCAAATTTTTACCTTTATCTAATGGATTTGATGGAAAAGAGCAATAGATACATCTCGTTGGACAAAATGGAATACTTACATATACACTAACAGCATCCCCATTATTTGTTTTAATAACAGGTCTTTCAATCTGAGCTATTTTTGTAACCAAGTCAATTTTTTCTTCACTCATTCGATAATTTTCCTTTAACTTTTGCCTTATATGCTGCAAATCAAGTTTTTGGTCCATTAACTCATGAACAATTTTTGTCGGTCTAATCCCTGTAAGAATTCCCCATAGAGGATGAATTTCATAAAATTTACTCAATGTATCATAAATAGAAAGTTTAATCTTTCGCTTTAAAATTTTTCTTATCTTTCCATGATCCGTTGTATCTTTTTTATATTTTATTGTATTTTCTATCATCACTTTATGATTTTTTATAAGTTGTGTAATAATATCATATTCATCATTTATTTCAGAAACTTTACTTACTAATAAAAAGCTTTGGTCATCTACCAAAGCTTCATTTTCAATAAATTCAATCTTTTTAGGTTCCTCAAAAACCTTTAATAATTCACTTACTTCATACTGATAATCATGTCCTTTTAAAAATACTTTTATCATTTTCATCACCTTTAATTAAAAATCCTTCTTCATTTCATTTTTTAATTTTTCAATATAGCTTTTATGCACGCCTAATTCCTTTGCAATTTCCTGATTGTTAAGACCTGACTGAACCATATTCATAAAATCATGAAAATCAATTTCTGAAAATTTATCTTTATTTTTTTCAGCAATATAACTTCCTAACCTTTTTTTCATAGCTAAGCCTCCTGAAGAATTATTTTAATGTTATTCTTCTCATAAGGCTTACTAGATATGCACACCTATTGGTTAATAAATGGATTATGAATTCTTTCTGCTCCAATAGTTGAATAGGGGCCGTGTCCTGGAAGTACTTTTATTTTATCATCAAATATTAATAATTTTCTTTTAATAGAATCAATAATTTGTTCAAAAGATCCACCTTCAAAATCTGTTCTTCCTATTGAATTTGCAAAAAGTGTATCTCCCGTAAAAATCGTATCTAAAACTTTAACACAAACACCTCCACGAGTATGTCCCGGAGTATGAATAATATTTAACTTTAATTTTCCTAATTCTATTATATCTCCATCTGAAAGAAGCTTATCAGGAGTAACCCCTACGTTCGGTCCACTCATCATACTAGATAAATTTTTGCTTGCATCTTTAAGCATCTCTTCATCTTCTTTATGAACAAAAATAGGGACATTTTTCTTTTCTTTTATTGCAGGGATCCCACCAATATGATCTCCATGGGCATGAGTAAGAAGAATAAATGATAAATCTAATTGTTTTTTTTCTATATAATTTAATATCTCATCTGCATCTCCACCTGGATCAATAACGCATGCTTTCTTTGTATCTTCACAAATAACAATATAACAATTAACAGCATAAACACCTGCTGGTATTCTTTCTACAATCATGCTTGTCTCCTCTCCTACTAAAAATTCTTTTTGCTATCTATCAATATGGTAACTGGTCCATCGTTACATAAATCTACTTCCATATGTGCCCCAAAAACTCCCGTTTCTGCATGAATTTCATAAGATTTAACCTTTTCAACGAATTTTCTGTAAAGTTCATTTGCTTGATCTGGTTTTGCAGCATTCATAAAATTAGGTCTTCTTCCTTTTCTACAATCTCCTAATAATGTAAACTGTGAAACTACAAGCATTTCACCTTTAATATCTAAAAGGGAAAGATTCATTTTTTCTTCCTCATCTTCAAATATTCTAAGCTTTACAATTTTTTCTACCATATATTCTAAATCTTTTTCATCATCTTCAGGTTCTACACCAAGAAGAACTAAAAAACCTTTATCAATTTTCCCTGTAATATCGCCTTCAACAGTAACCTTTGCTCCTTTTACTCTTTGAATAACTGCCCTCATTGTATTCCTCCTCTAAGAAGTCACTCTATGAACATCTAACACGCCTTGCATGGCTTTTATTTTCTTTATAAGCTTATCTAATTGCTGAATATTGGTAATTTCTATTGTAAGATTAACAACAGCAATTCGATCTTTCGTGGTTCTAGCATTCACTGCTGTTACTGTTAGTTTTATATCTGATATAACATTTGTAACTTCTGATAATAATCCTTTTCGATCAGATGAAATAATTTGAATTTCTGTTTCATAAGATTTTTGTCTGTCTTCATTCCACTCTACTTCTATGAACCGATCTATATAATCTGTTTCTTTTAAAATATTTACACAATCCGCTCGATGTATTGACACACCTCTTCCTCTTGTAATAAAACCAACAATTTCATCTCCAGGAACAGGGGTACAGCATTTTGCAAATCGAACAAGTATATTGTCAATCCCTTTTACTTTTACGCCTTGAGTATTTTTCTTTTCGTATTTTGATTTATTCTGCTTGTTGACAGCAACGATTGCTTCCTCTGGTGATTTTTCTTCCTTTTGTGATTCTTTATAGAGCTGTTTTAACTTTGGTACAATCTGATTCAACAAGATCCCACCGTAACCAACTGCTGCATATATGTCTTCTATATTGTTAAATCTAAATTTTTTCACTAATTGATTCATCCACTGAGTCTTTACAAATTCATGGACTTCATATCCATTTCTTCTGATTTCCTTTTCAAGCATGTCTCGTCCTTTTTCAATGTTTTCTTCTCTTCTTTCCTTTTTAAACCATTGACGTATCCTACTTTTTGCTTGAGTGCTTTTTACAAACTTCAACCAATCTCTACTAGGTCCATGACTTTGTTTGGATGTTAAAACTTCCACAATATTTCCATTTTTTAACTTATAATCAATAGGAACAATTCTACCATCTACTTTTGCTCCTATACAGCTATTTCCAATAGCAGAATGAATTTTATATGCAAAATCAATAGGTGTAGATCCTGCTGGAAGATCAAAAACATCCCCCTTTGGTGTAAAGACAAACACTTCATTACTAAATAAATCAATTTTAAGGGTTTCCATAAACTCCTTAGGATCTTTCATATCGCCCTGCCACTCTAATAATTGTCGTAGCCATCTTAATTTATCATCTAAATTCTCTTTGTCTCCTGTTTTGCCTTCTTTGTACTTCCAATGAGCTGCAATACCATACTCTGCGATTCTATGCATATCCCATGTTCTAATTTGAATCTCTAAAGGTTCACCATTCTGTCCAATAACTGTTGTATGAAGGGATTGATACATATTAGGTTTTGGCATAGCAATATAGTCTTTAAATCTACCTGGAATAGGCTTCCACATGGTATGGGCAATTCCTAATACACCATAACAATCCTTTACATTATCAACAATCACTCTTACAGCAGTCAAGTCAAATATTTCCTCAAAGCTTTTATTTCTATAGACCATCTTTCTATAAATACTATAAAAATGTTTAGACCTACCATTTATTTCACATTTGATATTTACTTTTTCTACAGCTTCCATCAATTCATGAATAACTTTATTGATATATTCTTCTCTTTCTCTTTTTTTCTTGGCTACTTTTTCAACTAAATCATAATATCCTTCTGGATCAATATATCGCAGGGATAAATCTTCTAATTCCCACTTAATCTTTGATATCCCTAATCGATGGGCTATTGGCGCATATATTTCAAGGGTTTCTTTTGCTTTTTCCCGCTTTTTCTTTTCTTCCATATACTTTAAAGTTCTCATATTATGGAGTCTATCAGCAAGCTTTATAATAATTACCCTTATATCTTTTGCCATAGCCAAAAACATTTTTCTAAGGCTCTCTGCTTGTCTTTCTTCTTTTGTTTCATAAGTAAAACTTCCAAGCTTTGTAACCCCTTCGACTAAAATAGCGATTTCTTCGCTAAACTCTTTTTTTATCTCTTGATATTCGTATTTTGTATCTTCAATTACATCATGAAGTAACCCGGCTACAATGGTGGCATCATCCATCTCTAATTGTACTAATATTTTAGCAACCTCTACAGGATGAATAAAATATTTTTCACCAGATTTTCTTACTTGTCCTTCATGAGCAGCTTCAGCAAAATTATACCCTTTAATAATTAGGCTCATATTGCTATTTGGATTATATTGTTGTATTTGTGCTAATAGATTCTCTAACATATCATCACCCTATTTAGTACTTTATATCAGTAAAATTATGGACTTCATTAAAATATTAAATACATTATATAACAAATAAAATAAAAAACATAGTGTCTCCTAAACAATATGTCAAAAAATAAAGAATGAGTGGTTGGAAATCCAACCACTATTCATATTTAATCAATGATCTTACATCATAGCCTTTTAAGGTATCCCTACCTTTTAAATAATCTAGTTCAATAAGACATAGCACTCCAGCTACTTCTCCACCTAATTGTTCTACTAATTTCACTGTTGAACGCAGTGTTCCACCTGTAGCAAGTAAATCATCTATAATCATTACCTTTTGCCCTGGTTTTATTGCATCTCTATGCATTTCTAATGCATCGCTACCATACTCTAGATCATATTCAAGCTTTATGGTTTCAGCAGGAAGTTTCCCTGGCTTTCTTACAGGTACAAATCCTTTCTTCATGGCATAAGCAAGAGGTGTTCCTACAATAAACCCTCTAGACTCAGGTCCTATAATTAAATCAAACTCTATGTCTTTTATTTCTTCAACGATCTTATCAATCGTATAATGAAGTGCTTCTCCATCCTTTAAAAGGGTTGTAATATCCTTAAAGCGAATCCCTTTTTCTGGAAAATCAGGAATTACCCTTATTTTATCCTTTAAATTCATAAAAATTCCTCCCCTTAATTTATATCCACTCACTGCTTTATCCCATTCATGTTCTTTTACATGCACATTTTATTATATGATATATTTTACACCTATTCAATACTATAAAAGCAAATATACTACTACAACTACAAATTCTTTTTGATACATTTTTTATTTTCTTCTATCCTATTTATAAATATTCTAACATTTTCCAAAAAATATGGCAATGTCATAAGACATTGCCATATTCTCATTAAGCTTCTTAACCAGCATTATATCTACCTTTTCTTAACTCCCAATTTTTCCAAGAAGCCCAAATAGGACTTGCAATAAAGATAGATGAATATGTTCCTGTTATGGTTCCTGCTATTAACGGAAGGGCAAATGCTTTTATAGATTCTACCCCAAACACATAAAGAGCCGTAATAGTTATTAATGTTGTTACAGATGTATTGATAGATCTTGTCAATGTTTGATTTACACTTGTATCTACAATATCATCATAATTTTTCTTTTTCATAAACTTAATATTTTCTCTAATTCTATCAAATACAACAATGGTATCATTAATAGAATATCCAACAATTGTAAGCATGGCAGCTACAAATGAGCTATTGATCTGTATTCTAAAGATAGCAAAAACAGCCAATACTACTAATATATCATGTAGTAATGTGATAATGGCAGATGCACCAAATTTAAATTCAAATCTAAAGGTAATATAAATCAGCATTCCAATTGCAGCAATAGCAACTGATAAAAATGCTTTCTTTTGGATTTCCTCTCCAATAGAAGGTCCAAACTGCTCTGCTTGTCTAAAATCTGTATCCTTTAGCTTATACTTTGTTTGAAGCACTTCAAATACTTTTTGTCTTTCCTTACTATTTAAATCCTTTTTTGTTTTAATCATAATTTCATGCTTAGCTTCACCTACATGAAGAATATCTGCATCTAAGTCAAATTCTTTAATAACTTCTTTTACTTCCTTTACAGCAACTTGTTTATTTAAATTAATTTGCATCATGGTTCCACCAGTAAAATCTATCCCTAAGTTAAAGCCTTGAATCATTCCCATTATTAATCCTACAACAATAATGGCAATAGAAAGACCAAACCATATCTTCTTTTTTTCAACTACTTTCATGTTCTACACTTCCTCTCTATGCCCCATATAATTTTGTGTTGTTAAAAGCATTCAACCCAACAAAAAGTTTTAATAGAGTTTTTGTAACAAACACAGCTGTAAACATACTTGCTATAACACCAACCATCAACGTTACAGCAAAACCTTTTATTGCTCCTGAGCCAAATTGATAAAGAACAACTCCTGCAATGACTGTTGTAACATTAGAGTCTAATATTGTAGTTAATGCCTTAGAGAATCCAGAATTCAATGATGCTCTTAGTGTTTTTCCATTTCTAATTTCTTCTTTGATTCTCTCAAAGATAATGACATTAGCATCTACTGCCATACCAATACTTAATATTAAACCAGCTACCCCTGGTAATGTAAGTACCGCACCAAATCCAATCAACACATAAAGAACAATTAGTATATAAATAACTAAAGCAACACTTGCTACAAACCCTGGTACTCTATAATAAATCAACATAAATAAAAATACAATAGCAAGACCTATTCCTGCAGCATATATACTTTTATTTAATGAATCAATTCCTAGTGTTGGTCCTATAACAGATGTTTGTACTTCTGTTAAAGTAACCGGTAATGAACCCGCTCTAATAAGTGCTGCTAGCTGAGAAGCTTCATCCATTGTAAAACTTCCTTGTATAACAGCTTTTCCATTAGGAATCTCACTATTAACCGTTGGCGTAGAAATAGCTTTTCCATCTAATACAATTGGAATAATACTCTCTACAGAACCGCTAGGATGAGATGCTGCTTCCTTTGTTGCCTTTTGAAAAAGATCTGATCCTTTACTATCAAATTCTAAAGATACAGAAGGAATATTTCCTTTATCCTTTTCAAATACCACTTCTGCATTTTTAACATGTTCACCTGTTAAAATTACTTCACCTTTATAATTTAAGAATTGAAGCTGTGCAACTTTTCCTACTGCATCAATGGCTTCTTGAGCATTTTTTACTCCTGGAAGTTCTATTCTTATTCTTTTAGTTCCTTCTCTTAATACATTAGGTTCTGTCAAACCCATTCCATTAACTCTTCGCTCAATTACTTCTTTTGTTTGATTCATAATCTTGTCTAATTCTTTTCCAGATGCATCTGTTTCTGCTTCAAATACTACAAACACACCACCCTTTAAATCTAGACCTAGTGTCATCATTTCCTTCACTGGACTTATTTTCGTATTGCCAATTTCAAGGCCTTTAATTCCTGCAATGGCTCCTACAGCAACAATGGCAATAATCAATAATAAGACAATTGCATTTTTTACTTTCATAACCGTTTATCCTCCTTTTTTACTCATAAAATCATTATACCCTTAGCATAAAAGGTGGTCAATCCTATATAAGGATAATTTATCCATTTACGAATTATTTTTTATGCTTCTTGGCTAACTCTACATAATCTAGAGCAGAATTTTTTAGTTTTTCTCGATCTGCATCTGTTAATTCTCTCACTACTTTTGCAGGAGAGCCCATCACTAATGTATTTGATGGAATCTTTTTTCCTGGTGGAACAATTGAACCAGCTGCAACGATTACATTGTCCCCCACTTGAGCACCATTTAATATAATCGCTCCCATTCCTACAAGTACATAATCCCCTATCGTACATGCATGTACAATAGCATTATGACCAACAGTTACATTATCTCCAATAATAGTTTTATAATCCTTTGCAATGTGTATGGTACAATTATCTTGGATATTTGTATTTTCCCCAATAGTTATATGATTATCGTCCCCTCGAATAACTGTTCCATACCAAACATTTGCATTTTTTTTCATTTTTACTTTTCCAATAATCGTCGCATTCTCAGCTACAAAACAACTTTCATCAATATTTGGCTTATTTCCTTCATATTCAATAATCATTCTTCGCCCTCCTACTTTAGTAGATTTGCTTGAATTACTAGAGAACATTCTATTCTCTTTTTCTCCATTTCGCATCCTAATTCATAAGGTTTATGAATATCCTTATTGAAATTATAAGCATTGGCATGACATCCACCACTACAATAAAACTTTGCCCAACAATCCTTACACTTTTCCTTGTTATATACATGGGCTTGTCCAAAATCTGCAGTAACACTTGTATCTACATCTTTTTTTAATACATTACCCATATAAAAATCTTCATTTCCTACAAATTGATGGCAAGGATAAACATCCCCTTCAGGTGAAATTGCTAAATATTCAGAGCCAGCTCCACAACCTGATAATTTTTTGATTACACAAGGCCCTTGGTTTAAATCTAACATAAAATGAAAAAAGCTAAATCCATTTCCTTCTTTTCTTCTTTTCACATACTCTTTTGCAAGGATTTCATATTGTTCAAAAATAGTATCTAAATCTTCTTCTTTAAGAGCATAATCATATTTATCCTCTGTAACTACGGGTTCAATAGATGTACTATCAAATCCTAAATCAGCTAAATGCAATACATCTTTAGAAAAATCTAAATTTTTTCTTGTAAAAGTACCTCTTACAAAATAATCTTTCCCATTTCTCATTTTTGCCATTTTTAAAAACTTCGGTACAATAATATCATAAGACCCAGTACCATTTACTGCATATCTCATATAATCATTTACTTCTTTTCTTCCATCTATACTTAATACTACATTGTCCATATTTTCATCATTTAATAACACACCATTGGTTGTAATGGTAAATCTAAAGTGTTTTCCTGCTGGTTTTTCTATACTTCTTCCGTATTCAACCAAATTTTTTACAACCTCAAAATTCATCAGTGGTTCTCCACCAAAGAAATCCACCTCTAAATTTTTTCTATTTCCCGAATTCTCAATCAAAAAATCTAATGCTCTTTTTCCTACTTCTTCGCTCATTAAACTTCTTTGTCCTTTAAAATCTCCTTGAGATGCAAAACAATACTTACAACGAAGATTGCAATCATGTGCTACATGTAAGCACATTGCTTTTACAACAGGTTTTCTATTTACAAAGGCTGGATGCTTTTCATAAGTATCTTCTGTAAATAATAATCCTTCGTTTTCTAAAGTCTTTATTTCATAAACACCTTCAATAATATCTTCTCTTGAATATTTATGTCCTAAACTTTCTATAATTTCCTCTACACTTTTTTCCTTGTAGTAGTCTAAAATATCATATACAATTTCATCTATTATATGAACAGCTCCGCTGTTAACGTCTAGAACGATTCTTGTATCATCTTGAGTAAATTTATGGATCATCAATGTTTCCTCCTTCAATCTTCCTTAACAATGCATTTAAAAAACAGTAATATTTACATATTACTGTTTCTTAATATGTATTATTTATTTTCACATACTTGATTCGCAACTGTACAAGAAGTTTTACATGCTGATTGACATGAAGTTTGGCACTCTCCACATCCACCTTTTACAGCACTTTGCTTTAATGTTGCTTTTGTTAATGTCTTCACGTGCTTCATCTTTCTTCCTCCCCTAAATAGATTTCTACTAAATTATAACATAAAGGCGTTTTTTGTCAAAGTTATTTATTTCAAATTTACACCTATCATTCCACCTATTCCCCCTGCTATAATCCCTATTAGACTTTTTAAAAGTGCTGGACTTCCTATGGAAAAATCCTTCACAAATACCCAATTCATAAAAATGATTAGTAAAACATAAACAACCCCTACTAATGCACCATGAAGCCATCCTTTTCTTTTTGTCTTAGCACCTACAACCATCCCACTAATTAAGGTGCTGATCACCATTACAATTGAAGCCATCATTGGTATAATGGTTTCTGAGATATTTGTATAGGTAATAAGCAGTGCCATGATGATAAAAATCAAAAGTGCAAAAATACATGCTGCAAGAATAGCCTTTACATAAACCCATATGATACTACCACTCTTTTCTATGTTCTTATTAGATTTCACCCTCTTCACCCCCAAAAGCATTCTTATAGCATATTTATGCTCAAGGTTTAAAAATATTACTAGGAAGCTAAGAATACAAAAAGAAGATGACTAAAAGTCATCTTCTTTTTATTTTACATCATCTTTTTTTATTACAGTACCAACTGCCCATCTAGCAATCTGAAGCTTTGTTTTGTCAGAACCAACCTCGATAGTTACAGTATCATCCTTAATTTTTGAGATTTTACCGAATATACCACCTATTGTTGAAATCTGTTCACCAACTTTTAAGCTGTCTCTCATTTCTTTTATTTGTTTCTCCCTTTTCTTCTGAGGTCTTATAATCAAGAAGTAAAATATAGCAATAAATATGACCGTCATAAAAATCGGCGAAGTTAATTGATTCATAAGCTTATGCCTCCCTTTCTTTGATATATATTGGTATTCGACATAAATATTATAAACCCTTTAATTCTTTAAAAAAGTTTATAATTCATATCCATATTTCCCAAAAAATTCTTTTCTAAAATCTAGTAATCGATCTTCTTTTATAGCTTCTCTCACATTTTCCATTAATTTTAGTAAAAAATGAAGATTATGATACGTCACTAATCTTGCTGATAATATTTCACTGGCTTTAAACAAATGTCTTAGATATGCTCTAGAATAATTTTTACAAGTATAACAATCACAATTTGGATCTAGTGGCATAAAATCTTCTGCATATTTTGCATTTTTTATGACTACTTTTCCTACTGAAGTCATTGCTGTACCATTCCTAGCAATTCTAGTTGGCAACACACAATCAAACATATCTATTCCCCTTATAGCCCCTTCTATTAAACAATCTGGACTTCCAACCCCCATAAGATATCTAGGTTTATCCTTAGGCATTAGGGGTGTAGTATGTTCTAACACTTCATACATCAACGGTTTTGGCTCTCCTACGCTAAGACCCCCTACAGCATATCCTGGAAAATCTAGATCTATTATTTCCTTTGCACTTTGCTCTCTTAAATCTTTATACATTCCCCCTTGAATAATTCCAAATAATCCTTGGGTATTAGGATTTTTATGAGCTTCTTTACATCTTTTTGCCCATCTAGTTGTTCTCTCTAGGGAGTTTTTTACATAGTTTCTATCTGCAGGATAAGGTGCACATTCATCAAAAGCCATAATAATATCTGCACCTAATGCATTTTCTATCTCAATGGCTTTTTCTGGACTAATGAAATGTTTTGAGCCATCTAAATGGGATCTAAATTCTACACCTTTTTCTGAAATTTTTCTTAAATCACCTAAGCTAAAAACTTGAAATCCACCACTATCTGTTAAAATAGGTCTATCCCAATTCATAAATTTGTGAAGTCCACCAGCTTTCTCTACAAGCTTGTGTCCTGGTCTTAAATATAAATGATAGGTATTACTTAAAATAATTTGAGACTTTATCTCTTTTAATTCTTCAGGAGTCATTGCCTTTACAGTAGCTTGAGTGCCTACAGGCATAAATATTGGCGTCTCAATAGTCCCATGAGGTGTAGTAATCCTCCCGAGTCTTGCTCCACTTTGTTTACATTCTTTTATTAATTCATATTTTATTGCCATTCAAAGTATCCTCCTATAACTTTTCCTATTTTGTCTAAATAATAAACATTGCATCTCCAAAGCTAAAAAATCTATAGTTATTTTTTATGGCTTCTTCATAAGCATTCAGGGTAAATGCTCTACTGCTAAAAGCACTCACTAACATAATCAATGTAGATTCAGGAAGATGAAAATTCGTAATGAGTCCATCAATTATTTTAAATTTATATCCTGGATAAATAAAAATATCTGTCCATCCTTGTCCTTCATGAATCATTCCTTTTTCATCAGCAATGCTTTCTAATGTTCTAGTAGAAGTAGTTCCTACAGAAATAACTCTTCCGCCCTTAGCTTTTGTACTATTGATTATTTCTGCTGTTTCTTTGCTAACCATATAAAACTCTGAATGCATTTTATGGTCTAATATATCATCACTTTTCACAGGTCTAAAAGTTCCGAGTCCCACATGTAATGTGATATACGCTATTTTAATTCCTTTTTCTTTAATTTTTTCAAGCAATTCATTTGTAAAATGAAGTCCCGCAGTAGGTGCTGCAGCAGAACCTTCATGTTTTGAATAAACGGTTTGATATCTTTCTTGATCACTTAAACTTTCCTTTATGTATGGTGGTAGAGGCATTGTTCCAAGCTCATCTAAAAGTTCTTCAAATATACCCTCATATTCAAAATCTACAATTCTTGAACCTTCTTGTCCCATTCCAACAACTTTTGCTTTTAACACCCCATCACCAAATACAATCGTATCTCCTATTTTTGCTTTTTTTCCAGGTTTCACTAAGGTTTCCCATTGATTCTTACTAGTTCTCTTTAATAAAAGAAATTCTACCTTCCCACCTGTATTTTCTTTACACCCAAAAAGTCTAGCAGGCAATACCCTTGTATTATTAAGTACTAAACAATCTCCAGGATTTAAATATTCTATAATATTTTTGAATCGTTTATGTTCTATTTCTCCTGTATTTTTATTTAAAGTCATAAGCTTTGATTCAGCTCTATTTTCTAGAGGTGTTTGTGCAATTAGTTCTTCTGGTAAATCAAAATAAAAATCACTCTTTTTCATTTCTAAAACTCCTTACTCTATTCTAATTCCTGTATAATAGTGTGATAAAATTTGTTCATAGGTAAATCCTTGTTCTGCCATCTTTTTAGCACCCCACTGGCTCATTCCTGCACCATGTCCATAGCCTTTTCCTACAAATACATATTGGTCTTTTGAAATGTTTGGAACAGTAAATTCATCTTTTTGTGGATTACTTATAGATTGCTCTTTGAACTTTATTTTTTCAAGCCCTTCAGCTGTAAGAACATATTTATCATTAATGTTTATTCGTTTTTTCTCCTCTCCATTATCTATATATTGATTTTGAGCTGTTGTCTCTTTAAGGCCCTCAGCTGTAAGAACATATTTATTTTCAGTACTTATTTCTTTAGAGGTATTATTTAAATCAGATAAGTCTGTCCCTGTTACTTTTCCATCAGCCATTATATCAAACCATGTACTTTTAAGGTTAGTATACCCAAAGACACTCCTAATCTGTCCTTTTTGTAAAATTTGATTTCCATTAGTTCCTTGAACCTCTAATTTTAAAACCCTTCCATTTCTTGAACGCTCTTTGGCAATAATATTTGTAACATTCCCTACAAACATTCCCTTAGCGTTTAAAAGATCTTCAATTTGTTGTTTCGTATAAACTTTCGTCCACTGAGCATTTGGTAATCCAATGGAATATGGATCATCTACTCCTCTTATGTACCCCAGTGGATTTGACCAAATATTTTCGCTATCCTCAGTACGTCCCCCACTATTAGAATGATAAAATGCTGTTACAACTTTTCCATTATAAGTCATAACCTTTCCTCTTGTTTCATCAACTGCTATTTTCGTTCTTGGATTTTCACTACTATATCCTCCATACACTTGGCAATGTGTAGCTGAGCATAAATCAAACCCATAATTTTTATGTTTATTTATATTAAGAGCAGCATAACTCCTAGCAGCAACAGCCTGCGCTTTTTGAGCTTCTATAGGCCAGTTCCCTGCCATTTCCTTTGGTACTACCCCATAAAGATATTCCTCTACTCCTAGTTGATTAATAACAGTTAAATCACTATCAGAATACCTTTTTATCATTATACTTCCTCTGAATGTTTTCCCATCTAGCTGAAGAATTCCAGAAAAGGGTCTAAACTGATAGTCGACATTCCCATTTTTATACATAAATAAGACTTTTCCATATTTATTCAATACTTGAATTCTTTGATCATCTTTAGAGATAATCCTTAAATCAGTATTTGGTAATAATACTTTTATATTTTCAAATAGGTTTTCTGCATCTGAAAAGCTAGTACATAGTCCTATCCAAACTCTCCAACCATCCTCATAGACAAGATATGGATCATCTTTCAGTTCTGGTAATGAATGCAAAAATGCCTCTGCTTCTTCTTTGCTGCTAAGTTCATTTCCAATTTGAATATGAATTGGCCCTTGAACATTTGTATTATAGCTATCTATTTGATTGGTAAAATCATATTCCATAAAGCTTTCATTTACACGAATAAAATTCCCATCTTTTCTTACAATCATTTCCTTATTATCAAAAAAACTTATCATACTTACAAATTGTGATGCCTCATAATATCCAAACTCTAAACCATCAGAAGAACCCATAGACACTAAAGGGGTTGCATTTTCACCAAATCGTATACCTATTTTAATTTGATCTAACCTATCATAACCATAAGCATCTACAGAAATAGGAATAATCATTAACATCATCATTGCAAAAGTTATTTTAATCAATAATTTTTGGAAGTTTATCATATTCTTCTCTCCCTCTTTTAGTCCTCTATAGGTAATCCTAAATGCTCATATCCTAATTTAGTCACAATTCTTCCCTTTGGCGTTCTTTGAATAAATCCTAATTGAAGGAGATAAGGTTCATATACATCCTCTATGGTATTCCGCTCTTCTCCTGTTGAAGCTGATAGCGTATCTAATCCCACAGGTCCTCCACCAAACTTCTCTATAATTGTAAAGAGTATATTTCTATCCACATGATCAAGACCTATTGGATCTACCTCTAAAAGTTCTAAAGCACTTTTAGCAATTTCAACAGTAATCATACCATTTCCCTTTACTTGAGCAAAATCTCTTACTCTTTTTAAAAGTCTATTAGCAATACGAGGTGTTCCCCTAGATCTTCTTGCAATCTCTATTGCAGCTTTTTCTTGGATTTCTACCCCTAATATACTAGAAGACCTTATAACAATATTCATTAAGTCTTCTTTATCATACAATTCAAGTTTGCAAATAACACCAAAACGATCTCTTAGAGGAGATGTCAATAGCCCTGCCCTTGTAGTAGCACCAATCAAAGTAAATCTTGCTAAATCTATTCTTATAGATTTAGCACTAGGCCCTTTTCCAATAATAATGTCTAACGCATAATCTTCCATAGCAGGATATAATATTTCTTCTACACTCCTGTTTAATCTATGAATCTCATCTATAAATAACACATCATTTTCATTAAGGTTCGTAAGTATGGCTGCTAAATCTCCCGGTCTTTCAATAGCAGGTCCTGATGTAATGCGAATATTAGCCCCTAATTCATTGGCAATAATACCCGATAAAGTAGTTTTCCCAAGTCCAGGTGGACCATATAATAATACATGATCTAATGACTCGCCTCTCATTTTAGCAGCATCTATAAAAATTTTCAATTTTTCTTTTGCTTTATGCTGTCCAATATAATCTTTTAGCTGCTTTGGTCTTAAATTCGTTTCCACTTCATAATCTTCATCTCTGAGAGAAGTAGTTATAATTCTATTCTCCTCCATATCATGAACCATTTACATCCCTCTTCCTCATTTACTTTGAAAGAAATTTTAATGCTTTTTTAATCATTTCTTCAACATTTTTGCAAGAATCTTTTACATAATCAACTGCTTTATTTGCTTCTACCTTTGTATATCCCAAAGCAACTAAAGCACTCACAGCTTCCTCTTTATCACCATCTACTGTTTCAACCTTCGGAATGAGGGTTGGTTCAAACATCGCGAGCTTATGATCTACCTTTTCTTTCAATTCTAAAATAATTCTCTGGGCAGTCTTCTTCCCTACCCCTTGGGCTTTTGTAAGCCCCTGAATATCTTCTGAAATAATAATACCAATTAATTGATTCATTGGAATAGAAGATAATATACCTAATCCTACTTTTGGTCCAATTCCTGTTACAGTAGTCAGTAATTGAAACATTTTTAACTCTTCCTTTGTAGCAAATCCAAAAATACTCATATCATCATCTCTAACAATCAACTGTGTATATACAATCACTTTTTCAAGTTCTGTTTTTAAATGAGCAATAGATTCGCCTGAAGTATAGATCTTATATCCAATATCCCTATTATCAATGACTACATAATCCTCACCAATAAATTCTAAACGTCCCTTTATGTATTCATACATCTCTTATTTCCTCCGTTATTTTATCTCAAACACTTCCTCAAAATATAAAGTTCAATTCTTAATATAACTATAATAATTCCTTTGAGCACATACGAGCAATATGCATTCTTTACTATTTTAACATATAAAAACAAAAATGTACTCAATTGAGTACATTTTAACTACTATAATCTTCTAATATCTGATTGATTTCGTCTCTATTCTTTTTAACAATTCCATTCTTAACATATTGTAGATCCATACTACTTAATGAAGTAGTAGGAATTTGTGTTTCTTCTATTAAAATATATTCTCCTTTGTCATTTACTTGAAAAATAGCTATACACCCATTATGCTCCTTAGCGATATAGAAATTGGGTGGAATTTGATCTGTTACCTGATACAGCTCTACTTTATCTTTATTGCATTCCCTTACATCCCAGTTTCTATATTTTTCATTAAAATAAACTCTTAATTCATCCAAATTTCTACCTACTAATTCACTAGGAATCTTACTTTCCTTTTTTACCACATCGCTAGTCTTTTTATAATAAGTATTAAATACAATTTGCGTATCGTCTGTTGCAACATTTTCATTAACAACAATAGGAATCCTATCCTCTATAGTGTTTTTTTTCTCTACATTTTCATTGGATTCTTTTGGTTTTTTATTATTGGGTAACTTTACAGTAATCTCACCTATATTAGGCTTATCTTTGTTTTGATTTCCTATCTTCTCTGGTACTTTTATATCATTTGTAATATATCCATATGCGAATCCTATTAAAAGTAGCACCAAACACCCCATCAATAACTTTCCTTTTTTTCGGCGTCTTCGTCTCCACATAAAAATCCCTCCTAGCCTATCTAGGAAGGATTATTCCCAAATTTTATTAATTTATACCAATATTCTTAAGTTCCTCTATAAGCTCCTGTTCATTCAATATATTATACGCTGCTCTCTCAATTTGCTCTACATTATCATTATAATTTATTTTTGTTCAATTAAATTAAAGTAAAACTCATTTATAGAGTCCTTATCTTGATCCAATAACACTAATTCATATATTCTTCTTAAATCTACTTTACCAAGTATCTTATAAGTTTCTCCATTTATGCTAATATAATTTTTATCTTTTATATATAGCCATAAATATTTACCTTCCATTGAGTGAATCATAATCCAATAAGTATTCATTAGTTTAGGTGAATAACAAGTGGGATTTACTAAAACTCTTCTTACTTTAATGCTCTCCAACAATACAAATAATTCATCAATCAACTTCTCATCATTCATTTTAAAATCTTTCCTTGATAGATATGAAAAATGAACGGATACTTTAATTTCATCTGGTGTGAAAAAACCTGTATAAGATTCTGTAATCTCACTAATAGACATAGGGTAAAAATAATAGATAGTAAAAACTATCAATAATAATAAAACAGCATATGTTAAATATCTCTTTTTCATATATATTTCCCCTTATAGCTAAAGGTTTTAAACATCATAGCTTTTTAAAAAAATTTTTATGAATTCAAAAGCTTCTTTCTTATTACCTGCATAACTACTATAATCTTAATATGTAAAAGTGATGAGCAAAAAAACAAAATATTTCTAATATATAAAATCCAAAAGGAATTCCTCGATAGCAACTCTAGCACCTAACTACTTTTATTACTAATCCCATAACCATTATTAGCCTAATGGGTATATGGATAATGGGCAGTTAATATTACTAAAATAGTAGTATTCAGAATCTAATATCACTTCATATACGTAAATATCTAACCCCTTATTTGCAATGATAGCTACTTGTGAAATGCTTTTAATAAAGTCATCTATTGCATCATAATCTGAATTGTGAGAGGACAATAATTATTTTTTATTAATTCAAAACATAGAACCAGTATATAACACTTTATCATAACCATTTCCGATTTTCATTATTAGTAGATATGTGTTCTTTTTATTGCTACCAATAAGTGTTTCAGCAGGAATAACTTTAAATTGATTACTTGGTTGAAAAATCACATATAAAAAATTAGATTAGTTTTCTAACATAGTACTACTCAACCTTATTTTTAATAGACTTAATATATAGCAAATAGTCTTTCCCCTTCTGCATTAATCCAATAAATTCTATAATTCCTCCTCCCGTAGCTTTGGCTTCCGTTACATCTATCAAACCCAATGCGTTAAGCTGGACTTTTATGGTTTGAACACAATCGTCATTCAAACTAGAGAAATTCTTATTATATGCAGAATTTATTCCTGTTTTTAAATTTTTACCAAACGTAGTATAGTTTTTAAATGAAACCAGATATGGTCCTACACATGAAAATATGTTATCCCATGTCAACTCAGCTTCATAAGAAACATATGTGCTTCTACTATAGGCGGAGGTTGATGGTTTGAATACTTGTCCCTTAATTATATAAGTATCGTTTCCACAAGCTAGGTTTTCTACTTTATTAGAGTTTGCCTCATTTGTTGCTCTCAACTGTAAAATTTTCTTTTCTAATTTTTCATTTTTCAATCTTAACTCGTTAATTTGTGACAAAAGTTCAGTTGTATCGTAAGAACTCCCCCTTGTCCATCCTAATTGTGGGTTTTCTGATGTTTCTTCAGTTAAACTTATTATCACCGATGTTACAAGGTCATTTATGTTATTCCACATCCTACATAACCTATTGTTAGACACTTTAGCTCGGAATGTCTCCAGCACCTCTTTTTTATCATCATCTCTCTTTTCAACGGACAAATTATTTGGATCATCGTGTAAAAAAGCTAAAACAGGAATGTTTTTAGAAACTGCATAGTTATATTCTTGTTCGGTAAAACTTATACCCGTAGTTGGATTGATGGTACCATACCGTGCTCCAACTATTAAAATATAGTAATCACATGTATCAATTATTTTTTTTATATATTTAAACTGCTCATCATTAGATGCAGAAAACATCTCCATACCAGCAGGTATATATTTGGCATTTAAAAGCGATTCTATGATAGCCTTTCGTTCTTCTTTTAGATCTGTAAATGTTGAACTAATAAATACTTGATAACGCTTATCCATTTTGTTTTCACTCCTTTTTCAACTACCCATTATAAACATAATAAATATTTATGATATCTAAAAAACTCCACTGGTATCAGTGAATTATAATTTATCACCTTCATATGATTAGATTTCTTAAACTTATATTACTTATTCAAATTTTATAAAATTCCTTTGACTAATCCTGTCATTTTTCCACTAATATTGTTGAATAATATTTTATAGTTCTCTCCTATGCTATAAAAAGATCACCTATCCCTTGATCTTTTGCTTAGAAAATATAAAAAAGAAGCATAAAGTTGCCGATATAGCAAACTTATGCTTCCATTTACACGTTGTAACTATTCAATATTCTAAATTGGCGGGAATATGTGGGAATCGAACCCACCTGAGAAGCTCTTAACCCCTCAAACTGGTTTTGAAGACCAGAGGGCACACCAGCACCCATCTACTCCCATATAGGTTTGTTGACGTTTTTAACCATAATACATTTAAGATTATAGCATATTTTTAATACTTATTCAAGAATAATCTGTCATTTTATCTTATTATTTGTCAGTGTATTGAAAAAAGCAAAATTTCATAAAATTTATTAACAATTACTTTATATCCTATAGAATAATTCTGTTAAAACTATTATCGTCTTAAATAACTTTATCTATACTAAAATGGTCTTACAAATAACTAAAAAACCTTGTCGATTCCAATAGGAATCTCAAGGTTTTATTAAATACAAAAGGATAATCATCCCCTTTGCAATTTATGAATTGGATTATTGATCTTTTTTAAGAATTTCATGAAAGCTTGTTGTCCTTTTATATCTCTCTTAAATACACCTGCATGTTCAAGAACGGTCATGAATTTTTTGCCTACTTCTTCTTTTAATATGTCATGAACTTCCTTTTCGTTCATCTTAGGATACTTTTCTTTTAAATAATGAAACCATTCTAAATGTTTTTGTAAGATTTCTTCTTTCTCAATAGGCAAATTTTCATTTAATAGATATTTTGCTAACTTTTCTAATTCCTCTTTTAATCTAGGAGGTAATACAGCTAATCCCATCACCTCTATAAGACCGATATTTTCTTTTTTAATGTGATGAACTTGATTATGGGGATGAAAAATTCCTAAAGGATGTTCTTTGCTGGTTCTATTGTTTCTAAGAACCAAATCTAATTCAAAGTAGTGTTCTCTTCTTCTTGCAATAGGTGTTATGGTATTATGGGGTATCTCATTAGTGTATGCTCTTATTTCAGCTTCTTCATCCGTATAATTTTTCCACTTTTTTAAAATAATTCCTGCTAATTTGGAAATTTCCTCTCTATTTTCTCCTCTTAATCGAATAACAGACATGGGCCATTTCACAATTCCACCTTCAATGTTGGGAGATTGATGAAAAGTAAAACTTTTTTCTATAGGTGCTTTAGCCATAGAGAATTCATAATTTCCACCTTGAAAATGATCATGAGAAAGAATAGATCCTCCTACTATGGGTAAATCTGCATTAGAACCAATGAAATAGTGAGGAAATTTTTCTACAAACTCTAATAATCTATCAAAAGTCTCTTTTGTTATTTTCATGGGTTCATGTTTATCTTTAAAAATAATGCTATGTTCATTGTAATAAACATAAGGTGAGTATTGGAAAAACCATGGTTCATTCTTTAATTCTATAGGTATAATTCTATGATTTTGTCTTGCTGGGTGATTAATTCTACCCGCATATCCTTCATTTTCTTTGCATAGTAAGCACTTAGGATATGACGTTTTCTTTATATTTTTTGCTTTTTCAATGGCTTTAGGATCTTTTTCTGGTTTAGAAAGATTAATGGTTATATCAAGGTCTCCATAAATTGTTTTTGTTTTCCAAACCTTGTTTTTTGCAATTCTATCTGTTCGAATATAATTTGAGTTTTTGCTCATTTCATAGTAATAATCTGTAGCTTTTTTAGGATCTTCTTCATAATCTTCATAAAACACTCTGATAACTTCAGAAGGTCTTGGCATAAAGCAATTCATTATTTTTGTATCTAAAAGGTCTCTGTAAATAGGGGTATTATGTTCTAATCGATCATTTTCATAAGCCCAGTTTAAAATATTATCTAAAATTTCTACAGGAGATGTCAATGTTTCCTTTTCAACTTCAATTTCCTCATAATCATCTAATCCTAGTGCCTCTAAAACTCTATTTTTAGCATATATGTAATCTTCTTTTTTAATTAAACTTTTATCCTTTGCGTACTGAACCAATCGTTCTATTTCTAAATAAATATTAATGGCCATAAATTCACCTCTTAGTCTTCATATCCATTGGGTTTGTTTTGATGCCATTTCCATGCACTTGCAATGATGTCTTCAATACTTGTATACTTTACCTTCCATCCTAATTCTTTCATCGCTTTCTCTGATGATGCCACTAGCTTTGCAGGATCTCCCACACGTCTTTTATCTACTAGTGCAGGGATTTTATGTCCTGTCACCTTTCTTGCTGCTTTGATCATTTCTTTTACTGTAAATCCTTCCCCATTTCCTAAATTGTAAATAGCGCTTTCATGATTTTTTCTCAATTTCTCTAAAGCTAGAAGATGTGCATCAGCTAAATCTGTTACATGAATATAATCTCTAATACATGTTCCATCATGGGTATCATAATCATCTCCAAATATAGAAATATGTTTTCTTTTTCCTAGAGGTACTTGTAATATTAATGGAATCAAATGGGTTTCTGGATGATGATCTTCTCCTATTTTCCCACTTGCATGAGCTCCTGCCACATTAAAGTATCTTAATGAAATATATTTCATACCATATGCATAATCTGCCCATTTAAACATTTTTTCCATGGCTAATTTGGTCTCTCCATAGGGATTAGTGGGTTCTGTTTTGTCTGTTTCTAAAATTGGAATATTTTCAGGTTCTCCATAAGTTGCAGCGGTTGATGAAAATACAATTTTTTTCACATGATGTTTATGCATCATTTCTAATAATACTTGTGTTCCATATACATTGTTCCCATAATACTTAAGAGGATCACTCATACTCTCTCCAACTAAAGAGTTGGCAGCAAAATGAATCACCCCTTCTATATGATTTGTGTTAAATACTTTATCTAAAAAAACTTTATCACGAATATCACCCTCATAGAACTTAGCCTTTGGATGAATTGCGCCTCTATGTCCTGTTTGTAAATTATCAACAATAATAACCTCTTCTCCCTTGTCAATAAGTTCATATACGGTATGACTGCCTATATAGCCGGCACCCCCACATACTAAAATCATTCCATCACCTCATTTTTATTTTAATTCTCTAGCCCCATCCCCTATGGAAGCTATATAAAAACTTGCTCCATAACCGATTATTTCCTTATATTTCTTTCCTACATTTTCTATAAATTCATCTACCTTTTGATTATTTACAATATTAACGGTACAACCTCCAAATCCAGCCCCTGTCATTCTTGATCCAATTGTACCTTCTTGCTCCCAGGCTAACTTGACTAAAGTATCTAGTTCTTTTCCTGTTACTTCATAATCCTCTTTTAAGGATTTATGAGAAGCTTTCATAAGCTTACCAAACTCTTTTATATCTCCTCTTTCAAGAGCATCCACTGCTTTTAATGTGCGTCGATTTTCATATACAGCATGCTTTGCTCTTCTTCTATCAATTTCATTGGTTATTAAGTGTTTGTTTTTTTCAAATTCTTCTTCCGTTAGTTCCCCTAAAGCATTAATTTCTAATTCTTTCTGTAATTGAAAAAGGGCTCTATCACATTCCTTTCTTCGCTCATTATACTTTGAATCAGCTAATCCTCTTCTTTTGTTTGTATTAGCAATGATAATAGATGCATCTTTTAATACTAAATCAGAATATTTATATGCTAAGGTAGTACAATCTAGCAAAATAGCTTTTTCTTTTTTCCCCATGCCAATAGCAAATTGATCCATAATCCCACAATTCACACCAATAAACTGATTTTCAGCTTTTTGGCACATTTTCACCATTGAAATCATATCTACATCTAAGTTAAATAATCCTTTTAATAGTACAGAAGTAACTAATTCTATAGATGCAGAAGATGATAATCCAGCACCGTTTGGAATATTTCCAAAGAATAACACTTCCAAGCCATTTTCAAGGAGATATCCATGATCCTTAAAAACTTTCATAACCCCTTTAGGATAATTGGCCCAATCATGACCTTTTTCGTATTTTAGTTCCTCTAAAGTAAACGTAAGTATTCCCAAGTCTTTAAAATTCTTCGAATAAACCTTTACTTTTTTATCTTCTCTTTTTCTAGCAACTGCATAGGTGCCAAAACTTAATGCACAGGGAAATACGTATCCACCATTATAGTCCGTATGCTCACCAATCAAATTGATACGTCCTGGAGCAAAAAAGATTCTTGTCTCTTTCCCTTTATCAAAAATCTCAATAAAATCTTTTGTTAACTCTTCAAATAAAGTCATCCCCCTCATTCCTTTCTATAAAATAATATATAGAAATCCTTGACTTCATAGTATTTTTCATTTACTTTTATATACTATATTTCTCGTATATTACAATAATTTCCTCTATTAAATTTCCATTTTATTAAATTTAAATAGGCAATACGATCTTCCACGCCCCATCTTCATAAATGAGTTTCCATTTTTCAATCATTTCGTCTTCTAAATCAGTTAAGACATCCTTTTTCTTTCTAAAATTAATCACCAAAACTACCTCTTGTTCATATTTCTGTGTTTGATACATATGAATCTCATAGTTTTTCATCTCTTGAGCATAATTTCCTATAGTTAATTTAAATTTAACAAAATCATATTTTTCTTTACTATATTTGTCTAACATTTCGTAGCTTTTTTTATAATTATCATTAATTAAATAGCTTATAAATTGGCTAAAAGTATTCATAGGCATATTCATCTCTTTTTTTATAAACTTTTCATTTCTAAAAAGAGGATCTTTTATTGAGTAAATGGGTTCAAAACCTTCTTTATTTCCCTCTACTAATATTTGAACACCCTGAATGTAATCTAGCTCTGTAATAGAATTTACAATAGACCAAATCATCATCTCTTTGTTCATTTCCCCCCAAGCAACATTTAGAATTTCCCTTGAAAAATTAATATAACATATTCCCTCTACAGTTTTTACTGAAATAATTTTAGTATATTGGGGCATAAGCATATTTAACATTTTATTTCTTGGTCCTTTTATTAATTCTTCAAGGATCAATACTTCCTCTATTTGCTCTGAAGAAATAATAACCCGCTTTTCTACTGCTAAACCATCATTTTGAGAACTACCAAAATATAATTTTAGCACATACCGTTCTTTATCAGGTACTGGTGGTATCGGTATTTGATTTTTATTTAAATGATTTTCATAAGAAATATTTACTAAAACATATCCTAATATAATAACTATTAGTAAAGTAACTAAAACTTTATAAAATGTTCTCAAAAAAATACCTCCTGTATCCTATCAACTATATACATTCATGTTTTTAGGCAACCGTACATAAAATGTAGTTCCCTTTCCCACTTCACTGATTACCTCTACTTCTCCTTGATGAAGTTCAATAATCTGTTTTGATATGGATAATCCCAGTCCCGTACCTCCTGTGCTCCTTGATCGTGCTTTATCTACCCTGTAAAAACGTTCATATATATATGGTAAACTTTCCTTGGGTATGCCA
Organism: Crassaminicella profunda; assembly: GCF_019884785.1. Taxonomy (GTDB): domain Bacteria; phylum Bacillota; class Clostridia; order Peptostreptococcales; family Thermotaleaceae; genus Crassaminicella; species Crassaminicella profunda. The sequence goes on from NZ_CP082326.1 coordinate 1,944,592, forward strand.
ATTCCATTATCCTTAATTTCAACAACTGCCGCTCCATTTTCTGAATACAAAAAAACTTCAACGATTCCTCCCTCAGGAGTATACTTTATGGCATTATGAATGATATTTGTTAATGCTTGCTGTATTTTAACTCGATCTAATCCTATTTGAATTTTTTCAGAATAAACAAAGTTCATGCTAATTTTCTTTTGTACTGCTATGGGCTTTAATGAGTGAATTAATTTTTCTAACAGATAATTCACATAGGTAACTTCATAATTTAACTCTAATTTTCCCTTATCTATATCTACTAAAGCCAGCAAGCTCTGTATAATTTTATCTAATCTATCTACTTCTGAAGCAATATCTTTTAAAAATTCTCTATAGGTTTTAATAGGTACATTTTCTTCGTATATAAGAGACTCTGACAATAGTTTCATAGCACTCAAAGGCGTTCTAAGTTCATGGGAGACATTTCCAACAAATTCCTTTCTTTGTTGATCTACCTGAAATAATTTTGTACTCATGGTATTGAACGCTTGAGCTAGATTTGTCAACTCGTCATTTCCTATAATCTCCACTTTCTGCTCTAGCTTTCCTTGATGCATTTTTTTTATCCCTTCTGTTAGCTTTTCTATAGGAGTTGCAATAACATGAGCAAATATAAAACTAATAAATCCAGTAATGACGATACATAATATTGCTAATAAAAGATAATTCCTCATAATTTTATTTACATTCCCATATACTTTTTCTAATGAAGATGAAATAAAAATCGCACCATATACTTTATTATTTAAAACAATTGGAACCGTAACATACAAAGTTTTACCATATCCTTTTAATTGGTGTTCTCTTGCAATACTTTTTCCCTTTAAGGATTCTTGTATTTCCCAATGATTTATTTTCATACCCTTTAACACATCATAAGCATCATTTAGTACAATTCCCTTTTTATTCACAATCATAATTCTTGATTTTATTTCTTTACTATACCCTTTTAATAAGGCATCCATATCATTGCTGTTTTTATTATGGTTTGCTACTCTATCTGCAATAATATTTCCTTGTGAAAGGAGGTGTACCTTCTTTTCATTAACATAATTTATACGAATAGATTCGCTAATAAATGTATGGATCAAAAGGAGTGTTAATATAATCAGTAATAAATAGGTGGAAACAAGTTTCCACCTAATACTAACGAATTTTATTCTTAGACCTAAAATAATAACCAACTCCCCACTTGGTTCTTATATACTCTGGTTGACTGGACTTTTCCTCAACTTTTTCTCTTAATCTTCTTATATGTACATCCACCGTTCTCAAATCCCCAAAATATTCATATCCCCAAATGGTTTCTAGTAATTCTTCTCTACTATATATTTTATTGGGATTGATTGCTAAAAATAATAATAAATCAAACTCTTTTGCTGTTAGATTAATCTCTCTACCTCTTAGAATTACTTTTCTCCTTAATGTGTTGATTGAAAAGTCATCAATCTCTATTATATTTGTAGCAGAAACAGACTCTTTTAAATTTACTCTTCTTAAAACAGCTTTCATCCTCGCCTTAAGTTCTAAAATATTAAAGGGTTTCGTTAAATAATCATCTGCTCCATATTCTAATCCCAAAATTTTACTTGTATCCTCTCCTCTAGCCGTTAGCATAATAATGGGGACCATAGACGTTTCTCTAATTTTTTTACATACCTCTAAGCCATCAATCTTAGGTAGCATTAAATCTAAAACAATTAAATCATAATCATTCATAAGTCCTTTGTTTAATGCTTCATCCCCATCTATTGCAGTATCTACTATATATGACTCTTGTTCTAAACTATATTTTAGTCCCTTTAGTAGCATAGGTTCATCATCTACGATCAATACCTTATAAGCCATCAAATCACCTCATCAAATTTCCCTATATTCATAGGATTTCCTAATTCTTATAGAAAGTATGTGCCTTACAAGAAAAAAGCTACCTTAGGTTTGGTAGCTACAATAAAACTCTTTTTTCTCCAATTCTCTTAGTAATCTTATTTTGATCAAAAGACTCTAATAATGGTAATGCATATTTTCTTGAAGTCCCTAATAAGTCTCTAAATTCAGATAAAGTCATTTCCCCATGATCTTTAAGATAATCGCTCATTATTTTTATAGCTTTTTCATAATTCTCAATATGCATAAACATCTCATCATTAATCTTTACAAGACAATTCATATCTAAAAGAGCATATAAAACCTGACGAGATTCTTTCTCGTTTTCTTCATTTTGTAATACTTCCTTCATGGATGGAGCATTGAACCCACTAGTTAGATAGATCTTCTCTATTTTATTTTTTATTTTTTCTTGTTCTTTCGTATACACAATATGAAAATTATAAAGTGCAATACAATTATTTAACAGTTTTAAAATATTATTTTCAACAAAATAATTAATGATTTCATCATAGATTTTTCCTTTTACCTGAGGAACTACTTTATTTCTAAGCTCTTCTTTACTCATTCCAAAGGTCAATGGATTACCTTTGTGGTAGATACCTAAAGTATATTTAATTTTTTCTTCCATCTCTTTTAAATAAGACTTATGAATAAGAATATCTCCTGAAAGCTTCATAATTATTTTTTCTTGTATCAAAGCTTCTACAATCTTTTTAATTGTATCTACGCCAATTCCTGTTTTCATGGCATAAAAATGAAGATTCTCAAACTGACTGCTAAATCGTTTGATAACTTCTTCTACAATTTGTTCTGAACTTCCTTCTTCTTTAATTTTCAATTGCTTTAATACATCTTCTTTAAACCTTTTATGCTTCATGGGATGTGCATCTAGTATGATTCCTCCCCCTATGGTCTCCATAGGTGAATAAAATCTTATTACAATATGATCTCCTCTTTTTGCAACAATTTCCTCTTCCAATCTTAATTGGGCATAACAACTTTCTCCTGGTTTTAATTCTTCTCGATCTAATAAAACAATCCTACAAAGGATTTCACTTGTCCCATGATATAATCTTACCCTACTTCTATTTTCAATCACTCTCTTCGTATTTTTAAGTAAATTTATTTTCACATCTAACATCATACTAGATTGCATTGAGCCTTCTTTAGCCAGTACATTTCCTCTCATTATTTCTTCTTTTTTTACATTGGCTAAATTGATTGCAACTCTTTGTCCTGCATAAGACGTCTTTACATTTTCCCCATGAACCTGTAAATTTCTAACTTTTGTCTGAATTCCTTGAGGATAAATCATTAAAGAATCCCCTTCATTAATAGTTCCTTCAATCTGCGTACCTGTAATAACCGTTCCAAATCCAGCAATAGAAAAAGCTCTATCAATGGGTACTCTAAATGGAAGCAATAAATCCTTTGATTCTGTTTCTTCTGTCATCTGATCAATTAATTCTGTTAACTTATCAAGACCTTTCCCTTCTAAAGCTGATACAGAAACGATAGGTGCTTTTTCTAAAAAGGTTTCTTTTACGCTTTCCCTTATTTCCTCTCCAACAAGATCTAGCCATTCTTGTTCTACTAAATCCGTTTTGGTCAATACAATAATCCCTTTTTTCACTTCTAATATGGATAAAATATCTAGATGCTCTTGGGTTTGAGGCATAACTCCTTCGTCAGCAGCAATTACTAATAAAACAATATCTATTCCACCAATACCTGCCAGCATATTTTTAATAAATTTTTCATGTCCTGGCACATCTATAATACCTGCTCTTTTTCCACTTGGAAGATCAAAATGAGCAAACCCTAACTCTATTGTAATACCTCTTTTTTTCTCTTCTTTTAATCGATCTGCATCTACTCCTGTTAAAGCTTTGATCAATGTAGTTTTTCCATGATCTATGTGCCCAGCAGTCCCAATGATGATATGTTTCAAATCCTTCACTCCTCTACCCCATTAGTATGTGACGTAACCCCTCTACAATGATGTCAAATTCATTTGATTTTATGGTACGCACATCTATTAATACTTTATCTTCACTAATTCTTGTAATAATAGGTGTCTTATAACCCCTTAACATTTCTTCAAATTTGTTAATGGATAAAAACTCTGGTTTTATGCTAATTAAAACCGTTTCCATCTCCTCGAGTGGCATAGATCCCCCGCCAACTTGAGATACGCCATTTATTTTTTCAATTGTACAATTTTTTATATTATTTTTCAACATCTCGTATAAAGTATCTGCCTTTTCTTTAATTTCATCAAAACTCATGGTCAACATACGAAGGGTTGGAATTTCATTGATAGCATCCTTTTCATTTAAATACAATCTTAAGGTTGCCTCAAGAGCTGCTAATGTCAATTTATCAACTCTAAATGCCCTTGTATAAGGATTCTTTTTCATCTCCTTAATATACTTTTCTTTTCCAACAATGATTCCTGCTTGAGGACCCCCTAGTAATTTATCTCCACTAAAGGTAACAATATCTGCTCCTGCTAAAACGCTTTCTTGAACAGTAGGTTCTTTATAAAGACCATATTTTGAAAAATCTATAAAAGTGCCACTTCCAATATCTTCAATTACTGGAACATCATATTCTTTTCCTAAATCTACTAAATTTTTTAATGAAACCTCCTCTGTAAATCCTAAGATCCTGTAGTTACTTGTATGTACCTTAAGTAAAACAGCAGTCTCCTCACTAATAGCACTTTTATAATCAGAAAGATGTGTTTTATTCGTTGTCCCTACTTCAACAAGCTTTGCACCACTTTGTTGCATAACATCAGGTACACGAAAAGCTCCTCCAATTTCTACCAATTGCCCCCTTGAAACAATTACTTCTTTATTTTTAGCTAATGTATCAAGAACCAACAGAACTGCTGCTGCATTATTATTCACTACCATTGCAGATTCTGCACCTGTGAGTTTTGTTATGATCTCTTCCACATGGGCATATCTTGATCCTCTTGTTCCAGAATTGATATCAAACTCTAATGTAGAATAGCTACTCGCCACATTCCAAATATCTTCCTTTATGGATTCACTAAGAAGGGCACGTCCTAAATTTGTATGCAGCACCACCCCTGTAGCATTTATAACTTTTCTTAAATTCATTCTATTTTTTAATTCTACATTTTGAATAATATGCTCTATTAATTCTTCCTCATCAATTTTAAAGTTTTCAGTCTCCTGCTCATTTAATTTGATAATTTGACTTCGTATATGCTCAATATTCTCTCTAATAGATTCCACAACTGTAATTCTTGGAACTTTTTCTAATAGATTTTCAATTTTTTCTTCCTTTAGCAAATCATCTACCTTAGGAATTAACGCAAAAATATTCTTTTTATTCGCCACGATTATCACTCCAATTTGTAATATTTCCACAATTACCATTATTACTTAAAATTATAACATATTATACGAAAAGATTATCCTTTAAATTTTATCACATATATCTTCTCTTTATTCTAAATTTTGGAATTTTTCTGAAAAATATATTGATTAAACTATAAGAATCTTTTATAATAATTATAAGTAGGATTCATTTTCTTTATATTGAATTTTAAGTATTGATTCTATGCATCAATAAAATTTTTGAATAAGGAGGTGTTCAATAGGTAATATTTAAAATATAGCTTTCTAATCTATTACTTATAAAAAGGAGGTCTTTTATGAACAGTATTTCTGATTTAATAGCAGCAATAGGTAGTTTTGCTTGGGGCCCTATCATGATTGTCTTTTTAGTAGGTACTGGTCTAATTCTTACTTTAGGTACAAGAGTCGTTCAATTTAGAAAACTTGGGTACGCTTTTAAATTGCTTTTCTCAAAAACAGATACTGCCGATGGAGATATCACTCCTTTTCAGGCATTGATGACTTCTCTTGCTGCAACCATCGGAACAGGTAATATTGCTGGTGTTGCTACAGCAATCGCCGTTGGTGGTCCTGGTTCAGTCTTTTGGATGTGGGTTACAGCTGCTGTTGGTGGAGCAACAAAATTTGGTGAAGCACTATTAGCTATTAAGTATAGAATCACCAATGAAAAGGGCGAAAAATCTGGTGGTCCTATGTATTATGCAAGCCTTGGTATGGAAGATAAATACGGTGGAAATTGGAAATGGCTAGGAATCGCCTTTGCATTATTTGGTTTTATCGCTTCATTCGGTATTGGAAATCTAGTTCAATCTAACTCCGTTGCAGAATCATTAAAAACTTCCATAGGTCTTTCTCCTTATGTATCAGGAATCATTATCGCAATAGCTACAGGACTAGTTGTTGTTGGTGGGATTAAGAGCATCGCAAATGTTACAGATAAAATCGTGCCTGCTATGGCTATTATTTATGTAATTGGTGCTTTAATCGTTCTATTTAGTAATGCATCTAGAATTCCTGAAGCTTTTAGTATGATCTTTTCAAATGCCTTTAATGCAAATGCTGTTAGTGGAGGATTTATAGGAACTGTTATCCGTATGGGAGTTGCTCGTGGTGTATTCTCAAATGAAGCTGGTCTTGGTAGTGCACCTATTGCTCATGCTGCTTCTAAAAATAATGATCCTGTAAAACAAGGGATTATCGGATCTCTTGGTTCTTTCTTAGATACTTTAGTAGTATGTACAATGACAGCTTTAGTTATTTTAGTATCTGGACTTGTAACAATAGGTAGTGATGGTCTTATGTCCGTTAGAGATGGTCTTACAGGTGCAGCTCTAACTACTACTGCTTTTAGTGAAGCTCTTCCAAGCTTTGGTGCATTTATTGTTTCCTTTGGATTAGTTTTCTTCGCATTTTCAACGATCCTTGGATGGTACTATTATGGTTCTAAATGCTTAGAGTTTATCGCTGGTGTAAAAGCTGTTGAAATTTACAAATGGGTTTGGCCTATCCTATGTTTTGTTGGTGCTACAACCTCTTTAGATATTGTATGGAACTTGTCTGACGCATTTAATGGTCTTATGGCTATTCCAAACTTAATTGCACTCCTTGCACTTAGCCCAATCATCTTTAAAATGACAAAAGAGTATGAAGAAAAGCAAAAACAACTCCATTAAAAATAAAAAGATAAAGCATCCTTTGGGTGCTTTATCTTACTTTAATATAAAAATCCTCTTTTTCAACTACTTCTCCTACTACTGCAAAATCTGTAGGTAATTCATCTTCATAAAAGGCAAGTAAATCTTTTACTTTTTCCTTAGATAAAGATATTAATAAACCGCCTGATGTTTGTGGGTCATATAAAATATCACGCATGTAAGTTGGCACTTCTTTTTCAAAGTCTACTTGTCCATCTAAATACGCTTCATTATTATATGCTCCTGCAGGTACAAGACCCATATTGGCGTTTTCTATAGCTCCTTCAACAATAGGTACCTCTTTAGAATTTATAGTTAGAGTAACATCACTAGCTTTAGCCATCTCAAAGGCATGTCCTAAAAAACCAAATCCTGTAATGTCTGTACAAGAATGTGCACCTATCTTTTTCATTCCTTTAGCTGCAATATTATTTAGGCTAGCCATTACACTCATAACCTTTTCTACAAGCTCCTCTGAAAGCATTCCTGCTTTGATAGCTGTATTTAAAATACCAGTCCCTAAAGGCTTTGTTAATACTAATACATCACCTGGCTTAGCTAAATCATTACTCATTACCCTATCAGGCGATACAATTCCTGTAACGGATAATCCATATTTGGGTTCATTATCATCTACACTATGTCCTCCTACTAATAATGCACCTGCTTCCTTTGCCTTATCTGCTCCTCCCTTTAAAATCTCTGTTAGAATATCCATAGATATACAAGTAGGAAAGCATACAATATTCATAGCAAGGATAGGTTCTCCCCCCATTGCATATACATCACTTAAGGAATTAGCTGCTGCAATTTGTCCAAACATATAAGGATCATCTACTATTGGTGTGAAAAAATCTAAGGTTTGTATAATAGCCGTATCATCATTCAGTTTATATACTGCTGCATCATCAGAAGTTTCTAAGCCTACCAATAAATGCTCATCCTGTATTTTAGGTAAATGACACAAAACTTGTGCCAAGGTCTCAGGACCAATTTTTGCTGCTCATCCAGAAGTTCTACTCATTTCTGTTAATCTTTTATTTGTAGTCATCCTTTATCACCTCTTTTATCTCTTATCTTATAATAGATATTATCATATTTCTAATGAACTATCAATTTACCCTTATTTGCTCCTTAATCATTTCATATTTTTTGTCTCCTAATCCTGATACTTTCATTATATCTTGAATAGAAGTGAATCCTCCATTTGTTTCTCTGTACTGAATGATTCTTTCTGCAAGGACTTTTCCAATACCATTTAATGATTCTAATTCACTTTTTGATCCAGTATTTATGTTAACCCTATTGGAATGAGTAATCATGTTATTAGATGCTACATTACTATTGTTTATGGGATTTTCTCCAATCTTTGGAATAACTATTTGCTCTCCATCTATTAATACTTTTGCCATATTTATTTGTTTTCTATCTGCTGTTTCTAAAAGTCCACCTGCTATCTTTACTCCATCTATTAACCTAGCTCCTTCTTTAAGTTTTACAATGCCAGACCGTTTTACTTCTCCGCATATATCAACGATCACAAATTTTTCTTCTTCTAGATCTTTTTTTTCTTGAATTTTTTCCATTTCTTCTATTTTCTTATTGTCATGTTCTACAACAATTTCCTTTGATTCATTGATATATAATTTATCTGCTACAAATACTATAATCGTTAAAATAAATATTCCCAAAATAGCAATTTCGCGTTTCGTAAGTTTAAACATTTTATCACCAGCCAATCTATTTATAATTTATCTACACTTATTGCTATATTTGTCATTCTACTTTAATGTTATTCACGATTAATAATATTTTGTCTCTTTTATTTTCCTTAAATTTTTTTTGTTTTTCTGTTATACTAATAAAGTGCTTTTACTAAAGATTTAAGAGGTGACTTATGAAAAAATTGACTTTATTTTTTATCATTGTTTTTACACTAATCAACACAACTTTCTCTACAACTTTTGCTTTTTTCTCACCTCCACCCATTACAGCGCCCAGTGGCATTTTAATGGATGCAGCTACAGGTGATGTATTATATAATAAAAATGCTTATACAAAGATGTATCCAGCTAGTACAACCAAAATTATGACGGCCCTTTTAGTATTAGAACATGCAAATCTAGAGGATAAGGTAATCATAGATAAAGATACTCCTTTTACAGAGGGTACTCGAATATATGTAATGGAAGATGAAGAGTTTACTGTTGAGCAGCTTCTCTATGCCCTACTAATCGAATCTGCAAATGATGCTGCTGTTGCTTTGGCAAAGCATGTATCTGGAAGTGTTGAAGAATTTGCTAAACTTATGAATAAAAGAGCAAAAGAATTGGGCGCTAAAAACACGCACTTTGTAAACCCTAATGGATTACCCGATGATAACCATTATACTACATCTTATGATTTAGCAATGATTGCAAAATACGCCATGACTATACCAAAATTTAGAGAAATTGTTAAAACCATTCGCTATCAAATTCCTCCAACCAATAAACAAATTGAAACCCGTTACTTTAAAAATAAGAATAGATTTCTCTGGTCTACCAATAAAATATTATATAAAGAAAAATGGATTCCTATAAAATATGATATTGTTGAAGGAATAAAAACCGGTTACACCAGTGTAGCTCGTCAATGCTTAGTTGCTTTGGCAAAAAAGGATGGTCATAGTTTCATTACTGTTGTCCTAAAGGCTGAGGGGAAAAATCTTTGGGTAGACTCAAGAACCCTTATAGATTACGGATTTGAAAATTTTAAATTCATTCAATTAACAGATGCAAAAATAAAAACAAAATCTATCCCTATCAAAAATAGTGAAGAAAAACAATTAGATTTACTTACTCAAAATAAATTTTACAAAGCAATTCCTAAAGATCAAAATTTACCTACAATCAATAAAACTATAACTTATAATAAGGATATTAAAGCGCCTATCAAAAAAGGACAAGTTTTAGGGAAAGTAACTTTCAATTTCGGTCAACGCAAATTAGGTGAAGTAAATTTAATTGCAGCAAAATCCATTCCTGCTAAGAAAGGTATTACTTCTATTTTTTACTTTAACAATTCATGGGTAAAATCAATTTTTTGTTATATTTTCATCTTCATACTCCTTTTCCTTGTATGGAGAACGATCATAACAATGATTCGCTTAAAAAAGAAAAAAAGAAAACTTCTTAGAAAAAAAAGGTTAAAAAAATATTCTACAGACTACATGTCATTAAAAAAACATCCATACCGAAAATAATTATAAGATGATCCATAAAATTTGATTTGTAATTGGAAAAAATATATAATAGATAAAACTAATATGGTACATATTTTTACAAGGAGGAACTATCATGCAAAAAAAATTGTTTATTCCTGGCCCTGTTGATGTTTCAGAAGATGTCCTCAAAAAAATGTCAACTTCAATGATTGGTCATCGCAGTAAAGAAGCATCTGATTTACAAAGAAGTATTTCTCAAAAAATGATGCAGCTTATGTATACAAAAAATCAAATTATGCTATCTACTTCATCTGGAAGTGGATTGATGGAAGGAGCCGTACGGTCTTGTACGCAAAAACGAGCAGCTGTATTTTCTATAGGTGCCTTTGGTGATAGATGGTATAAAATGGCCACTTCTAATGGTGTAGCTGCAGATAAATTTTCATCTGAGTGGGGTAATCCTACTACACCAGAAATGGTAGATACGGCTTTATCTACCCAGAAATATGATTTAATCACAATTACTCACAATGAAACATCTACAGGAATAATGAATCCTATAGACGAAATTGCAGAAGTAGTAAAAAAATATCCTGATGTTATTTTTTGTTTAGATACAGTTAGTTCATTGGGCGGAACAAAAATTGAAGTAGACAAATTAGGCGTTGATATATGTATTACTTCTACTCAAAAATGTCTAGGATTACCTCCAGGAATGAGTATTTGTTCTATTTCTGAAAAAGCTATAGAAGCTGCTAAAAAAGTAGAACATAGAGGCTATTATTTTGACTTACTTGCCATGTATGAATGTATAAAGAAAAAAGATCATCAATATCCATCTACACCCTCTTTATCTCATATGTTTGCCCTTGATTACCAGTTAGACAAAATTTTAGAAGAGGGTTTAGACAATAGATTTGCACGTCACAAAGAAATGGCAAAATATGTCCGTAAATGGGCACAAGAAAAATTTTCGTTATTTGCTAATGAAAAATATGCTTCCAACACATTAACAACTGTTAAAAATTCAAAAAACATATCTGTTGCAGATTTAAATCAAAAACTAGGGGAATATGGATATACCATCTCTAATGGATATGGAGATTTAAAAGAAAAAACATTTAGAATCGCCCATATGGCAGAAACTACTTTAAATGAGGTAAAAGAATTATTAAGCACAATTGATAAAATTTTAAATTTATAAAAAAAATCGTGACAAAAGTCACGATTTTTTTATTTTATAACAATGATAGCTTCTATTTCAACAAATACTCTTGCTGATTCATATTTATTTATCATACACTCTAATTTCGTCAAGGTAATTGTAAATAGTATATCTTGATACACACAAGACTTTTGCAACATAATCTATTGCACCCTTTATTAAGAAAGCCCCTTGCTCATCTAATCTTTTAACAATATTCACTTTTTCTTCTTTATTCATATAAGCTACAGGTTTTCCTAATTGACTAATTGTATTTGTTACAATATTTGTTAAAACATCATTTACATTATTAGTTGAATAATGATTATTTTGTACTTCATTCTCATCTTTGACTTGCATAATTTCATTAATAGCATTTTGTGCAACAATTAATGAACTCATATCAAAATTAATACATAATAATCCAATAACATTTCCATCTTGGTCTTTTACAGGCATTGTGCTAGATTTTAAGACCCTTCCATCTGTAGTTTCCCCAGTGTAATTAATCACATTATTTCTAACATTACCTTTTTGTACAGCTTTCAATCCTGCTTCTGTCATAGGGCTACCTATACTTCTTCCTGTCACGTGACCATTTTCTATGGCAATAATAGAACTTTTTCCATTACAGAAATCATGTAACACCATCTCACAATTTTTCCCAAATGTTTTTGCGATTCCTTCAACAAGAGGTACTATGGCCTTTAATATTGGATGTATGGATTTTTCCATGGAGCCCTTCCTCCCTTACATTATTTAGCAACGATGTTTACTAATTTTTTAGGTACTACGATTACCTTAATGATTTGTTTTCCGTCTATAAAGGATGCGATTTTTTCATTAGATAAAGCTTCTTTTTCTAGCTCTTCTTTTGTTAATGTAGCTAAAACTTCTATTTTTTCTTTTACTTTTCCGTTGATTTGGATTACAATTTGAACTTCATCTTTTACAATTGCATCTTTTTCATACCTTGGCCACTCATGAGCATGAACACTTGTATCATATCCTATACTATGCCATAATTCTTCTGTTACATGAGGTGCAAAAGGTGCTAAAAGAATAATTAATGTTTCTAATGCTTCTTTTAATAGCCCTCTATTACATTTTTCTCCTAGTTCTTTATATTTATAAATTTCATTTACAAGTTCCATAATGGCACTAATAGCTGTATTGAAATTAAATCTGCCTTCAACGTCTTCTGTGACTCTTTTAATCGTTGTATGAATCATATATCTAAGCTGTTTATCTTCTTTAGTATATACATTATTCTCTTTTACATCACTGATAGAATCTTTTAGTTCATCTACTACTCTCCATACTCTATTTAAGAATCTAAAGCATCCTTCCACACCTGTATCGCTCCATTCAAGATCTCTCTCAGGAGGTGCTGCAAAAAGAATAAATAGTCTTGCTGTATCTGCTCCATATTTTTCTATGATTTCTTTAGGACTTACAACATTTCCTTTTGATTTAGACATTTTCGCTCCGTCTTTTAGAACCATTCCTTGAGTAAGAAGGTTTTTAAAAGGTTCTGAAACAGGAGAATATCCTAAATCATGTAATACCTTTGTAAAGAATCTAGCATAAAGAAGATGTAGAATTGCATGTTCTACCCCACCAATATATTGGTCTACATCCATCCAATATTTCGCCCTTTCATATCCAAATACCTCTTCACTATTTAAAGGATCTGCATATCTTAAAAAGTACCATGAAGAGTCTACAAATGTGTCCATTGTATCTGTTTCTCTTTTAGCAAGCTTACCGCATTTTGGACATTTTGTATGCATAAATTCCTTACTTGTAGTTAAAGGAGATTCACCTTTTCCAGAAAAAACTACATCCGTTGGTAACATAACTGGTAAGTCTTTCTCATCAACTGGAACAGATCCACAATCTTCACAATGAACAATTGGTATTGGTGTTCCCCAATATCTTTGTCTTGAGATTAACCAATCTCTTAGTCTAAAGTTTATTGTTTTTTTACCAAGACCTTCTTTTTCAAGATAATCAGACATTTGTACTAAAGCCTCTTTGCTATCTATGCCATCAAATGATCCTGAATTAAGCATAATCCCTTCATTGGTATAAGCTTTCTCTAAATGATTAACATCTATACTATCATCTTTTGGTTTAATTACAGGAACAATTTCAATATCATATTTTTTAGCAAACTCAAAGTCTCTTTCATCATGAGCAGGAACAGCCATAATCGCTCCTGTACCATAATCCATTAGAACATAGTTTGCAATATAGATAGGAATTTTCTTTCCTGTTAAAGGATTGATAGCATATTTGCCTACAAACATACCTTCTTTTTCTACATTTGTTGCTGTTCTTTCTACTTCAGAAAGGTATTGAAGCTTTTCTACAAAAGTCTTTACACTCTCTTCCTGCTTCGTTCCCTTTGTAAGCTCTTTTACATATGGATGTTCTGGAGCAAGTACCATATATGTAACACCATAAATAGTATCTGGTCTAGTTGTAAATACATTTAATGTTTTATCAGAATCATCTATTTTAAATTCAACTTCTGCCCCTACACTTTTTCCTATCCAGTTTTTTTGCATAATTTTTACTTTTTCTGGCCAACCTTTAAGATCTTCTATATCTTTTAATAAGGTGTCCGCATAATCTGTAATTTTAAAATACCATTGCTCTAAATCCTTTTTTCCTACAACACTATCACATCGTTCACACTTTCCACCAACAACCTGTTCATTAGCAAGTACTGTTTCACAAGAAGGACACCAGTTAACAGGGTATTTTTTCTTATAAACGAGTCCTTTTTTATAACATTGTACAAAAATCCATTGTGTCCATTTATAATAATTTGGATGACAAGTAGCAACTTCTCGATCCCAATCGTAACTAATCCCTAACTCCTTTAATTGATCTCTCATTTCTTCGATGTTTTCCCAAGTCCATTTGTTAGGATGAATACCATGCTTAATAGCTGCATTCTCAGCAGGTAGTCCAAAAGAATCCCATCCCATTGGATGAAGTACATTAAATCCTTTCATCTTCTTAAATCTTGCCACAACATCTCCAATAGAATAATTTCTTACATGTCCCATATGAAGTTTTCCTGATGGATATGGAAACATCTCTAATACATAATATTTTTCTTTCTCATTTTCAACAGTTTCAAACATTTTATTTTTTTCCCAGTAATCTTGCCACTTCTTTTCAATTACACTAAAATCATATTTTGGCATATATTTATCCTCCTATATATTTAATTTTTAAAAATGATTCTTTACAATAAAAAAAGCACCTTGAAAAATTCTCATCCCCTTGTAGGGACGAGGAATTCCCCGCGGTACCACCCTAATTGACATTAATTGTCCACTTATTGGTTCTTAAAGGTAACCAACCTATTGTTTCCTGAGGCAAGTTCAACAGTTTGCTTTATCGATTCACACCCTCCATCGACTCTCTAAAAAAGGTCAACTATTTACTACTCCTCTATAATTGTATTCATTTTTTATAATACTTCTTAGAATTTTATAATCATTATAATTGCTTTTTTATAGATTGTCAACATTTACATGTACTGCATCTTTCCATACTCTTTCTATATGATAAAAATTTCGTTCTTCTTCAATAAAAAGATGCACCACTACGTTAATAAAATCTAATAAAATCCATCTACCATTAGCATAACCTTCTTTGTGATCTAATATTATCCCGCGTTCTTTCATTTGATCTTCAACTTCATCAGCAATGGCTTTTACCTGTCGAGTTGATGTTCCATGGGCTATTACAAAATAATCTGCAAAACTAGAAATTTCCTTAATGTCTAAAATTTCAATATCTTGTCCTTTTTTATCATCTATGCTTTTTACAATGTCAAAAGCAATTTTTCTTGATGTTTCAACCATATATAACCTCCTACTATATTAAAAAGAAATTGCTGCTAATACGCCAATATACGCTGCATACAGTACAAAAATTAAAAAACCATGTTTCCTATCGATTTTCCTTCGAAAAGTACCACACAAAACTAATAAACTCATCAAAAGGAAAGACATAGGCATATCTAAAACTAAAGTTTGTGGTACGTCTGTTAATATTTTATGGAATAGTTCAATATTTCTAGTAGAGATCGTTAATCCATTCTTTGGAATTATAGAGGATACCCCTAAAACCATTGTTATATTTAATATATTTGCCCCAATAATATTCCCTACAGAGATTCCTTCATGTCCTTTTATTGTAGCAGTCACCGCAGTAACTAATTCAGGTAGTGAAGTACCCAGTGCAATTAACGTCAAACTTACAATTTGCTCTGGTATATGAAGAATTTCTGCAATTTGCACACCATTATCCACTAACAATCTTGCTCCTATAACAATACCACAGGCACCTATAACAAATTTTAAAATATTCACAAATATATGCAGTCTTTTCGTCTTATACGAACTTCTAAAACCATTTGACGATCCAGCTTGATTAAATTCAACAACATTTATAATTATATAGATTATCAAGAATAATATCAATACAAATCCTTCGACTTTCATCACTGTTTGATCATAAGCAAAAACATAAAAGCATATTAATGACAACATCATCATAAAACCTTTAATGCTAAAAAATTTTCTTCTCACACGAATAGGTGAAATGCAAGCACAAATTCCTAATACAAGACCTATATTGCATATAGTGGAGCCTATAGCATTTCCTATAGCCATTTCAGGATGTCCCTTTATAATTGCAATAGTTGATACAAAAAGCTCGGGTAGCGTAGTTGCTAAGCTTACAAGGGTTGCACCTACTAGAATCTTAGGAATTCCTGTAGCTATAGCAATCCAAACAGCAGCATCTACAAATAAATCTCCTCCTTTAATTATTATAAGCAATCCTACAAAAAACATGAAAAAAACTAGTACATTTTCCATAATATCCTCCTCATTTTATACTGTATCATTACTATATATACAATTTTTTTTAAGGATATTACAAAAAAAAATAGCTACAGAATCTCTGCAGCTATTTTTTCATATTGTTGCCAATAATAATGGTTATATCAGCCTTTGTACTAGTATCTATATCCTTTTCTATTTCTTTAACATCTAGTAATTTTGCAATATTTTTTGCATCCGTATCTTTGTTATTTCTATTATATATATGAGTTTGTCCATATTTTATTCCGGCTACATTGCTTATATTTACAATTTCATATCCCTTTTCTTTAAGGGTATTGGCTGTTTTTGTAGCAATGCCATTAATATTTGATCCATTTAAAACTTCTACAGTAATTTTTTCCTGTGGATCCTTTGCATACTCATTTGTATTTTTTACTTGAGTAGCATTCCCACTAAAAATCTGATCTATCATTGGTTTTGTCTTATTCATATCAGGAATATAATACCATAGTCCATTGATTTTTTTAGGTTCTCCTGGAATAGTAACCATATGAATATCTTCTATTTTTGTACCTTTAGCCTGTAATGCATAAGAACTCATTTCACCAATAGACATATTTGTATCTACATAAGTATTAAAAGTTCTTATTAGCTTAGGGAGTTTTGTAATTATTTTGGGCGATAATAGTTTATCCGCTAATGCCTTTAAAAAAGCATGTTGGGCATTAATTCTACCCAAATCTTGGTTTATATATCCCTTTCTGAATCTTAAAAACTGCATGGCTTTATTGCTATCTAATACTTGTTTTCCTTTTTTTAGATTAATTTTTAGAGGCGGATCAGCTTTTGGATCATAATACTTCATATTCATTGGTACATCAATCTCTACCCCACCTACATCATCTACAACTTTTCCTACAGCTGCATAGTTGATTTCTACATAATAATGTACAGGAATACCTAATAAATCCTTTACGGCCTTCATAGAAAGATCCATCCCGCCATATGCATGAGCATGATTAATTTTTTCTTTATTTCTACGGCCTCTTATAACCACTCTTGTATCTCTAGGAATAGAGATAATATCAACATTTTTTGTATTTGGATCAAAAGTTGCGAGCATCATGGTATCTGTCCTAGCACGTTTAGCACTTTCAACATCTTTTGCGTCTACACCAACGACTAAAACATTTACTCTCTCTTCTTTTTTAGGTGGTCCATCTTCACTAACTACTCCTTGTCCATTATAACCTTGTCCTTTAACATTCACACTACTTGTAAAAATATAAGTACCTGTGCACATAACTACAGCAAAACAAATAAATGCAATAACTAGTACTTTAAAGAATTTTTTCATGTTCTCACTCCTGACGCAATCCATCTCTTTGTAATAGGAGATAATTTCTGGCTAAAATAGTGGTTGGGTGCAACAATTCTCCTTTTATAACTACATATTTTATAGTGTTATTAAAAGCCATTAAAATAGCTTTATCTAAATCTGATAAAGCTACTTCCCTTAGAATTTCTACCCCATTAAAATTTCTATTCGGCTCAATATAATCTGCTAAATATATAATTTTTTCAAGGAGTGTCATGTTTTCTTTTCCTGTTGTATGAAAATGAATAGCATTAAGAATTTCATCATCTTCAATAAAAAATTCTCTTTTAGCAACTTCAGCACCAACAGCTCCATGCAATAACCCAGGTTGAAATTTAGTAACACCATCAATTAGTATACCAAACTGCTTGGCATAATTCAACAATTCTTCATTACTTAAATTTTTTGCACAATCATGCACTAGCCCAGCTATACTTGCTTCAGTAACGGGTCCATTATGTATTTTAGCTAAATTTTCAGCTGTCTTTTGTACCCCTAAAGAATGTAAATATCTTTTCTCTTTTAATTTACTCTTTAAAATTTTTTTTATTTCATTTATTTGTAACAATTTTTACACCTCTTTGTACAGGTTGTTTTTATATATATAATATTCTACAGGCTCAGGCAACAAATATTTTATAGATTGTTCTTCTCTAATTCTATTTCTTATATCTGTTGAAGATATAGCTAAAGCTGGTAAATCAATTTTTCCAATAGCTGCATCATATTTTTCTTCTAATTCCTCAATTTTTTCATCCACCTGGCAACTTTCAAGTCCAGGTCTAGTAGCAGCAATAAATTGACACAACTGTGTAAGTTTTTTTACACTTTTCCATGTATCTAATTCACAGATTGCATCTGCACCTGTAATAAAGTAAAGATCTGTATCTTCACTATATAATTTTTTTAGCTTTTCTATTGTTCGGATCGTATATGAAATTTCTTCACTCTCTAACTCAATTTTGGATACTTCAAAATAAGGATTCGTAATTGTTGCTAAAAGGGTCATAAAATATCTATGTTTGCTATCTGTTACACGTAAATTTGATTTATGAGGGGGGGTTCCTGCAGGTATAAAAACTACTTTTTCAAGGTTGTACTCACATCGTATTTGCTCTGCAATAACAAGGTGTCCATAATGTATTGGGTCAAAAGTACCTCCCATAATCCCTATCCTTGTATGCTCTTTATTTGGTTTATTCATTATATCTAAAAAACTACTATTTGACATAGCATACTCCTCCAAAATATCTTATCTTATGTTTTTGGGTAAAACTTTCGTAACTCTATTATATATGATTATCAAATTTTGACAATAACAAACAAAGAATTTTTTCCGCCCTTATGACACTAGATAAAAAAATCGAGTATACACTCGATTTTTTTATCTAGGTATTTGGATTTCAGGATTTTTATTAGATGGTCTGTAAATCACAAACTTATTTCCTATAGCTTGAATAAAATATGCTCTTGTTTGTTTAGCTACTTCATTTGCTGTCTCTTTTGTATCAAGAAGACTATTTTCAAGAACATTCACCTTTATTAATTCCCTTGCTTCAAGAGCATCATCTATCTGTTTGATAAAATTTTCTGTAATCCCACTTTTCCCAATTTGAGCTATTGGTTTTACGCCATTGGCTAAACCCTTTAGATAGCTTCTTTGTTTTCCTGTTAATGTCTCTATTGTTTTCATCAAAAACCCACCTTCTATTCTAATGATAGAATTCAAACTCAAAATCAAATATTTTTACTGTATCTCCATCTTCAATTCCCAATTCCTTTAATTTATCAACAACCCCTCTCTTAATAAGAAAGTTTTGAAAATATCTCAAAGAATCCATGTCTTCAAAATTGGTTGAGTAAAATAATTTCTCAATGCGTTTTCCTTCTAATATATAATATTCATTTTCTCTTCTGACAATAATATCATCATCCTTATTGTCTTCTACCGTATAATACTTATACGTCTCTTCCTCTTCTACTAAAGGCTCCTCTTCTATTTCATCTAATCTTTTAACTATATAACGTAATAATTCTTTTAAGCCTTTACCAGTAGCTGCTGAGACAGGAAATACATCATATCCTCTTTCCTTCATTTCTGATTCAAAACTTTTAAAAACTTCTTCTGATTGAACGAGATCCATCTTATTTGCCACAACAAGTTGAGGTTTCTTTGAAAGCTTTTCTGTATATTTTCTCAATTCATGATTAATTTTCTCAAAATCGTCTATTGGATCTCTTCCCTCAACTCCTGAAACATCAACAACATGTACTAATAGCTTTGTACGCTCTACATGTCTTAAAAATTCTAATCCTAAACCAACTCCCACGTGAGCCCCTTCAATAAGACCTGGGATATCTGCCAATACAAAACTCTTTTTATCTATTTCAACCACACCAAGATTAGGTTTTATGGTTGTAAAGTGATAATTGGCAATTTTAGGCCTTGCACTGGTAACGGTAGCTAATATAGTAGATTTTCCAACATTAGGAAACCCTACAAGTCCTACATCCGCTAATAATTTCAATTCTAATATAGCCCATCTTTCTTCAGCAGCATTTCCACCTTCAGCAAAATTTGGTGCTTGTCTTGTAGATGTAGTAAAATGAGTATTTCCTTTTCCACCTTTACCACCCTTTGCAATAATCTCCCTTTGCCCATGGGTAGTCAAATCAGCAATAACAAGGTTTGTTTTCTCATCTCTCACAATAGTTCCTGGTGGAACTTTTAAGATTAAATCCTTTCCATCTTTTCCAAACTGCTTTTTAGCTCTTCCATTTTCTCCATTTTCAGCAGCATATTTTTTCTTATAACGAAAGTCCATTAACGTTCTTAATCCTTCGTCCACTTCGAAGATGATGCTTCCACCTTTTCCCCCATCTCCTCCATCTGGACCTCCAGCAGGAACATATTTTTCTCTACGGAAGGAGACACATCCATCTCCACCTTTTCCAGCTTTTACAAATATTTTAGCTTTATCTACGAACATATTATCACCCTTATGGATTTATTCATTCTTAATTATTTTATTGTTTCCAAATTTATATTTATTTATGTAATATAAAACCCATGCTTTAGAGCATGGGTTCTTAATTATTCTGCTGCAACTGCTTCTCTTGGATATACACTAACTTGTTTTTTGTCTTTTCCTTTTCTTTCAAACTTCACAACTCCATCAACTTTAGCAAAAAGAGTATCATCTCCGCCTCTTCCTACATTGTTACCAGCATGGATTTTTGTTCCTCTTTGACGTACAAGAATACTTCCACAGCTAACAAGTTGTCCGTCTGCACGTTTTACCCCTAATCTTTTCGCTTCACTATCTCTACCGTTCTTGGAGCTACCTACTCCTTTTTTACTAGCGAATAACTGAAGGTTTATATTGAATAACATTAGTTACACCTCCTCATCATGAAACTCTATAAACTCATTATACATTCCTTGGCTTCCTTTGATTCCTATAATCATCGTATCCAGGATTAAATTTGCTTTTTCTCTTATGGACAATGAAAGATCTTTGGGTAATTCACAATAAAGCCATCCATCTTCCATTTCATATATAACATCAATATGCAGTAGTTCATTCAAAGCAAGTAGTGTTGTCTGTGCAAGTACACTCATACTGGCGCAAACAATATCTTCACCATATTCAGCTGCATTTGCATGTCCTTTTACTGAGTATGATATTATATTCTTAAACTCATCTCGATAAATATGAATTTTTATCATTTATCTAACGACCTTACGCATTGATTTTTTCAACTTTAATCTTTGTATAAGGTTGACGATGTCCTTGTTTCTTTCTGTAGTCTTTTTTAGCTTTGTATTTAAATACAATCACTTTTTTAGCTTTACCATTTTCTACTACAGTGGCAGAAACTTTTGCGCCATCTACTACTGGTGTTCCTACAGAAAGGCTACCTTCTTTTGATACAGCTAATACTTTATCAAATTCAACAGCTTCTCCTTCATTCGCTTCTAATTTTTCAACGAATAAAGTATCTCCTTCTTGAACTCTATATTGCTTTCCACCTGTTTCAATAATTGCGTACATAATTACACCTCCTCTAACCAAACTCGCCAAATCCTAGGTAACCTAAGTTTTCAACCCGATTTGTGCGGCTACTTACAGATACATATATTATCATACTAAACTTTAAAAGTCAACCTTTTATTCTTCTAATAATTTTTTAATGATCTTTTTTTCTTCTTTACTTAAGTCTTTTCCATTGATATATTTTTTAAACATATCGGGTCTGTTTTTCTTTGTAATCTTTAGAGCTTGTAATTTTCTCCACTCTTCAATTTTTTTATGATTTCCTGATAATAAAATATCTGGTACTTTCATATCTTTATACTCACTTGGACGAGTATACTGTGGATACTCTAGTAGTCCATTATAAAAAGATTCGTCCATAAATGATTCTTCTTGACCTAATACCCCTGGAATAAGCCTTGAAACTGCATCTACTACTACCATAGCAGGTAATTCTCCTCCAGTAAGTACATAATCTCCAATAGAAATTTCATCTGTAACCCAATAGTCTATCACTCTTTGATCAATACCTTCATAATGCCCACATAGAAAAATCAATCGTTCCTCTTTTGCAAGCTCTTTTGCCATTTCTTGATTAAATGTCTTTCCTTTAGGAGACATATAAATAACTCTACAATCCTTAGCATCTATTCCTTCTAATGCACTATGTATAGGCTGAGACTGCATCACCATTCCAGCTCCCCCACCATATGGATAGTCATCAACTTTTTTATGCTTGCTTTCACTATAATCTCGAATATTTGTTACATTGATATGAAGAATTCCCTTATCCCTAGCTCTACCTATAATACTTTCACCTAAAGGAATTTCAAACATATTAGGAAAAAGAGTTAGAATATCTATTTTCATTCTATCAGTCCTTCAATGGGCATTACAATAATATGCCCTTTTTCTATACTAACTTCCTTTATAAACGCTCCCACTGCTGGAATCAATATAGTCTTTTTAGGGTTTGTAGCATCCTCTATTTCATACAGGTCTTGTCCTGCATTTTGAATAACGTTTTTAACCGTTCCAATAAATTTTTCTTCATCTGTAAAAACTTTTAATCCAATTAAATCAACGATTAAGTACGTATCTTCTGGAAGAGTACGAGCATTTTCCCTATCTATCGTAAGATATTTATTTTTTAGCCTTTCAGCCACATTTCTATCATCAATTCCCTTTAATTTTAATAATACTAAATTATTTTTATATCTAACTTTTTCTATATAAATTTTTTCTTCTCTATTATAATCCATATAGACCCATTCTAATTCTTCAAATCTTTCTTTATAATCCGTTAAAGGATACACTCTTACTTCCCCACGAATTCCTTGTACATTTACAATTTGTCCTACCTTTAGTAATGTTGGCATATTAACACCTCCCCTTATGAAAGGTTCTTATATTATTATGTATTATAAAAGGATTAGGTATCCCTAATCCTTTTATAAACTATTGAATAATCTCTACAACTACTCTTTTATTTTCTTTTGTTGCAGCAGCCTTCGCAACGGTTCTTATAGCTTTTGCTATTCTACCTTGCTTGCCAATGACTTTACCCATATCGTCTGGGGCAACTTTTAGTTCTACAATCAGTGATTGTCTTCCCTCAATTTCAGTAACAAAAACTTCATCTGGGTTATCCACTAAAGCTTTAGCTATTGTTTTTACTAATTCACCCATTTTTTACACCCCCCGAAAGCATAAACTAAGCTTTCTTTGACTGCTCAAACTTTTCTATAACACCATATTTCTTAAATAAATCTCTTACAGTATCAGTTGGCTGAGCACCATTGTTTAGCCATTTTACAGCTTTCTCATCATCAATCTTCACCTCAACTGGCTCAACAACAGGATTGTAATATCCTAATTCTTCGATAAATCTACCATCTCTAGGTGAACGAGAATCTGCAACTACAAGTCTATAGAAAGGCTTCTTTTTAGCTCCCATTCTTTTTAATCTAATTTTTACTGACATTTTATTCACCTCCTTTAAAATTGAATTTCTATTTATCTTCCAAAGAATGGAAGTTTCATTTTTCCACCCTTTTTCATTCCTTTTTCCATATCAGAAAATTGCTTCATCATCTTCTTTGTTTGCGCAAATTGCTTCAATAAACTATTCACCTTACTAACAGGCATTCCACTACCTTTAGCAATTCTTTTTCTTCTACTACCATTAATAATAGAAGGATTTCTTCTTTCCTCTTTTGTCATAGATTGAATCATTGCTTCTATATGAACCAATTCTTTATCATCTATTTCCATGTTTTTCAATTGTTTGTTATTCATACCTGGAATCATCTCAAGAAGTTGACTCATAGGACCCATACTTTTCATTTGCTGTAATTGGTCTAAAAAGTCTTCAAAAGAAAATTCCTGACTTCTTATTCTTTTTTCTAATTCTTTTGCTTTTTTCGCATCAAAATTAACTTGAGCCTTTTCTATTAAACTTAAAACGTCGCCCATTCCAAGTATTCTAGAAGCCATTCTATCTGGATAAAAAGGTTCTAAATCTGTCAACTTTTCACCCATACCAACGAATTTGATAGGTTTTTGGGTTACAGCACGTACAGAAAGGGCTGCTCCACCTCTTGTATCTCCATCTAACTTCGTTAGTACAACACCATCAATCCCTAATTTTTCATTAAAATTTTGTGCAACATTAACAGCATCTTGTCCTGTCATTGCATCTACTACTAATAATATTTCTTGAGGATTTACTTCTTTTTTAATATTTTGCAACTCTTCCATTAAGTTTTCATCAATGTGGAGTCTACCAGCTGTATCAATAATAACTACATCATTGCCATGCTCTTTTGCATGTTCTATACCTGCTTTTGCAATATTCACAGGACTTACTTTATCCCCCATGGAAAAGACTGGAATATCCAATTGGCTTCCTACAACTTGCAACTGCTTAATGGCTGCAGGTCGGTAAATATCTCCAGCAACGAGCAAAGGTCTTTTACCCATCTTCTTTAAATTCCCACCTAATTTACCACTTGTAGTAGTCTTACCAGCCCCCTGCAATCCTGCTAACATATAAACAGTAGGAGGTTTAGAAGAAAAAGTTAATTTGGTCTGAGTTGTTCCCATTAAAGCTGTTAATTCTTCATTAACAATTTTAATAACTTGCTGACCAGGCGTTAAACTTTCCATAACTTCTACGCCAACAGATCTCTCTTTTACTTTGTTGATAAAATCTTTTACTACTTTAAAGTTAACATCTGCTTCAAGCAATGCAAGCTTTACTTCTCTCATAGCTTCTTTTACATCTTTTTCAGTAAGTTTTCCCTTACTTTTTAATTTCTTCAAAGCACCTTGAAGCTTATCAGCTAATCCTTCGAAAACCACTTTGCCACCTCCTAAGGGGCTATTTTTCTAATAAATCATAAGAAATTCTTTTTATCTTTTCTAACTCTTCTAGCAAATGATCCATATCTTTAATTAAATCCTTATTACTTTCTATATCTTCAACAATATTTAATATCTTTTCTATTTGTTTTTTAGTTGTTATAAATTTATGAACTAACCTTAACTTTTCTTCATATTCAAACAACAACTTTTCTGATCGTTTTATAGTATCATATACAGCTTGTCTACTAACCCCTAGCTGTTCTGATATTTCCCCTAAAGACAAATCATCATTGTAATATAATTCTAATACTTGTTGTTGCTTTTTTGTAAGTAATTGTCCATAAAAATCATATAAAAGACTCATTTGGACTATCTTCTCAAACATTATAACACTTCCTAACAAAAGTGTAAAGGTTTTTTGCTTTACAGATGTATTTTAACGTACATTTGATACCCTGTCAACATTTTTTTTAATTTTCTTCTCCAAATAATGCATCAACAAAATCCTGAGGCACAAATTTTTGTAAATCATCCATTCCTTCTCCAACACCAATCAACTTTACAGGAATATCAAGTTCTGAACTAATACCAAGAACAACGCCACCTTTAGCGGTTCCATCTAATTTTGTCAATACCACACCTGTTATATCTGTCACTTCTTTAAAAATCTTAGCTTGTTGAATGGCATTTTGTCCAGTTGTAGCATCTAACACTAATAGAACTTCTTTAGAAGCTTCTGGATATTCTCGATCTACAATTTTTGCAACTTTTCCTAATTCATTCATCAAATTCTTTTTATTATGAAGTCTTCCTGCTGTATCACAAATAAGCACATCTATTTTCCTAGCTTTTGCAGATTGAATAGCATCATATATGACTGCTGCAGGATCAGCTCCTTCTTGATGCTTAATCACATCTACACCTACTCTATTTGCCCAAATTTCTAATTGATCAATGGCTGCAGCTCTAAATGTATCTCCTGCTGCTAATAATACTTTTTTTCCCTCTGATTTAAACTGATGGGCAATCTTTCCTATAGAAGTAGTCTTCCCTACTCCATTTACCCCTACCATTAAGACAATTGCTGGAGATGGTTCTACCTTCAAAGCATGAGACTTATCCATCTCTAATAGCTCTCCTAATATTTCTTTTAATAATTCTTTTAAATCTTGTGCCTCTATAATTTTTCTTTCTTTTGCCAAACTTCTTAATTTATCAATAATCTCCATGGTCGTATGGACCCCTGCATCAGATGTAATAAGTATTTCCTCAAGTTCTTCAAATAATTCCTCATCTACTTTTTTATATGATTTTAATACCTCATCTACTTTTCCAGCTATGCCTTCTCTTGTTTTTGTAAGCCCTTTCTTCAATTTTGCAAAAAAGCTTAGTTTAGTTTCTACCTTCTCTTCTTCTATTTTTTCTAATCCCTCTTCTTGTTGATCCTCTTTTACTTGCTCTTGTGCTACTTTTTCTGATATATCATGTTTTTCTTCTTCTATTTTCATTTCATTTTCAATAGAATTTGTCTCTTGAGCAGGTTCTTCTATTACATTTTCATTTGTTTGAATATTTTCCTCTTGTTTTTTTACACTTTCATCATTGCCTTTTTTAAATTTAGATATAAATTTTTTAAACATATTCATTCCCTCCAATTTAGCTAACCTTTTCAGTAAGTTTTACAGATACTAATTTCGAAACACCGTGTTCTTGCATGGTTACACCATACAAAGCATCTACAGATTCCATCGTTCCCTTTCTATGGGTTACTACGATAAACTGTGTTTCTTTTGAAAATTCTTTCAAGAAATCTGCATATCTATAGACATTGGCATCATCTAAAGCCGCCTCTATTTCATCTAAAATACAAAATGGTGTAGGCTTTACTTTTAAAATAGCAAACAAGAGTGCTATGGCTGTTAATGCCCTTTCCCCTCCAGAAAGTAAGGATAAGTTCTGTAATTTTTTCCCTGGAGGCTGTGCAATAATTTCTATTTTAGACGAAAGTATATCGCCTTCATCATCCAACTTCAGTTGTGCTTTTCCACCACCAAATAATTTTTTAAATACTTCATCAAAGTTTTCTCTAATCTTTTCAAAGCTTTCTGCAAATTGGGTTCTCATTGTATTTTCCATCTCTTTAATTACTTTTTTAAGAGAATCAATAGCAGCTGTCAAGTCTTCCTTTTGTACAGTTAAAAATTCATATCTTTCCATTACTTCTTCATACTCGTCAATAGCGTTTAAATTTACACTTCCTAAATCTCTTATTTTCTTTTTTAAAACCTTAATGCGTTTGGATGATTCAGGTAAATTTATATTTTCCTTTTTATAAGTCAACGCTTCCACATACGTAATTTCATAGGTTTCCCATAACTTATTAAAATAAGATTCTTGCTGCATTTCAAGTCTTGTAAGTTTCACTTCAATTTTATGGAAACTATCTTGTAATTCAGCTACCATTTCATTAATTTTTTTTAAGTTTTCTTCTACTTCTTCAAAATTTTTATAAACTTCTTTCCTTTTTGATTTTTCTTGCCCTAAATTAAATTCACACTGCTTTTTTAAGACATCTGCATCTTTCATTTCAATTTTTAATCCATTTAATTGTTCAAGTAAGCTTTCCTTATTTTTTATAAGTTGATTAATTTCTGTTTGTTTATTGTTTTTCAAACCATCTAATTCTTTTATTTTTGATGTTGCTATTTTTATGTCTTGATCAACATGCTGCTTTTTTTGTTCTAAAGAAGCAATTTTTATCTTTACATTTGTTACTTCACTACTTAATTTTTCTTTTTGTGTTCTTTCCTCTTCATAAGAACTTTTACTATTTAATACTTTATCTTGAATCTCTTTCTCTTTGCTTTCAAGCTTTTCAATTTCAACTTGCTTTATTTTAATATCTTTATCTGTCTCTAATTGATCCATATCTAATTGTTCTATTTCTGAAACAATGCGACATATACTTTCTTGATAATTTTTAATTTCCTTTTCTAACTGATTTTTTTTATTTTCAGTATTAATAAAAGCAATTTCTTTTTCTTTTAATAAATGATCTTGTTCATTTAGCTTTTGTTTAAGATCTACTAATTTATTTTCACTTTCATGAGTAAACTTTACTTTTTCTTCATATTCTACAGTCAAATCTTTAATACTACTACCTAATTCTTCTATTTCTCTTTTTCTACTTAAAATATTTAATGTTTTTGAACGATAACTTCCACCAGTTATAGCTCCACTAGGGTTTATTATATCGCCATCTAACGATACAATTTTATATTTATTTCCTATCCTTTTAGAAAGGACAATTCCATTTTCTATCTTATCAACAAATAGAACTTTCCCTAATAAATAGTTTACTACATTTTCATAATCATCAGAAAAGCCAATCATATCTATAGCAAATCCTAGAAAACCTTTTACCTGTTCAATGTTCTCTCTATGAAGAATCTTTTTCTTAAATCGATCCATCGGTAGAAAAGTTACTCTTCCTAGTTTGTTTTTCTTTAAGTAATGAATCACCCTATTAGCATCGTCCGTCCTTTCACAAACAATATTTTGCATAGCACTCCCTAATGCAACTTCAACAGCAACCTCAAAGCCTTTTGGAACGTCAATAAGCTCTGCTACTACACCATAGATGCCTTTACCTAAATGAGGATTTTTTTTCGCATGAATAAGGGTATTTTTCACACTCTTGTGAAACCCTTCATATTCCTTTTCCATTTCCTCTAGTAATTTCTTTCTCGTTTGTTTTTCTTGAATTCTTTGTCTGAATTGTTCCTCTTGCACTTTATTTTCTTTCATCAGCTTATTTGATTTTTCAATCTCTAGATCTACGAAGTTTCTTTCTTCATTAAGATTTTCAAATTCATTCTTAATTTTTTTCAATTGCTCCTGCACAGTCTCTTCTTCTTTTTTGAGTGATTCTGTATGGGTTTCTAGATTTTTTTTCTCTTCTTCAATTTGTCTTTGGCGTTTTATAATATTATTTTGAAATGTAATCAAACTGTGCATCTCACTTTTTATTGTAGCAGCTGAATTTAATATCTCAATCACAGTTTCTTTAGACTTTTCCATATCTTCTTCTTTTTTTTCTAATATATTTCTTACCTGATTGAAATCATTTAATTTATTTTGTAAGTGATTTTTTGTATCCTCTAAAAACTCACTTTCATTTTTAAGATGATCTTTCATTTCATCTAATTGAATAAGGAGATTATTTTTATTTTCATCTATTTCTTTAATTTCATTGTTCAACCTTTTAGTATTTTCTGTAATATTTAATACTTTCTCATTGCAAAGTCCTAATTCTCCTTCTTTTTTCTCCATTAAATGCATGGTTTCAAATATATTATTTTGTAATTGCTGAATGGATGCATCTATTTCTTCCATATTTTTTTTTGTTTCTTCATATTCTCCCTCAATTTCCTTTTTATCTTCAGAGTAATGATTTAATTGATTTCGTATAATATTTTGTTGTTCTTTCAATGCTTCTATATCATACTTTAAGGTTTCTAACTCATGAATAAAAAGATTGATTTCTAAGTCCTTCAACTCTCCCTGTACTTCTAAAAAAGCTTTTGCTTTTTCACTTTGTGCCTTTAATGGCTCTATTCTTAACTTAAGTTCCCTGATAATATCATCTACTCTTGTTAAGTTTTGATTTGTATTTTCTAGCTTTTTTTCAGACTCTTCTTTTCTACTTCTATATTTAACAATTCCAGCAGCTTCTTCAAATAAAAGTCGTCTATTTCCTGACTTATTATTCAAAATCTCATCTATTCTGCCTTGTCCAATAATAGAATATCCATCAACCCCTACACCTGTATCCATAAATATTTCTCTTATATCTTTTAATCTACATAATGATTTGTTAAGATAATATTCACTTTCTCCTGAACGATAAACTCTTCTTGTTACGGTAACCTCTGAATAATCCACAGGTAACTTATTGGATTCATTGTCAAGGGTCAATGATACTTCTGCCATACCAACTGGTTTCCTCTCTGTAGTTCCAGCAAATATGACATCATCCATTCTGCTTCCTCTTAAAGTTTTAGCACTTTGTTCTCCTAAAACCCATCTTATTGCATCTGAAATATTACTTTTGCCACTTCCATTAGGACCTACAATTCCTGTAACCCCTTTTTCAAACTCTATTCCAATCTTATCTGCAAAAGATTTAAATCCATGTATATCAACTTTTTTCAGGTACAAACTATCACACCTCTTCTTTATTCGTCACTTCTAAATATTTTACCATATATACTATCCCTTTTACATATAGATTTCTCAATCAAAACATTCATTTATGATACATTCTTCGAGCGCCCCCCAGATACTGTTTTATCCTTTATATTTCATAATAAAAACAGTGTCTTCACAAAGTCGAGACGGATCATCATGAATTGAATCTATAATTGAGAAATCTATAGCTCCATTCACAATGCAATTTAAAACCTATCTCTTATTTAGATAAATTTTAAATTGCATTATTCGCATATTTTTTCATATCAAACTCAAAACTTTTTCCACATGATTTAATAATCTTTATACAAGTATCATTTAAGTCATTATTTCTAATAACTTTTATTTTTTTGATTCCATATTTATTTTTAATAAAATTTGTATTTTCCTTTTTGTGTCCAACTAAACTAGAAACATATCGATCATTTACTTGTATTTCAATCAATAAACTATTTTCTATATCTTGTTTCAAAAATAAATAATCAAGCATTTCCTTAAATATTTCTGATTCAACTAGTTGTCGAAAGGATGGATGAAATGGACCTGCAATTACTTCTCTTCCTAATAAAATATTTTCAGTAGGCTGCAGTCCTACTCTTATTACAAGTATTTCTGCTTTTAAAAATTTTAATAGTAAATTTTTAGAAATAGCGATGGCTTCTTCTACGGATAAAGATTCGTATTTCCCTTGTAAGTACATTTTCTCTAAATATGTATCTTTTACTACTAATGTAGGATAAATTCTTACAAAGTTCGGTAATAAATCAATAATTTTTTCAGCTGTACGATTTGATTTTTGCATTGTATCCCCTGGTAAACCGATCATCATTTGAAGACCAATCTTAACAGGAAACTGCTTTATTATTTTCACTGCACTTACTACATCTTTAGACGTATGCCCTCTTCCACTTTTTTCAAGAACTTCATCATCCATTGATTGAACCCCTAGTTCTATAATAGATACACCATACCCTAATAAAAATTTCATAATAGATTCATCTATATAATCAGGTCTTGTAGATAATCGAATATCTTGAATCATTCCTGCTTTCTTCCACTTAAAAGCAATTTTCAAAAGTTCTTCTTGTTTTTCTTTTTCAATTCCTGTAAAACTGCCCCCAAAAAAAGCAATTTCTACATGTTTTTCATCAATATTTTCTATGGTTTCTAGATATTCTTCAATCTGAAGATCCACCTCTTGAGCTGTAATATCCTTTGTAAGACCCGTAATTTTTTTCTGATTACAAAAAACGCAATCGAAAGGACATCCTTTATGCGGAACAAAAACAGGAATAATATAATGTGTTTTTGCCAATTAATTCACCCTCTTTAATGCTTCTTTTGCTGCATTTTGCTCTGCTTCTTTTTTGCTTTTTCCTGATCCTTCTCCTACAACTTTATCACCTATTTTTACATGAACATAAAAAACTTTGTTATGATCAGGTCCAGTTTCATTTACTACTTCATAATTAATTTTATCAGAATTCACACTTTGAACAATTTCTTGTAAATAAGTTTTATAATCTTTAAAAATTTTACCTTCTATAGCATCTTCAATGGTTTCTTTTAAGCTATTTAATATAAATATTTTTACTTTAGAAAGTCCTCCATCTAGGTAAATTGCACCAATAATTGCTTCAAAGGTATCTGCTAATATGGATACTCTCTCTCTTCCTCCCGTTACTTCTTCTCCTTTTCCCAAAAGAAGGTATTTACCTGTATTCATAATGCTAGAACAATTTGCAAGAGAACCTTCACAAACAATACTTGCTCTTATCTTTGTAAGTTCTCCCTCCTGTAAGGTTTCTAGATGATTATACAAATAATCACTGATGACAATACTAAGTACTGAGTCTCCCAAAAATTCTAATCGCTCATTATACTTTATATTCCTCTTTTTATTCTCATTTGCATAGGAACTGTGTGTTAATGCTTCATTTAATAAATCAACATTTTTAAAGGTATAGCCTAATTTTTCTGTAAGTTCTTTTAATACTTTTTTCCTGTCCATATTTTTGCTAAGCATATATGTCCTCCTCCATATTTAAAAACAGTATTATATCATTATTTATTGTACACTTTTTTTCCCTATTTTAAAAGCTATAGAATGATAATGGGAAGTCTATATAGACTTCCCATGTGTTTATTCATATTTTTTCAATATGATTGTTGCATTATGTCCACCAAAACCTAATGAGTTAGATAAAGCATATCTTACTTCTCTTTTTCTTCCCTCATTTGGCGTATAATCTAAGTCACATTCTGGATCAGGTGTAGTGTAATTAATGGTTGGGGGGATAAAATCCTCTGTTAAAGCTAACAGACAAGCTATAGCTTCTACACCGCCTGCACCTCCAAGAAGGTGTCCTGTCATTGATTTTGTTGAACTTACTGATAATTTATATGCATGTTCACCAAATACTGTTTTAATTGCCATAGTTTCGTTTTTATCATTTAATGGTGTTGATGTACCATGAGCATTAATATAATCAATATCTTCAGATTGAATCCCCGCATCATCAATAGCATTTTGCATAGCGCGAGCTCCACCTTCACCTTCTGGAGCAGGAGCTGTAATATGATATGCATCTGCACTCATTCCATAGCCTACCATTTCTCCGTAGATATGTGCACCACGAGCTAATGCATGTTCTAATTCTTCTAAAATAATCATACCAGATCCTTCACCCATAACAAATCCATCTCTATCTTTATCAAAAGGTCTACTAGCTGTTTTAGGATCATCATTTCTTGTAGATAATGCCTTCATTGTACAAAATCCTGCTACTGCTAAAGGAGTAATGGACGCTTCTGTTCCACCTGTGATCATAATATCAGCATCATTTCTTTGGATGATTTTAAAAGCATCACCAATAGCATTTGTTGAAGATGCACAAGCAGTTACAGTAGTTGTATTTGGTCCTTTTGCACCAAATCTTATTGATATTTGACCTGCAGCAATATTCGTGATCATCATAGGAATAAAGAATGGACTAACTCTTCTAGGTCCTTTATCTAAAAGCTTTTTATATTGTTCTTCTAAAGTCTGAATTCCACCAATTCCTGATCCAAGTACAACACCAAATCTATTTTGATTGATGTTTTCTAGATCTAATTTAGAATCTTCTACTGCCATTTTAGAAGCAGCAACAGCAAACTGTGTATATGGATCCATTCTTTTCGCTTCTTTTTTATCTATATAGTTTGTTGGTTCAAAATCTTTTACTTCCCCAGCTATCTGAGCAGTAAAATCTGTTGTATCAAATTTAGTAATTTTATCAATTCCGCATTTTCCTGTTCTTAATGCATTCAAGAAATTTTCTTTTCCAATTCCTATGGGAGTAACCGCTCCTATTCCTGTAACAACAACTCTTCTTTTCAAGTAAATAACCTCCCCCAATTACTTATTCTCTTCAATATATTTTACAATATCGCCTATATTTTTAAATTTTTCAGCATCCTCATCAGGAATTTCTATATCAAACTCATCCTCTAGAGCCATCATAATTTCAACTGCATCTAAAGAATCTGCCTCTAAATCACCCATCAAAGAAGTTTCTGCCTTAATATGATCAGTATCATCCAAGCCTAATTGATCCGCGATAATCTCAACAATTTTTTCAAACATCTTACGCTCACCTCCTCTCAACCTTTATTACATAGCCATTCCGCCATCAATATTCATTACCTGTCCTGTAACATAACTTGCTTCATTTGAACATAAGAATGCTACAACATTTGCAACATCTTCAGCTTTTCCTAATTTTTTCATTGGAATTTGCTTCATAATCTCTTCTTTTACTTTATCAGATAAAACATCTGTCATATCTGTTTCAATAAATCCTGGCGCCACAGCATTTACATTAATTCCTCTTGCGCCTAATTCTTTTGCAATAGACTTTGTAAAACCAATAACACCTGCTTTTGATGCTGCATAATTAGCTTGACCTGCATTACCCGTTACCCCTACAACAGATGCTAAATTTACGATTTTTCCACTTCTTTGTTTCATCATTTTTCTTGTAACTGCCTTTGTGCAATTATATGTACCTTTAAGATTAATAGCAATTACCTGATCCCAATCTTCTTCTTTCATTTTCATAAGTAATGTATCTCTTGTAATACCAGCATTGTTTATTAATATATCAATAGTTTCAAATTTTTCCTCAACTTGTTTTATAAAATTTTGAACTTCTTCACTATTAGAGACATCTGCTTTTAAAGCAATAGCATCTTTTCCCATCTCTTTAATTTGTTTTACAACTTCTTCAGCTTTTGCTACATTGCTTGTGTAATTTACAACAATATTTGCTCCTAAATTTGCTAATTTTAAAGCAATGGCTTTACCAATTCCTCTTGACCCACCTGTTACAATAGCCGTTTTTCCTGTTAAATTCATTCTCTTAAACCTCCCACTTTTCTTAAAAATTAGATAATAGTTTTTCTAATGTATCCATATTCTCTACATTATATATAGAAATTTCTTTTTTTAATTTTCTATTAATCTTTTTAATAAAACTACTTAAAGATTTTCCAGGTCCAATTTCTATAAACGTATCTACACCATCATCTAGCATTTTTACAACACTATCTTCCCATAAAACAGAATTACTCACTTGTTTTACAAGTAAATCTTTCACATCTGATTTTTCCTTATAATAATCAGCATTCACATTTGCTAAAACTGGCATTGTTAAATCATTTATTTTAACATTTTCAAGTTCAAGTAAAAGTTTTTCACCTGCAGGTACTAACATAGAACAATGGAAAGGTGCACTTACCGGAAGCACTACAGCCTTTTTCGCTCCCATCTCTTTTGCAAATTCACATGCCTTTTCAATAGCTTTTACTTCTCCTGATATAACAATTTGTCCTGGACTATTAAAATTAGCTGCCTCTACGATTCCAAATTCTTTTGCTTTTTCTAATGCTTTTTCTAATGTTTCTCTTTCCATTCCTAAAATAGCTGCCATTGTTCCAACACCTAGTGGAACAGCTTCTTGCATATATTTCCCTCTCTTTTTTACTAATAAAACAGCATCTTTAAAATCCATTACATCAGCCATTACAAGAGATGCATATTCTCCTAAACTAAGTCCTGCACTCATATAAGGGTTTATCCCCTTTTCTTCAAGAACTTTTGCTATGGCTATACATGTTGTAAGGATGGCAGGCTGTGTATTTTCTGTTTTCTTTAGGTCTTCCTCTGGTCCTTCAAAGCACATTTTCTTCATATCATAGCCTAGGGCTTCACTGGCTTGTTCAAAGATTTCATTGGCTATTTGAAAATTTTCTACAAACTCTTTTCCCATACCTACATATTGAGCTCCCTGACCTGGAAAAACAAAAGCTATCTTTGACATTTTCTTCACTCCTTATTTACAAATACGACTTATTGATTCATAAGTTTTTGTCATCTGATCTGTCATTTCTTCAATAATTTCTTTACAACTCTTAATATCTTTTACAAGTCCAGCAATTTGACCAGACATAATAGAACCATTTTCTATATCACCATCAATTGCAGCTATTCTTAGTTTTCCTGCCCCTAAAGTTTCAATCTCTTCTATAGAAGCTCCTTTTCTTTCTAAATGCTCAAATTCCTTAGCTAATTTATTTTTT
This sequence comes from Crassaminicella profunda, assembly GCF_019884785.1. Classification (GTDB taxonomy): domain Bacteria; phylum Bacillota; class Clostridia; order Peptostreptococcales; family Thermotaleaceae; genus Crassaminicella; species Crassaminicella profunda. The sequence continues at coordinate 1,980,537 of NZ_CP082326.1, forward strand.
ATAATCCTTACAGGATGACCTGTATTTCTTCCTGTTACAACTGTATCTCTATCTTTAGCCTTTAAAATTTTTTCTTTATATTTTTCATGAACAGTACATTCCTCTGAACATACAAAACGCGTTCCAACTTGAACCCCTTCTGCTCCAAGACAAAAGGCTGCCATCATTCCTCTTCCATCAGCAATACCTCCAGCAGCAATAACCGGAATATTTACAGCATCTACCACTTGGGGAACCAGTGCCATTGTTGTTAACTCTCCTATATGTCCTCCTGCTTCTGTCCCTTCAACAATTACTGCATCTGCTCCAGCCTTCTCCACTCTTTTGGCAAGAGCTACTGAAGGAACTACTGGTATTACTTTTGTATTTGCTTCTTTTAGATCTTTCATATATTTCCCTGGATTTCCAGCACCTGTAGTAATCACAGGTACCTTTTCTGAAATAACTAAATCCATAATCTCATCTACATATGGAGATAAAAGCATTACATTAATAGCATAAGGCTTATCCGTTAACTGTTTTATTTTATCTATTTCTTTTTTTATGATTTCAGCAGGAGCATTTCCTCCTGCAATAATCCCAAGTCCTCCTGCATTAGAAACAGCAGCAGCAAGCTCAGCTGTAGAGATCCATGCCATAGCACCTTGTATGATTGGATATTTTATATTTAAAATTTTACATAATTTCGAGTTCATCCTATAAACACCCCTTCAGCCTACTTATTCCATCTAACTACATTTGCTCCCCAAGTAAGACCTCCACCAAAGCCTACCATTACTACTAAATCACCTTTTTTAATTTTACCCGTTCTTGCTGCTTCATCTAATGCAATGGGTACGGATGCAGCTGAAGTATTAGCCACTTTATCTAAGTTCACATGAACTTTTTCTATATCCATTTTTAATTTCTTAGCAGCAGAGTTTATAATTCTTATATTTGCTTGATGTGGTACAAGATAATCAATATCTTCAACGGAGTTACCCGATTTTTCAAGAACCTCTTTTGCAGCTTTCCCCATAATTCTAACTGCAAATTTAAACACTTCACTACCATCCATTTTTACATAATGTAATCTCTCTTTCACAGTTTCAACAGATGCTGGCATCCTTGATCCACCGGCTGGCATAAATAAGAATTTTCCACCTTCTCCATCTGCCCCCATAGTGGCGGAAAGAATACCCATCCCCTCTTCTGTAGGTCCTAACACTGCCGCTCCTGCTCCATCTCCAAATAATATACAAGTACCCCTATCTGTCCAATCTAGAACTTTAGATAATGTTTCAGCACCAATTACTAATACCTTCTCATACATACCTGTAGCAATAAATTGTTGTGCTACTGTCATACCATATAAAAATCCTGAGCAAGCTGCTTCTAAATCAAAAGCTGCAGCATTCTTAGCCCCAATATTTTTTTGAACAATACATGCCGTTGCAGGCAACGCCATATCTGGTGTAAGAGTAGCCACAATGATCAAGTCGAGTTCTTCTGCTGAAACCTTTGCATCTTCCAATGCCCGCAGTGCTGCTTTTGTAGCCAAGTCGGAAGTAGCAGTATTTTCATCTGCAACATATCTTTGTTCAATTCCAGTTCTTTTTACAATCCATTCGTGAGACGTATCCACCATTTTTTCAAGATCATGATTTGTAAGTGCTTTTTCTGGTAAACAACTTCCAGTTCCTAATATTCCTACTGATCTAAGTTTATTCTCCATTATTTTCATCTCCTATTCTGTGTATTTCTCTATTTATTACTTCAATAACTTCTTTTTCTGCAAAAATTTTTGCTTGTTTGATTGCATTTTTTATTGCTTTAGCATTGGAACTCCCATGAGCTTTAATCACAGCACCATTTACACCTAAAAGAGGAGCTCCACCATATTCAGTATAATCAAGATTTTTCTTAAATTCTTTCAAAGACCCTTTTAGGAGCATAGCTCCTATTTTATTCATCATATTTTTTGTAAATACTTCTTTCATCATAGACATAATCGTCATAGCAACGCCCTCTGTAAGCTTTAAAATTACATTTCCTACAAAACCATCACATACAATCACATCTACAATACCATTTGGAAGATCTCGTACTTCTGCATTTCCACAAAAATTCAAGTCTGTTTTTTTGAACAGTTCAAAGGATTCTCTTATGAGCTGTGTCCCCTTCCCCTCTTCTATACCAATATTTGCTAACCCTACAGAAGGATGTTCCTTTTCTAACACCTTTTCTACATATAAAGAACCCATCAATCCAAATTCTAGTAAATTTCTTGGTTTGCATTCAGCATTAGCTCCTGCATCTAATAATAATGAAATTCCTTTTGTTGTAGGATATACTGAGGCAATTGCTGGTCTATCAATTCCTTTAATTCTTCCTAATCTAAATAAACTTCCCGCAAGTAATGCACCTGTATTTCCTGCTGAAATAAAGGCATCTACTTTTCTTTCCTTCAATAAATTTAATCCAACAACCATAGATGAATCTTTCTTCTTTCTTACAGCTTTTACTGGCTTATCATCATTGGTTATAACTTCTGATGTATGCACAATTTGAATTCTATTATGATCAAATTGGTATTTTTTCAATTCTTTTTCTATCAAATCTTTCTGTCCTGTTAAAAAAATCTCTATATCATCTATTTCATTAATTCCCTCAATACAACCTCTTATAATCTCTTTAGGTGCATGATCTCCACCCATTCCATCAACAGCTATTCTCATAATATCCCCCTCTTATTCTTCCTCTATAGATACAAGAATAAACTTCCCTCTAAAAACTTGTTCTTGTTTCACATAAATTTTCACATGAACAAAATATTTATTTCCTCTAATTTTTGCTACTTCCGCTTTTGCTATTAATTTTTCTAAAGCCTTAACAGGGGTTTTATATTTCATATTTGCAACACCTGTTAATGCAACTCTTGCATTAATAACAGCCATGGCTAAAGATTCTGCCATTGAAAAAATATGATGTCCTCTTACAACGCTGGTTCTTTTGAATGCCATTTCTTCTGTTGTCTCAAGCATAGAAATAGCATTTTCATTAAGGTTTAAATCAATCAATTCCCCAATTATTTCTGCTTCCCCTAAACTGGTTACCTTTGAGTAATTTTTCTGAGCAACCTTCTTAATTCTCTGTCTTAGTTCTGGAATTCCTAATTCTAATCTATCTAAACGTATAGTTTGTATACTAACATGAAAATGCTCACTTAATTCTTCATCTGTAACAAAGGGTTCATTTTCAATTTTTTCTAATAACTCTGTCTGTCTAATCTTTTTAGGTATTCTTTTCTTAGGCATTCATTCCACCTCTTTTAGTACTTGAATTTAGTACCTGATACTAACGTTTAGTATATATTATTTTATACTATAAATCAACTATCTTGTTTGTATTTTCTCCTATAAATAAAAAAAATAGTAATGATGAATTCATCATTACTATTTTTTATTACTTAACTTCCATTACCTCTTTGTCATTATAGAAACCGCATTTTTTACATACTCTATGTTGTAATTTTGGTTCATGACATTGTGGACATTCAACGATATTAGGGCTTGTCATTTTTATATTTGACGCTCTTCTTTTATCTCTTCTTGCTTTAGATGTTTTACGCTTAGGTACTGCCATACTTTCCACCTCCTTAAATTATTGTAGCAAATCTTTTAATTTAGCAAGTCTAGGGTCAATCTCATCCTTTTGACAATCACACAACTCTTCATTAAGATTTTTCCCACAGACTGGACATAATCCTTTACAATCTTCATGACAAACTATTTTCATGGGAAGAGCTAAAATCAAAGTATTCTCCATCATTTCTGAAAGTTCAATTTCATCGTTTTTTAAAACAAAATAATCATCCATTTCAGCCTCTGAAGCATTCTCTTCCATGAGTTTTTCATGAACTTCACCAATGATCTTTTGATGAAACTTGTTTAAGCACCTATAACACTGAAATTCCCCTGTACTTTCAACAAAACCGTCAATATATAATTCCCCATTCACATTATATATTTTTCCCTTAAAAATAACAGGAGTAATCAACGATATATTATCACCAAAATAGCTTAGAGTTTCAATTTTTTCTTCTATCTCTAAATCTAATTCTTTTTTCAATCCGTCCTTTAATTCCGCTAAATTAATTTTCATAAGTTTCACCTCATCATATTAACAGAATTAATTATACAAATGGAGCAACTATTTGTCAAGCTAAAATACTTGATAGGTTCTTAATTTCCTAAAGAATAATAAAAAGGTAGGCTGCCCTACCTTTTTAGATTACTTCAATAATGATTGTGTATCTTTTGCAATCATTAATTCTTCATTTGTAGGAATAACAAGAATTTTTACTTTTGAGTCATCTGTACTAACGATTGCATCTTTTCCTCTTACATTATTTTTCTCAGAATCTAGCTTAGCTCCCATAAACTCTAATCCTTTACAGATTTCTTCTCTATTCGAAATAGAATTTTCTCCTAAACCTGCTGTGAATATAATTACATCTACGCCACCCAATTCTGCTGCATAAGAACCAATATATTTTTTTACACGTTGGTCAAATGCTTCAATAGCAAGGGCTGCTCTTTCATTTCCTTCTTTCGCAGCACCTTCGATATCTCTAAAGTCACTACTTACTCCAGAAATACCTAATACACCAGATTTTTTGTTCATTAAGTTATTAATACCTGCTAAATCTAAATTTTCTTTTTCCATAACGAAAGTAACGATTGCAGGGTCAATGTCTCCACATCTAGTTCCCATTACAAGACCTTCAAGTGGAGTGAATCCCATACTTGTATCTACACACTTTCCATCTTTAATAGCTGCAAGACTTGCTCCATTTCCTAAATGGCATGTAATAACTTTTAAGTCTTCTAATTTTTCACCAAGAAATTCTGCTGCTCTTTGAGAAACATATCTATGACTTGTTCCATGAAATCCATACTTACGAACACCATATTTTTCATAAAGCTCATATGGTAGTGGATATATGTATGATGCTTTAGGCATTGTTTGATGGAAAGCTGTATCAAACACAGCTACCATTGGTGTATTTGGCATTAATTCCTTACAAGCTGCAATTCCCATAAGGTTTGCAGGATTATGTAATGGTGCTAATTCAATACATTCTTCTAATGCTGTGATTACTTCATCATTAATCACTACAGAATCACTGAATTTTTCCCCTGCATGCACAACTCTATGTCCTACTGCAGAAATTTCTTTCATATCTTTAATTGCACCATGCTTTTCATCTACAAGAGCGTCTAATACTAATCCTATAGCTACTTTATGGTCAGGCATAGCTTTTTCTATAACCACTTTGTCCATTCCTGGAACTTCATGTTTAAGAACAGAACCTTCTATCCCTATTCTTTCAACTAATCCTTTTGCAATTACACTCTCATCACTCATATTGATTAATTGATATTTTAGTGATGAACTACCACAGTTAACAACTAATACATTCATTTCAATGTCCTCCTTAGTATATTTAGTCAAAAAGCTTTCCATTGAAAGGTTTTCAAGGTTAACTTTTTTGAATGCAGTAAATTTAGATTTTTCTAAAGTTTCTAAATTTATTTTTGTAATATTAACACAATTCCTTCTTTTCCAATTCTATTATAATGTACTATGAAATTTTTTCAAGTCTAAAAATAAATATTTACATTATTTTTTGATATTATTAGCCAAATTTAGTAATATTATTATTAAACTTATTATTTTTTGGAGGATACTATCATGAAAGTTCTTGGTTTTATAACAGAATACAATCCATTTCATAATGGCCATAAATATCATCTTGAAGAATCTATAAAAAAGGTAAACGCAACCCACACAATAGCCCTAATGAGTGGTAATTTTTTACAAAGAGGTGAACCAGCTTTAACAAACAAATGGATAAGAGCTGAAATGGCTGTAAGGGCAGGGATTGATCTGGTCATAGAACTCCCAACAATTTATGCCTGCAACAGTGCAGAATTCTTTGCATATGGGGGGATCTCTCTATTAAATAATTTAGGGATTGTTGATGATATTAGCTTTGGCAGTGAAATTGGTGAGATCTCTAAATTAAAACAGATTGCAAAAATTTTAGTAAAGGAACCTAACCTATACAAAAATTACTTAAAAGAATTTCTATCAGAAGGACTCTCTTTTCCACGTGCTCGCGAAAAAGCATTGGGAAAATATTGTTCTGATGAAAACTTAGAAAAAATTCTTCATTCTCCTAATAACATTCTTGGCATTGAATATATGAAAGCTTTAATAAAATGTAACAGTAAAATGAATCCACATACAATAACTAGAATTAAAGCTCCTTACAGTTCAACTGATATTTTGAGTAATATCTGCAGTGCTACAGCTATAAGAAGCTATCTATCTAAAAATAATTATGATCTTAACAAGCTAAAAAGAGTCATTCCTAAAAATAGCTTTCACGTCTTTAAAAAGAGCATAGAAAATGATTTTGCACCTATTTACTATCATAATTTTGAAAAAATCATTCTCTACAAGCTTCGAACAATGTCAAAACTCGAACTAAAAAAAGTTTTTGATGTAAATGAAGGTCTTGAGAACAGAATAAAAGAAATTGCTGTTAAAACAACAGATTTACAAAGCCTACTTCAAAATTTAAAAACTAAAAGATATACTTATACGAGACTTCAAAGAATCTTTGCCCATATTCTATTAGGAATTACTAAGGAACATATTCTCATGTTTAATGCATCTGGTGGTTCACAATATGCTCGTATATTAGCTTTTTCATCAAAAGGAACTGAAATACTAAAAAGATTAAAAAAATCATCATGCATCCCTATATTAACAAACATTAATAAACAAGTACTAGATCATTCTCTTGCTAAAGAAATGCTTAATTTCGATATTCTAGCAACAGATATTTACAGTTTAGCTTATCCTAATGAACATTATAGAATTGGTGGATATGACTATTACAACAAACCTTATTTTCTTAATCATCCCCTTTAGTAGTTCATCTAATTTAGGTACTATTTTTTATATATTCATAATATATATGAATATATTTATTTTTCAGGGGGACTAATATGACTTTATTTATTTTTGTGCTTATTTTGTTTTTACTATTTTATAGATTAAGAAAAAAAACGATTTATTCTAATGTCAAACATATCTTTGTCATCTTTGTTACTTGTTTTTTAGTCATTCATATCATAAAATATCCAGAGGCAGCCTTTAGCTCAGCAAAATTAGGAGTTGATACATGGTTTAACATTGTTTTTCCCGCACTCCTTCCATTTTTCGTTGGAGCTGAAATGCTTATTGGCTTAGGTGTAGTAAATTTTATTGGCATACTACTAGAACCCATCATTAGACCCATTTTTAATGTCCCTGGAGAAGGCTCTTTTATATTGGCTATGAGTATTACATCCGGATACCCAATAGGTGCCAAATTAATTACTGACCTTAGAAGCAAAAGAGCCTTTTCAAAAACAGAAGCCCAACGACTCCTATCGTTTTGCAGCACATCAGGTCCACTATTTATGATTGGTGCCGTTGCTATTGGTATGTTTCATAATGCTCAATTAGGAACGACTATTGCATTAGCTCATTACTTAGGTGCCCTTATGGTAGGGATTCTCTTTAGATTCTACAAATTTAGAAACAATCCTCAAATTCCTCACAAAACAAAAAATGGTTATATTAAACGAGCTTTTAAAGAATTGTTTCATTCTATCCAAAATAGTGAAAAAACTTTTGGTGCATTATTAGGAACTGCTGTAAAAAACGCTGTAGAAACACTTCTTACCGTTGGCGGTTTTATTATTCTTTTTTCAGTAATTATTCGACTTTTAACCCTAATGGGATTCATCAAGACTCTATCCTATTATCTTCAGAATTTTTTATTCTTTTTTCAACTGGACAAAAATGCATGTGCAGCAATTATAAGTGGAGTTTTTGAAATGACAATAGGCTGTAAACTACTATCTGAAATAGATGGAATTTCTTTTATAAAACAAGCTGTATTCGCTACAATGCTCATTTCTTGGAGTGGCTTTTCTATTCATGCTCAAGTAGCTAATTTAATCAGTAAAACCGACTTAAGTGCTAGCATCTATATTTTTTCAAAATTTTTACATGCTCTATTTTCCGGTATCTTTATTCTCCTTGTAGTCCCTTTTACTAATACTATTTTTAAGCATATAGATACGCCTGCTTTTTTGCAATACTCTAAAGAGGTAATCCATCCTACTTGGACTTCAAAAATTTTATTGTCATCAGAACTATTCCTAAGCATAACCATCTTAATTATGATCCTTGCAATGATCCTTCAAATTCTTTATAAAATAACATACCTATTTTCTTTTCATAAAAAATGAAGGGATTTAACCCTTCATTCCTTTTAATTCATTTCTATTGTCTTTTATGGTTTCTATCATTTTTCCAAGATTTTTTTCTAGGCCGCCTAATAATTCATCCGTATATTGTCTAGCTCCAAGCCGAATTTCTTTTGCATTGATTTGCGCCTGAGATACAATCTCTTCTGCTCTTTTATGTGCCATTTTAGTAATTTCATCTTTTTCTACCATTTCTTCAATATGTACCTTTGCATCTTCCATGACTGAATCAGCTTCCCTTTGAGCTTCTATAAGTATTCTTTGTCTTTCTTCCTTTATCCATTGTGCTTGCTTCACTTCATCTGGCAACTGAATCCTTATCTCTTTAATAATATCAAGAATTTCTTCTTTATCTACAAAGGTCTTACCCGCAAATGGTATAGAAGAGCTACTTTCAATAATATCTTCTAACTCATCCAACAGACGCAATGCATTCATTAATATCCTCCCCTTTTACCTTATTTAAATTTATTATGCAATGCCTTTTTGACTATCTCAGGAACTAATCCATCTATACATCCATCAAATTTGAATACCTCTTTTACAATACTTGAGCTAAGATATGAATACTCACCACTAGTCATCATAAACATGGTCTCAACTTCAGGATTAAGTTTCTTATTTGTCAAAGCCATTTGTAACTCATATTCAAAATCTGATACGGCTCTTAAGCCTTTTACAATTACATCAATATTTTTTTCTTTTACATAATCAACTAATAATCCTGAAAAACAATCTATCTCCACATTAGGTATGTCCTTTGTAACACTCCTTAATAATTCTAATCTTTCTTCAACAGTAAAAAGTGCATTTTTTCCTGAATTATAAAGAACTGCTACAATCACCTTATCTACCAACTTTGAAGTTCTCTTGATGATATCTAAGTGTCCATTGGTAACTGGATCAAAGCTTCCAGGGCATACTGCTGTTTTCATTGTTATGCCTCCTTTGCGTAAATAGTTATTAATGTATTGCCATATTTTTTTTCTTTTCTTTTCATAAATTTTCCTATATATTCTGGTAAAGAATCTTTTAGATCATGTTCAACAAGAATAATACCTTCTTTATTTAATATTTCTTCTTTTTCTATTGCATCAATAGAAGGTATTATTAATCCTTTCAGATAAGGTGGATCCATAAAAATAATATCTATTTTATTAGTTCCTAAAGCTAATTCTTTTATGGCTCTATGTGCATCGCAAAAAAGAACAGTACTTTTTTCTTCAAGTCTTGTATATGCTATATTTTCCTTTATCACTTTTATACTATTTTTATTACAATCTACAAAATATGCCTTTTCTGCCCCTCTACTTAATGCTTCAATACCAAGACTTCCAGTACCTGAAAAAAGATCTAAAACCACGCTATCTATTATATATGGGTTAATCATACTAAAAATAGATTCTTTTACTCTATCAGTAGTCGGCCTCGTCTCTAGACCTTTTGGAGATTTTAGTCTCATACCCTTTGATATACCTGCAATTACTCTCACGCATCCTTCTCTCCTTTCAATAAGTATATTTTAGCATATAAGTAAATGACAAACAATTATCTTATAAGATTTTAAAACTCATATGTATAATAATCTTTCTTCTTAGGCATATTATATGTAAGCACATAAAAACAAAATTCCCCTTAGAGCTCTTCCTTCATTTCTCCTCTCCTGATACTGGTGATTCTCACCAGTATTTTTTTATTTTATTTTCTATAAATAATAAAGAAGAGATAAATTTATCTCTTCTTTATTATTTATATATCAATCTATTTTTACTTCCCAGACATTTGTTGTTCAGCCATTTCAACTAATCTCTTAGTCATGTATCCACCTACATAACCATTTTGTCTAGCTGTTAAATTACCTTTGTCCATTCCTTGGTAATTGTTAAGGCCTAATTCGTTAGCGATTTCATATTTCATTTGACTTAATGCAGCTTTTGCTTCAGGAACTACTTTTGTATTATTGTTTGCCACTGTTTTCACCTCCTTTTTCCTCTGTACTATTAATTTAACCAATCTGAAGCAAATTATATCTAGTATATTTTAACTACTGTGTAACAGAATGGAAAACGTTAATGGATCATAAATTAATTTGTTCTATATTCTTACCAAACTGATCAATAATTTTATTTTTTAAAATTAAATTTTTTTCTAATGATAAGGTTTGATCTTCATTCATTAGGACTTTAGCTTCATTTTGAACTTGTTTTAATATTTTCATATGTTTAAATAAATTCGCTATTTTTAGTTCCGGCAGCCCATGCTGTCTTGTCCCAAAAAATTCACCAGGTCCTCTTAGTTCTAAATCTTTTTCAGCAATAATAAATCCATTATTGGTTTCTTCCATAATCTTCATTCGTTCTTTTGACAAAGGATTTTTACTATAATTAACTAAAACACAATAGGATTGATACTCTCCTCTACCTACTCTTCCTCTTAATTGATGCAATTGTGCTAATCCAAATCTTTCACTATTTTCAATAATCATAACAGATGCATTGGGCACATTCACTCCTACTTCTATTACTGTAGTAGATACAAGAACTTGTATTTCTCCTTTTTTAAAACCATCCATGATTTCTTCTTTTTCTTGCCCTTTCATCTTTCCATGTAATAATCCTATTGTAAAATCTTTTAAATAAGTTGCTTTTAGTTCCATATATAATTCTTGAGCAGATTTTGCCTCAATATTTTCAGATTCCTCAACCAGTGGTGCTACAATATATACTTGTCGTCCTGATTCAATTTCACCTTTGGCAAAATCATAAATTTTACTTCTTTTCTTTTCATCTACACAATAAGTCTTTATTTTTTTTCTTCCTGGAGGTAATTCATCTATAATGGATATATCTAAATCCCCATAAAGAATTAGAGCAAGAGTTCTAGGAATTGGAGTAGCCGTCATAACAAGCACATCAGGATTTAGCCCTTTACTTGATAATATACGTCTTTGCCTCACCCCAAATCGATGTTGCTCATCTGTAATCACAAGACCCAGCTTATAAAAATATACATTTTCTTGAATCAAAGCATGGGTTCCTATAATAATGTTGATTTCTCCAATTTCTAATGATTTTAATATTTCTTCTTTTCGCTTTTTTTTAATGCTTCCAGATAGCAACTCCACGTTCACACCTAATGGCTCTAATAGCTCTTTTGCTGCGTAAAGATGCTGTTCTGCTAATATTTCTGTAGGAGCCATCAAAACGCCCTGATATCCATTTAAAAAGGCCTTATATAGGGAAATCAGTGCAATAATTGTTTTTCCTGATCCTACATCCCCTTGCACAAGACGATTCATTACTTTTCCACTTTCCATATCCTTTTCTATTTCTTTTAAAACCTTTGATTGAGCATTTGTTAACTGAAAGGGTAGTGAATTTAACAATTGATCTACTTGAGGTGTTTCCTTAAAAACAATACCTTCTTTATTATGATTAAATTTATTCTTAATTAACCATAAACCAGTCTGTAGAATCAATAATTCTTCAAAAATCAATCTGAACTTTGCAATTTTCAAAGCCTTTACCGAACTTGGAAAATGAATATTACGAAGAGCATATTGTATATGGCATAGTCTATTTCTTTTTATGGTATCCTTAGGAAGATATTCATTGATTGTCTTTTCATATAAATTAAATACATTCATACTTAAATTTTGTATATCTTTTTGTGTAAGTCCATGGGTAAGACCATAAATAGGAACAATTCTATTTATGGTTTTTCCCCTTTCATCTACATGCTCATAAGTTGGATGTAATATTTGTATCTGCCCAAATCCCCGTTTTACTTTTCCATGTAAATAAATAATATCTCCTCTTTTTAATACATTTTTGATAAAAGGAGAATTATAAAAGACTGCATAAGCTGTTGCAGTATGATCTTTTACCGGAACTTTATAAATTTTCAATCCTTTTCGAATAGATTTTTCTTCTATACTTCCCCCTACAACAACCTTTATAGTAATTTGTTCGTCATTTTTAGCATCCATAACATTTTTCATCTTACTTCTATCTTCATATTGTCTTGGAAAAGCATACAATACATCCTCTATACTGTAAATCCCTATTTTTTCTAGATATTTTGACTTTTTTGGTCCTACACCTTTCATAAATTGAACAGATTTTTTTAAATCATTCATTTCATCAACCTCCTAAGAAGAATAGGAAATGACTATAGTCATTTCCTATTCAATAGAGAATATGTAATAATAAAGAGGCTGTCCTCCATAATAAACTTCAACATCAATATCTTCATATATTTTTTCAATTCTTTCAGCAAGTGCTTGGGCTTGATCCTCCGTACGATCTTCTCCATAAAAAATAGTTACAATTTCATCATCTTCCGTAACCATTCCTTCTAGGAGCTTATATGCTTCGTCCTCAATATTACTACCTACTACAGTGATTTTTCCGTCTGCAATTCCTAATATGTCTCCTTCTTTAATTGTAATATCATTAAATTGTGTATCTCTTACAGAATAAGTAATTTGCCCTGTTTTCACATTTTGGAATGCTTCTGTCATAACCTCTGTATTCTCTTCTATATTCAAATCTTCATTATAAGCTAATATGGCTGTAATTCCTTGTGGTACTGTTTTTGTTGGAATAACAGTAATATCTTTATGGCTTAGCTCCTTTGCTTGATTTGCAGCTAATATGATATTTCCATTATTAGGAAGAACAAAGATATGTTTCGCATTTATACGATCTATAGCATTTTTAATGTCTTCTGTACTAGGATTCATAGTTTGTCCACCTGTAATAATTTCGTCTACATTTAAATCCTTAAATATATCTGTTAGACCTTCTCCCATTGTGACAGCAATCATTCCGAATTCTTTTATTTCTGTATTATTCTCTTCATTAACATCTTCAAAAACCTTGTTTTCATGTTGCTGTCTCATATTATCAATTTTTAGACGAGTAAGTTCTCCTAACTTTAATCCTTCCTCTAAAACTATCCCTGGATGATTTGTATGAATATGTACTTTAACTAAAGTTTCATCTCCTACTACTAACATACAATCTCCATAACCACCAATTTTTTCTTTAAATTTCTCAATGTTTACATGATCCCCTTTAATAATAAACTCCGTACAATAACCAAAGGTAATATCCTTTATATCCTCCCCCTCTACTTTTTCAAGATCAACTATAGTTGGTTCTTCAATAATCACTTCTTTCCCTGTTATGGCTTCATAAAATCCATTAAAAATAAAAATTAAACCTTTTCCTCCTGCATCAACAACTCCAGCTTCTTTTAAAACAGCCAACATTTCAGGAGTCTTATTTAAAACTTGTTCCCCATATTCTATCAATTGATATAGAAATTCATCAATATACATTTCTTCCTTTGATAGCTCTATAGCTTTTTCACCAATAACTCTTGCAACTGTCAATATGGTACCTTCTATTGGCTTCATAACCGCCTTATATGCCGTATCAGAAGCACTTTTAAAAGCATCTGCTAAATCAACAATAGTTAATACTTCTTTTCCTTTACAAACTTTAGCAAACCCTCTAAATAATTGGGATAAAATCACTCCTGAATTCCCTCTTGCTCCCATTAATGACCCATTAGCTATAGCCTCTACAATATAGTCAATTGTATTTATCCTTACTTCTTTTACTTCTTTTGCAGCCCCATTCATTGTAAGGGACATATTTGTTCCTGTATCTCCATCTGGCACAGGAAAAACATTTAATGCATCTACTGTACTTTTATTCCCATCAAGAACGCTTGCTCCTTGAACAAACATTTTTTTTAGTAATAATCCATCTATGGTTTTAATTTTCAAAACATTTCCTCCTTCAATTACTTTTCAACTCTAACCCCTTGTATATTAATATTTACTTGTTTTACTTTTAATCCTGTAATCGTTTCTATATTATATTTTACTTTATCAATAATATTTTGGGCAACTGTAGATATTCTTGTTCCAAATCCTACAACAACAAAAAGATCTATAATAATTTCATCATTCTCTGAAGAAACTTTTACACCTTTATTTTGATTTTCACGTTTTAATAACTCTACTATGCCACTAGCCTTTGATTTTTTTGCCATACCTACTAACCCATAACATTCCATTGCTGCTACCCCTGCAATAGATGCTAAAACCTCATGATCTATAAAAATATTTCCTAGTTTGTTACTCAATGTAGCCCCCATTTTTATCCTCCCTTTGATATACTTTATAAATTTGTATATATTTTAACTATACTATATTTTATATGAATTTATAAGATGATTCAACTTATATAGCCTTTTATTCAATCAACTCATTATATTCGTTGATTTTTCATATTGAAATTGCTTACTTTATACGATTCCATCTTTTATAAAAAAAATATTAATACAGTATTTCCAATGCTATCAAGCTTTAATGATCACAACAAATTAAATTATTTTATATTGTTTTTACATAATTGTTGCAAAAAAGACTAAAGATATGGTAAAATGTTAATGTTTGCAATTAGTGGTATACTCACTCGAAGGAGGTGTTATATATGTCAAAAGCATGTGATGTATGTGGAAAAGGTAGAATTTCTGGTAATAATGTAAGTCACTCTAATCGTCATTCAAGAAGAGTTTGGGGTGCAAACATAAAAAAAGTTAAAGCTATTGTTGATGGTTCTCCAAAAAGAATCAGTGTATGTACTAGATGCCTACGTTCTAACAAGGTTGAAAGAGCTATATAGCTTTTTAAAGCCTACCTCTTGAGGTAGGCTTTATTTATGTTTTTTGTCAATAACTACAAAATAATTTATATCCTATATAAATCATCATGATTCCTACTATAATGAGCCATACACTAACAGGTAAAATTTTAATAGCAATAATAAGCACACCAATCATCAAAAGAATGATTCCAATGCAAGCTTTATTGAGTCTTCTCCAAATAGGACAACATCTTCTCCTTCTCAAAACCATTCCCCCTTTCAAATGATTTTGAATAATAATAATACAAATACAATCCCTAAACCTCCTAATATACAATACCATATCCATAAGGGTATAAATTCTATAAGAATAATTGCTCCTCCTAAAGCCAATAAGACGCCTAATACCTTTTTAATACATGGCTTTTTCCTCAAAAAATCACCCCGTCAGTTGATCTTTAAATCTAATTATTATATCTTATTCATTTTTATGAAAATTGATACAAAAAAAACCCATTTAAAATGGGTTTAATCTCGAGCCTTTATTACTAATAGCTTTCCTTTTTTAATGTTTATTTTTGCTTTTGTACTCATAAATCTATTACTTATCCCAATAGATGAACCCATTGGTATAGTTGCATCCTCTAATGGATATTCAAGCCCCTTTAGTGTCACTCCTACAACTTCTTCACTCAAAGGAATAATAGATAAAGTATCTCCTATTTCTCCTTCTATTTCCAAAGAATTCTCTATAACCATTATTTCATTATGTTCATTCATTATTTTTGCTTTGATTCCCTTTTCTGCTAAAGGCCTCAATAAAGTGATATTAGCAATAGTATGATCCATTCTACTGCCTATAGCCCCTAAGAATACAATTTCCGTAGCACCTTTTTTAAGTGCATACTCTATAGCCAACTCCATATCTGTATAATCTTTCTTTTTAGGAAATTTATATAGAGCAATATTTTCCTTTTCAAAATATTCTTTCGTATCTTCATCAATTGAATCTAAATCTCCTACAATCATATGAGGCAATATATTCATCTTAAATAAATGTCTAGCCCCTCCATCTGCACATATAATACAATTACATTCTTCTATCAAGGGTATAGCCCCTTCATAATGATTAATGTCTCCATTAGCTATAATTACGCATTTCATAAAATCATTCCACCTAAAGTGCAGTTTTTTCTTTAAAGATTTTTATTGTTTCCTCTATATTCTCTGCATTAAAAATTGCAGAACCAGCAACCAATATATTAGCTCCTGCTTTCACTATATCATAAGCATTATCTAATTTAACCCCTCCATCAAT
The DNA here is from genome assembly GCF_019884785.1 of Crassaminicella profunda. GTDB lineage: Bacteria > Bacillota > Clostridia > Peptostreptococcales > Thermotaleaceae > Crassaminicella > Crassaminicella profunda. The sequence goes on from NZ_CP082326.1 coordinate 1,996,889, forward strand.
CTCAATGTCCACATTTAACCCTTTTTCATCAATCATTTTTCTTAAAGTCTTGATCTTCTCCAATACAGAAGGGATAAATTTTTGTCCTCCAAATCCAGGATTTACAGACATTAATAAAACCATATCAATATCTTCTAATATATGCTCAATTGTATGAAGGGATGTAGCAGGATTTAAAGATACAGCTGCTTTTACACCATGACTTTTGATATTTTGGATCGTTCGATGAAGATGTGGACAAGCTTCCACATGAACAGTGATGATATCTGCTCCATGTTTTACGAATTCAGGTATATATTGATCAGGATTTTCGATCATTAGATGCACATCGAATGAAAGCTTTGTTTTACCTTTAATACTGTTAAGAATTAACGGTCCTATTGTGATATTAGGAACAAAATGTCCATCCATTACATCTATATGCAATAAATCCGCACCTCCGTCTTCTACCTTTTTTATATCTTCTAATAAACTTCCAAAATTTGCTGATAATATAGATGGTGCTATTTTTACCATGATTAGTACCTCCTCTTTTGATTGATCTCTTTCAATAATTGAATATAGCTTTCATATCTAGATCTACTAATATTATTTTCTTCTACAGCATCCTTTACGGCACATTTAGGTTCATTTACATGTTTACATCCTGTAAATTTACATTTACCAATAAGAGGGGTAAATTCTCTAAATAAATACTGTAATTCATCTTCTTCGATAAAGTCCAAATTTAAAGAGCTAAAACCTGGTGTATCTAATACCCATCCTCCAAAATCTAATTCTAGTAGCTCCACATGTCTTGTTGTATGCTTTCCCCTTTTATTCTTTTCACTAATTTCTCCAGTCTTTAAAGAAAGGTTTGGTTGTGTTGCATTTAACAGAGAAGATTTTCCTACTCCTGATGGTCCTGCAAAAACAGTTATTTTATCTTTTAATATTTCTTTAAAACCATCAATACCCATTCCTAATTTTACGCTTGTACTAATTACTGGATATCCTGCAGCACTATAAAGATTTTTTAATTTTATCACATATTCTTCATCTAGATCCATTTTATTAAAACAAACAACCACATCAACATCTTCATTTTCTGCCATAGCCAAAAATCTATCTAAAAGCATCAAATGAGGATCAGGTTTTTTTGCTGCAAAAACAATAATTGCTTGATTTACATTGGCAACTGGCGGTCGAATAAATTCCATATCCCGATGGATTATTTCTTCCACCATTCCTTGATTAGAAGCTTTATTAACTGAAATTTTTACCCGATCCCCCACTAAAGGTGTTACTTTTTGTTTTCTAAATTTTCCTCTAGCACGGCATTCATATACAGTATCCTGTGATTTAACGTAATAAAATCCTCCAATTCCTTTTGTAATAATGCCACTAATCATCAGATATCTTCCCCGTTTCAAAGTCTATTTGCCTTCTTGTTATCAGCTCATTATCAAAGTAAATTTCGATAGTAGCCTTATCTCTACCTTTTATGGTTATTCTTTTCCCACTATCTGATTTATGTTGTGTTTCACTATAAACATCTGTTGAAATTCCATTTTGAATTTTTATAATCTTTAATACAAAATCTTCTTGTTTTGCTTCATTATAGAACAATGGAAAAGAAACAGTCTTCATTTGTAATTCATCTTCTTCAGAAGGTTGAGTTACTTCTTCTGGACCTTTACTAACAACTAAGTTGATCGTCCTATTCTCTTCTACTTCACTTCCAGCCTTAAAGCTTTGTGAAATAACTAAATCTTTCTCAATTTTTTCGTCAAACCGCTCTTCAATTTTCCATTTTAATCCTGAAGTCTGAAGGGTACTCTTAGCCTTATCAATTTTCTCACCTACTAGGTTTGGCATTAAAATCATTTTTATCTCTGGCCCTTGACTCACAACAAAATTTACATCTGTATTCTTGCCTACTTTTTCACCAGCCGTTGGACTTTGACTAATAATGATCCCTACAGGTAAGGAATTATAATCATATTTTACTATCCCTTCTTCAAGATCCGCATTATCTAACATATAACTAATCTCGTTAATATTTTTATTTTTAAAACTAGGTACCTCTACTAATTCTGGTCCTTTACTAACAGTTAATTTTACTGTATATCCAGCTTTACGAGTTTCACCAGCAGCTGGTTCTTGTCCAATTACGTACCCCTTTTCATACTCATCGCTATTCTTTTCACCTGTTTTTACCGCCTTGAATCCAAGATTTTCTAAGTTCTTTTGTGCTACTTCAAAGGATATACCTACTAACTTTGGAACCTGTTTTGGTGGAATAAAAAACTTATCTTTTAAATAGAACACAGCTCCTGTAAAAAGAAGTGCTAAAATAAATGCTGTTACAATTGCGCTTAAAACAATTCTACGATTACCTTTTTTTCTCTTTGAACTTTCATAATCATCATCCATGTCTAATTCCTCATCTTTTATAGCAGGAATAACCTGTGTTGGACTATCATCATCCTCTTCAAATCTTACAAAACTTCCTGCTGGCTGTTTTAATGCTTGTTCCAAATCTTCACAAATCTCTTTCGTACTATTGTATCTTTTAGTCTGATCTTTTTGAGTTGCCTTTATAATAATATCTTCTAGAGCTTGAGGAATTTGTGGATTGATCAAAGAAGGAGGTGTTATATCTTCTTTAATATGCTTTAATGCAATAGAAATAGGACTTTCCCCTTCAAAAGGAACTTTTCCTGTTGCCATTTCATAAAGAACAATTCCAAGGGAATATAAATCAGATTTTTCATCAATATACCCACCCCTAGCTTGTTCAGGAGAAAAATAATGTACTGAACCAATTACATTTCCTGTATTGGTAACAGTTGAAGATGTAACAGCCCTAGCAATCCCAAAATCTGTAACCTTTACTCTTCCATCATCAGTAATCAATATATTATGAGGCTTTATATCCCTATGAACAATATGATTGTTATGGGCATGTTGCAGTGCTAATGCAATTTGTTTTGCAATATTTATGATTTTATCTGGATTAAGGGGTCCTCTTTCTTTGATAAATTGCTTTAAGGTTTTTCCCTTTACTAATTCCATCACAATATAATATATATCATTTTCATCATTTCCCACATCATAGATATTCACAATGTTTGGATGAGAAAGACTTGCAGCAGCTTGAGACTCCTTTCTAAAAGAATGAATAAATTCTTCATCACTTGTAAATTCAGGCCTCAATATTTTTACAGCAACAAATCGGTTTAAAAGTTTACATTTAGCCTTATATACTAAAGCCATCCCACCTCCACCGATTTTTTCAATAATTTCATATCGATTTCCTAATATTTTTCCTATCATATTTTCACCTCGATTCTATTTATCCTTATCTATTCTTTATTGCCACAACCGTAATATTGTCATGTCCGCCTCTTTCATTGGCTAACGATACCAAATGTTCACAAGCCTTTTGCATATTATTAGCATCTACTAATACATTTTTAATTTCTTCTACCTCTATCAAATTGGATAATCCATCTGTACATAATAAAATCACATCATCATCCTGTAAATCTAAAGTAAACACATCAATCATAATATCCTCTTCAGTCCCTAGAGCACGTGTAATCATATTCCTCTGAGGATGAATCCTTGCTTCATTTTCAGTAATGCTTCCATTTTTTAAAAGCTCTGCTACTAAAGAATGATCCTCAGTAATTTGTGATAATTTATTTTTGCGCATTAAATAGGCTCTACTATCTCCAACGTGTGCAATATATAACTTTGATAATAAAAGCACCACCGTTAAGGTAGTTCCCATACCATGACATTCAATTTCTCTTTTAGATCTTTGAAATATATTATGATTTGCTTCTAAAGTTGCCCTCTTTAAAATTTCACAAACAGTTTTTTCATCTTCATCAAAAAACTCACTTGTATGATCCTCCATAAAATCTTTTATAGACTGAATCGCCACATTACTAGCAACCTCTCCAGCATTATGTCCTCCCATACCATCAGCAACAATAAATAAATTTAAGTTTCCATTTGCTATGTAATAGGCATCCTCATTTATTTCCCTGACCTTACCAATATGAGAATAGGCTCCAATTTCCATCCAATCACCTCACCAATCAAACCAATTGATTTTGACAATATTTTTTATACAAACCCTATTATATCACATTCATTACCAATTGTTGATGTTCTTATCCATTGTTTCTTCTTAATTTACATATAAAAAAACCATCTGTTTTATATGTATTGGGATATAATTGTAAAAATTTTTCTTCTGATTTTAAGTTAGATGGCAACGTATCATTTACATCTACCATTTCAAAATCATTATGCTCTTTTATGAATTTTTTTATAATATCCATATTTTCTTCTTTTTCTATTGTACATGTACTATACACTAAAACACCATCTTTTTTTACGTATTTACTAGCATTTTTTAATATTTCTAACTGCAACTTTGAAATTTCTTCTATATCTTGTGGTTTTTTATTATATTTCAATTCTGGTTTTCTTCTTATGATTCCCAGTCCTGAACAGGGTGCATCAACAAGAACTTTATCTGCTTTGCCTAAAAGAGACTCATCCAACTCTTTCGCATCAAAAACTTCTGTTTTGATCATACCAATTCCTAATCTTTTGGCGTTATCATTTATCAATTTTAGTTTATGATTATATATATCTCTCGCTAATATTTTTCCATTATTTTTCATCAGTTGAGCAATATGTGTGGTTTTTCCTCCTGGAGCCGCACATACATCTATAACAAATTCCCCTGGTTTTGGAGCAAGTACATGAGCAACTAGCATAGAACTTTCATCTTGGATTTGAAAAAATCCTTTCTGATAAATTTCCATATTTTCAATATTTCCTAAATGACTAATATGTATAGCCTCTTTTACAAAAGTATCTGGAAAAACTTTCACATCTTCTTTGATAAAGCTTTCGATTAACTCTTCCTTTGTAACCTTTAATGTATTTGTTCGAACGGAAAGCTTAGGCGTTTCATTATTGGCTTTTAATAAATTGATTGTAAAATCTTGTCCAAATTCTTTCATCCACTTTTCTACTAACCATTCAGGATGGGAATAAGTAATAGAAAGATGTTTGATCTTATCCTCTTTCATAGTTGGTACTTTTATATCCTTCTTATTTCTTAAAAAACTTCTTAATATGCCATTTACAAAACCAGAAGATCTATAATCAACTTTCTTTACTAATTTTACACTTTCATCAACAGCTGCAAATTCTGGTATTTTATCAAGATATATAATTTGATATAATCCCATCCTAAGAATATTTAAAACTTTTACATTTATTTTTTTCATTTTCATTTTTGAAAAGGTTCCAATGATAAAATCTAAATATATCTTATTTTCTAAAACACCATATACCAGTTCAGATATAAATCTTCTATCTAGATTGGGAATATCTTTTCCCTTTAAGGCTCTATTGATTGCAATATTTGAAAATGCATTATTCTTTTCTATGTCTACCAATATATCTAAAACATATTTTCTAGCATTATTTTTCATAATTTCCTCCTATATAAATGAATGCACCCTACTTGGGTGCATTTTTTAGTGTCTTCTATTTCTTAGTAGCATCAATCTTAATAGTTGAGCAATAGAAACAGCCATTGCTGCTACATACGTAAGTGCAGCTGCATTTAAAACCTTCTTTGAAGAACTTATTTCATTACTTGTAATAACACCATTCATTTGTAACTGTTCTATGGCTCTACTACTTGCATTAAACTCAACAGGTAAAGTAATTACTTGAAAAATTACAGCTGCTAAATAAAACACGATTCCAATATCTATTAAGGATCCTATTCCTAATATGAATCCTGCAAAAACTAATAACCATACTGCCTGTGAACCAAAGCTTGCTATAGGTGCGATCATATTTCTCAAGGTTAGCGGAATATATCCAACATCATCTTGAATAGCATGACCTGCTTCATGTGCAGCTACACTGATTGAAGCAATAGAACTTTCATTATAAACCTTTGAAGAAAGTCTTAAAACTTTTCTTCTAGGATCATAATGATCTGATAAATGCCCCCCTATATGTTCAACAGGCACATGAGGCATCCCATTTCTATCTAAAATCATTCTAGCTACTTGTGCTCCCGTATAGCCTCTTGCATTTTGAATATTTAAATACTTATTAAATGTTGATCTAACTTTCGTTTGGGCATACATGGCTAAAATAATTGCAGGAATTAAAAGAATCATACCAGGTGAATAAAACATATTATTCCCCCTCGCCTATAAAATACTGAATGGTTTTTTCAACATCTTTTAAATTTACCCGTGTATTCACACAAGGTCCTTCTGGTCTTTCATTTAAGATCCCCATAACAGGTAACCTTTTTACATCCATAATGCCACTGCTTAAATCTCTTTCACAAGCTACTGCAATAATGGCCTTTGGTTTCGTTTCTTTAATAATCTTTCTTGCAAGTGTTCCTCCTGTAGCAACAAATAATTTTGTATGATATTTTTCCTTTAATGCAATTAATTGATCTATATCACATAATCCACATCTTTTACAATTGTCTATATTACTTGTTATTTTATGAGGACAACTACTCTTTTGAAGACAATGTGGAAGTAATATGAGTATTTCCTCAGATTTCACATGAATATTAGATAACAATATCAACTGATTATTTAATTCAGAAAAAGCACTTCTTATCTTACTTTTATCTAACCTGAGTAGTTGAGCAAGATTAATAATATTGATATAAATATACCTTAAAGAAAACTGTAGCCATCTTCTTGAAAATGACGAAACCTTCTTACCATTCAACAATTTTACAATCATCATGAGATTAATAAAAATAAAACAGCTTATGAAAGTAGCTCCTATTAATATTATATTCAAAACAATCTTGTATAATACAATATTACTAGATTCAACTAAATACAATGATAAAAATGCAATAAAAACAAATAGAAAAACCAAAAGAAAAAGCATTTTGATAAAAAGAATATTATTCTTTTTTATAGGGTTTACAAACATGCTATTCACCTAAAATCACATTATTTTCTATATCATGACCTCTTAAATAAGCATCTACACTCATTCTCTTACTATTTGGAAATTGTATTTCTTCTAAAACTAATATGCCTTCTCCCGTACATACAAACATGCCTTCCTTATTCACCTTTATGATTTTCCCTGGGGTATCACTAGCATTTTCATGGATCACTTTAGCTTTCCAAATCTTAAATTTATTTTCTTTATAAGTAGTAACCGCCGTTGGCCATGGATTTACACCACGTATTAAATTACAAATAGATTGTGCTGTATTTTTCCAATCTATTTTCCCTGTATTTCTATCCATCATAGACGCATAAGAACTCTTTGCATCTTCTTGTTTTTCTCTGGGTGCTTTATTTTCTTCAATAAGTTTTAGAGTCTTTCCTAGTAACTTAGCACCCTCTAACGATAATTCATCATGAAGCTCCCCTGCTGTTTTCTCGTCTATAGAAACTTCTGCTTTTAAGATCATATCTCCTGTATCTAATCCTTCTTCCATATACATAGTCGTAACCCCTGATACTTTTTCCCCATTAATAATGGCCCAGTTAATAGGAGCTGCTCCTCTATATTTAGGAAGAAGTGACGCATGAACGTTAATACATCCAAGAGGGGGAATATCTAATACCCTCTTTGGTAAGATTTGACCAAATGCAACTACTACAATGCAATCTGGAGCTAATTTTTCTATTTCTTTAACAGCACTTTCTTCTTTAATTTTTTCAGGTTGCAAAACATCTATATTATATTCCATTGCTTTAATCTTCACTGGTGGAGGCGTTAATTTTTTTCCTCTTCCTTTAGGTCTATCTGGTTGTGTTACAACAGCTACTACTTCATGTCCATTTTCTATAATTTCTGTTAAACAAGGAACTGCAAAATCTGGCGTTCCCATAAATACGATCTTCATATGTAACCTCCTACTTAATTACTTTATCTGTAAATAATATACCTTCTAGATGATCTATTTCATGACAAAATGCTCTTGCCAAAAGATCTTTACCTTCTATTTCTATCTCTTTTCCATCTCTATTTAACCCTCTTACTCTTACCCATTTAGGCCTTTTTACATCTCCAGTAACCCCTGGAACACTTAAACAGCCTTCTGGATCTATCTGTTCTCCTTTTTCTTCCAAAATTTCAGGATTAATCATCTCAATCAATCCTTCCCCTGTATCTATCACAATAATTCTTTTTAGAATACCTACTTGGGGTGCTGCAAGACCTACGCCATCTGCATCATACATTGTTTCTACCATATCATCTATAAGGGTTTGTATTCTTTCATCAACTTTCTCAATAGCCCTAGATCTTTTTCTTAACACAGGATCTCCATCCTTTACAACGTTTCTAATAGCCATAGTTCTTCCTCCTCTTTTAAAGCATGCTATAAGGATCTATATCCATGCTTATATTTATATTCTTTGGATAATTGTTTTTTAGCCTCATATAATTTATTATACCCTTAATAATATTTTGGTCAACAGGTTTACTTTTGATAATAATTTGCCACCTATATTTTTCTTTTATTTTAGCTAAGGGTGCTGGATGTGGTCCAAAAACTACTTCTTCTCTCTTTATATTATATTCAGCTAATTTTCCTTCTAACATATTTGCAAAATTATTTGCTGTTTTTATTACATCAGCTTCTTTCTTTCCTGTAAACAATATATTAATTAATTTTGAATAGGGTGGATACATAAATTCCTTTCTCAGCATAATTTCGTGATTAAAAAAGGAAGTATAATCATGATTTTTTGCTGAAGTAATTGAAAAATGTTCTGGTTCATATGTCTGCACAATAACTCTTCCTAATTTATCTCCTCTACCTGATCTTCCTGCCACCTGGGTTACAAGCTGAAAAGTCTTCTCAGCTGCTCTGAAATCAGGTAAATTCAAGCTCGTATCAGCAGCAATCACGCCTACTAATGTTACATTAGGAAAGTCTAACCCCTTTGCAATCATTTGGGTGCCAATCAAAATATCAATGTCCCCTTTTCTGAATTTCATTAGTATTTGATCCATTACTCCTTTTTTAGATGTAGTATCTAAATCTAACCTTGCTACCCTAGCTTTAGGAAAATGTTTTTTTGTTAAGTTCTCAATTTTTTCTGTTCCTACACCAAAATATTTTATATATTTACTTTTACATTCTGGACAGATGTTAGGGGGAATTTTTGTATATCCACAATAATGACAAGATGCTTTTTTTGAAGATGCATGATAAGTTAAGGAGATCTCACAATGGGGACATTTTACTACATATCCACATTTTCTACATGAAATAAACGTAGAATACCCCCTCCTATTTAAAAAGAGGATACTTTGCTCTCCCTTATTTAAATTGTTCATAATTCCTTTGTACAAGCTTTCACTAAAAACACTTTTATTCCCTTTATCTAATTCCTCTCTCATATCCACAACTTCTACTTCTGGTAACGGATTATTATTAAATCTATTTTTTAACCGAATTTTAGTATATTTCTCCTCAAGGGCATGAGTATAGCTCTCAACAGATGGGGTAGCAGAACCTAAAACTAATACGGCGTTATTTTTTTTGCATCTAAATTGTGCCACATCAATAGTATGATACTTTGGATTGGATTCTGATTTATAGGTATATTCATGCTCTTCATCTATAATAATCATCCCTAAATGATTAAAAGGTGAAAAAACAGCTGATCTAGCGCCAATTACTATTTTAACCTCTCCTCTGTTGATACGATTCCACTCATCATACCTTTCCCCTAATGAAAGTTTACTATGTAGCACTGCTACAATGTTGCCAAATCTTCCTTTAAACCGCTCAATCATCTGAGATGTTAAAGATATTTCTGGAACAAGTACAATGGCTTCTTGTCCTTGTTTTAATACCCTATCCATTAACTGCATATAAATTTCCGTTTTTCCACTTCCTGTAACCCCATGAATTAAAAAAGAATGATTCATATGTTTCTCAATAGTTGGAATGATTTTTTCTAAAGTTTTAGTTTGCTCTTGTGTAAGGGCGAAAGGTTTTGTAGAAGATATATTCATATGTTCATATGGATTTCGTTTTTTTTCAACTGTAATAACATCTATAAATCCCTTATCTAAAAGAGATTTTATAGTGTGTGTTGATATATTCATGACTTTTTTTAAGTCAGCCCATGTTACTTCTTTATGTTTAGATAAATAGACTAAAACTTCTCTTTGTTTTTTTGCTCGAGTACTTACTTTTTCTATTAATTTCATAGGTTCTTCTGTATTACATATTCTTATAATTTTCTCAAAAACTGTGTTCACATCACTTTTAAAATGTTTCTTGATCGTAATCATCTTTTTCTCTTCTAGACCTTTTAACAAGCGATAAATATCCATATTGGGAAAAGTTTTTTTCAAGAAAACATCTGTCACTTTTTTTTGGGTAAGAAGTAACTTTATAATTTCAATTTCCTTATTAGAAAGATTGTAATTAAACAATTTTTTTTCTTCAAAGATTCCACTTAATGTAATTGTTTTTTTCAATTTTAACGATGCTCCCGTTGGCATGACACATTGAATGGCATCAATAAATCTACACATATATTTTTCTTTCATCCATCTGCATAAATCTATTAATTCTTTTGATAGAATTCTGTCTTCATCTATTATATCTTTTACATATTTTATCTTGGCATAATCAAAATCTATTTTTTTTACTATATCTACTACATACCCTTCTATTAGCTTGTTTCCTTTCCCAAATGGAATGATTACTCTAGAACCTATATAAATTTTTCCTTCTAAATGTCTTGGAACACCATAAGTATATTCCCGGTCTGTTTGATTACTTTTATTGTTTATAATTACTTTTATAAATTCTATTTTCTCCATAGAATTTTCCCCCATGGTTCAATTCATTCTATTATATCAGCAAAATATATGCTATCTTCAATAGTAAAGGAGCAGGTTGCCCTACTCCTCTAGTAAAATTTTTGCCTTATCTAATATCTTTTCTGCAAGTTCTTTCTTCTCCATCTTTGCACATTGCTCTAAATGTCCATTCTTATCAATAATCGTTGCAATATTCGTGTCACTCTTAAAGCCAGCACCTTTTTTTGTAAGATCATTGGCCACAATAAAATCAAGGTTTTTCTTTTGAATCTTCTTCTTTGCATTCTCAAGCAAATTTTGTGTTTCAGCAGCAAAACCAACAAGTACTTGACCCTTCTTTTTTCGTTTTCCGAGTTCCATCAATATATCAGGATTTCTAGTAAGCTTTATGGAAAAGTCATCATCATTTTTCTTAATTTTGTTATCTGCAACAACACTTGGACGATAATCAGCAACTGCAGCTGATTTTATGACAACATCTGCCCATTCAAAGTGTTTAAGTACTTCTTCATACATTTCATTTGTAGTATTTACATCAAATTTTTTTATCCCTACTGGATTTTCAAGATTTGTTGGTCCTGATATTAATACTACTTCTGCTCCTCTAGCTACAGCCGTTTCTGCAACAGCATATCCCATTTTACCAGATGAATGATTGGTAATATACCTTACAGGATCAATGGGTTCTTTTGTAGGTCCTGCTGTAACAAGAATTTTTTTCCCTTGTAAATCTTTATTGATAGACAAAAGTTTTATAGCTTCATTAACAATTTCTTCAGGCTCTGCAAGTTTTCCTTTTCCATAATCACCACAAGCCAATCTTCCTACTGCTGGTTCAACAAAATGCATTCCTAAATTTTTTAGTTTTTTGATGTTTTCTTGAACAATAGGATTATTATACATATTTGTATTCATAGCGGATGCCATAAGTACTTGTGCTTTTGTAGCCATTATGGTTGTGGTTAACATATCATCTGCAATGCCACCCGCAATTTTCCCAATAACATTTGCTGTTGTAGGTACGACTAAAAATAAATCCGCCTTTTGAGCAAGAGCGATATGTTCTACCTCCCATGTTTTGGGTTCCTCAAACATATCCGTAACAACATAATTTTGAGATAATGATTGAAATGTCAATGGATGAATAAATTGCTGCGCAGATTTAGTCATAATTACATTTACATTTAAACTATGCTTTTTTAGTCGACTTACAACATCTGCTGCTTTATATGCTGCTATACCTCCAGTTACACCAACTACAACATTTTTATTCATGACTACACCTCATTATTGATCTGACTCTTCACTTTTACATAAAATTGCATCTTTAGAAATTTCATAAGTAGCAATAGTTACAGGTTTATTTGAATCAACCTCTGTTAATCGTTCATCACCGTCAATAATTTCTCTAGCTCTCTTTGAAGCAGCAACTACTAAGGAATATCTACTATCTACTTTTTGTAATAAATCATTTATCGATGGATTTAACATGATATCTCCTCCTTAAATTTTGAAATAAGATCTTCTATATTTTCATTAACTTTACATTTTTCCGATCTGATAATCCCTCTAATTTTTTCAACAGCTTTTTCAACTGTATCATTAATAACAAAATAATCATATTCTTTTACATAATTGATTTCATCCAATGCACTACCAAATCTTTTTGAAATAGATTCTTCAGATTCAGTACCTCTACCAACTATTCTTTTCTTTAATTCATTCATTGATGGAGGCAATATAAATATAAATATCCCTTTAGGATACTTCTCTTTCACTTGTAAAGCTCCCTGAATATCAATTTCAAGAAGGACATCATTTCCTTCATTGATTTCATCAATTACATATTTTTTAGGTGTACCATAATAATTATCATAAACTTTTGCATACTCTAGAAATTCGTCCTCTGAAATTTGCCTTTCAAAGGTATCCTTGTCTAGAAAATAATAATTTATTCCATTGACTTCTCCATTTCGAGGTTCTCTAGTAGTAGCAGATACAGAAAGTTTTATATCTTTTTCTGATTTTAATAATTCTTTACAAACAGTTCCTTTTCCCGTACCCGATGGTCCTGAAATAACAAGTAATAATCCTTCCTTCATCATTTGTATTCCCCTTCTATCTATCCTTTTTACTCATGATCTGTAGTTTCTTTAGTTTCTTCCTTATTTGATAATCTATGTGCAACTGTTTCAGGTTGTACAGCTGATAATATGATATGATCACTATCCGTAATGATTACTGCTCTAGTTCTTCTACCATATGTAGCATCAATCAACATCCCACGTTCTCTAGCTTCCTGAATAATTCTTTTAATAGGTGCTGATTCAGGACTTACAATGGCTACTAATCTATTTGCTGATACAATATTTCCAAAGCCTATATTAATCAACTTTATACTCATCTATAGTCCCCCTATTCTATATTTTGTACTTGTTCTCTTATTTTTTCAAGTTCACTTTTTATATCTACCACATAATTTGTAATTTCTAAATCACTTGATTTGGACCCTATTGTATTAATTTCTCTATTCATTTCTTGTATTAAAAAATCAAGTTTTCGACCAACCGTATTACTTTCTTCTAAGGTTTTTTTCAATTGATCAACATGGCTTTTTAGCCTTACAATTTCTTCTGTTATACTGCATTTATCAGCAAACACTGCTACTTCCATGCTTATCCTATTTTCATCTATTTCAACATTGTCATCTAACAATTCATGAATTCGATCATTCAATCTTTGCTTATACTCTAAAACAACCTTTGGTGAACGACTTTCGATTTTATCTACAATATTAGCAATATACACACATCGATTACTAATGTCCTCAGCTAATTTTAATCCTTCTGCTGCTCTCATTTTCACTAATAAACCTAAAGCTTTAGATGCTGCATCTTGTAAACAACTCCAAATAGCATCTTCATCCTCTTCTTTTGGTTCTATTTTTATAACATCAGAAAACTTTGATACTAATGAAACAGTAATATCATCTATTAGATTAAATTCATCTCTAATCTTTTTTAAACAATCTATGTACTGCTCAGCTACTGGAGTATTTACAGAAATTTTTGTATCTGTATCTCCTATATTTTCTAAAGTTACATATACTTCCACTCTTCCTCTTTTTACATAATCTTTCACGAGGTTTTTAAGTTGATCTTCTAAATATGTAAATCTTTTAGGCATTCTTACAACAATATCATTGTATCTATGATTAACTGATTTCACTTCAACAATAAATTGCCTTTCACTGTCCTTGCTTTCACCTCTTCCAAATCCGGTCATGCTCTTAATCATGTCTTTTCATCCTTCCATCTATTGATTAAAAATGCATTACATCAAAAAATAATCCTTCTCTCATAAATCACAATTATATCATTTTTATTAACAAAAATTAAGACTTAATAAAAAAATTCTTAGTCTTTTATGATTTTATTGTCCTACATGGTATTGTATCATAAATATCAACCTTTATCCTATTATACAAAAATTTAAGATCATCTTCTATATATTATTTATTTTTTTGCAATACTATACATTTATATAACAACTTTTAAATTATTTCAAAGAATGATATACTTTAATGATGAAAAATGAAAGTTTGGAGGAATGAATATGCCTTTTGATGGAATGGTAGTTTCAGCAATTGCCCATGAATTAAAAGAAAAAATACAAAAAGGTAAAATCGAAAAAATATATCAACCTGAAACAGATGAAATAAATATTTTCATAAGATGCTTTAAAGAAAAATATAAGCTTTTACTTTCTGCAAGCAGCAAAAATCCAAGAGTTCATCTGACAAAAGTAGACAAAATTAATCCTCAATCTCCTCCTATGTTCTGTATGCTCCTTAGAAAGCATCTTCAAGGAGGAAGGATATTAGATATCAGGCAAAAAGAATTTGAAAGAATCATTGAAATAGATATAGAAAGTTACGATGAATTAGGCTATATGCATATTAAACAATTGATTATTGAAATTATGGGAAAGCATAGTAATATTATATTACTCGATCAATCAGAAAATAAAATTATTGACAGCATTAAAAGAATATCAGGTGATATCAATCGTTATAGAGAAATTTTACCTGGTAAAACTTATATTGCTCCACCTAATCAGGGAAAAATCAATCCAATTTCTATGACATTTGAAGCATTCAAAAAAGCTTTAAGCAATTCTTCTTTAGGAACACCTATATACAAAGCAATCTATACATCTATACAAGGCATCAGTCCTACAGTTTCTCGAGAAATTTGTTTTAGAGCAAATATACATGATGATCAAGCAACTTCTAATTTATCCACTAATGATTATGAAGCTTCATGGAATGCTATAAAAAGTTTTATTCTTTCATCACAAAATTCTTTTTCCCCTAATATAATTGTGTCAAAAGAGGACAAACACGTAGTAGACTTTTATTGTAATTACCTAAACATATATGAGGGAATCTATGAATCTATTGATTTTGATTCTATTAGTACCGTTCTTGAAGAATACTATATCAAAAGAGATTTATTCCATCGATCAAAGCAAAAATCTAGTGATTTAAGAAAATTTGTTACCCATACTATTCATAAACTTTATAACAAAAGTCAAAAACTACAAGAAGAATTTATAACTGCTTCAAACTTAGATAAGCATAAGGTTTATGGAGAATTGCTAACAGCCAATTTACACCTTGTAAAAAAAGGAGATGCTCATATAGAAGTACTCAACTACTATGATCCTACTGCAAATACTATATCCATCCCCTTAAATATAAATTTAACACCCTCTCAAAATGCACAAAAATATTTTAAAAAATATACTAAATATAAAAATGCTCAAAAAGAAATACAAAAGCAATTACACGAAACAAAAAATGAAATACAATACTTTGAAAATTTATTACACACAATCGAAAATGCATTCAGTTTAGCAGACATTGAAGAAATCAGATTAGAATTAATGGAAGAAGGATATATCAAGAGAAAAAAAGTTTCATCTTCTTCCAAAAGAAAAATTTCCAGTAGCCCTTTATCATTTACTTCATCTGATGGGTTTGAAATTCTTGTAGGAAAAAACAACAAACAAAATGATCAATTAACTTTAAAAATAGCTTCTAAAAAAGATTTGTGGTTTCATACAAAAGATATTCCTGGTTCCCATGTGATCGTAATCAGTAAAAATAATAAAATTCCAGAAGCTACTATATTAGAAGCTGCCGAGCTTGCTGCATTTCATAGTAAGGGGAAATTGTCTAGTAATGTTCCAGTAGACTATACATTGGTCAAAAATGTGAAAAAGCCAAGTGGTGCCAAACCAGGAATGGTTATTTATGAAAATAATAAAACCATATATATTACCCCTCGATCAAATATTTTAACAATCCTACAAAAAAATGAATCCAAGTCAAAATAGACTTGGATTTTTATTGCTCTAATTTACTAATTGTAACTTGATTAATATCATCTACCTCTTCAAATTGAACACGAATAATTTCTTCCTTAGAAGTAGGCACATTCTTCCCTACATAGTCTGCTCTGATTGGAAGCTCTCTATGACCTCTATCTATTAAAACAGCCAACTGTATACTCTTAGCTCTCCCTCTATCCATAATACCATCTAAAGCAGCTCTCACGGTCCTTCCAGTATACAATACATCATCTACAAGAATGACAATTTTTTCATTAATATCAAAGTTTATTGATGTATTATTCAATATTGGATTTTCATCTACTTTCGTTAAATCATCTCTATATAAAGTAATATCTAAAATACCTACATTTACTTTTTCATTTTCAATTTTCTCAATCTTTTCAGCAATCCTATTAGCAAGGGGGACTCCTCTAGTCTTAATTCCAACTAAAACAATATTCTCAATCCCCTTATTCTTTTCAATGATTTCATGAGCAATTCTAGTAGTGGCCCTTTGTATAGCTTTTTCATCCATAATATTTGCTTTAAATTTCATTCTTCCACCTCTTTTTGTAAATTTCATATTGATACTTATGATGCATTTATCATTTTTTATCATCAAGTATTTTTATTATATTTTTAAAATAGTCTGGTAAATCAGCCTGAAATTCCATATACTCATCCCTAATAGGATGAACAAAGCCTATCACTTTTGCATGCAACAACTGTCCATCTAAACGAAATTTTTGTTTTTTAGGACCATAAATTGGATCTCCTACTAATGGATGTTTGATATATGTCATATGTACTCTAATTTGATGGGTTCTACCAGTTTCTAGTTTCGCCTCAATAAGGGTATACTCTTTAAATCGTTTTAGTACAGTAAAATGAGTAGTCGCATCTTTTCCATTTCTATCAACTACCGCCATTTTTAATCGATCTACAGGATTTCTTCCGATAGGCGCACAAATAGTACCCTTTTCTTCTTTAATATTTCCATGGACTAAAGCTATATACCTTCTATTGATAGAATGTTCTTTTAACTGCTCAGCAAGTCCCTTATGAGCTTGATCATTTTTGGCAACCATTAAAAGGCCACTCGTATCTTTGTCAATTCTATGAACAATCCCAGGTCTAATCACACCATTTATAGAAGATAAATTTTTACAATGATACATAAGTGCATTGACCAATGTTCCATGATAATTTCCTGGTGCAGGATGAACCACCATCCCTTGAGGTTTATTTACTACAAGCAAATCATCATCATCATATACAATCTCAATAGGAATATTTTCTGGTTCAATTGTTAACAATTCCGGCTCAGGTATTTCAATTTCTACTTGGTCATTTTCCACTACCTTATATTTTTTTATTTTACTAGCATGACCATTGATCTTTACTTTTCCCTTTTCTATCAACTTTTGTATGTAACTTCTTGACATTTCTATCAATTGATTTGATAAATATAAGTCTAATCTTGTATCTTCATCTATTTCATCAACAATAAACTTCTGAATATCCAATAAAATTCTCCCTTTCTAATTACGAACTTCATCTAAGAAAATTAAATAGTAGGAAAGTAGTATAGCGCCTACAACAATACTAATGTCAGCCATATTAAATACAGGCCAAATTCTAAAATCAAAATAATCCACTACATATCCAAGTCTTACTCGATCAATTAAATTTCCAATAGCTCCACCTACAATTAAGCTTAAACTATAAGGTATAAGTTTATGCAAATTCTTTTGCTTACTTAAAAATACTATAATTCCGCCAATAACAAAGATTGTCATCAATACAAAGAACATTTTTTGATTTTTTAATATACCAAAAGCCGCTCCAAAATTTTGCACATATGTAAGATGAAATATATTTTTTATAATAGGTATTGACTCATTTACAGAAAATTTGCTTTGAACAATAAATTTTGAAGCTTGGTCAAGTATAATGATCATTAAGACTAATAAATAATTCATGTTAATCCTCCCCCAAAATGCGTGTCTCTCTGATTATAACATAATTTTAAAACTTTTATTACAAAAAGTGAAGCAAAGCTTCACTTTTTTCTTTTTTGATTATGAGGTATATCATCTCTTTCTTCATCCTCAAGCTGTCCCTTATAAAAACCTTCACTTATATTGTCAACAGATTCTACAGTTCTTGATACATTTTCATCATACATATTATTATCATACCAGTCTAAAGCCATATTATGTTGATCTGTCTTATTAAATCTTGCTACAGCTTGCAGTGCATCTTCTCCATCAAATCCATTATAATCTTCATTCGTATCCATATAAGTTCTTCCAAAGGGATTTTTCAGACCCTCCTCTTCAACTGGTCTTGTATGGATTTCATCCTTTATGGAAAAACCATCCTGCTCACATGCTATGCACTTTTCTGTAGTAGGCACAATTTCAAGCCTATCTTCCGATATATTTTTTCCACAGCTCCTACATTTTCCATATGTACCTTTCTCTATTCTTTGTAATGCATCCTCAATTTCTTGTAGCTCTAATCCTTCATTTTTTTTTAAATTGAAGTTCATTTCCATTTGAAAAGTTTCTGTTGCAATATCCGCTGGGTGATTATCATACATAGATAATTCACTAAAATATTCCTGCATGGATTCATTGGGTTCATTTTTATCCATTCTATCTAAAGTTTTTAATACCTCTTCTCGTTCCTTTAATAGTTTTTCTTTAAAATGTTGAATTCTATCTTGATTCATATAATCTCCTCCTTCATCTATTGTTTTCTATAATATCTATCAACTCTGCAATATACTTTCCTATTAAGGGCAAATCTACTGTTTTTTGTAAGATATAAAAAAATAGTGCAGCCAAAATAGTAAGTCCTATGGCCGTCCCTAACCCCCTAGCTAAACCAGCAACAAAATTAACATATAATAATCTTTTAGGATTATTCATAATATCCACATATTCACCTATTTTTGTTTTCTCTAGTTCTTTCGATATTTTTTCTATATTTTTTTCAAGATTGCTAATTCTCTTCTCATCCATTATTATTCCCCCATTTTTTGAATAATATTTTTTCTTTATATAGTCTATTAAAATATTAATCGTATTTTCCCCCATTTATATCTCTTCTATGTAAAAGAAAAAATTCGTATCATGCTGTCGCATATGCTCATATCACCAACGAATTTTTAAAACTTTCTTTTGTAATTTCCGTTGCTCAAAATTTCCAAAGAACTACATTTCAAAATAGTTATCCACATTTTTAAAATTTTATAATTTCCTTAAACTAAAAAAGGATAGAATGATTATAATCATTCTATCCTTTCCATGCATTTTAAAATTTTATTAATTACATATGTTTTAGCATATCTAATACGATTTCAACTGAATTATTTGCAGCTTCTATAACAAACTCATTAAAATTTACATGGGCTGATCCATCTGCTTTATCAGACATGGCTCTAATAATTACGAAAGGTACCTTATTTAAGTAGGCAGCATGTCCTATGGCTGCACTTTCCATTTCTGCACAAAAAGCACTAAATTCTTTCCACAAAAAATCTTTCTTTTCAGGTGAAGCAACAAAAACATCCCCTGATACAATTCTTCCTGTTGTAGTTTTATATTTAACCGTTTCTTTTTCACTAGCTTTTACAGCAATTTCAACTAATTTCTCATCTGCCTTGAATATGTACTCTTCCATCCTTGGAATCTGTCCTAATGTATATCCACCAAATGCTGTAACATCAAAATCATGCTCAATTACATCTGTAGAAATAACAATATCCCCCACATTCAAGTCATCATGTATAGCACCAGCTACACCTGTATTAATAATAGCATCCACATGAAAATTACTGATTAAAACTTGTGTACAAACACCAGCATTTACTTTTCCTATACCACTTCTTACCACAACTATATCTTTTCCCATTAACTTTCCTTTATAAAAAATCATTCCTGCAAAATGCTCTTCTTTTTCTAATTCCATCTTTTCTTTTAAGATTTGAATTTCTTCGTCCATTGCTCCTATAATACCTATTATTTTCATAATATGACCTCCTTTTTCTTGCTTTATTATATAGATGTTTATCTGTAAATTCAATATTTACTTTCATAATCAAATCTGTATTTTATTCCCTGGGAAATTCACAAATAAAAATCCTCGCTTTAAACGAGAATTTTTATTTGAATTTATTCATCTTCCTTAGCTAAACTAACTTCTTTGAATTCATTAACTTCTTCCACTTCTCCTACTATTTCTTTACAGCTCGTGGCAACTGCTTCTAATTGAGATTCTAATAATGTTTTAAATCTTGTTTTAAAAATATGTAATTGCTTTTTACCTTCTTCATATTCTTTTTGAATCTTTAAAACTTCGTTTTTGCCATCTTCTATAATTTTTTTCGCCTTTCCCTCAGCTTCTTGTATAATTAATTCTGCTTTTTTTTGTGCATTTTGAGCAACTTCTTCAGCAGTACTTTGAGCAAAAACTAAAGTATTATTTAAAGTTTTTTCTAAGTTTTCATATTTTTCTATTTGTTCATTCAGCATAGCAATTTTATCTTTCAACTCAATATTTTCTTTGTATAAATTCTCATAATCTATAATAATTTTATCTAAAAATTCATCAACTTCACTTTCCTTATAACCTCTTATTCCTTTTTTAAATTCCTTATTTTGAATCTCAAGTGGTGTAATCATTGTATCCTCTCCTCTAGACTATTCTTTTTATGATCACCTTATATCTATCCTTTTTTGTTTTATTTCCAATTTGATCTAGTATTATTCTCCCCTTACCTTTAAAGGATATCAAGTCTCCTTCATGAAGGATATATGATGGTTGATTCACTGGCTTAAAATTCACTTTGACTCTATCGTTATTAATAAGCTTTGATATTGCATTCCTAGATTCTCCAAATCCTGTACCTAAAATACTATCTAATCTCAAAGCAGATACGGATCCCTGGATGATCTTAAAGTTCTCTTCAACCTTCATCAAATCATTAAAATAAATTCTTTCAATATTTATTTTGAATTTAGATACCTTTTCTAAATTCAATAAAATATAATCACAAAGTTCTTTATGTGCGATAATATTTGCTTGTCCATCTCCAACTAAAATATCTCCTATTTTTTCTCTTTTTAATCCTAGCCCTAAAACTGCACCTAAAAAATCTCTATGGGTTAATTCATCTTTCATAAACCTTCCTGAAACCTTTATAGCACCAATAGGATACTCTTCTTCACTTATTTCCATATATTCAGGATAAATGATTATTACCCTTCTTTCTGCATTCTCATATCCACCTACAACTAAATAGTTTATATCTAAAATCTGGTTTAATATGGGAATACATAAAGATATTTCATAAGGGTTATAAAAGTCTGTAACACGTACCCCATGACTTTTTAGCACACTTTCTACTTTATTCAAAGTTTTCATTACAACGTATCGTTCTTCCGTATTTTTTATATGTTTTGTCAAACTTTCCTTATTAATCAAAATATCACACTCTCTAAAGTAATCCTATAATTAAATTCCTAATAAAACCCAAGAATATTACAGCTATAATAGGTGAAAAATCAATCATGCCTCTTCCTAATCCAAATCTAAACATTAGATTTCTAAAGGGAGCAAGTATTGGTTCTGTTAGTTGATAAATTAGTTTTGGAATGGTTGAACTGGGGTCTGGGTTAAACCAAGACATAAGAATCCTTGCAATAATTAAAAAATCTAATACTCTAAAAAAATAATCTACGGATTGTTGTATCATCCACATTTTTTCCACCACCTAATCTTACTTATTCCAAGGAAATAAAGCTGTATTTTTTAATTCCTCATTGATATTTCCTGCTATATCAACATTGCTAGGAGCTAAAATAAATATTCCCTTTGAAACCTTTTGAATACTTCCATCTAAAGCATATACAGCCCCATTGGCAAAATCAAATATTTTTTTTGCTAGTTCTGGTTCTAGCTTTTCTAAATTCATAATAACAGGCTTTCGATTTTTAAGATTGTCAACAATTTTAGGTACTTCTTCAAACTCTACAGGTTCATAAACAACAACTTTCATCTGTGTTGTCGTATGTATATTTACAACCTTATTCTTTTTACTCTGTATAGGTGTAATAGGATTATCATATTCAACAGATGTCTCGACTAATTCATCATCCTCTTCTTCATAATCATCTAAGCCCATAAAATATTTTACTTTATCTACAAATTTTCCTGACATGATTTGTCCTCCTTTATATCTTTACTTATTATAATTTCTTCTTCCAAATATTCCTGTACCTACTCGTACCATATTAGCACCTTCTTCAATTGCTATTTTAAAATCATTTGTCATGCCCATTGATAAATATCTCATTTCTACCCTTTGAAATCCTTTTGTTTTGATTTCTTCAAATATTTCTTTAAGCATCTTAAAATATTTTCGAACATCCTCAGGATTTTCTTCATATGGAGCAATGGTCATTAACCCCTTAACCCTAATATGCTCTAATGGTTGTATTTTTTCAAAGAAATCAAATACTTCACTATTAGCTAATCCAAACTTAGTTTCCTCATTAGCAACATTTACCTGAACCAATACATCCATAATTTTATTATGTTGTTTTGCACGCTTATTTATTTCCTCCGCTAAACTTATTCTATCTACAGAATGAATTAATTTTACTTTATCAATAATATATTTTACTTTATTTGTCTGCAAATGTCCGATCATATGCCAATTCACACTAGATACTACATTATACTTTTCCATTATTTCTTGAACCTTGTTTTCTCCTATATCTTCAACGCCTGTATGAATGGCTTCATTAATCCTTTCGTGATCTACGGTTTTAGTAACAGCGATTAATTGAATTTCTTCAGGATTCCTTCCAATTTTACTACATATTTCATGAATTTCTTCTCTTAAATCTTTTATGTTTTTTTCAATATAACACATCTTTTTCCCTCCATCTATTATTGTATTAATATATCATTTGTCCTTCTTTAACTTTTGAAGCATTTCTAACAACTTCATCATATAATTTTACAGTACTTATTCTTTCTCCATCCTTATTATAAAAAACATTACTTTGAATAATTGCATATTCATCATTATACCCTATAATTTTAATAGGCTTAAATCGTGCATATCTATTTACATCTAGGAGAAACACTCCTTTTTTTCCATCTATTTCCACTATGCTATCCTTATATAATTTTAACCCTTCATAGTTTACTGGAATAACATCTAAATCAATATTTCTCATGCTATAAAAATTCTCTACATATTGATTAACCTGAAAGATCACCATATTATTCTTTGTATTTTCTATAATTTGATATACTTTTCCTCTTACTTCTCTTTGTGGAAATTTAAAAGTCACCCTTCTTCCTACTTTATAATTCTCTAGTCTTTCCTTGTCTATCCAAGTAACCATATACCATACATTATTATCAACAATTTTAAACAAGGGTTGATTCTTAATAGCTTTCTCAGCTCTTAAATCTGTTACTTGACTATGAATGCTTTTCAAATTTTCCAATTCAATTGTAGCCATATTTCTAGGTGTTAAAATAGCCTCATATCCATCAATATTATAACTGATAATACCAGATGCAGGGCTTTTTATCCAGCAAATTGCATTATTTATTTTCTCTTGTAAACTTTCTTGCTCTAACTCTAAAGTTTCTAAATTTTTTCCTGCAAAGCTTTTATCCCCTGTAATAATCCTCTTTTTTTCTAATTTATTATTTAACTCTTTTTTCAATTGTTCAATTCTTAAGAGATTTCCTTTTTCTTTATATTCTTTTATATCACTTACTATTTTATTGATGGCTTCATCAATTTTCTTCACATCACTTTGGAATAGACTATTTTCATTATCTTTGATACTCTCAATTCTCTGGTTAACTACTTCTAATTTCTTCCTAGTGGTATCATCAATATCAACCTTATATATTTCAGCTACCTTATACTCTTTTTCAACTTTTTCCCCTTCTTGAACAAAGTATTGTATATTGCCTTCAAAATTACTTTCAATCAATTTTTCATTTCTAATAATATAACAATTTAATTGATCAGTAACTTGAATATTTCCATATTCGGCAACACTTGTCTCATTAGAAAACGACACAACCATAGGCATAAATTTTATAATTAAATAAAATAATATAATTCCAAAAAAGAAATGCCGTAGTCTTCTTTTCCTTTTTCGTTTATTGCGATTTTTTTTGGTCACTTCCTTCACCTACTAGTCCCTTTTATGTTTATAATTCTTCACGCTTGTTTATTTTCCTTCATGTTATTTATATTTATTGAAATTAGTTTTATAGTCCTACAATAATAAAAACAAAAAAGCTACTTCTAAAGCAGCTTAAAATACGTTAAAAAATTTTCCATACCTACTAACAATCTTAATTTTCTTAATGTCTTTAACACTTACTGAATGTACTTGTTTTTTTGCTGTAACAACCCATACACTATTATCTTGAATCTTTGCTCCTAATATAATTCCTTTTACTGTAGGATGATCATAAAAATGTATCTTCATTTCATCTCCAGCCATCACTTCAATACTGCCTATTTTAAAATGTTTCGATTCTATTTCATCCATATGAACCTGTGATACAACTTTATTTTCGATAAAAATAGTATTATTCCATAAATAATATTTTTCCTTTAATATTGTAAAAATATATCCCAATATGGATACAATCAAAAGCATCAACAATAGTACTCGTAAATAAATAAACATTTTTTTCTCCTTTAGTATACATAATCATATTATGGTTGACTATATTTTTTTAATATATTATAAAAACATTAAAGCTATGAATATTCATAGCTTTAATGTTTCTTCTGGTCTGAGTGCTGGGAGTTGAACCCAGGGCCTCTAGAACCCCATTCTAGCGCGCTACCAAACTGCGCCACACCCAGATAATTCTATTTATTATTATACCCTAATATGAAAATTTTTCAAGGGTAAAAATAGATAGGGGTTTTCCCTATCTATTCTTACTATAGAATAATACAAATCAATCCACCACTTCCATCATTAATAATCTTTTGTAGTGTTCTTTGCATTTTATTTCTTGCATCTTCTGGCATCATGAATAATTTATGCTCTAACTGCTCTTTTACCATATCATGAAGGGATTTACCGAACATATTTGTTTCCCATATTTTCTTTGGATCTGATTCAAACTCATCTAATAAATATTTTAATAATTCTTCACTTTCTTTTTCTGTTCCTACAATTGGTGAAACTTCTGTTGTAATATCTGTTTTTATTAAGTGAAGGGATGGTGCATTGGCTCTTAATTTAACACCAAATCTATTCCCATGCTTGAAAATTTCTGGTTCTTTCAATTCTAATTCTTCTAATTGTGGTGATACTAAACCATATCCTGTATCTTTTACATCTTTCAACGCTCTTTCCACTCTATCATACTCATTCTTGGCTCTTGAGAATTCTTTTATAAGCCCTAATAATTGATGATCTCCCTCAATTTTATAACCAGTGATTTCTTCTAAAATATTGTAGAATAATCCTTCTTTTGTTTTCATTTCAATATGAGCGATTCCTTCACCCAAATTGATATCGCTTAGTCCTGCTCCAGCTATTATTTCCATATCCAAAAAATTTCCTACTGCATTTCTTACATCATTTATTTTCTTCACTTCTTGGCTCCATTGCTTTACAGAATAAATAATCTTATCCTTAAGCCAATGAGTCGCTTCTAACCCCTCAACCCATCCTGGAAGGGTAATATTAATTTCCTTAATTGGAAATTCAAATAAAACATTTTCTAATATATCATTGATATCTCCTATATTCATTTTTGCACAATCTGTTGCTACAACTGGAACCTTGTATTTTTCTTCTAATTGTTTCTTTAATTCTACCGTTTCTGCACCTTCAGGCTGTAATGAGTTTACAATTACAACAAAAGGCTTATTCATCTCTTTTAACTCTTTGATGACTCTTTCTTCAGCTTCTATGTAGCTGCTTCTATCAATATCTGTTACAGTACCATCTGTTGTAATCACTAAACCTATGGTTGAATGATCTGTAATCACTTTTTTTGTTCCTATTTCTGCTGCTTCTACAAAAGGAATTTCTTTCTCATACCAAGGTGTTGTTACCATTCTAGGTTTTCCATTCTCCTCATGTCCCATTGCACCCTTTACTAAATATCCTACACAGTCTACAAGTCTTACTTTAAATTTAGCATTATCTTTTAGGGTTAATTCTATAGCTTCGTTTGGCACAAATTTAGGCTCTGTAGTCATAATGGTTTTACCAGCCCCACTTTGTGGCAATTCATCTTTAGCTCGCTCTTTTCTATAAGCATTTTCAATATTTGGCAAAACCAATAATTCCATAAATCTTTTGATAAAAGTTGACTTTCCTGTTCTTACGGGTCCTACAACCCCTACATAAATATCCCCCTGTGTCCGTTCTGCAATATCTTTATATATATCGAATCTTTCCATTTCCACTCACCCCTTTGATCATAAATATTTATTAAAAAATCATAAACTATCAGAAATCATTCTTTCTAGATTATGGTATGTATTAACAATATATATATATGACCTCTTATCAGAGATTATGACTTTTATACAATAAAAAAAGATAGCTAATTTAGCTATCTTTTTACCACTGCATTTTTTTGCTTTCAACTACTTCTTCAATCTCATGAGTTCTACTTCTCATCATTAAATTCACCACAGCTTCTCTTACATCACTATCATTATAAAGTATATTATAAATTTCAGTTGTGATAGGCATTTCTATATTATATTCTTTAGATAGTTTATAAGCAACTGCTGTAGTAACTACACCTTCTACTACCATTCCTATTGAATTTACAGCATCTTCTAACTTTTTGCCTTGCCCAATTTGAATACCACATCGTCTATTTCTACTATGCATACTCGTACATGTTACAATTAAATCTCCAATACCCGTTAAACCTGCAAAGGTATTAAGCTCTGCACCCATTACTTGACCCAGTCTTGAGATTTCAGTAATCCCTCTAGTCATAAGAGCAGCTTTTGCATTGTCTCCAAAACCTAAACCATCGGATATTCCAGCTCCTAAAGCAATAACATTTTTAAGAGAACCTCCAAGCTCAACACCAATAACATCTGGATTGGTATATACTCTTAATTTAGGAGATATAAATACATCTTGTATATACTCTGCAACAGTTTTTTCACTTGATGCTACAACCAATGTAGTAGGCATATCTCTACATACTTCTTCAGCATGAGATGGCCCTGATAAAACAGCAAAAGCATTCTTTGGTAATTCTTCTTTCACCACTTCTGATATTCTAAGCAGTGTAGTATTTTCCAATCCTTTTGCAACATTTACAATAATTTGCTTTTCATTGGCTACATCTTTAAAATTACTAATTACTTTTCGTACCGCTTGAGAAGAAACTGCTAGCAATATAATATCTGCATCCTTCACAGCACCACAGATATCTTGAAACAACTCAATATTATTAGGTAGAATGACTCCTGGTAAATATTTGATATTTTCTCTTGCTTTTTTCATTTGCAAAAATTGTTCTTCATTTCTCATCCATAACTTTACATCATGCCCCTTTTTAGAAAGGGCAACAGCTAAAGCCGTCCCCCAGCTGCCTGCTCCAATTACACTGATACTTGATTTCATTGTAAACCCCCCTATTTATAATCAAGATTTACTTTATTTTAAATTCAGTACCATAAAACCACCCTTATAGATCTTCGCCCTTTTCTCTATGTATTATGCTCATTGGAGTTCCTTCAAACCCAAAAGCTTCTCTAATCTTATTTTCAATATATCTTGTATAAGAAAAATGGGTAAGTTCTTTGTCATTTACAAAAATAACAAATTTAGGTGGTCTCACAGAAATTTGTGTAACATAGAAAATCTTTAGTCTTTTTCCTTTATCTGATGGTGGTTGATTTAATAAGATTGCTTCTCCAATCACATCATTCAATCTACCCGTTGGCACTCTCATTGCATGCTGATTTGAAACAAATTTTATCGTTTCTAAAATTTGATGTACTCTTTGTTTTGTAACTGCTGAAACAAAAAGAATTGGTGCATACGGCATAAAAGCTAATTCCTGTCTAATATCTTTTGTATATTGATTCATAGTATTTGTTTCTTTCTCTACCAAATCCCATTTATTCACAACAATAAGGGTAGCTTTTCCTTCTTCATGAGCGTAACCTGCAATTTTTTTATCTTGTTCCGTTACCCCTTCTGTAGCATCAATCATCAACATACATACACTTGCTCTCTCTATTGCGTTAAGGGATCTGATAACACTATATTTCTCAATATTTTCATTTACTTTACTTTTTCTTCTTATTCCTGCAGTATCAATAAATACATATTCATCTTCACCATGAGTAAATGGCGTATCAATAGCATCTCTAGTAGTTCCTGCAATTTCACTTACAATAACTCTTTCTTCCCCTAAAATAGTATTGATAATAGAGGATTTTCCAACATTAGGCTTACCAATAACCGCTACCCTGATCATATCTTCTTCATAATCTTCTTCATGTTTTTCAGGGAAGTTTGCAATAACCTCATCTAACAAATCTCCAAGTCCTAAAGCATTTGTGGATGAAATCGCCAATGGATCTCCTAATCCTAATTGATAAAAATCATAAAAAGAATCTGGCAATTTGTGTGTATCTACTTTATTCACAACTAAAAGGACAGGTTTTCCTGTTCGTCTAAGTAAATTTCCTATTTCCTCATCTGCAGCTACAAGTCCTGTTCTTCCATCTACCATAAAAAGAATTACATCGGCTGTTTGAATTGCTAATTTTGCTTGATTTCTCATTTGTGATAAAATAATATCCTTTGACTCAGGTTCTAATCCGCCTGTATCAATTAAAGTAAAATGATGATTTAACCATTCAACTTCTGTATAAATTCTATCTCTTGTAACACCTGGTTTATCTTCTACTATCGCTATTCTTTTCCCAGCAAGCTTATTGAAAAAAGCTGATTTCCCTACATTCGGTCTTCCGACTATTGCTACAACTGGCTTAGCCATGAAAACACCTCCAGTATTTATCATTATTTTATTATTTTGTCAACAAAATCTTTTCCATCTACTTTTGTGACCGTTACTTTTATATTTAATGCTTTTTCTACATCCTCTACCGTTAGATCATCCAAAAAAATTGGTTCATCACTCTTTAACATACATGACGGTATCACTAATTTTTCTCCTAATTCCTTATTGCTTAATTGTTCAATTAGATCTGTTCCTGTAATTAGACCTGCTACCGTAATGGTCTCTCCAAAAAAGTTGTTTTTAATTTCAAACACATTGATTTTTAAGTCATTAAACTTTTTCTCCATTTCCTTACATAGCCGAGTCATAAAAGCCTTTGCGGATTTTCCAGTAGCAATACTCACTTCTTTATTTTCCATATTTCTTATATTCAATTCTTTTAAATAAGCAATTATTTCATATTCAAACTTAGCCATAAGCCCTACGCCATTTTCTATCTGTGGAAACCCTTCATAATCTTCATAATCAGGAATTTTTCTATTCGCAAGAACATAAAACTCATCTGATAAATATGCAAAACGGGTATTTATTTTCTCTAACAAATTATTTTGCCATTCTTCTACCTGCTCGATTACTTCTGTTGATGATTCCTTATCAAAAATGGTCAATGGATATAATCCTTCTCTAAATTTAGTTATTCCTACGGGAACAATGGCTAAACTCTGCATACTTGGATAAAGATTAGATAAATCTCTAATGGTTTTATCTAAATTTGCCTGATCATTTACATCTTTACACAAAACGATTTGTCCATTCATACTAATTCCTGCATCTGCGAGCCTTTGTAGTCTCTCATAAATATTTTTAGCATTTTTATTGCTTAACATTTTCACCCGGAGTTCTGGGTCTGTCGTATGAATAGATATATTAATAGGACTAATTCTATATTTTATGATCTTTTGTATATCTGTTTCAGACATATTCGTCAATGTAATAAAATTTCCTTGAAGAAATGAAAGTCTCGAATCATCATCCTTAAAATATAAGGTTTTTCTCATATCTTTAGGCAGTTGATCTATGAAACAAAACATACATTTATTCTTACAACTTCTTGCTTGATCAATAATTGGATTTTCAAATTCAATCCCCAAATCTTCATCGAAATCTTTATAAATTGTATACTTTTTTACTACTCCATCTTTTTTTTCAATCTCAATTTCCAAATATTCATCTGCTATTAAAAACATATATTCAATAATATCTTCAATATATTCATTATTTATTTTTAGTAGCTTATCGCCCTGTTCTATTCCTAATTTTTGAGCTTTACTTTCTGGATAAATTTTAGAAATAACATTTTTCTGCTCCTGCTCTTCCACAATAAACACCTACTTAAAATCTAGTTTTAGTACCTGATACTAATATTATATCATAAAAATCATCTTTATACATCCTGACTTATAATCTTATCATGTCCTTTTATGTATCGTCAAGAACATCATTTTAATGTTTCACAACAACATATGAACCATTTTCAAGATCATGTACCATTCCCATTGTAATTTTAGATACTAAAAGCGCAATCCTTTCTTTTTTTTCTTCTGATTGTGCATAAAACACAGGTACTGTTGTTGTAGATATCATGCTTCTATCCGTGGTGATAATGGCAATAATATTATCTTTAATTCCAAAATCCATTAAAGTTCTCCTTTCAACTCGTTATTTTCTTTTGATCCTATCTTTGACTCTAAAGGTTTTCTTTTTGCAGTTTCCAAAACTGGGGTTTTATTTACTGCCTCTACCAATAAATCCATATTAGGTTCCATAGGTATAATGGCCATAACAATATTTCCATTATGAGGATTTCTCCTAGCAATAGGCGTAAAATCTGGTTCATCCACATCCTTTCGAATACCTAGTTGAATTGCAGCATTATGCTGTACTGCTTGTCTTTGTCCCATATTAGCAAGGGTTGCTCTAGCATTTGCATCATTGGGTATGATTTCTACAGCAATTCCCCTTTCTTCGTAAATTTTTCTTGATCCTTTTAGGCCTATATTCATAATCACAACATCATTTACCATAAGTAACGGTCCATCGAAATGAATATGCGCAGGCATTACCTGGGCGATTTCCACAATTAATTGTCTTGATAGCAATTTTTTCAATGCCACTGCTGTGATAGATCCTATAAATATCCCAAAAAATATTTGCAAATAAATAGGTAATTTTATTATTTTTATAAAATAAAATGTAATACTTGTCATCAGTGAAGTAATAATAACCATATAGTTTCTAGCTTCAAAAGCTTTTGCAATATCTTCGATATAAGCTGTTCCTCTTGGAATTAGCTCCGTCCCCTCTATATTATCAAGACTTTGTCTTTCCATATTTCGAACATCTCTAAATTGTTGGGCTGCTAAGGCTAGAAAAGTCACTGCACTATATTCCTTTTGCACCAATGCAGGTAATGCTACAGCACCTAATGATGCTGCAATCACGCCTAATGTTAAATGGGAAATCAATCCTTGTGGATAACTAGGATATTGTCTTTGATCAATTCGAATCATATAAATTCTTGCTAACAACCCCATTCCTAGCGATAAAATAATTTGAACACCAAATTCATCCATAAACATCCTCCTAAGTTTTCTATATGTTTCTATTATTATTTGTTTTTTAATTGGTTTTATGAGAAATAAGTCTTTAAAAAAAAAGAAAACCCTTCTCTAAGAAGAGCTTTCCCATTATTTTTTATTATTTCATCCAATAATCTCCTGTTTGAATATATACAACCTTCTCACATACATTTTTAGCATAGTCTGCAATTCTCTCAATATGAGAACAAATGAATAAAAAGTAAGTAGACTGGGTAATTTTCTTTGGATCTTCCATCATATAAGTAAGAAGTTCCCTATATATTTGCTTATATATTTCGTCCACCGTTTCATCTAATTCCCAGGTATTTTTCGCAAGAACTACATCCTTTTTTACAAATGCGTCCAAAGATTTTTTCACCATATCTGTTGCTAAATCTGCCATCCTTGGTATATCTATTAATGATTTCATATATTTTTCATTGACCATTTTTATAGTAATTTTAGCAATATCTACAGCATGATCTGCCATTCTTTCAAGATCTGCAATTAATCTTAAAATCGAGCAAATTTCTCTTAAATCAATAGCCATAGGCTGTTGGGTAGCAATTAATTTAATGCATTTATCTTCAATTTCTTCTTCTAGCTTATTTGTAGCCTTATCTCCATTGATTACTTTTTCTGCAAGAACAACATCTTGATCCTTTAAAGATTTTATTGCACTGAGTATAGCTTCTTCTGCCATACTTCCGAGCTTTAATAAATCATTATGAAGCTTTGCTAACTCATTTGCTAATTGTAATCTTGGCATCATCATCCCTCCATCCTTTTTTAACCAAATCTTCCCGTAATATAGTCTTCTGTTCTTTTATCTTTAGGCTTAGAAAAAATATTATCCGTTGCATCCATTTCTACAATCTCTCCATTTAAGAAAAAGGCCGTATCATCTGATACTCTTCCTGCTTGCTGCATGTTATGTGTAACAATGACGATTGTATAATCTTTTTTTAATTCATCTAATAAATTCTCTACCTTTAAGGTTGATATCGGATCTAATGCTGAAGTTGGTTCATCCATTAATATTACATCTGGTTCAACGGCTAAGCATCTTGCAATGCATACTCTTTGCTGTTGCCCACCAGATAACCCTAAAGCAGGTTTATCTAATCGATCCTTCACTTCATCCCAAAGGGCTGCTCCTTTTAAACTTTTTTCTACGATTTCATCTAATGTTGATTTATCTTTTATCCCATGAACTTTTGGTCCATAAGCTATATTTTCATATATTGTTTTAGGAAATGGATTAGGCTTTTGAAAGACCATCCCCACATTTTTTCTTAAATTGATTAAATCACATTGATCACTATAAATATCTAAACCATCTATAATAATTTGCCCATTAATTTTTACATGATCAATCAAATCATTCATTCTATTTAAAGTTCTTAAAAATGTTGATTTTCCACATCCAGAAGGACCGATGAGGGCCGTTACTTTATTTTTCTTAATATCTATATTGATATCTGTTAATGCTTGAAATTCTCCATAAAAAAGATTTAAATTTTTCACCCTGATCTTAGGATTGTTTGACATATTTTTCATCTCCTTTCTAAGATGCAGCCTTGGTATTTTTCATATATTTATTTGCAATCATATTAGCTGAAAAATTAATCAGCAAGACAAATATAATGAGTACAGATGCTGTTGCAAAAGTTTTTTCTTTTGATAAACCTTCTGAAGCTAACAAATATAGATGGACAGACATGGTTCTAGCAGGATCCATAATTGTTTTAGGTACTCCTAAAGAACTCCCTGCTGTCAGCATCACTGCAGCTGTTTCTCCTACAGCTCTACCGATTCCTAATATAAGTCCTGTTAATATTCCAGATACACTACTTGGAAGTACTACCTTCACAATCGTCTCCCATTTTGTAGCCCCAAGGGCTAGACTACCTTCTCTGAAGGATCTTGGAACAGTTTTAATTGATTCTTCTGTAGCACGAATAAGTGTGGGAAGAATCATCAAAGCTAGTGTTAATCCTCCTGATAAAATGGACCATCTTAGTTTTAAAAATATTACAAAGAATACAAATCCAAATAATCCAAATATAATAGAAGGGATTCCTGCCAATGTTTCAGTCCCAAATCTTATAATCTTTACAAATTTATTTTCTTTAGCATATTCAGTTAAATAAATAGCTGCACAAACTCCTATTGGTGTAGCTATGGCAATGGATACAAGGGTTAGGTATATGGTTCCAACGATAATAGAAAAAATTCCGCCGCGTCTTCCCATACTTTTGGGGTCTTGTATAAAAAAGTTTAAATCTATATGTTTTACTCCATTGATTAATACATATCCAATAATAGATAATACAGCTAGAATCGTTAATGTTGCTACAATATATACCCATAGATAAGCTATTTTTTCTTTTATTTTTATATTTTTCTTATCTATAGTTAATTTTCCAGTATGCGTCTTTGTATCTACAACCATTTCTCTACTTCGCCCCCAATCTTTTCATGGTTCCTGTTGCTGTAATATTAAGTAACATAATAAATACAAACAGAATAATCCCTGTAGCAAACAATGCCTTTTGATGCATAGGTGTTGCATATCCCATCTCCATAGCAATGGTTCCTGTTAATGTAGCAACAGAATCTAACACACTACCTGGAATTTTAGGCATATTCCCCGTAATAAGAATTACTGCCATGGTTTCTCCAACAGCCCTACCCATTCCTAACACAACAGATGTGATAATTCCAGATTTCGCTGCTGGAATGATTACTTTTATAATCGTTTCAAAATGAGATGCACCTAAAGCAAGAGAACCTTGTTTATACTCAACAGGTACAGATCTTATAGCATTTTCAGAAATATTCACAATAGTTGGTAGAATCATAATGGCAAGAATCATAGCTCCTGCTAGAATACTATACCCAGATGTATAAGCATCTGGATTTACCTTCTGTATAATAGGTAATATATACATTCTTATAAAAGGAACTAGAATGGATAATCCAAAAAAACCATATACAACAGAGGGTATTCCTGCTAACAATTCAACAGATGGCTTAAATACTTTCACAATAGATTTTGGAGCAATTTCAGCTAAAAATACTGCACAAGTTATGCCCATAGGAACGCCTATTAGTAAAGCCCCTAAAGTTACTGATATAGATCCCATGATCATTGGAAAAGCTCCATATTCTCCATTTGTAGGTGCCCATGTTTTTCCAAATAGAAAATTGATTACACCATACTCTTTAAGAATCGGTACTCCCTCTTTGAAGATAAATAAAGTAATTACAAATACAGATAAAGTTGCCACTGCTGCACAAATCAAGAGCATTGTCTCAATGATTTTCTCGTATTTTTTCATATCAAAACGCCTCCCAAATTTATAATAATATGCATTCTTTATATAAAGATTAATTCTGTGTTAAATTCATGTTAAACACAAAAAAGAATTTTAAAATAAGCATAAGACAGTTAAAAACCGTCTTATGCTTATTTCATAGGAGGATATTCAATCCATCATGTTTTGCAAAATTATTTTATTGAAATAAATTCCTCTTTTACAATTTCTTGACCTTCATTTAAAACAAACTCAATATAAGCTTGAACCACTTCTGATTCTTCACCATTTGTTAGATATAAGAAAGGTCTTGCTATTTTATATGTTCCTTCCTTCGCAGTCTCTTCATTGGCTTCTACCCCTTCTACCTTCACTGGCTTTACTGTAACATCCATTGCACCCATTGAAATGTAACCAATTGCATCTGGTGTATTTGCAACAGTTTGCTTCACAGCACCTGTAGATGGTTGTACTAATGCATTTTTAGTTGTTTTATCAACTTTTTTTCCTTCAGCATTTTTGCTCTCAACTTTTGTAATTTCTACAAAAGCTCCCCTTGTCCCTGAACCTTCTTCTCTACTTACAACTGTAATAGCTTGATCTTTTCCTCCAACCTCTTTCCAGTTTGTAATTTCCCCAGTAAATATTTTCTTTATTTGTTCTAGCGTTAAATCTGCTACTTCATTAGATGGATTCACTACAACTGCAATCCCGTCTTTTGCCATTATATATTCTGTTAATCCTAAATTTTTTTCTGACTCTTTTACTTCTCTTGAAGCCGCACCAATGTCAGCAATTTTTTCTGCTGCTGATTTTACACCAACACTTGAACCTCCACCTTGTACTTCCACAGATACTTTTGGATATTTTTTCATGAATACTTCTGCTAACTCTTCTGATAATGGCTGCACCGATGTAGAACCTGCAATAACAACTTTTCCTGATAATACATTTTCATCTGTTTTTTCTTCTGTTGTTGTATCTCCCTGACTTCCACATCCAACTAACATAGTAACCCCTAACATAAGTGCTAAAGCTAAAGATAAAATCTTTTTCATTTTACTTTTCCCCCATTCATTTTTTTAATGTCAAAATTTGATCCTCCCTTAAGTTTCAAACTTTACATACTTAGTATAGTTTCCTTATGTTAAATAGAAATAAAGAGATTGTTAAATGGATGTAAAAAAAGAGAAAAACAAATTAATTTTGTTTTTCTCTTATCTTTATAGGAATCCTCACAACAAATTCAGATCCCTTACCTAATTTACTATTTACTTTTATTTCTCCATCAAAAGACAATACAATATGCTTTACAATAGCTAATCCAAGTCCTGTACCACCTATTTTTCTTGATCGAGCTTTATCTACTCTGTAAAAGCGTTCAAATAGTCTTGGTATATGTTCTTTTGGTATCCCGATCCCTGTATCCTTCACTACAAAGTAAACATTATCATATCTTTTGTAAGATAAAACTTTAATCGCTCCACCCTCTGGTGTATATTTAATTGCATTTTCAACAAGATTCAGTATCATTTGCTTAAATAAATCTCGATTTCCATTAATAGGTGGCAAATTAGCCTCTACTTCTGTACTATAGGTTATATGCTTTTGATTTGCTAGGGACTGAGTCATTATATTCATTTCATCAATAATTTCTTTTATAATAATTTCTTCTCTTTTCGAATTGAGTTTATGTTTTTCAATAGCAGAAAGCGTAAGCAGATCATCAATCAATCTTGTTAATCGTTCTGTTTCTATGTCAATAATATCTAAAAATCGGTTTCTTACTTTTTCATTCTCCATAGCACCATTCTTTAACGTCTCAATAAATCCACTAATAGATGTTAAAGGTGTCTTTAATTCATGAGATACATTTGCTACAAATTCCGTACGCATGTTTTCTAATTTTCTCATTTCTGTAACATCCTGAATAAGAGCCATTACACCAATAATTCTATTAGGGTCCATGTCTAATCTTATAAAGTTTGTATACAGCTTTAATATCTTTGTTTCAGGATAATCAATGATCACTTCTCTTTCTCCTACATTTTTATTATGAATAATATCTTTTAATACATCATGTAGTTTATTGTTTCTAACAACTTCTAGAATATGTTTGCCATATACATCCTCATCTTCAACATGAAATAATGCCATGGCTACTGGATTGATTAAAATAATTTTATAGGATTTATCAATAGCGAATAATGCTTCATTCATACTTCCTAATGTTGATTGTAGCTTTGTATTTTTATCTTGTATTTCAGATATGGTTTCATTCAATTTTTCTGACATAATATTAAAAGTCTCTACGAGTATACCTATTTCATCATTACTCTTAATATAAACCTTGTCTCCAAAATTTCCATTTGCAATTTTCTTTGCAGTTTTTGTGATTTTTTTAATGGGCTTCGCTACATTATTTACAAATCGATAGCCTAATATAGTCGTTACCAACAGTCCACACATAGCAGCAATTAGTGTATTTTGGAAAAGCTCATAATTTAATTTCTTCATCTCTGTTAATGGCAAAGCTAATCTGGTAACACCATAAATCTTATTTTCTATTTTAATTGGTACTGCAATGTAAATGTAATCCGTCTCTGTAGTTGTACTCCATCTTTCGCTTTTCCCTACTTCACCTTTTAATGCTTTTTTTACTTCTGGCCTATATGAATGATTTTCTATTTCAGACAACATTGTAGAACTAATTTCTGAGTCTCCAATAACCTTTCCTTCCTTATTAATAAAAGTGATTCTTGCATCAATTTGTCCTCCATACGCATTAGCATATTGAGAAAAATCTATATCCTCAAAAGAATTTTTTTCTGCTTGTTCTTTTATGAATTGATTCATAAGACTGGCATTAGTGATTAATTTATTTTCCATGTTTTCCACATAACTATTTCTTACAAAATTAAGGGTTAATAACCCGGTTAATATAATTCCTATCAAAATAAGAATTGTATAGGTGACAAAAATTTTCTTTTGCATAATTCTCTC
This sequence comes from Crassaminicella profunda, assembly GCF_019884785.1. Lineage (GTDB taxonomy): Bacteria > Bacillota > Clostridia > Peptostreptococcales > Thermotaleaceae > Crassaminicella > Crassaminicella profunda. The sequence goes on from NZ_CP082326.1 coordinate 2,035,155, forward strand.
CTATTTCATCTTATATCCTATCCCTCTTATAGTCTCAATATATACGGGATATCTATCATTGTCTTCTATTTTCTTTCTTAAATGTCTTATATGCACATCTACCGTTCTTGTTTCCCCAAAATAATCATATCCCCAAACTTCATCCAATAAAAAATTTCTTGACAATACTTTTCCTCTATTTCTTGCTAGAATTTGAAGTAACTCAAATTCCTTTAGTGTTAGTTCAATTTTCTCCCCACTTTTCATTACTTCATGCTTTTCTATATCCATCACAATATCATTCACTTTGATGGTTTTAATTACTTCTTTTGGAACTTCTTCAAACCTTCTTAAAACAGCTTTAATCCTTGCAATTAATTCACGTACACTAAAAGGTTTGGTTAAATAATCATCCGCACCTAATTCTAATCCTAATACTTTATCCATTTCTTCCCCTTTAGCCGTTAACATAATAATAGGTATTTTCCTTGTTTTTTCATTATTTCTAATTTTTTTACACGCTTCAAACCCATCGATACCTGGTAACATCAAATCTAATATAATTACATCTGGCATCTCTTCCTCTGCAACAGCTATTGCATCTTCTCCATTTTCACTAGTGATTACATCATATCCATTACTTTCTAAATTAAATTGAATCAATTCTATAATATGCTGTTCATCATCTACTACCAGCACTTTCTTTCTATTCATGATTTCTCTCCTTCCCACTGCCTATCTTATTTCCATTATTGCTGCCATTCTACCCGTTATCCCTTTATCTCCTCGATAGGAAAACAAGACATTTTTATTGCACATGGTACACATATTACTTATTGTTATATTTCTTTCTAAAAGGCCAATTTCCTCTAATGCTATTTTATTGGCCTGCCATAAATCAATCATATACTTATTGTTTTCTTTGGAAAATACGAATTTATCTAGATTTGTAAAATTTTTGTTAAATTTGTTTATTACACCCTCATCTACTTCATAACAACATTTTCCTATAGATGGTCCTATGGCAGCAAGACAATCTTTAGGATTTGTTTTAAATGTTTCTACCATCTTTTCTACTACCTTTTTCCCGATTTTAAGAACAGTCCCTCTCCATCCTGCATGGGCTAGGGCAATAACTTTGTTTACTGGATCTAATAAAAATATAGGTACACAATCAGCATATACTGTTACTAACGCCACTTTTCTTACATTCGTAATGAGCGCATCTATCCCTATAATATCACTATCTCTTATAATTCCTTTTCCTATATCCTCTTTTTTTACAATTTTTATATGATCCTCATGAATTTGATCAGAAAAAACCAAATGATTCATAGATATTTCTAATCCTTCACATAGTAATCTAAAATTCTCTATGATATTTTCTCTTGAATCATCTGTGTTCAGTCCCAGATTTAATGAATTATATGTGCCTTTACTAACCCCTCCTACTCTACTAGTAAAACACGTTTTTACAAGTCCCGTTTCATCAAAACTCGGAATCGAATAATATACAATTCCTTCGTTAGTTTTATGTTCAGCAAAATTATTCAATCTTTTCGTCCCCCTATCCCTGTATTTTTTTACATTTAAATAATAGCAAGTAATATTACTTGCTATTATTTGTAAATCATTATTTATTATTTTTCATTCATCATTTTTCTTAATTCTTCCATAAACGTATTAATATCTTTAAATTGTCTATATACCGATGCAAATCGTACATAGGAAACTTCATCTAAATCTTTTAACTGATTCATTACTAATTCACCTATATAAGTACTTCGTATCTCTTTTTCCATAGTATTATGAAGACTTTTTTCTATATCATCTACCATACTTTCAATCGCTTTCATAGATACAGGTCTTTTTTCACAAGATCTGATGATACCATTGAGCATTTTATTTCTATTATATGCTTCCCTATTTCCATCTTTTTTTATTACAATTAAAGGAATTTCCTCGATCTTCTCATATGTAGTAAATCTTTTTTTACACTTGTTACATTCTCTTCTTCTTCGAATAGCTTGGCCTTCTTCTGTAGGCCTTGAATCAACAACTTTTGTGTCAAAATATTCACAAAATGGACAATTCACCTATCATCCCCCCCATTACACAATAATAAAAAATTTAAGATCACTATATGATGTTACTCAAATTATAATATGCTAGATTTAGTATGTCCACTATTTTTTTTCCTCTTCCTCTTCTTGTGTAATAATTTCGCTTCTTAATTCTACAAGTATTATGTCCACTCCAATTTTTTTTATTTCCTTCCAAGTAATAATATAATCATTATCTTTCCCAAATAACCCCAGAAATCTTCCAGGACCTGGAATAATCAAAGCCTCTATTCTCCCTTTTTCTAGATTCACTTCAATATCTGAGACAAAACCTAACCGCCTACCATCTATCATATTAATAATTTCCTTATCTCTTAACTCAGAAGTACTAATCATTTTATCACCTACTTTATATTTTTATCTTTTACCTTTGTTATAATATATAAGCTTGCCTCAAAATATATGTATCTTTCCATAAAAAAACAAAAGCAAAATTTGCTTTTGTTATATGTGTTTTCTCATATGTTTTAATGCAGTTTTTTCTAATCTTGAAACTTGTGCTTGAGAAATACCTATTTCATCAGCAACTTCCATTTGTGTTCTGCCTTCAAAAAATCTCAAGGTTAAAATATGTTTTTCTCTACCACTTAATTTCCTTAATGCTTCCCGCAATGCGATTCCTTCCAGCCAAGTTTCATCTTCGCTTTTTTCATCACTTACTTGATCCATTACAAAAATAGCATCTCCACTATCATGATATATGGGTTCAAATAAGGATATAGGATCTTGAATAGCATCTAATGCAAATACCACATCCTCTCTAGGAATATTTAATTCCTTTGCAATTTCTGATATCTTTGGTTCCTTGGAATTTTTATTAATTAACTGGTCTCTTACTTGTAATGCTTTATAAGCTGTGTCTCTTAAGGATCTACTTACACGTATTGAGTTATTATCTCTTAAATACCTCCTAATTTCTCCTATAATCATAGGTACAGCATATGTAGAAAATTTAACATTATGACTTAAATCAAAATTATCTATTGCTTTTATTAATCCAATACATCCAACTTGAAATAAATCATCTACATGTTCTCCTCTATTATTAAATCTTTGTATTACACTAAGTACCAATCTTAAATTCCCTTGAATAAATTCTTCTCTTGCAGATAAATCTCCTTGGTGAATTTTCCCAAATAAATTTCTCATTTCTTCGTTCGTAAGCACTGGTAATTTTGATGTGTTTACGCCACATATTTCTACTTTATTGATGTGCATGACAATTCCTCCATTTCTATGGATTATTGCCCCCTTACATAAAAAATTATTGCCTTATTTTTTCTCCTTTATACTTTGAGTTTTATCCAAAAAATTACAAAGCAGCATTTCTGCTGCTTATATTAATCTCTTAATTTCTTTTTGTAATCTTGAAATAATCCTTTTTTCAAGTCTTGAAATGTAGGACTGGGAAATTCCTAATAAGTCCGCCACTTCTTTTTGTGTTTTTTCTTCCCCATTATTGAGTCCAAATCTTAACTCCATTATTTTTTTCTCTCTATTTGACAGCTTTTTAAGTGCTATCCCTAACAATTCTCGATCTACTTCTTCCTCTAAAAACTTATAGATCAAATCGTTCTCTGTCCCTAATATATCTGAAAGAAGAAGTTCATTTCCATCCCAATCAATATTAAGGGGTTCATCAAAAGAAATCTCCGCTTTTGCTTTGTTATTTCTTCTTAAATACATTAAAATTTCATTTTCAATACATCTTGATGCATATGTAGCAAGTTTTATCTTTTTTTCTGGATCAAAGGTATTAACAGCCTTAATAAGTCCTATAGTCCCTATTGATATGAGATCTTCCACCCCGATTCCTGTATTTTCAAACTTTCTTGCTATGTAAACTACTAACCTTAAATTTCTTTCAATTAAGATTGTCCGTATTGCTCCATCGTCTTGTCCAAGTCTACCCACAAGAAATAATTCCTCTTCTGAGCTTAAAGGAGGCGGTAGGGCTTCACTACCTCCAATATAGAATATATTTTCTTCTTTTGTGATTCTGAATTTTCTTGATATTTTTAATAAAAATATCCTGAAGTATAATTTTGCCTTTTCAATCATAACTAACACTATAACGCCTCCCCTTTGGTGAATGAATTACTTTAAAATATCTGGATGTAATAAAGCTGCGTAGTCTCCATTTCGAGATAATTTTTTTGTATAGACACCTACAACAATATTCTTTATGCATTTTAAGTCTTTCTCATCTTTTACTTGCACACGATCAGGCTTAAATCCCATAAGCATACCATTTTCTTTTCCCAAAGACTTAAAGGGTATCACCCTAAACCGATTCATCCATTCTGATGTTTGAAAGATTTTAGATATTAAATCCAAATTAACATCCTGGGAATTGTCTAAAATATTTTGCACATCTGTAGGTAATAAATCTTTTATAGACTCATATTCTACAATAATCACTGGATCTTTAGATAATGGATCCATCAATGCATTGCCTGTATCTATTAGGCCTTTTAACTGACTGCTGTGATTTTCAACTTCAATTTTTATAGGAATATAAATTTTCTCTCTAGAAATTTTTTCCTGTATGTATTCCCAACAAAATCGAATTAATATATAAGCAACAATTCCAGAGTAAATTAATAGTTTTATTGAGAAATTCCCAATATAATAGATGCCATTACTTAATAGCCCATTCAAGTCAGTGAAATAAAACAATGCAAATGCCGCTCCACCAAACATAAATGAAATCAAATAAAAAATTGCCAACGTTTTTATAAATTCCATAAATTTATATGGTGTAAATGTAATAATAATAATGAATATAGAAATAACTATTTTCATTACAAAAGTATACAAAAATTGAAGGGAAGGAAAAAATATGACAAATGCATAGCATGCCCCAACAGCTGCACCAATCCACACTCTATATTTTGGAATCTGTGCTTTACTAAAATAGGCTGTTAAATGTAATATCAACCAATTCATCAATAAATTTTCAATGAACAAATACTCTCCATAAACTTCAAACATATGCATTCCTCCATTTAGGAGATCCTTATACTTTTTACACAATTATTCAATTGTCCTTTTGTTTATGACTATTATATATGAATTTGTATTAAAACTTTGTCATTCTCTGAAGTCGAAAAATCATAATATTTAATCACAATACGACAAAAGGTCGTTTAGTTACCTAAACGACCTAAAATTTATCTTATTATTTAATTTATCTTCTTCTTCTTAAGAAAGTAGGAATATCTAAATCATCATTTATTGAATCATTCTCTTCTATTTCTTTCTTTTCTTCATTAGGTTCATCCTTACCCTTATCCTTATTTATCAAAACCCTTTCATCAACTCTTTTGTTGTTTTCAAATCCAGTTGCAATTACAGTAATAATTAATTCATCTTTTAAATTTTCATCAATTACTGCACCGAAAATAATATTTGCATCTGGGTCTGCTGCTTGTGCAACTAATTCTGCTGCTTCATTTACCTCAAATAATCCTAGGTTCTGTCCACCTGTAATATTAAGAAGCACACCCTTTGCACCTTGAATAGATGTTTCAAGTAAAGGACTCTGTATAGCTTGTTTAGCAGCTTCAGTTGCTCTGTTGTCTCCACTTACACCTCTACCTACACCCATGTGGGCTAATCCTTGTTCAAACATAATAGTCTTAACATCGGCAAAGTCTAGATTTACAAGACCAGGAACAGCGATTAAATCTGATATACCTTGTACACCTTGTTTTAATACATCATCTGCAATTTTAAAAGCTTCCATAATAGATGTTTTCTTTTCAGCAACTTGCAATAATCTATCATTTGGAATGGTTACCAAAGTATCTACTTTATCTTTTAATTGCTCAATTCCGAATTCAGCATGCTGCATTCTTCTTTTTCCCTCAAAAGTAAATGGTTTTGTTACAACACCTACTGTTAAAATCCCCATTTCCTTAGCAATCTGAGCCACAACAGGTGCTGCACCTGTTCCAGTACCTCCACCCATTCCAGCAGTTACAAAGACCATATCTGCTCCTTGTAAAGCTTGAGAAATATCATCTCTACTTTCTTCCGCAGCCTTTTTACCGATATCTGGATTCGCTCCAGCCCCTAATCCTCTTGTAAGCTTATCGCCTATCTGTATTTTATACTCAGCTTTTGATGTAAATAGAGCTTGTTTATCAGTATTTACTGCTACAAACTGTACTCCTTTAAGCTGAGATTCGATCATCCTATTAACAGCATTATTTCCACCGCCGCCAACTCCAATAACCTTTATTTGGGCAAACTGCTCCATATCTACATCGAATTCTAACATAAGTTTACCTCCTCCACAAAACTCTGATCATAATCAATTAGTCCAATTACGTCCTCTAAAAATAATTTTTATGTATCAAGGATTCCATTTTTATCTCATCCATCCTCTGTCAGATTGTTTATAGACATCCATTATAATTTAATTCAACACATTAGGCAAATATCCTCTTTTTTTATAATAAAAACTTTATTTTTGTCCTATTTTTTCAATAAAATGTCTTCTCAATACTGCAAAGTTATTAAATAGCCTTCCTCCAAAGGTAAATATTGCAGCATAATATAATGGCACACCAAGTCGATCACCAATATACGCTAATAATCCTGCTAAAATAGCATTACCAAAAAAACCTGTGATAAATATAGTAACATTAAACTTTTCTTCCATATAGGCTCTTAGTCCTCCAAAAACAGTATCTAGTGCTGCTAATATGGCTACGGACATATATAATGAATAAGATGTTGGATAAGTAATAGGAAGGTAGAGACCTAAAAAAACCCCTATGATTAAACCAATCATTGCAATTAACAATTTATTCACCTTCTTCTGATACTTTTAAATATCTTAAATCTATTTCTTCAGAATACTTTTGTATCTTAATATTAAGTACTGTATTTACTTCTACATAAAGACCATATAATTCTAATATTTCTACATATCCTTCGGGTGCAGGAGCCATTAAAGCAGCTTCTAGCTTTTTAGGATCTCCTATAGCTTTAATAATAAAGGGTTGTGCAAAAAACTGATTATTAATACGTATACTATGACCTGCACAGCTTATTTCACTATTTGCTAATAATCTTTGTCCATTAATAGACATGGCTTCTGCTCCTGCAACTTTTAAATCGTTTATGATTCTTAATACATCCTTGTCATGAACCAAAACATCGTTTGGTTCTTGCCAGTCCTCCAATTCTTTTGTTCCATCAGCTAAAGTCAAAATGATTCCGGGGCCTTCTACATCTGTAAATCCACTGTTAAGTTTCTGTTTTTTTAATTCTTCTGACATAGCTTCTTTAAATTTTCCGCCCTCTTCTTTTATTTTTTCATACTCTTTAATCTTATTTTCTTGTTCCTTAATCATCTCTCTAATATTATCTACTTCTTTTTTTTCACTTTCAATCAATACTTTATAATTATGAATCACTTTAAGTGGCACATATTCATATTGGCCCTTAACATTTTTAAACTGTAATGCAATCAACACTCCCACTAAAATACACAATATCAAAATGTTATATTTCCATACGCCTCGTTTCATGGATTCACCTCAATTATTCCGTATCCTCAACAGGCTTAGCATACCTAAATTTTATAATTTCATTATATCTAGGAATAATCACTTCATCTTGTTTTTTCACTGATACCTGAAGATTTTTAGTGTTTTTCATATAATCAACAATACCATATCTTATATTCAATGTTGACTCAAGTGTATCTGGATTTCCTATGGCCTTAATAATAAAAGGGGGTGCTGTTGGAACTGCGTTAATATTTACATTACTACCTGCAAGGTTGATCTCTGTACGTGAAACAAATCTTTGATCATTAATAGAAATCGCTTCTGCTCCTGCATCATTCAATTTATTAATAATACTTAAAAGCAGTTCATAATTATACATAATAATACTATCTGTTGAAAATTCTGGATCAATTGGTGGATCATCTACTACTACCACAACTCCCGGACCCTCTACTTTTCTAAGTCCTGAAATAATCTTATACTTTTCTAGCTCTGAACTCATATTTTTTACTAGAACATTTTTTTTAGACTCTGCTTCTTCTATTTCCTTCATTTTTGCTTCTAATGAATTAACTTCCCCAACCAAATTTTCTTTTTCTTCTCTTACTTTTTTGAGCTCTGCAGCTAACTCTTGTGCTTTTTGTGCAGGAGCTGCTCCTCCTAAATTACTTTGTACAGTTTTAAATTGTAAAGCTAATACCACACCTAAAATAATACATACTACCCCAATAGCTAGTTGTGCTTTGATATTTTTCATGCTACCACCTCCTATTCTACAGGTCTATAGCTGGGATCTCCTTCATAACTCATATCAATAACACCCCTTGTGATTTTTTTCTGATTTAAATCTTCTAATATTTTCTTTAATACCTTTAATCGATAATCTAAATTGTTTCCTTCTCCAACTTTACATATTAGATCATCCGTAAATTTTATAATGCTATCTTTTTTATTAGTTATATCTAATTCCTTTATAAATATTTCATGTTTATTGATCCCTCTTACAATTTCAAGAGCTTTACTTAATTGCCCTTTATCTTTTACTACTAAAATTGCACCTTCCATGAAATTTGTAAATTCAAGCCCCTTTATAACTTTTAAATTTCCATTGCTCGTAGAAGATCTAAGAACCATTCCATCTTCATCAATAATCAAATACTCATTCATAAAAGGTATGGCTGCTTCTTCTTCTCTTTCTACTATTTGAATAATTATTTTATCTGGTAGTTTCCTCTTTACACTCACCGTTTTTACATAAGGATTATTATGTACATTTGCCTCTATGTGCTTCAATTTTTCCTTAAAAATATGATTACCTATAATAATTCCAGAATCAGCTACTATTTCCTCCTTTGAAATAGTGGTATTTCCAAAAACTTGTATTCCTTTTATTTTGAAAATATCTGTTTTAAATATAATGATAAAAGAAACTGCTCCTACCAAAATCATAATTAAAAATAAGATTCCTTTTTTTCTTCTTTTTACTTTTTTATCAATACTTCCATAATATTTATTCATATATTCTCACCTTTATAGGGTTTGTCCTTAATTTTTCATTACTTAAGAGCAGCTTATAAGCTGTCTCTTAATCAATCCTATAAATATAGGCTCCTAGTTTTTCTAGCATTTTATCAAATTCATCATATCCTCTATCGATATGCTTAATATTATCAACCATAGTAACACCTTCAGCTACAAGTCCTGCTAACACTAAAGCTGCTCCTCCTCTTAAATCCTTTGCATGTACTTTTGCACCCGTAAGTCTTTTAACCCCTTGTACAACAGCAACTCTACCATCAATTTTTATTTTAGCACCCATTCTTGTCAATTCATCTACATGCTTATATCTATTCTCAAAAACAGTCTCTGTAATAATACTAGTACCCTTAGCAACCGTCATTAACGACATAAGTTGAGCTTGCATATCTGTTGGAAATCCTGGATAAGGTAATGTCTTAATCATTTCAACAGCCTTGATTCTTTGTGTTGCCTTAATTTTTAAGCTAGTATCTTTTTCTAATACTAAACATCCTGCTTCTTTCAGTTTTGATATAACTGGTTTTAAGTGATCAACAATTACATTCTTTAATACAATATCACCTCTAGTTATAGCACCTGCTACTGCTAGTGTTCCTGCAACAATCCTATCAGGAATGATTTTGTGCTCTACATCATGAAGCTTTTCTACACCCTCTATAACAATTTCACTTGTACCTGCCCCTACTACTTTGGCACCCATTTTATTTAAATAGTTCTCTAAATCAATAATCTCAGGTTCCTTAGCTGCATTTCTAATTCTTGTAGTACCCTTTGCCATCACTGCAATAAGCATTGTATTTTCAGTTGCTCCTACACTTGGATAATCTAAAATAATCTCACTTCCTTGTAATTTTACCACTTCACACTCCAAAAATCCATGGGATTCTTTAATTTTAACCCCTAATTCTCTTAATGCTTTTAAATGCAGGTCAATAGGCCTAGGACCTATTTCGCAACCACCTGTTTGACATAGCATGTTGGACGTTGTATCTCATATCTATCACGATGCCTCCATTATAGTATATCTCATCAAACATTGAATCTTCAATATTATAAAGGTCTTTCATTTCTTTATCAATCTCATACTTATCAAAAACAATGATCTTGTTCAACAGTAATTCAATAGCTTCTTTACATAAACCTTTTTCCTCAATATTTTTCATAGCAATATCAATTTTATCAATACTTGTTTCCACATTATTGAGATGATCAATTTTACTTTGTATTTCATCAATTTGACTTTCAGTAATTTTTATATTATTTTCTAGTTCTTTAGATTTTTTTTCAAAAATAAAGTCAGGGATTTTTCCATCAAGTTTATCTGTGTAAACTTGTTCATATTGTCCCTTATATTTAGATAAATTCTGCTGAAGTTTCTTTAATATACTAGTTTGGCTTATTTCTTTAGCTCTAGCATCTTTTAGTTTACTATTAAAACATACCCGATAATTTGGATTGCTAATCATATTTTTTATATGTTCATTAATTGCTTTATTGATTACCTCTTCTCTTACTCTATGTGGTGTACAACCCCTATCTTCTATATGTTCATTGATTTTTCCTTCTTTGAAATTTTTCCCACATACATAAGCATCCAATCTACCTTTTTTTCTTATCATGTACATAGCACTTCCACATCTGCCACATTTCATAAAACCAGACAATAAAGCAGGTTTCTTTGACCTTGGAGCAAATACTTGCTTTTTATCAATCATTCCTTGAACGATCTCAAAAGTTTCTTTGTCAATGACTGCTTCATGATGATTTTCTATTCTAATCCATTCACACTCAGGTTTTCTTTTCGTCTTTTTACTTTTATAACTAACTTTTTCAGTCTTTCCAGAAACCATAGTTCCTGTATAAACTTCATTTTTTAATATTCTATTCACATGTTGAGCAATCCATGTACTTGCTTGTGGCCTATTTGAATTATTTCTATAAGCTGATGGGGTAGGTATTCCTTCTTCAGTTAACATTGTTGCAATTGCCCTATATCCATACCCTTGTTTATATTTTTCAAATATCTTTTTTACAACCCAAGCAGTATTTTCATCAACAATAAGTTTTTTATCTTCCTTTTTATATCCATAATGTGCTCGAATCAAAAGATCACCTTTTTCCATTTTTCCTCTTAATGTACTTCTTATTTTTTGAGAATCATCTTTAACTCTTCTTTCATGGAAGTAAGCTTCTAAAGGAAATAATTCCGCATCATATTTTCTTTCATAAAATTCTATCTCTACTTCATATTCTTCGATAAATTGAATAAATCCTAGTGCTTCATATTGATTTCTACCCAGTCTTGAACTGTCCTTCATTAATATAATATCGACTTCCCTATTTTTAATCATACCTTTTATTTCATTTAATCTAGTAAAGTCTGTACCCGTCATATTATCATGCATGATGATATTGACTATATTTGTATATCCCTTTCTCTCACAATAGCCTAGCAGTAAGTCTCTTTGGGTTTCAATTCTTTCATAGTTTTCCATATTGTCATCACGGCTCTCTCTACAATACAGCAAAACTCTTTTTCCAAAATTTCTCTCTCCTATTATAACATTATTATTAACCTCAGTGTGGTTTTTTTGTTCTATATAAGACATCTAGCCCTCCTTAGAATTATAACAAAAAACATCGTGCACCTATAAGTTATAGTATCATCGCTCAACTTATTTGTATACGATGTCGATGTTGGTAAATATATCTATTTTTTATCTATCTCTTTATCAAAGTGTATTTGTAACACTTTAAGCAGTATTTCTTTTAACTCATCCTCTGAAGAAGCTTTATTTTTATTCACAAATAATACTTTTCGTTTTTTATTTGCCATATCAACCTCCTAGAATAAGAATTTTAATATATACTATGCGTTGATTGATTGTCTATATTTCTAATAAAGCTTCCTATATCCTATCTATAATTAATTATTTTAATTTTACTTTTAATCATTGAGCTTAGTAAGATTGAAAACCAAGAGCAAATGCTTACCATTGTTCATAAAGAAAAAGCTGCGCCGTTCCCTTCCCTTGTAACATCTTGCAATGCCAATAAGACTGCCACAATAATAATAACACCAGATGAGGTTAGCGTTATTGCATTGGCAGTTTTATTTAAAAGTGAAGCTATTGAATTGCAATCAATAGTAGATCTTCCTGTAGTTTCTGTTCCTCATAGCTGATTTTGAAGAAGGTATGATTGATGAAGTTGGATATTGTAATAAATAACAACAATGTAATTGGGAGAAAAAACTTAGATATCATAAAAAAAGATTATTTATCAAAAATTAAAGAATCGCAAATGTTAGGAGAATATGAAGATTAATTGGTTAAATTGAGGAGATGTCCTAATGATTACTACAACAGATAGCTCTATTAAAACATTGACCTCCCCCATATCTGAAGTCCATATAAAATTAGAGCTGATGGATCACAGCGAAAATATTTTAGATGTATTTACCCATCATGTTAATAGCGACACAATCGGAGATATATCAGTGAATGCAGATAGAGATATAAGAAGAATGTTTACCCTTACATTAGACAACAGGGATGGAAAATTTACTTGGAATGAAGATAGCTTGATTTGGATAGATAACAAGAAAATTAAATTATAGATTGGATTAAGAACTCCTTTTGGAATTGAGTATGTTCCACAGGGAGTTTTTATTATGACTCAACCAGAAGCTACAAATACCCCACAAGAGAACACCGTGTCCATAAGTGGACAAGATCAATGGTATTTGCTTACTGGGAACTTTGGAAGGTTTACTCATGAAACAACTATCAATGCTGGAACCAACATTAAAGAAGCAATAAAAATACTTGCTCAAGGTGCTGGTATTAAAAATACGATTCTTGATGATACAGATATTATTGTTCCCTATGATCTAACCTATCAAATTGGTCAAAACAGAGGTACTGCTATGAAAGAGCTAACTTCAAAGTGTCATTCCGATGGTGAATATTTTTATGATATTTATTTTGATATTAATGGATATTTAAGATTTGGAAAATACCAAAATCCACTGCTTGATTCCCCCTGCTGGACTTATAAAATTGACAATACTACTCTTTATGCTGGTAGTACTCGTAGATTAGATGATACTGAACTTTTCAACCATATCCTTGTTCTTGGTGGTTCATCAAATACAGCAGAGTTTAGAACAGAAATAGTGATTGATGATACCCTTACAGAATGGGCGAACCACCCCTACTCTATTCAAAGAATTGGAAATAGGTTTTATGCTTGGAATGATGGAAACCCTGATAGTAATATTGACACACAATCTCAATGTGATGCTAGAGCAAAATTCGAACTAAAAAAGAGATTGCAATATATAGAGAAAGTTTCTATCAATATTGCTCCTAACTATCTCCATGAAGTAAATGATGTAATTGAGATCATTGATAGTAACAATGGTTGTGTTGGAAATTATCAACTAAAACAATTTTCCATCCCTATTAAACCAAAAATAATGATTGCTGAAGCTATAAAAATTAAGGAGGGATTGCCTTAAATGAAACAAGAAAAATTTATTCAAATGATCCATAATATCATTGATAATTACTTGAGAAAAAAGGGATTACTTACCCATGAATGGCATTTGGGTATAGTCACAAATGTAAATGCAAATGGTACATTGAATGTATATATTAATGGTAGTCCTAATATCTCCCCTTCTATTCCAGCTAACCAAGATATAACTTTTGAAGCTGGAAATCCTGTTTGGGTTCATTTTGTAAATAGAAATCCTCAGAGTTTATTTGTACCCTATAAAAGGCAAATCGTATCACAATAGTTGTTTTTATGTCTTCCTATCAACTAATACTATGTAAAAAAATATCCATACAGGAGGGATCAAAAATGGATAAAAAAGAATATTCTTTCCATGATGATGTAAAAGAAACCATAAAAGATCATGAAGAAAGAATTAGAGATTTAGAGATATTCAAACATGAATTTAAATTCCAACTATCAAATATTGAGAAAAACCAATCGGATTTAAAAGCTACAGTACTTGAAATGGGCAGTGAGCAATCAAAAAATTTCAAGCTCATATTAGAGAAGTTTTTCAATATCACTGATGAAGCTGTTAATGCTAAAAAAAAAATCACCCTTATAGATAGAAAAGAAGTTTGGGGTTTGATTGCACTGGTTGTTGGTATGATATTAACCTATTTATTAAATCTAAAGTAAAGGATGATCCTATGGCAAAATTCAAAACATTTCTCAATGATACTAATGGACTTACAGAACGTGACTTTGAAAAAGTTACAACTGGAGTCCTTTTCATTTTGACCGTTTTATCTGTGCTCTATCGTTATTTAAGGTATGCAGAAACCAACAAAGATATCATTTACTTGGTTTCAATCTTAGGTTCTTTGTTTGTGATTAGAAAGGGAATCTCATATTTTAAACCAGATAGATATTATCAGAACACTATGGGCGATGTAAACTTTGATCCAAACACAAATGATACTAGGAGGGATATTGATGAAATATGATGTTATGACAAAATACCTTCTTCCTTTAAACCATCCTAACAGGCGTGGTACAAAATTGATTTCCCCTAGAGCTCTAGTCATCCACTGGACAGCTAACTTATCAAAAGGTGCTGATGATATTGCAAATGCAAAATATTTTGGCAGAGCATGGGAACGTGACAATGGCAGATATGAGGAAAAAGGTACAAATGTTAAATTTAGATATGGTTCTGCTCACTATATCGTAGACCAAGACAGTATTCAAAACACCATCCCTGAAGATGAAATTGCTTACCATGTTGGAAATAGAAGATATACTAACTTTGCAAAGAAACACTTTTTGACTACAAATGGACAATGCTACCCAAATGCTTTTACTATTGGTATTGAAATGTGTGTGAATGCTGGTAGTGATTGGAGTAAAACTTGTGAGCTTACTGCTGAATTAGCATCTGATATTATGATTAGAAATAATATAGGGATTGATATGTTGATTAGACATTATGATGTGACTGGAAAAGATTGTCCAAGACCTTTTGTTTCTGATGTAAAAGCTTGGATGGCTTTTAAGAATCTAATTGCTCAGAAAATCGCTGAAAAAACTGGTGTAAGTAATGAGTGTATTTTCAAGGATATTGAGGATCACTGGGCGAAGGAAATAATTGAATATATGGCTGAAAAAGATATCGTCAAAGGCGATAATAGTGGTTATTTTTATCCAAATAGACCTATGACTAGAGCTGAGGGGGTTACGATTCTGTACAAGGCTCTTACACTGTTTGAAAAAGTAATCTAAGGAGGTTCTCAATGAAAATAGATATGAATATTGTTTATGCTATTGGTTTAGTAATAGCATTATTTGGTTTTATAAAAATTGTTGCTCCCTATCTAAAAAGAAAAGACATGGACTATTACAAAGAAGTGAAATTAGCACTGATGTTATTTGGATATTCATTTAGGGATGATAAGCTAAAAAAGATTTCAGATATATCACTTGAGGTAGTCAGAGGATTAGAGGAATTATCCATCCGTTCTCAAGAAAAACATGATGAAGCAGTATATCTAATCTCAAAGCAACTTGTAGATACTTTTGAAATAGATGTAAAAGCAGAAGCATTGGAATTGATCGTTCAGGTTGCAGTAGCTTATTTGCCTAAAGTATAGGAAAAATGAATGGTGTGGGATAGTCCACACCATGATACATATTTTGATATATCAATATTCATTGCTAAATTTAAGAATATCATAAAGATCTTTTAAATATATTTTCTTAGAGAACAAATACTTAATTTTAATCAATCATAATCTTGTAATCTCTATTAAATTATTTTATTTCTTTAGTAAGCGATGTAACAAATAGCGTAAAACAAAAAATAAGGCACCTATCTGCTGATAAATAGCAAATCGTGCCTTTATTTTTTTGTAAATTTTAGAAAAATCCTTCGCTAGCTACATCCTTGATATATTTGTATTGTTTTTTGATTAACTCCTTGAATTCTTCATCTGATAATTCATTAAATAGATTTGTACCTTCCTCGATCAGTGTATCAAAAATTAATTCTGCATAATCACGATCTTCATTGACCATTTTCCTGTATCTTTTCTCTACTTCATATGGGAAATCAAGACTATAGGTAATGCAATCCATTTCTCCATCTAAATAAGCTTTGGTCATATCCATTACAAAATTTATATGAGTCATTTTTGCTAGCTCCCTTCGGGGTCATTTATTTTTTGTTTGTTCGTATGACAATTTTCAGGTAACTTATCTGACCAGGGCATATAATCATCTAAAAGTTCAGGCGTTTCATTAAAATTTACATTAGGCAAACTTTTAAATATATGTACTAGATATTCATAAGGATCTAGATTATTTGCAGCTGCAGTTTCAATAATGCTAAATATAAGAGCATTTGCCTCTGCACCCTTTGGAGTATCTGAAAATAGATAATTCTTTCTAGCTATTGCTACTGGACGAATAGCAATTTCTGATAAATTATTAGAAAGTGGAATACGTCCATCTAATAAAAAATTTTGAAAATATTCTTTATGATTGAGTGTATATTTCAAAGCTTTATTCAAGGATTCCTGATTAGTTTTTATGGATTTTGCCCACCAAAAAAAGGCATTCAAAACAGGAATACTCTGTTCTATACGCTTTTGTTTTCTTTCTTCATGAGAAAGTTTTTTCCATTTTCTTTCTAGGGAAAATAATTTATTGCAATAAGCCCTTCCTTTTCCACCAGCAGAATCTGGAATCTCTTTTTTTCTACTATCAAGGGGAATAGCTTCCTTATAATATCTTCTTAGATGTGTCCAACATAAACATCTTGTTATGTTGTCTACTTTTTCATACCCTGTGTAAGCATCCGAAATAAGATACCCAGAAAAACCTTCTAAGAATTTTCTAGCATGCTCACCTGCACGAGTGCGGGTATACTGAAACAGTATAATGGGTGCTCCTTCACATTCACCATTTCTATGCATCCAAAAGTAAGATTTACTAGAAGGCTTTCGACCTTTTTCCTTATTGCATTGGTGGGTAGTTTCATCACTCATAATGATTTCATAAGTAACTAATTGCTTTTTCATCCTTTCATACAATGGTTTTAGCCAAGAGTAGGCACATTGTATTACCCAGTTTGACATATTTGATCGTGATAAAGCAATGCCCATACGCATCCATTCTTTTTCCTGTCTATAAAGAGGCACCGGCTAACACATACTTTTGGTGCATAATCCATGCCACAGAAGTTGGTGAAGCAAGAGAACGTTTCATAACAGGTTTAGGTACAAAAGCTTTCTTGATAACTGCATCTGGGTATTCATCACAAGTACCACAGGTAGTACATTTATATATATATTGTACATATTCTGTAACCTTTACCTTTGCAGGAATAAATTCTATTTCGCTACGTACTTTTTTCTTTCCGATTATAGCTAATGAAGAATTGCAGACATCACATATAGCATCTTTCTCATCTATGGCGCACTCTACTACATCTCGGGGTAAAGCTTTTATTAAGCGTTCTTGATCCCCTTTCTTACGTTTTAACCGAGCGTGAGCTCTTACAGGAAATACTTCTGTAGTATTATCACAGTCTAGTTCAGTTAAGATTCCCTCGGTCTCATCAAAGATGTAGAGTTGCTGATCATTAACGGTTTTTTCACTGGATGCTCCAAATTGCTTCTTTGAAGCTTGTAAAAGTGCCTGAGTAAGTGCTTCTACATTATGCTCTAGACTTTCGATGCGTTTTTGCTGTATTTCATTTTCCTGACGGAGTCTTTTTTCAGACTCTTTTAAGATAGAAAATTCCCTAGCTAAAGCTGTCTGCATAAGTATATATCCCCTTTAAAAAAATACCTTTATTATACCATATAAGCATTGAATTTACTAGGTTTCAAGCGGTTTTAGATGAGAAAAAAATACTAGAGTTGATCATAAAATAATGAGAGGATATAAAACTTGTAAATGGTAAAAAATATCTTTTCACTAGGTAATTATTGTTAGAATACAGTACCTGATGTATCTACATTTTTAGCATGGGCTTTTTTCTGATCTATTTGAAGACCTTCTAAAAGCCAGCGTAATTCTTGCTTATTAATATTTCTAAGATCTCCTTTCGTTTTTGGCCATTGAAATTTCATGTGTTCTACTAAATTCTTTGAGGCAAGTACAAATCCATTTCCATCCCATCTTAATGCTTTAATAGCAGTACGTCTTTTATTACAGAATAGAAACAAACTTTTCCCAGCGTAAGGATCTAGTTTAAATTGAAGAGCTACCATAGAAGATAATCCATTGATTTGTTTTCGAAAATCAGTATATCCAAGGGCAAGATAAATGTGCTCCACACCATCTGCCATATGTTGAATCATAGCTTTTTCAGAACTTTTAAAAGTTCTGCCAATGTAGAAGGATTAAAATCATCAGCAATGCCTATAGAATAATCTCCATAGTTTAAAGATAATTTATAACCTGTAGTTTGTAGAACAAGAGATTTTCTATTATTAGTATCCTCAAGTACTATTTCTGCAAATTGCTGGCATGCTACTTTATCTTTATTATGAGATGTCTTTAATTTTTTCACCCAATAATGATAAGTACTATCCTTTAATCCTTGTTGATTACACCATTTCTTTATACTCATGCCACTTTCGCGGCAATCTAAAATCCGTTGAGCCCATTTTTCTGCAATGGCAGAATTTCTTATCATTAAATAACCTTCTGATCATGATATCTTATTCTTGTATTAAGATATCATGATCAGAAGGTTATTGCACTACGCCATATGTTCCACCGCTTACAATTATTATCAATATAAATACTTTTTTTCTCTTTGAAATCAATCTATTTTTCCCCACTTTTTAAAATATTTCTTATAAACTATAATACTTCTTTAAAAAGTTCAACAAACTTTATAAATTCCATTCCGACTTTATCTGCATAGCTTAATAGATCACTATTTTTATCATATTCGATATCTATAAATACTCTTAACCAATTAGAATTTCTAACTCCTTCACTTATTTGGGTAGGATAATTTATTCGACTTTCAATTCTTTCTTTATTTTTATTATAAGTTTCTAATAGCTGTTTAGATGATTTATCATTTCTAGCGGATAATTCTAATCTAAATGTTCCTTCCCTTTTTCTATAACCTAATGCAAATACTAATTTACCATCAACTTCAGAATAAATTTTGGCATACGTTTTTCTGCTATTATAGTAGGCTTTGTGCCCTCGTGATTTTGCCATAGAGACAATATTATTAAAAAACTCTACAATTTTATCTGGTTGAACTAACTTCCCTTTAGATTTTTCAATTTTCTTTTTGTTAATAAAATAGTCATCTATGCTATAAGTGGGTATTAATTGATTAATATCAACAATTACATTATTCAAACTATCTAATTTATATGGAATAATAGACATGCATTTAATATCTATATTATTCTGTGATAACCAAGCACATACTGATAGAATTCTTTTATCAATTTCTTTTCCAATAATAACGATTCTTTGCCCAGTATTTAATATTCCATTTAGTAAATCCTCTGAATCAACTTCCAGAAAGTCCATTATATTTTCAAGAGCACTTTCATTTATATTAAATTTCTTTAAATATTCATCATATACTTCAATAATTTCACTAGGATTTAATGTAGAACAATATGAACAGTATTTTAATGCTTGAAAGTCAACGTTTCCGCCTGTCTTATCTCGTTTAACTTCTATAATTACCAGATTTCCATCTTTATCCAAAGCTAATAAATCTAAACGCTCATTTACTTCAAATTTATCATACTCATGACCAATAATTATTAATTCTTCTCCTAATACTGTGGGCTCTTTTCTAATCCATTCTTCAATATTATCTCTTTCTTTTAACTCATTTTCTACAAATGTAGATTCTGATATTTTTTCCAAAACATTCTTCTCTGAATTTAGTTTATACATAGATACTCTCCTATCCAAAATAAGTATGAAAAATTAAAAGCATATCATCATATTTGACGATATACTATTAAACTTCTCTATAATTATATACCAATTTAATCCAATTTTCTACAATACAACATTTATACGTTGTGAGTAACCCTTACTCCTCTCTTCAACACAAAAACAAAATACGTTGGCTCTGAGAATATCAATTCTCTCTACCAACGCACTCAGCTTGTCCACCTTTTCTCTAAAAATTAACAGCACCCTCAACGTGCCTTACATTCAGACTCTTATCAAAATACTTATGTATATCAAACAATCCTTTTGTACCAACGAGTTCCGTTACCCACCTGGATAACTTATTTTAATCTTCCCACATCGAGCAAGCATGGGACCCATCAAAAATATAGAAGATCTCATTTCTCTTACTAAATTTTCTGGAATTTCATGAGAAGAAAGGGTACTTGAATCCACCCTTAATGCATATTTGTCAAAAGTTACTTTACATCCAATGGCTTTTAATATTTGTATCATTGAGTGCACATCACTAAGATTTGGACAGTCAAATAGTATATTTTCTCCACCATTCATAAGGGTAGCAGCTAAGATTGGAAGGACTGCATTTTTTGCTCCACCAATTCTTATTTCTCCATTTAACTCATTTCCTCCTCTTATCAAAAACTTACTCACATACTCCACCTCCGAGATATATTCATAAATGATATGATTACATTTTTATAACTTCCTTATAATCAAATAAAGAATAGGTAATATATTAATCATTTTATGCATAATTCTCGAAGGTGTTCCCATAACAATTATACAAAATCATTTTATGATTTAATTAGATTTAAAATATTCGTATAAATCATATCTGTAGCATTTGGCTTTGATAGTTCTTTACTTTTAGCTTCCATTTCTTTTAGACGCTTTTCATCATTTAAAAGTGAATTTAGTAAATTAATAATATTTCTATCTGTTAGCTCTTTTTCAGGTAATAAGACAGAAGCTCCATTTTTTTCTAATACCTTAGCATTGAATTCCTGATGATTATTGGCTACATAGGGAGATGGTATTAAGACTGTAGGCAGTCCCATAGCTGTAACTTCAGCAAGAGTAATCGCACCTGCTCTACACATAACCAAATCACTAGCTCCCATATATTTTGCCATATCATGAACATACTCCATTACTATAATATTATCTTTCATCTTAAAGTTATTCTTATTGATCATCTTTAAGATAGGTTCATAATGTTTGCTTCCTGTAACAAGGATCAAACGAATATCCTTTCGTCCATTAAATTTTCTTAGAACTTTTGCCATGGTTTCATTTATTTTTTTTGCGCCTCTGCTTCCTCCAAATGTCATTACCACAAAAGAATCATCATCGATTCCTAAAACTTTACGACATCCTTTTTTATCAACATCTATAAAATCTTTTCTTACAGGATTTCCTGTTACAACGATTTTATTATTATTCCCAAAGTATTCTTTGGATTCTTCAAAACTAACTAATATTTTATTCACAAATTTTGAAAGTATTTTATTTGTCATACCTGGAATAACATTTTGTTCATGGATTACAGTTTTAACATTTAACAGCGAAGCAATAAAAACAACAGGTCCACAAACATATCCTCCAGTACCTATTACTAAATCTGGCTTGAATTTTCTAATTATTTTTGTAGCATCCTTTATTCCTAAAAACAAATCTTTTATAGACGAAAAAGTATCTATAGACAACTTTCTCTTAAAACCGCTAACGGTAATCGTTTCTAATTTATATCCCGCCTTAGGTACAAGCTCACTTTCTAATCCTTTTTTTGTACCTACAAATAGAATTTCAACTCCTTTTATTTCTTCCCTTATCTTATTGGCTATTGCAATTGCAGGATAGATATGACCTCCTGTACCTCCACCTGAAATTAATACCTTCATTACTTCAACTCCTATCTAAATTCGAATACCTAGATATATTTAACAAAATTCCCATAGCTGCCATAAATATTGCCAATGAATTTCCTCCCCAACTAATAAATGGTAAGGCGATTCCAGTAACAGGCATAGAAGAGGTAGCAACTGCAATATTTATAATTACTTGCACAGCCACCATAGCTGTTATTCCTGAAGCAAGTAAACAGCTAAATAAATCTGGAGCATTAATAGAAATTCTAACCCCTCTCCAGATTAATAAAAGAAATAAAAGAATCACCGTCACACAACCAATAAATCCTAGTTCTTCCCCTATAATCGCAAATATAAAATCATTTTGTGGTTCAGGTATGTAAAGATATTTTTGGATACTTTTTCCAAGACCTACACCAAATAATCCTCCTGAACCTAAGGCATAGAGGGATTGAATTACTTGATATCCTGAACCCTGAGGGTCTGAAAAAGGATCTAGAAAACTAGTTAATCTTTTCATCCTATAAGGTGCTATTAAAATCATAACTGTTAAAAAGGCAAAACCACCAATTCCCATAGCTATTACATGAAACCATCTCATCCCTGCCACAAACATCATAGCTGCAATAATCATAGTAATAGTAACTGCCGTACTCATATTAGGCTGTAATATAATCAATCCAAAATATATGCCTATAATGATAAAACATGGGATAACCCCGTTCACAAAATTTTTAATTTTTCCAGGTCTTCTAGAGAGAATAGACGCCATAAAAATAATAGCACATATTTTTGCAATTTCTCCTGGCATGATTGTAACTGATCCAGCCCCTAACCATCTTCTAGCACCATTTAATTCTTTTCCAAGAGGCGTAAAAATCAGCATTAATAAAATCAAACTGAATATATAGGCATAGGGTGCTATTTTTTTATATTTCCAATAATCATAATTCATTGTGAAAAACATGCCTAATACGCCTAGCCCTGCCCACATTAATTCCCTTTTTAGAAAGTGATAAGAATCATTCATTTTAGAAAGAGCATAATAATGACTAGAACTAAATACCATAATAATCCCTACTACAACCAATATTAACACTGTAAGAAAAAGGGTAAAATCACTTGACCTTTTTTTTGCCACTTAGTTTACCCCCTCAATATTTTTACACATTCTTTAAAGTGCTCACCTCTAACTTCAAAACTAGGATACATATCCCAACTTGCACAAGCTGGTGATAAAAGTACCGTATCTCCATTTTGTGAAGCTTCTGCTGCCGTTTTTACTGCTTGTTCCATATTTTCTACAATTGTACATCTAGAGAATCCATTCTCCTCAGCTGTTTTCTTTATTTTTTCAGCTGTTTCTCCTATTAAAATCATTTCTTTCACCTTTCCATTAAAGGAATCAATGAATTCTTTGAAGTCACTTCCTTTATCCATTCCCCCAGCAACTAAGACAATAGGTGTTTGCATTGCTTCTATTGCTTTAATGGCTGCATCAGGATTTGTACCTTTAGAATCGTTTATGAAACGCACTCCTTTGATTTGATCAACAAATTCTATTCGATGCTCAACGCCCATAAAACTTTTTAATCCATCTCCTATAATACTAGCATCAATTCCAGCAAAATAGCAAATAGCCGTTGCAGCTAATGCATTTTCTAAATTATGCTTTCCAGGAATATTTAAATCATCTATGTGGCAAATTCTTACTTCTTTATGATGATTTTTTACAACAATATATTCATCAGCAACATAAGCTCCCTTTTCTAGATAGGTCTTCCTACTAAATGGGATTATATTTGCCTTTGTATCATTTTTCAAATCATAAGTTAACTCATTATCTACATTCAACACTACATAGTCTTCCTTGCATTGATTTTTAAATACATTAGCCTTAGCCTTTACATAGTTTTCCATTGTTTTATGTCTATTTAAATGATCTGGTGTAATGTTTAAAATAGCTGAAATTTTAGGTCTAAAATCAATAATACTTTCAAGCTGAAAGCTACTAACCTCAGTGACCATAATAGCTTCTTTACTAGCCTCTAATGATTTTGATACAGCAGCAATCCCAATATTTCCAACAACATAGGTCTCTTTTTCTGCTCTTTTAAATATTTCTCCTGTTAGAGCTGTTGTTGTTGTTTTTCCATTAGTCCCTGTAATAGCAATGAATTTTCCCTTACATAACCTATATGCCAATTCCAATTCTCCTATGACTATTATGCCCATATTTTTTGCCTTTTGGATAAAAGGTAAATCTGTGGGTACTCCTGGACTAAGAACCATTATATGAAAAGCTGATAAATTTTTTGGATGCTCTCCTAAAATGAACTCTATTTCATCAACCTTTAAATCTTTTAAAATATCCTTTAAAGCATCCTCCTTTTTCATATCATTAACAGTCACTTTAGCACCTAACTTTAATAATGTATTTACAGTTGGTATTCCTGACCTTCCTAATCCCACTACTAAAACATTCTTATCCTTTACGAACAATATATACACCCACTTTCATTTCTGTAAAAATTAATTTAAACTAAACAATCCTATTATACATAATAATAAGGTAACAGACCAAAATACAATAACAACCTTTGTTTCTTTCCATCCCGTTAGTTCAAAATGATGATGGAGTGGACTCATTTTAAAAATTCTTTTTCCTGTTAGCTTAAAAGAGGTTACTTGCATAATTACAGATAATGCTTCTGCAAAATAAATTCCTCCAACAATAGGAATTAAAAGGGTTAGATTCATTAATATTGCAATAGCTGCAACAGCACCACCTAGTGCCATAGATCCAGTATCTCCCATAAATACTTTTGCCGGGTAAGCATTAAATCTTAAAAAACCTAAACAAGCACCTGTTAAAGCTCCACAAAATACTGCAATACTAGGATACCCCCAATTCATAGCTACTAAACTAAAAAAAGAAGAAACGATCAAAGTAACACCTGCTGCCAATCCATCCAAACCATCTGTTAAATTTACACTATTTGCAGTTGCCACCATAACTGTCACAATAAACGGAATATAAAGAACCCCTAAATCCAAGTATTGATTGATAAAAGGAACCAATATTTTCGTTCCGTACTGAGATATAGATGACTGATATAAGGCAATGAGTACAGCAACAATAATCTGACCTATCAATTTTTGATATGCTTTAAGTCCTAAATTCCTTTTTAGCACTACTTTTATAAAATCATCTATAAATCCTATAAGCCCAAATGAAATTGTAGCAAACAAAATAACATATAAATCCCTGTTTACATTCCCTGAAGTTAAGGTAGTGATGCAAATAGCAGCAATCATAATTAACCCACCCATTGTAGGTGTTCCTGATTTAGACATATGAGATTTTGGTCCCTCATCCCTTATACTTTGTCCTACCTTTAATCTACGTAATATAGGTATTACGATAGGTCCTAAAATAAGTGTACTAAGAAATGAGAATATAATCATTATAATTAGTTGTTGATAATGTATCATCAAATTAGCTCCTCTCTTGTATGTATCGTACAATTTCCTCCATTCGCATTCCCCTTGATCCTTTTATCAATACGATATCTTCTTTTTGTAATATGTTTTTTAATATTCCTATAGCTTCTTCATTGTTTTTACATATATATACTTTTTCTTCATCAAAGTGGTTTTCTATAGCCCCTTTTGCAATATGTTCTGCGTCTGTCCCCACCACTATGAGCATATCTATTGAATTTTTTGCTACTTCACAGCCTACATCATTATGGCCGACCTTAGCATATTCCCCCATTTCCAGCATATCTCCTAAAACTGCAATTTTCCTATTCTGCATTTTACTTAATACATTGATTGCAGCACGCATGGAATCAGGGCTTGCATTATAAGCATCATTAATCACTTTTATTTTCTCATTAGTTGTAAAAATATGAAGTCTCATTTTACTTCCTTCAAAATCTTTTATGCCTTCTTGTATAGATGCTACATCCATATTAAATTTTAATCCAATAGCAATTGCACATAATGCATTATAAATATTGTGTTCTCCTGGAACCTTTAATGTAAAAGGATATATTTGATCATTAATCTCTACATCAAAATGAATGCCCTCTTCCCCTAGGTCTTTTATATGAATTGCTTGATAATGGCAATTTTTTTCTAATCCAACAAAACATTGTTCATAATCCATAGGAGTACTTTGTAAGGTCTTTAATAGCTTATCGTCTCCATTAACAATCAACGTATTTTTCTCATTAAAATAATTTGTAATTTCCATTTTTGCTTTTAGTATATTTTCCTGTGAGCCTAAATGCTCAATATGGGATAATCCAATGTTTGTAATAACTGCAACATCCGGGTTTACAATATCTGCAAGTAAATTGATTTCACCAAATCCACTCATCCCCATTTCAAGTATTGCAATTTCGTGGTTTTTTTCAAGTTCAAAAACTGTCAAAGGGAGTCCTATATGATTATTAAGGTTTCCTTTATTTTTTAAAACATTATATTGCTTGCTCAAAACAGAATAAATAACTTCCTTTGTAGAAGTTTTTCCAGTACTACCTGTAACCCCTATAATAGGTATATGAAACTTTGATATATAGTATTTAGCAAGATCTTGTAGCGCCTTAAGTGTATCTTTCACCTTTATGATACATAATCCTTTATATCCTAATAGTTCTCCTTCACAATCTTGACTAATAAGAACAGTATTTGCTCCACTCTTAACAGCCATTTCAATAAAATTATGGCCATTAAAATTTTCACCTATAAGAGGAATAAATAGTTCATTACTTTTTATTCTTCTAGAGTCCGTTGAAATGCCATAAACCATGTCTTGGCTATCTCCTTTAATCAGTTTCCCCTTTGTAGCTTCTATGATTTCTTTTATAGCTAATTTCATAGTTACTTTTCCTCCCTCAGTATTTCCTGAGCTATTTTTCTATCATCAAAATCAATAATCTTATCTCCAAGAATTTGATAAGTTTCATGACCTTTTCCTGCAATTAAAACAATATCTTTTTGATTACTATTTTTTATTGCTTCTTTTATTGCTTCTTTTCTGTCTACTATCATTTTATATTTACAATTAGTCTTTTTTATGCCTACTTCTATATCTTTTATAATTGAATTAGGTTCTTCTGATCTCGGATTATCACTAGTAATAATACAAAAATCTGAAAGCTTTCCAGCAATTTCGCCCATCATAGGTCTTTTAACTTTATCTCGGTCTCCACCACATCCAAAAACTGTAATAATTTTTCCCTCTACAAATTCTTTTATTGTTTTTAAAGCATTTTCTAATGCATCTGGTGTATGAGAATAATCTACAATAATTGTATGATTTTTTTCATTTTGTACAGATTCAAAACGCCCGGCTACCCCTTCTATAGATTCAATGCCTTTTTTTATTTGCTCATACTCAAAACCTAAAACATAGCAAACTGCCATAGCAGCTAATGCATTATATACTGAAAACATCCCTGGTGTTGCAATCCTTATATTGCCTCTAAATTTAGGCGTAATCAATGTAAATTCTGCTCCCTTAGGAGAAATATAAATATCCTCAGCATAAATATCTGCTTTTCTTTTAATACCATATGTAATGAGTTTTGTATCTAAAAGGTTTACTTCCTTAGCAATTTCTTCTCCATATGTATCATCTATATTAATGATGTTTGCAAGGGTAGTTTGATAAAAAAGCTTTGCTTTTGCATTTTTATAATTTTCGATACTCTCATGAAAATCCAAATGGTCCCTTGTTAAATTTGTAAATACCCCTATTTTAAAATTAATTCCCTCTACTCGATCTAAAACTAATGAGTGGGAAGAAACCTCCATAGCACAAGCATTTACTTTTAAATCTTTCATTTCCTTAAACATCTTTTGAAGCTCTAAAGATTCTGGAGTCGTATTGTTTGCTTTATACTCTTTATCCAGAATTTGATGAGAGATAGTTCCTATCAATCCCGTATTCATGCCACTTTTTTCTAAAATATTTTTAATCAAATGGGTAATTGTTGTCTTTCCATTGGTTCCTGTAACCCCAACAATATCCATATTTGCTGTTGGGTTTTGAAAGAAATTAGATGAAACCTTTGCTAATGTCTTTCTACTATCTTCTACTTTTATAATAGTAACCCCTTTTATAGGTGAAATATCCTTTTGTACAATCAACACAGTTGCTCCTGTCTTGATGGCTTGATCAATATATGTATGTCCATCGGTCTTCATTCCCACCACACAGACAAAAATATAATTTTTCTCTACCTTTCTAGAATCATAAGCTATTCCTTCTACTTCTAGATCTACTTCACCCATTATGTCAACAATAGATAGATTTTTTATTAATTCTTTCAATTTCATAGTATCGCTCCCTTTATGGTTCCTTATATATATTATTGACCCTGAAAAAAAATCATAAACAAAACTCATTAAAAGGCAACTCAATTCAAAGTGAAAATCCTTCGACTTAAGTTGCCTTAATTATTTAGTTTGTTTCCATTATAACACATATTATAAGATATGATAGTTGTTCAAGTTAATTCTCATTGTCTTTTTTCAAATATAGAATAACCGTAGAACTTTCTGGAATGTTGGCTCCGGGCTTAGGAAATAAATCAACAATAATACTATCAGGATTTTCAACCTCAATTGGTTCTGTTTTATATTGTAATTTATGTTCCCCTAACACTTTCGTTGCTTCTTTTAGAGATAGATTTCTAACCTCTGGAACAACTACCTCACTTTTGGCATGCTCTTTTGCTTCTTCTTCATTGAAATTTGGCTCTACGTCTAAGTATCTTAAGGTATCTCTTATAATATCATGCACAACGGGTCCTGCATTTGTACCCCCATAGTGAACACCTTGAGGTTCATCTACAACTACTAAAACCGCAAGCTTCGGATTATCAACAGGTGCTATTCCTACAAAGGAAGCATAAACCTTTCCATTAGCATACTTTCCATTGATAACCTTTTGAGCCGTTCCTGTTTTTCCCCCTACTCTATATCCAGGAATATATGCTTTTTTACCAGACCCTTCTGTTACAACTGTTTCCATCATAAGCCTTAATTCTCTTGCTGTTTTTTCTGATAATACCTGTCGAATCATCTTAGACTCGTATCGATGAATCACATTGCCCGAATCATCTACTAGCTCTTTCACAATCCTTGGCTCCATCAATTTCCCATCATTAGCAATAGCTGCTATAGCAGCACTTAATTGCATAGGTGTAACAGAGATTCCCTGTCCAAAGGATATAGTCCCAAGTTCTACAGGGCCTACATACTTTTTATTCTGTATGATTGCACCTGTTTCCCCAGGTAAATCTATTCCTGTAGGTTTTGTAAATCCAAAAGCATCTATATATTCATACATCTTTTCAACCCCTAGTCTTTGCCCTACTTCAACAAATACGGGATTACAAGAAGCCTGCAATGCCTGTGTAAAAGTTTCAGCTCCATGAGGTCTATAATATCTCCAACATCTTAGTCTTTGTCCCGCTACCATAATATACCCTTTACAATAAAATGGTGACTCTGGTTTTACAACTCCTTCTTCTAATCCTGCAGCAGCTGTAATTAGCTTAAATGTAGACCCTGGTTCATAAGTATCACTCACTAATGAATTTCTCCACATGCTATTCCATATTTTTTGTTTTCCTTTACTATCTGCAACCTCATACTCTCTTTTTTTATTTTCATCTATTGGTATTCTAGGATTATTAGGATCATAATCAGGTTTTACTGCCATAGCCAAAACATCTCCTGTTTTTGGCTCCATTACTATAGCAAAAACTCTTTTCCCTTGTGATCTTACCAATGCATCCTCCATTGCTTTTTCCGTAAAATGTTGAATGACTTCATCAATAGTAAGAACTACATTCAATCCATTTTCTGCTTCATAATACTTTTCCGTTCCATAATGCAGTTGTCTTCCTGCTGCATCTGTATTCTTAATCCATCTTCCAGGAAGCCCACTTAAGTATTTGTTATATTCAAGTTCAATACCACTAAGCCCTTGATTATCTGTTGTGGTATGTCCTATAATATGTGCAGCAAAATTTCCAAAGGGATAATATCTTCTATTATCTTCTGCAATCCATATTCCATCTAATTTTTCTTTTCGAATAGCATCAGCCTTGTCTTTATCAATCCATTTTTTTACTTTTACTAACCCTTTATTTTGAGATAATTTTTCTTTTAATTCTTTTTCATCCATTTCTAGGATTTCAGCAAGCTTTTGGGAAGTTTCATCAAGTTTTTTAACAGATTCTGAAGAACTTTTTGCACTCTTTACTTCTGCTGGTCTTGCCCAAACGGTATTGGTACTTGCACTAATAGCTAGTTCCTTTCCTTTTCTATCATAGATAGCTCCTCTTTTTGCAGGAATTGGTATATCTCTTGTTTGCTGAATATGCGCAAGTTGTCTATATTTTTCTCCCTTTATAATCTGAATCCATCCGATTCTAAATATAAGTAAAAATAATGACGCGCTTACTAAAAACAACAAAAAAACTAATCTTTTTTTATTTGCAATAGTAGGTGTTGCCAATGTTGCTGCCCCCTTATATTTAAATCCTAATTAGTCTAATATAGAAATCACTTTATAAAATACGCTTTTGATTCCCCCTATTAGACCTTCTTTGTTTGTTTCTTCCTGTGTTTCTCCGTTCTCTTCCATCTTTGAATTAGCCACCATATTATTGCTCTCTAGTTTTATAAAGGCCATTTGAGATTTATCTGGATACTGCATTCCTAATTCTTCTCTTGCTTTTTTTTCAATAAGATCACTTCTCTTTACCCCATCCACTTGAACTTTTAGATTTTGAATATGTCCTTCTAACTGATGTATTTCCTTATTCAATCCATATATTTCATATTTTAGCTCTGATAACTTAGCATATCCTAGTAAAATAGTTATACATAAACTTCCAATCATCACAATGCTAAAAATCATTTGTACTTTGTGACTTGCCTTAATTTTAACTTTTTGTTTTGGCTTTTTTTCATTATTCCTTTTAGGCCCTTGCTGCTTAACTTCTTCTTCCATATAGTTATATTTTCTTTCTGCTACTACCAACCTTATTCACCTCTTCCCCCTTTTAGAACTTTAAACCTTTTCTGCTACTCTTAATTTCGCACTTCTAGATCTTGGGTTCATTTCTATTTCCTTATCTGATGGTATTATAGGTTTTCTGGTTATTCTTTTTAAAACTGCTTTTCCCCCACACATACATATTGGTAGTTCAGGAGGACATTTACAAGCGGTACTCAAATCTTTAAAAGTATTCTTAACAATTCTATCTTCTAAAGAATGGAAGGTAATAATAGAAATTCGACCGCCAGGGTTTAATTTTTCTGAAACATCTCTAATGGTCTGTTCAATAATTCCTAATTCATTATTTACTTCTATTCTAATTGCTTGAAAGGTTCTCTTTGCTGGATGGGGTCCATCACGTCTTGCAGCAGCTGGAATAGCACTTTTAATGATTTCAACTAATTCTCCTGTTGTATCAATGGATTTTTCATTTCTTTCTTGCACAATAAACTGTGCTATTCTCTTTGCCCATCGTTCTTCTCCGTACATTTTAATAATACGTGTAAGTTCCTCTTCACTATAACCATTTATTACATCACTGGCAGTAAAGTTTTTTGTTCGATCCATTCTCATGTCTAAAGGTGCATCTTGCATGTATGAAAATCCTCTACTTCCTTCATCCAATTGATAAGAAGATACCCCTAAATCAAGAACTACTCCATCAATAGCATCAATATTTAACTCTGTTAACACATTTTTTATATTGGAAAAATTACTATGTACAAAAATCTTTTGATTTTCATATTTTTCTAACCTTCTCTTTGCTGCATCTAATGCATCTTGGTCTTGGTCAACGCCAATGAGTAATCCATCACGCCCTAAACTTTCACATATTTTTGATGAATGCCCTCCTCCACCTAAGGTTCCATCTACATATATTCCATTGGGTTTTATATCCAGATTTTCAATTGTTTCTCCTAACAATACTGAAACATGCTCAAAATTCAAATCGCCACCTGCTTTCTTAGTTTTTAAATAGTATCTGTTTTTCTCTCATTAAATATTTAAATCCCTAGTTCAACCATTTTTTCAGCAATATCATCATAACTTAAGTCAGCAGTTTCATTATAAAGTTCCCACTGCTCCTTACTCCAAATCTCTACTCTATTAGATACTCCTATTGTTACAATATCTTTGTCAAGTTTTCCATGCTTTCTTAAATTGGTTGGAATAGTAATTCTCCCTTGTTTATCTAATTCTGATTCTGTTGCACCTGAAAAAAAGAATCTTACAAAAGCTCTTGCATCTCTACTTGTCAAAGGTAATTTTTTTAATTTATTTTCAATACTTTTCCATTCTTCTTGAGGATATACAAACAAACAATGATCAAGACCTTTTGTTACAATAAATTTTTCCCCTAAATCTTCTCGAAATTTAGAAGGAATAATCACTCTTCCTTTTGCATCAATTGTATGAAAATATTCTCCTATGAACACATTTTCACCCCATTTTAGGAAAAGGCCTCCACCATCCTCCACTTCTCACCACTTTTAAATAATTTCTATGAGTTTTTAAAAAATCCTTCTCAAAATAAATATTTTTTATTAGGTATATGCTACTATTTTTATCAATCAAAAAACCTTCAAGCCTGTACTTGAAGGTTTTTCTTAAAATTATATCATCATAGATTGTTTTTTATTTTTATAAAAAGCAATAATAAGCTTGTCTAATTCAACACTTACACTATAAATTTCCTCATAACTACATCCAAATTTAATAAGATCATTTAATTTGGTTCGTACTTTTTCTATATCGTACTTTGACATACCTACACCCCATATTCCTACCCTATATTTTGCTAATAGTTACAATTTTTAGCACGAATATATACTATTACAATTTCAAATATATGTCAACAGCATATTATGACAATACAATTACAAATTTATTACAATTTTATTTTTTCTAAAATCAGCCTTATTTTTTCTGCTTATTTCGAGTAAGTCACCTAATTTATGATTTTTTTCTTCCTATGTATATAAAAGTACTTGCTAACAAAATAGCACCTATGCTCATTAGTTGGGCTACTCTAAATGAACCAAACATCAAGCTGTCTATTCTTAATCCTTCAATAAAGAATCTTGCTGTAGAATAAAGAGCCACATACAATAAAAACAATTCTCCATGAAATTTCTTCTTTTTGTCATACCATAGCAAAAATAGGAAAACCATAAAATTCCAAATAGATTCATAAAGGAAAGTTGGATGCACTTTTACACCATCTACCACAATAGCCCATGGTAAATCTGTAGGACTTCCATAAGCTTCTTTGTTAATAAAATTTCCCCATCTTCCAATGGCTTGTCCTAAAATAATACTTGGAGCGCATATATCTGCCATTTTTCTAAATGAAATATGATGCTTCTTACAAAAGAAATATCCTACTAATACGCCTCCTATGACACCACCATGAATAGCTAACCCACCTTGTCGAATATTGATCATGCTGAGAATATCTCCCCCATAGGATTTAAAATTAAAAATCACATAATAGGTTCTTGCGCCAATGATAGCAGCAGGAATTGCAAATAATAATAAATCCAGTACCTTTTCTTCTGGTATTCCTTGTTTTTTTGCCCTTTTAATTGCAAGGATTGTCCCTAATACCATTCCTGTTGCAATGAGTATTCCATACCATCTTATTGATAGTCCAAATAATTTAAATGCTACTGGATCCAAATCAAATCACTCCTTAAAAAGTTTTGGTTGTCAGGAAACTGACAACCATTCTTTACTATTATAATAAATTTATTCATTTTATTCAAAGGATTTTGGACTAATAATAGATAATACACATCTTTCCCTATGAAAATGTTCCTTAAATCGTTTTTGTATGGTCTCAAATTCAATGTTTTTTAAATCTTCCACATAATCAAAAATATTGATCCCTTTAAAATAATAAGAGACAAAAGTAGTAGCAATAAACTCTACCGAATTGTAATAGCTTAAATGCTGTCCTATGTGCTTTTTCTTAATTCTTTCAAAATCCTCTTTGTTTAATCCTATACTTTTTAACTTTTGTATATGGGAAAGAACCGCTTCTAAAACCTTTTTAGGATTTTTAGACTCTCCTCCTAACATAGAGTATGCATAATCTTTTTCTCCTGTATATTCATTTTCAAATGTATCATTAATCAATCCTTCTTCATAAAGAGTCTTATATAAATCTGAACTCTTTCCAAATAACATATCTAGTAGTATTTTTGTACCTATATCCTTTTTTAAAAGTTCTTTAGGACTAAGGCCATTGTCTACATCTTTAAAAGCAATATTAAAAAGTGGAATAGAAACATCTAATTTTTCTTCAATAATATTTTGAACGATTTCTTCTGGCTCTTCTGGATAAATTCTCTCAATTCCTTTTTCTATTTTTTCTTGCTTTTTTTGAAGCTTTTCAATGATAGAAAAAGCTTTTGTTTGGTCCACATCCCCTACGATAAATACAATCATATTAGACGGATCATAAAAAGTGTTGTAGCACTTGTAAAGATCTTCCTTTGTTATTTTACTAATGCTTTCTACCGTTCCTGCAATATCAACCCTTACTGGATGATGATGATACATTGCCTTTAATCCATTAAAAAATACTTTCCAATTAGGATTATCTTCATACATCTTTATTTCCTGCCCTATGATTCCCTTTTCCTTTTCAACATTTTCATCTGTAAAATAGGGAGACTGTACAAAATTCATCAATACTTCAAGATTTTCATAAAATCTATCTGTAGATGAGAATAAATAGCAAGTTGAAGTGAAATTTGTATAAGCATTTACATTTGATCCTAATTCAGAAAACTTATCAAATATACTTCCCTCTGGTTCTTCAAACAATTTATGCTCTAAAAAGTGTGCAATTCCATCAGGAACCTTTGTGGCTTCACTTTCTCCTGGGATTACAAATTCACTCTCATTAGAACCATAATTTGTAGCAAAAATAGCATATTGCTTTGTATAGCCTTCCTTAGGCATAAAAAATACTTTAAGACCATTGGGTAGTTCTTTTAAAATCATTTTTTCTTTTAATAATTTGCTTTCTATGGTTTTTACAGTCATCTTATCGAACCTCCCCTTTATTTTTTAGGAAGTATATGGTGTCTAATTGCATATTCTTTCCTGCTTCAATAATTTGCTCTTTAGTCACTTTTCTAATTTTTTCAATCATGGTCTCGAGTGTATCCTCACTACCGCTTATAGCCTGTGAATAATAGAAATCTCCCAGCATATAAGGGCTATCTGTCATTCCTCGAATAGATGTAATAATAGAATTTTTAGCACTTTCTATATCTTCATTAGAAAAGTTTCCTTGATTCATCTCGCCTATTTCCTTTTCAATGAGTTTGATCCCTTTTTCATAATTTACAAATTCTATTCCAGAACCTATCATCATAAGTGATTTAAACTTTTCAACCCTTGAAAATATATAGTAGCAAAGACTTTCTTTTTCCCTAATATTTTTGAAAAACTTTGAGTTTGGTCCTCCTCCTAAAATATTAGAATACACCAATAGAGGATGATACAGTTCACTTTCAAAAGGAATATTGGTTCTATATCCAAGATTTAATTTTCCTTGATTGATATCCATCTCTTCTTCTATTTTATTTACTTGATCAGGAAAGCACTCTATTTTTTCCCTTTCTATAGATACTACATCCACTTGCTTGAACTTCAATTTTTCAGTTACTAATGTTTGTATTTCTAATTCATCAAAATCTCCTACTACACAAATATCAATAGGAGACGTACGAATAATGTTTTTATAGTGTTCATATAAAGATTCGCTGGTTACATTTTTTAAATCCTCTATATTTCCATAAGTGTACAATGAAAAATTCTCATCTTTGCACATTTCTTCAATACAACGATCATATGCATATTTCATCTTATCATTTTTTCGTCCTTCTATTCTCTCTATTAAATTGTCTTTTTCTTGGTCAACATAATCTTTTTCAAAGCAACCATTTACCATGTGTGGATCATTTATATACTCATTGAGTATTTCCATTCCCTCTGCCAATAAATTGTTATCTTCTACATATTGGTCATTAATCAGTTGCATTCTAAACTGAATAATATTTCTTTCACCTTTTTTAGCCACATCACATCCTAAAAAAGCTCCATATAATCCTTCTAATTTCTTTGATATTTCCATTGAACTTGTATATTTTTTTGTTCCTCTAGGTAATACCATAGATAATAGGGCATTTTTTGTAACCTCTTCTTTTATAAGAGGTCTTTTTAAATACACACTTACTAAAGTTGTTTTAAATTTATCTGTTTTAATAATATGTAACTTTATCTTTTTTCCAATTTCTATAGGTTTTAATCTATTTAGCAAATTTAACCCTCCTTGCATTATTTTGTATATTCTATTTATATCGCAAAATCCCCATATTGTCACTACTTATTATGGTTTATCATTTCTATTATATACATTTTTGAAATGCTAAAACCATTTAATTCCATTCTTCTACATTCATAAGCCTAATTCTAAATTCTAATTCTTCTATAACAAAATCACTTTCTCCCCAACCTTTTAGATATTTTATATCTACATCTTCTGCACCCTTAATTTTTTTAATTAATTTTTCTATTTTGTACTGATTTTCTATTTTATCTAATATATCATCCATTCCTATTAATAAAATTTTTCCAACTCCATATTGCTGAAGTTCTCTTAAATTTTTATTAATCTCAGCATCATTAAGACTTTGTTGTGTAAATTTTATCTTTCTTTCTTCGAACCCATTTTTTATCAACTCTTTTTTGATATTTTCCATAAACATTCTTCCTTGATTAACGGTTTTAGGCCCTAAATCTACATCATTCCTATTCCCCATTAAAACAATACCTATCTCATTTTTATCATCATTTTCCTTGCATACTTCTTTTATAATAGCTTTTGTAATTTTTTCACCATTCCAAAGAGGAGACATGAATTTCAACAGATTCTTACTCGTATATAAATTTTCCATTTCCAATTCGTGAACAACATATTGATAATTTATTGACTCTGTCAAAAATATAGGAGCAATGATCATCTTCTTATATTTTTCTCTTAATGCTTTTTCATAAATAACATCCTTATAATATGGTTTATTATTTAAATAGGAAACATAAATATCATAGCCATGATCTAAATGATCAGAAAGCTTTTGCCCAATTCTTCTACTTATATCATTGTATTTGCTGATTCCTACATTTTCATAGACTCTTTTATATTGATATAATCTAAGGGGCAAAAATATATTCTCCTTTAAGGAATGTTTTCTATTCATATTCTTTAAAAGAATAGGTATATCATACCTTTCAGGTTCTCCATCATATACCAAAAATACAGCTGTATTTTCATTTGTCTCTGTATAAATAGACTCTTTTTTCCCTTCATTTTTATATTCAAAAAAAAACAAAACATGACTACATATTAAAAAACCTACAATCATTCCACATATTCCTGTACAAAATTGTACAAAGTTTACTTTTTTTATATTTTTAATAAATATACAAACAAATATGGTTAAAATAACAATAGAAAGTCTCTCAAGAAATCCAAAGCTCACTAAATAACATATGATAAATATAGAAAACACAATAGCAAAAATCAGTGCTTTCATATTCTTTATAATCTTCATAAAGCCCCACCCCCTAATTTATTTTATTGATATATCCTACTAAATATGAAAAAAGAACTAGTTGCGTCTTTCTTTTTATTGAACTACTCGTACTTATCAGTTATAATTTAATTTGTATGAAAATCACATAGATCGTTTGAAAGGAAGAGTTACAAATGAAATTAGGTATCGTCGGTTTACCAAACGTAGGTAAAAGTACATTATTTAACGCTATTACTAAAGCTGGTGCTGAATCAGCAAACTATCCATTCTGTACCATCGAACCAAATGTTGGGGTCGTTTCCGTTCCTGATAAAAGACTAGACGTGTTGAGAGAGATGTATGATTCAAAAAAAGTACTTCCTACTGCTATTGAATTCTATGATATAGCAGGACTTGTAAAAGGAGCTAGTAAAGGAGAAGGACTTGGAAATAAATTCTTAGGAAATATCCGTGAAGTTGCTGCAATCGTTCACGTAGTAAGATGCTTTGAAGATGAAAATGTAGTCCACGTAGAAGGAAGCGTAGGACCTCTAAGAGATATTGAAACCATTAATCTTGAATTAATATTCTCTGATCTTGAACTCATTGACAGAAGAATCCAAAAAACTAGAAAAATGTTAAAGGGCGATAAATCTCTTCAAAAAGAGCTTGATTTATTAGAAAAAGTCAAAGAAACCCTTGAAGAAGGAAAATCTGCAAGAACCCTTGATTTAACAGAAGATGAAGAAAAAATGGTACAAGAGTATACTTTATTATCCTTCAAACCAATTATTTATGTTGCCAATGTATCTGAAGATGATTTACTAGATCCAACAGATAACAACATGGTAGCACAAGTAAGAGAACATGCTAAAACTGAGAATGCAGAGGTTGTTGTCATCTGCGCAAAAATCGAATCTGAAATTTCAGAACTTGAAGATGAAGAAAAAGAACAGTTCCTAAGCGAGCTTGGTCTCGAAGAATCTGGTCTTGATAAATTAATCAAAGCAGGATACAGATTACTTGGTCTTATGAGTTTCTTAACTGCAGGTCCACAAGAAGTAAGAGCATGGACCATAAAAATTGGCACCAAAGCACCACAAGCTGCTGGAAAAATCCATACAGACTTTGAAAAAGGATTTATCCGTGCAGAAACTATTAGTTATGATGATTTAGTAACTTCTGGTAGTATGGCTGCTGCGAAAGAAAAAGGACTTGTACGACTTGAAGGAAAAGAGTATGTTGTAAAAGATGGAGATGTTATATTATTTAGATTTAATGTGTAAATTGAATATATTTCTTTAAGACATAGAAAAACCTGATAGCACTTTATCAGGTTTTTTGATTTATTTTACTCAACTACACTAAAATCTATTTTATTTTTCCCTATATCTTTAGATTAATCTCTTCTATATTCTTCCAACATTTTTTTAATTTTTACTCCACATCTTTTACCACCACAACCGCCAGAGCCTACTGCTGTTTTTTTATTTACCTCTTCAACAGCTCTCGCGCCTGCTTCAATAGCTTCTATGATTTTAGTCTTCTAACTCAACATATATCCTCTTATTAATTTTTCCTTTACTTTTGTAATTTACAATCTTCATCTTTCCAACCTCACTAGTATTATTCACATGGGTTCCTCCATCTGCTTGAAGGTCTAATCCTTCAATTTCAATGGTTCTGATTTCATTAATTCCTTCTGGTAAAAGATTTATTTTTGTTCTTATTAAATCTGGAATCTTAAAAGCCTCCTCTCTTTTAAGGATATTTACTTTTATATTTCTTTTATTTCCTACTTCTTTATTTACCTTTTCTTCTATCTCTTGAATTAAAGCCTTATCAAAATTTTCAAATTCAAAATCCATTCTTCCTTTAAGGGGATCCATATTTCCTCCTGTTACTTGTGCTTTATAATCTCTCCATACAACACCACATAAAATATGCATTGCCGTATGGGTTCTCATAAGTTTATATCTATACTCCCAGTCAAGTTTTCCTTTACAACTCTCCTTTATTTTAGGTAGTGCTCCATCTATATAATGATAGATTTTTTCTCCTTTTTTCTTTACTTTTTTAACGGGATAAGTTGCATCTCCTATAAGAATCCCTTTGTCACAAAGCTGTCCTCCTCCACCTGGGAAAAATGCTGTTTTATCCAAAACTACTGCATTTTCAGCCTCATCAATATCTATAATCGTACAATCAAACTCCTTTACATAACTATCCTTTTGAAAGATTAATTCACTCATTATAATTCCTCCCTATTGTTTATTTAAACTTTTCAAATTCTTCATCAGTAAATCCAAAATATTCTTTTCTAATATGATCTGCATAAGTTTCAAATTCTTTTCTTTCCTCTTCTCCTAATTTTTTAGAATAAAGATTTACCATTAAATCATGGACAATATAATCCTCACTCATTTCCACGAAACCCGTATCCTTTGTCCACGTAACTTGACTTTCCTCTTCTCTTGATATGATTCCTGATACTACATGAATCCCATCAATGGTGATAGTCATATATCGTTCACTTTTTTCTGATAAGTATCTTTCTATCCTTCTATGAGTAACAATCTCTTTGTAAGGATTGTTTTTCCCAAAGTATATCCCTTTTAGCATAACCCCTCTACTAAGTGCTTCATTTAGCCCTTTTGAAAGATCGTTTATTTCTTCTTCCCATATAGAAACAGCTATTCTTTTTTTTGCATCAGAAATCAATATATTGATAAACTCAATAATTTTATTTCTGCCTTTAATCACTACCAATTTATTATCCTTTTGTTGCTCAGAATAAACTTTCTTTGTATACGTATCCACATGCTCTAATATGTTCTCAAAATTGTTTTTGAGTTTATTTAATAGTAACTTAGGATCAATAGGATAATAAAGGGTTGTTTTGCCTTCAACTTCTTCAAATACCATCTGCTTATTTTTTAAACTATCTAACACTTCATAAATTCTTGATCTTGGAATACGGGAATTTTTACTCAAAGCATATCCATTCACAGGATATTCCTCTAAAAGCTTTAAATATGCCTTTACTTCATATTCACTTAATCCTAATTTCTTCATGTCCTCAATAATCAATACTTCATTACTCATAGCTTCACCTCTTATGATTTGATTAAAATCCTAACGCTTCATTCATTATATAACAAATCCATTTTTCATCAAAAGCATTAGAAAAGTCACTACTATAGATCCTAATACAGGTATGATTATTCCCCCCTTATACCAAGCGTAAACAAAAGCAAATCCCATTCCTAATAATGAAGCATGTGGCATTTCTGGTGTTGCAGAAAATACCCCTGGAATAATCAATGCACCTAAAGCTGTATAAGGAATATACTGTAAAAACTGATCTAGTTTATCTGGTAATTTTTTCCCAGATACCATGACAAAAGGAATTAATCTTGGTATATAAGTTACGAACATCATTCCCAAAATAAGTAAAATCCGATTATTCATATGCTTTCTCCTCCTTTTCTTTAAAAAAATATACCCCTAGAAAAGATACTAAAATTATTGATATAACAATACTCCATCCTTGAGGTAAAGCAAAGAAAGTCTTACATACACTATTTACAATCCCTGATAGACATGCTAAAATTGCAGCCTTAGTAGATTTTTTTACCTCAGGTATCAAAATGGCAGCAAACATAGCATACAAAGCTACACCCATACTATTTTTCACAACCGCTGGCAATACTGATCCTACTAAATATCCAAGGCCTGTTCCACCAACCCATGACAAATAGGCTACAAATTCTAAAGATAACATATATTCTTTCGTTAGTATTCCTTCCTTAAAGGATGCAACAGAAAAAATCTCATCTGTTATACCAAATGCAATAAAAGGACTCCATCTTTTCATATCTTTTGTCATCCTTGTTGCAAGGGAAGCTCCCATTAAAAAATGTCTAAAATTTACTAGCAATGTAGTTAATACAATTTCCCCTATTCCAGCTCCTACAAGTAATAAATTCAACGCTATAAACTGACTTGCCCCTGCAAATACTAAAACAGAAAATAATATACTATGGATCATTGTAATCCCAGTAGTTTTTGATAATATTCCAAATGCCATTGCTATAGGTACAAAACCAATAACGATTGGTAACCCATCAAATACTCCATCCTTAAAGCTATATTTGATTTTGCAATCACTTATCATAATGAACCCTCCTTTTATCAGTAGATTTTCTAGTAGTTACTCAATCAACCACTACACTTAGTAACTATTATAGTAACTACCAACATGATTGTCAATATGATTTTCATATGATCCAACCTTTTTTTGTATTTTCCCCTATATCATAAATGATCATCCTCATACAAAAAAGTCATATAACTTAGGCATTTGCCTAACTTACATGACTTTTTATATTTTTTAATGACCTTTATGCTTTTCTTTTTTCTTCTGTTGTCTTAATTCAAATTTTCTTCTTTGCTCCTCTTCTTTCTTTTCTTTAGATTTCTTTTTTCTTGCTACTTTGTTCTCTTCATGTTGAAGTTTTATTGCAAGTTGAGCCTTTGTTCCAATACCTTTATCTTTAGTCTCTTCTCTAATTTTTCTTTGAAGCCTCTTGGGATTTATTTTCTTATCCTTTTTATTTTTGGCGTGAATAGCATTAGTAAATCTTATATGATTAAATTTTTTTAATATTACATCATACACCTCATAATCCTTAGGTTCTGGACCAAATATAATTCGTGAAACCTCATATCTTCCATCATAAGTTCTTTCAAATATACCAACCCAGAAAGGTTCTTCAAATAAAACGGTAAGTTTACTGGTTATTTTCATTTTAAATACCTCCTGATTCATGATTCTCTAATAGAGAATGGACAACCCCAGGAGGGAAGGTTACTGCTATCTATTTGTGATAGATAGGTTCGGACTACCAACCGAAACTGTGTTTTTATCTCTACAATCGATTATATAAGTTTATTCATGATCATAAGCTTCTAACGCTTTCGGAAGACTTGATGTTACAACATTTCCTACTGCTGGTAAGCCTACTAATACAGCACTTATAATTTCTTCCCTACTTGCACCATTTGCCTTTGCACTTTTTA
This sequence comes from Crassaminicella profunda, assembly GCF_019884785.1. Lineage (GTDB taxonomy): Bacteria > Bacillota > Clostridia > Peptostreptococcales > Thermotaleaceae > Crassaminicella > Crassaminicella profunda. The sequence continues at coordinate 2,077,923 of NZ_CP082326.1, forward strand.
CATGAAAGGGGATCCCACTTTCTAATCTAGCTGCTGCTAAAACTGCTATGTACGCAAGTTCTTCTGTTTTTTTATCAAGTGCACTTCCCTTATCTAATTTTTGTACTGCTTCCATCCATGCTTTTGCATGGTTTGGTGCTTCATTTATGAAAGTTTGGAATGCATTACTAACTAAATGATTCATCCTCTAAACATCTCCTTTTTCATTCCTTTATTGATCTAATATTCTTTAAGTAAAAGGATTACCCTTAAATATTTACTATAACATTTCTCACACATATTCAATCTCCATAGCTATTCTATATTTAGAATAGCTATTCAAAAAAATTTTCCTTTATAAAATTCTCCATCCATACTTTTTCAGCATCTATACATACTATAGGTCTTTCAAATAATGCTTTTATATGAGGCCTTTCATTGGCTGTAGGATGCTGATGATATTTTTCAAGAATGAATTTTCTTCTTTTTATTAGATTTTCTTTACGATGCATTAATGCTCTATAAAATTCTTCTTTTGAAATTAAATAAGAAAATGCCATCCCTATATCAAATTTACTGGCATCAGAAGTATATTCACTTAATATTTTTATAATCTGTTTTTTTACAATTACTTTTGTTTCATCCTTTATAAAATATACTTTTCTTTTAGGAGAGCCATATTCTTTTTCATATCTTGAATTGATAAGACCTTTCTTTTCAAGTTTGTTGAAAGAATTATAAATAGAAGAAAATCCTATATTGGTCCACTCTCTCATATTTCTTTGTTCTATAATCCTTTCAACTTCATATCCATAATAATCTTTATCATATAAAAGAGCTAATAAAATAATTTCAATTTCTGTCATATTTCACCTCCTCTATTCTAATATTAGAATAGCATTGTAATCCTTATTTGTAAATAATTTTAGATAAATTAGTTATTATTTCATCCCCCTATTCTTTCTCCGTTTCATATGGCCAATCTATAATCCCACCCAAATCAAACACATTGGTATAGCCCTTCTCTATTAATTTTTCTGATGCAATACGACTTCTTCTACCACTTCTACAATATACAAATATTGTAGCATTTTTATCAGGTATTTTTTCTTCTACCTTTTCTTCTAAATCATCTACAGCGATTTGTATGCTATTTGGAATATGTTTTTCTTTATATTCTTCTTTGGTTCTTACATCTAGTAGAATAATACCTTCTTCTTTTTCAATCCTATCTTTTGCATCTGCTGGAGTTATAGTTTGATAAGATGTATCTTGGATACTAACTTTTTCATTTTCACTTTTGATCTCTCCATTTCCTTGACAAGCCATTAAAATTACAGTAATCAGCAAAAGAATGGCTACTGTAATCCATCGTTTATTTTTATCTAACATTGTATGCTTCCTCTCTTTCTGTATTTAATCATTTCTATCTATACCTATTATACCCTTGAATTTACGTATATCCTCTACCAATTTTTACACATCCTTATACCTTTATCTATTTTATAGATGGTATTTTCCCAATTTATTTTATTCTTTTACCTGTACCTTATAGTCTATCAATTGAAGATTATATTGCCGAATCAATTGTATCAATAACTCCGCATATATTCTTTCACCATTTTCATTTTCTTTCGTACTATAACCTGCATTTTCCAAAGCTTGAGCTTGTTCTACATAATAGGATGCATTAAAAACTCCATTTTTTCTATATCTTTTATTTTCATAAATAAATTTACTATGATCCTTTAAAGATTCACCAATATTTTCATACACTCTAAAATCAGAGTTTGTATCCTTGTTATAGTATTCTACTGTTTTCATTTTAATTTGTTCCCCATTCCAGCTCTTATCTGCTTTTATCCCAAACAAATTATTTGCTTTTTTACTTAATTCTGATTTCCCCCAACCAGATTCTAAAATAGCTTGTGCAATAGTAATAGAAGGAAAAATTCCATATTCATCATATCGTTCTATAGCTTCATCCGAAATTTCATTGATAAATTTTATATAAGGAGAATCTTTCCGTAATCTACTATTCATGAGTCCTACATATTGTAAATCCTTCAAATACTTATATATCCTTTCTTCTTCCTTTTCTTTAAGTCCTAATTGTTCTAAAACATCTTCTAAACTTCTTACTTTATATTTTCTATCATTATCATATACTATAAACATATTTGCTAAATTCTTGAAAGTATCTTCATTTACTTTTGAAAAGTCATTTTTAAATCTTACACCATCAATAGCAGCAAAATATTTCCAATTAAGTTGTACTTTCCCCTTTCCCTGTTCATCCACATTTTGAATATAATCCCTTACGCTTAATTCTTTTAAATTAATATGATCATTCTTATCTTTTATGTAAAGTATAGTATTTACAATCATCACTAGAAAAAGCAATGTCATTATCATTTTCACTATACGTTTTATAAAACGTCTTTTTTTCCGTCTTCGCCTTCTTTTCATCTTAAATATCTCCTTAAATCTTCTATTCAAAGCCTTGTATCCTCTTTTTCCCTTACAAAAAATTTTGATGCTATGTATTATAAATAAAATGAACGACAAGCATTTTGTATATTCCAAAATCCCTTGCCGAATTACTATCATTATACTTTTTAAAATTGTTTTTTTTAATCGATTTATCTTACATTTTTAGATAAAATTCTTACATTTTTGTAAGGTTCTAACCTTTTTCATTATCTATAAAGGATTTAATCATTTTTACTCACATACTCAATAAATCTTCAATCCTCTCATAAATATTCTTTATCATCAGCAACATTAATTTATGGGATAATAAATCTATTTTATTGGTAGATTATAAATATAAAACCATTTAGATAGGAGGAATCTACAGTGGGTTGGATTATTATGTGTTGTATTGCTTTTTTATTAGTTCTTATATTTATTCCATTTAATCAATATAAATTTTTATATCCTATTGGTTTCATTTCTTTAGTCACCCTTTATATAATTGATAGTACGTTCATTGAACTTAAAGCCTTTTCCTATAGCTTTGCAAATCTTAAATTATCTGGACTGCCTACATTTTACTGGTTAAGTGGTTTCCCATCTGGCATGCTTTTAGTATACTATTATCCTTTACATAAAAAATGGCAGCTCCCATATTTATTGTTCGTATCTTTGCTGCTTCTCCTTTTAGAATTCATCATGAACGAACTTGGATATTTTCACTATCACCAATGGAATCTGACCAAATCATATTTCCTAAATATTTTAGGTTTTATTGTGGTATTATGGTTTTCCCACCTCTTTAATCATATAAAAAGAAGGACTTCTAATCTATATTAGAAGCCCTTCTTTTTATATGATTTTCCTAACTACATTATAATTTTCATCTCTACTTTCCTTAAATCCTTGAATTAGAGTATTTGATTCATCATTAGCTTTAAAACTTATAAAGCTATCTTTGAGTTTTTCCATAAGGTCATTTGAAATTTTAGGGCTAACAGCAATTGCATCCTTAGGAATATTATCTATAGAGCCAATGATTCTGAGATCATTAATTGAAAATCCTTTAGCCTTTAAATTTTCTATTGCTTCATCATAAGTTGCACCTCCATCTAATTCTCCTGATAATACTCCCTTTATGACATTATCATGATTCCCCATGAAAGTAGCTTTTGAAAAAATCTTATCCGGATCTAAGTTATTTAATTCTAATATATGTCGTGCATATAAATATCCTGAAGCACTATTTACATCTACGTATCCAAAACACTTATTTTTTAAATCCGATAATGTTTCAATACAACTATCCTTTCTAGCAATAATATAGCCATTATATGTAGTTTGACCTCTCACTTTAGGAGTAGCAATAGGTATCACATTGCTTTTTTCACGAGCATTTACATAAGCTAAGGGTGAAAACCATCCAACATCTATTATTCCATCATTTATCCCTTGATTAACAGCTTCATAATTTTTTACTATCACCGTTCTAGCTTTATATCCTATACTTTTACATACTCTATCTAAAATCGGAAGATACATCTTTTTAATGTTTTCTGGTGATGTAAACGGGTTAATTCCAAATATTATTTCATTTTCCTTTTTTAACTTAACAGTTACACACTGTAGATCTTCCGTTACTTCAGTTAGTTTATCAAAGTATAAATTCATTTCATCATTTTTATTTTGCTGAATATTTATCATATCTATAGAATCACTAATAATATTATTTGTCTTTTCTACTGCTGAAGTTACAAATTCTGTTCCTGCATCAATCTCTCTAGATAAATTCATCTGCATACCAGACATATTATTGATCTGAGCTACTGAACTTCTTATATTATTAACAATATTTTCAACCTTTCCAATGGCTTCAACGGATTTTTTTGATATATGATCTATTCTTTTTATTTTATCTTCATAAATATTCATTATTTCATTAGAACTTTCTATTCTATTTAGTATTTCTTTTAAAATACTATCTATCTTTGAAATTGATATATCAATCTCATCAGATAATTTGCGTATCTCACTAGCAACAACAGAAAAACCCTTTCCTGCTTCTCCTGCTCTAGCAGCTTCTATTGAAGCATTTAATGCCAGAAGATTTGTTTGTTTAGATATTGCTTTTATATATTCAACAATTGTATTCACCTTTTTAGAAGACTCTTGTAGATCCATATTGTTTTTAACTGCCCTATCAATAGCTCTTCTAAAATCACTCAAAAATTCTCCCATACTATTAATAGTATCCAGATTTTGATTTAACATTTCATAGGATTGAATGGATTGACTTTCAATATTATTTATGTTTTGATTTAATTCTTCAGCTATTGATGCTAATTGATTAATGCTTGAACTTGTTTCTTGCATACTAGCAGTATTTTGTTCACTTAACTCTTTTATCTCACATGAAATCTTTACCAAATTATTAAATGCAGCCATATTATCCTGTGCTAACCATGATAATTGGTAAATATTAAAACCTAGTGTTTCAGACACTATAAATAATTTTTCATGTATTTCCTTATCTTTAGTTATATCTTCTTTACTTCCTTCCTTATCCATTTTTTTATATGCATTTTGAAATAATAAATACATAATAAATACATCTACAACAACAAAAAAGATTTTAAATATAGTAGCAGATAAATTATATACATAAATTGATAATTGCATAGTAAGTAATACACAAACACTAAAAATCAATCCCTTATTCTTCAATCTTTTCACCCTTTCATATTATTTTTGTAAATTTGTAACTTATTTAACTTTCTATAGGGTAAAATGTTAAATAAAAAAGTCACAATCAATAAGCCTACGCTTTCATAGGTTTATTAATGCGACTCTCCAATTCTCATGTCTCTATATGTATTTACTAAATTATACCATTTCAAAACTTAATTGTAAATTAATCATTTGTATGTTTTTTGACCATATATAAGGGAATCTTACATATATACAACCATTACCATTACAACTAGTAGCAATTCATTCATCTAAGTTTTATCATCTAAAGATCTAAATTATTCATTTGAGCTAAAGTATTAATAACAGAAAAAATCAATACAGCAGCTAAATTTGCAGTAGTATTATCTTGGTCAAATCTAGGGGATACTTCTGCAATATCAAAACTAATTACCTTGTTAGATCTTAAAATATACTTAAGAAACTTCAACACTCTTTCTGGCTCTAATCCAAAAGGTTGTGTGGCACTTACCCCTGGTGCAAAAGCAGATGAAAATACATCAGAACATATAGTTATATAGAAATAATCTCTTAATTTCATAAAATCATCTAATTTTTCTACTATGCTAAAATCATCATAGTTTATGATATCCTTTGCTAATATGTACTGAGCACCTAACCCCTCTGCTGTTTTAAAAAGATCAATGGTATTTCTATGTTTTTGAATACCTAAGCAAAGATAAGCATATTCTAAATCTTCTTCTTTACATTGGTCTGCAATTTGCCTAAACATGCTTCCAGAGCTTCCTCCATTTGGATAGGGTCTAAGATCAAAATGAGCATCAAAATTGATAATTCCAATGTTAGGTTTATCCTCTTTTTGTTTTAAATAGTCTAAAATCCCATTATAGTGTCCAAAAGCAACTTCATGCCCTCCTCCTAAAACAATAGGAAAGAGATTTAAATCTAAAATTTTCGCTACCGCTTTTGAAAGTAACTTTTGACTTTCTTCTAAAGTACAATTTTCACAAAGAATATTTCCTGCATCAAAGAGCTTCACATCTCTTGTAAAACAACATGGTAAATTAGCCAATTCCTTTTTTATACTTATAGGTCCTTTTGTGGCTCCACCTCTACCCTTATTACGCTTAATCCCTTCATCACAGCAAAACCCTATAAAAGCAAATCCCAATTCTCCTTCATAAGGAGATAAATTATCGTTTCTTAAGTCCATGCTTTCAACCCATTGATGCCATCTAAAAGCATCAAAATTACTTTTACTGTCTGTTCTTCCTTTCCATACAGTTTTATCTGTAAGTTTATAATTTTTATTAAACATTTTCTTTCCTCCTATCTAGTCTTTTTTTTCATGATTTTTTCAATATTTATAGCTATCTTTTTCTTTTATATACTCAATCATCTCATATTTCAGCTTACCTATAATCTTTCAAAAAATCAACTTTCTTTTTTATTTCTATTTCGCATTATTTTATATTAACCACATACTAAATCATAACATATATTCCATTTTTAAATACTATTCAATGATTTATGCTAAGAAATAAGTTTATTTGACATTGTTCACACTTTGTTCACATTTTTTTAATATTTATCCTTTATTCTATTTATAGATAAAAATTTCTTCACTTCCCCCTTATTTATATATAGGGGTCATATCTTATCCTATAAAATATGAGTCCCTTGTAACCCATTAAGGATAGGTCAATCCTCCTTTTACATATAGGGCCTCCATTTTCATATGGAGGTCCGTTTTTATTTGCTAAATAAACACTTCTTATTACTAAACACATATTTTCTATTCAATCAAGCATCTAGATTAATTTTATCTGTTCTTTTCTCTCACACAGGCATCTATAAGATTTTACGCTGTCTATAATAAATTTTACTTTAATCATACTCCTCTAGATCAATACACCTTATTTATTCGATCTTTTTTTGTGTTTTTCTACTTCTTTTATTATATTCCGATACATTCCTACCATTTTTATGTATTTGTTGTTATTTTTTACAGTATCATTTCTATAGTACAACAGGTTAAATCTTACAACACAAAGGAAAAGGGGTATGTTAAATGGATAACCACAAGCGTAAATTAAACTCTATATTAAAAAAAATTGAAAACGCTAGATTTTTATTAAATAGCTTGATACAAGAAAAAAAAGGTAATCTACTGGATCCAGAAGTAGTCAAATTTAGTCAATTTCTAGATCAATTACTATCAGAATATGACCATATAAAAAACAATAACTTACTTTAAAAGTATAGGTTAAATCTGATTTAACCTGTTGTACTTTTTTTCAAAAAATCTAAAATCCCCACCTCAGAATTCTGAGATAGGGATTTTTTATTAAAATATAGCTGCAATAACACTTTTAAATGAATTAATCAATATAATGAATACTGCTGGCGGAACGATATATTTTATAAGGAATTTCCATAAAGGTGCAAGTGTGAACTTCACGCCCATCTTTTCAATTTCCTCTATGGCATTATCTGCTCCCCATATCCATCCAACAAAGATGGAAAGTAGTAATCCTCCTGATGTAAGAAGTATATTGGAAGTTAACTTATCATAAAAATCAAAGAAATTTAAATTACCAAGTATATGAAGATCTTTCCAAGGCCCCATAGAAAGAGCAGCTGGAATCCCTACAATATACATAATCACTATGATCATCATAGCAGCCTTTGTTCGATTTGCACCCTTTTCATCTACGAAATAAGATACACATACTTCAAGCATAGATATGGATGAAGTAAGAGCTGCAAATAATACAAGTACAAAAAACAATATGCAAAATAACTTTCCAAAAGGCATACTTGCAAACACCGCTGGAAGGGTTACAAACATAAGCCCAGGTCCAGAAGAAGCTTTAAACCCAATAGCAAATACTGCTGGCAATGTAGCAAAACCTGCAAGGATGGCTACCATCGTATCTAATACAGGAATAGACGCAGCAGGTCCAAGTAGATTTGTATCTTTGTCTAAATAACTTCCATAGGTAACCATAACCCCCATACCAATACTTAGTGAAAAGAATACTTGTCCTAATGCATTCATAACCACATCCATATTAATTTTCGAAAAATCTGGGACAAGAAAAAATTCAATTCCTGCTGAAGCTCCAGGTAAGGTTACAGATCTTATTGCAATAAGAATAATCATACCAAAAAGAGCTGGCATCATAATTTTACTTGCTTTTTCTATTCCTGAACTAATTCCTCTAATCACAATCAATAAAGTCAATATCAAAAATATTCCTTGATACATAATACTTGAAGCAGGTGAAGATATAAAACCTCCAAAAATCCCGCCTAACACTTCAGGATCTTTTATAGCAAGACCTCCTGTAAAGGCTTTTATGCAATAATAAATGACCCAGCCCCCTACAGTACTATAAAAAGCCAAGATAAAAAATCCACAAAGAACACCTAATCCACCTACAAAAGCCCAATTCTTTTTAAGACTTCTATAAGCACCTACAGCTGAAAGCTGTGTTTTTCTACCTAATGTAATAGCTGCAAGCATAAGTGGCAATCCTATTAAAATAAGAAATATCATATAAATCATTACAAATGCACCGCCACCATTATTGCCTACACTATATGGAAACTTCCAAAGGTTTCCTAATCCTACTGCTGATCCTGCTGCAGCAAGAACAAAACCTATTTTTGATCCCCACTTATCTCTTTTATTTTTTTCATTTTTTGCAGTTACCAAAGACATAAATATCCTCCTATTATTTTCAAAACAAATTCTGATCACTAATTTACTTTGAAAGTTTTTTGTAAAGACCGGTCAAATCTTTAATCATTCATTTTTAATATATCCTTTGATTTTAAGCTAGCTTTATTAAAAATCAAAAAAGCTCCGCCTCTATAATAGAGGCGAAGCTTGACTTCACGGTACCACTCTAATTGATCCAAAAAAATAAAACTTTTTTAAGATCATCTCTTTTCCAGTCTGCCTCTATATACATCATAAAAGCTAAACTGTAGTCCTAATAAGGGGGACAACCCTTTGCTCCTACTCGAATTACCTTTTGGAACAACAACTCTAGAGTGAATATACACATTGTCTTACAACACTGGGCTCTCACCTATCCCCAGCTCTCTGGAATTACAGGGTCAATGCTTTTCTCTCCGTCATAGTCTTTTTTCTATATTTATTTCTTGATGATTATTTTAGCATCTCAAAAACTTATTGTCAACAGAAAAATTAAATTTTTCCATTTTATGCATAAGAATCCACTAACATTTCATCTTGAATATCATTTAAATATGCATCCTCATCCCATTCTCTTTTAGCCACATTCTTCGTTCTTTATAGTCTGGTATGATTTTCCCAACCAATTGCCAAAAGGCCTTAGAGTGATTCATATGCACCATATGACACATTTCATGAACAACAAGGTAATCTATTATAGCTCTAGGCATCATTATACACCTTAAATTAAAATTTAAATTCATCTTAGAACTACAACTTCCCCAGCGTTTCTTCTGATCTTTTACTTTAATTTTATTAGGCTTTAATAGAAAATTTTTTTGGAAATAGGCTGTTCTTTTCATGATCTCTTCTAATGTCTTTTTTCGGTACCACTCTTTCATAGCCTTTTTTAACATATTTTCATCTTCTGTGTTGGTAGTAATATAAAATGTCTCCTTTTCAAGCTTTACTACTGGCTTTTTTATAGAATAATCCATAATAACCTTTAGTGGATACTCCTCCCCTAAATACAGAAAAATTTCACCATTTACATACTCTTTTTTCATCTTTGTATAGTCTATTCCTTTAAAAAAAGATAGCTTATCCCTAATCCATTTTTCCTTTGCCCCAACAATTTTTAATACATCTTCTTCTTTGGAGCCTTTTGGTGCTCTTACAGTAACTCTATTAGGAGGCTCTATTCTAATTTCAAAGGTTTTTCGATTTCTATATTCGGTACTAAATTCGATTCCCAAATTTTCATCATAAAATTTCATCAAAATCCAACTTTCCTATTTCCCTAAAGGTTATATTTTTATCTATTTAAAAAAGAATGATCCTTAGACCATTCTTTTTATCTTCATAATAACTATTTAATTACTTCAAGCATCATACCATTTTTTAATCCTGCAGCATTTCCTTCTTCCATATCAACATGTAATTCAAGAGCATGTGTCTCTCCTGATCTTACTAAAACATTATTAAAGATTAATCCTCTTGGACCTTCTACTTTAATACTTACAATATCTTGATCTTTCAAACCAAATTTTTCTGCATCTGTAGTATGCATATGTAAATGTCTAGCAGCAACAATAATTCCTTCTTCGATTGTTACTTCACCCTTTGGTCCAACAATCTTTGCTCCAGGAGTTCCTGCTAAGTCTCCAGAATTTTTCACTGGTGCTTTTACTCCTAACGCAAATCCATCTGTTAAAGAAATCTCAATTTGTGTTTTATTTCTTGCAGGTCCTAATACTCTTACACCTTTTAATGTTCCTTTTGATCCAACAATATCTACTTTCTCTTCACAGGCAAATTGTCCTGGTTGAACTAAATCTTTCATTGGAGTTAGTTCATGACCTTGACCAAAAAGAATTTCAACATGTTCCTTGCTTAAATGAATGTGTTTATTGGATAATCCAACGGATACCATATTATTTGACATAAAAAACACCCCTTAATTAATATAATTGAATTATGTATACAAAATACTCATACTATATATCATATCTCTTCATTGATCAAAAATCAATAAAAAAATACAATTCTCACCTAATTTCAATTGAATTCGATTAATTTTTCAGCCATTTCATGTGCTTTTTCAAGAAGATCTACTCGTTCTCCAACAAAAACTTTATCTGTATTGTCTATAAGAAGATCATACTTATATTTTGTGTTAATTGCTTTAAAAAACAAGTCCATTACAAGGGTAGCACCTATGAATCCATTTTCCTCTTGTACGCCACCTGCAGTACATATAAATAGACCATTTCTTTTTTTTGACCTGTCAATAGAGGGCTTATTTAAAACATATTTACTAGACCAAAACATTTGGCATCTATCAATCATAGTTTTAGCAATACTTGTAACAGAATTAAAATATAATGGAGAAGCAAAGACTACAATATCCGCTTGATCAAATTTATCATACATTTTATACATATCATCCTTTATAAAGCAACTACCTGTTTTTGCACAAGCGCCACAAGCTATACAGGGATAAATATTTAATTTTCCAAGTTGAATTTTTTCAACCAATACATCTTTTTTTTCTAGTCCTTCAATGACTTTATTTAAAAGAATGTCTGTATTCATTTTTATCCTAGGACTTCCTAAAATAGCCAATGCTCTCAATAAAACTCCCCCTATATAAACTTTTCACCTTATCACACACTATTATATTATAGTGAAAATAATCATTAAAAACAATACCTAAAATAACGCTTTCTATGTTATACATTCTATAAAATTTTTCCCTGCATCTATAAAATCTATTCAATAGGTGTTATATTTTTTGAAAATTTTGTCAATAATATTACTAGTTATATAGGGGAGGTCTCATTGTGAAAGTGGCTAATTTACCTGATCAAACAAGAATGGAATTGTATAATCATATGAAAAAAAATATAAGGAAATATTATAAAGGATTGAAAAATGGTTCGCTAAAATATGATTTTTTTGTCAAAACAATCCTTTCTAAGAATCCAAAACCTAACTGGTTATCCGCATATCCAAAATTAGAAAATGATATAGAATTTCAAAATTATCTTATAGAATACATAAAAAAAGAAATTATAAGATACGCCCAGTTAGAAAAGACCAATCATTGTAATCATTCTACATGTAATATTGAAAACATAACCATAAGAGAAAGACATGAATTAAAAACCATACTAAACAATCACGGTTATGCTTTATCCATCCCTGCAAAATTCATCACTTGCACGGAATCTAACTATCTAAAAGAATATGTACTAAATGGAACCCCTATTCCATTTGAATGGGAAAAAATATTAAACTATATAAAAAGAACCACATAAGTGGTTCTTTTTAGCCTGTTAAGCCATTGCTCTTTCAAGTTTATCTAGATGCTGAAGTGGAAACATTCTTAAAAGTTCTTTAAACTGGTCAACTGTTAAACCTTGTGTAGTTGTATATATTCTAATTTTTTCATCCACGCTGGCACTTCTAAATTTTTCTTTGATTTCTTGAAAATTTGTGTTTTGTATCATTATATCACTCCTATACATATAAATACCCTTCTCTTTATTAGTATAGGAATTAAAGGTTTATTTTATTCTTTCCCAAAACTATTTTTCATAAACTTCTCTTTTTAGGGATGCTACAAAAGGTAAGTTTCTATATTTTTCTGCATAATCAATACCATATCCAATAATAAATTCATCTGGAATATTAAAACCTTTATAGTCAACTTTTAATTCAACTTTTCTTCTTTCAGGTTTGTCCAATAATGTACAAATTTTTAAACTTTTAGGATTTCTTGATAGTAAATTATCACATAAATAGTGTAATGTTAGTCCTGTATCAATAATATCCTCTACAATCAATACATGTTTATCTTCTATACTTTGGTCTAAATCTTTTAATATTTTTACAACCCCTGAACTTTGTGTTGATAAACCATAACTTGATACAGCCATAAAATCGATTATAACTGGAAGATCTATTTTTCTCATTAAATCGCTCATAAAAACATTTGCACCTTTAAGTACTCCTATTAATACTAATTCTTTATCTTTATATTCTTCTGTAATTTGTTTTCCGATTTCATTCACTTTTTCTTGAATTTGTTTTTCAGAAAATAGAATTTCTGCTACATCCTCTCTCAAAACTTTCACCTCTCCTGTTTTTGATAAGGTTATTATAACATAATTTATCTTATTGTGTACATTTTTGTTGAAATTCATTTTAATATTCGTGTTTTTATAATTTTATTAAAAAACCCTCTATCTAGATGGCTTCTCATCTTCATCATCAAATTTATATTGTACCCCTTCAATAATTTTTTCTTTTTCAAAAGATAGATCTGTCTTTTTATCTTTCTTGATAATATATTTGTCTAATTGATCTGATATTTTTGAAATCATGTATAACATCAATACAGCATCATCTATAAAACCAAATCCTAAAATAGTTTCTGGAATAATATCAATAGGACTAACAATATATATAAGTCCACCCATAACCATTATTTTTTTATAAAGTGAAACCTTTGGGTCTTTTATAAATTGATAAAGTGCACCTATTCTTTTAAACAATTGCATAATGGATTTTAAAACATTTATATTTCCATATCCTCTTTTGATAGCTTTCACCCTCTTTCTTTTTAATATTCATTCCTTTACTATTATTATACTACCACTATTTCAATGATTTTTTTCATTCCTTTCTATTGTACAAGCAGTCATATTTCTAAGAAATTGTTCATATATTTTTTTAGGAGGGTTATTTGTATGGTTAATCTATATGATGTAAAAGCAATTAGAAAAACAGTTCCTATTTATGAAAAAATCAATCCTATAAAATTAATGGATTGGGTAAAAGTTTTTAGCCAGATTTGTCATATAAAATTCAACTGTCAAATTTTCACAAAGAATTCAGATAATAAATGGCGCTTTCAATATCATGCTAACAATGAAGTTTCTATTTCGTTGTATTTTTGTGATATCCAAAAAGAACCTTATCCTTTTATTAGTATTGATGATTTCACATTCTCTGATAGATTAAAAAATGCCCAATTGGATCAAAAAATTCTTAAAGCAATCATCCATCACATAAAGAATTTAGACTTTGAAATGCTTGTATTTTGCATAAACCAGTCCTATCATATTGAGCTTTGTAAAAAAAATGGTTTTAAAGAAATGGACATGCACAAAATGATTCTATCCTTAAAACCTAAATTCATTCATGTTCCAACAACCAACCATTCCTAATCTTGTATTTGACAAAATAAAGACATTTAAATTATAATCTTTAGACACACTAATAATAATGTATTTCTTAAGGAAGGACTGAAGAACATGAATGAAAATGATAGATTATCATTAGGAAAAAAAGCATCATGGATTGGTATCATAGGAAATATACTTTTGACTGCTTTAAAAGCCATTATAGGTTTTATATCTGGAAGTACAGCCATGGTTGCAGATGCACTCCATTCTGGCTCTGATATTGTTGCTACTACCATCGTACTGCATGGTATTAAAATATCCCACAGACCACCCGATCAAGAACATCATTATGGTCATGGAAAAGCCGAATCCATCGTTGCAAAAATTATTGCCATTATTCTTATGATTACTGGAATGGGTATTGGTCTCTCTGCCTATCATTCTTTAAAAAGCCCTAATTTAACATCCCCTGATGCCATAGCCATTTGGGCTGCTGTTTTATCTATTGTTGTTAAAGAATGGATGTACCGCTACACTGTAAAAATAGGTGAAAGGATTGAAAGCCAAGCATTAGTAGCTGACGCTTGGCATCATAGGACAGATGCTTTTTCTTCTATAGCAGCACTCATAGGTATTACAGGAGCTGTATTAGGCTATCCCATATTAGACCCTATTGCAGGTATTATTGTAGCATTTATGATTGTCAAAGCTGGTTTTTCTATTTACTTGGATGCAATCAATGAATTAATGGATACGGCACCTTCCAAAGAAGTTATGGATCGAATCAAAAAAACCACACTATCTGTTGATGGCGTAAGAAGCGTCCATAAAATTAGAGCACGAAAAAACGGTAATCAAATCTATGTGGATCTAGTCATTTGCGTAGATAAATATATTACGGTAGAGAAAGGTCATCAGTTCGCTGCACAAGCTAAATATAATATATTAAATACAATGCCTAACATCAAAGATGTAGTTATTCACGTAGACCCTTATCCTTTAGAAGATAATGATCATTCTCAAGAAAAAAGATAAAAGTTAATTTTTATCTTTTCTTGAGAATTTTTTTAATCCAGGCATGACCACTTTAAATAAATTTCTCTTTTCTATATTTAAAAACTTTACATTTCCAACATTTTCAAACATCTTACTTATTTTTTGAAGCCCTATTCCAGTTCTTAAAAATTGATTTTGATCATCTATGAATAATAATCTATGATAAAGCCAATTATTTCTTCTTGATGGATTATTCTCTCTCATAATGGTATGAATATTACTTCCCTTTGGTAGTGTACCAGGATTACTAATTTCTACTTTATGATCTCCTATGATTACTACAATTTCTCTTAATATATCCATATAGTCCCTATGAACCACTGCATTTGCAATACATTCAAAGATTGCTTCTTTTGGATAATCTGTACTTTTTAAATACTCACTAATAAAGGCTCCACATTCATTAAGCATTTTAAGCATGTTTCCTTCAATTACATGTATCCTTTTTCGATCTTTTTGAAAGGTAATGATCTTTACAGAAACATAGGGCAAATATCTTCCAGGTGTGTTACAAAACAATAAAAAACCTCCAATTGTTGGACAATATCTGTTCCTTTCACTATCAAAATGAACGATTCCTAGATTGTTCCATATACCCATCATCATTTTTTCATTTGAAAATATACCCATTTTCTTTAAGTATTGACTAATTAATCCTTTATTTAATACACTCACGTCTAGATTATATAATGGAATTAATTCATTGTTAATAAGTCCTGCTTCTTGAAACATGCCTGCTATTTCATCTCTTCTTGCAATATCTGTGGTTGATCCCCTTCTTATATAAAACGCTCCCGTTTGCCTCATTTGATGTGGTCTTTGGGGACTTTTAAAAATCGTAATGACACCTACGTATTTTTCATTATATTTTATACACTCCACTCTAATATTCACTGGTGGATCACATCTATGGCTTATAATTTGTTGCAATCGTTCTTCTTGAAAATCTTCAGGATCAATCCCCTTTATCTTTTTTTCCTTATCTTTTACACCAATGATTAAATATCCTCTTCCCCCTATACTATTAGCAATAGCCATTACATCTTTTGCAAACTCTTTTTTCTCAGTATGGGTATTAAGATGTAAACTCTCTTTAAAATCTAGCTTCATACCTTCTTTTTGTTTTATTAATATTTTCAACTTTTGAAAATTCATTGTACCATTCCCTTCATAATAGCAAAAATCCCTTTTAGATATTTTATACTATATCTATGCTATTTTTTCCATATTTATTTAGAATTCTATCTTCTATACAGTCTACTATTTGATAATTATTGTAGTAAATGATACTATTAATGCAAGAGATTATCTTGGAGGTGATCGTATAGATTTTCGACAACTAGAAACTTTTATAGCTATAGCACGGTTAAAAAGTTTTTCAAAAGCAGCAGATTATCTTTTTTTAACACAACCAACGATTAGTAACCATATCCAAAATCTAGAAAATGAATTGAGTACCATACTCATTAATCGATCAAATAAAAAGGTAACATTAACAAAAGCTGGAGAAATCCTATTTAGCCATGCAATAGAAATACTAAATAAAAGGGAACAGGCTTTATTTTCTTTAGAATCCTTTAAAGATAAAATTGATGGTACTTTAGAAATCGCTTGTAGTACTATCCCTGAGCAATATATTCTCCCGCCCTTACTCAGTGCTTTTAATAAAATTTACCCAGATGTTCAATATAATCTTCTTCATTATGATTCTCAACAAGTAGTAGACGGCATTTTAAGCGGGCGTATAGACTTTGGTTTTGTAGGGGCAAAAAATAATACAAAACACTTACATTATATTGACATTTTAGAAGACAAGCTTGTAATGATTGTACCCAATATTGAAAAATATAAAACACTAGATAAGATTCCTATTGATTTTTTATTGAAAGAAAAAATCATTTTAAGAGAAAAAGGTTCAGGAACAAGAAAAATATTTGAACAAATTCTTAATGAACATAATATATCTTTAGAACAATTAAAAATTGTAGCTTGTATTGAAAACACTGAATCCATTAAACAATGTGTAAAAAATGATCTTGGTATTACAATGATTTCTGATTTTGCAATTAGAAATGAAGTTCAATACAATATGGTTAAAAAATTAGAATTAGAAAACATTCATCCAACAAGAAAATTTTATTTTGTCTATCATGAACCTAGAATTCTATCTCCTTTAGCAGAAACTTTCAAAAACTTTATGCTTAAAAATCAAAATCTTTTATAATCTCTTATAAAAAAAATAATCGGGTATTTCCCGATTATTTTATGCTTTTAAAAAAGCTTTGTAGGCTTTATAAGCCATATAAATATCCATTTTACTTGCAATCTCTATAGGTGCATGCATACAAAGCAAAGGAACACCACAATCTACCACTTCCGCTCCATAATTAGCTAATATATAAGCAATGGTTCCTCCGCCACCTTGATCAACCTTTCCTAATTCTCCAATTTGCCATACTACATGGTCATTATTAAATATTTTTCTCAAAACACCTAAGAATTCTGCATTAGCATCGTTAGATCCAGATTTTCCTCTAGCACCCGTATATTTTGATACTAATACACCTTTGCCAATAAAAGCAGCATTTCTTTTATCTAAAACATCAGGGAAATTAGGATCAAAGCCAGCACCAACATCTGCAGATAAAACCTTTGAATTGGCTAGTGCTCTTCTTACTTTTAGATAGTTAAAATCTTTACTTTGTAAACTCACTAACTCTGCTACAACATTTTCAAAAAATCTAGACTGCATTCCTGTATTTCCCATACTTCCTATTTCTTCTTTATCCACTAGTAACGCTACAGCAGTTTTATCAGGATTTTTAATATTAAAAATAGCCTTCATAGCTGTATAAGAACAAACTCGATCATCCTGTCCATAAGCTCCTATTAAACTCTTGTCTAATCCAACATCTTTTGCTTTACTCGCAGGAACTACTTCAATTTCAGCCGTTAAAAAATCTTCTTCTTCTATTTCATATTTATCATTAAGTAGTTTTAAAATATTATATTTTACTCTTTCTTTTATTTCTGTATCTTCATAGGGAATGCTTCCAATGAGTATATTAAGACCTTCTCCTGATATCCCTTCATTTAATTTCTTCTCATTTTGATTCTTCGCTAAATGAGGTAGTAAATCTGTTATAAAAAATACAGGATCATTTTCATCTTCACCAATTACAATATTTATTTTTTCTCCCTTTTTATTGATCACAACGCCATGTAAAGCTAATGGCATAGCCGTCCATTGATATTTTTTTATGCCGCCATAATAATGGGTTTTAAATAATCCTAATCCTCCATCTTCATACAATGGAAAAGGTTTTAAATCAAGCCTTGGAGAATCTATATGAGCACCAACAACATGCATCCCTTTCTCTATTGGCGTGTCTCCTATGACAAATAATGCCACAGCTTTTCCTTTATTGTTTGCATAAATTTTTTCCCCTGCCTTTAATACTTCTTTTCCACCTATAAAATCTTCAATATTTTTATATCCATTTTCTTCAGCCTGTTTTATAATTTCTTTTACACATTCTCTTTCTGTCTTTCCCTTATCTAAAAATGTTTTGTAGGTTTCACTTAATGCATATACATCTTTTTTCTCTGCTTCATTTATTTTTTCCCATCCATTTTTAAATTCAAAACTTAAACAATCCTTCTTTTCTGACAAAATAATCCCTCCTTCATATCCCTTTTATTATTTCCCTTGAAGTTACTAACTATGTTGGTTACTATATCTTTTTAATATTATGCTTATATGCATAGATGGCAGCCTGAGTTCTATCACTTACATTAATCTTCTTAAATATGTTTGACACATGATTTTTAACTGTTTTTTCGCTAATAAACAAATCTTCTGCAATTTCTCTATTATTTTTCCCTTCTGCAATTAAACCCAATACTTCATATTCTCTTCTTGTTAATCTATCCTTTTTATATCCATCATCAGCTTTGTCTTTTTTATTATATTCCCTAACTAATTCTGAAGCAAGGGATGGATGAATATATGAATGCCCCGTACATACATCTCGAATAGCTTTTATAAGGCTAGCTGATTCAGCATCCTTTAATACATATCCAGATGCACCTATATTAATCGTCTCAAAAAGATATTCTCTATCATCATGAATGGTTAACATAATAATTTTAGAATCTGTTCCCATATCCTTTAGTCTTCTTAATGCTTGTATCCCATTCATATTAGGCATGTTAATATCTAACAATATAATATCTGGTTTATATTGTTGTGATTTTTTAATGGTATCTTCTCCATCAACAGCCAATGCAACTACTTCAATATCTTCCTCTAACTCTATGATTTGCTTAAGACCTTGTCTCATGAGTGCATGATCATCTGCAATTAAAACTTTAATTTTAGTATCCATCCTATTGTTCCTCCCTGCTTTTTAAGGGAATAGTAACTTTTATTCTTGTTCCCTTCCCTGTATTGCTTTTAATGTCTATTTTTCCTTTTAATAATTCTACTCTCTCTTTCATAATAAATAAACCAAAACCACCTTCTCTTTTATTTGAACTTAATTTACGCTGAGCATCAAAACCAATGCCATCATCAACAATCAGTAGATTGATTCGTTCATGAATCATTTCCAATTTGATAATCACCGTTGAAGCTTTTGCATACTTTCTAATATTATTTAAAGATTCTTGTATAATTCTAAATACAGATAGCTGCGTAATTGAGTTTATTCCTTCATTTTCTATATTTACAGAAAAATCTACATCTACTTTTGTTTCCTCTTCAAAATTTATAATAAATCTTTGTACAGTTGGTACTAATCCTAAATCATCTAAAGACATAGGCCTTAAATCATATATGATCTTTCTTACATCTTTTAGAGAACCCCTCACAATATTTTTAAGTTCTGTCAGTTCGTGCTTTGCTTTTTCCATATCTCTATCAAATAATTTTTCACAAATTTCTGCTTTAATTACCACATTAGCCATAGATTGAGCAGGACCATCATGAATTTCTCTAGCAACTCGCTGTCTTTCTTCTTCTTGGGCTTTAATCACTTTGATTCCCACTGCTTCTTTTTGTTGTATCCCCTCTAATTGCTCTGAGATCCCCTTTAAATTTCCACTTAAATACCCCATAGCTACGCCAACTTGTGAAACCAAATTTTCCGCTCTTTTCACCACTTCATAAGAAGCTTTTAACCGTTTCTCTAAATCAGACCGTTGTTTGATTAAGTCCTTTTCTTCTTGTCTTTTCAATACAATTTTAACTTTCAAAGCATTTGCCTCTTCATAAGCTATTTTAATATCTTCTTCTGTAAATTCTTTAAAATTCTTACTTACCATAGCAAGTTTTACCCTACTTCTTTTTTCTAAAATTTCTAGTGAATCTACTTCATCAATAATATGAATAGCTTTCAATTTTATATGCTCTAATTCTTTTTCGAGGCTCTTACATTCATTTCTAGCACTTTCAGCAATTTCAAAAATTTCATTTTTACCTTTTTCTATTGCATCGATTGTACTTTCAATAATCTCATTCATTTTTTTAGCACTTAAAGCTGGCTTATACATAATGCACCTCTAATCATCCATTCTTATTATAGAATAACACATTTTAGTAAAACGACACAATTTGACATGTTTACTACATAAATTATTTCTTCATAAATAATTATATTCCTTCTTATTTTATAGTAAACAACAAAATAGTAAATTCACCCTATTTTTATACAAAAAAATCTCCGTTATGCTATAACATATGCTCATATCTTCAATGAAATTTTCTATAGAATAAAAAATAAACTGTCTAATATAAAACTAGACAGCTATTGATAAACATTATAATCAGAAAGTTTCCATTTCCCATTTTCTTTTTTTAACGCTACTATATAATCAATTTCTTCTTCATATTTAGATGGAAGTCCATCCATTTTCCAATGAATTTTTATTTTTGCTTCCATAGTATCTCTACCATAAGTCACATTTTCTATATGAACAATTTTCAATCCTAATACTTTATCCATATCCGTAGGATATTCGCAAGCTTGTTTAAAAGCTTCAGCATCAAAAGATAATAACGGCTCTACAACAATATCTTTTAGTCCTTCAATCCATTGGCTTGTTTCCACATTTCTTTCATAAATATTATTCCATAGTTTTGATCTTTCTTTAAAAAGTTCTTCAATCATTGCTCTTTCCTTTTCATAGTTCATTCCTTCTTCTATTACTGGATTTGCATCTGCAAGATTTCCTTTTGTATGCATTAATATTGCAATGAGTATTAAAAAAAACAGCAAAGTCTTTTTCATTGGTATTTCCTCCTATATGTTGTATATTTAAATCAATTATACACTAGGTATAGGTTGGAAATTTGACTGTTGCTGTTGTCAAACAAAATTTTTTTATTTACATGAATTTCTAATTTTTTATTTTTTTATCATAAATATCTTAAAAAAAAATCCTTTACTCACCATTCCTTCTATTCTCGTCAAAAAATTTTATCATCAAGATATTTGTTGTATTTCATCTTTTTCATGATCTGTAAGAATATATTCTAGGTCTAATAATAGAACGATTTTATCTTCTAGCTTTCCAACTCCTGTAATATATTTTTTATCCACACCCGCTACGATTTCTGGTGCTGGCTCAATATCTTCTTCGCTTATTCTTAAAACTTGAGAAGCTTCATCTACAACAAATCCAACTTGTTTTTCCTTTAACCCAATAACAATAATTCTTGTATCTGAATTTACTTTTGAATCTTGTAAATTGAATCTCTTTTTCAAACTGATAATAGGTGTAATATCTCCTCTCAAGTTAATAATCCCATCAACAAATTTAGGCGTATTAGGTACCTTAACACTTTCTTTATACTCACAAATCTCTTTCACACTCATTATATCTACGCCATAAGCTTCATTCTCTAACTTAAATATGACATATTGCTTTTCTGACATTATATTAACCCCCTTTTGTGTTCAATCAGCGCCATTTCATTTTTCTATAGTATTATATTCTATGAAATTGACATTAATCCTCTTATTCAAACAAAAAAAAGAATAAATGAGATTTATCCTTTTTTTGTTTGTATCCTTAGTCAACTAATTCAATATTATCTAATTGTTTTCTAAAGTTTGATCTGAAATTTTTCAAATATTCTTCTCTAAGTTTTTTTTGTTCTATCTTTTCTTCTTGGCTTAACCCCTCATTTTTAGATTTTTTAGCTAAAAAGTTTATACGATCAATTTTTTCTTTTGGGAACATTCATCTTCACCTCTTTACTTTTTCTAATAAAATATTGTACAAAAAATATAAGTTTTCGTCAACGTCAATTATCTTCTATTTTTTCTTGATTTATTTTTTTGACGTTTATTTTTCCTCCACACATCTTTTTTCTGACCATTTTTCCTTGGTGTATCTTTTTTATTTTTGTCTTCTTTTGGTTTAATTAAACACTTAGGACCATGTCCAATCAAATCTTTTCTTCCTGCTAAAACCAAAGCCTTCTTTACTAAATCATAATTTTTAGGATTTCGATATTGAAGCAATGCCCTTTGCATAGTCTTTTCTTCCCTTGTTTTAGGAACATATACAGTCTTCATATTCCTAGGGTCTAAGCCTGTATAAAACATACATGTAGATAAAGTTCCCGGGGTTGGATAAAAATCCTGCACTTGCTCCGGATGATAATGTATATCTCTTAAATACTCTGCCATTTCAACAGCTGCACTTAAATCACTTCCTGGATGGCTAGACATCAAATAAGGTACTAAAAATTGTTTTTTCCCAAGTTGATCATTGATTTTATAAAATTTATCTACAAACCTATCATATATTTCTCTTTTCGGTTTTCCCATTAATCCTAATACTTTAGGTGAAACATGTTCAGGAGCTACTTTAAGCTGTCCACTTACATGATGCTCACATAATTCCTTTAAAAAATCATCTTTTTTTTCTGCCATAATATAATCATATCTAAGTCCTGAACGAACAAAAACCTTTTTTACCCCTTCAATTTTCCTAAGATTTCTCAATACTTCTAAATATTCCGTGTGATCAGCATCTAAGTTTTTACATGGTTTTGGATGTAAACATTGCTTATTTTTACAAGTTCCGTATGTTTTTTGTTTTTCACAAGCAACATGTCTAAAATTTGCTGTTGGTCCACCAACGTCATGAATATACCCTTTAAAATCTTTATCCTCAACAATCTTTTTTGCTTCCTTAATCATAGACTCTTGGCTTCTGCTTTGGATCACCCTTCCTTGATGAAATGTAAGAGCACAAAAAGAACAACTTCCAAAACAACCTCGCTCACTAACAATACTATATTTTACTTCCTTAATAGCTGGAACTCCACCCATTTTTTCATATATTGGATGATAATTTCTCATATACGGCAAATCATATACTCGATCTAGCTCCACCTGTGTTAAAGGCATAGCTGGAGGATTTTGTATAATATAAGTATCCTTGTGTTTCTGAGCAATTACTTGTCCTCTAATACTATCCTGTTCTTCATATTGAATTTTAAAAGCTTTTGCATAAGCGGTTTTTTCTGCCTTAACTTTCTCGAAGGAAGGCACCTGAATATAATCATAAACTTCTTCTAAATCATCTACTCTATAACAAGTTCCAGAAATGTGTCGAATATACTGAATATCTAATCCATTATTTAGATGATCTGCAATTTCTATAACTTGTTTTTCCCCCATACCATATATCAACAAATCTGCTTCACTATCAAATAAAATAGATCTTCTTACTGAATCGTTCCAATAATCATAATGAGCAAATCTTCTTAAACTAGCTTCAATACCTCCAATAATAATAGGTATTTTTTTATAGGATTGTCTTACCATATTTGTATATACAATAGTTGCTCGATCAGGTCTTAATCCCATTTTTCCCCCTGGAGCATATAAGTCTTGCTTTCTTCTTTTCTTATTCACAGAATAATGGTTAACCATAGAATCTAAATTTCCTGCGTTTATTAAAAAGCCAAGTCTAGGTCTTCCTAATTTCTTAAAATCATTGGTGTTTTTCCAATTGGGTTGAGAAATAATTCCTACTTTATATCCTGCATCTTCTAAAACTCTTGAAATAATAGCTGTACCAAAGCTAGGATGATCTACATAAGCATCTCCTGTAACAATTATAAAATCTAATTGCTCCCATCCTCTTTTCTTCATATCTTCTTTGCATATTGGTAAAAAGTCATTTACTCTCATTTTTTCCTCACTCTCATATAATTCCTACATTTGTTTTTGTGTACAATAGATATATTATAGTATTTTTCCTTGTAAATTACTATCCTTAAAGCAAAAAAAGACCTCAA
Organism: Crassaminicella profunda; assembly: GCF_019884785.1. Classification (GTDB taxonomy): domain Bacteria; phylum Bacillota; class Clostridia; order Peptostreptococcales; family Thermotaleaceae; genus Crassaminicella; species Crassaminicella profunda. The sequence continues at coordinate 2,102,359 of NZ_CP082326.1, forward strand.
AAGAGGTCTTAACTAAAACGATTTGTTATTTGTGCATGTACATCTTCTGGTGTCATTCCTTTTGCATTGATAACAGATGCTTTTGTTCTTGTATCATGCATTCCTAGTAAATTGCTATTTTGTCCTGAAACTACAATTGCATCAAAGCCTTTCAAATTTGCTCTAGCACTTTCAAGATCTGTAACATCATATCCCTTTGTATTAAGATAACTTTTCACATTCTCTAATGATCTTTCTACAGCTATTTTTCTCAAAAGAACCACCTCCTATAATTATAATCTAATTCTATTATTTCTACATAGAAGGTGAAATATTCTTTATTCTATATTCTTGCTACTTTCTCTTACCATTAATTCATGAGGAAGGGTAATCACATTGCTATCTACTTCTTCTCCATCAATTTTTTTAACAATCATTCTCATGGCAACAGCGCCAATATCATAAATTGGTTGATGAATCGTTGTTAAGTTAGGTCTATATATAGATGCTAATTTTATATCATTGAATCCAACAACAGAAACATCCTCTGGAACCTTGTATCCATTATCTAATAAACAGTTAATCGCTCCAATGGCCATTTCATCACTAGCTGCAAAAATTGCAGTTGGTAAAATCTTTTCATCTATAAATTCTTCTACAATTTCATAACTATTTTCTAATTTCCAATTTCCATATTTAACCAATTTTTCGTTAATTTCTAATCCATGCTCTTCTAACGCTTCCTTATATCCATTATATTGGTCAAGCCCAAAAGCATTTTGATCCAAGCTACTTCGAATCAACGCAATCTTTTTATGTCCATTTTCAATAAGGAATTTTGTCATTTCATACGCAGCCTGAAAATTATCAATAGATACAGATGGAATATTTAAATTACTAGTATTTCTATTGACTAGTGATACTGGAATATCAATTGTTTCAAGATATTCAACCAATTTCTCCTCAAGCTTCCAAGTCATAAATACGATTCCTTCTACTTGCTTCGCTCTTAATAGATTAAGATACCTTAATTCTTGTTCTAATTGTCCATAAGTATTACATAATAAAATATCATATCCATACATTTTTCCAATTTCTTCTATACCATTTAAAATTTCTCCAATAAATACATTGGATATATCAGGCACAACCACTCCAATTAATTGACTTTTTTTCATAACTAAACTTCTTGCTACAGGGTTAGGTCTATATCCTGTTTCTTCAATTACTTTTAATACTTTTTGTCGTATTTCACTACTTACAGGTTTCGAACCATTGATCACTCGAGATACTGTAGAAATAGAAACCCCTGCTTTTTTTGCTACATCTTTAATAGTTATGCTCACATTATTCACTCCAATTCCTATAATTTAATCTAAATTTATTTCAAATTTTTAAATGCTCTCCTTTATCATGTTATTTTTCTACACCCATTATAGAATCTCCTTCTTCTAATTAGTTTTTTTAATATTTCTTTATCGAATAAAAAAGGATTTTCAGAAATTTTGTAGAAATACTATTGTTATGAGTAATTTATAGATGCGAGGTACATAACAATGAATTTTTATAAAAAATTAAAACAAGTTGCAAATGAATCTCTCCATATTATGATTGTACCACATTCTGGTAATCATGTTCGACAACTTAATTTTAAAAGAATTATTTTACACACCTTTGGAATTTTTATTATTACTATTTGTATTTCCTTAATGGTTTTAATTTATTCTAATGTTCATCTCAATCAACAGCTTGATGATCAAACAAATAATTTATCTAAACTTCAAGAGATTAATGAAGATCAAGCCAATAGAATCAATCAATTAGAAAATATAACAAGTGAAGTCTCTGAAAAATTGTCTAGATTAAATGAATTAGAAATTCAAACAAGAAGTTTAGTCGGGTTAAAAAATAAAAATAATACATCTTCATCTAAACCTGTTTCTAGATCTGCTTTTAGAAATAAACTCCCTATATCAAGCATAACAAATCAATCTTCCAATATAGAAGAAACCATGAAAACATTAGCCTCTGAAATGGATAAAGAAACTGAAAATCTCAATGTACTCATTGCTGATGTGAAAAAACAATTAAAATTTTTAGATGCTCAACCTAATAAAATGCCTACACAAGGTCGAATCACTTCAAAGTTTGGTTATAGACGTTCGCCCTTTAGTGGTAGAAGAGATTTTCATACGGGCCTAGACATTGCAAACAAACCTGGTACACCTGTTCGTGCCGCAGGTACTGGAATTGTATCCTTTACTGGTTGGAAATCAGCTTATGGCAAAGTAGTGATCATTTCCCATGGATATGGTTATCGCAGTCTATATGCCCATAACAAAGAAATTCTAGTAAAGGTGGGTCAAAAGGTGCGTAAAGGTGATATCATTACGAAAATGGGGAATACAGGAAGAAGCACAGGTCCTCATCTACACTTTGAAGTTCATTATAAAGGTCAACAAATCGATCCTTTAAAAGTTTTAAATAAATAGTTAGGAGGGACGAAAATGTTTGGAAAAAATAATACTACATCCCATGAAAAGGTTGATACACTCATTGGTAAAAACTCAAAGTTTGAAGGAAAACTAAATGCTGATGGTACAGTTCGCATTGATGGTGAATTTGTGGGCAATATTTCTGTTAAAGGAGATGTAATCCTTGGTGAAGAAGGAAAAATGGTTGGAGATATTTCCGCAAGCAACGTAATCGTATCAGGTTCTGTGGAAGGAAATATTACTGCTGAAAACCAATTAAAGTTAAATGCTTCTGGTAAAGTAATCGGTGATATCCATGTAACAAGTCTTGTAGTTGAAGATCAAGCCATTTTTGAAGGAAAATGTGCAATGAAAAATGTTGCTGCTTCAGATAATATTTCTAAATTAAATCCTAAAAAACAAGAGGCCTAAGAAAGCCTCTTTTTTTATGGAATGATGATTTCTATGCCCTTTTGTACTACTTCAATAGTTGCAGGAAGACTACCGCCCTGTTCCCCGTCTATGTCTAAATCAACATGAATATCTTTAGAACTCGTCAATTCAATCTTTGAAGTCTGTATATATAAAATCCGAGAATGATTAATATGTTCTCCTTTCATTATCTGTAAAAATAAAGAAAAAAATTCTGGTATATCTGACTTTTTCACAATACATACATCAAATAATCCATCATCAATTTTCGCCATAGGTGCAATTTTTTTAAATCCTCCTACAGAGGGAGTATTAGTAATAATAAACATGAAAATATCTTCTTGTCCTATAAACTCCTCTGAGTTAATTTCTATATTCATGCTCCTTAGCATCTGTCTTGGAATTTCTTTCATTCCTTCTACATAGTAAGCATATTTTCCTAATACAGTTTTGATTTCAGAGGATACTTTATATCCTACATCTGTTAAAAGTCCTCCTGCTAAAACATTAATAAAATATTTATTTCCTACTTTTCCAACATCTACTTTTTTTCTCTTATTCTTCTTGATCATACTACAAAAGCCTTTAACATCTGTAGGTAGATTTAAAAACTTTGCAAAATCATTTACAGTCCCTGCTGGCAGTATGGCTATAGGAATTTCATTTTCTCCTATCATTACACCATTCACTACTTCATTAACAGTTCCATCCCCCCCTACAGCAATAATACAATCATATTCATGTTTTTTGATTCTTTTTACTTCCTCTAGGGCATCATCCTTTCCTTTCATTGTAAATACATCTACATATTTTACTGTTCCCTCTAATATTAAATTTCCAATCATTCTATCTAAATTTTTTTGTACAATCTGTTTTCCCGATGAAGGATTAAGAATGAATTTCACCTTCAATTTATATCACCTCTTATTGTTTATCAAGATATTCAATGGTTTATCCTATTTCAATTATTTTGCTTATCTTTAACAAGTCTTCTCAAAGGGCACATAAGGTATATGAAAATTCCTTGAAGCCTCCTTATGAATCAAATGACCCTTGTAAGTACACAAGCCTTCTCTTAACCCAGCATCATTTAATATGACTTTATGGACTCCTTCATTTGCGATTTTTATAATATAAGGGAATGTTGCATCAGCTAATGCAAAGGTAGCCGTTCTTGGAACTACTCCAGGCAAATTAGGTATTGCACAATGAATAACACCATCCACAATATATGTAGGATCTGTATGATTTGTCATCTTTGAAGTTTCTATAGCTCCACCTTCATCACAGGCAACATCAATGATCACACTGCCATTTTTCATTTCTTTTATCATTTGACTCGTCACAATATGTGTATCTTTATCTCCCATTAAATCAATAGTGTTAATCAATAAATCTGCTTTTATTACTGCATTTTGTACTGATTCAGGAGATAACTTTAAATAGTTCCCTTTTTTCAGAAGTTTCTCATTTAAAGTTCTTAACCTGGTTCTATTTTTATTAATAATCGTTATATTACATCCAATTCCCATAGCAATTTCTGCTGCTTTATAGGCTACACTACCTGCTCCTAATATAACCACTTCAGAAGGTGCTAAGCCAGTTATAGATCCTAACATCATTCCTTTTCCTCCATGGAGGCTTTGCATAAACTCTATTCCTTTAAACACAGCCATTTTTCCAGCAACTTCACTCATAGGAATCAGTAGTGGTTTTCTTCTTTGTTCATCTCTAACCATCTCATAAGCTATCCCTACTATATTTTTCTCTAATAGGGTACATATTAATCTTTGATTTTTTTCTAAAAGCATATAACAGAATAAAATCTGCCCTGTTTTTAAATAATTCAATTCCACTGAAACAGGTGGTTTTACTTTCACAATTAGATCTGATTGTTCATATACATCTTTTTCATCCTTTAAGATTACAGCCCCTGAGTTTTTATACATTTCATCTGTAATACCGCTCTTTGCCCCTGCATCTTTACTTACAAAAACTTCATGTCCTAATTTGGTTAGCTTATGTACCCCTTTGTGAGTCATACTAACTCTTGACTCCCCATTTCCTAATTCTCTAGGCAAACCAATTTTCATGAAATTTCCTCCTTTATTTAACCTCCATTTTTAATAATCTATTTAATATTATGTCTTACAAAAGGGGCATATACGGGTCAGGTCCTTTTCTCCTATTTTTATCTTTTTTGATGAATCCTCTAATCACTTGAGATAGCCCCTTTATTCCTGTTTCAATATCCTTAGGATATACAGCAGCAATACTTAATCTAAAAAATCTACTTTCATTTTGAGATGTAAAGAATATAGATCCGGGTAAAATGAGAATATTACTTTTCGCCCCATCCACATATAGCTTATTTGCATCATAGCCTTTAGGTAGAGCAAACCAGAAATTCAGTCCTCCTTCAGGAAGACTATAGCTTACATCTATATCTTTAAAATATTTTTCTATGCAATTTTTCATCACATCAAAACGTTCTCTATAGATTTTTTCCATATATCTAATATGTTTTTTCCAAATCCCTTTCCTTAAATAAAGATCAAAAACTCTTTGATTAAGTCCTGAAGTTGAAATATCTGATGTATGCTTTGCAGCTAGAATTTTGTGATGTATTCTTTGGGGAAGTACTAAAAAACCTAATCTTAAACCTGGCATGAAAATTTTAGAAAAACTTTTAATATAAATAATACGATCACTTTCATCTAAACTTTTTAAGGTAACATTATCATGATTATAAAAGCTTAAATCACTCAAGTAATCGTCTTCAACAATAAATGTATTATACTTTTCAGCTAATTCAATAATTTTTAATTTTTTCTCTCTACTATAAGAGTATCCCGTAGGATTTTGAAAGTTAGGCATTAAATAAACAAATTTAGGCTTATGATTTTTCATATTTTCTTCTAGTAAGTTTATATCTATACCATTCTTAAAAATAGGGATACTAACAATCTTAGCTCCTCTTGACTTAAATGTTCCAATAGCTCCTGTATATGTAGGACTTTCCACAATAATTGTATCTTTGTAATCAACAAATGCCTTTGCAATAACATCTATTCCTTGTTGCGCTCCTGAAATAATTTGAACATTTTCTGAATTTGTCTTGATATTTATTTCTTCTAAATAATCTACTAGTGATTCTCTTAAGGGATAATAACCTTGACTCTCCTGATATCCAAAAGCATCTCCTTGATCTCTATCCAAAACCTCATTTAAAAGAATTTTAAAATCATCTACTGGAAATAAGTCAGAAGTTGGTGTAGCACTAGCAAAGCTAATCATATTTTCTTTTATTTGAATTTGACCCCGATCCATTAGTCTTATATCCTCATCTAAAGGATATTTCTGAAGTAGTGTATCCTCTAGCCCTTCCTCTTCCCTTGGAGAAACAAATGTACCACTTCCAATTTTTTTATAAACAAATCCTTCTTTCTCTAAAAGACCATATGCGTTTACAATGGTACTCGTATTTACCCCAAGGGTATTTGCAAGCTGTCTAATAGGTGGAAGCTTTTGGTTAGCTTTTAGCTTTCCATCCATAATAAACTGACGTATTTTATAAAACAGCTGCATATATAAATGTTGCGGTGAATTTTTATCTAAATATATCTCTTTATATATGTCCATTCCTACCTCCTATATTTTATGTCTATATTTCAAAATTTTTCTCTCTAAAACTATTAAAATTTAATGCTATACAATATAGTTGATTTTATTATTATATATTATAAATTTCAATTACTACCATTAATTATACAAAATATTAGAGCATTTTGCTAGAAATAGAATAAAGTGCGACTTTGCGCACTTTATTCATGCAATTTTTTCTCTAAAGTTTCTATCAACAATTTTTCATCTATTCCATATTTTTTTGAAGCGTATCCAACGCTTTTATAAAGAACGCCACCTCATCCAAAACATCTTATGCCAAATTCATTGAAAATCTCTTCAACTTTAGGAAATTTTATTAAAATATCATTGATAATCGTATCCCTACAAACCATAAAAATCCCTCCTATTATTAGGATGGATTTTTATATACTTTTCATACTACTCATATTCTATTATTTCTTACTTATTATACCTACTATATAATTCTTTTTTGATATCCTCTAGGGGAATTTCTTTTTCTACCAAAAGTACTAATAAATGATAAATCAAATCAGAAACCTCGTAAATAATTTCATCTCTTTCATCATTTTTTGCCCCTATGATGACTTCGCTGGCTTCTTCTCCAACTTTTTTAAGGATTTTATCAATTCCTTTTTCAAACAAATAATTGGTATAAGAACCTTCCTTTGGACTTTCTTTTCGATCTTTAATTAAAGTATATAGTTTTTGAACAATTTGTTTTTTTTCATCGTCTTCATTTTCTTCAACTATTTTATTAAAAAAACAACTTTCTGCTCCTGTATGACAAGCATTTCCTAAAGGAATAACCTCTATCAACAATGTATCCCCATCACAATCATAACTCATTTTTTTTACAATCTGATAGTTTCCACTAGTTTCTCCTTTATTCCAAAGCTTTTGTCTACTTCTACTATAAAACCATGTTTTTTTTGTTTCTAAAGTTTTTTGAAAAGATTCTTCATTCATATAAGCCATCATCAAAACTTTCTTTGTATTTATATCTTGTACAATTGCTGGTATTAACCCATGACCATCAAATTGAAGGTTTATATTTTCCATTACTTGATCCTCCTGATTTCTATCTCATTGTCATAAAGATATTCTTTTAATTCTTTAATACTGATTTCCCCATAGTGAAATACAGATGCAGCCAATGCAGCATCGGCAGAACCATCACGAAATACCTTTAAAAAATCCTCTCTTTTTCCAGCACCTCCAGAAGCAACTACAGGAATGTTTACACTTTTTGATATAGCTTTTACAAGTTCTATATCATATCCATCCTTTACACCATCTGTATCAATGCTGTTGATTACAATTTCACCTGCTCCTAATTTTTCTCCTTCTATTGCCCATTTTAAAGCATCTAGTTTTGTATCTACTCTTCCACCATTTATATATACTGTGTATAAATCATTATTATTTTTCTTGGCATCTATAGATAATACAACACATTGTCTTCCAAATTTTAAGGCTGCTTCTTGAATAATTTGGGGATTTTTCACAGCTGCTGAATTAACGGATACCTTATCAGCTCCTGCTCTTAATACTGCTGTAAAATCATCTATGGTTCTAATTCCTCCCCCTATGGTAAAAGGAATATAAACTTCTTCTGCAGTTCTTTCAACGACGTTTAAAAAGATATCTCTATTTTCATTAGATGCAGTAATATCATAAAAAACCAATTCATCAGCTCCTGCTTGACTATAGAATTTTGCAAGTTTTACAGGATCTTCTACATCTACTAGGTTTTTAAATTTTGTTCCCTTTACAACCCTTCCCTTATTTACATCTAAGCAAGGAATAATTCTTTTGGTAAGCATTATCATTCCTCCTATAATTCTTCTAAGGCAATATCACCCGTATATAAAGCTTTTCCTATGATTGCGCCATACAATCCTAAAGTACTTAATTTTTCAACATCTTCCTTCTTGCTAATCCCTCCAGATGCTATTAAGTCTATATTTATATTTTCTTTTAATTCTTTTAATTCTTTAAAATTTGGTCCTAAAAGCATCCCATCCTTTGCAATATCCGTATAGATGAGGGTTTTTAATCCTAATCCTTCTAATTTTTTAGCAAAATCAATTGCTTTTATATCACTGGTTTTTGTCCATCCGTCTACTGCTACATATCCTTTTTTTGCATCAATAGACACAGCAATTTTTTCACCAAAGGTCTTTAAAGCCTCCTCTACAAATCCATCAATTTTTACTGCTGATGTGCCTAGAATCACACGGCTAACTCCATAGCTTAAAACATTTTCTATGTCTTTTATTTTTCTAATTCCTCCTCCTAGTTGTACAGGAATATTTGTAGCTTTTATAATTTCTTTAATCACATGACTATTTTTAGATACCCCTTCTAATGCTCCATCTAAATCTACTACATGAATATATTTAGCTCCTTGCTCTTCCCACTTTTTAGCAATCTCTACTGGGTTTTTACTATATATATTTTCATCTTGAAATTTACCTTGTTTTAGTCTTACACAATTACCACCTCGTAAATCAATGGCAGGAAAAATAATCATTTTATCAACTCCCCAAAGTTTTTGAGTAACTTCATCCCCGTTTCCCCACTTTTTTCAGGGTGAAACTGCATACCCAAAATATTTTTCTTTCTAACAACGCCTGGTACATCTACGCCATAATCTGCCCAAAATACCACTTCTTCTTTTTTTTGAGGTTTTACATAATAGGAGTGCACAAAGTATACATATTCATCATCAATATTTTCTCCTATAGGGTCATCTGACCCTTTTAATAGCTTATTCCATCCCATATGAGGCACCTTTAGGGTATTATCAAATCTCACTACTTCTCCTTTTAAAAGACCTAATCCTTCCCATTTTCCATCTTCATAGCTTGTATCATAAAGAAGTTGCATGCCTAAACAAATTCCTAAAATAGGTTTGCCTTTCTTTACATTACTCTTTAAGCAGTTAATCAAACCACTTTCTATCAGATGATCCATGGCATCTTTAAAAGCACCTACTCCTGGCAAAATAATTCCTTTACTCTTATTAATTTCTTCTTCACAAGACGTGATAGTTGCTTCAAAATTCAATTTTTTTAAAGCCTTATAGACACTTTTTAGATTCCCTACACCATAATCAACAATAGCAATCATCATTTTTCCTCCCTCTACAACGACCCCTTCGTAGATAATACCCCTTCAATTCGATCTTGCACTCTAGTAGCTTCATCTAATACCCTTCCTAGTCCCTTAAAAATAGATTCTATGAGATGATGGGTATTTTTCCCGTATTTTAAACTGATATGAAGGGTTATGGCCGCATGATTGACAAAGGCTCTGAAAAACTCTTCCACTAATTCCGTTTCAAATTGTCCTACATATTCTCTTTCAAAAGTTACATCAAAATGTAAATAGGCTCTTCCACTAATATCTATAGAAATCATAGACATAGCTTCATCCATTGGGGTAAAAATAGTTGCATATCTTGTAATTCCTTTTTTATCTCCTAGTGCCTTTTTTAAAGCTTTTCCAAAGACAATCCCTATATCCTCTACAGTATGATGATTGTCTACCTGAAGATCTCCAACACATTTTAACTTCATATCTAAGAAACCATGTCTGCACATTAAATCCAACATATGATCAAAAAAACCAATTCCCGTATCAATTTCTATCTTTCCTGATCCATCCAAATTAAGGGATAAATCAATATTCGTCTCTTTTGTTTTTCTCTTTATTTCTCCTACTCTCATATGCTACACCACTTTCCTAAATACCCTTAGTAGTTCATTATTTTCTTCTCTAGACCCTACACTAATGCGAAAACAATTCTTTAGAAGTTCTTCATTAAAAGCTCTTATGCTAATCTTTTCTTCTTTACAGACCTTTATAATTTCTTCAGCCTTTTTGCTTCTAATTAAAATAAAATTAGCTCCTGTTGGAAAAACTTCAATAGTTTTAATATTTCTTAATTCTTCATAAAGATATGTTCTCTCTTTCTTTATTTTTTCAATATATTCTTGAATAAGTTCAATATTTTCCATATAAATTTTTCCTATCATTTGTGAAAATACATTTAGATTATAGGGTGCTTTTACCCGATATAATGCATCCATCATTCTTTCACTTGCAGCACCATATCCGATCCTTGCGCCAGCTAGTGCAAAAGCTTTTGATAGTGTCCTCAATACAATTAAATGATCATATTTTTTGATTAAATTGATAGAAGATTCATCTAAAAATTCAGAGTAAGCTTCATCCACTATAACAATAGACTTTGTTTCTTTAAGTACTTTTTCAATATCATCCATGGGGATAACCCTTCCCGTTGGATTATTTGGATTACATAAAAAAATAAGTTTTGCTGATCTTTCATTTGCCTCTTTAATGATTTTATCTACATCAATTTTAAAATCATCTTCACATGGAATTTGGGTAAAATTTCCACCAGCTATGGTTGTAAATATTTTATACATAGAAAAGGTTGGACTATGGGTAATGACATATTCATCTTCTCCGACAAAAGTGTTTATAATCGTCTGAATCACTTCATCAGAACCATTTCCACATAAAATATTTTCTTTTTTTAATCCTAAATAACTTGCAAAACATTCCCTTAATTCATCACTATTCGTATCTGGATATCTATTAAGTTCTAAAATTTTTAAATTTTCTATAAACTGATCCTTTAATATTTCAAATAGATTATATGGATTTTCATTGGCATCTAATTTAGTTTTAATGATTTCATTAGAGATCTCATAAGGCTTTAAAAACCTTACTCTCTCTTTCATAAAATTAATCATCCTACATCCCCTCTTTTTAAATACTTTTTTCAAGACTATTTTTCAAACCCTTTATAATTTTATAAATTTGCTCATTTTTCGTCTTAAAACTCACTTTATTCACAATCAATCTTGCACTAATCTCACAAATATCTTCAATAACCTCTAGTCCGTTTTCTTTTAAAGTCGTTCCTGTTTCTACAATATCTACGATCACATCCGAAAGTCCTATAATAGGTGCTAATTCTACAGAGCCATTTAACTTAATAATTTCTATAGGCTCCCCTTTTTTCTCATAATGATTTTTTGCAACTTTAGGATACTTTGTGGCTACCTTTCTTTTTCTATCAAGTTTTTCTTCAAACCCCTTTGGTGCTGCTACTGAAAATTTACATTTTCCAAAACCCAAATCCATAATTTCATAGACATTTGCTTTACTCTCTATTAAGGTATCTTTCCCTGCAATCCCTATATCAGCAGCTCCTTGTTCTACATATATAGGTACATCACTAGCTTTTACAAAAACTACTCGGATTTTTTCTGTCTCATCTACAAAGATTAACTTTCTACTTTTCTTATTATATTCTGGAAAACATATTCCAATTTTTTCAAACCATACAAAGGCTTTTTCTGCTAACCTTCCTTTACCTAATGCAATATTTACATAATCCATGCTACATCCTCCCTAGTGAATAGACGCAAATATTTCTAAATTCTTTAATCCTTTAAAAAATTGTGAAACTGTGTTTTTGTATACTTTATTGTTTCTTAGATCAATCCTTTTTAGATTTTCTCCACAAATCTGTACAATTTCCTTTATGTTTCTATCATTTGCGTTTATAATATGGTTTTTGATGTTTTTTTCACAAAGATCCGACTCCACAATAAAGCCTTTTTCTCTTAATTGTTCTGCTATTTGCAGTCCATTTTTACGATTATCCTTTTCATATAAAATCAGATAATCTGTACTACATGCAAAATCTTTATTCATTTTATACATACCAAACACCTCCAAAAGTGCATCAATATTTAATCCAAAGCCTGTAGCAGGCATATAACAACCATATTGTTTTGTAAGATGATCATATCTTCCGCCACTTAAAACTGTTCTTCCATAATGATTCACATATCCTTTAAAGATCACACCTGTATAATAATCAATATGGTGAATCATTCCAAAATCAATAGAAAGATATTTTTCATAACCATAATCCTTTAAGATGCTATATACATCCTTTAAATTATTTAATGATGTTTTCATTTCTTCATTGCAGACAAACTTTTCTGCTTCTTTGATAGTTTCTTCAGGTCTTCCATACAAATAAGGAATTTCGAGTAACGCATTTTTGAAAAATTCATCAATATTCAACTCACCTAAAATAGTCTGTAACGCTGCAAAGTTTTTTTCCTCTATAAAACTTCGAATTTGTCCTTGTATTTTTTCAGCTATACCACTTTCTTTGATTAACCCTTTAAAATATCTTGCTTGCCCTAAATCAATTTGAAAGTCCTGCAACCCACAATTGATAAGACTTTTTATAGCCAATGCTACAACTTCAGCATCTGAATCCGGTTGATCATTTCCTAAATATTCAATTCCTGCTTGTGTAAATTCTCTTTTTTTCCCATTTTGTTCATCATGGATTCTAAAAATATTAGTAGCATAAGAAAACTTTAAATATCCAGTACATGATTTATAATTTGTGGCTACCATTCTTGCAATAGGTGTTGTTACATCTGGTCGTAAAACCAATATTTTTCCGTTTCCATCTATAAATTTAAACATCTCATCTTTGTGTATAGTTCCTTCAATTTCTGAAAACAAATCATAATATTCAAAGGTTGGCGTTAAAATCTGTCTATAACCAAAACTTTTAAATATACTTTTTATATTGGTAATTGTATTTTCTTTGATTTCATATACATTGCAATGGATATCCTCCACACCTTCTGGAATGAAATGATTAACTCGTTCCATCTCCCCACCACCTTCTACTTTATTAATTTATCGCTTTATCGTGCTAAATCATATTAACATTCTAATATGCTTATCTCACAAAGTCAAGTAATTTATTTATTTTTTCTAAAACAATTTGACCTAACAATTTTATTAGATTACAATAAGGATAATCTTTTAAAGGAGAGGAGCAAAAAAATATGTATGACTATCATGTTCATAGTCATTTTTCAACAGACTGTGATGTAAATATGGAAGAAATGATACAAAAAGCCATAAGTATTGGTTTAAAGGAAATTTGCTTTACAGATCATATAGATTATGATTATCAAGATTCATCTATCAATTTTGAATTTGATATCCCTTCCTATATGGCCCATATCAATAATTTGGTAGAAAAATACAAAAAAAACATAAAAATATTACGAGGAGTTGAAATTGGTATTCAGCCCCACATTGTAAAAAAGTGTGATGAATTGGTGATGAAGGAAAAATTTGATTTTATCATCTCTTCTATCCATACGGCAGATAAAAAAGATATTCATGTAGGAGATTTTTTTGTAGGGAAAACCCCAAAGGAAGCTTATACGCAGTATTTTAATGAACTACTAATATGTACAAAAAGCTTTAAAAATTTTAATGTATTAGGACATATGAATCTTTTAAAAAGATATCATCATCATGTAGAAATTCAAGATATCAAAAATTATTTTGATATTATAGAAGAAATTTTTAGAACACTCATCTATACTGGAAAAGGTATTGAAGTAAACACTTCAGGGTTTCGATATGGTTTAGGAGAGACGGTTCCTTGCAAAGAACTATTATCCTTTTACAAATCCTTAGGAGGAGAAATAATTACAGTGGGTTCTGATGCCCATACCCCCGAGCAATTAGCTTGTAAATTTAATGATACTTATGATTTGCTTAGAGAAATAGGTTTTAAATATATTACTATCTTTGAAAACAGACAACATACTTTTAAAAAAATATAGGATGCTTTTAGCATCCTACATTTTTATCCTTTGAATTGATACTCTTTTATCATATTTGCATTCTTCGCAGTAAAATAAGTGTACACATTGATCATGGGCTGCACCATCAACTAATTGGGTAATATCCATAGCCAAATAAGGACTATAATCATCTAAAAATTCCACAACGGTTCCTCTATTTTCCATCTGTTTGCCACAATGGGGACATCTTAACAAATATGTAGCCATTCCATTGCAGATAGGGCAAACGTATTCCATATATTTTTCCTCCATTCATTTTCTTTACATTTAGTGTCTGTCTCTCACAAAAATTCATACATGAAGAAAAATATTTCCTTTTTATAATTCTTTATTCTTTTGCTCCTAGCATTACTCTAGAAATCAGTTTTTTTTCAGGATCTAACTCTGGATGCCACAGCTCTAATTCATCAACAAAAGCCATCTCAGTTAATTTAAAATCTCTCATTTTACGAAAGGCTTCTAAACTTTCTTCTTCACTCCACGCTCTTCCATGTATTCCTGCTAAGGTAATATGAAATACTATTTCTTCAGGGCTAAAATCTCTCAACCGAAATCCTTTTTCTTTCATTTCATTATGAATAAAAGTATATACATTTTTTAATTCCTTTGTTTTTACAATATGAAGAGTTATACAATTATGAGGATGGGGAATATAACCAAATCCACTGGATCTAATTTCAAATGGAGATATTTTAGCTATTACTTTATGTAGTTCATTTTTTATTTTTTCTAATTCATTTAAATCTTCATAATAAAATGCATCTATGGTTAAGTGAATTTCAGGTAGCCTATCTATTCCTAAATTATATTCTTTCCAAAGAGATTCTTGTATTTTTCTACAGCAGTGATATAAAGGTCCCTTTGGAATAGTCACTAAAAAAATCATATTTTCCATATATGTCCTCCAATGTAGTAAAATTTTATCTATATTTAATAATACAACAAAACTATACGGTTTAAACATTATTTTTGTAATAGCTAAAAATAATTATTTAACAGAAATTTAACAGGACTATAACTTTCCATTAATCAAATACCCCTACAATGGTCTTGGGAAAAAATTCATTTTGTAGGGGGATATTCATATGATCAAAAAACTTAAGTCAGAAATTAAAATGAAAATAAACTTCAGAAAGCTTATAAACAACAGAAAAATTTTAAATAGGAAGCTCTTTTTAAGAAAAGTAAATTTATCATCTATAAAGCATTTTTTCATTTCTTATGAAAAAAGTCCTATCCATAAAAAAATTTTTAGAGCTTTTATTTCTTTAATTCTATTGATTTTATTTGTTTCCATCATCACAAATTTTTCTCTACATATTACTAGTAGTAATCTAACAAAAATAGAAAATCTTATTCATCATCAGCTTATGCTTTCTTCTAAACTTCAAGTTTATACGTTACAAACAAATATCCTATTTCAAAGATATCTTACTGGAAATAATTCTATTAACGATGTAAAAAAGAAACTTCAGGAAATTGATACAACAAATAAAGCTTTCCTTTTATCTTTCAATGAACATAAGGATAGTATAATAAGAAATCATATCTTAAAAGAAATTGAATCTTTCCAAGATATTTGCAAGAGACTTGAAGAATATACAAATCAACTTCCTACTACCTTCCTAGACGCATTTGAAGCTACAAAAGATATGCATGTTCTCTTATCTTTAGACCGCCTAAAAAAAATGGATCATGTGGCTAATAAAATCAATACGGATACTATACAATATACAAAACCAATTATTCAGGATATCCATCAACAAAACAATATTTACTCACGTGTATCTATTCTTATGGGTTTAATATCCGTAGCTCTATCCTTATATTTTGTAATTTCAATTACTACAAATGTAAAATCCTTTAGGCATATTCTCCACCAATTGACAAAAAAGTTAGTTACAGAAACAGATGAGGTACTAGAAATATCAAACAATCTAAAGGGGGATGCTTCTCATTCAAGTGAACATCTACTTTCTACATCCAATCATATTAATTTTTTTCTCTCAGAATCAGATGAGATTGGCGCTTGTGTAGATGAAGTAAGCAATGGTATTTCCCATGTAAGCCAGCTCAATCAAGAATTAACCTATTCTTCTCATTCTATGATTGAATTTGTTAACCAAACACAAAATACTATTTACAGTTTTGACAATAAGCTAAAAGATGATGTTAAACATATTCACCATATTATTGACAACCTTAATAAAAATTTATTACAAATTACACATGCTTCAGATGAAGTATTCATCCTATCAGATAAAATCAATAATATTCAAAGTATCTTAACAAGCATCACAAATATTTCAAAAAAAACAAATTTGCTAGCTATTAATGCTTCTATTGAAGCTGCCCATGCAGGAGAATTCGGAAGAGGATTTACCATTGTTGCCGAGGAAATAAGAGAATTAGCCAACCAATCTTCTCAAAACACCTTGCAAATTAAAAATATTATTAATGAATTAATTGAGTTTAGCACTTCCACCATTAGTACATTGCGAAAAAGTACTCATGAAGCTTCTGTTTCCATAGAAGGGACAAAAGAAATTATCACAACCTTTGATACAATAAGTAATATATTTTTATCTATTATTCATGATATAGAAAATATTAAAAATCTTACACTTTTAGTATCCAATAATTCATCTACAACAAATAGTAAAGCTGAACAAATAAAAATATATTCTCATAATATTGCCGCTAAAATACAATCTTTTTTATCTTCTATTCAAGATTTCGGGAACACATTAATAAAAATTACAGATACGACAAAAACTTCTCTGAATGGTATCCATCATCAATTTGAGCTCATTGATGAACAAAAGAAAAACATTGAAAACATCTATAGAACTGTGAAGAAACTATAAAGTCTAAGCAACCTCTTAGACTTTTTTATTTTTGTCTCTTCATAACAAGAGAGGCTATAATAAAATTCTAGGATTATCTCTTATTTTAGCGGCATAATAGGTGGTTTTCATTTATACATAAAATACCCTATAGGGTAGACTTTTTTTGTCTACTCTATAGGGTACATTTTAATTTTGAGAAGGCATTTTTATTGTATTAACACCAAAGTAAAACATTACTCCCTTTTAAAATTAGAAAGGCACCTTTTCAGCACTAAATGACACATAATCTACATCCGCATTCCAACCCCTAACGCCTATATATCCATCTACATCTAGTAATTCATTTCTAACAGATATATATTTTTTCCCTTCTACGTAGACGTCTATGTGGCCTCCGATTTTTTCTACACGTATATTATAATTTCTTCCTTTTTTTACATCAAAACCCAATTTAACCTCTTTGAGCATATTCCACTTATAATTAGACCATCCGACTAAAACAGTATCGTTTTTAGGACTTAGTCCTACATAATAACCTGTGTATTGATCATTCCCAACATTCGCTCTTGTTACATTAAAAACAATACCCGCATTACTATGTTCTTCGTTATTAAACTTCATAGTTGTTTCATATATTCCTGATGATCTATAAACAATAGGATTCTCAAATTTATTTGCTACTAAAGCTATTGGTCCATCGCTACGATTATCTATAGTCATATTAAGAGTTTTCCCTTTGTTCCAGCGCCCTCCATATTTTTTCATTGTATAATGTTTTTCTTCTTCTATATCGAAACTAAAATTATATGCTGCTTCTATATAGCCCTCTACTGTATAAGGATCTAGTGTATATACCTGCCCTACCTTTTCAAGGTTGGTATCATAGGCAATAGCTCCTGAATCACCCTTTGGTCTTACAAGATAATATCCTTCATACTTTCCTTTCTCTACAAGTGCATATCCACTAATAAACCCTAACTCATCTATGTAATTATAGTAGCTATCCTTTTTAACATCATAGGAGAAAAGTCTACCATCTTCATCTAAAAAATAAACCTTTCTATAATCCATAGTGATCTGAACATCACTTACCTTAGATAATTCCATTCTAAAGTTATTTGTTGTTTTAAATTCTTCCCCATACTTTACAATAGGCTCCTTATTGCCTGTATTATTAAACTTCACATAAAGTCCATCATTCTCTATAACTGTTTTATAGCCTTTTCTATAATCATTTTTTGCAACAGTTACTGAACCTGCATACTTTTTATAAACTCTATTGGTAATTGCAACAGCTTGCTCTATTGGCGTAGTACTCTTAGGGTTAAATTTGATGCCATCCCCTCTCATAAGGCCACTTTCATAAACAAAGTCAACACCATTAATGGCCCACGAAGACACATCTGCCTTATCTGTCATAACAAGAATTCCATCACCTTTTTCATACTTTACACCAAGTGCCTTCACTGCATTGAGGATCATCGCGCCCATTTGCTCCCTTGTAATAGGGTTATTAGGTGCAAATTTACCTCCTCCTACACCATTGATTATGCCAAGCTTATAAGCTATTCTTACAGATGGGTCTTTCGTATCAGTAAAGGTAGATGTAGGTGCTGGTATAGGATTGTTCTTCTTTGTTGCTTTGTAAAGATTTACAGCCAATTTTGCAAATTCTTGTCTTGTTATATTTTTTTTGCAATCCTCTAAAAGAGCCGGGTCTAACACAATACCATTTGTTACCGCATCTATTAACTCCTCATATGCCCAAGCGCTCGCATTTCCATAATACCAGCCTTGTGCTTCTTCTTTTGTAATAGCAAAGGAAGTAAAACTACCCATTAAAAGCATAAGTGTAACCATCAAACATAATGTTCTCTTTTTCATAAAATCCTCCTTTTTCAAATTATTTACCATTATATTATATATTTTTAATAGATAATGTAATGTATTCTAAAAACCTAACTCGTTTCTGTATAGCATTGGTTCTATCTTCTCTCCTAACCCTTGATATATTCTCACATGTTCAAGCTGTCCATTAGGATATCTAATATCACATTCTAAACGAACACCAGAAGAACCTTCTATTCCATATCTGCTTCCATATTCAATCTCTATGATCACATCTTTAAAACTTCCATCACCTAATAATGTTATCTGAGGTTTAGGTGGTCCTTCTGGACCTGTGAAAGGGTTTGAAAAAGTTCTTATGGCCGTAAGATTTTCTACTTCTCCTATTATTGTAAAATAGGTTTTAGTCCCTTCTCCACCAGCACAATATTTTTTGCTTGCAAGTTTATTTGCATTTAACCCATCATATCTCCATGGAAAAATTACATTTCTAAACTTATCATAATCAATATATTTGCCATGAACTTCTTCATTTATATAGCCTTTATCACTCCTATCAACTGAAGAGACCTTATCATCGGTATTATCGTTAGATTTAGCAGTATGTTGATCATTTTTATCATTATCTTTATTCTTCTGAGCTTCAATTGCATTTGTTATTTGAGCTACTAAATCTTCTTTAATCTCTTTCCCTAATTTACATACCTGTTCCCCATTATTTTTTACTAGAGTCTTTTGTCCAAGCTCTACAATGATGTAGTCTATATAAGGATCTGTTTTGATTAATGTAAAAGGTTCTTCACTATAATGATTCGTTATAAACTGCAATCTTGAAGTATATACATCATACATATAAACTTGATACATCCCTTTATTACTTGAATCAGTAGTAAAATAAATTTTAGATCCATCTTTTGATTGATCACAGTATGTAACATTAGAAAATATTGGAGCAAATGTTTTATCTGAATTATGATTATGATAACATTCATATTTTTTACCACTTTCAAGTATTTCTACCTTATTGCCTGTATTATTATATTGTATATTTAAATTATTGTTTTCTACATAATCAACATACCCTTGACTTAAATCATCTTTTACAGCAACAGCATTATCCGTATCATTGATTTTTGAAGGTTCATTTTTTATGTTATCAAAATTATTATTTAAATGATCAAATCCACCTGGTAATTCTGTAATGATAAACGCTTCTTTTTCACTATCGAATTTATAATGTTTTCTAATGTCTTGAGTATGCTTATTTTCTTGGGTATTTTCATTATTTATATATAAATTATAATTGTATTCAAATTCTTTATACCCATCAATACAATTAATGGTACTATCTCCCTTCCAAATAACACCATGACTACCTGCACCATAGTTTAAATCAAATTGTGCTACCCCTTTAACTTCGCTTCCATTATAATGACCTATATTCAACATATCAAGATGTTCACTAGAACCACCATGTCTGGTTTTTAACATAACAAATCCGCTATCCAACCATACCTCACTAGCATATCTGCCCGAATGTAAATCACTAGGTAAAATTTTATAATGCCCATTATCTAATGTTACAAATACAATTGGTACAGCGTTAGAACCCTGATCTACTAAAATAGCTTCCTCACTTCCATTACCAGTAACATCTAAAATATAGATTACAACATTACCATCAAATTCATCATAATTTTCATATCTAAATTGATCTTTAACAAATTCGAATAAGGTAGACTGATTATATATATCATCATGAATAGAATTTGAGTTTTCTTCTTTTTCCATCTCAGCTTCAATCTCTTTCTTTAGTTGTTCTTTTAATTTAACTTCTGCTTCCATCTCTGCCTTTACTTCTTCTCTTAGTTCTTCCTCTGTTTTTTGTGATGTAGATGCTTCTTTACTACCTGAACAGCCTACAAAGATATTAGATATTAGTGCTATGACTAATAAAAAAAACGTTACTTTCTTCATAAAATCCCCCTATCACTTTATCTAAAATCTCATTTGAATCAAATCCTTTTAAAATACTAATCATATTCACTAAAGAATCGAATACTTTCAATAATCACATCTTTCCCAATCTCATCTTTACTAAAATATCTCTCACCAGTATTATATGTAAAAGATAGAACATATTGTGTATCTATGCATTTACCTGAACTATTCTTTTCTTTATATATAAACCAATCTGGTAGTTCTTCTTCCTTTGCACTATGCATATTCTTAACATTTTCAAAGTTATTTTCACAATATTTAATGGCATCTAATGCGTGATTTCCTATTTTAATATCATCGTTGTATTGATATTTGTTTGAAAGAATCTCAATGAAAGCAGGATATGCATCACCAGGTAATTTCTCTGGAATATACTCAAAAGTAAATATTATATCAGGATACTTTATTCTAGTATCCAAGTAACCATCCATATCCTCTATTGTATCAATAGTATAGTTATTTCCTAAGTTTTCCACAATCTCATCTTTTGTCATCTTTACAGATAAAAGAATTGGCTCTTCTTTTGGCAATGCTACATTATTTTCTTCTTTTTTCTCTTTTTCCATCTCAGCTATAATCTCTTTTTTTAATTTTTCTTTTAATTTAGCTTCTGCTTCCATCTCTTCCTTTACTTCTTCTCTTAGTTCTTCCTCTGTTTTTTGAGTAGCTGTTTCCTTTGAACAACCAACTACTGCTAACCCAAGTATTAAAATGAGTAATAAACTAATTATTTTTTTCATCTTAACCTCCTAATTTTTCAATTACCTTATTCTATATCTTATTATTTTTTTATAAATTAACTCTCAAATCTTATTCCATCAAATTGAAATTTAGAGTCTTCTCCACTGTAGTCTGGAGGACTAAGTTCTACTTCATCGCCGTTAATCCATAGTTCTTGATCTTTCCATTTAATATTTAACCAGTTATCAATCTCCCCATAAATAACCATCTCTTCACCTGGTACAATTTCTACATAAGATGCTTCTGTTGTTTTATCCTTGTATACTCTTATTTTTTCATTAACTTTTGATGTTATTGGTGTTTTATAAGTATATATGCCTTTTTGAGGTACAAGTTCTATATTACCTGTCTCTCCAATAATATATTTTTTATAATAAATACCCGCTTCCATTATATGTGAATAGGCTTCTACAATAAATTCACCCTTTCCATCTGTAGTTAATTTATCTTCTTCGTCAGCACAATGGTCCGTTATGACTATAGAGCCCAAGCTATAGAAATCTCTTCCATCATATCTGTAAAAATACAAATATCTTACTCCAGGTGTATCGTGTTCACCCAATACAAATTCTACACTATTATCACTCGTATCTATATCAATTATCCCAAATTTGTCCTCAGCCATATCTGCGTAAATATCATTAATCTCATATTTATTCCCATTTATTTTTATATCTGTAATATATTCTATATCTTGGAAATCATTATCATATATTATTTTATCAAGTTGTCCATCTTTATTTAAATCTATAGAGTATTCCGTATTTGCTGCATATTTACGTAATTCATTTTCAGCTATTTCTTCATCAAGCTTTGATTCCTTTTCTTGTTGCACATTATTGTGATCTTGAGCATCATTAGAAACATTTGCACTTTCTTTTTTCTTTGCTTCTGCTTCTAGCTCTGCTCTAATTTCTGCTTTTAACTCTTCTTCTGTTTTTTGAGTAGTTGTTTCCTTTGAACAACCAGATACTGTTAAACCAAGGATCAAAATGAGTAATAAACTAATTATTTTTTTCATATTAACCTCCTAAAATTTTTTTTAATACATCATCACATACAATCCTTAACATCCTCTTTTAGCACTATATAAAATTAGTACTTTTTTCCTATTATGTTAATAATAATATATTTTTGATAAATATTCAATTTATTCAGAATATTTAATAGTTCTTCTCATAAAAACATTGAGTAAAAAATTCTTGAACTACGATAAAGTAAAAAGAGATCTTCAATTGTTTAACAGAAATATAACATCCTTTAGGCATATCTCTATCTATATTGGAATATTTATTAAAGTAAATTTCTATATAAAGAGGGGACCTCCATGAAAAAAAATTCATTTCTATATGGAACTTGCATTCTTATTATTGTAAATTTTATTGTACGGTTTTTAGGTTTTGCTTATAAAATTATACTTTCCCGAATCATTGGGGCAGAAGGAATTGGATTATTTCATTTAGTATTTCCTATATTAATGACCCTAATTACCTTTACCACAGCTGGTATTCCTGTTGCAGTATCCAAGCTTGTAGCCTATAATTTGTCTCTTCATAACAAAAGAGGGTGTAATAAGATTCTAGGATTATCTCTTATTTTAGGTTTACTGGTTAGTAGTCTTTTATCTATCTTTTTATTTTTTTATGCAAAATATATCAGCATAAATATCATAAGAAATAAAGATACCTATTTTAGCCTCATAGCCTTAACTCCTGCTATTCCTTTAATTACATTATCTTCAATCTTTAGAGGCTATTATTATGGTATTAAAGATGTAGGACCACCTGGAACATCTCAAATTTTAGAGCAAATTTTTAGAATTGTATTTGTAATTGGAAGTTTGTATATGGTCTCTCCCTTACCTACAAAATATGCTTCCATGATTGCAGTGATGGGCATTTCCGTAGGAGAGTTAATAGGACTTTTGTGGCTTCTTTTTAAATTCAAAATTCTTGAAGCACTTCATTTAAGACGAACTTATCATGTTTTAAAAACGAAAAGTAAAGCCATTTTGAAGAAAATCATCATCATTTCCATCCCTATTACCATTACAAGACTCGTTGCTGTAATCATGCAATCCATCAATGCTGTATTAATCCCTCAGAAACTACAATTAGCAGGTTTCACACCACAAGAAGCCATAGCTACCTTTGGAAAGCTTGCAGGAATGGCCATGCCTATCCTCTTTCTACCCTTCATTGTGACTTCTGCATTAGTTGTAAATATTATACCGACTGTATCACAAGAAATGGCCTTAAAAAACTGGAAAGATATCCGCCAAAAATCAAACCTTGCAATTCGCATCACCTTGCTTGTTGCCATACCCACAACAGCATTATTTCTCTTTTTTGCAAATCCAATATGTATGTTTATCTACAATCAACCAGATGTAGGAACATTTCTTTCATTATTAGCCTTTTCAACTGCGTTTTTATGTCTTCATCACACAGTATCTGGCATACTTCATGGAATGGGTAAACAAGTAATCACTACCATTCATCATCTCATAGGTATGAGTATTCAGGTTCTATGTACTTATTATTTAGTTGCTAATCCAATGTTTGCTGAGAAAGGATTTATATTGGGGTTTTTATTATCTACTTTTTTAATATGCATTCTTAATCTTAAAAGTCTAAACCATTATGTGAATTTAAATATAAAATTAATAGATCATATAATAAAACCTCTCATAGCAACCGTCTTCATGGTTTTTGTTGTTATTTACGTCTATAAACTATGTATATATATAAATTTACAATCAATCATTAGTATTTCCTTTAGCATAAGTACTGGTTTTTTAAGTTATATAGCTATTATTATTCTATCTGGCAGTATCAGCTTTGAAACAATAAAATATATTTTTACAAAAAAATAAAAAAGTCTTTCATTGAAAGACTTTATTTTTTGCCCAGAATGCCGTCCACCCTTAAATTCACACCCGCCACTCACCTAAGTGGGTGATCTATCCTTTACTTCTGAATTCCACTCATTGATGGCTTTTCATCTATAAAGGAACACGAACTCCCGGATGTCTTTTGTAGGTTGAATTTTCAGGCTTTAACGCACACCCCAGGATCAACTGTAAATATATTATACCTTATTATGTTGCAAATGAAAAGGCTTGACAACCTTCGATTCATGTGTTTATACGAATTTATGATGCTTTTTATTGATTATATGCAGTAATTTCTTACTTATAAAGTTTGGACTGTTTTATTAGTTGATCAATGTCTTCCTCATTTAATGTCTCTTTTTTGAGCAATTCTTTTGCAAGGATTGATAACTGTTCAATATGAGTATAAACCATATTTTTTGTTTGCTGATATAAATCTTCCATCACTCTTCTGGCTTCTTTAATAATTTCAGCATCAATTCCCGCTCCTCTTATTCCTTGAAGAACATCATAATTTAACAAACCAACCTTCTTATTCATTCCAAATTTTTTAATCATAGATACAATAATTTCTGTGGCTTTTTCTATATCATTACTTGCACCAGTTGTAATATTTTCTTCACCAAAAATAATTTCTTCTGCTACTCTACCAGCTAATGCAATTTTTATATTATCAATCATATCTTTTTTCGTTCTATACATTCTATCTGGTGGTATGTTCATGCTAAATCCACCAGCACCTTTTGTGCTTGGGATAATGGTAACTTTCGTTACCTTATTAAGAGGAGCAATTAATTTAGTCATTAGAGCATGTCCTGCCTCATGGTATGCCGTAATCTCTCGATCTTTCTCTGAAATTGTACTTCTGTCTTTCTTCTCTTCCCCTGCTATTACCGTATAGAACGCTTTATCTATATGTGCTTTATCTATATATTCTGCACTTTCCTTCGCAGCCAAAATAGCTGATTCATTCATTAAGTTTTCAAGTTGTGCCCCACTAAAGTACACTGTCTCATGGGCTATTCTCTCTAAGTCTATATTTTTTCCTAAAGGCTTTGTTTTACCATAAAGCTTTAAAATTTTATGTCTTGCATTTACATCAGGTAGGCCCACTTCAATTTGTCTGTCAAATCTACCTGGACGAAGAAGTGCTTCATCAAGAGTATCTAGCCTATTGGTTGCTGCAATAACAATAATTCCTTCATTTTCATGAAAACCTGACATTTCAGTAAGTAGTGCATTTAATGTTCTATCTGTCTCATCATTTCCATTGAGTCCATCTCTTTTCTTTCCTAGTGCATCAATTTCATCAATGAAAATCACACATTTTCCCTTTTCTCTTGCTTTTTTAAATAAGCTTCTTATTCTTCCTGCACCTAATCCTGCATAGATTTGTACAAAATCAGAACCGGATACAGCAAAAAATGGAACATTTGCTTCTCCCGCCAATGCTTTTGCAAGAAGTGTTTTTCCTGTTCCTGGAGGTCCATAAAGAATTACCCCTCTAGGAATTCTTGCTCCATATTTTGCATACTTTTCTGGATTTCGTAAAAAGTCTACTAAATCCATTATATTTTCCTTTGCTTCATGATTTCCTGCCACATTTGCAAAAGTTACTTTTATATCTCCTTGATCCACAGCTTCCATATTGGACATTTTAGAAAATTCTCTTGATGTTTGTTTAGAAGACTGTCTAGACAAAAATATACCCATCGCTCCAAATGCTATAATAAATCCAATGAAACTGATAATATTTGTCAACATGAGATTTCCTTTATTTTCTTCTACCCCAACATTATTGATTAAAAGAATTTCTTTAAAATTTTCTGTTCTCGGATGATCTGTTGCAAAACTCATTCCATTTTTTAAGATTCCTTTTAATTTAGGATCATCTACAAGATAAACTGTTTTTACTTGTCCTGCTTTCATTTTTTCTATAAATTGATTATAAGATAAATTTATAGTTTCTTCTTTATCATACAACTTAAAATAAACTAAACTTGAAAGCAACCCTAATATTAAAACAATCATAACAATGATTATGTTTTTTTTCTTTAATCCCATAATAATACCCCCTTTAAA
The DNA here is from genome assembly GCF_019884785.1 of Crassaminicella profunda. Lineage (GTDB taxonomy): Bacteria > Bacillota > Clostridia > Peptostreptococcales > Thermotaleaceae > Crassaminicella > Crassaminicella profunda. The sequence goes on from NZ_CP082326.1 coordinate 2,129,042, forward strand.
TTGTTATGTACATAGCGGGGGGTGGTTTACATAATATATTATAGCATATTTTGATCATAAACTAAACCCATTGATCTTATTATTTATATTACAATTTTTCATTATTTTTACATAATCAGGATCATCCTTATAGCAGGCAATTTTCATTATACAAAAAGAAAAGCCATTTTTATTGGCTTTTATGGTTTCTTATAGTATTCTTCAATGTCTCTATATATGAATTTACTAGCCTATAATTATTTGATAGATCATGTGTTTCTTCTAAAGTATTCACATCTTCAAGGGTATAAGAAGCATCTTTATTATTCGAAAGATTTCTTTCTTTTATATCGATCCCCTCCTTTTACTACTATTTTACGCATAACAAAGAATTTTCATACTTTTCCTTATACTATAAAAGATCATATTCTCTATAAATAAAAAATCATTTTTTCATAGTTACCATGACTTTCTATTTCTTTTTCAAATCCTAATTTTCTCCAAAACTTTATTGCTCTAGGCTTTGTAGCTGATAAACGTATTGTTTTAACTCCCTCTAACGCTTTTACTCTTTTCAAAAATTTTTTCCAAATCTTTGTGCCTATTCCTAACCCAGTGGGATCTACCCTGATATAAAAAACTTTTAGTAAATTTATATTTCTAATCCCCTCTATTTTTTGAGCTAATCCTTCATCTTTTTCATGTTCACATCCGAAAGTAAAAACCAATCCTTTTTCTGTATTACTTACATATACAGTATACGCCTCTTGATCCATATTCTTTATGGTTCGAAGCATTGGATTAAACCCTATAATTTTTTCAAAATCATTATTTAAATACTCACATAAAAACTTTAGTATCATTTCATTTTCTGTAGGTTCTTTCAATACCGAATTTTTTTCTATCCCCTTCTGACTATATATTATCCCCCCATAGATTTATCCCCCCATTCTCATCTCTTAATTACCTCTATTATACCATTTTTGAATGAATTTTCAGAATGTTTGTTTTTCAATAAAAAAAGAGCGCTCTTCTGCACTCTTAAAAATTTCATATATCTATTCTATACTGCTATCTTCCGATTCTATCATCTCTGAATAAATAAACCTATCAATAATAATCTCTTCTATATCAGGATTATTCTTTTTAAGTACTCCATAAACAAAACCAAATAAATCCTCTGATAAATGCTTATAATTTTTGTTAATATTCATAATCACATGAATCATTGGCTCACAGATATTTTCAAAGAATTTTTCTTTCATTTCTTCATTTGGAAGTTCTGTTTCTATGTATCCTCTCCATAAGGGTTGTTCCATCATCATTTTTTTATTGTTTTCTGGAGATATATAATGAATATACACATCACAAATACCCTCTTCCTTTTTCGTATTACTAAAAATCCATGCTTGAGAAGTATCTGTAATAAACTGTGCATTCATATTTACAGATATTCCTTTCATACTCGTAATATTTTGCTTAGAAATATTTAAAAATTTTAACATTCCTTTCTCCTCCTTATCGTTCTTGAAAACTTCTTACATTTTTTATCATGATATTGATAGTTCCATCTCCATTTTTATAGATTTCAAATTTCATTCGATCTTCAAAATCTTCATATTCCCCTTTGATCTCCATCCCTGTATCTGTTTTCATAACTCTTTTTTTCATTTTCTTCTCAACCCAAGACTTATCAATTTCAAAAGCTTCAAGTTTCAATCCTTCATTGTCCATATGACTTATAAAATTATCTTGTGCTTCTACATCATTGCCAAAAACATTTTGACTAAACTTTTCTACATCTACTTCTGCACAGTTTTTAAAAGAAGATATAATTTCTTCTCGCACCTCTTGGGCTTTATCAATATCTTCCTTTAAATTTTTTCTTGTCCACTTCTCTGCAGCTCTTTTAAATAGCTTTGTCTTATCCCTATTATCCACTAACACTTGGCAGTTTAAAAAATCCTGAACAAAGAATTGCGCAATTTCACCATCTTCATCTTTTCCATATACTTGCTTATCTAAAACAATCATATCATATTCATCATCTTCATCTATTTTTTTGATAAAAGCACATTTTTGAAGTCTTTGACCAAGTCCTGGAAGACCAATGCTTTGAGGAATAATAGATACTTTTAATTGGTCATCAACAAATTCAATATTATGGATAAAAGATTTTTTATAATCTAATTTTAATACACCAATATAATCTTGATCCCCTGCTGTATATAAGCATATTACTAGATCTGACGAAGAAATGTTGTTATTTTTCTTCATGGCTTTAAATAATTGTTCTGCAATAGCCTTTGAAGATTCTACAAAAGTTTCTTCATTTTGAAATATATTGTTACTTGCATCTTTTACAACACTTAATCCTCCACGAAATTTCCCTTTTCTATTTTCTTCATCCTGTAAAGATTTGATAATATGTTTTTCTAAAAATTCATGAATATCTTCATTGATTTCCTGTTCAAAATCTGTAAGTATAGGAGCATCTCCATTTCTATCTAATACATGAATAATTGCCTTTTTTATCATGACAGCATCTGTATTTCTCATAATTTCTCTCCTCTGGTTATAATAATAAGCATCAACTTTTATTATACTATAGTTGCCTTTACCTTGAAAGATATAATCATTTTAACCAATCTGGTTTTTCTCTTATAATAGGACGAATACCGTGCTTTTTATTATATTCTTTTAATATTTTTTCTCGTACTGAAGGCTTCCCTATATTTTCTATTAATTCTTTAGGAATCTCATCACTAAAAGGACAGTTTGCAAGACAAATACCACAATCTGTTCCTAATGCCCTCCATCTTCTATAACATTCTTCCGATTGAATCTGCCAACGTTTCGTCCCTTCTATCTCTTTTTTTTCTCCAGAAGGGATTGCTTTTCCAGGACAAGTTCTTACACATCTATTACATACAGAACAAAATTCTTCTAAACCAAATTCATCCCTTTCATCACAAATGAGGGGTAAATCTGTGGTCACTACACCTAACCTTACTCTAGATCCAAACTCTTTTGTAACTAAAAGACCACTTCGTCCAATATCACCCAGTCCCGCATCTCTTGCCACAAGAGGAAGCACCGTTAGATAATTTCCATCCATATGATTTCTTGCATCATATCCTAACTCACGAATATAATAAGATAAAACCATTCCAATAATAGCTGCTTGTATATATCCTTTTGTAACCGCTACAGACTCAGCAATCTGTGGTGCTCGAAAGATCATTTCTTTCTCCATCTCAACAGCAAAAACAATTCCATATTTGTGGTAATTCTCTATTTTTTGTCCATAATCTTTTGTTTCTCTTCCTCTATGAGAATAATAATGATATTCTTTCATTTCAGTAATGCCTACTAGTTGAGCATTATAATACTTAGAAAGGCTCTTTAATTTTTTTGTCATCGTTACTGGATCAATTTCATCTACTTTCTTATTATTAATTTCTCCTTCTGATAATTTTTTTATATCTCCTAAGAATCTAAAACAAGCATCCATAATAGGAGAATTAATAGGGTCATAAGTAGCTGTTCCTTCTCCACCTATATTAGGCATATCCCTTAATACATCATCTATTTCTTTTTTATTAGGGTTTCTTTCATAATAATCCCTATATTCTTTTGTTCCTTTTTTATAATTCATCCGAGAAAACATGACGTCTCTTTCGTCAATTCTTTTCATTCTTTTTCCCTCCAATTTTTCTTTATCTTGATCTCACAGCCCCCATGATTCTTTGTATAAGAAATAATCTATATTATTACAAATTTCTTTATTTTGCGATATAATATTCGTAGTAATCAATGTAATTTTAAGGAGGCTTCTATGGAAAACTCGTCAGTAATGCAATTATATGATAAAATTTCTATCAAATTATTAGATCTTAAATGGTTAGAAAAATTATCATTAGATAGAGTATTCATCAAAAAACACCTTACAGACTCTTCTTTTTTAGAAAATCTAAAGAGTATATTAAATGATCAGAACTATAGCTGTAGTGCTGTTTTAAATTTATGTAAAAATATACTTAACGAATTATCAAAAAATCATATTCCTAAAGATTGGCTTTTTTATATCTATCAATTTACCCTACAAAAGTCCTTTCCTCATGCAGTAGAAATCACCCTTAAAAAGGAGCTTGATTCTTCATGCTATTTATATTTAGAAATTTTAAGAATCATGTCAGAGTTTCAAAAATTTGCAAATGATGCTACTTTGCAAAGCCAATACCCTTTGATTTTTTTGACAGAAGAAGAAATCAATGATCTTGAAGATTCTGCAGAATATAAACAATTCTTAACTGCATTTCAAGATAATTATGTTTATGAAATGATGAAATTAAATCATGAAGTAGCAGGGTACAATACCATTGATCATATATGTGGTGTACATTATCTAGCCCTTTTTATTGCACGTCAACTAAAATTACGCGGTCTCCCTATAGATTTAGGAAGAGTCTCTGGTGCTACAGCAGGCCATGATATTGGTAAATATGGTTGCACTAAGGATGAACAACATAGAGTGCCTTACCTTCATTATTATTATACAGATTTATGGTTCTCAAACCAACAGATTGTTTATATTCGTCATATTGCCCTAAATCATTCTGTATGGGATTTAGAACTGGAAAATCTATCACTAGAATCTCTTATATTAATTTATGCTGATTTCCGTGTTAAAAACCACCTCGACGACACAGGGAAATTCTCTATGCACATATTTAGTCTTTCAGAAAGTTTCAAAGTCATCTTAGAAAAGCTTGACAATGTTAATGTAGAAAAAGAAAAAAGATATCGCCGTGTATATGCAAAATTGAAAGATTTTGAGGATTACATGCTTTATTTGGGTATAAATGTAAATGCAGTTCCTGAGCTAGTAGTCTCTCCAATTGAAAATAAAGAAAAAAAAGCTCATTATGCTTTGATGAAGGGAAAAGAAATTATTGATCATGTAAAATACCTTTCCATTAATCATAATATCAACCTTATGTATTTACTTCGTAACGAATACGCTCTTGATGCTATATTACAATTAGCACGCAGTGAAAAAAACTGGACAAATCTTCGTGAATATCTACGAATTTTCGAAGAATATTCTACTTATTTAACACAAAAACAAAAGCTCATTACTTTAAACTTTTTATATGAAAATTTACTTCATCCAGAAGATGATATAAGAAAACACTGTGCAGAACTCATTGGTGCTTTAATTGCTATGTTTGATGAAGTTTATCGAAAGGAAGTTCCAGAAAATGTAACTTTGGTTTCTCCAGATATAACCAGTCTTGAATTATTAGAAAAATATTTAAAGCTTTTTATTTTTCCTGGCCATAAAATCATTCCAAAGCATCGCAAATGGATTGGTTATAGTCTTAGTACTATGGTTGCCTCTTTATTTAAGCACAGCAAAAAAAAGCATAGTAATATATTTCTTCCACAAGCAGATGCTTATACCAACCTGCTTTTAACCTATTATCCTAAAGTACCTTACGAAAATCAGGATATTTCTTTTTATCTTCTTGAAGCATTAAAATATATTCCAATGATTCATGATTCTATACGATTTACAAATTTTTTTGAATTCCTTTTTAAAATGCTAAAAGATAAAAATGAGTCTTTGAGAATTGCTGCTTTAGAAACCACTTATAAATTAATCTCTCATATTTGTAGCAATCATGAATTAATAGATAAACTTTCGTCAATCCTTACTAATGAGCCATTTTTATCAGACTGTACAACAGAAAATTTCTTAAAGATAAAAATTGCAAGCAGTTTAAATAGGCCCTTACTTATGCAATATGCCTCTTCCTTCGAAATAGATAAAAGTAAAATAACTTCCATGTTTCTAAGTAACTTAAAGACTGCTACAGAACATATTATCAAAAAAGTTCAAATAGAAGTATTATTAGAACAAGCCCTTAGCAATCCTAAAAATCATGGGCTCCAAACAGCCCTTCATTTTTGTAATCTGCTAAAAATCAGTGCATCTGATGGAATCAAAACTCGTGCTGGTGGAGCTATTTTAGAAATCGCCCATTATTTATCCTTTGAACAAAGAAACGAAGTAGCAGTTGAGCTATTAAGCGCCCTTGAATTAGATGGATATCAGTTTACAGAGTACATTCCTCCATTTTTAGGTCAATTGATCTTAATGCTTCAGCCAGTAGAATTAGATGAATTGATTGATGATTTAATTGAAAAAATCAAACAATCTAGTGCAATTCTTAGCTCATTGCTTTTAAAAACCCTTGGTATTGCTATTGCCAATTATCCAAAATATGCACTCCTCTTTCATGAGGATGAAGAAGCTTTTAAGAATCGCCTTATGAAAATGCTTGGTATTTTGTTAAATGGTCTTGTACATTATAATTCTAGAGTAAAACAAGTAGCTTTTTCTGTTATTGGTAAAGAAATATTTGGATCAAACTACCTAAGCTTTTCTGAAAAGAATAACATTTTTCAATTGATTGCTAAAAAAATTCTTACCTTGTTAACAAATAACAAAGAAGAAACATTATTGTTTTTAGGCAATGCAGCAGCGCTACATCATATATATAGGTTTATTTCTGACTATATATTCTTTAAGGGAGATTATGATCTTCCAGTACCTGAAAAAATCGCATTTTTCCCAGGTACTTTCGATCCATTTTCTTTAAGTCATAAACAAATTGCAAAATCCGTAAGAAATCTTGGATTTGAGGTATATCTTGCTATTGATGAATTTTCATGGTCAAAACAAACACTGCCTCATTTACTTCGTAAAAATATTGTTAATATGTCTATTGCAGACGAACTAAATATTTATCTATATCCAGAAGATTTCCCTACCAATATTGGAAATCACAAGGATCTAGAAGAGTTAAAAAAGAATTTTCCTTATTCTGAAATACATGTTGTTGTGGGAAGTGATGTAATCTTAAATGCTACAAGCTACCAAAAACCAAAGGAGATAGGTTCTATCCATACTTTCCCCCACATTATATTTGAAAGAAATGGTTCTTTCCCTATTAAAAAGGATACCCTTTCCCTTACTTCAGCTATGAAAAAAATTGAAGGGAAAGTTAGCATTTTATCCCTTCCATCACAATATGATGAAATTAGTTCTATTCAACTACGTAGCTATATAGATGACAATCGGGATATTTCAAGTATTGTTGATCCTCTAGCACAAAAATATATTTATGAAAATGGTTTTTATCGCAGAGAACCTCAATACAAAACCCTTATACAAGGTATGTCTATAAAAATTGATTTTGTTCGTCATGTAAACCTAGATCTAATTAACCAATTATCTGCTACCTTTTATAAGGGTGAAGGCTTACATGAAAAATTTATTCAATTTTTCAAAAAGCCTTCTTCTAAATTGTTAATCATAAGAGATATGAATAATCATGGAAAAATCATAGGATTTTCTGCTCATCATCGAGTAAGACTAAACAATCTATTCCACGATTTAGAGGACAGTAGTGTTTCTGAATATATTCGAAAACATTCTCAAGGAAGAATTGTCATCATCGATGGTATCTTTGCACTTCCTTCAAAAGAAAAAGAAAGAATCGAACAAATTTTACTTACAGAAACATTATCCTTTTGCTTATCTAAGGATTATGAATATGCCGTATTTCATAATATGTTAAAGGAGTATCCCTCTTTTTCCTTAGAAAAAATATTGAAAATACAAGGTTTCCAAAAGCTTTCTTTTAGCCGTGAGAAAAATCCTGTTTTTGTTGTAAATATGAGTTCTCCTTGTACATTAAATCTAGATATGGAAACAATTATTAAAGAGCCATTTAAAAGCAATGAAAAAGTACTAGAAATCATCCTTAAGTCAAGAAGAAAGCTTCAAAAAACTATTACAAAGCTCTACCCTGGAAATCTTATTTTATCCTTTGATAGAGATGTACTTTATGAAACCCTTGTGAAAAAAATTTGTGAAGAAAACAATGTACCAATGCTCCCCCTAACACCTCGTAAGTTAGGGCCTAATATGTGTGTACCCTTTGGTACAATACTCAATAGAACCATTATTCCAAACACAGTGAGCAAATCTTTACACACCGAAAAACTGTTTTTACCTCATATGAAGGATTTTTTAATAGGACCGTTTCCACATTATACAGATCTTAAAACACAAATTAAAATGCTTCGTTCTTTTGATAGACCCATTATTCTAGTAGATGATATTCTTCATAAAGGCTACCGTAATAATGTAATTCATCCACTCCTTCATAAAGCAGATATTCAAGTTAAAAAGACAATTGTAGGAATCCTCTCAGCCAGAGGAAAAGAGTTAATGGACAGACAAGGAAGGCAAGTAGATAGTGCTTACTATATTCCAAAATTGAAAGCATGGTTTAATGAGAATGCCATGTATCCATTTTTTGGAGGAGATACGGTATGGCGTGGTCGTACTCCTCAACGAAACTTAGTACCATCAATAAATTTAATACTTCCATACACTTCTCCTACATTTATTAAGGATGCTCCAAAAAATTCACAGTATGAACTTTCAAAAATTTGTATCCAAAATGCAATAGATATTTCTACAGTTATTGAAAATGAATACCACAATCTCCATGAAAGAAAATTAACGCTCGCATCCTTAGGGGAAGTATTTATATCTCCACGCTGTCCCGACCATGGTAAAAATATGCAGTATGATTTAAACTTTGGACCCTCTCATTATTTACAAAATGATTTAGAACAGCTGAGTCGTCTTGAAAAAATTATACTAAATGAATAAGGAGGAAGCTTATGTTTTATTATGAATTAGAAAACAAAATATTCATCTCTCAAAAACAATATAAAACAATGAAAGAAGTCTCTGAAAACAAAGCAAAAGCAAGACAAGGAACTATTTATTTACTCCATGAAAAAAATCCTGAAATTTCTCGTAGAAGTTTTTCCGTAAAAGATCCATCCCTTGTATTTTTAGAAAGAGAGGGGATTGATCTTTTACAAAAATCAGAAATAAAAAAAACATTACCTGACTGGTTCATCTCCCGAATCCATGAAGGAAACGTTCAAGCAATTAACACAGCTTATCCAACTTGGAAAGATGCTTTAAATTATACTTTACCTAACAACTGGAAAATCCACATTGCTGGTATGGGAGATGTAGGAGGAACTCTTGTAACAGGTCTTCGTTTATTGGGAGGGGATAAAATTTCAGAAATCGGTATTTACGATAAAAATGAAAATCACACAAAACGTTGGGAACTAGAAATCAATCAAATTCTTTCCCCTTGTCCTGAAAAAAAACATCCTAAAATATGTATTCTCTCTGAAGATAAAATTTTTGATTGTGATTTATTTATCTTCTGTATTTCTGTAGGCGTTCCACCTATTGGAAAAGAAAAAAAAGATGTTCGAATTGCCCAATTTGAAGGAAACAAGAAAATCGTAAAAGCTTATGCAAAAATGGCTCGAGAACAGAATTTTAAAGGAATTTTTGCAGTTGTTTCAGACCCAGTAGATTTATTATGTAAAACAGCTTTTTTAGAAAGCAATAAAAATGATGATCATCATTATGACTTTAAAGGATTAGCTGCTGATCAAATAAGGGGGTATGGTCTTGGTGTCATGAATGCTCGTGCTGCTTATTATGCAAATAAAGATCCTTTGTTAAAACATTACTTAAAAGAAGGAAGAGCCTTTGGCCCTCATGGAGAAGGACTTATTATTGCTGATAGCATTCAAAACTATAATGAAGAATTGTCTAAACAACTTACAGAAAAAGCTAAAACTGCAAATTTAAAGGTTCGATCTACTGGATTTAAACCCTATATTGCACCAGCTATATCTTCTGGAAGTCTGTCCATCCTTGCCACAATCATGGGAGATTGGCATTATAGTGCAACTTTCATGGGAGGTGTATTTATGGGTGCTAAAAATAGAAATACTCCTACGGGAATAGAAGTAGAAAAGTTAGATTTACCAAGCAGTCTAGTAAATGAATTAGAAAACACCTATAACCTTTTAAGGAGCTTCCTATGAAGCTACATGTGATTATTCCCGGGGAAATATCTACTGAACTTTCTAAGATCCTTAAAGCTTCAATAAGCCATATTAACACCGTCATCATAAAAACACCTGATGACCTCCCTAATTTAAAAAACAAAAAAATACTCTTTATTGTGGAGCTTAATGAATTAGGTCACAATCATTCTTTTTTTGAAATGCTTTTAAATCTATATCACAAAGGAGGCGATGCCCTTTTAGGTGCATCTGCTGCAATGATCATTCACAGCCCTAATGAACTACATACAAAAAGCACAGCACGAAACATTATATTCTTAGCCAATCAATTAGGGTGTCGTTTTATGGGACACCCCATGATTGAAGTAACAGGAAATTTTAATAACTTTAAAACATGGCAAAAAACTTATAACTTATCCTTAGAAGCAATTTGTCATAAACTATGTAAAAGGTTAGTTGATCGATTAATCACTGATCATCCTATATTCATTCATAAGCCTAAAATTTTAGCATTGCATTCTAGTTCCTATAAAACATCTAACACCCTTATGCTTTGGAGTATGGTAAAAAAACACCTTGCCTCTTACGAGGTTAAAGAACTTCATGTTGAAAATGGCACAGTGAAAGACTGCATGGGTTGTTCTTTTAAAACTTGTTTACATTATAGTAAACAAAGTAGCTGTTTTTATGGAGGTTTTATGGTGGAAGAAGTATTACCTTCCATCGAAGAAGCAGATGGAATTATATGGCTATGTCCAAATTACAATGACGCTGTATCTGCAAATCTTATGGCAGTTATTAATCGATTAACGTCTCTTTATAGAAAAACACCGCTTTATAATAAATCACTTTTTTCAGTGATTGTGTCTGGAAATTCTGGTAGTGATTCCGTTGCTAAGCAACTCATTGATGCTTTAAATATCAATAAGGGTTTTAGACTTCCACCCTATTTCACTTTGATGGCTACAGCAAATGATCCTAAAACGGTACAATACCTACCAGAAATTGAAGAAAAGGCAAAAACTTTCTCTCAAAATGTTTTACGTGAAATCAAAGGATAACAAAGACTGCCACAAAATGGCAGTCTTCTTTAGATTCCCCAGAAATTCTTGATAATTTCCTTTGATGGTTTTTTTGTACTTACACTTACAATGACAAATGCTATCAGAGATAATATGAGTGGCATTCCAATGGTATGCATTCCTAATGGTCTTGGCCATACCTTACTAAATAAAACATAAGTTCCTACACCTGTAACGATCGAAGCAAAAGCCCCTGGTGCATTTGCCCGCTTCCAGTATAAACCTAATATGATTGGCCAAAGAAAAGTTGAAATCAATCCTGCATTAGCATAAAGATTCAACCAAACCATAATAGGCGGCGGATTAAATGCAGTCATAAATACTAAAACTCCAACAATAAGGGTGCTTGCAAAACTAATTTTGGCAGTTTTTCTTCCATCCTTTTTAATACTAGGATTCATATAATTTGCATATAAGTCGTTTACAATAGCCCCTACTACAATCAACAGTTGCGAATCTACTGTTGACATGACAGCCGCTAATGGTCCTGCTAAAATAACTCCTGCAATCCATGCTGGAAATAATTTTGTTGTTATAGTTGGAATCACTAAATCTCCTGATTCAATTCCAGGAACTACAACAATCCCAAAGGCACCTATTAAATGCATTCCTAATATTAACACGATAGAAACAACTGTCCCATAAATAATACCTTGCTTTAAACTCTTACTATCTTTATAACTCATAGCACGCATTCCTACACTAGGTAGTCCTACAACAGCAAAGCCTACTAAAATCCAAAAGGATGTAACCCAAGCCTTTGTAGCAAATCCTTCTTTAATACTGTATGGCGTAATGAGTCCTGGATTGATCTCATACATCTTTTGAATAATATTAGATACGCCGCCTCCAGCATGGATGGTTGCTATGAACAGGGCTATGGTACCAATAGTCATAATTACCCCTTGTAGTGTATCCGTTAGCGCAACTGCACGAAAGCCTCCTATTGTGGTATAAATTAAAACGGTTATTGCAAAAAATATAAGGGCTACCTTATAAGGAATACCTACTGAACCTTCAATCAATCTAGCTGCACCAATCCACTGAGCTCCCATTGCTGCAATAAAAAATGCGATAATAGATAGAGAACACAGAATCACTAATGCATCATTTTTATATCGTTCTCTAATAAAGTCTGTAATCGTTACTGCATTAATTTTTCTAGCAACAATAGCAAATTTTTTTCCTAAAACTGCAAGGGTAAAATAACCCGTAGGCATTTGGGTCATAGCTAAAAAAACCCAAGCCATTCCAAAAGTATAAGCAGCTCCAGGACCCCCTATAAAACTTCCTGCACTTAAATATGTAGTGACTAATGTCATAGCCAACACAAATCCTCCAAGATCTCTTCCACCTGCTAAATATTCTGATAAAAAACCATTATGGCCTTCATCCTTTTGAGCACTACTTACAAATCGCATACTATAAAAACCTATTAAAAATACACCTAAAAAATAAAGTATTAATGGCACCAAAACGTTCCAATGAATATTTGTCATCTACAAGCTCACCTCTTCTATATATTATCCTCATCCTCTAAATCTATTTTGTCTAGTGGCATATCTTTAAAAAATTTACTTACCATAATAATTGCTAAACTTGAAAAAAGTACTGCTCCCACAATACAACTCATAAAAAACCACATAGGAAGACCCATTATATAAGTATAATCTTCTGGTGCTTTTGAGCCTAAACCATATCCAAAAACATACCACCATATCAAATTTAAAATCCCTAAACCGATACCCATTAAAGCTTCTTTATTACATTGTTTATATCTAGGATCTTCTATAAATCCTTCTTTTTTATGATCATCCATGATTCAACCTCCTTTTTTAGTCACAATTTTCATCATTTTAAAACATAATCATCTATTCTTTTGACCCTAATCCCTTTATATAATATAAGGGCTACAGATTCCTGTCAAATACTTTTTAAACAACCTTCTCATATAGACTAGTATTGCTGTTTTTTGAAATTTTTACTTCAGAATATACGAAAAATTTAGTTGAAAAAAACACCTATGGTTGAGTTCATAGGTGTTATGTCTATTAAATTTCAAATTTTGAAATTACTTGTTGAAGTTCTTGTGCAAGTTGTGTCAAACCTTCACTAGAGTTTGCTATTTCTTCCATTGACGCACTTTGTTCTTCTGTTACAGCAGAAGTTTGCTCTGTACCTGCCGCATTTTCCTCTGCAATAGCTGATAAATTTTGCATAATAGCAATGATTTCTTCTTTTTTCTTTTCCATTTCTTTTCCAGAAATATTCAGTTTTTCAATTACTTCCTTTGTTCTGTTTATGGCCTTCCCAATTTGATTATATTTTTCCTTTGTAATTTCAACTTTTTCTACCTGTTTATTGGTGATTTGTGTTACCTTTTCCATTATTTCAACAGAAGCCTTCGCATTCATCTGCAATTCTTTTACCACTTCATCTATTTCTTTTGTTGATGCAGTAGATTGTTCTGCTAATTTACGAATTTCTTCTGCTACTACTGCAAATCCCTTTCCTGCCTCTCCAGCTCTAGCAGCCTCAATGGCTGCATTCAATGCTAATAAATTGGTTTGTTCTGCTATAGATGTAATCACATTACTTGCATAGCCTATTTGTGCTGAACTTTCATTTGTTTTTAAAATTCCTTCATAAATTTCTTTTGTAGCACATTCACTTTCATCTGTTTTTTCTGCTAAATCCTTAATGATTTCTTGTCCTTCATGAATCAATCCCATCACTCTTTCTGATGATGTATTTAATTCCATCAGATAATATTGATCTTTTTCTATTATTTTTCCTAACTCTATTGTTTTAAAAGAACCTTCTTCTGTATTTTTTGCTTGTTCTGTTGCCCCTTGAGCAATCTCGTCAACTGTTCTTGCTACTTCTTCTGTAGCTTTTGCAGATTGCTCTGAAATAGCTGTTAATTCTTCAGAAGATGATGCTACATGTTCTGAAGATTCTATTATATTGTAGATCAATTCTCTCATATTGTTAGTCATATAGTGAAATGCTTTTGCTAATTTTCCAACTTCATCATTCTTAGCTAAAAATGCTTCTGGTACTTCCCTTGTTAAATCTCTACTAGCAATTACCTGGGCATGCTCTGTAGCTAAAATAATTGGCATTGCAATAGCTTTTCCTATGAAGTATGCAACAATCACTCCTATTAATAAGAATACCCCTATTGCCCATAAAAATTTCATCTTCATATCTTGAAGCATTCCTAAACTTTCTTTTGTAGAAGATGTAACAGCCAACGACCACGTTGTTCCTTTTATAGGCGTATATCCCATAAGTTTATGGGCTCCTAAGAAATCATACTCTCCTACACCTTTTTTCCCTGCAATCATTTCTTGTGTTAATCCTACTAGCCCCTTTGAATTTTTATCATTTTCTATTAAGTTATATTCTTTTAATACAAAATCTCTATTTTTATGTCCTATAATAGTTCCTTTTTCATCTATTATATATGCATATCCTGTTTTTTCGTAAATAACAGCTTCAACCATTTCACTTAAAACATTGGCGTCCATTATTGCTACAAGTACACCTGTAATCTGCTTATTATCTTTTATAGGAACAGCAAAGGCCATAATCAAGGAACCATCTTCTTTACTAACAATTGGTTTTGTTACTACTCGCTCTCCTTTAATAGCCTTTTGAAAATACACTCGATCTTTTAAATCATATTTCTTACCATTTGTCGCTATTGCATAACCATTCTTATCTACTACATCCATAATCAAATATTCACTTCTCTTTATTTCTTCTTGAAGTGCTAAAACTTTATCATCTATTGGATTATTTTTATCTCTAATACGCGTTCTTCCTGCAATAATTTCCAATTGCTTAAATTCACTGTCTATTCTAGTTTCAACAACTCTTGTTACTTCATTGGTTATTTGAGGCAAAGTTTCTTTTACATTATTCACAATTGAATTACTAGAATAAATATAGGCAATAATTCCTAATCCCCCGCTTACAAATAAGAGTAAAATTGAAAAATAAATAATCAATTTTGTTTTTATACTCTTCACAAATCCACTCTCCTTTTTATACTTTTTTCCATTTTCTATGAAAACTGTCATTATTTTATATGTTTTATCGAAAATTGTCAATTAATTTATTAACATTTTTTAATTCAAAAAAAAAAAGAAAAAATGCTAACAAATTTATGTCAGCATCTATTTTTTAGGAAAACCAAATAGCTATTTCCCTCTCAGCAGATTCTTTTGAATCAGAAGCATGTACAATATTTTCAGTCTTCCTATTTGCAAAGTCTCCTCTTATTGTTCCTACCTCTGCATCTAAAGGATTTGTACTTCCATGCATTTTTCTAATCAATTGTATTACATTGTTTCCCTCAAGGATCATCACCAACACTTTTCCTCTCATCATATAAGTAATTAAATCTTCATAGAAAAATTTGCCTTTATGTTCAATATAATGTTTTTCTAAAATCTCTCTATCTGCTTTGATCATTTTACATTCTACTATATTTAATCCTTTTTTCTCATATCTACTAATAATCTCCCCAATCAAACCTCTTTCAACGCCATCAGGCTTTATAATCACTAATATTCTTTCCAATATTCTTCCTCCTTTTCCTTTTAATATTTAATACCCGATTTATTGATTTTTAAATACTTTTTATATTTTTCCCTATTCTTTTATCTTTAGATGTACAAAAATAAAACTTTTTTATTTTTGACACATAAAAAATACACCTTTTATGTTATTTAAAATAATCTACATAAAAGGTGTATTGATCATTATTCATAAATCCTTATCTATTCCTCTGGCATATCCCAGTTATGATAAATCTGTTGTACATCATCATCATCTTCAAGAGCATCAATCAACTTATTCATTGCTTTGATTTGTCCTTCTTTATCAAGATTTACCATTGTTTGAGGAATCATATTTACATCAGCTTCTAGAAGTTCATATCCTTTTTCAGCTAATGCATTTTTTACATCATAAAAATCTTCTGGTGCTGATAATACTTCAAAAACTTCTTCATCATCTGTGATGAAATCCTCAGCTCCAGCTTCTAATGCTGCTTCCATTAGTTCATCCTCATCGTAATTCTCTTTCTTTTCAATAAGGATTTGTCCTTTTCTATCGAACATATAGCCTACACAACCTGGTGTTCCTAAATTTCCACCATGCTTATCAAAATAGTATCTTATGTTACTACCAGTTCTATTTCTATTATCTGTAAGCACTTCTACAATAACAGCCGTTCCATTTGGACCATATCCTTCATAGGTGATTCTTTCAAAGTTATCACCATCTGTTCCGCCTGCACCTTTTTTAACAGCTCTATTGATATTATCATTTGGCATGTTAATAGATTTAGCTTTATCTATTGCATTTTTAAGTGATGCATTATATTCTGGATCTGCTCCACCTTCTCTTGCTGCAACAATAATAAGCCTTGCATACTTTGTGAATATCTGAGCTCTTTTTGCATCTTGTTTATTTTTTCTGTTCGCAATGGTTCCGTGTCTACCCATCTTTTTTATCACTCCTTAATCCTTCTACGCAATTTACAAACCTAATTCTATCATAAAATGAAATTTAAGTAAATAAACAGCAAACACTCCTATTCAAAAGAGAATCCCAACTTTAGGATTCTCTTCAATAAATCATTATTTTATTTCTTTTAATTTAGGCAATTACTTCCTTTTTGCTTTTAGACCTTTGAATCATATATCCTCCTATAATAACAATTGCCCCTAGAGCATTTAATCTGTAATCAGTAGTTACTAGAAGAATTCCACCTATAGCAAACAATAAGCGTTCCATAATAGACATATTTGCTTTAAAATATCCTGTCAATGCTGCTGCAACACTCACAATACCTATCAATGCTGTTATAACAATGAATATTACCTGAACAATTGATACATCAATCAATAGAAGTTGTGGACTATATACAAAAATATAAGGGATTAGAAAGGCTGCTATAGCAAGTCTTGCTGCCTGCACCCCTGTTCGCATAGGTTCTGATTTAGCTACACCTGCACCCGCAACAGCTGCAAGACACACAGGCGGCGTTACATCGGCTATGATTCCAAAGTAAAAAGCAAACATATGTGCTGCTAAAATAGGCACTTTCATCATCAAAAGAGCCGGTGCTGCAATAGTAGAGGTAATTACATAATTTGCAGTAGTTGGCACACCAATTCCAAGTATTAAAGAAGTAATCATGGTAAAAAATAATGTTAATAAAAGTTTACCATTTGCTATACTTACGAGCATTGACCCCATTTTTAATCCTAAACCTGTTTGAGTAACCACACCAATAATAATCCCTGCACAAGCGCAAGCAGATACCACTGTCAATGCACTTCTAGCACCTTTTTCAAGACCATCAAGAATATCTTTAAAACTAAGTCTTGTTTCTTTCTTAAGTCCAGCACATATAATAGATGAAGCAATAGCTCCTAATGCTGCTCTAATAGGTGTATACCCTGCAACTAATAAATAAATGACAAAAACAATTGGTATTAAAAGATGACCTCTCTCTCTCATAATACCCCCAATTTTAGGAAGTTCTTCTTTCGGAATTCCTTTTAACCCAAGCTTCTTTGCTTCAAAATGCACTCCAGAAAACACTCCAAAATAATATAATAAGGCAGGAATAGCAGCTGCTGTAATTACTCTCACATATGGAGTATTCGTAAATTCAGCCATCAAAAAGGCTGCAGCTCCCATAATTGGAGGCATCAACTGTCCACCTGTAGAAGCAGTAGCTTCAACAGCTCCTGCAAATTCACTTTTGTATCCTAATTTTTTCATCATAGGAATGGTAAAACTTCCTGTACCAACAACATTAGCAACAGAACTTCCTGTAAGGGTACCCATACATCCACTAGAAATTACTGCTACCTTTGCAGGTCCACCTGCTGCAAAACCAGCAATTGCATTTGCAGCATCTATAAAGAATTCTCCCATACCTGTTTTTTCAAGATATGATCCAAAAAGTAAGAACATAAAAATAAAAGTTGATGATACACCTATTGGTATACCAAATACACCTTCTGTAGTAAAGAACAATTGTTGCACTAAGTTTTCCATATCAACGCCTCTATGGGCTAACTTTCCTGGAATACTTCGCCCAAATAAAGCATATGCAATAAACAACAGTGCAATAATAACCATTGGCCATCCTATTACACGTCTCGCTGCTTCTAGCACCAAAACAATGGCAATAAGTCCTACAATCATATCAAGGCTTGTTACAGTTCCTGCCCTTAACACTAAATCTTTATAAAATACTACTACATACATGCATACAGCTGCTGCAATAATGGCTAAAGCCATATCCACTGGATGCATTTTCTCTCTTGACCAACTCTTTCTAGATGGATACAAAAGATATACTAAACACAAACCAAAAGCAAGATGAACTGCCCTTTGAAGCATTGCATCTAGCACACCAAACACCCCTGTATATAATTGAAAAAGCGTAAAACATATTAAAATAGCTGAAATAATCTTAGCCCCAAATCCTTTTAATTCACGATAGTCTGAACCTTTATCATACTGTCTTAAAATGTCTTTTGCATTTCCTGCTTCCTCTAACTGAAACTGTCTATTTTCTTCCATGGTCCATCCCCTTTCGCAACATCTTATCTTGTTGCTACTCTGTCAACATAGTTTTTATCCTTCAAAAACTTTTATGAAAATTTAAAATGATTCTCAAACCTCTCTTAAAGAGGTTTGAGAATATTATGTAGTTTAAAACAACTTAATAAATTTTTTTCTGATTTTAAAACCCCACTGATCAACTACATATATTTTTACTAAATCTTCTGGTACTTTTACTAAATCAATTAGCTCATAACGATCTTTCCCAATACTCACCCAATGTTTTGGAATGGGAGATACTCTTAAATGAATTACATCAGTAACCCTTTGTATCTTTAATATAAATTTTCCATCCTTTATATCAAAATCCCATTTTTCTTGAGAATATGGAAGACCTACTCCAAAAGATTCATATATGGTTTTGTAAAGCTTTAACTGATTATTATCAGCTACAGAAAAATATTCTTCTGCTGGTGTTAGTAAAACGGAATGAATATATCCTAAAGTAAACTCTCCATCTGGAAGGTATAGTTCCGTTTTCATAGGATGATCCACATCTTCAATAATCAAAACTTTTTCATCTTTAACAAAGTTTGTTACTCCTAACACCATCAAGATTAGAACAATACATAAAATGCTAATCTTTTTTCCTAAGCTGCCCTTTTCTTTAAAGTCATACAAAGTTCTTCAAACTCCTTATTTTCCTTCTTCATCAAAGAATTTTTGTGCTCCTGGATGTACTGTAACACTCATTCCGTCTAATGCTGTTTCTTTTGTAATATATTTACCTACATTATGAGCAGCTACTACTCTATCATGATTATCGTAAATAGTTTTTACTAGATTATATGCTAAATCTTCATCTAAATCTGCATTTACAGCTAACATTGCTTTAACTGTTAAAGTCTGTACATCTTCCGTTTGTCCTTTATAAGTGTTTGCAGGAATTGTGAATTTTGTAAAGAATTTATATTTTTCCATTAAGTTATTTGCTACTTCATCATCAATAGGTACTACATGTACATCATGTTGTGCGCCAAGGTCTTGAATAGCAGCAGTAGGAATTCCAGCTGTTAAGAATGCTGCATCTACTTGCTTATCCTTAAGACCTGTGGATGCTTCCCCAAATGAAAGGAATTTAGCATCAATATCTTTTTCAAAATCAAATCCAGCAGCTGCTATAATTTGTCTAGCATTTGCTTCAACACCACTACCAATTGCTCCTACAGCAACTCTTTTACCCTTTAAATCTTTTACTGATTTGATACTTGGATCAGTAGTAACAATTTGAAGTGGCTCATTATACATTGTACATAATCCTCTTATATCCTCATATTTCTTGTCTTTAAACATTTCTGCTCCATTTCCTGTATACCAAGCAATGTCATTTTGTACAATAACAACTTCAACTTTTTTATCTTTTAATAAGTTAATATTTGCCACTGAAGCCCCTGTACTTTGAGCAGTAGCATTAATTCCTTCAATATTATTATTCCAAATTTCAGCAAAAGCTCCACCTAGTGGGAAATATGTACCAGCTGTTCCACCTGTTCCAATGTTAACAAAAACTTGTTCTGCAGACTCACTACCTGCATCCTCAGCTGGTGCTTCTGTATCTGCTGGTTTACTTCCACATCCAGCAAATAATCCAATCACCATAACAAATACTGTTAACAATGCTAATAATTTAAATTTCTTTTTCATCATTTTTCCTCCTCCAATTATTTATTAATCATTTCATTTTGAAAAATCTAATCTTTTATATTATCAAACCTCCGTTCCCCCTTTATATAGTCAGTTGCATAACTATACAACTGCTGAATAAACTTATTTTTTTACAAAAACAATAAAACTCCAGAACAATAAACCCTTATGTTATGTTGTATTGCCCTAAGTTGATATGTTTACTATGCTGGGACAGAATCTATTATCTTTGCTACTATTAGGAATTACATACAAACTATAAATACCTCGTGTTTTGTTTCATTAAAGGTCTTTATGTCGAAACTTTCATCTTGTTGAATTTTGAAAATATTTTCTTTAATTCGATTATAGAATATTTCTGTGTTTCAGTCAAGTTTTTTATGGAAACAAAGGTAAATATATGAAGTTGCTCTTTATATTAATTGCAGTATCTTATATTATATATGTCTTGTACATTTTTTATATTGTTACAAATAACCACACAAAAAAACTTGATTCCTCAGTAGAGGAATCAAGTTTTTTAAACAATATTTAAATATTTTTCAAGTTCCAACGTTCTTTCTTTACTCATTGGTTGAACCCCATCTAGTTTATAGCATATTCCCATTTTTTCATATTTATTAATACCTAAATGATGATAGGGAAGCAATTCAATTTTTTCTACATTTTCAAACTCTTTTATAATCTTTTTAAGTTTCTTTATATGCTCTTTACTGTCTGTTATTCCTGGAACAACCACATGTCTTATCCATAGTTTCACAGATGTCTTTATTAAAGCTTCTTTGAATTTTTCAAATGCTTCAATATTTCCACCTGTCAATTTCTTATATCCATTTCCATTTACATGTTTTACATCTAAAATTACTAAGTCTGTATACTTTAGTATTTCTTCATATTTTCCGTTTCCAAAGCCAGATGTATCTAAAGCTGTATGAATACCATGTTCTTTACATGATTTCAAAAACTCTATTAAAAACTCAGGCTGCACGAGGGGATCGCCTCCTGAACAGGTTATCCCTCCTCCTGAAGTCTTGAAATAAGGTTTAAATCTTAACACTTTTTTCATAAGTTCATTAACTGCTATTTCTTTTCCTTTATGAACATCCCAAGTATCTGGATTGTGACAATAGGCACATCTTAACTTGCACCCTTGAAAAAATACTACCGTTCTTATGCCAGGACCATCTACAAGTCCCATACTCTCAATAGAATGAATTCTTCCTATCATACAATCCCCCTTCTATACAACCATATTTTCATGGAATGTTCTACTGATTACTTCTAGCTGCTGTTTTCTTGTAAGCCTATTGAAATTAACAGCATAACCAGATACTCTAATCGTAAGTGTTGGATACTTTTCAGGATGATCCATAGCATCTATAAGGGTTTCTCTATTTAACACATTTACATTCAAATGATGTGCTCCTTGAGAAAAGTACCCATCTAATATGCATACTAAATTATTAATTCTATTCTTTTCATCTTTCCCTAAGGCTTCAGGTACTATTGTAAATGTATTTGAAACCCCATCTTGACAAACATCCTTATAAGGAATCTTTGCAACAGAATTGAGGGATGCCAACGCACCATTTTTGTCTCTTCCATGCATAGGATTAGCTCCTGGTGCAAAAGCTTCTCCCATTTTTCTTCCATCTGGTGTTGCTCCTGTCTTTTCACCATATACCACATTTGAAGTAATCGTAAGTACTGATAAAGTATGTTCTGCATCTCGATAGGTCTTATGTTTTTTCAATTCTTTAATAAATTTCTTCACAATTTCAACAGCTATTTCATCTACTTGATTATCATCATTTCCATACGTAGGAAATTCTCCATCTATTTGAAAGTCTACTGCTATGCCCCTGTTTCTAATAGGTTTTACTTTTGCATATTTTATTGCACTTAATGAATCTGCTGCTACTGATAAACCTGCCACTCCAAAAGCCATAATTCTACCAACCTCTGTATCATGTAAACTCATTTGTCCTGCTTCATATGCATATTTGTCATGCATATAATGAATAATGTTCATGGTATTTACATAAAGCTTGGCTACATATTCTAAAACTTTAAAATAATTTTCTTTTACTTTATTATAATCTAATACGTCATCTTCATTTTTTTCAATATCAGGTACAACTAAAGTCCCTTTTTTCTCATCTATCCCACCATTAATTGCATATAAAAGAGCTTTTGCAAGATTACATCTAGCACCAAAAAACTGCATCTGCTTTCCAAGCTTCATAGCTGAAACACAACAAGCAATGCCATAATCATCTCCATAAATAGGTCTCATAATATCATCATTCTCATACTGAATAGAATCCGTCATAATAGACATCTTCGTACAATATTTTTTGAAGTTTTCAGGAAGTTTTTCAGACCATAAAACAGTTATATTGGGTTCTGGCGATGAACCTAAATTGGTCAAAGTATGCAAAAATCTGAAAGACGTTTTACTAACCAAGGTATTTCCATCAATTCCCATTCCTCCAATAGCCTCCGTAATCCAATTTGGATCTCCTGCAAATAATTCATTATACTCTGGTGTTCTTAAATGTCTTACCATTCTAAGTTTTATGACAAATTGATCAATGATTTCTTGCGCCTCTCTTTCAGATATAACACCATTTTTCAAATCTTTTTCAATGTATATATCAATGAAAGTACTGACTCTTCCAAGAGACATAGCAGCACCATTATTTTCTTTTATACCTGCTAAATATCCAAAATATATAAATTGAACGGCTTCTTTAGCATTTTGAGCAGGTCTTGAAATATCTATTCCGTAAGTAAGTGCCATATTTTTTATTTTCTTGAATGCTTTTATTTGTTCTGCTACCTCTTCTCTCTTTCTAATGAGCTCTTCATTCATAGCTCCCTTTAAATTTTCAAGATCCTTTATTTTTTCCTCTACCAAAAAGTCTATTCCATAAAGTGAAATTCTTCTATAATCCCCTATAATTCGTCCTCTTCCATAAGCATCTGGAAGGCCTGTCAGAAGTCCTGCAGATCTTGCTATTTTTGTCTCTTTTGGATATACATCAAATACTCCTTGATTATGAGTCTTTCTATAATTTTGAAATACCTCATCCATCACACTATCCATTTCATATCCATAAGACTCAAGAGCAGACTTTGCCATTCTAATACCACCGAAAGGATTGACAATTCTCTTTAATGGCCCATCTGTTTGCAGTCCTACAACAACTTCATTTTCCTGATCTATATAGCCTGGCTTAAAATTATCTATTCCTGAAACATTTTTTGTATCAATGTCAAGTACTCCTTTTTTTAATTCGTCTTGACACATATTTTTACAAATATTCCATACCTTTTCAGTTTTTTCTGTAATCCCCCCTAAGAAGCTTTCATCCCCTTCGTAAGGAGTATAATTTTTTTGTATAAAATCTCTTACATCTATTTCTTCTGTCCAATTCCCTTGTATAAATCCTGTCCATTCTTTTCTTAACATAAAAATCCCTCCCTGACTTAGATGAACAAGTCGGAGGTCTCAAAAAATAGAAAGACCCCCTGGACTTGTCGCCCAGGCGGTCGGCATTTCTCAAAATCACACTCCCATGTGGTTTATTCCACTTCCGCCAGTCATGTGATTTGTTTCATAAAAATGATCTATGCTTATCATACCAACAGACGCATTTTTTGTCAATAATTTGGGGAAAATAATTTTTTACGCTTCAAGCAACTCCTGTAGTTTTTCTTCAACAAATTCTACAAGGTCTTTCTCTCCTATCCATGTCTTGTCCTCATATAAATCTGGCTTCACTCTGAAAAAATTGATAATCAGCTTATTATCAATAATTTTGTATTCATCCAAATGTCCAGGTAAAAATATCACTTCAATTTCTTCATATTTTGCACAGTTTCCTAAATTATTTAATTTTTCAACCAAATAATCTAAATTCAGAACTTTTAAAGGTTGTACCATCATATTTGTATATTCTAAATCTTCTAGCATCCACATATGATAATTCCAAAATCTTCCTTCTTTTTTATTCTTACTTGAGAGCATCTCTCTATTTGAAATAGCGCTTAAAACTTTTCTTACCGATTCTTTCGTGAATTCACTATCATAAAAATAACTCATTAAAGGAATGTTTGAAATGTCATTGATATAACTCTCTCCAACTTTTTCTTTTTCACTTGTAGCCTGCCAAAAATATAACATTCCTTCCATCACATCTAAATTTGTTTTTATTCTCTTGATCATCCCCACTACCCCTTTCTTTCAAAATTTTTCCTTTTATTTATTATACGCTATATTTTCTTTCAAATCAAAGTATAATAAATATTCCGAATCCTTCTCTAATGAGTTATATTTTTTTATTTTTCATATTTAGGAGGTGATGCAATAAAGGCAGCTATACTTCCAAGAGCAGGTATGATCATCATCAATAGTATAATTTCTTTATATCCATGAAATAAATCATAAGCAAAACCAAAAGGTAAAGGTCCTAGTGCTGAACCAACAACAATAGCTGTCATAGAAAAACCTCTTATACTGCCTAAATGCTTTCTTCCAAAGTAATTTGGCCACCATACACCTGTACTCACAGAGTCAAAAGCAACAAAAACACCATTTAAAACTGCATAGGCAAAAAGAATATGCTGATTTTTTGCATAAAGAAGCACCCCCATTGCACTAATTAAAACCCAATAATTCACAGCTTTTACATAACGCACTTTTATCTTATCTAATAAATATCCTGCTAAAAAGGTAAGAGGAAATTGTATAATTGCTGTAATACTTAATAAAGAAGCTGCAAAGGTTGATGTAAAACCTTTTATTTCTATCATAGAAACCATATGAAAAATAAGTCCTGTATTAATCATAGATGGAATAACCATACAAAATAGCATAAGCCAAAATGTACGTGTCTTCATAGCTTCCTTTAATGTCAAAGATCTTTCTAATGTATCTGACTCAACAAAAGTATTTTTTTCAATAAATTTGTTCTCTCCATCTGGTAATAACCCAACATCTTCCGGTCTATTCCTTACAAGAATCCACCCTAAAGGAGCCATAACCCCTATGAGTAATATAGTCCAAAATCTCCAAGCAAATCCTACACCTGAATTTACAATTAACCAATTATTCAGTGGAGGAAATACTGCTGATCCTAATACACTTCCTATAGCTAATAAGCTTAAAGCAAAACCCCTTCGTTTTATAAACCACTGAGGTACCAGAGTATAGGGAATTAGACACATTGTCCCTTGTCCAAAAAGTCTTAAAAATACAAAACCTACAAAAATCATCATAGGATTTGCTACAAAACTCATCCACAAACAAATAAATCCTAAAATAATAGGAACAACCGAAATCATCTTTCTATGCCCTATTTTGTCTATTAATTTTCCCATATAGGATAATGTCAATCCAGAGATAAGAGTAGCAGCAGAATATAAACTAGAAATCATTGTTCTACTCCATCCAAAGCTATCTACATAAGAATTAATAAAAACAGAAACAGAATAAGTTTGCCCTGGTCCTGAAAAAAATAATCCCATTGATCCTATAAATACAATCACCCATCCATAAAAAAAAGGCGCTTTTATAGTTTTTTGCTGATCTAATTTCGTATAATCCATGATTTATTCCTCCTAATCATCTTGCTGTATTTATTCCTGCATATTTTTTGTTAAAAGCCACTTATCAGTATACAATAAATTCCCTATTTACGCGAGAATTTAACTACATAAAAAAAGCTAGATTCCTATATTTTATGATTTATTGTTGTATACTATTTCTTATGAATATTTATCATTCTAAATATAACTTCTTTCTACTTTTAGTAAATATAAGTATAATATTGTATATAAATACCTAATAGAAAGTTGAGGAAACTTTTATGAAAAACAAAAAAATATTTAACAAATTTCTTTTTATACTCCTTATTCCTATAACTGCATTATTATTTTATATAGCTTCATTTTATCCTTATTTTATTGAAAAAATATATGCCCATACTATCTATCGACCCATTGTACAAATTTTAAGTGTTGTCACTGGATTTTTCCCATTTTCTGTAGCTGAATGTTTTGTTATATTGCTTATATGTCTTTTCATGTGGATGCTTCTTCGAACCATCATAAAAGCAATAAATAATAAGCATCAGAGAAAGTCTACCGTACTCAATTTTATAGGAAATATGATTGTTTTTAGCAGTATTACTTATTTCCTGTTTATTATGATTTGGGGTTTTAATTATTGTCGACTCCCTTTTTCTGAAATTGCAAACCTTGAAGTAAAACCTGCTTCTATTGAAGAATTAGAAAACTTATGTGAGCATCTTATACAAAAAGCAAATACGCTAAGAGATCAAGTAGTTGAAAACAAAGACGGTGTCATGACCCTTCCAAAGGGTACTTCAGATGTTTTTCTTCGCGCATCTAAAGGCTATGAAAAAGCAGCAAATATTTACCCTGAACTAGGGGGAAACTATGGTAAACCTAAAGGAATTATTTTCTCCCATATCATGTCTTATACAGGTATCGCTGGAATTTATTGTCCATTTACAGGAGAGGCCAATGTAAATATATCTATCTCTAATAGCTCAATTCCTAGCACAACCTGTCATGAAATGGCTCATCAGAGAGGTTTTTCAAGAGAAGATGAAGCAAATTATATTGCTTATCTAACATGCACCATGCATAGCGATGTAGATTTTCAATATTCAGGAACACTCTTAGCTTTAATCCATTCTATGAATGCATTATATAGAATAAATCATGAAAAATATTTCAAGCTAAAAGAAAAATATAACGGAGGATTAAGAAGAGATTTAGCTTATATGAGATCCTTTTGGCAGCAATACGAAGGCCCTGTAGAACGTGCATCCACAAAATTAAATAATACTTATCTAAAAGCAAATCATCAAAAGGATGGTGTTCGTAGTTATGGACGAATGGTAGATCTTTTGATTGCAGAAAATCGTTTGAAAATGTCGAAATAAATAAAGGATTTACGATTTCAATGTAGAAACTTATTACAACAGTTTTTAAAATTTTCAAAACTATATATTTTAAACAAAGGAAGGAGTAATTCTATGTATTTTGCTACTTTTCAGTATAATGGGGAAGAACAATTTGGAATTTTAAGCAAAAATAAAAAAAATATAATCCCTATAAAAAAAGTTTTTCAAAAGTTGGATATCATTCCACCAAAAACTTTAAGGGATTTTGTAGAGAATTCAGACGATACTTTTGTTGAAGATATAAAAGATATCCTTAAATCACATACTTTTGAAGGGATTCCCGTTGAAAACATCAAATTATGTGCACCCATCCCTTATCCTCGTAGAAATATAATCTGTCTTGGGAAAAATTATATTGATCATGCAAAAGAAGTTGTAGGATTGCCTGGAGCAGATGATGATATTCCAAAATTTCCAATATACTTTACAAAGATTGCCGACCCAGCCATAGGAGATGGAGATCTTATTAAAAATCATAAAGATATAACAGATATGGTCGATTATGAAGTTGAATTAGCTATTGTAATAGGAAAAGATGGCATCAATATAAAAAAAGAAGACGCTGAAAGATTCATCTTTGGCTACACTATTGTAAACGATATTTCTGCAAGAAATATCCAAAGAAAGCATTCCCAATGGTTTAGAGGAAAAAGTCTTGAGACCCATTGTCCAATGGGACCTTATCTTGTACATAAAAGTGAACTTCCTTTTCCTGTAGAATTAGACATACAATGTAGCATCAATGGTGAAATAAGGCAAAATTCTAATACAAAAAATTTAATATTTGATATTCCTTATATTATCAGTGACTTATCAAAAGGAATGTACTTAAGAGCTGGAGATATTATTCTAACAGGTACTCCTTCCGGTGTTGGATTAGGCTTTAAACCATTTAAATTCTTAAAATCAGGAGATATAGTTAAATGTTTTATTGAGAAAATTGGATCCCTTACAAATACATTTGAGTAATCAATAAATTCATATTGAAATTCTATATCCTATGCATCTATTTACACCCTTAGTTATATAAACAATATTCCTATACACATTTAAAACATAATTCTACAAAGTATAACAATCACAAAAAGCCTAGATATAGGCTTTTTTAATATTTATCATCTTTATTATAAAAATCTAAATACGAATAATGCTTTCCATCTTTTTGCCAACCTAAAATAGCATTCATGTTTACATTTTGTGCTGCTTTAAAAATAGATTTGTCCACATCTTTAATATCTTTCTTCAATTCCTTAATCAATTCTTTTGTCTCATAACGTTTACTTGCTACCTTTTTAGCAGTTACTATACAGGCACAATTTAGTGGTTCAACTCCACAATATTTTGTATAGCTTTCAATATGCTTCTCTCTTATATAGTAAAGGGGACGAATGAGTTCTAACTTTTTGGCATCTGATGATTTTAGTTTAGGAAGCATGGTTTTAAAATTTCCTGTATAAAACAAGTTGAGTAACGTTGTTTCAATCACATCATCAAAATGGTGTCCAAGGGCTAGTTTATTACAACCTAGCTCATTTGCTTTTCTGTATAGTGCCCCACGACGCATTTTTGCACACATAAAGCAAGGATTTTTATCCTCCATATTGTCTACAATTTCAAAAATACCTGATTCAAATATTTGAATAGGTAATTTTAAGTATTGACAGTTTTCAATTAATTGTTTTTTATTCTCTTTATGATAACCTGGGTCCATAACAATAAAACATAGTTTGAATTTAGTTTGTCCATATTTCTGAAATTGTTGAAATAATTTTGCCATTAACAAACTATCCTTACCACCTGAAATAGCCACTGCAATTTTATCACCATCATCCACTAAATTAAATTCACTTACTGCTTTAACAAATTTTGACCATATGTTTTTTCTGAATTTTGTCATAACACTATGTTCTATTTCTTTAAAGGTTTTTCTATTATTCGATAGGCGCCATACTTTATAGTCATGTTCTTCAATTTTATTCATATTGTCACCTCATCTTTTTGTAAATTACACTTCTTGAAATTTCTCTTCGTACTAGTGTCTTTTGTCATTTGGTCATTTTTTACTCTCTACACTATGAATCGTATCATTCCACCTATCTACATACGTACCTGTTGCCCACTCTGCCATGACAATCCTTTCATCTTCTTTTAAATCTATTTTTTTCATATACTTATAAGACAGTTGATTGTTTTTTATTTCATATACATAAATGGCTTCTTTTGTAACCACAAGAGCTATATCCATCGAAGGTGAAGTAAAAATATCCTGTGCCTTTGGTACTCTTTCCTTTACTTCATTCCAAGATACATGTAATTTATCATAATGAACAATTTTGTAAGGTGGAATCATTTGAATATTAAATTCTAAAAATTTCTCTTTCTCTTTCTTATTGTACAATCTTCCTTTCATAATCCAATGACCATTTCTTCTTGCCAATGTAAAATTTTTTTCCCTAGGCTTGTAAAATTTACTTGCTTGTATTTCATTTAACTTTGAGAGCGTTCCTTTTGCTGAATTGAAAAAAGCCTCTTTCCCTTCATCTCCTGCAAGATCTGATATCTTCATCCCTTCTTTCACATGGTCTACAAGAAGCATTTCAATTCCTGATAAATTTTTTATATTTTTTCCATAAGCTGTTCCAATATAATCATTTCCTACAAATAGAATTTGTTTTACTACATTTTCTTTCAATCTTTCCTCTTTATATAAACTACTTTCCTTCTTTTCTTCTATCTCTTCTTTTATTATATTTTTTTCTAATGGATAGGCAAAAATTTCATCCTTTCTATATCCTTCTTGTATAACTTGATTCTTTCTAACTATCCAAAACCCACTTTTCCTTGGTACAAATAAATCTTTCATTTCTACTATCGGATATAACTTTCTATTTTCTGCAGCAATCCATAATGTCCTATATGTTTCCTCTCCATTTTCATCATTAAAATCTCCTAATCCTATTAAAACCCCTGCACTCAATGGATTAGATTCTTTTTTCTCTTTTTTATTAATCTCTTTGTTTTGTAAATATTTATTAATTCTCTCTTGATTGATTATATCTGAGATTTTACTTAAATAATAATATCCATCATCCATATAAACCATTAGTCTTTGATCATTTGCTCTAATAAAATCATAAAAATATTGATCCTTTGAAGTAACAGAAATCACTTCAATCCTTTCACTATCAAACTTTAAATCATTATAAACTGCTTTATGGGTATACAAAAAATAGTCTTTTGCATTCACATTTTTTACTTTATATTCTGGTTCTTCACATATTTCATCCCCTAAAGCAGCCACCCGTTCACTAAAGACTGCTGTTTTTCCTAACAAATCTTTTAGATCCTCTTTCTCCGCATCTCTTTGTGTTTTATATTTTTCAATCTTCCAAGTTCCCTTTATAGGAATTGTCTTATTTTTAGGTGCTTGAATACTCTTTCCTATATCTAATTTTATATCCATACATCCCTGTAAAAAAATAATGGACGTCCATAAAATAATCCAAACAATTATTCTTTTTTTCATACTTTTTTCTCCTGAAATTTAGGTATTTTTGAGAATAGGTAATCTTATGTGCACAGTAGTTCCTTGCTCTATCTTACTTTCTATGATAAATTTTCCTTCATGCAATTTTATAATCTCATCACAAATAGACAATCCTATACCATTTTTTGATTTGCTATTTTTTCCTTTGTAAAATTTTTCTTTCACCTTTGGTAAATCTTCACTACTAATTCCACAACCATTATCTTTTATAGACATATGCAGATATTCTCCATCTTGTTTTGCAAAAAAATCTACTTTTCCTCCTTGACCTGTAAACTTAAATGCATTATCTAAAACATTAATCAACACCTGTTTCATTCTATTTTCATCTATACACATAGCTGGCATCTGTTTTTCATAATCTACATGTAAGTCTATTTTTTCTCTCGCTGCACGAGGTCCCATATATTTTTCAATATATTGAATCAAATCTTCTATCATCATTTCTTGTTTATTTAAAGTGATTTTCCCAGATACAAATTTTGAGAAATCTAAAAGTTCTTCTACCATAGTTGTTAATCTTTCACTTTCCTTTTCAATAATCTTTAGTCCCTCTCTCAATGTCTCTTTATCTTCAAATTCTTCTTTATTTAAAACAATAGCCCATCCTTTAATGGCTGTCAAAGGTGTACGTAATTCATGAGAAACAGAAGAAATAAATTCATTTTTTAACTCATCTTTTTTTACTATTTCCTTGGCCATAAAGTTAAATGTATCTGATAACTTCCCAATTTCATCATCAAATGGATTTTTACTTCTTACCGTAAAATTTCCTAATGCCATTTTTTCAGCTACTCGAGTCAATTCTTTTATAGGCTCTGTAATGGTATTAGATAAAATAATACTTACAACACCTGCTACCAAAATGACCACAGCTCCTATACTTAAAAATGAAATAGCTATTCTTTTAATCCCCTTATTCACTTCTTCTAATGATGTAATAAATCTCAAAACACCCACGGTTTTTTCATCAGATTTTAGTGGACAGGAAACTGACATTGCATTGTAATCATCATAATTTATTTTTCCAATCCATGTCCCCTTATGACCCTTTAATGCATTTTTTACATCAATTGTTTCCATTACTTCTTTATGTTCTACACCAATTGAATCCATTAGAACTTTTCCTGAAAGATCAATAATTTGTACTTGAGCAGATGTTTGCTTCCAAAATACATCTATATTATCTAATACATTATCCTCAAGGGTAGCATTAGAAAAGTATCTTGAATAAAATTCAGAAGAAATGGTAATTTGATTGGTTAAAACATCTTCAACATTTTTATAGTAATACTGCTTAACAAAATTAATCAACAATATTTCAAAGAACAACACACTAAAAAAAACTACTAACATAAAATTAATGGCTAATCTCTTCTTTATACTTTTCATATGTTCTCCTTGCTTTTCATTCTTTTATTCCGTTTTTTTCCATCTATACCCTACGCCCCAAACCGTTTCAATAAAATTTGGTTCAGATGAATCCTCTTCTATTTTTCTTCTTAATCTTCGAATATTTACATCTACAATCTTCGTATCCCCAACAAAATCCCATCCCCAAACTAAATCTAATAATTCATCTCTTGTAAAGGCTTTTCCTGGGTTTTCTATAAATATTTTCATCAACAAATATTCTTTTGGTGTCATATCAATCACCATTTCTTTTTTATATACAATATGTGCATCTATATCAATTTTAAAAGGGCCGCTTCCAATAATTTTATCTTTTCTTGCCTTCCCATCATCCATTCTTCGAATAAGAGCCTCCACACGAAGTACTAATTCCATTGGATTAAAAGGCTTTATAACATAATCGTCTGCCCCTAACTTCAGTCCAGAAATTTTATCTATATCTTGACTACGAGCCGTAAGCATAATAATCCCTATATAGGGATATTCTTTCCTTAAGCTCTCACATACCTCAAATCCATCAATCCCTGGTAGCATTACATCTAATAAGGCAACCGTTGGCTCTTCCAACCTTGCTTTTTCTAAGCCTTCTTCTCCAGAAGCTGCTTCTATAATAAAATACTCACTATTTTTAAAACTTACCTTTAACAAACTTCTAATACTACTTTCATCTTCTACAATTAGTATTTTATGCATTCTTTTATAACTCCTTTTGCCAGGATCTTTATATTCAAATATCCACAGTCCTCCTGAATACACCACCTTCTTTAATTCACTCTTCAGGAGGACTGCAAATACTTTCTTCATTTAGTATATCACACTTTTTTTATTTCTTTCATCTACTATATAATGATATAAGCTACCCTAAAATTAGTAATCTATATCATTATTTTATTATATATTAAGAACTTGTTCAGGAGTTTTATACGGTCTATTTTGTTTTTTACCTGTTTCTTCTAAAGTTAATACGCCGAAATAAAAACATAAACCTTTCCTTAAATACTTATTTTCTTTTAACGCCCTTTCATATCCCTTGTTTGCAATTTCTATAGCATAAGGTAACGTAGCATGACAAAGGGAAGTCGTCGCTGTTTGCGAAAAAGTTGCTGGAATATTATCTACACAATAATGCATAACACCTTCCTCAAAATATATTGGATGATCATGAGATGTAGCTCTGCACGTTTCAATAGCTCCACATTCATCACAGAATACATCTACAATCAAGGTTCCTTTTTTCATGAATTTTAACATATCTCTTGTAACTAGATGGTCTTTTCTCCATTTAGGCCATAAAATGCAATTCATTAAAACATCACTTCTTTTTAAACACATTACTAGGTTTTCTTTATTAGAATATAGTAATTCTACATTAGACGGTAAAACATATTTTGCCTTTTCAAGTTTATCTAAATTAATATCTAGAATGGTTACTTTATTCCCTAAATTAGATGCAATTTCTGCAGCACCTAATCCTGCTACTCCAGCCCCTATAATTGCAACTTCAGGTGTTCTAATTCCATGTATTCTAGCCAACAACAACCCATTTCCATCATTTATTTTTTGAGTATATTGCATGGCCATTAAAAATCCACCTTTACCTGCGATCTCACTCATTGGTTTAAGTAGTGGAAATTTACCATCCTTATCTTCAATATCTTCATAGGATATACCCACTACCTTATTTTTAAGAAAAACATCTGTTTGTGCTCTAAATGCATTAGAATGTATATAGGTAAATATGATCATCCCTTCTCTAAGGTACTTAAATTCTTCTTGCAAAAATTCTTTTACCTTATAAATCATTTCTGCTCTTTTAAAGACTATCTCTCTTTCAACTATTTCAGCCCCTGCTTTTCTATAATCTTCATCTCC
The DNA here is from genome assembly GCF_019884785.1 of Crassaminicella profunda. Taxonomy (GTDB): domain Bacteria; phylum Bacillota; class Clostridia; order Peptostreptococcales; family Thermotaleaceae; genus Crassaminicella; species Crassaminicella profunda. The sequence goes on from NZ_CP082326.1 coordinate 2,163,226, forward strand.
AAATCCACTTCCTAGACCTGCACCTGTTTCTATCAAAACTTCATGACCATTTTTTATAAATTCTTCTACGCCACTTGGTATCATTGCAACCCTATACTCATTATTTTTTATTTCCTTAGGTACTCCTATAATCATCTATTTTCACCCCTTTTGAAAAAACTTATTTTTCTACAATAATTTTTCTAATTCTTTTAGTGAATATTTTCCTAATCCAAGACAATCCATTGTTCTTTTCTTCTCACCTCTATAATTCTTTTTCATAAGTACAGATACTATATCTATAACAGCATTCATAATAGGCGTATCCACTCTCACTTGTTTACCTAGTTCTGCCATAAATACTAATCCATAACCTACATCCTCATTGAAATACCTATAATCCAGTTTACTTTGAGCTTTAATTCCCTTAAATCCAGGAGCCTCTGCATAACCTTTAAAATAGGTTGTATCCTTCATATACCCCTGTCTCATTCCTAAAACGGGATCCGGAATAACATGAATACTTAATTTTTTACCAATTTCTATACGTTCTTTATCTACCGCTTCTATCAAATTTCCAACTGCAGGAGTCACTCCATCTTCATAAAAACAAAAGTCTCCTTGTGTTCTTTCGATCAATCCTGCATTTAAAAGAGTAACGGATGGATGGATCACAGGATTTGCATTTTGTAATGCAGTCTGTAATACATTTTTAGCTGATTCCATATTTGGATAAACCTCTTTTATTAACTTCATTACAGTATTATTATATTTACAAGGAAGAGCAGCTAATAAAAGTCCTCCCTTAAGTTTTAAGAATACATGTATTTTGCCAGGTTCAGTTAATCTTACAGCATAGGGAAGTGTAGAAGTTTCTGCAATGATCATATCTTCATTTTTTATATCTAATCCTAGCGCGTTTTTAAAAACAATGCTTCCTCCACAAGAACTTGGACATACAATAACTATTTGCCCTTTTTTTAAGTAAGGTCTACATACTTCCCCAAAGGATTGTGTACTATATGCTGGTCCAACAGCAAATATAATATCAGCTCCTTCTACTACCTTTTTTATATCATGTCCTGCATATTTAATCTCTGCAAATCCAGTAAGCTCTCCTTCTGAAAAAATACCCTTATTTTCTGATATGGTACTAATATTTTTAGGGAATTTTTCAAAATCAAACATATAAACATGATGTCCTGCTTTTGCCCAATCAAAAGCTACTGCGCATCCGCCATTACCTGAACCCAATACCCCAATCTTCATACACTTATCCCCCTTATCCTATTTTAATTATGCTAGTGAGTATTTAACTACTCACTAGCACAGTTATTTTTATACAATACCAATGATCAAATATAATACCAGTGCAATTCCAGCTGCTACACCCGCATATGGGAGTTGTGTCTTTACATGATCTATATGATCACTAGCTGCACCAAATGATGAAAGAATCGTTGTATCTGACAGTGGTGAACAATGATCTCCAAACACACCTCCGCCTGCAATTGCCGCTACTGTTGCAAATACCAATGTATTAATTTCTCCTCCTGTAAATTCAAATGCCAATGGTACACAAATTGGTATTATGATTGCATAAGTTCCCCATGATGTTCCTGTTGAGAATGAGATAAATGCACATAAACCAAATGTCAATACAGGCAACATTGATGGTGATAGCCAATTCCTTGTAATTTCTATAACATATTGTGCTGCTCCTAATTCTTTACTAATCGTATTAATACTGTATGCTAATCCCAATATAATGATTGCAGGCATAACCCCTTTAATACCCTGTACAGCTGTTTTGAAAATTTCTTTTAATGGTATTTTCTGTATCCATAGTGCAATTCCTAATACTAATACTGCCAACATGAATGCCTCTAGAGTCTTTGTTGAGCCTAATACTAAATAAGTTCCAATAGCAAATATTATAACGATGAGTACTGGTAATATAAAATTTACAAGCAATCTTGGTTTTTTAATTTCTTTGGCTACTTCTATACTAGACAACTCTACACCCATCATTGGCATAGCATCATCACCAAGGACTTTCCCCTCTTTCATAGCTCTCTCCTCAGCTTTTTTCATAGGTCCAAACTCTGGTATAATTCCCGCTGCAATTAATCCAACCATCCCCACTGCTAATAATCCATAAAAATTAAATATGACTGTTTTCATAAATACTTGCATGCCCATTGCATGATCTGTAATAGGTCCATGACCAACTAATAATCCTGCTATATATACTCCCCATGCACTAAAAGGTATTAATACACACATAGGTGCAGATGTGGAGTCACATATATACGCAAGTTTTTCTCTTGATATTTTTGCTCGATCCGTTAAGTTTCTCATCACTGGCCCTGTAAATAATGGTGAAAAATAATCACTAAAGAATATAAACATTCCTAAAAACCATCCAAATAATTGTACACTTTTTCTAGATTTAACTTTTTTATCCATCACTCTTGTGAATTCCTCTGTAGAACCTGTTTTCATAAAAAAAGCAACTAATATACCTATAAATACTTCTATTAATAATACCCATATAAAATCTGCATTTCCCATTGCCTTTTCAAGCAATCCAGGTACTCCCCATAATCCATCTCCTGTTATAAATAAACCTATAATACAAGCAAACAATAGGGAAAAAGTCGCTTCTCTAGTAATAAATGCTAATATTACTGCAATTAATGCTGGAACAATAGACAAGAATCCATAATGTACTACTGCTTCTATCATATTTGATTCCTCCTCACTTTTAAAATTTATTTAGTCATAAATATGTATTGCAAATTACATACCAAAATTTTTATATTGCTTATTCCTTTCTGATGCCTTAATTGAGCTAATTTACAATCATTGCACGTTTAAATTAACATTTCATTGTCATAAAATTGCTTAAATTTAAGCAATTTTATAATAGACTTTTTAAAAGAAATAACTCTTTATAAAAAAATAAATTGCTGTTTTTCAGCAATTTTCACTAATATTGAGCACATTAAATTAATAACTTGATACATCTTCGTTGTTAATTTGGTATTTTATAATTTTATATTGAAGGGTTTGCCTTGGAAGTTTTAATAATCTTGCTGCTTTCGATACATTCCATCCAGCTTTTTCAAGAGCTTTTTTTATCATTTCCTTCTCAACTACTGCTATTACATCATTTAATGGCTTTATACTATCAGTTTCTTCATAATAATTTGTATTTTTTTTAATATCATTTAAATACGCAGGCAAATGTTTTATTCCAATCTTACCTCTTTTAATAACATTTATTGTAGCTTCTATAACATGCTGCATTTCTCTTACATTTCCTGGCCAAGAATATAAAGAAAAAAACTCATTTACTTCCTTTGTAACGCCACACACAGATGCATTTAATAATGAATTATATTTCTCAATGAAATATTTAACTAATAATGGTATATCTTCCTTTCTTTCTCTTAAAGGGACTAATTTGATACTGATTCCATTTAACCGATAAAAAATATCTTCTCTGATCTGTTTATTTTTTATAGCTTCTACAGGATTTATATTCATTGCAGCAATTATACGTACATTTACCTTTCGATCTTTATGATCTCCTATTCTTCTAATCACTCCATCTTGTAGCACTCTTAATAATTTTGCTTGTAAGTGAATAGGCATAGCATTTATTTCATCTAAAAAAAGTGTGCCTTCATCAGCTAATTCGAAAAGTCCTTTCTTATCAATTGATCCTGTAAAAGCACCTTTTACAGTTCCAAATAATATAGATTCAAATAAAGATTCTGGCAAAGCAGCACAATTTTGAGCAATAAAAGGCTTGTTTCTTCTAGCACTATAATAATGTATAGATTGTACAAATAACTCTTTTCCTGTTCCAGTTTCTCCATAAATTAAAACCGAAGAAGGACTATTTGAAATTAATTTAGCTTTATTTATATTTTCAATCATCTCATGATTTCTAGTAATAATATCTTCAAATGAATATTGAACACTTGTGTGATTATTTTTATTTATACCACTACGATTACAATGCACTACTACTTTGTTATTTTTTTTATATTCATTAGATAAATCTTGTATTGTGGTCATATCTTTAGATAACTCAATAGCAGCTAATATCTTGCCTTTTTGTATGATAGGTATAGTAATGTTCTGTGTATTTAATAATGCTCCATTATAGTCATAATACATTTGATTATTTTTGTATATGGGCATTCCATCCTTTAAACATTTTATAATTGTACTATCTTCTGCTGATAAACTTGGAAAGGTTTCTAAAAAACTTTTATTCATAATCTTTTTAGACTCTTTTTCATTACTTTCACCATCAAATCTTGGGTTAAAACGAACCGAATACACAATATAACCTGTTTTATCAACAATTGTAATAGCATCTATATAATCCATATGCATACCATTTATATTTTTAATAAACACATTATTTCCCCCTTAAAATTAATTTTTCCTTTCGTATACATATTTATTTTAAATATATTTTAATTATTCAATATTCAAATTTAAATTCTACACAAAGAAAAAAGATGGTAATGACCATCTTAACATTCAAAGAATTTTATTTAATTTTGTAATAATGCTACTGCTTTACAAACCATTTGTTTTCTTATCATATACTCCTTTTCTTTTGTTAAATCATGATTTCTCTGTAACATATATATATCTATCTAAAATACCACTTACCCCCACTAATGAAATCATTATCAAAATTCCTCCAATAATAATTCTTAGTGATAATAATTCAGAAAATAGACTTACTCCTAATATTACTCCAAAAATAATTCTACTAGCCGACACTAATGCACCTGTTGCAGAATCTACATATCGATATCCAATAGTAATAAATAACTGGCCTAATACTCCCATTAATGCTGATAAGAAAATATATAAAGCAACCATGGGTGTAGGTATCTCTAAATTAGGAAGACTTAATAAAAAAGTAATTCCACTCCCAATAAACATTAAATAGAAAATAATCAAATAGCTTTCATCATGTTTTCTAGCTTCACGCAAGGAAGATACTGCAAAAGCAGCCATAATTCCAGCTATAAGCCCTGCAACATCTCCCTTATTAATATGATTAAAATCAGGAAAAACGATTAAATAATAACCGATCATCGTTAAGACCAGAAAAGAATAATATACTTTTTTCACTTTTTCTTTGTTTAGATATGGTGCCATTAAAAAAACAAATACTGGATAAGTCATATTCAGCATATTAGCGTTAGTAATAGTTGTAAATTGCACAGATATGAAAAAAAATATAATCGTTAAGGTATTAAAGATGGCTCTTAAAATAATGTATTTCACATTATTAGGCTTTAAATTTTTCTTCTTAAAAATCACATAAGCTGAAAATATAATAAATCCTAATATAAAACGGCCAAATGCCATAACAATCCCTGGATAATTTGAATTTTGCATAGCAATTTTTGCAAATACAGAATTAAGGGCAAAAAACAATGCGGATAAAGCAACAAAAAAAATCCCCTTATAAGTTCCCTTTAATATGTCCATTTTCATTCCCCCTCTATAAAACATTTTACCAAATATCCTAAAAAGAATACAGCTTTTATACAATACATAAAAAAGTTATATAGAAAACCTTAGCTCTTTACAAATTTTAAAAATAAGGTTTGACAACTCTTTAAAAAATATATATATTAAAAATGTAAAATGAAAATGTTATAGTCTTTGATAAACTTTCGGCTTGCCACCGTTAAAAGGTGAATATGGATTTAATCCATAGACAAGGGTGATAACACGAATGATGCTTCGTCCCTTAGATAATTTGTTTCAATTTATCTAAGGGGCTTTTTTTTAAAAAAACTCAAAATATTATTTATAACTACAGACTATGGTTATACTATAAACAATCTACAAAGGGGGCTATATAATGATTAATAAGGTTATTTGGATTGTACTTGACAGTGTAGGTATGGGAGCGCTACCAGATGCTCAAAAATATGGAGATGTAGGTAGTAATACTATCGGCAATATTTCAAAAGCATTAGGAGGTCTTCATATACCTAACATGGAGAAAATAGGCCTTGGCCATATCGATGGTATAGAAGGTGTAAAAAAAGCAGACAATCCCATTGGATGTTATGGACGTTTTGCAGAAAAATCAGAGGGTAAGGATACGACTACAGGGCATTGGGAAATGTGTGGTGTTTGTCTTGAAAAACCATTCCCAACTTATCCAAATGGATTTCCAAAAGAAATTGTAGATACTTTTGAAAAAGCTATTGGTACAAAAATGATAGGAAATAAGCCAGCATCTGGTACAGCCATCATCGAAGAATTAGGAGAAGAACATATAAAAACAGGATATCCTATTGTGTATACTTCTGCTGATAGTGTATTTCAAATTGCAGCTCATGAGAAAATCATTCCTCTTGATCGTTTGTATGAAATTTGTACAATCGCTAGAAATATTTTAAAGGAAGAACATGGCGTTGCAAGAGTCATTGCAAGACCTTTCATAGGAGACCCTGGTAATTTTACTCGAACATCAAACAGGAGAGATTTTTCCCTAGTCCCTCCACATGAAACCCTACTAGATCATCTTAAAAATGAAGGACTTCAGGTGATGGCTGTTGGAAAAATTGAAGATATTTTTTCAAATCAAGGAATTACAGAAGCCATTCATACAAAAGATAATATGGATGGAGTAGATCAAACGCTTCATTATATGGAACAAAATAAAAAAGGATTAATCTTTACAAATCTTGTTGATTTTGATATGAAATGGGGTCATCGCAACAACGTAGAAGCCTACGGAAAAGGATTAGAAGATTTTGATGAAAGACTTGTTGAAATTTTAGATGCTATGAATGATACAGACATATTATTTATTACTGCTGACCATGGATGCGACCCTACAATGCCTGGTACTGACCATTCAAGAGAATATGTTCCATTTTTAGCATATGGAAAAGGGTTAAAAGAAAATCATAATTTAAAAACAAGAAAAACATTTTCTGATATGGGGCAAACCATTGCTGAAATTTTTAATATCTCCCCCATTAAGAACGGAGAAAGCTTCTTAAAAGAAATGATTAATAAATAAGGAGGATACAAAATGGAATACTGTGAAAAAATAAAACAATCTGCAGAATATATTTTAAATCAAACAAAAGTGGAACCTGAAATCGGTCTTATATTGGGCTCAGGGCTCGGTGCTATTGCAGGCCAAATAACGGAAAAGGAAGTATATCCCTACAATGAAATTCCAAATTTCCCTGTATCTACAGTTGAAGGTCATGCGGGTCAACTGGTTATAGGTACATTAGAAGGAAAAAAAGTAGTAGCTATGCAAGGTCGTTTCCATTATTACGAAGGCTATCCTATGAAAGAAGTAACCTTCCCAGTTCGTGTAATGAAATTATTAGGAATCAAAAAATTAATTGTCACAAATGCCGCCGGCGCAGTGAATACTTCTTATAAACCAGGAGATTTAATGTTAATTAGTGATCATTTAAATCTATCTGGAGATCATCCCCTAATTGGAAAAAACTTAAAGGACTTTGGTCCTCGTTTTCCTGATATGTCAAATGCTTATGATAAAAACTTAAGAGCTGAAGTAAAAGAAATTGCAAAATCTTTAAATATTGAACTACAAGAAGGAGTTTATGCTTGTATGAGCGGTCCTACTTATGAAACTCCTGCCGAAGTAAAAATGGTACGTATTTTAGGGGGAGATGCAGTAGGTATGTCAACAGCTCCAGAAGTTATTACAGCAGTTCACAGTAGTATTAAGGTAATCGGTGTTTCTTGTATGACGAATATGGCTGCTGGTATATTAGACCAACCACTTGATCATAGTGAAGTAATGGAAACTTCTGAAAAAGCCCGAGCAAAATTCATTACACTTATGAAAAATATCATTAAAAACATATAGTTAGATAAACGACTCGTAAAATTTAAACAAACTATTTTTTCTTAACAGCATAGGATAAATAAAGACAAAATTATAAGGAGTGTAATTTTATGAATATACTCATTAAAAATCCTTCTGTGTTGCTCTTTGATAAAGAAAAGGTCTTTGTAGAAAATAAAGACATAGCCATTGAAAATGGACTTATTAAATATATTGGAGAAATTCCAGATGATTTTCACTATGACAAATTCATCAATGCTACAGATAAACTTGTCATGCCAGGATTGATTAATACCCATACTCATTTGCCTATGTCCCTTTTAAGGAATTATGCTGATGATTTACCTCTTTGGGAATGGCTTACAGAAAAAGTATGGCCCTCTGAATCAAAATTAACTGAAGAAATCGTCTATTGGGGATCACTTCTTAGTATAGCTGAATTAATCCTATCAGGTGTTACCTGCTTTAATGATATGTATAATTTCGCAGATATTGTTGCTAAAGCCGCTCAAGATGCAAAAATGAGAGGCTGTATATGCGAAACTCTTTTTGATAAAACAAGGAATGACCAATCTAATTTTAAAGAAACAAGAGATTTATTCAAAAAATGGCACAAATCAAATAATGATAGGATTCGTGTTTTTGTTGGTGCCCACGCTCCCTATACCTGTTCTCCTGACTATCTAGCAAAAATGATTCCTTTAGCAAAAGAGTTACGAACAGGCATTCACATTCATTTAAGTGAAAGTGTAAAAGAAGTTGAAGACAGCTTTAACTTATACGGAAAATCCCCTGTTCAGCACTTATATGATTTAGGATTATTTGATGTAAGAACCTTGGCAGCTCATTGTGTCCACTTATCTGATGAAGATATTACAATCTTAAAAGAAAATAATGTGAATGTTTTATATAATCCTGTCAGCAACTTAAAACTTGCTAATGGTTTTGCTCCTGTTGTGAAAATGCTAGAAAATGAAATCAATGTATCTCTTGCAACAGATAGTTCTTGCAGTAACAATAATCTAGATATGTTTGAAGAAATTAAGCTTTCGTCTATATTAAACAAAGGTATTATAGGAGACAGTACAATAATGCCTGCTGAAACATCCCTTAAACTGGCTACAATCAATGGCGCTAAAGCACTTGGTATAGATGATTTGGTTGGCTCAATAGAAATTGGAAAATGTGCTGATATGATTTTAATCGATTTAAACAAACCTCATCTGTGTCCACGACATAATTTGATTTCTTTATTGGTATATTCTATCCAAGCTTCAGACGTAGATACAGTTATTGTAGATGGAAATATTCTAATGGAACATCGTAAATTAACTACAATCAATTTGGATTCTGTTATGAAAAATGTTCAGTTATGTGCTCAAAAATTAATAAAATAACGGAGGGAAAATGATGAAACTAGTAGTGATCGCTTTACTTACAGGGATCATCACCGGAAGTATATTTTCTTGGGCAAGACTGCCTTTACCAGCACCCCCGACATTAGCTGGTATAGCAGGAATTATTGGAATATTTTTAGGTTCAAAAATTGTCGATTATGTAATAAAGCTTTTTACATAAAAAATAGGTCATGATGACCTATTTTTTATGTAAGTTTTCTACTTTTAAAACAATGTCCCTAGCTGTTCTAAGCCCCTCTCTATACCAGTATTGACTGTCCTTTAGTTTTCCTTTTTGTTCCTGTTCATTCATTCTGCCTATGGAAAAGTTTAATTCATCTAATATAATCTTTGTTTCTTTACTCATGTTATCCACCTATCCTAAAAAATCACTTTATTTTTCCCTAAGCTTTTAGCCTTATATAGTAGTTGATCTGCTTCATTTATTAATTTTTCCTTTGTTTGTCTATTATATACACTCACCCCTGCACTAATAGTTATTTTCATCCAGTTCTCCTGCCACTTTATATTTTCAATTTTTTCTCTTATCCTATTCGTTATATTATATACATCCTTTGATTCTAATTTGGGAAATATAATGACAAACTCTTCTCCACCATATCTTGCTAATATATCTTTTTCTCTTATACTTTTTAAAATACTCTCCGCGATTTCTTTTAAAACAAAATCTCCCTTTTGATGCCCATAAGTATCATTTACTTTTTTAAAATCATCTACATCAATCATCATCAAAGTAAAATTTTCAGATTTATGTATAAGCTCTTCTAATACTTGGTCAAAATACCGTCTATTATAAGCTCCTGTTAATTTATCATATATAGCATCATTTTTTATACGATTGATCATTTTCATAGCACGGTTGAGTTTTTTATAGATTTCTCCATATTCACCTTTTTCATAATGGTCTATCTTGAGCATATCCAAATCTTTATTTTCAATGGCTTCAATGATATCACATATATTTTTATTTTCACTTTTTAACTTTCGAATGATCAAATTTCCTACAATAAAAAATAATAAACTAGATATTAAAATAATGACACTCGCATATAGACCCACAGGTTTTAACAATTCTTCTAAATACTTATCTGGAATAATCCCAATAATCTTCCACCCATTTTTATTGATTGTAGAAAAACTTATAAAATATTTCTTTTGTTTATTATAAAAAACACCATAATTTTCTTTTTTCAATGCTTTATACCACTGATTATTTTTTACACTTTCCCATAATTGATTCTTATCTTTATGGGCAATAATATTTCCCTGTTGGTTTACAATCATCACATAGGCATCTTCTCCTAAATCTACTTTTGAAACACTTGCAGAAAGATTATCTAATGTAGTGTCCATTCCTAAAACACCTACAATATTTCCTTTATTGTCTTTTATAGATTTTGATGCAGAAACTGATCGTTTTTTACTTCTATAGTCTCTATAAGATACCCACTGGATTTTATTACTATGTAAACCCTCTTTATACCAAAGTCTTTTGGTTGGATCATAATAACCATCTTTATTTTCCCAATATGGATATACATATGTTTCCTTATCTTTTGTACCTACATAAATATAATCAATATTTGTATTATATTTCCAATACCGCTCCCATTCTTTCATATGGTTCTGCATTATTTTTTCATCATTCAAATCACCATATTGAATTTGTTCATATAATAGATTCAGATCTTTTTCAACATCATTAATGTATTTTTCAATATATATTTTTTGCACATTCTTAATAATTTTTAAACTTTCATTTTTCATACTTTCAACAACAATATATCGAGAATGAATTAGATATAATATACTGAATAAAATTATTGGCATAAAAGAAAAGATTAAAGCTATTTTTATCTTCTTACTAAAACTCATATTTCGAATCCCCATAAATTTCTTCATCCTGTCACTCCTATTTTGTCCTATGTAGTTTGTATAACAATCATCAAAAGACTGATCAAACATTTCTACAATTATATTTTATACCAAATATTCTGAAATTTATGTCGTATCTTGTTATTTCCCGCATTTTGTTTGATTTTTTACATAAAAAAAGGTTATACCTTTTAAGCATAACCTTTTTTTAATAATTCCTCTATATCCGCTGTTGGTAAAGGTTTACTAAAAAAATATCCTTGCGCCTTGTTACATTGTAACTCTTTTAATGTGAAAAATTGATCTTTCGTTTCTACACCTTCAGCTGTAACCATCAAGTCCATACCATGTGCCAAATCAATTACTGATTTAGCAATTAATTGTTCTCTTTTAGATTCTGTAATATTATCCACAAAGGTTTTATCCATTTTCAAAGTATCAATAGGCAAAACCTTTAAATAATTTAGAGAAGAATAGCCTGTTCCAAAATCATCTAATGATATTTTCAAGCCTAATTTTCTTAATTTCTTTAATATCTTAATAGTAAAATTCAAATCTTTCATGGCCAAACTCTCTGTAATTTCTAATTCCAAAAGTTCTGACTTTATTTTTGTCTTTTGCAAAATATCACTTACTGCTTTTACTAAATTTTTCTGTTGAAATTGACGAGCAGAAAGATTAACTGCTATTTTCAGAGGAGGAAACCCCATCTTTATCCATTTACTATTCTGTTTACATGCAGTTTTTAATACCCATTCACCTATTGCAATGATTAAGTTTGATTCTTCCGCTATAGGAATAAATTTATAAGGAGGTATCAATCCTAAAGTAGGATGACTCCATCTTATTAATACTTCTAGCCCAATGATCTTTCTACTATTCATATCAATCTGAGGCTGATAATATAAAGTAAATTCATTACGTTTTATTGCATGTCTTAAATTATTCTTCATCTCTAATTTTTCTAACAACTGCTTATTCATTAATGGTGTATAAAATTTGTAATTGTTTTTGCCATTTTCTTTTGCAGAATACATTGCTGTATCTGCATTTTTTATGATTTCATATATCTCTTTTCCTTGTTCTGGATATAAACTTATGCCAATGGTTGCTGTAATATAAAATTCTCTATCCCTTAATATCCAAGGTTTCTGAAAAGACCCTATTATATTTTCTATAATAGAGATAACATCTTCATCGTGCATGATCTTAGGCAACCATATACCAAACTCATCTCCACCTAGCCTTGTAACTTCACCAAACGCTGGCACAACCCTTTTTAAAAGCTTTGCAACATCTTTAAGTAGCTCATCTCCATACATATGTCCAAGTGTATCATTCACATTTTTAAAATTATCTAAATCCATATATAAAACAGCTACTTTATAATCATTTTTCTTTGCTTCTTTCAATGCTTGTGACAATTTTTCTTCAAAAAAAGTTCTATTAGGAAGTCCAGTTAATGAATCATAATAAGCTAACTTGTAAATATTTTCCTCAGCTATTTTATAATGTGTAATATCCTGATGAGAACCTGCCATTCTAATGGGCTTGCTATTTTTATCAAAAATTGCCTTTCCCCTACTTAATATCCATTTATAACTTCCATCTTTTGTCCGCATTCTATATTGATTTTCATAGTAATGTGTTTGCCTTTTTAAATGTTTCTCTAATTCTTGGTTCATACACTTCAGGTCATCTAGATGAACCAAGTTTATCCATCCTCCTATACTATTTTCAATTTCACTTTCTTCAAATCCAAGTAACGCTTTCGTTCTTGTAAACAATAATTTATTATTTACAATATCCCAATCCCATATGCCGTCACTTGCTCCTTCCATAGCTAATCTAAATCGTTCTTCACTTTTTCTTAATGCTTTTTGACTTTTTTGTAATTCAACAACTTGTCCTTCTAAGTCTTCTTCAGCTGCAATTAATTCTTCATGGGTAAATTCAAGTTTCTCATAGCTTTCTAATAGCTTTTTCTCCCAACATTCTTTTTCCTCTATTGTTCTATAGATTATTATATAAAGCATACCTGCAGTTGCAACAACATAAAACCATCCCTTAAAAGTTTGAAGCAGTGTTAATTTGCTAAGATCTTTCACAACAATCTGCAACAATCTATCTGAAAAAATAATCCATAGGCATCCTACCAAAAGATATAGGGCTGTTATTTTCAAAGATATAGACTTAGGTTGAAATTTTTTATTAAGTATCATTGAACGCTCATACGTAGCAAATAATTCTTTAAATCCTCTATCCTTTTTACCATTAAAAAACAATACGCCATACTCCTTTCATGAATATACAAAAGTAATTTAATTTTTTGTTTTATAATTATCATATCGTATTATTCTTTGTATTTCTACAATTTTCTGCATTTTTCTACATTTTCACATTTTAGGAAAATGTCTTGAACTTTTTTATAATGACCTTTTTAAAGAATAAAAATTACTACCTATTTTTTGTAAAATTCATATATTTCTATAAATATTTTTCACTAGTGAATATTTCAAATTAAAAAGTTAAATGCTATTAATTAGATTCATTAACTTTATACTTTTTAGGAGGTATTTAGGTGAAAAAGACAGATCTGACTTGGCAAGAAGTCTTAATGAATAAAGGATTCGACCATTCAACATCAAAATCACTTATCGGTTTTATTGCATGGAAGGAAAATGAAATATTTTCTAGATTAGGTGAAGAAATAAATGATGTATTATGTGGATATGAAGGAAAAGTAATTGCCAAAGATGTTATTAGCAATAAATATAATAATAAAGGTTTATTATTTGTAAATAATCATATTTCCAATGATCTATCAAATAAAATTTTTGAAGAAATTTTGGATTATGAACATGAAGAAGTATATGATCTATAACCGTACTATTAAAGTTTAAAAAATGAGAGTTCTTACTTATAACCAGTAAAGACTCTCATTCCTTATCTATTATTTTCAGTTTTAGAACACTTTATTACTAAATAAAAAAAACTTATCTAATCTTATTTAAAATCACTTTTTATTCAATAAAATATGTATTGCAGGCTCACAAAACACTTTTTCTGCTACTTTATAGATGTCTCTACCTTGAATATGATCTAGTTCTTTCATTTCATCCACAAAAGCATTGATCTTTTTATTCACCATCTTTTGCTGTAAAGCATAATTAGCTAACCCATCAGAATCTTCTAACATTAACGCAACAGCAGTTTTTACTACCTTTTTCATATGAGTAATATTCTTCTCATCAAAATATATTTCCCTTTCTTTTATTTTTTCAATACAAGTTTCAATGACTTTTTTCGCTTCCCAAATCTCATCTTCTTCAGCCGTCGTATAAATGTACAAGGTTTTTATGCATTCTGTTGAATCAATATCAGAATAAACATCATAGGAAAAGCCTTTTTCTTCTCGGAGAGCTCTAAACAAGATTGAATTGGCACTCTCCCCTAATTTATGATTTAATACTTCCAAAGCTAATTCTTCCTTACGAGTTAATCCATAAAAGGTATACAGGAAAAGTATCGTATTTTGCTCTATATTATTTTTATGAGAGATTTTTTCAATGTTTTTGTTTTTTTCTATATGAATAAGAATATGATCCTCATCTTTTCTCTCCCAATTTTTTAAATACTTTTCTATCATTTTTTTTACCTTATCATGATGAAAAGGAGAAACCACACTGATTATACATTTATTAGGAATATAATGTTCTTTATAAAATGTTTTTAGCTGTTCTTTTGTAAAATTATTTATTGTTTTTTTAGTTCCTAAAACATCATATCTTAATGAACTCTTTTTAAAAGCTATTTCATTAACTTTTAAATAACTGTACTGTTCTACATCATCCATATCTGCTTTTAGCTCTGATAAAACTACCTTTCTTTCCTTTTCTATTTCTTCTTCTGGAAAAGTAGCGTTCATTATCATATCAGATAAAAGCTCCGTTGACGCCTCTAGTTCCTCCGATAATGCAGTAATGGAAAATACAGTAGAAGTATAATCTGTATAAGCATCATAAGAACCCGCTCTCTCTTCAAGTTCTTGGTTGATTCTATGATTATCCCTTATATTTGTACCTTTAAAGACCATATGCTCAATAAAATGACTAATTCCTTTTTCATTCATATTTTCATGCATAGCACCTACTTTAAGTCCTACATGTATAGAAGCAATATTTGTATCTTTTTTTATTGTTATTAAATGTATTCCATTTTCTAGTTCATATTCCTTGCTATTCAAAAGTTGTTTTACCATATATTTACTCCCACTCTATTGATTATTTTTATATTGAAAATTTCCTTTCTCTATTATAGCAGAAACTTCTTGAGAAATACCATTTGACAAAATTATAATTTTTCTTTATAATTGCACTTAACAATAAAATATAAAAAAGCTACGATTAAGGATAGTACATTTCATTACGAATTACAGAGAATTGAGGATTGGTGGAACCTTGATATTCAAAATGATTTGGAATGGGCTTATGAGTGGAAGCTGAAACTTTAGTAGGCAACACGGTTTTCTCCCGTTATAGAGATAGGTTATCGGATCATTTCCCGTATCTGAAAAAGTAGAAATTTTTATTTTCTAAATATGAGGTGGCACCACGTTTATTCGTCCTCTATATGCATAATGCATGTAGAGGACTTTTTATTTTTTTGAATCTTAAGGAGGTATCAAAATGGAAAAACGAGAAACTTTTTCTTCAAAACTAGGATTTATACTCTCTTGTGCAGGAGCTGCCATAGGGCTTGGAAATGTATGGATGTTTTCTTGGAGATTAGGAGAATATGGAGGAGCCGCATTTTTAATTCCTTATTTTATCTTTGTATATTTTTTAGGAACTACTGGACTCATTACAGAAATCAGTTTTGGAAGAAAATACAAAAAAGGTGCATTAGGAGCTATCAAAACAGTCTTTAAGGAAAAAAAATTGAAGTTTGGTCACCTATTAGGAAGTATTCCTCTTGCTGCCATGACAGGAATCTTTATTTTCTATATTGTAGTAGTTGGATGGATTTTTAGATATTTTTACGCGTCCCTAATAGATGTATTTGAAGTAGTAGATATTCCTACATACTTTGGAAACTTTGCTGGAAGTATAGATACAGTTCCATGGATCATCTTAGCAATGATTAGCACTGTTCTTATCTTATGTATGGGGATTGGTTCTGGTATAGAAAAAATCAATAAAATCGTTATGCCAGGGTTATTTATTTTATTTATCATCCTATTAGTAAAATCCTTAACCCTCCCAAATGCTATAGAAGGTGTAAAATATCTATTGATGCCAGATTTTTCATATCTTCTAAAACCTATTACTTGGGTTATGGCATTAGGTCAAGCTTTTTTTTCTGTATCCCTAAGTGGTGCAGGAATGGTAGTTTACGGAAGTTACTTAGGAAAAGATATAGATATTCCATCCTCTGCAAAAAGTATTGTTATCTTTGATACACTAGCTGCTCTAATGGCTGCTTTTATCATTATTCCAGCTGCTTTTTCCTTTGGCCTTGATCCAGCTGCTGGTCCACCCCTTTTATTTATTACTGTGCCTAAGATCTTTACTCAAATGACTGGTGGATATGTGTTTTCTATTATATTTTTCTTAAGCATTGTATTTGCAGCTATTTCTTCTGCCATTAATATGATGGAAGCACCTATTGAAGCTTTAATGGAAGAATTTCACTTCACAAGAAAAAAAGCAGCTATTTTCACAGGCATAGCTTGCTTATGTATTGCTATTGTTTTAGGTATAAACATGAATTTATTTGGAATATGGGCTGATTTTATGAGCGTATATTTAGCTCCTATTGGTGCAAGTATTTCAGCTTTTGTTTTTTATTGGATATCTTCTGATCAAGAGGCATTAGTCGCCATTAATCTAGGATCAAAGAATCCTTTAAAAAGTAGTTTCTTGATTTTAGGAAAATATATTTATATTATTATCGCAGTATTTATTGTTATTTTAGGAGCTATCTATGGAGGCATTGGTTAGATTATCACTTATATAAAAAATAAAAGGTACTATATTTGTACTTCCACAAATATAGTACCTTTTCAGTACACAAAACTTCATTTTTAGCAGTATATTCATCAACTTTAACCCTTAATCCCCTTTTCCATCTGAACATTCACTTCACCTCATTTGTATTAATCCTCTCACATCATTTTACACCACTATGGATTATTTTGTAAAATATTACATAATTTAAATGATTCATACAATAAAATGAATTTTATAATTTATATCTGTACTTGCCCTATTCTTACTAGTTTCGTAACAAAAACCGATAGTATAGCAGTCAAAAGAATGATCAAAACACCATATGCCATAGTAATCCCTATTTCATACTCAAACAAAGCATTCACCATTGCTATTGAAATAGGCTTATTCCATACGGTGTACAAATACACTGATATAGTATATTCTCCAACACTTCTTATAAACCCGAGCATTATCCCAGCTGTTATTCCTGGCATAATAATAGGAATAGTTATTTTCCTAAAAGTATAAAGCCATGACGCCCCTAAACTTTTAGAAGCTTCCATATATGTATCATTTAGGTTATATAAAGAAACACTAATGGTTTTTAATGCAAGGGGTAAAACTTTTACATAATAGGCCAAAGGCAAAATCACATAGCTTCCTATCAGTATGCTATTGAAAGAAAATATATTCCCTTTGTTAAAAGCGTTAATCATATTTATAGCTATAGCACTAGCTGGCATTGCCCAAGGTAACATGGCTAAAATCTCTACAAGTATTTTGAATCTATATTGAGTCTTCACAATAAGATATGAACAAGGAATGGCTACAAAAGCACCTAATAATGCTGCTATCATAGACATATTGATACTGTTTATAAATGGAGCTAGCACCCTAGATTTTGTAAATATATTTTTATAATTGTCCAAAGAAAATTCTCTTGGATAGATTTCTATCATCCATGTCCCTGTCTTTACAAATGAAAGTATTATAATTGTAATCACAGGTAATATAATCAACACTATTAGAATAGTTGATAGCATCATAAATACCCCTTTTGCCCATTTATTTTCAATCTTTATAGATCTAATACCTACCCCTTTCACTGAAGATGTGAAATTATTTTTTTTCTCATAATATCTAAATACTAACAAAAATACAATAGATACTATAGTCAATACGATCACTTGAACAGCTGCCATTTCCATATAATTATTTGCTTTTGCTAAAAGAATTTGTGTTGTAAGAACTTTATAATGATCTCCTATTAAACTAGGCGCTGAAAAAGAACCTATCCCCAACATAAAAGTAATAATACTTGAAGCAATCAAAGCAGGTTTTATAAATGGTAGGATTATACTCGTAAATATTTTAAGTTTTGATGCCCCAAGGTTCTGAGCAGCTTCAATTACTGAATAATCTATATTTTTTATGGCCACAGATACATTCATATAGAAATATACATATTGTGTATATGCATGGACAAAAAGTATTCCGCCAAATCCTGAAAAAACATACGGTGCTTGATTAAGCCTAAATAATATTTCTATGGTTTTTGTAATCATACCACTTTCTCCATAAAGCTGAATAAAAGCAAGAACAATGATAATTCCTGGTAACATAATAGGAGTTAATAATAGTTTATTTGTCAGTTTCTTAAAAGGAAAGTCAAAGTAATTTACATAAAAAGCTAAAATGGTTCCTATTACTCCACAAACAATAATATTAGAAAAACCTAATAGTAAAGTATTCCCTAATGCTTCTATATTAGCTTTCACTGTGAAAAAATCTTTATAAAAAGACAAGGTCATTCCTTTATCCCCCATAAAACTAAGAATAACCGTATTACATGTAGGATATGCTATATATCCTACTAAGAACCACATTACTACTAAAGCTAAGCTCATTCTTCCTATCTTCATTTTTTTATTTTTCATTATACTATACAAAAGTTAGTCCCCTCACTCTAACAACTATAGTCCTTTTCAAAATTTAAATAAATAGCTGATGCATCATCATTTTTTTTAAATCTAGGATAATAAATACCATCTGAATCCTTTTCTTCAATATATCGAAGAGTATGATAAAGTTGTTCTACCCCAGTCTTTTCAATTTCTTTTATTAATTCATTCCTATTTATATAGTCATATTTATCAGAAAGTGCTGAAAAACCATCACTAGCAATCAATACTTTTGTATTTTTATCTACTTTTATCTTTCCACATAACCCTTTTTTTGCTGCTATTTCATCAAAGCCTAATATCCAATATCCATCCTCTGTATTTTTTAAAAGTCTATTGCTAATAATCAAATCCATCAATTCTTCTTTTGCTTGGCCTACATTCATTTTTTCTTTTACCATTAATTCTTTCATAGATTTAAAAACATGATCATCTAGTCTTGTTACCTTTTCATCCATGATGGTTTGTATTTTTTCTTCCTGCTCAACTATCAAAACAACATCTCCTAATGAAAAATATTCTAATCCACCCTCATGCCACTTAAGAACTACAATAGAACTTGAAGGAAAATCTAGATTGGATAAAGTTTGATGTTGCGTAATTGTTAAAAATTCACTTTTAATCATTTTAATTCCTTTTTCTATTATGTTTGAAATACTTTCGTTCTTATGGATATTATGAGATAAATATTGATCCCACCATGTAACAAACCATTTTGCATCACTTTCTTTATGGACTATATTTTTTTTATTTAATCCTGTAGCACCATCTAATACCCATGCACCATATTCATTCATATTTACCATATCTTCATTAACTACTGTTCCTGGTCTACAAAGAATCTGCTTATTTATAATTTTCATAGTTTATGTTGCACTAAGCAACTTCCCCTCCTTATTAGCTTAAAACCCTTATAGCATTTTTGTTCATATATATATAAACTTCATCATCTACATTGATCTTACAATCCTCATCCATATGATTTAGTTGGCTAACCTTAAATCTTAATCCTTTTACATAAACCATATATTCAATAGTCGCACCATTAAATTGGATTTTATCTACTTTTCCTTTCCATACATTTTCTAACCATTTAACATCTTTAGATATTCTTATGTCTTGAGGTCTGATTGAAATATACTTTCCTTTAAGGGTTTCTTTCAAATCTAAAATCATTCCATTGCTCAATTTCGCCAATTTATCATCTATTACTGCCTCTAATAAATTGGTATCTCCTATGAAAGTAGCCACGAAAGTATTCTTTGGTTCTTGATAAATTTCTTTTGGTGTTCCTATTTGCACACATTCTCCTCTATTAAATACAGCAAGCTTATCAGACATGGTAAGGGCCTCACTTTGATCATGTGTAACAAATATAGTTGTAATGCCTAAGCTTTTTTGTAGCTGCCCTATTTCTATTCTCATCTTATCACGAAGATTTGCATCTAAATTAGATAAGGGCTCATCTAATAACAATACTTTAGGTTCTATAATGAGAGATCTTGCTAACGCTATTCTTTGTTGCTCTCCTCCTGAAAGTTCTGATATTTTTCGATCCTCATAACCATCTAAACTTACAAGATGAAGATATTTTTCAACCTTAGCTAAAATTTGTTTCTTAGGTATTTTTTTAATCTTTAGCCCATATGCAATATTTTCATATACATTCATATGGGGAAATAAAGCATAATTTTGAAATACCATTCCTACCTCTCTATTCTCTGATGGAATCAGGGTAATATCTTTATTTCCTAAAAAGATTCTCCCCTTATCTGGTTTTATAAATCCTGCTATCATCCTCAATATAGTAGTTTTTCCACATCCCGATGGTCCTAGAAAAGTAAAAAAGTTTCCTTCCTCTATAGAAAAATCCACATGATTTACAGCAATTGTATTCCCAAAGGTTTTTGATATGTTTTCTAAAGTAACTTTTGCCATACCTTCCTCCTAATAAATTTTCTAGATAAAAATATAATGAGGAAAAAATCCCTCATTATATGATCATTTATTATTTTTTATCTTTATTAGCATCCTTAATTTCTGTATCCCATTTTTGCATCCATTCTGATTGTTTTTCTGATAAAACGCTCCAATCCACATCCATCATTCTATATTCTTTTTCCTTCATCCATTCTGGAGAGTTCTTAATCCCTTCTGGATGAGTTGGCATACGATTAAATTCTGTAGCAAGTTTTGCTTGAATATCAGGTCTTCCAGCAAATTCAATAAATGCTTTTGCTGCATTTGGATTTTTTGCATTCTTAATCATAGCAATACTATCTGTAATAATAGGTGAACCACTTTCTGCATCTACTACTACTAATGGTAAATTGTTTTTCACCTTATTATCAACTATTGCATTTAATGGTGCATAACTGATTCCTGCTTCTTTACGTCCTAAGGCTTGGAATTGTAATGAACCACTTCCATAATATTTCTTTGTATTTTGATCTAATTCACTCATAAATTTCCAACCATCATCTATTTTTCCTGTCTTTTCATATTGATAAAGAAGACTTGAGAATGTTGCTCTAGCTGATGATGATAATGCATTTCTAAACACCAATTGCTCTTTATATTCAGGCTTTGTAAGATCTGACCAATCCTTTGGTGCATTTTCTTCACTAATTACTTCCCTATTATAAAATAACATCACTGGAGTTTGAATCGTTCCAAACCAATAGCCTTCTGCATCTTTAAAAGATGGATTTAACCCCTCTGCCCATGTAGGTATGTATTTTTCAAATAAATCTTCTTTTTTCAATTCAATAAATACAGAAGATGCCGCACCATACATGACATCTGATTGAGGATTTTCTTTTTCTGCACGTACTCTATCAGGTAATTCTCCTTTAAAATTTAAAAACTCTACTTTTACACCTGTTTCTTTTTCAAACTCTGTAGCTACATATTCTAATAATTTTTCAGGATGGGTAGAATAAACTACCACTTTTTCTTCTAATTTCACTTCTTCTTTAGTATTTTGTTCTTCTGTTTTTACATTCTCATTTGCTTTACTATTCCCACACCCAGCTAGCCCAAAAGCTAATAATAATGTTAGGATAATGCTGATAATTCTTTTCAAATCTTACAACTCCTCTCTGTCTATACATTCCATTTGATAATACCAAATTTTTCTATTGTTTTCAATTTATATAGAATTTTTCTATCATCATAGCGTTCATTATCATATTTTTCTATAATTTTCTCCTCGTACTCTTGTTTCTTGTCATAATATGCTCCCTATTCATTTATTTTTTTAGCATGATCTCCTATTTCTATCTACTAAAAATCTAAAAAATTCATCAATATTTAAATACAGGGATAATCAATCAATTTTTAAGAAAAAATAATTTTAACATCTATTTCGTAACATAAATCACAGAATTTTAAGGATATTCTTGCTATACTATAATCAAAATTAACCTTTTGAGAGGAGGATTTATATGAGTCAACAATTATTTAAAAACATTGATTTTTCTAAAGTTATTGAAATGGAGTCCCTCGTTCAGTATCAAGAAGGAAGAGTAGTCAGTAGAACCCTCGCACAAGGCAAACCTTTAAGTGTGACCCTATTCGCCTTTGATAAAGGTGAAGAAATTAGTACCCATGCAGCAGGAGGCGATGCATTAGTCTATGTTCTTGATGGGGAAACAAAAATTACTATAGGTGAAGAAGCCTTTACTGTAAAAAAAGGAGAAACTATCGTAATGCCTGCCAATGTACCTCATGGTCTTGTAGCTACAGAAAAGTTTAAAATGTTGTTGGTTGTAGTCTTTAGCCTATAGGCTTATGGAACAAGCTCTATACCAATAACTTTTCAAAAGGGTTATGCTTAAATACTAAGCATAACCCTTTTTCTTATTGTTAAGATTTCTTCCCTTTAGAATATCTTTTACTATTAGATTTTTCAGATCTTCCACGAGAATTTCCTTTTGTAGTATCTTGTTTTTTTGTTCCTGCAAATTTCCCCTTACCTTTTTTGCTACCCTCATTCTTTTTATTGTTGGATGATCGCTGATCCTTGCTACTTTTCTTGCGTCCAGATCTTTGATCTTTTTCTTTTCCAAACTTTTTAAATTTATTGTATCCTCTATTACCCTTTTCTCTCCACTCACTACTTCCTCGATCCTCTTCCTTAACCATATTTATTTTCTTCATGGTCATTTTTATTCCTTTTTCAATCTGATTCAATGTTTCTCGATCTTTCTGTGTAACAAAAGTAATAGCAACACCATTTTTCCCAGCACGTCCTGTACGTCCTATACGGTGAATATAACTCTCTGCATCTTGAGGGATATCATAATTAAATACATGAGTCATCCCCTCTATATCTAATCCACGAGCGGCCACATCTGTTGCTACGAGAAATTGCACTTGTAATCTTCTAAATGATTTCATTACTTTCTCGCGTTTTGCCTGAGTCAAATCTCCATGGAGTTCATCTGAATTGTATCCATTCTTCTGTAATTCTTCATTAAGTGCACTTGCACGACGCTTTGTACGACAAAAGATCACTGCCATAAATGGTTTTTGATCATCTAGCACCTTATAAAGTGCCTCCCTTTTCCCTCGATCTGTCGTCTGAATAACTAATTGTGTTATTTCATCTAATGTAACATTATTACTTTTTACACTTATGGCTACAGGTTCTTTCATGTATTTTGCAGCCAATGAATTTATTTGCTTTGGCATGGTTGCAGAAAAACACATGGTTTGTCTTCTTTTAGGTGTATGGCGTATAATCATCTCTACTTCTTTTAAAAATCCCATGTGAAGCATCTGATCTGCTTCATCTAATACTAGCATAGAGAGTTTACCAAAATCTACACTTTCTCGTCTAATATGATCTAGTAATCTTCCAGGAGTACCAATAACCATATGTATATTCCCCTTAAGTTTTCTAATCTGCTGTACTACATCTTGTCCTCCATAAGCTGCCAAGATTTTAATTCCCTTAGCTGACAAAAGCTTCTTTGCCTCTGCTGTAATCTGAATTGCTAACTCTCGAGTAGGCGCAATAATAAGCCCTTGTACATGAGGTTTATTCACATCAATTTTTTCCATCATGGGAAGTAAAAAAGCAAGAGTTTTTCCCGTTCCTGTCTGAGCCTTTCCTATAACATCCTTGCCTGCTAACAATGGTGGTATGGCCTGTATCTGAATAGGTGTTGGTTCTACAATCCCATTTTCGTCTAATCTATCTTTAAGTTCATCTCCAATTCCAATATTTAAAAAATTATTTTTCATATTCATTTCCTTTCCTTTTTTATTTATTATTCGCATCAAAGAATAAATCCATCCCGTCATTCTATCATAGTTTCATTCTAAATAGCAATCTATTATGAAAAATACAAAAACCTATAGGTTACACAATAAGTAACCTACAGGTTTCCTATTTCATCAACATAAAACAATCTAGTGCATCCTGTGCTAAAATTTCTTCATCAGAAAATAAATATAAGAATTTTAGCAAAGTCTCTTTATTATTTGGAATTGCCCAAACTTTTTTCTGAGCATCCCAATAGCTTCCTTTAATAGATTTAATTCTTCTGACTCTTTCTACATCATAAGTAAAATTTATATATAGATTTTCATCATTTTCCTTTTCAATTTGAATGGTCATTTTTATACTCCTATTTCTACATTGTTATTTCTTATTATCACCTATTATCTTTCTATATCTCTTCTAAGAAAATTATTACTTATAAAACACGCTTTCTTTTCTTATGTTCATACATCAGTTTATCTGCTCTAGCCATTAATTCTTCAATCCCCACTGGATTTTCAGGATCAAAATGCGCAGCACCTATACTGATAGATATATTAAAAGCATACTTACTTTTTTCATTAAATATTTTTTGTTGATCTAAGAGTTTATTTATAATCTTTTCTATATTGTGTTCATCTACATCTATAGATAAAGCTACAAATTCATCTCCACCTATTCTTGCGATAACATCATTCTCACGAAAAGTATTTTTTAAAATATTTGCAGCACCTATCAAGGCACAATCTCCTTGACTATGAGATAAATTATCATTAATATACTTCATCCCATCAATATCAATGAAAAATAATGCCATTCCTTTTTTATTACGTCTTGCAAATTGGATTTTATGTTCAACGATATTAAAAAACCCTCTTCTATTGTAAAGAGTTGTAAGTTCATCTGTAAGCGATTGAATTTTTAATTTTTCACGAAGACGTACCTTTTCAGTAATATCTCTAATAGATAAAAGATATGCTTCTTTCCCTTCCCAATCCGTTTCTGAAATGCATACTTCTCCAATAATTTGATTCCCATTCATAGTATTTATCATAATTTCTTTAATACCATTTTCAATTTCATCAAAATCTAAAATATCAAATATGGATTCCTCATATTTTTCACCAAACAGTTTTTTTGCTGCAGGATTTAGATATAATATCTCTTTGTCATGGTTAATGACTACCAAAGCATCTGTATTACTTTCAAGAATGCCTCTATAATTTTTTTCAAGCTTTCGAATAGTTTCAAATGCTTTTTTTAATTTGTTATTTGCATATTCAAGTTCTTTGCTCTTTTGTACAGCATTCTCAAATGTAGAAAGCAAAAGATCTATGATTTGTATTCTTTCTGAATTAATAAAATGCTTTTCTCCTGCAAAGAATACTTCAATACCCATTTCACTAATTTTATTTTTTCTCAGTTCTATATTAACAAGCATATGTTGAATCCGTGAAAGAAGAAAGCTTTCATTGTATGGTTTTGTTATAAAATTATCTGCCTTAACCTTTAATCCTTTTATCACATCAGTAGGATCTGAAAGGGATGTCAATAAAATAACTGGAATGTGATTTAATTTATCATCCTCTTTGATTTTTTTACACAACGCATATCCATCCATTTTAGGCATAAGTATATCTGTTACTACTAAGTCAGGTATATATTTATGAATACATTCTAAAGCTTGTACCCCATTATTTGCAACGATTACTTTATAATCTCTTTTTTCAAGAATAAATTTAAGCTGCTGCGCTTGGGTTAAACTATCTTCAACAACCAAAATCTGTATTTCTTTATTCATTTTTTATGCTTCTCCTCCTCATATATAAACAGCTACACAATGATTTAAATCATATTTTTCCAAACAAATCTGCAATCTTTTCAGGGGAAAGAGTATATGTAGCTGCATTAAGCTTTACAGCTTCTCCTGGCATACCATAAACTACAGAAGTTTTCTCATCCTGCACTACAGTGATTGCTCCTTTATCTTTTAGCATTTTTAATTCTTCAGCTCCATCTTTTCCCATTCCTGTAAGAAGAATTGCCATAGCATTTTTCCCATAATGATTTGCAACAGATTTAAATAAGTATGAAACAGATGGTCTCACTCCATTTTTTTTCTCATCCCTATTTAAAAATATTTTTCCATTATGGCGAATCTCCGTGTGAAATCCATCAGGTGCAAAATAAATATGTCCAGGCAATACTACCTCTCCTTGTGAAGCTATATGAATAGGATACGTTGTAAATTTAGAAAGCCAGTCAATAAGTCCATTTAAAAATCCTGGAGCTATATGCTGTACAACAAGTATAGGAATTTTAATATTAGATGGCAATTTAGAGAATATGGTCTGAAGAACAGACGGCCCCCCTGTAGATACCCCTATAGCTGCAATTTTTATATCTGAAGAAACTTGCTTAAACTTCCTATTACTTGCTAAATTTAGTTTCCTATTTTTATAATTCCCTTTACGCTTTATCACCTTTACCTCTGACATTAATTTAACCATTTCAACAATATTTCCTGATACTTTATCAAAATCAGCATGATATATTCCTTCTGGTTTCTGTATAACTGAAACAGCTCCTGCTTCAATAGCCTGAAAAGTCCTATCGATCTCCTTAGAGTTAAACAGTCCAGTTATAACAATAATCGGTATAGGGTTTGTTTCCATGATTCTTCTCGTTGCCTCAAATCCATCCATTACAGGCATACTGATATCCATCGTTATAATATCAGGCTTATTTTTTTCTATAAATTTAATGGCTTCTTCTCCATTATTCGCTACCCCAATTACGTTAATATCTTTATCTGCATTTAGTATATGTTTTATTAATTCTTGAATAGTAGGAGAATCATCAACTACAAGTACTTTTATCATTTTTTACACTCCTGCTAACTCTTTTATATGAGTCTTTTTACAATTTCCAACAAATTATTTTGTTGAAAATCACTTTTTACAATATACGCACTAGCGCCCACATCTATACCTCGCTCCTTATCTTCCCTTGATTCAAGGGAAGTTACAAGAATAATAGGTATTTCTGAATTTTCATAATCTTCTCTAATTTTTGCAGTCAACTCAAATCCATTCATCTTAGGCATTTCAACATCTGTTATCACAAGATCAAATTTTTCAGATTTCAACATTTTCCATCCTTGTAGTCCATCAACAGCAGTTTTCACCGAATATCCTTGTGTCTCTAATATATTTTTCAAAAGTGTTCTTGATGTAATTGAATCTTCTACTACAATAATAGATTTATTCTCATTTTTATGGTTTCCTATATCCTTAATGATCTTTAGAGATTGAATACCACTTCTAAGTGATGATTTGATTAAATCTTGTACATCTAATATAGGTACCACCTGTCCTGAACCTAAGATTGTTGCTCCTGCAATATTTCTAACCTTTTTTAATTGTTTATTAAACCTTTTTACAAGAACTTCCTGTTCTATAATGATCTCATCTACACTAAGTCCTATCTTATTTTTCATCTCTTTCACAACTAAAATTGAAATTACATCCCTAAAGGGCTGTTCTATTTTTTCATTTTTCAATTCCAATAAATCTTGAAGTTTAAGAACAGGGATAATGCTTTCATCTAACATTATTGTAGCCCTATTTTCCACTATTTTCAATTGATCTTTTTTAATTCTAAGCACCTTTTCAACTTTTCCTGTTGGTATGACAAAATCTTGTTTTGCTACCTTTACAAGAATTCCTCTATTAGTAGAAATAGTTATAGGTAATACAATCGTAAATACGGTCCCCTTTCCCCTTTCACTTTTTACTGCTATAGTCCCTTCAAGCTTTTGTACTTTTTCATATACAATAGGCAATCCTAATCCTCTACCAGATAGATCCGTTATAATATCGCTTGTAGAAAGGCCTGATTTAAAAATAAGCATTTTTGCATTTTCATCATTCATTCGGTCAACTTGTTCTCGTGTCAAAAGTTTATTTTTAACAACCTTTTCTTTAACTTTGTCAATATCAATGCCTGCTCCATCATCAGAAATTTTAATCTCTACTTTATCACTACTTACCTGTGTAATCGTTAAGTTGATTGTTCCTTTTAAAGGTTTATTTAGCCTCTTTCTCTCTTTTTGTTCTTCTATCCCATGATCAATACAATTTCTAATAATATGCATAAGAGGATCTTTCATTTCTTCTAGAATCCTTCTGTCCACTTCTATTTCTTTTCCATTGCTGATAAATTCAATTTCTTTTCCCACATGTCTAGATAAATCCCTAACCATCTTAGGAAACATTTCGATTATAGAAGAAAAAGGAAGAAGCATGATGCCTTTTATATTTTCCATAAAAGTATCTATCATGGTTTCTGTCATTTTCGCTTCATTTTTAGCAGATTTTAACAATCTATCCATATGATTTTCTAACATTTCCATATTATGAAAATCCTTTTCTTTTCTCCATAAATCGAATAATTCCTTAATTTCTTTAATCTCCTTAGCCCTCTGAATCGCTGAAAGCTTTGCATAAATCATTTCTTCTCCTTGAAGTAACAAAACATCTAATTTAGCTTTTGAAATTCTAACAATTTCATCCTTACTATCTTCAGTAATTTTTGCCTTATGCATATTTTGTTTTTTTATATCTTCTTTTGATTTAAGATGTTCTTTAGCTTTTATCTTATTCTCTTTTTCTTCTTGTATATGATTAGGTTCTATATTCTTATGAGGCTTTATATGGGTACTTAAATTTATACTACGATCAGCCTGTATATGTACATCATTAGATTTCATGATCTCTTTTTTCTCAAAATTGCCACATTCTATTTTTTTCAATTCGTTCATAATTTCTGAAATATCTTTAACATGATCTTCATGTAAAGAAAGAATCTCTTCTATATTATCAAGTGCTTTATTAAAAATATCAAACATCTCTACATTGAATCTTAATGTTTTTTTCTTTGCTTTAGAGAATATAGTTTCTAGTATATGGCATATGGTTTCAATTTCTTTCATACTTACCGCTCTAGCTGCACCTTTTAAGCTATGAAACTCTCTATGTATGGTTTCAACAATTGTTTTTTGATCTTCTAAAGTAGGTATTTTTTCCAAATCCATTAATGCCAAAGAAAGGTTTCTTAGGTGCTCATGAGCCTCTATCTTGAAAGTGGAACGAAGTTTCTTAAAAAATTCAGCATCATTTGTATTCATTCCGATCCTCTCTTTCCTTAAACCTTATATTTTTCAGTTAACTGTTTCATCCTATATCCCATTTCTTGAAGATTATTTGTTGCCTCTTCTAGTTGCTTCATGCTATTCACATTTTGAATACTGGCTTCATTGATTCCTTCCATGGCTATTGCTACCTGGTCCATTCCAACTAACTGTTGCTGACTAGATGCTTCTATTTGAATAGCTGCCTGTGCAGATATATTTATGTTTCCCGTAAGCTTTCGTATAGAATCACCTGCTTCTGATGCTTGTTGGATGCCTGCATCAACAAATTTTATCCCTTTTTCCGTTGTCATTACAGCTGTATTGGCTGCCCTTTGTATCTCTTTTAATATATTTCTTACTTGCTTTGTTCCTTGTTTTGATTGTTCTGCTAAATTTCTAATTTCCTGAGCAACGATTGAAAAACCCTTCCCCTGTTCCCCTGCCTTAGCTGCTTCTATGGAAGCATTTACTGCAAGAATATTAGATTGCTCAGAAATAGCATCAACACTTTCTATCAATTCACTAATATTCTGGCTTTGCTCACTTAGAGCGATTATACTTTCTGCAATTGCCTGCATCTGACTATTAATGGCCTTCATTCCTTCTAAAGTATCTTCTGTTGCTTTATTTCCGATCTTTGATATTTCAAGAGACTCTTTTGCACTATTTGAAACATTTTTTGTCTTCTCACTTGATACATGGACTGTTTGTTTAACTTCCTCTACAGTTGCTGTGGTTTCACTCACTGCTGAAGAAGTTTCAGCCGCTCCTGATGTAACTTGGGTAAGGGAAACTGTAATTTCACTCACAGAAGATGCAAGTACATTTGCTACATTGATAATTTCTTTTGTTTGTTCTCTAAGAGAATCCAGCATCTTGCTAATGGCTTGTGTTAAAACACCTATTTCATCTGATCGTTTTTCTTGTGGTATTTCAACAGTTAAATCCCCTTGAGATATATCAAGGGCAACCTTTGTCATTTTAATCAATGGTTTTGCAATACTTGAAGCTATAAAAACAGAAAAAATGATGATTACTATTATAGAAAGAATCAATACCAGAATCATTAAGTTTTGCAATTTATGTACTAAATGAAATGCCTCATCTTCATCTATTTTAACAAGTATGGCCCACTTTAAATTATCAATATTTAATGGGGTATAAGCAACAATAGATTCAATATTATGATAATCAAAGTAAGTGTCCACGTCTGTCTCCCCAGCCATTACTGCATCTGTTCCCTTTGTTCTTATTTCTTTTAAAAGAATAGCAGATTTTCTC
The DNA here is from genome assembly GCF_019884785.1 of Crassaminicella profunda. Classification (GTDB taxonomy): domain Bacteria; phylum Bacillota; class Clostridia; order Peptostreptococcales; family Thermotaleaceae; genus Crassaminicella; species Crassaminicella profunda. The sequence continues at coordinate 2,194,093 of NZ_CP082326.1, forward strand.
TCCTTTATTCTTTCATCTTCTTCCTCACTTAAAAACCTAGTATTGCTTCTTAATTTATAATCTGGTCCAATTAAAACGACCTCTCCACTTTTGCCTAGGTTTAAAGATTCCCATTTATTATTATTAGATATAATTTCATCTATTTTATCTGTTCCCATTTTAAAAATAAGCACGCCAATTTTTTTATCATCTTTAAAAATAGGGGACGCTATCCCTACTATAGGTTTGTTATTAGAAGGACCATAAAACTCATAATCCGTCATGATTGTAAAATCTTTATCATTACTATTTTTTGCAGCTTCAAAAGCCTTTGCAACGCTTGTATTTTTATAAGGTCCCGTTAAGAGGTTTGTCCCATAATCTTCTTCTTTCAATGCAGAATATAGAACTTTACCACTTTCATCATCTACAAGTAATAAATCTCCATAGGATAGTTTCTGGATAAAATTTAAAAATGTAAGATTATACTTTTCATATATACTATTCTCATCAGTATCATCAACTCCCACTTGATTAAATTTCATCATAGCCTCTATAGTCATTGGTTCCTGTGCCATGTATGAAATTCTTTTTTGCATGGTTTTAAAATAATCTTCTATTTCTTGTTTCTTTGTATCTCTTATAAAGGTCAATTGATCCGTAGCATCATTTTGTAAAGACTCCTTTGAATGATAATAACTAATCCCGCCTATAATCATTCCAGGTATAATAGAGAGTATTAAAAAATATAGAATCAATTTTCCTTTTAAACTCTTCATAATATTTGTTTTCATCCTATGATCCCTCCTTCAAATCCTTAAACGATTTCTTCGTTAATAATAATTTTTTTATCCATCATAATATTTTTTATATCTAAAATAATGCTCCGGGTCTTTGTCATTCCTTTAAAATAGTCTTTATTGAAATTCGTTATAGTCAAAATATTTTTTTGTATTTCCGATACAAAAATTTCTCTACATCCTACAATACTGTCTACCGCTATCCCCACCTCTATTTCATTGACCTTCATAACAATTACTTTTTTTACACTATCTGCATCTATTTTTTTCATGGTAAAGCCTAAAAAATTTCTCATATCTATAACCGAAATTATTTTCCCCCTGAAATTCATTATACCTATTATAAAGGAAGGTGTACAGGGAAGCATAGTAACACAATTCACTGAATATACCTCATTTGCGTATAGAACTTCAGCTGCATATTTTTCCTTACCTTCTTCATTCTTTAGTAAAAACTCTAGGATTTCAATCTTTTCAACTTCTTCTACCCTATCACATCTCTCCATATCAATCTCCCTTACTGTATAAACTTTGAATAAGTTCTTTTAATACTCCTGCTGACATTTCTTCTGAATGAGGAATGATTTCTTCCTCATTAAAATGATTTAATAATATACATGCATTATCAAAATTTTTAAATGCTTCTTTGTATTTTTCTTTTTTTAAATACAAATTTCCTAAATCAAAATAAGCCATGATAAAATCCGAATCTAAATATATAGCTTTTTTTAAGGAACCAATGGCTTCATCCATATTTCCTTGCTCTTGTTGAATACTTGCAAGAAGATAATAATATAAAGGATTGATTTTATCTATGGCAATAGCCTTTTTGCACCATTGTATAGCTTCTTCTAATTTCCCTTCATTGGCAAATGAACGAGATAATTTTTCAAAATCTCCTACATCTACTTTTTTTTCTTGTAATCCTTCTTTTTTACTACTTCTATCTTCTATTGGTGTTATGAGACTTTCTATACTCATATTCTTATATTCATTTTTAGGATATATTTTTACTTCATTTTGAATAAATAATTCCTTTTGTATAATATTCTCACTAAATGATTCCATAAAATTATTTTGTTTCATATTTTTATTGTATAAAAACATACCATTTACATTTATAGGTGTAAAGAACGTTCCATTAAGAAATAAACTCTCACTAGGTGCTACCACAAACCATCCTCCATTGACAATCATGTTGTAAAAACGATTAATGATTTGACTCACATGATATTTACTAAAATACATTAAAACATTTCTACAAAATATGATATCTATATGATTCATAATCATATGATCCAGTACATACATGGGGTCAGCTAAATTCAAATGATGAAATGTTACAAGTTCCATAATTTCGTCATCAAGTTTATAGCACATATCATTGATTTTCTTAAAATATTTGTTTTTAATATTTAAATCTACTCCCCTAAAAGACCACTCCCTATAGATTCCTTTTCTTGCTTTACTTAAAGAGGAATGATTAATATCCGTAGCAATAATTTTAATATCCCAATCTTTGTAATCAGGAATCAATTCTTTTATTAAAATGGCTACAGAATAGGCTTCTTCACCAGAAGAACAGCCAGCACTCCAAATTTTCAATTTTTTGTCCGTGCATTTTTTAGCATGAATCATATCAGGTAGTATTTTCTGTCTTAGTATTTCAAACAATTTTTTATCTCTAAAAAAATAAGTCTCTCCAATAGTCAAACACGCTGTTAGCTGCTTTATATCCTCTTGAGACAATTTATTTAGAAGGATTAGATCTATATATTCTTCAAAATCAATATTTTTTTGTTTTGCTGCATTAATAACCCCTCTGATAAGATCATTAAATCTTTTTTCAGAAAAATATAAACCAAACCTTGTTTGTACAAAGCTACTTATCTTCTCAAAAACATCCTGCGAAATATTATAAGTCATTTTTTGCCCCTTTACTTAAACTTTAAAACTTTAAACTAATTGATAAATAATTATTCTTTTATTATATCTCATATTAAATGACACTTAAATATATTTTTTAGCTCTCAACAGATAATAGGAAAAGTGACTCAAAACAAAAGAAACATCTTATTATAACTTTATGTCTACATAGAAAAAAGTTATGCTTAAATTTAAGCACAACTCTTTTTCTATTCATATTAATAGGCACGTAAAATCCTTTATTATTAACATGGTTATATACTATTACATGACTCTGTAAATTCTTGCCTCATATGGTTTTAATACCATTGTTTTTATATCATCGTATTCCTTAACATCATAATTATTTAATAGGAGTCCATCATATTTTAGCTCTATATCTTCATATTCATATATAGCTTTTGAATCTGTTAAATTGCAAATTACAATAACTTTTTCATGCTCTAATGTACGTGTATATGCAAAAATTTGCTCATTATTTTCTAAAATCAAATCATATTTACCATATATTAAAACATCCTGTTGTTTTTTTATAGCAATCATTTTTTTATAGAAATTAAGGACAGAGTCTATGTCTTTTTCCTGTCTTTCTACATTAATTTCTCTATAGTTTGGATTCACTCCAATCCAAGGTATTCCAGTTGTAAATCCTGCATTTGATGATTCATCCCACTGCATAGGCGTACGAGCATTATCTCTAGATGATGCCCATATCATATCCATTATATCTTCATGAGACATACATTTATCTTTGTTTATGGCATATATATTTTTAGTTTTTACATCATTATATTCTTTGATTGTATTAAATTTAACATTTGTCATACCAATCTCTTGCCCTTGATATATAAATGGAGTTCCCTGCATCATAAAATACATGACAGCTAATGCTGTGGCACTCTCACGCCAATAATCTGTATCATTTCCCCAGGTAGAAACCATCCGTGGTATATCATGATTTTCAATGTATAATGCATTCCATCCTTTTCCTTCTAATCCCTTTTGCCATTTTGACAATACCTTTTTTATATTTATAATGTCTAATTTATTATTTGTTGTAGTATCCCATAAATCTAAGTGTTCAAATTGAAACACCATGTTAAATTTTCCTTCTTCTTCACTAACCCAAAGGGATGCATCTTCAATATTAACACCATTTGCTTCTCCAACAGTCATAATATCATACTTAGCAAAAGTATTTTCTTTTAGCTCTTCAAGATATTTATGAATACCCTCTACATTCATATGCTTATTAAAGGAATCTACATATCTTAATCCTTCTGGATTAGGCATATCCTTTAATCCATCTTCTTTTTTTATATGACTAATGGCGTCCACTCTAAAACCATCAATTCCTTTATCTAACCACCAATTAATCATATTATAAATGGCTTGGCGCATATGCTCATTCTCCCAATTTAGATCTGGTTGTTTTCTAGAAAACAAGTGTAGATAATATTGGTGGCTATTTTTATCATGTTCCCAAGCAGAACCACCAAAAATACTTTCCCAGTTGTTTGGTTCTTTTCCATCTTTACCATCCCGCCATATATACCAATCACGTTTTGAATGATCTTTTGAAGAACGTGCCTCAATAAACCATGGATGTTCGTCACTTGTGTGATTTATAACTAAATCTATAATAAGTTTCATGCCCCGATTGTGAACTTCTTTTAGAAGCTGATTAAAATCACCCATTGCACCAAAATCATCCATAATGTCTTGATAATCACTAATATCATAGCCATTATCATCATTAGGTGATTTGTACATTGGACAAATCCAGATTACATCAATTCCTAAATCTTTTATATAATCCAATTTAGAAATGATCCCCTGTAAATCACCTATTCCATCACCATTTGAGTCCATAAAACTTCTAGGGTATATTTGGTAGGCAACAGCTTCCTTCCACCACACTTTCTTCATCTAATATCTTTCCTTTCCTAATCACTTATTTGCTTTCCATTATAGCAAGGGCAACAGCCCCCTTAACTCCTGCATCCGTTCCTAAAGCTGCTGGTACTATTTTCGTACTTTCCCACATGGCTTTAAAACATCTTGTCTTTACTACTTCCTTTACTTTTTCAAATACCATGTTTCCTCCCTTAGAAACACCTCCTCCGATGATTACCATTTCTGGGTCAAAGGAGGTAATCATATTCGCAACACATATTCCAAGATAATTTAAAGCTTTATTAAGTACATCCCTTGCTACATGATCTCCTTTTTCTACTTCCTTAAATACTTCATAGGCTGTTATTTTATCATAGTTAGATAATGAAGTGCTTAAACCTTTTTTTACTTGTTCTGTTGCTGTCTTTGCTATGGCAGTACCTGAAGCCAGAGCTTCTGCACATCCATAATTACCACAATTACAGCGTGGACCTTTTTCTTCTAAAGTCATATGGCCTATTTCTAAAGCATTACAAGTGTTTCCTCTGTATATTTTTCCATTTAATACAGCACCTCCACCTATGCCTGTAGACACAGTTATAAATATCATATTATTTGTTTCTTTTCCTGCTCCAAAGGCATATTCTCCTATAGCTGCTACATTCCCATCATTATCTAAATAAGTAGGAATATGAAATTGATCTACCAATGGACTTACAATATTAAAATTTTTAAAGGGAAGATTCGGAGTAGTTATAATTTTTCCTTTTTTGGCATCTAATGGTCCTGGAGAACCTATCCCTATAGATACAATTCTTTCTTTGTCTACATTAGATTCTTTTATTACTTTTTCTACAACTTTTATGATTCTTTCTAATACTGCTTTTTCTCCTTCTTCTGCTTTTGTAGGAAGGGTATATTGTGAAATTACATCTCCCTTAAAATTTGCAACAGCCCCACTTATCTTCGTCCCACCTAAATCAATACCTATAACATATTTATCCTCCACTAAAATCCCTCCGTTTGTATTTCTACTCCATAGTGATCTGATACGACTGGTTTATTTTTTCCATTAAATATTACTTTCGAATATTTAATACCTATTTTTTTATTTGATAAAATTAAATCTAGTCTTAAATCTTGTTTATTTGAGCTCCAGCCAGCTATTTTACCTTTTACCGTAACTCCAGTGTCTTTCTCTTTCGCCATAGAAAAAGTATCATACAGTCCCTTTTCTATTAAATAATCATAGCCTTCGTTTCTTACAAAAGCATTATTATTAAAATCTCCCATAATGAATGTCAATCTATCTTTTTTTATGTTACTTAGTAATTGATCTGCTTGATCTTTAAAAGGTTCTTCTTCATCATGCCACCACCCTAGATGACAAGAGTAAAAATCTATAGGTTCTTCATTTATTTTAATCGTAGCACCTATAATCTTTCTGGTTTTCCAAAAGGTTTGATCCACACTTTTTGTTATAAAGAAGGATATATCTTCTTTAATTTTGTGCTTCGTTAGAATGCTTACCCCTTCTTCATACTTGTCATAACCAATATGAGAAAAATCCCATAACATACTATATTCCATACAACCTAAGCTTTCTAATTCTTTTAGTAAAACCAAAGCAAAGTTATCTTCTTTTATATTTTTAAAAATACATTTTTTCTCTATAGACTGATTTACTTCTTGCAGTGCAATCATATCATAGCTTTTTTCTTTTATATTCCTTGCTATAATTTTGATTTTTTCTTCCTGATACTCCTCCATCCATGAATGAGTGTTTAAAGTTAAAAATTTCATTTTATAAATCCCCTAAAATATCTATCATATTGGATTTTATTATATCCGCTTTTGGACCATATATAGCTTGTACTCCTTTATCCTTTATTACTAAGCCTAATGCTTTATTGTCCTTCCATTCCTTCTCACCTTTAACTAAATTTAAGTCTTTAACCGTTACACGAAGACGAGTCATGCAAGCATCTACCTCTACTATGTTTTCTTTTCCGCCTAATAATTTTATTGCATTACAAGCTATTTCATCTTTTACACTTGACTTTGATTCTTTTGATCCTGTTTCTTTTTCTACTATATCAATATCATTCCCTGCACGCCCTGGTGTTGCAACATTAAACTTTTTGATAATAAAGTTAAACATAAAATAACTTATAAATAAAAATCCTATAGCTACAATAATAAAACTAATTAAATCTTTTGTAATCCCTGCATTTATAATCATTGGTGTACGCGTTAAAAACTCTATAAACCCAAAAGCATGAATACGTAAATGAATGAAGTCTGCTATAGCAAATGCTATACCTGTTAAGACTGCATATGCTCCATATAAAAGAGGGGATGTAAACATAAACATAAACTCAATAGGTTCTGTAACGCCTGTTAAGAATACTGCTAGTGCTGCTGAAAGATACATAGACTTATATTTTCTTTTTTTATCCTCTTCTACATTCTTATACATTGCAAAAGCTGCGCCCATTAATGTAGCAGAAGAAGTGATCACTTGCCCTACTTTAAAACGAGCTGGATGAACTGTCACTAATAAATTCTTATATGTCTCTAAATTTCCTACAGCTTTTAAATTGTTTAAATCCGTAATCCATGCCAACCATAATGGATCCTGTCCATATACAATTTGTCCTATATTATCTCCAGTTAATATACTATAGCTTCCTCCAAGCTGAGTATAATTTATAGGAATTGTCACTAAATGATGTAATCCAAATGGTAACAATAAACGCTCAAGTGAACCATAAATGAAAGTAGATATAAATGGTGCACTATCTTTTGATGTAGCTATCCATCTTCCAAAGCTATTTATTCCTGTTTGTACGATTGGCCAAAAGATAGCAAGTATAACTGCAACAACAACTGAATACACAATCACTACAAAAGGAACAAAACGTTTACCATTAAAAAATGAAAGTGAATTGGGTAATTTATTATAGTTATAATATTTATTATATAATGCAGCACCTACAAAACCTGCTATGATCCCAACAAACACTCCCATGTTTAAAGTTGGTGCTCCAAGAACTGATATAAAATAATCTTTAACTAAAAGCTTACCACCTAAAATATTATTCACTACTGCATTAGGATCAGCAAGCATCTTAGGGGTGATTCCATAAATAGCCCCTATTATACGATTCATTAATACAAAAGCTAGTGCTGATGCAAAAGCTCCACCGGCACGTTCCTTAGCCCATGAACCTCCAATTGCAATAGCAAATAGTAAATTTAAGTTAACGATTATTGCCCATCCTATATCCTCAATAATGTGTGAGATAAGTCCAATGGCTCCTGCATTTCCAAGGAATATTCCTATTACTTTCCCTAAGGAAATCATAAGCCCTGCTGCTGGCATAACTGCAATAACTACCATTAAAGCTTTTCCAAATTTTTGCCAAAAATCAAATGAAATAAGTTGCGATTTTTTTGAAGACATGATTAAACTCCTCCTATAGTCATAATAAAATATGAAATTCCGTTTCTTGTGCAATCGTTTTAACATTATACATAATTATTTGTGCAACCGTTTGCACAATAATTATATTATCCTTTGAAAAACTTGTCAATAATATTATTAAAATTACTTTATGAGTTTTATATATCAAATTAAAAATAAAAAAGACAAGAGCATAAAATCTATACTCTCATCTATCAATTAATAGTTTGTTGATTCTCTTTCTATTAAATTAGTTTCTATAATATAATGCATATTGGTTATATTTTTTTCCAATTTATCTACTAACATTTTTGCAGCATAGTATCCTAATTCTTTTGCATTAATATCTACAGAAGTCAAAGCTGGCTTTTGATACTCTGCTAAAGGAATATTATTAAATCCAACTATAGAAATACCTTTCATATTATTTTCTACTAAATAAGAACTAGCTCCAAACGCCAAAAGATCATCTGTGCATACAACTGCCGTTGGTTTGTTTCCATTTAAGATCTTCTTCATGGCATTATATCCTAAAACTTCTCTAAAATCTTCAACCTCTATGATACTATTTTCATCAATATCAACACCATTTATTTTGTGTGCCTGCTTATATCCACTTAATCGATCCTTTGATACATTTAATTCACTTTTAGCTCCTATAAATGCTATTTTTCTATGTCCTTTCATAAATAACTTACTTAGAACATTATACATAGCTTGAAAATTATCATTATCTACCCAAAGTACATTTTTAGTATCTTCCGGCCTTCCAATTACTACAAAAGGAAACTCTCTTTCCTGAAGATATTTTATACAACTGTCTTTTGAATGAACTGTTGTAAGAATGATTCCATCTACTAAATTACTGTTGATATAGTTTTGTATAGAAGTTAATTTTTCTTCTTCCGTTTTAAAGAAGGTATACATGATATAATATCTTGATTCTTGCGCATATTTACTTATTCCTGTCATCACATATATAAAAAATGGATTCTTAAATAATTGTTCTGCTTTACTTGGCAAAACGATTCCAATAACTTTCGTCATTTTATTGGTCAAACTTCTAGCAACAACATTTGGATGATAATTTAATTTTTGTATTGCAACTTTCACTCTTTTCTTTGTTTCTTCACTAATTCTATCACTTCCTGCAATAACCCTTGACACAGTGGATGGAGAAACATTTGCTTCTTTAGCCACATCTTTTATCGTGACACCCATATCTTTCACACCCTATTTTATAATATTGTACAACCGTTTGCACCAATTAATTTTATATAAATATATTTACTCTGTCAACATTTACTCTATACTAAGACTCTTATTTTCTCTTATTTCATAAATAATTTTAGCAATATTTCCTACTGTCATATTGCCATATATATCCTTAATTTGATCCATAAACGCTTCTTCATCTTCAGCCTTTAATAAACGATTAGTAATTTCAAATACCATTCTTATGAGACCAAAAGAATCTCCTCCTAGGTCATAAAATTCATCTTTATGCCCTATACTTTTATCATCTATTTCCAGTACCAAACTCCATATTCTAACAATCTCGTCCTCTATTTCATTAAAATGATTAGCATCAGTAGTAGGAATCATCATATCATTATGTACCTTAGGTAATCTACTTCTATCAATTTTTCCACTGATCCCTAATGGGATTTCATCCATTTCCATGAAAAATTTTGGTATCATATATATTGGTAATTTTCCTCTAAGATATTCTTTTAACTTTGTACTATCAATTTTCCTATCTGCCATATAATAGGCAACAAGATAATTTTTATTCTGCTCTAAAGGCTTTATTATACTCGTATTGATTCCTCCATAACGGTTTAATACACCTTCTATCTCTATTGTCTCCACTCTATGCCCATATAATTTTATCTGATCATCTTTTCTTCCTAAATAAATATATTTATTTCTTTTTGTGATTTTGCCTAAATCTCCAGTCTTATAAGCTTTTTTCCCTTCAACATAAATAAATTTCTCTGTATTCAATTTCTCATTTTTATAGTATCCCGTTGCAAGACATTCTCCTAATATATATATTTCGCCTATTTCACCTGGCTCAACTAACTTCATTTTTTTATCTAATAAGAGAATTTCCGTGTTATAAATAGGTACCCCTATAGGTACAGTATTATCATTTATATCATTTTGAGGATCAAAAATATGATAGATACAACCTACCGTAGCCTCTGTAGGACCGTACTCATTGATAATTTTACAATTTTTAGATAATTTTTCTTGCATCATGATGGCTAGTTTTGTATCAAATTTTTCTCCTCCTACAATTAGTAGCTTCTTGTTTTTCCCTTTCAAATCTAAGTGTGCTATTAACTTTAGATGTGTAGGAGTTAATTTGATACAGTCTATTTTGTTATCTTCTATTATTTTTCTTAAAGTAATATGATTTGTGTTTTCATCAAAAACTTCAACACTACCGCCTGATATTAGAGGTAAAAAAATCGATGTGACCGTAAGATCTACTCCTATTGATGTAAATAAAGGAAACCTACTGGTCTTATTGGTACTGTATGTATCCTTTGCCCATAATAAATAATTCACTAAGCTTTTATGGCTGATTTGTACCCCTTTAGGATTCCCTGTTGATCCTGATGTATAGATTTTATAAACAATATCATCTTCATTGATATCATAGTAATCAAATTTTATCCAATTTGAAAATTTAAATAAGTCTATGTTAATAATCTCTTTTTTTGTAAGTTCAGCTATTCGATCATATGTATCCTTACTTGAAAAAATCAAATCTAAGTTTTCATCATTTAGAATCCCTTTTATTCTGTTTTTATCATAATCTATATCAATAGGAATATATATTGCTCCTATTTTAATAGAAGCAAAAATACAAATGAATAGATCTATATTTCTTCTTAAAAATAAAGCAATCTGATTCCCTTTTTTTAACCCTCTTTCTTTCATAAAGTTTGCTAATGTATCAGATTTTTCATCTAACTCTTTATAGGTTAGTTCTTTTCCTTTCCATGAAACAGCAATAGCATTTGGATTCTTCTTTTCCTCTTTCTTAAATAAATCAATGATATTTTTACTATCAGAAAAATTCTTATAGGTATTATTCAATTTATTATAAATCTCTTTTCCCATTAAAGTATCTTCAATCTTTTTTAGAATTTCATCACATTCTTTTTCCTTAATGATATCTTCATAGCAAGATACAAGGATTTCTGTTTTTTCATCTGTTTGAACAATCACTATAGAAAGAGGACTTAAAGGCTGTTGTACAGGCATAGCATAAAATGCTTTGGCTTTAAAATCATCAAAGCTAAAGGATTCTAATTGAATATCTCCTAAAAAAGATATAATTCCCCCTATCATATATTTTTGTATGAAATCTTGATAAAAGGTCAATAATCGGATACTATTTCTTAAAACTTTCCTAGGTAGTTTTGTCAAGCATCCGAAATCTGCATTCCTTAAATTAAGTTCCTTAGCATTTTTCAAAGAATCTATTAATTTTGCATTTATATCTTTCCAAGTTTCCCCTTTATGAGTTTCTATAAATATTGGCAAGGTAAGATTTCCTGTAGAAATAATATTTTTATTATATCTTCTCATATCCACAGGAATTAAGAACTTATTATGTTCTTCCTGAAAACTTTCTGTTAAAGCTTTTGCAATTTTCCCTACCACTCCCAAGAATCTACCCTCTATAGAAAGTCTCTTCCAATAGATTTGATAGTTTCCTAATTTTCTTCTATTCTTAAATAGAATTTTGTTAAACTTTAATTCATTATCGATTTTTTTCCCATTCACAAGTTTTGCAAAACTAAGATCTGTTTCTTCAGATTTTGCCTCTACAAGGTCTTCTTCTCTTAAAGCTCTGAATATATTTTTTACCCATATTAAAGCGCCTTGTCCGTCCATAGCTCCATGAAAAACTCTGAAAATAATTTTATTGGCAGAAGGTAAAACATAAATTTCTGTTGCTGGATTTTTTTTAACATCTATTTTCTTTTTAAAAATATCTAATTTACTAAAATCATATCCATCAAAATCATCTTTTCTATAAAAAATAGGGGTAGTTACTTGCGTATCTACCCACTGATTCCCTTTTAGCATGATCCTTGCTCCTGGACAAAAATCTCCCGCTTTTTTTACTGCTTCCTCAAACTTTACTTTATCTAAATCCCCATCAAAATCAATAATAAATTGAATTGCAAAAGTCGTATAAACCTCTTGAGACGCAATATATATTTTTTCATTTGGTGAAATATCTCTTTTAAATATTTTTTTCTTTATCATCATTCAAACCTCTATATTTTTGTACATACCTGCATTTATATTTTTTTAGATGAATCGTTTTTTATTCATTTATTTTTCTATTTTGTTTCATTTCCTTTTGAATTTTTTTCAAAGCTTTTTTAGAGCCTCTCTCAATATCTTTATCTAATTTTCGTTCTTCAAAGCTTAAAAATAAACTATTTAAATCATAGTCCTTCGGATATAACTCTGCAGCGTTTAAATATAATTCTATTCTTTTTACATTTACTCTTATAAATTCACCATGATATAAAACTTCTACATTGTTAAATTTATCAACAGGCTTATATACGATTCCAAAATCACCTTTGTCTAATAATTTTACTTTATCACCTATTTGGTATATAGGTATTTCTTTTTCTATTTGATTTTCATCTATTTTCTTAGATTTCTCTATTTTATTTCTTTTAACTAAATCAAAGTTATAGTTTTTATCATTCATATATCCTTTTGCTCTTTTTAATACCTTATCTCTTATTCCCATCTTTTTAGAAATAAACAAGGCATTACTATTTTCAGATGTTCCTATAGTTAACTTATATAAAGGCTGTAAAGTCTCTTGGTCAAACATCATCCCTGCATTTTCAAACTCTGGATGAAGTGTTGCATATCTTTTAAGCTCTCCATAATGGGTAGATGCTATAGTAATAGATCCTTTCTGATAAAATTCTTCAAGGATAGCTATAGCAAGTGCAGCGCCCTCATTTGGTTCCGTACCACTACCGATCTCATCTAATAAAACTAATGTAGTATAATTAGACCCATTTATGATTTCTGCAATATTTTTTATATGGGAAGAAAAGGTACTAAGGGCATTTTCTATACTTTGATTATCCCCTATATCCACAAATATATTTTCAAATACATTTATTACTGTATCTTCACTTGCACATATATCCAGTCCACATTGAACCATTAAACTCAAAAGTCCTACAGTTTTAAGTGCAACGGTTTTTCCTCCTGCATTGGGTCCTGTAATAAGCAAGCTTCTGTAATTTTTTCCTATTTCTAAATTTAGTGGGATCACAGTCCCCTTTAAAAGAGGATGTTTTCCATCAACAATTTTTATATATCCCCTATCATTTATTTTTGGTGTAATCCCTTTTATATTTTGACTGTATTTAGCCTTTGCAAAAACCATATCATATTCTGCTATTATTTCTATATTTAATTTAATATTTTTTATTTTTTCAAATACAAGCTCTGTTAAATAAGAAAGAATCTTATATTCTTCTATCGTTTCTTCACTTTTCAAATGAATAAGCTCTAAACTAAACTTTGATACGTTCTTTGGTTCTATAAAAACCGTATTTCCTTTTGATGATGTATCAAGTAATGTACCATCTACTTCATTTTTATAAGATGCTTTTATTGGAATCACATATCGATCATCTCTTTTGCTTACTATAAATTCTTGAATATATTTTTTATTACCACTAGCTGTTAAAAACTTATTTAATCTCTCTTTTATTTTACTCTCAGTTACTTCTATATTTCTTCTTATTTTTTTTAATTCTTTACTAGCTTGTGAATCCACCTTATTTCCCTTTATACAATACTCTATTTCACTTTCTATATTTTCGCACGCTGTAATATTTAAAGCATACGCACTTAAGGTAGGGGCATAAAACTGATTTTGAAGCATAAAAGATTTTATTTTCCTACTCCCTCTTAAAAAGTCTTCTATTTTTATGAGTTCATAGGGATCAAGGATCATCCCTTTTTTGATTTTATCAATAATTATATTTACATTAAATAACCCTTCTAAAGGTATATGATTACTGTTTTCTATGATTTTTCTAGCTTCTTTATTTTCATCCAATCTTCGTTTTACGATATTTATATTTCCACTAGGGTTTAGCTGATCTATGAGGTCTTTTCCAAGTGAACTTACACAATGTACTTTTACCAATTCCTTTACTTCATTTAGCTGTAGTTTCTCAAATGTGGCATTATTCATTGGATTGTCCTCCTAGATTTAAACTTCCATTCACTAAATGATCTTCTTTTTTCATTTTTGATATTATTTTTCTTATACTAGACTCTGATAAATTATAATCATTGATGATATATTCTATTGAATATCCATCTTTATATAAGTTAAATATTTTTTTATTTCTGTAATACATGGTTTCGCGGGTTCCATTTTTTTGTCCCCAGCCTACTTTGTTTTTTTCAATGATGGGTATATATATAAACTCACCTTGAATATGCTTTTGAATTTCTTTTAATAATTTTGTAGGGAGTATCCCCTTTGCATTTTTATATTTCAATTTTCTATCTCCTTTTATTTATAAGTCTTCTTTATGGGACTTAATAAATAAGGAGTTGTTATTTAAAATCAAACTCCTTATTTATCAAGAAGTTCAATTCCCAGCTCTCTATAATTGTTGTTTTTCATAAATCAACTCTCCTTTTTATTTTTGTATCATATTTATTATTTCACAGATTATAGACTTTCTCAATGTAAAAAATTATTATATTTAAGTTTTCCAATGATCATCAGCATACCATCCCTTATCCTTATTTTAAAATTATTATATACAAAAACTCCCATCCAAATGACACGAGTTTTTATTATTCTCATAGTGTTGTCCTTAAAATTTATATATTTATGAATTATTTCCATTCTTATTCCTTTTTAACTTTATTTATCACCAATTCTCTAAATTTTCGTTCAAACTTTATGTTATCCTCTTTCGTTCTTTTTGCTATTTTTGTATATTTTTTATGTTTCCTTCTCATCTCCTGATTCATATGTCTTCTGCTTAATAAATCATCAATGTTTTCATTAGTATATAACCATCCGTTTTGATTAATCACAACAGCTTTTCTTGCAAGTGCCAATGCTGCTACACCATAATCTTGAGTTACTACTATATCATCTTCTTTTGTATTGTTAATCAATACTAAATCTGCCATATCTCGTCCTTTATCCACAGTAATAATTTTTGCATAATCATCATATAATTCATGACAAATATCTTTAATCATTACTAATGCCACCTTATATTCTTTTGCAACTTTTAATATAATATCTTTTACAGGACACGCATCTGCGTCAACTAATATTTTCATACCCCTAACCTTCTTTCTTTATGTTGTCTTTAAATTACCTTTTGGTAAATCATATATGAAACAATTAATAGCATACTCATGCAATAGATCACACACATAATATTAAATTGCTTATCCATTTCTTTTTTTATTTTCTTATATTCCTCACGATTAACCTTTTTTCTCTTTGGAAGTAATGGAATCATCATTGCAACTAATATTGCATTTACATATAAAATTAATTCATCATATCTGATAAATCCTTTTTTGTTTTCAAAAAACTCAAATTCAAATACCATACTAATAGTTGCTAAAATACTTATAATGATTGAACTATACATAAATATATTTGTCAATAGCTGATTTTTCATCTTCACTTCAAAACGGATACCTTTTAAATCCATATAATACAGGAATAACGTTATTATATACAATCCTTCAATTCCCAAAAAAATTGTATTGATACTAACCTTTTTAAATCCTACTGATAGTTCATATAAGCTATATCCAAATAATGTTATTATCGTAATTACAGTAGCAATTTTCAAGGCATTATTGAATGCATATTGCTCTAATTCATCTTTCTCCATTAATAATAATAGTAAAAATATTGCTGTTATTATTGTGGCTACTATTGGTTGTCCCTCTAACAATTGTTCTCCTATATTCATTATTCTTCACACTCCTCTAATATTTGAAAAATCTCATCAACCGTCTTATCAAAATATTTTGCTATGGCAAAAGCAAGTTTAAGAGAAGGATTAAAAGTACCTCTTTCAATCTCTAAAATAGTTCCTCTATTCACCCCTAAATCAATTGCCAAATCTCCTTGAGTTAAATTTCTTTCAGCTCTAAGAACTTTTATTTTTGTATTAAATAATTTTTTTCGCTTTACCATAAAATACCTCCTTTCAACTGTATCATAACATTTATGTTGTATATAGTCAACATTTTGTTATCTATATTCATCATCATTATTTTATTTTTACCTATTTACATATAAATAAAGCATAAAGTTTCCTGATTGGTAACCTTATGCTTCCTTTTACTATTTTAGATTATTAAACAACTAATTTTTTCAAATCTAATAATACTTTATCATGCTTAATTAGCCCTTCGTACTCAATTTTAAAGCTGATCTTTAACACAATTATCACTTATTTAATAGCTTCATTTTAACTTCTGCTACGATATAAAGGACAATCGGTGTTACAAACTCAAATGGGAATGCAAAATACCCCCAAAAATCAGCAATCCATTCAAACATAAACATTGTACTATCATAGAAAATATATGATACATTAGCAATAAATAATCCTATTGGAGTTACTATAAACCTATAGTCATCAAAATTAAATATCTTTGCAAAACCTCTACTAACTGCAAGTAGTAAAATACTTATTTTTATAAATCCACCTAGTATAAATGTAGCTGCAGATATAATCTCTAGTCTTTCAAGTGTTCCTCCAATAGATAATCTAGTAAATGTTTGATACCCTGGAAAAAAATACGTTGAAGTTTGATCTACACCTATTACTAAAACTTCTGTTAATACAAGTATAAGTATTAAACTTCCTCCAAATATTAGCCCGTATATATAGGATCTTTTAAAAGACATATCATCTCTTAATGTTGTAAAAATCATTACAAATGCGATAGTCTCTCCTAAAGGAAATAAAAAAGTTAGTATTCCACCTTCTACAATAGGCTTAATTCCTTCGTTTAAAATTGGATAAAGATTTTTCACATTCATTTTAGGAATCACTAATACTATTCCTATACTTAAACCTATAATTATTATAGGTAAGAAAAACTCTGTCCATCTTCCCATTACTTCGACGCCACTTCTTACTCCATATATACATAATAAGATTAACGCTATATATGTTATTTCTATAGGAGTATCAAGCAGAGATACAGTAATAATAAAATGATTGAATACACTCATAACCGACATCATATTGGTTGCCACATAGTAAATCAATAAAAAATTAAGTATCTTGCCCAATGTTTTCCCTAAAATACACTCATTCATATCAAATAAATCTTTTTGAGGGTATAGTCTATGTAATCTCGAAAAAATTAACATAAATGGTACAGAAATAATCATCCCCAAAATAATAGCTAACCAGAAATCTTGTTTAGCTTCTATTCCCCGTGCAAGTACAAAAGTCTCTGCTACAACAAATAGCGCTATTAAACCTATTGCCTGTTTTTCAGAGATAATTTCATGATTCACCCTTATTCCTCCAAAGTTAGTTTAAATTAGTATTTGCATCCCTTTATTAAATATTACATATTTCAATTAAACAATGGAATAATTGGTGTTATTTTTAATATCTTTCTATCAAATACGCCGAAAATTTTATTTCTTCAATACCTTTTTACATCGCTCTATTATTTCACTGTCTGAAAAATCAAAGTCTCCATCTAACATAACGATCACATTATCTTTTTTCATCATTACATAATTGTAATCATCATTTAAATAATATACTTCATCAACTTCCCATTTTTTATGATCTCCTTTAATCACATGATTATAAGACTTACTTAACATTTTCTTTAACATTGCATCATAAATATAATTACATATTTTTTCATTTCTTGCTTTTATATATTCTGTATCAATACTTTTTTTGTCTGCTATTTCATAATATGTATAATACTCAGGTACAAATATACTACCTTCTTTTCTTAAATTATTTTTAATTATTTCATTCTCTACTCCAAGGTCTGATAATGTGATTACTTTATAATCTTTAAAGTTGACAGCATCCTTTACTCTATTCTTATCATGATTGCTCACTAACTTAATCATCACTCCAAAAACTAAACTAATTGACAACGCAATCGTTATAGCTAATAAAGCAATAAACATTACAATATTTTTCCTTATTGCTCGTTTTCTCTTCTTTACAAATTTCTTATACCACACCGCAAATATAACACCACTTATAGCAGGTAAGAATCCTGCAAGATAAATATAGTTTTTTTGATAGGATATAGATTGTCCTATAATTAAAATAGTGAATATCAGATATATTAAACCTATAAATAACATACTCTTATTCTTAATTTTAACTGCTCTCCAAGAAGAAACGGGTAGCCCCTTTCCCTTTATCACTTGTCTTTTTACTTTTCTTAGATAAAACATATTATATATAAACGGAAAAATAATCATCAACATAAAAAGTGGTGTAAGCATACCCCATAAAGCCATATTTCTATAAAGATCAGTATAATCAAATCTAACTATGTTAGACAATCCTATCAAAGATACAGGTAATAAAGAAATAAGACTTATAAATTCTGTTTTATAAAAAGTAGACTTCATTATTTTGTATTCTTCTACAGGATCAATTTCTATGGGTATAAGATCAACCTCTTCTAATGCATAACAAATCTGAAAAACCTTCTTATTTTTTACAAAAGTCCATCCTAGCTCTTCATATCTTTCTTGATAGGTATTAATCTTTTCTTCATTTGAATACTCAAAAGGAGATTTATAAAAAAGACTAACATTAAATTTGTATTTTGCAGGCTTAATTTTTCTAAACTCAATTGTAAAGGTATTATATTTTTCTATCAACCAACCCTTTAAAGCCATATTTTCAAGATATTTCTCAAGGGCCTTATAATCTACAATAGATACACAAAAAGGTACTTTCTTTTTTTCCTTATTCATTCCTAACTCCTCTTAAATAATTTCATTTGAAAAAACTTCTCACTTTTTCTTTAAATGATTTATTCGTACAATCTTTTTCACACATTTCTAATACTTGCTGTGCAATATTTTTATTCCTACCACCCCAATCACCATGCACATTTTCTGTTCCTGTTATTGCAACCATCACTCTTGTTTCTTCATCGCCAACCTCTGTTAGTTTGATATAATATGGCGTATATCCTCCACCATGATTCATAAATGATCCAAAGGTTACTCCTCCATACGGTGAAGTCACACCAAAATAAATTTTTACCCTAACCCCTTCTACAGTTCTCAAATCTTCAGTATGCTCAATTTCCCATCCAAGACCTACAAAATTGGATTTTAGTTGCTTTTCCACATATGCTAAAGGTTGATTATATGTATTTTCCATAATTTTAGCTATTTTCATATGTATTCACCACCCTTAATTTTCTTGTATTGATTTTATTTAAGTATGATTGTCCTTGTTATTTATCATTTTACAAATCTTCTTCATTAAAAAATATGCAAATTTTTATCCTGGCAACAATCATTCGTATAATCCAAATTATACCATAATCTATCTGCTTCATAAATTCTTTTTATTTTCACAAAACTCTCCTTATTAGATTAATACACTATCTTTCTCTTATATCTATCATAAAGTGCAACGTATAAAATTTTCAAATAAAAATATGCTTATATACTTAAATTCTGGATTTATTATACAATTATAGATAAATTATGATAAAATAGACAAAGAAATTCCCTTGTCAAAAATACTTATAAAAACTTTTTAAAAGGAGAAAAAACATGCCATCAAAAAAAATATTAAAAGCTCTAAATACAGCTTTAGGTTGGGGAAGTAGCATTGGATTGCTTAGCTTTTGTGTCTACCACTTTTTTATTCATAAGATTTCAGTTTCAAGTAGATTTTTTGTAATCCTTTGGTCTCTTATGGGGATTATGAGCTTGTCTCGCATTTTAGATACCAAATACTTTTCAAAAAATCCATCTGATTCAGTTCGAAAAGGAGATATTTTTATTGTCCTAACAGCTAGTGTGATTATATTTTTAGAAATATTTATTTTTTAGAAACCAACCATTCCTACAAACAAAATCAAGGAGAAATTTACAATGGATAAAAATCGTTTGAAACTACTTAATTTTCTTGATAAATTAGAAAACTTTTTAGGAAAAATACGAATTATAATAGCTATAATACAAGCATTCTTTCTTATATTCATCCTATGGATTGTATTTAAAAGTAAGTATTGTTGAAAAAATCCCAAAGAGCATATAATATTCCTGCTATCATTGTAAGTAGAGTAAACCATCTAATAACTTTTTTCTCCCAAGGGCAAAGCTCTTTAGAACTACTTTTCAACTTATCTTTAAGCACTACTTTTGCACATTTTTCATCTTTACTCCAATTCCATAAACCAGGCGTTTTCATAAAAATCATAGCTCCTTAGTCGCATATCCAATGAATACTTTTTATCCGAAAAACCAACCTTTTTTATTGATCATTATCATTAAAATTCAATTCTTCCACACTACACCTTAAATCAAAAAAATATCGAACAATCTCATGTTTATCTTTTATACTCTCTGAGAATTTCTTTAGACTTCTCTTCCCAACTCGTCTATCTAATAAAGCAAAAATATTTAACAGTACATCTGTAGCATACAAGCAATCTTTCACATGACTATTAAAATACACTTCCAAGCTCTTATAAAACTCATACTCTCCAAAGATTCCCCTCTTGTTTAATTCTTTTTGTGACAACTCCCAAAGTTCCCTGCTTTCTTTATATTCATTAAATTCATCTCTTAATTTTCTATATGTTTTATAATCTTCCATTTCTGCTGTTATGGTGCACATACTAAATACTTCTTTTTTATCTACAGTTATGTATATTCTACCTGTTTGATCATGTGCTTTTCTGTAAACAGCTACAATAAAATCCACTCGGTTTTTTAATTTTTCACAAATAAAAGATTCTACTTGCTTCTTGATTTTTGTCCATCTTGTTCCTTTTTTCATAAATTCTCCTTTATCTTCTTTCTTCATATTCGTTCAATTTATTTCATAAGTTAAATTTTAATATTAAGTTAAAGTTAGTTTTTGGCTACCTAATTATTAACCTACTAGTATAAACATTTTATTCAATCCCAAAATTATTACCTTCTAATACATCTTATATCCTATGTTACTAAATCAATCTTCATATAATACCATTTCACCACATATTACACCGTCTTCAAACTTACCCATATTATAACATAATATTTACATACATTTCCTTATTTGTAGATTAATTTACCTCTCATAATTTAAGCTATAAAATTACAGTAGCCTGTACGCTTGCATTATTTAGAGTAATTAATATTTTTCACTATAAAGGCACAAACTAATATTAGAACATATGTTCAGGAGGTTTATTAATGACTTCTTAAAAGCAAAAGAAAATTTTTACAAAAGGTTTATATCTATATAAAAAAAGAGCTATGCCTAAAACTTTAAGCACAACTCTTTTTCTTTAATTGGTGGAGGCGAGGGGACACATACTCCATTATTTTCTAATGGTGCTGACTATATCTTAGAGTTAAATAATTAATCTACCTAACCCCTCTGGCGTATTATAGAAGCCTTAGTATAGTTGTTAACTTCTATCCTAGTACATCCAAAGTTGGATGCCTATAAGTCGATACAGAGCTGTTGGATTACTCCACATACTCCTCGGTATTGCCGTCGTCTTTACGTTACGGTTTCACCGATCAAGCCAGATTTTCACTTGTAGTTCACACTACAAGGCGACCCTTTTCGAATCGAACCCCTGTCCGAAAGCCCTTTACCAACAGCTTCTCCGAGTGCAGTCATTGTTTTAGATTCTCGTCGTCACAAGCGCCCAATGACAGGCTTTTGATCAGACCAGTCCCAATTCTTCTACTTTTGGGTCGAGACACCCCCAAAGTAGTTCCCCACCTTAATGACGTTCTAGTCTAAGCCGTGGGAAGCCTAGGTAGAACGAGCAGCGTTTATTAGGCTGCTAAAGCGTAATTATCGTTTGCGTTTATATTTAGTTCCCCAGTTTTTTAAGGCGGACCCCAAGGAAAAACCTCCACTCGCTACTATTGACTCCAAACCCCCGTCGAAACCTGTACGCCCCCATGTATATAAAAGTCTAATAAGACTTTTGTCGCTGACGTATTTCTTTTTGTATACGGCGATTTGCTTCTTTTTTAGCCATATCAGCACGCTTGTCATAGTTCTTTTTACCCTGTGCTACGCCAAGCTGAAGCTTTACTAAACCTCTACTATTGATATAGACCTTCAGTGGTATGAGTGCTAATCCTTTTTGTGTTGTATATCCTATTAATTTGTTGATTTCTTTTTTGTGAAGTAAAAGCTTTCTTGTTCTTACAGGATCAACATTGAATATATTTCCTTTTTCGTAGAAACTAATATGCATTTTATAGATAAAGACTTCGCCATTTTCTACTTTTGCATAGCTATCTTTTAAATTGATTCGACCCATTCGGATAGATTTTACTTCTGTACCTTTTAGTGCAATCCCCGCTTCATAGGTTTCTTCAATAAAATAATCATGCCTTGCTTTTTTGTTGTTGGCAACTACTTTTCCTTGTCCCATACATCCACCTACTTTAAGAAAATCTATATTCATACCAGATATATATAATAGCATAAAAGTAATTATATGTCAAGCATGCGTTTTTCCCATTTAGTGGTTATAAAATAAATTTATTCAATGCCTTTGCCACACCATCTTCATCATTAGTAGCTGTTACATAATCTGCTTGTTTCTTTACAATCTCTTCTGCATTTCCCATGGCTACACCCATTCCTGCATAAGTTAACATACTGATATCATTTTCATTATCTCCAAATGTCATAACCTCTTCTTTTTTTACGCCTAAAATATTAGCTAAATGGTCAATTGCATTCCCCTTTGAAACACCTTTGTTCATGATTTCAAGATTATTATGCCATGATTTACTTACTTCTATGGTTTCAATTTCTTTTAATTCTTTTTTAATACGATTTAATACTTCATTATCATCATTGATCACATTGAACTTATAAATATTTTCATCACTATTTTTAATTTGTTCATAACTATCTTTTATAACATCAATACGAATACGATCTTCTTCTTTTAATGTTTTATTCCATTCTGAATATTTTAAAGAGCTATGGGATAATTTTTCTGTATAGAAAGTATCTAAACTATAATATTGAAAATAGGTATTATGTTTTCTTAATATATGGATTACTTTTAAACAATCTTCTTTTTGAATATGACTTTCATATAATATTTGATCATCTTCTAAATTTCTAATTACTGCTCCATTACATGCAATAATAGGCGTTACCATATCTAAATGCTTTGCATATACTCTTGCTGATGTATAAATTCTTCCTGTTGCTATAGCAACATGTATATTATTTTCTAGTAAGGCTTTAAAAGCTTTCTTATTATTTTCCGAAACCATATTATTACTATTTAACAAAGTACCATCCATATCACTTACTACCAATTTGTACATAATCTATTTCTCCTCTTTCATCTTATCTTTTTATCATCACTAAGTAAATAAACTACTTCATTCAAACAAAATAACATATGAATTTCCTATCTTTCACTAAACCAATTCATATCTTTAAAAAAGAAGATACATAAAAGTATCTTCTCACTATTTTACTACTGAATCAACATAAAATCAATTTCCTTTTGAGATGTATCTGCTTTAATAACTTTTACTCTTACTTCATCCCCTATTCTATAGGTTTTCTTTGTTCTCTCACCTGTAAAAGAATAATGGTCTCCATCATAGATATAATAATCATCCACTAATGAACTAATTCTTACTAATCCTTCAATACTATTTTCCAGCTCTATAAACATACCAAAGGATATAACACTGCTGATAATTCCTTCAAATTCTTCTCCTATATGATTGCTCATATATTCGGTCTTTTTCAAGTCGTCTGTTTCTCTTTCTGCTTCAACAGCAATTCTTTCTCGATCTGAAGATTGATCTGCTGCATTTGCAACAATAGCTTTTAATTTTTTAATTCTTTTACCTGTTAATTTTCCTGTTAAGGACTCTTTGATAATACGATGAATTTGTAAATCTGGATATCTTCTGATTGGAGATGTAAAATGACAATAATTTTCTGCTGCTAACCCAAAGTGTCCTTCATTTTCTGGTGCATATCTTGCCTTTTTCAAAGATCTTAACATAATAGTGTTAATAATTCTTTCTTCTTTTCTTCCCTCTACCTTTTTGAGTAAATCTTGAAGTGCTCGTGGATGGACCTCATTAGTTACTCCCTTTAAGTGATATCCAAAATTATGAATAAATTTATTGAAGCTTTCTATCTTCTCCATATCTGGGTCTTCGTGAATACGATAAACAAATGGTAAATCTGCCCAATGGAAATGTTCTGCTACCGTTTCATTACAAATAAGCATAAATTCTTCTATAACTCTATTAGCAATTCTTCGTTCTGCTTTTTTTATTTCAATAGGAACTCCCTGCTCATCTAATATAATCTTAGATTCATCAAAATCGAAATCGATGCTTCCTCTATCATCTCTTCGTTTTCTAAGGATTTTGGACAATTCTTCCATTCTTTTAAAATCCTCTACTAGATAGTCATAGCGTTCTTTCAGCCCCTGATCATCCTTTTCTAAAATATCCGATACATCAGAATAAGTCATCCTTTCACAAGTTTTGATCACACTTTCATATATTTCATGGTTGACTACTTTTCCTTTTTTATTAATTTCCATATTTACAGATAAAGTTAATCGATTTACCTTAGGATTTAAGCTACATACTCCATTAGATAGCTTTTTAGGAAGCATTGGAATAACTCGGTCCACTAAATATACACTAGTAGCACGCTTTAAAGCTTCCTTATCAAGTTTGCTGTGTTCTTTTACATAATGGGTAACATCTGCTATATGTACACTTAAAAGATAGTTTCCGTTTTCTAGCATCTCTACACATACTGCATCATCTAAATCCTTTGCATCAATACCATCAATCGTTACAATCTTTTTATCTCTTAGGTCTCTTCTTCTACTTATTTCTTCACTTGAAATTTCTTCTGACACTCGAGTAGCTTCTTCTTCTACTTTTTTAGGGAATTTTTCAGGTAGTTTATATTTTTTAATAATAGATATAATATCCGTTCCTACATCATCTTTATGTCCTAAAACTTCTATAATCTTTCCTTCTGGGTTTCTTCTAGGCTCTGGCCATTTTGTGATATGAGCAACAACCTTATACCCATCCTTTGCGCCATGTACTTCACTCTTTGGTATATATATATCCATTTTGATTTTGGAATCATCTGGTACCACAAATCCAAAATTCCTACTGCTTTCAAAGGTTCCTACAATTTCCGTATTCGCACGCTCTAAAATACGAATAATTTCTCCTTCTGCCCGTTTACTATCTCCTCCTTTTTTAGTAATCCTACCAATAACACGGTCGTTGTGCATAGCACCATTCATATCAGTAGATGCAATAAAAACATCTGAATACCCTTCTACTTCAGATAAAATAAATCCAAAACCTTTTTGATGTTGCTGTAATTTTCCTACTATTAAATTCATTCTTTCAGGTGCAGCATATCTCTTTTTTTTAGTTTTAATAACCTGTCCCATCTTTTCCATTTCGTCTAATATAGCATAAAAAGATCCCATTTCTTGCGGTTCAATTTTAAATACATTTGCAAGTTCTACATCTAACATTGGACTATATGCATTTTCTCTCATGAATTCAAGTATTTGTTCTTTAATAGCCAATATAATTCCTCCAATCCTTATAGGCACTATTATTCTTATCCTTATTCTACCCATCATAATGGTTTTTAAAACCATCACCTTTCTACAAAATATAAAAAGTATATTGAGTAAATATTTTTCATGTCGAATGAGTTTTAAATTATTTTATATATATGAAATATATGAATAATAATGTACAAATCATATTGAATATATATATAATAGGTATTCCCACATAAAAGGTTTTATGCTGCGTCTTATGACGAAACATGGTCATGCCCATCATTACTCCTGCTGCGCCACCAAGTATTGCAATAATAAAAAAGGTTCTTTCTCTTATTCTCCATTTTTCCTTTTTGGCCTTATATTTATCAATAAGTGTTATAAAAAATCCATATAAATTGATCATCAATAAATATAATAAAAAATAAAATTCTTTTGCCATAAATAAATTTTCTGTTGTCATCAATATTTTCATACTTTCTCCTCCAAAGAAAATAATTACCATCTGTATTATATCACAGATGGTAACTTTTTTTTAAATCTCTTTGATTTTCCTAACAATTTGATCAATGTTATTCTTTGCTGCATTTATTTTAACAACTTGTTTTTTATGAATAACATTTTCAAATCCTTCTTCATTGATCATATCACTTTCATCATCATAATAGACCATTGCATCTACATGCTCATTTGTCTCCAATAGATCTGTAACTTTAATTCCTTGTCGAATCAATTCTTCTGCAATTTCATTCAATTCACGCTGTACGCCAACTACTTTTCTTTTCAAAAAATCACCTCCAGAATCTATTTATATTTTAATTCTAAAGGACTGTTTTTATACAATAAAAAAAGTTCTATCTTGCATCCAAGATAGAACTTTTTAATCATCTTATAATAATCCACCAATTTTTAAGAATAATGGTGCGAAAACAACTGCAACGATTGTCATAAGTTTGATTAAGATATTGATAGATGGACCAGATGTATCTTTGAATGGATCCCCTACTGTATCTCCAACAACTGCTGCTTTGTGTGCTTCACTACCTTTTCCACCATGGTGTCCTTCTTCAACATATTTTTTCGCATTATCCCAAGCACCACCAGCGTTTGCCATCATGATAGCCATAAGTACTCCAGAAACTAATGCTCCAGCAAGTAATCCACCTAATGCTTCAGTTCCAAGAATAATCCCTGTTGCAATTGGTGCAACAACTGCCATAATACCTGGTAAAAGCATTTCTTTTAAAGCTGCTCCAGTACTGATATCCACGCATCTAGCATAATCTGGTTTTGCTTTTCCTTCCATAATTCCAGGAATTTCTTTAAATTGTTTTCTTACTTCTTCAATCATTTCAAAAGCAGCTTTACCAACTGACTCCATTGTCATAGCTGAGAATAAGAATGGAAGCATACCTCCGATTAATAAACCAATAACTACTAAAGGATTTAATATATCTATTGCTTTTAATCCAACTACTTGAGAGTAAGAAGCAAACAATGCAAGTGCTGTTAAAGCTGCAGAACCGATTGCAAATCCTTTTCCGATTGCTGCTGTAGTATTACCAACTGCATCTAGCTTATCTGTAATATCTCTTACCCCACTTGGTAATTCACACATTTCAGCAATACCACCAGCATTATCTGCAATCGGACCATAAGCATCTACTGCTACAGTAATACCTGTTGTAGATAACATACCTACTGCTGCTAACGCAAGACCATATAATCCTGCAAATTTAAATGCAACTAAAATACCTACTGCTAAGAAAAGTATCGGCCATGCAGTTGAATACATACCTACTGCTAAACCACTGATGATTGTTGTAGCAGGACCAGTTTCTGATTGATTTGCAATTTTCTTAACAGAAGCATATTCTCCAGAAGTATACACTTCTGTAATTTTACCAATTGCCATCCCTACAATTAAACCACCTACGATTGCATAAAAAGCATTTAAGTTGCCAAGAAAACTCTTACTTAAAAAGAATGCTCCAACAACAACAATTCCTCCAGCTACATAAGTCCCTCTATGTAATGCCGCTGCTGGATTTACGTTTTCATCTCCTCTAACAAACATAGTACCAATAATAGATGCTACAATTCCTAATGCTGATAAAACTAATGGGAAAATTGCTCCGTTTAAAGGATCAACATTTGGGAAAGCTCCATTTGCAGCCCCAACTGTTGCAAGACCTAACGTAATTGCTGAAATAATAGAACCAACATAAGATTCGAAAAGGTCAGCACCCATACCAGCAACGTCACCAACATTATCACCAACATTATCTGCAATAACTGCTGGGTTTCTTGGATCATCCTCTGGAATTCCTGCTTCTACCTTACCAACAAGGTCCGCACCTACGTCAGCAGCTTTTGTATAAATACCACCACCAACACGTCCAAATAATGCAATTGAAGATGCACCTAGTCCAAATCCTGTAATGATTTCAGGATCTCCAAATACATAATATAATGTACCAAGTCCTAAAAGTCCTAAACCAACAACAGCCATTCCCATAACGGCACCACCATTAAAAGCAACACTCAATGCTTTAGTCATACCGCCTTCTTTTGCAGCATTAGCTGTTCTAACATTCGCCTTTGTTGCAACTTGCATTCCAAAAAATCCTGCTAAAGCTGAGAAAAATGCTCCAATGATGAAACAGATTGCTGATTTCCAGCTAATAGCAACCCCTACTACAATACATATTATAACTGCAAAAGGAACTAAAATTCTGTACTCTCTTGTTAAGAAAGCCATTGCTCCCTCGTGAATATATGTAGAGATTTCTTTCATTCGATCCGTCCCTACAGCAACCTTATTGATTTTTGCAGAAAGTGTGTAAGCAAAAATCAATGCAACAACACCTATAATAGGTGCAAGTATTTCAAAATTCATTTGTCATATGCCTCCTTTGTAATCTAGCCAACTTGCCTCAAATGTTTCTTAAATTTATTACTTTTGAAGATAAACCAAAACAATAGAAGTTATTATAAAAACAACTGCCCCAATGCTAGTTACTTTGCTTAAAAGGGTCTCATAACTTCTTCCTTTTTGTTTCCCCATAAGTTGTTCAGCACCACCAGCGATTGAACCTGATAATCCCGCACTTTTACCTGATTGTAAAAGTATACTACCTATAAGTATAAGGCTAGCAATAGCTTGTATAATCATCAACACTGTTTTCCCCATGTTTCCACCTCCTCTATCTCATTAACATACCTATTTTAACACAGCTATTTTTGAAAATCAATACATATTGTACTGTCCTAACCTTTAGATATAACCCTCTTGTCCTATAACCTATCCATTATTTGTAAATTTATCCATAACATTAATAAAAGGGTAGAATACTCTACCCTTTTATCATTACCAGTATTTTCTAAAATTATACTTTTTATCTTAAATTGTAGAAAGCTTTCATTCCTGCATATTTTGATGTTGCATCTAATAATTCTTCAATTCTTAATAATTGATTATATTTTGCTATTCTATCTGTTCTTGATGCAGAACCTGTTTTGATTTGACCAGCATTTACAGCTACAACTAAATCTGCAATAGTTACGTCTTCTGTTTCTCCAGATCTATGAGATACAACAGCAGTATATCCTGCTCTTTTTGCCATTTCAATAGCATCAAGAGTTTCAGTAATTGTACCAATTTGATTTAACTTGATAAGAATTGAATTCGCTGTTTTTCTTTCAATTCCTTTTTCAAGTCTTTCTGTATTTGTTACGAATAAATCGTCACCAACAAGTTGTACTTTCTTTCCTAATCGTTCAGTTAATACTTTCCATCCTTCCCAATCTTCTTCGTCTAAACCATCTTCTATAGAAATGATTGGGTATTTGCTTACTAATCCTTCATAAAAATCTACCATTTGCTCAGAAGTTTTTACAACACCTTCTCCAGATAGGTTATATTTCTTTTCATCTTTGTCATATAATTCAGTTGCTGCTACATCTAATGCTAACATAATATCTTCTCCAGGAACATATCCTGCTTTTTTAATAGCTTCAATAATTACTTCAAGAGCTTCTTCATTAGAAGTTAAGTTTGGTGCAAAACCACCTTCATCACCTACAGCTGTATTAAGACCTTTATCTTTTAATACTTTTTTAAGATTATGGAATACTTCAGCACCCATTCTTAATGCTTCTCTAAAGCATTTTGCACCAACTGGCATTACCATAAATTCTTGAATATCTACATTATTATCAGCATGTTCTCCACCATTTAGGATGTTCATCATTGGAACTGGTAATGTTTTAGCATTTACTCCACCTAAATATTGGAATAAAGGCATACCAAGAGACTGTGCAGCAGCTCTTGCAACTGCCATAGATACACCTAAAATTGCATTTGCACCAAGTTTTCCTTTGTTATCTGTTCCATCTAATTCAATCATAGTCATGTCCACGCCAATTTGATCTAACGCATCCATTTCAATAATTTCTTCAGCAATAATGTCATTTACATTATCAACAGCCTTTAAGACACCTTTTCCTAAAAATCTTTCCTTATCTCCATCTCTTAATTCAACAGCTTCAAATGCTCCTGTTGAAGCTCCAGAAGGAACGATTGCACGTCCCATACTTCCATCTTCTAAATATACTTCTACCTCAACTGTAGGATTCCCTCTTGAGTCTAATACCTCTCTTGCATAAATATCAGTAATTGTTGTTGGCATATGTATTTCTCCTTTCGAATTAAAAGTTTACAAGTTGTACAAAATCATCAGGCTTTAAGCTTGCTCCACCTACTAAAGCACCGTCTATATCTTCTTGGTTCATAATTTCCTCTACATTATTAGGCTTTACACTTCCACCATACTGAATACGTACCTCAGTACAGATTTCTTCCCCATATAGTCCTTTTACAACTTCTCTGATTTTGTAGATTGCTTCATTTGCTTGCTCAGCTGTAGCAGTTTTACCTGTTCCAATTGCCCAAATTGGCTCATAAGCAATCACAATATCTTTTACACTTTCAGCCTTAACATCTTTAAATCCTTTTACTACTTGGTTTTTCACCACTGCTTCCATTCTTCCGCTTTCTCTTTCTTCTAATGTTTCACCTACACAAACAATTGGCTTTATTCCATGATTAAGCGCAGTATGGATTTTTTTGTTTACAGTTTCATCTGTTTCATTAAAATATTGTCTTCTTTCTGAGTGTCCGATTACACAATAATCTACACCAATTTCTTTTAACATTAAAGGTGAAATTTCTCCTGTGAATGCACCACTTTCTTCATAATGCATGTTTTGAGCACTAACCTTTATATTTGTACCTTTTGCAGCTTCTTTTACTGGTTGTAAAAGGGTATAAGGTGTACATAATACTACCTCTACATCTGTTCCTGCAACACGGTCTTTAATATTTTCTACAAATTCAACTGCTTCTTTAATCGTTTTATTCATTTTCCAGTTTCCTGCAATAATAGGCATTCTCATGATTTTACCCCCTGTAAATTACTTGTCATTAATCGCAACAATACCAGGTAGTTCTTTTCCTTCTAGAAATTCTAGACTTGCTCCACCACCTGTTGATATATGCGTCATTTGATCAGCAAATCCAAGTTGCTCTGCTGCCGCAGCACTGTCTCCACCACCAATAATCGTTGTACCTTCACATGCAGCCATAGCTTCTGCAACACCTTTTGTACCTAGTGCAAAAGCTGGCATTTCAAATACACCCATTGGCCCATTCCAAACAACTGTTTTTGCTTGTTTTATAGCTTTACTAAAGATTTCTATA
The DNA here is from genome assembly GCF_019884785.1 of Crassaminicella profunda. Lineage (GTDB taxonomy): Bacteria > Bacillota > Clostridia > Peptostreptococcales > Thermotaleaceae > Crassaminicella > Crassaminicella profunda. The sequence goes on from NZ_CP082326.1 coordinate 2,225,807, forward strand.
CTTTCTTTTCCTGTATCAAGTCCCATTACATCCGCAGAAATATTCTCAACCTTTACAGTTTTATGTTCTGCATCTGCCTTAAATTCCTTGGCTACAACTACATCTACAGGTAACAATAAATTTACGCCTTTATCTTGTGCTTTTTTCATTAATTCTTTTGCTAATTCAACTTTATCTTCTTCAAGTAAAGAAGTTCCTATTTCAAGTCCTTTTGCTTTTAAGAATGTATATGCCATTCCACCACCGATAATCAATGTATCCACTTTTTCTAACAAGTTGTTAATTACACCGATCTTATCAGATACCTTTGCTCCACCTAATATAGCAACAAATGGCTTTTCAGGACTTGTTAAGGCTTTTCCTATCACATCGATTTCCTTTTGAATTAAATAGCCTGATACGCATGGTAGATAATCTGCAACTCCTGCTGTTGAAGCATGAGCTCTATGAGCTGTACCAAAAGCATCATTTACAAAAACTTCTCCTAAACTTGCTAATTCCTTTGCAAAATCAGGATTATTTTTTGTTTCTTCTTTTCTAAATCTAACATTTTGAAGTAGTACAACTTCTCCATCTTTCATTTCTGAGACAGCTTTTTTTGCACTTTCACCAACTACTGCATCATCTGCTGCAAAAATTACTTCTTTTCCTAATAATTCTGCAAGTCTTTTTGCTACTGGCTCAAGACTAAATTTTTGATTAGGTTCTCCTTTAGGTCTCCCTAAATGAGACATCAAAACTACTTTTGCTTCGTTCTCAACAAGATACTTTATTGTTGGAAGCGCTGCTCGGATACGAATATCATCTGTTATATTCTTATTTTCATCCATAGGTACATTAAAGTCACAACGCGCGAGTACCTTCTTACCTTTTACTTGAATATCTTCGATATTTTTCTTATTCAATACCCTTTCACCTCTACTCTTTAGATTATACTACTCTATATATGTAACATACTATTTGCTATTCGTCAATGATTTATGTTATGTTATCTTGAATAGAGGGTTCAATCTTGTATCAGATTGAACCCAACATTCATAATTTTTATAATCCTTTATTGATGATATAACTTACTAAATCTACTACTCTATTTGAATATCCCCACTCATTATCATACCAAGAAACGATTTTTGCCATATTTCCATCCATTACCATTGTCGATAAACCATCAACGATAGAAGATCTAGCATCTTGTTTGTAATCTACAGATACTAATGGCTCTTCACTGAATCCTAAGATACCTTTTAATTCTCCTTCAGCAGCTTCTTTAAATGCCTTATTCATTTCTTCAGCTGTAGCTGGTTTTTCTAATTCAACAACTAAATCTACAACAGAAACAGTTGGTGTTGGAACACGCATTGCCATACCATTTAATTTTCCTTTTAATTGTGGTAATACTAATGCTACTGCTTTTGCAGCTCCTGTAGTTGTAGGAATAATAGCTTCTGCCGCTGCTCTTGCTCTTCTTAAATCGCTATGAGGTGCATCTAATATTTTTTGATCATTTGTATAAGAATGTACTGTTGTCATTAATCCTTTTTTGATTCCAAACTTCTCGTCAACTATTTTAGCAAAAGGTGCTAAACAGTTTGTTGTACAAGAAGCATTTGAAATTACATGATGATTGTCTGGATCATATTTTTCTTCATTTACACCTAATACAATTGTAATATCTTCATTTTTTGCTGGTGCAGAAATAACTACTTTCTTTGCTCCTGCTTTGATATGTTTCCCAGCTGATTCTTTATCTCTAAAGAATCCTGTAGATTCAACAACAATATCTACTCCTAATTCTTTCCATGGAAGGTTTTCTGGATCTCTTTCTGCAAAGATTTTTATTTCTTTTCCATTTACAACAATAGCACCCTCTTTTACTTCAACTGTACCATTGAATTTCCCAAAACAGCTATCATATTTTAACAAATGTGCTAGTGTTGCAGGATCTGTCAAATCATTGATCGCTACAATTTCAAAATTAGCATCTGCCTTTGCCATTGCTACCTTAAACGCATTTCTTCCTATTCTTCCAAATCCATTAATTGCTACTTTTACACTCATGAAAACTCCTCCTTGTATTTATATGTATTTTATATTAAGATTTCTCTTGCTAACCCTTCATCAATCACCAATGTAAGATTCTCATTTAATCTGCTTATGGCAATAATTGCTTCAGCTTTTTCAGTTCCTGCAGCTACACCAATAACATGTTGCATCTCTTTATAGTGATTTAAACTAACACCCACAGTATTTACTTCTTGTATAATTTCTCCATCTTTATTAAAATAATATCCAAAAGCTTCTGCTACAGCGCCTTGCTCTTTTAAACTATTAATTTTCTCTTGGCGCAAGCCTCTTCTTATAGCCATTTTATCAGCTCTACCTATTCCAAAAACAAGGACTCCTATTTTTTGAATATAATCTACTACTTCCTTTATATTTGGATCTTCTGATAAACTTTTTAAAAGCTCTTTTGATATGTTATCAGGCATATGAAGGAGATTATAAGATGCATTAAGCTTCTTTGCAACCTTTGCTGCAATAGTATTAGCTTGATTTTCTACATTCTTTCCTAGTCCTCCACGAGCTGGAATAACAGCTATGTCAGATTGCTTTATTTCCTCTTCACCCATTTCCTGGGCAATCATAGCCATTGTTTGCCCTCCTGTAATACCTATAACAGTCTGGCTTTCCAATACAGATTTAAGATAAACTGACGCAACCCGACCAATTTCTCTTAAAACAAGTTCGTCTTCATCATAGAAACCAGGAACAATTAATACTTTCTTTATTTTTAGTTTTTCTACAACCTCTTCTTCAATGCCATTAAGGCCTTTAAACCTATGTATATATCTTCTTAATACTTCTAAACTAGTGTAACCAAATTTTGTGATATTCATTCCTTCAGCTTTAATATCTATGAATCCCTGTTCCTTTAAAACATTCACTTCTTTACGTACAATTCTTTCTCCCATTCCCAATTCACTTGCCAAATTTCTTCTTCCAATGGGTTGATAATAATGGATGAGTCTAAGCATTTTATATCGATTGATTAAAGTTTCTACAAATTCTGGTACAATTCTTTTTTGAATCTCAATCCATTGATCAATTTCAGCATTTTCTTTTCTTTGCATAACGCATATGCCCCTTTTAGAATTTCCCATGTTTTTACTCATTGGGACTTTTTTAGTCCCTATAGACATTTTTTGTCCCGTATGGGTTAAAAAAATATTCAACTATAGAATAGCATAATTTTGTATAAATATCAATAAAAAAAGACGTGAAATTTCACGTCTTTTAAAATCTTTTTCGTTTTGAAGAAGATAATATCTTCATCTCATCTCGATATTTTGCAACCGTTCTTCTTGAAATCTCAATCCCTTTTTCCTTTAATTTATCTGATATAGCTTGGTCACTAAGAGGTTTTCTAATATTTTCATGATCAATCATATCCTTAATCATGCTCTTAATACTTTCTGAAGCAATTCCTTCTCCCATTCTATTCGATACACCACTCGTAAAAAAGAATTTCATTTCAAAAACCCCTCGTGGGCTTTGCATATATTTACCATTAACTGCTCTACTTACTGTTGATTCATGGATTCCCACTTCATCAGCAATCTGCTTTAAAGTTAAAGGTTTTAAGCATTTTCTTCCTTTTTCAAAAAAGTCCATCTGGTAATCTAAAATAGCTTTCACAACATTATAAATGGTTTGTCTTCTTTGCTCTATACTTTTAATCAACCACATGGCTGAATTTAATTTTCCCGTGAGAAATTTTGATGTATTTGAATCTTTATTTTCATGTACTAACATTTTTCTATAATATGAACTAATAGACAATCTTGGCGCCGTACTATCATTCACCAGGATAACGTATTCCCCATCAATCTTTTCTACAGTCACATCAGGCGTAATATACTTGATTTCTTCTCCTGAACTGAAAGCTCTGCCTGGCTTAGGTTCTAGGGTTTTAATAAAATCTGTAATCTGTTGAACTTTCTTTGTAGATATATTTAAATTTTTAGAAATATTCATCAATCTATTCTCTGCCACATCATCTAAATGCTCTGATATGACTTTTAAAATTTTAGAATCCTCAATTCCTTTTTGCTTAACCTGAATCAATAAACATTCTTCTAGGCTTCTAGCAGCAATACCAGGTGGATCAAAGGTTTGAATAACTGATAATATTTTTTCTACTGTTTCTTCATTTACATGAAAATAAGAAGCTATTTCAGAAATGTTTATATTTAAATATCCCTTTACATCTAGACTTTCTATAATATACTTTCCTATGCTTGTAAATTGTTCTTTTAAAATAGCAAATTGTAATTGAAATAATAAATGCTCTGTTAATGTAATATCTGCAGACACAAATTGTTCAAAGGATACTTCTTCTTTATCTTTATGGTAATTGGGCTGTTTATAGCTTATATCATCATATTCTTTAAAATACTCTTTCCAATCCACTTCCTGCTTTTCCGTTTTTTCTTCTTGTTTTTTTCTTAGTTCGCCTTCTCGAGAGGCGCCTAAATCGAGAAGAGGGTTGATTAGTACTTGCTCGTCAATAAATTGATTTAATTCTTGATGATTGTATTGTAGTATCTGAATAGCTTGTTTTAACTCAGGGGTCATTACTAATTTTTGCACTTGTTCTATATTCAAATTAAACCCTAATCTCATCTCAAACCTTCACCCGCTCCCTTATATAAGTATTTATTAAATCATGATTTATTAGATTTATAACTTCTTTTTATCTCATTATATCATTAAATTTCATGGAAATAAAGTTACATAAATTCAATTTCAAGGAAAAAGACAAGGATTTCCCCTTGTCTTATCTATCTTTCTCCTTTTTCGTATGGAACTCCACTTGCTGCAGGACCAGCTGATTTTCCAACAAATCCTACTAATATGACAAGTGTTATTATATATGGTAGCATAGCTAAAATCTGTGATGATATTTCAACAGCTGTACCACCTAAAAAGACTACTAATCCTTGAGCAGCACCAAATAGTAAGCAAGCCCACATAGCACCTTGAGGTTTCCATTTACCAAAAATCATAGCTGCAAGAGCAATAAAACCTTGTCCAGATATCAATGTAGGACGGAAATTAGAGACTACAGCAAGACTCATTGAAGCTCCTCCAAAGCCAGCAAATATTCCTGATAAAATGACACTTAAATATCTAATTTTATAAATATTAATCCCTAATGTATCTGCTGCTTTTGGATGTTCCCCTACAGCTCTAATTCTAAGACCCAGTTTTGTCTTATAAAGCATATACCATATAATAAACACTAAAATAAATGCAATATATACAGTAGCGTACTGATTGAGTACCAAGTCAAAGAATGAATTCTGTGCAAATATACCATCTAAAGGTCTAGGCATTTTACTGTCTAAGTCTATAGATTTTGTCATTGTAGCTCCTTCAAAGAAGATACGACTTAAAAACAATGCAATTCCAGGTCCTAAAAAGTTAATGGCGATCCCTGATACTACTTGATCAGCTTCAAAGGTAACGGATGCAATGGCATGAAGCACTGCTAAAAATCCACCTGCAAGCCCTGCACACATAAGCCCTAACCATGGATTTCCTGTAAAATAACCTACCGTTGCCCCCATAAGTGCTCCTAAAGTCATCATTCCTTCAAGACCAATGTTAACAACTCCTGAGTTTTCAGAAATAACGCCTCCTAAAGCTGCAAAAATAAGTGGTGTTGCATACATTAATGTTGTACCAAGAATAAAACCTATATTATCAATCATTTATTTCACCTCTTTTCTTTTTCCTACAGTTAAAATCATTTTGATAAATTTCGGCATAGCTATGAAGAATACAATCGTTCCCATTACAATGCTTACAACTTCAGAAGGTGCTCCCATAGCAGACTGAATCTTAGGTCCTCCATATTTGAGTGCCCCAAAAAGTATTCCTGCAAAAACACATCCAAAGGCTCCATTACTTCCAATCAAAGAAACTGCAATTCCATCAAATCCATATCCTTCCATAGCTGCTAAAATAGCAACTTGTTTAGATACACCCATCACTTGTAATGCACCTGCAGCACCTGCTAATGCACCTGCAATAGTCATTGAAATAATCATACTTTTATTTACATTGATCCCACCATATTCAGCTGCATGTTTGTTAGAACCCACAGCTCTTAATTCATATCCTAATGTAGTTTTATTTAATATAAACCAAACCACAACGGCCAACAAAATAGCGCAGATAATTCCTAAATTTACAGGAGTTTTAAAAATGCTCTGTAGTACAGGATGTGCTTTAAACCACATTCTTCCTGGATCTGTATAACGCCACTTCTCTAAAATACCAATTGTTGCTGTATCCCATATTTTATAGGATGCTTCACTATTAGGTCTTTTAAACCCTTCTAGCATAATTACGTAATTGCTTAAATACAAAGCAATCCAGTTTAACATAATCGTCGCGATAACTTCATGTACACCAAACTTGGCTTTTAAATATCCTGCAATACCTCCCCATAAGCCTGCTGCTGTAATGGCTGCAACAAATACTACGATTGCATGAAGTCCAATAGGTAGTTTTACAAAATATCCTACTACCGTTGCCACTAAAGCACCAATAATAAACTGTCCTTCTGCACCAATGTTAAAAAGTCCTGTCTTAAAAGCAAAAGCAACAGAAAGACCCGTCATAATAAGAGGTGTAGCATAAATAATCGTATATGCCATATATTTAGGTTTTCCAAATATTCCTTTTAGCATAACCGTGTATGCTTCTATAGGGCTATATCCTGCTATCTTTAAAACAATAGCCCCTACAATAATTCCTAATAAAATAGACACTACTGTAATCATCAAATTTCCACTAAGCAGCATTTCTTTCAATGAATTTTTTTTACTTTTCATTGCCTGTACCTCCTCCTGCCATCATGAGACCAAGGGTACTTTCATTGGTTTCCTTAGATTCTACAATGCCTACAATTTTCCCCTCATAAATTACTGCTATTCTATCAGCTACATTCATTACCTCATCTAATTCTAGTGATACAAGCAGTACAGCTTTATTATGATCCCTTTGTTCTACAAGAGATTTATGCACATATTCAATGGCTCCTACATCTAATCCCCTAGTAGGTTGAGCAGCAATCAACAATTCTGGATTGTTTGTTACTTCCCTTGCAATAATTACCTTTTGCTGATTTCCACCTGATAAAGCTCGTGCCTTTAATGTCTCATCTACTGGACGAACATCAAACTTTTTTATTAATTCTTTTGCAAAGTTTTTGATTTTATCCTTTTGTAATATTCCTTTCTTTGCAAAAGGTGCTTTATGATAATTTTCTAATATCATATTTTGTTCAACACTAAAATCTAACACTAATCCTCTTTTTTGTCTGTCTTCTGGGATAGTTGAAATTTTGTGCTCTAAAATATTTTTTGGTGTCCTTCCTGTAATATCTTCTCCCTGCATAAGAATTTTTCCTGATTCTACTTTTCGAAGTCCCGTAATCCCTTCAATTAATTCACTTTGTCCATTTCCATCAACACCTGCTATGCCCAAAATTTCCCCAGCGTGTACCTTTAATGATAGTCCATCCACTGCATTGATCCCACGGTTATCTTTTACTACTAACTTCTCTATTTCTAATACAACTTCTCCCTTTTCTTTTTCTTTCTTTTCTACAACAAAGTTAACTTCTCTTCCAACCATCTTATTGGCTAGTTCTTCTTCAGTAGTTTCACTCACATCCACTGTATCAATATGCTTTCCTCTACGAATAATTGTACAATAATCAGCAATCTCTTTTATTTCTTTTAATTTATGAGTGATAATGATAATACATTTCCCTTGCTCCGTAAGATTTCTAATAATCCCTATTAAGTCCTGAATCTCCTGAGGTGTCAACACGGCTGTAGGTTCATCTAAAATTAAAATTTCAGCTCCCCTATATAATGCCTTTAAAATCTCTACTCTTTGTTGCATCCCTACAGTAATATCTTCTATTTTCGCATAAGGATCTACATGAAGCCCATATTTTTTAGATAATTCTTCCACATGTGAAACCGCTTCCTTAATATCCAACTTTCCGAAACTAGTAGTTGTTTCCTTCCCTAATATAATATTTTCTGCTACAGTAAAAGGCTCTACCAGCATAAAATGTTGGTGTACCATACCTATTCCATGTTGAATAGCTATATTAGGGTCTGTCATTGTTACCGTTTTCCCATTAATCGTTATTTCACCAAATGTAGGTTGATATAGACCATACAAAATGTTCATAAGGGTAGTCTTTCCCGCTCCGTTTTCGCCTAGTAAAGCGTGTACTTCTCCTTTATGAACAGTCAAATTGATACTATCGTTTGCAGTAAAATTACCGAAAACTTTTGTAATATTTTTCATTTCTACAGCTTTTTCATCAAACTTGATGTGGTTCAATAGAATAACCTCCTAATCACTTAATACCGAAGCAGCCCAGACTGTTTGCCTGAGCTGCTTAGTGTTCATTCTATTATATCACTTTTTTTATTGAAATTCATTAAAAGTTTTTTCATTATAAGGAACTACAATTTTTTCATCTATAATTTGTTGTTTTAACTCTTCTACTTCTTTTAAGATTTCAGCTGGTACATGTTTGTCAGAAGTTGGAGCAATATCTACACCGCCTTCTTTAAGTCCATAAACAACTGTTGTTCCACCTGGGAATTTTCCGTCCTTTAATCCTTCTGCCATATTAAATACTGCATTGTCAACACGCTTCATTGCTGAAGTAATTACATTTTCTGGTGCTAGTGCATTTTGATCTCTATCTACACCAATTGCTTTTTTATTTTGTTCCTTAGCAGCTTCAATTACACCGTCACCAACGCCACCTGCAGCATGGAATACAATATCTGCACCATCTTTGTACATTTGGTTTGCAATAGCTTTCCCTTTAGCAGCATCTGTGAAAGAATCCGCATATTGAACTAAAACTTTTACATCTTTATTAGCAGCCTTTACACCAGCCATATATCCATATTGAAAACCATCAATAACATTCCCTTTAATACCACCAACAAATCCAACTTTTCCTGTTTCTGTCATTTTTCCTGCTATGTATCCAACAAGGAATGATGGTTGCTCTTGTTTAAATACTACACCTACTGCATTTTCTGGTGTTTCTTCATAAGCAAAATCGATAATCGCATATTTTTGCTCAGGATTCTTTACCGCTTCTTCTTTTACTAAATCTCCCATTTTAAATCCAATACCCCAAATCAAGTCATTTTCATCGTCTAAGAGCGTTTCCATATTTGGGCCATAATCAGCATCTTGCTTAGATTCTTTATAAGAAGCTTTAATTCCTAATTCTTCTTCAGCTCTTTGTAAACCTTCCCAAGCTGATTGGTTAAATGATTGGTCGTTTACTCCACCTACATCTGTTACCATAGCAATTTTCATAGTTACTTCTTCAGCTGGCTTTTCTGCTGGCTCTTTTGGTTGTTCTGGTGCTTTTTCCCCACAACCTGCTAATAATCCAGCAGCCAGTATTCCTGTCAATAAAATTGTCAATCCCTTTTTAAACATGTAGAATTCCTCCTCTATTTTAATTTCCTATAAAAAGGACAATACTATATATTCGACATTAGATGTGAAAACCCTTTATAATTTCTTTAATTTTTTAATAATCGCTCTAATAGATATATATACTATCTTCATATTTATTTTTTCATTTTATTCACAACATTATACTTAAAGTTCTAATAAAAATTAGTCAAATAAAAACTTCGGCATAGCCGAAGTTTTTAACAAATATCTCCTTCATTTGCAACAAAACCTGCTTTTGCTAAGATATTTGTTCCTTGATCTAGCTTTTCTTCATTTACAAGAACAATTGGACCTGTACATCCCATTCCACTTTCTGCATAGACTCCATTTTTCCATAATACCTTTACAGCATCTTCTAAATCCATTATATCGATTCCAGATATAGCTCCTGTTACTACTTCTTTTGGTGGTGCAATCACTTCTTCATCACTTTCTGATGATTTTTTATTGTCTTTCGTTAATCCTTCTAATATTTCTTCTAGCTTTGCCTTCTTGGCTTTTTCGTATTCTTCCTTTGCTACTTTTGTAATTTTTCCTTTTGCTACCTTTGCTGCATAGCTTAATGCATTGGCAACTACTGGAGACCCTGAAGCTCTTGATAGGATAAGAATAATTCTGTCATAATCTTCTCCTACCCCTGGACCATATCCATAGCCTACTCCTTCGTAACTTCCTCCTGTTGTAAAGGATGAAAATACTTTCATCATAATATTTCCTGTAAGAGTATCGTTTACCATTACATCAGCTGTTCCACCTAGAAGATCATTTCCTCTCATTACGGCTCCGCCGTCTGCTCTCATGGATTCAGCAAAGTTAATTTTGTATCCATTACTACTTAATTCCTTTAATGCTCTTTCTACTTGTCTTGCTCCATCTAAATTTAAAATCCCTACTGTTGGATCTTCTATCCCCATAGCTTTTGCTGTGATAATTCCATACAATGCATTTTTCACCATAGCTTCTGTTCTATGAGCTGAGGAGGTTCCTGTTGTTGTTGCTAAGAACATTTCTTTCCCAAATCCTGGTGTAACTACTCTTCCTACTGTTGATACTCCTATTGGGAAATTATAGTGCATTGTTACACATGCGTCTATATATCCACTGTCTAATAATTCTTCCATTTTTTTATGCATTTCTTCTTCTGATGCTACTTCTGCAACTTCTAAATCCGTTTCAACCTTCGGTCCAATAAGGACAATATCAAAACCTTTTCCTCTTTTGGCTGCTATTTCTGCACCCTTTACTAAATTTTCTACACCATGCTCACTACCTAATATAGTCAAACCTACCTTTATCTTTTCTCCAAATTCACCTGTTTTTAAAGCATCAGCAATTTCCATAAAGGTGTTTCCTATTATTTGTTTTACTGCTCTTTTTTGTCCCATGATAATCCCCCCTATTCCTTTAGTAGATGGGATGCGAAATCTTTCATAGCCTCCGCTATCATATTTTTTATTTCTTCTTTTGATACACCTACAGACTCTTCTTCTCCTGGATTCCTTTCAAGAACTACAGATACACCATCAAATAGATTTGTCATTCTTCCTAAGAATAAACTTCCCTTTCCTACAACCATGGCTCTATTTAATTCCCCATTTGTTAAATCTTCTCTTGCAAATCCTAAATAAGGTACTCCTGATGGAATATGTCCTTGAGTTGGTGCCCATCCTGGCATACCATGTTTTTCTACAAAACCTTTTAATTCTTTTCTTTCTAATTCTTTTCTCTTAACTCCTAAAGCACCAATCATTTTATAGTTAGCTTCTGGTACATCTCCTGCTCCTGCTGGTTTTGTGATATCTGGGTTTTGCATTTCAACAGAATATTTATCAATATCTGTAATCTTTAGTCCACCCTTATCAAGAGGTGCAGTAACTAGTGATGTTATAACTGCTTGAGGAGATGATCCTGTTCCTACTGTATGTCTTCCTACTAAGTCTGTTCTAATGATTGGGTTTACCCCATCATTTTTACTGATAAGGATTGCAAATGCACCTACTACATCTTCTAATACAGGCAATTCTTTTTTTACATGGTCTTTTCCGTTCATTCCAAGTTTTGCTGTAGCTCCACCTGCTACGATAACAACATTCTCATAAGTTCCTGCCTTTACAAGAGATGCTGCTTGAATAAGAGCATGAGTTGGTGCTGCACAGAATCCTCTTGTATCTGAACCTGTTGCATTAGAAGCTTTCGAACACTCTGCTATAGCTTTTGCAAAGTTTCCGCCACCTCTTTGGTTCATATCTCCACAAGCTTCTTCTGAACACTCTATGACATAATCAATATCCGCCACATTTAAATTATTTTTGTCTACAAGATGTTTAAAGGCAAGAACTCCTGAAGCTTTTACTACTAGGTTTTCAAAAAGGATATGTGCAGTTAAGTTTACATCTACATCATGAGCTCTTTTTACACAACCTACTAATTTTCCTTCATGGTAAAGAGCTTCTGCATGCTGCTCATTGATAAATTTCTCAATCTCAGCTAACTCTTCTCCTTCTTTTAACTTCTCTACTTCTTCTTTAAATAATGGATGACTTCCTATTTTCTCTTTTAATGTTTGTGTAAATCCTTTTTCGATTTTCACAAGATCAAATGCATCTACAATTTTAATAAGCGCAATGAATTCATCTTGTGGCATAATTTCTCCAAATCTTCCAAAACGATCCTTGCACTTCGCATCTTGACTACACCAAGGTAAATCATATTCTCTTAAATCCTCTGGATTCATATTTCCTATGTATACTTGGTTTGGCGCATAATTTAAAACCTCTTCATAACTTCTAATGTGCTCTGGTAGCTTTTTAAGATATTCTGAATCAGGGTTGGTAATTCTTTCTGTAGTTTGGGTTGTTCCATTATGGATAATCATATCCGGTGTATATACTAATGCATATCCTGCACCTTTTATTACTGGATAACTCATTTTTCCACCTCCGTATAATTTAAAGAGTTTGCCGCAAGTCTCATGCAGCTCGCAGCTACAGACTATTCAATCATCTATCTTAGTATATTACAAATATAAATCTCTTGCATAAATATAGAAAATATTTATGATGATTGTTTTTTTATTAAAAGTTTTAATAAACATACATAAATCTATAAAACCATTATATAATTTTAATAAATGGGTGATTTTCACCACCCATTCATAGCCAAGCAGCTGCCAGCTGCCTAAAACAGCTGGCAAAGACTTAATCTTCAAAAACAGTTTGATCTTCTACTTCAGTTTCTAATGCACTTAATGCTTTTTCAACTAATTTTCTTCTTAATTTTTTCTCTTCCTCTGGATCCAATGATGGATTTCCTAGTGGATGAGGAATAGCAATTGTAGGTACGATTCTGTTCGCTCCAACTGTCAATGAAATTGGAACAACCGTACACATATGGACAACCGGAATTCCAGTTCTTTCGATTTCTTTTACCATCGTTGCACCGCAACGTGTACAAGTACCTCAGGTAGATGTTAGAATAACTGCATCTACACCATCTGCCACTAATTCTTTTGCATACTCAGCTGCAAACTTTTTAGAATTACCAACAGACGTTCCATTACCTGTCGTAGTATAGAAATATCTGTGAAGTTCTCCAATTTTTCCTTCTTTTTCCAAATCTCTTAAAACATCAACAGGTAATACTCTGTCTGAATCTTCATTCGCATAAACAGGGTCGTATCCACCATGTGCTGTTTCATGAGTTTCAGCTGTTAAATCACTAAATTCAGATATATCATATTTACCATATTTTGATGCACTTGATGACTCAATATGATCTGGATTTCCTTTCGGTACAATACCACCAGAAGTAACAATTGCTACCTTTGCTTTTGATATATCTTTTATAGCTTTACCAGGGGTCACATTATCAAAGTCTGGCATTGGATATTCTGTAATATATTCCTCTCCACTTAACTTCTTAATCAACATATCAACAGCTCTTTTTGAGCCTCTTTCTTCTCTAAAAATATTCTTTCTTACACCCCTTGGAATATATCCTTCAACACTAGGAGCTTGAATTTCTTCGCCTTTTCCAAATTTTAAAGCAAATTTTGCTAATGCTGGAATAGCTTTTCTCATTGTAGCCGCTGAGTTTCCTGTCTCAATAATATAAAGATCTTTTTTAAACATATCTGATCCGGGATTTTCGGGGTACATAGCTGTTACAACAGGAATATTAAACGCTTCTTTTACAGCTTTACTAATAGCTCCACAAGCTACGCCATATCTACCTGCATTAAAAGCTGGACCTGCAATGAACAAGTCTGGATTATACTTTTTCACCATATCAATAATCACAGATTTTGCTTCTTCAATATTTTCATTAAAATAGGAATCACCACAAATTACCGTAGCAACAATTTCAGCTTCATCTTTAAAAGCTCCTTTTAAGGCCATTCCTGGTCCTACTACACCTTCTCTTACTTCCGGTTTTACATCTGCTTTTTCTTCTCCACCAATACCTGCAAAGAATTGGTTTATATAATGAACAACTCTAATCTTGCTCATGTTTTCCCCCCTCTCGTATTTTTAACGGGAAATTTTTTAATATTTACAGAATTGTTCTCTCATGGAACTCATTTCTTCAATAATCTCATCAACTTCTAATACCATTTCCATCATACCAATTTGCTCTTCATAAACTTCTTCATCTACAGCCTCTTTAAATTCTGGTTCTACAACGTGATATACTCTAAGTCCTAACTGGACTCCTGCTAACGAACCTGCAAAAGTAGGGTCTCCATTTGTTACAGTTTCTGCAGCTAAGCCTGCAGCTTCTGCTTCTGCTGCTCCAAAAAGTACGATGATATTTTCAGCACCATGCTTCTCAGTTAAATTCTTCACCCTATTTTGATTTTCTAGGTCCATTGCTCCTGCAGCCGTTCAGACAAAGCACTCTGTAGCTGAAAAAACAACTTCACAGCCTGTGCCTTTTAAGCATTCTTCAATAGCAGGACCTGGTATACCATCTCTATCACCAATGATGATGACTTTTTTTCCTTCAAATAATCCCATGGTTACCATCCTTTCTGTCATTTATTTTTTATTTTAAATTTCTTACTATTAAAATCCTGTAGCAGACATTTTATTGAAGCCTAATTCATTTGTAGCACCTGTAATTACTTGGATTTCAGCTTCAATGCTTCCATCAGGTCTTAAACTACCATCAAATCCTCCTGCAATTCTATCCACATAATCAAGCATTCCGATTATTTTTTTCATTGGAGGAAGTACAATAACTTCATTTGCATTCCCACCAGTTACCACAGCATCTGCTTTTGAGTCTGCATCTGCAAGAGATTGGGATGCACCATCACGACCTGCATACTCGTCAGTAACAATAACAGTTTTTACACCTTCATTTTCAATTTTCTTACAGTTCATAATAAGATCTGTATCTGGATTTCCAAAACCTTCTTGAGATACAAGTGCACCATCAAGTCCTAAGAACTTACAAAACTTTGCAGTCCAATTTGAAGATCTTTCCTTATCTGCAAGATATACGTTTTCATTTGTAATGATTACGCCTACAAAGTTAATATCTTTTCCATGTCTTTCATATAAATCATGAATGATTGGATTATTTAAATGGTGATAACTTGTATTTTTATCACAAGCTGATACACAGTTACCACTAAGAATTGCTCCATCCATCACTTCCGTTGGATAAAGAATTGTAGGTACTATTTTTTTTGCATCTACCCCATATACATAAGTATCATGTAATAACCCTTGTGTTTGAAGCATATAAACATAGCCAACCTTTGGTAGGTCTGGATACTCAGCAACACTCTCAAATAATGGCTTTGTCTCATAAACTTCTACTTCATCAGGAGTAATTTCTTTTCCTGCTTGACCAATGAAAGTAGCTACTTTTAATCCTGCCATTCTTACAGCAGCTTCATATTCATGTTGTTTCAAATCGTCTATTGGTTCAATCACCAAACAAACATTATTTAGCTTTGAAAACGGAGTATATTCAGCTCCAGGACCACTCATATCGATAATACCTTCCTGGAAACCTACGATTTTACCACAAGTAACCACTGCAGCTCCCTTTAATACATGTGTGCGACCTGAACCTACAGTAGTAACTTTACTGATTACTCCAGGAAATATACCACCTTGTCCATCAACTTTGACTCTTGGTTCAATAACATCCTTCACAGGAGTTATTCTGGTTTCTTCCCCTGGTTTCGCAAGTTCTACCTGCACGCTCTTAATGTGATCATCTTCCTTTATAATACTTATGATCTCTTCTTTGTTTACATATAATATTCCATTTTCCACTTTAGTTATATCACTAAACTGAACATCTGTAATATTAATTTTTCCTAATTCTAAGCGCACATGATTCACCTCCCTTTATATTTTAACCCACATCTAGTAGACTATATGCCTACTAGTGTGAATCATAGACTATCCTACATGTTTTTGAAGCATGGCAAGTATATTTCCTTTTGTTGCATCATCCTTTGTTACTTCATCAATTTTTTCACCATCTTTGTATAGTAGAATTGTTGGAAGACCTAATACCCTTTGTGATATAGCAAGTCTTCTAGCTTTTGTTGTATTTAATTTTGCAAATTTCACTTTTCCTTCATATTGAGCTGCAAGTTCTTCCACATCTGGCATTAAAGCCTTACATGGTTCACAACCATCACTCCAAAAATCTACAAGAACAAATCCAGCTGCTTCTAAAACTTCTTCTTGAAAAGTTTTTTTATCAAGTGCTAACATATGATTTCCTCCCTCATTTTTAAAAATTATTTTCGATATATTTTTCTGCTGCAACAGCTGCAATTGCACCATCAGCTGTAGCAGTTACTACCTGTCTTAAAGATTTTACTCTAATATCTCCAGCAGCAAATACACCTTCTACATCTGTTTTCATATCAGCATCTGTAATTACATAACCGCCTTCATTTAGTTCTATTTTGTCTTTGAATACATCACTTTGAGGCTTATATCCTACAAATGGGAATATTCCAAAGGTTCCATCTTCTTCATCTGCATGATATTCAGTAGTTTCTTCTGTTTTCTTGTTTTTAAATACAACAGATTCTACAATGCCATCTCCTTTTATTTCTTCAACTACACTGTCCCACATAAAATTTATTTTCTCATTTTTAAATGCTTTATCTTGAATAGATTTTGCAGCTCTTAATTCATCCCTTCTATGTACGATAGTAACTTTTCTTGCAAACTTTGTTAAATACATAGCTTCTTCTACTGCTGAATCTCCTCCTCCTATTACAAACACTTCTAAATCTGTAAAAAAGTCTGCATCACAAGTTGCACAATAAGATACTCCTTTTCCTGTTAATTTCTTTTCTCCAGGGCAACCAATAGGTCTTGGTGTCGCACCACTTGCAATGATTACTGCCTTTGCTTTATACTCTTCTTTTTCTCCCTTTATGACTTTTATTTTTTCTGTAAAGTCAACATCCATTACAGTATCTTTTTTTCTCTCTGCCCCAAATTCTTCTGTTTGTTCTACCATTCTTGCAATAAGACTTGGTCCTGTAGCCTCTTGAATAGATCCAGGATAATTTGCTACCTCATTAGTCGTAACAATTTGTCCTCCTGTTTTGTCCTTTTCTAATATCAATGTTTTCATTTTAGCTCTTGCTGCATATAGTCCTGCTGCTAGACCTCCAGGTCCTGCTCCTATAATGACTATGTCATATACATTTTCCATTTTATTTCCTCCCTCTCCATTATTAAAATAATTAGCAAAACTGATCCATACTTTCTATTGCACTCTTTATCAAACAATAATCAATAACTTTAAAATCTTCTAATATTTTTTCTGCCCAAAGGGGTGTCTTCTTCCCTCTAATAAATTTCTCCGCCGTTTTAATACTTCCTTCAATAATTTCAAGAAATTCCATATTAAGGTTACTTTTTTCTTTTGTAATAATCGTTGACTTAAAAGGCGTCTCATTAGGCTTAACGCTTCCCGATAGGGGATGTGTCATCAGTCCATGCCCCTCATGAATCTTGTCCCTAGTAATGGTAAGAACATCAAGATACGAATATTCTTTCGAATAAATTATATCCATTTTTTCCTTATTTTCTTCATAAACTTTCGAATTATTTGTAATTAATATTTTTTTCATCCCATAATCACCCCAGTTTCTTTTAGGAAAACGTTTCCCTGATTTTTTATAAAAATAGAGGCGCATGACAAACCCATGTTTGCCATACGCCTCTGTCTTCAACCTGAGAGTTTCTTCTAATCAATAGAATTGCTCCTTCGGTGCTTTTTAAAAGCTTTCCAGAGTTCCGTCCAAATACGGTCCTTTTGCCTGAGAATTTCACAAAAAGATAGGCAATACCCTCTTGCTTGTCCCTTCGGCGATCCAATTCGGATTCTCTTCCGCATTTTTCAACCAGAATATTTATATCTTCTATGTATTTTTAATAATCATTAGAATTATCTTTACATTTATTATATTATAAAAAATACATCTTTACAATCATTTTTTGTTATTTTTTGTTATTTATTTTATATAAATTATACATCTCTCATATATAAAATTGCCAATAGCCCTGGTCCTGTGTATGTTCCTATGGTACAACCTATTTCCGTAATGACTATTTTCTTTGGCTCAAAGACATTCATCATTTCTTCCTTCAGTTTTTCTAGCCCTTCTATATTCCCACCATGTGCTATACACACATATTCTGTTCCATGCTTTAAGCCTCTTTCTTTTGCAATTTGAATCATTTTAGGTATAATTTTCTTATTTCCCCTTACTTTATCAAAAAGCTCTACTTTACCATTCTTTATAATCAAAATAGGTTTCACATTTAATATTTTTCCGATTGTAGCTTTAGTAGCACTAAGTCTTCCGCCTTTTTTGAGGTAATCAAGAGTTTGTACAGAAAAAATGTGGTCTGCTTTCCCTTTCATTTCTTCTATTCTATCTATAATTTCTTCTTTGCTTTTACCTTCCTTTGCCATTTTAGCTGCTTCTACCACAATCATTCCACAAGTATACGAAAGTGCTAAAGTATCAATTACTGTTATATCTTCTGATTCTAATTCTTTCTTTGCCATTAAGGCTGATTGATGGGTACCACTTACCCCTGAAGATCCATTAATGATCATTACTTGATATCCATTTTCTAAAACATTTTTTATTTCACTCATGAATATGCCTGGCGTAATTTGAGATGTACTAGGCAGTTCATCAGACTCTCGTAATTTACTAAAGAATTCTTCTGCACTCAAATCCTCACGATCTTTAAATTCTTCATCTCCAAACCTTATGGTTAACGGCAAAACAGTAATATCATATTCTTCTATAAGTTCCTTTGGAATATCCGATAAACTGGTTGTCATAATTTTTATGGGCTTCAATTATATTCCCTCCTATCACCATAAATCTATCTTATCTATATTATTTTATTATCTATATATTATTTTTACAACTGTATTTTCTATCTTAACTTTTGATTTTTCATTTTCATCCTTATAGGGTACTTCTAAAAAATATAACAAACAGACTTCTTCCTATTCGAAGAAGTCTGTTTGTTATATATCTTTATTTTAAAATTTACCTGATGAATCCATTACTGAAAAAGCAATCTTTGTAGCATGATCTCCTATTCTTTCAAGATTGCTGATAACATCTAAAAATATTATCCCTGAGCCCGCTGAACATTCCTGTTTATTTAGTCTTGAAATATGACTAGTTCTAAGAGATTTTTCCATGTGATCAATTTCCCCTTCTCTCTCTACAACCCGCCTTGCTATATTCATATCTCCTGTTTTCAATGCTAGTATTGCTTGATTATAAGATTTCATTGCCCGTTCATGCATCAATTTTAATTCTTTTATGGCTACTTCACTAAATTCCAGTTTACGTTCCGAACAAAAAATAGCTAGTTCTGCTAAATTATCTGCATGATCTCCAACTCTCTCAATATCATTGATTGTATTAAAAAATCCATCAACAATTTCATGTTGCTTCCCTGATAAAGATGTATTTGATAATTTAACTAGGTATTCTGCAATCTCACGCTCCATAATATTGATGATTTTTTCCATTTGAAAGGTTTCATCTGCTAACTTCTCACTCTTTTCAAAGAATGCTTCCATTGATGTTCGATAACTATCTACAACTAACTCCCCCATATTAAGTATTTCCTTCATTACCTGCCCAATAGCAATAGATGGTGTTTCTAACATTCTATCGTCAAGATATTTAACCCCTCTTCTCTCCCTTTTCTCCGATTCATTTACAGGAAGAACTTTATTGGCAAGTCTTACTAATATTGGAGCAAAAGGTAGTAATATCAATGTATTCCCAATATTAAAGAGCGTGTGGGCATTGGCCAATTGTCTTGCCGCACTATCAGGCGAAAAGTGTTTAACAATTTTAATTGTAATATCCTTAAAACATACAAGAAATAATAATGTTCCTACTACATTAAAAGTAAAATGAATAAACGCAGCTCTTTTTGCTGTTCTATTTGCTCCTATACTTGAAAGCATTGCCGTTACACAAGTTCCTATATTGGTTCCAAATATAATAGGTAAAGAAGCCTCTATAGGTAACAATCCTTCACTAGCAAGAGCAATTAAAATACCTGTAGTAGCACTGCTGCTCTGAACTGCTGCAGTAATAAAAAAGCCTGTAAAAATTGCCATTAAAGAATCTGTAAAAGTTGGTTTTCCAAAACTAATCAACATTTCCCTAAACCCTTCATACTCACGAAGAGGTTTTACAGCTTCTTTCATAAAATCCATACCAATAAATAAAATACCAAACCCTATAAAAATTTCTGCTACATTTTTGGTCTTTTTATTATTACTAAAAAGCCATACACCAACACCTAATCCTACCACAACAGGAGCAATATGACTTATTTTTAATGATGCAATTTGAGCAGTTACGGTAGTTCCAATATTTGCTCCCATAATTACTCCCGTAGCTTGAGTTAAAGTCATAATCCCTGCATTCACAAATCCTACAACCATAACTGTAGTAGCACTACTACTTTGTATAATCATTGTAACCAATGCTCCCACAGTTACTGCCATGATTCTATGATTTGTAAGTACTTCAATAATTTTTTTCATTTTATCTCCAGCAGACTTTTCCAACCCATCTCCCATAATGGTCATTCCATAGAGAAATAATCCGAGTCCTCCAAGTAGTCCAAAGAAAATTTCCATTTGTGCCCCTCCTATAATTATGTAATAAGTCCATACCTTTTATATAATACACTATTTTTCATTATTTTTGTTAATTCTTTTTTTATTTTATTAGAGTTTATCGAATCATGTTAAATTTATTTAAATTTTATCCCTATTTGTCAAAAAAAAGAAGAGCATACGCTCTCTCTATACTAAATTTCCAAATCCAACTTGTCTTAATGCTTCATATAATATGATATTCACAGAATTTGATAAATTTAAAGATCTTGCTCTCTCATTTTTAACCATAGGAATTCTTATACAAGTCTCTTGGTACTCTTTATGTATTTTCTTTGGTAAACCAGCTGTTTCTTTTCCAAATACAATAAAACATTCATCTTCGTATTTCATATCTGTATAAAAATGCTTTCCTTTTGTTGTTCCAAAAAAGAACTTTCCATCTTTATACTTAGCAAATAATTCATCAATATTTTCATACAGATGCAAATCTAACAAATCCCAATAATCTAATCCTGCTCTCTTTAAATGTTTGTCATCAATTGAAAATCCTAGAGGCTTTATTAAATGCAATCTACTACCTGTAGCTGCACAAGTCCTCGCAATATTTCCTGTATTTGGTGGTATTTCTGGTTCAAATAATACTATATTTATAGCCATACAATCTACTCCTTTATTGCAATATCTAATTCAATTATACCATAATCTGTTTTTAATGGAACAGTAATTGTTTGCTTCGAACTAGTAGACACAGATAATTTTTCTCCAATCAAAAGAGTAGGCGGTGTAATATCTATTGTAATGCCCTTATTATAAAGTAGTGTAGCTGTATTCCCCAAAATCATATTCCCAAGTTCTGAAATAGCACTTTTTACAATATCATCCAAAGCATTAACGGGCATACCGCCCATCATATTAGAAACAATCTTTCTTGCCATCTCTTCCTTCATTCCTAAAATTGCCTGTCCTTTCAATTGCCCAGTTAATCCTATAAAAATCATTACATCTGTACCATCAAATGATCCTTCTCTTGTAAATACCGTTCCCATCTCACATGGTATATTTGCCATTTGATGTAAAATCTCCTTACTGGCTTTTATAAAAGGATTGATCAGCTCTACATTCATTGTCTACACTCCTTTCCTAATGTTAGATGGTAATATTATTGTGACTATTATATCATACTTATATTGATTTTATATTCATTTTTATACATTTTTCTCCCATTTCAGATAAATTCTCCTAAAATTCTCAATATTACTATTGGTTTCCATGTATATTCTTTATCTTCTTATTATCTAGTATAATTTCTTGCTGAAAAGCTGCTTTACTAAATATCTTTTCTGCCTCTTCAAGGCTGATTCCCCTTAAATCCATCTTTTCAGGCTCTGCAATTCCTATCCCTTCTTTATAAAGCTTATAGATATAACTGATAGCCTGCGGTAAAAAGCCCAACAACCTTGCCCCTATTGTATCTGTAGCAACAGGGTCTGTTCCAGCAATAATAATCCCTGGTGTATCCACAGCCTTTCCATCAGAAGGTCCTGTTCCTATCATGGTTTTATCAACACTTATAACAGTAAGATCTATAGGTATTTTTTTTGTCATAGCTACAATAAATCCATGCAAATCCTCATGAATTCCTAATTTCTTTTTTGGAAAACCATGAATTTCTGCAGGTGGAAATCCTAAAGCAATATTTTTAATACCAGCACTCATGGTTGCTTCTTCATGTTGCTTCAATTGGGTAAAAGAAATAAGCACATCTATTTCATTAACTAATTCATTTATTTTCGTACTTTTAGGTTGATCATGTTCTAATTCAAGTTCTATATAGGGACCATAATTCAAATCTACAAATTCTACATTTTCTTCCTGGATGACCTTATCATACCCTACAGAAGTTAATACTTTTGGAGTAGGGTCTCCACCAGATCCTGTAGCAATAACTATTTTTTTAGGCTTATACTTTTTGATATATTGTATAAGCCGCTTTAATGTATTGGGACCTACAACAGTCCCTGTATAGGGAGGTTTTGCCTTCACCCAATTAGGTGTAATCACAACAATATCACCATCTTTTACGATTTCACTTATAGGTAATAAATCTAATGCTTTTACCATTGAATCTTCTTCTTTATTATCCTTCATAATGCTAACAATGGTTTTTTTTACTTTTCTATCTTTTCTCACCAGATCACCTCGTAAATCAAATTTGTCATTCATAGTATAAGAAAAGCATGTAATTTTTATACAATTTTGAGAAAACATAGTTCTTTCCTTTTCATCATTCTCCCTAAAAAAGAGAAAACCCTTCTAAGAAGGATTTTCTCTAGTATTAACTACTTTTTATACTCTATTAAAAGATATTATATTTCTTTCACTGCACTCCCTTTTTTCTTTAATCTTACCTGAGGTTCTCTAGGAAGTCCAAATAGTGGTACAAATCGATCCCATCCTGTAATCGTAAGAATCAACATAGAGCCTACTGCAATAAATGCCATAAAGTTCATTCTAATAATATCCGTTGGTACAAATGGATGAAGAGGATATACAGCCTTTGCAATAGCAACATAGAATAATACGAAACAATGCCAAGGTATTAATTGAGATCCATACACTCCAAATGCATCTGCAAAAGTTGCATTTCTAAGTCTTAGCTTATACATATCTTCTTCACTTGCTTCAACATTTTCATCTGTAATATTTTTAATAATCGGGCTAATGGTAACGATTTCCGCCGTCTCATCCCCAAAAGCTGCATTCCCAAATAAACAAAGTAGTCCATTAAAAGTCATTAACTGCCTTACATTTTTAGCCATACTTACAAATGCTTTAGATATCGGTTCAAAAGCATGCATACTATTCATAATTCCACCAAAAGAAGCCACCCACATCATCATTACGATAGACCAACTACCTGCATCAGAAAAACCTGTGTAAATTTGATCATTTAAAAATGCATTAAGATTTGTAACTGTTCCTGCTCCAAATCCTAGTATTAACGCAGAAAGAATGCCTGCTCCTAGACAAATCATGGTTTGGAAACCTTTAACAGCCATTCCAATAACAATAATTAGTGGAATAATCATATACATAGGTACACCACTTTTAACTTGTTCCAGTAAAGTTACAGCCGAAGCTCTCTCTTGAGCTAAAGCATCCCATGCTGCTTGTGGAATTGCATTAATAGCTTCAGTAGCATTTCCTATTGTACTTGGAAGCCCCATAGATACTCCCACAAAATAAATAACAATTGCTGTAGCTAAAGCACATAATGCTGACCAAACTCCTTGATGCCTAATTCTATGAATAATTTCAACTTTTTGTAATCCTGAACTAAGTACTGTAGTATCTGATATAAGACCAATATTATCTCCAAAGCATGCTCCACCAGCAATAGAACAAACTGTTAATATGATATCCCCCCCAACAATATGATTTAACCATAAAAATACAGGTGCACATGCTGCGAAAGTCCCCCAAGATGTTCCTGTTGCAATAGATAATATACAAGTTACTAAAAATCCTACGACGGCAACACTCTTAGCTGTAACACCCATCTTTAATGCTGCAATAATAATAGAAGCTCCAACACCAGTAGCCATAAAAGATTCTGCTAAACCATATGCAAACATTAATATAAAAAATACAATAACAATTTCTCTAACATTATCTAAAGCAAACTCCATAATTTGTTTAAATGTATACTTTTCTGTAGCCATTGCAACAATTGCAGCGACAATCGTTGCAATAGGTGCTGCCAATAGTACATCAAGTCCCCCTATCATAAGCCCTGCCAGTACAAAAATCGGCGAAATTTTTATTAATCCCATAAAATACCCTCCTCAGTTTTTAATAAACTTCATTACATTTTAAACAAAACCATTAAGCTTGAAGTAAATTTTTTCACCCCTCCTTTCTTGATAAATACCCTTTGCATTAACCATTCTATTTCATAATTAAAGCAACGCCTCCTCATACTTTCAATTTACTTTTTATTCTTAATTTGTGTAATTATCTGAAAATTGTAGTCAAAAAAAATTATCTTCTCTCTTAAGCATTTACCTTATACATAACTAATTCTTTATACCCGGAAGTAACTCTTATATATCCTCTTAATTCTTCATCTAATCGTTCATCCCCTGTATCTACAAGAAAGGGTCTTCCTTCTAATGAAGAAAGTTTTTGCTTTGTAGCAACAACAATGATATTTTTCTTACCTACCTTCCTTATCACATCTGGACTGATTTGCTGATTTCCCCTTCCAAATATGTACCCCTGTCCTCCGATAGGTGTTACAACAAGTTTCACAGGTCTATTCTCTATCTCTCCTAATAACTCTTTTTCTGTAAGATCTTTTTTTACTAGCTTTTTATTGTACACCAAATCCACACCTAAAAGAGTAAAGGGAATTTCTAAAATCTCCATAATAGGACGTGTTGTAGAACCTGGCCCAATAATATAATATACATTTTTTTCCATATTGTCAACAATATCAAAGCCAATGGCTCTTTGTGCAGCTTGATCACTCATGACGCTTCCCGACTTTTTCCCCTGCAAGAATCTTTTCTCATAAGGAATTTTTAGATATCCATATAATCTTGTTTTTACAATTCCATTTCTAAAAGCTTCTTCATCAATATCCATGACTTCTACTTCTTGTACTTTGGGAACATTATCTTGTAAATATAAAACTGCTAAATCTCCAGCCTTCTGAGGACTACTTGCATAAACTGCTGAATGAATTTTTACTCCCGCTGGAATGCCAACAACCGTCATTTTATCGCCTACTGCCTCATAAATATCTCTAGCTGTCCCATCTCCTCCTGCAAATAGAAGTAAATCAACGTCTTCTTCTAATAACTTCTTCGCAGCAATAATTGTATCTTGCTGATTTGTATTTCTATTTTTTATCTCTAAAACAACCCTCGTCTTAAAACCACATTTTTTTGCTTCATTTTCTCCCATATCTCCTGAACAAGTAACAATTTCTATTTTCTCTTTTAAGTCACTTAAAACTTTAAGGCTCATCTCAGTACGATTAGGAGCTTGGGGAAGGGCCCCAAGCTTTATAGCCTGATCTACAACGCCATCAGTGCCCTTTAGTCCCACTCTGCCTCCCATTCCAGCAATGGGATTAATAATTAGTCCTAATTTTTTCAAGTTATCCCATCCTTTTTAATCAATTTATTCAGCAATAGATTTTTTTAGATAACTTCTCCAAGAAATGGCCCACTCATTTGGATCATCCATACCTGATTCATCTACTCTATGGCACGAACTACAATATGGAGCATTTTTGAATTTTTCAGGAGTTTCATAAGCCTCCTTAAAAATGTGCTCAAGGGTTGCAATATATTCATCTAAATCCTCTTTTGAAGGTGTCTCAGTAGGTTCTAATGTCATTGGTTCTGGAACATAGTATGGATGATGACTGCACCAATAATGCATACCAAAGTCCATCATTCTTCTTTGTATATCTTCTGTTTTGATTCCTGTATCTTCTGTTAATTTTTCTAATGTATATCTTACTTGTTCTATACGTTGTTTTCCTTTAATATATGGTGCATCCACACAATCTAATGCCATCAATTTTTTGAATAAATAGTTGTTATTTAATACTGCTATTTTAGCAGCTTCATATAAACCTTCTGCTCCTAAATTCATAATCCATGCATAAGTCTTCATGACAACTGGTGCAACTCCATTAAAGGCTCTAACTTTTCCTATAGTATATGGATTATTTGTGATATCCTCATTTAAAAAGTATTTTTCTCCATCAAAATCAATAAGTGGTGCTGGCATAAATTTTTCTAATTGTTTTGTCACACCCATAGCTCCAGTTGCAGGTCCACCGCATCCATGAGGTGTTGAGAAGGTTTTATGTAAATTGAAGTGACACATATCAAAGCCTGCTTCTCTTGCTCTTGTGACACCTAATAAACCATTTGCATTGGCTTGATCATAGCAGCAAAGACCACCCTTTTCATGTACCATGCGTGTAAATTCTTGTACCCTTTTATTGTATACTCCTGTATCTTCTGGATTTGCAACAATAAAAGCTGCTGTTCTTTCAGAAACTGCTTCTTTGAAAGCTTCAAAATCGGGATATCCATTTTCATCTGGATGGATATAGATAATTTTATATCCCATTAATGCTGGAGCTGCTGCATCTGATGGATGAGAATAAATAGTTGTAATGATCTCATCCTTTTTATCAGCATTTCCATTTGCCTTATGATAAGCTCTTACTACAGCAGCCATTGTCATAATAGCTTGACTTCCACCACCTGGCTGGAATGTAAAACGATCCATTCCGGAAATTTCTCTCATGCAAAGTTCAGTTTTATACATAATCTCTAAAATACCCTGAACAGTACTTTCATGTTGAAGAGGATGTACTTCTGTCATTTCTGGCATTTTCCCTAATTGTTCATTTACTTTTGGGCTATACTTTACTGTACAAGTTCCTTGACCAATTTCCACATTCACATCTGCACCTAGAGTCATTTGAGATAAACGCATGTAATGTCTTAATACTCTTGGTTGAGATATTTCTGGTAATTTAGGAAGTTCCTTTCTAAACATTCCTTGAGGAATCTTTGATACACCATCTCCAACTAAAGCTACAATTTTTTCTTCTGCTTGAGGCACCAAAACTCCTCGTTCTCCCTTTTTACTTAATTCAAATATAATAGGCTCATCCCATTTTGCTTGATGAAAGTTTCTTACTTTGTAATTTCTATTTATTCTCTTCATCATGATCCTTCCTTTCTATTCCTAAAATCCGATCTTATGCCTTCACACATTCTTCAATAGCTACTATTAATTTATCAATATCCTCTTTCATATGCACTTCTGTTACACAATACAAAGCACTTTCTCCTAGCTCTGGAAAATCTTTAGTCAAATCCTTTCCACCAAATATATTTCTTTCTCTTAACATTCTATTGATTTCTTTTACTGTTTTCTTGGTTCCATCAAAATTCACTATAAACTCTTTAAAGTTTACAGCATCAAATAAAGAACCTTTTACTCCTTTTATTTCATTTAATCGCTTTATGGCATACTGAGATTTTTGCATAATAGTTTGGCCTAATTCAAACATACCAGCAGGTCCCATAGTTGCTAGATACACGCCTGCCGTAATCCCCCAAAGAGCTGTCTGTGTCCCTACATATTCTTTTCCTTCATGTCTGTGATGACCAAAAGAAGTTCTGTCATAGGCTACATCTCCAAAACCATACTCCCCTTCAGCACTAGTCGGTGCTATCCCAAATAGACGAGATGGAAATTCCATGACAAATTTTTCTTCATCACGAGTAGCCATAAAGCCTGATTGTCCTCCGCCATAATTCATATGCATCCCTAATGGCTGTAAATCTCCACTAATAATATCTGCACCATATCCACTTGGAGGTGTCAATACCCCTAAAGAACTTGGATCTACCCCTACTACACTAAGAGCACCAACGTCATGTGCAATATCAGAAATTTCTTGTCCATGTTCTTCAATAAATCCTAGGAAAGAAGGATTTTCGAAAAATACTGCTGCTGTTTTTTCAGAAATCTTTTTCTTTAAATCTTCAAGATCTAATTGCCCTGTTTTCATATCATAATCTACTTTGATAAGCGTTAAATCTGGTTCACAATAATTTTTTATAATCAAATGTTTCTCTTCATCCATTGCTTTTGGCACTAATATTTCATTTCTTCCTGTTATTCTTCCTGCCATTCTAATAGCTGTAGCTGCTGCTTGTGCTCCATCCATTGTTGGAACATTTACTACATCCATATCTACAAGTTCTGCAACTAAGCTTTGATATTCAAACAATGATTGAAATCTTCCAAAGTCATTATATGGCTCTCCACCATACGCAGTTAAAAACTCTCCTCTTGAATTAATTTCATCGCATATAGCTGGTACATAATGTTGCCAACAACCAGCCCCTAAGAAGCTAATATTATCGTTACAAGTTTTGTTTTTCTTAAGTAGCCCTTCTACATGTCTCTTTAAAGCATATTCAGATTTGAAAGGCTTTGGAAAATTCATATTTTCCTTCAATTTAATTTCTTCTGGTACTTCTGCATGAAGTTCTTCAAGACTATTGAGTCCTATTTCCTTTAACATCTCCTGTTGTACTTCTAAAACTGAATTTGGAATATATGGGTGTGATTTGAATCCTTGTATACTCATTTATTTTCCCTCCTACGTGGTTCTTTATTTTTACGATTTTGCTAAAATTAAAATATTTCCATAACTACATTGAAAATTAATTATGCAATGCCCCCACCATCAACTACAACTGCACTACCTGTAATCCAACTTGAAAGATCACTTGCTAAGAATAACACTGCTTTTGCAATATCTTCTGTAGTTCCAAGCCTTCCAAGGGGTCTATCTTTACCACAATCAACAAGGTATTCCTCCTGTGACTTTTCATCTACTACTAACCCTGTTTGACGGCCTTCATCTCTAAGCATTGCTGTATCAGTGTCTCCAGGATTAACACTATTCACACGAATATTTTCTTTCCCATGATCAATTGCCATAGCACGAGTTAAATTAACAATTCCACCTTTTACTGCACAATAAGCTGCCGCATCATCTCCACCTTTTAGTCCCCATCCAGAACCTGTATTGATAATACTACCACCGCCACCTGCTGCCATAATTGGAATCACATGCTTTGATAATAAATATGTACCTTTTAATCCTACATCCAATACAAAATCCCATTCTTTTTCTTCTAACCCCACAACTGTTTTTCTCACTGTAACCCCTGCATTATTAAATAAAATATCAATATGTCCAAACTTTTCTTTAATGGTTTCAACAACTGTTTTCACATTTTCAATAGATGTAACATCACATTTTAAAAATTCTGCTACTCTTCCTTCTTTTCTAATACGTTCAGCTTCTTCTTCTCCCTTTGGATTTACATCAAGCATTGCTACTTTTGCACCATACGCTGATAAAATCTGTGCTGTTGCCAATCCAATTCCCCCAGCTGATCCTGAAATAACCGCTACCTTACCTTCTAATGATAAAAAATCTTTTTTCTGTAACATGTAAACCCCTCCTAATATCTTTTTTCAGTTTGGACTTTTTAATTTTCCCTTATATATTTCTACATAATGTAACATATGCACAGACCATGCCAAAAGATGATATTTTGTGAATGATTTTTATTTTCTTGATATTTTTCCTGAATTTCCTTTGTTTTCAGTATTTAATTCGTTTAATTATTATTTAATTCCAAGTTTACTAAAAATATCCTAGTTGGAATTCACTAAATTTTCTTTCTATTCTTATTGTTTTTTGCCAATTTTGTCAAAATAATTGTCACACATTTCAAATTGTTTTATAATAAGAGTATACATATTTTACCACAAATTATTATAAAGAGGTGTTCCTTATGATCTCACTTGTAGCAGTTCGTCCTAGTCTTCAAAAAATCATCACTAGTATATCTAGTACTTTTGACATTGAAGTTGCTATTTTTGACAGTCAATATCATTTAGTTACCTGTACCCCAAACTACTTAGAACAAAAAGGAAAAAGTGTACATACCCCTTCTTTAGAAGAAGTTCTTTCTTGTGGAAATGTCTTAGTAAACAAGCCTGGTCATATGAAATCCTGTATTGGATGTCGTTTCAAAGATCACTGCCCTGCAACAATAGAAATATTAAATTGCATCAAGTTCCAAAACGAATCCATCGGTGTCATCGCTTTAACTTCTTTTACAAAAGAAGGTCATGATAGACTTACAGAAAATGAAAATGCCTATCTAAACATTTTAACGGAAATTTCAGATTTAGTAGCCATGATTGCTCTACAAAAGCATAAAAAAGATGCATTGATTCATTTAGATAAAATCCTTCAGTTAGTTATGGATTCATCAAAGTCTAGCTTATTTGTCATAGACAAAGACGGCTTTGTTACACACTGCAATCATTCTGCTCTTAAATTATTTTCTTTTTGTAATCTTCACACAAACTCTCTCTATAATATCCTTCCTGAAGCAATTATAGAGGAAATTTTAGAAGGAGATATGATTTCAAAAAAATATGTTAAAAACGAAAAATTTGATATTTTCATCTCTTCATCACCCATAAAAACAAATCATGATTTTGTTGGATCTGTAGTACGCATAGAAGAAAATAAAAATTTAAAGGAAAATAAAAAAAACATAAGAGGAACAGATCATCAATTTTCCCTAGATAATATGAAAGGAAATAGTAACACAATCCAAACCCTAAAAATCAAAGTACAAAAAATAGCAAAAAGTACTTCATCTGTTTTAATAACTGGTGAAACTGGCACAGGAAAAGAATTATTAGCAAAAGCCATCCATTATAATAGCAATCGTTCAGACTTTCCTCTTATTTCTATCAACTGTGCTAGCATTCCTGAAAGTCTTTTTGAAAGTGAATTATTTGGGTATGAAGAAGGCGCTTTTACAGGAGCTAAAAAAGGTGGAAAACCAGGGCGTATTGAATTAGCTCAAGGGGGTACCCTATTTTTAGATGAAATTGGAGAAATGCCTTTATTTATGCAATCTAAGCTTTTAAGAGTTCTCCAAGAACGTACTATTGAAAGAGTAGGGGGTATCCGTTCTATTCCTATTGATATAAGAATTATAGCTGCTACAAATCAAAATTTAGAAGAACTGGTATCAAAAAAAGAATTTCGAGCAGATCTTTATTACCGATTAAATGTTATTCCTTTAAAGTTACCTCCTCTTCGAGAAAGAAAAGAGGATATTGAAATTTTAGCCATGCACTTTTTAAAAAAATATAACTTAAAATTAGACAAACGATTAATCTATTTTTCTTCTGATGCCTTATCTTCACTGAAAACTTATCATTGGCCTGGTAATGTACGTGAACTAGAAAACGCAGTAGAATATGCTGTAAATATGGAGGAAGAAAATATTATCTCCCGTAATAACCTTCCCGAAAAAATTTTGAAATCTAATTGTATAAACAAAAATGAATTAGTTATAAGAAAAAAGATCAAAAATATAGAAATAGAAGCCATTCAAGGAGCTTTAGATAAATATGGATGGGATGTAAAAGGAAAAACTGAGGCTGCAAAGGAACTAGGAATAGGACTCAGAACCTTATACAGAAAACTAAAAGCTTTCGAAGGTACCCATGAATAGATTTAAATTTTCTTGATACCATAATCCAAAGATTATTTTTGAATATTCAAGCATTTAAATTTGAAGGAGATTTTTCATAAAACATATTGTATACATGGTAGAAGTGTGGTAATATTATGCCATAGTCTTTTATCGAAACACAATTGTACTCGTATAACGTACAGTCAAATCATAAAAATAGTAGGAGGAATTGCAAGTGAAACATATAAAAATAGGATTATTAGGTCTAGGAAATATTGGTAAGGGTGTATGGAACATTGTAGAAAATAATAAAGATAAAGTAGAAAACTATCTTGGAAACAGTTTAGAAATTAAGAAAATTTTAGTTAGAAATATACACAAAAATAGAGATATTAACGTACCAGAAGAAATATTAACCACTAACCCTAAAGAAATCATTCAAGATCCTGAAATTGATATCATCGTTGAGGTAATAGGCGGAATAGATACTGCTTTTGAATATATTAAGGAATCCTTCCAAAATGGAAAGCATGTTGTTACAGCTAACAAAGCAGTTATTGCAACCCATGGTGATATTCTCCATAAATTAGCAAAAGCGTCAGGCGTATCATTAAGATATGAAGCAAGTGTAGGTGGAGGAATCCCTATTATTAATACTTTAACACAAAGTCTTTCTGCAAATAAATTTGATGAAATTGTAGGAATTATAAATGGAACAACAAACTATATCCTTACACAAATGAGTGACTTTGGGATGGATTTTAATGAAGCTTTAAAATTAGCTCAAGAAAAAGGTTATGCAGAAGCAGATCCAACATCTGATATTGAAGGAGAAGATGCAGCTTTCAAGTTATCTATTTTAATTTCTGAAGCCTTTGGCATAAGAATTTCTCCTAAAGATATCCCGAGAGAAGGAATCACTAAAATTTCTAAAAAAGATATTGAATATGCCTCTCAATTAGGCTATAAAATTAAATTATTTGCTACTGCAAAAAAAGATGAAAATAATTTTAAGTTCTATGTACACCCTACATTAATACCAATAAACCATCCATTAGCTTCTGTAAGTAATGAATTCAATGCACTATTTATTCGTGGAAATGCAGTAGGAGAATTGATGCTTTATGGTAAAGGAGCAGGTTCTATGCCTACTGGAAGTGCTGTAGTAGGAGATATTTTAGAAATTGGTAAACTCATTGAAACCGACTACAAAGCTCAATCTACTGATTCTTTTAAGGAAACAGATTTAAATATTATTGGTGAAGGCATTGGTCAATATTATATTCATACAGAAGTAATAGACGAACCCGGAGTACTTGGAAAAATTGCATCTACATTCTCAAGGTATGATATCAGCTTAAAATCTGTAGTACAAAGAGCAAGGGGTAACCACTTTGTTCCTCTCATCTTCATCACTCATGAAGTAGATCGTTCTCAATTAGATAAAGCATTAGAAGAAATAAAGTCCAATGGATTAGTAAATGAAATTGCAAGTATATTAAGAGTAGAAAATCTATAATAAAAAGTCAACAGGATTAATATCCTGTTGACTTTTTATTTTCCTTTTAAATAATCCATTCTATGACGAATCTTTTTTTCGTATCCATTTTCTGTAGGAGCATAATATTTTGTCCCTATTAAAGAATCTGGTAAATACTGCTGTTTTACATAACCATTTGGATAATTATGTGGATATAAATATATGTTATCGTTTGTTACTTTACTATGGTTATTTTCCATCCTTCTAGCCGTCATATCCCTTATATGTGTGGGTACCCCACCAATATCTTTATTTTTAATATCTTGTAAAGCTTTATTAATTCCTACGTAGCTTGCATTACTCTTCGGAGCTGTTGCTACATAAACAGCTGCTTGAGCAAGAAGTATTCTTCCTTCAGGCATGCCAATAAATTGAACTGCTTGGGCAGCACTATTTGCAACAGCTAATGCATTTGGATCTGCATTGCCTACATCTTCTGAAGCTGCAATAACAATTCTTCTAGCAATAAATACAGGGTCTTCTCCTCCATAAAGCATTCTAGCAAGGTAATGTAGCGCTGCATCAGGATCTGATCCTCTCATACTTTTAATAAAAGCTGAAATCACATCATAATGAGCATCACGATTTTTATCATAATGAATATGCTTTTTTTGTAAACATTGTTCTACAACCTCAAGACTTATATAAACTTTTCCGTGTTCATTTTTTTCTGTAGTAAGTACTGCTAATTCTAACGCATTTAATGCTTTTCTTGCATCTCCATTGGCAGCACTACATAGAAAACTCACAGCTTCCTCTTCTAAATGAACTTGAAACATGCCTAGTCCATTTTCAACATCTGTTACAGCTCTATGTATTACTTTTTTCATTGCAATTTCATCTAATAGTTTTAATTGAAACAACATAGATCTAGAAATTAATGCATTATTTACTTCAAAAAAAGGATTTTCCGTTGTAGCACCGATCAATACGAGTGTACCATTTTCAACATATGGTAATAATCCATCTTGCTGCGCCTTATTAAATCGATGAATTTCATCTAAAAATAATATAGTTTTTTTATTATACATGCCAAGAACATTCTCTGCTTCTTTTACTACTTCCTTTAAATCCTTTATTCCTGATGTAACTGCATTTAATTGAACAAAATTTGATTTTGTTGAATTTGCAATAATTCTCGCTAAGCTAGTTTTTCCGGTTCCTGGAGGTCCGTAAAGAATCAATGACGTAATTCGATCTGCCTTTATTGCCCTCCATAAGAGTTTTCCCTTTCCTAAAATATGCTCCTGCCCCACAAAGTCCTCTAATTTTTGTGGTTTTAATCTTTCTGCTAAAGGAGCATCTTTTTTTATATTTTGTTCTCTCACCATATCAAACAAGTCCATATTTCTCACCTTTTCTTTTGGAAATAAAAATTCAATTACAGTGTATCATAGATCCTAATCATTCCAAAATATTTAAATAGAAAACATTCCATGAAAACTCCTATGCTCACGCCAATAGTATAACAAACTAAATCACTCCACAAAAATCCAAAACCTAATACAAGTCCTCCTAGAATCGTTTGTCGAATCCCATCAATCCAAGGAGCATGATACAATTGGGTAATTTCTATAAAATAAGAAAATAATACTGCAAAACTTCCTACAAATAACGTGGTTGCATTTTTGAATAATAATCCTATCAGTAGAAAAATCATTAACGCCCACAGTGTATCTCCTGCATAATCCCCTATCCATCTAGGTAAGTATGAAGCTAAAGTTCTTGAACTTAACCCTAGCAGAACAACAAAAATAATTAAAATGCTGTATATCCATCTATTTCTTTCTTTTATCATAATTTCATCACCTTTTCTATTCTCTATTATACATAAAAAACACCTACAGGGTAGACTTTTTTAATTAAAACTTTCTCCTTCAGGTGAAGTAAAGTCTCCATCTGAAGTTTTCATGTTTTGCTCTAGCAAAACAAGTTCACTTGTCTACTCTGTAGGATACATTTTAAAATTTTTCAAGTACTTATCTTATTTAATAATCTGCGTAACATCCGTTTTATTCAAATCATTTATTTTCTTGCTTATGTTTAAAGCAAATACAGCTGTCATTATTGTTGTAAGTAAATCTGCAATTAGTTGCGTATAAATAACACCATCCAATCCAATCATCTTAGGTAAAATCAATATTATAGGAATAAAAAAGATCCCTTGTCTTGCCATATTGAGTACACCACCTACCTTTGCCTTTCCAATAGCTAAAAATAACGTTGAATAAACAAATTGAAATCCAAAGGAAATGAACATAATGGTATTTGCTTTCAAAGCATGATCTGCAATACAAATAACTGTTATATTATCACTAAACATGGAAACAATAAATTTTGAAAAAATGAATATAAGTATTGTCCAAATAATACAAAAGCCTGTAGTCCATTTAAGAGAAACATTTATTGCTTCCCTTAGCCTTTTATAATTCTTGGCTCCATAATTATATCCTGCAACAGGTTGAAAACCTTTCATGTAACCAAATACAACATAAAATCCTAAGGAAACGATTCTAGTAACAATTCCCATAGCCGCTACTGCAGCATCTCCATAGTTACTAGCTGTCATATTTATAAGTCCCATAGCCATGCTTGTAAGTAACTGCAAAATAAGCATTGAAATTCCTATCTTAAATATCTGTGCATATATTTCCTTATCTAAACTAAAATATCTAAAGGATACTTTCACATAACTCTTATCTCCAAAAATGTACCTTATATAAATGAACATAGTCACACTTTGTGCTACTAGAGTAGCAATAGCTGATCCTTTTATTCCTAAATCTAATGTATATATGAATAATGGATCTAAAATTATATTTAAAATGGTACCTGTAAGCATTGCAGTAAGTGAAATGCTAGCAGCTCCTTGTGATACGGCTAAATTTCCCATTGCTACATTAAATGTACTTACAATTGATGCAATAATAAATATAATGGCATAAGCTTTCGCATAAGGTAATATGGTTTTAGTGGCTCCCATAAAAACCAAAACTTGATCAATAAAACTCAATAAAAATATTGCCAAGATAATCCCGATGCATACACTACTAAATAATGCAATTGACGCAACTCTATTAGCTTTCTTTCCATCTCCTGATCCTAAAAGTCTTGAAATATAAGACCCGCCTCCACTTCCAAAAGTAAGGCCTACTCCTGAAAAAATAAGTTGTATAGGAAATGCTACGAATACTGCAGCCATAGCACTTGTTCCAAGTCCTCCTACAAAGTAGGCATCCACAACATTATAAAATGCAGTTACAAGCATAGCTACAATCATAGGTATTCCAAACTTTAATAAGACTTTTGAAATATTTCCTTCACTCATTAATTTGATTCTACTCTTTCCGTTCATAATAAATTCTCCTTTCTAATTAACTATTGATATTGATTGTTTTTTTCACTTGAAAATTGTTTTCTGTATGTATTTTATGACATAATGCCTATCAAATCAATATGCTAATACACACTCAATATTCAAATCAACAAAGCCCTTACATCCCTTATAAATACTGAATTTACATTATATTATTTAAAAGATTATTTGTAATATGATGATATTATCTTGTTATATGGTGATATCTTTTTTGGTAAAGTAAGGATATAATTAGAAATATGAAAATAAAAGAAATCATTTTTATATAGACAATTACTATACACGAATAATATATTTCAACATTGAAAGAATACTAACAAAAAACTAGGAGGAAACTGTTTTGATCAAATCTCTTGGAAACTATTATGCAAGTGCATTTACTCAACTCAACTTTATATATATCCCTCAATTGTCCCACCCTCGCGATCATATGTATAAAATGTCACCAACTCATGGAGAAGGAACCATTCGTCAAATTAATTGTAATGACCTATTTTTTGTATTAATTGCAGATTTTACACCAAGAGAGAATTTCGTACGCATCTCTCAAATCCGTGAGGATTATTTAGAAATAAGTCAATTTGAAACAGATTCTAGTTCTTTTAAAGTAGGCGGAAAAAAACTAAATCATGTTGAGAAAGGTATCTGCTGTTATATCAATACTAGCAAAACTGTGTATACTCATTGTGAAGAAAAAAAACCTACCCGCTTTACTAAAATATTGATCACACAAGATTATTACGATAGCTTTTTAAAAAAACGTTTTGGAGATGGGTATACAAATCCTAAAGATGCTGTTCATTTTTTATCACAAAACCCAAATTTACCAGAGTTAAATTATATTTTTCAGCAAATTAGGGATTGTAAAGCACAGGGAAATTCCCAGCAATTATATTTTGAAAGTAAAGTGTTAGAGATTTTATCCCTTGTTACAGATAATTTAGAACAAAGCAAAAAGAGAATCCATCTAAGTGTAAGACTTGATAAAAAAGATTTGCGAGGATTAAAAAAAGTAGTTCACTTTATAAAAAAAGACTTATCGGCTTACCCTTCTATCATCCAATTAAGTAAAATCGCCAATATGAGTACCACAAGATTTCAAATGGCTTTTAAGCAAACTTACGGAACAACCGTTTATAATTTCTTAAAAGAAATACGTATGAACTATGCTCTTTTACTACTAAAAGATTCAGATTACAGTATCAAAGATATTGCAGCAAAAGTTGGTTATGCCAACGCTGGACACTTTGCAGGAATTTTCAAAAAAACCTATGCCATAAAACCAAAAGAGTACCGAACCCTCCATCAGATAAAATAATCTATATCTATTATGAAATTTTGAGATACTTTTGCTTATTTTTTGATCATTTTTTGATTATTTTTTGTTAAATAACCCTATTAACTACTTGACGATTTATCCTTTGTCTGCTAACATAGTATTATTACAATTTTGACACAATTCGCCATAATATGAACATAGCCCTATTAAATTAGGAATTTTATGGTGCAAACTAGGAGGACCTATGGAAAATTTTTCTAAAAGAATTACATCTATGCAAGCATCACCCATTCGAAAATTAGCCCCTTATGCTGATCAAGCAAAAGCAGATGGGAAAAAAATATATCATCTGAATATTGGGCAACCTGATATTGAAACACCCCAAAATTTCATGGAAGCCATAAAGAATTTTGATGAAAAAGTATTAGCCTATACTTCATCACAAGGAATTCCTGAATTAATTAAAGCAGTGATTAAATACTACAAAAAATATGATATGCATTTTGAAAATGATGAAATCCTCATCACAAACGGAGGAAGTGAAGCTCTTCTTTTTACACTATTAGCTATTGCAGATTATGGAGATGAGGTAATTATCCCTGAACCCTTCTATACAAACTATGCTGGATTCAATGCTATAGCAGGTATAAAAACTGTTCCACTTATAACAGAAGCTTCTTCGGGTTTTCATTTACCAAAAAAAGAAGAAATTGAAAAATTAATCACCCATAAAACAAAAGCCATACTCATAACGAATCCTGGAAATCCAACAGGTGCTGTTTTTACAAAAGAAGAAGTAAACTTACTAGCTGATATTGCAAAAGAACATAATTTATTTATTATCTCTGATGAAGTCTATAGAGAATTTGTATATAATGGTCTAAAATTTAAAAGCTTCGGTTGTATTCCTCATATAAAAGATCAAGTAATATTGATTGATAGTGTATCCAAAAGATTTAGTGCTTGTGGTGCAAGAATCGGTGCTATTTTAAGTAAAAACAAAAAATTAATGGCTCAGATTTTAAAAATCTGTCAAGGACGACTATGCTGTCCTACCCTTGAACAAATTGGTGCAACAGCCCTTTATGATGTTCCTGAAGACTACTTTAAAAACGTACATGCTGAATATCAAAAAAGAAGAGATATTCTTTATCGTAAGCTACAAGAAATTCCAGGTGTCATTTGTCAAAATCCAGAGGGAGCTTTTTATGTAATTGCAAAGCTACCTGTTGAAAATGCTGAAGAATTTGTAATATGGTTATTAAAGGATTTTGACTTGAACGGTGAAACCGTTATGTTTGCACCTGCTCAAGGATTCTACACCACGCCAAATGCTGGAAAGAACGAAGTAAGAATCGCATACATTTTGAATGAAAAGGATCTAAAAAGAGCCATGGATATCTTAAAAATCGCTCTTGAGAAATATCCTAAAAAGAAATAAAAAAAAACACATTCCTTTACTAGGGAATGTGTTTTTTTTATTATTTTCCACAACATTTTTTATATTTTTTACCGCTTCCACAAGGACAGGGGTCATTTCTTCCTACCTTATTCTCTTTTACAACGGTTTTAGCTGTTCTTTGTACTTTTGTTATTTCTTTTCTTTTTTGTTCATCTAATATTTCATCCCATTGTGGAAGAGTATATAAATAATCTGCTTTTGCTTCTAGCATATTATAGTAAAGCTTTTCAAAATCAATATCTAACTTTACAGCACTATCCTCTGTAATCTCTTCTAAATCTAATTTTTCCTTCAAACTTTCATTGATTCCATCTAAAAAACCCATAATATATTCATTAGAAGTCTCATATTCCCCCGTTAATTCCTTTACTACCCCTTCAAAGGCTTGACCATGATTTTCTAAAACATTTTCATAGATTTTTTTCTCTGTCTTTGCATATTCATTCCAAAATTTATCAAAACTTTGTTGTGTTTCATGTTCATATGCTATTGTTCTCCAATTTTCAACTAAACTCATACATCCTTCTCCTTTTTATTAAAAGTTTTATCCATAGAATTTTACCACATAATACATCCTATGTCACCTTAAACTTAAACAATTCTTTTCAACGCATTGAAACTAGCTACTATAGTCTTTTCTATATCTTCTTCGCTGTGAGCCGCTGAAATAAAAGAAGCTTCAAACTGTGATGGTGCTAAATAAATGCCTTGCTTTAGCATCTCCTCAAAGTAAACACTAAACTTGTTGGTGTCACTGCTCATGGCTGTTTTAAAGTCAACAACTTCTTTTTCTGTAAAGAAAATAGACTGCATAGCTCCTACACGATTAAAGGCTGCCTTTACTCCAAGTTTTTGTGCATTTTCTTTTAATCCATCCGCTAAAATTTTAGATTTTTTTTCTAATTGGTCATAAATCTCTGGATGATCTCTTAATATCTTAAGTGTTACATATCCTGCAGTCATAGCTAGTGGATTTCCAGATAAAGTTCCTGCTTGATAAACAGGTCCTATAGGAGATATTTTTTCCATAATCTCTCTTTTTCCTCCATAAGCACCTACAGGAAGACCTCCTCCAATAATTTTTCCAAAGGTCGTAATATCGGGTTTCACATTATATAGACTTTGAGCACAATGGAAAGACACTCTAAATCCTGTCATTACCTCATCTATAATCAACAACGCCCCATATTCTTCCGTTATTTTTCTTAAAGCATTCATAAAGGATTGTGTAGCTGGTACAACCCCCATATTTCCAGCTATAGGCTCAACAATTACTCCAGCTATATCTTCCCCATACTCTTTAAAAATTTCTTTTAATGTCTCTATATCATTATATTGTGCTGTAATAGTATTTTTTGCAATATCCTCTGGAACCCCTGGACTATTTGGTACCCCAAATGTTAGAGCCCCTGATCCTGCTTTAATGAGTAGACTATCTGAATGTCCATGATAGTTTCCTTCAAACTTTACAATCATTTTTCTTCCAGTATATCCTCTTGCAAGTCTTAATGCACTCATAGTTGCCTCAGTTCCAGAATTAACCATTCTGATTAATTCCACAGAAGGTACTGCCTCACAAACTAATTTTGAAAGCTTTGTTTCAATCTCTGTAGGCGCACCATAGCTTGTTCCTAAATCTATAACTTTTTTAAGGGCTTCTGTCACTTCCTCATGAGCATGTCCTAAAATCAAAGGACCCCATGATCCTACATAATCAATATATTCATTGCCATCTACATCATAAATCTTACTTCCCTTTCCCTTCGTGATAAATGGAGGGTCCATAGAAACAGATGAAAATGCCCTTACAGGACTGTTTACACCACCAGGAATAACTTCTTTTGCTTCTTCAAACAATATTTTTGACTTTTGAAAGTTCATCTTTTATTCCTCCCTTAACCATTTAGCAGCATCTTTGGCATGATATGTAATGATAATATCTGCTCCTGCTCTTTTCATAGATAATAATTTTTCTAAAACAATTCTTTTTTCATCAATTAAACCTTGTTCTGCTGCCGCCTTGATCATTGCATATTCACCACTTACATTATAGGCTGCTAAAGGCATATTGAAATTATCTTTTACTCTTCTAATCACATCTAAATAAGAAAGGGCCGGTTTGACCATAACAATATCTGCACCTTCTTCTATATCTAGTTCAACTTCTCTTAATGCTTCATCACTATTAGCAGGATCCATTTGATAGCTTTTTCTGTCTCCACATTCTGGTGCTGAATTGGCAGCCGCTCTAAATGGTCCGTAAAAAGCAGAAGCATATTTTGCACTATAAGCCATCACAGAAACTTCACTAAATCCATTTCTATCTAAAGCACTTCGAATAGCACCTACTCTTCCATCCATCATATCTGAAGGAGCTACCATATCCGCACCTGCTTTTGCATGAGATAGAGCAATTTTTGATAGATATTCTAAAGTTTCATCATTGTCTACATAACCATCTCTTAAAATACCACAATGTCCATGATCAGTATATTGGCACATACATATATCTGTAATAACTAATAAGTCCTTATTGATTCTTTTTATTTCTCTTATTGCTCTTTGAACAATTCCATCATCACTGTATGCTTCACTTCCAAAGCTATCTTTTTTATTAGGTAATCCAAATAAAATTACTGCTTTTATTCCTAAATTTATAATTTCATCTATTTCATTTTTTAACATATCAATAGAAAAGTGATAATTATTTGAAAGACTTTCTATCTCTTGTTTTATCCCTTCCCCTTCTACTACAAATAATGGATAGATAAAATCATTTACATTTAGTACTGTTTCTTGTATCAATCCTCTTATAGCAGCGTTTCTTCTTAATCTTCTTGGTCTATTTAGTAAATTCATCTTAAGTCCCCCCTATTTACTGATTATACTCATTATTGATAGCTGTAACAAGACCATCAATTGTAAAAGCTTTTGCCTTTATATCTATATTTAGTCCCAGTTTTTTTGCAGTTTCTTCAGTAATAGGACCAATAGAAGCCATTTTCTTCCCTTCTAATAATTCTTTGTTATTCTCTCCTAAAATTTCAATGAAATTTCTAACTGTAGAAGAACTTGTAAATGTAATGACATCTACATTTTTATCTTTAAGGATAGCAATAAGCTTTTCTTGATCCTGTTTTGGAATCACTGTACGATAAATGTGAATATCATCTACAACAGCCCCTAGATTTTTCAATTCTTTAACTAAAATTTCTCTAGCAATATCTGCTCTTGGTAAAAGAATATGCTCCCCTTCTTTAATTTTATCTTTTAAACCATGAATAATGGCTTCTGCTCTATATTCTTCAGGTACATATTCAATCATGAGCCCTTTATCTTCTAAAACTTTCGCAGTGGCAGGTCCTATAGCTACAAGTTTTGCATTTAAAAGACTTCTTATATCCATATTTAGTTTTTTCATTCGATTAAAAAATGCAGCTACACCATTCACACTAGTAAATATAATCCATTTGTATTTTTCTATTTGTCCTAATGCTTGATCTATTATATCAAAGCTTTCAGGCTTTTCAATTTTTATCGTTGGAAATTCTACTGCTTCAGCCCCTAAATCTTCAAGCTTTTTAGATAAATGGCTTGCTTGTTGTCTTGTTCTTGTTACCAAAACCTTTTTCCCAAATAAAGGTTTATTTTCATGCCATCTTAAACTTTCAGATAAATTTACTACTTCTCCCACAATAATAATAGATGGATTTTTTAGTCCTTTTTCCATGACCTTTTGATGAATATTATTAAGAGTTCCTTCAACCTTTTTTTGTTCCGTAGTCGTTCCCCTCATAATCACCGCTACTGGCCTTTCTGGGCTTTGTCCATATTTTATAAGGCTTTGACAAATTTTATCTAAGTTTTTTATACCCATTAAAAATATAAGGGTTCCTTCTAATTTTGCTAAAGCTTCATAATCTACAGAGCTTTCTTCTTTTGTTGGATCTTCATTCCCTGTAATCACATGAAATGATGAGCTTACATTTCTATGGGTTACAGGTATTCCTGCATATGCTGGTACAGATATAGCTGAAGTAATACCAGGAACGATTTCAAAGCTAATCCCATTTGCTCTTAATTCTTTTCCTTCTTCTCCACCTCTACCAAACACAAATGGATCTCCACCCTTTAGTCTAGCAACAACTTTTCCTTCTAATCCTTTTTTCACAAGGAGCTGGTTAATTTCTTCTTGGGTATACGCATGATTATTTGGAGCTTTTCCAACATAAATCAGTTCAGCATCTTCCCTTGCAAATTTTAATAATTTAGGACTTGCCAATCGATCATATAATACCACATCAGCCTTTTGAATACATTCTATACCCTTAAGGGTAATGAGTTTATAATCTCCAGGGCCTGCTCCTATCAGAAATACTTTTCCTACCCCCACACTAATCACCTACCTCAATATTTTTTAAAATCTCTTCTCCGCCCTTTTCTAGGCTCAACTTAGCCATTTTTATTCCTAATGCTTCACATTGATTTTTCTCACAGCAGTCCTCAAGTTTTATTAGTTTTTTCCCATCTGGTGCGGCTATTACTGTAGTCATAAAAATTTTATCTTCTTTTAACGTCGTATATGCACCAATAGGTACATGACACCCTCCATTAAGTGTTCTCATAAAGCTTCTTTCAGCTTTTACTGCCAATTCAACATTCGGATTATTTAATGTCTTTACAACAGATTCTACAAATAGATCATTTTTTCTAATCTGAATCCCTAATGCTCCTTGTCCAACGGCTGGTACACACACCTCTTCTGAGATAAATTCTGATATCTCACTTTTCCATCCCATTCTCATAATCCCTGCAGCAGCAAGAATTACACCATCTAAATTCATGGTTTCTATTTTTTCCATTCTTGTCTTTATATTTCCACGAATAGGCTCTATCACAAAATCAGGTCTATAATATAATAATTGGGCAGCTCTTCTTAAACTACTTGTACCAATTCTTGCTCCTGTTGGTAATTTATCAAGACTCAAACCATTTTTACTGATTAAAATATCTCTCGTATCTTCTCTATCTGTAATGGCTCCAATGATTAAATCATCTACCATTTCTGTTGGTACATCCTTCATACTGTGTACTGCTAGATCAATATGACCATTTAAAAGGGCTGCTTCAATTTCCTTTACAAACAACCCCTTCCCACCTATTTTGTCTAATGTCTTATCTAAAATTTTATC
This sequence comes from Crassaminicella profunda, assembly GCF_019884785.1. GTDB lineage: Bacteria > Bacillota > Clostridia > Peptostreptococcales > Thermotaleaceae > Crassaminicella > Crassaminicella profunda. The sequence goes on from NZ_CP082326.1 coordinate 2,270,542, forward strand.
TCCAATAGTCTTAATTTTTACAACCTCATATTCATATTGAGGAAATTTCTCTTTTAATCGATCAATCACCCAATAGGTTTGTTTTAGCGCAAGTTCACTCGCCCTCGAACCCAGAATAATTTTCTTTTTTGTCATTCTTTTCACCTTTTCATCTATAATTTTGACTATAGCTGTTCGCCTTTTTCATTTTTATAAGAACTACATTTGTAAATAAAACTCATGATTACTAGAGAATATCTATATCCTTTATCATATTTTGATATAACTTCATAACGGATTTTTGTATATCTTTGATTTCTCCATCTTTATATCTTTTAAGTAAATCACTATATACAATTCTTTTAAAAATATTTCTTCTTATATGAATGTCATCAATCTCTTTTAAAGCAATCTTTCTTAAATCCCCTAAAGCACTGATAAACTCCGTATACTCTTCTCCAAAAATTTCTTCTAACTCTTCTCTTATTTTTTTAGATAACATAGGACTTTTTCCATTAGTTGAAATAGTTACCTGTAAATCTCCTCTTCTTATAACGCTAGGCACAACAAAATCACATTCACAAGGATTGTCAATCACATTCACAAGAACACCCTCATTTCTTGCCTCTTCTATACAAATTTCATTTACTTTCCCTTGGTTCGTTGCAATAAATGCTAAGAAGTTTCCTTTTATATCTCCAACAGTATAAGATCTTTCTATCAGCTCTATTTTTTTCTCTAGCTGTAATTCCTTCAATCTATTTGTATGCTTAAGACTTATAACTTTAACTTTTGCACCACACGTTAAGAGAGAAATCACTTTTCTTTCTGCTACCTTTCCCCCACCAATAACAATACATTTTTTTTCACATACATCTAGCATAATAGGGTAGTATTTATCCATACAGTTCACTCACTTTTTGGGTTAAAAGTTTCGTATCCTCAAATACATTCTTATAGTTTATTTTAGGTCTTTCAATTAAAAGCACTGGCAGTTTCATTCTTCGAGCCGCCTCTAATTTTTGAATCGTACCTCCAACATCTCCACTTTCTTTAGATACCAATATATTTATTTGATATTTTTTAATCATTTCCATATTCATTTCTATAGAAAAGGGTCCCTGCATGGCTATAATATTTGAAGGCTTAATCCCTAAGATTTCACACTTTTGTATTACTTTACTTACGGGCAATATTCTAGGAAATAATTTTTCTTTTTCTAAATTTTTTGCAAAAACATCTAAGGTTTTGCTACCTGTTGTGAGTAGTATGTTTCCATCTATTCTCTTTAAGCTTTCTACTGCTTCTTCATAAGTGGAAGCATATTGGATCAATCCTTCATATGAATCTAAGTCTACCTTTTCTCTTTGATATCTTAAATAAGTAATTTTTGTATTTTCACAAGCATCCATAGCATTTTGTGAAACTTCTACCGCATACGGATGGGTTGCATCAATGAGTACTTTTACTTTTTTTTCTATAATTAAATTTTCCATTTCTCCTCTTTTTAACTTTTTAGGAATAATGGTACACAAATCATTTTTTTCAATAAGAGTTCCACCATAGACGCTTGCTGTTGTTACTATCAATGGGTACTCTTGATTTAAAAGATGGCTTACAAGTTCCCTTCCATCTTTTGTACCGCTTAAAATCATGATCATATTTTATATCCTCTAGGGGTAATCATTTTTCCGTTCTTCACATAAGTTTTAGCATTTCCTATTATTACTACCGTCAGCATATCAATAGGATGATTTAGCATGTTTTCAAGATCTGTAATAACTACTTCTTCACCATCTCTTTTTGCATTTCTTACAATTCCTACAGGTGTCCCTTTATCCTTATGCTTCATCATAATTTCTCTTGCTTCTTCAATTTGATGAACACGTCCTTTACTTCTAGGATTATACAGCGCTATGATAAAATCTCCCATAGCAGCACATTCAATTCTTTTTTTGATCAATTCCCAATCTGTCAATAGATCACTTAAAGATATTACTGAAAAATCGTGCATCATTGGTGCCCCAAGAACAGATGCTGCAGCACTAGCAGCAGTAATGCCAGGGACAAGTTCTATTTCTACATCTGCATTTCTTTCATATTTTACTTCAAGCATGATGCCAGCCATGCCATATACCCCTGCATCTCCACTGCTGATAATACAGACTTTTTTTCCTTCTAATGCTTTATCAATAGTTAAATTACATCTTTCAACTTCTTTTCTCATTCCTGAATCAATTACTTCTTTTCCATCTATTAAATCCTCTACTAAATGAATATATGTTTTATAACCTATAACAACTTCAGAATCTATTATAGCATCTAAAGCTCTTTTGCTCATATGTTCTCGATTTCCAGGTCCTAAACCTATTACATATATTTTTCCTTTATTATGCATTCTGCTTTCTCCCTTTCTTTCTACAGCCATATATATTCATTGCAAATAATTCACTAGCAATTTTTGCATATAGCTTGCCTTTTCGATCTTCTCCCGCTCTCTTTAGATTGAGAATAGGCCTTTTAATTAGTTTCTTAGCCATACTTTTCATAACAATTTCAATTAATTCCTTATCCTTGCTTGACGCTTGGTCAAGTCTTTTCATTAAACTCTCTATTTCCGATTCTAATATATCTAAGCTATGTTCTTGTATTTCCTCAATCACTGGAAATACAGGAAGACAATTGTACCAATTTTCAAATTGAACACATTCTTCAATAATCATCTCCATTGCATCTTGTGCTGCTTTAAGTCTGACTTCCATATTTTCAAGAGATACCTTTTTTAGTTCATCTAATTCATATACGGATACACCCTCTAAATTTTTAATCTCAGGATCTACATCTCTTGGAACTGCAATATCTACAATACAGAGTCTGTTTCCCTTATAAAAATTCTTTTCAATTTCTTCCTTTTTTAAGACATAGTGAGGAGCACTTGTTGAAGTAATTACAATATCTACCTTTTGAATCATTTCGTATCTCTCTTGAAACTTAACCACACGGATTTCTTCATATCTTTCAGATAAATTAATAGCATGTCCTACAGTTCGATTCGTTACATATATTTCTTTTACCCCTTTATAGATTAAATTTTCTATAGCAATACGACTCATCTTCCCAACACCGATAACCAAAACCTTCTTATCTTCCAAATCATCAAAAATCTCTTCAATAAATTTTACAGCAATAGAACTAATGGATAATGAATTTTGTGATATAGCCGTCTCTCTTTTAATTTTCTTTGCAATGGTTACAGCTTCTCGATACAATTTATTCAGTACTTTTCCTGTACATCCTCTTTCTAATGCATATTCATGAGCATTTCTTACTTGTCCTAATATTTGGTCTTCCCCTAATACTAAAGATTCTAGTCCTGCAGCTAATTGAAACACATGCTTTACTGCCTTATCCGATTTATTCATAAAAAAATGAATATCCAATAGATCTTTTTCTGTATGAAAAAAATCACAATAAAAATCTTTCAAATGTTGAATACCTTCATCTACCTCTGTAACAACTGCTGTTATTTCACTTCGATTACAAGTTGATAAAATGACAACTTCCTTCACATACTCACTTTTCTTAAACATTTCATATGCCTTTTCCAAATCACTTTTTGAAAAAGAAACTTTTTCTCTAATCTCTAGGGGAGAATTTTTATGATTAATCCCCACTACAACGATTTCCATTTTCTACTCACCTTCTCTGAATACTGCTATTGTTATACCGTCATAGCCTTTCTTTTTTTGAATCATTTTTCCATCTTTACTTGTTAAAAAGGCTACAGGTTCACATACTGATCCAACGCCTATTTGCTTTTTTACAAATTCTGAATGTTCAAATTGAGCTTCTACTTTTTTTATATCTTCTCGCTCTACAATGAGCAATGGTACTTTTAGCGATTTTGCTGCCTTTATTAGTCCTTCTTCATTCTTCTTTATATCTACCGTTGCTATATGCTTGATGGACTTTTTTGAAATTTTCAAATCATTAATGGTCTCTTCTACAGCTTTTAATATTTCTTCTTCTGATTTTCCACGTCTACATCCAATCCCAAAAACAATGTTTTTCGGTCTAAGGACTACACAATCTATTCCTATAGGCTTTTTTATGCTTTTTTCCGATACGTAAATAAGTCCTTTAAATTCCTTATCTACATGCTCTTTATCAATCTTTGTTACGTTATTAGGAAGTTCTATATCAATAGCAATATCTGAAACAATTCCTACCTTTTCACCATTCACAATATGGGCTGTTACTTTGGTTGCATCAGAAAAATCTTCTATCTCATAATCTAATGCCATTGCTAATGTATCTATAGCCATAGATTCATTCACATCTGAAGCAGTAGTAATAACAGGATTTGCATCTAATATTTCTGCAATTTTTTTCGTATAATCATTTGCGCCTCCTATATGCCCAGATAAAAGACTAATTACATTTTTTCCCTTTTCATCTAATACCAATACAGCAGGATCTGTTTTTTTATCTTTTATATAAGGAGCAATAGATCTTACTACAATTCCTGTAGACATAATAAAAATCAAACATCTATATTGATGAAATATTTCACCTGTAAAATCAAACATCTTTCCATGGATTTTTTTTATATTTTCACCCTCTATATAAAATTTTGGATGTACATATAAAACAGCTTCATCTATAGCACTTAGTAACTTTACTCCAATCTTCATACCACCCTTTGTTAGTGTAATAATGGCTTTATCCATTATTTTGCAGTCCTAAACTCATGACTAAATGTCTTATCATAAAGCTTAGAGTACTCATAGTCATTTCCCAGGAAATCTCCCACCAAAATCTGAGCTGTTTTATTAATCCCAGATGTTTTTACTTTTTCTGCAATATTTTCTAATGTCCCTATTACAACTTTTTGATCCTCCCAAGTAGCCTTTTGGATCACTGCAATAGGTGTTTTTAAAGGATAATGAGTTGCAAGTCTTTTAGCTACATCTTCTATCATGTGTACAGATAGGAATATGCACATAGACGCTTGATGCTCAGCTAATTTTTCAAGACTCTCCTTTTCAGGAACAGGAGTTCTTCCTTCCATCCTTGTTAGAATAACTGTCTGTGTAACTCCAGGTAGTGTGAATTCCTTATTGATAGCCGCTGCGGCTCCAACAAAAGAACTTACTCCAGGAATAACCTTGTAGTCAATCTGTCTTTCTTCTAATATATCAATTTGTTCTCTTATAGCTCCATAAATACTTGGATCTCCTGTGTGCACCCTAGCTACAAGTTGATTTTCTTTTACTGCTGCCTCCATTACTTCAATCACTTCTTCTAATGTCATTGAAGCACTATTATAAACAACTGCTGCTTCTTTTCTACAACCAATGATTTCCTTATTTACAAGAGAACCTGCATAAATGATCACATCAGCCTCTTCAACGATTCTTTTTCCTTTTACCGTAATCAAATCAGGATCTCCTGGACCTGCTCCAATAAAATATACCATTCTTTGTTGCCTCCCTTTATTTTTTTATCCCTGCAATAATATATATTGGATTTAACGCTTCCATTAATGTATATCTTCCCAAAGCTTTTCCTCTAGAAACATTTACAGATACAACATCTAAATCTTTAAATCCACTTTTCTTTAGATTCTCAATAGATTCATATAAGGTTTCTATGGTTATGCAATTAACAACACATCTTCCATCTTCGGATAGTTTCTCATAACACAACTTTATAATGTCTTCTAATTCGCCACCACTACCACCGATCATAACTCTATCAAAAGCATCCATATCCTTTAATTTTTCTACTGCTTTCCCATGAATAATTTCTAAATCAACTTGAAATTTCTCACTATTTCTTTTAATTAATTCTACACCTTCTACATTTCTTTCAATAGCAATAACTTTACCCTTTGTGCAAATATGTGCAGCTTCTATGGCAATAGACCCAGTCCCTGCTCCCACATCTACCATAGTAGAATTTTCTTCTAATCTAAGCTTTGATAAAGTAACTGCTCTTACTTCTTCCTTTGTCATAGGAACTTTTCCACGAATAAATAATTCATCGGGTATTCCAGGTGTTTTATACATCCATTTCATCTTTTATCACCACCACTGACATACCAAAGTCTGGCATGTCCATAATTTCTTTAGGACTTCCTATAGTAATCTTTTCATGATCATAGGAAAGATTTTCTCCAACAACCATAATTTTTCCATTTATTTGCTGATCCACCATCAATCTTGCAATCTCTTTAGGAGAATATTTATGGTCCGTAAGCATGATTACTTTTTTATTGTTTTTTATGGTCTCTATAAAATCAAATGTTCTTCCATGCAAGCTTCCAATATATGCATCATGCCAGGATTCTTTAAGTTTTGCTGCTAAATACTGATAGGAACTAATTCCTGGAACAACCTCTAATGCATGACTTTCAAAATGTTTTTTTAAGAAATTAAGCATACTGTAAAAGCCTGTATCTCCTGAAAGTAAATAAGCAATTTTTTTATCTTTCCTATTTTCTTTTGTATATACGATTAAATCATTCAAATTAGATCCAATATATAAAACTTCCTTTTCAAGATCTTCAAAATATTGCAAATTTCTTTTTCCACCTATTAAGACATCACAATTTTTGATAATTTTTGTTGTAATAGGCAATATATATTCTTTGCTTCCAGGTCCCATCCCAAGGACATGTACCTTATGCATTTTTAAATTCCTCCAACAATTTTTTTGCTATCTCTCCTACCCCTAAAATCTTCTGATCCATAGAAAACATAACAATCCCAACTTCTAATTCATCATAAACTCTACTTTTACACCTTTTTTCCGCCTTTTGACATAAAACTTCAAATACCTTTTCATATCCATTTTTTTCTATGACCTCAATAGCAGCTTCTGTTGTAACACACTTAAATAATTCTTCAATGATTTTTGTAGGAGCACCTAAAAGGGCCATATTTGATGCAATAATCTCTATTCTCCCATCTGCTACCTTACTATGGGTATGAAAAATCCCTCCAGAAAGTTTAACGAATTTCCCAATATGCCCAATCATCAGGACTTCTTTTATGCCATTCGCTACACATTGTTCGAGCATAAAACCTACAAAATTACTGGTTTTCATTATATGCTCTTTATCAAATCCATAATGAGATACTGCCAAATCTCTTCCATAATTCCCCGGAACTAAAATTAGTTTCTCTATTCCTTCTTGTACAGCCATCTTCACTTCAAGGGCTAATGACTCCTTAAAAGCTTCTTCTGACATAGGTACAACAATCCCTGATGTTCCAAGAATAGAAATTCCACCCATAATCCCTAGTTTAGGGTTAAATGTTCTTTTTGCAACTTCTTCCCCCTTAGGAACAGATATTGTAATGACCGCTCCCTTATTTTTTGGTAAAACTTCTGAAACTTCTTTTTTGATCATACTTTGTGGGACAGGGTTAATAGCAGGACTTCCAGGAGTTATTGAAAGTCCTGGTTTTGTAACAACCCCGACCCCCCTTCCACCTTTAATCTCAATCTTTGGCTCATCAATAATTTCAACAGTAGAAGTTACTAAAATGCCATGGGTATTATCTGGATCATCTCCACCATCTTTTTCTACAGAACAGCTAGCACAATGGTCCCCAATATAATAATCTTTTACTTCAATATCAAGCTTCCATCCTTTTGGTGTATCAATCCTTATAAAATCCATCTTCTCTTTTGTCAATGCCATCATAGCAGCCGCCTTAGAGGCAGCTGCAGCACATGACCCTGTTGTATATCCATATCTCATTTTCTTTCCATCTTTTACAATGTATCGATCAATCATCTTTTTCCCTCATTTTAAGTTTGTTTATAAATCACACATTTTAATAAGTAAAATCACAGTTTGATTCATAAAAAAAGAATCTGCCTATTTACAATATGAATTCCATTCGTTTTAGTCCTCTATCATATATAAAATTGCATTAACAATAGCCGCAGCTACAGTACTTCCTCCTTTACGTCCTCTTGTAACAATATATGGAACATTTAACTTTTCAAATTCTTCCTTAGACTCAGCAGCTCCAACAAATCCTACAGGTACTCCTATTACTAAATCTGGTTTTATTTTCCCTTCTTCTATAAACTGTTTTAATTTAAATAGAGCAGTAGGAGCATTCCCGATAACAAACACTTTATTTTTTTCATCTTTTATAGCTTTGTCCATTGCTGCCATTGCTCTTGTTGTTCCCTTTTCTTTTGCTGTTTTTGCTACATCCTCATCTGATATAAAGCAATGTACTTCTCCACCATGTTGTGAAAGTCTTTTTTTATTAATTCCTGACATAGCCATTTTTGTATCTGTAACAATATGTGCTCCTGATTTAATAGCTTTTTTTGCAGAGTCAATAGCATCTTCTGAAATAATCGTAATATCTGCATATTGGAAATCTGCCGTAGTATGAATCACACGTTTTACTATTTTTCCTATATCTTCTGGAAAAGTTTTATCTCCTAATTCCTCTGTAATGATTTCAAAACTTCTCTTTTCAATTAAATGTGGCACCTTTATATAATTGCTCATTTTTTTCTCCTCCTAGTCTTTTGTTATAATGCGAACCCCACCCTGCACCATCTTAGTAAAATAATGCTTATAATCATGTAGGTAAATTTCACTTTCCTTTAATTGATTTACTAGTTCTTTTCCATCTACTTTGCTTTTTTCAAAAATAATGCCAAATACTGTACCGCTATGGGCGACATTCACCCCAAAACAACCAAGCTTTAAAGAAAGATCAATCAGTTCTTCAAGCTTTTCTTTATATAAAATATTTTGGTTTGCTAATGCACTAATGGTTGCTGCTTTACCTAAAAGTGAAAAATCTTTTTTTTCATAAGCTAACTCAAATATTTCATAAGCCTTTTCTACTTTAGATTGATTCATGTTTCTTAAAAACTTATGATCTTTTTTTCTAAACAGCTGTGTATTTAAGCTTTTAGGGGATTCTAAAACCAATACATCTAAATTTGGAGACCAATCAAAGCTTTTAATCCTTATTCCCTTTAAATGATCAAAGAGTGTTAATATATCAAATATTGTACTATCTGTTGGCTCAATTTGCGTACAAATCTTAGCCATTTCATCTACCCGTAAGGTTTTTCCTATTAATTTTGCTGTTGCCCTTACTGTTGCTGCTATATCTGCCGTACTACTTGCCATGCCCTTCTCAATAGGTATATCAGATTCTACTTGAAGGGATAAGGTATCTCCAACACTTTTATCTAATCCAAAATAATCAATGGTTTTATACATAGCCTCTATGGCTTTTTTAGTTCTTTGATCTCTCATTGGATCTTTTCTTTCCTCTATAGTCACAGTTGAATAAATATTGATTGGATAAGATATTAATTTTTCTCCCTCTCCAATCACACCTTGCAAAAGTTCTCCACAAGAAGCTGGGCAAATAGCTTTAACTTTCATATAGTACCTCTTTTAATGCTTTTGCAAATAATTTATTTAGCCCTTTATCTTTAATAGCAATTCTATAAAAGCTTTCATCTAAATTTTTATAATTGCTACAACTTCTTATTAAAATTTTCTTTTTTAAAAGAACTTCCCTGAGGTCTTTCCTCTCCTCTAAAAGTTTAAATAATATATAATTCCCATTCGGCTTGTAAACTTTTATTTTATTTATTTTCTTTAGTTCATCAAAAAAATCTTTTCTTTCAGATGTAATCCATTCTCTACTTTTCTCTCTATATATTTTATCCTTAAAAACCATTCCAGCCATAGCTGCATAACTATTAATGGTCCAAGGTTCTTTATGATCATTAACCCTTTCTAGCAATCTAACGTTTGAGGTAATTCCATAGCCAATCCTTAGTCCTGGAAGAGCATAAAATTTTGTTAATGCTTTAACAATGATAAGGTTGTGATAATTCATTATATAGGGAAGCATGGTTTCTTTTGTAGGTTCATCTACAAAATCTATAAACGCTTCGTCCATCATAAGATGTACATGATTTTTTTCACAATGCTTTAAGATTTTTATAAGTCTTTTATTTTCAACCATTTGGCTTGTTGGATTATTTGGATTACAAAGAATGACTAAATCAAAACTCTCATCAATGGTTTTTAAAATGTCATCATCTACCTGAAAATCATTTTCTTCCTTCAAATGGAAATATTCAACTTGACTTCCTGCCCTCATTAATGCCCGTTCATACTCTCCAAAGGTAGGCGCAAGGATCATGCTTTTCTTTGGTTTTAAGCTAGCAATCATTGAAAATATTACTTCTGTTGCACCATTTCCAACAGTTATATATTCTCTATTGATATGATGTTCCTTAGCTATTGCTTGGATTAACCCATTGTATTCAGGATCAGGATAATTTTCAATTCTATCAATATTTTCAATTAAAGCTTTTTTAAAATTAATCGGTACACCAAGGGGGTTTATATTTGCACTAAAATCAATGATTTCTTCCTTTTGTATTCCTAGTTTTTCTGCAATTTCATATATATTTCCACCATGTTTTACTTTTTTCATCATACCCTCTCCCTGTTATACACCCATTTTTACGAGCATTAAAATAATAAAACTTACAGCTGATGTAGCATACATCATTTTTATACTTCTAGCTATATCTTCTTTTTCTAATGGTCTTAATGAATCTCCTATAGTAGGTTTATAAACATTCTTCCCAAAATAAATATTCGTTCCCCCTAATTGTATTCTTAACGCTCCTGCTACAGCGGCTTCTGGATAAGCACAATTCGGACTTTTATGATTTTTTCTATCCCTTTTAATCATTCCTATACAATTTTTCCAATCATATTTTAGTAAAAATGATGCTATGATCATAAAAAGTGCTGTCAATCTTGCAGGAATATAATTTAGCAAATCATCAAATTTTGCAGAAGCCCAACCAAAATATAAATACTTTTCATTTTTATATCCAACCATAGAGTCTAATGTATTAGCTGCCTTATAAGCCATTCCCAAAGGTGCACCCCCCATAAAAATATAAAACAGGGGTGCTATAATGCCATCTGTAGTATTTTCTGCAACCGTCTCCACAGTAGCTCTTACGATTTCACCCTCATTTAATTCGCTTGTTTCCCTTCCTACAATATAAGATAAAAACCGTCTAGCCTCTCCTATATGATTTTTATTTAACTGATTAAGAACCTTTCTACTTTCTACATCTAAGCTCTTTGAAGCAAGTATCTGAAAGATTAGGAAAGCTTCAACGAAATATCCTAAAAATGGATGTATATACGAAAAAGCCTTTATGATTAAAAAGGTTATTAAGTATGCGCTACCTACGATAATAAATGTTAAAAGAACTCCTAATGCTTTTTGCCTCTCAGGATTGTCGTCCTGTCTTCTTAAAGCTTTTTCTGTATTTTTTATACCAGATCCTATAAATCTTATAGGATGTGGAATCCAGTAAGGGTCTCCCCATATTAAATCTGCTATATAACCAATTCCTATTGTTATCATCCTTATTCACCCTGAACAATTTTATAAATTTTATCTAAATTTACATTTTCACGAACAATTTTTGCAAGCTTATTGTATTCTTTTTCTTTGAATGCTTCAAAACTTTCTACATTACTTTCTTTTTCATCTAACCCTTTAGCTTTTCTTATATTATTAAGAATTTTTCTTGTAAACTCAATATTATCAAATATCCCATGAATATATGTTCCCATTATATTTCCTGAACTACTCACAGCTCCATCCTCAATACAAACTTCCTTATTTAGGCTATTCTTTATATGATTTAAAACAAAGCTTTCTTTTCCTAGTTGAGTTTGTCCCATATGAATTTCATAGCCCTTAATCATCATACCTTTTATTCCTTCAAAACTATTTTGAGGATCTGCTACAATTTCTGCCTCAACTTGTGTCGTTGTCTTTTCTAATTCAAAAACAGTTTCTGTATCTAATAATCCTAATCCATTAATCTCTTTAATCTCACTTTCTGTTCCGTAAGGGTCACAAAGCTTTTTACCAAGCATCTGGTATCCACCACAAATCCCTATAATTAATTTGCCATCTCTATTAAGCCTAAAAATTTCTTCTGCTACACCCGTTTCTTTTAAATAGATTAAATCTTCAATAGTATTCTTAGAACCAGGTATAATCAATAAATCTGGATTTCCAATAGACTCTCCTCTCATAACATATCTTAAATTTACATCTTCTTGTGTTTCAAATACATTAAAGTCTGTAAAATTAGATACATGGGGAAGATATAAAACAGCAACCTCTATTTGTCCTGTATCGTTTCTTTGATTTCTAAATCTTTCAGCTAAACTATCTTCATCTTCTATTTGTACATTATAGTATGGCACCACCCCTAGAACAGGAATCTTTATTAATTCTTCTAACATTTTAATGCCAGGCTTTAAGATTTCTACATCTCCTCTAAATTTGTTGATAATTACTCCCTTTACTCTTTTTCTTTCTTCTTCTGTAAGAAGCATAATCGTTCCATAGATAGATGCAAAAACCCCTCCACGATCTATATCCCCAATAAGGATCACTTCAGAATCTGCCATTTCTGCCATTCCCATGTTTACAATATCCTTATCTCTTAAATTAATCTCTGCAGGACTTCCTGCTCCTTCTAGTACTACAATGTCATGCTTTTTTTCTAATTCATCAAAAGAAGCTTTTACCATTTTTCCTAAAGTTGGTTTAAATTCATGATACTCTACTGCAGACATATTACTATGTACTTTACCATTTAAAATAACCTGACATTTTTTATCCGTTGTTGGTTTTAAAAGAACAGGATTCATAAGTACACTCGGTTCTATTTTAGCAGCTTCCGCTTGTACAACTTGAGCTCTACCCATCTCCATCCCTTTTTTTGTGATATATGAATTCAATGCCATATTTTGCGATTTAAATGGCGCTACCTTATAACCATCTTGATAAAAAATTCTACAAAATGCTGCTGTGAGTAAACTCTTTCCTACTGAAGAAGCTGTTCCTTGAAACATTAAACTTTTATTTTTCATATTCTTCACCACTCCTATCCTTAAAGTACAAACAATTTTTGACAAAATCATTTGCAATGCTTATATTACTATAAAAATGAATATGTGCATAAGCTCCTAAAGCATTGTATTTTTTCAGTCCACATTGCCAAGTCTTAATGACCTTTCCATTTCTTATTTTATCTACCCCATATACATACTCACTTTCTTCATGATTCTCTACCATAGATCGATGAAATTCATGTCCCTTTGTAGATTTTTTTTCCTTAGCAATAGCACAAGGCTTTTCAATGTTCACATGGACATAACCAAATCTTTGAAGTCTTTTCGTCATTCTTGCTTCTGTATGGAATATATTTACCATACTATATTTTTTCCCCTCGAGTGTGGTAATAGCTTTTGATAAATACATAAGCCCTCCACATTCTGCATAAGTGGGTAAACCTTTTTCAATAGCTTCTTTAATACTATTTCTCATGGAAGTATTTTCTTCTAATTCCTTTGCAAATATTTCTGGAAATCCTCCCCCTATATATAATCCCTGTAGATTTTTAGGTAATTCTCTATCCTTTAGAGGGCTAAAGTATACTAGATTTGCTCCTAGCTCCTTTAATAAATCTAAATTATCTTCATAATAGAAATTAAACGCATTATCTAAGGGAACTCCAATATTTACATGATCCACAACTCTTTTAATTTTTTCTGGTTGATCATCCATCTTTTCAGCATGATTCGCAATAGTTAATAATTCATCTAAATCCATGGTTTCTTCTACCATCTGCGCAATTTCATCTATTTTTCTTTCTAAGTTTTTTACCTCTACACTAGGAATCAATCCTAAATGCCTACTTTTCAATTCAATATTTTCATTAGGCTTTAAATACCCAACACATTTTATCTTTGTATCTCTTTCAATGCTTTCTTTTAATAAATCATAATGGGCGTCTCCTGAAATATTATTTATGATAACACCCTTTATATCTACACCTTCATCATATAGTTTATATCCTAATACTTGAGCAGCTGCACTTGATGACATCCCCTTCCCATTGATGATTAAAATAACAGGTGCTTTCATAATTTTTGAAACATGAGCAGTACTGCCCTCATCTTTTTTAACACCATATCCATCGTATAAACCCATAACCCCTTCAATAACGGATATTTGCTTATTCATTGCATTCTTAACAAATAATTTTTTAACACATGCTTCATCTAACATCCAACTATCTAAATTTCTAGATTTATTTTCTGTTACAAAGGTATGAAAAGCAGGATCAATATAATCAGGTCCAACCTTAAAGGGTTGCACATTCATTCCTCTCTTTTTAAGTGCCGCCATAATTCCAATAGAAATAGTAGTTTTTCCTACACCACTTTGAGTTCCTGCTAATACAAATCTAGGTAATTTCATAGTTATCATCCCTTCATAAAAAATACCCTGACCATCACTGGACAGGGTATGAGTATTTAACTTCATCTTACCTTCCCGCCGAAGATACTTCTATAAAAAAACAGGCAAGTCTCCTGACTCGTGAATCACTTTACTCTCAACGTCTTCCCTAAATTTAGGTGACAGTTTGTTGATTTCATCCTCACTCACAGTAGCGGGGGCTGTGTCGGATTCTCACCGAACTTCCTTTTTAAGTCTCATAACACCCATTTTTATTATTCACTTTATTTCATCCTATCAAAATGCGACATTTATTTCAATAGCTTTTATATTGTATCCTTGCATACTATTGGTTTAACCCATTCAAAACTGGGAAATCGTCTACCATTTCAATTGTCGTAATCCCACAATTTTCTACTTTATATTTCCAATAATCATCTATCCCATTCCCAATCAAATAAGCTAAAATGGCTCGAATACATCCAGCATGAGATACAATCAGTATATTTTCATTCTTATATTGATGGATTATTTTGTCCATTACAGCTGTAACTCTTTCATACATCTGTCTTACACTTTCTCCAGAAGGAAGAATATAATCGATCCAATCAGACTCCCATCCATTCAACTCTTTTACATACTTTTCTTTTATTTCTTTGTAACTTAAACCTTCCCATAAACCAAAATTCATTTCTCTTAGATTTTTCTCTAAAATAATATTTATATGATGATCTACATTAATGATCTCTGCTGTTTTAATGGTTCTATTTAAATCACTTGTAATGATCAAGTTTAAATTTTCTTCTTTTAACTTTTCGCACACTTTTTTTGCCTGCATCATTCCTTTTTCTGTAAGATCTAAATCATTCCATCCACAATATAATCCTTTATGATTATGTATCGTTTCTCCATGTCTTACAAATATTAGTTTCAACACCCCACCAACTCTCTAGATAATTGCAAAATAAAGTAAATATACTAACTCTGATAATTCACATAAAGCTCCTAATGTATCTCCTGTCATCCCATCAATTTTACTGCTTATATGTCTTACATACCAAAGGCTAAACAAAAAACCTATTAAAATAAAAGGAATTGACCAGATATTCATCAAAGCTATAATCAGTGTAGTCACTACAGCTACAGCCAAATGTTTATTATTTGTCTTTCCTATAAATAAATTTCCCATACCACTCTTTCTAGCATAAACAGAAAATCTTGCCCCATATACAATAGATAACCTTGAAAAAACAGGCATAATCAACAATATCCCATAAACATTCGGTACAGAAAAGCTATTGATTAAGGCTATTTTTAAAAGGATATTAGAAAGTACCGCTAAAGCCGCATTTGTTCCTAATCTACTATCCTTCATAATTTCTAATATGCGTTCTTTTGGACGATTGCTATAAATACCATCGAAGGTATCTCCTAAGCCATCTAAATGCAACCCTCCAGTAATAAATACTTCCGCAACAACAGCCATAACAGAGGCCAAAAAAACTCCTCCTAAACGATAGCCTATATAATGAAAAGATACCAAAAACATACCAATCACTAATCCTACCACTGGAAAATATACAATCCCATTTGAAAAATCATCTTCATCTACTTCTAAATGTATATTAATGGGAATACGTGTTAAAAATTGAAGCATTACAATAAATTTTTTCATACTCGCTCCTCCTATTTCAACTGCATAGGTATTCCAGAAACTGTAAAATACACTTCATCAGCTTCTTTTGCAATCATTTGATTCATTCTTCCTGCAATATCTCTAAATATACGAGATATTCTATTTTCAGGAACAATTCCCATTCCTAACTCATTAGTAACCATAATACACCAAATATTATATTCTCGGATAGCTGTCAGAAGCTTTACAATTTGCTCCTTAATTTTTTCTTCAATTTGATCAATACCTTCATGCTCGATTTTATCCCAATTTACATCTTCTTCAAACATTAAATTTGTTACCATAATGGTAATACAATCTAACAATACTACTTCATGCTCTTTTTTTATTTTAGGGATCATTTTATATAAATCTTTATATCCTTCATAAGTTATCCACGTTCCAGGCCTAGCTAGTTTATGTTTTTTAATTCTATCCTTCATCCCCTCATCAAAAGGAATAGCTGTAGCTAAGTATGCAACTTCTTTTTTTGAATCTTTTGCTAAACTTTCTGCATAATTACTTTTCCCACTTCTTGCACCACCTGTAACAAGTGTAATTCTTCCTCCCATATGATCACCTCTTCTAAGCTTATTTCCTATACATCTTCAAAAAAATATGTCCCTGTTTTAGGGACTTATTTACTAAAGATAACTATATCAGATTTTCTATATACATGCAATTTGTACAATTATACAGACTCATTTTGATTCTTTTGTTTTTTATATTCTTCTTTTGCTAAACTCCACTGCTCTCTAGCCATAGCATCCAATTTTCTTTTTCTCTTAATAGCTCGATTACTTACTGCTCTATTAAACCAATCAATTGCCTCATCATATTTTTTAAGCCTACGATTCAATTCCCCTAACAAATACACTAAAGAAACTTCATCGAGATTTCCAATGGGTAAGGGCTCATATCGGAAAGCCTCTTCGAAACAATTTACAGCATGTTCAATAAAATCTATTTCTCGCTCTCCATCAATATATCTATATAGCCATGCCAATCTAAGACAAATAGTAGCTAATATTCCCTTTTTTTGATTGATCAATTGGCCACTCAACAATGCTAGTTTGTAAGCCTCAATAGCCTTATAAACGTTTCTTTCATTTCCAAAATCTCTTTGTATCCATTTAGGTGAAAGTTTTGTTGAAATATTTTTTTTCCCTAAAGGGCTTATTTCTTGAAATACACTTTCAAGGGAAGCATATCCACAATTAGGACAAACAAAGACTCCATAAAATATGGGGTTTTCTCCATTATAATATACACAAAAATCTGTATCTCTTCTTTCTACTCTAACAGCAGAACTTCTAACTTTCTTAGTATGAAAAATATTCTTACATACAGGACATTGTATCTCCTTGTCGTATAATGCTCCATTCATTGCTTCACCTCTTTAAATCCTGTCTTCACTAGTATGTTCTATACTACAATTAATCCACATTTTGGGGTGGAGAATCTATTTCTTCTGTATGTTCTATTTCTTCTGTAATATTTTGCTCTAACTCTTGGGGCATATGGTTCAACTCTTCCCCTATTTGTATTTCCTCTGTAGTATTTTCTTCTATATGATTCTCTTCTACATTATTCATATTAGAAATAGGAAGTTTCTTCGTTCCTTTAACAACAATCTGTTTTTGAGGCTTATAGTAATCTTTTGAAATTTGCTGTTTTTCCAAAAGCTTTCCATTTTCATAAATTAATCTATAGGTAGTAACTTTATATCCATCTCTTCCCTTTTGATCTATTTTTTCTTTTCCTTCAAGCAAATTGGGATCATACCTAATTTCTAAAGGTCTTTTTACTATTTCATTTTGCTTACATACAACTCTTACAGTTTTATTATCGGTCTTACGACCATATATTTTAACTGTCAATGAATTATTTTTCATATAACTTTCTATATAAATAGGTGTATTCAATATATTCTTAAATTTAAAATCTAACACCCCATAGGAAACTGTCGCATCTCTACCTTTTACTACATAACTAGAAGGAAGAGTGTGGTTATATCTTTCAACTACTTCTAGATTACCCAGTAACATGGCATTATATAAAGTACTAGATACTTGGCACACGCCTCCTCCGAGTCCTGGTACTACTTCTCCTTTAAATATTATAGGTGCGTCCTTATAACCTCTTTCCTTACTTCTTGGTCCTACCACTTTATTGAATGAAAAAATTTCCATAGGCATTAAAACAACACCATTAATTTCATTTGATGCTAATCTAAGATTTTGAGTTCTTCCTTTTCTACGAATATTGAATATTGTAGTATATTCCCCTATCAAATCATGAATCGTACTCAAACTTTCTGAAGTAATCTGAGGGGAAATGGTTTCAACAGGAAGTTCTATTATCATTTCATTTTCAAATTTATTTTTTACCAATTCCTCTTCTAAAAGAGACTTGGTTTTTTCTACATTTAGTTGTTGGCCAATGGCCTCATCCGTAATAATAAATTTTCCATTTTTTCTAAAAATCGTAGCATCTTTGAATGGTTGATTCATGTCATGCTGAATATTATATATTACACCATCTATTTTTTTATGATCATAAATAGGTGCTAAACTTATATTGTAAGGTGCAGTATATAAAGAAAGAATTTCTTGCAATCTTTCAAAATAATTTCCTTCTCTTCCTATTTTATAGGCCTCATTCACAACACTCGTATAATCAAAGCTATATCCAATATCACTATTATTTGTATGCCAAACCTTATCTCCATATCTAAAATGAATTTGTCCATCTACTATTAAATCATCAAAATGATTTTGGACTTTTTTCTGAGCTTCTGTAGTAGACAAACCTCCCACATCTAAATTTTCTATCATCACACCGTCATAAATAGTGTCTCTATAAAGCAAAAAAAACCCTATAGCCGTAGTAAAAATAAGAAAACTTAATAAAACAATAATTAGTCCAATACTAGCATTTGATTTTTTCACTTGATCTTTTCCTTTTGGATCCAACAAACTTCCCCCTTTGGTACACTTTGTTACAAAATCTTATAGTGTATTTTATTATATTATAAAAGCCTATATGCCAAATATGCACCACATTTACTTAAATAGTGTATCATAAGTTTTTAGCATTTACTACCAATATCAATTTTGTCACATTTTTTTCGTACATGCATAATATGTAGTGGACATGGATCCACAGTTTGTTTTCCCCCTTTTATTGATGGAGGGAGTTTACTCCCTCCTTTTCTAAAATATAGGAATACTTTTCATTCTTCTACATATATTATTATTGAAGAATCATTATCGCGGAGTGGAGCAGCGGTAGCTCGTCGGGCTCATAACCCGGAGGTCGTAGGTTCAAATCCTGCCTCCGCAACCAAAAAAACGACTAGAGAACACTCTCTAGTTATTTTTTTTCCAATAGATCTCTATTTTATCTCCATTTTTTATTTGATCTGTATAACCTACTTTTTTACCATTTAGTTTCATAATAAGACTTCCCTTTACTTTTGTTCTATCAAAATTAAAATAATCAAAAACATCTACAAAAATAAGGGCCCTTTTTTTCTTGGGTATCTCGACTGTCTGTTCATTTACAATAACTTTAATTTTAGTATCCTCTATTATATTGTCACTATGTTTATTTTCATTAAATGCTATTTCTTTAAGGGATGTTTCTTTCTTTTTCTCTAAAGTAACAATTTCATCTTTATGATTCAATATACAATTTTTTTCAACTTCTACTCCATTTACATGTACAATTGTTTTTTTATCATCTATATTAAATCTTTTCAAAAAATCCTCTACTGTATGAATTTCCACAAATGTTATAGCATCTCCATCTATGATTTCATAATCCATAGGAGTCTCTTTTCCATTTACCAATAATTTATTGATCAAATTAATATCTAAGCCATTAAAATTTACACCATGTATATCTTTTATCAAATCTTTTAATGAAAGGACCGCATCTACTCCATCAACAGCTCCTTCAACCTTAATTTGATCTTTATGATGAATTTCCTCATCAAGACTACTAAGTTGTCCATTTAAGTAAATTTTTGCTGGTTCCCCAAAATTTCCTTTTATACTCTTCATTTGTCCATTCACAGAAATGTTTAAGTTTTTTCCTCTTCTAGCGATCAATCTTTTCGCATTAATACCTGCTCTAATCAATGCGTCCGATACAAAAAGCCTTTTGGCATTAAATAATTTTATAATATCTTCATTGACACTTACTTCTATAAAATTATCGTCTCGTTCCTTTACACTAATAAGACCTATACCAATAGGTGTAATAAATTCAGGTCCTTCAAGTTTTTTACATAAAAATTCCATGTTCTCAATAATTTCAGTACCTCTAACAACTACTCTTTCTGGTCTTAATCCTAATTGATCAGCTAAATATTTTGTCAAAGTAGGGATTTGACTTCCACCACCTATACAAAACACAGCACTTGGCGATTTTCCATTATATTGAATAATTTTTTCTGCAATCTCAGCGGCAAGACTTTCAATAACATGAAATATTTTTTCTACAATTTCTTCCGTAGTTAAAGTATAGGATATTCCTACAATATCTTCAAAGTTATGGCTATCCTTATTATTTAATTCAATTTTTAACTTTTCAGCACTATCAAAATCCAATAAAAATTCCTTAGCAATTGCCTCTGTAATTTCATCTCCTGCAACAGATGCCATAGCATAAGAAACAACAGTTCCATCTTGGGTTATAGCTATATCTGATGTTCCTGCTCCTATATCAACCAATGCTAAATTTAATAATCTGAGTTTAGGAGGAATAGCAACATGAATAGCTGCAATAGGCTCAAGAGTCAAATGAACAACTTCTAATCCAATCTTATTCATCACAGAATATAAACTATCTACAACAATCTGGGGTAAAAAAGTAGCTAAAATATCTGCATCAATTTTATCGCCCCTATGTCCTTTTAGAGATGTTATCATACTATCATTTAAAAAATAATTTACTACTGTATATCCAACACAATAGTATTTTGTATCTTTACTTTTCACCTCTTGCTCTAGGATTTCTTGTGCTTTTTGTATTCCTTCAATTTCTAAACTATCAATAATCCCTTTACCAATTTCTTTTGTATGATCAATTTCTCTACGAACTTGAACTCTACAAGTTTTTAAAGCTCTCCCAGCAGCTGCAATAGCCACCTCTGTTAGCTTAATTCCTAATCTGTTTTCAAGCTTTTCTTTTACTTGTTTTGCAACCTGCGCAACCTTATCAATATCATGTATTTGTCCATCATACATAGCACGGCTTGAATATTCCATCATCTCAACATCTATGACCATAAATTTTTCGTCTTCTTTTTTTGCAATGATTCCTACAACACTTTTTGTACCAATATCCAATGAAAAAACAATTTCATGTGGACTTATTTGGGCCAATGCAGACTCCATCATCTTTCGCACCTCTTTCAAATATCAACCTTCACCTTTCTATATATTATATTCTACATAATTTTACATTTTCCTCTTTTCAACAACATCTATTCTCTATCTCTATTATATCAAAAACTCCGGAATAACCGGAGTTTTACAAAATTTTCTCAATCATATTTTCAATATTCGTTTTTGTTGCTTCTTCCTTTGTTACTTCATCAATTTTCTCCCCATCTTTATATAACGCAACAGTTGGAAGTCCTAAAATTTTTTGTGATATAGCTAATCTTCTAGCTTTTGCCGTGTTCAGTTTCGTAAATTTTATCTTCCCTTCATACTTCACTGCAAGTGCTTCTACATCTGGCATTAAAGCCATACAAGGCTGACATCCATCACACCAATAATCAACAATAACATACTCATTTGCTTCTAACACTTCTGTTTGAAAAGTTTCTTTACCAACTGCTAGCATATTTTGGCCTCCCTTAATAAACATTTAATCATTTAAAATTAATATGCCATATTCTTCTTTTTTTATTTATTCTACAAAAATAAAGAGAATCCTTTTCCAATAAAAAGAATTCTCTTATTATATGTTAACAATTTAGAAGTGTTTAACAAATATCTCCTTCATTTGCAACAAAACCTGCTTTTGCTAAGATATTTGTTCCTTGATCTAGCTTTTCTTCATTTACAAGAACAATTGGACCTGTACATCCCATTCCACTTTCTGCATAGACTCCATTTTTCCATAATACCTTTACAGCATCTTCTAAATCCATTATATCGATTCCAGATATAGCTCCTGTTACTACTTCTTTTGGTGGTGCAATCACTTCTTCATCACTTTCTGATGATTTTTTATTGTCTTTCGTTAATCCTTCTAATATTTCTTCTAGCTTTGCCTTCTTGGCTTTTTCGTATTCTTCCTTTGCTACTTTTGTAATTTTTCCTTTTGCTACCTTTGCTGCATAGCTTAATGCATTGGCAACTACTGGAGACCCTGAAGCTCTTGATAGGATAAGAATAATTCTGTCATAATCTTCTCCTACCCCTGGACCATATCCATAGCCTACTCCTTCGTAACTTCCTCCTGTTGTAAAGGATGAAAATACTTTCATCATAATATTTCCTGTAAGAGTATCGTTTACCATTACATCAGCTGTTCCACCTAGAAGATCATTTCCTCTCATTACGGCTCCGCCGTCTGCTCTCATGGATTCAGCAAAGTTAATTTTGTATCCATTACTACTTAATTCCTTTAATGCTCTTTCTACTTGTCTTGCTCCATCTAAATTTAAAATCCCTACTGTTGGATCTTCTATCCCCATAGCTTTTGCTGTGATAATTCCATACAATGCATTTTTCACCATAGCTTCTGTTCTATGAGCTGAGGAGGTTCCTGTTGTTGTTGCTAAGAACATTTCTTTCCCAAATCCTGGTGTAACTACTCTTCCTACTGTTGATACTCCTATTGGGAAATTATAGTGCATTGTTACACATGCGTCTATATATCCACTATCTAATAATTCTTCCATTTTTTTATGCATTTCTTCTTCTGATGCTACTTCTGCAACTTCTAAATCCGTTTCAACCTTCGGTCCAATAAGGACAATATCAAAACCTTCTCCTCTTTTGTCTGCTATTTCTGCACCCTTTACTAAGTTTTCTACTCCATGTTCACTACCTAATATGGTCAGACCTACCTTTATCTTTTCTCCAAATTCACCTGTTTTTAAAGCATCAGCAATTTCCATAAAGGTGTTTCCTATTATTTGTTTTACTGCTCTTTTTTGTCCCATGATAATCCCCCCTATTCCTTTAGTAGATGGGATGCGAAATCTTTCATAGCCTCCGCTATCATATTTTTTATTTCTTCTTTTGATACACCTACAGACTCTTCTTCTCCTTGATTCCTTTCAAGAACTACAGATACACCATCAAATAGATTTGTCATTCTTCCTAGGAATAAACTTCCCTTTCCTACAACCATGGCTCTATTCAATTCCCCATTTGTTAAATCTTCTCTTGCAAATCCTAAATAAGGTACTCCTGATGGAATATGTCCTTGAGTTGGTGCCCATCCTGGCATACCATGTTTTTCTACAAAACCTTTTAATTCTTTTCTTTCTAATTCTTTTCTCTTAACTCCTAAAGCACCAATCATTTTATAGTTAGCTTCTGGTACATCTCCTGCTCCTGCTGGTTTTGTAATATCTGGGTTTTGCATTTCAACAGAATATTTATCAATATCTGTAATCTTTAGGCCACCCTTATCAAGAGGTGCAGTAACTAGTGATGTTATAACTGCTTGAGGAGATGATCCTGTTCCTACTGTATGTCTTCCTACTAAGTCTGTTCTAATGATTGGGTTTACCCCATCATTTTTACTGATAAGGATTGCAAATGCACCTACTACATCTTCTAATACAGGCAATTCTTTTTTTACATGGTCTTTTCCGTTCATTCCAAGTTTTGCTGTAGCTCCACCTGCTACGATGACAACATTCTCATAAGTTCCTGCCTTTACAAGAGATGCTGCTTGAATAAGAGCATGAGTTGGTGCTGCACAGAATCCTCTTGTATCTGAACCTGTTGCATTAATAGCTCCTGAACACTCTGCTATAGCTTTTGCAAAGTTTCCACCACCTCTTTGGTTCATATCTCCACAAGCTTCTTCTGAACACTCTATGACATAATCAATATCCGCCACATTTAAATTATTTTTATCTATAAGATGTTTAAAGGCAATAACCCCTGAAGCTTTTACTACTAGGTTTTCAAAAAGGATATGTGCAGTTAAGTTTACATCTACATCATGAGCTCTTTTTACACACCCTACTAATTTTCCTTCATGGTAAAGAGCTTCTGCATGCTGCTCATTGATAAATTTCTCAATCTCAGCTAACTCTTCTCCTTCTTTTAACTTCTCTACTTCTTCTTTAAATAATGGATGACTTCCTATTTTCTCTTTTAATGTTTGTGTAAATCCTTTTTCTATTTTCACAAGATCAAATGCATCTACAATTTTAATAAGCGCAATGAATTCATCTTGTGGCATAATTTCTCCAAATCTTCCAAAACGATCCTTGCACTTAGCATCTTGACTGCACCAAGGTAAATCATATTCTCTTAAATCCTCTGGATTCATATTTCCTATGTATACTTGGTTTGGCGCATAATTTAAAACCTCTTCATAACTTCTAATGTGCTCTGGTAATTTTTTAAGATATTCTGAATCAGGATTTGTAATTCTTTCTGTGGTTTGGGTTGTTCCATTATGGATAATCATATCCGGTGTATATACTAATGCATATCCTGCACCTTTTATTACTGGAAAACTCATTTTTCCACCTCCATATAATTTGAATAAATGGGTGATAGCTATCACCCATTTATCTTTCAGTCTTTATTATAATTAAAACCTACAAATTTTATTTCCTTTTTCTTAAATAAATTTCATTAAAATTTACAAAATTCATCTCTGATAGAGCTCATTTCTTCAATGATCTCATCTACCTCAAGAACCATTTCCATCATGCCAATTTGGTCCTCGTATACTTCTGCATCTACAGCTTCTTTAATTTCTGGTTCTACTACATGATATACTCTGAGTCCTAACTGAACTCCTGCTAATGGACCTGCAAAAGTAGGGTCTCCATTTGTTACAGTTTCAGCAGCTAAGCCTGCAGCTTCTGCTTCTGCTGCTCCTAAAAGTACTAGCATATTTTCTGCACCATACTTTTCTGTTAATGTTTTTACCCTATTTTGATTTTCTAAGTCCATTGCTCCTGCAGCGGTTCAGACAAAGCATTCAGTAGAAGAGAATACTACTTCTGCACCTGTGCCCTTTAGGCATTCCTCTACAGCAGGACCTGGTATACCATCTCTGTCACCAACAATGATGACTTTTTTACCATCTAAAATACTCATGGTTACCACCCTTTCTCATAATTTTTTATTTATATAATTTACTTTTGGCATCCTGCCAAAGTAGATTATAAACTATCCTACATGTTTTGCAATCATAGCATCAATATTTGCTTTTGTTGCATCATCTTTAGTTACTTCTTCAACTTTTTCTCCATCTTTATATAAAGAAATTGTTGGTAAACCTAAAACTCTTTGTCCTATTGCAAGTCTTCTTGCCTTCATTGTATTTAACTTTGCAAATTTTACTTTTCCTTCATATTTTTTTTCTAATTCCTCTACATCAGGCATTAAAGCTTTACATGGCTCACAACCATCACTCCAATAATCTACAAGAACAAAGCCTTGTGCATCTAATACTTCTTCTTGGAAAGTTTTTTTATCTACTGCTAACATATTTTTTCCCCTTTCTACTCTTCAAAGTTATTTTCAATATATTTTTCTGCTGTTACAGCTGCAATAGCTCCATCAGCCGTAGCAGTTACTACCTGTCTTAAAGATTTCACACGAATATCTCCTGCTGCAAATACTCCTTCTACATTTGTTTTCATATCTGCATCTGTTGGAATATATCCACCTTGATCTAATTCTATTTTTCCTTTAAATACTTCACTAAATGGAATAAATCCTATAAATGGGAATACTCCAAAAGTTCCATCTTCTTCATCTGCATGATATTCGTTGATCTCTCCAGTTTTCTTATTTTTAAATACAATAGTCTCTAAAATACCATCTCCTTTTAGTTCTTCCACTACTGTATCCCACATAAAGTTTAATTTTTCATTCTTAAACGCTTTTTCTTGAATAGATTTTGCAGCTCTCAATTCATCTCTTCTATGTACAATCGTTACCTTTCTTGCAAATTTAGTCAAATACATAGCTTCCTCTACTGCAGAATCTCCTCCACCTATTACAAACACTTCTAATTCTGTAAAAAAGTCTGCATCGCAAGTTGCACAATAAGACACACCTTTTCCAGTTAATTCTTTTTCTCCTGGACAACCAATAGGTCTTGGTGTTGCACCTGTTGCAATAATTACAGCTTTTGCCTTGTATTCTTCTTTTTCACCTTTTACAACTTTAATTTTTTCTGTAAAATCTACATCTACTATGGTATCTTTTTTTCTTTCTGCTCCAAACTCCTCAGCTTGCTCTACCATTCTTGCAATTAATGTTGGTCCTGTAGCTTCATGAACAGATCCTGGATAGTTTGCTACCTCGTTTGTTGTTACAATTTGTCCACCAACTTTATTTTTTTCTAAAATTAACGTTTTCATTTTAGCTCTTGAAGCATATAATCCTGCTGCTAATCCTGCAGGTCCTGCACCAATTATGATTACATCATATAAATTTTGCATATCTATCCTCCCTTTAACTTTATTCATTTCAATTATATTTATTTTCAAGGAATTATTCCCTAAAAAAATAATTTCATATCTATAATATCACACTTTTTTATTTTGTAAACATGATTATAAAATAAACATGATTATATTCTTTTTTATAATATTTCCGTTACTAAAAGTAAAGATGGAAATTGATTCAGGTGGGGTAAAATCCCCATCTGAATCATAATTTTTCAATTTTGTTGAATAAGTTCATTGCTTATTATTTTACCATATCTTGTGAAATACTCCTGAATCATGTATAATTATGGAAGTTAGAATCTTTCACAAGTTGAACTTTTAACTATTAATTTAACTTTTCAGTTGAAAGTACTTTATAAAGAGATATACATGCTAGGATCATTACCGCAACAAATGGGAAAGCTGCTGCAATTGAACCAATTTGCAATGTTTTTAATCCACCTGCTAAAAGCAACGCTACTGCTAATAATGCTTGAATAATTCCCCAAACAATTTTCTTTCCGTTAGTTGGATTCAAATCCCCATGAGATGTCATCATACCTAATACAAATGTAGCTGAATTCGCAGAAGTTATAAAGAATGTACACAATAAGAATACTGCTACAAAGGATATGATACTTCCTAATGGATAGTTTTGTAATACGACAAATAATGCTGTTTCTGTAACTTTTGCTGCTTCTGTTGCTATATCTACTCCTAGATTCATTCCTAATGTACCAAATGCAGCAAACCATACAAATGATGCTAATGATGGAGCCACAATTACTCCAATAACAAATTCTCTTATGGTTCTACCTTTAGAGATACGCGCAATAAACGAACCTACAAATGGTGCCCATGCAATCCACCATGCCCAATAGAAGATTCTCCAGCCACCTATCCAGCTATTATCTCCAAAAGGCTCAATATGGAAACTATCTCGTACAAATTCATTTACATACATTCCCAAACCATTTGTAAAGGAATTGATAATTTTTACTGTTGGTCCAACTGCTATTGCACCTACTAAAATAGCAATTGCAGCATACAGGTTTATATCGGACAATATTTTGATTCCTTTATCAATTCCACTAACAGCTGTCCAAATATATATTACTGTAACAACACCAATAATGATCAGCTGTACAGTAGTTGTAGATGGAATCCCAAATAAAAAGCTAAGTCCTCCGTTAATTTGAAGTGTTCCTAATCCAAGAGAAGTAGCTACTCCTGTAACAGTAGCAAATACAGCAAGAATATCAATTGTTTTTCCAATAGGACCCCTTACTCTTTCTTCTCCGAACAGAGGAATAAAAATGGAACTGATAAGACCTGGTTTATTTTTTCTATACTGCATATAAGCTAATGCAAGTCCTATAATACTATAATTCGCCCATGGATGAAATCCCCAATGAATAAAAGATGTCTTCATAGCAAAGTTTGCTGCTTCTGCCGTTCCTGCTTCTACACCAAATGGAGGCGCAATAAAATGATTTAATGGTTCTGCTGCCCCCCAAAATACTAGTCCAATTCCCATGCCTGCACCAAATAACATTGCAAACCATGATGCCGTACTGTACTCTGGTTTAGAATCATCTGGACCTAATTTTATTTTTCCATACTTACTAAATGCCAAGAATAATGCAAAGGCTACAAATATGAACATAGCAATCAAATACATCCAGCTAAAATTATTGATAACCATGTTGAAAAATCCATTAGCAGCATTACCAAAGTTATCTGGGGCAGCTATTCCCCAGATAACAATGGCAAATACAACCGCTAAGGATATAGAAAGTACACTATTATTCTTTTTATCCTTCATACGGTGTATCCCTCCATTTATTAGATTTTTACTTTAAATACAGTTTGTTCTTTGATTTCTGTCTCTAAAGCATCTAATGCAACACCTACTCTATGATGTCTAAGTTTCCATTGTTCTTCTTTAGAAGTATTTGGATCTCCTAATGGATATGGAATAGAAATAGTTGGTACCATTCTATTTGCTCCTACTGTTTTTGCAACAGGAATTAAGTTTGCCATTTGTACAATTGTAATTCCAGCTTTTTCAATTTCTTTTACCATCGTTGCACCGCAACGTGTACAAGTACCTCAGGTTGATGTTAGAATAACTGCATCAACTCCAGCAGCCTTCAAATCTTCTACGATTTCTCTACCCATTCTAGCTGCTTCCTTTTGAGTTGTTCCTGTTCCTACTGTTGTATAGAAAACGTCATGAACAGATCCAATTCTTCCTTCCTTTTCATATGCTCTTAATGCATCTAATGGCACACAAACATCTGGATTTGCATCCGCTGCTGCTGGATCATATCCTGCATGGATTGTTTTAAATACACCTGCTGGTAAATGATCCAATTTTGATACATCGTATTTACCCCATCTTGTAGCAGATGCTGATTGAATTCTATCTGGATTTTCTACTGGAACAATTCCCCCAGAAGTAGCTAAAGCAATTTTTGCTTTGCTTAAATCCTTGATTGCAGGAGCTATTGGTACTAAATCTAATTCTGGGATTGGCAATTCAGTAACGAATTCTTCTTCACGAATCTTTTTAAGTAACATATCAATTACTCTATCTGGAGCCGCTACAGGAGGATTTAACCATTTTTGATGTCTTACTCCTCTTCCATAATAACCTTCTTCTTCTGCTGATAATAATTCTTCACCATTTAATATTTTCGTACCAAAAGCAGCCATTGCTTTCATGTCATTTCTCATCTTTGCAGCACTTGCGCCACCTTTAAAAATATACATTTCTTTGCTAAACATTTCAACACCAGGATTTTCATCATTCATAGAAGTGATAACAGGCACACCAAACTTTTCTTCTACTGCCTTACAGATATGTCCGCAAGCACTACCATATCTTCCTGCTCTAAATGCTGGTCCTGCAAAGAATATATCAAATTCTTTTCCTTCTAAAAATCCAAGAATTCTTT
Organism: Crassaminicella profunda; assembly: GCF_019884785.1. GTDB lineage: Bacteria > Bacillota > Clostridia > Peptostreptococcales > Thermotaleaceae > Crassaminicella > Crassaminicella profunda. The sequence continues at coordinate 2,300,188 of NZ_CP082326.1, forward strand.
CAACTGCTTCTTCCTGATTTGATCCCATAAAGTTATCTCCACATATAATTGTGTGAGTTACTTCTGCTACACCTTTCAATGCTTGATTAAGGGCCATAGCAGGTCCTACTTGTCCTTCTTTTATTGTTGGCTCAAAATCAGCTACATCTTCTCCACCGATTTGTCCGAAGAATTGATTTAAATAAAGTATCGCTTTTTTCATCTAATACACCTCCTTAATATTCAACCATTGTCTTAGTAGACCAACCTACAACTTGGTCTCCACAGAACATAGCGTTATTTTCCATAATAATTGAACCGTCCTCTTTTACAGATGATCCTAGTATTTCATCGCCTTCCCAGCCGCCTGATAATCCATCGCGAGCTAAAGCTTGTAATTCACCTAATACTTTTTCCATTGGTGGTAATTTAATTAATTCAGAAACATTTCCACAAGATACAATAGCATTTGCTTTTGAATCTAAAGTTACCAATGGTTGAGAAGCACCATCACGACCTGTACATTCGTTTGTAAGACCTATCGTCTTAACTCCTGCATCCTCAAGGGCAACAATACACGCAATAAAGTCTGCATCTGGGTTTCCATATCCTTCTTCAGCTACAACAGCAGCATCTACACCTAATGATTTTGCCATCTGTGCTACAAATAGGGCAGCTCTTTCCTTTTGCTCAAGGGCAACATTTAAGTTTGACATAATTACCCCTATGAAGTTAATAGTCTTTCCATGCTCTTGATATAATCTTTTAATCATCGGGAAGTTTTGGAAATCATAAGTTGCCCATTTTGAAGAACATGGCATAAATGAACCTGAAATCATAGCTCCATCTAATACTTCATTTGGATGCATGAAAGTAGGTAACATACGATTACAATCCCATCCATAAGCAAGATCGTTATATCCTAATTCTTCCATTTGTGATTGTGGTTGCAATACTAATGCAACATTTGGTAAATCATTTTCTTCTTTAGAACGCTTTGTAACAGGTGCCAATTCATATGTTTCAACTTCTTCTGGCTCCATTTCAGCTACACAGCTTCCTATATACTCTGCTAATCTCATCCCAGCCCATCTTAAAGCTTTATTTTTCTTTTGTTGCTCACGTTTTTCAAATTCTTCATCTGTATCTGCAATAAGAACAAGATTTTTTAATTGGGAGAAATATGTATATTTAGCTCCTTCTCCACCCATATCGATTAAACCATCTTGAAAACCACCCCAATGTTTTCCAACTACCAATACGCTACATCCTTTTAATGCTAGAGTTCTACCATTTCCAGCTTGCATTAAATCTCCAGTTACTCCAGGAAATACTGGACCTCCGCCTATTCTGTGCCTTGGTTCAATAGCTTCTTTTACAGGAACTAATCGAACCATATCTCCAGGCTTTACAATTTCTAAATCTGCTTCTGTAATATGCTCATCTTCTTTTACTACACTTAAAGCTTCTTCCTTATTAACCGTTAAAATTCCATCTTTATAACAAGTTTTGTCTCCAAAGACAATATCCTTGACATAAAAATGACCAAGCTCTAATTTCATTCTTCTACACTCCTTTCATATTTACAAAGATTAGTTTTTGAGAAAAATAACATTTTTATTATGGTAATATTTAGTCGGAAAACGTTATCTTTCCCTTTAAAAAAATATTTGTTAATATTATAACACAATTCGGTTTATTTTGTAAACATAATTATTTCATAATCACGATTATTTTCTGTATCTTTCTTATTTTCCCACTTTTTACATTAATTCAAAATTTTATTTGTTTTTATTTATTTGTAAATCATGATTTTGTTATGCTATAATGATAAGCGTGGTAAAATCTTACTAGTAGTTGGTGATTCAGATATGAACAAAAAAATTATTCAAAAGAAACGAATGCTCCGTTACTTCGTTGAAGCAACCCATCAAGTTATTGAAAAAGAAGGTATTGATCATGTTACTATTAGAAAAGTAGCGGATCTTGCTGGATACAATAGTGCTACATTGTATAATTACTTTAAAAATTTAGATCATTTGATTTTTTTTGCTTCTATAAAATATCTAAAAGAATACGCCCTAAATTTACCATATTATATAGAGAATGCAAAAAATGCTATGGATACCTATTTAGGAATTTGGGAGTGTTTCTGTTATTATTCCTTTCAGAAGCCAAAAAGATACTATGCTCTTTTCTTTGATAAACATCATGATTTAACACAAAACACCATTAAAGAATATTATGAAATTTTTTCATATGAATTAGACGAGCATTTTAAAAACATTCTACCTATGTTTTTAAAGCAAGATATCTATGATAGAAATATGATTATTCTAGAACCTTGTGCTTCAGAAGGTTTTGTTAAAGCAGACTATCTTAAAGAGATCAATGAAATGACTATACTCATTTATCAAGGTATGCTTTTAAAAATAATCAATGAACAAACAGATCTCCCCATAGATGAGATGGTCGAAAACACATTAAAATATATTAAACAAATTATACAATCCTACAAAAATATGTAATATACAAATACTTTTTTTGGTTGCTATCAAGTCAAAATCTAAAGGTTAATCCATTATGGATTAACTTTTAGATTTTTTTACATTCCTTTTTTTAATAAAAGTTTTTTATCATTTCCCTACAATTTTTTGATAATAAACACATTCCTCCATAAGAGGACACTTTTCACATAATGGCTTTCTAGCTTTACAAATTCTTCTTCCATGAAAAATAAGCAAATGATGTGCTTCGGACCATTTGTTTTCTGCAATACTTTTCATCAACTGTTTTTCTGTATCCCCTACATTATCACTATCAGCTAAACCAATTCTATTAGACACTCGAAAAACATGCGTATCTACAGCTATAGCAGGTACATTAAAAGCATTACTTAAAACTACATTTGCAGTTTTTCTACCTACTCCTGGTAGTTTCATTAATTCTGTTCTGCTATCAGGTACCTCTCCCTTATACTTTTCAACTAATAGTCTACAAGTGTTTATAATATTTTTTGCTTTACTACGATACAATCCTATTTCTTTGATTATATTTTCTAATTCAATTTGTTCTAACCGTAAAAAATCTTTCGGTGCTTTATATTTTTCAAATAATCCTTTTGTAACCTGGTTTACCTTCTTATCTGTTGTTTGTGCACTAAGAATGGTAGCTATAAGCAACTGAAAGGAATTATGGTAATTTAGTTCACATGCTGCATCAGGATAAATTTCTTCTAAAATTTTTAAAATCTCCTCAATCTCTTTTTTAGATTTTCTTACTTTCATATGATCTTCCTCTCTAAAGTATTTCAATGTCCACTTTTATTATTTCTACCCTATTATCCCCTTCTATAAACTTTAAAATATTATTAATCATTTGATTGGCATGTTTACTTGTATTACTTACACAAGAAAACCCTATTACAGCACTTCTCCATTTGTCTAGCATATCTACTTCAGCTACAGATGCATTAAATCTTGATTGTATTCTCCCAATTAAGCTCTTTATAATTTGTCTTTTCTCCTTTAATGAATTTGGTTCATACATTACAAGTTCTACACTACAAGCTCCAATAATCATTCCTATCACCTCTCAAAAAAAATCTATATCTATTATACAATACCCTCCCCTTTATAGTAACAAATTATAATTTATCCTGTCTCTTCGAAATTTGAAAAAAATATACTCATTTTACATTTTTTTCTTGACTCTACTCCTATATACATATAAAATTTATCTTGAGAATATATTGACCGACTGGTCAGTTTTGGAGGGATACAATGAACAGAAAAATGATTTTAGCATTCACTTTGCTTCTATTATTTGCACTAACCTTAACAGGCTGTGGAAAAAAAGGAAAAGTTTTAGCAAAGGAAGAACAACGAATCACTGTAAAAACAACAAAAGTTGCAAAAAAAAATTTAACCCTTAAAACCACATTATCAGGGAAAATAAAGCCTATTGAAGAATCTAGTATTATTCCTAAAATCCCTGGAAAAGTAATGCAAGTACATGTAGAAATTGGAGATAAGGTTCAAAAGGGAGATATTCTTTTTGAACTAAATCAAACAGATTTAATGAATGGTGTAAAGCAAGCAGAAGCTGCTTACAATACTTCTCTTGCAAGTTTAAAATTAAAAGAAGAACAAATAGCTAATGCCAAGAAAAATTATGAAAGAAATAAAGCCTTATATGAACAAGGGGCCCTTTCTCAACAAGCTTTTGAACAATCAGAACTTCAAGCATCACAAGCTCAATTAGATATGGCCAAAGCTCAATTGGAACAATCAAAAGTAGTTCTTGAAAATGCAACGTCTAAATTGTCTGATTGTACTATTACAGCACCTATCTCTGGTTTCATTACTTCGGTAGAAATCAGTAAAGGTGAAATGGCTTCTGGTGGTAAACCCGCTATAACCATTGCAAATTTAGATACAGTTCTTATTGAAACAAATATATCAGAACATCTTATTAACAAGGTTCATACAGGTGATTCTGTAGATGTCCTTGTAAAATCAGCAAGTAATAATCCTTTAAAGGGAAAAATATTTGCCTTATCTCCAGCTCCTGCAAAAAATGGACTCACTTATCCTTTAAAAATAACATTAGAGAATAAAGATACTTTAGTAAAAGCTGGTATGTTTGCAGAAATCAACATTGTTTCTGATAAAAAAGAAGATATTATTACCATTCCATCTGATTCAGTAATTGTGAAGGAAGGTAAAGAAGTTGTATTTTCAATCACAAATGATCAAGCCAAAATGAGAGAAATTTCCTTAGGTCTTGATAATGGTAAAGAAGTTGAAGTATTAGGCGGATTAAAGATTGGCGATGTAATCGTAATCAAAGGTCAAAACTACTTAGATGAGGGAAATAAAGTAAAAATCACTGAATAGGAGTTGATACTATGAATTTATCAAAAATATCTGTAAATAGACCTGTTACCACCCTCATGTTTATGTTGATTGCAATCCTATTAGGTGGTGTTTGTCTAAATCTACTTCCAATTGACCTTTATCCAGAAATGGAAATTCCTGTAGCAATCGTTTCTGTAAATTATAGCGGTGCAGCCCCTGAAGAAATAGAAACCCTTATTACTAAACCAATAGAACAATCTGTTGCTACTGTTAGTAAATTGAAAAATCTATCTTCTTATTCAAGGGAAGGAAGTTCTATCGTTGTGGTTGAATTTGAATCTAGCGCAGACATGGATATGGCAGCCCTTGAAATGAGAGAAAAGGTTGATTTGGTAAAAGGAGCTTTGCCAGATGATGCTTCTACTCCTTTAGTACTAAAAATAGACCCTAATGCTCAACCCATTATACAGCTAGGTATATCCTCTGATATGGAAAAAGGAAAACTTCAAAGCCTTATAGAAGATGAAATATCTTCTCGTTTTGAACGGATAGATGGAGTTGCATCTGTTGATTCTTATGGTGGAAATGAAAGAGAAGTAAAAATTGAAGTAGACCAAGATAAACTATCTGGTTATGGACTCACTCTTACACAGATTCAAAATATATTAAGAGCTGAAAACTTAAATTTACCAGGTGGTAAAGTGAGTAAAGGAGAAAAAGAATTATTAGCAAGAACTACAGGAGAATTTAAAACTGTAGATGAAATAAAAGCAGTTCCCATTGTTCTAAAAAATGGAGACATCATAAAACTTTCAGATATTGCCAATATCACACTGGATTATAAAGATATAGAAAGTTTAATCAGAGTAAATGAAAAAAATGCTCTGGGAATTGGAATAAAGAAACAATCTGTTGCCAATACAGTAAAAGTTGCTGAGAAGGTATTACAAGAAGTATCTTCTATAGAAAAAGACTATCCTCAGCTTAACATTGTTGTAGGAGTAGATCAATCAGAGTTCATCAATAAATCCATCAATAATGTTACAAAAAATGCAGTTGTAGGAGGTTTTCTTGCAGTTGTTATTCTTTATTTATTTTTAAGAAATATACGCTCAACTTTTATTGTTGGTATAGCCATTCCTGTATCTATTATTGCAACCTTTGCCCTTATGTATTTTGGAGATCTTACCATCAACTTAATCTCTTTAGGGGGTCTGGCACTAGGAATCGGTATGCTCGTTGATAACTCTATCGTTGTTTTAGAAAACATTTATCGTCTAAGAGAAGAAGGACTTTCAAGAAAAGATGCTGCAATGAAAGGTGCCAAAGAAGTTGGTATGGCCGTATTTGCTTCAACCATGACTACCATTGCCGTATTTTTACCTATTGTTTTCGTTGAAGGCTTTACTTCTATTGTATTCAAACAGCTATCTTTTACTGTAACATTTTCATTACTTGCATCCTTAATCATCTCCCTTACAGTTGTACCGATGCTGTCCTCTAAGATTCTAAAGGTTGGAGAGGTGAAAGAAAGAAAACATACAGGTATTTCATTGGGAAGAATATTAGATATATTCTCAAACTTCATTGATCATGTAGCTAACTTTTATAGCAAGCTATTAAAATTTACTCTAGGTCACAGAAAAATAACCATATTTATTGGTTTAGCAATATTTATTTCTTCTATTGCTTTAGTAGGTATGGTTGGTGCTGAGTTCTTTCCAAAGGAAGATGAAGGAATGTTTAGTGTAAAAATAGAAGTTCCTTTTGGTACCAGTTTGGAAAATACCGATGAAATCGTATCAAAAGTTGAAAACATTGTGAAAAATATTCCTGAAAAAGAAAAAGTATTTACAATCGTTTCTTCTAATTTCGGTTTTTCTTCTTCAGCCTCAAACAGCTCAACGGTCATGTGTGCGCTAAAGGATCAAAAGGATCGAAAGCGTTCTACTGAAGATATCGTAAATGAAGTAAGAGAACAAGTATCCATCATTTCAGGAGCAAATATTTCTGTCAGCGAAGCTTCTTCAATGGGAGGCGGTGGTGGTGGTCAAGGTGCTGCTATCGAAATAGAAATCAAAGGTGATGATATTCAAACTTTAAAATCAATAGGCGAAGATTTTGAAAAAATTACAAAAGCTGTTCCTGGTACAGCAGATGTAAGTCTCGATACAGAAGAAGGCGAACCAGAAGCAAGAGTCCTTTTGGACAGAGAAGTAGCTTCCCATTATGGCATTACCACATATGATTTAGCAAATATTTTAAAAGCTGCCGTAGATGGAGTAAAAGCTACCAATTTTAAATATGATGGAGATGAAATTGATGTAAATCTTTCTTTAGATGATCATGTCAAGGATTCTATTGAAAATATGAAACAAATATTAATCAAATCTCCTACAGGTATTGTAGTCCCTATTGGGCAAATTGCTGATATAGAATACGGAAACTCTCCTACGCAGATCAAAAGAATCAATCAAGTTCGAACCGTTACTGTCTCTTCTCAATTATATGGAAGGGATTTAAAATCTGTAACAGATGACATTAAGAAAGAATTTGAAAATTATCCATTACCATCAGGATATCGTTATAACTTTACAGGACAGCAAGAAGATATGATGGAGGCATTTTCAAGTCTTGCTAAAGCATTGCTTCTATCTATTATCCTAGTATACATGATTTTAGCATCACAATTTGAATCACTACTACATCCCTTTACAGTAATGCTTTCAGTACCCTTTGCATTATCAGGAGGACTTATTGGTCTTTTCATAACAAGACGTTCTCTATCCGTTCCAGCATTCATTGGTGTAATTATGTTAGCAGGAATCGTTGTAAACAACGCTATCGTTTTAGTAGACTATATTAACCAATTAAGAGCAAATGGTATAGAAAGGAAACAAGCAATCATCCAAGCTACAGCCACAAGATTTAGACCTATTCTTATGACAACACTAACAACGGTTTTAGGATTAATGCCATTAGCCTTAGGAATTGGAGAAGGAGCATCCACACAAGCCCCAATGGCTACTGTTGTTGTCGGTGGACTGACTCTATCAACAGTACTGACCTTAGCCTTTATACCTGTTGTATATACAGTATTTGATGACATTCTCAACAAAATAAAATCTAAATTCAAAGGGAATAAAAAGAAAAAAGTCATTCATGAAAACCACTAGGTTTTAACTACATTGGAGGTTTGAAATGGAAAAAATAAAAGCAAAAAAACAATTTATTATCCAAGCAGCTATGAAAATATTTTGTAGAGATGGATTTCATAAAGCAAAGGTTAGTGAAATAGCCGTTGAAGCTGGTGTTGGCAAAGGTACTATTTATGAATATTTTGATAGTAAAAAACAATTATTTATAGAAATGATGAAATATTATGCAGATCTTTATTATGAAAATCTAACCCAATCCATGGAAAAAGAAAAAACAATTATGGATAAATTTAAACGCTATATTCTTCTTGAAGAAGAAACTATGACAAATCATGGTGATTTGGCACAAATATTTATGCGAGAAGCCTATAGTATTGGTTTAGAAGTTCACAAAATCATGAAAACAAGAAGAAAGAAACAAATTGATTTCTTTGCAAATTTAATTCAAGAGGGCATCAATGAAGGTATTTTTAGAAAAATACATCCTTATACAGCTGCACTAACCTTTATGGGCAGTGTTCATCATATGCTTGTAAGTAAAATATTTATAAAAGATAATTTTTCAGAAGAAATAAATATGGAAGAACTACATGATTTATTATTTAACGGTATAAAAAAATAGGTGGAAATCCCACCTATTTTTTATCTACCTTCTAAAAAACCTACCTTCCCTACTTTTTCCTTCATTTCTTTCTACATTCATATATTTAGCTAGCTTCCTTCTAACTCCTTCGCAAACTTTTTTGAAAGGTTGATTTGTTAATATTTCCATTCCTTCTTCAATTGTAGAAATGGAATAAATATGGAATTTCCCTTCCTTTACAGCATCTACTACTTCATCACAAAGAACTAAATCCTCTACATTTTGATAAGGCATCATGATCCCTTGATCTCCTGTAAGTCCATAATATTTACATAATGAAAAGAACCCCTCAATCTTCTCCGTTACTCCTCCAACTGGTTGTATTTCACCTTTTTGATTTACAGAGCCTGTTACAGCAATGTATTGACTTATTGGAATTTCACTTAAACTAGATAGTAATGCATAAAGTTCTGTACTTGATGCACTATCTCCATCTATCCCACTATAATTTTGCTCAAAACAAATTTTACCTGTTAAACTTAATGAATGTTCTTGAGCAAATTTTTCACTTAAATATCCTTCTAAAATCATTACCCCTTTATTATGAATACTTCCGCTCATATCAACTTCTCTTTCAATATTTACAACCCCTTTATTCCCTGCAAAAGTAGTAGCAGTAATAACAGAAGGTTTTCCAAAAGAATAATCGCCTAAGTCGATAACAGCTAATCCATGAATCCTTCCTACTTTTTTTCCTTTCAAATCAAATAGTATTTTACCATTTTTATACATTTCCTCTATTCTCTCTTCTATTTTATTGTTTCTATATATTTTTTCTATATACGCTTTTTTCACATGTCTTTCTTGAATCAATGTACTTTGATCCATGTTCGCCCAAGCATCTGCTTCGATTAATACTTCAACCAATTTGTTAAATCGTGTAGTAAGTTTCTTTTGATTTCCTGCAATACGATGACTATATTCTAACAACTTGGTAACACCACTTACATCTAAATGCTTCAATCCCTCTTTGTTACAAAAAAAACTTATAAAATGAGTCATTTTTATCTCATTTTCTAATGCTGCATCCATTACCGAATCAAAATCCACTTTTATTTTAAATAATTTTTCAAAATCCTCATCATAATGATAAAGAAGATTATATATATATGGATTTCCAATAAGTATTACCTTTAAATTTACTGGTATAGATTCAGGCTTTAATGAAGCAATATCTACAATTCCCAAATTAGTTCTAAGCCCTTCTACTTTTACTTCACCCGTCTCTATTACCATTTTTAAGGTATCCCAAGATTTAATATTCGTAAGAACCGGCTTTGCTTGCAGTATTAAATATCCACCATTTGCTTTATGAATAGCACCCGGCTTAATCATAGTAAAATCTGTTTTTAATGATCCTTGTTCATTTTCATATTCAATCTTTCCTGTAAGACTCTGATAATTTGGATTATATTCCATAATCACAGGTGCACCCAAATTGCTACTATTATCTACAAATAAATTTACTTTATATTTTTTAAGAAAACTTTCTTCTAATATATTCTCTTGTTCATCTTCTCCTCTATCAAAATCATATATATTCTCTGTAATATCCTCCCCTACATTTTTTAAATATTTTATTGCTTTTTCATGATCTTTATATTTATCAAGTAGCGTATCCATAAAAGGTTTTATGGTCTCCCTTGCCAGTTCACTATCTAGTTGAGCAATCTTTCTCTTTGCTTTATATTCAATAGTTTTTATTTTTCTCAATAATTCTAATGCTTTTATTTCTACATCTTCTGCTCTTTTTTCAATTTCTTTTTTTTGTTCTTCATCTAGTTCTTCATATTCTTTGTCCCCGATTGCCTTCCCATCAATAAGGGGTGACAGAGCAAAACCTTTATTGGTATTTTTTATTGCAAAACCATTTTCTAAACAATACTCTGTTAGCTCTTCTAACAAATCATTTCTTTCTTCCTGATATTTTTTAATGACTTCTGTCTTCTCCCGTTCATAAGCCTCATCAGCAAATGCTTTTGGAATATCTTCTAAAAGCTCATCCACTAGTTCATCCATATCCTCACAAAATATTTTTCCCATTCCAGGAGGTACATTTAAAGAAATCGGTCGACTTGGTTCATCAAAATTATAAACATAACACCAATCATCTGGTATATTTTCTGTTTTTGCATTTTTTTCTACTATTTTTTTTGCATAACTTTTTTTTCCAGTTCCCTTTATCCCCACAACAAATATATTATATTTTGAATTTTTTACACGTAATCCAAATTCCATGGCCTTAGCAGCTCTGTCTTGCCCTATAATCCCCTCAGCAGATGCTAATTCTTCTGTAGATTTAAATTTAAAATGATTAGAATTATATATTTTCTTTAATTGCTTATAGGAAAGTTCTTTGTATTTACTCATGACATCCCCCTTCCTTCCTATCCTTCTTTAATCTATTTTATTCATAAATCTTGTCCATCTCTCCATCTATTTTTGTAAAAACAAAAAAAAAAGAGACTCACTTGTCTCTATCCATCATTGAGAAGAAAAAGCATGTACTGTATCTAAAGGCCATATCCTAAAATCAGCTTTTCCCTCTATACTCTTTTTAGGTACAAAACCAAAACATCTACTATCATTGCTATCATTTCTATTATCCCCCATAACAAATACCATATCCTTTGGTACAATGCCGCTCGTTATACTATATAATCTATCCTGATAATCCTCATGATAAATATATGGTTCTTCTATCCATTGATCGTTAATATATAACTTGCCTTCCCTTACTTGAAAACAATCTCCTTCTACAGCAATCACTCGTTTAATAAACAATTCATCTTTTCGCTCATCAATAGGCGGATGAAAAATAACAATATCTCCATGGTGGGGGGGTGTAAATAGATATACAATCTTGTTGATGAATAGTTTATCATCATTTTTAAGTGTTGGCTGCATAGACAACCCTTGTACAATTGTAAATCCAAAAGCAAATCTTTCTACTAAAATAGTCATCACAACAACAATCAATATACACTTTAACCACTTAAACACCTGTTCTAACATCTCATCACATCCTAATAACCCTTTTTGTTCATTTTTTCCATATTTTAACTTTCTTATAACTTAATCATGCCTCCTTAATTTATTATATGCAAGATCTATGTTAGAATATCCTTTGGAGGTGTAAAAATGATAAAAATTTCTGTACCCGGTAAACCTATCACCAAGTCCAATTTCAAACTGAAAAATGTCCATGGACAGGTTTGGATGCCAAGACAAGGTAAACATAGTAAGTATATTGCTTATGAAAATAAAATTGCTGGCTTCATTAACCAGCAATACGATGGGCCTCCTTTAAAGGGAAGTATTATCACTATTATCAATCTTTATTTTCCAGACAGGAGAATGGGAGATTTACATAATTATCCTAAAAGTATTTGTGATGGTATTGAAAAAAGTGGCATTATCGAAAATGATAAACAGCTAAAACCTGTTCTATTATTTGATTATATTGATAAAGAAAATCCTAGAATCGAAATAGAATTATATGAAGCTAGTAAATATAAGGTAAACTACTCTATTGATCCTATAAAGTAACCCTTATAATTGAAAGTTTGTGATTTATATGAGATAGAATCTCTCATATTCTATTTTGCTTAAGCAGTTCACTTTATGTATCCTAATCCATTTCTTATTTCTATTTCATCTATTAATCCTCGAGAATACATTTTAAGTCTTTTTAAAATGTATTCTCCATTTTTTTCTTTGGCTATATTGGGTTGACAATTCTTGATTTTTATTGGAATAAGCCTTACTCCCTTACATTGATCCTTTTCTACAGTTACATCTACCATAATCGTCTCATCTGTACCTTTATTCATCTGCCTATCAAATATAAAATTTCCCAAACTATAAAAAATGAGTTTATTCTTATACCGCTCTACCCCCTGAAGCACATGAGAATGATGTCCAATCACAAGATTTGCACCCTGATCAATTGCTATATGAGCTAAATTTTTTTGATAATCACTTGGGTAAAATTCATATTCATTTCCCCAATGAAAAGAAATAATTAAATAATCACACATTTTCTTAGCTTTCCTTATAGTCTCTCCTATTGTCTTCATATTCACTCTTAGAATATCTTCACGTTCTTTGGAGTATATATATCCTTCAGGAGGAAAAATACTATATCCTAAATAGCCAAAGCGTATTCCCTTTCTTTTCATAACCACAATATTTTCTGTCTTACGAGGATCTGAAAACCCTAATGGTTTTATCTTTTCTTTCTCTAACAAATCTATTGTATCCATTATTCCTATACTTTTATAATCCATAGCATGATTGTTCGCTAGATTTAATATATCAAAGCCAGCTTCCTTTAAAGCTTTTGTATTCTTTATATCCCCTCTAAAAATTAAATCTTTTCTTTTGTAGGCAGGTACTCCTCTTTGGGTTATTGGGTTTTCCAAATTTCCAAAGGATATATCTCCCTTTTTTAAAATGTCTTTTACATCCATATAAGGATAATTATATCCTTTTTCATTCAATACCTTTCGAACTCCCCGATCAAGAAGAATATCCCCTACAAAAATCAAGTGTACTTGATTTTGTTCCATAGTCCCCATAAACAGCATTATTATAATAAAGGAAATTATCCCTTTTACATAAATCTTTTTCATCTTAACAGCCTGAACTATATGGCTCTGCAGGTTCAGGAACCTCCTCTTTTCCTCCTTCTATGAAGCTTTTCATAAAACTTTTCTGAGAAGGTACTTGATTTTCTTTAATCATCTTCTGCCACTCTTCATCTGTAAGCCTTTTATTTTCTTCTAAAAACTCATAATAACTAAAAGCAGCTCCTCTTGTCATATACAATTTGCCATTAATAGGAACCACTACATACATTTCATATGCAGGTCCTACACCTACTTCAAAATATCCTCCAGCACTAAACTTATTTGGTGCTACAGTATGAATATCTGCAATCACTGCCATATTTTTATCTGTCTCTGATGTGATTTCAAACCATCTAGCTGCACCCTCAGCAAAGGAACTTGTTAGATATTCTAAAAGTCCTCCATAGGTTAAAAGTTGATAATTTTCTTCTTCTGTCAATACCTCATTATTAAGTTCCTTTATAGAACAATTGATTAAGAAATTTAATAAGTCTTCAAAGGTTTGCATTTTACTTTCTATATCTCCAGTAAGAATCTCTTTTTCTTTTAAATTTTCTCTTGAGTATTTTGTAAGCCACAATAATTTTTCATAAACTTCAATACTAGGTTCCACATACCCTTTTACTTGTGGAGGTTCTTCTCCGCCTCCACACTCAGCTCCACTTTGTTTTCCATAAAGAATCGTATCATGTTTTAATTCCGCCCAACTCCCCATAGCTGTACTTAAAGATTTATCTAACCATGCATCATTCATCATAAAGGATGGATACCCTTCGTCTATTGGCTTTAATAATCCTTTTAATGTCCACAACCATCCATAATACATATTAGATTGCCACTTTTTATCATCTACCTTTTTGAATTTTTCTCTCATTTTCTTAAAAGCATCTATATATCCTGGCCATTTTTTATTTTCATAATAAGTATTGATCTGCAAATTATATGCTCTTTCTGATCCTAATACCCCCATTACATCTAGTCCTGAAGGAATAGGCCTCTCTAATGGCTCTACTAATGCTTGTAAAATTTCTGAATCTGGAATATATCTTTGCCCCATAAATCTAAACTGCTTTAATACAGGAGTTGTCACTTCTGTATATTGTTGCTTTATTTCAGGTTCTGGCAACTTATCTGCCAGCTTATAAACTTCATCTAATTTTTCTTGATCATTTAACTCATTTAAATCAACATGATTTCCATACACCTTTATAAAAATTTTTTTATAATCATAAAAGCTTAAATCATCTGCCTTTCCTACATAAAATACAGTAGGATCATAAACTTTTTCCCATCTATTTATATCTTTTTCTTCATCATTTCCAAGGAGCAAACTATGAGTAATGAGTAATGCTTGAAGGGTTTGCTCAACATCTCTTAGTATCTTATTATCTTTTTTAATATAGAAAGGGAAAGGGGCTTGCCCATACCACATCATCGTTTTAAAATATCTCTTTAAATCTTCACTCCTCGTATAATGTCCCCTAGGTCTATACTGGCTATAATCTAATTCAAAAGGAAATATAGCTGAACCTTCAAATCCTTCCATATGATCAATCAGTTCAACTTCTCTATTAATCAACTCTTGTGCCTCTACTGAAATTGTATCTGGCAATTCTTTTCCTAGGGTGCACCAAGCTACTCCAAAATAAGCAATATTTTTGAGCTGTGCCTTTTTCACTTCTTCATTTTCTATTTTTTCATATAAGTAAATAGACTTATCCAACATACTCTCTGTAAGTTCTTCTAAAACACTCACCAATTTTTCTTGCTCTAACTTTCTTAAGGAATAATCATAAAAAATATGATACACCTGAAGGACTGAATCTGTTGTAATAAAAGAAGGTATTTTTTTATATTCATTGTTTTCATATATGTAAAAAAGCTGCTCCTGTTTTGTTGGACTTACAAAAAATCCATTTTTTATTAATAGCTCTTTCTGTTTTTCTGTAAATTCTCCAAATTGATCTATATTTTCTATATTTGATAAATCATCACTCACTTGATAAGGTACTACCTTTCCCTCTACTTTTGTAGGAACAAAAGGAACGTTTATATTCTCTCTATTTTCTTCTAGTCCGAATAAAGTTTCATCTAAAATATATTTTTCTTGAGTTATCTCTGATAAAGCATTTTCTGTTTGCATTTCTTCTTTTGTTTCTTTGATTTCTTCTGTTGTTTTCTCTATAACCTTTTCTTTTGTTGCTTGTACTGTAGGTTCCTCTTTTTTAGCCTGAGATGAAGCACAACCTACCGCTGAAAAAATCGTTACACATAAATAAACAAAACATAATAAAAATACGCCTAATTTTTTCTTAATCATTTTTTTCCCTTCCTTTCTTTTATATTTATACTAGGAACATAAGCCTTTATTTTCTCATCTATCCATTCTCCATTCTTATAAGTTAGCTTGATCCACCTAATTTGATCTTTATTTTTTATCCTTGCATAAATATTATTTTCATCATCCTTAAAAAGCTCATAAATCTTGTCATAAGATAAATTTTCTCCTATCCCCTCAAAACCAAACCCCTTCCACTTATAGCTATTTACAGTATTTTTCCCATTCTTTAAAATCTCTATTGAAACAATTTCATCCATTTTGTCATCATCAATATCTGCAAATATATAATCCTCAAATGGTTTTGATAGTCTTGAACCTCTCCATTTAGGTACAATTCCTTCATTCCAATCATATATAAAGGGTCTTTTTGCCATAACCGGATGAAATCTAGTTTGTTTATAAACTCCAATGGATATTTCTTTTTTTCCATCTCCATCTACATCTGCTATTTGCACTTTCCATGGATTTAAATGATGAAAAGTTTTTCTAAAAAGTTCATAAAATCCTCTATCAAAAGAAAGTATCAATAACTCATTTCCAAAAACTTCACCTTTTTTTCCTGTAATCAAAAGAATTTCATCCAAATGATCCTTATCTAAATCTCCTATAGCACAGCTTATAATCTTTTTATTTTTCTTTCTTAAACTATATGTTGCAATCTTTTCATCCGTAGTATAAAGGCTTAATGTATCCTCTGATAAAAATAAAATATATTTATTCTTACTACTTCTAACAAATCCTTTGATTTTTATATTTTCTTTACTTTTTTCAATGATTTTTATTGAATTTTTATTTTTCATCATAAGTATTTGATCATCCAAAAACTTTATACGAAAGATGGAAGCCTTTATTGTTTCACTTTTGATAAGTGCAACCTGTTCAAATGATAAACATTCAACAATCCCTATTATTATTATTAAAAATATGATAAGCTTCTTTTTCCCTGTCATGTCTACACTCCACTATATTTTTATATCTGTCTCCTTAATTATAACACCATTTTACAAGTAATCATCCTGGTATTTCCATAAAATAGAAAAATCGCACACTGCTAGATGAATATATTGATAAATTGTTCTTTTATTTAGATTGTTCTATACTTCCAAGATCATTTGGATTAGCTTTTTCTATATGAATTTTTACTATAGGATATGCTTTATGAGCTGGAGCACTATTTAAGTAAAATTTTGCAGGCCTTGACTTGTCCGCACTCTCAAATACTACTTCTTTTATTCCTTTTCCTATATATAATCCATCTCTTGGATTTAGCTCTATCCGTTCACCATCTGCAATGACAAATCCCGTTTCTCCAATATTAATAATTCCAAGTTCTCTTCTTTCAAGAAAATATGCTGAACCGATTTCTTTTCCACCTTCTAGTTTTAGAAGTTCTATAGGACATGCACTTCCTACAATAATTCGATCAATATGGCTATATATAAATTTTGTCTCTCCTGTAATAAATAAACTATCCATCAAGAAATTTTCTCTTAATTTTTCTGTGTCATAACCTTTTGCTTCTCTAGGGCTAACTCCATATCTAACTTCCATTTTATTCTCCTCCCTTTATTTAAAATTTTAAAGATTATTGTTTTATCCAATTAAATGATGCTATCGTTTCATTTTCGTTATTCGCATTATCCTTTACAAATATGCTCTCCCTTCTGTTTATTTTTTAGTATACAAAATAAGAGTGTAATATAAAAAACCAACATAAACATGTGGTTTTATATTACACTCTATCTTCAACAGAATCTCGCTCTATCAATTCATGCTTTATCATAATCTTTACATTACTATATACTTGATTAAACAGTTGAATCATTTGTTCTACAGCAATTATCCCCATTTTTTTAAAAGGAACTTTCACCGAAGTAAGTGTTGGAAATGAATATTTTGCTAAATCTATATCATCCATCCCCACTACAGAAATATCTTTGGGTACCTCATATCCTAAAGAACGAGCAATACTCATAAACTTTACTGAATAAGAATCACATAGTCCAAAATATGCATCAGGCACATCCTCTGATCTAAGCACTTTTCTTATAATATCTTCCCATTCTGATTTACTAGAAATAACATGTAAAAATTTATCATCTATCTTAATCCCATAATCCTGTAAAGCTCTTTTATATCCTTTTAACTTTTTTTCATCTACATAAAGTTCCTTTGGATTTCCTATGGCTAAAATCTTTTTATGTCCTTTTTTAATTAAATAACTTACTATGTCATAAGCTCCCTTTTCTAAATCTACTCCTACAAAATTTGTATCATTCCCCAAAAGCACCCTATTGACAAATACATGGGGAATCCCATTTTCAGCTAATAACCTTGCTTCTTTTTCTTCATCCTCTTTATTTTTACCAACTATAATAACACCTTTTGCTTTGTTTTTATAGTCCCATTTTGCATAATCCTCATCAATTTGTTTTCCTACTCTTCTCACCAATTGAACTAAAACATCTGATTTTTCTGCTCTTTCTATAACACCTTGAACAATTTGAGAAAATCCTTGAAACTCATCATAATCATGACAAACACTAATTTCTATTACAAAATTTTTATGTTTATTAATTACATCCACTTTGAAGTTCAATTCTTCCATAGCTTGTATAATTTTCTTTTTGCTATTTTCCCTCACATTGCTCCCATTCAAGAACCGAAACACAGTACTTCTAGAAACTCCTGATTTTTTCACAACATCTTCTATTGTTGCCATTACGACTTTTTCACCTTCCTTCTTATTATCTATAGTCTACCTATAAGTTCTTTTTCACCATTTGAAACGTTTCATCGTTTTGAAACCACTATCTCATTTTATATAATACCATTTTTTATCCAATTATAAGTCTTTTATTTAGAGTTTTATCATCAAACAGCCAGTAAAAGTACCCTTTTTTAGTGAAATTTATATTTATTGCATCCAAAAATAAAGCAGCTAAGTAAAAACTCTCTTAGTTGCTTTATTTTCTTGAATGATTATCATTAATTTGTTAACTCATTACTCTTGGATATTCATCCCTAGAGCTTTTGAAATTTCCTTCCCAAGAGATACAATCATATCTATTTTATCAGAAATTGATTCATCCATAAATCTAATAGAAGGTCCTGACATGGATACTGCTGCAATCACTGCTCCAGAAGAATTTCTTATTGGTGCTGCAATCCCTATTAACCCTTCTTCTCGCTCCCCTACACTTAATGCATAACCATTTGCTTTAACTTTGTCAAGAGCTTCTGCTGTAGGCCAACCTTCTATCTCAAATTTTTTCCTTTCAGAATCATCTAGAAATGCTAATAAAACTTTACCTACAGCCCCCTTATCCATAGTTACCCGATCTCCAATGTCAATAACATGTCGCAATGAGCGAGTAGACTCAAACATATCAATACACAATTTACAATCATCATCTCTAATATATAATGCTATGTTCTCATTTAACTTATCAAATACTTTTTTCATCAAAGGTTGTGCCATTTTTTTCAAATGTTCATTCGCACCCATGTGATTCAAGTTAACCAACCGATTCAATTGACTACCCAAATAGAATTTTTTACTTTCGTTATCTCGCTCTAAAAACTTCCTGTTATTTAATGTCATCACCAGACGATAAACAGTACTAGGAGACAAATTGATTTTATTAGCTATTTCATTAAGTGTCATTCCATTTTCATTATTGATAAAAGCTTCGAGAATATCTAATGCTCTATCTAAAGACCTATTTGAAACTGTTTTTTCACCCATCCAATCCTCCTTATAAGATATATATTTTTTTAAGGTTTAAAATTCCACCTAAATGTTCTTTGGTAACTAAAGCTTAGATTCCTTATAAAAAAGACTTGTCCTTAAAATAAAAATCTCTCCGAAGAAAGATTCTATACTTAACTAGTTAGACCACATTAGCGTGCTAACCCTTTCATATGTCTATTCTAGCAAAAATTCCATCTCAAGAAAAGTAAAAATTGTTGCAAAAGATGCAAAATCTACCTATATAGATAGGGTAAGGACATATTCTATATGTCTAATAAATATTTTACCCCCAAAATTAAGATTTATAAAACTTTGTTCTTCATTTTACCACAAGTGATATGGTTAATAAAATATTTACCAATACCACTCGTGGTAATTATTCAAAAGAATATTTTCATTATCAAACAACTTTATATTTTGATATACAAAATTTATAGTTACTTTTACGCATTACAAATCTTAATTTGTTTTTTTGGTTTCTCTTTAATTAAATCTGATACTTTACCTGCTTTAAGCATATAGCTATCTACATCATGACCAACTAGCATTTTAACTTCCTTTGCTATTTCAATAGATTTATCTAAGTCAATACCTGTATTTATGCCCATACGGTGTAGCATATGAATAATATCTTCTGATGCTACATTACCTGAAGCGCCTGGTGCATATGGGCATCCTCCTAGACCACCAAATGCTCCATCAAATCTTGACATACCTGCTTCCATTGCCGCTACGATATTTGCTAATGCCATTCCTCTTGTATTATGGAAATGAATATTCCAAATAATTTCAGGATAATTTTCCTTGAAATACTGACATTTTGTATATACTTCTTTTGGATTTCCCATTCCCGTTGTATCTGATAGTGAAATTTCTCGAATACCTAGATCAATAAAAGCTTTAACAACTTGCTCAATTTGTTCAATACTAATTTCCCCTTCAAATGGACAACCAAAAGAAGTGGCAATAGCTCCTGATACTTCTAAGCCATTTTCATGTGCTAAATCATAACATTCTTTAAATCCTTCAACAGTCTGCTTTGGCGTACGGTTAAAATTACTTATATTATGAGATTCACTTGCTGAAACTGTTAATTTGACTTTCTTAATTCCGGCAGCAATCGCTCTCTCTGTTCCTTTAAGATTTGGCACTAATACCCTTAATTCAGCCTTATCCTTATTTTTAATCAATTTGAATACTTCAGCAGTATCTGCCAATGCAGGAATGGCTTTACTATGCACCATAGATCCGATTTCAATCACTTTAAATCCTGCTTCAATGGCCTGATCAATCAATTTCGCTTTTGCTTCTGGAGGTAAAATAGTTTTTTCATTCTGTAACCCATCTCTAGGTCCTACCTCTGCAATAATCACTTCGTTTGGATATTTCATAGCGTCTCTTCCTTTCATCCCATTTTGATCTATTTATTTCTATTAAAATCTAATAATATTTTTACATACTTACCACTCAATGCATCTTCATAGGCAAGATGGTATTTTGTAAAGGGAATTACTTTTGAAATTATGGGGTCAAGATATAATTTTTTATCTTTTATATAAGATATAGCTTTTTCAAAATCTTTTTTTGTATAAATAATACTTCCATGAATAGTAATCTCGCTACGATTAATAAACATACTCGGATAAACACTTGCTTCATTAGTCAATCCTAATGAAATGAGATTCCCACCAGGCTTTATGATTGTAAAAGCTTGCTCGATTGCCTTTTTTGCTCCTGCTGCTTCAATGACTACATCAAATTTTTCATTTTTAATTTCATGTGGTAATAATGTAGTGATATTTTTATTTAATTCTTTAGCTTTTACTAATTTATCTTCTCTGATATCAATTGCAGTAATATTGTCATTCATGGTTTTAAGCAATGCAATATTTAAAAGTCCTTCAGTCCCACACCCTACAACTGCAACTTGATCATCTTTTTTAATGGATATTTTCGAAAGGGCATGTACATTTACCGCAAGAGGTTCCACAAGAACACCATATTGATTTTCAATTGTCTCTGGAATTTTTACTATAAACTCTGAATCAACTACTACTTCCTCTATAAAAAAACCCTCTATAGTGACTCCATAAGACTTTTTATTAGCACATATATTCGTCATTCCTTTTTTACAATATTCACATACCCCACAATAATTATTAGGAAACGCAACCACCTTATCTCCTACGTTTAACTGCACATTATTGCCGACTTCAATAATCCTACCAATAATTTCATGCCCTGGCGTATTAGGATATTTAGCATAAGGTATTTTGCCACGATATACGCTAAGATCTGACCCACATATTCCCCCCATAAGGGTTTCTACTCTTACTTGTCCATCTTTTAGGTCTTTGATTTTTTCACATTCTATAATTTCAATATTTTCAGGAGAATGAATTACTATTTTTTTCATGGTATACTCCTTCTTTTAATTAAATACATACAATTCTTTTTTTATAATCAAATGATTCATGCAAATAAGTGAATTGCCCACATCAAGATTACTTGCTGTAGGCAATTTATCCTATTTATAAATAATTATTTTGCAGCTTCTAACATAGAATCTACTAATTCATCACCAATTTTTTCTCTGATGATATCATATACAGGTGCAGCTTTTTCTTTCATTTCTTGCATTAATTCTGGTGATAAATCAACAATTTCTGTGTCATTTGCTTCCATAATCTCAATACGCTCATTAATTCTTGTATCTGCTTGCTCTCTTGCCCATAATTTTGCAGTATTTACAGATTCTACAATAGCCGATGAAATTTCTTCTGGTAAACTATTGAACTTATCAAGATTTTGTACCATAGAAACTAGGTGAAGTACATGATTTGTATTGATAATATACTTTTGTTGCTCATAAAGCTTTGCACCTACAGTTACTTCATAAGGATTTTCTTGTGCATCAATTGTCCCTTGTTGTAAACCTATATATACTTCAGAAAATGCCATAGGTGTAGGGTTTGCTCCTAATGCTCTCCAATAAGCAATGTGATAAGGATTTTCCATTGTTCTGATCTTTTGACCATTAAAATCATCCATTGATTGGATTAATTTGTTTGTACTCATTTCTCTAAAACCTTGATCTGCAAAACCTAATATTTTAAATCCATTTTTTTCATA
Organism: Crassaminicella profunda; assembly: GCF_019884785.1. Taxonomy (GTDB): domain Bacteria; phylum Bacillota; class Clostridia; order Peptostreptococcales; family Thermotaleaceae; genus Crassaminicella; species Crassaminicella profunda. The sequence continues at coordinate 2,322,685 of NZ_CP082326.1, forward strand.
AACCGCACTTAGTTTATTGAAGAAATCACCATCAACAACCTTTCTAGCAGTCTGAATATCAGAGAATACACTTGGCATATCAAATACAGCTAATTCAGGAATGAAATTTACCATTGGCGCAGTAGTCGATGCAACAAAATCGATTTCTCCATTTTGACAACTTTCAGCAGCTTCCACATCACTTCCCATAGTTCCATTTGGGAAAATTTGAATTGTAGCTTGTCCATTAGTTGCTTTTTCTACTTCTTCTTTGAATTTCTTTGCGAATAAATACGTTACAGAATCTTCTGGGCTATCACATGCTAGCGTAAATTTATACTCTTTTGCATCACCAGCACCACTACTTTCTGAATCACTCTTGCTACCACATCCTACAACTGATACAACCAATACCAATACCAATAATACTGCTAGAAATTTTTTCATGTTATTCCTCCTTTGATTTTACAGCAATGCTAAACTGATTGCTGGTATAAAAGTAATTAAAATCAATGCAAACACAAAGAACATAATAAACGGAAATGCTTTTTTAGCTATATCCATAACTTCTATACCGGTTATGGAACTTGCTACGAAAAGGTTTACTCCAACTGGTGGGGTTACAAATCCAATAGCTAAGTTAACTACCATAATGATCCCAAAATGAACAGGATCTACTCCAATAGCATTTGTAATAGGTAGTAATATTGGTGTAAGAATCAAAATCGCTGGACCTGTATCAATAACCATACCCACAAACAATAGTACAAAGTTGATTACAATTAACACAGCCACTTTACCAGCAAATAAACCTGTAATCCAACCTGCTACATATTGTGGAACTTGTAATAATGCTAATACTCTTGAGAATGCAACAGCAGCCGCAAGTATAAATAATAACGGTGTATAAGTTTTAATACTATCGATAAAAATACCTTTAATATCTTTTATACCAATTGTTTTGTAAATAAACAAACTAACAATTAACGCATAAAATACAGATATTGTAGCAGCTTCCGTTGGAGACGCAATTCCACCATAAATACTTCCTAAGATGATAACAGGTGCTAATAACGCCCAGAAGCTATCTTTAAATACACTTAAAAATCCTTTTTCCTTTAATGTTGCATAATTTTTTTCTATCTTTTCTTTATCTTCGCCATTCTTTTTGCAATAGTAGTATGCATAAATCATTAAACAAAGTCCAATTAATAACCCTGGCAATATTCCAGCGATAAACATACTTCCAACAGATACGCCAGAAGCCATTCCATATATGATAAATGGAATACTCGGTGGAATAATTACCCCTAATCCTCCTGCAACTGCAACCAGTGCCGTAGAGAATGTTTTATCATATCCTAGATTTACCAATAACGGGATTGTCATGGCTCCTACAGCTGCTGTTGTAGCAGGTGCAGAGCCAGAAATTGCCCCATAAAATAAACATGTAGTAATAACGGCCATTGGAATTCCCGCAGTTTTATTTCCTAGAAAATACGAAAACATATTAAATAACTTTTGAGAAATTCCTCCTTGAGCCATAATCATTCCCGATAGAATAAACATAGGGATAGCTAGAATTGGAAAACTATTAACTCCGCCTACCATACTTCTTACAATAAATTCTCCTGTAGCAGGGAAACTGCTATCAACAATCCCTGGTAATACCGAAACAATCCCCAGGGTTGACGCCACAGGAATAGAAATAGCGATACATACTGCGAATATTATAAACACTAAACTTGGCGACATATAAATCTCCTCTCTATTCAATCAAGTTTACATCGGGCAATTTCCTCCTTATAAAGAGAGTCATTCAAACCCAAGCACAGCTAATATCGTATATTGATCAAAATTCCTTTTTTACTAGTTCCTATCTTTTAATGATTACGAGTGTTGTTTACGCATATTTAATAGTTCAACAAAGCATTGTATAAAACTTTGGATAATTCTGACAATTGCTAATGCAAAACCCACTACTGTAGATAGCTGAACTAAATATACAGGCAATCCTAGAGCAGAACTTACCTGCCCACTTGCATAGGTTGTTTGAACAACCGCAACAGCACTCTGAAGTACATAGATGAAGAATACAAACATAACAACTTTTGAAATCAACCTAATTATCTGTGCAAGTGTATTAGGTAAATACGTTAACATTTGTTCAAGCTTAATCGAAGTTCTATGCTTTGTACAATAACCAATACTAATAAACGCTGACCATACGAATAAATATCTTGTTAATTCTTCAGACCATGTGAGGGAATAGTTTAATAAGTATCTCATTAATACCTGTACTCCCATAGTCAGTACCATTATTACTAGAAAAATAAGGAGTAAAAATTCTTCCGCATTTTTATCAAGCCACTTTAATATTTTCATTTAAAACCTCCTCTCTTACATAATATTTGTAGTTCCTATTAAGCTTATGTCGTTGCATGAACAGATTTTGTTACTATGCCTCCAGTAAGCTTTCCTTCTACAACGTTTTCCTTAGGTGTATAAATATCATTGATATTCCATATTCCATCTGTCGGTACAGGAATATTTTCCATTGGTACGTCAATTAGATATGGTTCGTTTGATTCTAATGCTTCTTTAAATACAGCTTTGAATTCATCTGCACTCTGAATTTTCTTACTTTTGATGCCATATCCTGCTGCTATTTGTGCCCAATCTGGCGTATATGCTGCTCCTTTTGCATCCTTAAATACAGTTCCAAATGTATGTTCATAGTGGGAAGCTTCTAAACCAGCAATTGTTCCAAATGCACTATTATTCATAACAACCCAAACTACAGGAATATTCTTTTCAACAGCAGTTGCAATAACTGATGGGTTTGTACCAAATCCTCCATCACCAACTAATGTAATTACTTTTTTATCTGGTGCAGCAAGTTTTGCTCCTAATGTTGCAGCTGGTCCAAAGCCCATTGTAGCTAATCCACCTGGATGAAGTATTGTGCTTGGTAATTCAATATCAAACTGTTGACCCATACCATTTTTATTCCAACCAACATCTGTTACGATAATACCATCTTGCGGGAATACTTCACGAACATCTTTTAGTATTCTTTGAGGAGTCATTGGGAATCTAGAATCATTTGAAATAGCTTCATTTGATTTCTTAAACTCCATCTTATTCTCTTTAATAAATTCTCTTAATTGTGAACGATCTATTCCTTCAGGCTTTAATTCTTTTGCTGCTTTTACTATAGCTTGTAGTGCTAATTTAGGATCTGCAACTGCACCTATAGCAACTGGATAGTTTCTACCAATTTCACTTGGTTCTACATCAATCTGCATGAATTTACTTTTTTCTTCATCGAATGTAACATTATTATACCATGAACTACTGTCTGCTTCTGCAAATCTTGTTCCTATTCCTAAAATTACATCTGCATTTTTTGAAATGCCATTAACAAAATCTGTCCCCCAAAATCCAGTCATTCCAACCATTAATGGATGTGTATCTGGCAATATGCCCTGCCCCATTAATGTTCTTGTAACAGGAATATCTAAAAATTCTACTAATTCTCTTAGTTCATCTGTTGCTTCGCTGAATACGGCTTGACCACCAACATGAATTAATGGATTTTTTGCATTAATTAATTCCTTAGCAATTTCTTTTGCCGTATTTTCAGGAATACTTGGTTTAAATATTTCATGAGATTCTTTGTATGTTCTTGCAAAAAGTTTATCATCAATTTCTCTAGAGAACATATCCATTGGTACAGAAATCAATACTGGTCCTGGTCTACCTGTTTCAGCTAATCTAAATGCTTTATCTAAAATCTCTGGAAGTAGCTCTGGATTATCAAGTCTCCAAGCTCTTTTTACAAAAGGTTTATATATATCATATTGTGATCCATCACAATGCATATTTACTTCTTGATGAGGATGCTTTCCATAGTAATAACTTGGAACATCTCCTGCAATTACAACCATTGGAATTGCATCTAATGCAGCATTTGCTACACCTGTAGCAGCATTTGTTAATCCAGGTCCTAAATGACATAAAACAACGCTTGCTTTTTTTGTGATTCTTGCATAAGCATCTGCTGCGTGTGAAGCAACTTGCTCATGTCTTACTGAAATATATTCAAGCTTTTCACTTTTCTCAAGTGCATCTAGCATAGCAATAACTGTATGCCCACATAAACCAAATATATGCTTAACATCTCTTCTTTCAAGATAGTTTACTATCTGTGAAGATACTAGTTTTTTCATTTATTTCTCCTCCTTAATAGTCCACTCTTCGTCCTTCTTCTGCTGATACATATGCTGCATAAATTACCTTTAAACTATCATAAGCAAGATCAAATCCTGATTGTGGCTCTCGATCAAATGCAATACACTCCATGAAATCTTGTAACTGACCTGTATAACCTCTTATTACCTCATCAGAAACGAATGCTTTATTCCATCCTAATTTTGATGGTAACATTTCAGCAATTGAAATGTCTTCAATGCCATCTTCATCTAAATAGTAAGTATTTAAAATATCTGTAGGTGTAATATTGCAAACAAAATTAGCATCATTACAATACAATTCAATATAATTTTTTGTTCCTCCTAAGCATACATCTGCAGATATGATCAATGCCTTTGTTCCGTCAGAAAAAGTAATCGTAATCGTACCAATATCTTCAACATCTTCAGGTGCTGCAGCAATATGACGTTTTTCATGCTCTGTCAAATTGTCTGTGATTACTCCCACATCTGCTACTACACTTTTTATTGTGATCTCTTCACCTCGTGCTTTAGCTTCCTCTTGTTTTAACCATAAAATTCCTGAAAGAGGATGACATGCTACACGGATAACTGTTCCACCACCAGTCATATCCCATCTACCTGCAACAGGTGAACTTGAGCCTTTTAAGCTCTCTTCACCTTTTGCAAATAAAATTTTACTCTTTTTAGCACGAATTAATTCTGCTGATTTTTGTACAGGTGTACAATAAACATAGTTTTCAGCATACATAAATTTTGCTTCTGATTCTTCTACTACTTTCTTTATCTTATCCATTGATTCCAATACCGATCCATACATTTTGCTTTTTGAAACGTTTTTTCCAATTGGCTTTTGGTCATCAGCTTTACCAAAGTAACCACTTAAAGGTTTTTCACAAATTACATGTTTTCCTGCTTTTAAAGCCTTGATAATCATATCTTCATGAAGAGCAGGTGGTGTTACAATATCTATTACATCAATTTCTTCATCTGCTAATAACTCATCAAATTTATCTACAGCCTTTTCAAAACCGTACTGATCTGCAATTCTTTGAGCTTTTTCTATATCAATATCTACAATAGTTTTTAATCTTACATCAACTCCACTAACACGCTTATATCCATTACCATGTAATGTTGAGGCATAGCCTCCTCCTACTAATCCAACTACTACAGATTTTTTATTCATTTTCTTCCTCCTATTCTTCAAGTTCAGCGTTATAAAATTCTCCAAATAATTCTGCATCTGATGGTCTATCCTCTGAAATAGGCTTTGATACCCATGTTATATTCATATAATGCTTTAAGTTAACATTTTCTGATACAACATTTCCACCCCAAGTTCCGCATCCAAGACTTGATGTCATAGGCATACCATTTGTAAAGGATCCAGCATTTGCTTTTGATTGAGGTTGTCTAACCATCATTCTACTTACAGGAGCCAGCATTGCTAACTGATGTATATGCTCATCATCAAAAGAGTATATTCCACATGAATGACCTTTTCCACCGTAATCATAAATCTTTTCAATCATCTTCAATGCATTTTCGAATCCTTCATACTTATGAATAGCTAGTAATGTTGTTAATTTTTCTCCTGAAAATAAATATCCTTTTCCTACACCATCACCAATTACAGCAATAAACTTTCTATCTTCTCCAATTTCAAATCCAGCGATTTTTGCTAACTTTTGTGGTGCAATAGCTACTGTATCAGCTAATCTATGACCTTCATCATCCCACATAACTTTTCTAAGCATTTCTCTTTCTTCTTCATTTGCAATATATGCACCCTCAACTTCAAGTTGCTTAAGGAAATCATCATAAATTCTAGAATCTACTACTAAGTTTCCATCTGCTGAACAACCTGAACCAAAGTCAGAAGTCTTACTTAATCTTGTATTTCTAGCAGCCTCTTCAAGATTAGCTGTCTCATCAATTACCATAGTTGAATTTCCAGCTCCTACACCATAAGCAGGTGTTCCTGAACTATAAGCGGCTCTAACAAGTCCTTGTCCTCCAGTAGCTAAAACAAGATCACATTCAGCCATTAATGTTTGTGTCATTGTCATATTTACATTTTGTAAACATTGTAAAATATCTTCAGGAGCGCCTTCTTTTTTTAACGCTTCTCTCATTAATCTTACTGTTTCAAAAGAAGTATTTTTAGCTCTTGGATGAGGTGAAAAGATAACAGCGTCTCTTGCTTTTATAGCATATACAGCTGTTCCCGCAGGAGTTAATGCTGGATTAGTTGTAGGTACTACAGAACCGATTACCCCAACAGGTTTAGCATATTTTACTAATCCTTTTTCAGGAATTTCCTCGATAATCCCTACACTCTTAGAACGTAATGCATCTCTTAGTATACCACGAATTTTAAATCTCTTATTAATTCTACTTTCATAATCACCTAGCTTACTTTCTTCAATTCCCATAGTAGTCAATCCTAAAAACGTTTTCCTGTTTGCTACAGCCCAAGCTACTGCCTGACATAATCTATCTACTTTCTCTTGTGAATATGTTTCAAGAATTGCCTGTGCTTTTCTTGCTTTCTCTAAAGCTTCATCTAACTCTTTTCTTTGAATATGGGTTAATTCTTTTGCCATTTTTAACGCCTCCATAATTTATGTTTTTTATTTAAATATTTTTTTATCAAAATATTCTTTTGCTGTTTCAAGACATCTTCGAGCATGTTCTGTATATCCTAGCTCTTTTACTCTCTCAATATGAGGTAATTCAATAGAGTATACTACTTGTCTAGGAATTCTCTTGATGATTTCATCAATGTTAATTGCCCCTTCACCTACATAATAACGTTCATCTCTACCTGTAAAAATTAACCCTTCTTTAGTTGTAGGAATCTCTGCTCCTGCATCACATATATGTGCAAAGTTAAACCATTCAGGTGGTAGTCCATCTAGTTCATCAAGTTGAACTCTAGAACGATTAAAATGTAATGTATCTATCATGATGCCTTTATTAGTTGCAGTAGTAGCTTCTAACACTTCTACTGTCTGCTTTAGATCTTTAACCCCTGCCCAAGTTACAAATTCTAAATCAACATTTAAGCCAAATGGTTTTGCTAATTCACATAACTCATGGAATTTCTCAGTATATAAAGATTTATCTTCTGTCCAAATACTTGTTAATAAGCTTTTTGCCCCTAGTTCAGCCCCAACTTCCATGGCTGACAAATAACTTTTCATATCCAAATCATCAATGATTCTCGCCAACTCAATATCATGAACACGAATGCCCGTCTGGCTTAATGCTTTTTTTGTATGAGATAACATCTCTTTCTTATTAGCTATATCATAATTCGGTTCTCCAGGTAGCCCCATATAAATAGGTCTAATACTGACATAGTCATAGCCACACATTGAGGCTATATATACCATTTCCGGTGGTGCACATCCCAATACTGTTAAATGAGCTAAAGAAAATTCTGCTTTCATATCTCCCCTCTTTTCATATTATTTTATTAGGTGAAATTAAATTTCTATTTTCAGTAGTAATCATCCAACCTCTTCATATTATTAAAGAAAATTCTACTTTTATAGTCACCCTCTTCTCATTGTTTTTATTTAATGAAATTTGATTTTGTTTAATAAAATAATATCATCACATTTTCCATATGTCAACAAATATTTTTAACTATTTTTCTGTTATGAATTATTCCACTATTTAAAATAGTGATTCTTTTGTGAAACTATATGCTTTTATGCTGAATATTTGTATTTAGCTTAAAGCATAGAAAAAAACTTACAGTATTAAAAGTGCAATTCTTGTTTTAGACAATGCTAGAACACACAACAATGCGAAAATACAAGATCTTTAATATTAGGGCTAGAGAAAATATAGACGTGTTGTTTAATGAAATCGCTTCTCTTTATGATCAATTTAATGATCATAAAGAACTCATAAAATCTATTGCTTATGCCAAAAATTACTATTATGAATCATCAGATGTAGGAATATTTGCTGCGTAAATAAGTCTTTCAATTTACCATTATTTGTGACAGATAACCAATCATTAAAAATGGTTTATCTATATATTTTTTAAATATAAATTTTCAAACACCTATTGACGAAATAGGACAAAATGAGAGAAAATAATATTAAGCATCATAATTAAAGTTTTAAGAGGAGGACTAAAATGACAGTACATATAGGTGCAAAAAAAGGGGATATTGCAGAAACCATTCTTTTACCAGGAGATCCACTACGTGCAAAATACGTAGCAGAGAATTTTTTAGAAGACGTAACATGCTATAATACAGTTCGTGGTATGTATGGTTACACAGGAACTTATAAAGGAAAGAGAATTTCTGTTCAAGGAACAGGTATGGGTATGCCATCCATAGGAATTTATTCTTATGAACTAATCTCTGAATACGGTGTAAAAAACTTAATCCGTATCGGTTCATGTGGTTCTTATCAAGCAGATGTAAAGGTACGTGATGTAATTTTAGCTATGAGTGCTTCAACAAATTCAAGCTATGCTGAGCAATATGGTTTACCTGGAACTTATGCTCCTACTGCTAGCTTTGATTTATTATTAAAAGCTAAAAACATTGCTGATACAAAAGGGATTGCTACAAGGGTTGGAAATATTCTTTCAAGTGATATTTTCTATAATGCTGATGTAGACGCTTGGAAAAAATGGGCAAATATGGGTGTCTTAGCAGTAGAAATGGAAGCAGCTGCTCTTTATATGAATGCTGCTAAACTAGGTGCAAATGCCCTTACTATCTTAACTGTAAGTGATAGCTTAGTTTCACATGAAGAAACAACTGCTGAAGAAAGAGAAAAAACACTTACTGATATGATTGAGATTGGATTAGAACTAGCATAAAAAAATGAGGGAATGGTTTTATATCCTTTCCCTTATTTCATTTATTACAACTTTTCTATTTTAAATTTTTTATATTTATTTCATATTTTTCCTTATATCTTTTATTTTTTGATGCTCCATAGCCTCAGCAGCATTATAGGAACTTCTTACAAAAGGTCCAGAAGCTACAAATTCAAAACCTAACTTCAGTGCCTCTTCCTTATATTTTTCAAAAGTCTCTGGTTTTATATACGCTACAACAGGATAATGCTTTGCACTAGGTGCTAAATACTGTCCAATAGTTAGGAAGTCACATCTTACGCCTCTCAAATCTTTTAGTACCTTCATGATTTCTTCTTTCTTTTCTCCAAGTCCAAGCATAATTCCCGACTTTGTAAATATATGATCATTCATCTTTTTTATATTTTTCAATACTTCTAAAGAACGTTCATATCTTGCCATAGAACGTACCTTATGGTACAATCTTGGAACGGTTTCAATATTGTGATTAATAATTTCAGGCTTTGCTTCTACCACTTTATTTAATGCACTCTCATCCCCTTGAAAATCAGGAATCAAAACCTCAACAACAATTTGTTTCTCTCGTGATTTTATGGCTTTAATCACATTTGCAAAATGTCCTGCTCCCCCATCTGGCAAATCATCCCTTGTTACAGAAGTGATTACAACATGTTTTAATCCAAGTTCTACTGCTACATTTGCAATATTTTCAGGTTCGCTCAAATCCACGTCTTGTAATTTGCCATGGGAAACATTACAAAACTTACAATTCCTAGAACATTCATTTCCTAAAATCATAAAAGTTGCTGTTTTTTTACTAAAACACTCCATTCTATTAGGACAATTGGCTTCTTCACATACAGTATTTAAATTATACTTATTCAGCAAATTTTTCACATAATCTAAACTACGTCCTTCACTTAAATTTATCTTAAGCCATTTTGGTTTCTTTTGTATTTCCATATATAACCCCTCCCACACCTTAGCTTACCCCTCTATTCTCATGCATATTATTTAAAATCATTTCTCCCTTTATCATTTATTTAAATATCTTTCTTCATAGTTTTTATAATTAAACGTTTTACAAAAATAATCTAGCACTAATTGATTGGCATGGTTAAAATCAACGGCTCTTCCAATAATATTTTGAACAGAAGTAACCCCCCTATCAGATATACCACAAGGAACAATCCATCTAAAGTAGTTTAAGTTTGTATTAACATTAAAAGCAAATCCATGCATTATAATACCTCGTTTCACGGCTAAACCTATGGCAACAATCTTTTTGTTATTGACCCATACCCCTGTATATTTTGCATCTCTTCCTGCAATAATCTTATATTCTTCCTTTAAAAGCTTAATAAACACGTCTTCAAGGTTTCTAACAAAAGTTCTTATACCCATATGGGAATTTTTCAAATCAACTATAGGATACCCAACAATTTGACCTTCTCCGTGATAAGTAACATCTCCACCTCTATTAATTTTTACTAAATGTATTCCCTGATCATTTAAAAATTTCTCACTTCCTAGAATATGTTCCTTTTCTGCTCTTCTTCCTAATGTAATCACTGATGGATGTTCCACTAAAATCAACGTATCTTCAATCTCTTGATCTTGCCTCTTTTTTAAAAGATCATATTGAATCTTCAGCGCTTTTTTATATTCACATCTTCCTAAGAATAAAACATTTATTTTCATTTCACCCACTTCCTATTCCCTAAATAAAATTTGTATTTATATACCTCCCTCGTAAACACGGGGAGGTATGCATAAATCTATTCTCATCTAAACTAACTGATATCTATATATTAATGTATATTGTCCTTTTCTTTCTTTAACTCCTGCTTTGATTATGTTTGCAACTCGTCCCGAATCTAATGTAATTTTAGTTCCTTCTACCCTCTCTAAATATGTTGTAACTGCTTTTGCTTGTTCTGGTTCTACCATTTCCTTCACTCCCCACGGAAGTGACATAACTTTTACAGCATCTCATGTTTCACATATGTTCCCTTCTCTTTCTTTTATTGAGTTTTCTATACTATTTTTTAATGCAAGTGCTACATCACCATCATGTGCAAATAACATCCTATTCTCTCCTTTTTAAATGGTTTCTAGAGCTTTACCTATCCATGTTATACTCAAAAAAGACAAGACTTTTTCTTATTTCTTATCCTTTTCCCATTTTACAATTAAATTTCTTGCTGCCCTTGCTTCATCTATTCTCCTAACAGGTGTATCATGTGGTGCAGTCTTTAAAATCTGTGGATCTTCCTTTGCCTCTTTTGCAATTTTTATCATGGTTTCAATAAAACCATCTATCGTTTCAAGACTTTCTGTTTCTGTTGGTTCAATCATCAACGCTTCGTTCACAATTAATGGAAAATATATGGTTGGTGGATGATACCCATAATCTAATAATCTCTTAGCTACATCAAGAGTTGAAACTTCTGAAAGTTCTTCTCCTAACCCGCCTAAAACAAATTCATGCTTACATACTTGATTGATTGGCAAATAATAATATTCCTTAAGTTTATTCATCATATAATTTGCATTCAAAACTGCTGTTTCACTTACTTCTTTAATTCCCTCTGCTCCCATTGTAAGAATATAAACATATGCACGAAGGATTATTCCATAGTTTCCATAGAATCCTTTAATTTTACCAATTGTATCTGGTTGATCATAATTTAATATATACTGATTATCCTTTTTATCAATTACTGGTACAGGCAAAAACTTAACAAGATGTTCTTTTACACCTACTGGTCCACTTCCTGGCCCACCTCCACCATGAGGTGTAGAAAAAGTCTTATGTAGATTATAATGCATTACATCAAAGCCCATATCTCCAGGCCTTACTTTTCCCATAATGGCATTCATATTTGCCCCATCATAGTATAAAAGTCCTCCAGCTTCATGTACAAGATCTGCAATCAATTTAATATTTTTTTCAAAAAGTCCTAATGTACTTGGATTGGTTAACATTAAACCTGCAATTTCTTCATTTAGAACAGCTTTTAATGCATCAATATCCACTGCTCCATTCTTATCAGATTGAATTTCAACAATTTCAAATCCTGAAACAGCAGCAGTTGCCGGATTTGTACCATGGGCAGAATCAGGTACGATGATTTTTTTTCTTTTTACATCTCCTCGGCTTTCATGATAAGCCTTTATGATCATAAGCCCTGTAAGCTCTCCATGAGCCCCTGCCGCAGGCTGTAGAGTCGTTTTATCCATACCTGATATTTCTGATAAAAAATCTCCTAAATTATACATAATTTCAAGAGAGCCTTGTACCGTTTCTTCAGGTTGATAAGGATGTATTTCAGTAAGTTCCCTAATAGATGCCATATCTTCATTAATTTTTGGATTATATTTCATTGTACAAGATCCTAAAGGATAAAATCCTGTATCCACTCCATAATTTAAATTAGATAAATTGGTAAAATGTCTAATCACATCTACTTCACTTACCTCAGGCAAATTCACTTCCTCTTCTCTTAAAAATTCACTTGGGATAAATTCCCTCATTTCTCCATTGCATAAATCACACTTTGGAAGAGCATATGCTTTTCTTCCTTCTTTAGATATCTCAAAAATTAATTGATCATACATTTTCACTATACCACCTCCAAAGCACTTAAAAATTTATCTATTTCCATCTTCGTTCTTTTCTCCGTTACAGCAAACATTAATCCATTCTCAAGTTCAGGATAATCCTTGTTAATTTCATATCCACCCATTATTCCATTATTTAATAAATGTTTATTAATATCCTTACTATCTATAGGACTTGTTACTACAAATTCTTTGAAAAATGGTTGATTGAACAATATGTTGAATTTACCACCCTTTGTCATTTCTTTTAGCGCATAATGAGACTTTTGAACACACCTCTGTGCTACTTCTTTAAGTCCTTTTTTACCCATTGTTGTTAAATAGACTGTTGCTATTAAAGCATTTAATCCTTGATTTGAGCAAATATTTGAAGTTGCCTTAAATCTTCTAATATGTTGTTCTCTTGCCTGTAAAGTCAATACAAAAGCTCTTTTCCCATCTGCATCAACAGATTGTCCAACAATTCTACCTGGCATTTTTCTTGCTAATTTTGATTTAGTTGCCATAAATCCTAAATAAGGACCTCCAAAATTCAACCCATTTCCTAAAGATTGACCTTCCCCTACAACAATATCCACTCCTAATTCCCCTGGACTTTTTAATATGCCAAGAGAAATTGGATCTACATATGTAATAAACATTCCTTTATTTGCATGCGTTATTTTTTCTATTTCTGTTAAGTCTTCTATAATTCCAAAGAAATTAGGATTTTGAATAATGACTCCTGCTGTATTTTTATTCACCATAGACTTTAATTTTTCAATATCCGTTACACCATCTGCCATGTCTACTTCTACCACTTCCATATCTCTAAATTTCATATAAGTATGCATTACTTTTCTAACCTCAGGATGGACTGTTTTAGATATGACAACAGATTTTCTTCTTGTATTTGCACAAGCCATCATTCCTGCTTCCACACAAGCAGTTGGTCCATCATACATAGAAGCATTGGATAGATCCATCCCTGTAAGGTTAGCAATCATGGTTTGGTATTCAAATATAACACGAAGTGTTCCTTGGCTAATTTCTGGTTGATAAGGTGTATATGCTGTAAAAAACTCTGATCGACTAGCAATATGCTTAATAATTGCAGGAATATAATGATCATAAGCACCAGCTCCCAAAAATGAAATCAATTCATTGGTACTTCTATTCTTTTTTGTAAGTCTATTCATATGGCTTATAATTTCAGTTTCTGATAAACCTGTCCCTAAATTCAACTCTCTATTTAAACGAAGTTCTTTTGGTATATCTTCAAACAAATCCTCTATAGATTTAACTCCCATACTATCAAGCATTAATTTTTTATCTGATTCTGTATTCGGTATATACCTGTGCATATTCTTCCTCCTACCTTTACAAATTTATTTCTATTAATGACTTTTATTTTTACAAAACTCCTCATATGCTTTGTCATCCATCAGATTGTCAAGTTCAGATTGATCCTTTAACTCTACTAATAAAATCCAGCTTTCATAAGGCTTTTCATTCAGCATTTGTGGCGCATTTTCTAATTCTTCATTGATTTCTACAACCTTTCCAGAAACCGGCATATATGAATCAGAAGCAGCCTTAACGGATTCTATCACCCCAAAAACATCCGTTGCATTTAATTCATCATCCATCTCTGGTACTTCTACATAAACGATTTCACCTAAAGCATGTTGTGCATAATCCGTAATCCCAATATAAGCCTTATTCCCTTCTACTTTTACCCACTCATGATCCTTTGAATAATATAATCCTTGTACAATCTTCATTCGTAATTCCTCCTTTTTTATCAATAGTATTTTAAGTTTTGTTGATCTATTTTATTCACTCTACTTATTATCCCTTAGCGAATTCATCCAATTAAAATCCCTTATTTTTTGTAATTTTTATTGTAAAACTTTTTACTAATTACTTTTGCCTTTGCAATTCTTTTTCTAACTTGTATCTCAATAGGTGTATCCAATTTTGCATATTCTATATCTACCATTGCCAACCCAATATTCTTCTTTACTGTTGGAGCTGCATACCCCGTTGTCACAAAACCGATTTTCTTACCCTCTGCTAGTACATCATATCCATGTCTTGGAATTCCTTTATCAATCATTTCAAATCCTACTATTTTTCGCTTTAGTCCTTCTGCTTTTTGCTTAACCAATGCTTCTTTCCCGATGAAATTTGATTTGTTAAGTTTCACAAAAAAGCCTAATCCTGCTTCTAATGGTGTAATTTCTTCGGAAAGTTCATTTCCATAAAGAGGTAATGACGCTTCAAACCTCAAAGTATCTCTAGCCCCTAGTCCTGCTGGCTTCAATCCTTCTTCTTTTCCAGCTGCTAATAATGCATCCCACACTTTTTTTGCATCTTCATGGGATAAGTAAATCTCAAATCCATCTTCACCTGTATATCCTGTTCTTGATACTAAACAATTTGCTCCAGCTACTGCTACATTTCTTTTACAATAAAAAAATTTAATTTCTGAAAGATTTGTATCTGTTAGTTTTTGTAATATTTTTTGTGCATTTGGCCCTTGAATGGCCATTTCAGAAACATCATCTGAAATATTATTTATTTTTACATGAAATTCTCCAATATTATCTTCCATCCATTTAAAATCTTTTTCCACATTACTTGCATTGATCACAAGATAAAAATGATCTTTATTAAACTTATATACTAATAAATCATCTACAACTCCCCCATGAGGATAGCACATGAAAGTATATAAGATCTGACCCTCTTCGAGGACTGACACGTCATTGGTAACTAAATTTTGTACAAAATCAAATGCTTCACTTCCTATAATATCCACTTCCCCCATATGGGATACATCAAATAATCCTGCAAAATTTCTTACGCTTTCATGCTCTATGGTTATGCCTTCATATTGCACCGGTAATGCCCACCCAGAAAAATCAATAATTTTTCCACCATGGCTCTCATGTTTCTCAAACAAAGAGGTTTTTCTAATTTCATTCATCCATTTCTCCTCCTTTACATTTTTTATATTATTAGCATGCTTCATAATATAAAAAATATTAACGCTCATTAATATATTCCTCTTGTTTAAACCCACATAAATAAAACAGAGGAATATAATGGTATGCTCTATTCATCACCAAAATATTCCTCTGTTTCTTCATAAAATTTATCGTTAAACATGAATCAGTTCTTTATAACTGATTCTATAATACCTCCACCAATAACTTCATCACCATGATAAAAAACTACAGCCTGTCCAGGTGCAACAGCTCTTTCTTTTCGATCAAATAGTACTTTAACCCTTCCATTTTCTAAGTTTGAAACACTAGCAGGCAAAAACCATCCCCACTGACATACTTTTACCTTTACTTTAATCTCCTCTTTTAGCTCATCAAAAATTGTAAAATTTACATTTTTAGCGATCAATCCCATTGAATAAGTATCCTCATCATCACCAAGAAGAATTTCATTTTTTTCAGAATCAATATGCACCACAAACATGGGAGGATTTACATTTATTCCAAGACCTCTCTTCTGTCCAATCGTATAACGAACAATTCCTTTATGCTTTCCAACAATTTTCCCCGTCCTATCTACAAAATTTCCACTTTTCAATGCATCTGATGATATCTTTGCCAGATAAGATACATGATCTTCATTGGGTATAAAACATATACCTGTACTATCACTTTTTTTTGCTATTAAAGGATCGATTTTATAAGCTAACTTTCTAACTTCTTCCTTTGAAGTAAATTTCCCAAGAGGCAATAATATATATTTTAGTTGCTCTTGACTTAAGGAATGAAGATTATATGCTTGATCTTTTCTTTCTGGTATTCCCTTAAATATGCGATATCTTTTTAGCTCTTTATCATAACAAATATTTGCATAATGTCCTGTAGCAATATAGTATGCACCAAGACTATGGGCTGTTTCTATGAGTTTTCCATACTTTATGATCCTATTGCATGTAACACATGGATTAGGCGTTCTACCTTTTAAATATTCTTCTATAAACTCCTTTTTCACAGTTTCTTCAAAAATACCTTTATAATCTACCACATAATGAGGTATATCAAGAATTTTAGCAATTCGTTTTGCATCTCTTATAAAGGAAGGTTCAACTATATTCCCTTCTTCATCATATTCTTTAAAAACAGTCATTGTAATTCCTATAACATCATATCCCTCTCTTTTAAGAAGATATGCAGCAGCAGTACTATCCACACCACCACTTAGACCCACAGCTACTTTATTTTTATTCATCACTATGCTAACACCTTCATATACTCTCCTATTTCAATAAAATTTTGTAAAGCTTTTTGCCCACTACCTTCATTCTATCAACTCCTCGTATTGCATTTATTAAAATTATATTATATTTGTTCCTCTAATTCTATCAACTTTATATAAAAAACACTACCCAAAAGAGTAGTGTTCTTATGATTTATCATAAATTTATTTTCTTAATAATTCTCTAAAATGTACCTTTTTAAGTTGATTTTTAGTTTTGATTCCCTTAGCTTCAAAAATATCTTCATATACTTTATCAGCCATTGAATTTCCAGTGATTATTCTCTTTGCATTTTCTATTCTTTTATATCCTAACATGTAAAATACCATTTTTAATTTCCCCTTTCAAATTTAAAATATTGATTTTATCTATAAATTTGATAGGGCCGGAGGTTCTGGAAAGTGGCCATAAGAAACGAATTTTAATAGAATGATTACATTATCTGTAAACAATATACTCATCCAAGATTTTATTAATTTATTCACATACATTCTTATCAGCCTCCTTTCATTCAATCAATACGCAAAGCCTTAACTATTTCTATGCTTTTCAACTGACAAGATGATTATAGCACCTCCATCAAAAACAGTCAATATTTGGAAAACGGTTGCTTGAAATTTTTTTCTTCATTTTAGACTATTTTATTTCTCTTTCTACAGAATCAAATTATCTATACTTCAAAGTATTTCGATACTGCTTCTATAGTCTTCTCTTTTCCTACTTGAATGGTCTTTTCTATATCCCATTCCCAATATTCTGGTCTGAATAGTTCTATAGAAACCATTTTGTTATATCCAATTTCTTTTAAAGTTTTTAAAATGCCATCAAGGTCTATAAACCCATCTCCTGGCCATAAACGCTTATCATCACGTAATGCACCAAAAGGTAAGTTTTCTGCATCATCAATGTGGAAAATAAATAATTTATTCACATCTATTTCTTTCAAATCTGATAATTTAGATAGCATAGCATGAAAATGGAAACAATCTAATACAATCCCCACATGATCTTTGTTTACAGTTTTTACAATATCATAGGCTTGTTCAAATCTATTTACTGAACAATTTGGATAACCTACAAATTCAAAAGCTAATTTGAAATTTCTTTTTTCAGCAATATCTGCTAAAACATTTATTTTGTCAACAGTTTCTTTTTTTATTTCTTCTACCGTATATGCTCCCACATCAAAGGTAGGCACTACGACTGCTTGATTACAACCTATTTTTTCTCCAACTTCACAAATAAATTCTAAATCCTTTATAATTTCATTGAACTTTTCCTCTGTTCTAAAGCTAATAAACTCTAACGCATTAAATGCAAAAGGTTTTATATGACTATTTTCAAAAAATCCAACTAAATCTTCTACTGTATTTCTTTTTAGATAATCCTTTAATTGATCTATACGGATTTCGATTAAATCATAACCATGTTTTTCGCAAAATTCTAAATCCTTTTCCAATGTAGAATATTTCATAGTTGTTGCTTCATTAAAACAAATTTTCATATAACCCCCCCTATTATTTTACATGGAAAATATATTCATCCATATCTTTACTGAGCCTTTCAGCTACATCAAACACATCACATTCCCAATGTTTAGAACTAACTAGTTCGCATGACCACCAACCATCGTAACCTGTTGCTTTGATTGCTTTGGCAAATTCTTTTAATGGAATATCACCTTTTCCATAATAGTAACCTCTTAGTTTAGTTTCATCCCATACCGTATCTCTTGATTGCTTTTTTCCATCACAAAAATGAATATTATAAATCATTGATTGATCAAGCTTAGCTACATCATCAGGTGTTGTTTCTCCACCAGCCCATAAGTGCCATGTATCAATAACCATTCTTACATTATCACGATCAACTTTTTCAATTAATTTAAGTGCTTTTGAAAGTGAATGAATCGGAGACCATGCAACTGGTTCTAATTGGAAACCAACGCCATACGTTGCACCAATGTCTGCGATTTTTCTAATATTATTTGCAGTGATTTCAATAATCTCATCAAAAGGTCTACCTTCTAATTCAAGTAATGGTACTAATTGAATAACTGGACAACCAATATCTTGAGCCACAGATGAGAAGTAATGTGCTTCAGCAAGCATTCTTTCTAAGGCTTCAGGTCTAGGGCTTTCCACGCCACAGATATCATTGATACAGACTGCTTTAAGCTCATTATCTTTTAACATTTTATCTAAATCTGCTGTTGTAAAACCTTCTTCAAGAAAACTAGCAAGTTTTGAAGCTACAATTTCCAGTGCTCCAAATCCATATTTTTTAGCTATTCTTATATCTGTAGCTAAATTACTTTTAAATATTGACTTCGTGTGTAGTGCTTTTTTCATTTTATCATTCCCTCTTTTCATATTTTAATTTAACCTAATATTCTAGTAGAATTACATCAAGATAAATTTACCAATTTATTTTTAGAAAAAAATATGTTTCAATCTGATAAATATATTTGGTGATTATATATTCCCCTTTTTATAGCTTAACTGGTTTACCTTCTTGTAAAGATTTTTTTACAGCTAAACCTATTAATACTGGTTTTAATCCATCTATACCTGTAACAGGTACCTCCCTTTCATTTAGTACTGCATCCATAAATTGTTTCATTTCATTAACAAAAGAATCCATATATCTTTCTAGAAAGAAATATTTAGGCTTATCACTAAATACACCTTCTTCTGTGCTAAGAATTGCCGTTGATGGTGTATCATTAGCAATCTCTACTTTTCCTTTTGATCCAAATACTTCTACTCTTTGATCATATCCATATACTGCTTTTCGGCTGTTGTCAATGACACAAATCGTTCCATCAGCAAATTTTAGATGAATCACTGCTGTATCCACATCTCCAACTTCACCTATTGCGGGATCTACTCTTACAGCTGCAGATACATAAACTTCTTCTACTTCACTACCTACTAAAAATCTTGCCATATCAAAGTCATGAATAGCCATGTCTAAGAATATTCCTCCAGAAACCTTCACATATTCTGGTGCTGGTGGTTGGGGATCTCTTGACGTAATTTTTACAATATGAAGATCTCCTACTTTTCCTGCATTAATTAATTCTTTTACTTTGCTAAAGTTGTGGTCAAATCTTCTATTAAATCCTACTTGGAATTTGACCCCTGCTTTTTTCACTTCTTCAAGTACAGCTTCAACTTTTTCTACAGATAAATCTACTGGCTTTTCACAGAAAATATGCTTTCCTGCTCGAGCTGCTTCAATAGAGATTTGTGCATGTGTATCCGTAGAAGAGCAAATTAAAACTGCGTCAATTTCAGGGTCATTCAAAATTTCTTTATAATCCTTTGTTGCTATAGGAATGCCAACTTTTTCTGCCCATTCTTTTGCAGCCTGTACATATACATCGGATATAGCTTTAACTTCAACTTCTGGAATATGATTCATAATACTTTGTGAATGAACCTTACCAATTCTTCCCGCTCCAATGATGCCCACTTTCATTTTTTTTGCCATAATGATCTTCTCCTTTTATTTCTACAATAGTATTTTTATCATTATAAAATATTTACCCCCTTATTACTTTAAAAATAAGGGGGTGTTTTAAAAAAAACTTAAGATATTCGGCTGTAATTTATAGCCAATTCTTAAGTTTTATTTGCCTTTAATTTTATTTTTTCTTTTCTATATGCCCTTGGAGATACGCCCACATGTTTTTTAAATAAATAAGAAAAGTATTGTTGACTATTCATTCCAATATATTCACAAATTTGTGTAATATGGATATTAGTATATTTTAATAATTGTTTGGCTTTATTCAGCCTAACTTCTGTTAGATATTCATTAATGGTATCTCCTGTTTGCTTTTTAAAAATATGCTGTAAATATCTTTCGTGTAAACTTACTTCTTTAGCAATATCTTCAACAGTTAACTTATAATCATAATGTTGATGAATATAATCTATGGCTTGCATTACATATTGATCTTGAGGATTCTTTTCTATTTTTTTTGATTGATTATATATATTGGCAATCTGAATAAATATTTGTCCTATCAACATTTGTTTCGTAAAATCATTGCCAATTTCTAAATCATCTAACTGCTTTATTAGATCTCTAATCAACTGTGCTAGTCGTTCTTCCTTATCTTTTAATAAAACAAAAGGTTTTTGAATAGAAAAAAATGTTTCTAATGCTGGCATATGGCGAACCAATTCTCCTATAGTAAAGAAGGAGCAAAACTTTTTTTGAAATAAAAACTCGATATTTAAAATTCTACATCGATTTTCTTCCACTTTTAAACGATGGAGTATATCTGCATCGATTAAAATAAACTCTCCTTTTTTCATAACAACAGAAATATCTTTCATTAAAATTTCACATTCCCCCTTTACAACATACATGATTTCTACACGATGATGGGCATGCTTTTTAGGTGTAATATAGTCTTTGAATTCTTGATAATAGTAAGCTTTCACTTTTATTTGATACTGCCCTTCACGCCAATATACATTAAATAAGCTATTTGAATTCATAAAAGTTTCCCCTTTGAAAAATATTTTTAAAAAAAGAGAGCTTTCACTCTCTTTTTGACCATCAACTTTATGCATTTATCATATTTTTCACGTTTTTTGCAACTCTCTCTGCAAATATCTCTACTCTTTCCTTTTGTTCGTCTGTTCCATCTTTTATGCATACAGCACCAAAATGAGTATATGGTAATCCTTCACTAGCTCCTACAGAATAAACAAACATCCCCTTAACTAATAATTCACTTAATAGAGCTAATTCTGCATGATCTGCTCCACCACCTATGAAATTTTCAGTAGCAACTACGCACCCTACTTTTCCTGCAAACTTTAACTTGCATGTATCTAACCATTTTTTCATTTGCCAAGAATAAGATCCTGCATATGTAGGTGTTCCGAAAAATACTGCTTTTGCTTCTTCCAAAAATGCTGTATCCACTTCATCAATAGACATACACTTTGTCTCAATACCTTCTACTTTTTCTGCTCCTTTAGCAACAAGCTTTGCCACATTTTCTGTATTTCCTGTTTCACTATGATAAATAATTGCAATTTTCATTTTGTAACATCTCCTTCATTTTTATTTAACCTTATATATTTGATTCATGTACAAATATATTGGATAATTTTTTACATTTAAATTTCTCCATAAATAAATTGCATTTGCATAAAAATAAATAGTATATATTCTCTCCACACTCTGATAAAGATTCAAAATTACCTTGTCCCTTAGAAAGAATCAAATCTGCTCTTTCAAATATTTCTTTAAATTCATCACTTACCTCTAAAAGATCCGTTCCTGGTAAATCTGTTCCATTACTAAGTATATGTGCATACTTGTCTATTCCAACATTATATGCATCTTCTTCATTTATATCATTTAATACAGGTTCACCTCTAACAGCAAAAAATATTTCTACATGAGGATACTCTCTTTTTATTTCTTTTATGAAAATTTTGTCAAATACAATTTCTCCTGCGTTGTCTCCTAAATACAATAGTATTTTACCACTATTTAACTCATTTTTCAATTTATTGTATAATTCTTCATCTAGGTCACTTTCTAACGTTTTATAAATAAGTTCCTTGACTAAATCAAAACTTATTTCATCCAACGCACCAAAATCTATAATATTTCCAGCTTGTGCAATTTTTAAGGCAGTCATAAACCGATCATCTGAATCCTTTAATATTTCTTCAATCTGCTTTTCCATAGATAATAACTTTTCATTAAATAGCTTTTTTTCTTCCTTATAAAAATCATTGATTCCTGTTTCCTTTTTCAATATTCTCATAACCTTTGCCACTAAAAAAGGGGCTGTTCGAGCATATTCAATATCCACTACTTCTCTTAAAACCTTATTCATAAAGTTATATTTTTGATGCTTATCTTTCAAATATTTATCTGCCAATTGATTCGCCTTATTAATCACGCAGGCAATACAGTCTACATGGGTATTCACTTTAATAACATCCTTTCTTATAATTTTTTAGTATCGTTCTTTATCAAAAATCTACGCATCCACCATTATAACATATACTTTAATATACACTATCTCTTCTACGAAAAATGGTCCTCTTTATTTTCACTAAAAATTATTCTCTAATTTTCGTCTAAAAAATGCTACTCTTATTAAATTTACGTCTCCAAAATTTACATTTTCAAATCTATATAATGAATAAATCAAATTTTAACCCTATGTTTATTCAAATAAAAATGTGTTAGTAGGCATTTTTATTTCTCCCAACTAACACATTATTTATATTTATAAAATTTTAAATTTTATTTGATCAATATCCAATCTAGAATCTGTTATTATCTCATCCATTTGAATACTTGCCTTTAAAATCTCCTTTATATTAGATTCAATCTCTTTTCTTTTATCTTTAAAAAATAGTTCTCGGCTATAATTCACCAAGCGAATATTTTCTAAATTATCTAACAATGCTTTTTCATATATTGTTCTTGTTTCAAAACATTGAATCGTTAATAAATCCCCTTGGATAAAAGCTTGTACATTTTTAGGCCCTTTACCTGTATAGTGTTTAATAAATCTCGCTATTTCTTTTTGAATTTTATTTTCAAAATCTTTCTTCACATCTTTCTCAAGAATGATTGAATTAATAATTGTATCTTTTGATTTTATTTTATATAATTTCAAAGCAGCCCTTTCCATAGTCGCTACTAGTTCTCTTGTATCAATAGGCTTAATAATATACTTATCAATCCCCACATCTATGGTATTGATAATAGAATCCACATCAGAAATAGCTGTGATTACAATAATTGGACAAGTCTGATCGATATTTCTAATTTTTTTTGCCATTTCTAATCCATTCATCTTTGGCATTTTTAAATCTGTAATAATAAGATCTGGTTCATATTCATTAAACTTCATCAATCCATCTTCACCATCAACCGCAATATATAATTTTCCAACACGTCGTTTGATAAAGCTTGCTAATTCCTCACGAATCATCTCTTCATCTTCCACATATAATACTTTAAGATTGTACAAAATGCTCTTCTTTTTCATCCTTATCAACTCCATTTCTTGGAATAACCATGGATATGCAAGCACCCTCTTTTCTATTAAAAATATTAATTTTTCCGTGAAAATTCTTTTCAATAATTACTTTTGACATATAAAGACCTAGTCCTGTCCCTTTTCCTTTCCCTTTTGTAGTAAAATGAGGTTCAAATACACGATCTAAAATATCTTCATGAATACCCCTTCCATTATCTTCAATCTCTACAACTTGATTTGATTCTTGTACATAAATGTTTATATCTATTTTACGATCATGAAGTCTTTTTTCGATTAAAGCATCCATAGCATTTTGGACAATATTAAAAATCACTTGTGAATATTGATTAGCATGTCCAAAGATTAAGCCATCTTCCATCACATTTATATTTAATTGTATTTGATGAAGTCTTAAAGGTTCTTCTAAAAAATCCATAGTCGATTCAATATTTTCTTTAATAGAAAACAAAACTTCTTCACTCTTAGGGTTGAAAAAATACCTAAAATCATCAATAGTTTGAGACATACGATTGATCAAATTTCTTGATTTTTTCATTAATTCACTCAAATATTCTTCTGTTAATTCCTCATATTCATAAGCATCCTCAATATTTGAAAAAATAAGTCCCAATCCACTTAAGGGCTGTCGCCATTGATGAGCAATATTTCCAATCATTTCTCCCATTGCCGCAAGTCTTGATTGATAAATCATCAAAGCTTCTTTTTTCTTATTTTCATCCACTTCCTTTTGAAACATTTCTTCTAATTTTATGTTAATCCCTTCTAATTCCAAGGCAATACGATTTTTATTTTCCACATCAGAATAATAAGTATTTTGATTTTCTCCTTCATAATAAAAATCCTTATTTTTTTGAGGAAGTACACTAGATATCTCAGATGCAACTTGATGAATAATCTTTCTAAATCGTTCTTCACTTCTTTTTAAAGCCTCTTCTTGAATTTTTTTATTAGTAATATCTCTAGAAATCAATATAAGTTTTAATTGATTTTCTAATTGAAATAAATGAGCACTAATTTCCACAGGAATAAATGAACCATTACTTGTAATCAATCGATCTTCAAAAATCGTTATTTTTTCTTTTTTTAAATTTTCCACCATGTTTTTAAACTTTTCAATATTCCCATCCTTAGAAATATCTAAATATGACATTTTTAATAAAGTAGCTTTATCATAATCAAGACTATCACAAGCTTTACTGTTCACTTCTAAAAATTCTGTAGGTAAATTATTTTCATCTAAATTCAATACAAAAGTACAATCACTCCCACTATTAAAAAGTCTTTCATATTTTTCCTTATTTCGAATCAGCTCTTTTTCAAGGGATTTTCTTTCTTCAATATCTTTTTCTAGCTCCTTATTTAAATCATTTACTTTCGTTACTAAACTGGCTTCCTTTTCTAATTGCCTCTTATCTTTTTTGATTTTATAAATATAAAACATTCCTGAAATAAAAACCAAAAGGATAATAAAATTAAAAGTAAGAATTTTATAAGTTCCATTCCGTACAAATTGGGTCATTTCCAAATAATCCATAGATACTGTAATAATCCAAAATTCATCGCCTACCCTTGCAGGTGAATACGCACTAAATTTTTTCACTCTTTTTTTATTTTGATCTTGATACCAAATGGAATGATATACTCCTACTCCCGATTCTCCATTTTTCTGTTTCTCCACTAATGATTCTAATTCAGACCAATCATAATCTGGAAATTCTTCTTTTCTCGCTTTCATCACATTTCTTCCAATATCTTCTCTTTTTGGATGCATCAATAATATTCCGTTTTTATTTTTAACAGAAGCATAACCCTTCTCTCCTGCTTGAATAGGTTTTACAAGTTGTTGATAAATTTTATCCAATTTGATCTGTGTGCATAAAATAGCTTCAATTTTTGAATCATAAAAGATGGGTTCAAGGAGTTGTATATAAAATTGTCCCTTATAAAAATAAACTTTACTAATAACAGAATCTTTTCTAGTTAAAACACTTTGAATCTCTTCATATATATTAGGATGAATAGATTGCTCTTTCTTGGGATAGGTTTCGATGAAGTTCCCATCTAAATTTAATAATTGTATTTTATCAATACTATCTTTTTGAATAATATAATAATCTTCTAAACTATTAAACTTTATATCTACACCCTCAGATGTCATATAATTACGAAATTGTTCTTGAAAAGATCTATTTTTCGTAATGATTTTAAGATTCTCACTTTGATAGGTAAAAAAACGCTCTATACTTCTAGATACAGATTTCGAAATAGTCAACAATTGTTGTTGTTCCTTTGCAATAATATGATCTTGTACACTTTTATAATTCATGTAAGAAGCAGACAAAATAATTATCACACCCATAAAAATAGCTATCATGAGTATATATAAATCCCTATTTCCTTTTTTTCTCTGCACTTTTTCATCACTCCTTAGTAATATTATAGCATATTACTAATATTACAATTTTTCTGAACACCACAAAAAGATTAGTCCTTTTGCTAATCTTTTTGCTACTATTTATGCAGTTTTTTGTCCACTAACTTTCTTCTTACCTATATATTCTTTTACCATTGGATAAACAATAGATATAATTGTGATCCCTATTAAACAGATGGCTAAAGTTGATCCATAAAATATACTCATACTTCCATCGGCTATTTTCAATGCTTGCCTAAAGGATTGTTCCATTGTACCTCCAACAATAGCTGCTAAAATCATAGGAGCTGTAGGTACTTTTACCTTTGTCATAAAGTACCCTAATATACCAAATATGATTAATAAGTAAAAATCGATTACACTATTAGAAATAGCATATGTTCCTACAAATGCTAAAGAAAGCACAATTGGGTATAAAATCTTAGGCGGTATAGCTAAAACACGAACTAAAGCTCCTGCTAAGGGAATATTGATAATGGCTAAAATAATATTTCCAACAAACATACTAGCAATCAATCCCCAAGCAATATCTGGGTTTTGTGTAAACAATAAGGGGCCTGGCTGAATTCCTAGCATCAATAAAGCACCCATCATTACTGCAGTTGTTCCAGATCCTGGAATCCCCAAGGTCAACATAGGGATCAAAGCTCCTACTGAAGCTGCATTGTTAGCAGACTCTGGCGCAGCTAAACCTTCAATGGCACCTTCTCCAAATTCTTCTGGATGTTTTGACATTTGTTTTTCGTTATTGTATGACATTAAAGATGCCATGGTTCCACCGGCTCCTGGTAAGGCCCCAATAATGAACCCTAGGGGGGCACTTCTTAGGATAGGCCATTTACTTCTTTTCCACTCTTCTTTTGTTATCCAAATTTTGCCGAATTTTGTCTGTGCTTTTTTTGTTCCTTCATTGATCACTTTAAAGCTTTTAAATACCTCTCCTAGTGCATAAATACCAATGATTACAATTAGGAAATCTATCCCTGTTTGCAATTCTAATACACCAAAGGTAAATCTTTCAACTCCTGATTGGGCATCAATCCCTACTGTTCCAATAATTAACCCGAAAACCATAGAAATAAATCCTTTTAGTACATTATTCTTTGACATGGATGCCGTCATAGATAAAGCTGCCACCATCAATAGAAAATACTCTGCTGGACCAAATTTTAATGCAAATCTTGATACAGGTGTAGCTAGTGCAACCATAAACACAGCTGCAATTGTACCTCCAATAAATGATGCAATTGCAGAAATAGCTAAAGCAGATTCTGCCTTTCCTTTCATAGCCATTGGATATCCATCAAAGGTTGCAGCAAGGGCTGCACCATCTCCTGGTGTATTGATCAATATAGAACTTCTTGATCCTCCAAACATGGCTCCATAATAAACCCCTGTCATTGTAATCAATGCTGCTGTTGGTCCCATACTAAAAGTAATCGGTAATAATACAGCAACTCCTGTTGCTGGTCCTAATCCTGGTAGCATACCAACAATCGTTCCTAAAATTCCACCGATAGTTACCATTAACAAATGATAGGGCTGTAATGCCACTAAGAATCCTTGTAATAAATTTGTAATTACATCCATTTTTTCACCTCCAAGTCATGTTAGATATATAGATAGGGTATTTGTGGCAAATATATGCCTAATAGTTTTGAAAAGATCATGTAAATCCCTACACTAAAGAAAAGAGCTACAATGGTATTTACTTTCCATTTTTCTTTTCCATTCACAAGAATTAACATCATTTGTAAAAATATAAAAGTTGAAAGTACATAGCCTAAATAATCAAAGGCAATTGCATATACTATAGCAAAACAACATGTTCTCGTAATCATTTTCCAATTTAGTCGATCCTGATCAGTGGCTTCCTTTTTTAAAATTTCAAAAGATGCAATAGATTTTTTTAAATCACTCTTTAGCAAAAGAATCATCCCAAGTATTCCTAAAGTTCCTGCAAGTATTAATGGATACATGGCTGGTGCCATAGGATTTCCTATAGCCGCTTTAGGAAGGGTATATGCCATAAAGCCATAAATCAAAGCTATGATTAGAGTAACCAATCCTGTTAATCCATTAAAATCTAACTTTTTCTTTGATTTGTCCATTTTCACCTCTCCTTTTTTTAATAAAAGGATTCGTGTTCAAACACGAACCCTTCACTAAAATTATTTTTTGATCATACCAATTTCTTCTAATATTCCTTTGTATTGTTCATTTACAGTTCCAAGAAAGTTTGTAAATTCTTCTTGATCTAAATAAGCTTTATCCCATCCGTTTTTCTTACAATATTCATCCCATTCTTTTGTTTCTACCATTTTGGCTAAAGTTTCTCTCCAATATTTCACAGCATAATCAGGCATTCCTGGTGCTGCAAATAAACCTCTCCAGTTTTCAAAGGTCACATCAATTCCTTGCTCTTTTACTGTTGGAATTTCTGCAAGAACACCTTCTCCTACACGTTTACCCGCTGTTTGAGCTAATACTTTTACTTCTCCACCTTTAAGTAATTGCTCTACATCTCCTAAACCAGTTGATAAAAGATCCACATGTCCACCTAATAATTGTGCAGTTGCTGTACCATCTTGAAAACTTACATAGTCAATATCTTTAATATTTTCTACCCCTGCAGCTTTGGCTACCATTAAGAATTGAATATGGTCCATACTTCCTGCTGATGAATTTCCACCAATTTTTACACTCTTAGGGTCTTTCTTTAATGCCTCTAATACTTCACTAATTGAATTGTATTTAGAGTCCTTTGGTACAACGAACGCACCATAGTCTGTAATCAATCTCGCAAGGGGTGTTGTATCCTTATAGCTTAAATCTGTAGAACCATTTAGGTTTATTAAGATTAGTGGTGGCGAATAAACAGAGATCAAACTATCAGATCCTTTTTTCGTTTGCATATACGCAAGGTTTACTCCACCTCCGCCACCTGGCTTATTTGTAATAGGCATTGGTACAGATACTAAATTTGTATCTTTAAGAGCCTTAGCTGTAGTACGAATAGTTAAATCCCAACCACCACCAGCTCCTCCTGGTGCAATGAATTCCATTGCTTTTTTAGGATACTTATCAGGAGCTGATGAATCCGCAGTTTTTGCATCTTTGCTACCACACCCAGTTAATAATCCTGTTCCTATTAAGGTTACTGCTAAACCTAATGCAAGCATTTTCTTCTTTATTGCCATTTTATTTCCTCCCTTTTATTTTTTATAAAATACGCCTTAGCTGTTTTTTCAATAAACGTTAGCATTTCATCAATACTATGTGCTCTCGTTCTTGAACACACCCAGACGTACTTATCACATAAAAAACATTTTCTTTGCTCTTTCCCTATGCTTTCTCTGCTAATGGAATTTCCTAAAGCATCCATCACATCAAAGTCATATATTCTTCCTAGCCCGTCTGTTTCCTCAATTTCTGTACATATTTTTTTCGTTTTTATAGCGTCTGTATCTACAATAATAAAAGCTTCCGAACCAGTGGATTTATTCCATATTTCCTTGAATATCATCTTTATTTTTGCTTTATTTAATGAAACTTTCAGTAGCTTTAATCCATTATTAAAAATTTCTCTGTACAATTCTCCATCTTTTTTAGGTCCTGGAATATTTAACTTCAATGCAACCAAAGTCTTTTTATATTCCTTTACAAGCTGTTTTTGATAAAAATATCTTTTTTCTCTTGCCCTAAGAATTGTTTCTATATTTTTATTTTCATTCATAAGGAATCTCCTTATTTTACTTGCTTGATTACGTCAATAATACTGCCATCACGATATTCTACAATACCGACAACTCTTTCTAAGTATTCTATAGGTCTTCCTTTTCCTACAACTTTTTCTGCCTTTTCTTTTAATTCTTCTATTGTAAAAATAGGCAAATCTGTATTTTTAAATATTTCTAGTAAATCTTTTCTTCTTGGATTAATAGCAATCCCTCGGTCAGTTACTAAAACGTCTACTGTTTCTCCAGGGGTAATTATTGTATTTACCTGATCCACTACTGTTGGAATTCTTCCTCTAATAAGGGGTGCCACAATGATAGATAATTTTGAAGCCGCAGCTGTATCTGAATGTCCTCCTGACGCCCCTCGAATAATACCATCAGAACCTGTAATAACATTTACATGGAAATTTGTATCTATTTCTAATGCACTTAAGATAACAACATCTAATTGATTGGCAATACATCCTTTGTTATGGGGATTGGCATAAAAGGATGCATCAATTTCATGATGATTTGGATTCTTTATGATTGATTCACAAGCAACCAAATCAAAACTTTGTACATCAAACAACTGCTCAATAAATCCTTCCTCATGCATCTCTACCATAGGTTTGGTAATACCACCTAATGCAAATCGAGCTTTGATATTTTTATCTTTCATCTCTTCTTTCAAAAATCTTGTTACAGCTAGAGATGATCCTCCTGATCCTGTTTGGAATGAAAATCCATCTTTAAAATAGGGTGAATTTACAATTAATTTACTCGCATATTGGGCGATTAATAATTCTTTTGGATTCTTTGTAAAACGTGTTGCTCCTGAAGCAATTCCACTTGGATTTCCAATTGCATCCACCTTTATAACATAATCCACATTTGTTTGTGAAATACTTGCTGGACAATTGGGGTAAGGTACCAAATCATCTGTAATGATGACAACTTGGTCAGCATAAGCTGCATCAACTTTTGAATATCCTAAAGAACCACAAATAGTATTTTCTCCCTTGCCTCTACTATTTCCATATGGATCACAGGAGGGTGCTCCTAAAAATGCCACATCAATTTTAATTTCACCAGCTTCGATAGCTCTTGCTCTTCCACCATGAGAACGAATGACAATGGGTTTTTCCATTAATCCATTAGAAATTTCTTCTGCTAATCTTCCTCTTATACCACTAGTATGAATCCCTGTAATCACGCCATTTTTTATATGCTCTACTAAAGATTCATGAATGGTCGATAAAGAACTTGGTACAATAGTAATATCTTTTAATCCCATTTTTGCAATGGTGTCTATAACATTATTGAGAATGTAATCCCCATTTCTAAAGTGATGATGAAAAGAAATAGTCATGCCATCTTTTAATCCTACTTTTTTAATTAATTCTTCCAAACTACTTACTACCTTACTTTCATTAGGTTTTACTTGTTTTAATAAAGGAGCTATTTTTCTCCCCACAGGCTCTTTACTAAAGGGAGCAGAGTAATTGATTACCTCATCATACCAAATAATATCTTCTGGAATCTCTCTTCCGATTGTGTTCTTCATTTTACTCGCCCTCCTTTATAAGCCCTGACATTTTTGCAAGTTCTATTACTCTTTCTGCTCTCTCCACAATTGGCTTATCAATCATTTTTCCATTTAGTGCTATAACGCCTGAGCCTTTTTCATTGGCTTCTTCAATGGCTCTCATCACTTTTTTCGCATGATCAATTTCCTTCTCAGTAGGGGCATAAATCTCATGAACTGGACCAATTTGTCTCGGATTAATAATTGATTTTCCATCAAAGCCAAGCTGTTTGATTAGCTTTACTTCTTCACGGAAGCCTTCTTCATTATTCACATCAGAATAAACCGTATCAAGGGCATAAATACCTGCAGCTCGAGCAGCTATTAAAATTTGACTTCTTGCCATTAATAATTCAATTCCTTCTGGACTTCTTTTCGTCTTCATATTTGTAACATAATCTTCTGCTCCTATAGCAATCCCCATTAACCTTTTGCTTGCTTGAGCAATTTCTACTGCATTGATTACCCCTAAAGGACTTTCAATAGCTCCCATCATCTTTGTTGAACCTATCTTTTTTCCTATCTTCTTTTCTACTTCTTCTATAATCTTTTCTACCTCTATCACATCTTGTGCCGTTTCAGTCTTTGGTAAACGAATCACATCCACACCAGCTCGTACCATGGCTTCTATATCACTACGTCCATAAGGAGAGTCTAACCCATTGATTCTTACAACAATCTCCATTCCTTCATAGTCCATATTTTTTACTGCATGATATACTAATAATCTTGCTGCATCCTTTTCTGCAAGAGATATAGAATCTTCCAAGTCAAACATCAAAGAATCTGCTCCATAAATATGAGCATCCGTAAGCATTCCAGGGTTATTACCAGGAACATACATCATGGTCCTTCTTAGCTTTTGCATCTATAATAACCCCCAATCTATATCATTTTCCTTTGTCATAGCACGCATTACTGCACTTTGCACACGAGCACGAATGGTACAATCTAAAGCTCCTCGATCCATCGCTCGAACAACAACATTTGTTATGCTCATACTTTCTAGTGTTTCAAGAATCACTTTCTTGATTTGTTCTCCAAATTGTTTTTGAACAGTACTGTCAAGATATATTTGAATACCAACTTCTTGACTTTTTTCTATTACCACATGAATATCACTGGATTCCATTGTTCCAGCCATTCCTGTTTTGATAATTTCCACATGAATCACCCCTTTATCAGTGTCTTTTCTTTACTTCTTGAATTTTATGAATAACTTTTTCTCCTTCTTCTGAAGTTAAAAAATTATACGTAGACTCAGGAACAAAGGGTTTAATCTTTTCAATATCCCCTTTTGCTATAAAACTTCTCACTTTCGATGCACTAATGGTATCACTGTTTATGGATTTTCTTGGAATTTCATTTACACCCATGCCAAATTGAGGTAATATCTCTTTCATTACTTGATTGTATTGATTGGTCGTTTCGCAATAAGGTTCTTCCCCAACATATCGTTCATGAATTCCAAGACTCGGTCCAATATAATTTCCAAAAATTCTAAGATCTAAGGCTGCATGAATTTTAACAATTTCACTTGGCTCTTTTATAAAATAAGAGGGAAATGTAGCATTTGAGATAATATAATCTCCCCCTTCATGGATTGTAATATTTTTTATATGCTTTGTTCCTTCCCTCATCAATTCCCTACGAACTTCATAAGGAAAACTAGATAAATCAGAAGATACAATAAAAACATGTACATGTTGACTTTCCTCTGCTGCTTTTTCAATTAAATAAAGATGCCCATTGGTAAATGGATTGCCATTCATAACAACACAGCTTATTTTCTCTCCTATTACTTTCTGTTTTGCTAATCCATCTAAATAAGATTTCATGCCATCATGTTTATTTTCCATTAAAACTACCTTTCCACTTACTTCTTCAATCTTATGAAATCCCATAAATTGAAAACTCTTTTGAGCAGATGGCTTTGTGTATACAAATAAATGGTTAACCTCTCGCAGATATTGCATATGGACTAATTCATTCATCAATAAATTCAATACCCCTGTACCTTGATACTCCTCATCTACAGCTATACATCTTAAAGTGTTTCCTTTAATCGATCCAGCTCCTATTAAATTTTCTCCATCATAAATTCCTACTGTATCCTCTAATCCAAAATCTAAAGTAAGATGATTTTTTTCCAAAAGATTTAATACTTGGTTCCTTGCTTTTGCTTCATCCATATAGATTTTTTCAATTTTAAATTTTTCATATAACATATTCATTTCTCCTTATAAGGAACAAAAATCAAAAAAGGTCAATATACAAAACTTAAAAAGTTTTATATATTGACCTTTGAAAGCATAATCATTCATTATCTTTCGCCTTGTCAAACAATATGATTTAATTGTATTTAAATAATTTCAACCATTTCCAAATTTCTTATCTTATGAATAGTCTACTCAATGTATCTATCACAAGCTTAAGACGTTGTCTTGGAAACGTTTTCTTATTTTCTTTTATTATACTACGTATTCTTTTAAAAAACAATATTTTTCTACAAAAAATTTAACAAATTATAATTGTTCCACCAAAAATAACATAATCGTAATAGCCAATAAATCAGCTGCACCACCAGGACTTACCCAGTTTTCAATACACCATTCATCAAGCGCTTCCAGACTTTCCAATCCATCTTCGGAAAAAACGCCACCTTTTTCAAAAACTTTCTTTGCCTTAGCCTGTACTCTTTTTAGCATATCTAAATCATGTCTTCCAAGAATATTCGAATCTTCCGTATATATCATCAAACATAATAATACCTGTACAAATCGTTCATTCAATGTTCCCTTTTCAGATTTCATCAATTCCTTTAGCACTGGAAGTCCATGGGTACAAACCGTTTGAAATCCAGAAGCAACTTCTCCCCTTATACCGGTTATTCCATATTTTACATATAATCGTTCCCCATAGGTTAAGGATTCACCAAAAGTTTTTTTCTTTAATTCCTGATCTACTAACCCCTTGGTCATGAACTTTACTTGCTTACAAATATCATCAGCTGAATAACTGCCACATCTATTCTTTTGATAAAGAAATCCAATCACAGCAGCTATAATTCCTAATGAGAAAATAAGACCTTTATGGGTATTAACACCATTTGTTGTAGCAAACATTTTTTCTTCACCCATTTTCCCGATGGGGCGAATCTCTTGAAGTAATCCTTCTATTTCTCCACTATATCCTATTCCTGCTAATGTACATTCATAAAAAACTTCTCCTAAAGCTGTACTACTATCAACAAATGTAAAAAAATCCATATCCTTATGGGCACCATTATTTTTCCGATCTACAAGCCCTGGTTTAGGGGTAGCTGATACTTCATATAAAAGGGCACGTACTGCAATAGCTTCTATTTCTCTTGCAAACTTTTCTTGATTCTTCATGTAATCGCTCCTAATTTTTATCAACTTTAAAAGATAAATGCCCTTTTATCATATAGGATTATTGGAAATTTTTCAACAATTCAATTTCATATATCAAAAATCAACTTTTATTCTCTTTATTATAAATTTTATTGCTCCAATACCACATCCACATTCCCCAAAAATACCCTCCTATAGGGAATACGATTACGGATGTAACTAAGTTCAATATAAACTTTCTACTTGTAAATGCATCTATATTTAACCCATTATTCAATATAGCCATACTCACTTGAAATAATATAGCTGTTGGAATCCCCCATCCTAATACCCCTTTTCGCCAAATGAAATATGATTTTCCTTTTTGTCTTGTTCTTTCCCATGCTTCTCTTTTCTTTGAATTCATTACTTATACTCCTTTTGATTAGAATCTATATCATTTTTCTGCTCCTATTTCTTGTCTAAAAATTCATGTATATTATATCATTTACACTGCAATTTTTGTATTTTTTATCAATAGATGAAACTGATAAAACAATCTTTACCATAAAAAATATTTTATAATCTATTTTAAATCAAAAAACACCTAACTATATGCCAAGTGTTCCTTTCAATTATTTAGTAAGTATAAATACAGCCCTTTGAATCAAAACTAAGGATAGACTATATTAAGTCAACAAATCAATATGATTTTATCCCTAAAGAAAGGAATTCTCATCCATGCTCAAAAAAAAATTTATCTCAAAAATACTATCATTAATTTTTACAATTGTTCTCTTTTTTATTTCTATTCAATTTTTTATAAAAAAAGAAATTTCACTGCTTCTTTACGTAGTTTTTGTATATATTGTTTATCTGATCTTGCTTTATTTTGAATATAAAAAAGGATATAAAATAGAGACTTATATAAAAGTATTGATCGTCTCCTCCCTTATTATAGATATTGTATGGGGATTTTATTTTGACATGTATCACACTTCAAATTGGTTTGATAAGCTTATGCATCTATTTGGATGTTTTTGTTTTACACTTGTTTTGGTTTCAATCATTCATTCCTATGTGAAAATTTTATCCCCTTCTAAAATAATCATTTTTATTTTTATAACCTCTTTAGGTGTTACTTCTGGCGTTTTTTATGAATTTATTGAATTTGGATTAGATGTAGTTATAAAGACACAAACACAAAATGGTTTAGTAGATACTAACTTAGATTTACTATTTGATACCTTTGGTTCTATGGCTGCTGCTGGTTTAGTATTATACAAAAAGGTGGGGATCTATATACAATAGATCCTATGTTTTAGATATTACTCAAAGAAACACCTGACTAAATGCCAAGTGTTTCTTTTAAGAGCTTAATTTCTTCTCCATGCCCTTTTACCTCATTGGGTGTTTCTAATATAAATGGTAGATTTGATAATTTAGGATGGGTGATTATATTTACAATAGCCTCTAAGCCTATTAATCCTTCTCCGATTAATTCATGTCGATCTTTATTACTACCTAGTCCATGCTTTGTATCATTTAAATGAAATGCTTTAATCCTTTCTAAACCTATAATTCCATCTATTTCTTCTATCACTCCATCTAAATCATTTACAAGATCATACCCACTTGAATACAAATGACAAGAATCTAAACATACACCCAATTTTTCATATTGAACCCCCTCTATAATTTGTATGAGTTCTTCAAGACTTCTTCCCACTTCTGTTCCTTTTCCACTCATGGATTCTAGTAAAATCCAAGTATCTGTATCTTCTTGTATAGCTTCATTTAATGCATTAATAATCTGCTCAGTAGCTTTTTCTATCCCTTGTCCTGTATGAGAGCCAGGATGAAAATTATACAAACTATTGGGAATATGTTTTAACCTTTCTAAATCATCTTTTAACATATTCTTTGCAAATTTACGAATATCTGGTTTGGCTGAACATAAATTCATTGTATAGGGAGCATGGGCAAGAATGGGTGCAAAATTATTTATTTCCATAAGTTCTTTTGCTTTTTTTATATCTTCTAAGTCAAGAGCTTTCGCCTTTCCCCCTCTTGGATTTCTAGTAAAAAATTGAAAAGTATTGGCATCTATACTTAATGCCTCTTTTACTGCTTTATAAAAACCTTTTGATATGGATAAATGACATCCTATATTTAACATTTTCTTCACATCCCTCTCTATCTTAATACTTTTAGTAAAAATATTCCTATCATGGTAACACCTATTGTCATATTCACGATTACTCCTAAAATATATCCAATAATGGTTCCAACGCCTGATTTCATAGAGTCTTTTAATTCTTTTCCATAATACCATTCTCCAATACAAGTCCCTACGAATTGTCCTATTAATAGTCCGAATATATTTAAGATAAAAAAGCCGATTACTCCTCCTAAAATCCCTCCAATAATCCCTGGTTTTGTAGCACCAAATTTTTTTGCCCCTAACATACTTGCCACATAATCAAATACAAAAGCTAAAATAGTAAGTACGCCAAAAAATATAATAAAACTTACACTGATTTTCTCAAACTTCGTAAATATTCCATACCCTAATGTTGATAAAAAAATCAATCCATTTCCAGGAATTCCAGGTATACAACTCCCCAAAAGACCAATCATCATTAAAATAATTACTACAACTAACATAAAACTTCTCCCTTCACAATAAAATTTTACCCAATATCCTTTATTCCAACCATTCTTTTTTGAACTTATTTTTTAGGTTTCACATATTCTAATAGTATAGCATAAAATTCTTTATTCGCAGGAGGGAAACCATGACAAGAATTACTCCAAAAAAATTTGATTTTCGTTCAATAGAAGGTATCTCAAGAAAGCAGCTTAATGAGCACTATCAATTATATAAAGGCTATGTAAAAAAAATTAATCTCATATGGAGAAAATTAAAAGAAGAAAAATTTATAGACCCAAATACTACTTATAGTCCCTATCGCTGTTTAAAACTCGGTGAAAGCTATGCATTAAACGGTGTAAAATTACATGAATTATACTTTGGAAATTTAGGAGGTAGAAAAAATAAGCCCTATGGAAAACTTTTAGAAAAAATAGAAAAAGATTTTGGTAGCTATAAAAATTGGGAAAAAGATTTATTAGATGCTGGAAAATCTGCCAGAGGATGGGTTGTAACTGCTTATGATTTGATGGATGACAAAATAAGAAATTATTTATGTGACGGACATGATCAAGGGGGCATTTGGAATGCTTTACCTATTCTAGTTTTAGATGTGTATGAACATGCATACATGATTGATTTTGGTATTGACAGAGAGAAATATCTTGATATTTTTATAAAAAATATTAATTGGGAAATATGTGAAAAAAGATATGGTGAAATTTTAAGACATGTAAATCGCCCTAGACCCCGCCCTTATCCTATGCCAATGCCTTATTTTTTCAATAATTAAAAGCAGTGACTTTTGTCACTGCTTTTAATTATTAAACAGATTTATTCTTCAAAACAACTGCCTCCAATAAATTCTTTGATGATAGAAGTTTGAGGAACTACTTGATCTTCTTCTATAGAAGCAAAATAATGAAGGAATTTTAGAAGCCTCTTTGCCTCTGTATATTGGGGTTCTTCTTCTGATATTTCATTTAAAAGAGGTTCTGCATATTTTTTAAGCACTGCGAGTTCATAGAATAGAGCAGAATTAAACATAACATCTGCTTCTTCTTGGAATGGGAAAATATTTCTTTTCTCCCCTCTTCTCACTGAATTCCAAAGCTTTAATGTGGTAAGTGCTGAATGCCCTCTATATTTACTATCTCTTACAATTCTTCTAATGATTCTAGTATCTGTAGTAGGAATTCTATTATGGTCATCAATATTTAATTGAGTTAATGCACTAATATATATTTTGAATTTTTTATCATGAGAAATATCTTTTGTCAACTGATCATTTAATCCATGAATTCCTTCAATAATGATTGGTTGATCTTCCTGGATCTGCATGAATTTTCCTCTATATTCTCTCAGTCCTTTATGAAAATTAAATGTAGGGATTTCTACTTTTTCTCCCTTTAAAAGTCTTGTAAGATGGTCATTAAATAATGCTAAATCCACAGCTTCTATGGCTTCAAAATCATACTCACCCTTTTCATCTCTTGGGGTAAGCTCTCGGTTCACAAAATAATCATCTACTGATAGGGCCACTGGTCTTAATCCATTTACCTTTAGTTGAATGGATAGACGCTGAGCAAAGGTTGTTTTGCCAGAAGAAGAGGGTCCTGCAATTAAAATAATTCTTTTATTCTTCTCTGTAATCATATCTGCGATTTGTGCGACCTTCTTTTCATGAAGAGCTTCTGCGATTCGAATAAGTTCTGGATATTCCTTATTTATAATTGCTTTATTTAAATTGGCAACATAACCAATTCCTAAGATTTCTCCCCATTTTTCTGCTTCTCTAAATATACTTGAAAGCTTTTTTTGTTCTTCAAAAACAGGAATTTCATTAGGCGTATATTTTTCAGGATATTGTATAATCACTCCAGGAGCATAATACTTTAGCTGAAATAATTTTAGATAGCTTGTACTCGGAACCATATATCCATAAAAATAATCCTTTAACCATCCACAACTATATATATTGATTTCTGGGCTTTTTCTAAAATCTAAAAGTTCTGTTTTGGCTTCCATTCCTAATTCTTTGAAAATTCTTTTTGCTTCTTCTATAGATACACTGTTCTTTATAAATGGTACGTCTTCCTCAATAATCTCTCTCATTCTAGATTCAATTTTTACTACATCCTCTTCTGTAATTTCCCTTTTATAGTGTATTTCACAATATAATCCTTTACTCAAAGAATGTTCTACAGTTACTTTACATCCTGAAAGCATTTCCATAGCTGCTCTTATAAACACAAAGGATAGGCTTCTTTGATAAATTCTTATTCCATCTGATGTGGATAAATCAACAAACTCAATATTCGCGTCTTCATGTATTTCATAATTTAATTCTCTTAACCGATTATTCATTTTTGCTCCCACAATAATAGAGCTCTTATCCTCTTTAAAAACTTTACTAATTTCCTTGAGGGTGATTCCTTTATTTTCTTCTATCTCTTTTTCATTGTTAATGACAATTTTTATTTTTTTGTCAGTATCCATTCTACACGCCCCCTTATGATTATTATTTGATTTGCATATTTGCTATTCTCTTCTATTATACCCAAATTTATTCTTTTAATCTTCTATAAATATTAGAAAGTTCCTGTTTTTTTCAGGAACTTCCTAATATTTACATGTTCGTTTTATTTGGTTGGGATATATCACTTAAAGCGTCTCCCGCCTCATTCACATAAATATTTACAGTAGCTAAATCACCTATAGCTAATATTCCCTCAAGTTTTCCATTTTCTACTACAGGTAATCTTCTTATTTGATGATCTGCCATAATCTTTGCTGCCTCATGAGCATCCATATCTGGTGTTGCATAAACTAATTGTCCTGACATAATTTCTTGAGCATTTACATTGATATTGCCATTTGAAACACTACGAAGAACAATATCTCTATCTGTAACAATACCAACTGCACGATGATTTTGATCACAAACTGGAATAGATCCAACATCTAAATCTTTCATCTTTGTTGCTACCTGGCTAAGTGGTGTATTTGTATTTGCAAAGGATACTTCTTTTGTCATCAAATCTCTAACTTTCATTACAATCAACCTCCTTTAATATTTTTCACTATTTATCATGCGCAATTTTGAGTAAAAATAAACAACAAAAAAAGAGCATTACGCTCTTTCTCTTAGTTTTTGACCACAATAAGGACATATATAAAAATCTTCCTGAATTTCCTTTTTACAATGAAAACAAATATTTTTTCTATTTATAATATAATTTTCAATGATTTCTTTTATTTTATTTGTCTCAATAGGAATCTTTACAATTTCATCTATCCACGATCCTTTAAATTGACTTTTTAAAAGTTTACTACTGGAAGTTAATATACACACTATTTGAGGATAGTTTTTCTTT
Source organism: Crassaminicella profunda (assembly GCF_019884785.1). GTDB lineage: Bacteria > Bacillota > Clostridia > Peptostreptococcales > Thermotaleaceae > Crassaminicella > Crassaminicella profunda. The sequence continues at coordinate 2,363,829 of NZ_CP082326.1, forward strand.
ATTTCTTCAATCAACTGATCTCCTGTAATATCTTCCATAATATAATTTACCACTACCATAACAGGACTTATATTCTTTAAATCATTCATTATCGTATGCTCATGGGAAATAATTCCATTCATTCCTAACTTAGTCAATATATCTTTTAAAATAATACTTTCTAATTTTGAATCATTTACAATTAAAACCTCATTGGTTGACATCCGTATCCCACCTTTTTATTAGGATATTATTATCTTCTATAGTTTTATAGTATATTCCTTTATAAAAATACATTTTTATAAAAAAACTTAGGCAGATTACCTAAGCTTTTTACTGCACTTTTCCAATTTTATTAAAGGGATATAGACGAACTAAAACCTTTCCTCTAACGGTTTCAATTGGAACAGGCCCTACTCTTTCATCTCTACTATCTAAACTATTTTGTCTATTATCTCCCATGACAAATATCATATTTTCTGAAACTTCAAGTTCAACTTCTCCTGGTGTATAATCACCATTGATATAGGGTTCATCTAACTTTTCTCCGTTCACATACACGTCTCCATCTGTTACTTTTATTTTGTCTCCAGGAACACCGATTACTCTTTTAATTAAATCTTTATCCTTTCCATCTACTGTCTTTAAATGAGATTTAAAAACAACAATATCGCCTTTTTCCGGATCATGCATCATATAAGGAATTTTATTAATAATCAAATAATTATATTCATTCAAAGTTGGATACATAGAAGAACCCTTTACTAAAGTGGGTCTTACAAATTGTGTTATAATCATTGCAATAACAACAGATATAACAATGGTCTTAATCCATTCTATAATCTCTTTCCTATCCATCTTAATCTCTCCTTATTAAACTTTAGTACGCTTTATTGTATCATGTATTTTATATTTGAACAATCATGAAATTTACATAGTTTTCAAGAGTTCTAAAATATAACCATTTATTTTATCATACTTATTGATACGAATATTTACCCCGATTCTTTCTAATACATGACAAAAATCATCAATAATCGCTTCTGGATTTCCATAAATATTTACAAGATCTCTTCTTTTTACACCTATAAAACCATGTCCTGCAATACATGCATGTCTTAATTCAATTATTTCATTCATCTTGTTCGTGTTTAGTATTTTCAAGGCCTCATGGTATCTTGGATCTTTTAAGTATTTACTAATATAATTAGAAATAGCAAAGCTTAAATTTGGATTATGAATTTTATACTTTTTTCTCAATACTTTAAGAATCATTCGTTTGGACATAGCCTCTGTCCTAAATGAAAATTTACTTTTATCTATATGATTTTTTACAAAGATATATTTTAAAATAGCTTCTTTCAATCTATATACTCTGCTTAAAAAGTCAATATATCTACGATTTTCGATCTGCATTTTTGTATTTTCTATTAGTTCAGAAAAAATCACATGAGCTCTTCCATCCATTAACTCTTGTAAATTTTTCTTCAAATTGATTAATTTTTTATCCGAATCTATATTCTCTATACCTGATACTTCATAATAAGCTGATTTAAAATCAAAATTCATGGCATATTTGCACGAATAAAGGAGTTTCATCATCATTGGATCTACATTTTCCATTTTCTCTAATAATTCTATCACTCCAGCATAGTCATATCTGTTTATTAAAGCTTTAGCCATTACATAATGTATCTGATTCACTTGTTTTCCCCCTTTTGCCATCTTCATACATAATTTTACAGTGATGATGAAAATAAATCAATTTTTATTTTTTCTAATTTTTGAGGTAAATTTGAATAAAAACTTTTCCCTTTTAAATACCCTAAATTTCCAATTCCTTGCTCAAAGTATATTTTGTAGGCATGTAAAAACTGATGTTTTAACCCAAATTGATTCTTAAAATTTTTATTTATTTTCATATCTCCATATTTTCCATCTCCAACAAGTGGATGTCCAATACTTGCTAGATGTGCACGTATTTGATGGGTTCTACCTGTTATAATTTCAACTTCTATTAGGCTATACTGTCCATTTGTTTTAATTTTTTGATAGATGGTATGGATTTCTTTTGCCCCCTGCTTTTTTGAATCAATAATTTTTACTTTATTTGTTTTTTCATCCTTGATTAGATATCCTTTCAATTCCTTTTTATCTTTCACGTTTCCTTTTACAATGGTTAAATAATATTTTCTTACATCCTCTTTATTTCGAATCATTTCATTAAGATTTTGTAAAGTTTCATTATTTTTCCCAATCATAACAATACCGCTAGTATTTCGATCTAATCGATTCACACTAGCAGGAACAAAAGTTTTTTCTACTTCTGGATCATATTCTTTATTGTCATATAAATATTTTATTACTTGATTCACTAATGTGTTTTCATTTTCTTTTAAATCTTCATGAACTAAAAGACCTTGGGGCTTTTCTGCTAACAATATATTTTTATCTTCATAAACAATGCCAAAATTCTTCTCTATTTTTTTTATCTCTTTTTTTTCAATAAATCCTTCTATGGTTTCTTCACTTAAATATAGTTGAATATAATCTCCTTCTTTTAATATGTAATGATTTTCTGTTCTTTTTTTATTTACCTTAATATTTTTTTTTCGAATCATTTTATAAATGAAACTTAGGGAAGCTTTTGCCATATATTTTCTAAGAAATTTATCTATTCTTTGATTTTCCTCATTTTTTCCTATATTTATTTCTCTCATTTTCTTCACCTCTACTCTATTATGCCATAAACATTCCTTCTTTGTTAATTATTTTCTCCTTTACTCTGCCTATCATTCTTAATTGTATGTTGAAAAAGCATAGAAAAATGTGCTATCCTTTAACTATGGACAAGTGCCTAAGAGGGAGGATTATCTATGTGGGAAAGAATAAAAGATCTATTATATGAAATAAGCGATTTACTTTTAGCCTTTGCAATTATACTTGTAATGACAACAGTTATTACTTGGAAAGTTACAGATTCATTAGCTGTTACTAAAGAAACTACTGCTACATTCAATAACATTACACAAAATGAAAAAGTAAGTGATGAAACAAACCAAACTTCTTCAGAAGCGGATGCAAACCTCCCTGCCGTAGATGAAACAACAAATACATCTAGTGAAGAGAGTACACTTCCTGAAAATGAAGAACAGGTTGAAGAAATTCCTGAACCTTCAACTGCTGTAGAAACAACTGTTGAACCTTCACCACAACCTGAGCCTCAACAAGTTGAGCCTACCATTATAAAGGTTAATATTCCTAGTGGTACTCCTGGCATAGGTATCGCAAAAATATTAAAAGAAAAAGGTCTTATTGAAGATACTTCAATATTCATTAAGCGAGTAGAAGAACTAAAACTTGCGTCAAAACTAAAATCAGGTACTTTTGACATTCAAACAGGTAGCTCTTTAGATAATATTATTTATATGATTACAGGCAAAAAAAAATAGGCTAATTTTAGCCTATTTTTTAGTCTTCTTCATTTAAAAATTTCATAATTTTTTCTAACTTCTTCTTCTGCCCCTCATCTAAAAAGCCTTTCATCTGCTCTATTGCTTGCATTTGTTTTTTATACTTCTTTGTATTCTGCATCATACTTCCCTTTAATTTTTTTAATTCCTTCATAACCTCTTCTTCACTTTTATCTCCATATTTAGAAGCCATCTGCTCCATCATTTTTTTCTGTTCATCTGTAGGCTGTACATCTCCCATGGACTTCATAAATTTTTGTATTTTCTTTTTATCCATTCCCCCACCTCCATCATAGTTTTGTCACCACTCACTTAAATCTATGACTACTTTTATCTATTTATTACTTGAAATCTTTATCGTTTATGGTAACACAATTTTTTCTACAGCATATGATAGAACAAAGATTGTTTTTAGGAGGAAGAAAAGCGTATGAACGAGCTAACCCCTATTGATCAAAATGAAGCTTACGTACCCGTAGATGAACTAAGTATGGCTAGATTTTCCCTATCCAATAATAAAATGTTTATTTTTATCATTCCTTTACTTGTATTTGCATTTTTTAAGAATAAAAATATGACATCTACATTTACCACTGAAAATTATGAAGCACCAAAGAGTCCTCCCATCAATACAAATACTTTAGATAAAATGTCTAATTTGTTAGATAATGTAAAAAAAGCTGCTACCCTCAATGATTTAAAGAGAAATATATCTCAATCAGGTAGTATTCTTGGAAAACGAAACATGGGTGCTATCAAAAAAGCATTGAATGTTTTTAGTGAAAGTATGGATGAAGACAAGAAAGCAAATATGCAAAAGATCGTAAACGTCCTATCCGTAGCAGAAAAAATTAAAGATGTGAAAAGTATTTTAAATATACAAAAGGCAGTAAAATCTGAAAATGGAGATCTCTCTGCTCAGATTAATAATATTATTGATGTAGTTGCCCCAATGCTTCCACCAGAACAAGCAAAAAATGTAGGTAACTTTAAAAAAATGGCACAAATGATGAAACTTATGTCAGCCTTTGAGGGAACAGATGATGAAGAAGATGAAGATCACGAAAATATTGCTACAAATAGCACAACTGACAAGTCCATGGATGGAAATTTCGGAGAAGAAGAGATTGTTGAAGGAAATAATATTTTAGAAGATGATATAAATGATACACCGGAAGAAGAATAACCATACAAAATAGGACGGTTCTCCTTTAATTAGATGAAGAACCGTCCCCTTAATTTTATTCACTTATATTCATTAATGCCCTCATAGCTAAAACATATCCCTCTATACCTAATCCACATATTTGCCCAATACACGCAGCTGCTGTAACAGATTTTTTTCTGTATTCTTCTCTTTTATGAACATTACTAATATGAACCTCAACTGTAGGAATTCCTACGCCTTTTATTGTATCATAGATTGCAATACTATAATGGGTATAAGCAGCAGGATTGATGACGATCCCATCATATTTTCCATACGCTTCTTGTATGAAATTTACAACTTCTCCTTCTATATTGCTTTGAACAATATCCACTTCTAAACCTAACTTCTTTCCTTCTTCATGTAAGTATATGCACATTTGTTTATAAGTCTTTTCTCCATAGATATTTCTTTCTCTTATTCCTAAAAAATTAATATTCGGTCCATTCACAATTAATATTTTCAAATTTCTCATCTCCTAATAAATTATTTTTCAAACAGTAAATAGTCTTTATGCTAATCTGTTTTTTTAATATCTAACATATTTACAATTTTATCTGTCACTTTCTCTAAAGTATCATCATTCATTACTTCATAATCACAATACTTCTTATATAAATCCACTCTTTCTTCATATAAGTTATATAATTTTTCTTTTCCATCTTTCATTAGTGGTCTGTTGCTTATATCAATATCTGCTACAATCTCTTCTATGGGTCTATTGATAAATAAGATCATCCCATTTTTTTTTAGATTTTGTATGTTACTAAAAGATTTCACCACGCCTCCTCCGGTAGCTATAATCATAGCAAATTTTTTACTTATTTCTTCTACTGCATTTCTTTCAATCCTTCTAAAAACCGATTCTCCGTCTTTAAATATCTCTGGAATAGATTTTTTTGTATTTTCTTCAATATATTCATCTATATCACAAAATTTTTTATGAAGTCTTTCTGCTAAAAGCTTTCCTATGGTTGTCTTGCCACATCCTGGCATACCTATTAATACAATATTTTTCATTTTTTAACCACCTTATTCTACGGGTCTTAGAAAAATCAATACAGTGTTTTCAACACTGTCCAGATTTAACTAAAACAACAGACTTACTTACTATTAACCACAAAATTTATCTATAGAAATAATTCGATTTGTATACAAACTATAACCTAGCAATCTCCTCATATACCTTATCACAGATATGATTATCTATTTTTACATCATTCCACAATTCCTGTGCTTTTATAGCTTGACCTACCAACATATAAAGTCCATTTACAGCTTTTAATCCTTTTTCCTTTGATTCTTTTAAAAGCAACGTCTCTTGTGGATTATAGATTAAATCAATAGCCGTATGAAAATTTAAAAGGTCTTCTTTTTTTACTGGTGAAACATCCACATGAGGATACATACCACACGGAGTACAATTGATGAGCATGTCATAATCTTTTAGAGTTTTTACCTCCTTATAAGAGATCATTTTAAATTCCTTATACTTTTCTTTCCCTTTATGAACATCTCTACTTACAAGAGTGATATCTTTTATTCCTCCATCTAAAAGATATTGCAGCACTGCCTTTGAAGCTCCTCCTGTTCCTAATACAGCGGCCCTTTTATTTTCTATTTGAATATCATTTGTATCAAGCATCATTCCAAATCCATAATAATCTGTATTGTATCCAATAGTTTTTCCATCTCTAAAGCATATTGTATTTACAGCACCTATTCTTTTAGCCTCTTCTGATATTTCATCTAAATACTTCATTAAATCAACCTTATAAGGAATGGTTACATTTACGCCCCCTACCTCTAAAGCTTTTAATCCATATAAGGCATCCTTTAAATTTTCTCTTTTGATTTCAAACAAATGATAATGTCCTTTTCTTTTTAATTCTTTAAATATTATTTCATGGATCTTAGGAGAAAAGCTATGCGTTAATTTTTCTCCTATAAGACCGTAAAGTTTCATATTCTCTCCCACCTATCTGTTATGTTCTTTGTAATTTCCAAGAAGTTGAAAAAAGCTACTCCCTTGCCCAATTAAATCAATGGATTTCTTTACAACCTCTTCATTTAAATTTCCCTCAAAATCTATATAAAAGAAGTATTCCCATGACTTGTTAATCATTGGTCTAGATTCTATTTTTAACATATTCAAATTATTTTCTGCAAAGTATCTTAAAATACCATATAATGCTCCTGCCCTGTGAGGAGTTGCTACTACTACACTAATTTTGTTAGCCTTTAAATCCATTTCTAAATTTTTTCCTATAATAATAAATCTTGTATAATTGCTTTTATTATAATTTATATTGGATGCAATAATATCTAAATCATATAACTTCGCTGCCTTCTTACTGGCTACAGCAGCCTTCATTTTTGTATTTTCATCCTTTATAAGCTTTGCACTCATTGCCGTATTTTTGTAAGGGATTAATTTAAGATCTTCATATTTTTTAAAAAATTCACTTGATTGACTAAATGCCTGAGGATGAGAATATACTTCTTTTATATCCTCCATTTTTGTCCCTTTCATTCCTAACAAATGGTGCTCTACTTTTATACATTTCTCTCCTATAATGTAAAATCCATATTGCCTTAAAAGATCATACACTTCTGCAATACCACCCGTAGAAGAGTTTTCAATGGGTAGTACACCATAATTGATTTCATCTCTTTTTAAGCTTTCAAATACATCTTTAAATTCACGAACATTTTTTCGAGTAGCATTTTCTCCAAAATATTCTATCAAGGCTTGTTCACTAAAAGAACCTTCTACCCCTTGAAATCCTACTATCAGTTTATCATCATCTCTTTTTTTATTTTCTTCTTCAATACTTTTCAATTCTTCCTTCTGAACACTTCGACTAATTTCCATCAACTTTTTGAAAAATTCTTCTGTTGGTTCCTGAAAAGATTTGTTTTTTAAATGATCAATATTTTTCTTTATTACTTGAATTTCTCTATCTTTATGAAATACAGGCATATGATTTATTTTTTTATATTGGGCGATTTTTAATACGGTTTCCATACGTCTTTCAAAGAGCTTTACCATTTCTTTATCAATATAATCAATTTCATTCCGTAGCTTATCTAAATCATCCATCCTATCCCATCCTTTTCCATTAAAAGATCCAATAAGGCTATTGCTGCTGCAGCTTCTACTACAGGTACTGCTCTTGGTACAATACAAGGATCATGCCGTCCTTCTATTTTCATATTTATATTTTCTCTTTTTTCTATATGAACACTTCTCTGCATTTTTCCAATAGAAGGGGTGGGCTTGAGGGCTGCTTTAAAAATGATAGGCATGCCATTACTAATTCCACCAAGGATTCCTCCATTATGATTGGTAAAGGTTTTTATTTTGTCTTCTTCTATAAAATATTCATCATTGGCATATGATCCTTTCATACTTGTAATAGAAAATCCTTCCCCAAATTCAACCCCCTTAACCCCAGGAATAGAAAATAACATATGAGAAACCTTACTTTCTATAGAATCAAAAAATGGAGAACCTACTCCTACTGGAAAGTTTATGATAGCTGTCTCTATAATTCCTCCAATAGAATCTTCTTTACTCTTTGCTTTTAAAATCGCCTCTTTCATGATACTTCCCTTTTCATCATCTATAACAGGAAATTCTTTGTGGGTCAATTTTTTTAAAAGTTCTCCTTTTATATTTACACTATCAAAACCTTCTTCTACAATAGATCCAATGCTTTTGATATGACTTCCAATGAATATATCCTTTTTCCCTAAAATTTGTTTTGCCACTGATCCTGCGAAAACAAGAGGTGCCGTTATTCTTCCTGAAAAATGCCCTCCCCCTCTATAATCATTGGCTCCAAAATATTTTACATATCCTGTATAATCAGCATGCCCAGGTCTTATCATAGCCTTTGTTTTTTCATAATCCTTTGACCGCTGATTGGTATTGTATATGACAGCACAAAGAGGTGTTCCTGTGGTTTTATTGTTAAAATATCCACTTAATATGTCAAATTGATCCTTTTCTTTTCTCGATGTAGCTAACTTACTTTTTCCAGGTGCTCTTCTTTGCATTTCTCTGTTGATTTCCTCTAAGTCTAGAGTGATTCCGCCTTTAAGTCCATCTATGACAACACCAATTCCTTTTCCGTGAGATTCTCCGAAAATAGAAACCTTTATGTTATTTCCCCATAGGTTGCTCATTAATTTTTCCTCCTAGTTTTTCAAAATCTTTCCAAAATCTTGGATAAGATTTTTTCACAGCATCATTGTTTTGTATGATGACAGGCTCCGTACACTTTATAGAGGCAACGGCTAAAGCCATAGCAATACGATGATCATTCCAGCTATCAACGACCCCACCCTTTAGTTCTTCTTTTCCATGAATCTCTAAACCATCTTCTAATTCTTTTATATCTGCACCTAATTTACTTAATTCTGTTGCCATAGCCTTTAGTCTATCGGATTCCTTTATACGAAGTCTCGCTGCATTGACTATTTTGGTTGTTCCCTTACTAAGGGCTCCTAAAACAGAAAGGATGGGCACTAAATCAGGACATTGGGATGCATCAATGATCATTCCTTCAGTTTTTGACTGCTTAACTTTAACAAAATCATCATGAATAGCTATATCTGCTCCCATTTTCCCTACAATATCTAAAATAGCTTTATCCCCTTGTAAAGAATCTATATTTAGATCTTTGCACTTCATAGATTCTCCTAATATTCCTGCTACAATAAAGAAGGCTGCTTGTGAAAAATCTCCTTCTACTCTATAATTGTCAGACTTATACTTTTGATTTCCTTTAATGATAAACTCTTCATAGTTATTATTTTCTACCTCTATAGAGAATTTTTTCAGCATATCTAGTGTTAAATCTACATACCCCTTAGATTCAAGCTCCGTTGTAATAAGGATTTTAGAATCTCCATCAAGAAGGGGGAGTACAAATAAAAGACCTGTTATAAACTGTGAACTAATATTTCCTTTCATTTTAAAAGTACCTGATTTTAGTATTCCCTCTACGCTTAAAGGTAGTTTTCCTTCATTATTTGAATAATCTATATTTTGCTCTTTAAAAATCTTATAGTACGTATCAAGAGGACGTTCCACAAGTTTTCCTCTTCCCGTATAGGTTACCTTTTCACCTAAAATGCCTGCCATGGGAATTAAAAATCTAATGGTAGAACCAGATTCTTTACAGTCAATTTGATGATTCAATAATTTTAATTTTTTCTTTCCTTGTATATGCACACTACATATTCCATTTTCATCTATTTCCGAATTTTGTGCTGTAATACCAAAGGATTTCATAGCTTCTAGCGTTGCAATAATATCATCAGAAAATGCAATATTTTCTATAAGGCTCTCTCCTTCAGAAAGAGCTGCACAAATAATGGCTCTATGACTCATACTTTTCGATGGCGGTATTTTTACTTCTCCATTTAATACGGATGGATTAATTTCTACACACTTCACACGCACAAACTCCTTTCTATATAAGGACTTCAATATCTTTTCTATGAATTTTTTCAATGAAACTTTCCCCTATTTTTTTGATCAATACCATATTCATATATTGTCCCTTGTTTTTCTTATCAAGTCCGATGGTTTTAATGATTTCTTCTTGATCCATAGGAGGCATTTCATAGGGCAAATCATATTTACAAAGTATTTCTTTTATGAAATTCTTCGTTCCCTTCTCTGTTATTCCCATTGCTTCACCTTTTTTTGTTATGTGATACATGCCTATTGCCACAGCTTCTCCATGAGTATACTTTTCATACCTATAATGTTTCTCTACTGCATGACCTAAAGTATGACCAAAGTTTAAAAGCATTCTTTCTCCTGTATCCAATTCATCTCGCTCAACAATACTTTTTTTGATATGACAACATGTATAGATGATTTTTTCTAAATGTTCAAACAATTCTTCCTTTGTATAGTTTAATAAATCATCAAAAAGATTTTGATCTCTTATACACCCATATTTAATGATCTCTGCCATTCCATCACAGAAAAATCTATTATCTAGTGTTTTTAAAAGCTCTGGATCTATAAACACTGCTTTAGGATGATAAAAATTTCCTACTAGATTTTTGCCTTTAGGTAAATTAACAGCCACCTTCCCTCCTACGCTACTATCAATTTGTGCTAAAAGAGAAGTTGGAACTTGTATAAATGGAATTCCTCGTAGAAGTGTCGCAGCTGCAAATCCTGTTAAATCTCCTACAACACCACCTCCAAAGGCCATGATTAAATCTCCTCTAGTGATTTCAAAGTCTAAAAGTTCCTCATATACATTTTGTAATACACTTATTGATTTGCTTTTTTCTCCAGGCTCTACCACAATCATTTTTATTTCAAAATCATTCCTTAGTTGTTCCTTGATTCTTTGTCCATATATTTTTTCTACATTATTATCTGTAACAATTGCAATTTTTTTATTTTTGTATATTTTTTTAATTTCTTCTCCAATATGATTTAGCATTCCCTTTTTAATCAATATTGGATATTTCTTTTCTGGAAGATTTATATTTAATGTTGGCATTTTTTTATAAATTCCTCTCTCTTTATTCTTGCATCTTCAAATATAGTTTCTAATTCTTCATGGTCTTTATTGATTATAGCATTTTTGATACTTCCAACATATTCTTCAAATTCCTCTATTTTTTCTATTGTATTTTCTTGATTATCTATTAAGAGATCCGCCCAAAGCCTTCCATTTAGTCTAGCAACTCTTGTAGCGTCCCTAAAGCTCCCTGCAACAAATAGATGAGTTTCTTCCTTTACCCCCTTCATCAATGCCGCTGCCATAATATGTGGTAGTTGGCTTGTATAAGCCATGATTTCATCATGCTTTTTTGCACTGATCTTCATGATATTTTTACAGCCTATCCCTTTCACTATTTTTTCTATTAATGCTATATTTTCTTTTTTATTATATGGAGTAGGTGTAAGAATATAATTTGCACCTACAAATATATCCTTTGATGCAAAGGATAGTCCCTTATATTCTCTTCCCGCCATAGGATGGCCTCCAATAAAATCTAAATCTTTTCTTAAAAAACGATTGATTTCTTTTATTAATGTCTCCTTTGTACCTGCTACATCTGTAATAATGGCTCCCTTTTTAAAAAATTGCATATTCTCTTTTATGAATTTTGTCATTAACGCTGGATATACACATAGAATAATTATATCTGAATCCTTTAAAGGAACTTTTACATCTGTATATCCCTTATCAATAATACCCTTCCTTTGGGCAATTTCAATAGCCTCTTTGTCTATATCCACTGCCCATAAGTTTTTAGGTTTCAATTCCTTTAGTGCCATGGCATAAGAACCACCAATAAGTCCTAATCCCACTATAGTAATATTAAAATCAAAGCCGTCCAAAGAAACCACCTCACTATAGTTTTCTATTTTCAATCTCTGCAATTTTCTTTAAAGATTTCATGAGTGAACCAAATCTCTCAGGAGTTATGGATTGCTGTCCATCACATTTTGCATTAGATGGATCATTATGCACTTCTATCATTAATCCGTCTGCCCCAACTGTAATAGCCGCTTTTGCAAGAGGCTCTACTAACCACCATAATCCACCTGCATGACTTGGATCTACGATTACTGGTAAGTGACTCAATTTCTTTATTACAGGTATAGCACTTAAATCTAATGTGTTTCTTGTATATTTTTCAAAGGTTCTTACCCCTCGCTCACAAAGGATTACTTTTTCATTTCCCTCAGACATAATGTATTCAGCCGCCATTAATAATTCTTCAATAGTTGCAGACATGCCTCTCTTTAATAATATAGGCTTATCTGTTTTTCCAACCTCTTTTAATAAATCAAAGTTTTGCATATTTCTTGCACCAATCTGTATTACATCTACATCCTCTATAAATTTGTCAATGTAATCTGTTGTCATAAGCTCTGTAACAATTGGAAGCCCTGTCTTTTCTCTTGCTAGCTTCAATAATTCAAGCCCTTCTTCTCTTAGCCCTTGGAAGCTATATGGAGAGGTTCTTGGTTTAAATGCCCCTCCTCTTAGGAAAGTTGCTCCTGATGATTTTACCTGCTCTGCTATAGTTATGATTTGTTCTTCATTTTCTACGGAACAAGGACCTGCAATAACCGCTAACTTTTCTCCTCCAATACTACTATTTCCAATATTTATGATAGAATCTTCTGGATGAAAAAGTCTATTTACCTTTTTATACGGTTCTTGTACATGCATTACTTTTTCAACATATCTATTGGCCTTAATCAAATCTGGGTCAATCTTACTTGTATCTCCTACGAGTCCTAATATCTGTCTATTTTCTCCTATTGTTTCATACACTTCACAACCTAAGCTTTCCATCTTTCTTTTGATTTTTTCAATATCTTCTTGTGCTGTTTTTGGTCTAATTACGATTACCATTGTTATCCCTCCTATTTTTTGTAAAAAAAAGAAGACTCATCTAATGAGTCTTCTGCTTACCTATACTATAATTTTATAGTACAAACAATCTATACAGAAATACATATACTTTTAATATTCTCATTAGAAAAGGTTTTTATTATTTTTTTATAGAACAAATAGCTAGCGCTAAAATAAAAATAGCCCCAGATAAAGTAAAAACTAAAAAATTTATTTTGTTCTACATTTCCCTTTCTAATAAGTTTTTCCATTTTGTATTCCTCCAAAAATTTATTTTAAAATTGTTTATAGTTTGAAATTATATCAGAAAAAAATTAAATGTCAACAAAATACTGTATATTTTCCAATATTTTTGAATCATTCTTATTATTTTGTAAATTGTCATCTTCCCAATTTACGCTACACTATCGAATCTCTTTACCCACCAAATTTGCCATATCTCTTATAGATTTTACCAAAGATTTTAATTTTTTAGGCTTAATAGACTGTTGCCCATCACACAAAGCATTTGTAGGATCATTGTGTACCTCAATCATTAATCCATCAGCACCCACTGCTACAGCAGCCTTTGCCAATGGTTCTACCAACCACCATAGTCCTGCTGCATGACTAGGATCTACAATAACCGGTAAATGACTTAATTTTTTTATAATAGGAATTGCACTAATATCTAATGTATTTCTAGTATATTTTTCAAAGGTTCTTATCCCTCTTTCACAAAGAATGATTCTTTCATTTCCTTCAGACATAATATATTCAGCCGCCATTAATAATTCTTCAATGGTTGCAGACATACCTCTCTTTAATAAAATAGGCTTATTGGTCCTTCCTACTTCTTTTAGCAAATCAAAATTTTGCATATTTCTTGCACCTATTTGAATCACATCTACATCTTCAACAAACTTTTCGATCAAGTAAGGAGACATGAGTTCTGTTACAATAGGTAATCCAGTTTCTCTTCTTGCTGTTTTTAACAATTCTAATCCTTCGTCCATTAATCCTTGAAAGCTGTATGGAGATGTTCTTGGTTTATATGCACCTCCTCTTAAAAAAGATGCTCCTATTTCCTTTATTTCCTCTGCAATGCTTACAATTTGTTCCTCACTTTCTACTGAACAGGGACCTGCAATAATGGTAAAACCGTCTCCTCCAATTGTCTTGTCATTTACTGATATAAGCGTATCTTCAGGATGAAAAAGTCTATTTGCTTTCTTATAGGGTTCCTGAACAAATATTAATTTTTCTACATTTCTATTTGCTTGAATTTGATTTGGATCAATTTTACTGGTATCTCCTACCAACCCTAATAAATGATAATTTTGCCCCTTTGATTCGTGAATTTCACATCCTAAACTTTTCATCTTTCTTTTGATTTTTTCAATTTCACTTTGTGATGTTTTGGGTCTCATTACAATAATCATATTCTTATACCTCCTAAATTTTAATAAAAAATTCGCAATTTTAAAGTTTTATAATTTCCTATAATATAAAAAGAAGACTCATCTAATGAGCCTTCTTTTTATAAAAATATAGGATCGTTTTATAGTCATAACCCTATTTTATACAGAAATACAAAAATTTATAATTCTCTCATTAGAAAAGGAATCTTTTATTTTTTTATAGAACAAATAACCAGCACCATAATAATAGTCCCAGGTAAAGTAAAAACTAAAATAATTAAATTGTTCTACATTTCCCTTTCCAATAAGTTTTTCCATTCCCTTTTCCTCCAAATTGATTTTATAAAAATAGTTTACTTTCATAAAAGTATATCAAAACAATTTCCCATGTCAATAGAAAACTATGAATTTTTTAATTTATTTGAATATTTATTATTTTTTAACAATCGCTATTTTTATATTTATTTAATGAATTGCTTCATGCAATCTATTTACAAACTCAAAAACTTTTTCTTCAATATTATCTTCTTTTATTCCTTCTTCTATTTTTTTGATTATAGCACTTCCAACAATCAATCCATCCCCTAGTTCCTTTAATTCTTTTATTGCCTGTTCATTAGATATACCAAATCCAATTGCTAAAGGAGTATCTGTATATTTTCTGACTTTATTGATGAAATCTGATAAATCTTTTTCAAAGCTCTCTCTCATTCCTGTTACACCTATTGATGAAATACAATAAACAAACCCCTCCGTATCTGAAACAATTTCTTTTATTCTATCTTCAGATGTAGGCGCAACAAGAGGTATTAAATCAATAGCATAATCTTTCATCATCTCATTTAATTCTTTTTTCTCTTCTAATGGCAAATCTGGAATAATCAATCCATCAACACCATAATCTTTACAATTCTCTAAAAATTTTTCTACTCCATATCTAAAAACAGAATTATAATATAGCATAAATACAAGAGGAAGATCTGTCTTCTCTCTTAATTTTGAGACCATATGAAAAATAGAATCAATATTTGTTCCATTTTTTAATGATCTTTGCGCAGCTCTTTGTATTACAGGTCCATCTGCTAATGGATCTGAATAAGGAATCCCTAGCTCAACTATATCAACTCCTGCCTCTTCCATTTTCAAAACCAAATTTATGGTAGTATGAATATCTGGATCTCCACTTGTTATATAAGCAATCAGTGCTTTTTCATTTTTTTCTCTTAATGTATTAAATTTTTCTGTTATTCTACTCTTCATTTTTTTCACTCCCAATAACATTTAATATAGTATCTATATCCTTATCTCCTCTGCCCGATAAATTTACTACAATGAGATCATCCTTTTTCGTATTTGGTGCTAATTTCATCAAATAAGCAATGGCATGAGCACTTTCAAGTGCAGGAATAATCCCTTCTACTTTCGTTAAATATTGAAACCCTTCAATAGCTTCATTATCATTGATCACTTCATATTTTACTCTACCAATAGAATGATAATATGCATGTTCTGGTCCTATTCCTGGATAGTCTAATCCTGCTGATATAGAATATACTGGCATAATTTGTCCATACTCATCCTGAAGTAAATAAGTCATCATCCCATGGATTACCCCTATAGAACCTTTGCTAATGGTAGCTGCATGTTGCTCTGTATCAACCCCTAGCCCACCTGCTTCAACCCCATATATTTTTACATCTACCTCTTGTGCAAATGGATAGAATAATCCCATTGCATTACTTCCTCCCCCTACACAAGCTATTAAATAATCTGGAAGTCTTCCTTCTTTTTCTATAATTTGTTCCTTTACTTCATCTCCAATGATTCTCTGAAAATCTCTTACCATTGTAGGATAAGGATGAGGTCCCACAACAGAACCAATTACATAAAATGTATCTCCTACATTTGAAACCCAATCTCTTATCGCTTCATTTGTAGCATCCTTTAATGTTTTTGTCCCTGAAGTTACCGTATTGACCTTTGCTCCAAGTAATTTCATCTTAAATACATTTAACGATTGTCTTTGTACATCCTCTTCTCCCATATAAATTTCACACTTTAATCCAAACATAGCACATATTGTAGCAGTTGCAACGCCATGCTGACCAGCCCCTGTTTCTGCTATAATCCGTTTTTTCCCCATTCTCCTTGCTAATAAAACTTGACCGATTACATTGTTAATTTTATGAGCCCCTGTATGGTTTAAATCTTCTCTCTTAAGATAGATCTTTCCTCCACCTAACTGCTTCGTTAAATTTTCTGCATAGTATAAGGGTGTGGGTCTTCCTGAATATTCCTTCACATAATACGCATATTCTTTTAAAAAGCTTTCATCTTCCTTTGCCTTCATAAATTCTCTTTCTAACCCTATTAAAGCATTCATTAATGTTTCTGGTACAAATTGACCTCCAAATTTTCCAAACCTTTTCATCATATTTTTTGTATTCATTTTATCCCCTCACATTCCTAATAATTTTTTTCATTTTTTCAAAATTCTTCACATGATCCACCTCAACTCCGCTACTTACATCCAAAACCTGAGGATTTACAGCTTCAATTGCCTCCTTTGCATTTTTGGGGTTTAGTCCTCCTGCTAAAATGACAAATTTATTTTTACTCATATCGGATACAATTTCCCAATTGAAAACTTTCCCGGTTCCTCCATAGGTTCCTTTTGTATAGGTATCTACTAAAAATCCATCCACATTATATTTTTCCAATTCTTTTAAGCTATTTTCATCTTTGATTCTAAATGCTTTCCATACCTTATTTTCAAAAGAGTTACAATAGAGAGGGTCCTCATCTCCATGAAATTGAAGTATGTCCAATTCACAAAATTTTGCAATTTTCTTTACTTCATCTATAGAATGATTTAAAAATACCCCTACCTTTTTTATACTTTTATCTAAACCCATAATTAATTCTTTTGCCCTATATTTATCAATTTGCCTACTGCTTTTTGCAAATACAAATCCAACATAATCCGGTTTTAGCTTATTTGCATATACAATATCCTCTTCTCTTTTTAATCCGCATATTTTTATCTTGGTCAACCCATCTCCCCCCTAAGCTCTCTTAACTTTTCATCTATGGATTTTGCCCTCATTAGGCTTTCACCTATTAATACGCCATCTACACCTATTTTTTTTAGAAACTCCATATCTTTTCTTGTATGGATTCCACTTTCACTGATGACAATCTTTCCTTTTGGTATATGTTTTATCAGTTCTTCTGTTGTTTCAAGTGTTGTTTTAAATGTCTTTAAATCCCTATTATTAATCCCAATAATATCTGATCCTGTAGCGAGTACTGTCTCTAGTTCATATTGATCATGAACTTCTACCAAACACGCAATTCCTAAGTTTGTTGCTACATTTTGAAAATCGATTAATTTATTTTTCGATAGAACCTTCGCAATCAAAAGAATTGCATCAGCTCCTATAACTTTTGCTTGATAGATTTGATAGGGGTCAATGATAAAATCCTTTCTTAAAATGGGAGTAGATGTTTGTTTTTTTATCTCTGATAGATATTCATTTTTTCCTTGAAAAAATCTATCTTCTGTTAGTACGGAGATTGCCTCAACCTTATTTTCATCATAAGTTTTTGCAATAGCAATAGGATCAAAATCTTCTCTTACAACCCCCTTAGAAGGAGATGCCTTTTTCACCTCAGCAATCATACTTATATCTGGATGCTCTTTTATGCATTTCTTAAAATCTCTTCCTTTATCACATAACTTTATTTGTTTGATCAGTTGATTAAAAGAAATACTATTCTTCTCTTCTTCCACTTTTTTTCTTTTATAAGCAACGATTTTTTCTAGAATCATCTTTTCATCTCCTGACTAAACTTTACTAATTGGTTTAATTTTTCTAAAGCTAGACCTGTATCTATGATTTCTTTTGCTTTATCTATTCCCTCTTCTAAAGAGTTTGCCTTTTTTCCAACATATATGGCCGCTCCAGCATTAAGTAGTACCATATTTCTCTTTGCTCCTCTTTCTCCTTTTAATATATTTAATAAAATCTGTGCATTTTCTTTAGGTTCTCCTCCTTTAATCTCCTCTTTATTAGCCAAAGGTATGTCAAATTTT
Source organism: Crassaminicella profunda (assembly GCF_019884785.1). Taxonomy (GTDB): domain Bacteria; phylum Bacillota; class Clostridia; order Peptostreptococcales; family Thermotaleaceae; genus Crassaminicella; species Crassaminicella profunda. The sequence goes on from NZ_CP082326.1 coordinate 2,382,398, forward strand.
CTTGGATCAATATGGTAGGTATTTATTTTTCCATTTCTTAATTCACTAATCTTCGTTTTTGTAGTAATAGTAATCTCATCTAATCCATCTAATCCATGTACAACCATAGCTCTCTCAACCCCTAATTTCTTCAAAACACCTGCTAAAACTGATGTCAAATTTTCATCAAACACCCCAAGGACTTGCCCATTGACTCTTGCTGGATTTGTTAAAGGCCCTAGTACATTGAATATAGTTCTTATCCCTAATTCTCTTCTTGGTCCTATGGCATATTTCATTGCTTTATGATATTTTGGTGCAAACATAAATCCTATATTGTTTTTCTCTACACATTTTTCTACCTCTGTAGGACTTAGTTCAATGTTTACTCCCAAATGCTCTAATACATCTGCGCTTCCACATTTACTTGAAATCGACCGATTCCCATGCTTTAGCACTGTAACATTTGCCCCCGCTGCAATCATTGCTACTATTGTTGAAATATTAAATGTATTCCCTTCATCTCCACCTGTTCCACATGTATCGATTGCATCATCACTCTTTATATTCACTCTTAATGATTTATCTCTCATGGCCTTGGCAGCACCAACAATTTCTTCTAATGTTTCTCCTTTCATTCGAAGGGCTATTAAAAAACCTCCTATTTGTGCTGGTGTTACCTTACCTTCCATAATCATACTCATCACATGAATCATTTCATTCTCTGTCAAATCTTTATTTTTAATGAGTTTATTCATTGCAATTTTTAGCACATTATCTCCTCCTTTATAATTCCAGAAAGTTTTTCAATATTTCTTTCCCATATTGTGTAGAAATAGATTCAGGATGAAATTGTAATCCAAATATAGGATACTTTTTATGCTTCAATCCCATAATTTCACCATCTATAGTTTCAGCTGTAATCACTAATTCATCTGTAATGGAAGCTTGATCTACGATCAAAGAATGATATCTTGTTACAGTTAATGGATTTTTAATATTCTTAAATAAATCCCTTTCATTATGATAAATCTCTGACGTTTTTCCATGCACCATATTTTTAGCATGTACAACGTCTCCTCCAAACACTTCTCCAATTACCTGATGCCCAAGGCATACGCCTAAGGTTGGAATATCCTTCCCAAAGGTTTTAATCACCTCCATGGATATTCCTGAATCCTTTGGAAACCCTGGCCCAGGTGAAATAATCATATGGGTAATATCCATTTTTTTCAAAGTTTCTATTGTTACTGCATCATTTCTAAAAACTTCAACATTTGGATTGATTTCTCCAACATATTGATACAAATTATAGGTAAATGAATCGTAATTATCAATGATTGCAATCAAAATAAATCCCCCTCTACTTTTTTTATGGTCTCCATAAGTGCCTTTGCTTTCCTAAGGGTCTCATGAAATTCACTTTCTGGATTTGAGTCAGCAACAATTCCTGCACCTGCCTGTATATAAGCCATGTTACCTTTAAAAACAATGGTCCTTATCGCAATACATGTATCCATGTTTCCATTAAAACCTAGGTATCCAACAGCACCTGCATAGACCCCTCTTTTATGATTTTCTAATTCATCCATAATTTCCATAGCCCTCACCTTTGGAGCACCAGATACAGTACCCGCAGGAAAACAAGATATTAAACTATCATACATATCACAATCATCTCTCATTTTTCCAATTACATTTGATACGATATGCATTACATGAGAATACTTTTGAATCTCCATAAACTGATTGACCTCAACCGTTCCAAACTCTGATATTTTTCCAATATCATTTCTTGCTAAATCCACAAGCATCAAATGTTCTGCTCGTTCTTTCTCGTCTTTTAGTAATTCTTCCATATATTTTTCATCATCTTTTTCACTTTTTCCTCTAGGTCTTGTACCTGCTATAGGACATGTCTCAACAACATCTCCCTTTACTTTCACCAAAAGCTCTGGTGATGAACCTACCAAATGATATTCTCCAAAATCTATATAAAACATGTATGGAGATGGATTTAAACTTCTCAACGTTCTATAAGCCTTAAATGGATTAATTTCTGTTTCTATCTTGAGTCTTTGTGATAATACAACTTGAAATATATCCCCATTTCTTATATACTCTTTTGCTCTTAGAACCTTTTTCATGAAAGCTTCTTTTGTCTCATTACTCAAATAGTCTATTTTTCCTGAAGCTTTTCCTTGATCATCCATATTCAAATCATTTTCCAATATTTCTTTCTTAATTTTTTCTAGTCTATTGATTGCATCTTTATATTGACTTTCAACATCACAATTTATTGATATATTTACGATAATCTTAATCTTTTGTTTTACATGGTCATAAACAATTACTTCCTCTGTCAATAAAAGATGTACATCTGGCATTTTTATATCATCAAAATTTATATGGTTTAGTTTTTCATAATTCCTTATGACGTCATATCCTATATATCCAACTGCACCTCCAACAAAATCACCTATGCCATCTATTTGAGACATCTTATAATCATTCATTAAATTTTTTAATATCTCAAGTACATTTCCTTTTTTAGTAATAACTTCATTTTTTTTATGGATCGAAACACGGTCACCATAACTCTTTATAATCATAAATGGATTTCTCCCAATATATGAATACCGTCCCCACTTATTTCCTCCCTCCACACTCTCTAAAAGATAACTATTTTTGTTTTTACAAAGCTTTTTAAAAATAGTAATAGGGGTATCCATATCCCCTTCCATTTCTAGAGAAATAGGAATCATTTTTGAACTTTTACTCAATTTTTGAAATTTTTGATAGTCTGGATAAATCATATTCTCACTCCTCATATCTGAAATAAAAAAAAGCATTTCATCCCTATAATTAGGGACGAAATGCTTTACATTCCGCGTTGCCACCCATGTTAGATATAATGCTATCTTAAATAAATAACAAAACGATCCAAAATAAAAAAACACTTCATCCTACACTTAGGACGAAATGTTTATATTCCGCGTTGCCACCTATTATTAGATAGTAAATCTATCTCACTCTTCATAAGTACGGAAATAGATCCATCTATTTCGATACCCTGTCTCTATAACGTAAGACCTACGGCAAGTGATACTCTCTAATGATTTCACACTGCTTCTCATGGAACCATTCAGTAAACAATCCACATCAGGCTTCCACCATCCCCGACTCGCTATACCTTCATGTCTTACTTACTTTTTCCATTCATCGAATTTTATATGATACTTTTTTTAAGATTATAATCTTAATTCTGAATTTTGTCAACAATATTTTTAAAATAAATTTTTAACTTATCATTATTCATCTTTCTATCTATTTTTTAATTTTCCTAAATCTTCTTCCGTTAACTCTTTATATTCTCCCAATGCTAAATCCTCATCCAATTTCAAATCTCCCATGGCAATCCTCTTTAAATAGATTACTTTTTTCCCAACAGATTGGAACATCCTTTTTACTTGATGAAATTTCCCCTCATATATGGTTAATTCAATTTCTGATATTTCATCACTTTTAATAATATTTAGTTCTGCTGGCAAGGTCTTATAACCATCATCTATTACAACACCTTCTTTAAAGATACGTTGATCTTTTTCATCCACTTTTCCTTCAACATGTGCATAATAAGTTTTTGGCACATGTTTTTTAGGTGAAAGTAATCCATGGGATAGCTTTCCATCATTTGTGAGAATCAATAATCCTTCCGTATCTTTGTCTAATCTTCCTACTGGAAATGGTTCAAATATTTGATAAGTTGGATCTAGTAAATCTACTACCGTTTCAACCCTTGCATCAAAAGTAGCCGAAATTACTCCCTGAGGTTTATTCATCATGATATAAATAAATTCTTTGTAAACTAATTTCACCCCATCAATTTCTATATGGTTTTCATAAGGATCTATATGCATGCTACTATCCTTTACAACTCTTTCGTCTACCTTAACGCTACCCTTTTTAATGATACTTTTTATCTCTTTTCTAGTCCCATATCCCATATTGCTAAGTACCTTATCGAGTCTTTGTCCCTTTGCCATAAGTTCCTCCTAATCTATCCATCTCCAAGCTGATGGGTAACAATTTTTAAGCATATTTCCTGTTTGCTTGGCCCATCCTAATGGAAAATGATCTACACAAACAAGGGTCCACCCCTTCTCTCCACCTATATTTAAGGTTTCTCCTTTTAAATATTTTTTTACTTCCATATCCTCTCTATGAAAGTTCATTATTCTCTTGGCATCTTTAAAAGTCAATCCCATAGCGAGTGCATGACTTGGCTCAAATCTATTTTTCTTAAAGGTTCCTAAAAACCACCCTGATCTTAAAACTTTTAATCCTTTTAATTCAGGTAACCCTTTAGGAACTAAATATAGATTATTACTATATACTTCAAATTTTCCTTCTATCTCAATATTTAAATTTTCTTTCATAAATTCATAAAATTCCTTCGAAGGTTTAATCTTTGATTTCTTTTCGTCATCAAAAGAAATGTTTTCTCCTTCTGAATCTTTTTCTAGAAGTGCTAAAAAATGTCCTTCTCCCTCTAATTTATGAGGCCATAATCTTGCACACCCCTCTAAATCTTTTTCACCATGAACCCACTCATGTCTGCCTTTTGATAAACCATTATTTTTAGGAATCTCTACTATATGAAAATTTTCATGATTTTCTATAAAATTTTTAATAGTAGCTTCATTCTCCTCTGGCGAAAAAGTACATGTAGAATAAAAAAGCCTTCCACCTTTCTTTAACATGCCCTCAATATTTTCTAAAATTTGTTGTTGTATAGGAGCATAATAGGTTTCATCATGCTTTTCCCAACTTTTTACCATAGAAGCATCTTTTCTAAACATTCCTTCTCCTGAACAAGGAGCATCTACCAATATTTTATGGAAATAATCCTTAAAATAATTTTTCATCTTTTCTGGCGTTTCATTAGTAACAATAGCATTTTTAATTCCAAACAATTCCATATTCTTAATCAATGCTTTTACACGATTCATATTGATATCATTTGTAATCAATAATCCTTGTCCTCTAAGCTTTGCAGAAATTTGTACTGATTTTCCTCCAGGAGCAGCACATAAATCTAATACCTTATCCTTAGGCGTAGGATTTAGTATTTCTACTGGAGCCATAGCACTAGGTTCCTGAATATAATACAGTCCTGCATGATAGTAAGGATGCTTTGCAGGTCTTTCTCCTTCTTCAAAATAAAATCCATCTTTACACCAAGGAATAGGTCTTAGTTTAAATGGTGAAATTTTTTTAAAATCTTCTATTGAAATTTTTAAGGTATTCACTCTTAATCCTTGAAATTTTTCATCTTCATAAGATTTTAAGAATGCTTCAAATTCATTTCCTAATAATTGCTTCATTTTATTTGAAAATTTCTCCGGTAAGTACATATGTTTTCTCCTCTTTCTATTTCATATCTCCTATCATTACCAACCTTTGGGCAAAATTATACCCACCTTCATAGGTGGGCAAACTATTATCTTTTTTTTAGCTTAATTTTCTTGCTGATCATTGCATAGGATAAAAACAGCATAGAAATTAACAGAAAATGTAAATTTGCTACATATTTTGTAGAATAAAGAGACATTAGGGCTACAAGACCACCACAAAGTGTTATTGGAATTCCCATATATACACCCTCGAATTCCATAATATTGTATCGAGCTAATCTTACCGTACCACAAAGTACAAAAACTAATGTAACAATAATCCCTAAATCCCCTGTTTCCATTAAATTAGAATTCCACATCAATAATGCTGGTGCTACTCCAAAGGAAATCAAATCACATAATGAATCTAATTCTTTTCCAAATTCACTTACTACATCTAATTTCCTTGCTAATTTACCATCCATTCTGTCCATCATTCCTGCAATAATAATTAAAGTCGCTGATAAAACATAACTTTCATTAAATATCGAAAGAATTGCTAATATCCCTAATATCAAATTAAAAAGAGTAAACATATTAGGTATTTGCTTTTTATATTTCACCTTTTTTCTCCCCCCTATCTCTATTCACTTACATAATTATTATTTTCATTAAGAAATAAATTTTATGTTATATGTTCTATACTATTATAATATTATATTAAAATGGATAATATATCTACTATATATACTATTGTACCGTAATTTTTTTATTCTTCAAAGGTTTTTTTGTGGTATTTTTTATCTTATTGTTATATAATTACAATTGAGTAGATAAATGCTCATATCAAACTACATATTATTCTAATTTTATAGATTTAGTATAGTATATTTCTATTTATATGCTATACTAAATTAGTTGTTTTATTTTTAATAATTTTTTATCATTTATCTTTAAATACATAGGAGGTTTTATTATGCCACTAATTACATCAACACAAATGTTTAAGAATGCACATGAGGGACAATATGCAATTGGTGCATTCAATGTAAATAATATGGAAATTATTCAAGGAATTGTAGAAGCTGCAAAGATAGAAAAGTCCCCTCTTATTCTTCAAGTTTCTGCTGGAGCAAGAAAATATGCTAATTCTATTTATCTTAAAAAACTTGTTGAAGCAGCTATTGAGGATAGTGGACTTGATATTGTCCTACACCTTGATCATGGTGAAAGCTTTGAAATCTGTAAAGCATGTATCGATGATGGATTTACTTCAGTAATGATTGATGGATCTAAATACCCATTCGAAGAAAACATAGCTCTTACAAAAAAGGTCGTAGAATATGCTCATGCAAAAGGTGTTGTAGTAGAAGCCGAACTTGGGAAACTTGCAGGAATTGAAGATGCTGTAAATGTTAAGACCAAAGATGCCACATTTACAGACCCTAAGGAAGCAGTAGAATTTGTAGAAAGAACCGGTGTAGACTCCCTTGCTATTGCTATAGGTACAAGTCACGGTGCATACAAATTCAAAGGAGAGCCTCGATTAGATTTTGAAAGACTAGAAACCATTACAAAGCTTCTTCCAAATACACCATTAGTTCTACATGGTGCCTCTACAGTTCTTCCAGAATTTGTGAAACACTGTAATGAATATGGTGGAGAAATTCCTGGAGCTCAAGGTGTTCCTGAAGATATGATCAGAAAAGCAGCAAAACTTGGTGTATGTAAAGTAAATATTGATACAGACTTAAGACTAGCCATGACTGCTGCTGTTAGAAAATTCTTAGTAGAAAATCCTTCTGTATTTGATCCTAGAAAATATTTGGGCCCTGCAAGAGAGGGTATTCAAAAAATGGTTCAACATAAAATCAAGAATGTTTTAGGTTCAAGCAACAAATTAAGATAACAAATAGCCAGGACATCCTGGCTATTTCTATCTTTGTATAAAGAATTTTTTTATAAGGAGTGCTTACAATGAAAACAGCTGCAATTGGCATCGTTATTAAAAATAATGAAGTTCTTTTAGTAAAAAGAAGATGGCACCCTATGGTTTGGGCACCACCAGGAGGATTTTTAGATCCAGGAGAAACCCAAGTAGAAACTGTACTCCGTGAAGTATGGGAAGAAACAGGCGTACAATGTAAAGCCCTAGAAAAAGTTTATGACTTTGTTTATGATAATGGATACGGTAAATCCCATATTCATGTATATGCTTGTGAATATATTTCAGGAGATCTTCAATGTAGCTTTGAAAGCAGTGAGGTAAAATGGTTTCCTATTGAACATCTTCCTCATCCAATTTCTCCTGAAAAACCAATTTTTCAAAAAGCAATTGAGATTTTAAACAATAAAAAGCTGGCATAACATTTGCCAGCTTTTCTCTTTAAAGTTTTTCAGGTTCAGGGTATTCTTCTCCGAATAAATCAACAGTTACTTTTTTCATTTTTTGTTCTTCTGATGGTTGATCTTGAAAATTTGTTCTAACAGCTGCAATACGGTCTACTTCTTCTATACCTTCTATAATTTTTCCAAAAGCCGCATATTGTCCATCAAGATGTGGAGAATCTGCATGCATAAGAAAAAACTGTGAACCCGCTGAATTTGGTTGTGCAGCTCTTGCCATTGAAATAACACCTTTTGTATGCTTTAAATCATTTTTGAAACCATTCATACTAAATTCACCTTTAATAGAATATCCCGGTCCTCCAATTCCCATACCCTTTGGACATCCCCCTTGTATCATAAAACCTGCTATGACTCTATGGAAAATTAATCCATCATAAAAACCTTTTTGTACTAAAGATATAAAGTTATTTACCGTATTTGGTGCTACATCAGGATACAACTCTATCTTGATTTCATTGCCATTTTCCATTTCAATGGTTACAATAGGATTTTTCATATTCAATCTCCCTTTCTTTTTTTATTACCCTCTATTACTTTTTACTACATTTTGGTTATCTATGCAAGATAAGTTTTTTCTCGTAACATAAACTTAACACAGATTCTCTTTACACCCGTATATAATAAATAGTATTATATTGATAATCTCTTATATCCATACATATATATAATATATGAAAAAGCAAATCTAAATATTGAGGAAAATACTTATCTAAGGAGGAATTCTATATGGTCAATGGTCTTAAGATCAGGGAATTACGCTTAAAGAAAGGATATACCTCACGGGATTTGGCAAATCTCAGTAAATTATCTAAAAGTTATGTTGAAGAATTAGAAAGAGGAGATAAAATTAATCCAAGTTTTTCTACAGTTGAAAAGTTAGCAGATGCATTAAATGTACTTATAGATGATTTGCGCTGTTCTGTAGAATATGTATAAATAAGTATTTAAATCATAACAGTAGTCAATTTAAGACTGCTGTTATTTTTCATTGATATCTTTCTTTATATAAAGACACTATTCCTAGAAAAATCATACTGCCCATGAACCAAACAATGATCTTTGTTGCAATATCATAAAAAAATCCTAAAGGAAGCATCTGAATCAATAGATCTGTTTTAGGATTTAACAACCACAAATCATTATCAAAAAAAATTTTATGAAAGTAAGTAAAATATTTATAAAAATTAATTTGCACCAATACAAAAATAAATATCATACATCCTAAAGATAAAATACTTGCACCCTTTAAACTTTTATAAATATCTCTATCTATTTTTTCTGATGTTTTTATTAAAAGAATCAAAGAAATCACCAGAAAAGATATCCCAATTTTTTGTAAAAGATACCCTTTTTGAAATAACTTCTTCACATCCATCATATGCAATTTTTCACGCTCTCCAAAGGCTTCAGTATTTTTTTCATTTATTTTTATAAAAATTTTTATATTATTATCCTCATCTTTTAAATAATGAATCATTTTATCTGCAATTCTATCTAATTCTTTTTGCTCTATTTTTGTATTTTCAGCTATATGATATTTTTCAAATTCTTTTAAATAAAAATCTTTATCAAACGCATATGCTTGAAAAATCATTAATAATAATACTATTGGTAAGAAAATAATCATCACGCCTTGACTGATTTTACAAACATAATTAATCTTTTTCACTCTATATTCTCCATTCTTGTAATTTTATTCTTATTTATCTATTTATAACCAAATATGCAAAGAGTTATAATTTTTTTGTTTGATTCGTTGAATATTTATATAAATCCAAAATAAATTTATAAAAAGCATATCATTCACAACAGCTATAACATAAAATATTATAGAATAAGAAGAAAGGAGCAAGGATAATGGCAAAGTATACAAAGGACATAGCCACTTTATTAGCATCAGAAACTTTTTGCAAATTTGCCAATACTGATGTCATTAAAATTGCTGAGCTCAATGCTGCCCTTACATTACTCATCAAAGCCAATATTGACTTTGATTTACAATTTACATCTGGTACAAGAAGAAACTCTCCTCAAGTTATCCTTGTAATAAGCATCACTCCTTGTTCAGATATTACCTTCACTATAGAGTTAGGACCATGTTAAATCTTAATATACCGTTATAAAAATCCAATATTATTCTATCAAAATTTCCAAACATAAAATTTATGGACAACCACTAAAAAATTAATTATCCACATGAAAATAAAAATTGCCGGAATATCTCCGGCATTATTCTTTAAAAATCCTTATTTTTCAGTTTTTCAGCTCTTTTATTTGCACGATTTAATAGGGACTTCTTATTTACAATCATTCTTTCATGAGTTCCTCTGCCAATTGTGCCTATTTCATCAAATGCTACCATTTCTAAAAGTATTTTGTTTCCATCATAGCTTTTAATCGTAACCTTAACACTAACCGTTTGCCCTAATACTGTAGGTTTTTCATGTATTGTTTCTGTTCTCTTTCCTATTGTTATGAAGCCTTCTGGAAGTTTTTCATCTATTAATTTTACTGAAGCTGCAATCATTAAAGCCACTAATCTTGGTGTTGCAAACAATTTTTCTAATTTACCACTTCCATAGTTTAGTGCTGTATCTTCATGGGTAACTTTTCTTTGAATAGTTAAACTATCATTCACTTCAACTTTAGGAGCCTTGATCATCTTATCGCCACCTTTCGTTTTACGTGATTACCATAATATATTTTAATAATACCCTATACTATTATATTTATTCAAAAATTTTTTAAATAGTTCTTCCATTTTTTCTTAGCATAAATGTAAATGTTTTTACATCTAATGGAGGACTATAGTAATACCCCTGTGCTTCATTGCATTTTTTGTTGATTAAAAAATTTTCTTGATCTATGGTCTCAATGCCTTCAGCATTTATTTTAAGATTTAAATTCTTACCCAATTCAATAATAATATTTGCAATTGAACCATCATCTTTATCTGGAATATCTTTTATAAAAGATCGATCAATTTTCAATTTATCAACAGGTAAATCCTTAAGATAACTAAGAGAACTATATCCTGTACCAAAATCATCAATGGCTATTTTTACCCCCATTTTTTGAAGTTCATAGAGAAACCCAATTACTTGCTCCTTATTGTCAATAAACAACCGTTCTGTTACTTCAAGTTCTAAAAACTTAGGAGGGAGCTTTGTCTCATTTAAAATCAACTGTACTTTCTTTACAAAATCTTTTTCATAAAATTGTCTAGGAGATAAGTTTACTGCCACAATCAAATCTTTATATCCCATATCATGCCATTTTTTATTTTGTTCACAGGCCCTTTTTAAAACCCATTCTCCCATATCAACAATCAACCCTGTTTCTTCAACTAAAGGAATAAATGTATTGGGCATAACCTTTCCAAAGATAGGACTGTCCCATCGAATAAGGGCTTCCATTCCTATCCATTTTTTCGTATGAAGATTAATTTGAGGCTGATAATATAAAAGTAATTCATTGTTTTCTATCCCATGGCGAAATGCTGTAATCATCTTATTTCTTTCTTCTGCGCGCTTATTCATTTTCACATCATAAAATTGATAATTCCCTTTTCCCTTCTCCTTTGCATGCACTAATGCAGATGAAGCAAACCTTACTATTTCTGATGGTTCTATACTATCAACTGGATATAAACTAATTCCAATACTTGCAGTAATAAATATTTCTTCACCATATACTTTATACCCAGCCTCTATGGTATTCATAATCTCTTCTGCTCTTATAGCAATTTCTTCAACAGCACCAATATGATTATAAAGGATTGCAAATTCATCACCATTCATTCTTGCTACAATTCCATTCCCTTTTGCAATTGATTTCAATCGATTAGACACCATTTTCAGTACTTCATTTCCTCCTTCATGCCCAAGAACTTCATTGATATTTCTAAAATTATCTAATCCCATGATCATGACAATTCCAGAAATATCCTCTTCTTCTCTATCTTGAATAAATTCTTTTAATACATTTAAAAACAACTTTTCCTTTGGTAAATTCGTCAAAGGATCATAGTCTTTTAAATATTGAATTTGCCTCTCTTTTTTTTCTCTCTCTGCAATTTCATTTTTAAGTATTTTATTTTGCCTATGTAACTGCTGGAAAGTCGATTTAATTTCTCCAATCATATTTCTAATGGCACAAGCTAAATTTCCAATTTCATCATCAGACTCTACATCTACTTTCACATCATAATTTTTATTCATTATTTCTATAGTAGCTAATTCAAGCTTTTTTAATCCTTCCGTCATTCTTTCAGTCATTATATAAATGAATCCACTTAGCCCAATAATAGTCAATAAAGCAATAAAAATTTGCTTACCTACAATTAAATTTCTGCTATGATTAATCTTATTTCTAGCACTTATCATTGAAGAAAAAAATTCTTCTTTAGGCATAACAAACCCTAAAGTCCATATTTCTTCATAAAAACCTTTATCTTTATTCCATGTATTAAGGGGTTTTAAATTCTTTTGGACAACCATATACTCTTTCTTATCAATACGAATTTGCTCCTTAGTAATTTCCGTTCCCTTTGGCAAACAAATATTTTGAATATCTTCATATATACTTTCATTTAAAAAACGTTCCATTGGATTAAAACCAATGCCTGTATCTCCTTTTTTTATTGCATCCTCTGTTACCTTTAGTCCTAATATCTTAGCTCCTTCATCATTAATAGCAATTACATTTCTATTTGATTGGATAATATAAGCAAATCCTGTATTTGCTAATTTTATCTTTTTTATATAATTAATAATATCTTCTAATGCAACATCTATGCTAATAGAACCTCTAAATTTATTCCTTTCTTTATTCCATATAGGATGATTCATAGTCATTATGATCTTTCCTGTACCACCATCTTGAATGGGCGCTTTTATAATTGCTAAAGAAGATAAATCTTTAATAGATTTTAAACCTTCCTTTATTTCTTTTTCCCACCCTCCAACCAATCCTGGATTAAAAGCTTCCCAATTTGGATTATTGGTATGTCTAGGATAAATCTTATCTAGAGCTGTTCCAGCATCATTCCATGGTACAATTCTCATAAATGATGCATTGAGTCCCCCTGAAAAATAGACCCATTGCTTATCAGCTCCATACTTGTAGACAGAAGGCATTAACAAATCCAAAAGAACAGATTGATCAATTTGTTCTTTTATATGAGGCTTTATATGATTTTTATCATCTAATAAATAGCGTTGTACCAACACAACTGCTGGTTCACTTGAGCTATTTTGATACCATCTTCCTTGAAATTTTAAATGATCTTTAAAAAAAGGCTGTTGGCACATTTTTTTGATTACTGGTGAAAATTCTTCTTCATGATCTATAGTTTTCTGAAATATATCTGCAAGCATAGCCTGCTCCTCAAAATAATTTTGTATTTGAGACTCTACTAATTTTCCAGTAATATGAATATAATTATCTAAATACTCATTCGTCACAGCATTTAATCCCTTATTCATTTCATCTGTTGCATCCTGAAAAAGCATTTGAACACCATGATATGAAACAATTACCGTTAAAAAAAGTCCAATAAAAACACTAAAAAAAGCAACTAAACCTATCTTAAATTGATATTTATTTAAAATCTTCCCTTTTTCCCTTAGAAGACGGTTTTTTCCCATATCATTCCTTATCAAGGATTTCCCTCCTCTACTCCTTTTGATTTATCTTAAAATTCAATCTATTCGCCCTTGTTTATGCATATTCTCGATTTCCAATTATTTCTCCTTCTATTTTCCTAAATTTATTAAAACCACTGCCCTTATAGACAGTGGTTTATAATTTACTTCAGATTCAATCTGATGTCTTCTCTTATTTTTCTTAATTCTTTAAATTGATAAAAGAATAATATTTTTTGTTCTGCTACCGTATCTCCTTTTGGTTTATTCTCTACTACGAATTGCATAAAGCTTTCTGCAATATCTTCTTCTATGTTGGTTGATGCATAATCAGAAACATATTCATTTTTATGCTTTTCATAAAAATCAATCAATGCTTGATTTTCTCCATATTCATCTACTTCTGATTGATCTGCTTTTTCCCACTCTTTATAAATACCCTTCCAGAATTGATTGTAGAATTGATTTAAATAAGATTCCTTTTTTGTTGTTCCTTCCTCCGTTGTATATGTAGGGCTATTTTCATTTCTTTCCTTCATCATTTGGCTATCATTTAAAGTTAAAATATGACCAAATTCATGAATTAATGTTTTATCAAATTCCTTAACAAGTTTTCCTTCTTTTCCAATTGCATCTTTTATATCTACAGCTAATCTCCATATTTTGTTGCTTTCGTCTGGTGAATTTACATGAGCAAATACCTCTTCTTTTCCATCTGTGTTGATCTCAAAGTTTATTATTCTTTCTAAATAAGACTGTGGAATGATCTTTTTTACTCTTTCCCATATCATCTTATGTTTCTTAATATCTTCTTTTGACAAATCCTTTATTGTATGGTTATTAATAGGTTTATAATTTATTTGACCATTCTTCACATCATAAAGGGCAATCAAAATATTTTTGTTTTCTACATGATCTAAAAGCTCATCTAAATCATATCCTAATGGGTTTAATATTTCTTCAACCTGATTCCAAAGCTTTTCAATCTTTTCTTCAGTTGCTTTTTTATTATTCTCCTCTAATGTTTCTAAATGCTCATTTAGCTTTTCAATCTCTCCATAAACCTTATTGATTTTATTAAAATCTTCTTCTTTCAACTTATTTTTAATAGATTCTGCAAAGCCAAAGAAATCTTTGAAGGGTACTGCAATACCAGCGTCTCTTAAGGTATCATCAAATTGATCCCAAAGCTGGTCTGCTTCATCATAATTTTCTTCTTTTTCCTTTTCTACTATTTTTTCATATAATGCTTTTAGTTCCTTTGCATCTACAGCTTTTAATAAATTTATATCCTCCCCTAAGTACTCTTCAAAGTTAGGCATTTCATATTCTTCAGCTTCTTCTATGCTCTGATTTTCTTGATTTTTATATGCAGTGTGCTGAATTTGCTTCGTATTGGTCCATATTCCTATGGAAAAAATAAATATGGCTACTACAATAGACAACATTATTAATTTACTTTTATTTTTCATTCTTTCTCCCCCTCTATCCTAACTATTTTTTCTCTAGCAATTCTTCTATAATCTTTTTAAACGTTTCATAATCACTACCCCCAGGTATAAATTTTTTCATTATTTCTCCTTTATTATTTACAAACAATGTCACAGGAACATAATCAAAACGATTAACAATTTGATTTTCTAAAACTTCATCTGGAATAATATTGGTATAAGAGATTTCCTTTGTAATATTTTTTGCTTCCTCTACTGCTTTATCTGATACAATTCCAACTACTTTTACCTTTTTATCTTTTAATTCCTTTTGAAGTTTATCTAATTCTGGCATTTCTTCAACACATGGTCCACAGAATGTTCCCCAAATATTTACTACCGTCATATTATTTTCTGAAAAAATATCGTTGGTTACTTCATTGCCCTCTAAATCTTTTGCTTTAAATTCCTTTACTATTTGTCCTTCTAAAGGATTTTTCTCTTCTACACTTTCTTCAACACTTGCTACCTCACTAGTAACATCTTTCTTTTCCCCACACCCTGTTAAACTTACTACTAACAAAATACTTACCAATAATAAAATTATTTTTTTCATATGCATTCTCTCCTTTTTTCATTTTATTGATGCTTTTATTATATTTCCTTAAAATAAATTAAAGCTTAATCCAATCTTAAATTTATCTTAAAAACCTAAAAAACAATATTTTTATGATAAAATCTTATAGAATACTATTTAGGGGAAAGGAGTACATACATGCCAATTAATATTTTAATCACAGAAGACAATGAAGATATTAACAATCTTCTTTCTTTACATCTAACCAAAGAAGGATATACGGTTTTTCAAGCCTTTGATGGCTTAGAAGGATTACAATTATTTAATAAGGAAGAAATAGATTTAATGATTTTAGACGTAATGATGCCAAAAATAGATGGATTTAATTTGCTTACTAAAATCAGAGAAACCAGTGAAATTCCTGTAATCCTGCTTACTGCTAGAAGTGAAGATGCTGACAAAGTATTAGGATTAGGCTTAGGGGCAGATGATTATGTGGTAAAACCCTTTAGTGTCATTGAAATTATATCTAGAGTACAAGCCCAATTAAGACGATACATAAAATATTCAAGTAAAGAATCTAAAGACATTCTAACCAATGGTTCTATTTCTTTAGATCTAACAAACTATATAGTAAAGAAAAAAGATATTTTGATCAATCTTAATCCAAAAGAGTTTAAATTATTATCTGTATTTATGAAACATCTGGGCAGTATTTATACCAAAGAACAATTATATGAAATAGTCTGGGAAGAATTGTATCATGGAGATAGCAATACGATTATGGTTCACATGAGCCATCTAAGAGAAAAGATAGAAGATGATCCTAAAAATCCAAAATATTTAAAAACCATCAGAGGAATAGGGTATAGAATGGAAAAAGTCAATGAATAAATTAAAAAACAAACTCAATTTATTTCATAGTAACAGCATCTCCAAACAATTCTTAATCAATTATAGCTTTTTATTTGTTTTACTTCTTGTAATTATTGGTTTTACTTTTATCGCTAATTACTTATATGTAAATTCCATGTATATCACTTCTGAGATTGATATCGAACGTGTTTATAAAAATACATTGGACCACGGAATGAAAAAAGCATTTGAATTAGAATATCTTCCCGAAAATGCTTATTTAGAATATATAGATGATCATTTAACCGTACTTTCAGCCTATAATAGTTCCCATAAAATAGGTTATACCTATTCGCAAAAACATTATAATGAAATGATTTTTGATGATCCTTATGGCTTTATGGTCTATTATCCAGAGCATAAAAATGAATTTTTGTTAATTTATCTTCCTCCTGAAAAAAATTTTATCGATATCTTCATATTTACGGGAAGTTTTTTTATCATCAGCTTAATCATTGCAATCATTCTTTATGCAAAGGTAACCTCTATTCAAATTGTACAACCAATCAATCACATACTAGCAGGAGTTAAAATTATTAGTGACGGAGATTATTGTAATAAAATCAATTTTGAATCAAAAAATGAATTAGGCGTATTAAGAGATGCAATTAATCAAATGACAGGCAAAATTCAAGAAGAAATAAGTCTTAGAGAAAAATCTGAATCTAATAGAAAAAGATTAATCTTAGATATATCTCATGACCTAAAAACACCACTAACCAATATAGCTGGATATGCTCAAACCCTTTCCTCAAGTGATGATTTATCTACTGAGCAAAAGGATAATTATTTAGATATTATTCTCACTAATAGTAATCGAGCAAACAACCTTATTCAAGATTTATTTGAATTATCTCAAATGGAAATGGAAGAAAAGATTCTCATGAAAGAAGAGAAAAATTTATGTGAACTATTGAGAAGAATCTTAATCAGCTATATCCCAGAACTAGAAACAAATCATATGGCATATACCTTTGAAATTCCTGAGTTTCCAATATGGTGCCTTATTCATGAGCAAAAAATAGAAAGAGCCATTGGAAATATAATTACAAATAGCATTAAATATAGTGGAAAAAATACCACCCTTTATTTAGAAATGAAGGTTTCTAAAAATAATGCAATCATTATTATACAAGATACTGGCATTGGCATTACCAAAGAGTTTGTACCCGTTATCTTCGAGCCTTTTGTTCGTGCGGATCTTTCAAGAAATACTAAATCTGGAGGAACTGGATTGGGACTAGCTATTACT